>NZ_VOEI01000001.1 GCF_007846095.1 Mucilaginibacter achroorhodeus
GCACAGCAGCATTGAAATGATGACACCCGAGCAAGCCCACCTGAAAACCGGTGAGCTGAAACGAAAATGGCAGAACTATTACCGGAAACCACACAGAAAGGAGGCTATCATGAATGATTGAACAAAATGAAGGATCAACATCCATCAGTATTAAATGATAAAGTGTAAATTCACCGCAGTATTAATTCATTAATCTGTAAACTTTTTCCAGGACGGGTCACCATTTTCAGCGTTCACGGTGTTCACAAGTGTTCATGGCGTGAACGTGAACGGTCTAATTAGACCAAATCGCTACAAATAGTAATTTTCACCATCCGTTTTTATCTTTCCGGCATCCAACAGCATACGGAGAGTCTGGATCTTCTCGCGCTCGGTACCAAGTTTAAGCGCAGGGATAAGATCAGTGATGGTATGAGAACGCATAGTAAGCAATTGTACGATCTCGTTAGTTAGGTCGTCAACAATTTCGCCGGAATTACGCAAACGCTTTTCTCTCAGGCATACGTCGCAAACGCCACATTTTGGTGCATCCTCTTCGTCAAAGTAATTAAGCAGTTGCTGGCTGCGGCATACCTCATCGTCTGCATAAGCAAATACTGCTTTTAGCTTTTTAAGATAGGTGGCTTTGCGCTGCTCAATATAAGCCTTGTTAATGTAGAGTTGATTGTTTGGCTGCCGAGGTTTTAACCAAGTGATCTGAGGCTTGTCCGTTTGTGGCATATAGCTTAATAAATCAAAGGCCTGCAGTTGCTGCATCCCGGCAATTACCTGTTGCACACTCATACCGGTGCGCCTGGCTATGTCAAACTCCTTTAGCCGCACGTAGTTCTCGAATGAACCTCCGTAAGAACGCAGCAGCGTTTTAACAAATGGGTCCCAGCCAGGGTTTTGTATCTGAAAGTTGTATAGGTCTTCGTTAAGTACCTCAAACCTAAAACGCGAGGGCAGGTAAACGCTTTCGGTAAATGAAACGTACTCATCCTGCTCCAGGAATTTCAGTGCGTTGAGGGTCTTGATAGCATCCAATTCGAACTTGCTGCAAAACTCACCGAGGTCAAGATCAAAGCTTACGCCCTCCCCTGCTTCGTAAGCCAATTGGCAATAATTGCCCAGGTTATGGTATACCTTTTTTATTTCGTCAATAGAGGGGAAATTTTGTAAAAACTTTTTCTGTTGCCGCAATTTATCCGCTTCGTTATACAGTAAAACGCCATAAGCTTTCTGCTCGTCGCGCCCTGCACGGCCGGCTTCCTGGTAATAGGCCTCCAGGCTGTCCGGTATGTCTTTATGGATCACAAACCTTACATCCGGCTTATCTATGCCCATTCCAAAGGCGTTGGTAGCAACAATAATGCGGGTACTATTATTTTTCCAGGCCGATTGCTTCTCTGAGCGCTCATCGGCAGAAAGGCCGGCGTGATAATAATCGGCAGATATTTGATGGCGCTGATAGTGCCTCGCTATCTCAAAAGTTTCTTTACGACTTCGTACATATACTATTCCGCTCCCTTGTATGCCGGTAGCTACGTCGATCAGCTTGCGCAGTTTGTCCTCGGTGTCTTGCACCACGTAACTCAAGTTTTTACGCTCAAAGCTCTTAACGAATACAGCGCTGTTATTAAAGTCAAGCTTATCCTGTATATCCTGCTTTACTTCTGCCGTTGCAGTTGCTGTAAGGGCAAGTACAGGTACTGCAGGATGCAGTTCTCGCAACTTAGCCAGTTGCAGGTAAGGTGGCCTAAAATCATAACCCCACTGCGAGATACAGTGCGCCTCATCAACCGCGAACAGGTTAACATTCATGTATCTGATGCGTTCGCGCACCAGATCAGACAGCAAACGTTCCGGGGATAAGTACAGGAATTTGACCGAGCCATAAATACAATTATCCAGGGCTATGTCCACTTCCCGCCTACCCATTCCCGAAACGATGGATATGGCATTGATTCCTCTTTCGATCAGATTTTCAACCTGATCTTTCATCAGCGCGATAAGCGGTGACACTACAATACAGATACCGTCCTTCGCCAAGGCAGGCACCTGGAAACATACGGACTTGCCACCACCGGTAGGCAGTAAAGCCAACGTATCACGCCCTTGCAATACCGACGCAATGATCTCCTCCTGCATCGGCCGGAAGTGGTCATGTCCCCAATATTGTCTAAGTATTTCGCGTGGTGTCATTGCTGTACGAAAAAAGCCCGGCAAGCGGGCTTTGGATAAAATATATTTTGCGGTGATTTTATTCACCCAGGCATTACCTGCTTTTAATATCAGTGTATTCCCTGTTCACCTCGCCAACATAAATTTGTCGCGGGCGACCGATAGGCTCCTTATTGGTTTTCATTTCCTTCCACTGGGCAATCCATCCCGGTAAACGGCCAAGGGCAAATAGAACAGTAAACATTTCGGTAGGGAAACCTAACGCGGTGTAAATAATGCCCGAGTAGAAATCTACGTTAGGGTATAATTTACGCTCAACAAAGTACGGGTCGCTTAAGGCAACTTCTTCAAGCTTTTTAGCGATATCTAAGGTTTCATCCTGTACGCCTAATTTCTCAAGGATATCGTCACACGCTTTTTTAATGATCTTGGCGCGGGGGTCAAAGTTTTTGTAAACGCGGTGACCGAAGCCCATCAAACGGAACGAATCATTCTTGTCTTTAGCTTTAGCAACCCATTTATCAACGTCGCCGCCATCTTCTTTAATTTTTTGCAACATCTCTACCACAGCCTGGTTTGCACCGCCATGCAGCGGGCCCCATAGTGCAGAGATACCTGCCGAAATAGAAGCATAAAGGTTAGCATCTGATGAACCTACAATACGCACGGTTGATGTTGAACAGTTCTGCTCGTGATCTGCATGCAGAATAAGCAGTTTGTTCATGGCGCTAACCACTACCGGATCTATTTCAATATCTTCTGTGCGCTGACCAAAGGTCATGTGCATGAAATTAGTAACGTAGTCAAATTTGTTGCGAGGATAGATCACCGGATGACCAAGCGATTTCTTGTAGATCCATGATACCAAGGTGCTCATCTTGGCTATCAGTTTAATGATCTCTAAATTCACTTCCTCTGCAGTTAAGCCTTGTTTAAGCGAAGCAGGATTAAATGCAGCCAAAGCACCTATTAGTGATGATAACTGGCCCATAGGATGTGAACCTGAAGGGAAACCATCAAAAAACTTTTTCATATCCTCGTGTACAAGGGTATGGTGGCTTATTTCGTATTCAAAAGCTTTAAGCTGTTCTTCGGTTGGCAGGTTGCCATAGATCAACAAATAAGCAACCTCAATAAATGTGCTTTGCTCTGCAAGCTGTTCAATTGGATATCCACGATACTTTAGTATACCAACCTCACCATCTAAAAAGGTGATGGCGCTTTTAGTGGCACCGGTATTTTTGTAACCAATATCAAGGGTAACAAAACCGCTTTGATCACGAAGTTTAGAAATATCGATAGCTTTTTCGCCCTCAGTACCCTCAATTACAGGAAGTTCGTATGTTTTGTCTCCAATTTTTAGTTGTGCAGTCTCAGACATAGGATAATTAGTGTTTGCAACAAATGTAATTAAATCTGCGTATTAATAGCCTTTATGATGATTTACTAACTGTAAAATTCTCATTAAGTAATTATATTGTCGTCCTCAATTTTGTTTGACTTGATTAAAAATTTACCCCTGCTTCATGTCGCTTAAAAGCAAAGCTCTGCAGCTTATTGAGAACGATATAACCATAAACAGATTAGTGCTGTTAGGTTTGCTAATTGCAAGCCCGTCTTTACATTATCTGTGTTACAACAACAGTTTTGATCCAATTTGGTTGCGTGCACTAAACGTATTGATATGCCTTATAACTTTAGCAGCATCTTATCTTAAGAACAGGCAACCGCTGAGGATAATGGTGTACCTCAATATTTGCTCCCACCTGTACATCAATAACTATTTACTTTTAGGGATCAATAATTTTGCTAACGTTTACTTATTCAGCTCGTTAACAATTTTTGTCGCGTTAACGCTGTTTTGTAAAAAGGCCTGGGAATTTGTTTGTCTGGCGTCGCTAAATACGCTTGCTGTTGTAGGTGCCTATCTTACATCATCAAGTAAGATACCACTCTCGGGGCTGTTAATATTGATAACTGTTTTCACAATTGTTGCGTACGTATCTTTCCTGGTAGTGCTGGCTTACAAACTACAATTTCGCAAAGCCGTAAAAAGCATCGTAGAGCTCAATAAATCGCTTATAAGTAAGGGCATTAAATTGCGTGAGAGCCAGCATCAACTACATGCGCTCATCAGCTCTGTTAATGATACTATTTTTGAGTTTGATGAAAACAAGACCTGTATCAACGTTTGGTTCGGGCCAAATACGCCCCCCTATTTAAAACCCGAACATTTTATTAATAAAACGCTATTTGAAGCCATAGGCGAAGAACGTGCGCGTCCTTTTCTGGAGGTTTACGACCATGTCATCAGGTACAAAAAGCCTTACCAGGTAGAGTTTGCGTCTGTTTACGGCGAGCCCGGATGGTTTTTAGCCAAAGCGTCTCCGGTACTTGATGTTAACGGTGCATACACTAAACGCATATCTGTTTCAGTAACTGAAATTACTGAGCAAAAGAAACATGCCAATGCACTTGTTGAAAACGAAGCATTGTTGTTACAAGCCCAGCAATTGGCTAAAGTTGGTAACTGGTGGTATGATGATGACACAAAGGAAAATTACTGGTCTTCCAGTCTCTATAATGTATTAGAGATCGATAGCATCCCTGAGGGAACAAGTAAATTTGAATATTATATTGGACTTGTTCATCAGGACGACAGGGAAGCCGTAACTGACTATCTTAAACAAATAAATAATACGAGATCAAACAGCGTTGATCACAAATTTATAACCCCAAAAGGCAATCTTAAGTACCTCAAGATACAAGTGGGCGATCTGCAACAGCATACCGATGGCAGGCTTAAGCGGGTTGTAGGTATTATACAAGATCTGACCGAAGCTAAACTTGCCGAAAAAGCGGTTAAGATTAGCCAGGCTGAGTTATTGGAGGCGCAAACCATTGCCAAGATAGGTAACTGGAAATGGGATAGCAAAAGCAACATTTTATCATGGAGCGATGAGGTTAATTCGATACATGAGATAGATCTCAATAACGCATCATCATCTCGTTTTGGGAGATTGTTGTTACAATACATCCACCCGGACGACCAGTACATTGCAAGCAACTTATTCAAAAGTGGTAATAATACAGGTAGCTCTTATGAATACCGTATCATCACACCAAACGGTAACCTCAAGTATATCAGCGTTATTATTGGTAAGCTTATGTACCGGGAAGATGGCACATTACGTAAAATAATTGGCACGCTGCAGGATATAACCGAACGTAAACAAGCTGAGATAGACCATCACCGCACCGAAAATAAGTACCGCCTGGTATTGGAAACCATTAAAATGGCTGCACTGTCGTTAAATGCCGAGGGTAAGGTTATCTTTTGTAATAAATACCTGGCTAACCTGGTTGGCTATTCGCAAGCGGAAATATTAGGGATGGACTGGACGGAGAACTTTGTTCCCGGCGAACACAGGGAAGTAATTACATCGTGGTTTAAAAACAAAACGGTTAAACCACATTATGTTAATCCCATTATCGCCCGCAATGGAGACTTAAGAACCATCAGTTGGCAAAATACGGTGAGCTATGACGAATATGGAAATATTAAGGAAACTACCAGCATAGGTGAAGATATCACCATACAGCAAAAAGTTAGGCAGGAATTGATTTCGGCAAAAGAGCAGGCAGAGCGCTCATCGCACTTTAAGTCGGAATTCTTATCCATCATGAGCCATGAGATCCGCACACCTATGAATGCTGTGATAGGTACAACAAACCTGCTTTTGGAAGAGAATCCAAAGCCAGAGCAGCTGGAATATCTCAATACGCTAAAATTTAGCAGCGAGAACCTGTTGGCTATCATTAACGATATATTGGATTACAATAAAATTGAAGCAGGCAAACTCCAGTTGATAAACCTGCCGTTCAATATTCATCAATTAGTACAAAACGTTCGCCAATCGTTTTATGCAAAAGCGGTTGAAAAAAACCTGGAGATCGATCTGCAATACGATAATGCCATCCCGGATTTTGTAATGGGCGACCAAACAAGGTTAGGGCAAATATTAATCAACCTGGTAAGCAACGCAGTTAAATTCACTCACAAAGGCAGCGTAACCATATCTCTAATGAGAGAGTTCACTGCAGACGGCGACGTGACGATCAATTTTGCCGTGACTGATACCGGCATTGGCATGTCTGCCGAGAATTTGACCGTTGTTTTTGATCCATTTATACAAGGTCCGCAAACCATAACACACGAGTATGGTGGCACGGGTTTAGGCCTTGCCATTACCCAACGCCTTATAGAACTTTACCAAAGCAACATAGAAGTTAGCAGCGAGCCGGGTAAAGGCACAGCCTTTACTTTTTCCATAAGATTTGGCAATGCTCCTGTGGCAGCTCTTGAGCCACGCGAACATATAAGCACCGAGGAGGATGTGTTAGCACCAACCTTGCCACAAGATCTTGCAGGCATGACAATTTTAGTTGTTGATGATAACAAAATGAACCTGATGATAGCGGCTAAGTTTTTAGAGAAATGGCGGGCCCATGTTGCACAATCCATTAATGGTCAGCTTGCTGTGGATTTAGTTAGAGCTGGTGAAGTTTACGATCTTATCATTATGGACCTGCAAATGCCTGTGATGGATGGGTTTGAAGCCACTGCTCAAATTAAACAAATAGATCCTTTGATACCGGTAATCGCATTTACAGCAGATGCTATGGCTGAAACTTACACAAAGGCATACCAGGCAGGTATGTGCGATTATATCACCAAACCTTTTGTGCCCGAAGATCTGTTTGAAAAGGTTTCAAAATATCGCAAACAAGAACAAGGTCTGGATCTGCTTAAAGATCCGGAGGAAGCCTAATTAGTTCTGATAGCTTCAACCGGGTCTAACTTAGCTGCAAAGTAAGCGGGCACAATGCCTGATAGCATCCCGATAGCCACCGAAATACTTATGCCAAAGATGATGTTTCCTGCATCAAGCACCACTTGCAAGTCTGCTATGGCCTTTACCGCAAAAGTGCCCAGGTAAACTAAAAACAAACCTATAAAACCACCCATCAGGCAAAGTACAACCGCTTCTATCAAAAACTGAAGCATGATAAAGTAGTTTTTTGCCCCTAATGATTTTTGAATGCCGATGATGTTAGTACGTTCTTTCACCGACACGAACATGATATTAGCAATACCGAAGCCACCAACTAAGATTGAAAAGCCACCAATGATCAAACCGGCAATATTCAATACCCCGAAAACCTGGTCTAACTGGTTAGTTAATATGGTTGACTTGTTAAGCGAAAAATCATCCTCTGCGCCCGGGCGTATGCTATGTACAGACCGCATAATGCCGCGCACTTCGCTTTCGACCTCCACATCGGTCAAATTATCAAGCCCGCGCACCACTATTTGCGGGTTATACCTTTCGTTCTCAACGTCAATTACGTTCTTGGCAAAGTTTAAAGGCAGCAATATCTCGTTATCGCTGGTTATACCAAGCATATCCTTGCCTTCTTTGGTAAACACACCTATTACGGTAAGCTTCCTGCCCATAATTTTGATCTGTTTACCAACAGCATTCCCATCCGGGAACAAATTTGACGCAATATCTGCTCCTATAATAGTAACTGGCGCCCCCGTACGCGATTCTATCTCCGTAAAATACCTACCGTCCTGAAAATCGAAATTCCAGGTCTTATCATGATCGTGAGAAACTGCGTCTATCTGCGCACCGTCTACCGTGTTGCTTCCATATTTTACCGTACGGTTATCGATACTGATCTCGTAAGATAAAGCTTTAGCCGTTTGGCTGCGGCGGGCCAACTGGTCAAAATCCCGAAGTTTTGGTACCGGGCGCTGCATATACTTCCACCAGGGAAAATTATCCTCGCCAACCCAGGGCCATTTTTGAACGTATATGCTATTGCTCCCCAGCTTATTAACACTTTTTTGCAGATTATTACGCAGGGTATCTACTGCAGAGAATACAGCTATGATGGTAAATATACCGATGGTTACCCCCAGCAAAGAAAGTAAGGTACGAAGCTTGTTTTGCCTCAAAGCATCGTACGCAAACAGGAAACTTTCGCGGATAAGTTTTAATATGATCATAAGCTAACCACGGGTTATAGATTTTGTATTGCCTAAAACAGTATGGTTTAGACGGTGTTTATGGAGTTAAGTTACAGGCATTTTCAATAAACTGTCACAAACCTGTTTCCGTAAACAAAGGCGCATAATTTAATAATATTTTCGTACATTTGCGCCCTAAAAATTCATATATACAAGCATGAAATTATCTCAGTTTAAATTCGATTTACCTGAATCATTAGTTGCCCACAACCCGGCAGATAAGCGCGACGAGTCGCGTTTAATGGTTTTACACCGCGATTCGGGCAAGATTGAGCATAAGATCTTCAAAGATGTTTTGGATTACTTTGACGACCAGGATGTAATGATCCTGAACAATACCAAAGTTTTCCCGGCACGTATGTATGGTAATAAAGAAAAAACGGGTGCCACGATCGAAGTATTTTTGCTTCGCGAATTAAACAAAGAGCTTCGCCTTTGGGACGTATTGGTTGATCCGGCACGTAAAATACGCGTTGGTAACAAACTTTATTTTGGTGATGACGATCTGCTAATTGCTGAGGTAGTTGATAACACCACATCTCGTGGCCGTACCATTCGCTTCCTGTTTGACGGTACTGACGAAGAATTCCGTCGTAACGTAGAAATATTAGGCGAAACACCGCTTCCAAAATATATTAAACGCAAAGCTACCGCCGAGGATAAAGAGCGTTACCAAACCATTTTCGCTAAAAACGAAGGTGCCGTGGCTGCCCCTACTGCAGGTTTGCACTTTAGCCGCGAATTGATGAAACGCCTTGAATTAAAAGGTGTTGAATTTGCAGAGGTTACTTTGCATGTTGGTTTGGGTACATTCCGCCAGGTTGAGGTTGAAGACCTTACCAAGCATAAAATGGACTCTGAACAGTTTATAATCGAGCAAAAGCAGGCAGATATTGTGAACCGTGCTATTGAGCGCAAAAAACGTGTTTGTGCCGTTGGTACTACATCTATGCGTACTATAGAATCTGCTGTATCAGCTAACAAATCTCTTAAAGCGGCAAACGACTGGACAAGCAAGTTCATATTTCCGCCGTATGAATTCAGCATCGCAAATTCAATGATCACCAACTTCCACACGCCTGAGTCAACCCTGTTGATGATGATATGTGCATTTGGAGGCTACGAACACGTTATGCACGCTTATGAAGTAGCTGTAAAAGAAAAATACCGTTTCTACAGCTACGGCGATGCGATGCTGATCATCTAATCAGCGCTTCTCGCAGATATTAGATTTGAGATATGAGACTAAAACTCATATCTCATTTTTGTTTTATAGCTTTGTTAAGATTAGTCATCTCGAACTTGTTTCGGCAACCCACAAGTAAAGTTGTCAGCTTTTGTGATGTCATCCCGAAATAAATTAGGGATCACATGAAAACTTTTATTATGCCCGATCTCAAATCTCAAATCTCAAATCTTAAATCTGATTACGCAGTAATTGTTGCTGGTGGCACAGGCAGCCGTATGCAATCTGCCTTACCAAA
The DNA here is from genome assembly GCF_007846095.1 of Mucilaginibacter achroorhodeus. Taxonomy (GTDB): domain Bacteria; phylum Bacteroidota; class Bacteroidia; order Sphingobacteriales; family Sphingobacteriaceae; genus Mucilaginibacter; species Mucilaginibacter achroorhodeus. The sequence goes on from NZ_VOEI01000001.1 coordinate 9,745, forward strand.
ACAGTTTATCGAAATTTACGGTCAACCGGTTTTAATGCATACCATCAGGGCTTTTTTTGAGAGTAGTGCTGCACCCCAGATCATCCTGGCGCTTAATAGTAATTATCATGACCTATGGGCAGAACTTTGCCAGCGGCATAGCTTTACAATACCTCATACGGTTATTGCGGGCGGGGAAACGCGTTTCCATTCCGTAAAAAATGCTTTAGAGATTATAACTGAAGCCAATGCGATAGTTGCTGTGCACGATGCTGTTCGTCCGCTAACGTCTAAACAAACTATCGAAGAGAGCTTTCGTGTCGCTGCGTCAAATGGGACGGCAGTTACAGCTGTAAAAAGCCGTGATTCTATAAGACAGCTGAACGGCGACATTTCTGCATGCCTCAACAGAGATGAAATTTACCTTGTGCAAACACCGCAGACCTTTCGGGCATCGGTGTTAAAAGAGGCTTATGAACAACCCTATACAAGTCTTTTCACTGATGATGCTTCGGTAGTTGAAAAAGCCGGATACAGAATAAATTTAATCAAGGGCGACCATAGCAATATTAAGATCACATTTCCCGAAGATGTTATAATTGCCGAAGCGTTATTAAGCAAAAAAGCCATCAACTAATAGCTGATGGCCTAATATTTATGGTCAGACTTAATATTATGCTCGTCTGATAACGCCTAATAATACTGCAATTATTGCAATTACAAGGAGTACGTGAATGATGTTGCCACCAAATGGTGTTACAAATGCGCCAAATATCCAGGCGATAACTAAAATTACGGCGATTATGTACAATAAGCTTCTCATAGTGATGTGTGTTTTTGTTAAGTAAATGTTATATAAACCAAGTCTCCAAAAAAAAGTTTTACAACCAATTGGTTTAAATGATAAAGTCAATTATTGCCTGGCTGGTCACGCTCTTCTTATGACGCCCAGTAATAAAGCAATGATTGCAATTACCAATAAAATATGAATGATTCCGGTTGCGCCGGCGTAAAAGAAACCAAACGCCCATCCTATCACCAGGATAACCGCGATAATGTAAAGTAAACCTCTCATGTTAATATGCTTTTGTTTAAGTTTTTGTTAATTAAGAGAGGCTAAACCAAAATCATTCCAAAACAGAGATAAAAATAAAAAAAGCCACTGATTATCAGTGGCTTTAAGTTTTAGCAGAGGTTTATTAGTACTCGTCCTCGTTAAAGAAGAAATCGTCTTTTGTAGGGTAATCAGGCCATATTTCTTCAATATTCTCATATGGTTCGCCATCGTCTTCAAGAGCCTGCAGGTTTTCAATTACCTCAACAGGAGCACCAGAACGGATAGCGTAATCTATTAATTCATCTTTTGTGGCAGGCCAGGGAGCATCTTCTAAATGTGATGCTAATTCAAGTGTCCAATACATGTTTTTATATTAAATGGTAAATATTTTCTGTTTGTATGTTTTCGCAAAAGTATAATATTTTTAAATTGATAATCAATATTTTTTTGTAAAATTTTCAAACTCTCGGAATCCATTGATTTTCAGCAACATTATGCTGATATACAACCATACGCGCTAACGTGAACAGGTAATCGCTCAATCTATTCAGGTAAATGATCACCTTCTCCTCTACCTTGCTTTCTTCAGCCAGGTGTACACAGAGACGTTCGGCCCTGCGGCAAACACAACGGGCTATGTGGCAATAGGAAGCCGTTGTAGCCCCGCCGGGCAATATAAAATGTTTTAGCGCCGGTAAAATCTCATTCATCTTGTCCATTTCCTTCTCCAGCAAATCAACATCATCATCGTAAAGATCGGGTATTGTCATTTTAGATTTTTCGGGATCTGAGGCCAATGACGACCCAACCGTAAATAGCCTGTCTTGAATCTCTTTGAGGATATCTTTATCGTGTTGTTCAATGTTTTGGTCTCTGATCAGTCCGATATAAGAGTTTAATTCGTCAACCGTGCCATAGGCTTCAATACGTAAATGATGCTTGGGTACGCGGGTACCGCCTATTAACGAAGTTAAGCCCTTATCGCCGGTTTTGGTATAGATCTTCATAAACAATTATTTAATTGTGATGGCGTTTTAATATGCATATTTACAAAGTTTAAACTTAAACTACGTGTTTGTGTTTTGTACAAATAAAATATGTACCGCTACCATGAAGATCATCACTTCTACTGCCAGGCTGGCCACTGTAACTTTATTGGCAACCGCATTGTTAAGCTTTAGCTGCGGTAACAGTAATGCAAAAAAAACTACTGACAGCACAGCCACCGTTAAAGCCGAACCTGCTACCGCCCCTTCTTTCAGTAAGTTTATATCAGAGAAGCAGTTCAATGAGCTTTTCCCTGAACGAGATAAGTTTTATACCTATGCGGCCTTTATAAAAGCAGTTGATGAATTGGCACAGATAAAGGTACAGGTTACACGCAGAGCGGTATCGGTTTACCAATTTATCCGCACCGATAAAAGTACAGGTAAATCTTCAACCGTAAGGCAGGATGGTGATTGGAACGAGCCTTGGGCCAAGCAAAAGCCTGATAGCAGTTACACTGTTGATTATGGCGCGTTTTGTACTGCCGGTGATGCAACTACTAACAAGCGCGAATTATCAGCTTTTTTTGCGCAAATAGCCCATGAAACTCGCCACGGTCAAAATGAGAGTTATACCGACGGGCTTATGCTGCTGCACGAAGAAAATACATCTTTGCAATACATAAGCGATAGCGATGAGTACCCACCAGTTAAAGGCCAAAAATACTATGGTCGCGGGCCTATGCAAATAAGTTATAATGGCAACTACGGTTATGCATCTGACTGTATTTTTGGCGATAAGAAAGTATTACTGAACAATCCGGGCCTGGTTGAAACTGATCCTGTTGTATCGTTTAAAACTGCTATTTATTTCTGGATGACGCCCGAAACTCACAAACCATCAGCACATGATGTGATGATAGGTAAATGGCAACCAAGCGCCACTGATAGAGCCAAAGGCCGAACACCGGGCTTCGGCATGACCATCCTTATCGTAAACGGCGAATTGGAATGTAATAAGGGTGAAGACAATTACAGCATGAAAGACCGTATAGGCTTTTACCAGTTCTTTCTTAAAAAATTAGGCGTTACCGACCCTAATTGCGCTTGTAGCTGTGGTAAAATGGAGCCTTATAAGTATTGATATGTTGGCTGTTGATGTAACCGATATTGATGGTGTTCAACAATGGCTTAAGAAACTCACACCCGTTTCGCTTCCCCTTTGGGGCAACATGACTGCACAACAAATGGTTGAGCACATGATCAACGAGGTGCAGTACACAAATGGGGTAAAAACACCTATAGATATAGGCCTACCGCCAGATTTTAAGGAACAGAAAAAACTTTGGGTTTACACAGATGAGCCCATCCCTCGGAATGTAGTGCTTGGTCAACTGCCGGATAAATATACTTACCCGAATCTGGAAACTGCAAAATGGCAGTTACTTGTTGAAATAGAAAATTTTCATCAACATCACAACGTTAACCCCGGCATTGAAATACTACACGGCGGCTTCGGTATGATGACCTACAACGAGTGGATAAAATGGCACAACAAGCACTTTACACATCATTTTAAGCAGTTTGGGCTTATTGAGTAACTAAACAATGTGGTTGTAACAAATACCGCATTGTGCTATCTTAGCTAAATGAACTCCTTATCTGTTGATGCTACCGGCTTGCCCGATATTGGAAAACACCCTTACGAAACAACTTGCCAAAGGTTAAGAAACCGTTTCAGGATAGATATTCCGGGTGATATCGATTTTCAGTTAGAGCAATTTGAAACGTTAAATCATCACCGGTCTGTTCACATCCGCAACACCTTTGCCATTAAAAATCATTGTGGGGACAGCTATGTTTTACTGCTGGACACCGATGCCGAAACAACCTCAATCAATCAGAAAAACAAGATACAGCACCGCGATACCTTCCAGCCCTGGGCGCTGGCCTACCTTAAAAAAGATTTTGGGCGCGTAGTGATCCGTACCGAAACAATTATCGATAAGATCCGGGAGATCATCTTCCCGATAGAACTGGACTTTAGAGAAGATAAAGCCTTCAGCGACCGCTTTTATGTTTTAACAGACGACCGCCATAAAACAGAAGCCGCAATGAACCAACAATTCAGGGATGCGGTTATGTCTATCAAAAAGTCAGACTTTGTGATCGAGATCTATGAGCATACCCTCATCATCGGCAACCACAAGCCAGTTACCCCCGAAAACACACTTTACCTGGCAGAATTTGTAGCTAAACTGGCAGAGTTGAAATGTTAATTTAGGGCGTTACGGCCGGTATGATATAGTCCTCCATCATTTTATCTACCTGGATGTGGGCATAACTTTCGTTGTAGGCGCTTGCTGTGATAACAATTACAAGAGGCTGATCTTTAAACACAAATATCTTGTTGCCGCCGTTGCCCGTGCAATACCACGTTTCGTACGCTTTTCCACTGACCTGATAAGTTTTATTCCAAAACAAATAACCGTAATAACCAGGGCCAACCACATCGGCAGGCAAAGCTATTTGTTTGGTGAATGATTTTTGAACCCATGCTTTCGGGATGATCTGTTTGCCCTGCCATTGGCCTTTGTTTTTATATAATTGTCCAAATTTTGCGAAGTCCAATGCTCGTAACCGTATACCACCAGCGGTACTTGGCACATTTTGCGGTGTGTATTGCCATTTGTACTCACGTATGCCAAGTGGTTCAAATAATTTCGTATCGGCATAACGTTCAAGTCCGCCCGGCACTTTTTTGTTCAAAATATCCCCTAAAACTACTATCCCAGCAGTAAAATAGTTCCATTGTTTATATGGCTTTTTTAGGCTATCTACCTTCAAATCCAGCGCAAATTTTACCCAGTTATCAGTTGGATACATGTTGTTCTCATTGCCAGGCGAGTTATCGTCATTATCATTGGCATCGAAAATAGAGCTCATGGTGAGCAAACTTTTAATAGTGACGCTATCCTTGCGGGGCGAGTAGTTTTGATAAGTATTAAGATCATAAAAATCTTTTAGCGTTTGCTGTTCAGATTTGATGTGACCCTCACTGATAGCTACGCCCGTAATAGCTGATGCAAAGGTTTTCCCTACCGAACGCGGGTCATGCAGTGTATCACGCCCATCGCCGTTAAAGTATTCTTCTATCAACAGTTTGCCATTCTTGATCACTACAATACCATTAATGTTCTTAAACTTGTTCTGCAAGATCTTCTCATTAAGGCCAATGATCAGTTGATTATTGTAGCGCTCGGCAGATACCGGCCAGCCGCTGTTCGGTTTTATCGCCTGAATGGCTTTATTTTTTACATCAATACTCGGGACAATAATTTTTATTTCACCCTTCGCTATCAGGTCACCTACTTTAATATCGGGCTCAACTATATATGGACGCAGTTCTATTTTAAGCGTGTGATGTCCGGTTGTTAAGGCATCCTCGCCCCCGCGCATCATAAATCGGCTAAACATATGCCTCGACCACATATCTTCATGCAGTGTACTTAATAATTTAACAGTGAGTATTGTGCGGCCATTTTTATTGCGCGCATAACCAGCACCTTTATGCAGATTTTCCTGGTAGATCTGTTTGCCATCTACATAATATGTGAACTGGTAATTGCCCTGATTTAGCTGGTCGACAGTTTGCTGTGGGGCCATTTGATGCTGTAGATTAGTAAGCGAGTTGGGCATAAAAGCACGCATGCTTAAGTTAGCATTGGGAGTTAATGTAACCTCACTTAAGAAATCTTTATCAGTGGTTTTATCCAGGGGAACGGTATCAGTCATGAATATGATGCGGCCTACATTCGTTTTATGTAATGGCGATTCTATCGGGTCGGCTTTTACTATATCCTGCGCAGAGGCATTTCTTAAAACAAGGATTGAAATAAGAAAAAGCAGCGTTTTAAGTAGTTTCATCAATTAATTTTATTTCCCCAAAGATGGCCGGATAGTATTTGCTAAAATAGAACAGAATTAACGTTGTGAATTATTCTTTACAGTACGAGATTGACACACCCTATGAATGTTTCTGCTTTTTGTCAATCCCGGTCGCCCCGCTCAAGAGGGGGATGAAAGCATCTATTCACCATCAACTTTCCCCTATCGAGAGGGGCCAGGGGTGTGTTATTTGTTCAACCGCTCGCCAACACCGCCCTGTAAACCTTAGGCTTATCCGCATTTAGCACTTTAAAGCAGCGCAAAAAATGGCTTTGGTCGGCGAAGCCGCATTGCATGGCAATTTCGGTTAAGCTGAGCTTCCTGCTATGCATCAGCGATAAGGCCTTCTCTATCCTCATCATTCGAATATACTCGCCGAGGTTAGTGTTAAAATATTTTGAAAAATCGCGAGACAAGTGCGCGGGATGCACATTGGCTACAACAGCCATCTCTTTTAAGGTAAACTTACGCGAAATATCATCGGCGATAGCTTCCTTTACCTGCTTTACCCAATCTGGTCTGTTCCGGCTTCCGGTTGCGGCGTTACTTTCCATGCCGGCTAAAACCTGTAGCAGCAATGCCTCAGTTGCGGGTATCGATGCATCATCATTGGCCTTAGATTCTTTAAATAACTGGTAAAAAAGCAATTTCACCTGCGGGTTATCAATGGAAAAACTCCCCTGTAAGTTCTGTATGTCTATATCGGCTTGAGATAACCAGTGGTTATTGATCTCTATCTGGAAGCCGCGGGTATATCCCTTGGGCTTAATGTTATAGTGCGGATCCTGCCAGTTATGGAAAAGCAAGGTGCCGGGCGTGCAGGTATAGACTTCTTTCTTGTTACCCTCAATTACGTTGCCTTGCAGTATAAAAGTAAAATAAGCATTCTCGTGGTAATGCCAGTCAACACTATCGTGGGTATATTCGGTATCGGTTATGGTTGCAAAATCCAGGTGCAGGGTTTGGTTGGTTTGCCCGTAAAATTCACCTGTTTTTAGCGTTTTCACTTATTTAGTCAAATTGATGCCGCTTTCAGCCTCAGGCTCGCGTTTGCTAACGGTTTGAATGTTATCGTTAAGATAATCATTCTCCACCAGGCCATCGCGCATGCGTACAATGCGGTGGGCATGCAAAGCAATGTCCTCTTCGTGTGTTACCAATATAATGGTGTTACCTTTTGAGTGAATATCTTCCAAAAGCCCCATGATCTCAATAGAAGTTTTGGTATCCAGGTTACCTGTAGGTTCATCTGCAAGGATGATGGATGGGTTATTTATTAAAGCACGGGCCACTGCAACACGCTGGCGCTGTCCGCCCGAAAGCTCGTTAGGGCGATGATCTACACGATGACCAAGGCCTACGTTCTCTAAAGCCTGTTTTGCGCGCTCGTTACGTTTTTCTTTACTGATGCCGGCGTATACCAAAGGTAAAGCCACGTTATCTAAGGCACTGTTGCGCGGCAAAAGGTTGAATGTTTGGAACACAAACCCGATTTCCGAATTGCGCACTTCTGCAAGATCGTTATCGGTCATGTGGCTTACGTCGATACCGTTTAGTACATATTGCCCTTTGGTAGGTGTATCTAAACAGCCAAGAATATTCATTAAGGTAGATTTTCCTGAACCGGACGGCCCCATTAAAGCCACAAATTCGCCTTTTTGAATAGTAAGCGTAACGGATTTTATAGCGTGTATAATCTCAGACCCGATTACGTATTTACGGCCGATATCCTTGATAGTAATAAGCGGTTCATCTTTGGTAAGTGTCTGCTTCATCCGTTTTTTTGCTGCTTTGACAATAAGTCGGCAGGAAATGTTACATTTTTTTTGACAAAAGAAACAAGGATAAAGGAGAGAAGAATTTCCTGTCCTTTGTCCTTCGACTATTTATCTATTTAGAAATAACCTTCGCTACCAGGAAATGGCTATCATCATGCAGTGGAGCATTCTTAAGCGCTTCTTCGGTAGTGATATCCTGTTTTACCACATCATCGCGCAGGTTGTTTACCTCTGCCGTCATGTAAACAAGGGGCTCAACACCTGTAGTGTCTACCTCATTTAGTTTATCCATGAAACCTAATATTTTGTTCATGTCGGTTATCATGGCCTGTTTTTCGTCGGCAGCCAGTTCTAATCTTGCCAGGTGGGCTATCTTATCAACGGTTTGCTCGTCAATGTTCATGCTTAATTTAATTTATTGGTCATGATGCTGAAAACTTTATCGCGTAAATCGTCAGCATCATCAACAGTTAAATGGGCCGTTTCAATTGGCTCGTGTACAAATATATCACATACGCCCGGTTCACTGCCCATTTTTTTCCCGTCGTCCCACATCACCTTCCATGTGTTTACAGATGTTACGGGAATAATTGGGATCTTCAGTTCAATAGCCATTCTGAAAGGGCCGTTCTTGAACTGATGAAGCACCGGTGGGTACTCATCAGGGATAGTGCCCTCAGGGAATATAACGGCCGACATGCCCTGCTGCAAACGTTCCATCACCTGTTTAAAAGCTTTAAAAGACGCTATTTTGCTTTCGCGATTCACGGGAATATCAACCGTACGGAAGAAAAGGCCAGTAACCAAACCATCAACCAGTTCCTGCTTGCCCATGAAACAAAAATTGTTTTTCACCAGCAGGCTCATAGCGGTAATATCAAGGTTTGATGTATGGTTAGGTGTAATAATGTAAGCCCGGCTCCAGTCAATAGGTTTCTCGTAATGATAACGATAACGGATGCCCACAGTGCCTGAACTTAAGCGCCCCCATACGCGCCTAAAAGCATTCATGCTGCCGTAACGCTCATATTTGCGAGAGTTATAGTATAAAAACGGCCAAAGCACAAAGTAAAAAAACGCCACACTGCCCTGGTAAAGGTATAGGTGCGCTTTTCTCAATATCATTTTCATCCGTTCCAAAAATATAAAAAATAGCCGCTTATAATGTAACTATACTATTTCATGCATCGTAGTTGACTCACCCGGTCTACGCTACGCTGGACCACCCTCTCTGCTGCAAGCAGCAAAGAGGGTAAAGGAACACAGATTTCCTTACTCTCGTTTCGCGTAGCGAAGAGAGGGTCGACGAGCGTAGTGATGTCGGGTTGAGTTACTTTACGAGCGGATCAAAACTTAGCTTGTCACACGCTTATATTTTTTTCTTAAAAGCCTCTCTCCCGTGGAGACCGGTTTGGGCTGAGGCTAAAAAATCCTTACTTTCGCCACCTATATGGAAACTGTTGTTAGCGGCATAAGATCAACCGGAAACTTGCATTTAGGAAACTATTACGGAGCTATCCAAAATTTCGTAAAAATGCAGAACGAGTACAATTGTTATTTTTTTATAGCCGATCTGCATTCATTGACCACGCACCCAACGCCTGCCAATTTGCACGCGAATGTTAAACAGGTTTTAGTAGAATACCTTGCAGCAGGCATCGACCCTGAAAAAGCAACTATATACGTGCAAAGCGACGTACCGGAAGTAACAGAGCTTTACTTATATTTAAATATGAACGCCTATATGGGCGAGTTGGAACGCGCCACATCTTTTAAAGATAAAGTACGTGCCAATCCTGATAATGTTAACGCCGGCCTGCTTACCTACCCTGTTTTAATGGCTGCAGACATCATCATTCACAAAGCTATCAAGGTACCTGTAGGTAAGGACCAGGAACAGCATCTGGAGATGGCCCGTACATTCGGCAACCGCTTTAATCGCCTATATAACCACGAATATTTTCCTGAGCCCTATGCATTTTCATACGGTACCAATCTGGTGAAAATCCCGGGACTTGACGGCGCCGGCAAAATGGGCAAAAGCGAAGGAGAAGGTAATGCTATATTTTTAGGTGACAGCCCCGAGGCTATCCGCAAAAAAGTGATGCGCGCCAAAACCGATAGCGGCCCAACAGAAGAGAACCAAACTAAACCACAGGAGATACAAAACCTGTTCGACCTGATGAAAGTAGTTTCATCGGCAGATACTATCGCGCACTTTGACAATCTATACAATACTATGGCTATACGTTATGGCGACCTAAAGAAGCAACTGGCTGAAGATATGATCATTGCCACTGCACCTATTCGCGACCGCATTAACGATATTGCCGGTGATGCTGATTACCTACGCAAGGTTGCCAACCTTGGAGCCGATAAAGCCCGTGAAAGTGCATCAAAAACAATCAGGGAAGTAAGAGAGATCATCGGGTTCAGGAAGTTTTAAACTGTCGGAATCAGAATTTACAGAATTTTAAAATTCTCAGAATTCATGTTCAGACACCCAAATAAATTCTCTTAATTCTGTAAATTCGGAAAATTCTGATTCAGACAAAATATGCACATAGCTATCGTAGGAAACATCGGCGCGGGAAAAACCACGCTTACAGAAATGCTCGCCAAAAACTATGGCTGGGATCCCCTTTTTGAAGCAGTTGATAATAACCCTTACTTAGAGGATTTCTACAGCGATATGAAACGCTGGAGCTTTAACCTGCAGATCTATTTCCTCAATAGCCGTTACCGCCAGATCATCGATATTCAAAAAAGCGGCCGTAACATTATCCAGGACCGGACCATTTATGAGGATGCCTACATATTTGCAGAGAACCTGCACGATATGGGCCTGATGACCACCCGCGATTACGAGAACTATCAAAGCATTTTTGACAACATCACCGAATTTATAAAACCACCAGATCTGTTGGTTTATCTCAAGGCTTCGGTACCAACCCTGGTGAATAACATCCAACGCCGCGGCCGCGAGTATGAAATTGGTATCCGTATAGATTACCTGTCCAAACTTAACGAGAAGTACGATAAATGGATAAAGAACTATAAGTTGGGCAAACTGCTGGTGCTGGATAAAGACAACCTTGATTTCGCCAACAACCCCGAGGACATGGGTACCATCATCAACCAGATAGAGCGGGAAATAAATGGGTTGTTTTAAGGAGTAGTTTCCGCCTTTTCCATCTCGATCATCAGGTTATTCAGATTTTGATTTATCGAACGGATAACTGCCTGCAATTGATTGATCATAGATGCCCGGTCATGTAGGTCATCCGCCTTGTAAATACCACCCTCGGTAAAAATTACAGAGCTGTTGGCTTGTTTCTCGTCGTTATCAAACTGATATTTTATCCATCTTTTTTTCAGATTAAACATCAGGGATGATTCCCCTTTATTGCTAAAGCTTTTTTCGCTCAACATATACCATATCCAACCCGAAAAATGGTTGTCTGTGTTTTGTTGCAGCCAAATGTCTTTGAGCAAATTACGCCGATGGTTAAATTTTACCTTTTTACCGCCCGGGTTAAGTGTCAAGAATCCGAGCGCACCTGTTAGCCCCCCTCCTGCTACGGTAACAACATTATTCAGTCCTTCTGCTTTAATAAAAACGCCACTTATTGATGTTAAAGCGCCTAATACAATTGAGGCAGCAGTGTAGCGGTTATTTCTTGTTGAATTGATATCATCTACATAGCTGCCTACCTGGTCTACACGCTCACCCTCACAATCTAATTCTGCAGCAGCCGAATTAATATCAGAGATAGCAAGCAGCAATACTTTAGATGTTTTGTTCCCGATCTCCAATTTTCTCAATTTGCCATTAATTGTAGTGTCTTTTTTTAAACTCATCAGTTTTTTCATATCTTCTGCAATCCCTAATGAGTTGATGATCAAAATATCCTGGTCGGTAAAAAACTTTTTTAAAGAGAGATTTTCCGCCAAAATTTCTTCCGACTTTAACGTATCCGGAATTGCTGACCTTATGAAATATTTGGGCGGTTCGCAGTAATTTTCTTGCATCACAAGCGTGGCACCTGCTTTTTTCTTCACCGAACAAGATGAAGTAGCTATGATGATTAGCAGATAAATAAGCGCATTTGCCAATACAGGCAGTTTTCTACAAGAGAATATTTGGGGTATTACTTTAATTAGCGGCATTAAAAGAATAAATGGCTTCGCTAAACTAATGCATATATGCTTTGGTTGCTAACCTGCAGATAAAATTTATGAATTGTTATTGTATTGCTAATCAAGCGGCTCCTTATCGGTTTATCAAGGCTTTTCCACAATTGCAAAATGAACGGGCAAATCCCGCAAAATTTCTTACTTTTGTATCCCGTACACAAACAATTGGCAGCCCCCTTTAAAACTGCCTTTGATTTCAAAAAAAATCATGACTAAATACATTTTTGTTACGGGTGGAGTTACCTCATCGTTAGGAAAAGGCATTATTTCGGCCTCATTAGCTAAGTTACTTCAGGCGCGCGGCTATCGCGTTACCATCCAAAAATTCGATCCGTATATTAACATCGATCCGGGTACGTTAAATCCCTATGAGCATGGCGAGTGCTACGTTACCGAGGATGGTGCCGAAACGGATCTTGACCTTGGTCACTATGAGCGTTTTTTAAACGTTCCTACTTCTCAGGCTAATAACATTACCACCGGCCGTATCTACCAAAATGTAATTAATCGTGAACGCGAAGGTGCTTTCCTGGGTAAAACCGTGCAGGTTGTGCCTCACATTACTGATGAGATAAAACGCAACTTCCGCATATTAGGTGAAAGCGGCGACTACGATATTGTGATCACCGAAATTGGAGGTACCGTAGGTGACATTGAATCCCTGCCGTTTGTAGAGGCTGTAAGGCAGTTTAAATGGGAAGCAGGGCCCAATAATGCACTGGTTATCCACCTAACGCTAATCCCCTTCCTTGCTGCAGCAGGTGAGTTAAAAACCAAACCTACACAGCACTCGGTAAAAATGCTTCTGGAGTACGGTATCCAGCCGGATATACTTGTTTGCCGTACAGAGCATCATATAAATGCAGACATCAGAAAAAAAATTGCACTTTTTTGTAACGTAAACATCAATGCGGTAATCGAATCAATGGATGCACAAACAATTTATGATGTGCCTTTGCTGATGTTGAAAGAAAAACTCGATCAAACCGTATTATCAAAACTTAAACTGGCCCACAAGAACGAGCCGGATCTGGAAAGCTGGAAGGATTTCCTGGGCCGCTTAAAAAACCCTACTGCTGATGTTAGAATAGGTTTGGTTGGTAAATACGTGGAATTACCCGATGCGTACAAATCAATTATCGAAGCATTTGTGCATGCAGGTGCAAAAAATGAGTGCAAAGTACGGGTAGAATATATTCCATCGGCAAGTTTAACAGTAGAAAACGCCATTGAAAAATTACGTGGCCTGCATGGTGTGTTAGTTGCACCCGGCTTTGGCGAACGTGGCTTTGAAGGCAAGATCGAAGCTATACGCTATGTGCGCGAAAATAACATTCCGTTCTTCGGCATATGCCTGGGCATGCAATGTGCCGTTGTAGAATTTGGCCGCCATGTATTAGGTTATGCTGATGCCAGCAGCACCGAGATGAACCCGGAAACACCTAACCCGGTAATTGACATGATGGAGGAACAAAAAACTATTGTGCACAAAGGCGGCACTATGCGTTTAGGTGCTTCACCGTGTGATATTAAAAAGGGCACAAAGGCAGCTGCTGCTTACGGCAAAACACGCATTAGTGAGCGCCATCGCCACCGTTATGAATTTAACAATAAGTATTTAAAAGAATACGAAGCGGCGGGTTTAGTACCATCAGGTATCAACCCTGAAAATGGTTTGGTGGAAATTGTTGAACTAAAAAATCACCCTTATTTTGTGGGAGCACAGTTCCATCCGGAATTAAAATCAACTGTTGCTAATCCGCATCCACTTTTTATTAACTTTGTCGCCGCTTCGCTGGCTTACGCCCGCAAGAACTAAGTTACAGTACGAGAAACAGATAAATGGATAAGAATACATTCACAGGTTTATTCCTGATCATGATCATCCTTGGTGTTGGTGTCTTTTTAATGAAACCAAACGAGGCAGAGATCAAAAAAGAAAAGCTAACAGTTCACCAGGACTCGATAAAAAAAGGCCTGATAAAAACCCCTGCCAAGGCAGATACCGTAGCAAAAACTGTAGCGGTAGATTCTGCTGCAATGAAGGGCCCGTTTGGTGCTGCAATTAACGGTACCGAGCAATTTGTTACTTTAGAAAATGCAGACGTTCGTATTAAATTAAGCACAAAAGGCGGCCGTATTTATTCTGCTGAACTTAAAAAATACCTTACTTACGGTAAAAAACCTTTGGTTTTATTTGACGGTGATAAAAACACCTTTGGCCTGGCGTTAACTGCATCAGGTAAAAACTATAACACCAATGATCTTTACTTTAAGCCAAGTAACACCTCTTTAACGGTTGCCGGTAAAGATTCTTCAACGGTTACTATGCGTTTAAGCTATAGCCCTACGCAGTATATTGATTATGTATACAACTTAAAAGGCACGGGCTTTAAGTTGGGTTTAACCATACGCCCAACTGGGATGGATCAGGTTTTGGCCAACAGCAATGTATACAGCCTTAACTGGAACGCCAGCTTAAACAAACTTGAAAAAGACATTAAACAAGAGCGCCAATATTCAACGGTATACTATCGTAACATGGATGGCGATGTGGATTACCTGTCTGAAGCCAAGGACGACCAGAAAAGTATTGGCGATAAAAAAATGCAATGGGTTGCCTTTAAGCAGCACTTTTTCTCAAGCGTTTTGATTGCTAAAGATGGCATCACCAGATCTGACCTTGGCGTGGTTACCAATGTTGCAGATACAGCCCTGGTCAAGGAAATGAAGGCAGGTTTACAGCTAACCCGCGATGCAAGCGGCGCTGTGCCTTTAGAGTTTTACTTTGGCCCTAATCAGTTCAATACTCTTAAAGAACAAGGTTACGATCTGCAAAAGATCATTAACTTGGGCTGGGGACCATTAAAATACATCAACCAGTTTGCAGTGTTGCCGGTATTCAACTTCCTTAAACAGTTTAACTGGAATTATGGGTTGATCATCCTGGCGCTTACGGTATTGTTGAAATTGGTGTTATCGCCGCTTACCTACAAATCATACCTGTCAATGGCTAAGATGCGTGTAATTAAGCCGGAGATGGACGAGATCAAAGCTAAAGTTGGAGAGGATAACCCCACCCTTTTACAACAGGAATATCTTAAGCTTTACAAAAAAGCAGGCGTTAATCCTTTAGGTGGTTGTTTGCCACTACTGTTACAAATGCCTATCGTAATTGCATTCTTCCGTTTTTTCCCAAGCTTGTTTGAGTTGCGCGGACAAAACTTTTTGTGGATGCATGATTTGTCTACCTATGATGATGTGATCAAATTTTCAACTAACATCCCTATTATAGGTAATCACATCAGTGCAATGTGTTTGCTGATGACGATATCCACGTTGATCTATACCTATTTCAACAATCAGATCTCGGGGGCTACAGGCCAAATGAAATACATTGGTTATATTACACCATTTATCTTCTTTGCTACGCTGAACAGCTACCCTGCCGGTTTGAACTACTATTACTTCCTGGCTAACATGTTCACTTTCTTGCAGCAATACCTGATCAAATTCATGGTTGATGATAAGAAGATCCATGCACAAATCCAGGAAAATAAAAAGAAACCCGAAGATCCTAAAAAGAAAAAATCAGGTTTTGCCGCTAAAATGGAAGAAATGATGCGCCAGCAACAACAGGTGCAGACGAAGAAGAAATAAGTTGGAAAGTCCGACAGTCGGTAAAGTCCAAAGATTATATTTAAAGCCTCATAACTAATGTTACGGGGCTTTTCTTTTTAACATCGTTACTCATACCTCTTGTCTTCTCAGACTTGCGGACTTTACCGATTTTCCGACTTTTTTTATTTAAGACTAATAATTTTAGCAATTATATTTACATTTGTTATTACCATGTATGCAATTGTAGATATAGAGACAACGGGCGGGCATGCCAGTGCTAACGGCATTACTGAGGTGGCTATTTGCATACACGATGGTAAAAAAGTGGTTCGACGGTTTGAGACTTTGGTAAACCCTCAACGAGATATACCGGTTTACATAAGTGCTCTTACCGGTATAACCAACGATATGGTGCAGCACGCACCCTTATTTGAAGATGTTGCTGCGGAAATATTCCACCTGCTTAAAGGGCAGATCTTTGTAGCTCATAATGTCAACTTCGATTACTCTTTTCTGCGATATCACCTTAGTGCTGCGGGTTATGAAGTAAACCTCAATAAGCTTTGTACCGTGCGGCTGGGGCGTAAAATTATGCCGGGGCTGATGTCATACAGTTTAGGTAAGTTCTGCACCCACCTGGGCATTCAGAATAATGCCCGCCACCGGGCCATGGGCGATGCTGAAGCCACTGCTCAACTATTCTCTATATTGCTTGGTAAGGATAATGATAACCACATCAGCAAAGCCTTAAAACAAAATAGTAAGGAGCAAACACTACCTGCCAATTTACCTAAGGCCGATATTGATGCTTTACCTCAAAACCCCGGTGTTTATTATTTCCATGATCAAAAAGGCAAGGTGATCTACGTGGGCAAAGCCAAAAACTTGCGCAAACGGGTATGCAGCCATTTTACCGGGAACAATCCCAACCTGCAAAGGCAAGAATTTTTAAAGAACATTCACCGCATCAGTTTCCAAAATTGCGGTACAGAATTGATTGCTTTTGTACTGGAAGCTGTCGAAATAAAACGCCTTTGGCCGAAATACAACAGATCGCTTAAACGCTTTGAAAATACATTTGGCATCTACATGTACGAAGATCAGCGTGGATACCTGCGTATGGCTGTTGATAAACACCGCAAGCATATGCCTGCCGTTTATGCTTGCAACTCGCTGCTGGAAGGCTATAATTTACTAAACAACCTCATAGAAACCTTCGGGCTTTGCCCTAAGCTGTGCTTCATTCAAAAAAATGACCAGCCCTGCAGCGGTAATAACATTGGCAACTGTGCATGTGAAGGCCATGAGTCGCCTGAAAACTATAATAAACGCATTGATGCAGCCCTTCATGAGTTGAAAAAAGCTTTGCCTACTTTTGCCATACGGGATGAGGGGCGAACAGACGATGAGCATAGCTGTATACTAATTGAAGAAGGCCGTTTTTATGGAATGGGCTACATCTCTCACTATTATAATGCAGACAATCTTCAATCGCTTAAAAATTACCTTACCCCCTATCCCGGTAACGATTACATCCGCAACATTGTAACCGGCTATGCCGACCGTTTTCCGCAACGAAAAGTTGTGTTTGCATAGCAGTTAGAATTCGAATTAAAGAATTGTCTGAATTTACAGGATTATACCGGCAGATACTTGTTTAAAACCTTTCCGTTTTTAAAAGCGTCTGAGCTTTCTAATGTCAGTACTTTTTCTTCTTTAAAAACACTTATACCATCACCGATAACCACCGGGTTCACAATAATGTAGTATTCATCAATCAGATTTTGCTTGATAAGAGCAAGTACAAATTCACCACAACCGTAAGCTATCATATCTTTACCCTCTTCGTTTTTCAACGCTTCAATAGCTTTACGCAAATCTCCGTTTTCGATTTCTACGTTAGGCACGTCACTCGTATTTTGGTTTCTGCTAAAAACAATTTTTCGCATGTTAGATATTACCTGTCCAAAGGTTTTTTGCTGGGTAGGCTGCTCACTATCTGCCAT
Organism: Mucilaginibacter achroorhodeus; assembly: GCF_007846095.1. Taxonomy (GTDB): domain Bacteria; phylum Bacteroidota; class Bacteroidia; order Sphingobacteriales; family Sphingobacteriaceae; genus Mucilaginibacter; species Mucilaginibacter achroorhodeus. The sequence goes on from NZ_VOEI01000001.1 coordinate 27,317, forward strand.
GTTTTGCCAATGCCCTAAAAAAGTAGGTGCCATATTATGCCCAACCAAAACGGTATCGCATGTTTCTGCAAGATTTATTAATTTTTGAAAACCTGCTTCGTCCGGCCCTGAAAAGAAAACCCAATCATTTTGTCCATTTTTTCTTGCTCCAAAACCATCTACGGTCATGTGTACCTGCAATTTCAATTTTCTCATTTTAGTTATTGTTAATGATTATCTACCAAAAGTAGGCTGAGACTTTCAGGATCATCGGGTGCAAAAACGACTAAGTACGAGGCTATTCACGTCTACCGAAAAAGCGTTAAGAAAACATTCAAAAATTGCCTTTTGAGTCATGTTAATCAAGTTTCAATACAAACAAATCACTATCCTAAAAGTTAATATATTATCATTTAACTATTAAAAACGATAAAGATGGATAGTATCAACCAACAACAACCCGAAGATAATTTTGAAAACCTGGAAGGTAATGAAGCCTGGAAAAAAATGAAGGAATTGGCAGAAGCGGCTTCAAGTTGCTTTTTCTGCAGCAACATCAAAACAGGTTTGCCGTTTTCTACCCGCCCCATGTCACCTCAAAAAATTGACGACAACGGTGATCTATGGTTCCTAAGCGCAGACGACAGCCATAAAAACGAAGAGATAAGTAAAGACCCTTTTGTACAATTGCTTTTTCAAGGTTCAGCACATTCTGATTTCCTGAATATCTATGGCACTGCAGAAATAAGCAAAGACAAAGAAAAGATTAAAGAATTGTGGCAACCCATTTTAAAAACATGGTTTACCGAAGGCGAAGATGACTCGCGTATCACCGTTATAAAAGTATCGCCAACACAAGGTTATTACTGGGATAATAAACACGGCAACGCCATTGCCTTTGTTAAACAACTGGTAGGCGCGGCTTTAGGCAAAACCCTTGATGATTCTATTGAAGGGAAGCTTGAAGTTTAGAGATTAGTGACCGGAGATTAGAGATTAGGCTTACCTTTGTACAAATTATATCGTTAGGTTTCCCTAATCTCTTATCAACTAATCTCTAATTAACTAAATAACGCCCGCTTTCTCCAGTTCCTGCTGCATTTGCTGCTGCAGTTTGAGCGCTTCTGCGCGAGCGGCTTCAGCAAAGTCCTTACCGTTGCTGGCGTAAATGATGCCTCGAGATGAGTTTACGATCAGTCCGCAATCTTTGGTCATGCCATATTGGCAAACGTCTTGCAGGCTTCCGCCCTGTGCACCAACACCTGGTACTAAAAGAAAATTATCAGGCGCATGTTTGCGAATATCCGTAAACTCAGTGCTTTTGGTAGCGCCAACTACATACATTATTCTATCGGTGCCCGCCCAACTGTTAGCCTTTTTTATAACAGTTTCATAAAGGTAGCCATCACCTGTATTGAGGTACTGGAAATCTTTGCTACCTACCGATGAAGTTAAAGCCAATATGATCACCCATTTACCATCGTATTTAAGATACGGAGTAACACTATCATTACCCATATAGGGCGTTACCGTAATGGCATCAAAATCCATCCCCGAAGCTTCTTTATCAAAAAACGCCCGGGCATAGTTATCAGATGTATTGCCAATATCACCACGCTTGGCGTCTATTATGCTTAGGCAGTCTTTAGGAATGTATTGTTCTGTAGCTATCAGGCTAAGCAAACCTTTTACACCACGTGCTTCATAAAAAGCGGCGTTGGGCTTATAAGCTATACAAAGGTCTTTAGTAGCATCAATTATGCGCTTATTGAACTCGAAAACAGGATCTGGATATTCTTTTAAAAAACCGGGTATCTTCTCAATATTAGTGTCTAAGCCAACACATAAAAACGATTTCTTAAGTTTGATCTGGTCAATAAGCTGCGCGCGGGATATCATTGGCGGGTACTTAAATTTTGTTGTGGCAAAACTACATTAATTATAGCCAACCCTTATTTTTTTTAATAAATTTGCATTGTAACATTATTTCATTAACATTGCACTGTTTTCCTGGATTATTTCTTGCACCAAAGAAACAATTTTAGCTTCCACGTTATTTATTATCTATCTAATAATTTGCCTGGATTAACATTGTATATCAGGACTTCCAAACAACTTTCATAAAAATCCTTTTGAATTATATTTCATAACATGTCTGAGACAACTGAATTGAACGACAAACTCGTTTCTGAGTTGCGCGAAATTGCTAAAAGTTTAGGTATTGCCGAAGCTGATGACCTGCGTAAAGCGCAGTTAATAACTGCTATAAACGAGCAACAACAATTAATAGCTGTAGCCCGGGAACAACAAGATACAACAAACAATAATTACACTGAAAAAACTGCAACTGCAGCCCCCGCCGCAGAGTTTGAAGATAAACCACGTAAACGTACGCGTACCGTAAAAGGCAAAGAGCAACCACGCGTTGAGGTACGTTTAGATGATACTAACCTTTTTGATCAGCAGGAGGAAGAAGTTCAGCCGGAAGTTGAGTCGGAAGTAGCCCCAGTTACTGACCAGCCCGCTGCTGAAAGCGCTGAGGAAACACCACAAGTAGGCCAGCCCGATGCAGCACCGGTTACTGAAAACCCACGCCCGCAGAAATTTGACCGCAGAAATAACCAACAACAGCAAAAAGCACAGGAACCTGCCATTAACATGGATTTCGATAACGTAATTGTTAACGAAGGTGTGCTTGAAATTATGCCCGATGGTTATGGTTTTCTACGCTCGTCAGACTATAACTATTTAACCTCTCCTGATGATATTTATGTATCACAGTCGCAGATCAAATTATTTGGTTTAAAAACCGGCGATACCGTTCGCGGTAGTATTCGCCCGCCAAAAGAAGGTGAAAAATATTTTCCGTTGGTGCGTGTTGAGGCTATTAATGGCCGTATCCCCGCAGAGGTGCGCGACCGTGTTCCTTTTGATCACTTAACGCCGCTTTTCCCGTCAGAAAAGCTAAGCCTGTTTACCGATCCTAACAATTACTCAACCCGCATTATGGACCTTTTCTCACCTATTGGTAAAGGTCAGCGTGGTTTGATAGTTGCGCAGCCTAAAACAGGTAAAACCATGTTGTTAAAAGATGTGGCTAACGCGATAGCAAAAAACCACCCGGAGGTTTATTTGATCATCCTGCTAATTGATGAGCGCCCTGAGGAGGTTACCGATATGGCCCGCAGCGTACGTGCAGAAGTGGTATCATCAACATTTGATGAACCTGCCGAGCGCCACGTTAAAATCGCCAATATCGTGTTAGAAAAAGCAAAACGTATGGTTGAGTGTGGCCACGATGTGGTTATCCTGCTTGACTCTATCACCCGTTTAGCGCGTGCTTATAATACTGTTGCACCTGCATCTGGTAAAATATTATCGGGTGGTGTTGATGCTAATGCATTACATAAACCAAAACGTTTCTTTGGTGCGGCCCGTAACATCGAAGATGGCGGTTCTTTAACCATTATAGCAACTGCGCTTACCGAAACCGGCTCTAAAATGGACGAGGTTATCTTTGAAGAATTTAAAGGTACAGGTAACATGGAGCTTCAGTTGGATCGTAAATTATCTAACAAACGTATATTTCCGGCTATTGATATTACCGCGTCAAGTACCCGCCGCGACGACCTGTTGCTTGACCGCGATACATTGCAACGCATTTGGATATTACGTAACCACCTGGCTGATATGAACTCGCAGGAATCGATGGAGTTTTTACAAGCGCAGATACGTGGTACAAAAACTAACGAAGAGTTCTTAATATCAATGAATTCATAATATTTTCACGCTTAAAGGAGTTATAAATAACACAACGTTAATTGTAACTCCTTTGCGTTTTAGTAAAAATTGTGATACCTTCATAACATTATGCGGCTACGGGTAAAAAAACATCTACCGAATGCAATTACGTGTGCAAACCTGTTCAGTGGTTGTATTGGTATTGTTTTTACCTTTCAGGATAACCTGATATTTGCAGCTTATGCCATTTTCCTGGCAGCCATTTTCGACTTCTTTGACGGCTTCGCTTCCAGGGTTCTCCAATCCTTTTCAGGTATAGGTAAAGATCTTGATTCACTTGCTGATATGGTGAGTTTCGGCGTGCTGCCATCAGCTATTATGTACATGTTGATGCTGCAAACCAAACAGATTGACCATGTAAGTGAGTGGTTAAACTTTATTGCATTTCTTATTCCGGTATTCTCTGCACTAAGGCTGGCTAAATTTAATAACGATACACGCCAGGCCGAAAGTTTTATTGGTTTGCCTACACCGGCAAACGCCATCCTTATCGCATCCATCCCTTTAATTTTGCCACAGTATACCAACATTGCGCATTATGTGCACAACCCGTACGTGCTTTCGGTATTCATTGTTGTGATGTGTACCCTGCTGGTAGCCGAGTTGCCCCTTATGTCGTTAAAGTTTAAGGATCGCGACTTTAATAAAAACTTTTACCGCTATTTATTGCTCCTGTTTTCGGCAATACTCATACTATTTTTTAAATTTGCCGCGGTTCCGGTGGTTATTGTAATGTATATCACCTTATCGTTAATTCAATTAAAATTTGCAGATAATACTGCAATAAGCGGTTCAAAAAAGTAATCGGTTATTCGGTATCATCTCGTTAACTTCAAAACATGAAAACATTTCTGGCCGAGATCGATGTAATGCCCAAAAAAGAAATTCTTGACCCACAAGGTAAAGCTGTAACCGGCAGCATGAAAAACCTTGGCTTGTCTGAGATACAGAACGTGCGTATTGGTAAACACATTTCGTTAGAAATTGAAGCCGACAGCGAGGCCACCGCGAATGCAAAAGTTGACGAAGCATGCAAAAACCTGTTAGCTAACCTGATCATGGAAAGCTATACTTTTACGCTTACTGAGAAGTAGTATCGAGTCTGAAGTCAGTAGTCGGTAAGTCCGAAAGCTGCTTTATTTCAAGAAAACACAGATAAAATGTAAAAAGCAAGCCGATGGCTTGCTTTTCTTTTGCTTCATATTTTCTTTTTCAGTCGTTCGGACTTACCAACTGCAGTCTTTCTAATCGCTAAAGATTTGCTTCTTTTTCAGTTTTGATCTTTTGCAGCTCAATTAGGTTAGCTTCTACAGTGCTTTTAACCTGCGTAAATTTTTCAATTATTTCTGTCGGATTTTCCCCTCCTGCTTTGCAAGCCAACTCAACCTCTTGTATGGTTGCCTGGCTTATCGGCATACCAAAAAACCCCAGGTTAGGTTTAAGTTTATGTGATGCAGATGCTGCCGTAGCCCAATCCTGTGCATCAATAGCGTTACTAATGGTATTTAACAGTTGCGGGGTTTGTTCAAGAAATAACCCTATAGAGTCAACAATAAATTCGTCGCTGCCATCTGCAATTTCGTACAGGAAAGACAGGTCAAGGTCTTGGTTAGGCTGAAAATCAGACATTATGTAAATTTATAAGATCAAATTTAGATTTTTTTTACAATTAAGCTATCGGTAAGCTCGGTTTTTAACTGGTTTATATTCTTACGTAAAACAGGGTGAAACAGTTTTGGTGCTAACTCATTTAATGGCTCTAAAGTAAATCTTCTGTTATGTAATTGCGAGTGAGGCACCTTCAAGTCTGGTTCATCTATAATTTCGTCCCCATAAAATAATATATCGATATCAATGACCCTTGAACCCCACTTGGCTTCGCGCACGCGTCCAAGCTCTTGTTCTATATTCAATACTTTTTGCAATATCACTCTTGCCGGCTTGCTTGTTTTTATTTGTATCACCTGGTTTAAATAATCAGGCTCATCTGTTTTACCCCATGATTGTGTCTCATAAATTGACGAAGCCTTCTCTACCGGCGCTATCTCTGTTGATATATGTTCAATTGCCTTGTCTAAAAACAATTTACGGTTGCCGAGGTTACTGCCTAAGAGCAAAAAAACATCAATCATTGTTGTAACAAATATCAAGCTTGCAACTCTTAATCGATATGCAATCGCTAAGTTTGCATAGTTAAATGATTTATCACTCTTAATGAAACAATTCTTCAAATTTGTATTAGCTACTATAGTAGGTATCACCATTGTTTTTGTTGTTGGCTTTGTGATCTTGTTGGGAATAATTGGGGTGGCGGCCAGTGGCGATAGTGCTGCTACAGTAGATGCAAATTCGGTTCTGCACGTCAAATTCGATTATGCCATTAATGAGCGCACGCCCAATAATCCGCTTAGTAACTTACCCTTCCTCGGCCTTGATAAAAAACGTGAGTTAGGCCTTAACGATATTTTAGCCAGCATTAAAAAAGCTAAAACCGACGATAAGATCAAAGGTATCTTCCTGGACGAAAGCTATATGATGAATGGCCAGGCAACTACCGAAGAGATACGTAATGCGCTGATAGATTTCAAAAAATCGGGCAAATTTATTATCGCTTACTCAGAGATCTACACACAGGGTTTCTACTACCTGGCATCTGTTGCCGATAAAGTGTATTTGAACCCTAAAGGCATAATGGAGTTTAAGGGCTTTAGCTCTGAGATCACTTTCCTTAAAGGTGCTTTGGATAAATTAGGTATCGAAGCGCAGATCATTAAGGTGGGTACGTACAAAAGCGCGGTAGAACCGTTGGTATTAACCAAAATGAGCGATGCTAACCGCATGCAGGTTACCTCTTACCTGGGTTCAATGTACAATCACTTTCTGACCAATATTGGCAAGGCGCGCAATATCAACAAAGACACATTGTTTAACTACGCCAACAGCGGTCGCATTCAATTGCCGGAAGATGCCCTGAAATATAAATTGATAGATGGTTTAAAATACAAAGACGAGATATTAGCTGAATTAAAACAGCGCACAGGTAAAAAAGACAAAGAAGATATTGCCAGTGTTGGCTTAGATGAATACCTGAAAAGCGGGAACGAAAATTCTACTGATCCTAAAGAGGTAAGCTCCAATAATCGCATCGCTGTGGTCTATGCATCAGGTGAGATTAACGGCGGCGACGGTGACGACAATTCGATCGGATCTGAGACCATCTCTAAAGCAATAAGAAAAGTGCGTACTGATAACAAGGTTAAAGCGCTGGTTTTACGTGTTAACTCGCCGGGTGGTAGTTCATTAGCTTCAGATGTGATATGGCGCGAGGTAATGCTTACAAAAAAAGTAAAGCCCGTAATTGTTTCAATGGGCGATGTGGCAGCATCCGGAGGTTATTATATCTCATGCGCGGCAGATTCTATTATAGCAGAACCTAATACCATTACCGGTTCAATAGGTATTTTCGCGGTACTGCCTAATATGCAAAAGCTATTTAATGATAAGTTAGGCGTTACGTTTGACGGTGTAAAAACCGGTAAATTTGCTGATCTGGGTGATGTCAGTCGTCCGCTTACGCCAGAGGAGCGCGCTATTTTACAAAACAACGTAAACCACGGGTATGATGATTTTACCAAAGCCGTTGCAGCTGGTCGCGGCAAAACGCAGGCTTATGTAAATAGCATCGGCCAGGGCCGCGTATGGACGGGTGCACAGGCAGTAAAAATCGGACTGGTTGATCGCCTTGGTAATATCAACGATGCCATTGCGTCAGCAGCGAAAAAAGCTAACCTTAAAAATTATAAATTGGTAAGCTACCCGGAGCAGAAAAGCACGCTGGATAAATTTGGTGCCGGCTTAAGCGCCGAAGTTAAAGCTTATTTTGTAAAAGCCGAGCTTGGCGAAAATTACCGCATCTACGAACAGATAAAGGGCGTTACCAGCATGATGCGTACCCCGCAAATGCGCATGCCTTATGATATAGTGATAAAATAATTTCGCTTTAATATTTTGAAGAAAGCCGCCTTAATGGTGGCTTTTTTTGTTCCAAATAAACTATACAGCTATTTGGATGTTCAAACTTAATTAAGATTGTTGTAGCTAATGCTAATTCGTACTTTTACCGTTCGTCTAATTTATGGAGAATAAACAGATAGCCCGCACGTTTCGCCTTTTATCGCAATTGATGGAGTTGCATGAGGTTAACTCATTCAAAACAAAATCAATAGCAAACGCTGCATTTAAGATAGATAAATTACCCTTCCAAGCTTCAGACAAAACGCAGGAAGAATTAGAAAAAATTGATGGTATCGGTAAAAGTACAGCTGCTAAGATCATTGAGCTATTGCAAACCGGCACAATTGCCGAACTGGAAGACATGATTGCCCAAACACCGGAAGGCATTGTGGAAATGATGGGTATCAAAGGTATCGGCCCAAAGAAAATCGCTATTATCTGGAAGGATCTGGGCATTGAAAATATTGGTGAACTTTATTATGCTTGTAACGAGAACCGACTGATAGAGGCTAAAGGTTTCGGCCTTAAGACGCAGGAAGAGATCAAAAAAGTGATCGAATTCCGCATGGCCGGTAACGGCAAATTCCTTTTTGCGCAAGTAGAAAAAGAGGCTCAGGAGTTGATGGATGAAATAAGAGGCATCTTCCCCGATGCTTTAAAACATTTTGCCGGAGAATTTCGCCGTTTGAATGAGGTCATCAGCGAATTGGTTATTATCATCGGCAGTATTGATCAGCAAATTGCGTTTAATGCTTTGGCCAATTCGGCGCTGTTAAGTAATGTAACCATAAATGGGCACCATGTATCAGGTGAGTTAAAGAACGGCTTGTTAGTCGATATCATCTGCGTACAAAGGTCGGAGTATTATAAAGAACTCTTTATCAATACAGGCAACGATGAGCACGTGGAAGCAGTTTTGAACAGGATAAGCCCTCCGCTTGATTTCCCGGATAGTGAAGAAATTATTTACGAAAAGGCAAATCTGCAATGGATGCCGCCTGAGCTGCGCGATGGGAAAAACTTTATAGAGGCAGCTATTGATAACCAGTTGCCTACGTTGATAACCTTAAATGATCTCAAGGGATCATTACACAACCACAGTACCTGGAGCGATGGGGTAAATACACTTGAAGAAATGGCCCTCTACTGCCGTGACGAACTCAAACTCGAATATTTGGGTATATCAGACCACAGCAAAAGTGCCTTCTATGCAAAAGGTTTAAGCATTGAGCGGGTGTTGCAACAACATGAAGAGATTGATCATTTAAATAAAAAAATCGATGGCTTCCATATCTTCAAGGGGATTGAATCAGACATATTGAACGATGGCTCGCTGGATTACCCCGACGAGATCTTAGCACGGTTTGATTTAATAGTAGCATCTATCCACGCCAACTTAAAAATGACCGAGGATAAGGCTACTGCGCGTTTGATAAAAGCTATCGAAAACCCTTTCACCACAATACTGGGCCACCCTACCGGCAGACTACTGCTAAGCAGAAAAGGATATGATATTGACCATAAAAAAGTAATTGAAGCTTGTGCCGCCAATAATGTTGTTATAGAAATAAATGCCAACCCATTGCGTTTAGACCTTGATTGGCGCTGGCATCAGTACGCTATTGAAAAAGGCGTAATGCTGTCCATTAATCCGGATGCGCACCGCAACAGTGGTTTTAATGATATGAAATACGGTACCATTGTGGCACGTAAAGGCGGTGTGGCAAAACAGAATTGCCTTAACGCTTTATCATTAACAGAAATTAAAGAAGTGTTTGCTAAGAAAAAAAGCGCTGTAAGCGCTTAAGTATTGCCACAAGGTATGTTATCACAAAAAGTACGCAGCTTACAGCAATCTGGAACCAAACCAAATATTTTGGTTGTTGGCGACTTGATGATCGATCACTATATTATAGGTGATGCCAACAGGCTCTCGCCTGAGGCACCGGTGCCTGTTGTTAACGTTACGAAAGAGTTTATTACTCCCGGCGGTGCTGCCAACGTTGCGCAAAACCTGCTCTCGTTAGGGGCTGCTATCACTTTAGGTGGCGTAACTGGTAATGATGCCGATGCAGGCAAGCTTACCGAAATACTTGAGCGCGAAGGCGTTAATGCAAGTGCCATCTTTAGCGATAAAAACAGGCCTACAACGGTAAAAACCCGCGTTATGGCAGGCAGTCACCAATTAGTACGTGTAGATAGGGAAACCACCATCCCGCTTTTACCAGAACTACAGCACCAGTTTGTTGCCAATATAAAAACAGCTATCGACGCGGCAGATATAATCATTCTATCTGATTACAACAAAGGTTTATTCTCTCCGGAGCTTACACAGGAGTTGATTGAAGCTGCAAATGCAGCCGGCAAAAAAGTGATCGTAGACCCGAAAGGTCTTAACTACGCAAAGTATAAAAGTGCTTACATTATTAAGCCCAATCGTAAAGAACTTGCCGAAGCTGCAAAAGTTGAACGTATAACTAATTTAGAAGAATTACAACAAGCTGCCCGCGTAATATTACAGCAAACGGAGGCCGAATACATCGTAGTAACCTTGTCAGAGCAGGGAATGGCCATTATCAGCGAACTGGCTTACAAGCTGTTACCCGTTAAGGCAACATCGGTATTTGATGTAACGGGCGCGGGTGATACGGTAATTGCAACTATGGCTTACTTTATAGCTCAGGGGCTTTCTGTTGAAGAGGCCTGTGAATTGGCTAACCATGCTGCGGCCATCGTGATAAGGCAAACAGGTAGTGCTGTGACTACGGTGGATGAAATACTACAGGATATTGAAAACAGGTAAAAAGTGACAAGTAGCCGGTAATAAATGACTTACTTAATTACAATGATTTAAAGAAATGGTTATAGAGGAACTATACGAACACCAGCAAACCCTACAAAAGGTAATAGAAACTCTTACCGGCGACATTGAGTTTGCCTGCAAAATGATCGCTGATTGTATAAAAGCTGGTAACAAAGTTTTAATTGCGGGTAATGGTGGCAGTGCTGCCGATGCCCAGCATATTGCGGCAGAACTAAGCGGCCGTTTTGTAAAAGAACGCCGTGCTTTGCCGGGAATCGCTTTAACGGTAGATACATCTGCCCTTACCGCTATAGCTAACGATTACGGTTACGATCACGTTTTCTCCCGCCAGGTTGAGGCATTGGCGCGACCGGATGATCTATTTATAGGCATTTCAACAAGCGGCAACAGTCAGGGCATTTTAAATGCTTTTAGTGCCGCAACAAACGCTGGGTGTAAAACACTGGGATTGAGCGGCAGGGATGGTGGAAAAATGAATAGCATTTGTGACCTTAATATTGTAGTGCCTGCAAATGTTACCGCACGCATACAGGAAATGCACATCCTCATTGGCCACATTTTGTGCAAAGCTGTAGACGACCTTTTTTAAATTGCGTAGCTTTACAACATGCGCCAAGAGCTGGAAAATACACTTTTGAATAAGATACAAACCCTGCCTCAAATGCAGGAAACTATCACTGCATGGAAGGTTGCCGGCAAAAAGGTTGTATTCACTAATGGCGTCTTTGACCTGCTGCACCTGGGCCATGTCACCTACCTGGCAAAGGCCGCCGACCTTGGCGATAAACTTATAATCGGCCTTAATACCGATGCATCTGTTAAACGACTCAAGGGTGAAAGCAGGCCAATAAACGACCAAAACAACCGGGCGGCCTTATTGGCTTCCCTATTTTTTGTGGATGCAGTTGTGATGTTCGAGGACGACACACCTCGTGATTTGATTGCGCAGTTATTGCCTGATGTATTGGTGAAAGGTGCTGATTACACTGTAGACCAGATAGCCGGTTCAAAAGAAGTGCTGGCAAACGGCGGTGAAGTAAAAACAATTACGCTGGTTGATGGCTACTCATCAACATCTATTATTAACAGGATAAAAGCGCAAACTTCCTGATGAAGATCTTGGTTATCCGCTTCAGTTCAATGGGTGATATTATTTACACCACACCGGTGGTGCGATGCTTAAAAAAACAATTACCCAACGCCGAAGTACACTTCATAACCAAACCGGCATTCAAATACATTTACGATAATAATCCATACCTGGATAAGCTGCTGCTGCTTAAACCCAGCCTATCAGAAACCATTGCTGATATCAAGGCAGAAGGCTACGATCACATCATCGATCTGCACAACAACCTGCGTACGGCTATTATTAAACTACGTACACGTATACACTCGTCTACTTATAATAAGCAAACCATACTTAAATGGCTTAGCCTAAAGCTTCGTAAAAACCTGGTACCACCCGTGCACCTGGTTGATAGATACCTTAAGACAGTAAAATTTTTAGGCGTTACCAATGACGGAGAGCCTATAGATTATTACATCAATAAGGCGTATCAGTTAGCAGATCTGCTGCCTGCAAGTCACCTTAATGGATATACGGCCTTTGTAATTGGGGCCACGCATTTTACAAAGCGCATGCCTAACAAAAAGATTATCAGCATTTGTAAAGAAATTGAGGGCCCTGTTTTATTGCTCGGCGGCAATGATGTAAAGATCAACGGAGATGAGATTGCCTCTGCGATCGGCGAAAAAGTCCATAACGCCTGCGGCAAAACTTCGCTTGATGAATCTGTTTTCCTGGTTTCTAAAGCAAAAACCGTTATAGGTTTTGATACCGGGCTTACCCATATTGCCGAAGCTTTTGACCGGCCAATTGTTTCCATTTGGGGTGGCACGATACCAGATTTGCTTGGCGTAAAACCCTACATGGTAAAAAAGTCATTGGTGGCCGGCATCGATCTGGATTGCCGCCCCTGTTCAAAATTCGGCCTGGAGAGATGTCCATTAGGTCATTTTAAATGCATGTGGGATATCCCCGAGGACGCTATCACCGAATTTGTGAACAGCTAAGGGATTTTCTCATATTTTCTTACATTTGCGCTCACTAAATCTAAGCACAATGAAGAAATTTTTACTTTCTATTTGCTGCGCATTCGCAGTAACCTCAGCATTTTCTCAAACAACTTATGGTGTACGCGGTGGTATAGGTTTCGCAAGCCTTTCATCATCAAGCGGCAATTTATCTGTAGGTTCAGGTTCAACAACAACATTTGCAGCCGGCCTTTTTGCTGATGTTAAAACCAGCACAAACGTCAGCATCCAACCTGGTATTTACTATGCAGGAAAAGGCGGAAATTACAAATCAGGTGGTGTTGAAGCAGATTTTAAAACCTATTATCTGCAAGTACCCGTTAATGTGGTTTACCACGTACCTGCTACGTTTGGCGGCGTTTACTTTGGCGTAGGCCCGTATGTTGCCTTCGGATTAAACGGTAAGGTAAAAGCATCAGATGGAACAAATTCTGAAAGCATGGATGTAACCTTCGGCAGCGATGGTGACTTTAAAAGAGTTGATGCAGGTTTTAATGGCATAGCAGGTTTCGAATTTAAAAACGGCTTCCTGTTGGGTATTAACTATGATCTGGGATTAACAGATATTGGTAATGACGGCACAGCAGAAGTTTCAACCAAAAACCGTGTATTTGGTATCTCTGCTGGTTTTAAATTCTAAATAAATCCATTACACTATTACAAAAGCGGAGCTTTGGCTTCGCTTTTGTTGTTTAATATAACATGAAAAAACTACTACTTATCCGACACGCTAAAGCCACGCATGAAAGTGGTTACCAGGATTTTGAACGCCCCCTTACTGATAAAGGCTTTACGCAATGTGAAATCATGACGGCGAGGCTGCTTAAAAACCATATAAAGCCGGATATTGTAGTAGCGAGCCCAGCTTTGCGTACCCTATCTACAGCAAATGTTTTTACAGAGGAACTCGGTCTTGTTACTGCCATCACAGATCATGATATCTATGAGGCGAGTGAAAATACGCTACTCAAAGTGATCTATAACTTACCTGATAAGGATTTCGTTGCATTGGTAGGGCACAACCCCGCTATAAGCCAGGTGCTTACATTGCTATCAGGAGAATACAAAGATATGTCTACCTGCGCCGTTGCGCTTCTGGAATTTGAGGCTGACAACTGGATGGAACTGCACGAAGGTTCAGGAAAACTCACCTGGCTTGATAGCCCAAAGGAGGATTAATTAAGCGCGTAGGTTTTACCCGGTAATGAACGGATGAAACCTTGCAACTCCATATCTAACAACGTCATGGCCAGTTGGCTGGTAGGCATATTTACTTTTATGGCGAGTTCATCAATGGCCAACGGCGCTTTATTGGTCTGTATCACTTCATATACAGCACGTTCATCGGCAGATAAATCAATCGGCAAGATCAACTGCTCTGGGCCGCCTTTAACTTCCGTACTTTTTTCCCATCCCATGCTGTAAGCCAGATCGGCCATGCAGGTTAACAGTGCAGCTTTATTATTACGGATCAGGAAGTTACAGCCTTCCGAATATTCATCATCCAACCTTCCGGGGAAAGCAAATACATCACGGTGATAGCTGTTAGCGATCTCTGCAGTTATCAACGCCCCACCCTTTAAACCTGCTTCAACAACAATAGTAGCATCAGCCATGCCTGCAACTATTCTATTACGCTCAGGAAAATTTTGCCTGTCGGCATTGGTACCAGATGGATACTCGGTTAAAAGTCCGCCGTTTTGCAGCATCCTATCTGCAGTACTGCGGTTCTGGCCGGGATATAATCTATCCAACCCATGCCCTAACACCCCAACCGTTTGCACATTAGCTTTTAAGCACTCTTTATGTGCGGCAACATCAATACCGTGCGCAAGTCCGCTAACCACCAGAACGTTATGCTCTGCCAGTTCCTCAATCAACTGGCGGCAAAGCTGCTTACCATAATCGGTAGCATTACGGGTACCAACAACACTCACAACCTTAAGCGCATTTAAATTATATTGGCCCTTCGCATAAAGCAACACAGGCGCATCTACACAATTTTTTAAGCGTTTGGGGTAACGCGCATCGGTGTAAAACAACACGTCAATATTATTATCTTCAATAAATTTCAACTCCTTTTCAGCGCGTTGCAGCGGCTCAGTGAATTCCAGTTTCTTGATAGTGATCTCCCCTATCCCCGGAATATTTGATAACTGCCCGGGGCTCGCCTTAAAAATTGCTTCGGCGCTGCCTAAGTGTGCAACAAGCGTTTTGGCCCTAACGTGACCTATCTCTTTTAAAAAAGTAAGCGCAACCTGGTGAAGTAGTGACATAGTTATAAGTGCTACAATATAGCGATAGCATTGTAAAAATGCCGCCTCCGAAAAAAACTATAAAAATAGTTTGCAAACTATATAAATAGTTTATACCTTCACTTAACTATAAAAATAGTTTGCTATGAAACTAAAAGAACTCACCAAAGCCGAAGAACAGATAATGCAGATATTGTGGCAGTTACAGGAAGGTATTGTAAAAGATATACTGGACCAAATGCCTGATCCCAAACCGGCCTACAACACGGTATCAACTGTAGTGCGCGTATTGGAAGGTAAGGGATTTATTGATCATAAAGCTTATGGCAACTCGCATGTGTACTTCCCTGTCATCAGCGAAGCTGATTACAAGAAATTCAGCGTAGATAAGTTGATGACCAACTACTTCGATAACTCTTACAAAAGCCTGGTATCGTTTATTGCCGATGAAAATAAGCTGGGCGTTAAAGAACTTGACGAATTAAGCGCACTGATTGAAAAACTTAAATCTGAGAAAAAATGAGCTGGTTACATTATCTCATCGAAGCCAATATTTACATGCTGGTATTTTACTTGTGCTACCGTCTGATCTTAGCTGACAATACACATTATACGCTCAACCGGATGTATCTGATAGCATCCTGCATTATTGCGTTTATTATTCCGCTAACGCAGATAAGTGCCTTAAAGCCGCATCTCGAAGAAACGCAAACGTTTACTCAGGCCTCTTACGTACTACCAACAAATTTAAACGTACAGGTTCAAAAGCAGGGCTTCGAGTTTACTGTAGATAATACGCTGCCTTACCTGTACATAGCCGGGGCAATGATTGCTGCAGTAGTTCTTCTTGTTAGGTTATGGCGTTTATTTAAGATAACCAAAGCCGGGCGATCATACAGCTATGGCGACTACCAACGAGTTGATCTGCCTGATAGCCAAACCGCTTTTTCATTCTTCAATTATTTGTACATGGGTACCGGTCTTAAACAGTCTGAGACCATTATCGCGCACGAACTGGTGCATATTCGCCAGAAACATACACTCGATGTGCTTTTCCTGGAGTTGCTTAAGATCGTTAATTGGTTTAGCCCGGTGGTTTACCTGGTACAGCAAAGCTTAAAAACCCTGCACGAATATATAGCCGACGAGCAAACTGCGGCCCTCGAAAATGATGCCCTTTCCTATTCATCCTTCCTGCTTAATAACGCTTACGGATTGGCAGGCGCATCGGTTACGCATTCCTTCTTCAACAATAACCTATTAAAAAGGAGAATAATCATGTTAAACCAAAAACGATCAGGCAAGTTAGCAAGGCTAAAATACCTGGCAGCAGCACCGCTTTGCGCGGGGATGTTGTGTACATCCACGTTACTATTTAGTAAAGATTACGGGGTGATAGACTTTACGCCGCAAAAGCAAACCAGCCGTACAGTGCAAATTGATAGCGGTAACTACACGCTTAGACTAACTGATCTAACAACCGGCATCATAGCCATTGCGGATGACATGGAACTGCGCGATTCGACTGCCGACAAAGCCACCTTTTATTCAGTTAAAACCTTTCCTGATAAACCTAAAGAGATTACCATTTCAAACGGCGATCACTTTAGGATAGAAAAAGTTTTGCGTGATTCGGCCAGATCAGCGTATGAGCAAACTCAAAAATCACCGCCGCCGCCTTCAAGACCGGTATCAATATACAATAAAGATAAAAGAGGAAGCGCGCTCGTAATTGCGCCTCAATTGCCTACTAAAGCTTTGGTCCCACCGCCACCTTATGAAACGGCATATATACCATTGTATAAACATATGGCTAAAACTTTACGTTATCCACAATCTGCCCGAGAAAGTAAAACTGATGGTAATGTAATATTATCTTACCGTTTGAATTCCGATCGTAAAATAACCGACATAAAAGTAGAAAAAGGCATTGGCAATGGTTGTGACGAAGCAGCTTTGAACGCAATCCGTTCTTTTAATGGCATTGTTGATAAAGCGCCGGGGCAATACTATTTGGCAACGGTTTTTGCACTGCAAGGTTATACTAAAAGGTATCAATCATTAGATAATTACAGGTCTAAACCAAATTTTGCCGGCGTAGTTGTAGCCACTGGTTATGTGAATAATCCACCACCGCCGCCACCCGTAGAATCAAGAAAAAAAGCTACGAGCGTTCCACCTCCGCCACCGCCACCCACTATAACTTCAACCAAGTGGAAAAGCCGGGACCAAATCGAAGGATTAAATGCTTTTTATAGTTTTATAGCCAAATATGTAAGATTCCCTGCCAGGTTGCGAAATGAAGACAAAAGCGGCATAGTGATCATGAATTTTGATGTAAAAGATGGAAAACTAAACAACATCAAATTGTACAAAGGGATACTTCCGATCGCCGATAATGAAGTAGCAAGGGTATTAGGGATGTATGATAAGCATTTGGATATTCCGGCCGGCAACTATTATATCCCTGTATCTTTTAATCTTGTTGATGAAGATAATCCTAATCCAACAATAGATAATAAAGTAGAAATTGCCAGGCAGATACCAAAAGATGGCAAAAGCACGGTACTTACAGAAGTTGTTGTAACTGGCAGTAAAATTAAATCTTAACGTAAATAACCTGTTTGGTTTCGAAGAAATCCTCATCAAAATAATCTTTGAGGTAGAATTGCTGCACGGCTAAACCCGCGTCGGCAATTTCTTGAGTTAGATCCCCTCCCTTTAAATAGAGTATGCCGTTAGGCAATTTATTTTTAGACTGCTTGTTAAATTTATCCTTTACCCAGGGATAAAAATCCTTTAATTGCGTAACCGCACGCGATACTACAAAATCAAATTTCTCCTTAATTTCTTCTGCACGTGCATGTGTTGCACGCAGGTTTTTTAAGCCAATAGCAGATGAAACCTCGCTCACTACCTTTATCTTTTTACCAATACTATCTACCAAATGAAACTGTGTATCCGGAAACATAATAGCCAACGGAACGCCCGGAAAACCACCACCGGTACCCACATCCAAAACGTTCTCACCTGGCAAGAAGCCCATCACTTTAGCTATACCTAACGAATGCAAAACGTGGCGCTCATACAACAGGTCGATGTCCTTACGGGATATCACATTGATCTGGTTATTCCAAAATGTATAAAGTTCCTGCAGCTGTGCAAACTGTTCCTGCTGCTCCTTGGTAATATCGGGGAAGTATTTTAAGAGGATATCAGATTCCATCCTTTTTGTATCGGTTTATGATGTTGCCCAACAGGTAACGCCCTCTAAATAATTGTGCTTTAACGGTTCCCAACGGCAAGTCTAACTGCTGGGAGATCTCTTCGTATGACAGCTCATCAAAATAGCGCAGGGTTATCAGGTTACGGTAACGCGGAGGCAAACTTTCTATCAATAATTTTAACTCGGCCGTTTGTTGTTTTTTTATCGATGATTCTTCAGGATTAAGGGTATCAGCTTTTATTTGCAACGGCTTTTCATCGCCATCATCATCCATCATACCGTGGATGGATTGAGTGCTAAGCTTCTTTTTCCTGATAAAATCTATACAGTTATTGGTAGCCACACGAAATAACCAGGTACTAAAGGCAAACTCGGGCTGATATTTATCCAGCTTTTCAAAGGCCTTGGCAAAGGTTTCAACGGTAAGGTCCATGGCATCTTCCTTATTGTTCACCATCTTAAGCACCATAAAGTAAATGGAATCTTTATAACGCTGCATCAGATCAGCATAGGCCTTTTGGTTTCCCTCGCGGGCTTTCAGCACCAGCTGGAAATCGTTCCTGGCGTTCTCGGTGAAATTTTTGTTTACTTCCATCGTGTGGTTTTAATAAAGGTACCAATCAATCCAAATACATTTAAATAGATATAGTATATCATATCAAAAAATGGCAGCCACCACAGCAGATCGGCACAGTCCAGTTTTTTAAATATTTTGCGATAAATAGCAAATTGCAGTATCAACCTAAATAATACAACACCCGCTATTAATAATGGTTCAAACTTTAGTATGATGAATGCAATAAGCAGCACATAGTACAAAAAGCCGCTTACAGCATCAAGGCTAAGCATACGTCGATGGCTGTTCTTGTATAATTTACCTACACCCATGTGCCTTTTCTTTTGAATAAACCAGCTTTTTAAAGTGCTTTTTGCATCACTGTAAGTAAATGTATCGGGGTGAATTTCGATAGTTGTATTTACAGATGTACCATTTTGATTCACAAAAAGGTCATCATCCCCACTCATTACGTGCATGTGCGATGCAAAGCCCTTGGCACCAAAAAACAGGCTCCGCGTATAAGCCAAGTTACGGCCTATACCCATGTAAGGGTCGCCTTTTAAGGCTGAAGAAAGGTAATTGATAGCCGTTTTAAGCGTTTCAAAACGGATAAAAGGATTTAAAAAATTGCGGGTTTTAATATACGGCGAATACCCTAAAACGATATATGTTGAGGCGTTAAAGTTTGCGGCCATTCGGGTTATCCAGTCGAGCGTGGCGGGCTTGCAGTCGGCATCTGTAAACAAAAAATGCTCATATTTCGCAGCCTTTATACCCATGGTAAGCGCAAACTTTTTCCCAGTTCTATGCTTCTCGCTTTCGGTCACGGTTACTATTTTTAAATGCGGAAACTCCTGTTGTATCTCGCGCAGCACATCAGCCGTATCATCTGTTGAACGGTCATTTACCACCACAACTTCATAGTCAGGATAATTTTGCTGCAGGATATAAGGCAAGTAAACGATCAGGTTTTTAGCTTCGTTACGTGCACTGATGATCACCGAAACAGGTACTGTTGGTTGCGGAAGCTCTTGCCGTGGTTTGTAGCCCGAAAGTTTACTATGGTTACTGATGAGGTAATATAGTTGAACAATAAAACAAAGCTGAAATAAAATGAATAATGCCTGTTGTATATAAGCTTCCAATGCGCCTTTAAAATAAAGAGCAAAGTTGTTAAAAAACGTTGTAATGTTGTAACGTTTTGAGGTTGAAATGTTAACATATTTCACATAATCAGCATTAGTTTTCCATATCGGGCAAACATTTAGCTATCCACAACAAACATTAAAACTTTGAAGCCTTTAAAACTTACAGTAATAAGGTAGCTTTTGTTAATTTTGCCGGGATACAATGAAATTTACTTTACAAGCACAAGACCCACTATCAAAGGCCCGGGCAGGCGAACTGGTTACCGATCACGGGGTTATCCAAACGCCAATTTTTATGCCCGTTGGCACTGCCGGTACCGTAAAAGCGGTACATCAGCGCGAACTTAAAGAGGACATAAAGGCGCAGATCATCTTAGGAAATACCTATCATTTATACTTAAGGCCCGGACTAAACACGCTTGAACAAGCCGGCGGATTACATAAATTTAACGGCTGGGACGGCCCAATTTTGACCGATAGCGGCGGTTACCAGGTTTATTCGCTTACCGAAGTGCGTAAGATAAAGGAGGAAGGCGTAACCTTTCGCTCGCATGTTGATGGCTCAAAACACCTGTTTACACCCGAGAATGTGATGGATATACAGCGCATTATTGGTGCCGATATCATTATGGCATTTGATGAATGCACGCCTTACCCCTGCGAGTACAATTACGCGAAAAGGTCTATAGAAATGACCCATCGATGGCTTAAACGATGCTGCGACAGGTTTGACAACACCGAGCCGAAATATGGCTATAGCCAAACCCTATTCCCTATTGTGCAAGGGTCTGTTTATAAAGATCTGAGGGTGAGATCGGCAGAAGTTATTGCTTCTTTTGAGCGCGAAGGAAATGCCATTGGCGGACTTAGCGTAGGCGAACCTGCCGAAGAAATGTATGCCATGACGGAGGTAGTTTGCGATATATTACCAAAGGAAAAGCCACGTTACCTAATGGGTGTTGGAACCCCTGTTAATATATTGGAAAACATTGCTTTAGGTATTGATATGTTTGACTGTGTAATGCCAACCCGCAATGCCCGTAACGGTATGTTGTTCACTAAAGACGGCATTATCAATATCAAAAACGAAAAGTGGAAAAACGACTTTTCTCCTATCGAGGCAGACAGTGACCTTTTTGCCGATAAGGTTTACACCAAAGCCTACTTGCGCCACCTTATACATAGCGGCGAAATGCTTGGCGCACAAGTGGCAACCCTGCATAACCTTCACTTTTATCTATGGCTGGTAGGCGAAGCACGCAATAAAATCATCTCGGGAGAGTTTTACGACTGGAAGAACAAAATGGTAACCCGCTTAGGCACAAGATTGTAGATGAAGAAACTACTTGGCAGATATTTAACCGTTATTGACAGGTTTATTATGGGTAAATACCTGGGCACATTTGTGTTTACCCTTGGTATCTTCCTTGTAATATCGGTTATTTTTGATATCTCTGAGCACCTTGATAATTTCCTGGGCAAGAATTCCAGCCTGCACGATATTATATTCGAATATTATGCAGGTTTTATTCCATTTTACCTGATGTTATTGTCGCCACTCATTAACTTCCTGGCGGTGATATACTTTACGGCTAAGATGGCCAACCAGACGGAGATCGTTCCGATACTTACCAGCAGGGCCAGTTTTAATCGCTTTTTAAGGCCCTACGCACTATCCTCAATCCTAATTTTTGTTATTTCCCTCCTGCTTAATTTGTATGTGATTCCGCATACCAACAAGCTAAAAGTTGATTTTGAAAGTCGAAATTTCTTCGCTAACGACGACCAATCAAAGGCTGATGTGCATATCCAATTAGATAAACACACTTACGTTTACATGCAATCTTTTGACCCTGCAATGCAAACCGGCTATCAGTTTATGCTGGAAAAATTTGATGGTGATACCATGAAAGAACGCCTCACGGCAACCAGTATAAAGTACGATTCTCTTAAAAATCACTGGATAATAAGCGGCCCATCCAGGCGCATTATTAAGGGCTTAAAGGACACTCTTTTCAGCAGCTACAACAACATAGATACCGTGCTTGACATGCGCCCCATTGACTTCCAGGCGCACGATAATGTGGTAAGTAATATCTACGGCGCCATGCCTTTGAAGACTTTGAATGCGGCAATTGCCAAGGAAAAAATCCGCAGCACAGGGGCAGTTATTGATATGGAATTTGAAAAATATCGACGGTTTATAGAGCCACTATCCACCTTTGTACTCACATGTATCGGCGTTGCAATATCATCCAGAAAGGTACGCGGAGGAGTAGGTTTGCCACTTGGTATAGGCATTTTTATATGCTTTACATACATCGTGGTGAACAAATTTGCCCTCGTTTTTTCGGTAAAAGGAGGCTTCGATCCACTCATTTCAGTGTGCATTCCCAACGCAATTTTTGGTATATTAGGCTATATACTGATCGTAAAAGCGCCTAAATAAATGCCTTCAAACGTACAAAATCAGGGTCTGAACAAGAACCTTTTGATCCTTCATTTCACTGTTTTTATCTGGGGATTTACCGGAATTTTAGGTCAATTGATCTCAATTTCCGCGGTAAATTTGGTGTGGTACAGGGTTATGATCGCCAGTTTTTCGTTGTTTTTGTACTTCAAATTCAACAAAACGGCCTTCAAATTAAGCCGAAAAACGGCGCTAAAACTGGCTCTTACCGGTGCTTTAGTAGGCGGGCATTGGATACTTTTCTTTGCTTCAATCAAACTTTCAACCGTTCCGGTGACCTTAGTTTGCCTCTCATCTATCACACTTTTTACGGCAATTTTTGAGCCGATAATCAATAAAAAGCAAACTTCAAAATTGGAGGTAATTGCAGGCGTTTTTATCGTAATTGGCATTGCGTTAATTTTCAAGTTTGAAACGCAATACACTAAGGGTATCATCGCCGGCCTTGTAAGTGCTGTGCTTGCGAGCTTATTCTCTATCATCAATGGTCGCCATGTGCAAAAAATAGAAGCGCCTGTAATTGCATTTTATGAACTTTCCGGCGCCTTTTTATGGATCACATTATACCTTTTGGGAACCGTTGGAACCAGTGGTTTAGTGGTTCCAAAACCATCTGATATTGGCTACCTCCTACTACTTGGTACCGTTTGCACGTCCCTCGCTTATGTTGCAGGTGTATCAGTAATGCGCGAGCTCTCTGCCTTTCGTGTGGCGTTGATCACCAACCTCGAGCCGGTGTACGGCATCATTATGGCTTTTCTTTTTTTTAACAATACCAGCACCATGAGTGCCGGTTTTTGGGCCGGTGCCGCAATTGTATTGTCTACCATCTTCCTGTTTCCTGTCGCCCAGAAACAGATGGCCAAACGTCGTAACAGATAATTTTTCCTTGTCTTTTTTCTGTCGTTCCTCAGGGTTTTCTATCAGGGGTAGGGGCAAAGTAACCCTATCAGTCAAACGCATTTTTAGCCCTTCTAAGGCACTTTCATTTTTAGGCGCATATTTCCACGCAAAAAAAATTCAGACACTTTAGAGCCAAATTTGAAAATCAAGTTAGTGTATTAGTATCAAGTAATGAGCAGAGATGACTTTCATGTCACTTCTAACTTAAAATTTTAATTATTATAGTTAATTATAAATAATATATAAATTATATATAATTATGTAAATCATTTATTTATATAATTTAAATGAAATTTTAATTTATATAAATAACAATTAAATTAAACTCAATTACTAATAAAATTAGCATAGCAAATTAAAAGAGGATTTAAATCGACTTAACGTAATGGTTATCAGTGTAATTATATTGATTAAATAATCAATAAATTTGAAGCATATCCTTAAGCTATATCCGGAATACTAAGTGTAACGAATAGCCAAAATATAAAATTGAATAAAAAGCTGGTAGTACTGCCAAGCGTATACATTTTGGAATCCCTGGTGAAAATTTCGAGGAATTTTCGACACATGTATCAAACTAATGATCCCGCCGAGCGGAGAGATTTTTGGCTCCAAACCACTCCATCATATTGCAAAAGCGATATCTTAATAGGGTCGGAATTGCAACCTCAACTGGAATGTATTTGATAAAGACCTGAGCGAAGATTCAGCCCGTCGGCAATTTGAAAAAACGGCAGCAGTTGGTCTTGTGTAAATCTAGCCTCGACCCTATCCTATTTTTAAATAGCAACTAAAAAATGTAGATTAGAGAAAAGCTTATCTCGAGAAATTATGAGCATCAAAAATATTGTTGCGCTTGTTATAGTTGTATTGCTTACGGTGATCATTATGCAAAATACCGATGGCGTGTATTTCCATATTTTATTCAACACAGTGTATACATCAAAAGTGAAAATGCTTTTGCCGGTTGCCATCCTGGCTTTCATTTTAGGCGTGTTAGTTGCACGCCCTAAAAACAAGAAGTATAATATCAGCGAACACTACAACGACATCCATGGAAAAGAAGATCCCAATACACTAAGTGACGAAGACAGGGATTATATTAGTTAGTAGTGAGCGAGGTTTAATGGGTGATTATAGCACTTCAAGTATATTTACTTTGGCTTAGTCGGTACCTGGTCAGGGGTTAGTTTGTACCCGGTTGCATGTTACTTGATACCACTCCCAGGCGGTTATTGTTAAACGTTGTAAAAAACCCGGCATGTTTCTTCAAGATCTTTCAAGTCGGGCTTGCTCTCAAAAATGCCAAACACCGATGCTCCCGAGCCACTCATACTGGCGTATAAAGCACCACGCTCATACAAGCTTGCTTTTACGCCACGGATAACGGGATGATTGTTGAAGATATGCGCTTCAAAATCATTACGAATATGCTTTTTCCATGCCGTTAGGGGCATATTTACCAGGTCGTATACAGTTTCCTTAACAGGAGTTGGTTTTACGCCTCTGTAAGCCTCTGCAGTGGATACGTGGGCATCAGGCATTACCAACGCAACATGGTAGTTTGATAGGTCGAGTTTTACCGGCTCAAACTCATCGCCCTTTTCAAAAGCGAAGACCGGGCGGTTGTTGATAAAGAAAGCACAGTCGGCGCCAAGCAACCGCGCATAGTCCATCATGGCGTCTTCATCCATGCCGAGCTCAAATTTTTCATTCATCAATTTGATGAAGAACGCAGCGTTAGCAGATCCCCCTCCCAGCCCTGCACCTATCGGCACATTTTTGTGCAGGTGAATTTTTACCGGCGGTAGTTTTGGAAAATCTTTTTTGAGCAGGTGGTATCCCTGGATGCAAAGGTTATCCTCTGGCCTGCCAGGTATGTCAAGTCCTGATGATTGGAAGCTTAGCTCATCAGCCTTTATCACTTCCAGCACGTCATAAATTTTCACAGGGTAAAAAACCGTTTCAAGGTCGTGGTATCCGTCGGGCCGGCGGGCAGTGACATTTAATCCGATATTTATTTTTGCGTTCGGGAATACGATCATCAGCGATTGATTAACAACGGATGTATTTTTGCACATCAGTAGGATACCAAAATTAGATTATTTTTCTTTGTACCGAAGAACTGGCTTCGCCATAATTCGCTGCGCTGTCATTGAGTCATTGAGTCATTGACCTTGCTATCATTGAGTCATTATTAAAAACAATGACTCAATGACCTAATGACTCAATGACAACTAACCACCCAGCAAAGTAAAAATGAAACAGTACCTCGACTTGATGCGACATGTGATGGAAAACGGAGCGCAAAAGCATGACCGCACCGGGACGGGCACCCTCAGCGTTTTTGGTTACCAAATGCGTTTTAATTTGAAAGATGGCTTCCCGATGGTGACTACCAAGAAACTTCACTTGAAATCCATCATTCACGAGCTCATCTGGTTTCTGAGTGGAGATACCAATATCAAGTATCTAAAAGATAACGGCGTTCGCATTTGGGACGAGTGGGCCGATGAGAACGGCAACCTTGGCCCGGTGTACGGCTACCAGTGGCGCAGCTGGCCTAAGCCTGACGGCGGCCACATAGATCAGATTATCCAGGTAGTGAATACCATCAAAAACAACCCTGACTCGCGCCGCATCATGGTATCGGCCTGGAACGTTGCTGATGTTAACCAGATGGCACTCCCACCCTGCCATAGCTTGTTCCAATTTTACGTTGAGCCGGCTGATGCATCAAAGGGTGAGACCAAAGGAAAACTATCTTGCCAGTTATACCAACGCAGTGCAGATATATTTTTAGGCGTACCGTTCAACATTGCATCCTACGCTTTGCTCACCATGATGATGGCACAGGTTTGCGACCTTGACTACGGCGACTTCATCCACACCTTTGGCGATGCCCATATTTACAATAACCACCTGGAGCAGGCACAACTGCAACTAAGCCGCGACCCACGCCCGCTGCCAACCATGAAGATCAATTCTGATGTTAAAGATATTTTCAGTTTCAAGTACGAAGACTTTACTTTAGAAAATTATGATCCGCATCCGCATATCAAGGGTGTAGTTGCGGTATAGTTAGAAATTTTGTAAATTTGAGACTATGAGCACTACAGAATTAAAAGAAGAGATCCAAAAAGCTATTGGACAAATTCCTGAAAACGCTCCAGAAAAATTGCTGCAAGATGTTTTGGATTATATACAAGACGTAAATACTAAAATAGCTGATAAAGCAAAATTAGATCAATACTTCAAGGAGATTGTTGCAGAGGATGAAGAAGTATTGAGGAAGTTAGCTCAATGATCGATTTACAAATTGTTGAAGAATACCACAATGCTTTAGTCGATCAATTTGGAGGAAGCAAAGGCATTAGAGACATTGCTGACTTGGAAGCTGCATTAGCTCGTCCGTATATGACTTTTGATCAACAAGATCTTTATCCAACTGCAGTTGATAAGGCGGCTGCAATATTTGAAAGCCTCATCATCAATCATCCATTTGTTGACGGAATTAAAAGAATCGCTTATTTGTTGTTTCGTATTACATTGAGAGACGCTCAGTTTACCATGTTAGCTTCTCAAAAAGAGAAATACGATATGGCAATCTCTGCAAGTATGGGTCACATAAACTTTGACCAAATAAAAGACTGGATTATCCGGCACTCTATAAAAACCCAATGACCATTTCAATCATAGTAGCCACAGCAGAGAACAATGCTATCGGCAAAAACAATCAGTTACTTTGGCACATGCCAAATGATCTTAAACATTTTAAGGACATAACATCGGGCCGCACCATCATCATGGGTCGCAAGACGTTTGATTCGGTTGGTAAGCCGCTGCCTAAACGCCGCAATATTGTGGTGACCAGGCAGGATATTGAGATCCCCGGCTGCGAGGTGGTGAGATCAATAGACGAGGCCTTGAATCTCTGCAAAAGCGAAGACGAAGTTTTTATTGGTGGCGGTGCCGAGATCTACAGGCAGGCCATGGACAAAACCGACAGGATCTATTTAACAGTTGTTCATCATCAGTTTGATGCAGACACTTTTTTCCCGGAGATAGACCACTCGTTGTGGCATGAAGTGAGCCGCGAGCGCCATGAAGCCGACGAGAAAAATCCTTATCCGTATTCTTATATCACACTTGAACGGCGCTAACAAAAACAGCAGAGATTTTGTTTCAATTAAAAATTTCATGCTTGTGAAATTTTATTAGATTTGCCGTCTTATTTAAAAAGCTTATAAACTAATTCATTACATATTTAATTCGCAATGCAAGGTAAAGGGGTTATTAAATTTTTCGCCATTGTGCTGGCTGTGGTATGTTTATACCAGCTATCATTTACATGGGTGACGCACAAAGTTGAGAGCGATGCTAAAGCGTACGCCAAAGGCAATGCCGAAAAAGAAAGGGCATATCTTGATTCTATTTCTACGCAACCGGTTTACCCGGTTTTTGGGCATACTTACCAGTATTGTGTTGATAACGCACTTGCTTTAGGTTTGGACTTAAAAGGCGGTATGAATGTTACCATGCAAATATCTTTGCGCGAGTTGGTGACCGAGCTTTCAAACAAAAACAAAGATGTTGTTTTTAACCAGGCGTTAGCTAACGCGCAGGCAAGAACGGTAACCGAGCAAAAGGATTACATTACCCTTTTTGTTGATGAGTACCAGAAGCTTAATCCTAATGGCAAACTGGCTACTATTTTTGCTAACAACAACAACCAGGATAAATTAAAATTCAACTCATCAAACAGCGAAGTTGAAGCTTACCTGAAAGACCAGGCCAATACTGCAGTTCAACAATCATACACCGTATTGCAAAAACGTATTGACCAGTTTGGTGTAACACAACCAAACATTCAGTTACAAAAAAGCACTAACCGTATCCTTATTGAGCTACCTGGTGTTAAAGAACCAGAGCGTGTTCGTAAATTGTTATCAGGAACTGCGAAACTGGAGTTCTACCAAACTTTTGATAACAGCGAGATCTACGGTTTGCTTAATAACGTTAACGGTATTCTTGCGGCAAACGCTAAAAACAAAACAGCTCCAAAAGAAGATACTACAAAGGCTGCCAAGGCAGATACTGCTAAAGTTGCTGCTAATGCTAATAAAAAAGATTCTGCTTCTTCATTATTAAGCAAGATCAAAACCGGTGCTGCTAAAGATTCAGCCGGTGTAAATAACAAATCGCAGCTGGCTGCACAAAACCCATTGTTTGCTGTTTTAACCCCAATGGTTTACCAGGGGCAAGATGGTTCGCCTCAGTTGGCTCCCGGCCCAATGGTTGGTTCTGCCGAGCAAAAAGATACTGCTAAAGTAGATGCATACCTGCGTAGTGCTGATGTTAAAGCGGTGTTACCACAAAACCTGAAACTGCTTTGGAGCGTAAAACCTGAAAAAGGCACAAAAAGATTTACCCTGTTTGCTATCAAGTTATCAGGTGCTGAAAATGGCGCGGTGCTAAACGGTGATGTGATCACTGATGCACGCAGCGATGTTGACCAATTGAAAGGCGGCTTTGAAGTTACCATGTACATGAACTCTCAGGGTGCACAAAAATGGAAAAACGTTACCGCAGAAGCTTCTGCAGGCGGTGGTAAAAAAGCCATTGCGATTGTTCTTGATGATAATGTATATTCTGCTCCTAACGTACAGAACGAAATCACCGGTGGTGTCTCATCTATCTCCGGCGGTAACTTTACCCAGGAAGATACCAAAGACTTAGCCAACGTGTTAAAAGCAGGCCGTTTATTAGCTCCTGCCCGTATCATTGGTGAGGCAGTAGTAGGTCCGTCATTAGGCCAGGAAGCTATCAGCGCAGGTTTGCTATCATGTATACTTGGTTTAGTTGTGATCCTGATATTCATGATCGCTTATTACAACCGTGCAGGTACAGTAGCCGTTGTTGCGGTATTGGTTAACGTATTCTTCCTGATGGGTGTATTGGTAAGCATCCGTGCGGTATTAACGCTGCCTGGTATTGCCGGTATCATTTTGATATTGGGTGTGGCGGTGGATGCCAACGTATTGGTTTACGAGCGCGTTCGTGAAGAACTTAATGCAGGCAAATCATTACGCATTGCCATTGCTGATGGTTTTAAACACGCATTGCCATCAATCTTGGATGCCAACATCAGTACATTCTTAACAGGTGTTATATTATTCGTATTCGGCTCGGGCCCTATCCAGGGTTTTGCTACCACGTTGATGATCGGTATTATAACCACTTTGTTCTGTTCATTACTGATCTCAAGGTTGATATTTGAATATATGCTTGAAAAAGGCTGGGATATCAAATTCTCTCGCCCTTGGAGCTCACATACTTTTAAAAACGCAAACTACAAGTTTGTTAAAAACCGTTACAAGTTCTACGCATTCTCTGGCTTGTTCATACTTGCCGGTTTAATATCAATGTTTACCCGTGGTTTTAACTATGGTGTAGATTTTGGCGGTGGCCGTACTTACGTTGTTAAGTTTGCCCCATCTGTTACTACAGAGCAGGTACATGATGCTGTAGATGCTACGCTTGGCCGAGGTACCGAAGTTAAAACTTACGGTTCTGATAAGATCAGCATTACTACTAACTACCTCATCAATGATAACGTAGAAAGCGCTGATGCTAAAGTTGAAGCTGCTTTGATCAAAGCTTTATCGGCTAACCCTGCTACCAAGATCACGGCTGATAACATATTAAGCCACCAAAAGGTAGAAGCTACCGTTGCCAACGAAGTCAAATCATCTGCCAAGTGGACCATCATCATCGCTATTATTGTTATCTCTGCGTATATCCTTATCCGTTTCCGCAGATGGCAGTTTAGCTTGGGTGCAATGGTTGCAACCGCGCACGATTCATTGCTGGTATTATCGTTCTTCTCTTTGTTTAAAGATGTTCTTCCGTTCTCTTTAGATATCGACCAGGCCTTTATAGCAGCTTTGCTTACCGTTATAGGTTACTCTATTAATGATACCGTTGTTGTGTTTGACCGTATCCGCGAGTTTTTACATAATGAGAAAAACCCGGATCAGGGCGAAGTTATTAACCACGCCATTAACAATACTTTAAGCCGTACCATCATCACCGCATTAACCGTGGTGTTGATATTGGTTGTGTTGTTCGCATTTGGTGGTGACGTTATCCGTGGTTTCTCATTCGCATTATTGATAGGTGTACTGTTTGGTACTTATTCATCAATTTGCGTTGCCTCACCGGTAATTGTTGACTTCGGTGATAAGAAGCTGAAATAACAAAACTGAATAGTACTTGATCAAGCGAGATCAATTACTATTTAAAGTGTCATAAAATTTATTTTAAAAGACTTCAAAGAACTTTTGGAGTCTTTTTTGTTTTACAACTATTAGCCCAACAGTGTATAATGTGTTTTAAATCTTCCTTGTAGACAGGTTTGAAGGGCTTTCTAAAACAAACAAAATAAACGGCATGGATGCAATAAATACATCAAAATTCCCAACGGTAGTTATCATAGGCGGCGGTTTCGGCGGGATTCAGGTGGCCAAGCAATTGAAAGATAAACCGGTTGAGGTTATCCTCATCGATAAACATAATTACCATACTTTTCAGCCGCTGCTTTACCAGGTGGCGACCGGCAGCTTAGAGGCCGAATCTATTGCTTTCTCGCTTAGAAAGAACTTCGACAATCAAAAGAACCTGCGTTTCAGGCATACTGAGGTGTTAGGCATCGATAAGGTATTGAATACGGTTCATACAGATATTGGCCCGATCAAATACGATTACCTGGTTATCGCCACCGGCTCTACCACCAATTTCTTTGGTAATAAAGAGATAGAGCATTTCGCCATGCCGATGAAATCGATACCGGAGGCTATGAACCTGAGATACATGGTGCTGCAAAATCTCGAGGAAGCTATTTTAAAGCCCTCTCGTGAAGAAAGAGCGCCGTACCTATCCTTCGTATTGGTTGGCGCCGGCCCTACCGGTGTAGAGCTTGCAGGGGCTTTGGCAGAATTACGCAATCACGTATTGGATAAAGACTACCCCGAACTGGCTAAAGATGAGATGAAGGTTTACCTCGTAGATTTTCTGCCGAAGGTATTGGGCCCTTTCTCCGATGAAGGCTCAAAAGCTGCAGAGGAGTTTTTAAAGAAGATGGGCGTTGAACTCCTGCTGGGCGTTAAGGTAGAAAGCTATAACGGTGAAGAGATAAAATTTGAGGGCGGCAAAAGTATTGCAACTAAAAATGTGATCTGGAGTGCCGGTGTTATGGGTGTTGTGCCCGATGGTATTGAAAAAGATGCCATTGAACGCGGTAACCGCATTAAGATCGATAACATTTGCCGCGTGGTAGGCAGCCAGAATATCTTTGCTATTGGCGATGTGGCCGCTATGATAACACCAGAAACGCCTAAAGGACACCCGGGTGTAGCACAGGTAGCCATACAAATGGGGGAAATTACCGGCAAAAATATTATCCGCTTAATAAACGGCGAGCCTACCGAGGCCTTCAAATACAACGATAAAGGATCATTGGCTACTATTGGTCGTAACAAAGCTATTGCAGATCTTGGTAAATTGAAGTTCCAGGGATTTTTTGCATGGTTGATATGGATGTTTGTGCACCTCATTTCGTTGATGGGTGGGCGTAACAAGGTGATCGTGTTTATCAATTGGGTGGCCAGCTATGTAACCTACAATGGCGGCAGCCGTTTAATAATCCGTAATTTTAAACGAGAAGAACTTGTAGATAAACATCAGCAAGTATCACAACCTGATTAAATGACCGATCATATAAAGATTACCGAATGCCCGCGTGATGCCATGCAGGGCCTGCATGATTTTGTACCTACTGACGTTAAGGTAGCTTACATAAACCTACTGCTGCAAGTAGGTTTTGAAACCATTGACTTCGGCAGCTTTGTTTCGCCTAAAGCGATACCGCAAATGCGGGATACCGCTGAGGTTTTAAGCAAACTCGACCTGAGTACAACCCGCTCTAAATTATTAGCCATTATTGCTAATTACCGCGGCGCTGAAGATGCAGTAAAACATGAGGAGATCTCCTATCTGGGTTATCCCTTCTCCATTTCAGAGACCTTCCAGATGCGGAATGCAAACACGACAATCGATAAAGCATTTGACGATGTTAAATGTATTAACGATCTGTGCGCTGCCAATAATAAGGCATTGCTTATCTACTTGTCTATGGGTTTTGGCAATCCTTATGGGGATGAGTGGAGCAACGACATCGTTTTAAACTGGACGCAAAAGATGATAGACGAAGGCATTGGTTACATTGCCCTTTCTGATACCATTGGCATTGCCAAACCGGAACAGATAAGTAGTTTGTACCCATCCTTGAAGAAACTATCAGACATAACCGAGTTTGGTGTTCACCTACACTCTACCCCTGATACCTGGCAGGAAAAGATAGCCGCCGCATACGAAGCCGGTTGCAATAAATTTGATGTAGCGCTTAAAGGCTACGGCGGTTGCCCAATGGCCAAAGACGATCTCACCGGTAATATCGCGACTGAAAACCTTGTGGCTTTTTTACTCCATCAAAACGTGCCATTAGATCTCGACCTCGATAAACTTGCCGAGGCTATGGATTATTCGTCGAAGGTATTCGGTTAATCTACATTTTTAGTTTGCTGGCAGGATTAAATCTTACTGCCCTTAGCACCTGCAAGCAAACCGTAAACAACACGATTGACAGCGAAATACCTAAGGCCAAGGCGAATGGCGTTAGCGTGAGCTGGATACGATATGCAAAAGTTTGCAACCACTTGTACGTCAAAATAAATGATAGCGGCCACGCGATGACATTAGCCAGTATCACGGCATAGAAAAACGGTTTGCTAAGCGTAGCCATCAACTGTCGGCCCATAGCACCAAAAACCTTTCTGATAGCGATCTCTTTTGTGCGGATGCGTATGGCATTGGCAGCAGATGAAAATGTCCCCAGCGAAGCTATGAATACCGCCAGTGCCGAGAAGAAATAGAGTACAGATTGCAGTTGCTCCTGCCTGATGAACAGTTGCCCGTACAGCTCATCTAAAAAGTGGTAGCTGAATGTATCGCCATCTAATTTGTTGATGTCTTTCCATTGAGCGTTAAGCGTTTTAAGCATGGGCGCTATGGCTTTGCTTTCGGCGCTGATCATGATCTGTGTTTTGGATAAACCGCAATTATCTTTCATCAGGTAAACTGTTGGCTGTACGTTCTCTTCAAAGCCGTAGGCTTTAATATCTTTACTTACGCCAATCACCTTGTAGCTACCGCCACAACCGTTGATGGTTGCACCAACCGGGTTTTGCAATCCTAACGCCTTAACAGCTGCATTATTCAAAATCACGTTCACCGAATCACCGGGGAACGATTGGTTAAAGAAGCGGCCCTGCTGTAAGTTGATATTGAGCGTTTCAAAATAATCGTAATCAACCCCAATCGTGTTCATGGTAAGCGCCTTGTTGTTTACCGTATACTCGTTAGATACCGGCTTGATCCCGCCTGGCACATTCGTACTTACCGTTACATGCTTAACGCCGGGGATGGCTTTAATTCGGTCGCGGACAGGAGTAAATTTATCCGGAGTGTTAAAGATCGCCAGGTTATCCACATACACTACTTGCCTTGCGGTAAACCCTGCATCTTGTGTGCGCATGTATCTTATTTGCTGGTTTATTACCACCAATGTTATCACAAAAACAATAGCAAAAGTAAACTGCAGCACGGTGATGCCTGTTTTAAGCCATGATAACCGCCCTCCTGCCGTAAACTGATCGCCGCGAAGCACCACAGCCGGATTAAAGCCCGCCATTAGCAAAGCAGGATAAACGCCTGCAAGCAGTGTCAACGCTATCAGCATTGCAATTAACTGAATGACTATATTTAGTCCAATGCCTGAAATGAGCAGATCGACACGCAATAATTGATTGAAATAAGGAAGGCCCGCAACAACCAGCACAAACGCAATAGCTAAACCTATAAGGCACTGGATAAAAATCTCCAATATGAATTGCAGCGCTATCTTACCCTTTTTTATGCCATTCACTTTCTTTATGCCAACCTCTTTGGCTCGCCTGCTGGCTTGCGTGATGTAAAGATTGGTAAAGTTTACGCCGGTAACCACCAGTATGATGATGGCCAGCGCCATCAGTCCCTTTACGATATGATCGCCGACCGGCGAACCATAATGCGGTTTAAGGTGCAGGTTCTGCAAAGCATCCAGGTATATGGCCGGTGCGTCCGGACTAATGGATTCACGCGCTGCCCTGCTGGTATCGGCCAGTGCCGCTTTTTTGTAAATAGCGTCTATTTTTTTTGATAATTGCGCAATATCGGCGTCGGGCTTTACCAGGATATACGTTTGGAAAACACGGCTGCCATAGCTCTGATCCTTGCCCGAAGCAATATCGTTTGAAAAACCAATGCAATCAAATTTGAAATTGGTATTACCGGGTATATCATCTACCACACCTGCCACGGTAAAAGGCATACCTGACTTCGACATCATATTCACCGTTTTGTTGATGATGGTTTCGTGTTTCGGGAACAGCACCTCAGCGGTTTCCTTTGAGAGTAAAGTGGTAGGTAACTGACTGTCGGGCTTTAGGTTAAAACCTTTAGGCTTTATACCTAATATTTTTGCAATAGAATAATCGGCACCGGCCCATTTCTTGATCAAAAATCTACCGTCGGATGTATAAAAAGGTATCTGAAATAGCGCAGTATTTGTCCTGCCGACTTCCTCTATCTCCGGGCATTGGGCTTTTAAGGTAGCTGCTAATGGTGCCGGTGTGTAAGGCGATGGGCCATTGGGCAACTCGCGCTCTACTAAATAAACGCGCTTATAATTTTTGTTCCACTTATCGTAGCTGGTTTCATGATCTACGTACAGCGTTACAAATATGAATGCGGCCAGACCTAAAGAAAGACCTAAGATGTTTAATAAGTTATACCATTTCGCTTTTAAAAAAGTGCGGAAGGCAATTTTAAAGTCTAAGTTATTCATGGCGATATCTGAATATCTCAAAATAATATTTTATTTTTAAAATTTAAACAAAATATTATTCCCTACACTACCTCAATCCTCTTTCACCATTTTGTAATGCTGAATACCCGCTTCTTCAAATTGCGGGCCCGAAGGCTTGAAGCCGAATTTTTCATACAAGCCTACCGCCTGCACTTGCGCGTGTAGATAAACATAGGTGGCATGGGCAGGCAGATCTGCTAAAACAGCTTTTATCAAAGCCTGCCCTATACCGTAGCCACGGTATTTGTCCAGTACCGCAAAACGTTCTAATTTGTACCCTTTATCGGTTTTTCGATAACGGGCAGCGCCGGCAGGTTGGCCCTCAACAGTCGCCAGGAAGTGCGTAGCATCATCATTAAACTCGCTCTCCAGATCAGGTGGGCAATTTTGTCCGTCAACAAAAACTTCGCGCCTTATGGCAAATGCTTTTTCAAGATCAATTGGGTCACTTATGCGTTTTGCTTCTGTTTCTAACGGCATTTTGATAATGCTTTTTGGTTTTCAGGCTGGTTATCTTTTCGTTGTGATTCTCCTCCGCAGCGTCTATCGAGTGCGTGCACGTGATATCATCATCTTGTCCCGCCAATTTAGCCAATTTCACATAAAATTTGGCTAACTGGTCAAGTTCAGTTTCGGTAAGATCCTCAATGTTCACCATACGGTTACTTGCTCCCTGGTGAGATGCCAGCAACTCGTTCAGCTTTAAGTGTACCGCTTTTGAATCCTTATTCTGCGATTTCTGGATCAGGAATACCATTAAAAAGGTAATGATTGTTGTGCCTGTATTGATAACCAATTGCCATGTATCAGAGTATTTGAATACCGGCCCGGTTATGATCCAAATAATAATGACGGCTGTTGCGGCGATAAAAGCAGCAGAGCTACCTGTAGCAATGGTTGCCCAGTTAGCAAATCTTTCAAAAAAGTTTTTGTTGCGGTGTTTTTGTATGGCCATGATTTGTAGGGTATTTAGCCACAACTAAAAAAAAGCGCCAATGTTTTTCAACATTGGCGCTTTAAACTCCTTTTAGCTATATTGTTACAATTTGCTATTCACATCAAGGCAGTTAAGGTCGGCAAAAGCATCTGTTAAGCGTTTAACAAAAGTTTCTTCGCCTTTACGCAACCATACGCGTGGATCGTAATATTTTTTGTTCGGAGAATCGTCGCCATCAGGGCTTCCAATCTGCGATTGCAGGTAAGCTTCCTTTGATTGATAGTAATCCTTAATACCTTCCCAGAAAGCCCATTGCATATCGGTATCGATATTCATTTTGATTGCACCGTAAGAGATAGCTTCGCGAATCTCTTCCTGGCTTGAACCAGAACCACCATGGAAAACAAAGTTGATAGGTTTGTCGGCAGTAAGGTTATGTTTCTCTTTCAAAAACTCTTGTGAGTTGTGCAGGATAACCGGCATCAATTTAACATTACCCGGTTTGTATACACCGTGTACATTACCAAAGGCAGCCGCAACAGTAAAACGGTGGCTAACTTTTGATAATTCTTCGTAAGCGTAAGCAACTTCTTCAGGCTGGGTGTAAAGGCGTGAGCTGTCAACATCAGAGTTGTCAACACCATCTTCTTCACCACCGGTTACACCAAGCTCTATCTCAACAGTCATGTCCATTTTAGCCATACGTTGTAAATATTTAGCCGAGATCTCGATGTTCTCTTCAATAGGCTCTTCAGAAAGGTCAAGCATGTGTGATGAGAACAATGGCTTGCCGGTTTCAGCAAAGAACTTTTCGCCGTGCTCTAATAAACCATCTATCCATGGCAATAATTTTTTTGCGGCATGGTCTGTATGTAAAATAACCGCAACACCGTAGTGCTCGGCTAATAAATGCACGTGTTTAGCTGCAGATACAGCGCCCAAAATGCAGGCTTGCAGTTTTGAGTTATCTAATGATTTGCCTGCGTAAAACTGCGCACCACCGTTTGATAACTGAATAATTACAGGAGAATTAACTGCCTTGGCAGTTTCCATTACAGCGTTAACAGAGTTTGTACCAATTACGTTTACTGCAGGTAATGCAAACTGATGTTTTTTAGCTGCTTCAAATAGTTCCTGCACTTGATCGCCGTGCAGAACGCCTTTATAATTTTTTAAATCCATGAGCATTTGTTTGGGCTTCGAAGTTATAAAAATTTAATGTTTTGCATAATTATTATCATCTATTTTTGATTTAATAAGCTGAAATATAAGCGAATTAGGTGCAATCAAAATAATGCTACCTGTTTAATAGGCATTCGTAGAAAGTTAATAGTGTAATATATACAACAAGCCCGGTAGGTTACTGCCTGAAATACAACACTAAATGCTTTATAAACCGAAGCATAGTGTGCCGGTTAAATTTCTGCAATCAATTACAAGCTTTTTTTGTTTCTTTGCAGTTACTTTTAACCACTTTTAAGATATGGCTTGGTTTAAGCGCGAAATTAAAGGCATTATTACCACTACAGAGGAGAAGAAGGAAGCACCGGACGGTATATGGAACAAGTGCCCAAATTGTAAAAAACCGCTTCACTACTCTGAACAAGTTGAAAACCAGTACGTTTGCCACTATTGCGGTTTTCACTTACGTATAGGCTCTAAAGAATACTTTTCGGTACTGTTTGATGAGAACCAGTTTACCGAACTATTTGCAGAACTTCATTCTGGCGACCCCTTAAATTTTACCGACAGCAAAAAATACAGCGACAGGCTTAAAGAAACTCAAAGTAAAACCGGCCTTACCGATGCTATCCGTGCTGCCGTTGGCAAAATGAACGGACAGGACATTGTTATTGCCTGTATGGATTTTAACTTTATAGGCGGCTCAATGGGTTCTGTTGTGGGCGAAAAGATTGCCCGTTCTATCGATTACAGCATTGAGCACAAAGTGCCCTTCCTGATGATCTCAAAATCGGGCGGTGCACGTATGATGGAGGCTGCTTTCTCGCTGATGCAGATGGCTAAAACATCAGCAAAGCTGGCGTTGCTGGCACAAGCTAAAGTTCCGTACATATCTTTATTAACCGACCCTACAACAGGTGGTGTTACCGCATCGTATGCAATGCTTGGCGATATCAACATTGCTGAACCCGGCGCATTAATAGGTTTTGCCGGCCCACGCGTTATTAAAGAAACTATTAAGAAAGACCTGCCTAAAGGTTTTCAAACAGCAGAATTTGTATTAGAGCACGGTTTCCTTGATTTCATCGTTGACCGCAGGGAGATGAAAGAGAAATTAGCATCATTTCTTAAGATGCTTGCACCTTACGGAATTAAAGAA
Organism: Mucilaginibacter achroorhodeus; assembly: GCF_007846095.1. Lineage (GTDB taxonomy): Bacteria > Bacteroidota > Bacteroidia > Sphingobacteriales > Sphingobacteriaceae > Mucilaginibacter > Mucilaginibacter achroorhodeus. Next base: position 65,896 of record NZ_VOEI01000001.1, read on the forward strand.
GAAGAACCTGCTAAAGCTGAATAAGCTTTGTTTAAAATATTGTGAAGGCCATCTGCGAGTATGGCCTTTTTTGTTGGTTAAATTACTGGAGAATTACTCACCCGGTCATCGCTTCGCTTGACCACCATCTCTTCGGTTTGCGAAAAGAGGGAATTGGGCTTATTCTAACTCTCTCTGCCTAACTGGTCGATGTTTAGCAACAGCGTACTTCGTCCCAAAATGGTGTAAGCTTTCAGCTTACGCAAGCAGGATGCTTGCTTTGTTTGTGGTCGAAGCTACAAGCTTCAACCAGTGAAGCTCTTACCCTCTTTGCGCAGCAGAGAGGTCGACCAGCATAGCGCAGTCGGGGTGAGTTACTCCGCCAACTGGTCGAAGTTTAGCAATAGCGTAACTTCGTCCCTAAGTTAAGCAAGCTTTCAGCTCACGCAAGCAGCATGCTTGCTTTGTTCAACCAGTGTAGCTCCTACCCTCTTTGCGCAGCAGAGAGGGTCGACCAGCGAAGCGTAGTCGGGGTGAGTTAACGATAAACCCATCAAATAAACCACTCTCAAAAACAAACCCGATATTTGTAAGTTGAATTACTAAAGTGAAATTAATATGGGCAAGTTCCCCGTTCCTGATAAAACGTTGTTTATATGTACCGGCAGCAAATGCGCTAAACGTGGCGGAAAAGACACTTATAAAGCAGCAAAGAGGTTTGCCAAATACAGCGGACAGGATATAGAAGTGATACGTATAGAATGTACAGACCGGTGCGATTGGGCGCCGGTCTGTACTATATCTCCCGGCAATATCTGGCTAAAAGAGTATTCGGAGAAAGATGTTTTAAAACTGATGACCGATTAATTAATCGGCTGCTTCGCTGTCGTATTTGATTTTACCAACATGGCGGTCAATTTCCCACGCACCGGTACCTTCAACACCAATAACTTCAAACAGCTCAAGCGCACGGCGGGCTTTGTATTCTTCCTCGCGTTGCTCTTTCAGAAACCAGTTTAAAAACTCATTGGTTACATAATCCTGCTCGTTTAAGCAACGTGCGTAGATCTTCTTGATAGATTGCGTAACGCTTATCTCCTGGTCAAGCGCATCCTCAAATACCTCGCGGAATGAATTATACTCTTGTTTGATGCCTGTAACCTCCGGTGATACGGCATTACCGCCCATATCCAGAATGTATTTGTAAAACTTTAGCTGGTGATGGCGCTCTTCTTCTGCCTGCTTAAAAAAGTACTCTGAAGAATAATCAAAACCGTTACGGTTACACCATGAGGCCATGGCTAAATATATAGATGAAGACAATGCTTCTTTCCTTACTTGATGGTTTAAAAGCTCTTCTACTTCTGTAGAAAGAAGGCTTTTTACACGGATCAGATCTTTCATATTGTGTATTTAGATTATTGTTAAATTTTATAGTCAACAAGTGTGCCGACTTAAGCATTTAAACAATAATACGGCTCATTTGAGCCATCCGTTCAAAATAAAAGCAATATGAATTCAGTCTAAATTATTAAACAGCAGTGCGGTACAGCTTATCGTGAAGAATATTGTTCAGTTGCAACATTACAAATGTGCCCTGTAACAATTCTTTGAGCTCGATGATCTGCAGGAGTGTGAGGATATACGTATGGTCGCAAGCGCAAATGAAGATGATCTCAACATCCGGATCTTTTGATGAATCGAGGAGTTTAGCTTCGATATCAATGTGGTAAACGGCTTTCTTAAGCTTTTGCAGACAACGGTAATCAAATTTGGCCACCTTACCGGCAAAATTAATGTACCAGCAAGTTTCGGAGTCGCACTGGTAAACTGTCCCTGCTTTGGTGCTGAACACATCTTCCCAAATCCCTGTTTGTGTTTCTGTAAGCGTTGTAACCATTTCTGACAACAAAAGTCACATTTATTTATAATTAATCCAAATAATGTTAATAATTATTTATAATGATTATTAACAAGGCTGCTACATTTACAAAATGAAAATAAAGGCTTGCATTTTTGATCTCGATGGTGTTCTTGTAGATACCGCTGTTTACCATTACAAAGCGTGGAAACGCCTTGCGAACGAATTGGGGTTCGACTTTACCGAACACCAGAACGAGCAACTAAAAGGTGTAAGCCGTATGGCCTCCCTTGATCTGATACTGGGCTGGGGTGGAATTAAAGGTATGTCTAACGAGCAAAAAATAGAACTCGCCGACCGCAAAAATACCTGGTACACCGAGATGATCGGCGCAATGACACCTTCTGAAATATTGCCCGGCGTCAGAGATTTTGTTATTGCATGCCGCAATGCGGGGCTTAAAACGGCTATAGGCTCGGCCAGTAAGAACACGCTTAATATATTGCAAAAATTAGATTTGCAATCTTTTTTTGATGCTGTGATTGATGGCAACAGCGTAAGCGCCCCAAAACCCGACCCTGAAGTATTCTTAAAAGGCGCTGAAGCCTTAGGCGTATCGCCAGCTGATTGTGTGGTATTTGAAGATGCCGTTGCGGGTATTGAAGCTGCCATAAATGGTGGCATGAAAACGGTAGGTATCGGCTCACCTGAGGTGCTAACTAAGGCAGAGAAGGTTGTGAGTGGCCTCGACAAGATCACAGTAGTAGAGTTGGACACGCTTTAACATAGAAATGCCTGCTACCCTCGCGGCGGCAGGTATTCACACACTCAAATTGAAACTCAAAATTTTTCACTGAACTACCTGTTCAGTTTGGCACGCTCGCGGATGATAACTTTTACAGCGTGAGCCAAAAAGGTTTTCTGCTCTGCCGACAACAAGTTCACAAAACCGTCGCCATCAAAGCTGTACACCACATGGTTCTTACCATCATTTTCAGCCCTTAACTTCTTGCCATCCTCATCAAAGAAGAGATATCCCTTGTCTGAAATATGCGCCACACTTGTTGAATCGCGACTGAAAACCACACTTCCCGAAAATTTGATCTCCTGCTTATGATCTTCGCTTGTGTTGATGATGCGGGTTGTCCTACCTCTGTTACATCCAGCCATTGAAGCTAATGCGCCTATGGCTATAATCAAAAATCTTACTTGCCTGTTCATTGTAATAAGTATTTACGCAAAAATAAACATTACATGGTATTATGCAATACATAGTACTATTATAATTTATAATATTTTTATTTACAGGTAATTAAATTTGACAGAATACAGTTTTGTATCGTTTTGGGCGTTGCCATCAATATGTAACAGAAACATTACAGTTCCTTACTTATTGCCACATATAATTATGATTATTATTATATACTTAACCAATCGGCTTAAATTATGCCTCGAAAGCGATTAGTGCTGTTCGCCCTGTTTTTCTTACCTGTAGCTGCAATTCTTACGCAATGCTTAAGCAACAAGGAGATCGCTGCTACAGATCCGCGAGGTGAAGATTATACGGGAGCCAAAACATGTATTAGCTGCCATAAAAATATCGATCAGTCATATATACATACGGCGCATTATCTCGCATCTTCCCTCCCTCCTGATAGTAGTGTTCATGGCAGTTTTTTTAAGGGAAATGATTCTGTGTACTATAATGATCATGCACACATCATGATGCAGAAAACAGACAGCGGGATGTACCAGGCAAGTTTTATAAACGGACAGCAGGTAAACCGCGAACGAATTGACCTGGTAACAGGCGGCGTAAAAGGTGAGACGTATCTATACTGGAAAGAAAACGAATTATTTGAGCTACCGGTCTCTTACGACAAAACCAAAAGCAAATGGATAGTAAGCCCCGGGTTTGATACAACCATAGCTAGTTATGATAGGATGGTTAATCTTAGATGCATGGAATGCCACGCATCTTACGCTAAAACAGAGCCGGGCAAAGTTGCCAGCTTTTCGGGCGAATCAGTTGGTTTTGATAAAAGCTCCGTAGTACTAAAAATAGATTGCGAAAGATGCCATGGCCCCGGCAGGCAGCATGCCGAATATCAGTTTAGTAATCCGGACATAAAAACAGCGAAGTATATCACCCGTATTCAATCGCTTTCACAAACGCAGCAAACAGACCTTTGCGGCACCTGTCACTCGGGCACGCAAACTGATAATAGCCGTTCGATATTTGAATTTAAACCGGGTGATAAACTTGCCGACTTTAAGAAAAGGGCCGCCTCTGCAGGGCCGCCGGATTTAAAGCACCTGGATGTACACGGCGACCAGCTTGAAATGCTTAAAACGAGTAAGTGCTTTAGCGCATCCAAAATGAATTGCTCAAGCTGCCACGATCCGCATAAAAAACAGCACGACGAGGCTTTGTACTTTGCTGCAAAATGCGAAACCTGCCACAGCAACGCCAATCATAACCTTTGCAAAATGACAGGCAAAATCGATGCTGCTGTACTTCGCTCTAAATGTATAGATTGCCACATGCCATTATTGCCATCAAAAGCGATAGTGAACGAGCAGCAATCTGTGATGATACGCACCCATCACATCGGTGTATATCCTGATGAAACAAGCAAGATATTACAATATTTAAAGGCAAAAAAATAAGCGCCGGGTAACCGGCGCTTATTTGATATTGGATAGTCTAAAGACTATTTCTTAAAATTATTCTGCAACACAATGAACGGTAAATGTTCATTCCAGGTTGGTGCAAAATTAGGCTGAAACATAAATCCGCTGGCGTAATTGCCTAATAATATATCCGGTTTACCGTCTTTATTAATATCCGTTACATCCATGCTCATCCAACGGCCATATTGGCTTACGGGCGCGCTGTGTGGCTTAAACTGCATTGGTTTTTGTTGCTCAAAATAGATAAACTCCTCTGCGGGCTTTTCTTTCATATCGGCAAAGAATGCGATAGTGGCAATGTCAATATCGCCATCACCGTCAAAATCGGTTGCCACAGCTTTAGTTGCACCATTTATCGGGTAAAACCATTGTTGCTCAAATTTGAAGTCACCTTTGTTTTTGTAGATGTATAGGCCGTGATAGGGTTTTAAAATGCGGGAGTCATGGAAATTGTAGCCGCAGGTGTATATCAGATCAAGGTTACCATCATGGTCAAGGTCGGTCAACTGGAAACTGGTAGATCCATTCACCGGTGGGAACTGGAGTAGCTCTTTTGTCGTAAATCCGCCCTTTTGATCATTCAGATACAAAGCTAATCCTTCGTTACCAATGCCATAAAGCACCATCAGATCGGGCCAGCCATCTTTGTTAAAATCCTGTGCTATGGCTTGTACCGCACCTGCCCTATCAGCAATAGTTGTCTGCTTTAGTGGTTTATCGTTTGCATCAGTCTTTAGCAAGTAAACACCACCTTTTTTGAAACCCTCACCGCATACTACAATCTCATCTTTGCCATCCTTATCAAAATCAGCACTGATGGTTTGTACGGGTCTCGGCATGTCACCGGCAATGTCAAAAGTCTTGTTGCCGCCATTTAATTTAAAACCCTGTATACGTCCGTTTGGGTAATCGACATGATCTATGCGACCAACTGCAGATATAACGGCTGTACCATTATTTTGCAGTTGTATATCCGTAGCACCCGATGAAAGCGTAGTGAGTACTTTGGGTTTAAACTCGGTATCCCACTCGGTTAAATTAGAAGCCACCAGGTCACTGGTGTAGATCTTCCCCGTAGCAGGATCACCTTTAATGGTGGTTGTAAAAGATACATCTGTAACCTCATTTGGCTTACGTAAAGTAAAGCCTGCCCAATCGCTACTTAATGCAACCGGCGCCTGAGCGGGTTTTAGCTCTGCAGGTGCAATTTTGTTATAGTAATCAACTATCGCCTGCCAGTGTACTAAAGAGATCCCACCTGTATCTGTCGGCTTTTTAAAAAAATCGCTGCCGTAGGTAGATATCTTAAGGTAATCAGCCATTACAGGCAGGGCATGCATACGCCATACATCTTTAGTAAGCGCGTTAGCTGGCACCAGGGCATGGCAATTTGTACAGTACTGCTGGGTAAGGTACTTACCATCTGCAACAACATCGCCCGTAAGCTTATAACTGGCGGCAGTTTTTGGCTTACAGCCTTCGATCCCCGCACTTATTGATAGCAGCACCAAACCTGTTAGCAACGCACTTACGATAAAAGAATTACGTTTTAAACTCATATACCTCTCCCTAATTAATTCTCTAACTTAAGCGTATTCCAAATATAATTTCCAATTTCCCTACCCTGCTTAGCCGCCGCATCAACACTAAATTTATAGTGTATACCGCCATAATACCTGCTTATAGATGTTTCATCACAAGCCTGGTAAAATGATTTAAAGTGCCTTTGCATGCCTATGTATCGCAGATCGCTGGTATCCTGATATTCAAAATTATCACCAAACAGATGAGTTAAAACCACTGCTGATGCGGCACTAATGTCGCTATGCCCGCTCGGATATTCAGGGAACGGAGGTGTTTGCAGCAGCGGCAGCCATTTAGGGTCTATTTTATCATTTATCACCGTAACCGGCCTTATGTACTCCGTGGTGTATTTAACCTGCCAGCCGCAAATAAAAGCATCGTAAAGGGCAATGGCTGTCATGGCATAAGCCTGGGCGGTTTTGGCAGCATCCGCCTTTGATTTTTTGCAGGCTATGGCGGTAATACCTATCCAGTGGCCGCCGGGGGTTATCTTTTTATTTACGAACATCATGTGCCCGTTGTGCTGTATCACAAATGGGTTATCATCCCAAAACTTAGCGATCTCTACCTGTTCTTTAGTTAGCTTTTTGCTTTGTTCGTAAACATGAAGGTTTTGCTTAAAGTACGTGCTGTTTTTATCCTCGCTGTAAGGCGGTGGCGGCGGCAAAGGAAAATCCGAAGACGATTTTACTACGAAAGTTTCCATGGTTCCCCAGCAAAACTCTACCCCATCAAGATAATCGGGAGCGGTTGGGCGCCATTTGCCGTTATCACGGCTCCCTAAAAAGCGTGGTTTGCCTCTTGTTTTGGCGTAATTGTCAAATTTTGCCCTTGCTAAAACAGCCTTACCAATGGTATCCCCAAATGCTAACGAGCGATTAAAGGTCTCCTCATCAAGATTATCCTTATACATGGCAAAAACCTTGTCTTCGTATCGCTTCAATGTATCAACCGAGAAAGTAACCTTATGGGCAACGGTGAAAAGCGCCCTGGTAGCAGCAAGAGCGTAGTTATACTTTAGCCCTTTTTGCGGGACAGGCATAGTTTTAAATCCCTTGAGCTGGTTGGCTATAGAATTGTATTTTGGATTTTGGAACCTCATGGCCTCGTAAGCTGCCAGCGTTGTGTATCCATAAATGCGGCTGGCAACCGGCGGGCTAAAAGCATCATATATGATAACCTGGGTTAGCTGGTCAACATTCTCGTGTAAAACATCGGTATCGCTTTTCAGCTTTATCTTTTGTTTGTGGTTACAGCCGGCAATAATTAAACTTATCGTAAAAGCAGCGACTAAAACCTTCAGGCTCCTCATCATTATGCGTTGTAAATTAATTTAAGGGTATAGTTCTCGTTTGGCCCTTATTATTGGTTACCGTAACAGCGGCCATTGTATCGTCAATATTAAAAAATCTGCCCGATTGTGACAAGAACGACCCACCATTATAAAACTCCTGCTTAGCTAATTTTCCGTTTTTATATTTGATTGTAGCATACATATCCATAGGTTGTAGCGCTACGGCATTAGGAGATTTTTTAAGTTGAAATACTTTTAAAGGGCCTTTGTGCTGGCTGGCGGCTAACAAGTAATTGCCGTTGGCACCGCGTAGCTTAACCAAACCCTTACCATCACCCGGTATATAAATGCCGCTTTGCATAATGCTTAACGGTTTAAACCCACCTTTACCATCGCCCTTAAGCATTAAGCCGTTAAAGGCATCGTAGCGGCCGTTGCTAATGTCAGATCCGTAATCGTTACCGTTAAGTATCACATCTAAGTTGCCATCATGATCGAAATCGTCGATCACCATACCTGCAAGTTGCGACATCTGGGCCTCAATTGGCAATGTCATTAATGTGAACTTACCATGCCCATCGTTACGCAAATAACCAGATCTTAGATCGTTAGCCTTTAAACGGATTGCGCCTTTACGCATCTCCGGCGTAATAACACTATCCATGGTTGCTACCGCAAAGCTTTTATAGTTTTGGAACTTAACCCGCATGCTGATCATCTGCTTAACAATGTCATCACGCGTATGCGCCGGGAACTCCTGTAGCTTGCCTTCTTTGTCCCTTAAAAACAGCGATGGGAAAGCGTCATAGCTATCATTATTATCAAAATCCTTTGCAGTTATGTACATCGGGTACTGGTCCGTTGCGCGGTAGAATGTATTTAGGCCCGTATTACCTACGATGTAATCAATGTCGCCATCATGGTCAAAATCACCACCGGCTATGGTGTTCCACCATCCCAGGTTATTCTCAACCCCGGTAGAAGCGGTCATATTCTTAAACACCCCATGATCATTTTTAAGAAAGGTAAGCGGCATCCATTCACCGGTTATGATCAGATCGGGCCATCCGTCGTTGTCATAATCCGTAAACGACGCGTCACAAACCAAACCCAATTTATTTAAACTTTTGGCTACGGTTGGCGTAGCATCAACAAATTTAATCTGCCCTTTTGTGCTCTCGTTCTTCAACACAAGGCTCGATACCGGTTTAGGATAGGCCCACGGCTCAACCCTGCCGGATACGAAAAGATCAAGCGATCCGTTTTTGTCAAAGTCGACTGCCTTTACACATAGCTTGCTGGTAAAATTTGCAGGCAGGGCGTTGGGCTGTAAGGCAAAGTTTCCTTTACCGTCATTAGCATAAATCCTATCCTGGTAAGCCTTTGAATTTGGCTCCTGCTCGTAGCCGCCGCTTGCTATATACAGATCAAGGTCGCCATCGCCGTCGGCATCAAACAAAAGCATGCCCTCATCTTTAAATTGCACAGTGGTAGAGGCAGGCTCCAAAGCACGTTGGTTAAAGGTGCCGTTGGCTTGCTGCAAAAATAGCTGAGCAGGATATTTTGAGGTACCGCCAACAACCATATCATCAAAGCCATTGCCGTCAATATCACCTACCGCAATTGCAGGCGTATACTCACTAAATTTGTGCGGAAGCAATTTCTGAACATTAAAGTCAATGTAATCATCATCCTGATGTTTATAGTTGATGCCTAAGGCTTTGGTTACTTCAGCAAAAAGAGATCGATCGTTTACGCCGCCAATTTTAAAGATATAAGGGGTTTTAGCATTCTTAATGTTCACCGTAAGCGTTTGGTCGGCTTTAACGTTGGCCAGCGTTTGTTGCAAGCCATTCTGCCATTTAATAACTACCGAGTCAACCTTAGCTACTTTGCCCAAACCAAAATGGGCTATGTTTTGAATGGTTGATAAATAGCCTCTGAATGGCGTATTCTCATAAACCTGGTGTTTACCGTTGTTGTAATAAATATCTGCCCAGGCGCCTATGCCATCCCTATTTTGAGCAGAGCCTTCAAATTTAATTTGGAGGTAATGGTTATTGTCTTTATCCTTATCACGCGATGTATTACGATACACAAATGCCTCATCATCAATATTATTGATGATCATATCCATTGCGCCATCATTATCCAGGTCGGCATAAGCACAGCCATTAGAAAACGATGCTATGTCCATGCCCCAGGTTTTGGTAACATCTTCAAACTGCAATTTACCGTCGTTACGAAAAGCGTAATTAGGGATCTTTACAATCGGTATCTGATTTAAAACCTGCTTTTTTGATGCCAGTGCAAACGACTCGTTTCTGAAAGCAATAAAATCATGGTCGGTAACATCTCTTGGGTAACCGTTGGTAACTACGATGTCCCTGAAGCCATCGTTATCAAAATCGGTTATCATAGGCCCCCAGCTCCAATCTGTTTGGGCTACGCCACTCATAAATGCAATCTCGCTGAATGCAGGAGCACCTACCGAATCATTTTGACCCAAACGCGGACCCTGGTTTAGCTGAAGGGTATTATGATTATACTGATACTGATAGCCGTAAAAGTCAAAGTTTTGGTATAACTGGTAAGTTGTGCCGGGCATAAACATCTTTTTCCGATAGTTATCCTCGGGGTCCATATCCAGTTCAAAAACGTCCGCGAGGCCATCATTATTGATGTCCTGTATATCCTGCCCCATGGCGCTGGTAGCGGTATGTTTAAAATATTCCTGCGAGCGATCGGTAAAAGTACCGTCGTGATTGTTAATGTACAGGATGTTATTAGGTAGGAAATCGTTGGTTACATAAATGTCTTTCCAACCATCCCTGTTAATGTCTACTGTTGAAGTTGCATGCCCATATCCCTCGATCAGGATACCGGCTTCTTTTGAAACATCCTTGTAAACTGGATGCTTTAGTACAGGATCATAATCGTTCCTGAAAAGTTTACCCGTGCTGCGGGCCGAGCCATCCTTGATCAATGGCCTAAACTGGCTGGTATTGTCAGTAGATTGCGCTTCATTAACGGTGAGGTACATATCCAGATCACCGTCATTATCATAATCGAAAAACGAAGCCATTGTGGAGTGTACGTTGATCTTTAAGCCGTACTCCTCTGCAGATTCTTTAAAGTGAGGGACACCATCTTTGTCAGGTCCCTGATTAATGTATAGTAAATTTGTGCGTTTGTTCGCATCGTTTAAAAGAGTATTACATACGTAGATATCTTTTAAGCCATCATTGTTGATATCAACAACGGCAACACCCCTGCCCCAGCCGCCTTTGCCTCCAACGCCTGCCTTATCTGTTACATCATCAAATTTAAAATCACCTTTATTGATGTACAGCTTGTTTGGTACTGCATTACCAATAAAATAAATATCCTGTAAGCCATCATTGTTGAAATCGCCTAAACCAACACCGCCGCCATTATAAATATTTAATTTATCTAACGGATTTATACTGTCGTTCTCTACAATAAGATTGTTGAATTTTATACCGGATTGAGAGGATGATATACGTTCAAAAAGTGTTGCCTTTTTACACGCGGTAACCGATAAAGCAATAGCTATTACAAGTAAGTATCTTAGGGAAGTCATAACGGGTTATGAACAAATATATTCAAAAAAAAGAGGGAAAGACGATACATCTTCCCCTCTTTTTAAACTATTTGTAAGCTATTAGTAGCCTGGGTTTTGTTTCAGAGTACCTTTAGATAAGTCGATCTGAGTTTGTGGGATCGGGTAAAGTTCATTCTTGTTAGCAGTGAACTTCGCAACCTTCATAACCGCTGAAGTGAATGAATCACCAAAGTCGCGGGTATTTTTCAGGAACTTCTCAATTTCTGATGACATAAAGCCTGTTGCAGGGCCGCCGTTAACAGCATCCCAACGAGAAAGGTCAAAGAAACGATGTCCTTCCATACCCAACTCAAGTTTACGCTCAAAGTATACTGCTTTACGAGCATAAGCCTGCCCGTTTGTTACAAATTGATTAGTATATAAACCAACTTTGTAGTTAGCAGCAAACTGGCTGTTATCAACAATTGGTTTGGTAGCATCACCGTTGGTATAACCGGTTAACTTACCTTTAACCCAACCGCTTTGATCAGCAGCACGAGCACGAACAAGGTTCACATAAGTTTGCGCATTTGCAAGTTCGTTAGCTTCTACCGCACACTCTGCAGCCCATAGCAATACATCAGCGTACCTGATAGCATTGTAGCTGTTTGATGTTGCCTGATTAGCAGCCCAACCGCCGTAGCTGTCAGAAGTTGTTGCTTGTGCAGCTTTGTAGTAAACGTTTTTAATTGGCAGGTACGGACCACCGTTTGGCTGGTCGCGGGCCCATGCAGCACCCGGGCAAATACCCCAGTCTAAGTATGGTATACCACGACGGCCAACTGACCAGTCTAACCTTGCATCTAACAATTCATCGCCAGGAGTAAATACTGTACCAGCAGGAACAGCCTGGTCGTTTTTGATATAACCGTTTTGGTAAGTATCGATCAACGGTAAACCGTTTGCATCTACTTTAAACGAGTTTACAAAATCAAATGTAGGCTGGAAGAAACCGCAGCAACCGGCAGGGCCGCCTGATGGGAAGTTTAATACGCTACCAGCGTTACCATTTAAACCGTTTGCACCATCATTTACAGACGTTTGCACCACAAACACACCCTCAGGGCCGTTTTTGGTTGACGGGTTAAAGTTGTTTGCATAAGCGCCTAAAGCATATTTTGCACCAGAAGAGGTAACGCCGTTAGCAATTACATCTTTTAATATGGTGTACGCAGCAGAATATTTATGATCAAACATCAGGGTTTTAGCTTCAAATGCAAGCGCTGCCCATTTGTTAGCACGACCGATCTGAGACTGTGTAGCAGGAAGATCTGCTGCGGCTGCTGCAAAATCTGCCTCTATTTTATCCCAAATTGGGCCACTGTTTGGCACGTTGTAGTTGTTAGCCGCGTAAGTGATGGTCTCATCAACATAAGGAATGTTTTTCCAAAGTTTGGCAGCCTCCAGGTGAAAAAATCCACGCAGGAAACGTGCTTCAGCGATGTATTGCTTCTTTTGATCATCAGAAACAGAACCATCTTTAACCTGTGGCAACAACCTTAGCACGTCGTTTGCGCGCTGTACACCAGCATAGCATACGCGCCATTTATCGTTCAGGTAATCGTTTGCGCCTGTAGCGCTAAATGCTTCAAGGTTAGCAGCAGCCGGCTGGTCACCGGGGTTTGAACCTTTAAATGCATCACCCGCAACAACGCTACCATACACCCAGTTATCGGTACCGGTTTCCCATGGGCTACCTGCCTGGCCGTCAAACACGCCATCTACTACAGAATATGCACCAATAAGGACACCGTCAACACCTGTGCGGGTTGCAATCACTTCCGGAATCAGCGAGCCTATCGGCGCCTGATCCAGATATTTTTTACAAGAGTAAGTTAAACCGACCAGCAGAAGCGTGCCCGGGATAATTACCTTTAGTTTAAAGCTTGTTTTCATAACTATTATCTTATATCTTCTGTTAGTTATTATTAGAAAGTTACGTTTACACCAAAAATAAACCTGCGCTCGTTATTTGGATAGTTACCCAAATCAATACCAGGGCTGTTACGGTCAACAGACTGCAACTCCGGATCAAGGCCACTATATTTAGTAGCAGTGAACAGGTTAGTACCCTGTACATACGCACGCAATTTTTCAAGGCCAATTTTCTTGATTATAGAAGGCTCAAAAGTGTAACCTACTTGAACTGACCTCAATTTAAGGAATGAACCGCTTTCAACATAGTATGAGCTGATCGCATCAGAGGTACTGAAGCTTGTGGTTTTTTCTAAAATTGGAGCTTTAGGATTGGTGTTGGTTGGTGTCCAAGAGTTGTTTAACAGGTCTAAACTTTTGTTACCGGTTTGTGAACCGTAGAAGTTAGTCCAGTATTTGATGGTGTTGTATATATCAGCACCATGCGAACCATAGAACACTGCACCTAAATCAAACTTTTTGTAGCTAAGATTTAAGTTTACACCATAAGTGAAATCCGGCAGTGGGCTACCGATCTTTGTACGGTCAGCATCAGTGATGCGGCCATCACCATTGGTATCCTGGTAACGGAAACGGCCAGGAGCTGCATCTGTTTGATAAACAGGAGTTGATCCGAAAAGATCCGGTTTTTGCTGAGCGTTAAGCGCATCAATTTGAGCCTGGTTATTCCAATAACCAATCACTTTATAACCGTAGAAGTCGCCGATGCTGCCACCTACCTGGTTGTAAACTACGTTACCATTACGTATACCGGTAGTGTAGAATGGTGCACCAAGTTCGGTGATCTTATTGTTAAGCGTTGTGATGTTAGCGCCAATTGAATAGGTAAACCCACCTGAAGCACCGTGGTAGTTAGCGCTGATATCAAAACCTTTGTTAACTACTGTACCGAAGTTAACAGCAGGGATAGCAGCATCCAAACCACCTACAGTTGCAGGAAGAGGTACATTTACCAAAAGATTGCTAATGGTTTTTCTGTAATACTCAACTGTAAAATCGAAATGGTTAAGGATAGACATATCGAAACCTACGTTGAATATTTTGTCGGTTTCCCAAGTTGTGTTAGGGTTACCCAATGAGTTTGAGAAATAACCGGGAACTACTGAACTTGATGAACCGGTAATAGGGTATGAAGAACCACCTGCACTACCGCCAAACGCAGCATAAGCACTATTTTGACCAACGTTTGCGTTGTAACCAAGAGTACCGTAGCTACCACGGATCTTCAAGTCATTTAACCATGCATTACCTTTAAGGAATTCCTCTTGCGATGCTCTCCATGCTAATGAAACCGCAGGGAATGTACCCCATTTTTGGCCTGAAGCAAATAGTGAGCTACCATCACGACGGATAGTTGCACCTAAAATATATTTATCGTCATAGGTATAATCTAAACGACCGAAGAATGACATGATCCTGTTAAGAGGTGTATTGTTTGCGCCAAACGAGCTGTTTGCTGTGGTTTGTCCAGACTGACCATTGGTGATGTTTGCGTAGAATGGATCAAGTGAGAACAGGTTTTTTGCAGTTGCGTTAATGTTACGACCGGTAAAACCTCTTTGCTCAAAACCACCCAATAAACTGATATTGTGTTTGCCAAATACTTCCTTGTATGCAATGGTGTTACTCCAGTTAAAGTTAGTTGCATATAAAGCACCTTCATTATAGCTATTGTTACCGCCATGCGCTTCACCACTATCATACTGGCGATAGCCAATGTTGTAATAATAACGGTTATAAATGTCTGCACTGTAAGCTGTACGCGCTGTAAAGTGCTTCAAGAAATCAGCCTCAGCAAAAACGGTACCTTGAATACCGTACTCATTAGTATGAGTTGTAGTTTGGCGCTGTTGAATACCCACAGGGTTTAAAGCGTTACCTAAAGCAGCCGGACCAGCGTAAGTACCACCAAGGTTACCTGCAATATCATATACAGGGATAATTGGAAGCGTACGGTACGTTTCAGAAATTGGGTTACCTTCGTTTTGGTTACCACCGTTACCTAAACCACCGCCACCATTAGGTGAAGTAGCATAATAGAAACTTAGGTTCTCTCCTAAACGGATGTGATCTTTTACGTTAAAGGTTGTGTTAACACGGGCCTGGTAACGTTTAAAGTATGTATTAATAAGTGTACCTTGTTGGTTAGTGTAACCAAATGATAAGAAATATGAGCTTTTATCGCTTGCCGCGCTTGCACTTAATGAGTGCTGTTGGATTGGAGCAGCTTTAAAGATCTCGTGGAACCAATCTGTACCTGCTCCTCTAACAAATTTCTGGATCAGGTAATCTTTAGCCGGGTCATTATCTAAGTGATAGTTTGGTAAAAAGTTACCTGCTTGTGCCTGGTTAAATACACCCTTAGAACCCGCGCCTGATTGATAACCGTAATCGTAAAATTTACCATTGTTGCCTTTCATCAGGTCGTTGTCAGGGTCAACTTTTGCAACTAATTGCTCGTACTGGTCTGCATTAAGCAAGTTGAAAACATTGCCACTTAAAGGCTGGGTAGTACCGTAGAAAGCATCGTAAGAAATTGACGCTTTGCCTTGTTTACCTTTTTTAGTTGTAACCACTACAACACCGTTACCACCGCTCACACCGTAGATAGCAGCTGCACCAGCATCCTTCAATACAGAGATAGACTCTATATCACTAGGATTGATGTTAGAGATGCTTCCGGTTTGCAAACCGTCAACAACATAAAGCGGTGAAGAGTTACCGAAGTTACTTATACCACGGATACTTACCTGTGCACCCGCACCAGGGGCACCTTGTGTAATCACGTTAACACCGGCCGCCTGGCCCTGTAACATAGTTTCGGCACTTACAGTTGGTACCGATTTAGCTGCAGTAACGTTAACCGTTGTAACAGAACCAGAGATGTCCTTTTTACGCTGAGCGGTATAACCTGTTACTACAACCTCGTTTAAAGTATTGTTAGCAGACCTTAAAGTAACGTTAACAACGTCGCTTTGGCCTACTGTTACTTCCTGAGTGGTGTAACCCAGGTAAGTAAACACAAGCACATCGCCCGGCTTTACAGATATACTGTAATTACCGTTTACATCTGTTTGTGTACCTGTGGTAGTACCCTTTAACAATACAGAGGCGCCAACTACCGGCAACTTGTCGTCGCTGCCAATAACCTTACCTGTGTGCTTTGTTTGAGCTGTAACTACCAGCGAAGATACCATGCATGCCAGTAGCAAGCACAATGCTCTCCCTTTGCGGAGTAAACTTTTAAACATGAGATTGAGATTTAGTTGATTAATATATTTGATTTAAGACCTTATTCTTGGTGAGATATAGGAACATGGCCGTACCTGCACGTTCGCCGTCGTGCGGTGGTAGCATACAATAAGCTTAGAGAAGTTCTTTTTTCAGGGTAAAAGCCTAAGCCTTCGGTTTTGAGATATGAAAAAAGAAAATGTAAAAGTTTAATCATGTATTTACACTATCCTATTAAAATGTTCCTACTAAAACCAGGATATGGAAGCGGCTGATGTTGCCTCACTTTAATATCTGGTTAATTTGTTTTTGGGCTTATTTAAAAAGAACCCGGTTTATATTGGCATTTATCTAATATAACTAAGGTGTATACGCTACACAAGATTTATATCAGAATTATAAATTATTCATAAATGCAATCAATTAATTAATAAAATATCAGCATATCTCCTGCCGCTTATATTTTTATTAAAAAAAAGGCAATTTTTGTATCTAAATAATAAGCTCATTTACAGCGTTAAAAGTGCTAATTATCCACAATTACCAACACTTTAAGGGATATAATAGATTTCCCGGCCCAGCAAAACGCTGCATTTAAAAACTTCGCGATTTTTTTTAAGAAGTCTGACCCGCCGGATGTATAAGATGTTAACGAATTATTAAATTTTAAAGTGGTTAATAATGTCTAAACGACATTTACTTGTACAAAATACACGAAGTCGATTTTTCTTGCACTGTAAAAGGTTTGTATAAACAAAAACAGCTTTTGCATTGTGCAAAAGCTGTTTTAATGACAGTTTATTTAATTTATTTATAAGCTATTTCATCCAATTAACAGTAGCAGATTCGGTAATATCAGAGTTGGTACCTACTTCGATAATGAACTTGCCCGGCTCCCAGTCATACCTCAGATCGCTATTAAAGAACTTCAATTTGTCGGGCGTTATCGTAAAGCTTACATCTTTCTTTTGGCCTACCTGAAGCGTGATCTTTTTGAAATCTTTAAGCTCCTTTACCGGCCTGCTGATGCTGGCCTCCGGATCGCCTATATATAATTGCACAGTTTCCTCTCCTGTATAAGAACCCGTATTAGAAACCGTAACCGTTGCGGTAAGTGTTTCGTTGCCTTTAAGGTTGGTTTTGCTGAGCTTTAAATTACTATACTGGAATTTCGTGTAGCTTAAGCCATAGCCAAATGGATAAAGCGGTGAGTTATCAATATCGAGGTAATTAGATTTAAACTTTGTTGGACCGTTAGTGTAAGGGCGGCCGGTATTTAAGTGGTTATAATATAACGGTATCTGCCCTACGCTGCGCGGAAATGTTGTGGTTAACTTTCCTGAAGGGTTATAGTTACCAAACAATACGTTAGCAATAGCATTACCGGCTTCGGTGCCCGGCGCCCATACATCTAATATAGCGGTTGCATTATCATTTTCCCATTGCAGGGTAAGCGGGCGCCCATTAAATAGCACCAACACCATAGGCTTATGTAGTTTTGCAAGTTCCCTGAGCATTTTTTGTTGACTTTCGGGTATGCTGATATCAGACCGGCTTGATGACTCACCGCTCATACTTTGCGACTCTCCTACTACAGCCACGATGATATCGGACCTCTTTGCCGCTTTAACAGCATCCTCGATCATATCTTCAGGCGACTCCTTATCTAAGGAAACCATGCCCGGGCCAAAGTTTAAACGTTTGATAAAAGTTGTATCATCAGTAATGTTGCTGCCTTTGGCGTAATTGATCTTTACCTTATCGCCAACCACACGCTCAATGCCCTCCATCACGCTTACCGATTTTTCCCATTCGCCACCGATAACCCAGGTGCCCAGCATATCGCGTTTGTTGTTTGCCAAGGGGCCAACCAAAGCTATGCTGCCACCGCTTTTCTTTAGCGGCAATATCTGGTTATCATTTTTTAGCAGTACAAAAGAATGCTCCGCAGCCGAACGGGCCGCAACACGGTTAGCAACCGTCATGATATCACTTTTCTCTCTCGCGGCATCAAGCGATTTGTATGGATTATCGAACAAGCCTAATTTATATTTAGCTTCCAGTATCAAACGGCAGGCCCTGTCAATATCGGCCATGTCTACTTTTTTCTCTTGTAATGATTTCTTAAGTGTTTTTAAGTAACCTTCGCCTACCATGTCCATATCTAAACCGGCATTAATAGCACGGGCTGATACCGTTTTAAGGTCGCCGAGGCCGTGATTGGTAACCTCGTTAAGTGAGGTATAATCTGAAACCACGAAACCTTTAAAGCCCCATTGCTTGCGAAGCAGATCTGTAAGCAGCCATTTATTAACGGTTGAGGGCACACCATCCACCACGTTAAATGAACTCATGATACTGCCAACACCGGCATCAACGGCCGCTTTGTAAGGCGGCAGGTAATAGTTATACATTGCCAGGCGGCTCATGTCAACCGTGTTGTATTCGCGGCCAGCCTCCGCAGCACCATAAAGTGCGAAGTGCTTTACGCAAGCCATAACAGCATCTGTATTTTTTAGGCTGGTGCCCTGGTAGCCATGCACCATAGCTGCAGCAATGCGACCGCCCAGGTATGGGTCTTCGCCGCTACCTTCCGAAATACGGCCCCAGCGTGCATCACGAGCAATATCAACCATTGGAGAAAACACCCAGTTCAAACCTTCGGCAGTTGCCTCTTTCGCGGCAATACGTGCAGATTGTTTGATGAGATCAAGATCCCACGTAGCAGACATACCCAGTGGTATGGGGAATATGGTACGGTGACCGTGGATAACATCCAAACCAAATATCAAAGGTATATGCAGGCGAGACCCTTTAACGGCAGCCTCCTGCATTTTACGAACTTCGGCAACACCGTATAAACCGAAGATGCCGCCAATGGTGCCGTTCTTAACGCCATCGCCGATACCGTTATTAGTAACCGAGCCCGTGATGGCCATACCGCCGGTAACCAGGTTAAGCTGACCTATTTTTTCATCGACCGTCATTTTCTTCATCAGGCCGGTTACATAGGCGTTCATCTTTGCAGTTTCTGCAGCAGTTTGTGCATTTACATTTATACTGCAAACGCTCATTAATAAAGCAGCACCTATAAATGCTGCACTGTTACGGGTAAATTTTTTTTTCATCTATAAACAGCTTAAATACGGTAAAAGCCAACATTATTCAAATGTTAACCTATCTTTATAAAATAACTGTAAAACTTATTACTATAATTGGCTATAGAATTTACGCCCGGAAAGGTGTAAATAGTACACAATTGTAGATATTAAAATCAAACAATCAAAGTTTTTTATATAATACCCCTTAAATGTTAACAAAGGAGCAGTTAGACGATCATTGGGAAAAGATATACTTAAATCATATATCTATTGACTGCGTTGTGTTTGGTTTTCATGAAGGCCAGCTCAAAGTTTTGATGCTTAAAAGCAATAATGAAGAAGCCTGGTACCTGCCGGGCGGTTTTGTACTTAAAGAAGAACCTATTGAAGAAGCAGCAAACCGAATATTAAAGGAGCGCACCGGCATTGATGAGGTTTTTCTCCGCCAGTTTCATGTTTTTGGCGATCCGGACAGGTCAAAGTTTCATAATGAGATCTATAAGGATAACAGCTTCTTTAATCAACGTTTTATTTCCATAGGTTACTATGCCTTGGTCGACTTTGTTGATGTTACTCCAATGCCCGATGCTTTTTCTGAACTATGCACATGGCGCGATCTTGATGATCTGCCTGCTTTCCAGTTAGACCACGAGCATATCTTCCGTACTGCTTTGGATACCCTCAGGCTGCAGCTTAACTACCAGCCTATAGGCTACAGCCTGATGCCGCAGCAGTTTACCATGCCAGAGCTGCAAAAACTCTACGAGACCATACTGGATAAAAAGCTCGACCGCCGTAATTTTCAGCGCCGGATACTTGGTTTTGGTATTCTTAATAAACTGGAAGAGACACGAAAAGGTGGCGCTCATAAAGCCCCTTACCTATACTCTTTTAACCTCGAAAACTACCGCGCAGCGCTTAAAGAGGGCCTGCAGGGAGGCTGGTAAATTAGGTCATCCGGGCTTTTTTGGCTATCTTAAGCCCGTTTGCTAACCTAATTCTACTATGAAAATTAAAAATGTACTGGTTGACACCGTCTTACTCGTTTGTGCAATATTCTCTGCCGGCTTTGGCCTAAAGGGATTCCTTTTATCAAGTCACTTTATTGATGGCGGGGTTACCGGTATATCAATGTTGATGGCCGATATTACGAAAACACCGCTATCAGTACTTATCTTTATCATCAACATACCTTTTTTAATACTTGGCTACCGCAAACTGGGTTTAAAGTTTGCTGTTAAAAGCGCGGCTGCAATTGCAGGTCTATCGCTGTGCTTAGCTTTCGTTCATTTCCCTGATGTTACGCATGATAAATTGCTTACTGCAGTATTCGGCGGGGTATTTATTGGTGCAGGTATAGGTATGGCTATACGTGGTGGTGCCGTTTTAGATGGCACGGAGATAGCTGCCCTACTGGTAAGTAAACGTGCACAGATAGTCCGCGTGAGCGATGTGATCCTTATCCTTAACGTAGTCATATTTGTTGTCGCCGTATTTACCCTCGGTGTTGAATCGGGTTTGTATTCGATCCTTACCTATTTGTCCGCTTCTAAAATGATCGACTTTATCCTTAACGGTTTGGAGCAATACACGGGCATGACGGTGGTATCAACCAAAGGCGAAGAAATACGCGTTGCCATTACCCAAAGCCTGGGCCGTGGGGTTACTGTATACCAGGGTAAAAGCGGTTATGGCAAAGATGGCCATATTAATTCTCCTCGCGAGATCATCTTCACCGTGGCTACCCGTCTGGAGGTGCCGCTTTTGAAACGTGAGATACTAAAGATAGATCCTGCTGCCTTTATTGTCCAAACCAGTGTTGACGATACCACGGGTGGTTTACTGAAGAAGAAGAGCGGGCATTAAGCCCCCGGTTCCCTAAAGGGGAATTAGGAAATTCTTTCACGTTGCGGCCTTAATTAGGAATTTAAAACAATTGCTTTTTCAATTGTTTTAAAAAAGCTCCTCCTCCAGGGGGTTGGAGGGGCTAAAACCAATTACATGCCCGAAGGTCCAAGCATATTGATCTTAAAAGAACTGGTACAGCAATTTAAACATAAAACTGTTGCCGAAGCTACCTGTAATAATAAATCTTTAGACGCTTCACTGCTGGTAGATAAACGCATCATAGACTTTAAAAGCTGGGGCAAGCACTTTTTAATATGCTTCCCTAAGTTTACGGTGCGCATACACATGATGATGTTTGGCACCTACCGCATCAATACACACACTGCTAAGCCGCCCCGGTTAGGTTTGCGTTTTACTGACGATACCGAGCTTAACTTTTATGCCTGCCAGCTGCAATTGATCACGGAACCGTTGGACAAGGCGTACGACTGGCAAGCCGACATCATGAGCGACCACTGGAGCAGCCGCAAAGCCATCAAAAAGATGAAAGCTGACCCTGATCTGCTTGTCTGCGATGCGCTGATGGACCAGCACATATTCTCGGGTGTTGGCAACATCATCAAAAACGAAGCGTTATTTAACGCCCGCATCCATCCGGAGAGTTTGGTAAGCGCCTTGCCACCAAAAAAGCTTACAGAAATGATCAACGAAGCAGTGAAATACAGCTTCCAATTTCTGGAGCAGAAACAGGCAGGAACATTAAAGAAAAACTGGAAGGCTTACCATAAGAAAGAATGCCCGCGTAACCACGTGCCAATTATCCGCAAAGACACCGGCAAATCGCACCGCACAAGTTTTTATTGCGAGGTGTGCCAGAAGCTGTATAAGTAAAGTTATCAATTAGCGTCATGGCGAGGTACGAAGCAATCTATTTGCTATACAGAGGCGCTTTGCAAGTTGGGAGATTGCTTCGCATCTCGCAACGACGCTTTAATAAGGATGTTGTTGGTCACTTTACCCCAACCATCTACCAAACTCATAAAACTTAGTGATCTTGATTCCTATCTTACTACCTACCGGATGCTTACGCAGGTTATAGTTATAAACGCGAAGGATTACTTGATTTCGTTCTACAATAAGTTCCTCGTAAAAGCCACGGTAGAGCACTTGCTTAACCAACCACTTTGAACCCATTGACATGGAAGACGCTATCTGTACATGTTCGGCGTATATCACTACCGTACCTCTTTTTGATTTTATGCCACAGGTTTTAGCCTGGTTAGCCGTCATCTCACTGCAGCTTGCCAATATCCTGGCTGTGTATAAAAGTTTAGGCGTTTCATAGAGCTTTTCTGGCGAACCATGCTCTACAATCTCACCCTCTTTTATAACGATCAGTTCATCCGCCATGGAAAGCAGCTCTGCAGGGTCATGCGATACAAGAACAACAGTTACTCCCCATTCCTTTACAATCTGGCGTATATCGTGCTGCAAGCCTTCGCGGTAATTGGCGTCAACCTGATTAAAGGGCTCATCAAGCATTAATACTTCCGGGCGGTTTATCAGCGCTCTTGCAATGGTTACCCGTTGCTTTTCCCCGCCGCTCAGCTTGCCGAATGGTTGGTCACGCAGATCGTCAATACCTAACAGGTTTAATGCTTGTGTTATCTTTTGTATCTTGTAATTAACATCTTCTGCGGGTAGTGACCTGCCCAGATTATCCCACACCGTTGCGGCTGTATCCATATCGGCATTGTCTTGGCTTACCATGGTTATCTTGCCGTGCTCGGGCTGTAGATTAGTAGTCCTTGCAGGCAATGGCTGACCATGAAAAAATACGTCGCCTGAATCTGGCTTCATGTGGCCGGATAGCAATTTAAGGAGCGATGTTTTCCCGCTGCCACTCTCACCTACTATACCTGTGATCTTGCCTTTGGGTATAAAAACAGTAACATTATTTACGCCTGAAGATTTATCGCCAAAAAAATTTTTGGTCACCGTAATGGTCTCCAGTATCAATTCATCTTTCATTATATACGACTTGCGACGAGGGATTATCGTATCAAACCTAATGTATAAATCGGTGTCTGGCAAAAAAAAATAGATTTAATGAGGCTGGATTACACCTAAAGACCTACAATAGGTAGCGACTGAAAATCGACGTTGACCATAGGTTATCTGTAGTTGAATTAAAACAAATTCCCTTAAAAAATCATTCACAAATTGAACCTTTAAATCCAACAAATCATGAACAGGACTTTAGGAATAATTTTGATAGTGGTTGGCGCAGTTATGCTGATATGGACAGGCTTTACTTATACCAAAAAGGAAAAGATAATTGATGCGGGGCCAATACAGGTATCAGCCGATAGGGAGAAGACGGTAAACTGGCCACCATACTTAGGCGGCATTTTGCTGGTTGGCGGCATTGTGATAGTGGCAACCTCTAAAAAAGCCTAAAGCATTACTGTATATTAGCAGTATGCAGCCCTTATTTTTTGAAACACCCGCTAAATTAAGAGAATGGCTTGAGCAGCACGCAGAGACCGAAAAGGAACTGCTGGTGGGTTTCTACAAAACAGGCTCCGGCTTGCCCAGCATAACCTGGCCGCAATCTGTTGATGAAGCCTTGTGTTTCGGCTGGATAGATGGCGTGCGAAGATCCATAGATGATAAAAGCTATTCCATACGGTTTACGCCGCGTAAGCCCGGCAGTATATGGAGCGCTGTTAACATTAAAAAGATTGAAGAACTTACCGACAAGGGGTTGATGAAACCGGCCGGAGTAGCAGCTTTTGAAAAGCGAAGGGAAGACCGCTCTGCAATTTACGCATTTGAAAACGAGGAGAAAAAATTACTACCTGCTTATAAAAAGCTCTTTAAAGCCAATAAGGCCGCGTGGAAATTTTTTGAGGCCCAGGCACCATGGTATCGAAAGGTTTCTCTGCACAGGGTGATGAGCGCTAAGCAAGAAAAAACGCAACTGAGCCGTTTGCAAAAGCTAATAGAATACAGTGAAAAAGGTGAGCGGATGCCATAAGAAAAAAATACTGTTATCCCGGTTTGTTAGCTACCAAGCCGGGACCCACACCGTAAAAAACTAAACCTGTCATAGCCGTAATTTGTGTGTGATACCACCCTTTGGCCACGGGTGGCACGACAGTTTATCTTTATGCTAAACAAGCTTTCCGTTATCTATAGCCTGCTGCAAAACCGCTACTTTAAACTTTGGCTTGTAACAATAGCCAGTTACCTTTTTAACCCATTTATGCTTGTAGCCGAACATGGCTTTTATCATACGCACCCTTGTTGAACCTTTCGGGTAACCGTATTTATACCAGCTGAACTTTGACTTATCTACCTTGAAATGTTCTGCAAACTCC
This sequence comes from Mucilaginibacter achroorhodeus, assembly GCF_007846095.1. Classification (GTDB taxonomy): domain Bacteria; phylum Bacteroidota; class Bacteroidia; order Sphingobacteriales; family Sphingobacteriaceae; genus Mucilaginibacter; species Mucilaginibacter achroorhodeus. The sequence continues at coordinate 90,431 of NZ_VOEI01000001.1, forward strand.
GAAAGAAAAAGATCTATCTCGATGTCGTAAATGTCGAGATCGAGATCCAGGCTGGTGTCGGCTTTTATCATTGATGTATCAACCGGCACAACCTTGTACCTTCGGCAATAATCAACAATAAAATCCTTTAATTGAGGGGATAGATGGTTCATACAATGCCTTAATAGTTCTGATATAAAGGACACCGATATTTTACCGGCGTTGCATTTAAAGATAATAAATCATCGTAATTGCCTGCAAACGCCTTATTAAAATGGAGAGTAGCCTATAAAGACTTTTCCAGCTTGTACATCTCTAAAGGTTCTTTAGCTACGCCGTTATGCTCGGGTATGGTAAAGGAGATCACTTCGCCTGTTTTGGCGTAGCCACGCCTTTCATAAAAGGCAATCAATTCCTCGCGTTTGGTTATAACGGTCATAGTCATACAATTTAAACCATGTTCCCGGCCAAAATCTTCTGCGGCTTGCAGCAATTGTTTACCTAAACCCTTAGCCTGCAAAGTTGGTGATACGGTAAGCATACCGAGATAAAGCTTTTCGCCACGCTTTTGCAAAAACACACAACCGGTGATTCTTCCATTGTCATCAGTATTTTTTAACATGGTAACAGCCGGGCCATTTAGTTCCTCGGTAAGGCTGCCGATGTCTGTGCGGGTTCCGTCAATCAGGTCTGCCTCAGTTGTCCAGCCTTGTTTGGCGCCTTCGCCGCGATAAGCAGAGTTTACCAGATCAACCAGTTCAGGAATATCAGAAGATTTTGCAGGAGTTATAGCCATGCAGCAAATGTATCGAATAGCTCACAAATGTTAAAGTGCTGCGCTTACAGGTTTTTATAATCCTCGCGTACAGGGGTAAAAACATCTATCAGTTTACAATCTGTAATGGCTAAGCCGCTATGCGGTGCATTTGATGGTATGACCGCAAACATACCCGGGTCAAGTATTTGTGCGGTACCGTTCACCGTTAGCTGAAATTTTCCTTCAATAACGAAAGATAGTTGCTCGTGCATGTGGTTATGTGTACCCAACGCACAGCCCGCCGCAACCTCTATAAAGTTGATAGTATTGCTATCGGTGTGTATCAGTTTAGAGAAAAAGCCCGGAGCGATCTCTCTCGTAGTGATGTCTGCAAAATGCCTGAAAATGTCGTTATCCATAGCCGGTTAAGCTCTTTTCTTTTTTAGTGTGATCACTGTTATCTCAGGCCAGATACCTAACCTGCCTGAAAAGGCCAGGAAGCCAAAGCCGCGGTTAACATACAAATGCCTGTTGTTTTGTTTGATAAGACCAGCCCAATCCAGGTAACGATATTGCACCGGGCTCCAGCGGAAACCTGCAGTTTCTACCCCAAACTGCGCACCGTGTGTATGGCCGGATAACGTTAGGTGAACATCAGTTTTATAATAACGTACCTTCTCCTCCCAATGGGTGGGATCGTGAGAGAGTAGTACTTTAAATGCTTTATCATCTACGCCTTGCAGGGCTTTATCAAGATCTCCTTTTTGTATAAAGCCACGTCCCCAGTTTTGTACACCTATGAGTGATATTTTCTGGCCGTTCTTTTCCAGCTCAACGTTCTCATCCAGTAAAAGGCGATAGCCCAACTCTGCGTGATGGCGCTTCAATTTTTCAAGATTATAGCGCTTTGCCTGTTCGCTCTCCCATTGTATGTAATCTCCATAATCATGGTTACCCAATATCGAAAATTGCCCGTATGGTGCTTTCAACTGCTTAAAATTATCAATATACTGCTCAATTTCCCAGGCAGCATTGTTAACCAGATCGCCGGTAAAGACAAACAGGTCAGATTTTTGAGCATTGGCCAGGTCTATGCCTTTTTGCATTGCCTCTACATTATCAAAACTGCCCGAGTGGATATCGGATAGTTGGGTGATGGTAAATCCGTCAAATGCCTCAGGCAATTCATCGTAGTAAATGGTATGCTTATGCACCTTATAATCGTATTTACCACGTATCATGGCATAAAAGAAAGATGCAAATGGTATAGCTGCCAGCAATACCGCTATCTCACTTATAAACTTTCGCCGCTGCGGAAAATACGGCTCGCCTTGATCATGCTTCCCAACTAATCCCGTTATAAAGCGCCCAAGATCGCCAAGTGACAATACTATACAAAACACCAATTTGGTAACGAAGAACGTAAGGAAAAGGCTTAACATCCACTCATGAAACGGCGTCATTCCTTTTGCAGAGTTAAAGCTGTTGATGCCAACCAGAAACACAACGGTGACGGCTACCGAGATAAGCAAAAAGCCCCATGGTAACGCTTGCCTGGCAAAGCGCGATTGCCAATCGGCAGTTAAGGTACGCAGGCCATTAAAAACGTACCAATCCATTAAGAACGCTATAGCCGATGTGATAAGGAAAAAATTGAATAAACCGCCTCTTTGCATAAAATTAGATAGCTTAAGATTGCAAGATATAAAAGGATAGGTAATTGATTTGTAAAAACACCTGTTACGTTTTGCGTTAACAATAACCTTAAGAAGGAGGCATTGTTTGATAACCGGCTTAAAACAAAAGCTCCCGTTGCATTTCGCAGCGGGAGCTTTTATTATTAATATCGCCTTACATGTATCGGGCCACGGGCGCGGTAATGATGATGGTAATATGATCGCCTCGGTGCAAAAACCGGGCGGTAATAACGGCGGTGGTAACGGCGCTCTACCACTACTACACGGCGTGGCGGGCGGTGATATACAGGGCGGTTAACATAAACCGGCTGCTCATAAACCACAGGCGCCGGCGTACCTATTTGTGCCGAAATTGACACCTGTGCATCCGCAGTACTAAAACTAAATAGTGCTATTGCCGCAACGGCGACCATCTTTAAGTATTTCATAATTGTTTCGTATTTAGGGTTGATAGAATGTACTTGTTAGATTAATAGTTACGATAGTAGCCGTGGTCGCGATAATAACGGTCGTGATACCTGTCATAATGATACCTGCCGTAACGACGGTTATTATAATTGTCTACTGTACAACTTGAGAATAATGCGGTACCTAACACCAGTACGGCCATTATTTTTATGATGCTCTTTTTCATTTTTAATATCTCCTTCACTTTGCTTTTTAATAGCGCATTGTTTAAATATTAAACTGCGCAAAGCTTTCCAAGTTTAATGCCGCAGGGCTCGCATAACTAACTTGTTACAATCAAATGAAGATATGCCAATGATCAGGATTGTCTTTTCCGCCCTGTAATTCGCTGTGCTATAAAGGCGTACAGCATACAAAACAACCAAAAAACAACAACCAAAACGGCGATATTGAGTGCAACCTGCGGGTACCCAAATTTACCGGCGTCCAAAAAGAAGTAAGGGTATTTGGTTGTTAAAGCACCACGAACAAGAATATAGATGATGTAAAAAAGCGGATAAATAAGCCAGCTGAACGTGCCCCTATAAGTGATACCTGCTTTAGGAGATATAGCAGCCCAAAAGATGAGATACAAGACCGGGTTTACCACATGCAGTAGTTCATCTGCCACACGCGCCCATCCAACAGGATGAAAGGTAGATCGCAAAACAAGATTATATACAAGCGATACAATTGTTATACAAACCGCAACGGCACTCAGCACTCCCGCACGGGTAAACCATTTACCATTAAAGCCTGACAACGCAACACAGCCGGTGCACAATGCAACCAATAAATTGCTTTGTATGGTAAAATAGCTAAAGTACTCTAACAGGAAGCCACCCAATGTACGCTCTCTGTCTGCATAGCCAGGTAGGGACATGCTTAGCTGAAGTACAATAGCTGCAATGCACAACAATGATATAATAGCGCAAAATGCGCGCGTACCGGAACTTATCTGCTTTAACATAAAGCTTTAACCAAAATGCCGTAAAAATGATTGTAAGTATAATTGTTACACATAATTTTTCTACAAGCTGATCCCTATACAATTACTAACGTATATTTACACAAACCAATAACCATGCGTATTTCTCTACCCAAATTACTGGCCGGTGTAGCCGTTTGTATGTTCATGTTTGTTTGCCCTGCTGCGAAAGCACAGGCAACGTTTAATCATATAGCCCTTTGCTCAAAAGATCTGAAAAAGAGCAACGAGTTTTATACCACCGTTTTAAATCTCAAAATTATCCCGAATCCATTTAAGGATACCGTGCATACCTGGTACAGCATTGCACCCAATATTGCCATGCACGTAATACAAAGCAATTGCGCAACTACTAAGGTTATAGCAGATCATATTTGTTTCAGCGTATCATCGGTACCCAAATTTGCTGAGATGCTCAAAGCAAAAAACATTTCCTATTGCAACTGGAAACAAGTGCCGGGCCAGATAGAACATCGTATTGATGGCGTGTCTCAGCTTTACATCCAGGATCCGGACGGCTACTGGATCGAGATAAATGACGCTAAATAGCATACTGCTTTAATTCTAACAGTTTCATCAGGCAACAATTTCGCCCGCAAACCTTATTATTATATTTTAACAGACGTGTTATGATATAACGAATTTGCGCGTCTCGTGGATGAAATTATGCCAGATGAAGGGGTTTATCAACATACCTGTAACTTTCTGTTGCAAAAACTGCAAGCAATGCGGCGCAAGGCCCATAGTTGCATGGGTTGATACCATAAGGTACGTTGTAAAATGCCCTGTCGATAACTCTCATTACCAGACTAAGCCGGGTATTATTGATATAGATGATTGGAATTTCCACAACTCATCTTTATATGGTGATTAACAGCTAATTCTCTAATTAGTTGCCACTGGCTTTAAACCATACGCGCCACTCATGGTCACACAAACAGAAATAACAACCTGTTACCATGAAAAAAGCAATTGACACTATACTCACCGATATAAACAACGTATTTGTAAAAGGCGATTCAAACAAAGTAGAGCAGGCAAGAATGTTCTTGCTGCTGGCTTTACCTGTCATGTCGTTATTGTACATATTTGGTCAGTTTCCTATTTATTGATCGGGTGCACTCAAAATAATTCTATTTTTGCGGCACAAACCCGATATGGAAAACTTAAAAGGAAAATTCGACAGCATTATATTTGATCTGGATGGCACACTTTGGGACAGTACAGAAACCATCAGTCGTGCATGGCAAACGGCCCTGGACCGGGCTCCTTTTATGGCAGGCGAGGTGATGAGCCGTGAGCGGGTAAGATCTATCACCGGGATGACCTACGATGCCATTTTCCAAAAGTTATTCCCATCGCTTAGCGTTGAACAACGCAGCCAGGTACAACAACTTTGCTCAGTTGCCGAGTTGGATATCCTGCACAAACAAGGCGGCGAGCTTTATCCAAACCTTGCGGATACGTTAACTTACTTAGGCCAATTATACAAGCTTTATATTGTAAGTAACTGCCAGAGCGGCTATATCGAATTGTTTTTAGATCTGCATAACATGCACCCGCATTTTCTTGCCCATCAATGTTTTGGCACCAAAGGAAACCCTAAGGCAGATAACATAAAAGACATTGTGAATGATCATAACCTGCAAGCACCTGTTTATATAGGTGATACTATGGGCGATTATGACGCTGCTGCAAAAGCCGGCGTTCCCTTCATTTTTGCGGCCTATGGTTTTGGGGCCGTTGAAACAGGTATGGTTGCAACTATCAACAAATTTGAGGAACTAAAAGAAATATTATAATCAAACTTTTAGGCAATAAGTAGGGTTTAAAATTTAAACTACTGTTGCTAAAAATGAATATTTCTAAATTCTTGCATTCGTGCCTGGTGTTTGAAGATAAGGGGTATAAGATCTTATTCGACCCCGGTAAGTTTACTTTTGCAGAGGGATTAATTAAACCGGATAGCTTTGCTGATGTTAATGCGATAATCATCACTCATATTCACCCCGATCATCTTGATGTAGATAACCTTAAAAAGATAGTTGCGAGCAGCCAAGCCCGCGTTTACACCAATGATGAAGTGGGCGAAGCATTGGCGAAAGAAGATATACCCTTCAACATCATCAAAGAAGGCACATTTGACCTGGGGCCGTTTAAATTACATGCCTTCCCCGTGCAACACGAACCATTGCTGGATAACTCGATACCTCAAATGACCGGCTTTATCATCAACGATAAAGTTTTGCACCCGGTTGATTCAATGGAGACTAAACTCACCGAATTCAGAGATATTGAAGTACTTATCATGGTTACCATGTCCCCCTTTGCCAACGAACTGCGTATAGCAGGCTTTGCAGACCGAGTGAGGCCTAAAAGGATACTGCCTGTACACGATGGCTACGCTAAAGAATTCTTTCTGAAGCAGCGTTATGAAAACTACAGAAAACATTTTGAGAGATCAGGTATTGAGTTTCACCAGATCATTGAGATAGGCGATGGCATAAGCGTTTGACATATTCTAAGCACTTTTAGCAATCTCTGGTTAACTAATCTCCGATCACTAAACAACCTTATCTTCTTTATCGAAATTCTCCATTACCAATACGGCAGCACCTATCAGCTCGGCATCAAAGCCTAATGAAGAAATTAAAAGCTCCGTGCCGGATGATAGTCTTGGGATACAATATTTGTGCAAAGCCTGTTGTATTGGAGCCATCAGGATCTTACCAACCTTTGCTCCCCGGCCGCTCAACACAATATTAGCAGGGTTCATGATATGGATCAGTATAGCCAGCGCCTTGCCAATTTTATAACCGGCTTCGGTAAGCAACTCAATGGCAAATTGGTCGCCTTGATTAGCGGCTTCCATTAAAGCATCCCCTATCAGTTTCGATTGGCCATCCTGCAACTGCAGACTGGTAACCCGGCCCTTCTTTATCCCCTTTTCAGCCTTCTTTGCCACAACCAGCATCGATGCTTCCGCCTCCAGGCAGCCACGTTTGCCACATACACAAAGCTCGCCATCGTCAGATAACGGTATATGACTTAACTCGCCTGCAAAGCCGTTGTAGCCTCTGAATATTTTGCCATCGATGATCATGCCTAAACCTATACCCCAGCCCAGGTTTATTACCATCACCTCTTGCTGAGAGCGGGCAATACCAAACTTTTGCTCGGCCAGTGCAATTAAGCTCGAGTCGTTATCTATGTAAGTAGTGATGCCTGTAGCGCGCTCTATGTATTTGCTCAGGCTTTCGCCGCCGGCATCAAGGTAGGTATAGTTGATACCTTCAATGGCGTTGATAAAGCCGGGCATGCCTATGCCTATACCTGCAATTTTATCTTTAGCTACACCGGTTTGAGCTATATATTTTTTTAGGTGGTTTATCAGTTGGGAAAGTGCTTCATCATTATTATGAAGCTTTAACTCAACCGTAGCCATATCGGCAATTGGGCTGTTGTTGAGATCAAGCATTTGTATCCTTGCCGATAGCTGGTCCATCGCTACGGCTAATATGAACATAGCATTGGCATTGATAGCGTACATCAGCGGGCGGCGTCCACCGCTTGATGGCGCATAACCCTGTTCAACCACAAAGCCCTCTTTTATCAATTCATTGATTGCCTTGGCTATAGACGGGATACTTTTATCAAAAAGCTGGCTTAAACCGGCACAAGACATTGCTTTATCAAAATACAACCTTTTAATGATCATATTTTTTAGCCAGCTACTTTTAACACCGGTACTCTTAACTTCCATGGGATAATTCGTATACTTTAAATAGTTTCTGTAGAAACTGCTGTTTAAAATTAGCATTTTTTCAGAACACAGCAATAAGTGATAAAACTTTTTAAATTATGCAAAAAAGCAAAAGTCACCCTTGGTAGGTGGCTTTATAGTGATGGAAGATGTCTAATTTGACAACAAGTTTTGGCATTTCCACATTAAAGGGACATTTCTTTATCTTCGCCGCTTTACTGGATCTTCATGAGGAAAGTTTTACTGCTTTTGATCTTCTCATTATCTATTACGCACCTGTTCGCGCAGGGAAAAATATCCGGCCTTGTCATTGACAGTGCAACACGTATCCCGATTAGCAATTTGGTGGTCAAGCTTGACAACGGCCAGGCAGATGTTACAGATGAAGCCGGCAGGTTTTTCTTTAAGAACGCACAGGGCCAGAAGCTGATTCTTAGTGCAGTAGGATACAGAAAACAGATCGTAGATCTGTCAGCATCACGAAATAATATTACCATAGTGATGGCAACTCAGCAAACTCAATTGCAAGACGTAACGATCACGACGCATACTTTTAACCCGTACAAAGCAATCAGTGAAATGGATATCAAACTCCGCGGCGTGTCTAACTCTCAGGAAGTTTTGCGGATAGTGCCGGGCTTGTTTATCGGGCAGCATCAGGGCGGAGGAAAAGCTGAACAAATATTTTTGCGGGGTTTTGATAACGACCATGGCACAGACATCAACATGAGCGTGGATGGCATGCCTATTAATATGGTGTCACAGGCACACGGACAAGGGTATGCCGATAGCCACTTCATTATCCCCGAAACAATAGAGAGTACTACCTATAAAAAAGGCATGTATGATGCCGATAAAGGTGATCTTGCTGTAACAGGTTGGGTAAATTTCAACACTGCAAATGCAATTAGCGGCAATACCATTAAAGCAGAAGCCGGGCAATTTGATACGTATCGTTTATTAGGCATGGTTAATTTATTAAACGATAATGCTAAAGTGAAAGGACAATCCTGGTACGCTGCTTCAGAATATCGTTACAGCAACAGTTATTTTGACAATCCACAGCATTTTAACCGCTTTAATTTTTTCACCAAATATCATGGGCGCTTAAATGCCAATAATATACTTACACTTAGCGCTTCAACCATGTACAGTAAATGGAAGGCATCGGGCCAAATACCGGAGAGCGCGGTAGATGAGGGCATCATCGGTTTTTACGGTGCTATAGACCCAAACGAAGGCGGCTTAACCTCGCGCACTAACGTAAACGCCCAATTACTTACTACACTGGGAAACAATGATCTGCTAAAGAATCAACTTTATTACTCCCGTTATAAATTTGATCTGCATACCAACTTCACTTTTTATCTTGTTGATACCGTTAATGGTGATGAGATACGTCAACGGGAGGCGCGTAACTTATTTGGCTATAACGGGAGTTATCTGCACGAAAGCTATATTGGTGGCACCAAGCTTACCTCAGAATTTGGAATTAACGCACGTTTGGACGCTACAAAAGGTTCAGAACTTTCACATACGGTAAATAACTTTACACTGCTTGATCCCCTAAAGCTGGGCAACATTACTGAAACAAGTGCAGGCGCGTATCTAAGCGAAACATTTCAATTCACACCTAAATTCAGTTTAAACGCCGGATTGCGGTTTGATCAATTCTTTTACCGTTACAACAACAAATTACCAAGTGATAGTACACTTAATGGGGCGGGTATTTATAAAGCCACCAATAACATAATTAGCCCTAAAATAAACTTCTATTATCAGGCTACTGATAAAGCCCAGTTCTACTTGTTTTTAGGCAAAGGATTCCATTCAAATGACACACGGGTTGTAGTAACCGAAAAGGGACTGCAAACCCTGCCTGCCGCTTACGGAGCGGATTTAGGCAGCATTATAAAGCCAACCAAAAATCTGCTTTTTAATGCAGCAATATGGTATAGTTACCTGCAAAAAGAATTTGTTTATGCCGGCGACGGCGGTTCAGTTGAATTTAGCGGAAGAACCCGGCGTGTGGGTATTGATCTGTCCGGTCGTTATCAACCTCTATCATCTGTTTACCTTGATGCAGATATTAACTACGCCCATGGCCGTGCTATCGATGACCCCGCCGGGCAAAACTATATTCCGTTGGCCCCGGTGTGGAGCAGCACAGGTGGTGTAACCTACATATTTAGAGATGGCTTTAACGGTAGTTTGCGTTACCGGTGGCTGGGCAACAGGGCGGCCAATGAGGATTATAGCTTAAAGGCTGAAGGCTACTTTGTTAACGATCTTGTTCTCAATTACACCAAACGCAGGTATGAGATCGGGATTACGATAAACAACCTGTTCAACGTAAAATGGAAAGAGACCCAGTTTGAGACAGAGACCCGCTTAAAAGGCCAGATGCCGATAAATAACATAGCCTTTACGCCCGGCACTAAGTTTTTTGCGGTAGCCCATTTAAGCTATAATTTCTGATTGGAAATAAACCCATCTGTCTTGCAACCTCTAACGTTCGATTTGATAGCTGGCTGAGGCATATATTCGCATTATGCTAATTGCCTGCATCCATACGCATTTGCAGCAGGTAAGGCTTAAAGCCAAACTTTTCGTAGGCCTTTATTGCCGGAGCGTTCTCGCTGTATACCTCCAGTCGCAGTTCAGATACATTGCGAGATTTGGCCCAATCTTTTAACGCATCAATTACCAACCTATTGATTCCTTTACCCCTGTACTCCGGCAGCACATACATAAAACCCAGGTAAGCCTCGTGCGAATGACGTAGATACGGTTTCGACTCGTTGATGCGGGCATAACCGCTGGCGATAACCTCTCCGTTTAATTCTGCTACAACCAGGTATGAATCCGATGAGGTGAGCAGCCAATCCAGATCATAATATTGTTGCGGACCGGGTTTCATCTCCGGCGTAAAAGTACGCTCTGCTTCCACCACCCCCTGCTCAAAACGCAACAGGACGGGTTTGTCCGTAAGTGTAGCTTTACGGATGATCGGGGAATCATTTTCTTTGTAGGCAGCAGGTGTCCATTCGGTGCGGATCATAGTTGCTAATTTAAAGGATAAACGGTAAAGTAAAATTTATTAGTGCATTCAAACAATCCCCGCCTAAACTGTTATTGCTTAAATCTCTATAATTGCAATTACTATGCGTTTACTTTCCGTTTTAATCCTGATTGTGTTATGTTCTTTCAGATCTGTCCTTGTTGATGAGGTGAGCGATGCCAACCGCATCTGTGGCAAATGGGAATCGAGCGGAAAAGACCTGGTTGTTGAGGTATATCCTTACAAAAACACCTTTAGGGCTAAAATGATACGCTTTACCGGCGGCGTTACCAAAGACAAACCTATGGAAAATATAACCGATAAAAAAAACCCTGATCCGGCATTACGCAACCGCAAAGTTTTAGGCCTTGATGTAGTTGAAGGGCTTATTTACAACCCTAAAACAAAATCATGGGAAGGCGGCCACATTTATGAAGTGCAAAGCGGTAAATACTGGAGCGCTGCGGCTACTTTAGATGGCGATAACACTTTGAAAGTTAAAGGGTATTGGAAAGTTAAACTACTCGGGAAAACCATGACCTTTCATAGAATTTAAGCTTAACCTTAATTGGCATTGCTATTGCCTTTATAGTACGTACTAAAGACAATACCATGACAAAACGCTTTTTATCGATTTTTTGCATCATAATGTTGTACAGCAGTACAAATTATAGTACACCAAACAACAAAGCAGTAGAAGATATGGTGTGCGGGAAATGGCAACTGGTTGACGACGCGCTTACAGTGCAGGTCTATCGGGAGGGTTCTGAATTTAGGGCAAAGATCATCTCGTTTGATGACCACGATGATACCAAACCGATGGATTACTGGACAGATGACCTTAATCCAAACCCCGCTCTGCGCAGCCGCAAAATTTTGGGTATGAATGTGGTAGAAAAGCTTACTTACAACCCAACAACCAACACTTGGGAAGACGGCGTTATATACGATGCCAAACACGGCCGCCATTGGAACTCCTCAGCTTATTTGACAAAGGAGGGCTTTCTAAAAGTTAAAGGTTATTGGCACGTTAAATTTATCGGTAAAACCCTGACTTTTAAGAGAGTATAGTCAATAAATCAAGAAATTTTTTTTCTTAAAAGTTTGGATTGTAACATTCTTGTTTCATATATTTATGTCACATCAATGTCATCCAATAATTATGTTGAAGATCTTCCAAATTTCGTTAATCACAGTACTGCTTACTGGGTTAACTTGTACCGCAGGCAATGTGCACAGCGATGAGGTAATTTGTGGTAAATGGATTTCAGAGGACAAAGATCTGATTATTCAAGTCTCGAAAGATAACCTTGAATATCATGCAAAAATAGTTTGGTTTGATGACCGTGACGAAAGTATGCAGCTTGATGACCACTTTGACAGGCTGAACCCAGACCCAACACTACGTAACCGTAAGATCGTTGGGATGGAGGTTTTGGAAAAACTTCAATACGCTCCTAACACTAATACGTGGGAAAACGGTGTTATTTATGATGCCAAACATGGCCGCCTCTGGAACTCATGTGCTTACATTAACAGCAAAGGCGAGTTGAAGGTTAAAGGCTATTGGCACTTCAAATTTATTGGCAAAACGCTCACCTTTAAAAGGGTATAAAAAAACGGCGCCTTTTTTAAAAAAGCGCCGTCATTATATAAATTAATCAAAAACTTATTGTTTCATGAACTCGCCATTAGCAACAAGTTCAACTTCGTCGCTAAGCATTGGCGAGCCGTATTTGCTGCCAAAGCCAAAATCAGAACGTTTGATAGTACCGGTGATCTTGAAACCTGCATCAGGGCCTTTGGTCATTGGGTTAGTAATGGTACCGCGGTAAACTACATCTAAAGTTACCGGTTTGGTCACGCCATGTAAGGTTAAGTTACCGGTAACTTTGTATTTGTTAGTACCGTTTGGCTTAACTGAAGTGCTAACGAAGTTTAACGTTGGGAATTTTTCAACATCAAAAAACTCAGCACCTTTAAGGTGGCCATCACGCCTTTCGTTGTCTGTATCAACTGTAGCAGTTTTTGCAGAGAAAGTATATTTCGCATCGCTGAAATCAGGTTTTGCGGCAACGATAGTTGCATCAAAATCTTTGAATTTGCCATCAACATCAGACACTGCTAAGTGAGTGATAGAGAATTTTACTTGTGAGTGCGCCTTGTCAACCGTCCAGGTGCTTTGCGCAGATACAGCCGTTGCTAAAAAAGCAACAGTGATTAGGGTGAAGATCTTTTTCATTTTGTTTTTTCTGAGTTTAATTGAGACAAATGTATAAAAGGTTTTTATAAAAGATGTTTAAACATCCTTTTTTTAAATGTGTATGACAATTCAATGCTGAGAGAAAAACTCATCAACCCGCTTGTTAAACGCTGCAGCATGTTCTACCAAGGTACCATGGCCCGAGTTTTTCACTATCCAAAGCTTTGAGCCTTTGATGTTTTTCTGAATGTAGCGGGTGTGGCTATCGCTTATCACGTCATGGTCGCCGGCAATGATAAAGGCCGGACAGTTTATTTTGTGCAGATCTGCTGCGGTTAGGTTAGGCTGCTCCCAATCAAGCAGGAACATTTTCCAGCGATTTTTATCTGCTGTGGTTTTCCATACGCGGTTCTTGTTTTCCTCGTAATATTTTTTGCCGCTCGCCCAGCCCTTTGGGTCGGCAAATGAGCTGGCATCAGGGGTAACGTTGGCACCGGTTGCAGCGAATGCTATAACTTTATTGGGGTGATGTATAGCCATCATAATGGCATTGATACCACCATCACTCCATCCTAAAACATAGGCTTTTTGGATATGCATCAGATCGAGCAGTGCGGCAAAATCGTCAGCCATTTGCTCAAAGCTGATCTTTGGGTTTGGATCAACAGACTTGCCTTGCGAACGACTATCGACCAAAATAACCCTGTGCTTCTTAGCAAAATAGGCTACATTCTCGCTAAAAGCGCTCATATCTCCGCCATTGCCATGGGTCATCAGTAGTGGTTTACCCTGGCCGTACTCTTCTACATAAAGTTTGATGCCATTAACCTGGTAATACTTACCAGCGGCGGGGTTGCTGCCATAAGGTATTTTTTGGCCGTAGCCTAACACAGCTAATAATTGCGGGATAATGCCCATTAGTAAAAAACGTTTAAGGCGCATGACTTTTTTTGTGAAAGATAATGATATTCCTTATTTGCAAAAAGCCCTTATGAGTGTTCACGTTTACAACAATGAACACCGTGAACGCTTGTGAACGCTGACATTATTTTGTCAGGAAAAATTTATAAAAACATTGTTACCCTATTTTCTCCCACTTTCCGCTATCAAGGCTGCGGTAAATGGCATCTATTACCTTCATATCCTTTTCGCCTTCTTCGCCGGGTACACGGCTGGTTTTATTGAGGCGCACGCAGGTGGCAAAGTCGTCCATCTGGGCAGCCTGCTGGTTTATGTTTGGCAGGTTCATAGGCTTGCCGTTAATATGGCCGTCGATACCATCATAACCGTATGCGGGTTCTATATCAAACTTGCCTTTCTCGGTTGTTACTCTTAAATAGCCCCAATTATTGTTATAGCTTGATTTGCCGGTCACCTTTTGCCCGCCCGGAAATTTTAGTTCCCAAAAAACGGTTTCATCTACCTCTTTAAATAACTCAGGTTTTGTTTTTTCCTGAGTGGCTTTAACGGCTATGGGTTCCTGGCCCAAAGTGTATCTGGCGGCTTGTATGGCATAAATGCCCATATCCATTAAACCTCCGCCACCGGCCAGGGCTTTTTTTAAGCGCCATGCGTTAGGGTCGCCGGTGTAAACAAAACCGTTGCCCGTGTCAATTACGGTTACCTTTCCTAACACATTCTTTTGGCCAAGGCGCATGGCTTCCATGTTATGCGGTTCAAAATGCAAACGGTAGCCAATTGAAAGCAACCGGTTGGCTTTTTTGCAAGCGGCGATCATTTCACGGCAATCTGCAGCATTTAGCGCCATCGGTTTCTCGCATATTACATGCTTGCCCGCCCTGGCGGCGCGTATGGTGTACTCTTTATGCATAGATACCGGCAGCACAACGTAAACAATATCGATGTCCGGATTTTTCGCTATCTCATCAAAATTTTGATAGTTATAAATGTTCTTTTGCGGAATGTTATATTTTTTTGACCATTCTTCGGCCTTTGAAGGTGTACCGGTAACAATGCCTGCCAGGTAGCAATTTTGCGTTTGCTGAAGCGCCGGGGCCAGTTGTCCGCCTCCGTACCCACCCAAGCCCACCAAAGCGATGCCCAGTTTTTTAACCGGTGATGCACCGGCAGCAGCTAACAACGCCGGACTGATGACCAGCGCCCCCGCCATTATGGAACCATTACGTATAAAATCTCTTCTTGATGTGTTTACTCCTGGTTTCATAATGCTTTTGTTTTAATGTTTATCGTTTAATCAAACCCTTTTTTGTATTGCTTTACCGCGTTTACAATGGAGCGGGCAATGGCATTTTGTCCTTCGGCAGAATTGAGGTATTTTTCATCAGCCGGATTGTTAATAAAGCCTGTTTCTAAAAGCAAGCCCGGCATCCCACTTTGTTGTAAAACTAATACTCCCTGTTCTTTAACTCCCAAACTGCGGCGGCCATCTTTCTCTTTGATCTGCGTATTTAAAAGGTTACCAAAGTGGATACTCTGTTTCCTGTAGCGCTGTTGAAAAGCACTCATGATAATGGCATTTACTGCAGCATCCTCGCTATAACCGTTATATTTCTTTTTATAATCCTTCTCAATAAATATAGAAGCATTCTCGCGCAGTGCCTCCATTTGCTCCTGCTTACGATGGTAACCATAAACCAGTAATAAAACGCCGCGGTGGGTACCTTTTTTCTCCGGCGATGAGTTACAGTGTATAGATATAAACAAATTTGCATGGTTATCGTTTGCGATATCTGCACGTTTATGTAGTTCAATAAACTTATCGGTACTGCGGGTCATGATCACATCAACGGCCGGCATCTCATCATTAAGCATATTTTTAAGCCTCTTCCCTATTTCAAGCGCCACAGTTTTTTCTTTTGAAAAAGTACCATGCGAACCAGGGTCTTTGCCGCCATGGCCGGGATCGATTACAATGGTTTTAAATTTATAAGTGGAGTGCGCAGTTTCGGCAGTTTTTTTGCTTTTGCCTTGAGCAGCGACATACTGATCATTTACGATTAATAAAAATGCAATAAAAGCGAAGGTTGTTGTTAAGTGCCTGTTTAACATGCCGCAAAGGTATACGGATTAAACTAAAACAAGTGGTTATTTGTGAAATTGCTAATAGTGAAAATGCGCAATAGTTAATTTTTTTATAAACAATTGCAACCCCGGGTTAAACGCTTCCGTAATAAATAAAACTAAGCAACCTGTCACTGAAATTGATTTGAAGGGGTATTTTTATGAACGACTATTTTACATCACCGACAGCGATTTTTTTCTACTTCTTAGTGGCAGGCTCAACATTGGTTTATTTTATACTACTGTTTGATAAAAAGAACAGGCAAAAGTTAAGTAAGATTTTGGTAGAGGCGCAAGGCACCCAACCTATGCTGATGAAAAAAGCTGCAGAACATAAAATGCGCGCGTTGAAGGCAGCCGTGAATGATCGCCGGTTTGACCACAGCCAGGTTGAGAAACAGTTGGATAAGCTTGTTGCAGATTACGATAAAGGCCTTATTTCTTTACCCGATTACTGCCATAGTTTGAACCACCTTATCGCCATGACGGCGTAAGTTAGCGTTAGAGATTTGTGATCAGAGATCAGGTTTTAGAGATCTTGAAAGAATAGCGGAACTTAACGACACCAAAAAATCGGCCTTCGTTAAAGGCGGCAAGCATATGCACTGCTGTAGGAGAGACTTAAAAACATTTTGCGGCAGCCGCGACTTTTCTCTGGTTACTATCTTTGAGAGAAAAGAAAGTAACATCCACTGATGATAACTTACTTCACTTACATTCTTTACGGAGAACTACCTATGAGATTGCCGCGCTATCGCTCGCAATGACATGGTGTTAGAAAAAATTATAATTCCTATTTCTTTTCTTTGTTTGTTTGCATAGATGAACAAAGAAAATACTCACCTCACCATAGTAACTACGGCCGATGGTTCGAAAACCATACACAACGCGATAGTTGGCGAAAACTACCATTCTAAGCATGGCGCATTACAGGAAAGCCAGCATGTTTTCCTTAAATCGGGATTGCAACATTTCCTGGATAAAAATCCTTCGGGCGAGGTGTCTGTATTAGAAGTTGGTTTCGGCACGGGGTTAAATTTCTTGCTCACTGCCGATTACTGTTCAGAACAAAATATCAAGCTCCGTTATACCGGCATAGAGGCCTATCCGCTTACGCCTGACATGATAGCCGAAACGGGCTATGAAAATTTTGTGGCACCGGCTACCTGGGAAAATTTCATAAGCGATTATCCGGCAGCTTTGGCCGCCCCAAGTCAACTTTTGGAAAACATTGAACTGGAGATAGCAGTAACACAATTGACGAATTTTTCATCAGGTAAAACTTTTGATGTGATCTACTTTGACGCCTTTGCTGCTATCCACCAGCCCGAAATGTGGACGGATGAGGCTATAGCGCATACTTTTAAATTTTTAAAGCCGGGCGGCGTGTTTGTTACCTATGCCATAACCGGCAATTTAAAGCGAAGCGTCAAAGCATTAGGATTAAAGGTGGAGAAAGCGCCCGGCGCACCCGGCAAACGCGAGATGCTCCGCGCTGTCGCGAGTGTGCAGTAGCCAGTGAGCAGTTTTCAGCTTTGTTTGGTTAGCTGTGGAGGGTACGCTACACACGTCCTTCTCCGCAACTAACTATTAGTGAGCTGTAACTCCACTTCGTTATACTTTATTACCAGTCACTATCTGCAAACTACTCACTGATAACTGCCAACTGAATAAGTATCTTTGTGTAAACACAAAATATTATGGCTTTAACAGCACCAGTTGCATCACATAACCCAAGCGGCGCATTTGAGCGCCTGCTTACCATCATGGACGACCTGCGCACCAATTGCCCCTGGGACAAGAAACAAACCCTGGAGAGCCTGCGCCACCTCACCATAGAGGAGACTTACGAACTATCAGACGCCATCCTGGCCGCCGACATGACGGAGATAAAAAAAGAGCTTGGCGATATTATGCTGCACATGGTTTTCTATGCAAGGATCGCGTCTGAAACCAAAGACTTTGATATTACCGATGTGTTGAACAGCATTTGCGATAAACTGATAAACCGCCATCCGCATATTTACAGCGATACGCATGTGAACGATGAGGCAGACGTTAAACGCAACTGGGAACAGATAAAGCTAAAGGAAGGCAATAAATCGGTTTTGGGTGGTGTACCGGCATCGTTACCTGCGCTGGTAAAGGCATCGCGCATACAGGAAAAAGCGCGTGGCGTAGGCTTCGACTGGGAAAATAAAGACCAGGTTTGGGATAAGGTTGAAGAAGAACTGCAGGAATTTAAAGACGAATTTAACACTGCTGACGAAACCCTTATAGATAAAGAAAAGGCCGAAGGTGAGTTTGGCGACCTGCTGTTCTCACTCATCAATTACGCACGCTTCATCAATATCAACCCTGAAGATGCCCTTGAAAAAACCAACCGTAAATTCATTAAACGCTTTCAATATCTCGAAGAAAAAGCCCGCGAGCATGGCAAGAACCTGCACGATATGAACCTTGCCGAAATGGACGTTTTTTGGGAAGAGGCAAAAAAAGTTTAAACGTTTGTTTTTTGTTGTAGCGTTTTCAATTTCAATAACGTAATCCAATTTGTAAATCAGTTCATATGAAAAGATTAAGATACTTGATACCAGTTTTACTGGGTGTGGCCTTAACATCAAGCTGTTTAAAGGGTAATGATCAACCTGTTACTCCTAACCCTGAAGGTGCTTTCAGCGGCGAGTTCAGGCTGATAAGCAGGAAGCCGGGACAAACAAAAATTGATACTGCTAAATGCAACATCTCATTGTCGTTAACACAAGCAACGGCATCTTACTCGGTTGGCGGCGACACTTCGAAGATTCATGCAGCCAGCAAAGGTTTATATGGCATAAACGGACAAGGCATCGGCTTTGCCGATAAATCGGTACCTGCAACTTTAGCCACTACTAATGCGCCCATCATTAACGGCAAGGCACATTTACATGGCACTTATTTATTTGTTTATAACGGCAGCGTTTTACAGATGAAAACCATTATTGGCGATTCGCTGGCATTTGAATACGATCTTAAAAAGATAAACTAAGCTATACATAGCGTACATAACTGCTATTGCACTATTTTTTGAGGCGGCTGTAACGTTTGGGAATTGGAGGCGTACTGTATATTGGCAACTAAGCAGTGTTACAATTAAATGCATTTACTTCACCGCATTACTGAGGAAGAGATCGTCAGTAAATGTAAATCTGGCAGTATTAAACACCAGGAGCTCTTATACAAGCAGTTCTATGGCTACGCTATGGGTGTAAGTATGCGATATAGCCTAAACGAAGACGATGCATTAGAGGTAGTGAACGATGCTTTTATAAAGATATTTAATAACATAACAACCTATAATACTGATAAACCTTTTAGGGCCTGGCTGCGCACCATTGTGGTAAACACAGCAATTGACAGGCGGCGTAAGGAGCTAAGGCACCAGGCCAATACAGATATTGAAGATGCTTACGAGGTTGGCCATAACGCCACCGCTGTTGAAAGCCTAAATGCACAGGATATATTAAAGCTGATGAAGCAATTGCCGCAGATACAGCTTACAATTTTTAACATGTACGAAATAGATGGATATAACCATGATGAGATAGGGCAGATATTAAATTTGCCGGCAAGCTCGTCACGGGTGTACCTGAGCAGGGCGAAGGAAAAGCTCAGGCATCTTTTAACAATCGAATCACGTAACCATGGATGAGCAGTTTGACGACAACAGACTAACCAACCGCATACGGGAAGTGTTCGATAACTACGAGCACCCGTCTGCAGATCATGGTTGGGAACAATTCAGGAAAAAATACCCTGCTGAGGGTAAAGACCGCAAAGTAGCCATGCTTTGGTGGAGCAGTGCTGCAGCAATAATTTTGCTGATGCTTGGCGTTGGCCTTTGGTTTAAAGGACAGGATAAAACACCGCAAAATAATATCGTTTTAAAACCTGCTGCTAAACCACTTGAAAAAGATTCGTCAACAAATCTTGTTCAGCCCAACCAAACACCTGCAATGGCAAGCACAGAAACACCGACGGATACAGCTGTTAAAAAGCCTTACCAAAGTTCGTATGTGCATTCCTTAGCTGCGGGGCCGGTTATGGCTTATCAAGTGAGGCATTATAAGGAAGCTTCAACGTTATCTAATGCAGAACAGCCTGTTAAAGCTACTGAACCCGAAAATAACCAGGCTAACAATACGCCTGTAAAGGATAACGGTATTGTATATACAACTACTCCAATCGATACGGTTAAGGCGCAACAGGTACAGCAGCCGCAGCTTTCACAAACAACCAAACCGACGGAGAGTGCAACCCAACAACCGCAGCAAACCACTATCGCGGCCAATAACAATACTAAGCGATCAGGCACCATCATGGATATGTTTGAGCGTGAAAAAGGCACGCAAACCGCACAAAGGCAACCAACAGATAAGGGAGATAAAAAAGTTACTTTCAGCGTATTTGCTACCACCTATTTCAATTACGCCGAAGGCAGTACCAACCAGGTTAATGCAGGCGCAGGCTTTGCGTCTGATTTCAGGCTGACTAAAAAGCTTAAGCTATCAACAGGTGTAGCATTGGCGCAAAACTCGCTTAACTACGGCTCTGCCAATACTGCGCCGCAGGCAGCATTTGCTGTGGCTGCTAAGGCCCCTGTATTAAGGCAAGGAGGTTTCTTCGCCATGTCTGCAGCTTTGCCGGTATTCCGCAATTACAATGTGAGTATGCTGGGTATTGATGTACCTATAAACTTGAAATATGAATTCAATCCGGATAAAACAGATGCTTTTATCTCTGCTGGTTTAAGCTCTGGAACCTTCTTTAATGAGAATTATACTTACCGTTATACTTACAGTAATGGAACTGTGTCTAACGCAGCAGATGCAGGGCAAGACCAAAGCCAGTCGGTACGCGGCAACAGTAATTTCTATTTTGGCAGGCTGCTCAACCTATCATTCGGTATAGGTTACCCGATAGGTACCAACAGGCTGATAGTTGAGCCATTTGTAAAATATCCGCTCGGAGGTTTAGGTGCGCAGGATATTCGGTTTGGATCGGGCGGTGTCAACTTGAAGTTCAGCTTCAAAGGCGGCAGGAGATAAGTATAGATAAAGGGTATTTTCGCTATTTTAGAGCGCACTGCATTTTTATATATTTGCGCACTAACTTATCACATGAAAAGAATTTTATCATCACTCGTATTGTCCTTTTTTTATCTGACAACCCTTGCTCAACAAACAGAATTTTCCTTTGGTGCTTACAGAACGCTGATGCATTTCTCCGGATCTGGGTCCGCTGGTACAACATCAGTTAGTAGCACCCCTTTTAACCGCCTTGCTAACCCATATGGTACAAAAAACGGTAGCAGCTTCGGCTTCTTTATACAAGTCCAGGTAATAAATAAACATAACTTTATTGCAGGTTTACAAGCAGGTACCGATCAATTAAGAAGCAAGATACAGGTAACAAGATATACAACATCAGCCAGTTGGGATACATATTATGCAAACGGCATAGTAAATCAGGATAATCAATACATAAATGCCAATCCTTATGTTGGTTATAGATTTACTTTCGGCAAAATGAGTTTAGATGCTTTAGTAGGTGCGGAGGCCGGTTTTCAGTTGGTTTCAAACATCGAAGGCTTTGTTAAAAATGAAAATGGACAACAGTATAAAGTTGAATACAGGTTCGATAACCTAAAAACGGATATACGTGCTAAGGCAGGATTTGCTGTGCATTATGATAGGATCAGCTTAAATGCAAGCTACGCCCATGGCTTTACTGACCACGGCGATGGAACATCGGTTGCCGGTCCACGAGGTGCTTATACCAACGTTTTCAGGTTTGGAGTAGGCTTCAAAGTATTTTAAATCACTTAAACCGTATTGCCTTAACCGGTGTAATGCGTGTAACCAGCGTTGATGGGATGATCAACACCAGCAGGCAAATAACCAATGTACCCGCATTAAGCAGAATCACATCCATCCACCGCAATTGTATAGGGATGAACGTCATGTAGTAAGACGATTGGTCGAGCTTTAAGAAATGGGTACTTTCCTGGAAAAGTGCCAAACCAACGCCGAACGCATTGCCCAGGAGCAAACCCAAACCTATCAACCAGGCAGCATTATGTAAAAACACTTTTTGAATAAGCCAGTTTGATGCACCCATGGCCTTAAACATACCTATCATTGATGTACGCTCCAATATCATGATGAGTAGGGCAGATATCATATTGATCACTGCCACAATAGTCATCAATACCAGCATCACCACGGTGTTAACATCAAGCATGTTCAGCCACTCAAATATGGTTGGATAGTTGTCTAAAACAGTGTAAGATTTAAGCGTGATAGGTATGCGACTCTCAACGGCTTCTGCAGCAACGGCAATGTCGCCAAAATTCTTAAGTCGAACTTCGTAACCGCCAATCTCCCCTTTTGTCCAGTTATTAAGGCGGCGCACCAGGTTAAGATCCCCTATCACGAAGGTTTTATCTACTTCCTCTACCCCTACATCAAATACGCCCACAATTTTCAGTTTACGCTTGCGCACGGGCTCCTGCACAAAATACATCCACAAGTCGTCGCCTGCTTTAAGTTTGAGGCGATTGGCGGTAGTTTGCGAAATCATGATCTGTTTCATCGCTTCGGCAGAGTCTGCAAAGTTCATCACCTTGCCGGCCACCAGGTTACTTTTTAAAAAATTCCAGTTGTAGGTGCTATCTACACCTTTTAAGATAACGCCTTCTATCTCGTTATTTGCTTTGATGATGCCGGGTTTGGTTGCGTAAGCGTGCACATCGCTAACCAGATCAACCGACTTGATACCCTTTACGTATAAAGCGCTATCAACAAATGCCGACCGCTCATAAGATACATTGTTGTCAGTTTTAACCACTTGCATATCGCCTGCAAAACCCCTAACCTTTTCCCGTATTTCTTGTTTAAAACCACGGATAATCGCAATAGAAAGTATCATTACACCAAGGCCCAGCATAATGCCGATAATGGCAATACGCACAATGAGCTTTGAGAATGTGCGTTTACTTTTAAAAGTTATGCGGTTTGATATAAATGCGGCGAAATTCAATGTAGAATGTTTTTGTACCTTCGCAAAGATGCGTTTTTACACGTAACATACTGCCATTAAATTTGCTTTAAAAATCAGCTATGAAAGGCATAAAAATATACACGCTCCTGATAACTGCTACCATGCTCACCTGCAGTTGCGACGATTTTGCACAGGTAAAAAATACCCCCGGCAAAAGCGAAGCAACAAGCGTTAAAAAGATTACCTACCCCATACTACCCGCGGCCGACCGTACCGAGCTTTACCTGCCCTATTTGAAAGGCCGTAAGGTAGGTATGCTTATCAACCAGACATCCATTATCGGCAGCAATAAAAAACCGCTGATAGACAGCCTGATCAAATTAGGTGTAGATGTAAAAAAGATCTACGGTCCCGAACATGGCTTTAGGGGTAACGCAAGCGATGGCGCTACGGTTAGTTCTACAAAAGACCCGGTTACAGGTCTGCCCGCTATATCCCTGTATGGCAAACACTTTAAGCCAACCAAGGAAGACCTTGCCGGTATTGACCTGATAATATTTGATGTACAGGATGTGGGTACTCGCTTTTACACCTACATCTCTACCCTGCATTATGTGATGGAGGCCTGCGCCGAAAACAATATCGAATTGATGATTTTAGACCGGCCAAACCCAAACGGAGTTTACGTTGACGGCCCGATATTAGACACAGCAAAATTCAGATCGTTTGTAGGCATGCACCCGATCCCCATTCTCCATGGAATGACGATTGCCGAATATGCCCAGATGATAAATGGCGAGGGCTGGTTGAAAAACAAAGTACAGTGCAAGCTAAAAATAGTTAAGGCAGGCAACTATAACCGCAACATGGATTACACATTACCTGTAAATCCGTCGCCTAATTTAAACACACAGCAATCCATTTTACTTTATCCGCATATTTGCTTTTTTGAGGGTACAAAGCTAAGCCTCGGCCGTGGCACATTATTCCCGTTCCAGGTAATAGGCAGCCCAAAACTGAAGGATAAATATGATTTTTCATTTAAGCCTGTGAGCATACCCGGCATGAGCGATAACCCGCCATTAAAAGATACTGTTTGCTACGGCCTCGACCTCAAAAATTACAATATGCAAACCATCCGCAAAAGCGGAAAACTTAACTTGGCCTGGATAATTGATATGTACAAGATCTACCCGGATAAAGAGCATTTCTTCACGGCCTACTTTAATAAGTTGGCCGGCAATGCCGAGCTGAGAAAGCAGATAACCGATGGGAAGACCGAAGCGGAGATACGCCAAACCTGGGAGCCTGGTTTAATTAAATTTAAAGCTACACGCAGTAAATACTTACTATACAACTAAGCCAAACACTACTTGATATGAGAATTGTTTTTATGGGCACACCTGCCTTCGCCGTTGCTTCCTTAGATGCTTTACTTACCGCTGGCTGTGATCTTGTTGGCGTGGTTACAGCTCCAGATAAACCTGCAGGCCGCGGACAAAAGGTAAGCGAATCTGCTGTGAAACAATATGCGGTAGCCAACGGCTTAAAAGTGTTGCAGCCCGAAAAACTGAAAAGCTCTGAATTTATTGCAGACTTAAAAACACTGAAAGCTGACTTGCAGGTAGTAGTAGCCTTTAGGATGCTGCCAGAGGTGGTTTGGAATATGCCGCCTAAAGGCACCATAAATCTGCACGCTTCATTGTTACCGCAATACCGAGGTGCGGCACCAATCAACTGGGTAATCATCAACGGCGAAAAAGAAACCGGGGTAACTACTTTTTTTCTGAAACATGACATAGATACCGGTGATGTGCTATTTACCGAAAAGGTAACGCTTACCGGCTCTGAAACAGCAGGCGAACTGCATGATCGGCTCATGAATAAAGGCGCAGGCTTATTGGTAAAAACTGTTAAAGCGGTTGAAAGTAACAAGTACAACGAGCATCCACAAGAGCAATTGGCGGCAGGTATTGATCTGAAACATGCCCCTAAGATTTTCAAAGATGATTGCCGGATAGATTTTAACCAACCGGCAGAGCAGGTGTATAATCTTATCCGTGGCTTAAGTCCATCGCCGGTAGCATATACCATGTTAAACGATAAAGTGCTGAAGATCTACAATGCCAGCTATGAACAAGGTGAGCCGGGTATATCGGCAGGCGGCTTTGTCACCAATCATAAAAACAACTTAAAATTTGCCACCAAAGATGGTTTCATCAGCGTAACCGATGTACAACTCGAGGGCAAAAAGCGAATGAGCATTGAGGAGTTTTTACGTGGTGTGAGGTTGTAGGTTATGAGTAATACTTACTCACAGCTTTACATCCATATCGTATTTGCCGTTAAAAATCGACATGCTCTATTAAGCGATGCATGGGCAGAACGTTTAAGATTGTACATTACTGCAACAGTACAGAATAACGGGCATAAAATGCTTTGCATCAATCACATGCCAGATCATGTTCACATGCTTATCGGTCTAAATCCGGCGCAATCAATTTCTGATTTGATGCGATTGGTAAAAGGTGATTCGTCCGAATGGATCAACAAAGAAAGATTGACATCTTCTAAGTTTCAATGGCAGGAAGGCTACGGCGCTTTCAGCTATAGTAAATCACAAATAGACAATGTAGTTAAATACATTATCAATCAGCAGGAACATCATAAAAAGGTTACTTTCTTAGAGGAATACATTAAGCTGCTTGACAACTTTGGTGTATCTTACGATGAGCGATATATCTTTAAGGAGCCTATTTAATTCTTTAGGGGTAGCTCCTATGGAGCAAAAATTCACTTCGGTATTTCTCTACAAAGCGGTAGCCTCTAACGAGGCATTCACGAAACGCTATATTGATTTGAATATAAAAGTTACCAACCCATAGGAACAACAGCTTTGTAATTTCTACAAAAGGATAATCAATAACGAGGCAACCCGGAAATTTTATATTGATTTGAAAAGACGAAAGTCCCCATCCCTTAGGAACAACCGCTTTATGATTTTCTACAAAAGGGTATTCAATAACGAGACAACCCTGAAATTCTACATTGACTTGAAAAAGACGAAAGTCCCTGTCCCATAGGGACTACCGCTTTGTAGAATCATAAGTAAAATATTTTTTTGTCCCGTAGGGACTACCCAACGATGGCTATGCCTTAACTTTCAACTTACTCACCCTGTAAATAAACACAAACATCAGCGACGTGGCTGAAAAAGACAAAGTCCCTGTCCCATAGTGATAACCGCTTTGTAATTTTCTACAAAAGGGTAATCAATAACGAGACAACCCTGAAATTCTAAATTTTGAAAAAGACAGTCCCTATCCCATAGGGACAACGGCTTTGTTGCTACAAACAACCAAGCTTTTTTTGTCCCGTAGGGACTATCCAACAGCTGCTATGGCTTAACGAGCAACTTACTCACCCTATAAATAAACACAAACATAAGTGATGTGGCTATTGCCCCAAACGTATGCCACAAAAAGTGGGTACCAATGCTTAACGAGGTGTATTTGTCATACACTCTGAAACCTATTGCGAAACCAAATGATATGAGCGCGGCAAAAACCAGCCAACTGTTTTGCCAGCGCGTTTTCCAAAGCAACAACATCAGTGGTAAAACTATCATGAGCACCATAATGGTGTAGTTTAGGCTGATCGTTAACTGAATATCGTATTTTGGTAAAAACCGCCTGATACCGAAGGTTAGCCCAAGAAAAACCACGAGTGCTATTATGCCTATATAATTTTTCCCGCTGAATTTTATCCAAAAATATACGCTTGAGATAAGACACAGTATGGCAATCGGTAGCCAATCCATCATAATGAAAACCGGCCAGCGCCGCAAGCCATGGTAGGTGGTACTTCCAATGCAGCCAATGAGAAGTAACCAGGTAGCCACACTTAAAAAAGCATATCGCCTGTCAAATCCTTTCAATTTTATCAACCAATAAATACCCGGTATTAAAAACAGGGCTGACGATACCATGTTAAAAGGTTCCGGGAAAAAGTGGTGGAGATCGGTCTCGGTATATATCAATCCTCCATCCGGCGGGTGTATTTGCATGGGCATTTTACAACTGTTATGGTTATCAATTTAACGTCATAAAGTACAAACTGTTCGGCGATAAAATATTAATAACCGTACTTTTACATTCCAGTAATAAGGCAATGACAGAACAAAATCAACGCATTTCAGCATTAAAGCAACAGATAGCGCCGCTACGCCAGCAATTGATCAATCACCCGTTGTATGACCACATTAACACGCTTGATGAATTGCATCTTTTTATGCAGCACCACGTTTTTGCGGTTTGGGATTTTATGTCGTTGTTAAAAGTTCTGCAACGTAACCTTACCTGCACTACCCTGCCCTGGATGCCGGTTGGTAACGCCAATACACGTTACCTCATCAACGAAATTGTCACCGGCGAAGAAAGCGATGTTGACCAGCACGGCAACCGTACCAGCCATTTTGAGCTGTACCTGAATGCCATGCAGCAAGCCGGCTCAAATGCAGCTGGCATCGTATCGTTGTTTAAGGAATTAAGCATGCAGGCCGATATTAAAAAAGCGTTGAAAAGTGCTGATATGCCGGAAGCTGCGCGAATGTTTATTGAACATACTTTTGACGTGGTAAACAATGCCCAAAGTTATTTACAGGCTGCCGTATTTACTTTCGGCAGGGAAGACCTGATCCCGGGTATATTCACCAGCATTGTAAAAAAGCTGAATAGTGAAACCGCAGGCAAGCTTGATATTTTTGTGTACTACCTGGAGCGCCACATTGAGGTTGACGGCGACCATCACTCTAACCTTGCCTATGAAATGACCGCCGAACTTTGCGGTACCGACGACACCAAATGGCAGGAAGCAACCATTGCTGTTGAGCAGGCCCTGCAAGCCCGCATTAACCTTTGGAATGGCATACTGGAAGGTATAAAAGCCAGTGTTGTGGAAACTATCTAAACTAAAAGAATAATCTTAACCCTATTTCTTTTCTCCACTCCGTCAGCAAAAAAGCTTCGGGCGAAATCGGGCAGAAAGATGGTGGCCTGTGCGCGGTAAGGGCATAGCAATACTTGCCTGAAGCTATGGCTATGTGCGAACGAAGTGGCGGGAAGATTTTGCAGCCCGTGGTTCTGCCCGATTTGCGCGGGAGAGGCTGTGAGCGCAAAGAAGCATCTTTGCTGACTTGATCTTTTGCTTCTTTTGTATCAAGACAAAAGAAGTAGCCTCTGCGGCGATGAGCAGACTGACATTAATTTACAGCACAATCTTAGCGTGTGAGATGCCGAAATAAATTCGGCATGACGATTTCCGCCCCTTCTTTCTTACAACTTATTCAATTCATCAATC
Organism: Mucilaginibacter achroorhodeus; assembly: GCF_007846095.1. Classification (GTDB taxonomy): domain Bacteria; phylum Bacteroidota; class Bacteroidia; order Sphingobacteriales; family Sphingobacteriaceae; genus Mucilaginibacter; species Mucilaginibacter achroorhodeus. Next base: position 118,767 of record NZ_VOEI01000001.1, read on the forward strand.
AGCGCTTTACTGATGCGGTTAAAATAGCGTTTAACGCCGTAGCCCATTACCCATTGTATCCCTTTGGTTGCATTGGTTAGGAAAACTTCGTCAGCCTCGTTCAATATCTCTGCATTGATCTGTGCTTCCATTACCGGGATGTTATTGTCCCGCGCAAGTTGTATCACTACCCGGCGCATTACGCCCTCAACGCAGCCTTCGCTTAAAGCGGGTGTGTATAAGTGGCTTTGATACCATACAAATATGTTTGAGCTGCCAGCCTCGCATAAATTGCTACTATCGTTAAGCAGAAAAATATCATCCAAACGGTTCTGTTGTTTAAATAGCCCGGCCATTACGTAGAGCAGCGAATTACATGTTTTGATGTTAGACAAGTAGTTAAAAGGCTTCTTCAACTCGCTGTAAACATCCATTATCAGGCCTTTATCGTTTAAGTAATAGCGTGGCTCATCCAGAGGTTGGATCTCCAGGCAATAGGCCATTTTGTTTTGCGATGGCGTATACAAGCCTTCAGCATCACGGAAAACTGTTAAACGTGCACGACCATGTTTTATCTTATTACGGCGCGCGAGCTCATGTACTTTCTCTTTCAAGAACCAGGTGTCCGCTTGCGAATAGCCATCTATTTTTAGGGCCTTCATGCCCTTTTGTAAACGATCTGCATGCAGCTCAGGGAAGTTGAGCTTACCCTTCATGACACGCATACTTTCGAAAAGACCGTCGCCGTATCTAAAAGAGCGGTTAGCAACTGTAAACAACTTACTGTCCTCGGGTATCAATTCTCCGTTAAAATTTATCAAAACCGGCATAGGTACTCGGGTTGCGGAATTAGAACTGTTTGACAACTTTATTTATATGAACACTTTTTAACAGAAAAAATTACTTCTCGTGGGAATATTTGCTTTCAGAAACGGCTGATTTTATCTTTTGTTCGCACCGTGTTAAACTTCTTTTTCAGCACCTGCATATTTGCGCCATTTCTCCAGCACACCCTCAAAATCGGCAGGTAGGGGTGCTTCAAAATAGATGTTCGTTTTTTTCGACGGATGCACAAACCCAAGCGACTGCGCGTGCAATGCCTGCCTCGGCATTACCTCAAAACAGTTGTCTACAAACTGGCGGTATTTATTAAACACTGTTCCTTTCAGTATTTTGTCGCCGCCATACATGGCATCACTAAACAGCGGGTGGCCAATGTGTTTCATATGCGCACGGATCTGGTGGGTGCGGCCGGTTTCCAGTTTGCATTCTATCAGCGTAACATACCCCATACGCTCTAAAACCTTGTAATGCGTTACTGCCCATTTACCTTTCTCAGGATCATCATAGATAGACATTACGCGCCTATCGTTAATGCTGCGGCCAATATAACCGGTTACTGTGCCGTCTTCGGCAATGTCGCCCCATACCAGCGCCAGGTAGCGGCGGTTGATGGTATGGTCAAAAAACTGCTTGGCCAGGTAGTTCATACTGCGCTCGTTCTTGCTGATGAGCAGCAAGCCGCTGGTATCTTTATCAATGCGGTGTACCAGCCCGGGGCGGCCATCATTACCCGGTAAAGTAGGCAGTTGCTGAAAGTGGTAGACCAAACCGTTTACCAACGTACCGGTGTAGTTGTTATACCCAGGATGCACCACTAACCCGGCAGGTTTATTTACAACCAGTACATCGTCATCCTCGTAAATAATATCTAAAGGAATATTCTCCGGATAAACTTCCGTATCGCGGGGCGGATGTGGTAATACCACGGAAATTATATCGCCGGGTTTTACCTTATAGCTGGCTTTGATTGGTTTATCATTAACCAACACGTTATCAGCCTCAATAGCGGTTTGTATACGGTTGCGCGATGCATTTTCAACACGGTGCATCAAAAATTTATCAATACGCAGTAACGATTGCCCTTTATCAACCACAATACGCAGGTGTTCGTACAGGTCCTGCTCCTCACTATCAATAATCAGGTTATCGTCCGTCATGCGGCAAAAGTAAGGTAAATCAGGATAACTTTATAAGTTTGCAGTATGGATATCAGCCTGGATATATATAGCCCCGTGCAGCCACTGCATAACCAGCTTTTTGCGGATAAGGGGCTGCAGGTTTATATCAAACGGGATGATCTGATACACCCAATCATATCCGGCAATAAGTGGCGCAAGCTTAAATACACCCTACAAGAGGCGAACAGGCAGTGTAAAAGCCATCTGGTCACATTTGGCGGGGCTTATTCGAACCATTTAATGGCTACGGCAACCGCCGCCGCTAAGTTTGGCTTTAAAGCCACGGGCTTTGTAAGAGGTGAAGAAGTGAGTAACGATACTCTTTTTATGTGCCGCCTGCACGGCATGGAACTCATTTTTACTGATAGAGACAGCTACCGCGGTAAGCAGGCTTTGTTTGGTAAACATTTTATGGATGATCTCGATGCTTTCTTCATAGATGAAGGTGGAGCCTCAACAGAAGGTGCCCAGGGCGTTGCCGAACTGATAGACGAGTTACCTGAAACCTACCACCATATTTTTTGCGCCTGCGGTACAGGAACAACCGCAGCAGGCATTATAAATGGCTTAACCACTCATAGGCTGCCAACAATTTTCAATGGCGTACCGGCCTTAAAAGGCGGCGATTTCTTAAAAGAAGATATCGACAGGATGCTAACCTCTTTTGCTGATTACCTCATGCATACCGATTACCATTTTGGCGGCTACGGCAAAACCACGCCGGAACTGATCGAATTCATCAAAAAATTTATTGCAGAGACCGGCATCCTGATAGACCCTGTGTACACAGGCAAAATGCTTTACGCTTTATATGATCTGGCATCTAAAGACTACTTTTCTCCGGGCAGCAAAATATTGACTATCCACACCGGTGGTGTTTGGGGTTTGCTGGGGATGAAGGAGAAGTTTGGGTTTTAAAGATTAAAAACTCCCTCCTTTTGGAGGCAATTGCGCAGGCTGTAATATTTTTTTTAATACTTCAGCTTGATCTTCCTTGCTAAACGGTACATCACCCATAGCGGAGTAACATAAAACAGCTTACTATCATCGTTAAAAGATTGCTCTTTGCCTTCTATTTTGCCGCCTATGTACTGGCCCACTAACGATAACATCAAAACCCCTACGCTTATTAAGCCTAAAGGCGGACCACCGGCTTTTTCCCAAGTCTCAAACTGAATAATGAGATAGCTAAATCCAAACATCAGGAACAGCATCAGATACGATAGCATTGGCGACTGCTTAAGGTAGTAATAAACCGCAACGGCGATAACAAAAGACGCCCAATTAAAGTAACCCTGGTACGCCTTTAAAAAGCCGATCTCAGGAAAAGGCATTGCCCATGCCATACCCAATATCCCTAACACCATCAGCGGAACGCAAATATAATGCAGCAGCAGGTTGGTAGGGTTTTGATGACTGGCATCCAATCGGGCAAAAATGAGTTCAACGGGGCGCAGGTCTTCCTGCTTTGGTTTGGCGGGGGTAGAATATTTGTGGTGCTGTTTACCCATGTTTTAAAAACAAAAAAGCCCTCCCCGTTTACAGAGAGGGCTTGTGCAAAGCTATTAAAATTATTTTGCGAATGCCACTGAACGGGTCTCGCGGATAACGGTAACCTTTATCTGACCTGGGTAGGTCATTTCGGTTTGGATGCGGTTTGAAATATCAGCTGCCAATACTTCTGACTGTGCATCTGATATCTTCTCGCTCTCTACCACAACGCGCAGCTCGCGGCCTGCCTGTATAGCAAATGTTTTTTCTACACCAGGGTATGATAAAGCTAAGTCCTCAAGCTCCTTTAAGCGCTTGATGTAACTTTCTACCACCTCGCGGCGTGCACCCGGCCTTGCGCCTGAGATAGCGTCACAAACCTGAATGATAGGTGATAACATAGACGTCATCTCTACCTCATCATGGTGAGCACCAATGGCGTTGCAAACTTCAGGGTGTTCTTTATATTTTTCGGCCAACTGCATACCCAAAATTGCGTGAGGAAGTTCAGGATTGTCATCCGGCACTTTACCAATATCGTGTAACAAACCAGCGCGTTTTGCCAGTTTCACGTTAAGGCCTAATTCTGCCGCCATGGTAGCACAGAAGTTAGCCACCTCGCGCGAATGCTGCAACAGGTTTTGCCCGTATGATGAACGGTAACGCATACGGCCAACCATACGGATCAGCTCAGGGTGAAGGCCGTTAATACCTAAGTCGATAACAGTACGCTCGCCGATCTCTACAATTTCTTCTTCTATTTGCTTTTTGGTTTTGGCAACCACTTCCTCAATACGTGCCGGGTGGATACGTCCGTCCGTCACCAAACGGTGCATAGCCAAACGGGCAATCTCGCGACGAACCGGATCAAAGCCCGAAAGGATAATAGCCTCAGGTGTATCGTCAACAATGATCTCAATACCGGTAGCAGCCTCAAGCGCACGAATGTTTCTACCCTCGCGACCTATGATACGGCCTTTTATCTCATCATTCTCGATGTTGAAGATAGATACCGTATTCTCGATGGCGGCCTCCGTAGCTGTACGCTGTATGGTTTGAATTACTATCTTTTTAGCCTCTTTATTAGCAGTAAGTTTAGCTTCGTCAACAATATCTTTAATCTGCGCCATTGCCTTGCTGCGCGCTTCCTCGCGCAGGTTATCAACCAATTGGTTTTTGGCATCTTCCGCGCTTAAACCTGCAATGGTTTCCAATTGAGCTACGTGCTGATTCTTAAGATGTTCAACCTCTTCCTGCTTCTTTACAACAATATCAGTTTGGGTTTCCAACTTTTTGCGAATACCATCCAACTCAGTCTCCTTACGATTAAGGTTTTCCAGTTTTTGGTTGTACGATTGTTCTTTTTGTTTGATGCCATTCTCGCGCTGGTTAAGCGTATTGTTTTTGGCATTCACTTCCTGTTCGTGCTCGGCTTTCAACTGCAGGAACTTCTCTTTTGCTTCTAACAAACGGTTCTTTTTCAAGATCTCCGCATTGTTCTCAGCATCCTTCAATATTTTCTTTACCTTATTTTGGGCTGCTACTTCCTGGTCTTTAAACAATTTGCGCAGCAGGAAACGCCCTATGACGATCCCTGTGGGGACACCGCACAGCACCCCTATAATTACATATAATACACTGTTCATTCTTTTTTAAGGTTATAAAATAAAAAAACCGCAACTAAACTTCTAAGTGTTCATGTATTGTTAAAACTTCTTGTCGGATGTGTCGGATCACGGGTTACCGTTAAAATACACGATCAACGCATGCCTCCTTTTTGATCCGGAGATATTGAAGCGTTAAGTTTTTAATAGTGAAAACTTAAAATTTAACTGCGGTTAAATCTTAAAATGCTCGTATGCTAAGTCAAAAATCAAAAGTAAAAATTCAAAGCCTGCGTGGCTTTTGACTTTAAACTCTATACTCTTAACTTAAAAAAAGAACGTTATTGTTTAGAAAAAAAGTTGTTTAGCAAATGATCTAACTGATAAACCTTTTCGGCAACCTCGGTATCTTCCGTGCTTACCTTTTTATCTGCTTTTAACGATGATGTTGCGTAATGCAGCACACACATTGATAAAAGATCCTGTTTATCCCTTACCGCATAATTTTCCTGGTATTCTTTTATACGGTCGTTAATCAGCTTTGCTGCCCTTCTAATAATCTCTTCCTCTTCCATGTTTACCTTTAGCGGGTAAACTCTGTCAGCAATATTTATTTTTATTGAGATTTCTCCCATTTGAGCTTTTCACTTTCTGTATTACTTTTTAAGCAACACAATACACTTATCTATTTCCTGCACAAAGTCGTTAATTTTTTGCTTAATGTCAACACTTTTTTCATTTGTTTCTGAAAACGACTTTGCCAACTTCAATACACGAAGCTTCTCCTCCAGTTCTTTGGTCTTGTTGGTACTGGCCTTAAGGGCAACATTCAACGCTTCGCTCTCCAGCTTAAGGAGATCATTCTCCTCCTGCAAGGCAGCGCAAAGCTCTATCAGCCTTTCAGTTTTTTCTACTACGTTACTTAGTTGGTCAGCTATGTTCATTAAAGATTAGAGATCAAAGATTAGAGATTAGTTGCCTGGTTAATTTGCTTTTGATAATAATGATTGATTTCTCAAATATTTGATATAACCATTTATCATCTTTATGCACTCCTCACAATCTTCTTTGTACTTATTAAACGTTTCTTCCTTAATATAATTTTCATCGAGCGCTATCACTAAATGGTCTATGGTTTCTATCGCTGAGCCACGGGCATTAAGCAAAAATTTAGATGAATCTGCAAAATGATACCTACCATGGCCCTCAGCGATATTATTACCTATCGACCTCGAAGATCTAACAATCTGATCAGTCAATCTATATTTTTCTTCCGAGGGAAAAGACTTGGTTAATACTGAAACGTTATTCCTTAACATTCTCGATTTTTTCCAGACTTCAAGGTCGGTGAATGACTTCATAGCTATTAACAATTAAATTAACTAATCTCTAATCGCCAATCTCTAACCTCTATTTCCTTATCTCCGCTCCTACTTCTTTGCCTAAATTATAAATAATTTTCTGCATGATGGCGTCGATGGCTTTGTCAGTCAAAGTTTTTTCAGTGTCTTGCAGAATAAAGCTTAACGCATAAGATTTTTTACCGGCCGGTAACTTGTCGCCCTGGTAAACGTCGAACACACTGATCTCTTTCAGGAGCTTTTTATCCGCACGTTGGGCGATCTGTTTTAATTGACCAAACGTTACTGCTGTATCAACCAACATGCTTAGATCGCGGCGCACGGCAGGAAATTTAGATACTTCCTGGTAAACTATAACGTTCTTGCGCACCGCATTCAATACAACATCGAAGTTGAAATCGGCGTAGAAAACTTCTTTATCCAGGTCAACTTTCTTCAGCGCATCTTTTGCAACCGCACCAAATTTAACCAGTTGTTTGCCATTAAGCGTATATTGGAGGCCATAAGCCAGCTTGCTGCAGGTAGCATCTTCAACCGAGTAATCAGTGATCTTTAGGCGTTGCAAAATACCATCAACAATAGCCTTAAGGTTATAAAACGATACCTGCGTTTGCTTTTGGTTCCACTGCTCGGCGGTATCGTTACCTGTAATAAATATTGAAAAACGCTGGTTCTCAACGTATTTATCCTCTTTGATTGAATAAACCTTTCCAAACTCGTAGAACTTTAAGTCGGGGCTTTTGCGGTTTTGGTTGTAGGCGATAGCTTCCAGACCAGAGAAAAGCAGTGTTTGGCGCATAGCATCCAGATCGCTGCTTAGCGGGTTCACTATTTTAACGGCACTCTCCGGTTTATCAGAATATGCCAGTTTGGTTAGGGAGTTGGCCAGCATCTCGTTGAAGCCATTGGCGCTCAGCATGTCTGAGATAGCGTTTTGTACGGTATCTTTTTCAGGGCGCTGCGAGGTATTTAACGACGCACGGATCTGCGTTGGGATCTCAATATTGTTATAGCCATAAAGGCGCAATATCTCCTCTATCACGTCTACCTCGCGGGTAACGTCCACGCGGTAAGGCGGTACTTTAAGCGATAAGCCTTCCGCTGTTTCGTTAACGATCTCGATATCAAGCGAGGTCAAAATGCTTTTGATAGTATCGTTACCGATAGCTTTGCCGATCAAACGGTCGATATTTTTGTAAGTTACCTCAACATCAAACGGTGCAACCGGTGCCGGGTAATGGTCAAAAATTTCTGATGATACCTGTCCGCCTGCCACTTGCTGTATCAGCAATGCTGCGCGTTTTAATGCAAACACTGTCATATCGGGGTCGGTACCACGTTCAAAACGGAAAGATGCATCGGTTTTTAACCCGTGACGTTTGGCGGTTTTACGTACCGATACCGAATTGAAATAAGCACTCTCCAGGAAAATGGCTTTTGTACTCTCTGTAACGCCCGACTTTGCACCACCAAAAACACCGGCTATGCACATCGGCTCATCAGCATTGCAGATCATCAGGTCATCGGCCGATAATTTCCTGTCCACATCATCCAACGTTTTAAAAACTGTCCCTTCAGCAACGTTTTTAACGATCACTTTGCCGCCTGCAATAGTAGCGGCATCAAATGCGTGCAGCGGCTGCCCTAACTCGTGCAGTACGTAGTTAGTAACATCCACTACATTATTTATGGAACGCACGCCGATAACCGCTAAACGCTGCTTTAACCAATCCGGAGATTCTTTAACCTCTATACCTGAAATGGTAACCCCAGAGTAACGCGGAATTGCCTGTTCGTTCTCTACCACCACTTCAATATTCAGGTTGTTATTATCAACTTTAAATGCAGATACATCGGGCTTTTTAACGGCAATTTTAAGGAAGGCTGCTATATCGCGTGCAGTACCCAGGTGCGATGCTGCATCTGCACGGTTAGGCGTGAGGCCTATCTCGTACATATAATCGTCCTGAACGTTGAAGTGCTCTTTGGCAAGTTTGCCCACAGGCACATCGGCATCAAGCACCATAATGCCTTCATGGCTGTGGCCAAGGCCAATTTCATCTTCAGCACATATCATGCCTTCAGATACTTCTCCGCGTATTTTTGATTTGTTGATCTTAAAAGGTTCGCCAGTTGTTGGGTGTACCATGGTACCTACGGTTGCTACAACCACCTTTTGACCTGCAGCAACATTGCTTGCTCCGCAAACAATTTGGAGGTCTTCGCCTGTACCAACATCAACTTTGGTAACCTTTAGCCTATCGGCATTGGGGTGTTGGGTAGTTTCTTTAACGTAGCCTATCACCAGGCCCTCTAAGCCCCCGGCTATGGCCTGCACCTTCTCAAGGCTTTCAACCTCAAGCCCCGTGCCGGTTAATATTTTTGATATCTCCTCCGGAGATTTTTCAGTATCAATAAACTCTTTAAGCCAGTTGTATGAAATTTTCATTGCAAGGGCAAAGATAGAACTTTGTATTGAACCGTATATAAACAAAAAGCGCCATTGCGAGGTACGATGCTATCTCCAGACTTTACAGGGCGTACCTACCTATGTAGAGATTGCTTCGTACCTCGCAATGACGCGTGGACTATTTTGTTGGAAATACTTAAAGCTTATCATCACCATCCACATTCAACGTGTAAGATGGCTCAGAAGCATCATAAGCCTGATTGGCCTGGTCGGTTTCGTCTATTTCGCCGATATCTTCATTGGTATCATCAAAGCCATTGCTATGAATATCCTGCTGGCTCATTTGCTCTTCATTCTCAGTTTGGCTTAACTGATCATCCTGTTGCAGCATATCGTCTTGTTCTTCCGGTTGAGTTGTCATGGTAGTTTGTTTTAGTTTACACGAATAGAACGCGAAGGAGTATGGCGTTGTTTGAATTTACTTCCTATTTTAGAAGGTATGTTAAATGCTCAACCTACGCACAACATTTCCGCTTTGCGGGCTATCGATTTGATAAATGAGGGTATCCCTATAGTTGATACATATGTACAGGGAAATATAGATATTTCATTTGTAAACTCTGTTAAGGAACTAAGCTTCTTTAATTGTATTGTAGAATCATTTTTAGCGGAAGGTGTTGAATTTGCGGCGCCGATGAAACTTATAAACACTCATTTCAAATCATGCCAATTTCGATACGCATATTTTTTAAACGGACTGACAATTGAAAACTGCGTATTCGACCAAAATTTAAGCTTTGAATCCGGAGGACATAATCAACCAAACTACCCAGTTATTATCAAAGGAAATGTATTTAATGATCGCGTTGATTTTTTTGATTGCTGGTTCAGATCCAGTGTAATAGTAACAGAGAACAACTTTTTAAAAGGCACTAATATTCAAAGCAAAAACCAAATGATAACCTTTGATATCGAACCAACTATAACCAATAATATTGGAGACCTATCCTCTTAAGAAGTTTCTTTTTGACTTAGATCAGCCCCTCATCCCCAAAACTGAAGTAACCGTTATCTGTCAGGATCAAATGATCCAGCACATTTATATCCAGCAACCGACCTGCTTCTACGATTTTCTTAGTTAATTTCAGGTCTTCCTGACTCGGCTTTAAATTTCCAGATGGATGGTTATGAACCATAATGATAGCACTGGCCTGGTGCTGCAAAGCCATGTGGAAGATTATCTTTGGGTCGGCAACGGTACCGCTAAGGCCGCCTTTGCTAACCAGTTCTTTAGCAATAACTTTAGATGACCGCCCGATAAGCATCAGCCAAAACTCCTCGTGGTTAAGATCGCGCAGGTGGCGGCGCATGATGTTATAACCATCCCGGCTGCATTTAACTTCATCGGGCACGGGCGTTTCGCTATTGTCGCGCCTGCGGCCAAGCTCAAGCGCCGCAATGATAGAGATAGCTTTTGCTTCGCCGATACCTTTAAATTTGCACAGTTCGTTTATGGAAGCCTTACCAAGTTTATTAAGATCGTTATTGTAATGGAGCAGTATGCGTTTGCTTAGCTCCACAGCCGTTTCAGTACGACTTCCGCTACCTATCAGGATTGCAATGAGCTCTGCATCGGTAAGCGCACGGCGGCCTTGCCCGCTCAGTTTCTCGCGCGGGCGGTCTTCTTCGGCCCAGGATTTTATGCTTATTTTGTTTTGATAGTCTTGCAAGTGGGTAAAGGTTAGAAGACTAAAGTAAGAGAAATATTTAAAAGATGACTCACCCCGTGACACTTAGTTCGCGACCCTCTCTGCTGCGCAAATAGGGTGAGCTACATCGATATCTTCTTTTTTACCCTCTTTGCGCGCGGCGTAGAGAGGGTCGACAAGCGTCAGCGATGTCGGGGTGAGTAAACAAAAAAGGGATAGCACTTGCGTACCATCCCTTCTTAATATTGTTTATTAAGCTATTAGCTTAAGCCGTTTACAAATTTAGTAAGCTTCGATTTATTGTTTGAAGCTTTGTTTTTGTGAATAACGTTCTTTTTAGCCAAACGGTCAAGCATAGAAATTACTTTAGACAAAAGCGGAGTAGCATCAGCTTTAGTAGTTGCACTTCTTAATTTCTTAACAGCGTTTCTGGTTGTTTTAGCCTGATACCTGTTACGCAGACGCTTCGCAGCATTTGCCCTGATTCTTTTAATTGATGATTTATGATTTGCCATTGTAGCTTGTTATTCTTTTTAAGGCTGCAAATATACTCACAGATTTTTTTATATGCAATAGTTTTTATGGATTTTATTGGATAGTTTTTAACATTGAATTAAGAATTAGTGCATGTAAGCGTTATGCGAATATCTGAACTGGAATTTAAAGAATTGGCGAATTGACCGGCTTTGAAAGCACCTTAGCATAGCCCGTGAGCAATGATTAGTGCGCCATTGAATTAATCTCGTCCGCTTACTTCTCTCATTAAATTAAAATGCCCTATTTTCACCCAAACATGAGGCGCCTTATTTTAACCTTCCTCTCCTGCATCCTAATTATTACTACCTGCTGCTCATGGGGATTTTTTGCTCATTATCGCATTAACCGGTTGGCTGTTTTTACGCTACCAAAGGGAATGGCTGGCTTCTATAAAGCGAACATCGAATTTATAACCGAGCATGCTGTCAGCGCCGATAGAAAGCGGTATGTAGATTCATCGGAAATACCCCATCATTTCTTTGACGCCGACCATTATGGTAAGCAACCTTTCAAAGTAATGCCACAGCATTGGATAGATGCCGCAGCCAAATACTCATCAGATACCCTGAATAAATATGGCACCGTTCCCTGGACCATCACCAGTAATTATTACTGGCTGGTAAAAGCTTTTAAGGCACATGATACCACCGGCATATTGATCACCTCGGCTAACCTGGCACATTACCTTTCAGACGCGCATACACCCTTACATTTAACGGAAAATTACGATGGGCAGCTAACTAATCAGCAAGGTATTCACGGGTTATGGGAAAGCCGCTTGCCCGAACTTTTTGCCAATGGATACCATTACAATGTGGGCAAGGCCAAATACATCAGTAACCCACTGGCAGAAGCCTTCAGGATCTGCATCAATTCGTACAAAAAAGTTGATACGGTACTGCGCGTGGAGCGCATGCTGAATAAAACCTTCCCGCCGTTGCAGAAGTATGTAATAGAGCAGCGCGGCAACAGAAAAGTAAAAGTTTACTCGGTTGCTTACAGCAGGGCCTATCACAAATTGTTACGCGGAATGGTGCAGCGGCAGATGAGGGCATCCATACTCAGCGTTGGCAGCTTTTGGTTTTCAGCCTGGGTTGATGCAGGCCAACCAGACTTGAATAAATTAATTCAAAAGCCTCTAAGCAAAGATGAAAGGCTGAAAATTGACAATGAGGAAGCTTTGTATAAAGCAGGTAAGGTGGCCATCAAACCTTAGTGCTTATTCCGCATTCACTTTCTCCGGTTTGCTAACCCTGCTTTTGATGTAAGCAAATATCGGCGGAAGCAATGATACCAGGATGATGATGATAGCCACCAGCGAGAAATTCTTTTTGATGATATCTACATTACCAAACAGGTAACCACCATACAAGAAGATGATTACCCAGCAAACGCCTCCCGCAATATTGTAAACGGTGTAACGGCCAAATGGCATATGCCCTACCCCTGCAACAAACGGTGCAATGGTGCGTATGATCGGCACAAAACGGCTAAAAATAACGGCCTTGCCACCATGCTTATCAAAGAAGGCCTTGGTTTTTAAATAGTAGCTTAGCTTAAGTATTTTGTTTTCTTCTTTAAACACACGGGCACCCAGGTATTTACCTAACAAATAATTAACAGTATTGCCTAAAACTGCGGCAATTATTAAAATAATGCAAAGCAGATTAACATCCATGCCTGTTGCGCCACCGGCTATTAAAGCACCTGCAGCAAACAGCAACGAATCGCCGGGAAGGAATGGGGTTACCACAAAACCAGTCTCTGCAAATATAATTACAAAGAGGATGAGGTAGGTCCAGCTTTGGTATTGGCTGATGATCTGCGAGAGATGTTTATCAATATGCAGGATAAAATCGATGATGCTGTGTATTACTTCCAAAGCTTAAAATTTTGGTGCAAAAATATAAAGATAAAGCTGTAAGCCAATTAATAAGTTGTATTTACCGGCAACGTGTTTAAAATGGTATTGATACCGTAGGAAGCGGTATCAGACGTGCTGCTTGAGCGGCCGTAGCTAAAAATAGTATACGACTTACCATCAAGGATGGTAAAATTTGTAAGCGTCCTGATAGCTTGTGTGGGATTGTTACTTGCCACGATATTGATGTTGTAACTGCCGGCCGTTACCTCAACAAACTTAGTTGTGCCCTTAAATGGGATCTGTTTAAATGCAGCCGTATCATTCAGTGTGAGGTTAAGTCCTGATGGTATATTGAAGATGCCATTAACAAACCTTATTTTCCCCCTGCCATTTGCCGGCTCTGAGGTAGTGTCAGCAGTCAGAACATACGTTAGTGAACTATCAACCTTTAAACCCATTATAAACAGGGTAAATGGGACGCCTCTTACTAAACTACGGTTTAAAGTAAGCAGGTTGGTGGGATTAAGGTTGGTAGCAGATTGTACATTACGTATTTGAAGTGGCGTATCAGCCACATTTATTAAGCTATAACTTGAAATGCTTGGATAACTGTAAACGGCGCTACTTTGTGGAGTAAACCGTGTATATAATTTTATCGGTTGTACATCCGGACTTAGGTTAGCAATGATAAACCGTGCATTGTTATTTGAACTTGAAACACCGTTTTCTTTACCGCACGAGCTTAGCAACGGAAGCACCATAACACCTACCACACATAGGAGCAGGTAAACCATTAAACTGCTTTTGTTTTTATTTGCCATGCCTGTTAGTTATCGTTAAGGGTAAGCCCAGTTGCGTTAGTTGTTGGGCTGGTAGTTAAATTACTTCTCAGGAATATTGTATATGCCCGCCTTGGCGTTAAAAGCCAAATGTCGTCACTTATCAACGAAGCCGCGCTATGCGCGATACCTGCTTTATAAATTCGTATATGCCTGCGACTGCCCGATCCTGTTGCGAAATAAGGGGAAATAGATTTAAAGCTGATATTTGTGAAAGCCAGGGTATCACCCACAGTAACGTCTACATTCCCCACACTTGGAGAGGTATGCGCAACGCGTACCAATAAGGTGTCTTTTGCAGCACTGCTTAATGTATCTACAAATGCAAAAGCCTGTTCGGCCGAATTACCGGCTATATAAAAAGAATAGCGTTTGCCACTATCTAAAGCTAAGGGTACATTAAAAAGCACATCGGGCCGGCCAGCCTTGCGTGCCTGGTAATTTTGCAGGCCAACCAATGTATTGATAGGCCCGGAAGAACCTAATGGATACAAAAAGTTTGTGGTATTAACCCTGCTGCCGTTCACGTAAACATTTACCGTGTCCACCGTAGCATTTACCAGGTTAACGGTTGTTGTTTGTCTTATACCTGTGCTATCATCCCCCTTTTTACAGGCAGTAATAAAAGCGCTTATGGCAACAATTACAGCAATAAGTGTCCGGTTTAATTTCATCATCAAAAGCAGATGCTATATAACTCAATAATAGCAACAAATGTTATATGGTGGTTACAAAAAAGTCCGGTTGGAGCCGGACTTTTTTTAGTGATTAGAGATCAATTTTCTTGTCGAATCAAATACCTAATCACTAATCTCTGATTAACCAATTAACTAACTACGCATAGCTATTCAGCATAACCGGCATCACCAGCATTAATATATCTTCATTCTCGTCGCCGCCTTGTGGCAGTAATAAACCGGCACGGTTAGGGGTTGACATTTCAAGCGATACTTCCTCACAATTTAAGTTCTTAAGCATCTCTATCAGGAAACGGGCGTTAAAGCCGATTTCCAAGTCGTCGCCTTCATATTGGCAAGACAAACGCTCATGGGCTTCGTTAGCGAAATCGATATCTTCTGATGAAATATTCAACTCACTGCCACTTATCTTTAAACGCACCTGGTGAGTGGTTTTGTTGGCATAAATAGCCACACGGCTCAACGAGCCCAGGAAAGCCAACCGATCTATAGCCAACTTATTTGGGTTTTCCTTAGGAATAACCGCTTCATAATCAGGGTAACGCTCATCGATTAAACGACAAACCAGGTTGATATTGCCAAATTTGAAGAAGGCACTGGTATTGTTATATTCTACTGAAACGTTAACATCATCGGCCGGTAAAGCTGATTTTAACAATGTTAAAGCCTTTTTAGGCAGGATGAAAGACGTTGTGCTTTCTGCTTTGGCATCTTTACGGCGGTAGCGCACCAGTTTGTGCGCATCGGTAGCCACAAATGTTAGTGATGATGTGGTTAACTGGCAAAATACACCCGTCATGGCTGGGCGCAGTTCATCGTTACTTACCGCAAATATGGTTTTGTTAATAGCCTCGCCTAAAACAGAAGCCGGCAGGTTTACCGATGAGGCATTTTCAACAACCGGGATCTTCGGGAAATCTTCGCCGTTTTCTCCGCTGAGTTTATATTTACCGTCACCAGCGCTTATCTCGATAGCAAAAGTGCTGTCATCAACCGAAAAAGCTACAGGCTGCTCCGGTAAAGATTTAAGCGTATCTAACAGTATGCGTGATGGAATTGCAATACGGCCGTTCTCTTTCGCTTCTACCGCAAGCGACGTGGTCATGCTGGTTTGCAGGTCGGTAGCAGAAATAGTCAAGTTCCCGTCTTTGATCTCAAACAAAAAGTTCTCCAGTATAGGCAATACGGTACTGTTGCTCAGCGCGCCGCTTACCGACTGTAACTGTTTGAGTAGTGTTGATGTGGAAACAATAAATCTCATATGATATAACGTTTATCTTATTCTTTCTAAAGTATCTTGGCCTCTCGTGCCTGTCATCAACCCTTAATTTGACAGGGTGACTTGAGGTGTAAGGTGCTACCAAAAGTAAAAAATTTAATGAGCATACTTTCGCCTGCGCAGATAATGTTGAAAAATAGCAAATATCAACACTAAGGCTATCGGCACTATGTTATTAACCAACTGCCAGAACAACTTTTCCTGGCGAATGCGGGCACGGTTCAGAAGCCGCATCTGTATCTCTTTAGACCTTAAAGTAATAAGGCCGGAGTCGTCCGTCATGTAATCGGCTATGTTAAGCAGCAGGTTTTTATTACCATAAGTTTGGCGGGTGTAACGGTCATAATCCAGCGGAAATGGCGAGCCATCGGCACTTACCTGATTACGCAGGATATCGCCGTCGCTTAGAACGATCATTTTGGTGGGTTTACTTTGCTGCAATGGTTGTACCTTATCGGTGATCCCCTCCGGCACCGGGCGGTTCCTGAAATCAGAAATAAACTCACCTTCAAGTAAAACGCCCGTTATTTTCGGCTGACTTTGAAACTCTTTAGGATCAGGCTCCTGCTCTAAAGACCGTAGCGACAACATGTGAGGTGCGTTCAATTTTTTATTATAAGGCGAAGAGGTCAATAGCACCGTCGCCTTTATATTTTTAGCACCCACCACATCAATGGTGCTTGCAAACTGGCTGCTGATGCCATCCAGGTTTTTTACGATAGGATGCTTTGCAAATGGCAAAAAAACCGGGTTAAACAACCATGGCAGCATTTGTATCTGCGGCTGCCCACCTGCGTTGCCGGTGGTCACGGGTATCTGCGAGCAATTCATATCGGCCAGCAGGTCATAATTGATGCGCACGCCATAATTAAAAAGCTGATCGTCTAAATTCAGTTGCTTGTTAAATGCCAATTGGTCTTCGCCTTTATTGCGCAGGCTATCCAATTCGGCGCTCACCTGGTCAATTGCCCATAGCACGCGACCGCCGCGCATAATAAACTGATCGAGCTTAAATTTTTCTGCTTCGGTAAATGCTTTGTCGGGTTTGGGGATAACCAGCAAACTTATCTTGGTTAAACTATCAAAAGGTATAGTTGCCAGGTTTACACGGCCTACCAAATAGCCGTCACTCAAGCTTTGCATGGCACCGTTTAGCTCACGGTCTTTCAATTCGTTGTGGCCCTCGGTAAAACCAATGCGTTGCATGCCGCCATTGGTTACTTTTTTTATAGCCGATGTAAATGCGTACTCCAAATTTTGAATAGAATTGTTCAGCACCTCATCCGGGCTCAGATTTACATTGCTTTGCGTTTCCAACAGCTTAACGGGTACGCTTTTGTTGCTATAGCTCACCAACGCAAATGGTATGATCAGTTTTTGAGATACGCCATCATCTGTTTTAACGCTCAGGTTTTGGGGCTCTATACCTTTTCGCTGCAACTCATCAAGTTTTTGGTTTTGCTGCTCCTGGTTAAGGCCGCTTAACGGTTCGATAAATTCAAATTGCAGATCGTTATTATTGCTATACGCTTGCAGATCGCTCAGCATATCTTTTACCGAAGTTTGAAGACGCTTCATCCCACCAGGAAAGTTATCACCTTGCAAAAACACTGTTACCTTAACCGTGCCGGGCAATTTTTGCATGATGTTGCGGCTGATAGGCGATATAGTGAAACGTTTCTCCTTAGTGAAATCAAACCGGCTAAAATACTTTGTAGATAATAAGGTAAGTGCAAGCACTCCTCCAAATACAGTTAGAAATGCCGTATTCACAAATTTCCTTTTTAGCTGGCGGTGCAGTACGTAAAGTGTAAGCCAGATGAAAAGGGCTATCAGTACCAGAAAATACATCAGATCGCGCGTATCTAACACACCCCGACTGATGGAATTATAATGCTCGGTAATGCCTAAATTTTGCAGGCCGAGGTTTTGCAATGAAAGGATGGTACTTAACGAATCGAAGCCGCTATAAAAGAAGAAGCATAGGAAAACAGCAATGGTAAAGGCTATTACCTGCGTTTTACTTACCGATGAGGCAAAAACGCCTATCGCCGTGAAAACAGCGCCTAATAAAAACAAACCGATGTAAGAGCCTATAACCGCACCAGTATCAATATTCCCCTGCGGCGTGCCCAATGTTGACACACTGAAATAATAAACCAATGTAGGTACCAATGCGAACAGAACGATGACCACCCCTGCCAGGTACTTACCTAACACGATCTGAAAATTGGTGAGCGGGCGGGTAAGCAGCAGTTCAAAAGTACCCTCCTTACGTTCTTCTGCTAACGAGCGCATGGTTATGGCCGGCACCAGGAACATAAAAAGGTAAGGCGCAGTGCTGAACAAACTATCTAAACCGGCGTAGCCATAGGCCAGAATGCTGGTGTCCGGAAATACCCAAAGGAACAAGCCAAGCACCAGTAAGAACACGCCAATGGTAATATACGCTACTAACGAACTGAGGTAAGTTGTAATTTCTTTCTTAAGGATGCTAAGCACTTTTTATAAGGGATATGTATTAAAACGGTAAAGTTACAAATTGGCGGTTATTTAAAAGTTGATTATATATCAAACATTTAAGGTCTTTAACTTCTTTTCTGGGTATATCTACCTCTACATGTCCATAAAAATTAAAGATCAACCTTTTTACATCCAGGCCACTGCCGTATTATTCGGTTTAATATTGGTGGTTTATGCACTGAATATCTTGGGCGAGATACTGGTGCCGCTTGCTTTTGCTGTTTTCCTCTCTATACTGCTTAATCCGCTTTGCAACAAATTGCAGCAGTTGAAAGTACCTAAGGTGCTTTCCATTGTCATAGCCATGCTTATCATGATCTTATCAGTGTTGCTGGTATTTTATTTCCTGTCTACTCAGATCGTACAATTTGGTGATTCACTGCCTATGCTTCAAAAAAAGTTTGAGAGTATTACCGCTGATCTTAAAAACTGGATACAGAGCTCATTTGGCGTTACGCTTGCTAAGCAGGAACAAATGATCAAGGATGCTTTGAACAGCAGCCAGGCCATGGTGGGCAAAACGCTCAATAGCGTGCTGGGCATACTATCTGTAGTTTTCCTGTTACCCGTTTATATATTTTTGATGCTTTTTTACAAAACGCTCATCCTCAACTTCCTGTACGAGGTTTTTGCCGAAGAAAACTCTAAAAAAGTAAGCGAAGTACTTACCGAAACTAAAACCGCTATACAAAGCTATATTGTTGGTTTGTTAATAGAGATGATCATAGTAGCGGCCATGAATTCTGCTGCCTTAATGCTGCTTGGCGTTAAGTATGGTATCTTGATCGGCTGTATCGGCGCTATCCTTAACCTTATCCCCTATTTAGGTGGCATTATTGCCATAGCGCTGCCTGTGTTAATGGCTACAATTACTAAAGATGGATACTCGACCCAATTAGGAGTAGTTATAGCATACATCGTTATACAGTTTATCGATAATAATATCCTGGTGCCGCGTATTGTATCTTCAAAAGTGCAGATAAACGCATTAATGTCTATCGTGGTGGTGCTATTAGGTAATCAGTTATGGGGCATTTCAGGCATGTTCTTATCCATCCCTTTTGTTGCCGTATTAAAAATTGTATTTGATCGTATAGAACCTCTTAAGCCCTGGGGCAAATTGCTTGGCGATAATGTGCCAACCAAACAAGTGGTAGAGATATGGCGAAGCAGGAGAAAAGCTGCAATAGTATCAGGGGTGAAAGACAAAGGATAAAAAGATCAGGGACAAAAGATAAAAAGATTTCAAATTACAGTAATAAAGCAAAGGCCTCAACATTAAGTTGAGGCCTTTGCTTTGTCGAGTCATTTCTCTTTCGTCCAATGTCTTTTATCAGAACATTAATGATTAACCGGGTTGTCAGCTTTTTTTAGCGTTCCATTGGTAAACAGTATCGGATTCACCTTTTTAGTATCGCCCTGGTAAACCCAAATGATGTTACCAATGTACTTTCTGAAAGCATCGCTTACTTGTGTTGGCGTTAATTTCTTAACGTCATCAGCAAGTGTTAATGAGCGCCTCCAGTTATTGTGCAACACCTCATTAGCTACTAATGAACCTGCCTGTGCGGTATTGGTCTCGTTTTTATAGTAGAAACCGGTAAGATAGGTAACTTTCATGTTGGCTACATCGGCAGCATCAAAGCCATTGTTTTTGATACGGTCGACCAGTTTGTCAAACACGGCTATGTATTTATCGGGCTGCGTGGTTGATACCGAGAATTTAGCTACCGAAGTAGATCCCACGCTGAACCATGATTGCGGCGCGTATGATAAACCATTATTTGTGCGTACATCCAGGAAGTGTTTATCAGCAAAAATGCGCATGGCCACGTTAAAGGCATCAAAATCAGGCGTACCTGGTGCCGGGCCGCTGGTTACACCTTCAACATAATTAGTTGCCAGCTCGCGGTTCTCTGCCGAAAATGTGTTTTTATACACCCTGAAAAATGATTTTTTCATCTCGTAAGGTGCTCCCTGTTTAATGGAGCTAAGCAATCCTTTAATTTTTGCTTCTATGTCGGCACGGTTAAGATCAGCTACCACCACGATAACCATGCGAGACCTGGTTAAAATTGACTGGTAATATTTCTTGGTTTCCTCAGCGGTAAGTGCCTTTATTGTTTCGGGCGTACCGTTAGGATTTTTTGCATAGTCCCTGCCGGCGAAAGCTACTTTATCAGCGTATTGATCGATAGCATAATCCGGGTCCGAATCCTGCGATTTAAGGTTGTTGATCTGGTCTTGCTTGATGCGTTCAAATTCTTTAACATCAAACTTAGGCATAGTAATAGCCTCTACATAAAGCGGCCATGCTTTAGGAAGATCGCTCTTAATGCAGTTAACTTTTATCACCGAATAATTTTTAACTGCCATACCATACACGGCAGCGCTAATTTTATCCAGTTGGTTCTTAAAATCGTTTTTATCACGCTTAAGTGTACCGCACTCGCTAAGGGCATTCATGGCCATCGCCTCAATACCGGCCTTATCGGCAGGGTAGTTTTGTACACCACCTTTAATAACGGTTTGTATCTCTACAATATCGTTACCGCTGGGTTGTACAATAACCTTTACGCCGTCAACCGTCATTTCATAAGCCTTTTGCTGGGCAAAGGCCGGGCTTGCGCCGGTTGTGGCAGCGGCAAGCAATAACAGGTATATATTTTTTTTCATCTTGATGTTCAGTTTAGATTATTTAACCACAAAAAATGATTGCACATTGGCAGCCTTGCTGATTTCAGGCGTTAAAATGATACCGGCAACCATAGGCTTACCAACTACATAAGTGTTCATGTATTTGGCGATGTCAGCACGGGTAATTTTCTGGTAGTTATCTGTTAGATCGGTATAGTAATTTAACGACGTGCTGCACCACTGGTAACTTAGTTGAGATGGAATTGATGATGGTTTTTCCATAGCGCGACTATGATCGCGCAGCAGGATAGCCTTTGCATCAGCCAGTTGTTCATCTGTGTAATAATCTGGCCTGCCCCAAATACTCATCTGATTCTTGATCTCCTCGTAACATTCTTTAAGCTTGGTTGGGTTTGGCACCACAAACAAAGAGATAGGACCGGTATAGTGAGACGTATTGTAGCTAAAGCTTACTGACGATGCCAGTCCTTTATCAACCAAAGCTTGTTGCAATTTTGATGAGTTTAAACCGATAATGGTTGAAAACACATCGGCAGCAACGGTTGATGCTGAATCAGTCATGTACGCCGGGCCTTGCCAATCAATCATGATCATTGGCGTGCGGGCAATAGACATTTCCTTAACAAACGCTACGCTCTTATCCAGCGGCTTAAACGGCGGAATAGGATATTTTACATGCGGATCGAAACCGCTGCTTTGCCAGTCGCCAAAGATCTGCTCTGCTTTTTTAAAGGCGTCTTCGTGCTTTACATCACCACAAATAGTAAGTAAGCTATTGTTAGGGAAGTAGTATTTATTTTTGATGATCATCATTTTCTCCGGCGTAGCAGAGTTGATAACCTCGTGTATACCGATAGGCATTTTGCGGGTGATGAGATCGCCCCAAAGATTTTTATTTACATCGTAATACAACTGAAAACCCGGGCTGCTCTCGTTACGCTGAAATTCGCCATCAACTACAGGGCGTTCTTTCTGCATATCCTCTTCACGATAGATTGGGAAACGGATAGAGGCGTTCATCAGTTTTAGGCCGGCGTTGAGGCTGTCCTTACCGACGGTGAAATAATAGTTCACACGCTCAACACTGGTGGTGCCATTCCAGATTGCACCGAGTTCCTGTGTGCGTTTCAAAAATTTTTCCTGTGTAGGATAATCTTTGTTGGCTTTGAAGAACATGTGCTCAAAGAGGTGCGAAAGGCCACTGTACTCGGGGCCTTCTGTGTATGCACCGTTCTTAACAGCCATTTCAATGGTTGTAAGCGGCACTTTGCTGTTTTCTATCACAACAACTTCCAGTCCGTTGGGTAGCTTTTTCCAGAAGTAACCTTCGGGAAACCTTGGCTGGGCAACTGCGCAAAACGAGCCGAACAAGCCCGCAGCAGCAAGGGTTAATAGTTTAGTAATTTTAGAGGTCATAAAAATTTAAATGATAACATTTAGATGTTGATGCCCCTAATTTATTACAATTAACCCTTAAATTAAATTTTTAGTTAAACGAATACTATTTAAACCTGATCACAACCGCTTTGCCTGATACATTTTCCAGGAACGGCTTAAAAATAGTACCTGCGTTCTCGCGTGCCTTACCTAAAAGGTTCATCTCGGTTGCGGTGGCCAGCATTTTCTTTTCGGCAATTTTATACACGTCCTCAACCATAGTTTTGCTTTTATCGGCAAACCAAACTCCCGATACATCATATACTCGTGATTTCTGGTGATCCAGTTTCACATAGCAGATCTCCGGTTGTGGCAGGCTTACCGTAACGGTGTCTTTGGTTTGTACGATATCATCCTTGCGCGCCTTGGTCAGGTCGATGCAAGCGGTTACCTCACCTACCGCTACAAACAGCACCCGCGAATCGGGCAGTATCATATGCAGTTCTTTCTTTTCAACAACATCCTTCATGGCGTATTTAACCAGCTCAAGCTTGCCCATATTTACTATTTTAGATACCATGGCATCTTCAGTGATCTCGGTTCGCGTTGTGTTAAATTCATGCTTGATATAAAAGAACAGGAAGATCAAAAATCCGGTTATTACCAGCGCAAAAAACAAAGTAAGCGAAAACCGCGAGCGGGATGAGTTAAACATAGAAATCTATTTACAAATACTTACAAAACAAGACAGCGATGGTTTTGGCCATCGCTGTCTAAAATATTAACACGCTTTAATTACGCGTAAGTAACGTTTAAAGTGATTGGCACGCTAAGCGCTTTAGAAACGATACAGCCGGCTTTAGCACCTTCTGCAACTTCTTTAAACTGCGCTTCATCAACACCTTCAATTTTTGATGCTTTAAGCTCCAGGTGAATACCTTTTATCTCAAGTGCCTGCATATCCAGATCAAGTGTGGCTTCCGTTGCCAGGTCGCCGGCTTCAATACCTTTTTGCGTAAGCGCTGCACTTACCGCCATGGTAAAACAGCCTGCATGGGCAGCCGCTATCAGCTCTTCCGGGTTGGTACCAACGCCTTCTTCAAAGCGTGTTTTAAAGGAATATTGAGTATTGTTTAAAGTTGTGCTTTGAGTTGTTATTTCACCTTTACCGCTTTTTAAATTGCCATTCCAGTGTGCATTTGCTGTACGTTTCATTTGATTTGTTTTTTATGAGTTTATACTAAAATAATGTGTTGTATTGATATTCAAAATAAATAAACTGTTACCGTTTTACTCACCTCGACTTTTCTGCGCTGGTCGACCCTCTCTGCTTCGCAAAGAGGGTTTAGAAAAGTCCTCTTTTCGCGCAGCGAAGAGAGGGTGGTCAAGCGAAGCAATGACCGGGTGAGTCACCTCTGCGATGTTACCATTTCGCCCTTTCATATTGTACAGGCCATTTTACTTCATAGCCCAACTGATGCGCTGCCCTTAAAGCAAAATGCGGATCACGCAGCATTTCACGCGCTAATAACACCACGTCAGCCTGACCGTTCTTGATGATCTCGTCTGCTTGCTTTGGTTCTGTTATTAAGCCAACTGCACCGGTTAGTATATCGGCGTTCTCTTTTACCTCTTCAGCAAATTCAACCTGGTAACCAGGCTTAACAGCTATGCGCGCACCGGCTGTATTACCACCGCTTGAGCAGTCTATCAAATCAACATTTTTAGGCTTTAGGAGTTTTGCCAAAGCAATAGAATCGTCGATTGTCCACCCGCCATCAACCCATTCAGACGCGGATATGCGAACGAATAGAGGAAGATCGGCAGGCCAAACTCCGTTAATAGCGTCAACTACCTGCAGCAAAAGCCTTGAGCGGTTTTCCAATGAACCACCGTACTCATCAGTACGTTGATTACTTAAAGGCGATAAAAATTGGTTGATGAGATAACCATGCGCCGCATGGATCTCTATTACCTTGAAACCAGCTTTCAGGGACCGTTCAGCAGCCGATTTAAAATCAGCGATCACTTTTTCGATCCCTGCTTTATCCAGTTCCTTCGGCGCAACTTCTTCAGTTTTAAAGGGAATAGAACTCGGCGCAACAGTTTCCCAACCATTTGCATGGTCAGGTAAAATTTGTTTGTCACCGTTCCATGGCTGTTCATGACTGGCTTTACGACCTGCATGTGCCAATTGTACTCCTGCAAATGCACCGTGTTCTTCAATAAAAGAAGTGATCTCTTTAAGCTTATCGATGTGTTCATCCTTCCAGATACCTAAGTCGGCAAAGGAGATGCGCCCTTCCGGAGATACAGCGGTAGCCTCTGTAATGATCAAACTTGCGCCTCCGGTAGCAAAACTGCCTAAATGCACCAGGTGCCAGTTATTGGCAAAACCATCAGTACTACTGTACTGGCACATAGGCGATACCACTACGCGGTTCTTTAACTCGATATTTTTTATTTTGAGGGGCGAAAATAGATTAGCCATTGTTCTTTTGTTTTTTGCCAAATATGGTCAACATAACACGCCCCGCGTTCAGTGGTTTGTCATAAACCGTAACGCAAAGGCATATTTACTTACAAATGAACAACGGGGCTTGTTTTCACAGGACTACTCTTTAACGGAGTGCCCGTTTAAGGCGTGGTTAAGGCTACAGGCAATATCTTGCCGTTGAAGAATTTATGCCCGCCAATAGCGAAATCAGCAATGTACTTACCCATTTCAAAAGCCATCACCGGCGACTCGTACCCCGGAAAAGCCTGCTCTAACATTTCCGTTTGAGCCGAGCCTAAGGCAAGACAGTTTACTTTGATGCCTTTATCTGCAAACTCCTGCGCCAGGCATTCGGTAAGGGTATGCAGGGCCGATTTAGATGCTGAGTAAGCCGATAACCCATTGAACTTTGAACTTCCCTGGAAACCGCCCATGCTGCCGATGTTTAGAATGTGCGAGCCTTGCCCCATAAACTGCAGCAGGTTTTGTATCACACGAACATGGCCTAAGTAATTGCTTTGCAGCATCTCTACAAAGTCCGTTTCCTGCAACTCCATAAATGGCTTGTTAATCAAAACACCGGCGTTATTGATAAGTGCATCTATTTTACCATCAAAATTTTGGTTGATAAACTGCTGCAGCCCGGCATATTCATCGTGTACAATATCAAAAGCTATGGCAAACAGCTGGCAGTCGGGGTTGATGCTTTGGGAAATCTCCATTAGCCGGGTAAGCTTATCCTGAGAACGAGCCAGGGCGATAACCTTATGCTTTCCGGATGTGATCAATTCAATAACGGCTTCAAACCCAACACCACTGCTGGCTCCGGTAATTATAATGTTCATAGAGCAAAAGGATCAATTAATTCAACTTTATTATCTATAGATTTAAAATCGGCAACATTGTGTGTTAACAAAGGTTGCTGTTGAACCAATGCAGTAGCGTAGATGACTGCATCTGGTAACTTGATTCGATTAGCGCGGCGGATATTAATGGTGGCCTCTACAATGGCATCGTTCAAGTGGATAATTGAAAGCTCGTTGCAAAGTTTTACAATTAAGTCATGCTCTTCCGCATTTTTGAAGGCAAAGCCCAAAGCTTCTATTTTGGTGATAACAGAAATTGATGCGTGTTTAAGAAAGAGTTTTTCGGGGGATAAAGTGTAATTCGATAAATAAATAAGAATATTTGTATCAAAAATCACGATCCCATTCCTTTCTGATTTCACGCTGCCATTCGGACGGATCTTTTATGTCGTTGAAAAGGTTTTTGCCTTTCGCCTTGTCTAAAATTGCTTTTACACGCTGATATTGTTCAGATGGTTCTTGAAACTGGTCTTGGCTTCGCTCTTCTTCAACCTCATGCACATACGGTATTTCACTCAATATTTTTTTGAGAGACTCGGTACGTTCATCATCTACTTTCACAATCAGCGTTGTCATAACTCTAAATTAGCACAAATATCCTAAACCACCAACTTCTCTTCTATCGGGTTGGCTATCAGATACAGGCCGTCGTCAATCAATTTTCTGTACTCGGGTTGGCTGGCTGCCTTTGCAATTAAAAATTGCCGAATCTCCGCAGCAAGTGCCGGTTCGGCGTTCTCGTGTTCCAGTAATTCCAATATTTCCAGCGCACACAGCCAGTCGTCATGGTGATATTTTTGAAGCATCATCCACACGTTTCCTAAAAATCCCAGATCGCCCCCGGTTTGCCTGCGGTTGCGCACCTGTTGGTAAAGCTTATGCAACTCACGAATGCGGGAATCATACTCGGCATGGTGCGTATTCGTCTGCGATTTAAGCGGTATCTCTAAAAAGGCATCCTTGTCTGCCGCACCGCAGAATACAGAAACAATGCGCTCGCCAACAGCCATATCATATTCGCCCCATGCAGGGTCAAAAAGTATTGCGCCCTTCTCATCAATCACTGTACAGTTAGTAAAAGTGATGAGCTGGGTTTTGCCACCATCAGTATGAATATTCTTGATCTTCCCGGACACGGTAATGCCGCTTTTATACTCCAGCTTCGCTTCTCTGCCTTTTTCTATACCTGCAGTGGTAAGTTCATCGGTAGAAAGATCTTCTAAAGGTTTATCATACCCTTTAAACAAGCCAACCGGCGAACTGAAACCATCTTTATGATAATCCCTGCCGTGGCCTTTTAATTGTTTATTATCAAAAGCCAACGCAGATGGACCTGTTGTTTTAATAAAAGCCGGCGAACCGTTTTCGATCATCACATCGGTAAAGGTACCCGAAACCTGCAATCCAGAACTATAAACAGCCGTACAGGTATTTTTACTATCGATAGCTTTTTGCATGCCATAAATACCGCCCCTGCGGAAAGACATGCTATCGGCAAATTGCTCCAGCACATCTATCAGGTTTTGGAAAGTTGGCGTTACAAAAAGTTGCGGCTGCGTTTTGGTAATATCGTAAGGATATTTAACCGCATCAATGGTATAAGGCAGTTTGGTCACATTATCCTTCATGCAACTTGCACTTTCGCCGATGGATGACAGCAAGCCGGCGCCATAAATTTTTGGATCATCCAGCGTGCCTATCAGGCCGTACTCAACCGTCCACCAGTGCAGGCGACTAAGCAGTGCCATCTCAGATGGTTCGCCCATGTTGGCTTGTTGCCAGTCAACACGTTCCTCTGCTTTTTTAATGGCTTCGGCATCGGCGTTGGGCATTTCTTTAAGAATGGACAATGCGCGGATAGCCTCATATAACTCAAAATCCTGCGCGCTGAACATAGCCTTAGCTCCTATGGATCCAAAATAACTTAAATAGTCGTGGTAATCTTTATCGGCAATTATCGGTGCATGCCCCGCCGATTCGTGTATGATATCCGGAGCTGGCGTATATTCTATATGATTTAGCTGGCGTATATCTGCGGCAATAACCAGCACACGGTAAGCCTGGTATTCCATAAATGCCGCCGGCGGAATAAAGCCATCCACCGTAACAGCGCCCCAGCCAATTTTACCCAAAGCATCATTCATTTCCTGCAGGCTTGGTATCTTCTCAATGGTTAAACCTGCTTTTTGCAACCCGGGGATGTATGGGTAGTAAGCTACGTCCTTTAGGTAGCTGTAGTTCTGGCGCATTACGTAGCGCCATACGGCATGGTCTACCGGCGTATAATGCTCATAATGCTGATCTACTATGAACTGCTTCAAATGAGCAGGCAGCGCAGCAACCTGCGGATTGTTAAAATCATTAAATCGGCTCATTTTGGTTTTACTGGTTACTAACAAAACGTAAAATTAAGCAATAGGTTGGCGGAGAGCCAACAAACCGATTATAATTCTATTTTAGAATCTATTTAAGGAATTTTATTTTGAATTTTCAATTTCGCTATCCATCGGTTCTTCCATTTTTGGCAAACCCTCTTCTAATCGGCTTGGGCGGATAACATAATACACACCCAATAGTGCTACAAGCAACGAAATGATGTAAAACGTACCTGGCAGAAAAGTAGCAAGGCTCTCGTCCATTGGGAAAATCTTGGTCAATTGCAAGAAAACAGTTTCGCGGATACCTGCGCCACCTATACTGATAGGGATAATGGTGGCCAAAGCCGAAATGAGGAAAGACAGCAAATACGGAGAATATTTGCCGGTGAAATCCTGCCCTATCATCACAAATACAATGGCAATTACCTGCAAACTTTGTACACCAATAGCCTTTAAGTGCGCCTGCCAAAAGTACCGGGTGTACTCTCTAAAGAATTTGTAGGCAATAAAATAATATATTGCTGATGCTACAACAAAGATGCTTAGTGGAATACCGATATGGATATCGATCTGCGGGATCAAAAATATCAGCGCGATAATGATCAGACCGATCGCCCACAATCCGCTGAGCCTATCAAACATAATGGCCCAAAATACCTTTTTAGCCGGTAGTTTATAGTTTTTATGAAGCAGATAGATCTTGTAACCATCGCCGCCGATACCGCCCGGTAACAGGAAGTTATAGAACAAACCTAAAAGGTATAAGCGGAAGTTAAACCTCGGATCGAGCTTCAATTTGATGGATTTAAAGAAGCTTGATAACCGCCATGAAGAAATAACCATCGATGCGAAAAAGCTTACCAATGCCGCCAGCATCCACCAGTAATTGGCATGCAGCAGGCGTAGTTTAACTTTCTCCAAAGGCACCTTTCTGAACACAAAGTACAACAGAAGGCCTGTTACAATGAATTTGAGCAACACTTTGGTGATGCTCCACAAACGCTGCTTCCACGTTTTGGGGGCAACTAGTTCCTGTGCTTCTTCTTCCTCGGCTTGTGCTAAGTCTTTCATGCGGATGCAAAGCTATAGTTTATTTTAAATTCCACGGATTGGTTTGGAATGATTTCACAGATTTTAACGGTTTTGTAATTCAGTTAAGGCTGATAACTTAAAAATCAACCTAATGTAATCATTACTTAAAGTCGGTGTAATCATCGTACATAATCGGTGAAATCCCTAAAGAAATACGTATTTTTGCGCCAAATTTCATAAACGCTATGGGTAAGGTACAAGTAGGTATTGTGCAGATGAGCTGCACCGCAAACAAACAGGAAAACCTTGATAAAGCTATTGTTAAAGTACGCGAGGCTGCTGCCAAAGGTGCCCAGATAGTTTGTTTACAGGAACTGTTTACGTCGCTTTATTTTTGCGATGTTGAGGATTACGACAACTTTGCGCTGGCCGAGGCTATTCCCGGCCCGTCAACAGATGCTTTGTCGGCGGTAGCAGCCGAATTAGGTGTGGTGATCATTGCCTCATTGTTTGAGAAACGCGCGCAGGGTGTTTACCATAACACTACCGCTGTTTTAGATGCAGATGGTGCCTACCTTGGCAAGTACCGTAAAATGCACATTCCTGATGATCCGGGTTTTTACGAGAAATTTTACTTTACGCCGGGCGACCTGGGTTACAAAGTTTTCAAAACCAAATTTGCTACAATAGGGGTATTGATCTGCTGGGATCAGTGGTACCCGGAAGCGGCCCGCATCACCGCATTGATGGGTGCCGAGATCTTATTTTACCCTACCGCAATTGGTTGGGCTACAACGCAGGATGAAGCTACCAACAGCAAACAGTACAACGCATGGCAAACCATACAGCGCAGCCACGCAGTTGCCAATGGCGTGCACGTAGTAAGCGTTAACCGTGTGGGCGAAGAAGCCGGTGTTAAATTCTGGGGCGGTTCTTTCTTTGCCGATCCGTTCGGCGAGATCATGCACCAGACCACAGTTGAAGAGGAAGAAGTGATCGTGAAAGAGCTTGACTTGAATAAGTCAGACTACTACCGCAGCCATTGGCCGTTTTTGCGTGACCGTCGTATAGATTCTTATCAGCCTATTACGAAGAGACTTTTGGATAACGACTAATTTGTTTATCATGTCATTGCGAGCGATAGCGTGGCAATCTCGTCGCTTGCATATTGAACACGACGAGATTGCCACGTCGCTACGCTTCTCGCAATGACATATTTTTATATTGCCCTGCCATGAACAATGAACTATCAACCATGAACTTTACGGACTTACGTAACTTCCACTTCCCTGCCGAATGGGCACCGCAAACCGCCATGTGGCTTAGCTGGCCGCATAAAGAGGCTTCGTGGCCGGGCAAAATTTACTTGATATACCCTAAATACTGCGAGTTTATTAAAGTAGTGGCAGAAGGTCAGCTTGTTCGCATCAACGTAGCCGATGCACAGATGGAAGCTTTCGCCAAAGCGCAACTGCAAGAAGTTGGTGCCGATTTGAGCAAGGTTGAGTTTTACCACTTCCCTACCAATGATGCCTGGTGCCGCGACCACGGTCCGGCGTTTTTAGTGAACTACGAGGAGAAGAAAAAAGTGATCGTGGACTGGGGTTACAATGCCTGGGGCGATAAATATCCTCCCTATGATCTGGATGATGTTATCCCTACCAAAATTGCGCAGCATTTTAACCTGCCGGTGTACCATCCCGGTATTGTAATGGAAGGTGGTTCGGTTGATTTTAATGGCGCTGGCACGGTTTTAACTACTACTGCATGTTTGCTGAATAAGAACCGTAACCCGCACCTCAACCAGCAGCAAATTGAAGTTTATCTGCAAAAATACTACGGTGTTGAACAGGTACTTTGGCTGGGTGATGGTATTATAGGCGACGATACCGACGGCCACATTGATGAT
Organism: Mucilaginibacter achroorhodeus; assembly: GCF_007846095.1. Lineage (GTDB taxonomy): Bacteria > Bacteroidota > Bacteroidia > Sphingobacteriales > Sphingobacteriaceae > Mucilaginibacter > Mucilaginibacter achroorhodeus. The sequence goes on from NZ_VOEI01000001.1 coordinate 149,799, forward strand.
ATTACCCGTTTTGTAAATACCGATACCGTAGTTACCGTTATCGAAGAAAACAAGAACGACGAGAACTACCACATACTGCAGGAGAACCTACAAACCCTTAAAACCATGCGTTTGCTAAACGGCAAACAATTAAACATTGTTGAGCTGCCAATGCCGGATCCCGTTATTTACGAAGACCAGCGTTTGCCGGCATCTTATGCTAACTTTTACATCGCCAATAAATCTGTAGTGGTACCAACGTTCCGCTCAAAGAACGATGACAAGGCACTCGATATCATCCAAAGCTGCTTCTCCAACAGGAAAGTAGTAGGCATCGATTCAACAGATATTATCTGGGGTTTGGGGAGTTTTCATTGTTTAAGTCAGCAGGAGCCGGCGGTGTAGTGTTTATTTCATAATCAAACCAGGGAATCCCGAGGAACCCTTTTTTCTCAAAAATGGCAACACTGTTTCCGACCAGTGTTTTCTCGTATGTGTTTTGTGATACGTCTATTGAAAATTCATTACGCCCTCGTTTCCAAGGATTTAATTTAAAATGATAATGAGTGCCTTTGCCGCTTGTGGTATAGGCTTCTGTTATATGAGTTGTGAATTTTAAAGGCTTGGAGTCATCAAATAAGCAGTTGGCCAATATTGTAACGCTAAAACCAAATAGAACGCTTACTATAATCATAATAAGCACCTGGCCTTTTACTGCTTCCGTTGTCTTATTTCGCCCTATTATAAACAACGGAATAAATAAAATTAATCCGAAAATCGGAGTTATTTTGAGTGATTCTTTAAATGATAGAATCTCGAAGCTTTTAATTGCTGCTACCATCATAATAATAACCGGCATCATAAAACCTATAGCGATACCTGAATAAGCACTTCGTTTAGAATTAGTAACAAATTTTGTTAAGCCGTTACTAAACTTAATAATGATAAGCCCTGATAAAACGAAGAAAAGCCCCACGTAAAAAATCAATTTAGGATTGCTAAAGAAGACGAGTATCATTGGAACGATAAAACCCAAAATAGAATAAGCTATTGCTATACCCCGCGTTTTTGAAAGTTTCGCCTTACGTTCTTCAATGGTATAACCCAACGAAGCATCATCCAATAAAATCTCAGTTTCTGCTTCCAGATCTTGTTTATCTAAATCCGGGAATGATTCCCTTAACCAACTAACCAAATCATCAGAACCTGCCAAATCACTGTAGTTACTTACTCTAAAATTCTTTTCTGTATCATGCTTAGGTTCTATAACAATTATCTTCGACTCTATTCTTACGCCTTTTATATCGTCAAAATGTAACGTCCTATCGTAGAATATTCTCTGCCGGGTTATACTTGTTTCAGTAACGATAACTTTGCTTTTGAAAAGGTTTACAAAAATGAGAGTACATATGATTACAGGTATCCCAATTATTACGTAAACCACAGCTTCGTTTGGAGGACTGGCAATATTTAAAATAATGAGAAAGGCAGCAAAGCCTCCCGTTATTGCTCCGTAAAATATTTTAGCAAAAAGATTGAGTTTATACTCCTTTTCCATGTGATTAATTAGGTATCCCGAAGATAGAAAATTTACAAAATTCACACCGCCTAATTTTTCACCGACAATTCATCCGCTTTTACCGACATCTTTAATGATGTTGCCAATATTGAGTTTGCTAATCTGTATGGTTAGTTTAGATTTGGTTAAGATTTAAAAGAAAGACAGCCATGTTCAACAATATAAATAATTCACCCGACCGCTCTAAAAGCAAAGTGATGCTTGGAGCCATCCTGCTTATTGTAGGTGCATACCTTTTGCTAAGGCAATTAGGTATTTTCTTCATCCCCGACTACATCGACCTGTGGCCGCTGTGGTTAATATTTTGGGGGCTGGTAATTGGTGCCCGCAACAACTACCAAAAATCATCTGGCGTAATCTTAATGGGTCTTGGTGTTATATTTCTCGTCACCGAGAACATTCACAATGCGGATGGCTTTGTATGGCCTTTAGCTATAATAGGTTTAGGTTTCTGGATAATGTCTAAGAAAAGCAACAAGAATACTTTAAAGAATGATACTGACTACTGGGACAAAAAATACCGCACTGATATAACTACAGACAACTCTGAAAAACCGCTTGCAGATTTTACCGGCACACAATTTACCAGTGCTGATACAAACGTACCGCCGGTTGATCCTGTAGGCACAATGCCCCCGCCATCACATGACGACTACCTGGATTCTACCTCAATTTTTGGCGGTGTAAACAAAACTGTACTGTCGAAAAATTTTAGAGGTGGCGATATAACCAACATTTTTGGGGGCACAGAGATAGATTTTACCCAGGCCGACATCAATGGCCGGGTAGTGGTTGATATTACCCAGGTTTTCGGTGGCACAAAACTGATCGTGCCGGCTAATTGGCATGTGATTCCAGACTTGGCAGCCGTTTTTGCAGGCGTTGACGACAAACGCGTTAAAACCGGCCAACCAAATATGGATAAAGTATTGATACTAAAAGGCGTATCGCTATTCGCCGGTATTGACATCAGGAGTTACTAAGTAAAAGGCCTCTCCCCAACCCTCTTCGAGGGAGAGGGGCTTTTATTAAAAGTCTCTCTTCCGGGGGAGATTTAGAGGGGGCTTAACAAAAATTAAAATACAATCAACATGAACTGGTACGTAGCAAAACTGATCTTCAGGGTAATAAGTGGCGGCGGCGATCACAGCGCGCAGTTTGATGAACAGCTAAGGCTGATAAATGCCGATAATGAACTGCAGGCCTTTGAGAAAGCCAGTAGTATAGGTCATGCCAATCAGGACAGTTTTTTGAACATGCAAAAGCAAACTGTTAAGTGGCAATTCATTGATGTGGCCGAACTTAACGCAATAGGCAGCCCAACAGACGGAGCAGAATTATATTACAATATACATGAAACGCCCGATCCTGATCTGTACATTAAATGGGCACATCATAAAAGCGCTTTATTAGGCGTACGCAACTAAACTTTTAAAATCAAGGTTTTGGCTACATCACCAATATCACAATCAAAATTAGTAATTGCCTTTGCTATATGCGGGGTGGTTTGGGCTGCTTTGCAAGGTTACATCATCCACAGTTTCGGTTTTTTATGGATGCCATCGGCAGTAGATGCCTTGCTAAGCGCGGTACTGCTTGCCATAGCCTGCTGGCTTATCAATAATAACCTGCGTTACTATCAGCCGGACAAAGAAAGCTACTTTTACCTGTTCATATGGTGTGCCGCCCTTTCAATTGCCTGTGTTGCAGGTTGCCGCTATATTTTGCCTCTGTTTGATATGGGGCAGGTTTATTTCAACTTCCTGCAGCAATCGCTGGTTATCCGCTTCTTCACTACGTTTTTGGCTCTGGGCTGGATGGCCATGATAAGCGCATTATTCTATACCCAGTTAGATAACAAACGCACCGAGCTACGTAAAACCGAGGCCGAAAAACTTGCCCGCGATGCCGAGCTTTACAACCTTCGCCAGCAATTACAGCCGCATTTTTTATTTAACAGCTTAAACTCTATCAGCGCGCTTATCGGCTTTAAGCCCGAACTGGCGCGTACCATGATACACCAATTATCAGACTTTTTACGTGGTACGCTAAAGAAAGACGATCAGTTACTTGTTCCGCTTAGCGACGAACTCTCTCACTTAAATTTGTACCTGGAGATTGAGAAAGTACGTTTCGGTCACCGTTTGCAAACGGAGATAAGCTGCGATAAGGCTTGCGGCGAAGCCAAATTACCATCGTTACTTTTGCAACCCTTGGTAGAGAATGCCATCAAATTCGGTTTATACGATACTACTGATGCGGTTACTATTAGCGTACGTGCAGAGGTTGAGGAACAATACCTCATTATTATGATACAAAACCCTTATGATCCAAAAACTTCACGACCGCGGAAGGGTACCGGTTTTGGGTTAAGCGGGGTACAGCGCAGGCTTTATTTGATATTTGCACGTAACGATCTGATGGAAACTCACGCAAATGATAATATATTTACAACCATTATAAAAGTACCGCAGTTATGACACGCGCTTTAATTATTGACGACGAGCCATTGGCACGGATGGTTGTATTAGAATATTTGCAGGAATTTAAAGGCCAGATTGAGGTACTACAAGAGTGCGGTGATGGTTTTGAAGGCCTAAAAGCCATACAACAACTGCAACCGGATCTGGTGTTCCTGGATGTACAAATGCCCAAGATAAACGGCTTTGAGATGCTGGAACTGGTTGATAACCCGCCTGCGGTAATTTTCGCTACCGCTTTTGATGAGTACGCTATTAAAGCCTTTGAAGCACATGCAGTAGATTACCTGTTAAAACCTTTCAGTAAAGAACGTTTCAATAAAGCGATAGAGAAATTTTTAGCCATAACACCAGCAAATAATAACATTGCTAAAAATACGGAGACCTTGTTAGAAGCAGCCGCGCAATCGCCGGCACAAAACGAGCGTATCGTGGTTAAAACCGGAACCAAGGTTAAGATCATTGCCGTACAGGATGTTGAATACCTGCAAGCCGATGACGACTACGTAAGTGTGATAACCCCCGAGGGCGCTTTCCTCAAAAACAAAACAATGGCCTTCTTCGAGAAAACCCTCGACCCAAGGCAATTTGTGCGCGTGCACCGCTCCTACATCGTAGCCATCTCACAAATAACCCGCCTGGATCCATACGAGAAAGACAGTCACCTGGCCATCCTAAAATCGGGCGCTAAGATCCCGGTAAGTAAAACAGGCTATGTGAAGTTGAAGCAGGTGTTGGGGATATAAAATTTCAGGAAATATTTTATGGAATATGAACGGGTGTAGCATCATATCGGTATGAAAGCCACCTTCCTTACCTTAATACTTTTTGTTTTTGCGATAACAATCGCTTATTCACAAGAGAGAAAATCTCCGAGTAATATCAAGCAGGCCATTTCTATTCTGCAATTTGAACTATCTGATAGCTTAAAACTTATAGTCAAAAACACTGAAGAAAGTAACTTAATTAGATTATGCTATCCTTGGGCGGCTATTAATAAGACCGGGCTAAAGATTATTTACGATTGGTTTCAAAACAATGATAAACCTACCGGCTTAAACAGATACCTGATCAAGCATGGGATTACATATCTTGATCATAAGCAAACGATAACGTTAGTTGCTTTTAAGCAATATCTTAATAATAAAAAGTCAGACTATAAGGCAATAATAAAACCCTATCAACGCATCGAACTAAAATGGGCAAATGAAGATAAATTACGTTCCACCACCGATTCGCTTCGTGGAGTGTACATTCCTAAAGATCTTGATGACGCTCTACGTCAGTTAAATACGTTTTTTAAAGATTCAGTACGTTTGCAGGCGAAACAATTATCTGAAAATGAGTTTACAGCACGCTATCATTTTGGTTTAGGGCTGTGGCTAAGAAACAATTGGGGCCTTTGGGGTGGTTCGCGCTTATCAAAATATTTCATTGACTTGGGAATAAATAATCCTGAAGATATGTCTGGAGTAATCCTCACAAGTTATCACCGACAATTACTTCAAAACCCCATAAAACTCGCTGAACAAATACAATTTTCTAAAGACTACTTGGCTAAAGCACAAAAAGACGAGTTAAATGTTAAAACAAAAGAGTTTTCAGAGTACCATTTAAACGACACGGTTGTTTACAAATACCCCTACGGTTATGTAACAACTAAGCAGGAAGATGATGCGGACAATGACAAGTGCAGCGCTAAAGGAATTGTGATTGCAAAAAATGTAAAGGATTTTTTGTTAAAAGTTCAGATAATTGAAACTTGTGATAAAAAGGGCATAATAACGTATGACAATATTAAATCATACATATTTGACAAAAAGATTAAGCAGTGGATAAAAGCAAAAAAACGCAAGATCATCAAATCTCATAAAAACGAGGAATTGTGGATGAATTACAATAACTGGGAAGCAAAAGAATCCCAATAACTACTCTGCCAGTAACACCATCCATGCCTCCGCTACCCGTCCATCCTCAAGCAATGCTTTGGCATGCAAGTGTAACTGTAATTCGCGGGTACGGTTGTCGCCAATAGTGGCGTCAAATATCTCTTTGATCTCGTCGCGCTGGGTGTATTCATCTATGGCTTCGTCATCAGGCAGTGCTTCCACATTCCCCAGTTGACCAAGGTTGTTACCTGTAAGTACTCTCGAATTTCTGATAGACGATGGGATGTTATCTACCCCTATCCCGATAGTACGCACAGGTTTGGCCACTTCAAAAAGATTAGCAGCGTTAACGCGGCAATACCAGTCGGCACCAAGGCGGGCTACCAGGTCAGTTTTGGTTTGGTCGATAGTGGTACCGGCCTCGTTCAATATCTCCTCTTTAATGTGGATCATTTTCACTTCGGCAATAATAAGATTGCCCGCGCCTGGGCCATCACCTAAGGCGATAACATCTTTAATTACACACTCCAATTGTACCGGAGATTCGGCCACGCATGGCGGCTTTACCAGTTGCGAGGGTTGTTCTGTTAACCCTGCTTTGGTAAACTCATTTACCCCGGCAGGATATTCCACACTTGAAAGCGACACTTGCTGTACCATATCGTAACTAACGATATTGATCACGCACTCAGGCACTTCTTTTATATTTTCCAGCGTGTGTTTGGTGGTGTTATCCCTCACCCTTCGCGATGCTGAGAACACGCACACCGGCGGGTTCACGCTAAACAGATTAAAAAAGCTAAACGGACTCAAATTCACATTGCCATCCTTATCCACGGTTGATGCCAGGCAAATGGGCCGTGGCGCCACCGCATGGTTAAGGTAGCTTTGGATCTGGAGCGGGGTGAGATCTTTTGTTTCGAGGGTTAGCATGGACAGCACTTATATTCAAGTCATGTCATTGCGAGAAGCGTAGCGACGTGGCAATCTCATCGCGTTCATACAAACGCGATGAGATTGCCGCGCTATCGCTCGCAATGACATGGGTTTATATTATCCTAATTACTTCTTCAACTTTAAAATCGAAAACTCACTATCAGCCTTTTTAATAATATTCCCCAGCACTCCCAATCCGGTAATTTCCATTTCAACCAAGTCGTTAGGTTGCAGCCATTGCGTTTGATAATTGGCATCGTTTAACAGGCCGGTGCCGTTCAGTTCCAGAAAACAGCCGGTACCTACCGTACCCGAGCCGATAACATCGCCGGGCAAAACGTCGCAGCCGTAGGCGCAGCGTTCTATGATCTCGGCAAACGTCCAGTCCATATCTTTCATGTTACCGAGGCTTACCTGCTCGCCGTTTACATGGCATTTCATCTCCAGGTCATACCTGGCGCCGGTATGGCCTTCTTTTGCTGGTACTTTGTATCGCCCTAATTCATCAGGCGTTACTAACCAGGGGCCAATCACGGTAGAAAAATCCTTACCCTTAGCCGGGCCGAGGTTCAACAGCATTTCTTCCATTTGCAAGGTGCGGGCGCTCATATCATTCATGATCATGTAACCTGCTATGTAGCTATCTGCCTCTGCAGCGGTAATGTTGCGGCCTTTTTTGTTCAGCACAACGGCAACTTCCAGTTCAAAATCAAGCTTCTCGAAATGATCTGGCATACATTCTATTTCGCCTGGGCCTTGTACAGCATTGTGGTTAGTGAAATAAAAGATGGGGTACTGGTCAAACTCAGCTATCATCTCCACCTTACGGTTGCGGCGTGCGGCGGCTACGTGCTGCCTAAAGGCGTACCCGTCGCGGCATGATGTTGGGTGGGGCACAGGTGCCTGCAGCTCGTAAAAAAGCTCTTCTTTGGCTTCTAACTTGCCACTTTTGATATCCTCGTTAACACGTTTAGCATGTTCCATTAATTCCTCGCCACCCCATAAAAACTCGTTCATGTTGTCAGGAATAAGCTTGTCGCACGAGTTAAGGTTATAAATATGTCCGTTTACATAAACACCAAGATGTTCTCTGTCTTCGGTTTTATAGGATACTAATTTCATAAGGTGGCTAATTGGTATGCGCCAAAACTAATGATTTTTGTTTTTGTTGGATAAAAAACTATGCTTGCATATTAAATATATTCGGCTTAATTTCGTTTATCTTATGATGAGCATCAGCAAACAATTCTATTTTTCCCTTGGCCTCACCTCAATGAGCAGGTCTGCCATGTTTAGGGATGCTGTGCTTGCGAAAATTGTTTTGGCGCAATTCTAACGCCGCTGTTGTAAGGTTTTAACGTTGAAAGGTTGGAATGTTATTCCGGCTTTCTGTCAAAAACCATCTCTAATTTCAAATGTTTGATTACTAATTTGTTAGGGTAAAGCTTTACAACTTTATAACCTTTCAACATTCCAACATTTAAACCAATTTATAATGCCAATTTACCATACATTAGGGAACATCCCGCATAAGCGGCATACCCAATTCCGTAAACCCGACGGTACTTTATATGCCGAAGAACTGGTTTCAACGGAAGGCTTTTCGAGCTTGTACTCGCTGGTTTACCATGCCTACCCGCCTACAATTGTGAAAGAACTGGGCGAGCCCTACTCTGTTGAGCCGAAGATTGCCCGCGAGAAGCACCTGAAGCATACCAGCCTGATAGGTTTTAACATTAAGACGGAAGATGATTACCTGCAAAGCCGCAAACCTGTGCTGGTGAACAGTGATCTGCATATTTCCCTTGCCGCACCGCGCAAAAGCATGACTGATTATTTTTACAAGAACAGCCAGGCTGACGAGGTGATCTTTATACATGAGGGTACCGGCACGCTAAAAACAGGTTTCGGTAAGCTTAAATTTGAATATGGTGACTACCTGGTGATACCGCGCGGCACTATTTACCAGATGCAGTTTGATGGCGAGCAGAACCGCTTGTTTATTGTGGAGAGCTTCAGCCCTATCCGCACGCCTAAACGTTACCGCAACCAGTACGGCCAGCTAATGGAGCATGCCCCCTACTGCGAGCGCGATATTAAACGCCCTACCGACCTGGAAACGCACGATGAAAAAGGCGACTTTAAGATCCTTATAAAAAAGCAAGGCCTTATTTACCCTTACATTTACGGCACGCATCCTTTTGATTTTGTGGGATGGGATGGCTTTCACTACCCGTGGGCTTTCTCAATACATGATTTTGAACCGATAACCGGCCGCGTGCATCAACCACCGCCCGTGCATCAAACCTTTGAGGGACACAACTTTGTGATCTGCTCATTTGTGCCGCGCAAGTTTGATTATCACCCGTTATCAATCCCTGCTCCATACAATCACAGCAATGTAGACAGCGACGAGGTACTCTACTATGTTGACGGCGACTTTATGAGCCGCAAGCATGTGGTTAAAGGGCAGATCACCCTCCATCCCGGTGGCATCCCGCACGGGCCGGCACCAGGCTCAGTTGACAAATCTATCGGCAAAGAATCAACCGAAGAACTGGCCGTGATGATAGACCCTTTCCGCCCGTTGATGCTAACGGAAGATGCTGTAAATATTGAAGACGGAGATTATTATAAAAGCTGGATTTTTTGAGGTAAAAGGTAAAAGCTTAAAGCTAAAATATATCATTTAGAACAGATTCAATAACTCCATAATTCAGCATTATGGCCATTCATTCGATCCTTCACTAATTCACTCATTAAAAACAATGGAAACACTAACAATAGATAAAAAAACTACCTCAACAGATTTTCTGCCGCTTAACGGTACCGACTATGTTGAGTTTTACGTGGGTAATGCAAAACAGGCTGCTCACTTTTATAAAACCGCATTCGGCTTTCAGGACCTGGCGTATGCCGGCCCCGAGACAGGCATGCGCGACCGTGCCTCCTATGTTCTGCAACAAGGGAAGATCCGTCTGATGCTAACTACTCCCCTGCATTCAGACCATCCTATCAGCGAGCATATTAAAAAGCATGGCGATGGTGTAAAGGCCCTTGCACTTTGGGTGGATGATGCTTTTGATGCTTTTGAGCAAACTACAAGTCGTGGTGCGGAAGCCTACCTGCAACCACAAACCACTAAAGATGAATTTGGCGAAGTGCGCACCAGCGGCATCAAATTATATGGCGATACTGTTCACCTTTTTGTAGAACGCAAGAATTACAAAGGCGCATTTTTACCCGGCTATGTGGAACTTAAAACCAATTACCATCCTACCGAAACCGGCCTACTCTATGTGGACCATTGTGTAGGCAACGTTGGCTGGCATAAAATGAACCAATGGGTAAACTTTTATGAAGATGTAATGGGCTTCCGTAACATTCTTACTTTCGATGATAAGATGATCTCCACCGAATATTCCGCATTGATGAGCAAGGTAATGAGCAACGGAAACGGTTACGTTAAATTCCCGATCAATGAACCGGCTGAGGGCAAAAAGAAAAGCCAGATAGAAGAATATCTTGAGTTTTACGAAGGTGAGGGTGTACAGCACCTGGCGTTGGCTACGCAGGATATTGTTAAAACTGTAACCGATCTGCAAAGTCGCGGTATAGAATTCCTGACTGTACCAACTACTTATTACGATGACCTGATTGACCGGGTAGGCCATATTGACGAGGACCTTGGGCCATTGAAACAACTGGGCATCCTGGTTGACCGTGATGATGAAGGTTATCTGCTACAGATATTCACCAAACCTGTTGAAGACCGGCCAACGCTTTTCTTTGAGATCATACAGCGCAAAGGTGCAAAATCATTCGGAGCCGGGAACTTTAAAGCACTGTTTGAAGCCATTGAACGTGAACAGGAAGCAAGGGGTAACCTATAAAAATAGCAAATAACGTAAAAAGCCGGACACAACATCCGGCTTTTTGCGTTATACCATTTTGCACAAATAAGTTAAGCTGCTAACTTAGCTTAACGTAATACCCCCACTAAAAACATGGTTGAAGAAAAACCATCAGGCAAATTTCAATTTATTCCGCTTTTGATCAGCCTGATCATTACGCTTGCTATAGGCTTTACAGCTTCATTTTTTACCCGCCCGGAGATAGAGGGATGGTACCAAACTTTAAAAAAACCCACATTTACACCACCCAATTTCGTTTTCCCGATAGCGTGGACGTTGTTATATATCCTGATAGCGATAGCTGCTTACCTGGTATGGAAAAAGCGCGATAGATCTGTTACTTACAAAACAGCCGCGGTTATCTATGCTTTGCAATTACTCTTTAATTTTTCATGGTCTATAGTATTCTTTGAGTTTCATCAAATATTGGGGGGCCTTCTTGTTATTATAGCGCTGTTGGTCATTATAATCCTAAACATAAGCTGGTTTAACCGCTTTAGTAAGCCTGCCGCATACTTACTTATTCCTTACTTCCTTTGGGTAAGCTTTGCTACTTTGCTTAACCTCAGTATTTATATTTTTAACAAATAGAAAAACGACTTACATTTATTGCCGACGATAATTTTGTTGTGCAATGAAAAAACTGCTGCTTATCTGTTTGCTATTATGTGTCACCGGCTTCTGCTACGCCGATAAAATTGCCATTGATAATTTTGTGGTAAAAGAAAATCCCTTTGCTACAGATGAGATCGCTTTTGTTGCAGTAGACACTGCAGGCGTTATCCAGGAAAACGTGAACGGCATCTTTACTTTTACTATCAACGGTTTTACAGAGGAGCTTAAGTTTGATAAAGGCACCGCTTTTTATCGCCATAAGATAGAGAAATCGAGCTTTGTGTACGCTCGCCATCAAAATGATGATGGCACCCACTCAACGCTTTATTACGTTTACCGGCACGATGGTAAACTATCACTTGTAAAAATAAGCTGGATAGTATTACTTGCCATACCGCTGGCCCTGGTACTTATTGGCTATATGTTTAAGCGCCTTATCATTATCGCAATTGTAGTATTCTGCGTATTCCTTTATTTCAACCACAGCAGCGGCCTAAGTGTCCCAACATTTTTCCAGAGCATTTTAGATGGATTAAAAGGAATGTTTTCGTGAGTGGTCAGTGGTCAGTGGTCAGTGGTCAGTGGTCAGTGGTCAGTGGTCAGTGGTCAAAAACACGTTAATATTATTGTTGTTTCATCCATTTAACAAATGAATCGATAATTCGAAATCACTCATTCACTCATTACATCCTTCATTAATTAACTTAGAACGGTAACCCGATACCGAAATTGAGCTGCATAAATGAATAGCCGTCGCCAATGATCTTTCCGCTGCTCGGGTCTACGCCGGTTTTATTATCCAGCAGGTATTTTTGCTTAAATGGTCCGTTGCCAAATACCTCATCAAAGTGCTTAATAAATACCCATTGATCTGAGCCCTGGAATTGTGGGTCTTTAAATTTAAACGCGGCATCCAGCCTGAAGATAAAGAAACCAAGGTCGAAACGAAGGCCTGTACCTATGCCTATTGCCGTACCCTGCCATATATTGTTAAATCTGAATTCCCCATTAGGGTTATCAGCCTCTTTGTGTAAGCGCCAAACGTTACCGGCATCCATAAAAAATGCGCCTTTTAGTTTAGAGCCAAAGAAATTGTCGGCCAATTTATAGCGGTATTCGGCATTGGCAACTATTTTAACCTCACCAAACTGATCAAGGAATTTCAATCTGGCACGCGTGGTATCTGCCACGGCGCCTGTGCCATAGCTTGCACGGTTAAACTGGCCCGGGCCAAGGTTACGTGGCAACCACGCCCGCATATCGTTAGCCCCACCGGCATAAAAGTTCTTCTCAAAAATCAGTTGATTACTGTTGCCATAAGGCACCCCTACTCCTGGGTTAATGCGGAAGATGAACTGCTTTTCGCCACCCAGACTACGGTAAATACGCAGATCTACCTCTGTTTTGGCATATTGGGAGAATGTATATCCAAATATGGTACGCTGGCCCAAACTATCGCACTTGGTACCTGCAAGGTTACTTAGCAGTGATAAAAAGTTACCACCAATATCCAGGTTGCCTCTAAAGTAGATGAAATTCTTGAACGAGTTAAGCTCAATGGCGTTGTACTGGAAAGTGTATTGTGTTGCAGATGTAAATGTTGTACGGCCAATCAAATAAACGTATGAATACCTGTTTTGGCTCAGCAGCAGGTTGCGGGCAAGCGGATCTATAGTTCCGTTAGAGAACTCGATGCTGATAGGCGTAATAGAGTGCTGCTTACGGAAGGTCTCAAAAAAGTCGTAAGTAACCGAGTTGATAAAACTGCGGCGCTCCACCAGATCTTTCTGGTAGAATAACTGGAAGTTTGACGAGAACGTAGTATGCGGCACCCCAAACTTAGCCAGGTTAGGGAAGCTGAATGGCAGCAATAACCGCGGATAGATAACGCTTGCACCTACCCTAAAATCCTGATTTTGGATACCTTTAGTGCCGGATCCATTGTCGAACAATATACTCCAGTTCAGTTTCAGCTGCAAAGCTGCCGCCTGCTTAAATATATTCCGGTTGGTGAAGGTATTGCCCAGGTTATAACCATATCGGCCACCGTTAAACAAAAACTCCGCCTCCAGTCGGTCGGTCATTCGCTTTAGCGGTACAATATCTATTTTACTGTTAAGCCTGTTGGTGCTATCTGGCAGCTTCTCGTATGTTGGGTTGGGTACGTTCCGGAAAACGTTTAATTCTGATAGCCTCGATGTAGTAAGCATCTGTGTCTCCAGGCTGTACTTATCCCCCTTTTTTTGGAAAACATAATCCGTTACTGTGCGAGGCTTAAACCTGCCTGAGAAATCAACAAACCTGAACTGCGAATCAACCTGGATCGTATCGGCTTTACCGTTGATACGCCCATTGCTCCTGGCAATCGTTATCAGCGTATTGTTCATCGTGTAGATAGGATGTTCTTTTTTACCCGGCGGATTATCTATCATGATCACCACATCAGCAACGCTTTTACCCCAACTGGTATCGGGTAGGTAGGTAATGTACTGCCGATAGAAATCAAAATAACCGTGCTGTTTCATCACCTGGAAAAACTGGTCGCGGTCATAAGCCAGACTATCCGTATCATAACGACTGCCGGGCTTTACGTGCGTGTAATTTTTCCGGGTATCGCGGTATATCTGCTGTACTTTAGGATCAAAAATGCTGTCACGATAATTGCGGACGTGAAACAAAGGGCCTTCCTGGGCAGTAAAATAAAGCGTGGCCTTGCGTTTTTTGATGGCAATAGAGTCAACAACCTTGGCTTTCAGATAGCCTTTGTTCACCAGGAACTTCTGGATCTGGTCGCGCGAAAACTCTACAAGATTAGAATCTAAAATGGCTGGTGCTTCACCAATGTTGCGCTTGCCTTTTTTACTAAAGGTGTAATAGATCTGCAGGTTTAACCAGTTATTAGGCTGCTGCTCTTTATCAACATAGTTAAAGGCAAGATCTTTGAACTCCTTATCAACACCCTTAATAACAACTTTGCGTACGATAGCCTGATCCTGGCGAATACCGCGCGTAACGCTGCATCCCGACGCAATTATCAGCACTAAAATATTTAATATTGCAAAACGTAAAGTTACAGGGGTATATGCTTTCAAAATCTCAAATCAGTTTACTAAACTCGTTACAACAAAAAAAGTTTCGTAGAGAACATGGTTTGTTCATTGTAGAAGGCTACAAATCCATTGTAGAATTTGCACAATCCGGCTACCAGATCCAAACCATTTATCATACGGCTGATGTAGCTTCAAAATTGCTCAATTTATCCCGAAAAATAAACTCTCATGAGATTTCTTTGACAGAACTCGGGAAAATAAGTGCTTTAAAAACGCCTGCAGATGCGCTGGCCACTGTAAAAATGCCGGTTAATGATGTTGTTGATGCATCCGCATTAAAAAGCAAATTTAGCCTTGTACTGGACGGTGTGCAGGACCCCGGTAATATGGGCACCATTATACGCACGGCAGACTGGTTTGGTATTACTGATATTATTTGTTCGGAAGATACCGTTGATGTTTACAACCCTAAGGTGGTACAGGCTACTATGGGTTCGCTGGCCCGCGTTAATGTTACTTATACTGATCTGAAAAAGTTTATAACGTACGCAGATCTGCCGGTTTTTGGAACATTATTAAACGGCGATAACATTTATACCACGCAATTTGGTGGCGAAGGTTTGGTATTGTTAGGGAATGAAGGCAACGGCATAAGGCCTGATATACAGGCGCTAATCACAAAAGCCATTACGATTCCACGCATTGGCCAGGCCGAATCTTTGAATGTTGCCATAGCTGCAGCGATATGTTGTTCACAACTTGCTGCAAAAACCTTTAAATAAAATTGATTAGAAGTAAATAATTACTATTTTTGCAGTCCTGAAAAATGGTCGGATGGCCGAGTGGCTAGGCAGAGGTCTGCAAAACCTCGTACAGCGGTTCGAATCCGCTTCCGACCTCAAGGTTTACAAAATATTTAAAATTAAAGTCATGGGCGTTACTCGTTTAAAAAGAAAAGATAGAAGAAACAAAACTACTTCTCGCTTAGAAGTTCAGTTTTTAAAACTGGCTACCAACATTGAGTTAGGCAGCCGTTCTGCACAGAAAAAAGGCAACCAAATTGATAAAAACAATGAGGTTTTAGCTAAAGCTGCTGCTGCAAACTAACCTTCTTTCTCAAAGAAAAGCTTAAAGCGTGCTGAAACATCAGTACGCTTTTTTTTATGCCAGCAAATTTTCATACAACCGGTAATTCTCGTCATCAAAGCAGATGAATATTATTTCTTCAATGCTTTGGTTAGCCTGCAGGAAATCATCAACCGTTTTAACGGCTATCTCCGCAGCCTCTGGTTTAGGAAAATGATAGATACCGGTACTTATATTGGGGAAGGCAATGGTTTTAATATTTTTATCTACAGCAATAGCTAAACTGTTTAGATAACAATTAGCCAGTAATTGCTGTTCATTACGATTGCCGCCGTTCCAAACCGGGCCAACGGTGTGTATCACATATTTAGCAGGCAGTTTACCGCCAGTAGTTATCACAGCTTCGCCGGTTGGGCAGCCACCTTGTTTGTTCCTGATGGCTATACACTCATCCAGTATTTGTTTGCCGCCTGCGCGGTGTATGGCACCATCAACACCACCACCGCCCAGCAAGCTGGTATTGGCGGCGTTTACAATGGCATCAACCTGTAATTTGGTAATATCGCTCTGCTTAACAGTTATGCGCCTATCCATAAAAAGATAACCGTGTAAAAGACGGGGATGTTTGAGGTCTATTTCTTTTCTGTCGCAAAGAATAGTGCCTTAAGTTCTGTGGCATCGTCGGCTTTCATTTTACCGGCCAAAACCAAACGCAACTGGCGGCGGCGCAATGCGCCTTCAAAAAGCTCCGTTTCTTCAGGACTTTCGGGTATCAGCGCAGGCACCGGTATAGCGCGGCCATTTTGATCTAAAGCTACAAAAGTATAGTAGGCATCATTGCTTTTAACTTTAGTGCCTGATGGAATATTCTCGGCATACACATCAAGCCTAACCTCTACAGACGTAGTAAAAGCGCGCGAAACACGGGCTTCGATAGTAATTACATCACCTAATTTGATGGGATGATGAAAGGATACATTATCAACCGATGCGGTTACCACAATACGGTTGCAGTGTTTTTGCGCAGAAATGGCGGCTGCAATATCCATGAAATGTAGCAAGCGCCCACCCATTAAATTATTAAGCGTATTGGTATCATTGGGCAATACCAGCTCATTCATAATGGTATGCGAATCTTTCGGCGATTTTCCTTTCATGCCGCAAAGATAGGCTTTAACCAGCAAAAACCTATGCTAACATAGCAACTACTGTTTAGCGCTGTTTAGTTGACCGTACCCAACTAACTGCTCATATCGCGACCCAACCTGGCGGTAATACACCAGCATCTGGTATTCGTTCTCTGTTTCAAAGTAGTTACCCTCAAGCGTTGTATCATCCGGTTTTTGAGTAGCGTTATCAACCCAAACATACTCATAATCGTACACGCCCTGTTTTAATTGCAGGTGTGTGTACCAACGGCCGCTATCGTCATATTGCAATCTGCTCCTATCATCAAGTTGATAATCGTTAAACTGGCCTACTATGTAAGCCGTGCCATCGGCGGCGGTTTTATTTGCAGCAAGGTTGAAATACATGTAGGCGTAATCAGCGTCACGGCGAGGGTCGGTACCATCCTGGTTCAGGATAAAGAACTTGCCATCGTTATCGTAAAGCAGTGTATAATCCGGCAAGTTGCGATTAGGGTCTCCTAAAAGCATAACCGTGTTTGCAGTGTCCTTGTAAATCTTTGATATCCGTTCTGAGTTAAGCTTAAGCGTGCGGGTATCAAAATGCCTGAACTCGTTACGGCCGGCAAAATCGTTGATGTCAACATCGTTGTAAACCAATTGCGTACCGCGGATGTAAGTAGGTGTGTTGTTCAACAACGCCGTTCCCGGCCGTGCATTTTGCATCAACAGTACCCTTACTTCTGTACGCGGGTTTTGCACCTGCAAGCCCGAGCAATCAACGGTAAAATTCACCTTTTGGTTGGTACGCCTAAGCAAGACTTTGTTCGATGATTGAACCGTGGCAGCAACAGCAACCTTTTGCGCAACTACATATAGCCTGCGGGTTAGTATCATCTTTTGCTGATCGCCATCCTCGTAAACCTTTAGGATGTAGTTGCCCGATACTTTAGGGATAATGTTCTGATTGGGTAATTTAAGTTGATAGTGCGTGTATTTTTGGTAGGTGGCAGACGAATAGATGTAATCGGTGATCCGGTCATCCGTGTAGCTTTCCAGGTATTCTGCGCTTGTAATTTTTGATGGCTGCCAGTTAGCGTCGCAATGCTGCAGGGTATAATTAAATGTGCGCGTTCCGCCGCTAAGGTCATCGAATCCTAAGGTTACCGTTTCATCGCTGCCTAACGTTATAATAGGAAATGATGAAGCTTTTTTTGAATTATAAAACTCCACACTTTTTATCTCGTGCCGGTACACGTTGTTCTCGAATGGAGGAGTTTGGGCATTAGCCGCCAAACAAAAAAAGACGAGAATACCGCTTAACAAACTTTTCATTATTGCAAGATAGGAACAAAACGCCGTGGAGCGGAATTAATTTGGACGAGCGCTACTGTAGTAATATAGTCATTGTAAACTTACCGAACGATTGATCGCTTGTAAAGTCTTCTACAAGCTGAGACCGACATGTCTAAATAATTTATCGCAACTGTTTAATCGCCTTTAAAACCCTATCGATCCGCTCCTCAACAGTGGTATCACCCTCTATCTTTAATATCGGGCATTGGAAACGATCAAGCCATTGCAGGTGCACATTTAAGTTGCGGCCATTGGTGGTATTATCATCATAGCCTTTTGCCCATTCCCTAAAGTCTTTGTAAAGTTGCACCCGCACCGGGTTGGTGTAAATTTGATCGCCGTAACGTTCCACTTCTCGTGCATCCAGGCGCTGCATACGTACACCGTGTGGAATGCGGAGAAAAACCACCAGATCAAACTTTGTTAGCCAGCTATCATCCCAACTTACCAACGAACCGCCAACTATGGCATTTGCGTTTGCCTCAAAATCTGCAAGCAGCATGACCTTTCTTTCTGCCGGTTCACGCTTTTGAGTGTATGGAATATCAGAAGGCAGCCAAAAGTAATCGTCTGTATCAAAGTAAGGATATGCTAAACGGCTGGCTAAAGCTTTCCCCAGGGTAGTTGAGCCGGCACATGATGCGCCCATGATGTGTATCTTCATACTACTAAAAACAAAAGGCAGTTGCTATGCAACCGCCCTTTATCATATTTTTGATTAACCTTCCAGTTCCATTATCTGCTCGGCAAGTGCCTCCCAACGGGCCTGCTGCTCTCGCATCTCCAGCTTCTTCAGCTGATACTTATCAGTAAGTTGCTGAAGTTTATCTACCTGATTGTACACGTCGTTGTTTGCTAATTGCGTTTCCAGGCTTTTCACTTCTTTCTCCAATGCACTAACCCGCTCTTCCAATTTAGACAGGTCCTGATTCATTTTTTTTAGTTGCTGAGCTTTATTGTCGGTTGGTTGCTTAACCGGTTCAGGCTTTTTTTCTTCTTTTTTAGGTTGAGGTAAAGGTGCTGCTTTTGGCTCCAGTTTGCGCTTTGCGTTCCACTCATCATATTCCTGGTAAGTGCCCGGATATTGTTTTATCTTTTGATCTTCAATAAACCAGATCTTGTTGGCAACATTATCCAGGAAATACCTATCGTGCGATACCACGATCACTGTACCTTCATATTGCTGCAGGGCTTGTATAAGTATGTTAACCGATGCCATATCCAAGTGGTTGGTAGGCTCATCCAATACTAGGAAGTTAGCATCGGCAGTAAGCGCCTTTGCAAGCGCCACACGCGATTTCTCTCCTCCCGATAGTACTTTGATCTTCTTGAAAACATCATCGCCTGTAAACAGGAACGAACCCAATATTGACCGAAGCTCGGTATCCGTATGTTTTGGTGCAAAAGATTGCAGCTCCTGCAATATCTGGTTCTCCAGGTGCAAGCTCTCTAACTGGTGCTGCGCAAAGAAAGTCTGGGTAACGTTATGGCCGGTTTGTGCTGTACCGGTAAAATCTTGATCGGCACCTGCTACTATGCGCAATAAGGTAGATTTACCTTTACCGTTAGCACCGATCAAGGCAATTTTATCGCCTTTTTCAATAATAGCCTCGGCATCGTCAAGAATATCAATACCCGGATATTTTTTTGTGATATGTTCTAAAGTTACCACATGCCTTCCAGATTGCTTACTGAATTTAAAGCTGAAGTTTACCTCAGGATTATCATCATCCACATCCTCAACACGCTCCATTTTATCAAGCATTTTAATGCGAGACTGTGCCATTTTTGCTTTGGAAGCCTTAGCGCGGAAACGTTCTATCAAACGTTCTTCCTGGCGTATTTTGGCTTGTTGATTCTTAAACTCGCCGCGCTGTATTTCCGAGCGCATTTCCTTTTCTTCCAGGTAGAAGCTATAATTACCGGCATAAACCGTAAGCTTACCTTTGCGCGATTCAACCGTGCGGTTAATCACCTTATCCAAGAACCACCTATCGTGAGATACGATAACGATGGCACCTTCAAACGATTTCAGGTAATCCTCCAACCATTGAATCGAAGGTAAGTCCAGGTGGTTGGTAGGCTCATCCAGCAGCAGGATATCAGGTGCCTGTAAAAGTATCTTAGCCAGCATTACCCGCATACGCCACCCGCCCGAAAAAGTGCTTAGCTTACGCTGGCAATCTGCCTCGCTAAAACCTAAACCGGCCAATATCTCGTGGGCCTTGTATTCAATATTATAACCATCAAGCAGTTCAAACTCGTGCTGCTTGTCACTCAGTTTGTTTAACAGATCCTCGCTGTAATCGGTCTCAAGCTTTTTAAGCAGGTTCTCTATTTCATCATGCAGTTGGTTTTGGCGCTCGAACGCTTCCATGGCAACATGCACAATATTTTTATCAGACGAGTATGATAGCAGGTCCTGGTTAAGGTAACCCATGGTAAGGTCCTTGGCCATTGATATAGTGCCCGATGTTGGCTTGTAATCGCCTACTATGATCTTTAGCAGGGTGGTTTTACCGGTCCCGTTTGCACCTATCAACCCGATCTTTTCGCCTGGTTTTATATGCCAGTTAGCTTCATCATAAAGGGCGCGCGCACCAATCTCAAACGTAAGGTTATTTATAGCTATCATTTCGGGCGCAAAGATACGGTTTTGGGGGGAGAGGTGAAAGGATAAAGGTAAAAGGCCAAAGGCGAAAGCTTAAAAGTAAAATGCGGAAGGCCTTGATATAAAGCATTCATTTAAAACCCTTAACCTTTTACCTTTAACCCTAAAAGCTAAATAACTAACTTCGCGGCATGTATCAACTGATCAAACCGCTGTTATTTAAGTTCGACCCTGAGAACATCCACTACTTTGTTACCCGCAACCTTAAACGCTTTAATAAATTTCCCGGAGGCAAAGCGCTAAGCAAAGCCATCTGGACGATGGATGACAAGCGCCTGGAACGCGAAGTGTTCGGACTGAAGTTTAAAAACCCTGTGGGTTTGGCAGCCGGTTTTGATAAAAATGCCGAAATGATAGCCGAAATGGGAAACCTTGGTTTCGGCTTTATTGAGGTTGGTACCGTTACTCCCCTGCCTCAGCCCGGCAACCCCAAGCCACGCATGTTTCGCCTGCCGGCGGATAGCGCGCTTATCAACCGGATGGGCTTTAATAACCTTGGCGTTGATGTAGCAGCACAACGCATAGCTGCCTATCGCAAAAATCTAAAAAAGGGCGAGCAAGCGTTGATCATCGGTGGCAACATCGGCAAAAACAAAGTAACGCCTAATGAGGAAGCCGTTAACGATTACATTAAATGCTTCGACAGGCTTTTTGATGTGGTTGACTATTTTGTAGTGAATGTAAGCTCCCCAAATACTCCCGGACTACGCGAATTGCAGGAGAAAGAACCGCTGATGAACATCCTGAACACACTGCAGCAACGTAACAGCAAAAATGGCATCAGCAGGCCCATCTTATTAAAGATAGCCCCTGACCTCACCGATTCGCAATTAGATGATATCGCAGACATTGTAAAGCAAACAGGTATTGCTGGCATTATTGCGACCAACACTACCATCAGTCGCGATGGTTTAGTTTCTGCGCATAAAGATGAAACCGGCGGACTAAGCGGCAAACCTGTTACCAAGCGTTCTACAGAGGTTATCAGCTATTTACACAAAGCATCAAATGGAGCTTTCCCTATTATTGGCGTAGGTGGAATCCATTCTGCCGAAGATGCGTTAGAAAAACTTAATGCAGGCGCATCATTGGTACAGTTATATACCGGTTTTATTTATGAGGGGCCGGGTTTGATAAAGAGGATTTTAAAGAGGCTTTTATAAAACACTAAGGCATATCTACCGATATGCCCTTTTTAATTATTCCCCTGCCAATTCCAATATCCTGTCAAATTCCTCGCGGGTTACAGCCATTACCGAAAGGCGTCCCTGCCTTACCAGGCCAATATCTTTAAGCTGTTCGTCAGCTTTAATTTGTTCAAGCGTAACCGGCTTTTTTAGGCTTTGTACAGGTTCAAGATCAACAACCACCCAGTTGGTATCATCAGTTGTGGGGTCCTGGTACGCTTCTTTTACCACACGTGCAATACCAACTATTTCTTTACCCTCGTTGCTATGGTACCAAAAAACTAAGTCACCCTCCTTCATACCGCGCAGGTTGTTACGCGCCTGGTAATTACGTACGCCATCCCAAAAAGTACGGCCTTCCTTATTAAATTTCTCCCAGCTATATTTAAACGGTTCTGATTTTACTAACCAATGATTCATGTATATCCCTTAATAAATACATTCATGGCATCCTATGAATGCGGCGGCAAAATAAGCAATATCATGAAACAGTTAAAACGGTCTTTAACTTAAAAGAGCTGATCAGTTTAAACAGATCAGCTCTTAATGTAATACATTACACCTTTTACTTAACAGTTTGCCCGTATATATACTCTAATTTATACTCGTGCAACTTGTTGTCGTAATCGGCGAGTTGTTTATCCGATCTGAAGAAGCCCTCAAGCGCGTACAAAAACTGCGTATCATTTTGGAAGCATGTTTCCAAATTAGTCATGGTTAACGGCCTTATAGTGGTGTCCGGCTTTTGGCTAAAGTAAAAATCTTCAACTCTTTTCATTCCACGTGTGCCCGGCTCCAGTTGATAAGCGGCATATAGATAAATACCCTTGTCGGCAATTATTTTGTAAGCGGTGTTCTTGAAAAATCGGTAATCGGTGCCGTTTAGCCTGTAACCAAAAATTTCGTTTTTACGGAGGTGCACAGGCTTCCCGTTTTCATCTATCTTGATGGTTGACCAGTCAAATAATCCGTTGAACCTGATGTGATGCGTCTCTGCTTCCGTGGTATAGCTCAATTTATGGTTAACGAAATCATCTGCCGACAGGTAAATGCCGGATGTTGACTGGGCTTTGACTTTTGTAGACATCAGCGTGCATGCAACTATGAGCATCATGCTGCAAAATACATTCTGTAAATTTTTCATGATCTTTAAAAATTGTGATTAAAAACGTGTCATTAATGCGATGATAAACCTGTTCTCTGATTTAACAAGGTCAGGCGTAAAAGATGCATCGGCAGGGATGTAAGAGTTTGGGTTGAACGATGTGGCCGGATTTGTTTGGTAGCCCGAAGGACTGGTGACGCCACCATGGCCATTAAAATAAGGAACATTCATGAACCTGTGTACAAGTTCGAAACGCACGGTAAGGAACTGGTTAGGGTTATAATCTATACAAGATGATGCATCCCAGCCGGCCATTTTAGAACCCGGGGTTGATGCCGCAAGGAAAGAATCTGTAGCCTGCCCCGGAGGTACTAACGCCAGGTAGCGACTTGGGTTACTCATAAAGCCGCCGCCAAGTGTCCATCCCCATTTCATATCCTTACCAAACCATAAGCGGTTGTATGCCATAGCGCTGATAAAGTTTGAGGCATTTTTACCAAAAGCAGAGTAAACTACGCCGCCCGGAGCTGTACCATTCTGGAAACCAAAATCGGCTGTGAGGGTAAATGCAGCACGTTTTATACCTGATGTACTTTTATTTGCTGCATCAAAATATAAATGCTGAATAGAGTTATCTGTGTGATAACGTTTAACACCGGGTGCACCGGCCACATCCGTACCAAAGTAGTTGTTGCTCACAAATGAGAAAGTAGGGCTTGGCCTTGTATTAACCGAGAATCCAATGCCCGGCATTTTATTAAACATGCCATAAGATTGCCATCCGTTGATGATCCATAACTCAACCTTGGTAGTTACCGATGGGAAAGCCTGAACCCTAATACCGTTAAAAAACCATGGCGTGTTGTCTGACGTGTAAGAAGGCTGATAACTCCAGTTTTCAAAGTTATTGTAGGAGTACATACCAATGTACGACATGAAGATACCCATATCTACGTTAATACCATGCCATGAATTAAAGTGGTAACCACCATAAGCCTCGCTTAAGTATCTGTAAGCATCAGGCAGGTCATACTGGCCACGGTAACCACTGTAGTCGTTGCGTGGCACAACGGTTGAACGGGTACCAAACTGCGTCATGATACGGCCGCGTACATTGTCGTAATGAAAATCACCACCTATGCCTACGAACGATACCTCTGCTTCACCATTCCTGGCAAGTGCTGTAGAACCGGTAACCGTATTATCAATAGGGTTATGGTTAGAGCGGGTATAGTTCATGTCGAAGGTAAAGTCGCCCGTGAAATATTTATTATCCAGTAACTTTGATTTCTGGCGGTTTTGGCCGTTGATCCAGGAGAAATCGGCATAGTTTAAAGGTTCCGCATCTGCAGGGATCTCAGGTTTCTTTTTCGTCGAGTCTTTTTGCTCTGGTTTTGTTTCACTGGCCGTTTGAGCCATCGTGTTAATAGAAGCACAAGTAAGCGCAATTGTAAGTGCGGTAAAAAATTTTTTCATGTTTAATCGCTTAAATTTTAAATCTGTTAGTAGCGATAGATCAACTATCTGATGGGGGCTATGCTACGCAGATGCCAAACTTTAAGCGATATACTATTAAACTGATTTTCAGTAAAATAACAATTATAAAATTCTAATTTATCGCTTTAAATTTTTTAGAATGAGAAAATATTTATCAGATTGAGAATCTTAGATATGGTATTCTTCCATTTTGCGATAGAGGGTAGAAAGGCTTATGCCAAGCAATTGAGCAGCCTCTTTTTTATTACCATTGGTTTGATAAAGGGCCTTACGAATGTATCGTGTCTCAAGGTCGTTTAAATCAAACGAATCACTCTGCTCTGCTAAAGTTTCCTCAAAAAAATCTGACGGTAATGATGCGGTTGTCAGTTCCTCCCCGCTGTTGATGATCATTAAACGTTCCATCAGATTTCTTAGCTCGCGTATGTTACCGGGCCAGATATATTCACTTAAACATTTCAACAAATTAGAGTTGATCTGCGGAACAGGCTTATTAAACAATACGGCAAATTGGTTCGCAAAATATTCGGTAAGGGCTTTAATGTCTTCACCCCGTTGGCGTAGTGGCGGCAGCTGTATAGTGTAAACCGCAAGCCGGTAATACAGGTCGAGCCGGAACTTACCGTTGATGGCCTCATTCTTAAGTTTCCTGTTAGTAGCCGCAATAATACGGGTGTTAACTTTGGTGGTACGCGCCTCGCCAACACGATTAAAAACTCCATTCTCCAATACACGTAGCAATTGAGCTTGCAGTTCCAGGTTCATTTCCCCTATTTCATCCAGGAAAAGTGTGCCCCCATCAGCCTCCTCAAAAAGCCCTTTCTTATCTTTTAATGCGCCCGTGAAAGAGCCAGCTACATGGCCAAAAAGTTCGCTCTTCAAAAGGTCGCCGGAGAACGAGCTGCAGTTGACTGCCACAAAGGGTTTATCAAACCGCGGGCTGGCTTTGTGCAGGGCCTGGGCAAATACCTCTTTGCCGGTGCCTGTCTCGCCCAAAAGTAATACCGTAGTGGTGGTTGTCGCTACCTGTTGGGCCATGGCTACGGCTTGTTTTGTTGCAGGAGAGTTGCCAATAATGTAATCGAAGGTATACTCTTGTGATATCTGCTTTTTTAGCGGCTTGGCCTGCACAACCAGCCTTGATTTTTCTGCTGCACTTTTAACAATAGGTACTATACGTGCGTTATCGTCACCTTTCATGATGTAATCGAAAGCGCCGTTTTTAACCGCCTTAACGCAGTCCTTTATAGAACCAAAGGCAGTTAGCACAACAACTTCCACCCTTTCAAACCGGTCTTTTATTTTTTTCACCAGTTCAACGCCGCTTGCATCAGGCAGTTTCACGTCACTTATCACCACCGATACCTCATTCTCGCCAAGCACCTTTAACCCAGCCGCAGCATTTGGCGCTTTATAAACATTAAACCCTTCATTCTCTATGATACGCGCAAGCAGGTCTCTAAACTTGCCCTCGTCTTCTATTATTAAGATATTATCTGCCATCGCCCTCGCGCGCAGCTAAAAATATGCCTTGTTTTGTAAGACGGCATAAACAGGCTGTTAGCGTATGATTTAACCTTTTTAGCAAAGTTGGCCAACAGCGTCACCTTATCATTTTGGGAAAATACTTTGTCAAAATGAAAAAGATGCTGCACTAAGCAACTCGGCCAAAACAGTAAAAAATTTCTTATTCTGCATTCGCAGGCCGTAATCCGGTCTGTGAGCCTAACGCGAAAGCTCTGGCACTGGCATTGTAAAGCCCGCCTATCACAAGTTCCGGGTAAATGACAATTAAAAATCTACTTCGCATAGGGTTTGGGGTGATCTTTACACTTACTGCCCTTATCTCGATACTTTCAGTACTGAATTTGAAAAAAATTGCTGAGGATGACAAAGCGATACTACGCGATAATTACGAGTCGCTCATTTTCGTAAAGAATATCAATGAAGCCCTTGATCTGCCAGATATACCAAATGATGTACAACAGGAAATAATTCAGCAAAACATCATCAACGAGAACAATAATATAACAGAACCGCACGAACAGGAATACGCCGACTCGCTGTTTGCAAACTTTATTGGGTTTAAAAAGTATAGCTACGATCCCTTAAAAAAAGCTGTTTACAGGGCGAGGATGAAAGCGGCCGTCTATCATATTTCCACGGTAAATTTGAAAGCTATATACCAGCGTAACGCTAAAGCCAATATCGATGCCAACAATGCGATGCTTAACATGAGTATACTGGGAGCAGTAAGTTTGCTGATCACGATTCTATTCCTTTACAGGTTTCCCAACTATATCAGCCAGCCAATCAACAGGTTTATAAATGCATTTAGTGAGATCTCCCGAAAAAACTATGAGGTGAACATTCATTTCCCTGATAATAGCGAGTTCCAAAGCCTGGGCCGGTCATTCAATGAAATGGTCACCAAACTGCGCGATTACGAGGATGGCAACCTGCAAAGCATAAAATTTGAACAACTACGCGTGGAAACCCTTGTGCAAAATGTTACCGACGCGATCATAGGATTTGATGAGCAAGAACGGATCATATTTGCCAACCCTATGGCAATTAAACTTTTAGCGGTCACGGAAGAACAAATAAAAGGAAAGCACTTAAGAGAGATAGCACAATGGAACGAGGTTATATCTAAACTCATTCACTCAGAAAACGCTATCTATGACCTTAAGCTTGAACTGGATGGAGAGCAAACTTACTTTACACGCGAGTTTTTTGAGATACACCTGCCGGCAAACAAGAACGGACAAAGCAAAATAGGCCACTTTGTACTCCTTAAAAATATCACACGCTTTTATCACCTGGACGAAGCGAAGACCAATTTCATAGCAACTATATCCCACGAATTGAAAACCCCGATAGGCTCTATTAAAATGAGTACTGCGCTACTGCAGAACGACAGGTATGGGGCAATCACCGAATTTCAGAAAGAATTAATAGATAACATAGAGGAGGATAGTGACAGGCTGCTTAAAATAACTTCTGAACTGCTGGACATGGGGCAGGTGCAAACCGGCAAGTTGTTGCTAAACTTTACTGCTACCGATCCTATCAGTATTGTTAACTATGCTCAAAAAAGCGTAAGGTTGTTGGCAGAGCAAAAGGACATTGCCTGGAAGATAGACTGTTCGCAAGATCTACCACAAGTTTGGGCCGATCCGGACAAAACGGCGTGGGTGCTTATTAACCTGTTAACCAACGCTATAAAGTATAGTCCAAACAAAAGTACGGTAGAATTAGCCGTTGCAAAAACTGCTGAGTACGTGCTTGAATTTTCTGTAAGAGACCATGGAGAGGGTATTAAAGAAAATTATTTATCCCGCTTATTTGAGCGCTATTTCAAAGTTCCGGGCGACGAATCGAGGATATCAGGTACCGGGTTGGGGCTTGCAATAGCAAAGGATTTCATTACTGCGCAAAATGGTGAGATAGGGGTAAAAAGCAAGATCAATGAAGGTAGCCGCTTTTACTTTACGCTACCTGTGCATCCGTACTGAGGATAATACCTCAGTGCATTATTTTGTAAACCAGCTCTTTCATTAAGCCGCCGTGGTCTGTGTTTGAATCGAGGCCTTTGCTTTTGAGGTCGTACTCGCGGAGGCAGCTGATCACCTGGAAGGTTTTGGCGAGGTTGTAACCCCTGGCGGCCTGTTCGTAATCTTTTAAAAAGTACGGACTTACGCCTAATTCTTTAGCCGCATTAGCTTTATCTCTCACATAGTGGTAGGCCAATACCTTACTGAAAAAGTTATTGAGGTTCCCCAATACCAGCACTATTGGGTTGGCTTTAGGGTTGGCTTCAAAATAATTTACGATCTGGTTAGCCTTGTAAGCATCTTTCTTAATAAGAGCTGACTGTAGTTCAAATACATTGTATTCTTTGCTGATGCCGATGTTATCCTGTACTTCTTTTAACGAGATCTCTTGCCCCCGGGGGATATTGAGCATCAGTTTGTCAAGCTCATTAGCGATCTTAGAAAGGTCATTACCTAAATACTCCGCCAGTATAGCACTTGCCTGCGGGGCGATTTTGTATTTTTTATCGTTCGAGTATTCCTCAATCCAACCGGGGATCTTATTGTCATACAAACCTGCTGATTCAAATACCAACCCATTCTTTTCTATTGCCTTAAACGTTTTCTTCCGTTTATCAAACTTTCCGTATTTGTAGCAAAAAACCAAAATGGTGCTGGGTAGTGGCGCCTCAAGATATGCCAATAACGGGTTGATGCTTTTCTTGTCGTCATCATCGCGGCCCCATTTCATATCCTGGGCCTCTTTAACAATTACC
Organism: Mucilaginibacter achroorhodeus; assembly: GCF_007846095.1. GTDB lineage: Bacteria > Bacteroidota > Bacteroidia > Sphingobacteriales > Sphingobacteriaceae > Mucilaginibacter > Mucilaginibacter achroorhodeus. The sequence goes on from NZ_VOEI01000001.1 coordinate 178,582, forward strand.
ACCTGATAATCGCTCATCATGGGGTAACGCTTGGCAGCGTTTATGGCCGTCATCACGTCGGTATCTTTGCCGTACAAAATGGTTTGATTAAACCCTTTTTCGGCATCAGAAAGTACATTCCGTTCAATATAGTTACCTATCAGGTCTATATAATACGGTTCTTCGCCATGGAGCAGGTATAGCGGCTTAAATTTACTGTTCTTAAGATCTTTGATGATATCCTGCGCTGTAGCCATGGGTATGTCAAAAGTAAAAAGTAAATAGTAAAAAGGCATTACATTGTGGATAAAAGCCAGGAACTTTTGACTTTTAACTTTTTACTTTTGACTCGATGTTAATTCCGCTCAACCTTCCGCCATACCCTTTTAAGCTAACCGATGACAATGGCAAGCTGAGCATTTTTGATGAGTTGCGTAAAAAACAGATCATTCTTACACCCGAAGAATGGGTGAGGCAGCACTTTGTACAGTACCTTATTAAAGAAAAAGGTTATCCAAAAAGCTTAATAAAACTGGAAGGCGGCTTAAAACTCAACGGCCTGTCCAAACGTACGGACATCGTAGTTTTCAACTCTGCCGGAGAAAGGGTGCTGCTTGTAGAATGCAAAGCTCCATCGGTAAACATTACGCAAGCTACATTTGACCAGGCTGCCCGTTACAACATGGTGCATAAGGTTGCTTTAATGGCTGTAAGTAATGGTTTGCAGCATTATTACTGCAAAATTGAGCACGAGACAGACAGTTATAGATTTTTAGCAGAATTACCGGTATACAATTCTATTTAACTGTTATAGCCACCAGGTTTTGGATCTTCTCCATCAGGTCATCCGGTTTGAACGGCTTGGCCACATAATCGTTCATGCCGGCGGCGGTAACCTGTTCTCTTATATCAAATAAAGCCGATGCTGTAAGGGCAATAATAGGAATGCCTGACTTAGCGGGATCGGTCATCTTACGGATCTCCCTTGAAGCATCAAATCCGTTCATAATCGGCATTTGCAAGTCCATCAAGATCACATCAAAATTACCGTATTGAACTATCTCTACCGCACGTTCGCCATTTTCAGCAATGGTTGGTATAATATTCCACTTTGAGAAAAGCTTTTTCATTAGCATTACGTTAACCGGATTGTCTTCGGCAACTAAAACACGTAAACCTGTAGGCTCCGATGGTAATGAGACAGGTTCCGGAACAGATGTCTGTTCATTATATGATTGCCTTTCTGCAGAAACCTCAGTCGTTCTGGCACTCGTCGCCGACTCCCTCGGTGGATTATAGGCTTCTGTAGATACGGGAAATTCCATATTGAATGAAAATTCAGATCCCTGCCCAAATACACTGTTTACGCTCATCTGCAGGTTCTGCAACTCTAACAGGCGCTTTACTATCGCTAAACCTAAACCGGTACCTCCGTATTGGCGGGTAGTAGTTACCGATTCCTGAGTGAAGGGTTCAAATATGTTCTCTAAATTATCAGGTTTAATTCCAATGCCGGTATCCTTTACAGAAAACCTTACTGTGATATTGTTATGCCTGTCTTCAACGCAGGTTACCCTCACCCAGATATTGCCTTGTGCCGTAAATTTAATAGCGTTACTAACCAGGTTAAAGATTATCTGCGTCAAGCGCGTAGGGTCGCCAAAAACAAGCTTGCGGCGCAACGTACTATCAACATCAAGTTTAAAAAGCAATCCCTTCTCCTGCGCCTTAATGCTTTGCCCGCCGCAGATGTTTTGCATCAGATCAACCAGGTTAAATTTGATCTGTTCAAATACGATCTTTCCCGATTCTATCTTGTTAAAATCAAGCACATCATTCACAATGGCGAGCAGATTATTGGCCGAGAACTTTAATATCTCCAGGTTTTCACTTTGATCTGCACGCGGATTATTCATCAACAGCAGGTTGCTCATACCTATCACCGCATTCAACGGCGTACGTATCTCATGTGACATGGTAGACAAAAACTCCGACTGCGCCTGTGATGATTTTTCTGCCTTTTCTATCGCCTTTTCAAATTTCACGTTTAAAGCGGCCTGCTGTTCGCCGGTATCCTTTAGCTGCTTAATATTGGCTATAAAAGTATTGTAAAAGTGGCTATTGATAAAGATGATAAGAATGAAGTTTACGCAGGCTGCTATAATATCCGTGGCTTCATCGGCACGTTCGGGTTTCCAGGCTATGTAGTAATTGTGGTCATACTTCATCACCATAAACAGCAACACCGGCAGCAGGTTAAGCAGCGAGTAAAACATCCCCCAGTTTTGCCCGAGCATGTAAAAGCTGAATACTATAATGAGAATGATGATCTGGATGGTGATAACGTTTACATCCTGGAGGATAACAAAAACGCTGGACAAGTTTATCAGCGTACCAATAATTAATGTTAAATGGGATATAATACGCCAGTGAGGCTTGAAAGTTAAATATTTAAATAAGGCTACAACTGCAATGAGCACACCGCCACAAGTAGCTGTCATCACCTTAAGGTTCTGCAGATAAACGCTAAGGAAGAGTGCACCAAGACCTACTATGGATAATAAAAACCCGTAGTATAGCATACGGATGCGAGCCTTGTCGAGAAACGACATCTCGTCCGTTATGATCTTATTTATTGAAAGATTAAAAAAATTCAAGGCCTGGCCGCGGTTAAGAAAACTAATATAACAAATAAAGCCTAATACGCAATAAGCTGCTATAGGTTACCTGTGCGGCTAAACATTACAATTAATTTGCCAATCCTTTTAAGTTTTCTTCAACAATTTTAAGCTTAGCCTCAGCATCAGCTTTCTTCTTACGCTCATTTTCAACTACTTCCGGCTTTGCATTTGACACAAAGCGCTCATTAGCCAGCTTGGCATCTACCGATCTTAAGAAACCTGTTAAATACTCTCTCTCCTTCTCCAATCGCTCTTTTTCGGCCTCTACGTCTATCTCAATATTCAACGTAACAAAGAACTCATCGGTGCCGGCTACAAAATTTGCAGCTCCGGCAATAGCCTCGTTCACAAAACCAAGCTCAGTTATATTCGCTATGTGTTTAATAATGGCGCTATATTGCTGATAATCAATGGCCGAATTTACCTTAACAGCAAGCGGCAATGTTTCTTTTGGTGATAAACCTTTGCTATTACGAATATTCCTAACCTGCGCAATTGCCTGCTGCACCACGTCCATCTCGCCTACCAGTTGGGTATTAATCTCCCCGATTGATGGAAGTTGGGCAACAATGCAACATTCAAGCTCATCGCGCTTACCAAAGATCTCATCGTGCCATAATTCCTCGGTCAGGAACGGCATGTATGGATGAAGCACCTTAAGGATATTTTCAAAAAAACTAACAGTTGCGTTGTACGATGCTGTGTCAATTTTTTGCCTTTCAACATCCGTTTGGTATGGGGGTTTAACCATCTCCAGGTACGATGAACAGAAGTCGTCCCAAACCAATTTGTAAGAAGCCATTAAAGCTTCTGATAAGCGGTACTGGCTAAAGTTCTCCTCGATCTCTACCAACGCCTGGTTAAAGCGGCTCTGGAACCATTCGATAGCTACCGAATTATCCGCCTGGATGCTATTATCAGCCTCCCATCCTTTTACCAGTTTAAAGGCATTCCATATTTTGTTGCCGAAGGCACTACCCTGTTCACAATATTTCTCGTCAAACATCAGATCGTTACCTGCAGGCGAGCACAGCAGCATGCCAACACGCACACCATCGGCACTGTACTTAGCCATCAGATCAAGCGGATCAGGTGAGTTACCTAATGATTTTGACATTTTGCGGCCCAGCTTATCGCGCACGATACCGGTGAGATAAACGTTATTAAACGGCTTTTGCTGGCGTAGCTCATGGCCTGCCATTATCATACGTGCCACCCAAAAGAACAGTATCTCCGGTGCTGTAACCAGGTCGTTTGTTGGGTAGTAATAGTTTATCTCGGGGTTATCAGGGTTACGTACACCATCAAAAACCGAGATTGGCCACAAGCCTGATGAGAACCAGGTATCCAATACGTCCTCATCCTGGGTAAGGTCATCTATGGTATATAAGGCATTCAGCTTTTGCGCTTCTGCCAAAGCCAATTCTTTGGTTTTAGCTACCACATACTCACCGGTTGGCAGGTAGTAAGCCGGTATCTGTTGCCCCCACCACAACTGGCGACTGATATTCCAGTCGCGCACATTCTCCATCCAGTGGCGGTAGGTGTTGATGAATTTCTCCGGGATAAGTTTTACATCGCCATTCAAAACATACTCTAAAGCAGGCTGTGCCAACTCTTTCATTTTACAGAACCACTGCATAGAAAGCTTTGGCTCAATAACTGCCGAGGTACGTTCTGATACGCCAATCTGCGAAACATTGTCTTCGGTTTTTACCAGTGCGCCGGCTTCCTCAAGCATTACCGCAATTTTCTTGCGGGCAGCAAAGCGGTCTTCGCCAACTAATATCTGTGCTTTCTCGTTCAGCGAGCCATCATCATTCAGAATATCTATAACGGGCAGGTTATGGCGTTGGCCAAGCTCGTAGTCATTTAAGTCATGTGCCGGTGTAACTTTCAAACAACCGGTACCAAAATCCATAGTCACATATTCATCTAATATGACTGGTATCTCGCGGTTAATAAGCGGGATGAAAACCGTTTTGCCATGAAGATGGGTATAACGCTCATCATTAGGATTGATACATATTGCAGCATCAGCCATTATAGTTTCAGGGCGGGTGGTGGCAATGGTTAAGTATTTAGTATCAAGTATCGAGTCGTTGGACTGATTTTCGTCTTGATTCTCGATACTTGCTACTTGATACTTGATATAATAAAGTTTCTGATTTACTTCTTTACGCTGAACCTCTTCGTCGCTTACGGCGGTTTTGCCTTGCGGATCCCAGTTGATCATACGTACGCCGCGATAGATAAGGCCCTGTTTGTGCAGGTGAACAAAGTAGTCGATAACTGCTTCACTCATATCCTCGTCCATGGTAAATTTGGTGCGGTCCCAATCGCATGAGGCACCTAATTTTTTAAGTTGCTCCAATATGATACCGCCGTATTTATTCTTCCAATCGTAGGCATAGGCAAGGAACTGCTCGCGGGTAAGGTCTTTTTTGCTGATTCCCTGTTCCTTAAGCATGGCTACTACTTTTGCTTCAGTAGCGATGCTGGCATGGTCGGTACCTGGTACCCAGCAGGCATTCTTACCTTTCATGCGGGCACGGCGTATCAGCACGTCCTGTATGGTATTGTTAAGCATGTGACCCATGTGCAGCACGCCGGTAACGTTTGGCGGTGGGATAACAATGGTGTACGGCTCGCGCTCGTCTGGTACCGAACGGAAGAATTTTTTATCTAACCAATACTGGTACCATTTTTCTTCGGCTTCTGCAGGTGAATAGGTCTTTGCAATACTCATAGCCCGCAAAAATAACAAATCCGTTGGCAGCCGCCAACGGGAATAATTTTATTTAAAAACATCATTGCCGTCCATTCTAAAAGTTGAGATAAACACTACCCATCATTCTCAATTCCCACTCACTATATTAGAACCGTTATAAATAAATTTTCGCAACAATAATTTTACATACGGGCGTTTATAGCCTTATAAGCACATCAAAAAATGAGAACTTTGCCTGTAAACCGCTTTCTGGCAGCTATTATCAAGATGTCACGATTATCAGTGGTAATCAACTGGTTTAATCGATAAAGCCCCCCGTCCGCTTTGTAGTTGCCTTTGCGCGCATTAAATTTTTAACTTTAGCTTTTTACTGATTTAATTATGAAGTTAAAGTTTTCAAAATTGATGCTGGCAGGCGCGCTATGCATTTCGGCCAGCGTATATGCATCAAACGGTGATAAACCTTTAAAAGGCAAAACAACAGCCGAACCGCCTAAGAAATTTATTGATCCAGCCAACATGGACCCGTCTGTTAAGCCGGGCGACGATTTTTTTGAGTACGCCAACGGCGGATGGCTAAAACAGAATGCAATACCTGCAAAGGAAACCCGCTGGGGAAGTTTTAATATCTTAAGACAAGACAATACCGACCGACTGCTAAGCTTACTTTCCGAAGTGAGTAAGAACCCTAAGCAGCCTAAAGGCAGCTTAAAACAACGTGTTGGAGACCTTTATGCCAGTGGCATGGATAGCCTGGCTATTGAGAAAAAAGGATACTCGCCAATAAAAGCCGATCTGCAAAGAATAGATAAGATCAGCGATTTAAATGGCGTTATCAATGAATTAGTTTACGAGCGTGTGAATGGTGTGGGCAGTCCGTTGTTTGGTTTTGGCGTTGGCCAAGACTCCAAACATGTAGATAATTACATTACCCAATTACGCCAGGGCGGCACCAGCCTGCCGGATAGGGATAACTACTTAAAGGACGATGCACGTTCAAAAAAGATCCAGGACGCGCTAAAAACTTACATAACTACCTTATTTGCCTTAACAGGCACTCCGCAGGAAACGGCGGCCAAAAATGCTGCAACAGTTTTTGATATCGAGAAAAAACTGGCTGCATCTCAGTTGAGCCGTGTTGCCATGCGCGACCCTAACGTTACCTACAACAAATTTTCGGTTGCCGATTTCAGCAAAACAACCCCGCACCTTAATTGGGTTAAATTATTACCAATGATGAAGGTGACCGGGCAGGATACCATACTGGTTGGTCAACCCGCATTCTTTAAAGATATTGATGGCATGCTGGCTTCAACTTCTGTTGAAGACTGGAAAACCTATTTAAAATGGAATGTACTTAAAGGTGCGGCTTCATCATTAAGCTCGCCCTTTGTAAAAGCAAGCTTTGCTTACAGTAGCGCGCTAAGCGGCCAAAAAGTAGAAACCCCTCGCAACGAGCGCATGAGCGGCCTTGTTGATGGTAGCCTGGGCGAATTGCTTGGCCAGCTTTACGTAGAGAAATACTTTACACCTGCTGCCAAGAAGTACATGCTTGACCTGGTAAATAATTTGAAGATAACCCTTGGCGACCGCATTAAACGCCTCGACTGGATGAGTGATGCTACTAAAGCCAAAGCGTTAACCAAACTTAATGCTTTCACCGTTAAAATAGGTTACCCTGATAAATGGGAAACTTACGATGGCGTAGTGATCAACCGTAATGATTATGCGGGCAACCTTAAACGCCTTTCTATGTGGCGCTATAATTTTAACGTAACCCGCCTGGGCAAACCGGTTGATAAAACCCGTTGGGGTATGACACCACCTACGGTTAATGCATATTACAACCCAACCACAAATGAGATCGCATTCCCGGCAGGTATACTGCAGTTCCCGTTTTTTGATTTTAAGGCGGATGACGCGGTTAACTACGGGGGTATCGGTGCAGTTATCGGCCATGAAATGACCCACGGTTTTGACGACCAGGGACGCCAGTATGATGCTGACGGTACACTGCGCGATTGGTGGACCAAAGAGGATGCCGATAAATTTAAAGTACGCGCTACACAGGTTGAGAACCAGTACAATGCATTTACGGTATTAGATACCATGCACGTGAATGGTAAACTTACCCTTGGTGAAAACCTTGCCGACCTTGGTGGTTTAAACATCGCTTACGAAGCATTCAAAAAAACAAAGCAAGGCCAGTCAAGTACTAAAATCGATGGCTTTACGCCGGATCAGCGCTTCTTCTTATCATGGGCACAGGTTTGGAGAGGTTCACAACGCCCAGAGGCTGCTGCACAACGCATTTTGACAGACCCGCACTCGCCGGAGCAGTTCCGCACCAATGCACCTATTACCAATATGGATGCATGGTACGCAGCATTTGATGTTAAACCGGGCGATAAAATGTACAAGAAGCCTGAAGACAGGATAAAGGTGTGGTAAGTTTTAGAGATTAGAGACTGAAGGTTAGAGATTAGTCTTGCAAAGCCCGGCATACGCCGGGCTTTGCTTTTTTAAAAATATTTTCCAAATTTCAGTCTGATTAAGAGAATTTCAGAATCATGCCTCCTGATAATATTATAACTTTTGTCATCATGGTCTTGCTTATGTTTGCCTTTGTCGTTGCAGGAAATATCCTGTTGATTCATTTATTAATCAATAAGGCAATAAAATGTTATATCAAACCACTATTGGAATCAAAGGGCTGCATTTATGTGAATTATAAATGTCCAGGGTTATTCAGCCACGGAGACTTCAAATATTTCAATACAGGCTTCACCACTATGTCAGGATCAGGCAAAAATAGATTCACCATTTATGCATGTATATTCTACACTGATAAAATTGAGAACACAAGTAAACGCAGTACAGCAAAAATTGATATTGCAGGTTTATCAGTCAAGAATATAGAATACAGTTCGGATATATAGCTTTAGCTTACATTCGTTTTAAATTGTAACAATAATAAATATTTGGATAACGCTACCCTGGTGATATAAAACTTTGAAGACTTTGTTAACAAAAACCTCAACACTCATCCGGCACAAATACCACGGTTTGCTCTTTTAAATTGCTGCCATCATTTTTAGGGACGCAATGGCAATGCCATTGTCCGGATATTCTGAAAGAATCTTTCTGTACAGTTCCTTTGCCTCTGCCCCGCGGCCTATTTGACTAAGCGTGAAAGCAATGTTGCAAAGCCCCATTTCACGATAACCCATTCTTGACGAGCTGAACATCGTAATATACCGGTACTTATCTATCCAGGCATTATGCTCAAAATAGGCAACGCTTTTATTAAAGTGATCCAAGGCCCTCTCGTATTTATTTTTCTTAAGTGCTGCGATGCCCTTTCGATGTTCAGTAGCAATAATCCATCTCAGTAAATAAAGGATCGCCCAATAAGCTATAAAGGCGTATATAAAATCAAGTCCGTCTGTTGCAAATTGCGAGAAGCCCCAAAGCAGCAACAGCATTAACAATATCTGCGGGATGGTATACCACCAAACAATTTTTCCTCTAACAAATGGTACGTTCGCCATACTTAACAATATTTCGCTAAATTAAAATTTACACATCAATAATCTTACCGCTTCACAACAATTGGGCAGTTTCACTTATTAGTAAAACCCTATCTTTGCGGCACTGATTTCATTATGATAATTCACCAGTTTTACGATAAAGGCCTGGCACATGCCTCGTACGCCATTGTTCGCAGCGGAAAAATGATCGTTATTGATCCTGCTCGTAATCCACAACCATATTATGATTTCGCTAACCTGCATGAGTCAGAAATAGTTGGTGTTATCGAGACGCATCCACACGCTGATTTTGTGAGCTCACATCTGGAGATACACCACACAACTGGTGCTGATATTTACGTGAGCAAACTTGCCGGTGCAGGTTACCCACATCAAACTTTTGACGAGGGCGACGAAATAAAACTGGAAGACATCAATCTTAAAGCAATAAACACACCGGGACACTCACCAGATTCTATTTGTATTTTGGTTGAGAACGAGAATGGTAAAGAATGCGCCATATTTACAGGCGATACGCTTTTTGCAGGCGATGTTGGCAGACCCGATCTGCGCGAATCAGTTGGCAACATCACCGCCAAGAAAGAAGAACTGGCCCGCCAGATGTATCACAGTACCCGCGAAAAATTAATGACCCTGCCTGCCGATGTAAAGGTTTATCCCGCTCATGGCCCGGGCTCACTTTGCGGTAAAAGCATGAGCCCCGATCTGCACAGTACCATAGGGAAAGAATTGCGCGAGAATTATGCACTGCAGTTGATGGACGAACTCGCATTTGTGCAAACCTTAATGGCCGACCAGCCATTTATGCCAAAATACTTTGGCTATGATGTTGAACTGAATAAGATCGGCGCCGCGGCCTACGCAGAAAGTGTTGCTAAAGTAAACAGACAACAACCTGCCGATATAAGTGATGCTATTATCATAGATACACGCAACCGCGAGGCTTATCGCAATGGCCATGTTAAAGGCTCATATAATTTGCAGGATGCAGAAAAGTTTGAAACCTGGCTGGGTTCTATTGTGGGCCCGGAAGAACAATTTTATCTGATAGGAAGTGATGATGCCGCTTTAGATACCGCTATTGCTAAGGCAGCAAAAATTGGTTACGAGCATAATATTAAAGCCGCTGTGTTAACACCTCCAACTGCTACCGAAAAATCCACCATACTTAATTTGGAAGAATTTAGGACCAATCCTAATGCCTACACCATTATTGACGTTCGCAACTGGGCCGAGATAAAATCAGGAAAGCTATTTGCCAATGCTTTGACCATTCCGCTACCGGAACTTAGGGAACGCGTGAGTGAGATACCTACCGATAAGCCGGTATTGGTTCACTGCGCAGCGGGTTACCGTTCTGCGGCGGCGTTGGGCATTATCAGCGCTGCTATATCAGAAGTGCCGGTTTATGACCTGGGTGAAGCGGTGAATGAGTGGAAGTAACCAAGCTTACATAAACCCCTCCCCGCCTTTGCGCACTATCTATCGCACCCCTCCCGAAGGAGGGAGCTGAACAGTTACTGTCACCCTGAGCTTGTCGAAGGGCTATCTACGTGCTTATACTTCGCCTTTCTTCAACGCTTTAACCGCATAATCTGTAGCACGGGCAGTAAGCGCCATGAAGGTAAGCGACGGGTTTTGGGTGCCGGTCGAGGTCATGCAGGCGCCATCGGTTACAAACACATTTTTGCATGCATGTAACTGGTTCCATTTGTTGAGCATAGATGTTTTAGGATCATGCCCCATGCGTACGCCGCCCACTTCATGGATGTCCAATCCAGGCGCCTGTTTGCTGTCGTTGGTGGCAATATTTTTACAACCTGCCTTATCTAACATTTCGGCACCTTGCTGTAAAAAGTCTTTGAGCGACTTAATGTCGTTATCATCGTAATCCACAGAGATCTGTAGTTGCGGCACGCCCCATTTATCCTTAAGCGTTTTGCTTAGTTGCACAAAGTTGCTGGCCTTAGGGATGGTCTCGCCCTGCATCATCATATAAATTCCCCACGGACCAGCCTCGCTGATATTTTGCTTGAAGTCTGCACCTATTTGAGCGTCGTCCGTTTGGTGGCCCCAACCTGCGCGTGTAGCGGTATAGAAAACCATATAACCCCGTAAAAAATCGGTCTCCTGTCTATGCACGTTTCTGAAGTTAGGCATCATTACCGCAGTTGGCCTTCGGCCGTAATAGTAGCTATCCATCGGCCCGTCAAAACCAGCAGTTAAAGAGCCGCGGTAATTATGAAACGCAATGTATTTACCTAACTGATCGTGATCATTACCCAAGCCGTTAGCGAAACGGTTTGAGGTAGAATTGAGCAAAATAAGGTTACTGTTTAAGGTTGCACCGTTTACAAATATGATGCGCGCAAAATATTCTACAGCCTTGCCCGTGTGAGCATCTACCACACGCACGCCTATTGCCTTTTGCTTGTGTTCATCATAAATGATAGAATGTACAACAGAATCAGGCCGCAAGGTTAGATTACCGGTTTTAGCCGCCCAGGGAATGGTGGATGAATTGGAGCTAAAATACCCCCCAAACGGACATCCACGCTCGCATAAACTGCGCGCCTGGCATTGGCCTCTGCCCTGCTGCAGATGTATCTCTTTAGGCTGGGTTAGATGCGCACATCGGCCAATGATTACATTACGGTCTTTGTAGTTGGCCATAATGCGCTTCTGTATCTCTTTTTCAACAACGTTCATTGTCCAGGCAGGTAAAAACTCACCATCGGGCAGGGTTTCCAGTCCATCGTGATTACCGCTGATACCGGCAAAACGCTCAACGTGGCTATACCAAGGGGCAAGGTCATCATACCTTATCGGCCAGTCAACAGCAAAACCATCGCGGGCAGGCCCTTCAAAATCAAATTTGCTCCAGCGTTGCGTTTGCCTGGCCCACAACAATGATTTACCGCCAACCTGGTAACCGCGGATCCAATCAAATGGCTTATCTTGCACGTAGGGGTGCTCCTTATCTTTCACAAAGAAATGCTCGGTGGCTTCGCTAAAAGCATAGCAACGGTCTACAACCGGATTTTCTTTTTTAACTTCCAATGGCAAACGCCCGCGGTGCGGAAAGTCCCATGGGTTTTTAGTTGCCGTTGGGTAGTCCTTTAAATGTACTACATCCTTACCGCGCTCCAAAACAAGCGTTTTAAGGCCATGTTCGCACAGCTCTTTAGCAGCCCAGCCACCGCTTATACCAGAGCCAATTACAATGGCATCAAAGGTATTATCAGATAGTTTGTTGAAATTAACGTTCGCCATAGCTTTAAATTGGTGAACGTAAGTTAAGCATTTGCCAAAAAATGCAAAATTCTTACTTGCCCAAGAGGCAATAGGATGATCTTGAGGATTACTTCCATCATCAAGACTCGGAAAACGATCTGTCATTACTCGTTAATTTGAATAATCCATTGCAAATGCAATACAAATCGATTTCCTTTTAAATGGATAAATACTATTTTAGAATAACCAAACCCACTATTTATGACAACCACTGACGAACCTGTTTACTGGTCGGCTGCCCGTAAAATTGCCCTGCGCTTTTTCCTGGTGTTCTTTCTTTTGTATATTTTTTTTAACCCCAACGGTGTGTTGCCTTACATCAATGTATTGTTTGAGCAATATATCACACCATTTCATAGCCTGGTGGTTTGGATAGGAAAAAACATCCTTCACCTCGCGAAGCCAATTACAGTTTTTACCAATGGCAGCGGAGATACTACTTATGATTACGTGATCATGCTGCTCATTTTTGTATTAGCCTTGGTGGCCACCATTATTTGGAGCGTAGCCGATCGCAAGGTGCGAAACTACAACAAGCTTTTTTACTGGCTCACTGTGGTTGTGCGTTATTACGTGGCCATCACCATGCTCACTTACGGGTTTGTAAAAGTTATCAAATTACAATTTCCATCGCCAGATCTTAACCGTTTGCTGGAACCTGTTGGCGATATGTCGCCAATGGGCTTAGCCTGGACCTATATGGGTTACTCGTACGGCTTCAATATTTTTACCGGGCTAGGCGAGATCACCTGCGGTATGCTATTATTTTTCAGGCGTACTTCAACCCTTGGTGCTTTGCTGGGGCTGGTTGTTGCAGGTAATATCATGGCTATCAACTATGCTTTTGATGTGCCTGTGAAGCTGTTATCAACCATGTTAACGGTGATGTGTTTGTTTTTGCTATTTAAGGATGCTGTTAGGCTCATCAATTTCTTTATCCTCAATAAACCCGCCGCACCCGCTAATCTTACCCCTCACACCTTTAAGAAACGCTGGGTTAACATTTGCACCACTGTAATAAAATATTTGCTGATAGTATATGTACTTGCAGGTAATTTGGTTAGCGACATACAGGCGATGAGCCAATATGGGGATAGTGCTCCCAAACCACCGTTGTACGGCATTTACCAGGTAGAGACCTTTATACGCAACCATGATACCATACCGCCACTTGCAACCGACACCATGAGATGGAATAAGTTAATCCTATCTTACAGCGGCGGGGCAAGAGTAAAATTTATGGACGATACCGTCAGGCGTTATGATTGGAAACTGGATACCGTCAAGCATACCGTTCTCATGGCCCCTTATACCGATAGTTTAAACAAAGGCATATTCACCTACAGCATACCTAAGAAAGACGACCTTTTGCTTAAAGGACTTAAGCGCTCAGATTCGTTAGAGATAAGGCTGAAAAAGATAGACCTTAAGAAATTCAGGCTTATCAACAGGGACTTTAACTGGATAAACGAATATCCTTATAACAGGTAGCCAGATTGATTTAAAGCAAAATCGCCCTTGCAATGCAAGGGCGATTTTATATGAAATGTAAATGTAAGTATTAATTATTTAACAGCACCTGGTGTAGTGTAAGGTAACACTTGTGGGTTGTAGCTTGCCCAACCAGATGTCCAATCTGTAGTACCAAATGCACCTTTGTAACTTACTTGTTCAAAACCTGAAAGTTTTGCATTAGCGAAGTTAGCGCCAGTTAAAGCCGGGGAATTAGCGATTTGTGTAAAGTTAGGTACGCCGGCTCTTGCAGAGGGAGCAAGATCCGATGAAAACTTGTAAGGATCAGCATAGATACCTGCACCGTAAAGGTTAGCATCAAACGTATTTAATGATCCTTGAGCAGGGTTTAATAACGCGGTAACTGCGGCTAAAGCGCTACCAGTAGCTTTGATCTGATTGCCTTTACTGTTGCTACCGGCAACAATGTTGTAAGCAAATACTGAACGACCCGCAGCTAAGTTAGCAGATGAATTAGCTGTACCACCAGAAGGCAGTGCATCATCATAGAATACACCCTCTGTGTAACCAACAATTACAGAATTGAAGATGCTTATCGCTGAGTTACGGCGGATCTGAGCACCATGCTGGAAATTAGCATTAATAGAGCTGAAAGAAGAAGTCTCTTTTGGACCTAAGATGGTCATGTTAGAGAATGTAGCATTTGTTTGCGGGGCATCGTTAGTGCCGGTGCTGTTGTTATCAGATTCGAAACCGTTTGAACCCGATACGTCTGCAGTGGCAGCTAAACGCTGAGCTAAACCGAATTGTACTTTACCAGAGAAACCATTGTCTGTATCAAAATCATCATCCCAGGTATCGATAGCCAAAAGGTGTTTAGCATTAACAGTACCACCAAACCACTCGTAAGCATCGTCGCCAGAACGGTAAACTTCGATGTAGTCGATAGTAGTACCAGAACCAACGCTACCAAAAGTTAAACCGTTGATCTCGTTATCCGGGCTCAATGGGATACCTGCGTACTCTATACGCACATACTTCATGATACCAGAGTTGTCAGCAGCATCTGTACCGCCGTGTTTACCTTTATCGGTAGCATCAGATATACCTTCAATAGCGATTGAAGTACCCAGGTTGTTAGGTGCTTTACCTAACAAAATTACACCACCCCAGTCGCCTTGTGAACGGCCACCGGCAGCAGCATTTGATGTGAATACGATAGGCGCATCAGCAGTACCTTGTGCATCTATCTTTGCACCACGGGTAATGATCAAAGCACCTTTGGTAGCTTTATCACCTTTAATAATGGTACCGGCATCAATTTTTAAGGTTGCGTTGTTGGTTACAAACACGTTACCTTTTAGAAGGTAAATTTTGTCTTTTGTCCAGGTAGTGTTTGCAGTGATGTCGCCAGAAACAGTAACAACACCGTCAGTTGGCTGGGTTGTACCGCCGCCACCACCGCCGGTGGTATCAACTGTATTCTTAGAACAGCTGGTTACAAAGATACTCGCGCTTAGTATGGCAAGTAATAAAACTTTTTTCATGCTCGATTTAATTTAATTTAATATTCAAAGTAACCCCAATGGTTTGAACTGAAGATTACCTACTGTTTAAACCTGTGTTAAATAACATTGGTGATTATTAACCCTGTATTAACATTACAGGGTGTAGGTAAATGATGCGGTATACGTAGCACCCACGCGGTAGCTGCTTTGCGTATAATCGCCGGCATCGTACTTTTTATTGTTGTTTTGATCGAAGAAGAAAGTATAGCGCTGGTTGAGGATATCACCTGCGTTTATCTTCACTTCGCCTTTACCTTTAAGTACTTTTAGGCCTAATTGCGCATCGATCACATTACGCGGAACATCATACACGTTTGCATACTGACCGCCTGCTGCCAAGTTGAGTCTTGGGCCTACGCGGTTGTACAATGCATTAAACGTCATCTTGTTATTAAGGAATGCGTGTGTTAAGCCAGCATTAATTACGTAGGGAGCCTGGCCGATCAGCGGGCGCTCGTCAAACTTCAGGTTTAAGCCCGAGTTTACCGGGTTCTTCGCAGTTGATTTGGCAATAGACACGTTAGCATAAACCGTAGTGTTCTTTAAAGCATTTGTTGGCGAAATAAAGTCAAGCGATTTGCGTGCTTCTAACTCCACACCGTAAACATTTGCTTTATCACTGTTAAAGTAAGTGATGATACGGGTTGATGTTGCATCATTATTAAATGCCTCAATTGCATTATGGAACTTTTTGTAGAAACCTGATACCGATAATATTTGACCGGCAGATGGGAACAACTCAAAACGAACATCGAAGTTATCGATCTTGGTACGTTTAAGCGTGGGAGTACCCTGCTGGAATGCCAACAACTCATAATCGAAATAGGATGATGTTGCCAACTCCCTAAACTCCGGCCTTGCCAATGTTCGTGAGTATGATGCACGCAAATTGATCTTTTCGGTAAGGTTGTAAGTAAGATTTGCTGATGGTAACACATCTGTGTAGTCCTGGTGAACGTTGTCGCCCGGGTTTTGGTAGCTGTTTGGTGTTACATTGGTATTAAACTGCTCAACACGTGCACCCCACACAAAGCGCAATTTGGCTGTAAGCTTGTTGTCAAGCATCAAATAACCAGCGTTAGTACGCGCATTGGCAGAGTATGAATCCGAAGGGATCAATGCAACCTCATTCAATCTATATACACCCTGGTTGATCAGGTCAGTCGAGAACAAAGTGCTAAGCGGGCGGCTTGCGATCTCGTTCAACCTATCCGGGTCACTTTGAACAGCCTGGCTAAACAGCGGACCAACAAAGCGAACATCATAGGTCCTGGTGCGGTAAAGTGTTAATGCACCTGCCTTAAATGTAGACTGGTTGAATAACTTAACCGGCATGCTGTAGTTTACAGCAGCTGAGTAAGAGTCCTCTTTTAGCTTACCAAAAAGCGTTGAGTTTTCCTTGGTAAGTGAGGTTAGCTGCGCCAGGAAAGGGTCGTTTGTACCCTCTGCCCTGGTGTAAAGCGCCTTACGCTGACCCGGCTGGTCGTTAAGGATGTTGCCATAGCTCAATTCCCAGTTTAGCTTAGCACCTTTCTCACCAATTGGGTGGTTACCTTCAAGGCTTGATTTTAGTAAAGCTTTTTGCTGAAGGTCAAAGGCATAATAGTTAACATCAAAACCAGAGTTGTTGTGACCGGTACGGCCAAGATACTGATCGTCATAAATCCTGTTGTAAACGTTCTTAAAAGTGATCTTATTCTTACCAAAAGTGTAACCAAGGTTTAACAACGCACCAATATTTGTGCTGAATTTGTAATTGTTATCAGTATAGTCGTAGCCGTAAAATTCGCGTTTGATATCGCTGTAAATGTTTTGCTGGTTACGGTAAGTAAGCGCAAGTATCGCACCGAAACGGTTACCGCTTTCTTTACCATCATGCACGCGGCCGATGGAGAATTGGTAATTCTGAGTAGGCAATGCGGTATTTACATAGCGGTTCCAGTCGTTTGGTAACGCGCGCAGGTTGGCGTTGTTAACCTGGTCTGATAAACCGTTAGATATTTGTTCAGTTGAAGCAAATCCGTTTGGTAACTGGCGTTTACCGTTATCAAAACCAAAGTAATCAGAAGCATTACGCGGGCCACTGATGAAGTTTTTACCGGTTGAAGCTGTGTTGTAGCCTCCTGCGATACCAAACGTGATAAAGTTCTGATCTGGCAAATCTTTGGTTTGGATATGGATCAAACCACCTGCAAAATCACCCGGATTATCAGGCGTAGCCGTTTTGGTGATGGTAAGGTTCTCAACCAGATTTGATGGCACAATGTCAAATGAGAAAGCCTTACGGTTATTCTCTGTGCTTGGCAGTGGAGCACCATCTAAAAGAGCAGAATTATAACGGTCACTTAAACCACGGATAACCACAAATTTGTTATCCTGTACGGTAGCACCACTTACGCGTTTTAAAACATCGGCAGTGTTACGGTCTGGTGAACGTTTAATGATCTCTGATGAGATACCATCTGAAATAGATATGCTGTTCTTTTGTACTGCATACAATGATGCGACGGAGGCTTGCCTGTAAGTTGCTTTTACAACTACCTCTTTTAACGCGGTTGATTGAGATGCCGCGGCGGCAATGTCAAGATTGGTTACATCCCCTGCTTTTACCTCAACATCAGAGATTGATTTGGTTTGGTAACCAATGTAACGTACCAGGATAGTGTACTTGCCCGGTTTAAGGCCGGCGATGGTGTATTTACCATCCACATCGGTTGCGGCACCGGTTGTTGTGCCTTCAATACTAACGGTAGCACCGATAAGGGTCTCGCTCGTTTTCTGATCGATCACCTTGCCGGTGATCTTACCGGTTGTTTGGGCATAGGCGTCACCAAACAATAATGCAACAACCATTAGCGTGCTAATAGCGTAAATTATTTTTTTCACGTGTATTAATTTAATACCGCAAAACTATTACCGCGATGTTAGTTGAATGTTATTGGTTTGTTACCAAAAAAGACACTTAATATTAAGCCTGTGTTAATACCCGGGCAAAAGTTTTTGTTAGCCAGCTTGTTGCCGCGAATTAGGTGTTGCACCCTTTATTTCTTCTAATTCAAGCTCATAAGCGCGCATACGGGCATGCAGAATATCCACCTCGGTGCGCAGCATTTGTATCTCGGTGATCAGTTTGGCCGAGTCTTGTTTGTGGATCATTTTATCGCCTGTACCCAGTATCAGCCACTCGGGCGAGTATTTTAACTGGAAGCACAGCTTGCGGATGAGGTAATAACTTACATCCTGCTTTCTGTTGATCACTTTGCTGATGAAACCCTGATCCACGCCTATAGCGTTGGCAAGGGCCAGTTGCCCGCCATGTTCTTTAACAATAACCTTCAGTCGTTTTACAACAGCATCATCAGACATGCTGCAAGTATAAACATTTTTGGCAAAGTGATATGCAAGTGTTTACGTTCACGCATGAACGCTCGTGAACGCTGACAGTTTTGGCGGTTCGATTGAATACTAAAAAACTCCATGGACAATCAATTACTGCACTTTTAGCTTATGGTATTGGTTAGTTGCCTTAATTACTACTTTAACATATAATAAAATAAACATTTACTAACTTAGTATGAAGATATACCTTTCATGAAAAAATCGATTATCACTTTAACGTTATTGTTCATCTGCAAACTTGTATCGGCGCAGGCGTGGACCAGCACTGCTCGCTACGGATCAAACTCGGCCACCCCTGTTATTGATCCGTTGGGAAGGCCTATAAGTAATAATGATATTACCAAAATTAAAGGAACAACTGAGATTTACGACGATTGGATGCCGGGGCAGGTTACCTTTGATAATGGCGAAACCTACAAAAATCTTTTCCTTAAGTTCAATCTAAAAGACAATCTGCTCACTTTTGCTTACAACAGAACTGATGAACCACAGAAATTTAAAGATAACGTGAAGGTTTTTATGGTAAACGGAGGAAGAGAACGTGTTTTTGCAAACGGGTTTCCAAAATTTGATGGTTCCAATCAAAAAACTTATTATGAGGTAATAGCAGGCGGTAAGACTATGTTGCTTGAACATCACCGTCAATACCTAAAAGTAGTGCAAGAAGACAGGGCCTCAACGGGCGGAGAGTACACATCAATTAAACACTACTATCTTTTTAAGGATCAGAAGATATCTAAAATAAAACTGGATAAAACGGACATACTTGCTGCATTGGCAGATAAGCATGCCGAAATTAGCGCTTACGCCGATAATGAGCAGCTTAAATATGATAATGAGCAAGATGTAAAAAAAATATTCGATTTTTATAACAAGCTAAATTAAGTAATCCTTCATTATTGCTATTCTATGTTGGCCACATCACTCTGCCGTCACAATCTTAATTTGCGTAGCAGCTAATTACCACTTCCCCTTCAAAAGCCCTATCTTTGCGGTCTCAAATAATTCGTCTATGTTAAAAGGATTTTTTAACGTTCCTGCACCTGTTAACGAGCCTGTTTTAAACTATGGCCCAAACAGTCCCGAACGTGCCGCGCTAAAAGCTGCGCTTGAAAAAGCTCGCGCCCAACAAGTTGATATACCTATGTATATTGGTGACCAGGAAGTACGCACCGGTAATTTAAAGGAGCTTCGCCCGCCACATGATCATCAGCACCTTTTAGGTACTTTCCATTATGGTGATAAAAGCCATGTTACTGCCGCCATTGATGCTGCGTTAGCTGCCAAAGCCGATTGGGAGAACCTGCCATGGGAACAACGTGCGGCAATTTTCTTAAAAGCAGCCGAATTAATTGCAGGCCCTTACCGCTACATTATTAATGCAGCTACCATGCTTGGCCAAAGCAAAAATGCTTACCAGGCCGAGATCGACTCTGCGTGCGAGCTGATCGATTTCCTGCGCTTTAACGTGCAGTACATGACCGAGATATACGAGCAACAGCCACCTATCTCCGGTAAAGGTATCTGGAACCGCCTTGAGCAACGCCCGCTCGAAGGTTTCGTTTTTGCGCTTACACCTTTCAACTTTACAGCAATTGCAGGCAACTTACCGGCATCTGCTGCCATGATGGGTAACGTAGTTGTTTGGAAACCTGCCGATACGCAGGTTTATGCGGCGAATGTTATCATGCAGATATTTAAAGAAGCAGGTTTACCTGCCGGTGTTATCAACCTGATCTATGCTGATGGCCCGGAAGTTGGTGATGTAGTATTCAGCCACCCTGACTTTGCTGGTATTCACTTCACCGGCTCTACCAAAGTGTTCCAACACATCTGGGGCGAGATAGGTGCAAACATCCACAAATACAAAACCTACCCACGCATTGTTGGCGAAACGGGGGGTAAAGATTTTGTACTTGCACATCCAAGTGCCGATGCTGATGTAGTTGCCGTTGCGATGCTCCGTGGTGCTTATGAGTACCAGGGACAAAAATGTTCGGCAGCATCCCGTGCTTATGTACCTTCAAGCTTATGGCCTGCTGTAAAAGAGCACATGGTACGCGAAATGGCTACTTTTAAAATGGGCCCTACCGAAGATTTTGAAAATTTCGTAAATGCCGTTATCAGCGAAGTATCGTTTGATAAACTGGCTAAATACATCGACGCCGCTAAAACAGATGCAGGTGTTGAAGTGGTTGCCGGTGGTAATTGTGATAAAAGCAAAGGCTGGTTTGTGCAACCAACCTTGTTAAGGGTTGATGATCCTAAATATGTAACCATGTGCGAGGAGCTTTTTGGCCCGGTACTTACGGTTTATGTTTATGAGGACGACCAGTTTGAACAAATAATGAATGTGATTGATGCAACATCAATTTACGCGCTTACCGGTTCAATCATCTCACAAGACCGTTACGCCATTGCACAGGCAACACAACGTTTACGCAACGCTGCAGGTAACTTTTACATCAACGATAAACCTACAGGTGCCGTTGTTGGTCAGCAGCCATTTGGCGGTGCAAGAGGCTCCGGTACAAATGATAAAGCCGGTTCAATGATCAACCTGTTACGTTGGGTATCTCCGCGTACCATAAAAGAAACATTTGATCCACCAAAGGATTACAGGTATCCATTTTTATCGAAATAGATTCAAGAAACAAGAGTCAAGAATCAAGATACAAGCAGAGAGCCGATCCATATGGATCGGCTCTTTTGTTCCCACCTGTCATGGTGAGCCTGTCGAACCACTAATAACGCGGACGGTCTTCGACAAGCTCAGACTGACACGACCTGAAGCCATCTAATTTCATTTCATTGTGTCATGGTGAGCCTGTCGAACCACTCTGCGCGCGTGCAAGTGTTCGAAAAGCCTAAATTGACACAAAAAACAAAAGGCCAATCCGTTTCCGGATCGGCCTTTTTTGATAGATGCAGGATATGTTAGTTTACTGTTTGCGCAATTGGTTCCGGCTTATAAACCAGGTCTTTTAAAGGCGGCACATCGTAACGCTCCTTGATATCTTTAAGTTGAACTACAATGCCCTTTGTATAGGCGTTATGGCGATAGTTATGGATTATCTCCAGTACATCAGGATCAATATATCTTGAGTTCGATCCGTCTATGATCACATCAGTGCCGGCAGGTAAATTGGTTAAGGTTACCTGTATAGCAGCTTTGTTAAGAAACGACACCTCTTCGGCGAGCTTTATGGTGATAGCCTCTTTTCCGCCGTTGCGCCCAATGGTATAAAAATAGGGGTTACGCATATTGGTGCGCAATATGTAGAACACACCTACCAGCATGCCGATACCTACGCCTTTAAGCAGGTCGGTAAGAATTACGGCTACAATTGTTACCACAAACGGTATAAACTGATCCAAACCCTTATGCCAGATATGTTTAAACAGGCTTACACGCGCAAGCTTGTATCCAACAGTAAGCAATATCGCCGCAAGGCATGACAAAGGTATTTTATTAAGTAACGATGGAATAGCAAGCAGGCATACCAGTAACAAAAAGCCGTGGAAGATGGCGCTCATTTTGGTGCGCGCACCGGCACCTACGTTGGCAGACGAGCGTACAATTACGGCTGTCATGGGTAAACCGCCCAAAAAACCGCTCACTAAGTTGCCGGCACCCTGGGCAATCAGTTCGCGGTTTGTAGGCGATACTCTTTTAATAGGGTCTATCTTATCCACGGCCTCCAAACTGAGCAATGTTTCTAGGCTGGCTACAATGGCAATGGTTGCCGCTACAATCCAAACTTCCTTGTCCTTTATTCCATCAAAATTTGGCGACTTAAACAGGCCGAAAAATTCAGTAGTGCTGCCCACTACCGGTATCTGTACATATTGCTTATCTAAAAGCGCAAAACCGGTCCCTGCAAAAGCCGCCGCCAGCGTAGTACCCACAACTACAACCAGCAGCGGTGCAGGAATAACAGCAATTTTTTTTATGCGGGGCCAGTAGATCATTATCGCCAACGATACCGCAGCGATAATAACCGCCCCATAATTTATTTTCCTTAAGGCGAACAGGATCCCCGAAAAGGTATTCTCTCTATCCACCTAGCTAAAACCTTCATCTCCTTCAAAATCCTTATCATAACCAACAGCATGCGGAAACTGCTTCATGATCAGAATGACCCCGATGGCTGCCAACATTCCCTCTATCACCGACGATGGGAAATAGTTAGCTATGGTGCCGGCTTTTACCAATCCTAATATGATCTGCATAGCACCGGCCAACATAATGGCCAGCAAAAAGGCCTCAAACGAACCTAATTTTGCTATGGAGTTTAAAACGATAACCGTTAAACCCGCGGCCGGGCCTGCAACACTTAACTGCGAACCGCTTAAAATACCTACCACTATACCGCCTATTATGCCGGCTAAAAGCCCTGAGAACAATGGTGCACCGGATGCGAGTGCAATACCCAAACACAAGGGCAGCGCAACCAAAAACACTACTATCCCGGCAGGCATATCTTTTTTAAGGTTTTTAGCCAAAAAGTATTTTCTAAAATTAAGATCGCCCACAGGGGTGCCACCTTGCTTAGTTTGCATAATAGATCAAATAAAAAGTTCAACTGTGATGATTAATACCTGCTGCAGAAATACAGCAAAAGAGCGCAGCAACAAAAGCAAAAAAGCTTATGCGGCCAATCACCGGATACTGTGTTATCCGGCTAAAAAAGATTAAGCGTTGGGTGGTGGCGTTGGCACAACAGGATGATAAACCTGCTGATAAAGAGACCGCTCCTGGCTATGCAGGATATTGTTCTCTAAAACAATCGGGCGGTAGATATTGAAATACACAAAGTTCTCGTCAAAGGCCTTCTTTTCTTTAAAGGCGTCCTTTTCGGGGTCTTCTTTATCGTTCTTGGTTTCATGCTCTAATTGCATAATAACCGCCCTTACATGCTTATAATCAAGAGATAAATACACAGGCGCAATTGATATGAACATCTTTACTACAAAGATGCCAAGGAACAATGCCGCAACTGCGTGTTTAGATGTCCTGCGTTTCATGCTTCACAAATATAACATTATTTGGCAATGCCAAAACATACAATACCAATCAACTTTATTTTATATTTAAATACCTAATTTTAGCCATCACCAATTACATCATCGTGAACAAAAAGCTGGATACATTACAACAAAAACGCAAACAGGCACTGGAAGGCGGCGGCGCAACCCGCATTGAAGCGCAGCACAAAAAGGGCAAACTTACCGCCCGCGAACGGCTTCATTTTTTACTGGATGAAGGCAGTTTCCAGGAGATAGGCATGTTTGTATCGCACCGTTCTACTGATTTTGGGATGGAAAAAGAAAAGTATCCGGGCGATGGCGTGGTAACCGGCTATGGTAATATAAACGGCCGGTTAGTTTATGTTTTCTCGCAGGATTTTACCGTTTTTGGAGGATCGCTTTCTGAAACACATGCCGAAAAGATCTGCAAGATAATGGACCTGGCCATGAAGAACGGTGCGCCGGTTGTGGGCCTTAATGATTCCGGCGGTGCACGCATCCAGGAAGGCGTGGTATCCTTAGGCGGTTATGCCGATATATTTTACCGTAATACCATGGCAAGCGGCGTAGTGCCGCAAATATCGGCTATTATGGGCCCCTGTGCAGGCGGCGCGGTGTACTCTCCTGCTATTACCGATTTTATTTTAATGGTAGAGAACACTTCTTATATGTTTGTTACCGGCCCTAACGTTGTTAAGACCGTAACACATGAGCAGGTAACCTCTGAAGAATTGGGCGGAGCACATACCCACGCTACCAAAAGTGGCGTAACGCATTTTGCCTGCGCCAACGAAATAGCCGCCATACAACATATCAAACAACTGCTAAGCTACATGCCGCAGAACTGCGAAGACCGCGCACCATCCCTACCTTATGATGCTAAGGATGAAACCCGCGCTTCATTAAATGATGCACTGCCTGAAAATGCTTCGCAGCCTTATGATATACGTGAAGTGATCGAGCAGGTGATCGACGGCGGCTCATTCCTCGAAGTGCACAAAGACTTTGCCGAGAACATTGTGGTGGGTTTTGCGCGATTGGCTGGTCGGAGCATTGGCATTGTGGCTAATCAGCCTATGTTTCTGGCGGGCGTGCTGGATATCAACTCATCAACGAAGGGCGCACGTTTTGTGCGCTTCTGCGATAGCTTCAATATCCCATTACTTGTATTTGAGGATGTGCCGGGATTTTTACCGGGCACCGACCAGGAATGGAACGCCATTATTACCAACGGAGCCAAACTTCTTTACGCCTTCTGCGAGGCAACAGTACCACGCATTACGGTGATCACTCGCAAGGCATACGGCGGCGCTTATGATGTAATGAACTCAAAACACATTGGCGCGGACATGAACTTCGCCTGGCCTACTGCCGAGATAGCCGTAATGGGTGCCAAGGGTGCTGCCGAGATTATTTTTAAACGCGAAATAACTTCTGCCGAAGACCCCGAAGCCAAATGGCGCGAAAAGGAAGAGCAATACGCAAATATCTTCGCCAACCCCTACCGCGCTGCCGAACGTGGCTTTATTGATGAGGTAATTGAACCATCAGAAACGCGTAGTAAACTTATCCAGGCCTTTAAAATGCTGGAAAATAAGGTAGCGAATAACCCGAGGAAAAAGCATGGGAATATACCTTTATGAGGTTGAAAGGTTAAAGGCGAAAGGTAAAAGCATTCAGGCCTGTGCGATTTCCTCCCTTGGGAGGGTGCAGGGAGGGGTTTATGCGACATTTTAAAATCGCTTCAATAAACCCCTCCCTGCCACTACACATAAGTCTTACACACCCCTCCCAAGGGAGGGAATTGAAAAAATTGATGTCTAAGATCATCCCATACAATCCTAAACTAAAAGCATTAGCATGAAAACTCCGCAAGGATATGACCTTTGGGGAAACTTTACTTTGGAATGAACTTAAAGAGGATAAACTTTGGGGTTTTGATTTTGACAGGCAGCGATGTATCGATAATTATATTGTCGACTTTTATTGTAAAGAACTAAAACTGGCGATTGAGATCGACGGTAAGTCTCATAACTTTGAGGAAGCATTCGAAAAGGATAATGTTCGACAGCAGCGCTTAGAACATCTGGGCATTAAGGTGATTAGATTTGCAGAAGCGGAAGTCAAAGATAATATGGTTAATGTTATTCGAACGATTGAAAGTTGTATTATAAATATTGTAAAAAAGAACCCGTCACTTAAATTGCCACCTGAGTTTCCTTTGGAGGAGTTATAAACCTAAAATGTTACTTTGAGGTTCAGGCCTGTGCGATTCCCTCCCTTGGGAGGGTGCAGGGAGGGGTTTTTGCGACATTTTTAAACGCTTCAATAAACCCCTCCCTGCTACTATACACAAGTCTTGCACAAACCTCCCGAGGGAGGGAATTGGAAAAAACATTTTACCTTTATCCTTTCAGCTTTTACCTCTAAAGAATGATCTCCATCGAACAAATAACCCCGCACCTAACCTGGCAGTTACGCCGCGATGTTTTGTACCCCGGCGAATACAAGTTTAACATGGAAATGCCCGAGGATGAACACGGTTATCACTTTGGGGCATTTACAGATAATAAACTGGTGGGTGTGGTATCGCTTTTCAAAAACCTCAACGACTGGCAATTCCGCAAACTGGCGGTTGATGAGGCTTATCAGGGTAAAGGCATTGGTAAAGAATTATTAAATTACATCACGGGCTTTGCTACTGAAGAGCATGCCGAACGCCTTTGGTGCAATGCACGTACCTCGGCCATTGGCTTTTACGAAAAATATAATTTCACGCAAACGGGTGCACAATTCAGCAAAAAGGGTGTCGACTATGTAGTAATGGAAAAATTGCTGCAAAGTTGATCAAAAACAAAAAGTCAGCCTGCCTTGCGCAAACTGACCTTTTAATACTAAACTGACTAACTAATTATCTTAAAATTAACGCTGCAAAGGTGATGTATCAATATGAAGTGTATGTTAAATAAAAGATAAACTTTAAAACTGTCAAAATAACATTTCTTGCATATCATTTGCATTGTTATATATTTGCCCCACGCTATTCCCCCGATAGCTTTTAATTATAGAATTTTCCAGCCCATGGCAAAAAAGAAAACTGAAGTTGAACAACAAAAACCCGTTGTTGTAAACGAAGCATCATTAGCATTTTTTGAGAAATACATAAACAACCCCTCACCTACCGGCTTTGAGTGGAAAGGTCAGGAGATCTGGTTAGATTATATAAAACCTTACATAGACGACCATTACGTTGATAACTACGGTACAGCCGTTGGTATTATCAATCCCGAGGCTGAATACAAGGTAGTGATTGAGGCACACGCCGACGAGATATCCTGGTTCGTTAACTATATTACCAGTGATGGTTTAATTTACGTTATCCGCAATGGTGGTTCAGATCACCAGATAGCACCATCAAAACGTGTTGACATCCACACTGATAACGGCATCGTAAAAGCAGTATTTGGCTGGCCGGCTATCCACACCCGTTTGGGCGGCGAAAAGGAAGAAGCGCCAACCCTTAAAAACATATTTCTTGATTGCGGCTGCACCAGTAAAGAAGAAGTAGAAGCCTTAGGCATCCATGTAGGTTGTGTAATTACTTACGAGGATGAGTTTATGGTGTTGAACAACCGCTATTATGTTGGCCGCGCACTGGACAACCGCGCAGGTGGTTTTATGATAGCCGAGGTTGCCCGTTTGCTGAAAGAGAACAACATAAAACTACCTTTCGGCTTATACATTGTAAATGCCGTACAGGAAGAGATTGGTTTGCGTGGTGCCGAAATGATCGCTCACCGCATTAAACCTAATGTGGCCATCGTAACAGATGTTACCCATGACACCGGTACCCCGATGATCAACAAGATCGTTCAGGGCGACCTTAGTTGTGGTAAGGGCCCTGTGATCTCCTACGCACCTGCTGTGCAAAATAACTTAAATAAATTACTGATCGAGTCGGCGCAAAAAGCTAACATACCTTTCCAGCGCCAGGCTTCATCACGCTCAACAGGTACCGATACGGATGCATTTGCTTACTCAAATGATGGTGTGCCATCGGCATTGATATCGTTACCATTGCGCTACATGCATACTACTGTTGAAATGATCCATAAAGATGACGTAGATAACGTGATCCGTCTTATTTACGAATCACTGCTTAACATACAGAACGGACAGGATTTCAGGTATATCAAATAATTAAAAACATTTGTACACAAATCAACTTTGTGTATTTGCAAAACACTTATACCCTACATTTTACAATGAAACCAACATTATTAATTTTGGCCGCAGGTATGGCCAGCCGTTATGGCAGCATGAAACAAGTTGACGGCTTTGGCCCTAATGGCGAAACCATCATCGATTATTCAATATACGATGCCATTAAAGCTGGTTTCGGTAAGGTGAGCTTCATTATTCGCGAAGAATTTGCCGATTCATTCAAAGCCATATTTGAGCCTAAACTGAAAGGCCGTGTGGAGATCGACTACGTGTTTCAAAACTTCGACCTAACACCATTTGGCATTACCGAACAAATTGAGCGCGCTAAACCATGGGGTACTGCACATGCGGTGTTAGCAGCCCATAAACAAGTACATGAGCCGTTTTGCGTAATCAATGCCGACGATTTTTATGGTTACGAAGCATTTGAAAAAATGGCTAAGTTCCTTACCACTGAGGTAGCTGATGACAAATACTCTCTGATGGGTTATCAAATTGATAAAACGCTATCTGACTATGGTACCGTATCTCGCGGCGTGTGTGCCGTTGACGAAAACGGCAATATGACCGAAGTTAATGAACGTACCGAAGTATACTTTAAAGAAGATGGTTCTGTTGCTTATAAAGATGCTACCGGCGAGCATCCGCTAAGTAACGATACTCGCGTGTCAATGAATTTTTGGGGCTTTACTCCTGCTGTTTTCAAACAAAGCGAAGAGTTATTCAGAAAATTTGTTGAAGCTAACAAGAGCAATCCTAAAGCAGAATTCTTTATTCCGCTTGTTGCAGATGATTTGATCAAAAACGGCGTTGCATCATTCAAAGTGATACCCACTTCAAATAAATGGTTTGGCGTAACTTATAAAGAAGATAAGCCTATTGTGCAGGCCAGTATTTCTGAACTGGTTGAGAACGGCACTTACCCTGCTAATCTCTGGAGCTAAATCATTAAGAAATAATTTATAGAAGAGCCTTGCATTACTGCAATGCTCTTTTGTTTTATATACTTTGCATTTACAGCTATTGCTTTCCTATATTTATTACCTAAACTCTTAAAATGAAAATTAAACTTTCAATCATGCTGCTTTTAACGGGCCTTTCGGCAAGTACGTTAAAAGCGCAGGGCCCGTACGTTTGGAAAACCGGCAAATCCGGCGCATACAACTATAAATACGTAACCGGCGACCCAACCCACTCACGTTTTTACACCTTAAAAAATGGCCTTACAGTTATCTTAAGTCCAACCGAAAAACAACCACGAATACAAGCCTACATTGCAGTTAAGGCGGGCAGCAAGACCGACCCTGCAGACCATACAGGCCTTGCCCACTACCTGGAACACATGATGTTTAAGGGTACCGACAAATACGGAACGCTGGACTGGACAAAAGAAAAGCCTTTGTTAAATAAGATCGACGACCTGTACGAGCAATACAACTCTACAAAGGATGAAGCTAAACGCAAAGAGATCTACAAACAGATAGACAAAACATCAGGCGAGGCGGCAAAATTTGCTATCGCCAATGAGTACGATAAAATGATGACCGGTATGGGCGGACAAAACAGTAACGCTTTTACCTCATTTGAACAAACTGTTTATACCGAAGATATCCCAAGTTCATCGATAGATAAGTTTTTAACCATGCAGGCCGAGCGTTTCCGCGCACCGGTGCTGCGCATCTTTCATACCGAGTTAGAGGCAGTTTACGAAGAGAAAAACCGCGGGCTTGACAGTGATCCGCGCAAAGTGCAGGAAGCTTTGTTTGCTGCTATGTTCCCCAACAATAATTACGGTAAGCAAACTACCATCGGCACCATAGAGCATTTAAAAAACCCATCGCTAAAAGCCATTCGTAAATATTATTACGATTACTATGTACCAAACAACATGGGCGTTATTCTTTCAGGAGATTTTAACCCGGATGTGATGATAGCCAAAGTGGCTAAAAACTTCGCTTACATGAAGAACAAACCGGTACCGCCATACAAATTTGCACCAGAGGCGCCTATCACCAGCCCTATCACACGCGAGGTTTACGGCCCAAATCCGGAGAATCTTACCATTGCTTTCCGTTTCCCTGGTGCCAGCACACG
The DNA here is from genome assembly GCF_007846095.1 of Mucilaginibacter achroorhodeus. GTDB lineage: Bacteria > Bacteroidota > Bacteroidia > Sphingobacteriales > Sphingobacteriaceae > Mucilaginibacter > Mucilaginibacter achroorhodeus. Next base: position 208,607 of record NZ_VOEI01000001.1, read on the forward strand.
TGATGCACGCATTCTTAACTTGGTAGGCAGCATATTAGCTAATGGAAAGGCTGGCTTAATAGATCTTGATCTTACTAAAAAACAAAAATTGTTGAGCGGCTCTGCTTCTGCCGATATCCTGAAAGACTATAGCGTACTTACCCTACGCGCAACACCTGCCAAAGGCCAGTCATTAGATGATGTAAAAACACTGATGCTGGGCGAAATTGATAAGCTGAAAAAAGGTGATTTCTCTGATGATCTTATCCCATCCATCACCAACAATTACAAGAAAAGCAAAATTGAGCAGGATGAAAGCTACGTACAACGAGCCAGCAACTTAATGGACGATTTTACATCAGGGGTTGATTGGAGAACAGATGTTGCAACCATTGCCGAATTATCAAAGATCACCAAAGCTGATATTATGGCTTTTGCGAACAAATATTTGCATGATAACAACTACGTAGTAGTTTACAAACGCCAGGGTGCCGATAAAAACGTGATCAAGGTTGATAAACCACCTATTACCCCGGTTGAGGTTAATGCCGGCAAACAATCGCCTTACGTGCAGATGATAAACGCCATGCCTGCAAACCCGGTAAAACCAGTTTGGTTGGATTTTGACCGCGATATACAACGCGCCAAGTCTGGGAACGTTGATGTGCTGGCCGTACAAAATAAAGACAACAGCATTTTCCGCCTTTATTACCGCTTTGATATGGGCAGCTGGACCAATAAGTTGCTGCCAATGGCTGCACAATACCTGCAGTTTTTGGGTACCGATAAAATGAGTGCCGAGGAAGTAAGCAAGTCTTTCTATAAACTGGCTACGTCATTCAGCGTAAATACCAGCACAGATCTGTCGCATGTTATCATTAGCGGTTTGCAGGAAAACTTTAATCCGTCTGTAACTTTGGTTGAGAACGTACTGGCCAATTGCAAGCCTAATGAGGCGGCATTAACCAGCTTAAAGGCGAGGATGAAAAAATCACGCGAAAACTTTAAGCTAAACAAAAGCGCCATAATGCAGGGCCTTGTTAGTTACGCACAATACGGCGCTGACAATCCCTTCAATTACACGTTATCAGATGAGGAAATAGATGCGGTTACGGCCGATCAGCTTGTAAATATATTGCATAGCCTTACCGGTTATAAGCACACAATTCTATACTACGGGCCGCAAACCGCTACGCAGGCAGGCACTACTTTATCGCAATTGCATAAAACGCCTGCATCGTTCACTGCTTACCCGGTGAAAAAACAGTTTACCCGTGTAAACCAAAGTAAGAATATGGTACTGTTTGCCAATTTTGATATGGTGCAGGCCGAGATACAGTGGGTGCGTAACGAGGCAACATACTCACCTGCTAAAACCCCAACTATTGAGTTATTTAACGGTTATTTTGGTGGAGGCATAAGTTCCATTGTATTCCAGAATATCCGCGAGTCAAAAGCATTAGCTTACTCCACTTACGCCAACTATGCACAAGCACAAAAAAAAGAAGATAACGATATTTTTGTAGGTTATGTAGGTACACAAGCAGATAAAATGAACGAAGCCATCGCAGCAATGAACGAGCTTCTGAACACCATGCCTGAGTCTGGCGAGGCGTTTAAAGCAGCCCGCGAGAATATTGTGAAGTCTATTGAAACGGAACGTATCACTCAGGAAGGAATCTTGTTCTCATACCTTGCCGCACAACGCAAAGGCCTTGACTACGATATCCGCAAAACCACTTTTGAAACTGCCGGTAAATTAGGCTTCGCGGAGCTAAATGCCTTCCATGATGCCGAATTAAAAGGCAAGCCCTATACTTACTGCGTGGTAGCGTCAGATAAACGCATATCTGATGACGACCTGAAGAAATACGGAGAGTTAAATAAGCCAGATATAAAACAAATATTTGGTTACTAACTGTTTATTAATAAGTTAAAAGCAGCGGCAAAGTACAAATTGCCCTGCTTTTACTTTATAACAACATCTTTACATTTACTAATTATTAACAAAATGTAACTTTGAACCTTTGAATTTATTGCCTTTAGCAAACCAATTATTGTGATACATTCAACTGTTAAAATTTGTTATTAAAAACTATTTGCTGATCAACACCGTAAGTTACGGTGACCGTTTTATTTACATATTTTTTAGAACTTGAGCCATACTGCTAAATCCCCCAGTACCTATTGCCCAAAGTGCGGCAACCTGTTCCATCATCAGCTCCACAGAAGCTGGATCGTTAAAAATCTGCTGTTTTTTCTTCCGGTTAAAAAGTATTTTTGCGCCAATTGTAAAAAGGCACGTTATATTATTAAACGTAAAGACTAATCTAAATTAAATTATTTGGTACAACTATTGACATAGTTGTTATGTATTAGTAAGATACTATCAGATATTTAATTAGCACAGTTATGTGGCGTATTTTGGCCGTTGATGATGATAACGATATTTTAGACATTTTGCAGTTTATTCTGGAAGATTCGGGCTATAAAGTAGACACTTTATCAGACGGTAATAAATTTATGGATGCCGTAAATGAAAATAATCCGGATTTAATTTTACTTGATGTAATGTTAGGTAATTGCGATGGCCGCGACCTTTGTAAGCAATTAAAAAAGCTTGAGCAAACCCATAACATACCTGTTGTGATGATATCTGCCAGCCATAATTCCGGTAACACCATAAACGGAGAAGATGGACCTGACGAGTTTGTGGCTAAGCCATTTGACATTAATGATCTGCTTGGAACCATAGAAAAACAGCTTAGTTTAAGAGCTGCTTAACAAGTTAGGATTTTATCCCTGCTGATATCAATTCTTTATCTATGCGGTCATTCCAACGCTGTTGTTCACCTGTATTTCTTGCATGTGCCGTTTCAGTATCGTATTGCTTTTGTATAGTATTCAGTTCCCTCAAGGCGTCTAAATAAGCCATATTTATTTCACCCTCAAAAGTGTCGGGTGCCAGTTTTAAATCATATAATCTTTTTTTGAAATGCTCAGCTACCAAACGGGTGAGGTCAAAATGCCTTTGCTCGTGGTTTAGCGCATAATTATTTTGTTGCCCGGCCTGCACCCACGATGCGCTTTTAGCCACCCAGGGTTTAAGACTTATCTTAACATACACTACACCATTTTTCAGATCAACATCCTGGTCATAGCCAATGTAAGAGAAAATCTCTGCGGCATGCTTTAAACTTTTGGATGGCTGGCCTGTAAAATCATCCCAAGTTAAAGGTCTATCAGGTCTGTAAAAGATCGTATCTCCCTCTGTTTTGTCCTGATAGTTGGCAAAAGACAGTTTTACGGCCGTTGCCAATTTAATATTATTACCTGCGTTAGTGTTCATCCAGTTATCAAAGAAGATCAGTCCGTTGGTGATAGTTTTGCTTAAGATCGGCTCAATTTGCTGCGGCGATCCGGCAGGCCGTTGAAATGTTGTAGATGACGTATAACTGGATAGATCAATGGCTGAATATCTACCCTGCAACGCAAAAGACAATGATATCTTGATATTTCCCTTTACAGCTCCCGCAGTTAATGGTTCTTCATTTACGGATAGTTCATTAATGGTAACGATGATTGGTCTTCGCTCTTTATCGGCATACACGCTGTTGGCAACAAAAGCAGAAAGTACAGCACTACCGCCCTTTAAATTGGTATTGTAGGGAAGTGTGATTGTTCCGCCTTTATAGGGTTGTACTTTCCCTAAAGCAGTTTTGTTTTTACGGCTGTCTATAACCTCCTTAACGTAAAATTGATTTGGTTTTACGATTGAAGGATTGGCTTTCAGATTGATCAATGCTGTGTTTTGTTGCTGTGCAAAACAGCGCAATACGGGCATAGAAATTATTGTAAAGCCAATAAGTATTGATAACTTTTTTATCATGGCTTAATTAAACGTTATATATTTGGCCATTATTACTGCCTAAATTTTGCTATTACGTGGTAATGACATAAGCCGATCTTAGCCTCTAAACCCTTATCTACAGGCATTTACATTAAAGTTTTCAACAGGCATACCATCAGTACAACAAGCATCGTTTAAAAAAAGTGCTTTTCCACACTTGTTAATTACTTATGTGGATTGCATTTTTGCGATTACGCTAATTTAGCACCACTATAATTGCGCTCTATGATAAAACTTAAATACGTCGCCTTCATTGCCCCGGTATTTTTAGCCCTGCCAGCGCTCGCACAGCAAAGTCCTTCTTTTCATATTAATCGCACTTATCAAACCGCGAACAATTTGATGGCCATGGGCAAGTATGCTTCTGCGGCAGAGCAATACCGCCTTGTTGAGCAAACCAAGATAACTACTACATCACAGTCAAAATTCGAATCGGAGATATCGCTGCTAAAAGAGAACGCCCAATATTACGAGGCGCTTTGTGCACTTGAACTGGATAATGATGACGCCCAAAGCATGTTTGCCCGCTTTATAAAAGAGCACCCGGAGAACCCGCTGGCTAAGGCAGCATATTTCCAGGTGGGTAAATCGTACTTTAAGCAAGGCAAGTACACCGAAGCGTTAACATGGTTTAATAAAGTAGATGCCGGCGACCTTACCGGTTCTCAAAATACAGAGTATAAGTTCCGTAAGGGTTACGCTTACTTTGTTATCAATGATTATAAGAACGCGCAATTGCTGTTTAGCGAGGTAAAGAACAAAAGATCAGCCTACACAGACGACGCCGTTTATTACTTTGCCTACATTGCCTATCTTAACAAAGATTATCACCTGGCACTGGCTAATTTTGAGCGTTTAAAAAACTCTAAGAAATATGAGGCCAGCTATCCATATTACATCACAGCCGTTTACTTTTTAGATAAACGCTATAACGATGTGCTCAACTACGCCATCCCTATCATTAACAGCACCAAGCAACAGCATGAAACGGAGATGCTTCGCATCATCGGTGCATCGTATTTTGCTAAGGGTAACTATGATAAAGCAGTTGAATACTACAGCCGTTTTGAGGAGCAGGACAAAGGCCAAAGCCAAAACACGCAGGACAGCTACCAGATAGGTTATGCTTATTATAAAGTGGGCAATTACGGCAAAGCAGCATCGGTACTAACCAACCTGGTTGCGCAAAACGATAACTACAGCCAAAGCGGAAGCTATACTTTAGGAGATGTTTACCTGAAAATGAATAACAAGCAAGGCGCCCGCAATGCGTTCTTCACAGCATCGAGGTTAAACTTTGATGGTCAGTTGCAGGAAGATGCGTTGTACCAATATGCCAAGCTGTCTTACGAGTTGGATTTTAATAACGATGCATTGGTGGCAACCCGCCAGTACTTAAAAAACTACCCACGCTCGGTACGCCGCGATGAGGTAAAGGTGTTATTAGGCGAAGCATTGTTAAACTCTAAGAATTACAAAGAGGCTATTGATATTCTGGAGCCTATTCCAAATAAATCTGAAAGCGCGCTGATAGCCTACCAAAAGGTTACCTACTATCGCGGTTTGGAATTTTACAATGAACGTGCCTTTGAAAATGCTATCGGTGTTTTCCTGCGTTCGCTAAAAAACCCCATCGATACAAAGATAGAAGCACTTACCCACTACTGGATGGCCGAATCGATGTTTGAGGTGCGCAAGTACACAGAATCGGTTGAGAATTTTGAGCAATTCTTAAGCATGCCTGAATCCAAAGAAACAGGCTTGACCAATTATGCTTACTATGCCCTTGCCTACTCTGCATTTTATGATGAGCAATACCGCAAGGCGGCCACTTATTTTGAGAAATTTTTAGATGGCGGCCCTACCGATCAAAATACCGAGAACGATGCGATAAGCCGTTTAGGTGACAGCTATTTCGGTATGAAGAGCTATGGGCAGGCGCTTACGTATTATGATAAGATCATCGCACGCCACAGCCAGGGCCAGGAATATGCCTTGTTTCAGCGCGGTATCATTCAGGGCTTACAGGGCAACTATGACGCACGTATCAGTACGCTTAACAGTCTCTTAACGCAGTTCCCTAATTCTGACTATGCAGATGATGCAGCGTTTGAGATCGCTTACGCCTACTTCCTTAAAAATGATGGTGAGCGCGCCAAAGCCGATCTGAATGCGATGATACAAAAGTATCCGCACAGCAGCTATGTTCCGCGTGCTTATACTACCATTGGTTTGATAGAGTATAATGCAAACCATGATGATGCAGCTATTGATGCGTTTAAGAAAGTGGTATCAGATTACTCATCATCAGACGAGGCAAAACAATCATTAAAACAGGTTGAGAAGATCTACACCGATAAAGGCGACGCTTCTTCTTTCCTTAACTATGCTAATTCAACCTCTATTGGTAATTACACCAGTGCCGAGCAGGAGAGCATCATGATAACTGCTGCTAACAACCTTTACATGAAGGGCGACTGGCAAGGAACCGTTAATGCGGTTAATGCGTATTTTGATAAGTTCCCTAAAAAACAGATCTACGAGAAACAGGCGCGCTTTATACGTGCGCAGGGCTTAGCCAACTTAGGCAAAACCGATGAGGCCGTTACCGATTACAATGTGATCCTTAACGACTGGACAAGTGCTTACAGCGAAAAATCGCTTATCAGCATGGCTAAGTTGTACATGAACCAGAAGAAGTATAACGATGCTATCGTGTTCCTGAAGAGACTGGAAACCAATTCAGAATACAAAGCCGATTACAGCTTTGCCATAAACAACCTATTGGTTTGTTACGCGCAGATCAATCAACCAAACGATGTGTTGAAGTATGTGCAGTTGGTGCGTGGTTACGAGAAATCAGCACAGGAAGATAAATTCCGTACAGGTTTGTATGCAGGTAGGGCACAACTACAACTTGCAGATACTGCCGCGGCCATAAAAGAGTTTAACTACACCATTAGCAATACCAAAACCGTTGCTGCTGCCGAAGCTAAGTACAACATCGCTAACATCGAGTATCTGCAAGGCAAATACAAGGCATCACAAAAAACAGCGTTTGAATTGGTTAAAGAGTTATCAAACTATGATTATTGGGTAGCTAAAACCTACATCTTATTAGCTGATGATTATGTGGCTTTGAAAGACAACTTCCAGGCAAAGGCAACCTTACAGAGCATCATAGACAACTATAAGGGCAATGATGATGTGCTGCCAACAGCTAAGGCCAAATTAAACAAACTGGCACCGGGCAAGGGCGGGCAGCAGATAGAAACGCAGCCGGATACCACCCAACAAGGCACCCCTGCTGAAGAAAAACCTGCAGAAGCCAAACCTGCCGAGGAAAAACCGGCAACAGAGCCAGCTACTGAACAAAAACAACAAGAGACCAAAGAACAATAAACGGAGAGACAAGCAATGAGATCAGGATATAAAATTACACTGCTTACCTTATTAACGGTATTTTTCTTTGCCTCTGCCAATGCGCAAACAAAGAAAAAGATGGAGAAAAAAACCACCAAGACCACCACTAAAAAAACGGTGGTTAAACAGCCGGTAAAAAAAGCAGCCACACCAAAGCCATCAACCAAAACAGCGGTACAACAAAAAGCCAATGCAAAAAACCTTGGCGATGCTGCATCAAAAATTAGTGCCGACACCACTAAAAAGGCAGGTAACACCGATAACCCTAACAACGAAGCCAGCCTTGCAGAGGAAATTGTAGTAACAACATCTTACAAGCCAGTATTGGCCGAGGCCGTAAAGATCCGTCGTAACCCGGACCTGGAAGACAAGCAGCCCTACAAGGCGCCGCTTGCTTATGCCCCAATAGATAGAAAACTATCTCAGGACAACAATATCCGCCAACTGGATGCTATGAAAAGGCCTGCAGAGCAGGATTCTATGCTGCTGAACAATTATGTTAAAGCAGGTTTGGGAAGCATGAAAACCAGTATTGCCGAAGGTTACTTTAGCAATGGCCGCGATGAAGCTTTGCAGGTAGGTGGTTTTGTAAAACACTTTGCACAATCGGGCAGCATAGAGAAACAAAGCGATGCGCACCAGGAAGTCGGCGTATTTGGCAAAAGCGTTACGGAAGACATAACGCTTAGCGGCAGGCTTAACTACAAGCGCCACGCTACTTATTTTTACGGGTTTGATGATAATAATCCGCGCCCTGATTTTGATCCTCAAAAACAGACTTTCAACACATTTGGTGGCGAGGGCGAGATCTCAAAAAACTTTAAGGATGAGGAAAACCCGCTTACCTATGCAGCAAAAATTAAAGGTTACGTATTTAGCAATGCCTTTAACGCGCGTGAAAACAACATTGTGTTAAGCGGTTTCCTTAACAAAACGGTTAAGCAATTTTATGCAGGCCTGGCAGCATCAATAGATGTAGGTACTCAAAAAGATAGCTTGTACTCTAACAACAACAGCATCTTAAGGGCAAACCCTTATATTAAGTTCCAGGGAGATAATTACAAGATAGAAGCCGGTGTAAACCTTGCCAAGGAGTTTGGTTTTTCATCTCGTTTTTACATCTTCCCTGCAGCAAAGTTAGAAGTACAGGTAGTACCAAAATACGTGCGTTTGTTTGCAGAGGCTAAAGGTGACGTCAACAAAGCATCGTTGCTTGATTACATCAACATCAACCCGTTCCTGGGCCAAAATATTAATCTTGTTAACTCTGTTGATAAGCTTGATATTACACTGGGCTTAAAAGGTACTCTTGCGCCCGGCCTCGCGTTTAAAGCGGCAATTTTCCGCAACAGTATCAAGAACCTGCCACTGTTTGTTAACAACTTTGCTGCAGAGGGAAACAAGTTCCAGGTGATATATGATAATGGAGATGCACGCGTTAGCGGCTTTAACGGCGAACTGGATTACAAAGCAAGCGACGATTTTAACCTGTATGGGCGTATTGAGGTTAAAGATTACAAAATGGCCAGCGAAGCGCAACCATGGAACCTGCCTAAGTTTGTACTAACTGCAGGTACAACTATCCATATAAATGATAAAGTTGATATCAATGGCTCGTTGATGTTCCGTGGTAGCACGCAAGATCCGTTGCAGTTAACAGGAAGCACAGCAACTAATCCGCTTTACACACAAATACCATCCTTTACTGATCTGAGTGGCGGCGCAACTTATAAAGTAAACAAGCAACTATCGGTATTTGTACAAGCCAACAATATCTTAAATGCAGGTAACAAATCGTGGGTGTACTATCCTGCTTACGGATTTAACATATTTGGTGGTGTAGGCTATGCATTTTAGTCGTTTTGAGGTTTTATAATTATACGTACTTTTAGCGAATGGATGTAGGCAATTATATAAGCGAACTGCTGGCGCAAAAAGGCGAGGTAAGCGTACCAGGTTTGGGATATTTTGCGCATACCCGGGTTAACGGTTATTATAATGAGGCTGATGGTAAATTTTACCCGCCTACTTACAGCGTACAGTTTGATCCTCAGATTATTGATGATGATTCGCTGGCGCAGCATATTGCCGATAAAAAGAAGATATCGGTAGCTTCTGCTAAATATTTTACTGAAAAATACATCAACGGCCTTAAACTGCAAGCTCAAACAGAAGAAGCTGCATTGGCCGATTTGGGTTGGTTTTACATAGAGCAGGGCCGTTTGTTTTTTAGTGCCAACAACGAGCAAGGTACCGATCCAAATTTTTTTGGTTATGAGCCCGTTGCTTTAAACAGGATAGGCAGCGCACCAAAACACGAAAATGTTTTTGCGCCAACAGCAACACCTGTAGAAACCGCCGCTCCTGTTGCTTACACTGAACCCGAGACCTTTGCGGTAGCACCTGAAGGTTACCCTGATAATGCTGAAGAGCTACAATATCAAAGCGACGAAGAGTACGAAGCCCAAATGGCACGTGAGGAACGCAGCCGCAAGCGAAGAGGAAATTGGATATTTATCATTAGCATATTACTATTTTTTGCGCTGGCCGTATTCCTGGTTTACCGGTTCAATCCAAACGTCTTCAATTTTGCATCAGTAAAAACAGCAGTTAGATCAAAAACAAAGGATACTGTTATCAATGCTAAAGTTGTGGCGGTTAGCCCGGAAGATACTACTTCTGAATCATCTGCCGATACCATAAAGCGCGCTGTGCATCCTGATATAGAAACAGGGCTACCGAAAAAAGCTGATAGCACGGTTGTAAATAAAGAAGAACCTGCCGAAAATAACGCAATTGAAACAAAAGAATCTACAACAGGACCACGTTATGAGATAATGGGTGGCTCGTTTAAAGATGACAAAGAAGCCAATACGGCAATTGCCAATTACAAAAGATTGGGAATAGAAGCCCACATTGTTAGCGACGCACCGGGCAAACGCAAAAAAGTTAGCCTCGGGACTTACAAAACACGTAAAGAGGCCGAAGAGGTCCGTAAGTCGATGATAGCTAACAAGAAGGTTAATAAAGACATTTACACTTTAGAAATTAAACCAAAACTATGACGTTATTAATGCAGGTTACGGATACTGCCTCTAAATTGATTGATACCGCACACCAGGCTGCAGCACAGCAAGTAGCTAAAATACCTGATGAAGAATTACGATTTGGCGACCTGCTGATAAAAGGGGGTTGGGTAATGATACCAATTGGTATCCTGGCTGTTTTGGGCCTTGTAATATTTTTTGAACGTTACTTTACCATCCGCAAGGCATCAAAAGACGAATCGCATGTGATGCAGCAGGTGCGCAGCAGCGTAATGTCTGGCAATTTACAATCAGCTATTGCTATTTGCCGTAACAGCAACTCGCCGCTTGGCCGCATGCTGGAGAAAGGTCTGTTGCGTATCGGTCGCCCGATTAAGGATATTGAAGGCGCAATTGAAAACGTTGGCAAGCTTGAGGTATCAAAACTGGAAAAGAACATTGGTATCATCGGTATAGTTGCCGGTATTGCGCCCATGTTCGGGTTCCTGGGTACCATTGCCGGTGTAATCAAGATCTTTTACGATATATCCAAAACAGACAACATCTCCATGGGTGTTATCTCGGGTGGTTTATATGTAAAAATGGTAACATCGGCAGCCGGCCTTTTTGTTGGTATCATCGCTTATGTATGCTACCATATCCTTAACATGATGGTAGATAAGGTGATATTGAAACTGGAGACCGATGCCATTGAGTTTATTGATCTGTTAGAAGAGCCAAGCAAATGAATTTAAGAAAAAGAAACAGGGGCGCATCAGCAGAGGTACACACCTCGGCCATGAACGATATTATGTTCTTCCTGCTGTTGTTTTTCCTTATTGCATCAACCGTTACTAATCCTAACGTAGTGAAACTGATGCTGCCGAAATCATCAAGCGGGCAATCGGTATCTAAAAAAACCATCAACGTATCTATCGATAAAAACCTGGTTTATACCATTGATAAAAAACAGGTGCCGGTAGATCAGTTGCAGCCTACCTTGCAATCATACAAGAGCCTGGCATCAGAGCTGACAATTGTATTGTACGTTGACCGCACTGTGGCTATACAAGATGTGGTAGCTGTGATGGACATAGCTCAAAAGTTAAATATTAAAATGGTACTGGCCACCGAGCCCAAAGCGTAATAAGAGCCAAGTATTTAGTATCGAGTATTTAGACACAAGTTAGTCTTGATACTTGATACTTGATACTAAATACTAACTACTAAAAACCAATGCAATACAGGGAAGAAAATAATTATCCGAAGGCATTTGCTGCAACAGGCATAATACTGGGCATTGTAATGGCATTATGCTATTTCATTGTTTTCCAGATGCCGGTTAAGGAAGAAGATGGCACGGGTGGCATCCTTGTAAACTACGGTACCGTTGATGAAGGAATGGGCAGTGACTACACCAGTACTGAAGAACCATCTGTAGCTGAAAAGGCCAACAAAAGCCAACCTGATAAAGTTACTCCTGCCCCACCTACTGAACAAAAGGTTGAGGCAGACCAAAGCGATAAGAACGTTGTTACTCAAAATAACGAAGATGCACCCGAAGTAACCGCCAATTCAAAGGCGCCAAGTAAAACAGTTGCCACAACCCCCACTAAAACCGAAGCCAAACCTGCCGTTAACCAAAATGCTTTGTACAAGGGCAAAACCAACAACGGTACAGGCGAAGGTGATGGTACAGGAAGCACGCCAGGGAACCAGGGAAAAACAACCGGTACCACACTTACTGATAACTACAACGGAACGGGATCCGGTAACGGCGGTAACTCATTAACGGCACGAAACTTTTTACGCCCGCCCGCCAAACCCAATGTAACCAATACCGAAGGTAAAGTAGTTATCGAGTTCAGGATAGACGGAGATGGAAATGTTGTATATGCAGGCGTTGGCCGTGGCTCAACCATTATAGATGGCGACGTTGTTGACAAGTGTATCCAAGCGGTTAAGAACGCCAAAGTTAGTCCATCGGCCAACGTAAGTGAAACGCAAACTTATCGCCAAACCTTCGTATTTAAACGCCAGTAATCATCCTGATTTTATCTTAAGTTTGCATCGTCATCCATAGCTATGGATCATCGACCATGAACTACACCGAGACACTCGATTACCTGTACACCCAGTTGCCAATGTTTACGCGCGACGGTGCATCTGCTTTTAAAAAGGACCTGACGAACACTATAGCACTTTGCGAACTGCTCGATAACCCTCAACACAAATTTAAAAGCGTTCATATTGGCGGCACAAACGGCAAGGGCTCAACATCCCACATGCTTGCCGCAATTCTGCAGGTTGCAGGTTACAAAACAGGTCTTTACACATCACCTCACCTGCGCGATTTTAGGGAACGCATCCGTGTAAACGGGCAAATGATAAGCGAGCAAACCGTTATTGATTTTGTGGCGGCCAACCAGGAAGCGTTTAAGCATATACAGCCTTCCTTTTTCGAGATGACCGTTGCTTTGGCCTTTGATGTTTTCGCGAAAGAGAAGGTTGATATAGCAGTTGTGGAAGTTGGACTGGGCGGCAGGTTAGACTCTACCAACATCATTACTCCCCTCCTGTCGGTGATAACGAATATAGGCTGGGACCATATGAATATGCTGGGTAATACCCTTGAATTGATCGCAGGGGAAAAAGCAGGGATTATCAAACCAGGGATACCCGTGATTATCGGCGAACATCAGCCTGAAGTTGCAGACGTGTTCATCGAGAAAGCTCGTAAAGAAGGAAGCAAGATCTCTTTCGCATCCGAGGCTAAGCCAAAAGTAAAAAGTAAAAAGTCAGAAGATAGTGCCCTGCTTGAAGTGTCTTTGGAAACGTCCGACCCGGAACTCCAGCCTTTCAACTTCCAGCTTGATCTCACCGGCACCTACCAGCTTAAAAACGTTAAAACGGTTTTAACCGCTGTTGATGAACTTCGCAAGCAAGGGTTTAACATTACTGATGAGCATATTGCTACAGCGCTAAAACAAGTAAAAACGCTTACCGGCCTGCATGGCCGTTGGGAAACGCTAAGCACCTATCCACTTACCATTTGCGACACCGGGCACAACCCCGATGGCATACAGGAGGTGATGAAAAATATAGCAGCTGTGCAATACAACCACCTGCATTTTGTAATAGGCATGGTAAACGATAAGGACAGCAGCAAAGTACTCAGCATGCTTCCAAAAGATGCTACCTACTATTTTTGCAAACCAGATATCCCCCGCGGACTGGACGCTGAAACTTTACAAGAACAAGCCGCAGCATTTGATCTTCGTGGAGAAATCCATCCGTCTGTAAAAGCCGCCTATAAGTCTGCTCAATCGGCAGCCGATAAAAACGATCTGGTATTTATAGGCGGTAGTACTTTTGTGGTGGCGGAGGTTGTCTGAACTCTTCTAACTTGTGATTCTGATGGACAGCGAAGAATCTTTCAATAGTTATAAGAGCTGAAAGATGCTTCGTTCTTCAGCATGGCAAAAAGGAGCTGTCATGGTGAGCCTGTCGAACCACTCATCGCTTTTACAGGTCTTCGACAAGCTCAGACTGACAGCTTTTGTATCCCATTTCAAAATCTTAATTTAGCCTAAAACCAAAACTCATGATCTACCAACCATCATCAGAACGATATAACCAAATGCGTTACCGCCGTTGCGGCAAAAGCGGTATTAAACTGCCCGAAATTTCATTAGGTCTGTGGCATAATTTCGGCCATGTGGATGTGATGGAAAACTTCCGCAAGATATTGCATCTCGCTTTTGATAGCGGCATAACCCACTTTGACTTAGCTAACAATTACGGTCCGCCGCCGGGCAGCGCCGAGGAGAATTTCGGCAGGATATTGAAAGCTGATTTTCGCGGCTACCGGGATGAGATGATCATCAGCAGCAAAGCAGGCTATACGATGTGGGATGGCCCTTACGGCGATTGGGGTTCAAAGAAATACCTTGTTGCCAGTCTGGACCAAAGTCTTAAGCGTATGGGTCTGGATTATGTAGACATTTTCTACCACCACCGCCCTGATCCTGAAACACCACTGGAAGAAACCATGGCTGCGCTTGATCTGATCGTTAGGCAGGGTAAGGCACTGTACGCAGGTATATCTAATTATCCTGCTGCGGAAGCTGCAAAAGCCATTGCGATGCTGAAGGATATGGGGACACCTTGTTTAATTCATCAGCCTAAATACTCCATGTTTGTTCGTGAATCTGAAGAAGGTTTGCTGGATGTTTTAGGCGAAAATGGTGTTGGCTGCATACCATTCTCACCATTAGCTCAAGGCCTACTGACCAATAAATACCTGCACGGCATTCCTGAAGATTCGCGGGCAGCAAAGTCAACCGGCTTTTTACAGGAAGGACAAGTTACAGAGGAAGTAGTTGCCAAAGTAAAACAGCTGAACACTTTAGCAACCGAACGCGGACAAACCCTTGCCCAAATGGCGCTGGCCTGGCTGCTTAAGGATGAGCGCGTAACATCGGTACTCATCGGCGCCAGCAAACCCGAGCAGTTAGCAGATTCGCTGAAGGCCCTGGATAATATTAATTTCTCGGGAGAGGAATTGGAACGGATAGAAAAGATTCTTAATTAACATGTTCTAACAGACGAGTAGTTGCGGGAAGACCCGATAGTTATTAGGATAAATGGTAATAACGTATTGAGACATTAAGGCGTACTAAAAAGTACGCCTTATTTTTTAACAAATATTAACAGGCGGCGTCTAAACGTTACAAACAATAAAGCCCAAATTAGCGCTGCTTAAACTCTTTCATGAGAAAATACCTGATCTTCATATTATCGTTCCTTACACTTCCGGGTTTAGCACAAACGCTTGTGCTTAGTGGCAAAGTAACGGATGATGCCGGGAAACCTATCCCCTTCGCATCGGTTTATGTTCGCAATACAACAAAAGGCACCTCTGCCAATAGTGACGGAGGATATACCCTGAACTTAACTAAAGGCCAATACGAAGTATTATTTAAAGCTGTAGGTTACAAACAGGAAAGCCGCAGCGTTAACCTGCTGGCAGACGCGAAGATCGATGTCAGTTTAAAAACAGAGCAGTATCAACTAAATGAGGTATCGATAAAAGCCGGCGGGGAAGACCCTGCTTACGACATCATCCGTAAGGCGATCAAAAAACGCAAGACCTATCTTAACGAAGTGAACGCCTACACCTGCGAGGTATACATAAAAGGTTTGCAGCGTTTGCTGGATGCCCCGAAAAAATTCCTTGGGTTTGATGTACAAAAGTTTGCCCTCCAGAACGGACTCGACTCCAACCGAAGGGGTATCATTTATCTATCAGAGTCGCAGTCAAAATTAAGCTTTATGAAGCCTGATAAGGTGCACGAGGAAATGATCTCATCAAAAGTATCGGGGCGTAACCAGGCATTTAGTTTTAACCGCGCCGGTGATATAAGGGTGAATTTTTATGAGAACCTGCAAAATTGGGAAGGACTTAGCAACCGCCCCGTCATCTCGCCCATTGCAGATAACGCCCTGAGTTATTATAAATACAAACTGATTGGCGCTACAATAGAAAATGGCGAGACCATTAACAAGATACAGGTAACCCCGCGTAACCTTAACAACCCTTGCTTTAGCGGGTACATTTACATTTTGGAAGACAGCTGGCGCCTGCAAAGTTTATCGCTTTACATCACCAAAAAAGCTAACATTAACTTTGTTGATACCCTGCGGGTGGATGAGCAATACGTGCCTGTAACCAATAAAGTTTGGATGCCGGCGTCCATGAAATTTGAGTTTAACGGCGGTTTTATGGGCTTTAAATTTGCGGGTTACTTTGTATCGTTATACAAGGATTACGAAGTAAACCCGAAGTTAGATAAAAGCCAGTTTAAAGAGGTCTTGCGCATAAGCAAAGGAATTAATAAACTCGATTCGGTTTACTGGCAGCAGCAACGCCCTATCCCGCTTACCGATGAGGAGCGGACCGACTACAAAAAGAAAGAGGTGCTTGCCGCCAAACGCGAATCAAAGGAATACCTGGATTCGATAGACAAGGAGAACAACAAGGTTAACATAACCCGGCTGGTGCTGCGTGGCTATTTTCACCGCAACCGTTTTAAACACGAGTACTTCACTACCAACTCTTTGTTGAGCGCGGTCCAGTATAACACGGTAGAAGGCTTATCCCTTAATTACGGCGTTACATTCAGCAAGTTGATAGACAGTCTTAATAATCGCCGTTTTGCAGTGTATGGTAACGTGCGCTATGGTTTTTCAAACAAGTTATTTAATGCGTATGGCGGTTTGGTGGTTCCTGTTGGCCAGGCTACTTTAAATTTATCAGGAGGCTCTACCATAGCCGACCTCAACGACCGCGAACCTATGTCGGCTTTTGTGAATACGATACATAGCCTTCTGTATCGCCAAAACTATAAGAAACTTTACCAGAAACAGTTTGCTTCGGCGACGCTTAGCACCAGAATATACGGTGGCTGGCAGGCCAGTGCATCCGCAGAGTGGGCTAATCGCAAGTGGTTGAATAATACAGAGAATTATAGTTTGTTCCATCCTAAGGGTAACGATTTCACATCGAATAATCCATTTGTACCGGATGCCGATGTTCCGTTGTTCGATAACAACCAGTCGTTTAAGGTTACCTTGCGCAGCACCTATGATTTCAGCAACCAGTACGAAACCTACCCAACCGGCAGGCGTTACCTGCCATCAAAGTACCCAACCATTGGTGTGAGCTTCACCAAAGCAATTAAAAACGCTATCGGTTCTGATGCCGATTACAGCCTTATTTCCGCAGATGTTACCAAAAGCGATATCCCTGTTGGTTACTATGGTAAATTCTCGTTTTGGGTAGGTGCCGGTAAGTTCTTTGATGTAAAAAACATTTATTATATGGATGCGCGCCAATTCTCAGGAAGCCAGATAACCGCTTACAGAGTTGGGATAGATAAATTTATGCTGCTAAACTATTATGGTTACAGTACAAGTGACAAATACCTGGAAGCACATGTGGAACAAAATTTCACAGGACTTTTCATTAACAAAGTACCGCTGTTGCGCAAACTCAAATTACAGGAGATTGTGGATGTAAACTATTTAACCACCCCCGCACTTAAAAACTATACGGAACTGGGCTTCGGCTTCCAAACCAATTTTGGTTTAAGGGTAATGTACGGCACATCATTTAACACAGGCGAAGGAAACGTGAAGAACGGGTTGAGAGTGGGATTAAATTTTTAATTTCTTAACAATTTTCCAGCGCTTTGGTTATTATCATAAAACGCCCATTTTATGAACTACTACGACTTTTATGTGATCGGCATTGGTGCTTCGGCAGGTGGGCTTGACCCATTAGTGAAAGTTGTAAGCAGCATACCGGCAGGTACCAACGCGGCAGTCATCCTAAACCAGCATTTACCTGCGGGTACGCCAAGCAACCTTGGCAAACTGGTTGAGCGCAATACCAAAATGAAGGTTGTTGTAGTTGAAACCATTGAATACATTGAGCCGGGCAACCTCTACGTAATGGCAAGCGGCATGCAATATAAATTAGATGGCCGCTTTTTGCAGGTTGAGGATCGAAACGTTAGCGACAAGATCAATCACACCATCGATACACTTTTCTTTAGCCTGGCCAAAGTAGTTGCTGATAAAAGTGTTGGAGTTATCCTATCGGGCACCGGTACCGACGGCCTGCAGGGTGCTAAAGCTATTGAAGACCAGAAAGGTTTGGTGATCGTTCAAGACCCGATAACCGCGGAATTTCCATCGTTACCAAAAACACTTATAGCCAATGACCATCCCGACTATGTGCTTAGCCCCGACGAGATAACCCAAAAAATATGTGAGTATACGGGTGTAAGAGCTTTAAATAGCTAAACTGGCTAATATCTGCTTTACCTTTTATGACGATATAGCACGCTGAAAACCTTTTGACTTTTTACTTTTGAATTTTGACTTTGCAAGGGTATCTTTGCCCATGCAAGAAAAAATCCTTATTCTTGACTTTGGCTCGCAATTTACCCAACTCATCGCGCGCCGTGTCAGGGAGCTCAATATTTACTGTGAGATCCACCCTTTCAATAAATTTCCTGAAGTAGACGGCAGCGTAAAAGGTATCATCCTTTCGGGCAGCCCTTATTCTGTTCGCCAGGACGATGCGCCTCATTTTGAGTTTGCTAAGCATCACAAAAACCTTCCGATTTTAGGCGTTTGCTATGGTGCACAGTACGTTGCCCATTTCAACGGCGGCGAAGTGTTAGCATCAAGCACCCGCGAATACGGCAGAGCCAATTTGGATTACATCAAGCCGGATACTGTACTGTTTAAAGATGTACCGCAAGGCTCACAGGTTTGGATGTCGCACGGAGATACCATTGCGCGCATTGCAACTGATTTTGAAATTATTGCCAGCACCGATAGTGTGAAGGTTGCGGCTTACCATATTACCGATACAAAAACTTACGGTATCCAGTTTCACCCGGAGGTTACCCACAGCAGTGATGGCAAACAAATTCTCCAAAACTTTTTGGTAGATATTTGTGGTTGCGCACAGGATTGGACGCCAGATTCTTTTATAGAAACCACCATTGCCGAGCTAAAAGCAAAACTGGGCGATGATAAAGTAGTATTAGGCCTGTCAGGCGGTGTAGATTCATCTGTTGCTGCAGTGTTACTGCACCAGGCTATTGGCGCTAACCTGCACTGTATATTTGTTGATAACGGCTTGCTGCGTAAAGATGAGTTTCAATCGGTGTTAGACTCTTACCAGCACATGGGTCTCAACGTTAAAGGTATTGATGCCAAGCAACGTTTTTACGATGCGCTGGCCGGTTTAACCGATCCTGAAAAGAAACGTAAAGCCATTGGCCGAGTATTTATCGAAGTATTTGACGATGCTGCGCACGAGATACAAGGCGTAAGCTGGCTGGGCCAGGGTACTATTTACCCTGATGTTATCGAGTCTGTTTCTGTTAAAGGCCCATCGGCTACTATTAAATCGCACCATAATGTAGGCGGCCTGCCTGATTTTATGAAGCTGAAGGTAGTTGAACCGCTTAATACCCTATTTAAAGACGAAGTACGCAAGGTAGGTGCCGCTTTAGGTATCGATCAGAATATATTAGGCCGCCATCCTTTCCCGGGCCCTGGCTTGGCTATCAGGATATTGGGCGACATTACGCCGGAGAAGGTTGACATTTTGCAGCAAGCTGATGCGATTTATATCAACAATTTACGCTCAGCGGGTGTTTATGATAAAGTTTGGCAAGCAGGCGCCATTTACTTACCGGTACAATCGGTAGGTGTTATGGGTGATGAACGTACCTACGAGAACGTGATATGCCTGCGCGCAGTAGAATCATTAGATGGTATGACGGCCGATTGGTGTCATTTGCCTTATGACCTGCTGGCCAAGATCTCAAACGAGATTATCAACAACGTAAAAGGAATAAACCGGGTAGTATATGACATCAGTTCGAAACCACCGGCCACTATTGAGTGGGAATAAGTGGTTATTATTTGTTTTAGCTGTGGTAATTGGTGCATGTTCGCCCAAGGTGAACCCTGTATCTAAACCCGCCAAAACAGGAACTGAACAACCCCAGGATAAAACCGAAAAAGCTCCGGAGCAGCCGCAGGCCAAACCGCCTGCGGCAAAAGCTTCCGTTATTTCGCTCATATTGCCTTTAGGGCTTAATTATGCAGCCGCAGGGCAAAGCTACACAGCGGTTAAATTGCGGTCGGCCAACATGTCTGTAGAATACTACCAGGGCTTTAAGCTGGCCCTCGATTCTGCAGCCTCTGAAGGTGCAAATTTCAAACTCCAGGTATTTGATACTAAGGACGATATGGCACAGGCACACAGCCTGGGCTTAAACCCGCAGGTTAAAGCAAGCGACCTGATAGTAGGCCCCGTTTTTCCGGAGGATATCAAAGCTTTCAGTTCATCGTTAACGGCACCGGGTAAAGCAATTGTATCTCCACTTTCGCCTGCTGCACCGGAAACGTTCAGAAATCAAAATCTGGTTACTATGACGCCGCCGCTTGAGTACCATGCAAAAGGTGCTGCGGAGTACGTAGCAAAGCAGCTAAAGCCAAAAAAGGTATTTATTTTAACTTCGGGTTTCAGTGATGAAAAGGCTTATAGTTCGCCTTTTAAACGCACCATCGATAGCTTAAGCAAGCGCAAGATACAAGTTATAACTACAACCATTAGCAGGGGCAACTTAACGCCGATAGTTAAAAACCTTTCGGCAGCTGAGCAAAACATCTTTTTAGTACCATCTACCAAACAGGCTTTTTTGATGGTAACGCTGCGCTCATTAGATACACTTTCGAAAAAGTTTCCTGTTACAGTTATCGGTCATCCCAACTGGGAAAAATTTGCATTTTTAAAACCAGCACTTTTGCAGCGCTTGCATACGCACATTACATCATCAGACAAGGTTGATTATAAAAGTGGCGAAACAAGCGCTTTTCTACGTAGCTATCGCCATGCTTACCATGCAGAGCCCACAGACTTTGCCATAAAAGGGTTTGATGAGGGCCTGTATTTTGCACGCATGCTGGCAGAAGGAGAAGATATGCGCAAACCAGATCTTGAAGATTTCACCGGATTGCACAACAGCTTCCACTTTAAAAATATTCCGGGCCAGGGTTGGGTAAATACGCATGTCGATATACTACGATACGAAAATTTTTATCTGAAAAAGGTTAAATGAAAGCGGTAAATCAACTAAAGACGTTTCAGCGGATAATGAGTGAGTATCCGGCAGATACGCCTTTAAGTAAGTTTTTACCGGGTTTCTATCGCCAGAACAAGCAAATGGGCTCTACTGACCGCAAGGTTGCAGGCCGGTTGGTCTATAATTATTTCAGGCTGGGCCGCGCGTTGCCAAAACTGCCGCCTGAAGACAGACTGATGGTTGCCGAGTTTTTGTGCAACACACAAACCAACTCTTTTCTGCAGCATTTTAAACCCGATTGGGCAGCGTGTATAGCATTTAATATAGACGAAAAGATAGCACTGGTTAAAACTACGTACCCTGATTTTAAGCTGGAAGATGTTTTCCCGTGGAGTAAAGAACTATCAGATGGGATTGACAAACAAGCCTTTCTGAAGTCTTTTTTTGTACAGCCGGATCTTTTTATCCGTTTAACCAAAGGCTTTGAGCAACAGGTAAAGGCTGAGCTGACCAAAGCCGACGTGAAGTTTAAGGATGAAGGCGACAATTGCCTATCGTTGCCAAACGGTACACGCCTGGATGTGATATTTCCTAAGCAGCATTGGTTTGAGATACAGGACTTGTCATCGCAACAAACGGCGCATTTCTTTAAGCCTAACAAATGGGATAGCTGGTGGGATGCCTGTGCGGCATCGGGCGGCAAATCGCTCTTACTCCACAGCCTGCAGCCAGATATAAAGCTGGTAGTATCTGATATCAGGGAATCTATCCTTTCCAATCTCGACGAACGTTTCCAGCAAGCGGGATTGATGAAATACCAGAAAAAGGTAATGGACCTAATGCAAAACAACGAACAGCTATTGTACAATTACGCTTTTGACGGTATCATCCTCGATGCCCCTTGCAGCGGTTCGGGCACGTGGGGCCGTACGCCGGAAATGATCAGCCAGTTTGAGCTACACAAGGCAGATTTTTTTAAACGATTGCAGCAGGGTATTGCTAAAAACGTTGCCAAACACCTTAAACCCGGCAAACCGCTGATATACATTACCTGCTCTGCTTTAAAAGCCGAGAACGAAGATGCCGTTAATTATTTAACCAAAGAGCTTGGCCTGCGACTGGAAGAACAACAGGTTTTAAATGGCTACAACCGCAAGGCAGATACCATGTTTGTTGCAAGATTAATTGCCCCGGAAGTTCCAGCCGGAAATGAGGCCGAATTATAAATTAACTTACAATAATAACAATAAAAAAGCCCGGTTTGCAGTACAAACCGGGCTTTGTATTTAAGAAAGCATCAGGTAATTACTTACCCAATTTCTTTTTCAGGTTTTCGTCAATAGCTTCTAAAAACTCTTCGGTGTACAGGTAATCTGTTCCATGCTCAACCTTTGGTTTAATGGTAATAGCAAGGTCTTTCGTCATTTTACCGCTCTCAACAGTTTCAATACAAACCTGCTCTAAAGCGTGGCAAAAATCTATCAGCTCCTGGTTACCATCCAGTTTACCACGGAACTCTAAACCACGTGTCCAAGCAAATATAGATGCAATTGGGTTGGTTGAAGTTGGGCGGCCTGCCTGGTGCTCGCGGTAGTGACGGGTAACTGTACCGTGTGCTGCTTCTGCTTCCATAACTTCGCCGTTTGGTGTAACCAAAGTAGAGGTCATTAAACCTAATGAACCAAAGCCTTGGGCTACGGTGTCAGACTGTACGTCGCCATCGTAGTTTTTACAAGCCCAAACAAAGTTACCGTTCCATTTAAGGGCCGATGCAACCATGTCATCAATTAAGCGGTGCTCGTAAGTAATGCCGGCAGCGTCAAATTTAGCTTTGTAATCGTTTTGGTAGATCTCTTCAAAAATGTCTTTAAAACGGCCATCGTATTTTTTAAGGATGGTGTTTTTGGTAGACAAGTATAAAGGCCAGCCTTTCATTAAAGCCTGGTTAAAACATGCGTGCGCAAAACCTTTGATGGATTCGTCGGTGTTGTACATAGTTAAAGCAACGCCATCGCCTTTAAAGTTAAATACCTCAAAAGATTGTGGTTCGCCGCCATCCTCTGGTGTAAAGGTTACGGTAAGTTTGCCTTTGCCTTTAGTCAGGAAATCGGTAGCGCGGTACTGGTCGCCAAAAGCGTGGCGGCCAATGCAGATAGGCGCTGTCCAGTTTGGAACCAAACGTGGTACATTGCTCATTACAATAGGCTCACGGAAAACGGTACCGTCCAATATATTACGGATAGTACCATTAGGTGACTTCCACATTTGTTTTAAGCCAAACTCTTGTACGCGTTGCTCATCAGGCGTAATGGTAGCACATTTGATACCCACACCATATTGCAGTATAGCGTTAGCAGCATCTACGGTTACCTGGTCATCTGTTTCGTCGCGATACTCGATACCAAGGTCATAGTACTTAATATCAACGTCAAGATATGGTATTATTAATTTGTCTTTTATAAACTTCCAGATGATGCGGGTCATTTCATCACCGTCCAGTTCAACAACCGGATTTGCTACTTTAATTTTCGACATCGCTTGTTATGATTTTATTTTAACGGTTTCAAACATACATATTTTTTTATTTGCAAAGATTTATACCCTCAACTAATTACAAAAAGTTGTTTTTTAAAATGAGGCTGTTACCTTTACATTCAATCTGTGCTCCCTAATGCAGTTTATTGTTCATTATGACCAAATTGTTCATTAAAGGTACTTTTTTAACACTGGCATTTGCGGTTATCTCTTTGGCTGCTAAAGCCCAGATAGGTTATGATTATGCCCAGTATGATTTAGGCTTGGGTGGAGCTTACAACACTGTTTACGGCGATGCACAAACAACCAAAGGCACTCCTTCTGCTGCCGTTAGTTTCAATTTTAATCAAACACCTTATGCCAATTACATTTTTGAAGTTCAGGCAGGTACTTTAGAAGGTGGCGATAAACTATCTACCACGGGCAGATATTTTAAAAACTCTTACACAGCTTTGGTTTTTAGAGGGCAGCTGCAAGCTGGCGAAATTATAGATTACAGTGGCGGCGGCATCATGGCGGGATTGAAAAACCTTTACCTTTCTACTGGTGTGGGTTACGTGCTTAACAACATGAAAGACATCAATCGCGTTTCGCAGAAACTTCAATATCCCAACGGCGACCCGTTTTATTCTGGCGGTCTCAATAAAAGCAACGAGCTGTATATACCCGCCCGCATAGGTTACGAGTTTAAATTCTTTAACCAATACAGCCAGCCTTCATTTAAGATAGACGTTGGTTATCAACTAAATTTTGACCTTACCGATAATTTGGATGGCTTCACAGCTGGCAAAAGCAAGGATGTGTGGTCGCAGATCAGTATCAACCTAAAATTTGCGCTTGGCGGCGTAACCTCATATCGTAAAACTTTATAAGAACCGTTTTTGGCAAGATTTTGGTTACTGTTTTATAAACATTTAAACCTATGAATACCACCGAGCCAAATGACGATTTTGTAACCGACCCTGAAGATAGGAACACACCCCTTGAAGGTGAAAATGATGACATTGTAGATGATGAGAACCTTAACTACGATGAAGAAGCTAACAGTTACGAATACGATATAAAGGGCGATAACGAAGATTACGATCACCCGGACCCGTACGATACTACCGCCAATAATGGTGAGGATATCGATTCTACATATGACGAAGCTAACCCGTATGATACCAAAGGTGAATACGATGCCGACCGTTCGTTAGAAACGGATGCAGAATCATTAGGGATGCATATTGACAGTGGTAAGATAGTTGAGCTAAACCCGCGCGACGAAGCATTAGCTCACACGCCCGAAGATGACAGGGATGACCTGGACGAGGAAGGCTATCCTAAAAATGATACACCAGAGAAATAATCAATACCAAGTAAAAAGGACGGCCCGATAAGCCGTCCTTTTTATTTAGTCTATACTTGTTTACTCAATCTACACTTGATCAATCGAAATCGAGGTTAAACCTGCTCCTTAATTCCAACAATTGAGGGTTCTTTGCAGCCAGATACTGAAATTTTTCTAACGAGGTATAAGGTTTACGCACAGCAGTAGTTTCCTCCACCCGTACATTTACTTCAATATCAAAATTTCTAAGGGTGGTACGCAGGTAATTGAGCAAATATGGGCGCTCTTCTTTAAAGGCTGCCTCCTGTACTTTGTTTGATACAACTATCTCGTAAATTTCCTTGTTGATATGTTTTGGAGCGTTAGCTGTAAATATGGTCACCAGGCTCATGGCTTTACCATCGGCTTTTATCTTGGCCGCATAATTACTCCAGCTTTGCAGAAACTGATCTTGCGTAAAGGCTTCTTTGTCCTCACCCTTTAGATACGGATCTTCTTCTTCCTTAGCTTCCTCTTCTACTATTTTACCCAATTCATTAAACTTGGGTATCTTAATGG
Source organism: Mucilaginibacter achroorhodeus (assembly GCF_007846095.1). Lineage (GTDB taxonomy): Bacteria > Bacteroidota > Bacteroidia > Sphingobacteriales > Sphingobacteriaceae > Mucilaginibacter > Mucilaginibacter achroorhodeus. Next base: position 234,047 of record NZ_VOEI01000001.1, read on the forward strand.
AAGAAGTCGGAATATTTATGTTTGGCACAAAGCTGTTTACTTTCTCTGCAGCAGGTTCTTTGACTGCAACAGGTTTGGCGCTTAATGACAGTGTAGCGCTTACCGGAGCAGAAGTGACAGGCGCCGACTGCGATATTTTACCTGTATTGTAACTTACAGGAGTATCGCGAACTATAGCAACATCGTCATTTATTTTGGATTGCGGCGGTGACTGATTTACTGAGGTATCAGGTTTTTTTTTTAACTCTCCGTTGGGAGCAGCTGCATTACCGGCCGGCATACTTGCCAGGTTAAACACGGATTGCAGGTTGCTCATTTTCAGCAACGCCAGCTCAACCTGTAGCCGCTGATTCTTACTCTGCTTATAACCTATCTCGCATTGGTTGGCAATATTCATGGCCGATAACAGAAACGATGCCGACGCCGCCTGAGATTGCTGCAGATAACGCGCCTTGATGGTTTCGCTTACCTCGAGCAATTTAATAGTAGAGGTATCTTTACCCACTAACAAATTCCGAAGGTGTTCTGACAGACCTGAAATGAAATGGGCTCCGTCAAAGCCCTTTGATAATATCTCATCAAAAAGCAATAGCGTTTGAGCGCTGTCTTCTTGTAATAATCTATCGGTTATGTTAAAGTAGTAATCGTAATCGAGGATGTTAAGATTATCTATTACGGCTTTATAAGTAACATTGGCACCGGAGAAGCTAACTATCTGATCGAACATCGATAACGCATCCCTTAAACCGCCATCCGCTTTTTGGGCGATGATGTGTAAGCCGTCATCCTCGTAAGAGATGTTTTCTTTTTTGGCGATATTGGCAAGGTGCCCCGACATATCCTCTACCCTGATGCGGTTAAAATCAAAGATCTGGCATCGGGAAAGTATGGTTGGCAGTATTTTATGCTTCTCTGTTGTAGCTAATATAAATATGGCATAGTTAGGTGGTTCCTCAAGCGTTTTCAGGAAAGCATTGAATGCAGCCTGAGATAGCATGTGCACCTCATCGATAATATAAACCTTGTAGCGTGCTGCCTGCGGCGGTATACGCACTTGATCGATCAGGCTGCGAATATCGTCAACCGAGTTATTTGATGCAGCATCAAGCTCGTGTACGTTAAAAGAATTGCCGTTCTGGAAAGCACGGCAGCTATCGCACTCGCCACAAGCTTCACCATTTGGCTGTAAATTGGTACAGTTGATGGTTTTTGCCAGGATACGCGCGCATGTTGTTTTACCCACCCCACGTGGCCCGCAGAATAAAAATGCCTGTGCCAGCTGATTATTTTTGATAGCGTTTTTTAACGTATTGGTTATATGTTGCTGACCAACAACGGTTTCAAACGTTGCCGGGCGATACTTACGTGCCGAAACAATAAAATTATCCACAGCCACTAAGGTAGCAAGAAAATGGCTAAGCTGAAAGGCTAAATCAGTATTTAAAGGCCGGCAAACTGAAGCTTATTGCAGGTCGTCATCCGGTAAATGATCAGCATCTTCAGGGTCAGGCTCATTCACATCGTCTCCAACGCGTATCTCCTTCAAATCGTTACGCCACTCGGTTTGGTCTTCAAAATCCTCGTCTTCTTCATCATCCCAACTTCCCTCTTTTGGCAGGCTTTCGTCGGGGGTATTCAGATTTAACTCGTCGGCAAGGTTATCAGAACCATCGCCGTCGTCATCGGCGCCTGGGGCTTGCATTAATAAAATTGCATATTCTAAAGCGTTGAACGCATGGGGTTGATAGCAGTAATTCATGGCGATGTTATTTGATTTGAGAACGACAAATAACATGCCATGTAACCAATTGATAAGCCTATTTTAAAATTTCGATCGCGGTGATCTCTTTTAGCTGAAAATATCCTTTAGCACCAGGCAAATAGGCTTCCGTTTGCTTCCAGCATATCTTTAATTTCTTTCCAACCAACCCAGTTATCGGACCGGTAAATTTATCATAGCCTTGAAACTGTCCAAACCACAAAAATGATTTCTCTTTACCGCCGCTTAAAATTACAACATAATTAAAGCCTTTGTTATCTATCCGTTTAAATGTTCCAATGCTTTTGTTGCTAATATCAGCATCGTCATCTCGTTCTTCTAATTCCTTTGATGCCATTTTTATAGATATTTCTGAAAAGGCCTGGCAATTTTGCCTAAACAGGTTTTTACCTATATCAATACCAATCTGTCTCATGCCAGCTTTATCACCCGTATCTACATGCTTTTCCTCGGCAACTTCGAATAACAGGTTGGCATGCTTTACGAAACAGTTTGTAAAGATGGCGGTAGCATCAGCTTTGCCTTTAACAGTTTGCAGGTCAACCCTGGTTAAGCAATTGCAAACGCTATCGGTCATGGCTTTTCTTTAGGCCTAAAGAAGTTTGGCCATTGGCAATTAAAAACGTAGCACCTGCGATAAGCGTTAGTAAAAGTTTTTTCATCTAATTGATCAATAGTTTAAAGGGCTGAAAATATGGATATTTGTCTTTGAAAATAAATTTATTCTTTCTACATTTGCAGCCCCGATATACTGGGTAAATAATTAAAAATCAATTTATAATGCAACAGTACGAAACCGTGATCGTTCTAACCCCGTTGCTTTCAGAAGACGTTGCGAAAGAGGCAATTGCCAAATTCACAAAGATCTTAACTGATGGCGGAGCCGAAATTGTCCAAGAAGACAATTGGGGTTTGAGAAAATTAGCGTACCCAATTCAAAAGAAAACTACAGGGTACTATCACTTAACTGAATACAAGGCTCCGGGTGATTTAATTAACAAATTGGAGGTTGAATTCAGACGTGATGAGCGCGTTCTGCGTTTCTTAACTATTGCTTTGGATAAACATGCCATTGCTTACAACGAGAAAAAACGCAGCGGTGCTTTCAACAAAAAACCTGCAGCTAAAGCGGAGGAGAACAACTAATGGCAAACGACCAAATTAAATACGTTACTGCTCCAAAAGTGGAGGATAACCGTAAAAAATACTGCCGTTTTAAAAAGAACGGTATCAAATACATCGATTACAAAGACGCTAACTTCCTTTTAAAATTTGTTAACGACCAGGGTAAAGTATTACCTCGCCGTTTAACAGGTACTTCATTGAAGTTTCAGCGTAAAGTGGCACAGGCTGTTAAACGCGCGCGCCACATCGGTTTATTACCTTATGTTACAGACTCATTAAAATAATCAAGGAGGTAAACAAATGGAAGTTATTTTAAAACAAGACGTAAAGAACCTCGGCGATAAAGACGATGTAGTGAATGTAAAGCCGGGTTACGGCCGCAACTTTCTTATCCCTAAGGGTTATGCTATATTAGCTACTGAAAGTGCACGTAAAGTTTTGGCTGAGAACATCAAACAAGCTCAGTTTAAACAAGAAAAGATCCGCAAAGATGCTGATGCTATTGCTGCTAAATTAGAAGGTGTAAAACTTACTATCGGCGCTAAAGCAGGCGAAAGTGGTAAAATCTTCGGTGCTATCAATACCATCCAGGTTGCTGATGCATTGAAAAAAGAAGGTTTTGACGTTGATCGTCGCCGTATCACTTTTGACCAGGAGCCAAAAGTATTGGGCGAGTACGTTGCTAACGTAAACCTGCACAAAGAAGTAAAAGTTCAGGTACCTTTTGAAGTAGTAGCTGAATAATTATAATATCCCCGTTCCTACTCTTTTAGAGTTTAGAACTTAGGATTTAGAATTTTAAAAAAGGAGTTTGGCATTTGCCCTGCTCCTTTTTTATTTACCTTACATATGCATCTTAAATGGCTAAAAAAGCGCAATCCCGCAAAAAAGGCAACACCACAGGCATTCACCGTAATGGCATCTTAAAACTGGTGTTACGTGTTGTTAAACTTGTTTTTATTTTGTTTGTGGGCTCAAGCCTTTTTTTTGTGATTTTGTACCGTTTTGTGAACCCTCCGGTTACCTGGTTAATGATACAGCGGGGCTTTGAACGCAAAGGCCGCGGTCTTGAGTGGAAGGTAGACAAAAAATGGGTGGACTTTGACCAAATTGCTGACCCTATGAAACGCGCTGCCGTTGCTGCCGAAGATCAGACGTTTTTAGAGAACCATGGTTTTGATTTTCATGCGATAGAAAAGGCGATAGAGAAAAACTCTAAAAGTAAAAAGCTGATTGGTGGCAGCACCATAACGCAACAAACAGCCAAGAATGTTTTCCTTTGGCCGGGGCGCTCTTTTGTGCGCAAGGGACTTGAGGCATGGTTTACCGTGTTGATAGAGGCTTTTTGGGGCAAGAAGCGGATTATGGAAGTATATCTCAATGTTATTGAAATGGGCGATGGTATATATGGTGTGGATGCAGCATCTCAATCCTACTTTCATAAGCCAGCATCACAGTTAACCAAACGGCAGGCAGCTGCTATTGCAGTTATATTCCCAAGCCCGCTGCGTTGGAGCGCCACCAACCCTACCCGCTATCTAAAACACCGGCAGTACCTGATATTAAAAAACATGCGAAGGTTAGGACCGCTGGAGTTTTAAAAGAACATTACCTGATTATACCGTTTATGGCCGGATGGCTTTTAGACGCGTTAAATTCTGTTATCGAAAATTCCGCAAGATTGTGTTTGTGAAACGGATCTTCAGCAATTATCTTTTCTAAAATTTCTTTTGAGTCTGCCTGGGCTATAATTACACCACCAGTACGTGGCACTTTCCTTCCACTCATTAAAAACACGTCGGCTTTGTAATATTTGTCGAGGTAACTAACGTGCGCAGCCATATAATTATCTAATTCCTCCAGAGGCGCAGTATAATGTAAATCAATAATAAACATGATCTTTAAACACTGAACTATAGCGAAAGTTCGCAAAAGCCACCGCCTTAATACAACAAACGGTTAAATAAAAATCCCCGCGGATCATAAGGTCACGCGGGGACGTTTTGTTTTATTTGATACTAATTGAATTAGTTTACAGAGATGACACCATTATCTGAGCAAATATTAACGTTACTAAATGTAGCATACGGCCCGGTACTGTTGCCAGAGGTAGCACAAATTTGATAAGCAAATCTATAGTTTTGGCCCGGCCCGCGTAAATATATGTTATACACCCCACCTACTACGCTAATGGTTTGTGAAGAGGTAAAGTTAAACGACGCGTTAGTACCGCCGGAAAATTGTGGAACAAGCTGAAATTGGAACGTGCCGCTACCGGTGTTGTTTTGTACGGTCAAACTATACATAACGGGTTTAACAGCATTTACATCAGCTGGCATGGCTTTCGTTACTGTGTTTGGCGCAAAAGCTTCTTTAGTTTGAACGTCGGCCGAAACTATTTGCGCTTTAACCGTAAAGCAAAACAGAAACATCACACTGCATAATAAAATGGCTTTTTTCATGATAAAAAAGATTAAAGGTTAATAATTGATTAAAGATAACATCCTACACACTAATTAATTGCTATAGATATTATCTAATCATTAACTTTTATTTGCCATTTATGAAAACGTAAACCAATGGTTAAATTTACGACAAGCTTCCAAATAGCTGCACATGCCAGCTTTCGTTAAATGGAACTTCCCATTTTGTGCGCAGGTCTGCAAGGGTTTGCACAAGATTATTAAATACGATGGTGTCGTCCTTGATCTTTGCTTCTTTAATCAAGTTCTCAAATTGTTGCCTCGGAACTGATCTGATGACATCGCCATCACGGTAAGCCAAATTAAATCGATCAAATAAATTAATGCCGAAGTGCTGTTCCAACTGCTTTATAAAATGAACAGATTTATCTATTGAACAGCCACTTGCACCTGCCTGGCTTTCATCCACAAACAAAATCAAAAAACGGTTGTATCTAATTTCGGCCTTGGCTAATAACTTGTTATTGTGTGCTGTCCAGCTGCGGGTAAAGTTGTCTAACAAAACCTGCGCTTCCTGCGCCTCTAATGCTGTTAATTCCCTGTCCGATTGGTAGATCCAAACCCTTGAATGTGAAGAAAATTCCATGGAACAAATTTACTTGATTTTTTAACTTAAGAATAGTTTAAGTTGTCATGCGAGCATCAATTGTAAAACCTGTTTTAAAAATTCGCTCAGGTATTGCGTTACTGATTATTTGCCTGTTATTATGCAGCTTTAAAGGTTTTATGGACGACCTGGAATGGACTGCCTGGGGTAATCGCTTCCTCAACGAGACTTATGACCCTTCAGTTGACGCTAACATCAAAAAGTTTGAGATCAATCTTACACCAGATCATTTTATCCGCTTAAGAAAAACTTATCAACAGGGTAAACAGGAATATTTCTCATTCAGGATAAACCGCATGGATGCCCTTAACTTTAAGCCGGGAACAGCGAATACTGATACTTTAGAATTTAAAACCGTTACCGACGATATTATCTATCAAACCTTTGAAGACCCTGCCGGCGACCTCGACTCCATGGTTACCCAGTGGGATCTACCCGTGAAGAAACTGTCGCCAAAAAGGCTGGACAGTTTAAAAGAAGCGTTGACATTTCTTAAAGGAAAAAATCCATGAGATATATTTTGATTGTCTTTCTCATTTGTTTTGCAACAGTTACTGAAGCACAAAATATAACCAAGCAACAAATTGATAGCTGGTTATTAAAATGTAATACTGCTTATAAGCCCGGAAAGATATCAGGCTACGCATTTAATAAAATAATGTATGAGCCTAAAGACTCTATAAAATTAAACAGCGACCTGGCATTGATCAAAGGCACTGACCTGCTAACTATCGATCCTTTTTGGAATGAAGAACTAATGCCTTCTACAAATAACCCTGGAAAAATTACGGTATTGATTTTAAAAAAAGGTGAGCAGAACAAATTTATAAAACAATCAACTTTGAAAACAGCATTAGCTAAATATACAAAGCCTGAAGCCGCTAAAAACGGAATTGTCTCCAAAGAACCGATACTTTTAATTAACGGGCAACCAGTTCTTCAAACAGATTGTTTTACGAGGTTATCAGCGGTTAAACCGGAAAATATAACAGACATTTATTATAGCAAACATCCGGTGCCGCAAGAACTGTACGGCCCAAATGCCAAAAACGGCATTGTTACCGTTTGGATCAAATAGCTTACAGGCCGTTCGCCTTAACCGTAATTTCTGCAATATCGAGCACTTTTATTTCCTGCTCCTTTTCCATGTGTTTTATGCCATCGGTAAGCATGGTCATGCAGAAAGGGCAGCCTGATGCGATGACATCCGCTTTTGCTTCCAGAACATCCTGCATGCGCTCGTCGTTGATGTCCTTTTTACCCGGCTCAGGTTCTTTAAACATTTGGGCACCACCAGCACCACAGCAAAGTCCGTTGCTTTTGCAACGTTTCATTTCAACCAGGTCGGCATCTAAAATTTCCAATGCGCGGCGGGGGGCCTCGTAAACATCATTGCCCCTACCAAGGTAACAGGGATCATGAAAAGTGATCTTACGGCCTCTAAAGCTCTCGCCGCCTTCGGCTTTTAACTTGCCATCGTCTATGAGTTGCTGTATCAATTGCGAGTGATGTATCACTTCATAATTGCCGCCCAGGGCAGGATACTCATTGCGGATGGTATTGAAACAGTGCGGGCAACCGGTAACAATCTTTTTAATGTTGTAGCCATCCAGCACCTGTATGTTGGTCATGGCCTGCATCTGGAACAAAAACTCATTCCCGGCACGTTTGGCAGGGTCGCCGGTGCAGCCTTCTTCTGTACCCAAAACCGCGAAACTTATGTCTACATGCTGTAGTATCTTACAAATGTCGCGGGTTATGCGTTGCGCACGTTCATCAAAACTACCGGCACAACCAACCCAAAACAGTATTTCCGGTTGTTTGCCTTCGGCAGCCATTTCGGCCATTGTAGGTATCTTTTGTTCCATAAGCTCTTATTCTTCGCTGATGTTGCTTATAAAGTCTTTAATGCTGCTGTAGCCGGAAAATGTAATGCCCGAATTAACTTCATTCAACCGATTTAAAATATCCATCGCCAGGTCAATAGCATCAACTTCTACTCCCTGCATTTGTGCATTCCAATTGATCCCTGCCTGCGTATCATTTTCTGCCATTTCCATGCACCAATTCTCCAAAAAATCTGCTAAAAATATCTCTGTCGGCAGAAAACCTTTCCAGTCATCACGTGCACAAGCTTTAGCCTGGGCCCGGTCATTCCAAAACGGGATAACAGCATCTGCTTCGCCACTTGCATCTGCATTTGCCCAACCGCCTTTTCCTTTCAATCCCCATACCGACCGGTTGGCTGCAGCCTTTTCTACAAATGTTTTATATACGGCTTTAAAAGCCTCTGTTTCTTGATCCATTAAATTCCTTTTTGTGATCCATCAAATCTGGATCATTATCTAACTTTTTTCCGCCCAGTTCAATCTATCTGCCTGGCTGTACTTCCAAGGTGCACCATTGTTTTCCATATTGCCAAACATGTTATTTAAACTTGCAGGCGCCTGTGACTCTTCCATTACCACATATCGGCGCATCTCTGTTATAATTTCCAGCGGGTTAATGTTAACCGGACAAGCCTCTACGCATGCATTACAGGTTGTACAGGCCCATAATTCCTCGCGGGTAATGTAGTTATCCAGCAAAGTATTTTCGTTGGTAAAATCCTTTCCGTGCTTGTCTATGTTGTTACCAACTTCGGTGACCCTATCGCGGGTATCCATCATGATCTTACGGGGCGACAGCTTTTTACCAGTGATATTTGCCGGGCAAACCGATGTGCAACGCCCGCACTCGGTACAGGTGTAGGCATCCATCAGGTTTTTCCAGGTAAGGTCGGTCACGTCCTTTGCGCCAAAGCGGCTTACATCAGCAGGCTCGGGTACAAAAGACGGATCAAGCATGGCCTTTACCTCGTTGGTTACCGAAGCCATATTAGTGAACTGTCCTTTAGGCTTAAGCCTGGAATAATACGTATTTGGGAAAGCCAGCAAAATGTGGAAATGCTTAGAATAAGGCAGGTAATTTAAAAAAGCCAATATGCCTACAATGTGAAACCACCAGCAAACACGCTCTGCAACAACCAACGCACTTGCTTGTGATGGCAGCAAAGGCGCTATAAACTCACTTACAGGGAAATTGCCGGCTTGTAAATAATGGCCGTAATGCAAAGCCTGTAACTTATAATCGGCAGCATTCATGGTTAGAAAAGCCGCCATTAACAATACTTCCGTAATCAGGATATAGTTTGCATCAGATTTTGGCCACGCGGTCATTTCCTGCCCGGTGAAACGCTTTAACTTTAATACATTACGCCTCACCAGGAAAATCAAGCATGCTAGCAGTACCAATAACGCCAAAACCTCAAAGCTGCCTATAAGCAAGCCATAAAAGCTTCCCAACGGTTTGGAAAATACCCGGTGCGAACCAAATAGCCCATCGATCAATATCTCCAATACCTCTATATTGATTATCACAAAGCCTACATACACAAATAAGTGAAGGATGGCCGCTACGGGGCGCTTGGTCATTTTACTTTGACCGAGAGCTACACGCGCCATGGTTGCCCAGCGTTCAGCCGGACGATCACTAAAATCTGCATCCCTTCCCAATAAAATATTACGACGGATCTTAGCTGCATTTTTCCAGAAGAGGTAAACTGCAGCGGCCAATATGATAAAAAAGATAGCTTGTCCGATCATAATTTATTATGCATGCATAGTATTTAATAGCGAAAATAGTTATTTGTTTTAATGTCACAAGGTATGAAATGTTTTAGATGCAGATGATTTAGCTTGATAAAAAGCTTTTTTAAAATTAATGCACTGATAATCAATAGCAGATATGCCACTGTTGCCCTATTTTGAAAAAAAAATTTTAAAAACTGAAAAAAACGCTACATTTGCAGACCCCAAACGGGATGATGGTGCCATAGCTCAGTTGGTAGAGCAAAGGACTGAAAATCCTTGTGTCGCTGGTTCGATTCCAGCTGGCACCACCAAAAAAGCAAAAGCCTTTAGTCGAAAGATTAAAGGCTTTTTTGTTTCAGTTATTCAACAAGCGCATTGTCCAAAGCAGCGATAATTCATCTATACCAGATCGCTAATGTCGCTTTTGTGTTTCTTTAATTTACCGGCCTTTTTCTTTAGATAGTCTTTTGCATGTTCTTTAATATCTTCGCCGGCTTCTTGTAACTCACTTTTCTTTTTAATATATAAGTAAGTAATCGCACCTGCAAACATGGCTCCTATAAGGAGACCTGATATTAGTATACCGTGATTGTCTTCTTTTTTGAATGGGTTTTTCATAACGTTTAATTTAAATCAACAACGCGCGGAACTGATTTTGGTTTACGTGATATAATCGGATCCGCATTTCCATAGGTTTCAACTGCCAAATTTTCAGTTCTGGTAGATCGATATTTAGTAGTTTACGGCTTTATTGAATCAGCTATAAATCATATATTCGTTTAATATTACAACCCCACAAAATGAACCTTATTTCAATATTTGGATTAATTGTTTTCGGCCTCGCTGCTTTGCTTGCTTTAGGCGTTATATTCTTCACCATAGTTAAATACATCCAAAGAAAATATTACCCTACCTGGAAGTTCCCTGATTACGTAAGTGTGGGCTATGCAGAATATCTTTACAAGAAATTTGTTAAGAAAGAAATTCCCAAATAAATAGGCTCTTATTCTTATTAAATCTGGTCATGTTAAAATTGCTTTAGGCAAGTTGCCCAACTTTGTGAATATTTGTGGTAACGTACTTGCTAACATGAGCAACATGAAAGAACAAATAAAAACCTTGCTAAACGATATCAAACAAAGTGCATTATCCTTTAGCGATGTACTGAAGTTTATAGAAACCGATTATGAACACCAGCCTACGGCATTTAAAAATGGCGAGGCTTATAACGAGGCAACACAAAACCAGGGCAGCGCAAAGGTTTTTGCGTTTGCGGAGTTAAACGGCTTAAGCCAGGAAGATACCCTGTATCTATTTGCAGAGCATTACCAATCGGTATTGAATAATCCTACCGGTACTGATCATCAAAACATAAGGCAATTTATATTGAACGGCTGGCCGGGCATCTCTTTTGAAGGTGAAGCCTTAAAAGAAAGATAAAAACAGAAAGCTCCCGGCACAATCGGGAGCTTTTTTGTTAATTGCTGAAGTGGTAATTCCCGGCGGGGATATTTTTCTGCTGAATATTTTTTCCTTCAGCATTCGGTAAATAAACAACAGCGGTACTTCCTTTAGGAATGGTTGCATCAAGTGTAAACTTTCCATCGGCTATTTTCCAGCTAACAATTATCTTACCTTGAGGACAGATATATGATGCCTTGCACCAGGTTAACCCGCCCCCAAGATCAGGGCGAATGATCACTTGTTGATAACCCGGGCTGCCTGCCTGTATACCTGCTATATGCTGGTACATCCAATCGCCTATGGCGCCATAAGCATAATGGTTAAAGCTGTTCATGGCCGTAGTTTGAAAGCTACCGTCGGGTTTTATACCATCCCATCGCTCCCAAATGGTTGTAGCACCCATTTTAATGGGGTACAGCCAGCTTGGATATGTATCCTGTAGCAAGAGCCGGTAAGCTTCCTTTGTATGCCCGAATCGCGAAAGCACATGGCAAAGGTATGGCGTTCCCAAGAAACCGGTAGTGAGGTGATGGTCGTAAGCCCTTATTTTACTCACCAGGTAAGATGCCGCCGTTGGGCGGTCTTTTTCTAACAGCATATCAAATTGCAGGGCAAGCACATAAGACGATTGAGTATTGCTTAGTATGCGACCGCTATAAGTTGTATACTCTTTACGATAAGCATCTTTAATCCGGTTAAGCAATGCTGAATAGTAATTTACATCTTCTGTTTTACCTAAAACACGTGCAGCGTTGATAACCAGTTGTGTGCTGTATGCGTAAAAGCACTGCGCTATTTCATACTTATCTGTTATGGCATCGCTGCCATCATCGGTAGGCGAATGGTAGCTTAGCCAATCTCCAAAATGGTCGCCTTTGTTCCATAGATCATTTGTGCTGTTTTGGGTCATAAAACCAACCCATTTTTTCATCGATTCATACTGTTGCTGCAATATTTCTTTATCGCCGTAAACCTGGTACATGGTCCAGGGCACAACAGTTGATACATCGCCCCAACCGGCGCTGCCTGCTGCACCATCCAGAATATCGGGCACCACAAAAGTGACTGCCCCATCTTTCCGCTGGTCTAACGCCACATCAACCATCCATTGCTTAAAAAAATACTGCACATCAAAATTATACGCTGCTGTGCGGGCAAACACTTGTGCATCACCCGTCCAACCCAAGCGCTCATCGCGCTGAGGGCAGTCTGTAGGTACGTAAAGAAAATTACCTTTTTGCCCCCATTGAATATTATGCTGAAGTTTATTCAGCATAGGGTTAGAGCACTCAAACGTGCCGCTCGGTTGCATATCTGCGTAAACAGCAACTGCAGTAAAGTCTTCAGGATCAGGATCTGCCCTAAGCCCTTTTATCTGAATGTACCTGAAACCGAAATAAGTAAAATGAGGTTCAAAAAACTCCTCTCCCTGCCCTTTTAAAATATAGGTGGATGTAGCTTGTGCTCCCCGCAAGTTTGCGATGTAAAAATTACCTGCTTTGTCTAATACCTCGGCGTGCTGTATGGTAATGGTATCACCTTGCTTACCTTTAACTTTCAGCATTACCCAGCCAACCAGGTTCTGGCCAAAATCCAGTACCTTTTCTCCTTTGGGAGTGGTCATAACATTTATTGGTTTAAATACTTCATGTTTGGTTGCCGGGTAACTTTCTGTTGGCACTAATTTACCTGCATAATCGTCGACAATTTTAACTGGCTTATCTACTTGCAGCAAACGGTTATGATCGATAGTTTCTCCGTTATTAATGGAAGATTGCCTGATCGGCCCTTCTCCGCTTTTCCAGGAATCATCAGAGCTAATGATCTCTTTATGGCCGTTAGTATAGGTAAGTTCAAGCTGGCAGATAAGGGATAACTTAGTACCAAAATAATTACGCCTGTTCTCAAACGCCAAGGCACCGCGATACCAGCCATCTCCCAAAGTTACCTGCAGAATATTATCGCCTTTTTTAACAAGATCAGTCACATCCCAGGCTTGGTAAGCAATACGTTTATTGTAGCTTGTCCAACCTGGAGTAAGATATGCGTTCCCTACCCGCTTGCCATTAATTTGAGCCTCGTACAAGCCACGACTGGTTATAAATAACCTGGCCTGCTTGACTTTCCCTAATGAGTTAAATTGTTTGCTAAAGTATTGTGAGGGGTGATTTAAACTATCCTCCGGATATCCTATCTGTATCCAATGAGCCTGCCATTCTGTAGCGAGATTGTGCAAAAATGCAGGATCGGCACCTGATTGGTCTTTTTGGGCAAAGGCATTACTCACAAGCATAAAAATAGCTGCCAGCAACACGCCTGGTTTAATTAGGGAACTTCTCATAATTGGCGTAAGAATAACAGCCTAATATAGTACAAGTACTAAACATTCTCATATCCATTAAGTCGCAATAATATTGTTACATAGCGCATTAGCGGTTATCAGCATTTTTGTCGCCTACTTATAAATTTGCAAGGTTCCTTCTATCGCCTGGCCTTTAATGTGTGTACAATCGCAAAAGATGTTGTATACTGAATATCCTTGTTTCTCAAGCAAACAAAAAAAGCTGCCCCGGCGAACCGGGTCAGCTTTAACTAACCTCAATCAAATATTTAAATCTTTGTTGCACCAGCTAAGCCGGGCTATCTTTTTATTTAAAATCGCAACTTTCTATTACCAGTGTTGCGGCACCTAACAGCTTGGCATTGGCCGCCAACTGCGATACGTCTATCTCTGTTTGCTCGGCCAGCCATGGTATGCAAAACTCATTAATGGCCTGCTGTATAGGTGCCATTAAGATCTTACCCGCCGTGGCCCCTTTTCCACTAAGTACAATAAGGCCCGGGTTCATGATATGTATCAGGGTTGATATCCCCTTCCCTATCAAAAATGCTGCATCAGATAATATCGATACAGCCAACGGATCGCCTGCACGGGCAGCTTTTAAAAAATCTTCTACCGGCAACTCCTTACTGCTTTTATATATCTTTTCCATACTTGAGCTGGCGCCGCTGTCAATTTCATGCTTTGCCCTTTCTATCATCACCAGTAATGAGGCGTCAACTTCCAGACAGCCACGTTTACCACAGGAGCACATCTTGTTAGTTTGCGAAAGTGGTATATGGCTAAACTCGCCGGCATAGCCTGTGTGGCCTCTAAACAGCTGACCGTTTACTATCATGCCCAAACCAATGCCCCAGCCTACGTTAACAACTAATACATCCTTGTGCTTTTTCCCTGCGCCAAATTTTAGTTCGGCAAGTGCAATAAGGCTGGAATCGTTATCAATGTAAACCGATAGTTCTATTTCGTTAGCTAAATATTCTTTAAGACTGGTGCCTCCCACCGGTTTAAAATAGCTGTGGTTTACACCTTCATCAGCGTTGACAAAACCCGGCATGCCAATTCCTACACCTAATATTTGCTCTGCCGGTATTCCTGACCGCCGGATATAACTCCTGATAAACCCGGTAAGTTTTCCCAACGTCGAGGGATCATCTTTAGTGATCAATATTTCGATAATTTCCGGGGCAATCTTTGCGTTGTTATGCATATCATACATCACTATCTGCGTAACAAACTGATCTATTGCTACCGCCACTATGTAGCGCTTTAGATGGCGGTTCAGCAAAAATGATAATGCCCTCCTGCCACCTGTTGACGGTGCCAACCCGTGTTCCAGTATATAACCCTCCTCAACCAGGTTATTTACTGTTGTGGTAACCAGCGGCAAACTTTTATGCGTTAGTTTACTTAATTGGGTTAGGGTAAGGCGTTTGTTATAGTAAAATTGTTTGATAAGCTCCTTCCTTAGTAGGTCGTGCTTTTTAATAACGATCATTAAACAGGTGTTGGCTTATCAAACTTAGCTTAATAAATTAAGTATTAAATAACCTTATTATTTTATTTATAAACGCTGTTTAACAAAATATTAAGCAATTTTACCATATGATAAGGGACGCCAATCCGAACGATGCAAAATCAATAGTACCTTTAATACTGCTGGCTATGGGCCCGCTTGCCACCAAATTCGCCAATAGTGATGATCTGCAAGTACAAACAGATCTGTTTAGCCAATTTGTGACTGCAAAGGACAATCAATATAGTTATCAAAACATATTGGTTAGAGAGGAGAACGGAAACATTGCGGGCATGATAATGGCCTATGATGGTGCAAAGCTGCAGGAGTTACGCAAACCATTCCTCGATCATATAAAACAGGAAAACGGTTTTGCGGGTGAACCCGAAGACGAGACCCAAACCGGCGAATATTATATAGATTGCCTGGCTGTGTTACCCCAATGGCAGGGCCACAGCTTAGGCAGTAAGTTAATAAAGGCCATGTGCTATAAAATAAAAGAAGAAGGGCATGATACGGTAGGCCTTTTAGTTAGCCGCCCGCAGGCTAAGCGCCTTTACGAACGGTTAGGTTTTAAAGTAATAAATGAGATATTCCTTTTGGGTGTTCAGCATCAACACATGCAGTTAAGATTATCTTGATCATCTACTTTCGTTAGGTTCTGTAGCGTGTGAACAATACCTTTACATTATAAACGTTTTTTAAAATTATCCCTGCACAAAATGAAATATACTGCATCACGCCTTTCGGAAGGTAACAAGATTTTCCCGGCTCAGGTTATTGTAGAGCCAACCGGCATTACGGTTAGGATCCCCGGCTTTTTTAGCGGTGATGAAACCACTGTAGCTTATAACAGCATATCGGCAGTTGAGATAGATACACCGCTTATCGGTTTCTCAACCATTCGCTTTTATCATAACGGCAACAAGGTAGAGGCACACGGCTTTTCAAAAGCTGATGCCAAGGCTATTAAACAAGCCATTGAAGTTGGCAGGAGCCGGTAAAAAAATATAAAAAGAAATAGCCGCGTTAAGCGGCTATTTCTTTTTATAATCCGGAGTTACTCCTGAACAATTTTATAGCTATTGCCAACAATATCACCCCAAAGGCTTTACGTAATATGTGCAAGCCGGTTTTACCCAAAAGTTTTTCCAGCCATTTTACGTTCTTAAGCACCAGGTAAACAACCAGGGTATTCAGTAAAATACCTACCACTATATTTTGTGTTTGATATTGAGACTTTAGGGAAAGCAGGGTTGTCATGGTACCGGCACCGGCTATAAGCGGGAACGCTATGGGAACAATTGATGCAGCTTCCGGCACTTCTTCCTTAAAGAAAGTAACACCCAGTATCATCTCCAGTGCGATGATAAAGATCACAATAGAACCGGCTATTGCAAACGAAGATATATCCAAACCGATGATGGCAAGCAGTTCGTCGCCTACAAATAAAAAGGCTATCATCAGTACCAGGGCCGCTATACTTGCTTTCTCCGATTGGATATGCCCAACCTTTTGGCGCATCTGTATAATAATAGGGATGGTGCCCATTATATCAATGATAGCAAAGAGAATCATCGTAACAGATAATATCTCTTTAAAAATGAATGGATGCATAGCTTAGGATTGCTTTTCTTTTGTTATTAACCGAATGCTAAACAAAAGTGCAATTAAAATATAGAAAGCCGATAAAAAGAAAACACTATGTACCGAAATTACCGTTATTAATCCGGCGGTAATAGGCCCCAATGTTTGCCCTATCGATATATAAGCTTGGTTTACCCCCATTACCTCGCCGCGTTCCTTTTCGTCATTATGGTCGGCGATGATGGCATTGAGCATTGGGTTACGTAAGCCGTTGAATAATCCGTAGACACCTATGGAAATGGCAAACAATACCAAAGCAGTAGAAAATCCTGTGAGCATCATCATCCCAAAACAAAATATTGTTGAGATCAGCAAAATAACCGATTGCAAAGGGATCAACTTTTTTATAGCGGGCACAAGCAATTGCATCAAAATGCCCGTGATACCAAATCCAGCATAGAATAACCCGGTTTGTGACGTGCTTAATTTTAGATCATCAACGCTAAAGGTTTGAAAACCGATGATCATGGCGAATTGGGCCATGGTCAGCAAAAAACCGGTAAATATTGCCGTACCGATCACGGGCTTTTTTAAAACAGTTATCAATGAAGAGATCTTAAAACCCCCGCCCTGCTTTTTTGCATTTTTGTTTTGGTTGGTCTCTTTCAGGAAAATAAAGGACAGTATTACGCCCAACACCGCTATTCCTGCGGCAAAAAAGAAAGGCACATGCATCCCAAACTTGCTCAACAAGCCACCCACAGCCGGGCCAATAACAAAACCAAATCCAAAAGCGGAGCTTAATATCCCGAAGTTTTTGGCCCGGTCTTTTGGCGATGAAATATCAGAGATCATGGCTTGGGCAACAGAGATGTTTCCGCCGGTTAACCCGTCAAGGATCCTGGCAGCAAAGAGCACCAAAACGCTGTTGGCCAGGCCAAATAAAACGAAAGAGATAGCCGTCCCTATCAAACTGATGATGAGAATGGGCTTACGACCCCATTTGTCTGATAAGGAACCAAGGATAGGCGTAGCTACGAATTGTGCCATGGAGAAGGCTGCAGTCAACAGGCCGATGGTGTGCTCGGTAACACCAAATTTTTTGCCGTAAGGATAAAGCAGGGGTATAATAATGCCGAATCCCATTGAATTTATTACGGCTATTAATACCAGCACCCAAATCATCTTGTTCACCTTCATGCCCTTACAAAAGCCATGAAAACAAAAAAGGTTCTGCAATGCAGAACCTTTTTATATGTCGTGATCAAAAAATCACTGTTTTTCAAAATCGGCAGCTTTGGGCAGTATGTCGCCTGCTGTGCCAAGTTTGCTATGTTTTTTGCTGTAACCGAAATAGATCAGCAAACCTAATATCATCCAAACTAATGCACTTATTTGTGTTTCGCTCGGTAGACCAACAATCATACCGGCACAAACGATCATACCCAATATAGGTACCAATGGCACCAACGGGGTTTTGAACGGACGAGGCAGGTCTGGGTCGGTTTTACGTAACAAGATGACGCCCACGCACACCAGGATAAATGCAAACAGGGTACCGATAGAGGTTAGATCGCCTGCTACGCTGCCCGGCACAAATGCCGCAAATGCTCCTACAAATATGAACAGGATCATGTTGCTTTTGTATGGCGTTCTGAATTTAGGGTGAAGATCTGAGAATACTTTTGGCAATAAACCATCGGTAGACATGGTGTAAAATACCCTTGATTGGCCCATCAGCATCACCAGGATAACCGAAGAGAAACCAGCCAGAATAGCTACTGTAACCAAGGTTGATAACCAGCCATAACCGTGCATGTAATTGCTGATAGCAAATGCTACTGAAGCTTCTTTACCAGATTTCATGAAATCGGTATAAGGAGCCACACCGGTTAATACCCATGAGAACAGTATATAAAGGATAGTACAAACCACTAATGAACCTAAGATACCGATAGGCATATCGCGGCTCGGGTTTTTAGCTTCCTGTGCTGCAGTTGATACCGCATCAAAACCAATAAAGGCGAAGAATACCACACCGGCACCGCTGATGATACCGCCCCAGCCGTGGTTAAAGAACGGCGCATAAGAATAGGCTTTTCCGTTCTCCTGCATAACATCAGGTGCATTAGCAGGGATAATGTATGGATGGTGGTTAGCAGGGTTGATGTACTGCCAGCCAATAGCGATAAATACCAATACGATAGCTACTTTAATGAAAACGATTATACCGTTTACCGTAGCCGATTCTTGTGTACCTTTTATTAAAAGTAAGGATAAAATCACCAGGATAAGCAATGCAGGTAAGTTAGCGATACCGTGTACGCTATGTCCGTTGATCATTACCGATTCCATTGGCGAGTGACACCACTCATAGGGTATCCCACCCCCTAGGAGCTTGTTAAGATACTCGCTCCAGCTTATGGATACTGTGGCGGCGCCCAGCGCATATTCTAATATTAAGGCCCAGCCTATGATCCAGGCAACGATCTCGCCCATAGTAGCATACGCATACGTATAGGCACTACCGGCAATAGGAATGATAGAAGCAAATTCAGCGTAGCACAAACCGGCGAAAGCACAGCCAATAGCCGCTACAATGAATGATAAGGTTACCGCCGGACCAGCGTGTTCACCGGCAGCAGCAGCAGTCCTTACGAACAAACCGGCACCGATAATTGCACCAATACCCAATGCAACCAGGCTGCCCGCACCAAGCGTTCGCTTTAGGCTACCCTCTCCATCTGCAGAGGAAGTTAATTGTTCAATAGATTTTTTTACAAATACCTTCATTTTAAATTAATAGATCAGTTTAGTAAAACTTTAAAAACACTTAGCCCAAACGTAGTTAATTTAATTGAAAACTTAAAGAACAGAATGTAACAAGGGTATAGGAGTTGTTAACAGAATAAAAGTGGGCTAAATAATATTTTGTGAACGTTCATGTCATGGTGACCACGTCGAACCACTCATCGCGCAAGGTCTTCGACAAGCTCAGACTGACAAAAGTTGTAAAAAGACGTTTTTTTAAAGTGAGACATAACGTTCTCATGGCAAAGCCCTCCAAATAAACCAAGGTGTTAAAACAAGATTCAAGATCGTCATCACCCAGCCTAATTTTTTATCGCCTTGCCTGCGGAGCAGATAACCAAACACCAACCCGCCAAATAGCACCACAGCAGCATCAAAATACATGAGGCTATCAAATGTAGGTGGCTCAATGTCTATCTTCAAAATCGAAGATATCATCCAGATACAGGTAGATATTATAAAGGCAAAGTATATAAAGAATGGATTTCTTCATCAGTGCCAATATACACAAAAGCCCTCGCTGGTTAGCGAAGGCTTTCTGTATATAAAACTTTATCAGATCTTTTTATCAGCCTTGATAACATGAGTTGTAGTATTCATCGACTGTATCTTTAGCTGCTTTTGGATGTGCTCGCTATTGTTGATCTCACTATTTAAGTGTGGGGCAATTACCAGCGATACGATAGACATCAGTTTGATCAGGATGTTCATTGATGGCCCTGAGGTATCTTTGAACGGATCACCTACGGTGTCACCTGTTACGGAAGCTTTGTGCGGCTCCGATTTTTTATAATACATTTCGCCGTTGATCTCTACACCTTTTTCGAAAGATTTTTTTGCATTGTCCCATGCACCACCTGCGTTGCTCTGGAAAATTCCCATCAATACACCTGATACGGTTACACCGGCTAACAAACCGCCCAACACTTCGGGGCCAAAGGCGAAACCGATGATCAGCGGGGTTACCAAAGCGATCAAACCTGGCGCGATCATCTCACGGATGGATGCCTGGGTTGAGATAGCCACGCATTTTTCATACTCAGGTTTTGCTTTATATTCCATAATGCCAGGGATCTCGCGGAACTGGCGGCGAACTTCTTCTACCATTGCCATTGCCGCACGGCCCACTGCCGAAATTGCCAAAGCCGAGAAGATGAACGGAATCATGCCGCCCACGAATAAACCGGCCAAAACGTTGGCCTTGTAAATGTCAATATGCTCGATGCCTGCCACGCCTACAAATGCTGCAAACAGTGCCAGTGAAGTTAAAGCAGCCGAAGCAATAGCAAACCCCTTTCCGGTGGCTGCAGTGGTGTTACCTACGGCATCCAGGTTATCTGTACGATGACGAACTTCCGGTGGCAACTGGCTCATTTCTGCAATACCACCTGCATTATCGGCAATCGGGCCAAATGCATCAATGGCCAATTGCATAGCAGTGGTAGCCATCATGCCGGCAGCAGCGATAGCCACACCATATAATCCCGCAAAGAAATATGAACCATAAATACCGGCAGCTAAAACAAGTATAGGCAATACGGTTGATTCCATACCGATTGCCAAACCACCAATAATGTTAGTAGCGTGGCCTGTTGATGATTGCTTGATAATGCTTAGCACAGGGCGTTTACCCATTGCTGTATAGTATTCGGTGATGATAGACATTAGCGTACCCACAACCAAACCTACCAGGATAGAGCCGAACACACCATTCTTGGTAAAAACCAATGAACCTGCTTTGATAGCACCGCTTGCATCAAGGTCGCGTTTAAGGTGCATGTCGCCGGCAGGCAGCATCCATTGTACTAAAAAATAAGTGGCAATAGCGGTTAGCACAATCGATGCCCAGTTGCCCATGTTTAAAGCACTTTGTACACTGTCTGTTTCATTCTTGATCTTAACAAAGGATGCTCCTACTATAGAGAATATTAAACCTAAACCGGCAATAACCATGGGTAATAAAACCGGGGCAATCCCGCCAAAGTTATCGGCAGACACAATTTCGCGGCCCAGCACCATGGTAGCCAGCATTGTAGCTACATAAGAACCAAATAAGTCGGCACCCATACCCGCTACGTCGCCTACGTTATCGCCAACGTTATCAGCAATGGTTGCAGGGTTACGCACATCATCTTCAGGAATACCGGCTTCTACTTTACCCACAAGATCGGCACCTACGTCTGCCGCCTTGGTGTAAATACCACCGCCAACGCGCGCAAAAAGCGCAATAGATTCAGCACCTAAAGAGAAACCGGCCAAAACCTCAAGAGCTTTCTCCATAGCTTCGCCGTTAACATCTAAACCTTTGCTTTTTACATAAATGGTGTAAAAAACAATGAATAACGAACCTAAACCTATGATAGCTAAACCGGCTACCCCCAGGCCCATTACGGTACCACCAGTAAACGAAACTTTTAATGCTTTTGCCAGGCTGGTTTTGGCGGCCTGTGTAGTGCGCACGTTAGCCTTGGTTGCAATGCGCATCCCAATATAACCCGCAAATGCAGAAAGGAAAGCCCCTATCAGGAAAGAGATGGCAATTACCGGGCTTGATCTTTCACCAACGGTGGTTCCGCTCCATGCCAGTAATATGCCGGCTAATACCACAAAATAGCTCAGTATCTTCCACTCTGCACGAAGGAATGCCATTGCGCCGTCGGCAATGTAACCGGCCAGCTGGTTCATTGATGCATCGCCAGTTTCCTGTTTAGTTACCCAGGCAGATTTGCTTGCCATAACAAGCAAACCTATAACGCCCATAACAGGGATCAAATAAATTAAGTAAGTGTTCAAAAGATCCATATAATTAGATTAGTTTATGAAGTGTGCGAACTAAAAGCCTGAGGCTTATTATAATTGGTTGCTGCAAAATAGTAAATTAATTTACTATACAATAGGATGACAATTTATCTTTAATTATTTTTCGGCCCGGATAAACTCAATTTCGAAATCAGCGGCAACGCACTCAAAGCTGTTATCTTTAAAAAAGAATATGTAATGATTTAAAGGCTTGTGGCTATCAATTGGCGATAAAATGATGGCTTTGGGTGCAAAATCAATAGTCCAATCAGTATCCAATTCATAAAAGCCGCCCCAGGGAAGCTCAGTATATTTATAGCGGTGCTGCCCCATGTAATATCCTTCATCATTGGTACCATGGGTAGAATATTTATGACAGCCAGTAAATATCAATCTTCCCCAATCACCCTCATTAAACTGAGTGTAAATAAAGTAATTGAGATAAAATTCGATAAGTACAGTATCTCCGTTGATAAATATTCTTTCTTCGGGCGCATTAGGATCTGCATCCCAGTTAACATTCAGTTCGGTATATTTCACTCTCAATATTAAAGCTTTCTTTTCACATCAACTTGTTCCTTCTTGCTTTAAAAGCATATTTATTCCTAACTTAAGCCTCTTAAACTAAATCTTAAATGGCTGACAATTCTTCGTCTTCCTCGAAAATGAAACACGAGCTGAGCTTGCTTGATGGCACCATGCTGGTAGCAGGCTCCATGATCGGTTCAGGAATATTCATCGTAAGCGCCGATATCATTCGCAATGTAGGCTCATCTGGCTGGCTTATAGCTGTTTGGATCATTACCGGCTTTATGACGCTTACAGCTGCCCTAAGCTATGGCGAACTAAGTGCTATGTTCCCTAAAGCAGGCGGACAATACGTTTATCTTAAGGAATCTTATAACAAACTGATAGCTTTCCTGTACGGATGGAGTTTTTTTGCGGTGATACAAACCGGTACCATTGCTGCGGTGGGCGTAGCTTTCTCCAAGTTTACGGCCTATCTTATCCCTGCCGTTAGCGAGGATAACATTTTAGTCAGCATCGGTTCATTAAAGATCAGTGCGGCGCAGATAGTTTCCATCGTGCTTATATTCTTCCTCACTTTTATCAATACAAAAGGTGTTAAGGGTGGCAAGCTGATACAAACCACGTTTACATTAACAAAGCTTTTAAGTCTTTTCGGGTTAATAGGTTTTGGCTTTTTAGCTTTTAAAGGCGATATATGGCAAGCCAACTGGGCAAACGCCTGGGACTTACACAACCTGAATAAAGATGGCAGTGTAACCGCTTTAACTTTAAGCACGGCATTAGGCGCTATTGCTGCAGCTATGGTGGGTTCTATCTTCAGCAGCGATGCCTGGAACAGCGTAACCTTTGTAGCAGGCGAAATGAAGAACCCTAAGCGCGATGTGGCCCTGAGCATGATGTTCGGTACATTGATCGTTACGGTCATCTACGTTTCGGCGAATGTGGTTTACACCGGTGTGCTTTCATTACATGATATTGCTACCGCTGATAAAGACCGTGTGGCCGTTGCGGCCTCGCATGTGATATTCGGCAACATTGGCACGTATGTTATCGCCCTCATGATCATGATATCCACCTTTGGTTGCAACAACGGGCTGATACTCTCCGGCGCGCGCGTTTACTATACCATGGCTAAAGATGGCCTGTTCTTTAAAAAGACAGCCGAACTGAACAAAAATGCTGTACCCGAATTCGGGTTGTGGATACAGGCAGTTGTAGCCTCAGTGCTTTGTTTGAGCGGCAAATACGGCGACCTGCTGGATATGATATCCTTTGTGGTGGTTGTATTTTACGTGCTTACCATCATCGGTATCTACATCCTCCGCGTTAAACGCCCTGATGCCGAAAGGCCTTATAAAGCCATTGGTTACCCGATCCTGCCTGCCATTTATATTTTAATGGGTGTGGCTTTTTGCATTTTGTTATGCGTTTACAAAAGCGATTACGTTAAATATGGATTAGGCATTGTGCTTATAGGCATCCCTATTTATTATATCTCAAAAAGTAACATCAAGAATGACGATACAGCGGACCTGGTTAGTTAGTCTTTTATTTATCACCAACAGCCTTTGCGCTCAATCTACTTTACAAAAGCGGCTGCAAACCGCCTTTATCCGCTTACAAACTGATGAGCAGTGCAAGTACGGTGCGGTATCATTAACTGTACTTGATGCAAAAACAGGCGAGATGATCTTCGGCGGTAACCCGGATATGGGCTTAGCGCCGGGTTCTACGCTAAAAACAGTGACCAGCATTACTGCATTCAATGTTTTGGGTAAGGATTTTCAATTTCAAACGCAGTTAGGATATACCGGCACTTTGGCTGCAGATGGTACGCTTACCGGTGACGTGATCATCAAAGGCGGCGGCGACCCTACATTGGGTAGCTGGCGGTATGCCAATACCAAAGAGAACGTAGTTTTAAACACCATGGTTGTTGCTTTGAAAAAGGCAGGTATCAAAAAAATAAATGGTCGGGTCATAGGTGATAACGGCGCCTACAACAAGCAGTCTATTCCCGACGGGTGGATCTGGCAGGACTTAGGCACCTATTACGGTGCAGGCATTGCCGGATTATGCTGGCGCGAGAACCAGTTTGATATTTTGCTACGAACGGGCGCTGTTGGGAACCCCATAGCCGTAGCAGGTACAAACCCGGAGACCAACTATCTGCAGTACAAAAGCGAGCTTACCAATGGTGCCGCAAAAACCGGCGACCAGGCTTACCCATATCTGCCTTCATTTGGGAGTAAAGTGATGTACCTACGGGGAACATACGCGGTAGATCAAACCAAAAAGCGTGTTTCTGCCGCCATACCAGACCCTGCTTTTGACGCAGCACTGCGCTTGTCAGATACGCTTAAGCGCATAGGCATAACCATAAATGGCGACCCGCAGTCGACCAACATGCTTGCGGAGAAAAACCAACCGGTACCGGCGGCATCAACTGCGTTAACCACTATCCTTTCGCCGGAGTTGAGTAAGATAATATATTGGCTAAACCAGAAAAGCGTTAACCTGTATGCCGAACAATTGCTGGCAACCATTTCGCTTAAGTCTGGTAAAACGGCAACTGCTGCCGATGGTGTGAACGTTTTAAAAGCATTCTGGGAGCAAAAGAGCATCGACAAACGATCGATGAATATTTTTGATGGCAGCGGCTTATCGCCGGAAGACCATATCACCACCTCAACCATGGCGCGTATCTTACAGTCTGCGCGTGCAGCTACCTGGTTTGATGATTTTTATGAGAGCCTGCCCGTGTACAATGATATGAAGATGAAAAGCGGCAGCATCAACAGCGTACAAGCCTATGCCGGTTTCCAAACGCATGAAGGCCGCCAACTGTGTTTCTCTATCATGGTAAACAATTACAGCGGAACTGGCAGCGCCATAAGGGAGAAGATGTTCAGATTATTGAATGAGTTGAAATGAATACTTTGAAATCTTTGCCTGGTTGGAATTTAAATTTTGATGAAGTATCTAACGGCTGTTTCAAATTTGTTTTAACAAACCAATACGGTAATAAAGCAGAGGTTATTGGTTCGTTTGATGAAAGCTTAAAAAGGGCCAAAGAATTTGCTTTTGACATCCAAAAACAATTATCTAATGATTGGCCTGTTTTTCTTTACAATCTTTGCTTGCTTGAGTTGAACGAAAAAATAGAAGTCGAATCGAACTTTACATCTGACTTTTGGCAGATCACTTTTAAAGATAAGATCTTAACTTATGATTGTAGTAATGCAGAACTCAATTGTAAAATACACTCGGGTAATTCTTGGAAAAATATTGGATCAATTCGCTATGAGGAAATAAATTATCTGAATTTACTTCTTTTCATCAAACAAGTCATACCAAATAACCATGCTTAAAAAACTGCTTTTCACCATAAGTTTTGTATCTGCTATTTATTGTTGCAAAGCCCAAACAGCCGAAGAAGTTTATAACAAATACCTTGACTATAACCTTGCCCGCATGCAAGGCGAAACCGAAAAGGCTTTAGACCTGGGAGCAGATCTCATTCCTAATATTGACAAGCTGAAGCCGGGTGCACGCAATAACTTCTATTATAGCATTGCCAACCTTTACGAAAACAACGATCAGTCTGTTAAAGCCATCGAATATTACCAAAAGGTAGTGGCAGCCGTTCCGGATTATTATGTAGCGCAAAGAGGATTAGGCTATCAATACGCCAAACAAGCTGAAGCGCTAAAGGCATCGGGCGGTGCAGCTTACATCGCTGCTGTCCGCAAAGCACTCCCCCATTTGGAAAAAGCGCAGGCCTGCGACCCTGACGATGATACGCTTAAGCTCATCAAATTGTACTACAACAATATCAATGATAAAACAGGGTTGGCAACGCTAAATGAGCGACTAAAGAAACTTTCTAAAACCTGCGTAGACCTGCTGGATGATAAAAATTAGAAAAGCAGCATTTTTCCCTGCTCGGGATAGGTGAGTTTTACGCCAAGCGTGTTGCCCGCTTTTAGCTGCTGCTTTATTTTAAAAATGCTTTTGTATGGCGGTTTTAAGTGGGTCACAACAACGTTCAGTCCTTTTACTGATGCACCAGCTATTTTCTGCAACTGCCCTAACTCTGCCATCAATAATTTAGGCGTAAGGTGGCCAAACAAACTTTTATCGGGCTGCTCATTAGAGAAAGACACTTCTATCATCAGTGCTTTTAACCGGCCCATTTTAAGCAACGGACCTACCGCGGCCCAAAGTTTGTTGAGGTTCTGGCTTTTTTCAATCGCGTCCGCCCCTGTATCACCCAGGTATAACACATAGTTGTCGCCGCTTTTCATTAAAAATGCCGTGCTGGTAAGATTAGAATGGCTAAGCGGAAAAGCCGTTACCATCATTTCGGTGTTTCCAACAGATTGCTGTTCTCCTGGTGTAAGTATTTTGTAATGATATTTCTTTAATTGCGGTGCCCCGCCATCGTCTGCAAAGTTTGCCCAACTTTCCCAGGTAAAATAATGGGTCTTCAGCGTTTCTATAGTTGATGCCAGGCCGTAGACATTCTTTACAGTATCTTCCGGCGAGTTGATCACCATACCGGCCAAATGATCTAAATGCCCATGAGAAATAAAGTAGCCTTTGATATTATGCTTCATCACCTCTTCTGCAGGTGATCTAAATACCTTATTCTTAACAGCTATCTCAAGTCCGTAGTGAATAGTGCCGGCATCAAGGCATGCGTAATTATTTGAGCCAATTGGTGCTATCATGTAAGCAGATAGATTACTTTCATCTATCCCGCCCAGTACACCCAATGGCACAATTTTAAAAGATGGCTTTGCAACCTGCGCAAACAACGTGGCAGGCATCAGCAACAATAAAACAAGTATGATTTTAGGCAGACGGTTCATTATAGCAAAATTAGTAATTTGGCCGGCATGAAAACGAGTAAACTTGCTGCCAAAATTGTTACCAAGTTGTTTCTTGTGCTGTTGATGGCAGCCCTGGCCTTCTTACTGAATGAGAATAACAAGCTTGACCATGTATATCTTGACGGAAAGCAAATATGGGCGTTTGTTCCACCCATATTGCTCATCTTAGGTTTTATTACCTTACTTGTTATATGCGTCCGGCAAAAATACAGCAAACCGGATATGAACTGGCTGCTGGTTGTAAATACTGTTGTATTGATGGCCTACGGCATCACCCTATTTATTCGCATTCACGATATGATAAACCAGGTTCGCTGATCTATTCTGTTTTCATTTTTTCCTTGGCAGATTCTTTATACTCATAATCTCCGCCAAGTAGATATCCCCATGGCTTAAGGTCTTCTATACGATCAAAAATGATCTTCATAATAGCCATCACCGGTATGGATAAAAACATACCCGATAAGCCCCATATCATCTCACCAATGATTATCCCGATAAAGGAAATTAAGGCGTTCAATCTTACTTTGGAACCTACTATTGCAGGCAACAGGAAGTTGGCATCAATTGCGTGTATGCCAATAACAGCAGCTGCGGTAGTAAGCGTTTGGCTAACGGTACCGGTAGCGAAAGTTACCAGCGTGCTTAGCAGCAATGCGGTAAATATGCCGATGTATGGAATTATATTAAAGAGACCAACGATCAAACCTAACAAAACCGCATACTTGATACCGATGATCCAAAACACAGCTATTGCCATGGTTGCAACGATCACCATTTCGATAACCAGGCCGAATATGTATTGGCGTAAGATCTTTTGGATGTTCTCGACGATATCCATAACCGTAGCCTTATTGTTATCGTTGAATACCCAGGTGATAAATTTGATAAGCAGCCTGCGGTAAAACAAAATAAAGAAGGTAAAGATGAGGATGAAGATATAGAACAACGCTAACGACGATACCGCGCCAAAGGTAGTACCAAGCACTGCACCACCAGATGACATTAATTTCTTGGCAGTATCATTCACGTACCCCATTTGTGCGTCAGTATTTACGTGAAATGTGTTTTCGACCCATTTGTGAAGATCGTTAACCGACTGGTTGATCTGGTTTTTAAGCATCGGCCAGTCGTTGGCAATACCGGATATCTGGTTACCTACCAGGTATAGTATGCCGCCAACAAAACTTATTAATAGTATTATCGAAAGAAATGAACTGGCACTGCGTGGCAGCTTACACTTACGCTCAAAAAAGTTTGATACAGGCAGTAGCAAAATGGCGAACAGGAAGCCGAAGATAAGCGGATCTAAAAGTTCTTTAGCGACTATTACTAAATAGCCCAACACGCATAAACCAATAAGGATGAGCGCGAGGCGTTCATAAAACGGAGCAATTATTTTTTTTTCGGGCATGGGGTATTAATTTACTTTAAGTTGTGAACAGGTTTTGCAGGCTAATGTTTTTATTTTAGATGTGTTTGTAACACTTAATAGTTGTTTGAACATTAATGCGATTTTCAGAGATCATTAATGTTTGGCAGATACTTTGCTCAATTAAAGGGTAGCATTAAAATCAAAACATCATGGCAAAGTATTCAGAAAAAGCAAGTGAAAAGGTTGGTGAGACCCTGCATGAGATGAAAGAAGGTAAGCTTAAAAGCGGATCAGGTAAAAAAGTTACCAGTAAAAAACAAGCTATTGCGATAGGCCTGTCTGAAGCGCGAAAACAAGGCGCAAAAGTGCCAAAGCAAAAAAGTTAATATTGTTATGAATAGCCCGAGAGGGCTTTTTTGTTAAAGTGTAAAATCGTTCTTGATCCATTCGTCAAGCTGGTTGGCTTTTTCTATCTCAATTAAACGCTCAACCTGTGTATCGCGTTTATGAGTAGGCTCGGCCTGGTATTTTGCAATAACTGCCTTAAGCGCATCTACGTTTGCATCGACAGTATTAAAATTGTCTGGATGTTGTATGGCGTACTTACAATATTGTGCCATGTAAATAAATCCCAGCTGCGGGTTAGCGTCGGCCAGATCCATAATGGCTGGTTTCAGCTCTACCGTAATGTAAGGCACGCCCTGTGCCCACTTTAAAACAAATTGGGTAATAGCTTCTGTCTTTTTAGTTTCGGTTCCCCAATGTGTTTTCTGCAGCCAGTCTGCAGCCTTTACAATATCCTGTTCGTAAAGATGGTAATTGGTCTGTTTATCAAAGCGATAATTTACCGGCACATCAAATGTTTGAGCAGATGCCTTTATACTTAAACAAGCAGCAAAAATGATGATGCCGATTATCCTTTTCATTTGAAGTTTATACGCTAAGATAATCCTAAATCATTAGAATTGGTAAAAGCATCCATAATTTTCATCAGTACAATCGCCTCATCTATGGTGCAGGGGTTTGGCCCTTCTCCCTTAAAATAGGATACTATTTTGGTGATCATCGGCTGTTGAATATGCTCGGGCTGTACAAAGTCTACGGTTTCTTCTTCCTCGCCTATTTTACAGGTTACAAAATTACCGAAGAACGGGAAGGTAATTTTGCCATTTGTGCCTACTATCTCACACCTGTCTGTGATCTCGGTTTTAGCAACATTGAAACACCAGGATCCATCAACCACAATTTTGTTCTTAAAGATGATCTGCCCGGTTACGTGATCATCCGCCGGACTAAATTCACCTTGATTTAAGCTGTAGCCGCTGTAAACTGCGGGTTCGCCAAAGAAATACAGCATCAGGTCCAGCTGATGAGGGGCCAGGTCATGAAAGTAACCTCCACCCGATACCTCTGGTTGCAAGCGCCAGTTGGGGGCATTTTGCTCAACCAATATTGGTCTTTGGGATTGCCACATCCTTATCTGCACTGTTCGGATATCACCTATTGTATTAGTATCTATTAGTTTTTTGACATGCAAAAACATGGGTAAAGCTCTTCGGTAATGCGCTACGGTAAGCTTAGCGTTTGCGGCATGCACAGCATCGGCCATGGCTTGTGCCTCAGCAGCGTTGCGGGTAACCGGTTTTTCTACGTAAACATTCAATCCTTTAGCAATGGCGCGCTTTGCATATTCCAGGTGCGAATCTGGTGGGGTAGCGATAGAAACCGCGTTAACTTCCGGATCATTCAGTAAACCATCAGCATCGCTGTACCAGCGGTCAACATGGTGACGCTGTGCGTAATCTGCGGCCTTTTCGGCATCGCGGCGCATTACAGCAACCAGTTTACTATCATCAATTTTATTGTAGGCTTGCCCGCTTTTCTTTTCGGTAACGGCACCGCAGCCTATGATACCCCACTTAATGGCAGTCATGTTTTTGGTAGATGTCTATTTTAACAAAGCCATCAGCTCTTCATCGCTGATGATAGGTATGTTCAACTTGGTAGCCTTTTCTAATTTGGATGGGCCCATATTTTCCCCGGCTACCAAGTAATTTAATTTGGCGGAAATGCTGCTTAGTATCTTACCGCCGTTTTGCTCAATGATATCTTTAAGCTCATCACGCGAGTATTTCTCAAACGTGCCCGAGATGATGAAGTTTTTACCGGCTAACTTATCACTATCTAATATCACCTCTTTCTCTTCGGCTACAAATTGTAACCCCTTTTCGCGCAATTTTTCAATCTCCTGCTTGTGTACAGGGTCGGCAAAATACTCGGTTATGCTTTCCGCAATTCGTCCACCTATCTCTTCGGCCGCAGTCAACTCCTCAACGGTAGCAGCCATTAACCTATCGATGGTTTTAAAATGTGCTACCAGTTTACGGGCAACGGTTTCGCCAACGTAACGTATACCCAGTCCAAACAGTACCTTCTCAAATGGCTGTTGTTTAGATTTCTCAATACCCTCCAGCATATTATTGATCGACTTTTCGCCGAACCTACCCATTTGCTTTAACTCGGACGCATGCTGTTCCAGATCATAAAGGTCGCTGATATGGCGAACAAAACCCTGGTTGTAGAAAGTCAAGATGGTTTCGTCGCCCAGGCCATCTATATTCATGGCCTTACGGCCGATGTAGTGCTGTATCTTGCCAACTATCTGCGGCGGGCAGCCTTCGTCATTAGGACAGTACCACGCGGCTTCCCCTTCTGTACGCAGTAGTGGTGTGTCACACGCAGGACAACGGGTAACATATTTGATAGCCTCTGCACCTGTTTTACGTTTATCCAAATTTACACTGATGATCTTAGGGATGATCTCGCCCCCTTTTTCCACAAAAACCGTATCATGCTCATGCAGTTTAAGACGTTCAGTAATTTCATCGGCGTTATGCAGAGTAGCGCGTTTAACGGTAGTACCGGCCAATAATACCGGCTTCAAATTAGCTACAGGCGTAACGGCACCCGTACGGCCAACCTGGTAGGTAACTGCGAGTAATTCGGTCTCTACGCGCTCGGCTTTAAATTTATAAGATATGGCCCAGCGTGGAGATTTGGCGGTAAAGCCCAACTCCTGCTGCTGCGAGTAATTGTTTACTTTAATAACGATACCATCAATATCATAACTTAAATGATAGCGCTCTGTGTCCCAATGATTGATAAAATCGAGCACGCCTTTTATATCAGAACATAAACGACTGTGATCATCTACATGAAAACCCCATTCCTTTACCGCCTGCAGGCTTTCCCAATGGGTTTTAAAGAGTTGTTTTTCGGTATATAAGCCATACAGGAAACAGTCAAGCGGGCGGCGGGCGACTTCTGCAGAATCTTGTAATTTAATAGTACCCGATGCAAAATTGCGGGGATTAGCGTAAGGAACTTCGCCATTATCTAACCGTTCCTTATTTAAACGCTCAAAGGCTTTAAGGTGCATAAATACCTCGCCACGTATTTCAAACAGCTCAGGATAATTACCGGACACCAGTTTCTTTGGGATGGTATTGATCGTGCGCACATTGGTAGTTACCTCATCACCTTGCGTACCATCGCCACGGGTTACGGCACGCGCCAGTTTACCATCCTGGTAGGTAAGACTCATGGATAGTCCATCAAACTTCAGTTCGCACACATACTCAAAGTTATCGCCGATGGCTTTGCGGATGCGCTGGTCAAAATCTATCAGTTCCTGCTCGTTGTAGGTATTCCCTAACGAGAGCATTGGCCAGCGATGCTTAACGGTAACAAACTCCTTGGTTACCTCGCCCCCTACGCGCTGCGTAGGCGACTCAGGGTCTGCTAAATCAGGGAATTCTTTTTCCAGCTTATCCAGTTCCTTCAGTTTCTGGTCAAAATCATAATCAGAAATGGTTGGCATAGCCAGCACGTAATAGTTGTAATTGTGCTTTTTAAGTTCGGCAGTAAGCGCCTGTATACGGTCTTTTGCTTCAGTGGGCGACATGAAACGAAGATAGATGTTTTAGTTAATAGTTTGTGGTTGATAGTTCATAGATCCCGGCTCTCTGTTGATCTTATAAATTGAAGTATGGTCTATCAGCACTTACCTATTAACCATGAACTATCAACCATGATCTATAACCTAATAAGTGATCACCGCCTCAACCGGATAATGATCTGATGGTGTACGGCCATGGTAGGTATTGGTTAAGATACCGTAGCGCAGCACCTTAAAGTTTTTGGTAACGAAGATATGGTCTATGCGTTTATCGCCTGCAGTATTGGCGTTAAAATCATTAAAGGTATCGTTCGGTGCCATTTTCATGGGCGACAACACATAGGTATCTTTCAATACGCCCGAATTATTGATAACTGCATAGCTGTCTGATGTTTGGTCTACGTTGAAATCGCCGGTTAGGATAGTTGCTGTATCACCGGCCATTTCCTGTATTTTTTTAAGAATAAGTTTGGCGCTTTCGCGGCGTGCAACCACGCCTATGTGATCCATGTGCAGGTTAAAGAAGTAGAAGGTAAAACCGGTTTTAATTTCCTTGAACTGCGCCCAACTGCATATCCGCGGCAAAGCTGCGTCCCAGCCTTTATTTGGCCTACCAGTAACAGTCGACATCCAAAAATCGCCATGCTTTAATGCCTGGAAACGGGTTGATTTATAAAATATGGCAGAAAACTCTCCACCGAGTTTACCATCATCCCTGCCTGCTCCCAGCCATTTATAGCCAGGCAGACTATCAGTAAGGTCAGTTATCTGATGATATTTCAATTCCTGCGTACCAAAAATATCGAAGTCCTGAAACAGGATAAGCTTGGCTGCCCAGGGGAAGCGCTGTCCCCAGCCGTTTCCGGCGGTAGAGTCGCCACGGTTGGCGTTACGAAGATTGTAGGTTCCAATGTTCAACTGGCGCTGCTGCGCATAGCTAAAACTTACGAAAAGTGAGATTGCGAAAAGAAGTGTTAATGTCTTTTTCATAGTGTTGCAAGTATAATATTTTGAAAACGATTTGTCATTCTGAGCGACAGCGAAAAATCCGATGTAAGCTTTACAAGTAGTAGATCAGATCCTCCACATATGTTCAGCATAACAAGAGTAAAATGTGCAAGTCCATAAAACGCTTAACTTACACCTCCCCCGCTCTTTTCCTCAAAAACCACTCTGTACTTAGCAGGACCAAAAGCAGAAAAAATACCCACTTTAGATCTACAAGATCATTATACCGCTTATCTTCGTATACAATGGTTTTGATGTTCTCATTCTTTTTGATCAAGTCAGCCAGTTGATCTATCTGGGATGGATAAATCATTTTACCGCCTGACTGTTGGGCCATTTCACGGAGTAATTGATGATCTGCCGCACTTTGGCCTGCCTCCAGGTTAAGCTGTTTAACCGTAAGCTGTCCTTCTGCTTTAAAGGTTTGTTTACCCAGCGTTGTTGAAGCATTATAACTATACGTGCCAACCGGCATCGTGCCCGCATTTAGTTGGTAACTTTGCCCATTGCGCGTAAATAGGAAACTAAAGTTTTTTCCTTGTTGATCTTTTAAGTTGATCTTCACATCCGGCGTGTTCACTAATTCCAGGGCGTCATTATAAAGCTCTGCATTCAACAGCACATTCTCGCCCTCGTCGAAAACATTTTTTGAAGCATAAACCCTAAAACGCTGCCTGTTGGCATTGGCGGTTAGGTATTGCACGGTTTGGCTCAACAGTTCATCCGTAGCGTGGTGGTTTTCGTAAGCCTTATATTCTGCCAGTTGCCAGCGCCACAGTCCTTCACCCGCAAGTACCGCTACTTTGCGGCCGCCGTCGTCGCCTAAAGCTATAAGTGGATAATTGGTAACCACATTGCCTATCTTCTGTTTCAACAAAACCTGTGCAGCGTTGCCCGTTTTGTAATTACCATACGGAACAAGCAGCGGCGGCAGCGTTTCTAATTTTTTCTGTGTGGAGTCGCTTAATGTAAAGGCAGAAAAACCCGGTACCGCCATACCAAATACTTCCTGGCTCTCCGAGCGGGAGGCATCAACATTCAGGATCTTTTGCTGGTCATTAAAGCCGTTAAGGTCTGTTTGCGTACCGCCGATAAACCATAACGGAACTTTGGTCTGCATGATGGAACGTAGCCTAGCATAACTACCTGCCCGCAATTGATATAATATAGCTAAGGTATAATCAGCAGGTTTTAAGCTTGACGCATCGGCGACTAAGCTTGTTTTCACTTCAAAGTTCCGGTTGCTTTCGATTGCTTGTTTTATTACGGCAATATCGGGATGCGGGGCATCGTACATCAACAATACTTTTTGACGGGCATCCAGTACCTCCATGTAAATGGTTTCGGTGTTGTTATCGTATGACAGCTCATTATTTAACCGCGACAAGGATATCACAAACTTGCGCAGGCCCTTTTTGTCTGCATTGAGTTTTACTGGGATCGTTTTTTTAAATACATCAGAAGTAATGCCGATACTTTGCTGATGTACAACCATTCCATCCTCGGTGATACTAAGCTGCGTTTGCTGGCCTTTACTTTGGTAAGCCTCTACAGCAACTTCTATCTCAAAATCGTTAGCTAAGAAAGCGGTTTTGTTATAGTTAACATTGCTGATCAATACATCCTTACGCGCCGTGGTATCGCCTAAAGCAACGGTGTAAATAGCCGACTTGATATTGCGCGACTCATATGAGGGATTTGCACCGGTATTGTATAAACCATCTGTAGCAAGCACAATAGCGCCGATATTCTGGTTTACAAATAGGTCGTTAAGTTGTTTAAGCGCCGCTGCGATGTTGGTTTGTTTGCCGTTAAAGGTTTGCGACAGGCCGTCTCTTAAGTCTTTATCGAAATGAAAGGCATGGACTTCATAATTGTCACCAAGTTGCTTTTGAAGTTCGCTATCCCAGCCGCTTCGGAGAGTGTTATTACCTTTTCTATTGAATAACTTTATCGATTGTGAATTATCCTGCGCTATCAATATCAGGGGTTTCTGCGGCTGATAACTTACCGTGCGTACCAGCGGCGATAACAACAATAAAGCCAATACACTTACCACCACTGCCTTGAGTGCAAACAAACCGTACCTTAGGCCCCTTTGCAATTGCAGCGGCTTGCGGTACATGAGCCATGCATACAACAGCCCAAGCACTACGCAAAGCGGCAACCACCAGCCGGAAACAGTACCCCAGGTTAATGACATGCCTGCAAAATGCAAAATTATTAGGATTGCGGGGAGATAAATTTGATACGTACAGGCCCTTTAAGGTGCTCAAGATTCACTGCCTTACCCTTTTGGGTTATTTGCACCTCGCCCGCTTCCTGCAGCTTAATGGCTTCATTTCTGACATCGGCCATGTGTTTGCGCCAATCATCCGGGAACAGGGCTCTCGCTATCTCGCTCGGGCAAACGGTTTTATCGGGTGCTCGTTGGGAAGCCATTTTTAGGATGGTTTGAGAGATGTTGCTGGGCATGCTTCTGTAACAACGTTTATGAAGTATGGTTAGCATGGTTAGTATTTCATTAAGAAAGGCAGTGAATCATGAATCATTTCTGGATGTACTTTTTCTTTTTCCGCAAAAAAGTACCAAAAAGAAAACTCGCGGCTCCCGCAAAATACTTTTAAGTTTCTGCTTTAGCAATGCCTGTGATTGCAGCCTTTTGCTTATGCCGCATAGGTTCGGTGGCGTTAAGTTAATCGCTAAACGTTGATCTTTTGCTTCTTTTATATCAACACAAAAGAAGTAGCCCCTGCGGCAATGAGCAGACAGACGCACATAATCCAAACGTTATTTGAAATCAAGAACTTCTCATCAAAAGAAAATATTTACCTTACAACATGAAACGCACCCTTACCTTTTTCCTTTCCATCATAACCCTAAGCACCTTTGCCCAAACAGATGCAAAACTTACTTCTCAATTGCAGGGTTTATTAAAAAACTTTAACGGTACGGCTGGTGTATATGTGCATAATCTGAAAACCGGGAAAACGGCTGCCATCAACGCCGATACACTATTCCCTACCGCCAGTATGATAAAAGTGAGCATCCTGAACGGTGTGATGGACAAAATTGAAAAGGGCGAACTTAAATACAATCAGAAACTGGTTTACCGGGATAGTTTGCTTTACGCCGGCGAAGACATTTTAGGTTCTTTCAAAAATGGCGACACCATCCAGCTAAGCAAAGTGACCATGCTGATGATCACCATGAGTGATAATACGGCAAGCCTGTGGCTGCAAAAACTTGTTGGCGGGGAATACATTAATAACTGGCTTGCAGCAAATGGCTTTAAGGTGATGCGGGTAAATTCGCGCACACCAGGGCGGGAAGCTATGCGTAACATCTACGGCTGGGGCGTAACTACTCCTTATGAAATGTGTAAGCTGTTTACGCTGGTTAGAGATGGTAAGGCCGTAAGTCCTGCTGCAAGCGAGCGCATGTATCGCACGCTTAACCGCATTTATTGGGATGAGCATGCCCTTTCGCAAATACCGCCCTATGTACAGGCAATCTCCAAACAGGGTGCAGTAGATGCTTCGCGTTCAGAAACTGTGCTGGTAAATGCCCCGCACGGCGACTATGTTTTCTCCATCATCACTAAAAATAATAAAGATCAAAGCTGGACGCCCGAAAACGAGGCCGGGATACTTATCAAAAACGTGTCTGCATTATTATGGCGTTATTTTGAGCCGCAAAGCAATTGGAAACCCGCTGCCGGCGTGGATAAATTTATGCTTAACGAATAGTTAGTCCAGTTCTGCCAATAAACCACACACATCCAGTTGTCGGGTGAACATAGTGAGGTTTCCTTCCGAATCCAAGGGCCATTCTTCTCTCGGTCGGTCCCAATAAAGCTCGACGCCATTACCGTCGGGGTCGTCCAGGTAAAGGGCTTCAGAAACACCATGGTCTGATGCGCCGGTTAGCGGGTAGCCATTATCCATCAATCTTTTGAAAATGGCGGCAAGGTCTTTCCTTTCCGGATAAAGGATTGCAGTATGGAACAAACCGGGTGCATATTCGGGCGCACGTGGAGCACCTTTGCTTTGCCAGGTGTTTAACCCTATATGATGGTGGTAACCTCCTGCCGATATAAAAGCGGCCTGGTTGCCGTACATGGTCACCAACTCGAAACCTAACAGATCCTGGTAAAATGCTAAAGACTTCTGCAAATCGCTCACCTTTAAATGAACGTGACCGATGCGTGTTTGGGCAGGTATTTTGTAGTTTTCCATTGTTGGAATAATGAAACGTAGCGTTGGAATGTTGTAAAGTTAAGGGAATATCTAAAAGGTATGTGTCGACTTATTGTAAAATAAATGTTTAAACATTTATTCGAGATTAGTAACATTTCAACTTACAAACCTTCCAACTTTACAACATCACCCCAACA
Source organism: Mucilaginibacter achroorhodeus (assembly GCF_007846095.1). Lineage (GTDB taxonomy): Bacteria > Bacteroidota > Bacteroidia > Sphingobacteriales > Sphingobacteriaceae > Mucilaginibacter > Mucilaginibacter achroorhodeus. The sequence continues at coordinate 272,355 of NZ_VOEI01000001.1, forward strand.
AAATAATAAACCGTACCTTTGTGCTATGGTCATTAAAACCGCTGATTTCATTTGCAGCAATACGCAGATCTCCAAGCTGCCGCCACCGTTAAAGCCTGAGTATGCTTTCATTGGTCGGTCAAACGTGGGTAAGTCTTCGCTTATTAACATGCTAACGCAGAAAAAAGGGCTGGCCAAGACTTCGCAAACGCCGGGTAAAACCCAGCTGATCAATCATTTTTTGATCAATGAGAACTGGTATATCGTCGATCTGCCCGGTTATGGCTATGCACGTATCTCTAAAAGCAAAAAAGAAGACTGGAACAAATTTATTCGCAGTTACCTGGATAAGCGTGAAAGCCTCCAATGCGTAATGGTTTTGATCGATAGCCGCCTTGAGCCGCAAAAGATCGACCTGGAGTTTTGCAACTGGCTTGGAGAGAAAGGCCTGCCTTTTATTACCATATTTACAAAAGCTGATAAACAGAGCAATATTAAAACCGACCAGAATATAGCAAAGTTTCGTAAGGCGTTGCTGGCATCGTTTGAAGAAGCACCACAGTTTTTCATTACCTCGGCAGAAAACCTTTTAGGTCGTGATGAAGTATTGAACTTTATCGATTCCATCAACCAGGGATTTGAGAAGCCAGTGTTTGACGATGAACACTATAAGTAGTAGTTTTGCAATAAGCACATACCCTTACCCCTCTTGAGAGAGGAATTAAGACAATGAAAAAATATTTCTCGCTCGTTACGTTTTCGCATACCATTTTTGCCATGCCGTTTGCCTTTATAGGCTTCTTTTTGGCTGTTACTACCACCGACCATAAATTTGAGTGGCAAAAACTGGTGATGATGCTTTTATGTATGGTGTTCGCCCGTAACTCGGCCATGGCATTTAATCGCTATCTGGACAGGAACATTGATGCCAAAAACCCCCGTACCAAACAGCGCGATATCCCGGCAGGGCGTATCAGTCCCGCAGCGGCGTTAACATTTACCTTAACTAATTGCGCTTTATTTATAGTAACCACCTGGTTTATTAACCCTTTGTGTTTTTACCTTTCGCCGGTGGCGTTGCTAGTGGTGTTAGGTTACAGTGCCACCAAACGTTTTACCGCACTTTGCCATATGGTACTCGGCTTGGGCTTATCGTTAGCGCCTATTGGGGCCTACCTGGTAGTTACAGGTGCATTTGCGCTTACGCCAATATTCTTCTCACTATCGGTACTATGCTGGGTAAGCGGTTTCGATATTATTTATGCCCTGCAGGATGAAGATTTTGACCGTGACCAAAAACTACACTCCATTCCCGCGTGGTTAGGTAAAGTGAATGCATTAAGGCTGTCAACCGTGCTGCATGTCTTCTCAGCAGCGTTTATTGTTATGCCGGTGATTTATACGCATGTTGGGTTATTATACTACATAGGTATTGTATTTTTCTGCAGTATGCTTATTTACCAGCACCTGTTGGTTAAACCTAACGATCTCAGCCGTGTTAACCTTGCCTTCATGACTACAAATGGCATTGCCAGTGTTGTATTTGCCGCCTTCTTTTTATTAGACAGGGTATGGATGCGTTAAGCAATCAACAACTTAACCAATTTCGCGAACATGCGGCCGCTTACGTTGAATTCAACGAGGCGGAGTGGATCGTTTGCATACAACATCTCTCGATACTTAAATTAAAAAAGAAAGAGCATTTCATCGAGCCGGGCCAGGTTTGCAAAACGCTGGGCTTTGTACTATCCGGATCAGTGAGGTACTATCACATTATCGATGGTAAAGATATTACCAACTACTTCAGCTTTGAGAATGATTATGTGAGCTCTTACAAAAGCTTCCTCACCGGCGAACCTTCCATAAGTTATATACAGGCGCTTGAGCCAACTACCATACTCACCGTAAGCAAAAAAAACTGGGATGCCATGCTAAACAACCCTATGCTGGCTTACAAAATAGAACGCTTTGGCCGCTTGCTTGCCGAATATTATCTTATTTGCTACGAAGACCGTGTTACAGCCTTCATCACCCAAACCCCGGAGGAACGCTACCTTAAACTTTTAGAAAGCGGGAAAGATATCATCCGCAGGATGCCGCAGCATTACATAGCCAATTTTTTGGGTATAACCCCTGTTTCGCTATCGCGGATAAGGAAAAGGATATTGGTTTAGAAATCCTAAAATCTAAAAGCTAAATTCTAAGACCTAAATTAAAAAAAGAGACAAAACCTAATCTCTAATCTCCAACCCTACTTCACTAATTTCTTATCTTAAGATAACGTTTTCAAGGCCAGCGCTTTCGCAACTTTGTATCATACCAAAATAGAAAAAACATGATACATACCATTTTAGGTGCAGGTGGCCCGGTGGCTAATGCCCTTACAGATGAACTCATAAAAAACAAAAAAAAAGTACGCCTGGTTAGTCGCCGCCCGGTGGATGTTAAAGCTGAAAATGTAAGCTGGCAAAAGGCAGATCTGCTGGAGCTCGAACAACTAAGGCAAGCTACAAAAGGTTCTGATGTGATCTACCTGTGTGCTGGGCTGGTTTATGATGCCGATATCTGGCGCCAGCAGTGGCCGGTTATTATACGTAACGTTATCAAAGTAACTCAAGAGTATAATGCCCGTATGATCTTCTTTGATAACATTTACATGTATGGCTTGGTTAACGGCCCTATAACAGAGGAAACGCCTTACAAACCCGTTAGCAAAAAAGGAGAGGTACGCGCCGAGATTGCTGCAATGGTGATGAATGAGGTTAAAGCGGGAAAGCTTAACGCGACTATAGCCCGCGCACCTGATTTTTACGGCACTACCAGCACCAACGCCTTTTTAGACCTGATGGTGCTTGCCAAATATGCCAAGAAACAAAGTGCCCAATGGATGGGCGACCCAAGTAAGCTGCACAACTTTATTTACATTCCTGATGCCGGGCGTGCAATGTACCTGCTTGGGCAATCGCCCGAGAGTGATAATCAAATTTGGCATCTGCCCACCGCCCCTGTAATGACCGGTCATCAATTTTTGCAGTTAGCAGCAACCATTTATGGCGTTAAACCAAAGTTTATGCGTATTAATAAATTTATGCTGTGGGCGCTTGGTTTATTTAATAAACTGATAGCCGGCACGGTAGAAATGTATTATCAAACCGACCACGACTATAATTTTAACAGCGACAAGTTTGAACGTGCCTTTAACTTTAAACCTACAAGTTACGAAGATGGAATAAGAGAAGTAGCAAGGACGATATACAAGCCAGAATAAACTATTTCAAAACCATGTCATTGCGAGGAGTCCCGATGGCTATCGGGACGACGTGGCAATCTCATAGGCTGATTAGCGTGCTTATCCTCTGAGATTGCCGCGCTATCGATCGCAATTGTAAGGGTTAGGTAATTCTGTTACCGAATTAATTGACCTTTACAGCAATGACACGGTCTATAAGTTTAGCTGCCCCTCTCTGCTACGCAAAGAGGGGTTCTTTTATTTAACGCCCTCGATTCGTGTAGCGAAGAGAGGGTCGACAAGCGCATCCCGATAGCAATAGGAACGGGATAAGTAAACCAAACTTTTTTTTGACTTTGTGCTTATGACATAAAATTCAGACTTTACACACTTATCTGCATATTTGTTATATGATCCACAAGAAAACACGTACCTACATTCCGGAGAACCTTGAAATAAAATGGGAAACACTGGAACCGATATACAAAGAATTATTAGAGCGCCCCATTAATTCTGTTGAAGAACTGGAGCAATGGCTTAAGGATGGCAGCGAGCTGCAAGCTGCTTTAGAAGAGGATTTTGCATGGCGTTATATCCGCATGACCTGCGATACCACTAACGAAGAATTACTGGAAAGCTTTCAATACTTTGCCACCGAAATAGAGCCAAAAACAGCTCCATATAACAATGAGCTAAATAAGAAATTAATTAATAGTCAGTTTGTAGATCAGCTAAATGATGAAAAATACTTCATCATGCTGCGCAGCACCCGCAAGCAGTTAGAACTTTTCCGTGAAGAGAATATCCCGCTGCAAACGCAGATACAGGTTGAGCAGCAGAAATACCAGTCGATAACCGGTTCTATGTCGGTACATATTGGCGATAAAGAATATACGCTTGAACAAGCATCAGTATTTTTAAAAGATACCGACCGTGCTAAACGCCAGGAAGTTTGGGAAAAGATCACTGCCCGCCGCCTGCAGGATAAAGAAAAATTGGACGAACTGTTTGATCACCTGCGTGGCTTGCGCCACGAAGTAGCCGTAAATGCCGGTTTCGAAAACTTCCGCAATTACATGTTCCAGGCTTTAGGCAGATTTGATTACACACCTCAGGACTGTTATGCCTTCCACTCAGCGATAGAAACCGAGGTTGTACCTTTGCTTCGTGAATTTGCAGAACAACGCCGTGAGGCTTTAGGCATTGAAATCCTTAAACCATGGGATATGGATGTAGACCCTTACGGTCGAGCCGCCTTGAAACCCTTTAACAATGGCGGCGAATTGATCGAGAAATCCATTCAGTGTTTCTCAAACATCAACCGCTATTTAGGTGAACGCCTGGAGATCATGAAAGAGAATAACCTGTTTGATGTGGAGAGCCGCAAAGGCAAAGCACCGGGTGGTTACAACTATCCGCTGTCAGAAACAGGTGCCCCATTTATTTTCATGAATTCGGCTAACACCTTCCGCGATCTTACTACCATGGTACATGAAGGTGGCCACGCCGTACATACTTTCCTTACTGCCGACCTTGAGCTGAATGATTTTAAACATTGCCCAAGCGAGGTAGCGGAACTGGCTTCCATGTCAATGGAGTTGATCTCGATGGATAACTGGAATGTTTACTTTGAGAATGAGGAAGATCTCAAGCGCGCCAAACGCGATCAGTTATACGATGTATTAAAAACACTGCCATGGGTAGCCGTGGTAGATCAATTTCAGCACTGGATCTACACAAACCCGGATCATACCGATGCCGAGCGCACCGAAGCCTGGTTGAAAATTTATGAGCCTTTTGGTGCAGGCTTTGCCAATTGGAGCGGACTTAAAACTGCAGAAGAAAACCTTTGGCAAAAACAGCTTCACATTTTTGAAGTGCCGTTTTACTACATCGAGTATGGCATGGCACAGCTTGGTGCAATAGCTGTTTGGAAAAACTACAAGGAAAACCCCGAGAAGGGGTTGCAGCAATACCTTGATGCATTAAAATTGGGTTACACAAAAACCATTAAGGAGATATATGAAACAGCCGGTATAAAATTTGATTTTAGTGCCGGGTACGTCAAAGAACTGGCAGAATTTGTTAAAGCTGAAATGGATAAGATTTAACACACTTGCTACAAAGACCCTCTCGAAAAACGAGAGGGTTTTTTGTTTATTATTACAAAATTTCGTTACGACAACATAAGTAATAATACTATATAAATATCTAATAATCTATCGTTTAAATATCTATAAAGGCATCTAATTTGAGATATTTTAAAACCTATAAGTGTTTTTCAGGTTAATTATAGCATGAAAAAGTTAATTGCATTTTTAGGTTTGGTACTTATGGCCGCCACAAGTTTTGGACAGGCACAAGTACCATTAAAGCCGGTTAAGATTGATAGCTTGATCACCATCTCGTTACCGGCTAAGTACACAAAAAAGGATACCCTTGGTCAGTCTATATACAATGCAAACGGTGCTTATGGTTACATGACCGTTATACGTGCACCTAACCAGGACAAAAAGCCTTTGCAGAAAGAGAAAGACCTGAACAAGGTTCTTAAAGATTACGTGGCCGGCATTAAAGGCCAAAGTAACGGCGACGTGATGAACCTGCGTGATACTACCGTAGGCCACCTTAAAGCCAAGACATTTACGCTTGAGGTTGACGAAGGTGCCGGTGTAAAATCAAGGAACTTCATTGTCTTATACACACAAGATGTTACTTACACCATTGAGTATTACTATGAAGCACTAAGCAAAGACCTTGCGAAAAACGAATACAAAGAGTATTCTGCATCATTGAAGGTATCTCCGGAGTTACAACGCACCGATCAATATTTGAGCAATGCCAAGGGAATGTCTACCATAGCCAAAGTGGGTATTTTTGGTGGCGCAGCATTGATATTGATCATCGCTACCATATTGGTTATTCGCAGGAAAAAAGCTGTAGCTTAAACAGCTATTTAGTTAACAGCCCCCGGCACCAACGGGGGCTGTTTATAAACCTTCGGCTATCTAAAAAGGTAAGCCAAACCACCGTAATAAATACGCCTATTGCCGAACCGGCCATTACATCTTCAAAAAAATGCTGGCTTAGATACATGCGCGAATAGCCAACCATCATGGCGAATACCAGCATAGCAAATCCCCAATTCTTATTCTTAACTAAGTAAGCAACTACCATTGCCATAGAAAAGGCAGTAACTGTGTGCCCCGACGGAAAACTGTGTACCGCAAGTATGTACAAACCTTTTACAAAGTGAATTTTATAAAGTTGATCCTGGAAGTAGATGCGCGGCCTGGGAAAATCAAAAGCATATTTTAAGGCTTGTGCCGTAAGCGCTGTAATTGCGTAACTACTGGCAGTAAGTAACGCTGCACGATAACTAAACAGCAGCATTACAGCAGCAAGCGCCAGCATAGTCCAGCCGTCGCCCAGGTGGGTTATGTATGGCTCAACCGCGTCCAGGAAGTCCGAATAGTGTTTATTTACCGCGAAGTATATCTCAGAACGGGTATAAAGCAGCTTGATGATCAAACAGACGCAAAGCAGGATAATATAAGGAATAAAAAGGGAGCGTGCCCTGTGCAAAACGTCTTTAGCGCCGGTGTTCATCGGCACAAAGTAAGGTATATACTTCTTCAATGCAAAAAAATGGCTATGTTTGATTTTAAAAGAAAACTGACCTCAATACATGTCGAAAAGTATATTTCGAAAAAAGTCCGTATCTAAAATACTGGCCGATGTTGCCAGCGGATTTAGCGACAGCGAGCATCCCGGCACGGCATCGCACCTCCAAAAAGCACTTACTACCAAAGATCTAACCCTAATGGGTATTGCAGCCGTTGTTGGTGCAGGTATATTTTCAACCATCGGCGAAGCTTCATTTAACGGCGGGCCGGGCGTTACGCTTTTGTTCGTTTTAACGGCTATAACCTGTGGTTTTTCTGCCATGTGTTACGCTGAATTTGCATCGCGCATACCGGTTGCGGGCAGTGCGTACACTTATGCCTACGCATCTTTCGGTGAGCTTATCGCCTGGATCATAGGTTGGGACTTGTTGATGGAATATGCCATCGGTAACATCGCAGTGGCTATCTCCTGGAGCGAATACTTCGTTAACCTGTTAGAGGGTTTCCACATCCATTTACCGGCATGGGTTACATTAGATTACTTCTCCGCTTTTAAAGCACATGAACAGATACAGCAATTAACAGCAAGCGGCCATACCGCAGATATTACCGAACGACTGCGACACGCTGCTGAGGCATGGTCTACAGCTCCGGGTTCCGGCAATTTCAGGCTTATCGCCAATATCCCCGCATTGCTTATTGTTATCATTATCACCTATTTAGTTTATATAGGCATCCGCGAAACCAAAAAGGCTACCAATGCCATGGTTTATCTTAAAATTGCGGTGGTACTGGCCGTTATTGTCATTGGTTTCTTTTACGTTACACCGGCCAACTGGCACCCGTTTTTGCCTAACGGTTTCGGTGGCGTTATGAAAGGTGTTTCGGGCGTATTCTTTGCCTATATTGGTTTTGATGCTATATCTACCACCGCTGAGGAATGTCAGAACCCCCAGCGCGACCTGCCGAAGGGCATGATCTACTCGTTGGTGATTTGTACCATTTTGTACATTCTGATAGCTTTGGTGCTAACCGGTATGGTTAACTATAAAGACCTTCAGGTAGGTGATCCACTGGCGTTTGTATTTTCAAAAGTCGGCTTAAAAAACATCAGCTATGTGATCTCTGTAAGCGCAGTAATAGCTACCGCAAGTGTGTTACTGATATTCCAGTTGGGTCAGCCCCGTATATGGATGAGCATGAGCCGCGATGGTTTGTTACCGAAGGCATTTTCTCGCATTCACCCTAAGTTTCATACACCATCATTTGCTACTATAGTAACCGGGTTTGTTGTGGCTGTACCGGCATTGTTCCTAAACCTTACCGAGGTTACTAATTTAACAAGCATAGGAACCCTATTTGCATTTGTACTTGTTTGTGGCGGCGTATTACTATTACCTCGCGAAGCAGCGGTTAAAGGTAAGTTCCATTTGCCTTACATTAATTCGCAATTCATCGTACCTGTAATGTTCATCATCGGTGTGTTCTTTGGCCGCCATTGGATTGCTAATCTATTTGAAGGCGAAGCTTTACACCATAAGTTCCCTTATTTCTTATTCCTGATATTATCATTCACGCTTACCGTGTTTGCGTTTATTAAAAAATTGTCACTTATACCTGTTTTAGGCTTATTGAGCTGTTTTTACCTGATGGCCGAGTTGGAGTATGAAAGCTGGATCCGTTTCCTTGCCTGGCTGATTATTGGCTTAGTGATATATTTTAGCTACGGGTATAAACATAGCGTATTGGGCAAACAGAAATCTGAAACAGCGTTTTCTGATAAGAAAGAGTAAGGGCTGACCTTGAATTTAATGCACCAATAAAGTTTTCAAATACCAGATGTTCACGTTCACGCACATGAACATCGTGAACACCGTGAACGCTCGTGAACGCTTTTCGGTTTATAAAGGCGCATCAGGATGGCTGACTTAGTTCGTCAACAATAAAATAAAGAAAGGGCAATCTGGTTGGATTGCCCTTTCTTATAACGATACTACGCCTCCGCTGGGGCTTTAAGAGAAATCAGTTACGGTTTAACCCTTGTTATATTTACCGAATCCGGCGAGGTAAGCATTAGCGGTACTTTTTCAACCGTTACGAAACTCAGATCGAGGCCAAAGTTGCGCTCTTCTGAAAGGCTCACCCGCTTAAGCTGCCCATAAATGAACATAACGGCTTTCTCATACAACGACAGATTATGAGAGCGTGAAATTACTTTTTCGATAACCACAAAGCGGAAGTCGCCAACAATTTTGTGCTTATTAAGGGATCTATACTTACTGGTAATATCAACCTCCCCATTCTTAACCAAGTCTTCAACTACCTTTCGGAACAACAGGTTAATTTGCTGTTCAACTCTGAAACCTAATTTAAAATCGATACGGATCAGTTTACCGGGCACCAAAAAATCCACCTCATACTCCCGTTTATAAGGTTCATCAACCACATCAACGTGTACCAGCCAGTACACATCGGCACGTTTTGGCTGTTTTTGTAGAATAGAGTAAATGATCTTTGATTCTATTTCTGAGTTGAAATTGGCACTTGTTAGGTAAACAAGTTGAGAAGCATACTTGGGTACGCTCTCATCTTCACTCATTTCTTTTATAATGTTGAAATAATCGTCAATCTCAATAAACTTAACATAGCGGTTTTTGATCCTGCGGGCAATGTGCCAGGTCCACATGATGATGAACAGTATTAGGCCAATTGATAAAGTGAACCAGCCACCGTGTATAAACTTCACCAGGTTACCTAACAGGAAGATACCCTCGATGATCACATAAACCGCAAAAAACGATATGATGATATACGTTGGTACTTTTTTACGCTGTAAGAATTTAGAAACCAATATGGTGGTCATCAACATGGCTACGGTAATACTCAACCCATAAGCCGCTTCCATTTTACTGGAGTGCTGAAACAGTAACACTACGCCAATACAACCTGCACAAAGCAACCAGTTAACGCTTGGCACATATAATTGTCCTTTCTGATCGGACGGATAATTGATCTTAACCTTTGGCCAAAGGTTTAACCGCACGGCCTCAGCAATAAGCGTAAACGAACCTGATATAAGCGCCTGGCTGGCAATAACCGCCGCAATTGTGGCGATACCGATACCATATATCAGGAACCAGTCGGGCATTATTTTGTAAAAAGGGTTGTTAACGCTAAGGTCTATCACTTTACCCTCTCGCTGCAGTAACCAAACCGCCTGACCCAGGTAGTTTAATACCAGACAGGATTTTACATATATCCAGCTGATACGGATGTTATCGCGCCCGCAATGGCCCAGGTCTGAATATAAGGCCTCGGCGCCTGTAGTACACAGGAAAACCGCACCCAGTATGATGAACGCATCATAGGTGCTTGATGTTAATAGCTGGAAGGCATAATAAGGATTAAGCGCTTTAAAAATCACCGGCATTTGCACAATGTAACTAATCCCCAAAACACCCATCATGGTGAACCATAAGAACATTAGCGGCCCAAAGGCCTTTCCTACTAAAGAGGTACCAAACTGCTGGATAATAAATAATATGGCTATAATACCAATAACGATCTGTACCGTTGGCAGGCGCGGATAATACGCGGTAAGCCCTTCAATAGCAGATGATATGGTAATTGGCGGGGTAATAATACCATCGGCCAGCAAAGCGCAACCACCTACAACCGCGGGCACAATAAGCCACTTTGCCTTACGCCGCACCAAAGAGAAGAGTGAGAAAATACCACCCTCGCCTTTGTTGTCAGCCCGTAAGGTTATAACTACATATTTGAGTGTTGTTTGCAGCGTAAGCGTCCAAAATATAAGTGATACACCGCCCAATACAAGTGCCTGCGTAAGCGGCTGCGAATTGGTTGAATGCTCTAACCCTACTATGGCCTTAAACACATACAGCGGGGATGTACCTATATCGCCGTAGATTATCCCTAAACTAATAAGCAGACCGGCGGCGGATAGACGTTGTAGATCTTTATGACTTGACACAGTTGTTTTAAAATCGATGCAAAACTACTTAAAAAAACAATTACAACTTAAACTATAATAAAGCGTATAAGTCTATTGCAAGTAGTAACTATTAAAACTACTTTTTGTTAAAATTTGTTAAAAGTATTATTTATCTGTATCGATTTTAAGTTGGTACTAAGTTTATTTATACTTTTGCGAAACGTGTATCATACATATGGTGAAAAGGTCTACTTATATTAATTCCTGGTTAACTGTAATTGTGCTTGCAATAGCGGTTAACTTTGCGATTGCAAGAGGAGTTAATGCACAAAAGAGCGATTCATCATATTTGCGGGCGGTTCGTGCACGCCAAAACAAGTCAATTCTAAAAACAGGTTTACATCTTGCATTACCGCCGCTTAAGCCTGCCGCTACATCAAGTGCGAAGATCAATCTGCCGCGCGCAGATGATAAACTGTTAACCAACGTGCAGGTAACTACACTGGTAACCGATGTTATCAACCTAAAATATACGCTATCGCGCAACGCTACCGTAAATGTTAAGATAATGGATGTTTTAGGTAATGATGTGCTTACGCTTACTTCGCAGCGTGTTGAGACCGGCGATCAAAACTTTACCTTTAGTGTTGCTAATAAACTACAAAAGGGCTTTTACTTTTTGCGCATTGTTGTTGGTAACGAAACAGTGAACAGGCGTATTTCTGTAGTTTACTAATCACCCAATTCTTCCCTTATTCTTTTTCTGTTTCAATCTTAGGATTTACCTCGCATAGTTTATAATTTGCGTGCCTATGAAAATAATTGCCATTGGCCGCAACTATGCAGAGCATGCAAAAGAGCTGAACAACCCGGTACCAACTACCCCGGTGATATTTATGAAACCGGATACAGCGCTTTTAAAGGATAACAAACCATTCTACCACCCCGAGTTTTCGCAGGATGTACATCACGAGATAGAACTGGTATTAAAGGTGAGCAAAGAAGGCAAACACATCAGTGAAAAATTTGCGGGCAATTATTTTGAGGAGATAGCCCTTGGGGTTGATTTTACCGCACGTGATATTCAATCTAAACACAAAGAAAAAGGCCTGCCATGGGAGCTTGCCAAAGCTTTTGATGGTTCGGCACCGGTGAGTAATTTTGTACCAAAGGCAAACTTTGCCGATATCTATAACATCAACTTCAGCTTAAACATTAACGGCGAAACGCGCCAGCAAGGCAACACCAAAGATCTGCTTTTCTCGTTCGAGCGAATCATTGCCTTTGTATCCCAATACATCACGCTAAAAAAAGGCGACCTGATATTTACCGGCACGCCGGAAGGTGTTGGTAAAGTTGCCATTGGCGACAGGCTCGAAGGTATTTTAGAGGGCGAAAAGCTTTTAGATTTTTATGTTAAATAAGAACACAACTATTAAAAAGATGTCATTTCGAACGAGGAACGAGGAGAAATCTTCTACACACGACACTTACGAAATAGAAGATTTCTCCTCGCTGGCGCTCATTCGAAATGACAGCATTACGATCATTAAAAATCGAAGTAAAACTTTAGTCCTTGGTATAATGGTGCTTATTGCATCAATAAGCGCCAGTGCGCAGGATATTATCCAAACCAGGCAATACCCTAAAGACCAGTTCCGTTACCCGCTTGACCTGCCACCATCTACCGCAGGTTCTTTCGGCGAATTGAGGCCGAATCATTTTCACTCCGGGTTAGATTTTCGCACCAACCAGCGTATAGGCTATCCTGTGCATGCGGTTTATGACGGATACATATCGCGGGTGCGCATCCAGTTCGGTGGCTTTGGCAAAGCCCTTTATATCACCCATCCAAACGGATACACCTCGGTTTACGGCCACATCAACAACTTTATGCCCGAGGTGGAGAAATACATCCACGACTGGCAGTACAAAAATCAAAGTTACGAGGCCGATATCGCCATACCAGCTGGTGTATTCCCTGTTAAAAAAAGCGATGTAGTTGCCATATCAGGTAACGAGGGCGCATCTGCAGGCCCACACGTACACTTTGAATTACGAGACACTACAACACAAGAGACCATCAATCCGCAGCTCTTTGGCCTAACCATCCCTGATGAGATACCGCCAACCATTACGGCACTGGGCATATATCATCTTAACGGCAACCCCTTCAGCGATAAAACGCCTAAAGAATTTTTGGCCGTTGGTGGCGCAGGCAACAGCTATCATTTGCTGAAACCGCAGGTGTTAACCCTTAGCGGCAACACAGGTTTCGGTATCTCGGTTACGGACAGGAATAGTGCATCAGCCAATAAAAACGGCATTTATTCAATTGAGATGAAGCTGGATGGCACAACCATGTACACTTTCTCGGTAGAGCGTTTCGCCTTTGATCAAACCCATGCTATAAACGCCTACATCGATTATCCGGCCTTTCTCACCTCCCGCCGCTGGATGCAGAAATGCTTTATCCTGCCGGGCAGTCGCATCACGCTTTATCCTCAATCCATTAACCGGGGTATCTTAGCGTTTAACGATGATAAACTGCACGACGTTGAGTTTGTGGTTAAAGATGTGGCAGGTAATACTTCTACATTGAACCTGAAGGTGCAGTCTAACACCTCGTCGGCCAATCTTGCTCCGGCTAAACCGGAGGGAACATTGCTGCATTACGATAGAGAGAGTAAATTTGTCAACAATAAGGTTAAGGTGATTATTCCGGCGGGTAACCTATATGATGATCTGGACTTTATTTACTCAGAACTACCCGCTAAACCGGGCGCATTTTCTGCTACTCACCGCCTGCACAACAAGCTTACACCTATACACGATAGCTTTGATATTTGGATAAAACCAGATGCAGACCTGGGTGCCAATGCTGAAAAGGCTGTGATAGTAAACGCCGCAACGGGCGCTATCCCAAGCACCTGGGAGAACGGCTGGGTAAAAGGTTCGGCACGTGCCTTTGGCGATTATTATATAAAAATAGACACGGTAGCGCCAATCATTACACCTATTAATATCCGCAACGGCGCAAACTTAGGTGCTATCAAGGCGATCAAGCTTAGAATGAGCGATAACCTATCGGGCATTAAAAGTTATGCCGGTAAAATAGATGGAAAATGGGTACTGGTTGAACGTAACTTTAAAACCAAGATATTAAGTTATACATTTGACGGTAGCATTTCCCCGGGCAAACACACTTTTGAGTTTACTGTTATTGATGCTAAAAACAACACATCTACATTTAAGGCAGATTTTAACCGATAGAAAACATGGCAACCCAACTTAAAGCCGGCGACAAAGCCCCGGATTTTACCGCAAACGACCAGAATGGCAACCCTGTTTCATTGTCTGATTACAAGGGTAAAAACGTTATACTCTATTTTTATCCAAAGGATGATACCCCTGGCTGTACGGCCGAATCATGCGATTTTAGAGACAACTATCAATCGCTTGCAGGTAAAGGCTTTGAGGTGATAGGTGTAAGTGTTGACGATGAAAAATCGCACAAAAAGTTTGAAACCAAATATCAATTGCCATTTACGCTGATAGCCGATACTGAACACAGCATAGTTGAGGCTTATGGCGTTTGGGTTGAGAAAAATATGTACGGAAAAAAATATATGGGTACTGCCCGCACAACTTTTGTGATAGATGGCGATGGCATAATTACCCATATTATTGAAAAGGTTGATACCAAAGCATCATCACAGCAGGTGCTTGAACTGCTGGGCAAATAACCGTAGTTAAAACATATCTCAAACAAAAACGCTTTATACTTATTAAAGTAGATTAAAATTCAATAAATGGCCATACAGGCAGAAGACGAAGAAATTTTAAGCAAGTTTAGGGACGAGAAAACCCGCAACGAGGCTTTTAATATATTGCTGAAAAAATATCAGCAGAAAATATATTGGCACGTGCGGCGCATGGTGATAGACCATGATGATGCCGATGACATTACGCAGGATGTTTTTATAAAGATCTGGAAAAACCTGCCCGGTTTCCGTAATGATGCACAATTGTACACCTGGATGTACCGTATAGCTACCAACGAGTGCATCACCTTCTTAAATAAAAAGAAACAAAAAAATAACGTCTCACTTGACGATGTGGACTATGAACTGTCTGATACTTTATCAAGCTCTGATCAGTTCAGCGGCGATAAAATACAAATGAAGTTACAACAGGCCATTCTAACACTGCCCGACAAGCAACGCCTGGTTTTTAACATGAAGTACTTTGATGATATGAAGTACGAAGAAATGAGCGAGGTTTTAGGCACAAGCGTTGGTGCACTAAAAGCGTCATATCACCTCGCAGTGAAAAAGATAGAGAGCTTTATACTATCAAATGATTAATTTTTAATTTAGTATTAAACCTTTTGAAAGTAAAGTCATCTATAAGGATGTATGAAAAGCGATATGGAGAATAAGGAATGGGCAGGTGAAGAAATGTCACTTCAACGGTTTTCGAAAGAAACGCCGTTTGCAGTGCCAGCCGGCTATTTTGAAGAGGCCGGTCAGCGCATATTATCCCTGGTGAACATTGAGGGTTTAAAAACTGATGATACGGCACAAGGCTTTGCCGTGCCTGCAGATTATTTTGAGAATTTAACTAACAATATCCAAAGCAGGATAAATATTGAGGCGGCGGCAGATCCAAACGAGCCGTCTTTTGCTGTTCCGCAGGGATATTTTGACCAGCTTAGCGCTAACATACAAAGCCGCATTGCCATTGAGGATGCAGCAAACAAAGAAGATATTGGCTTTACTGTGCCTGCCGGATATTTTGATAACCTGCAACAACAGATAAACAGCCGTATAGCGGTAGAAATTTTACAAAAAGAACCGGTGTTTGAAGTACCTGAAAACTACTTTGAAACACTGAATAAAAATATACTGGCTAAAACTACGGGCGTTGGCCGCGAAGAGGTTATCCGTAAAACCATTGTACGTAAACTTTGGGCTTCAAATACCTTTAAGTATGCAACAGCTGCTTGTTTAGCTTTGATAATTGGCGCCGGTGCTTTTTTAAGGAATGCACAAGTACCACAACCGGTTGAGCATCAAAGAAGCTACCTGCATTCGCAACTGTCGCAAATACCGGCAGATGAGATAAAGGACTATTTAGAGCTGCATATAGACGCAAGCGATAATCGCCAGCTGTTGGAGAATGCCAACGAAGAACAAATAAATACAGATGCCCTGTCGCAAGATTTACAGGACTATTTGGATGTTAACTAACATGAGTAAGCTTTTAAAATACATATTTATTGGTGTACTGGCAGTAGCCGGGGTTGATGCTTTTGCACAGGTGAACAGTCTGCGTGCGGGTTTCCGCAGCCAGGCGGCACCTAACGCACAGTTTAACCGCCCGCGTACTGGTAAAGGCCAGAAAATATTGGCTGCCCGAAATAACTTTATAGGGCAGCAGTTAAACCTTACCGGTGACGAAGCGCGTAAGTTTTGGCCCGTGTATAACCAATACCAACAAGACCTTACTGCAGTACGGATATTAAAGCGTGCAAACAACTCTACCGCTGCTGCAAACGGTACCGAACAGGTAGATAAAGAAATAGCTTACGAAAAACAACTGGTTGAGATACGCCAGCGCTACCGCGATGAGTTTATGAAGATCCTGCCTCCCGAAAAGGTGAGTCTTTTATACAAAAGCGAACGCGAGTTTACAGATGAACTGATTAAACAACTAAGCGAACGCAGCATCAGGGCGGGAAATTAAATTGTTAGAAGGTTGGAAAGTTGTAACGTTTGAAAGGTTACTAACTTGAACAAAACAAAAAAGCAGTGCACAAGCGCTGCTTTTTTGTTTATACCGCAGCCCTAAACTTTACAACTTATCTATCTTTGCAAATTACAACTAAAGAATATGCTCACCCTTCGCCAACTTTTTCTTAACAACAACGCCCAAACCACTCACTTCCCGCTACTGCTGGAATTTGACCGTGCCGAAGGTGTGTATATCTATGAAGAAGGCGGCAAAGGTTATATGGATCTTATCTCCGGCATTGGCGTAAGTAACCTGGGCCACAGCCATCCTAAAGTTGTGCAGGCTGTGAAAGACCAGGCAGAGAAATACATGCACCTGATGGTATATGGAGAATATGTACAAACCCCGCAGGTGCGCTTTGCTGAAAAACTGGTGAGTATTCTACCGGAATCGTTAAACTCCGTCTACTTCACCAACTCAGGCGCCGAAGCTGTTGAAGGAGCTATCAAACTTGCTAAGCGCTACACCGGCAGTCCAAATGTATTAGCGTTTAATAACTCGTACCATGGCAGCACACATGGTGCACTCAGTGTTATGGGTAACGAGGAGTTTAAACAAGCCTACCGCCCGCTGCTGCCCGGCATCGGCTTTATACGATTGAATAACCATGATGATCTGGAACTCATCACTCATCAAACTGCCTGCGTTATCCTCGAAACCATACAGGGCGAGGCGGGTATCAGGCTTCCGGACTACGAGTGGATGCAAGCGCTGCGCAAGTGCTGTTCTGAAACAGGTACGTTGCTTATATTAGATGAGATACAGGCTGCACTTGGTCGTACGGGGAAATTGTTCGCCTTTGAGCATTTCGATATCGTTCCGGATATTTTGCTGATGGCTAAAGCCTTGGGCGGCGGCATGCCCGTAGGTGCGTTTGTGTCATCGGTAGAGATCATGTCGGCATTTAAAGAGAATCCTATCCTCGGGCACATCACTACTTTTGGCGGTCACCCGGTATCATGTGCTGCGGGGCTGGCAGCTTTAGATGTTTTGCTTGAGGAGAACCTGATAGATGATGTTGCGGAGAAAGAAGCAATTATCCGCCGCGAATTGCAGCACCCGGCTATAGAAGAGATACGCGGCAAGGGCCTTATGCTGGCTGTGGAATTTGAAAGTTTTGATACTAATAAGAAAATCATCGACACCTGTATACAAAATGGTGTAATTACAGACTGGTTTTTGCACTGTAGCAACTCCATGCGCCTTGCACCGCCTTTAATTATTACGATAGAAGAGCTTGTTAAAGCTTGCCAGATCATTGTGCAGGCCATCGCCCAACATACAGAAGATTAAGCAGTTATCGCCTTAACAACTATTAGTTTTACCTTTACGCTATCAAAAATGCTTCAATAAATGCTGTAAAGGGCTTTTATTGATGTTTATGGTATACTTTATGCATATAGGTTAATGCCTGCGTAAATTGATCCGCTGTATGGCTATAATAGCCTTATTTAAGGTCAGCAGTGCACAGTTTTCGGGTCAATTAGTGTTTTTAACGCATCTTGACAACTAAGCAATAAATAACGGACCTCTACATACACTATGAAAATCGCTTATATATCAACCTATCCGCCGCGAGAATGTGGTATTGCTACCTTTAACCACAACTTAATGAACGCCATTAATGCTAACTTCCCGGACAGGAAGGACCCGCTTGATGGTGGTTATGTAGTTGCACTAAATGATTCTGAGGATCTGCAAGAGTACGAATACCCATCGCACGTTAAATTCGTTATCCGTCAAAATCATCAAAAGGATTATATCCGCGCAGCATCTTACATCAACACCAGTAACGTAGAAGCAGTGATATTGGAACACGAGTTTGGCATTTACGGTGGAGAGAGCGGCATATATGTATTACCGTTGATAAACCGTTTAGAGAAACCACTTATCTCTATACTGCATACGGTTTTAAAAGACCCAAGCTACGTACAGCGTATCGTTATCCGCGAGATTGCCGAGCAGTCATCAAAGATCATTGTAATGAGCAAACGCGCAGTGGAGTTTTTAACCACCATATACGATATACCTGCAGAGAAGATACAAATAATTGAGCACGGCGTACCTGATGTTGAAGCACCAGAACCAAACCCGGTTAAAAGCTTGAGCCAGTTTAAGAACCGCCGTGTGATGTTAACATTCGGTTTGTTAAGCCGTAACAAAGGTTTAGAAACGGTTGTTAAGGCACTACCCAAAATTGTAGAGAAACACCCGGATGTGATGTATGTGGTATTGGGTAACACCCACCCGGGCGTTATTAAAAGCTCGGGCGAGGAATACCGCGACCACCTTAAAAGTTTAGCTGCTCAATTGAAAGTATCGCAACACCTGGCATTCATCAACAAGTTTGTTGCCGAAGATGAATTGATCAATTACCTTACCGCAGCAGAGGTATACGTAACGCCTTACCTCAACGAAGCGCAAATTACCAGCGGTACATTATCATACGCCGTTGGTGCAGGTGCAGCGGTAGTTTCAACCCCATACTGGCACGCAACTGAATTGTTGGCTGATGACCGTGGTCGTCTGTTTGATTTTAAAAACTCAGATGCTTTAGCTGACACAATTAACGAGTTATTGGGCGATGATGCACAACTGAAAGAATTAAAACAAAACGCCTATGAGTACGGCTTGCATCTACGCTGGCCGGTAATTGGTGCCGAGTTCATCAAAGTAGCACAAGAGGCTTCTGCAAGGCACGACTTTAGCGACAAGATATTAAAAAACAGCATCGTTGATCCTGAGATATTACCAAAGTTCAGTTTAGCGCACGTACTGCGTTTAACTGACGATACCGGTATCGTTCAGCATGCCAAATACGGTATCCCTAACTTAAAAGAGGGTTACTGCCTTGATGATAACGCCCGTGCGCTGATAATGGCTTTAATGGCCTACCAGCGTAACAAAAGCAGCGAAGCTTATCGCCTGCTCCCTATCTACCTGAGCTATATTCACTACATGCAAACGGATGACGGTAACTTCCGTAACTTCCTAAGCTTTGATAGGCGTTACCTGGATGAGATAGGTTCAGAGGACTCATTTGGCCGCACCATCTGGGCTTTAGGTCATTTGATCAGCTGTGCTGCAAGCAACTCTTACCGCGAATTTGCTTTAGAGCTTTTTCATAAATCATACACTCACTTTAAAGCACTTAAACATATCCGCGGCCAGGCAAATACCATTATCGGTATTGCTTTGTACCTGCAGGTTTATCCAACCGACGAAGGTATGGTTGCTGAGTTGATACGCCTAACCCAACCGTTATTGGATGCTTATGACAATACCCGTTCTGATGACTGGGAATGGTTTGAAGAAAGCATGACCTATGATAACGCTATATTGCCTTTAGCGCTCCTACATTCTTATGAAATTACGGGCAGCCCTAAAGCTAAGGAAGTAGCAATGAAAACCATGGCTTTCCTTGATCAGTTGACATTATCAAACGGTTACTTAAGCCCAGTTGGTAACGATGGCTGGTACTACCGCGGCGGTACATTCCCTACTTTCGATCAGCAAGCTATCGAAACTATGGCCATGGTGTTAATGCACTTCCAGGCATACCAAACATTCCGTAAGCCTGAGTACATTGAGAAAATGTTCCTGAGCTACAAATGGTTCCTGGGTGAGAATACGTTGCGGGCACCGCTCTATGATCACGAAACAAAAGGCTGCTGCGATGGCTTGTTGCCTACCGGTATCAACCGTAACCAGGGCGCAGAAAGTACGCTTGCCTACATGATATCGCACCTTACAGTGCTTAAAGCTTTTGAACTGGAGTACGAGTACAATAAATTGGAACAAAAAGTTAAGATCTGCTAACAAAAATGAAAGCAGCGATTTTAGCTCCCGTTGCCTGGCGCACACCGCCCAGGCATTACGGGCCGTGGGAGCAGGTTGCTTCTAACATTGCCGAAGGTTTGATAAAGCTTGGAGTTGACGTTACCCTTTTTGCTACCGGCGACTCCATTACTGCAGGCAAACTGGATGCAATTTGCGAACAAGGCTACGAGGAAGACCGAACGCAGGATGCTAAGGTGCTCGAGTGTTTGCACATCAGCAACCTGATGGAAAAAGCGGGCGAGTTTGATATCATTCATAACAACTTTGATTTTTTGCCGCTAACTTATACCGGGCTTATCGCTACGCCGGTTATTACCACTATACATGGCTTTTCTTCGCAGAGAATAATACCCGTTTATAAAAAGTATAATAAGCGCGGGCATTATGTATCTATAAGCGATGCAGACCGCAGCCCGGAGTTGGAATATCTGGCTACGGTTTACAACGGTTTAGATACAGCTGATTTTAAATTCACTGAGGCACCGCAGGATTACCTGCTGTACTTTGGTCGTATTCATCATGATAAAGGCGCTGCAGAAGCCATAGAAATAGCTAAGAAGGCAAACAAGCGATTACTCATAGCTGGTATCAAGCAAGATGAGAACTACTGGCGCGAAAAGGTTGAGCCACACTTAAATGAGCAGATAGTTTATGTAGGCTCAGCGGGCCCCGAAAAACGTAACGAACTTTTAGGTAATGCCCTTGCCCTTCTCCATCCTATCAATTTTGCCGAACCATTCGGCATGAGCGTGGCAGAATCTATGTTGTGTGGCACGCCTGTAATTGCCTTTAACAAAGGATCAATGCCGGAACTTATTCAACATGAGCAAACAGGCTTTTTAGTGGATACTATAGATGAGGCAGTTGAGATGATCAACAGCATCCCATCTATCAACCGGCAATACTGCCATGATTGGGCGGCTTCAAAATTCTCAAAAGAGAAAATGGCTGAGGATTATTTTAAGCTGTATCAGCGGATCTTGGGATAAGATATCCAAACAAAAAAAGCCAAAAGCCGCACTCCGCAACTTTTGACTTTTTAATTTTGAATTTTGACTTAAAACTACAACATACCACCATCAACAGGGATAACCTGCCCGGTGATGTATGCCGCCATATCTGATGCCAGAAAAACGCAGGCATTGGCTACATCGTCAACCTCGCCGGCACGTTTTAATGGAATGTTTGCTTCCCAGCCTTCAACCACTTTAGGGTCTAATACGTCGGTCATTTCGGTACGAATAAAGCCCGGTGCAACCACGTTGGTGCGGATGTTGCGCGAACCTAATTCTTTTGCAACCGATTTTGAGAAACCAATGATACCCGCCTTTGATGCCGCGTAATTAGCCTGACCAGCATTACCCTGCACACCAACTACCGAGCTCATATTAATGAACACACCTTTGCGTGCTTTCATCATAATTTTTGAAGCGGCTTTGGTAACGTTGAATATCGATTTAAGGTTTACATCTAATACTTCGTCCCACTGGTCTTCGGTCATGCGCATCAGCAAGCCATCTTTAGTGATACCGGCGTTATTTACCACAATATCTAAACCACCGAAATCGGCAACAATATCATTTATAAGCTTGTCTGCTTCATCAAACTTAGATGCATCGCTGCGGTAACCTTTTACTTTAGTACCAAAGCTTTGCAGTTCCTGCTCTAAGGTTTGTCCCTTTTCAACAGATGACAAATAAGTAAAAGCTACATTGGCACCATGTTCAGCAAATTTTTCGGCAATTTTGCGGCCTATCCCTTTTGAAGCACCGGTAACCAGTGCGGTTTTTCCTTCTAACAATTTCATAATTTAAGTATGCTTTTTATGAGTGCGTGAAGATAGGCAATCTATATGAAACCCAAAAAACTGTGAACTTCTTGCAAATAAATTTATGTATATTAGGTTTAACCAATTATCACCCTTATGGCACGTGAAGAAAAGATCAGTTTTCGCTATAGCTTGATCAACAGCCTGCTATACGCTTCTTTTTTTGCTATCCCTGTGGTTTGGCTGGGGATAGACCTTTATGATTACTTTAGCGTTGGCAGCGTTAGCGGCGTATTTGTGATGAGCATATTTTTTGCGCTCTTCATGGTTTACGCAGCTTTTACCACCTACAAATACGTTATACCGGCGTTTAAGAAAAGTACTGCCTTAGAGATAAACCAGCAAGGCATTATTTATTACCCGCAAAACGTAATTATAGAGTGGACTGACATTACCGACCTGAGGCTTGCCAATAATACGCAAGGTTTCTCTACCCTGCATTGTTATTACAACCTTTTTAATGGCCGCGAAACTTGCATCAAAATGTCGCTAACCTGGGTAGATTGCGACGACGAGGATGTTTTTGGTATTATTGAAGCCAATTTAGAAGAACGCAACTTCAAATGGCAACACCACGCAACATAAAGCTATCTTTTACCTAATGGAGGACAAAATAACGTACCGCTATAGTTGGAGTTATTGCTTAATTAATTATGGACTTTTAGCATGGGCTTTATATCTCATAAGCAGTCCGTTTTCTAAAGCACTTTCAAAAAATATTGTAGATGAATTATATTATGGTACAGCAGTGCTTACACTCATCACTATCTTTTTATATATAACTATAAGGTACACTATTCCTATGTTGAGAGGAAAAATAGCTTTCGAGATAAATCAAATAGGCGTTGTAGACCATTCGCAAAATTTTATTATTGAATGGGGTGATATAACAGATATCAAGCTATCACAAGGCAGATCAGTTACCGCGCTGTACTTTTATTTTAAGGGGCCAAATGGTTCTCATGATAGCGTCTGGACTCGACTGAACTGGGTCAATGGGGAAGCGAAAGAGATTTACGATATCATCGAAGCCAACCTTGAAGACTGCAAGCCCAACTGGCACACCAGCCAGACTTAGAAGTTATACGTAAGCATTAAATTGGCCGATACCGCACTGAACCCCTTGTAAACCTCTGTACCGGTTTGTGTATTTGAGTTAAAGCCGGTAAGGTTTAAGCCATACCTACCTTCAATACCGATGGTGATATTACCGGCGCTTGCAAAATTAAACCCAAGTTTTGGACCCAGGTAGTTTAAAGATGAATTGCCCGAAAATGAAAACTGGTTTCCGGCATCATCTTCAGTGTAAAAAGACTGGCTTATAAATACCGACCCGGCATTGATACCGCCATAAATTTCAACCGCATCGGTAATTGGCAAACTATAAGCTATACCCGCATATAACCCTATTCCGCGGAAATTACTGAAAGCCGTATATGCATTACCATAATCACTCTCGGTTACAAAAACGTCTTGTTTGGGTTTATACGAACGATAATCGGCACTGCCGGAGAAACGCCAGTTGTTTAAGCGCTTTATAACTGTTAAGCCGAAAGTAGGTGCAGCTTTGTAATAATCCCTGAGATCCTTATCAGGACTTTCGTAACCAAGGTTAATGGCTACACCCCAACCGTTCTCCCTATCAACGGTAGAGCCGCCACCACTGCTGCTATTGCTACCGCCAAGCAGGTCGCCGTCAGCATTCAGGCCAAGTCCCCGGCGTTGTGCGTTAGCCGGCAATAAGAAAAAGGTGCTTAACATTAAGATAATGAAAGAGGCCCGCAGTGCAGTTTTCCTTGGGGAATTAGGGTACATGTTGTGATAAAGAATAGTTTAAATGTTGCCCTAAGATAATGAAAACGTTGAGACTGTGAAACACAGGATTAAGAATTACAAACTCTCCTGATACTCCTTCTGCAACTCCAATAAACAACCAGCGCACAAGCAGCCATCATACAGCTCGCTTACGTACTGTACCTCATTTATACTTAACTGCACAGTACTGCACTGGCATTTGGTGTAGGCGTTGGCCTTACACTCAAACGGCTTGCTGCAGCGTTCGCAATGGAGTATTTCGTGTTTGGCGGAGGTGAGCATATTTTTAGCCGGAAGTTGGGAAGACCGAAAGTCCAAAAAGCCGGAAAATCGATCAATAAAAAAGTCCGAAAGCAAAGATGAGAAAACATCTTTTAACTTTCGGACTTGTGCGGACTTTCTGACTTTCCGACTACTTAATTTTATTTATATTGATATTAGGCGAAATTATGCAGAACAGGTAACACAGCCTTCTTCCATTGAACAGGTTGGGCCGGCCGGCATTTCCTCTTCGCTGGTATTACCAACAACTTCCGGTATAACGGCTTCCATATTTTTACCACCCTGGTTCTCAACTGTAAATTTAACCGCTTGTGATGCAGCTTGCGTACGCAGGTAGTACATACCTGTTTTAAGGCCTTTCTTCCATGCATAGAAGTGCATTGAAGTTAGTTTAGATGCATTTGGCGAATTAATGAACAAGTTAAGCGACTGCGACTGGCAGATATAAGCACCCCTATCGGCTGCCATATCAATGATGTTACGCATTTTAATTTCCCATACTGTTTTGTACAGTTCTTTGATATCGGCAGGTATTTCGGCAATATCCTGAATAGAACCATTTGCGCTGATGATCCTGTCTTTCATGGTGTTGTTCCATAAGCCAAGGTCAACCAGGTCTCTTAACAAGTGTTTGTTAACGATCACAAACTCTCCGCTTAATACACGGCGGGTGTATATGTTTGAAGTATATGGTTCAAAACACTCGTTATTACCCAAAATTTGTGATGTTGAAGCTGTAGGCATCGGCGCAACTAATAATGAGTTACGTACACCGTGGTTCATTACATCCAGGCGCAGGTTCTCCCAATCCCAACGATCACTTGCCGGTTTAACATCCCACAGATCAAACTGGAATTTACCTTCTGATAAAGGTGAACCTTTGAAAGTTTCATAAGCACCGTCTTTTATAGCCAGGTCTTTAGAAGCCGTCATTGAGGCAAAGTAAATGGTCTCAAAGATCTCTTTGTTCAATTGTTTTGCTTCTTCGCTCTCGAAAGGTAAACGTAACAGGATAAAAGCATCAGCCAAACCCTGTACACCTAAACCAACCGGGCGGTGGCGCAGGTTTGAACGCTCTGCCTCTACTACCGGGTAAAAATTATGATCAATGATCTTGTTAAGGTTTAACGTTGCCTGGTAGGTAACATCATATAATTTCTGATGATCAAACTTACCATCGATAACAAAGCGTGGCAATGCTAAAGAAGCAAGGTTACAAACCGCTACCTCATCGGCAGAAGTGTACTCGATAATTTCGGTACAAAGGTTTGAGCTTTTTATAGTACCCAGGTTTTGCTGGTTTGATTTGCTGTTAGCAGCATCTTTGTACAGCAAGTAAGGCGTACCGGTTTCAACTTGTGAATCTAACACGGCAAACCAAAGCTCTTGTGCTTTGATGGTTTTACGTGCGCGTCCTTCTCTTTCATATTTAGTATACAAAGCTTCAAACTCGGCACCAAAGCAATCAGCTAAACCAGGTGCTTCATGCGGGCAAAACAGGCTCCAGTCCTCGTTTGCCTCAACACGCTTCATGAACAGGTCTGATACCCAAAGGGCATAGAACAGGTCACGTGCACGCATTTCCTCTTTACCGTGGTTCTTACGCAGATCCAGGAATTCAAAGATATCTGCATGCCAAGGTTCAAGATAGATAGCGAAAGCGCCTTTACGCTTGCCACCACCCTGGTCAACGTAGCGGGCAGTATCGTTAAACACGCGCAGCATTGGGATAATACCGTTGCTCGTACCGTTTGTACCGCTGATATATGATCCTGTTGCACGCACATTGTGGATGCTTAGGCCAATACCACCCGCGCTTTGCGATATTTTGGCGGTTTGTTTCAATGTATCATAAATACCCTCAATACTGTCATCCTTCATGGTTAACAGGAAGCATGATGACATTTGAGGTTTTGGTGTACCGGCGTTAAATAAAGTAGGCGTTGCGTGCGTAAACCAGCGCTCGCTCATCAGGTTGTATGTTTTGATTGCGCTTTCGATATCCTCTTTGTGGATACCAACAGATACACGCATAAACAAATGCTGAGGGCGCTCGGCAATTTTACCGTCCAATTTTAACAGGTATGATTTCTCAAGCGTTTTAAAGCCGAAGTAATCAAAACCGAAGTCGCGGTCGTAGATAATGCTGCTATCCAGGATATCTGCATTTTTTTGGATAATCTCGTGTACATCATCAGCCAATAAAGCAGCGCTTTTGCCTGTCTTAGGGTCAATGTACTCATAAAGGCGTTTCATGGTCTCAGAGAACGACTTCGTGGTATTTTTGTGCAGGTTTGATACCGCAATACGCGATGCAAGCAAAGCATAATCAGGGTGTTTGGTGGTTAATGATGCTGCTGTTTCTGCTGCAAGGTTATCCAACTCTGATGTGGTAACCCCATCAAACAAACCTTCAATTACTTTTTTCGCTACATCAATTGGATCAACCAGCTTGAACCCGTAGCACAGCTTCTCAATACGAGCTGTGATCTTGTCGAACTTAACCGACTCTTTTCTGCCGTCTCTTTTTACTACAAACATTTTTTTACCGCCTCCTTATTTACCCGGCCGCCCGCCGGATGGTTTAAGTTTATATATTAATTATTCTTGTTCTCTTTTTTCTGAACCTTGATCTGCCTGATTAGTGGATTTCATGATTTTCTTTTCCTAATCTCTAATCACAAATCTCTGGTCTCTACCCTTAAAAATCCTCGTCTAACGAGAATGATTTGCTTTCGGCACTATTCATTACACCGCTTTTTTGATAATCACCAACACGTTTTTCAAAGAAGTTGGTTTTACCCTGCAAGCTTATCATCTCCATAAAGTCGAACGGATTGGTTGCGTTATACACTCTATCGTAACCCAGCTCTACCAACCATCTATCGGCAACAAACTCGATGTATTGCTGCATCAGTTTAGCGTTCATACCTATCAGGTTTACGGGCAATGCATCGGTAACAAACTCTTTTTCAATTTCTACAGCATCAGTGATAATAGCTGTTGCAGCTTCTTTACTCAGCTTGTTCTCCAGCATGCTGTAAAGCAAACAAGCAAACTCACAGTGCGAACCTTCGTCACGAGAGATCAGCTCATTACTAAAGGTTAAGCCCGGCATTAAACCGCGTTTCTTTAACCAGAAGATAGAGCAGAAACTACCTGAGAAGAAGATACCTTCAACAGCGGCAAATGCTACCAAACGCTCTGCAAACGAACCGTTGTTTATCCAACGCAGCGCCCACTCTGCTTTTTTACCTACGCAAGGCACGGTTTCAATAGCGTGGAACAAGCGGTCTTTCTCAACCGGATCTTTGATGTAAGTATCTATCAGCAATGCGTAGGTTTCTGAATGGATATTTTCCATCATGATCTGGAAACCATAGAAACAACGCGCCTCCGGCAATTGCACTTCGCTCATGAAGTTCACTGCAAGGTTTTCATTTACAATACCATCGCTGGCAGCAAAAAAGGCAAGTACGTGTGATATAAAGTGTCTTTCGCCCGAGTTTAGGCTTTCCCAGTGTTTAAGGTCATCAGAAAGATCTATCTCTTCTGCTGTCCAGAAACTGGCTTCAGACTTTTTGTACATTTCCCATATTGCCGGGTACTTTATCGGCAGGATAACAAAGCGGTCTTTGTTCTCTTTTAACAGTAATTCGGTTTCCTCTTGCATTGCCTCTTTATATTATTTTAATAGCTCCGTTACGCGTTCATTTTCAATTTACCTACGTGACAACAGCAGACAGGTTTACCATGGCGAGTTATAAAAAATTAGCAGTCGACATCGACTTGCGCATATTACTCACTCAATTTCAAACCCCTCTTGCCTTCTTCAACTTGTTATTAGTTGCACGTTCTAAACCACATACAATATGGTTCATTTTTCAAATTTGCCAGTAGGTAACCGGCATCATAGATAGTACTTGAAAGAACTTGTAATTCAAAGATAGGGCATCAGGCAATTCCGAGATAGTCTAAGTTCTTAACATCACCTATAAGTTGTCCACAATCGGCAAGATGACATTGAGATTATTGTAAGTGCTTTAAAATTTTAAGCATCTAACCATCAACTTATTATAGCCTACCACAACAAAAAATATTGTTTATCAAAACAAAAATACATCGGCATTTGTGCGATTTCCACACGTTATAAACAACCCTAAAACTCAAAGGTAAAAGGCTCTAAAAACGCGCTTTTTCAAGCACTTATCTGCACCAATTTTTTTTCCGTTTTCTTAACAACAATTAATGTGGAAAAAGAAAAATCCCCACCGGTTTTTACAACCGTGGGGATGATATTAATGTCCCGGTGATGTGATTATTTCTTTAATTGTTCTATCGGCACAAATTTCATGGAGATAGAGTTTACACAATGGCGGGTGTTTTTAGGGGTCATGTACTCTCCCTCAAAAACGTGGCCCAGGTGGGCACCGCAATTAGCGCATACGATCTCTACTCTTCTGCCATCAGCATCGCGTACGCGTTTTACCGCGCCCGGTATCTCATCATCAAAACTTGGCCAACCGCAAAAAGATTCAAATTTATCTTCTGACTGGTAAAGTGGCGTATCGCAACGTTTGCACACATATACGCCTTGTGCTTTATTATTAAGCAGGTCGCCGGTAAATGGGCGCTCGGTGCCTTTATGCAGTATTACGTATTCTTCTTCGGGGGTTAATTGATTATATGACATTTTTAGTTACTGAATTATGGAGTGAGTGAATGAGCGATTTTACTACCCTCGCTCACACATAAATATACGACAAATGCTCCGCTAAGATTGTTTCGTAAAAGGATGTTTACAAAGGGTTGACGGAGGGTTATTTTACGTAAACGTCATTGCGAGGAACGAAGCAATCTCTACACAGGACAAGCGAACTGTAAAGTTCGGAGATTGCTTCGTTCCTCGCAATGACGCGAATAATGTTACCTCACAACTGTAGTTTACTCCACCAACCCAATGTGATACTCCTGTATCAACGGAGGGTTCTCCGGTGTAAGCGTAAATGATACTTTAATATTAGCTTTTTCACCTGTAAGGATAAAATAGCCACGTAGATTATTTTCAGGTACCACATCCCCCACGCTAACGATCTTACCGGCTTTGGCAAATATTGCAGTTGCCTCGGCTTGTAATTTATCAGGGAAGTAATCAAGGAAAAAGTTATCGGCAAAAATGCCGGTTGCTTGTGCGTTACTCCAACCGGGTAGTAGCTTCACCAACTCGTCACGTCGTTGGGTAAGCACTTTTGACGAAGGCAATTTACGGGGTTGGATTTTAGATAATTGAAGCAATGTATCTAACACCATGTTGTTTAGTTTGCCGGCACTTGAATAAGTAAGGTTGGCAAAACACATAACGCCAATGCCATACTCGGGCATGATATTCCATTGGCTGCCAAAGCCGGGCAAGCCGCCGGTGTGGCCGACAAAAACTCGTCCTTCGCAGTCTTTAGCCCATCGCAATCCGTAAGCATATGCCGAAACAGAAGCGCAAGGTTTAGACGGATTAAGCGAATATTGATTAATATAATTAACATCCCATGGGTAATGCATCTCGCGGATGGAACTACGCTTTACCGGACCTTTTTCCGCATCATCCCGAGGCGGCCAGGCATCCATATGCAGGGCCATGTACTTGCTAAAATCTTCAATAGTAGTGATTAAACCGCCCATGGCCCCGTAAGCGCCATCATGCAGCAAAGGTTGCTCCACCCACTGCCCATCCAACCAGCGGTAACCATGCGCAAGTTTATCTTGGGGTACATTATTATACTCCCAGTAAGTATGGGTCATACCGAGTGGCTTAAGGATATTCTCGTTGATATATTGTTCATAGGTTTTGCCACTAACCTTTTTAATGATATATCCTAAAGTGGCAAACCCCAGGTTACTGTACTCATAACCCTGACCAGGATTATGAGAAAACGAGACACCTTTTTTATAAATATTGATCAGGTCCGCATCGCTTACGGCAAGCTGCCTGTCGCCCCACGGATTGTCTTCCGGGTAACCTGCCGAATGAGTTAACAGGTGGCGGATGGTTACCGGCGCAGCATCCTTGGTGAGATACTTGTTGTTCTTCATCTCCGGTATATAGAAATACGCCGGATCATCAAGTTTAAGCCTGCCCTCGTCGCGCAGCTTTAAAATTACCATGGCGGTGAAGCTTTTACTCATGGATGCAATGCGGAAATCAGATTGCGAAGAAACCGGTGTTTTAGTGGCAATATCAGTATAACCTACATTGCCGGTATGCACCAGCTTACCATCAACCACAATGCCGTAAGCAAGGCCTGGTATATGCATTGCTTCTGCCTGGTGTTTATAAACACTGTCGATAACGCTGTAAGTAGCTTCAATTTTCTTTAACCGGTCGGGGTCAGTAAAAGTGGCTGGCTTGTATTGAGCGAAAGCGCCCGACGAAACAAAAAGCGGCAGGTAAAAATATTTGCGCATAGATGAGGCTTTACATCTAATTTAATGATCTGACCCGGAATTAAAAGAATTTTAAAAATTCTTCAATTATCAATCTTCTAAAAACAAAAAAAAATCCCGGTCAAAAATTGACCGGGACCTATATCTTGAGTCCTGACTCTAAAAGTCCTGAATCTATTTTTTTGCTAATTCTTCTGCCATAGCAGCGCCAATTTCAGCAGGAGATTCTACAACGCGGATACCACACTCTGCCATGATCTTCATTTTTGCAGCAGCAGTATCATCAGCGCCACCAACAATAGCACCCGCGTGGCCCATACGGCGGCCCGGAGGCGCAGTTTGGCCGGCAATAAAGCCTACAACAGGTTTAGTGCCATGCTCTTTTATCCAACGGGCAGCTTCTGCTTCCATACCACCACCGATTTCACCGATCATGATGATACCGTGTGTGTCAGGATCATTCATTAACAATTCAACAGCTTCTTTGGTTGGTGTACCAATAATAGGGTCGCCACCGATACCAATAGCAGTAGTGATACCTAAACCGGCTTTAACAACCTGGTCAACAGCTTCATAAGTTAAGGTACCAGATTTTGATACCACACCCACATTACCTTTTTTGAAGATAAACCCAGGCATAATACCAATTTTAGCTTCATCAGCAGTGATGATACCAGGGCAGTTAGGGCCAATTAAACGGGTGTTTTTATCACTGATATATTCTTTAACCTCGATCATATCCTTTGTTGGGATACCCTCGGTGATACATACTATAACTTTAATACCTGCTTCGGCAGCTTCCATAATAGCATCAGCACCAAACGCAGGCGGAACAAAAATGATAGATACGTCGGCACCGGTCTGGTCAACTGCATCTTTCACTGTGTTAAACACAGGGCGGTCTAAATGGCTTTGGCCACCTTTGCCCGGCGTAACACCACCAACAACCTGTGTACCATAGGCTATCATTTGCTCAGCATGGTATGAACCTTCTTTACCTGTGAAACCTTGTACGATAACTTTTGAATCTTTATTTACGAGAACGCTCATCGGCTTTTGATTTTTGTATGGCAAAGCTAAAGTTATTGCCCTTAAAGTCAAACTTATTTTTAGCCTTGATGGCATTTTTACGTCAAAATATTTTCGCAATTGTTGGCGGTACCCCGGCCGGCAGGTTTAAAAGATGTTAACCTTAATCAGTTTTTAATTTTTATGCCGGATCTCTCATTGTAAAAACGCCCAATAGAACAAGAAACCGATTGGTTTAAGCGGTTAAAAACTGTTAAATATCTTTTAATTAACTTTTTGACTACTTAATTTAGTTGCAAAGCGCCCGCCATGAAAAACCTTGCCTTTTTAATACTTGTTGTTTTCAGTTTAAAAGTATCGGCGCAAAACGTGAGCGGTTTTGTGGTAGAAAAAGACACCAAAAAACCGATGCCTTTTATCCTTGTATCAACAAGCGGAACAAATGTATTCACTAATGAGGCCGGCGGCTTTACCGTACGCGTAAGGCAGATAAGCGATACCATTAAAATAAAAACCATGGGTTATAAACCTGTAGTGATCCCGGTAACGCCTTTCAGCGGACAATTAAAATTAATAGAACTCATACCCGAGACCTACCGTTTGCGCGGTGTAACCATCTCTGCTTATAAACGCTACCTGCAGGATTCGTTGGATAACCGGCGAATATTTGCAAAACAGTTTGCGTTTAAAGGTCCGGCGCTTACAGATGTGATGCACCATAGCAGCACAGATGCCCCTTTTGCCTTTGTAAACGTTGACCTGCTATCACTTTATAAAACCATCTTTAAAAAGAAAACGAAGCAATACAGGTTGCAGCAAGCGATGTTAAGGCTTGAACATGATAATCACGTTGCCCTGCGTTTTAACCGGGGTTTGGTAACCAAAGTAACAGGCATGAAAGGCGATTCTTTAGATACTTTTATGGCCAACTATCAGCCGCCTCAATACCTTATAGACGGCATGACGGATTACAACCTGATGCAGTACATCAAAGAGAATTATACGCGCTACAAAAATCTTAGAGGAAAGGATGCGCCCACACAAGTTGATTTTAAGAAAGGGGTTTTAAATTAGTACGCCCCCTTCAGGAGGCTGTGTGGCTTGAGCTAAACTCCCCCTCACTTTTCGCGATCACAATAGTAGCCACACCATTGCCTATAACGTTAGTGATAGCACGAGCCTCGCTCATAAAACGATCTACTCCCAGCAAAATAGCCACACCCTCTACCGGGATAACCTTAATGGCGGCCAACGTTGAGGTAAGTACGATAAAGCCGCTCCCTGTTACGCCTGCTGCACCTTTTGAGGTAAGCATTAATATCCCGATGATGGTAAGCTGTTGCTCCAATGAAAGATCGATCTTAAAAACCTGTGCTAAAAATATGGTAGCCATTGAAAGATAGATGGTAGTGCCATCCAGGTTAAAGGAATAACCGGCCGGAATAACCAAGCCTACCACAGATCTTGAACAGCCAAACTTTTCCAGTTTTTCCATCATCCCCGGCAATGCCGATTCTGATGAGGACGTACCCAAAACGATCAGTATTTCCTCTTTGATGTGTTTTAAATACTGCCACAAGCTGAATTTGAACAACGCAGCAATAATGTTGAGCACCACGAAGATGAACAGAAACATGGTCAGGTAAACCGAGCCCATCAGCATGGCCAATGGCTGCAGCGTTTTTATTCCGTAGGTACTGATGGTGTAAGCCATCCCGCCAAAGGCGCCAAGCGGGGCAACCTTCATCACTATCTTCATGATATTAAAGAACACCTTGGATAGTTTATCAAACGTTTGTATCAGCGATTCGCCTGCCTTTCCCATGCGGCTCAAGCCAAAACCAAACAAAATAGCGAAGAACAATATTTGGAGGATATCGCCATCAGCAAAAGCTTTGAACAGGTTCCCCGGAACGATGTGGGCGAAAAATTCGCCCCATTTCATGTTAGCGGCGCCCTTTTCATATTCTGCCAGTTTAGACGAATCTACCTTTACGTGGTTATTGATAAAGTTTGAACCAGGCTTAATGATATTTGCAACAGCAACGCCTATCACCAAAGCAAGGGTTGTTACCAATTCAAAATAAAGCAAAGCCTTCCCCCCAACCCGGCCAACCTTTTTCATATCGCTCATACCTGCAATACCCAGCACTATCGTAAAAAAGATGATCGGCGCTATCAGCATGGTGATCAGGCTGATGAAAGTCTTGCTGATCAATTGCGCCGTGGGTGCAAAATCTTTAAAGTACAAGCCTACCAATACCCCCAGCAGGATAGCAACAATAACCTGGAAAGTAAGATTGGAAAGCAGGCGTTTCATGGTTAGAGATTAGTTGATCAGAGATTGGTTAATTAGTGGTTATGCAGAGTGTTAAATATAGTGTTTTAGAAATCATTCACTAATCTCTACTCACCAATTAAATCCTTCCCATCACCCCATTATAGATCATTTGCCCGGCGAGGAAGGTTACCACAATGGCAAACACCCATCTTAGCCAGCCTGATGATTTGGTGTGTACCAAAATTTTTGAACCCGTCATGGCGCCAAGCAATACGCCAATAACCACCGGCATCGAAATGCCCGGATCGATATAGCCACGCTGCAGGTATACCACGGCGCTTGCCGCAGCCGTTACCCCTATCATGAAATTACTGGTGGTGGTTGATACTTTGAACGGGATACGCATAATGGTATCCATAGCAATAACCTTAAGCGCACCAGAACCAATGCCTAACAAACCAGATATAACGCCGGCAAACAGCATCATAAAAAAGCCGCCGCTTACATGGGTTACCCCGTAATCTATCTGCTCGCCTTTACCATTTGGATAGCTGCCGTATAGTTTAAGTTTGGCTGCCAGGTAAGTTGGTTTAGCTATAATTGTCTCCGCCTTCTTACGTAGCGACATCAAAGCTGAGAAGATCAGAATAAGGCCAAAAAGGATGGCAATAAATTGCGTTGGTATATAAACCGCTATTAATGCGCCAACCAGCGCACCTATGGTAGTAGCTATTTCCAGGAACATCCCCAGCCGAATATTGGTTATGCCCTCTTTTACATATGCTGCTGCCGAACCCGATGAGGTTGCAATTACCGATATTAAAGAAGCGCCGATAGCATAATGGATGTTTACACCCAGTAAAATAGTAAGTAAAGGAATGATAACAACACCGCCGCCCAGCCCTGTTAAAGAGCCTAACAACCCGGCGAAATATGCACCTACAAGAATAATAGCTGTAAAAACAAGTACCGACATGAGTTGGTATAATTGATTGCGGTAAAGGTAAATTAAGATTTTAAGGTTATGCCATTGCGTTGATTATTCAATATTCAATTTTTGCGCGACTACGTCTTTCAATTTGGAAAGGTCGTCTTGAATTATTGACCAAACAATAGAATCATCGATACCGTCATAATTGTGAATAAGAATATTTCTAAACCCAATAATGTCACTATGAAATTCAATTAATTCTTTTGGGTCGATATCTTTTATTTTCTTGACAGCCTCGCCAACTATTCCTAACTGTCTTTCAATGGCGCTTTTAGTTTTTCGATCAACTGTATATTCTTCAAAAAGATTTATCGGTCCGAGGAATTCCTCTATAAGATTTATGCTACTTACTATGTCGTTATATAGTTTAGCTTTCCTGTAGTTCTCTCGCATAAACTATCTGTTTTGATGTTCCTATGTACTCTTCAAGGATAGGATTTTTTATAGAATCAAAAGTTAGAAGATCGACCTTTTTTTTAAAATAGCTTTCCAGCTTGCTGTATAGACTCAGCAGTAACTTACCCTTAAAAACGGGGTCTGTTTCGTATAGCTCAACTATAAGGTCAACGTCACTATCATCGGTGGCCGTACCTTTTGCTAACGAGCCAAAAGCATAAAGTTCTTTTATCTTATGTACTTCACACAAGTTAATAAACTCCTGCGATTGAAATATCGGTGAATCCTGAAGCATATGTAAATGTACAAATTTAACCTTATACATTAAATCTTGAATATCTTTGGCACCAAATGGGATACAAAAGCTTACAAGCCTGCATAGCCGATCTTGAGAAACATGGTCACCTCGTACGCATAAAACAGGAAGTTGACCCTTATCTGCAAATGGCGGCGATACATTTGCGCGTGTTTGAGAATGAGGGCCCTGCCATACTTTTTGAGAATGTAAAAGGCAGTAAGTTCCCGGCTATATCTAACCTTTTTGGTACGCTGGATAGGTCGAAATTTATCTTTAGGGATACATTGGAGAAGATAAAAACCCTGGTCGAAATCAAAAACGACCCTATTAAAGCCATTAAAAATCCTTTTAAATATGCCAATACTGCCTTAACAGCTTTATCGGCTTTGCCGATGCGTGTAGGCAAAAATGCACCGGTGGCATTTGGCCGTACGCAGATAAGCGAACTACCGCAAGTGGTTAACTGGCCCATGGATGGCGGCCCATTTGTAACCATGCCGCAGGTTTATACTGAAGACATTGATAGGCCGGGCATTATGAATGCCAACCTGGGTATGTACCGTATCCAGCTTGGCGGTAATGATTACGTGCAAGATAAAGAGATAGGTTTACATTACCAGTTGCACCGCGGTATCGGCGTTCACCAAACCAAGGCCAACGCTAAAGGGCAACCATTAAAGGTGAGCATATTTGTTGGCGGCCCGCCGTCGCACCCTGTTGCCGCGGTTATGCCGCTGCCCGAGGGATTAAGCGAGATGACTTTCGCAGGGGCGTTGGGTAACCGTCGCTTCCGTTATTTTTATGATGCTGAGGGTTTCTGTATCTCCGCTGATGCTGATTTTGTGATCACCGGCACGGTTATGCCGATGGAAAACAAACCCGAAGGCCCGTTTGGCGACCATTTGGGTTATTACAGCCTCACCCACCCTTTCCCGCTGATGAAGGTGCATAATGTTTATCATCGCAAGGATGCTGTTTGGTCTTTTACGGTAGTGGGCAGACCTCCGCAGGAGGATACAAGTTTTGGCGCACTCATACATGAGATAACTGGTAGTGCTATTCCAAAAGAAATACCCGGCCTGCACGCCGTTAACGCTGTGGATGCTGCAGGTGTTCACCCTCTGCTTTTTGCCATCGGCAGCGAGCGTT
Organism: Mucilaginibacter achroorhodeus; assembly: GCF_007846095.1. Classification (GTDB taxonomy): domain Bacteria; phylum Bacteroidota; class Bacteroidia; order Sphingobacteriales; family Sphingobacteriaceae; genus Mucilaginibacter; species Mucilaginibacter achroorhodeus. The sequence continues at coordinate 309,287 of NZ_VOEI01000001.1, forward strand.
ACACGCCTTATGTACAAGAACGCCACCCTGCAGAACTGATAACCATTGCCAACCATATTTTGGGTAAAGGGCAATTGAGCCTTGCCAAGTATCTTTTCATTGCGGCGAAGGAAGATAACCCTCAATTGAATGTTAATGACATTGGTGCATTCCTGAAACATATTCTGCAACGCGTGGACCTAACCCGCGACCTGCATTTTCATACCCGTACCACTATCGATACGCTGGATTACAGCGGCGAAGGCCTTAACAGCGGCAGTAAAGTGGCGGTTACCGTTGCTGGTGCCATCAAACGTGAGTTATGGACGGAGCTGCCCGCCAGTTTCGATCTGCCGCGCCCTATTGTGAATTACAAAATGGCTATGCCGGGCGTACTGGCCGTAGAAGTGCCAAAGAACATCCGCCAAAGCGATCTGCCGCTGATACTGGAGTTTCTACAGGAACATTTAGGCGATGCTGATTTAAATGGGTTGCCTTTAATAGTCCTTTGCGACGATGCTGCATTTACTGCCGCCAGTATCAATAACCTGGTTTGGGTAACGTTTACCCGTAGCAATCCAAGTCATGATATTTACGGTATCAACAGCTTTACCGAGAACAAACACTGGGGCTGCCGAGGCCCGCTGATCATTGATGCACGTATAAAACCGCACCATGCCCCTGTATTGGAACGCGACCCTGCAGTTGAGAAAACCGTTGATGCTATGGGTGCCAAAGGCGGTGTGTTGCATGGGATAATTTAAACAAAGATTTGATGGTGAGGTGGACTAACAGCTCATTAGGCGAAAGGGTGTTCGAAAAGTTCAGACTGACAGCGACAAGCTCAGATCAAAAGCGAAAGTGTTCACGTTCACGGCATGAACACTCGTGAACACCGTGAACGCTGACCCATATTTGTCAGTAAAACTACAACACATCGCGCATTTACTTTTCACCCTCTTTGCGAAGCAGAGAGGGTCGCGCACGAAGTGTCGCGGGGTGAGTTACCTCGCAAATTTACTCACCCCGACATCTCAGCCTACCGGCGGATCGTCGCATCTCTCTTCGCTTCGCGAAAAGAGGATAGGAAAATTTCTTGCTATTTACTATCCCAAAACTTTAATCCTGATAATTCATTAATCCCGTGAATCCTGATTCAGACAACCTTTGCGTTAGGGATTGCAGTGGATACAGGCCATGTGCCTAATGCCCGGCGGCGTATGAACGAAAAGCCCGGCCTGCCTAACGGCGGTAAACGCCCAAATCAAAGCCGTTCTGTAAAAAACTGGTCACTAATCTCCGGCCTCTAATCTCTAATTATTATCTTAGCGACCTTTAATATTTGAACATGAACAGATTTCACGGAACAGGAGTGGCAATGGTTACTCCTTTTCAGGCAGACGGAGAGGTGGACTACCCGGCTTTAAGTAAGCTGATAGGCCACCTGATTGATGGCGGGGTGGAGTACCTCGTATCATTAGGTACAACCGGCGAAAGCGCCACATTGACTAAGGAAGAGAAGAAGAAGGTGTGGGAGTTTACTGCTAAGACCGTGAATAAACGTGTTGCGCTTGTTGCCGGTATTGGCGGCAACAACACACGCGAAACTGTTGCCGAAATTGCTGAATTTAATATCGATGGCTATGATGCAATCCTTTCGGCAAGTCCGCATTATAATAAGCCTACGCAAGAAGGTATTTACCAGCACTACAAGGCTATCGCCGAAGCTGCAAAACTACCGATCATCCTGTACAACGTACCAAGCCGCACAGGCTCTTCTGTGGCTGCAGAAACTACCGTGCGTTTAGCCAAAGAATTTAAGAACATCATCGGTATAAAGGAAGCATCCGGGAATTTCGATCTGCTGAACCAACTGTTCCGCGATAAACCGGAAGATTTTTTGGTGATATCCGGCGATGATCCCATCTCGTTACAAATGGTTGCAATGGGCGGCGTTGGTGTGATATCTGTAGTTGGTAACGCTTTGCCGCGCCAGTTTTCAGACATGATCAGAAAATGCCTTGCGGGCGATTTTAAAGGCGCACACGCTTCGCATTATAGTATGATAGAGTTTACACGCCTTATGTTTGCCGAAGGCAGCCCGGCAGGTGTAAAATCAGCACTGAGGCAATTAGGCGTTTGCGAAGATACCATACGCCTTCCGCTGGTTAATATTAGCGCCGCTGCTGATGCTAAGATCGGCGAGCAGTTGAAGGTGGTGAAGTAAGAGCCCCGTCTTTTGCATACCCATGTCATTGCGAGGATCGTGAGCGACGTAGCAATCTCCTCGCTTACATTAACGCGAGGAGATTGCCGCTCTATCGCTCGCAATGACATATAGAATAATAATCAAATAAAAAATCCGGTAACTTCTCAGCTGCCGGATTTTTTATTTTAAAAGTAAATTAACCTTATGCGGGCAAATTATTCTTTGTTTTTGGTATCCTGAACCTCAAGACGGATAGCTTGTGCTAAGTTCTTAAGATCCTGCATACCTTTACGAACGCGGGTACCAGCAGCGCTGTTACCTTTGTTGTAAAATTTGTCAGCATCTGCCTCTAATGATGCAACCAGTTGTTTTACTTCTTCGAATTTTTTCATTGTGACTACTCCTTTAAATTTGAGGTTTACTGTTTAATTAAAGCTAAGCTAATTGCTTTTATCTAAATTAAAAATTTTTTTAGGCATAATAAAAGGGCATCTACGCGGTTTTTTTCCACATTTTTAGCTATAAACAAGCAGTTTTTAAAGCTTTTTGAAGTATACTGCAACAACTGTTTAAAGGCCAGTTTGACATTTATTGTGTTTTTATTTACTAACTCATAATTTTTTTATTTAACATTTAACCAAACGCCTTTCTAGTTATAAAAACCGCATCCATTTGCTTTAAATGGCATAAACAAAAAAATCCTGCGTGTTTTGCGCAGGATAATAAAGTTTTTTTAAAAATCTATGATGCGATAGCTTCCTTATAGTGTCCGTCGGTAAGTTTTGCTGCTACGGCGGCAAAGGCTGTTAGCGTCTTGTGTACGTCATCAAGGGTGTGCAAGGCGGTTGGTATCAGCCTAAGCATAATTAAGCCCTTAGGGATAACCGGATACACCACAATAGAACAGAATATATCATGGTTTTCTCGCAGATCGCGGGTAAGGCTTGTTGCTTCCATCAGGTCTCCTTTTAAAAACACCGGGGTTACCATACTGTTGGTTACACCAATGTCAAAGCCATGTTCCACTAAACCTTTTTGCAGGGTTGTAGCTACCGTCCATAATTTTTCGCGCAGCTCTGGTTTTGATTTAAGAAGCTCGAAGCGTTTTTTTAAACCTATCACCATTGGCATAGGTAATGCCTTGGCGAAGGTTTGAGAACGCATATTATAGCGCAGGTAACTGATGATCTGGCTATCGGCTGCCACAAAAGCGCCTATGCCTGCCATAGATTTGGCAAAGGTTCCAAAAAAGATATCGATCTCCTCAACGCAATCCTGCGCCTCGTGGGTACCCGCACCGGTTTTACCCATAGTGCCAAAGCCGTGCGCATCATCAACCAGTATTCGGAACTTATACCTGTCTTTAAGCGCAACTATTTCTTTTAGCTTACCCTGCGCACCAGACATACCAAACACACCTTCGGTAATTACCAGGATGCCGCCACCGGTTTGCATAGTGATACGCTCTGCGCGTTGTAATTGCTTTTCAAAGCTATCCACATGGTTATGCTTGTAAACAAAGCGTTTACCCATATGCAGGCGAACGCCATCAATGATGCAGGCGTGCGATTCAGCATCGTACACAATAACGTCGTTACGGTCAACCAATGCATCTATAATAGATACCATACCCTGATAGCCGTAGTTCAATAAAAAGGCTGCTTCTTTGCCTACAAACTTAGCAAGATCGTTCTCCAGTTCTTCGTGATGTTTTGTGTTGCCAGACATCATCCTGGCACCCATGGGGTAAGCCATTCCGTAATCAGCCGCCGCTTTAGCATCGGCCTCGCGCACTTCGGGGTGATTGGCTAAACCCAGGTAATTATTAAGGCTCCACACCAGGTGGGTTTTGCCATTAAATTGCATGTGAGGTGCTATCTCACCTTCTAACTTTGGGAACGAAAAATATCCGTGCGACCACTTTTGGTGCTGCCCTATCGGCCCCCCAACGTTCTTATTGATCTTGTCAAATAAATCCAAAATAGTTTCTCTCTAAAAAATAACACATCAAATATAGCCTAAGGCAGGCTGATTAAACCACAAATGGGCGCTTTGTTGCAAAACTAACTTATAGCCAATTTGTTTGAACCAGCTTTTTTAGAAAGGTTTAGGAAAGTAAAAAGCCTTCCAAAGTTAATTTGAAAGGCTTGGGATCGGGTTTAATCAATTAGTCGACATTGTCATGCAGGAACGAATTGTTGTTCCTGATCTCGGTTTTGCCATCGCTATCAGGCAGTAACGAGAACCTTGACACCTGGCTTTCATCAGATGCCGGCGTTTGTTGTAATGCAATCTCTTTGCGTTTGTAAGCCGGTACATTTTCCAGTTCCTGGATGTTACCGTTACGCAGTTTCATGCTCAGATCCTTAAGGCGCATAATACGCTCACGCGATTTACGCAGTTGCTCCTCTATAGACTCATCCGTTTTGCCGTCATCAGCGCTAAGTGCCTGTGGTTCCGGTTCTGGTTCCGGCTCGGGCTGTTGTATCGGCGCTGCAACCGGCTCAAAGTTCATAACTGTTTCAGTCACCTTAAAAGTAAACTCCGTAGCATCGGTTTCTTCCGGTGCTGCAGGTGCCTCCTCAGTAAGGTTATATCTAACAACATTGCCTTCATGTTTGTCCTGCTCTTCGGCACGGGCAAACAGATCAAACAAACCGGTTTGTTTCGGCTCTTCCTTAACAGTGCTTTTCATGTAAGGCTGCGCAACCAGGTCGGTATCATCTTTAACCGGGGTGATAAATTCATTTACAGGTTTTACCAGTGGCTCATTCTCAGGCACCAGCATTGATACTACTTTCTTATTGTTGTTCTCTTTCTCGCGCTCGTCTTTGGTTTGGAAACCGGTTGCAATAATGGTTACCGATAACTTATCGCCTAAGTTCTCGTCCTTACAGTTACCCCAGATAAGGTCTGCAGCAAGGCCGGCTTCTTCCTGTATGTAATCAGTAATAATGCTTACCTCATCCATAGTAACTTCGCTGTCACCAGAGCTTATGTTCAGGAGGATGTAACGTGCACCTTCAATTTCATTATCTTTCAGCAGCGGAGATGCCAATGCACCCTCAACCGCCTTTAATGCACGGTGTTCGCCTTCGGCGCTACTGCTGCCCATTATAGATACGCCGCTATCTTTCATAACGGTGCGTACATCTTTAAAGTCAACGTTGATATAGCCGGGCAGGGTAATGATCTCAGCAATACCTTTAGCGGCAGTTGTTAAAATGTTATCGGCCTGTGCAAATGCAGAGCTCATGGTTAAGTTACCAAATATCTGGCGAAGCCTGTCATTTGAAATAACCAGGTATGAGTCTACATACTTTTTAAGTTCTTCCATACCCTCCTCAGCCTGCATTTTACGGCGCTTGCCTTCAAAAGAGAACGGAGTAGTAATAATGCCTACGGTAAGGATATCCAGTTCGCGGGCAGCCTTCGCTATGATAGGGCTTGCACCGGTACCGGTACCACCGCCCATGCCAGCAGTGATGAAAAGCATTTTTGTATTGCTGCCCAGCATTTCCTTAATGTCATCAATGTTTTCTATGGCAGAGTTTTTACCAACTTCGGGGATAGAGCCGGCGCCCATACCTTCAGTTAAGCTGGCACCCAACTGCACCTTGTTTGGAATAGGGCTCAGTTCGAGCGCCTGGGCATCGGTGTTACAAATAATGAAATCAACACCGGTGATTCCCTGCCTGTACATATGGTTTACTGCGTTGCCGCCGCCACCGCCAACACCAATAACTTTGATGATAGACGATTTTTCCTTTAACATCTCAAACTGCATAATCCTTATTTTCAGCTATATGTATTTCGACGATTAGATAGATTTACTTAATGTAATGATAACAGTTTTTCCACAGGGTTTTTCCACAATCGTTTATAATGTGGAAAAGTTATTGTTTGTGGAAAAAGTCCTTGTCTCAACTCCTCGCGAGTTTTTACTCACCCCGACGTTGCTTCGCTCGTCGACCCTCTCTTCGCTGCGCGGAAAGAGGGTTTTGCTCCTTTCTTTGCTTCGCAAGAGGGGTTGGTGGTGAGTCTATTTCAAGAAATCCTCATCTTTTATATCGTCCTTAATAAATTTCTTACCCGATTCTAAAATTTTGGTCAGCAAGCCAAACTTGCGGTCATCAGTATATTTTACCTTTTCCTGTTTAACCGTTGAAGCTGCAGGTGTTGCCGTTACCCCATCATACTCCATCTTTTGGATACCTTTTATCAGTAAGCCAATACCGGTTGCGTAGGTAGGGCTTTGCATATCCTCATATGTAGCTTTAGGCAATACTTCGTTTTTGGCCAGGTGCTCGTTAGGGTAACCTACACGGCAATCTAAACCGGTTACGTACTCTATCAGCTGGGTTAAATGCTTTAACTGAGCACCACCACCGGTTACTACTATACCTGCTATCAGCTTTTTCTCGTAGCCTGATGATTTTATTTCGTAGTAAACATGCTCTATGATCTCCTCCATACGGGCTTGTATCACAAAGGCAAGATTTTTAACAGAAATCTCTTTTGGTTCGCGGCCACGCAGACCAGGAACACAAACGATCTCGTTCTCTTTATTCTCCTCGGCCAAAGCAGAACCAAACCTTACTTTCAATTGCTCAGCAATGTTGCGCATAACTGAACAACCTTCGCGGATATCTTCAGTTACACTATTACCACCAAACGGAATAACTGCAGTGTGGCGTATAATACCTTCGTGGAAAATAGCCACGTCTGTTGTACCGCCACCTATATCTACCAGCACAACGCCTGCTTCTTTTTCTTCCTCGCTCAGTACGGATTCTGATGAGGCAAGTGGTTCAAGGATCAGTTCCTGGCTTTCCAACTGTGCTTTGTTAACACATTTTACAATATTCTTAATGGCAGTTACCTGGCCTGATATGATATGAAAGTTAGCCTCCAAACGCACTCCTGCCATACCGATAGGATCTTTGATACCCGGCTCGTTATCAACGGTGAATTCCTGTGGCAGCACATGGATGATCTCCTCGCCCGGAGGCATTACCAGGTTGTACATATCTTCAACCAGTTTATCGATATCCTTACGGCCTATCTCCTGCGACAGGTCGCGGCGGGTAATTAAGCCCCTATGCTGTAAACTTTTAATGTGCTGGCCGGCAATACCAACATTTACGATCCTTATCTCAACGTTCGACTGCGAACCGGCCACATCTACTGCCTGTACTATGCCCTGCACGGTTTTATCAATATTTGATACCATACCACGCGTGACACCCGCCGACTCCGCCTTTCCTATCCCTAAAATCTCGATCTTGCCATTCTTGCTCCTGCGGCCAACAATTGCACAAATTTTAGTAGTACCAATATCAAGGCCTACTACAATTGGCGAGCTTTTCTCTTGTGTCGAACTTTTGTCCATACTTTTAATTTTTAATAGATGTCTTTTTATCCGTACTTTCTATAACCGGCGCATTGTCTGCCTTCGCCGTGTCCAGTTTAATTTGTGCACGCTTTATTGAATCTGCCTCAAATGCCTTGCGGCGTTTAAGCGAGTCTAAAAGCGTTTCGTTCTTAACCCCCACTACCTGGTTAAGGTATTTTATATTGATAACTTTATAAGCTTCCCAGCCAACAGTTGGCAGTGCCTGCTTGTAAAACACTTTCAAGTTATTGAAACGTGTACTTAACGAATCGGCATTACCCAGCAATATGCGCTGGTTGCCTACCCGCGGTATCAGCTCTATCTCATGGTTCTCATTCACGTAGATCTGCGCTATCTGCGCTTCCCACAGTGAATCCTTCCTGATGAAATCTGCAGTTTTGTAAATATCCTTTGCTAAAACGGTGTGTAATGAATCTACCTTGTTGGCAAATAACTCATCAATAAAACCATTAGCAACCAATACCCTTGCGGTAAAGTTTTGCGATAGCGGCATTTTCATGCCATGTTCGTCTACATAAAAATCCTGGTCAAAGCGGTTCATTACACGCAGCATAGGCTTGCGTTGTACTACCTCTACCTGCAAAGTGCCATCCATATCCTCGTAAACGCGGGCATATTCCACAAATGGGTTATGCTTTAGCTTATTTTCCAAAGCATGGATGTCAATATTCTCCAGCCTGCGGCCAACCAGGTTTTTACCACTTGCGCCCAAAATGTTGTCTATCTCCTGCCTGTCGATAAAGTACTGGTTGCCAGGAATAAATACCTTTACCTTTTTGCAAACCAACTCTGCCTTTTTCACTTCAATGAAACTCATGAGCACCACCAGGCCCGAGAGGCTTATCAGCCAACCCAAACTAATTAAGAGTGGTTTCCAAATGCGTTTCTTAAACATTTTCTAAAGCACTTTTTAATGGTTGCACCATTGCATCAATATCGCCTGCACCTACCGTAAGCAGCAGCTCCGGTTTTTCATTACGTATTGTATCAATACATTCCTGTTTGCCCAGCTTACGTTTGTTTGCAAGCGTCATCTTATTAAGGATCATCTCGCTGGTAACACCTTCAATCGGCAGTTCTCGTGCCGGATAAATATCCAGTAAGATAGTCTCATCAGCCATGCTCAATACCTCTGCAAAACCATCGGCAAAATCACGGGTGCGGGTGAACAAGTGGGGTTGAAATATAACCGTCAGCTTTTTCTCCGGATACAGCTTCCTTACCGATGATATCGCAGCACGCAACTCCTCGGGATGGTGTGCATAGTCATCAATAAAAATAGTTTCCGAGGTTTTAATAATATACTCAAAACGGCGCTTAACTCCTTTGAAAGAGCCCAACGCTTCGCGGATGGCATCAGGGTCAACATCAACATGCAGGGCTGCTTCAATAGCTGCAGTAGCATTCTCAACATTGTGCAGACCGGCAATACCCATACGTATGTTCGGTATGCTTACCTTTCCATCGTTAAAGTCGAAAAAGAAGCTACCCTCTTCAATGCGTACGTTTGTGGCCATAGCCTGCGCATTATCATTCATGGCGTAGGTAAAGCCGTTGTTTAACGGCAAACCCTGCCTGTATATTAAAGTACCTCCCTGCTTAAGCTGTGAAGCAAACAGGAGGAAAGATTCTTCCAGTTTTGAATGGTCGCCGTATATATCCAAATGATCGGCATCCATCGATGTGATAATAGCGATATTTGGATGAAGTGTTAAGAACGATCGGTCATACTCATCAGCCTCAACAACTACAATATCGTTTTGCCCATACAGCACATTGGTTTGATAGTTTGATAATATACCACCCAGAAAAGCCGAGCAATCTTTACCCGAATCTTTCAAGATGTGCGCTATCATGCACGAGGTGGTAGTTTTACCATGCGTACCTGCAACGGCAATGGTAAACATGCCCTTGCTGATGATGCCTAACACCTGCGAGCGTTTGTACAGCTCAAACCCGCTTTCACGGAAATAATTGAGTATCGCCGAATCTTTAGGGATAGCAGGTGTGTAAATGATCAGCGTTCCTTCATCAGGAGACTGAAAACTCATTGGTATGCTGTCCTTCAGATCTTCGTATACAATGCAAATACCTTCGTTATGCAACGCCTCTGTAAGTGACGTATGCGTTTTATCGTAACCACAAACAACACAACCCAGGTGATAGAAATAGCGTGCAAGGCCACTCATGCCTATGCCGCCGATCCCAATCAGGTATACTCGTTTTATGTTGTTTAATTCCATTTTTAGTTTTTTACTCCTAATCTCTTCCCGATAATACCGGGAAACTAACTAACTAATTTTTAAAAAGACCTCCCGCCCTAAGCGGGAGGCTTTTACTTTAATTGTTGTTTGTTATTTGGATAACTTCTTTTGCAATTACCTCATCGGCATCCGGCAGGGCCAGTTTGCCAATGTTATTGCCTAATGTTTTTTGTAAATCGTTGTCTTTTAGTAACTCAAGTGCCCTGTCAACCAGTTTTGCTTCGGCATCCCTATCAGCAATGAAAATTGCCGCCCGCTCTTCAACCAGTGCCAGCGCATTTTTAGTTTGGTGGTCTTCGGCAACATTTGGCGAAGGCACCAATATTACCGGCTTTTTAACCACACATAACTCGGCAATTGTTCCTGCGCCCGCACGTGAAATAATTACGTCAGCTGCGGCATAAGCCAGATCCATACGGTTTAGAAACTCTACCACGCAAATATCGGGGTGTTTATCAGGCCCCAATTGCTGAAATATGCTTTGGTAATAAAATTTACCTGTTTGCCATATCACCTGTACATCAGCCGCTATCAGCTTTTCTATACCGGCCATAATGCTGTTGTTCAATGTGCGCGCACCAAGGCTGCCACCCGTTATCAGGATGGTTTTCTTGAATGACGACAGCTTGTACAACTCCAGCGCCTGCATATGCTTACCGGCAATATTTACCGACTCCTTACGGATAGGGTTACCGGTTTTGATGATCTTCTCAAACGGGAAGAATTTTTCCATACCATCAAAAGCCACACATATCTTTCGTGCCTTCGCACCAAGCCACTTGTTGGTAATACCTGCATAAGAGTTTTGCTCTTGTATAAGCGTTGGTATCCCACGTAACGATGCTGCATAAAGCAGCGGCCCCGAAGCAAAACCACCTACACCAACTGCGGCATCGGGCTTAAAATCTTTTATAATTTGCAGGGCCTTGCGCACACTGCGTAACAGTTTTATGGGGAACATTACATTTTTCCAGAGCGATTTACGCTGGATGCCGGTAATATCTAACCCGATAATTTTATAGCCGGCCGCCGGAACCTTTTCCATTTCCATGCGGCCATTGGCTCCTACAAACAGTATCTCGGTATCCGGATCAAGCTTTTTCAGCGCGTTGGCAATAGATACAGCCGGGAATATGTGCCCCCCTGTACCGCCGCCGCTTATGATGATCCTTTTACTCATATTTTATATTCTAAACTCTAAATCCTAAAAACTAAATCCTAAAAGAGAGCCCTTATCACTAATCTCAAATCACCGATCTCTAATCACTGCGGGTTACGCCGCCACTTCCCTTATCTCACCTACTACCACTTTCTTTGGTTCATCTATATCCCTGCTAACCGAAAGGATGATACCAAACGCCACGCTGGTGAACAGTATTGATGTACCACCCATACTTACCAGTGGCAGCGGTACCCCTGTTACCGGGCCTAAACCAACTGCTACTGCCATGTTTGCAAATGCTTGTATGGTAAGGCTAAAGCTTAAACCACAAGCCAGCAATGCGCCAAAAGCCTTGGGTGCTGCCGTTACAATTTTTATACACCGGTACAACAGAAAAAGGTAGATAGCCACCAGAGCGAACCCGCCAAGCAAACCATACTCTTCTATGATAGTTGCGTATATAAAATCTGAATATGGGTGAGGCAAATAGTTACGTTCTGTACTGTTGCCGGGACCCTTTCCAAAAACACCACCGGTAGCAATAGCTATCTTGGCATGGTCTGATTGGAATGACTTATCCGGGTTAGCAGTTTCGGGATGCATAAATGCATGTACACGCGAAATGTAAGTGGTACGGCGAGGGCCTAAAAACACAACGCCCAACAATAAGATTGCGCCTGCTGCACAAACCACGCTTATTTGCTTAATGCTGATACGCCCGATGATCAATAACAAAATGCTTACACCGAACAACATCAAAGCTGTTGACAAGTTTGCCAATGCAATTAATATAAAGACAACACAAACCGACCCCATAATTGGAATGAATGATTGCTTCACGTCTTTAATGTTTTCTTGCTTGCGCGATAGCGTACGGGCCAGGTAGGTAATAAGCGCAAGTTTAGCCAAATCGGATGTCTGGAACGTTAAACCGGTACCAGGGATAGAGATCCAGCGGCTGGCATCATTAACGTGATTACCAAATAAAAGCGTGTATAATAGCAATGGAATAGTAATAACCATTAGCAGTTTAGATATACCTGCATAATAACGGTAATCTAACAGGTGCGAAAAATACATCAGCGCCAAACCACCTACTATCATAAACAGGTGTTTCATGAGGATGAACTCATTAGCTTGCCCTCTTTTATAAGCCAGCGTACCTGTAGAGCTGTATACCGCCAGTAATGATATCACCGACAGCAATATCACGATCAGCCATATCCAACGGTCGCCTTTAACGTTGTTCAAGAGCGCCCCAATCCCCTGAAAGGGAAGTTTTTGAGTAGCTTGGTCTGCTGCCGTCGTGCTCATTATCTTTATTTTTCTTTGTTACTTAATTTAATCTTAAACTTCGGTTCTTCCCTTTAGGAGGCCGTCTAAAGCTCTCTTACCGCCGCTTTAAACTGGTTGCCGCGGTCTTCGTAATTTTTAAAAAGATCAAAACTTGCGCAGGCCGGCGATAGTAAAACCGTATCGCCTTTTGAAGCCAGATGGTAAGCCACCTGTGTTGCTTCCTGTGCCGAATTGGTGTTTACTATTACCTCTACCTCATCTTCAAAGGCATCGTGTATGCGCTTATTATCTTTCCCAAGGCAAACTATGGCTTTCACCTTTTGCTTAACCAGATCCCGCAGCATACTATAATCATTACCTTTATCAACACCGCCCAGTATCAAAACAACATCGGTTGTCATGCTTTCTAAAGCGTACCAGGTAGAGTTTACGTTGGTTGCTTTTGAATCATTTATGAAACTGATGCCAGATATCTTGCCAACCGACTCGAGTCTGTGCTCAATATTGCGGAAGTTACCCATGCTCTCTCTCATCGTATCGTTACGTAGCTCAAGCACCTTGGCTACGATACCCGAAGCCATAGAATTGTAGATGTTGTGCTTTCCCTGCAAGGCCAGTTCGTTGATTGACATTTGAAAATGTTGTTTATTAACGTTTATAATTAGGTTGTCGGCATCGAGATATGCTCCCGGCACCAGTTGTTTTTCTATCGAAAACGGCAGCTGTTGCGCTGCAATTTCTTTACCGTCAAGTACCTTTATCGTTTCTGCATCATCTGCACAGTAGATAAAGTAATCGGCTTCGGTCTGGTTCTGGGTAATACGGTATTTTGATGCCGCATAATTCTCCAGCTTGTACTCATACCTGTCCAAATGGTCTGGCGTGATGTTCAATAGCACTGCTACATCAGCCTTAAAGCGGTACATATCATCAAGCATAAAGCTGCTTATCTCCAGCACATACCAGTCGAACTTTTCTGTAGCCACCTGGTAGGCAAAGCTTTTACCGATGTTGCCTGCAAGGCCTACATTAAGCCCGGCATTTTTAAGAATATGATAAGTAAGGCTGGTGGTAGTAGTTTTACCATTAGAGCCGGTTATGCATATCATTTTTGCATCGGTGTAGCGGCCTGCAAACTCTATCTCAGATATTACAGGGATGCCTGCCTCGCGCAGCTTTTTGATAATGGGTGCCTTCTCAGGTATACCCGGGCTTTTTACTACTTCTACAGCGCTGAGGATCTCAGCCTCGGTATGTCCGCTTTCTTCAAAGCAAATATTCCATTGCTGTAGTTGTTCTTTATACTTATCTGCTATAGCGCCAAAGTCAGAAACAAAAACATCATACCCCTGCTGCTGTGCCAGGTAGGCCGCACCAACACCGCTTTCGCCGGCACCGAGGATGCAAAGCCTCTGCCCAGCCCTCTCCGAAGGAGAGGTAGCTGTTTGGGATGATATGTTTTTATTTTCGTTCATTTAACTAATCTCTATTCTTTAATCACCAATCACTAACGGAGCTTCAACGTTATCACCGTTAGTATCGCCAGGAAAATACAGATGATCCAAAAGCGCGTAACGATCTTGGCTTCGTGAAATCCCTTTTTCTGGTAATGGTGATGTAATGGTGCCATCAGGAAGATCCTGCGGCCTTCGCCATATCTCTTTTTGGTGAATTTAAACCAGCCTACCTGCATCATTACGGATACGTTCTCTACCAGGAAAATGCCGCAAAGCACCGGTACCAATAATTCCTTACGGATGATGATGGCAAACACTGCGATGATGCCACCGATTGCCAAACTACCTGTATCGCCCATAAATACCTGGGCCGGATATGAGTTGTACCATAAAAAACCAACACATGCACCCACAAAGGCACCTGCAAAGATCACCAGCTCGCCCGAGTTGGGTATGTACATAATGTTCAGGTAATCGGCAGTGATGATGTTACCCGATACATAGGCCAGTATAGCCAGCGTAAGGCCGATAATTGCCGATGTACCCGTTGCCAAGCCATCAATACCATCGGTTATATTTGCCCCGTTGGATACCGCCGTAATGATGACGATAACAAACACCATGAACACCAGCAGCGCATATTGCTCATAACCTTTTCCCAAAAATTTAAGCACCTTACCGTAATCAAACTCATTGTTTTTGTAGAACGGCATGGTTGTTTTGGTTGATTTTACATCCTGCGTGTAAACCGGTTTATCGCCACGCATGTGAAAATCAACCGGGGCATCATACTTAACCGGAAGTTTTACTTCCTGGCGAATGGTAATGGATGTGTTTGAATACATCGTCCACCCGATAATGAGCGCCAAACCTACCTGGCCGGTTATTTTAAACTTGCCTGCAAGGCCTTCTTTATTCTTTTTAAATACTTTAATATAATCATCAAGGAACCCTATCAAACCCAACCATACGGTTGTTATCAGCATCATGATCACGTAGATGTTATCCAGTTTAGCAAACAACAAGGTTGGGATAAGTATTCCCAGGATAATGATGATACCGCCCATTGTTGGCGTGCCTGACTTTTGCATCTGGCCCTCTAAGCCAAGGTTGCGTACTGTTTCACCTACCTGTTTAAAACGCAGATAATCGATCAGCCTACGGCCGAAAACCGTTGTTACCAATAACGATACAATTACCGCCATAGCCATTCGGAACGTGATATACTGGAACACGCCCGTGCCGGGAATGGTGTAATTCTTGTTCAGGTAGTTAAACAGGTAGTATAGCATTAAACCATGTGTTTAAATTGTTCTTCCAATTCTTCCATATCATCAAAATGGTTTTTTACGCCATTGATCTCCTGATATTTCTCGTGCCCCTTACCGGCTAATAAAATGATATCTCCGGGCTGTGACAGCATGCAGGCTGTTTTAATAGCCTCTTTTCTATCTGCAATGCTTAGCGTATGACGCTTAAAGGCTGGATCAACACCCTCTTCCATGTCTTTAATGATCTGCGCAGGATCTTCCGTACGTGGATTATCTGAAGTAAGGATCACCTTATCGCTCCATTCGCAGGCTACCTTTGCCATCACCGGGCGTTTGGTTTTGTCCCTGTCTCCGCCGCAACCGATAACGGTTATCACTTTCTCATTACCCTTACGAATGTCGTGGATAGTGCTCAACACATTCTGCACGGCATCAGGCGTATGGGCATAATCTACAATGCCTATTACTTTATTAGGCGCAGTAAAATATTCAAAACGACCTTCGGCACCGGTTAATTTGCTTAAGCTTACCAATACTTTGGCTTTATCCTGCTCTAATAACATAGCCGCTGCATAAACCGCAAGCAGATTGTAAGCATTGAATGTACCTACCAGTTTAAACCACACTTCTTCGTTCTCAATGTTCAGTAACAAGCCGCTGAACTGGTTTTCTATGATACGTGCGCGATAATCTGCCATGCTTTTAAGGCCATAGCTCTTTTTGTGCGCCGCGGTATTTTGCAGCATTACATTACCATTCTTATCGTCGGTATTGGTTAATGCAAAAGCGTTTTTAGGCAGGTTATCAAAGAATGCCTTTTTAGCTTTCAGATAGCTGTCGAAAGTTTTGTGATAGTCTAAATGGTCATGCGTAAGGTTCGAGAATATCGCCCCTGAAAATTTCAAACCCTCGATACGGTGCTGTGCTACTGCATGAGAGCTAACTTCCATAAAGCAGTAGTCGCAACCCTCATCAACCATGTCTGATAATAGCTTATTCAGCGCCACCGGATCAGGCGTGGTATGCGTTGAAGGAATAATATTACCGTTTATCTGGTTCTCTACCGTTGAAAGCAAACCGCACTTATAACCCATATCGCGGAAAAGCTTATAAAGCAACGTGGCAATAGTAGTTTTACCATTGGTGCCCGTTACCCCAACCAGCTTTAAGTTGGTAGATGGATTCTCATAGAAATTGGCTGCCATGGTGCCCAAAGCTTTTGCTGAGTTGGCAACCATTAAAAAGTCAACCTCTGCTGCGGTATGTGCAGGTAATTCTTCACATACAATGGCAACCGCACCGTCTTTTATAGCCTGGTCAATATAGTCGTGGCCGTCTACAGCCGTGCCTTTAACAGCTACAAACATACAGCCCGGCACAACCTTGCGCGAATCAAAAACAATGGCGGTTATCTCTACATCCGCGCTGCCCTGCAGTTCGGTAAAGGCTACTCCTTCTACTATATCGCTCAGGTATCTCATTGCAGTTCAATTAAAATTTTTGATCCTTTAGGTATTGTACTCCCCCCGGTAACAGATTGATTTATTACCGATCCACTTCCCTTTACTGATACTTTGTAGCCGGCATTACCTAATGCAAACAATGCATCGCTTAAACCCATGCCGGTTACGTTTGGCACGGTGCCTGTTTTGTACTTGTTATCTTCAAAGCCGATACCGTTGCTGGTATCCACAGAGTTTAAATTTGCTGAAGCATAAAGCGGCTTAAGGCTCAGTTTTTCGTAAACCTTTTTAAGTGCTTTAACATTGCCCTGCTTGTATTTTGGCAAGGTGGTGTTGCCCACATATCTTATCGGCGACTGGTTCAGTTCCATATCACCGGCGTAAACCTTATCTGCAATTTCCCTGAAAGCCGGCCCTGCCACCGAAGCAGCGTAGTAACCATTTTTAGGGTCATTGATAACCACGATCAATGAATACTTAGGTCTGTCTGCCGGGAAGTACCCACAAAACGATGCCTGGTACTGCTTTTTGGCTTTGTAACCTTTGTTGGCATCAGCCACCTGCGCTGTACCGGTTTTACCTGCTATTTTGTAAAGCGGATTGTAAACGTATTCGCGGCCGCTACCTTCCAGCACCACGCCCTCAAGCATCTCGCGCATCTTTTTAAGGGTCACGTCAGAACATATCTTATCGTTCACTACGCGGGTTTGGAAACGCTCAACCGTGTTGCCTAACCTTCTTATCTCCTTAACAAAAACAGGCGTTATCAATTTACCATCGTTAGCCACTGCGTTGTAAAAGGTGAGCATCTTTAACGGGGTAAGCTGCATCTCGTAACCGTATGCCATCTGCGGCAGGGTCATGTTCTTGTTCCAACTGCGGTTGCTTGGGTTTTTAACTACCGGGCGTGCCTCACCTGGTATCTGCAAGTTCATTTTTTCGTTCAGGTGCCAATCATAAAGATGATCTGTAAACTTAGCCTGGTTGTCCCTGTAACTTGTATTTACCAGATAAGCCACCGCGGCATTTGATGATTTTTCAAATGCCTTTTTAACAGATACCCTGCCTATACTACCGTGCGAATCTTTAATGGTATGGCCCGGGATAGGATATTCACCGGTGTTAACCATAGTGCTGGTGTCTACCTTATGGTCCTCAATAAGCGCCATGTATGATGCCAGCTTAAAGGTTGAACCGGGATCCTGGTTGCCTGCAATGGCGTAGTTAAATTTCTCTTTAAATGAACCATCGGGCATGCGGGTATAGTTGGCCACCGCCCTTACCTCACCAGTAGCAACTTCCATCAGGATGGCGGTGCCGTGGTCTGCTTTGGTGTATATCAATTGCTTTTGCAAAGCATTCTGCACCAGGTCCTGCATGTTTACATCAATGGTAGATATAATGTCTGCACCATCTTTTGGCGCAACTTCATCGTCATCATTAACCGGCATCCAAACGCCGCCTGCCATACGGCTCTCCAGGCGTTTACCGCTTTCTCCGTTTATATAATCCGCATAGGCACCCTCAAGGCCTACCGGGTTCTTTACGTTTTCATTTTTGTAACCAATGGTACGTGCCGCCAACGCGCGGAATGGCAAAATGCGTTTATTTTGCTGCACGGCGATTAAGCCGCCTTTATTCTTACCCATTTTAAAGATGGGGAAGGTGCGCATCTCTTTCAATTCATTATAAGTAACCCTGCGCCTAACCAATTGGTAGCGCGAGCTGTCTTTGCGTGCATCGCGGAACATCCTTGAATACTCGCGTGCCGATTTATCGCCAAAAAATGCAGAAAGCTTTTGTGCAAGCGAATCTACTTTTTCATCAAACAGCTTGTCATCTGATACGGCCAGCATGTCCATACGCACCTCGTACTCAGGTACCGATGTAGCCAGCAAACTGCCGTCGTTAGAAAATATGTTACCCCTCGCCGCTTCAATGTTGCGGTAACGGGTTGACAGGTTGCGGGCCATAGCCTTCCACTTTTCGCCCTGCGATAACTGCACCCGGCAAAGCTGAAACAAAACAGCGCCTGCAAATAAAAGAATCAACCCAAATGCGAGGTAAACCCTTAATAGTATGTTAGTTCTGATACCCATTACTGCGCATCCTCCTTTACTGTTATTTTTTGTGGTGGTTCGTTACTCTCTCTCAGGCCAAGTGTGTCTGCGCGTTTAGCCACTTCGGTAAGTGTGCTTTTAAAAGCCAGATCAGCCTTAGTGCTTTTGTATTCCCAGCTTAGCTCTTTAACTTCCTTACTCACTTTATCCAGCTCGCGTATGTTGTTTTCTGATAAGTGCCTGTTGGCGATGTAGAACATACCCAGCATAGCCAGATATAGTATAAAAGGCAGCGCGCGGGTGGCATCATCAGTACTGATGACACCTTTGGTAAGGAAACGCGTTAGCAAATTGTCCGGAAGCTCTTTTTTGCGCGGCTTCTCCTCAACAACAAGCTGTTTTGCTGCTTCCTCCTCTTCTTCCAGAATTTCTGTACGTAAACGGTTACTCATCTTTTTACAGCTATTCTAAGTTTTGCACTGCGTGCCCTGTTATTTTCTTTTATCTCTTCTTCGGTTGCGGTTATCGCCCCGCGACTAACAGCATCCAAAGGCCTGCTATCATTACCGTAAATGTCTTTCTCTACCTCGCCGCTAAATTTACCTTTGGCGATAAAATTCTTTACCAGCCTGTCTTCAAGCGAGTGGTAAGACATTACCACCAACCTGCCGCCAGGTGCTAACACATCTGCTGATTGCTCTAAGAAATCTTTTAAAGCCTCCAGTTCCTGGTTAACTTCTATCCTCAGCGCCTGGAAAACCTGCGCAAGATATTTGTTTTCTTTACCGCGGGGGATCAAACCATTCATCGCATTCTTTAGGTCTGCTATCGCATTCAGCGGACCGTTTAATCTTGCGGTAACAATGGTTTTTGCCAGCGTTTTGGCATTTTTGATTTCGCCATAAACGCCAAAAATACGGTGCAGATCCGCTTCGCTGTAAGTGTTTACCACTTCTTTAGCACTCAGGTCAGATGCCTGGTTCATGCGCATATCCAGTTCCGCATCAAAACGAATAGAGAAACCGCGATCGGCTTCATCAAACTGGTGCGATGATACACCCAGATCAGCCAGTATCCCATCAACCGGCATAGCATCATGCAAACGCACAAAGTTTTTCAGAAAACGGAAGTTCTGGTCAATAAACTCAAAACGCCCGTCGTCTATCGTGTTGCGCTGCGCATCTTCGTCCTGGTCAAAAGCCAGCAACCTGCCGCCATCGCCCAGGTGTTTCATTATTTCGCGCGAGTGGCCACCACCACCAAAGGTTACATCTACATAAGTGCCATTTGGCTTGATATTTAATGCCTCAATACACTCCTGCAGCATAACGGGTACGTGGTAATTACTCATTGCCACCCTTTCCTCTTTTCACCATCACCTCTTCGGCCAGGTCGGCAAAGTTTTCGGGCTCATCGCTCAACATTTGCTGATGCGCTTTTTTATCCCAGATCTCTACCTTATTTAACATACAAGTTAAAACCACTTCGCCGGTAATACCTGCGTACTCCATCAAACCTTTCGGCAGGTTTATCCTACCGGCCGCATCCGGCTCTACTGTAGTAGCACCACCGGTAAAATATCTCACAAACTGGTTAACTTTCCTGTCGTATTCGTTAAGTTTGCTCAGCTCATCAAGCTTTTTGTCCCACTCGGTTTTTGTGTAAATAACAAGATACTTTTCGAGGCCGCGGTTGATCACAAGCCCTTCAGTATCAGCTTCTGGAAGCTGTTTCTTTAGGCCAGCAGGGATCATCATCCGCCCCTTGGCATCAAGTTTACATTCAAATTCTCCGGTTAAATAGGACATTTTAGATTGTCGGCAATTTTTGTAACGTAAAAGTAAAACACTTCTACCACTTTTTACCACCTTTTACCACTTAAAAGTTTTCAACAATTTTTAAGGGGTCTTGTTTTGTTCCAAGCGCCGAAAAATCAAACATCAAGCAAGACGGATAATCATGTTGATTGAAGCGTAAATAATTAAGGTTTAACTCCTTACTCACCACTTAGCAGCATTTAAAATCTGCCATATGTGCGTTGGTGGTAGAAATGGGAAACATTAAATGCCTTAATCGCCGGTGGTAATTATTATACTTGCCATTACAAACAACAAGCACTACAATTTCCAACCTTCATGACTAAATTTAAAGGACTCCTGCTGTCTATTATGGCGTTATGCGCTACCGAGAAGAACATGGCTCAAAGCCTCGAAAAAATGCAATGGTTCAATGAACCCGAAAAGTGGGAAATAAAGAATAACGCCTTAATTATGGCAGTAACACCTCAAAGTGATTACTGGCGCATTTCGCATTATGGCTTCACGGTTGATGATGCACCCTTTTATTACACTACCTACGGCGGCGAGTTTGAAGCCAAGGTGAAACTTACCGGTGCATACAAAGCACGGTTTGATCAAATGGGTTTAATGGTACGTACCGATCACGAAAATTATATTAAGGCAGGCGTTGAATTTGTTGACAGCAAGTTTAATGTAAGCAGCGTGGTTACCCACCACACCAGCGATTGGGCGGTTACTACCTTAAATAAAGTACCTCCTTTTATTTGGATAAAGATAGTGCGGCGACTGGATGCGGTTGAAGTGTTTTACTCTTTAGATGATGTCACCTATATCATGACTCGTAATGCACCCATCCAGGATAACAAACCCGTAATGGTTGGGCTTATGGCAGCATCGCCGGACGGGCAAGGCTTTGAAGCAAAATTTGAAAACTTTAAGGTTAAACATCTGCCGGATCAGCGCCGTTTAGAATGGCTTAAGAAAAATGCCAATTGATCGTAAACCATTATCTACCAATCCAATTATTATGAGTGACCAAACCGCTGCCGCGAGCATCACCGCCACTAAACCGCACTTTGCCGTTTTGGACGGGTTAAGGGGCGTTGCCGCCATATCTGTTGTGGTGTTCCACTTTATGGAATTGGTACAACCAGATTATACCAAAAGCTTTATAGCCCATGCTTACCTGGCTGTCGATTTCTTTTTTTGCCTTTCGGGATTTGTGATCGCCTATGCTTACGATCAACGGTTGGTAAAATTGGGCATTGGTAATTTTTTAAAGCTGCGTTTGATACGCTTGCACCCGCTGGTTATCATTGGGTCGGTATTGGGATTGGTTTGCTTTGTATTTGACCCGTGGAGTGACCTTTACCAGAAATATGCCGGCAATTTGCTGCTGATGTTTGTGGCATCATGCGTAATGATCCCGTATCCGCTTGTTCGAGAACGTTATTTTAACCTGTTCCACCTTAACCCGCCTACGTGGTCGCTTTTTTTTGAGTACATCGCTAATATTATTTACGCGCTGGTGCTGGTCAGGATAAAGAAACCGTTGCTTTGGGTGCTTACCATCATTGCTGCAATTGCACTGTTTTGGGAGGCGCAGGTATCAGGCAACCTAAGCCTGGGATGGAGCGGCGACACTATGCGCGGCGGGCTTGCACGGATGAGTTTTTCCTTTTTAGCCGGAATGCTGGTTTACCGTGCGCAGTGGATCATCAGATCCAAGATCAACTTTGCAGTGATCAGCGTGATGCTATTTGTAATATTCATTGTTCCGTACAGGGACGGCTTTAACAAATGGTTTGAGCCCATAAGCGTTGTTTTTTATTTCCCCTTTATATTGGCGCTTGGTGCAGGTATTCAACAAGAAGGCACATCAAAAAAGATCTCAGACTTTTTAGGGGAAATTTCTTATCCGCTATATATGGTGCACTACCCTTTTATTTGGTGGTTTATGAGCTGGGTGGAGGCAAAAAAGCCAACCATGGGTGAGATGACCATTGTTACAGCCGTGGGCACCGTATTATTAATTGGCTTTGCTTACCTTGTGATGAGATTGCTTGATATACCCATCAGGCAGAAACTGAAAATAGCTTTAGTTAAAGAGAATAAGTAATACCCCAACCATGATCATTGTTATCCAATGCGCCGACCGGATCGGTCTTGTAGCTGCTATCTCCCGCCTTATGGCCGACAAAGGCCTTAACATAAATGGCATGCAGGAGTTTGTAGACAACGACGAAGACCTGTTCTTTATGCGCCTGGATGTTGACCAAACCGATGGTGCGGCGGAAATTGAAAAGGACCTGCGACAAATATTACCTGAGGGTGCCATTGTTAAAGTAAATCCAGTACCAGAGAAAAAGATTGTGGTGCTGGTTACAAAAGAGTACCACTGTCTGGCCGATATATTGGTGCGCAACTACTTTAAAACTCTTGGTGCAACCGTGCAGTGCGTTATAGGCAATCATACTACCCTGCAGGATATCTGCAGCCGTTTTGATGTTCCTTTTTACCAAGTGCAGGCCGGTGCCGATAAGGAAGCCTTTGAAGAAAAGCTTGTAGGAACCGTCAATCAATACGAATTTGATTACCTGGTGCTGGCAAAGTTTATGCGTATTCTCTCCCCCGATTTTGTATTGCGCTTCCCGATGCGCATCATCAACATCCACCATTCATTTTTACCGGCCTTTGCTGGTGCAAGTCCATACCGCCAGGCGCACGAGCGTGGTGTTAAGCTCATTGGCGCAACGGCTCATTATGTCACCAACGAGCTGGACGAAGGCCCTATCATTGCCCAGCAAATTATCCCTGCTAACCACAGCCACACCGTGCAGGATATGGTAAAGGCGGGCAAAGAAATTGAAACCGCTGTTTTAGCAAAAGCCCTTAAACTGGTTTTTGACGATCGTGTGTTTGTGTATAAAAACAAGACGGTGGTGCTGGAGTGATAAAGCAAGGAATCTCCTTGTTTGTTAAGCTGAAAGCTTAACGCATTTTAAAGGTCTAAGTTAGGCTACGCTAAACTTAGACCAGTGACCTACCAAATACTTTTCAACGGCTGTATTTCCAAATGCTCTATCTCTAAACCATGGTTAACGATACTTAATTTTGTATAAGGCTTTTTAGGGAAAAATTGCGACGTTAAAACGCTATGGCCTTTATCAGCAAATACTTCTACAGACGATGCATCAACCACCAGTTGCATATCAGTTTCTAAAGTTGTTGTTAGGCGTGGCGCGTATGCGATCTGTGCAAAGCCTTTATCGAATTTGGTTTGCCCGGCTTTGGTTCGGTCTATATAATAACGCATGCTTTTGGCATCATAACCAACGATCAGCTGCTCGCCGCCTGCGTTTGATAATACTACAGAAAAATTGTTTGCAGCTTTGGTATCAAATTTCAACACGTATTGTGTGGGCGTTTGTTTTATTACTGAAAAGATGTTGTTGTTCTTGGCTAACAATTCAGGATCAACTTTGATAGTTTTTGAAACTATTTTTTCTACCTCTTCAACAGGTTCTGATCTCAGATAAATATCGCCGGCCGTAAGCTGCAGTGATAGCTCGCGCGGGATGGTCATGGCATTTCGCCAAACTTTGGTGGGTGTTTGGTTAGCGTAGCGCCAGTTGCTCATCCAGCCCAAAAATATTTTTCGCTTACCTGTATTTCCCCAGGTAACTCCTGCGTAATCATCTGGACCGAAGTCTATCCACTTGGTATTAGTACTTACAGGTGTGAAGGTTTTACCATCAAAATGGCCCACAAAATATTGTGTAGCCGATCCCTGATTTGGCCCTCCCGGATTGATACTAACCAGCAAAACCCAGTACTCTTTACCATTCAATTTAAGCGGAAACAGATCAGGGCATTCCCAAACGCCGCCGTGTGCACCCAAGGTTTGGCCAAACTCACTTTGCTTTGTCCAGTCCTTTAAGTTGGCTGACGAATAAAATGTGATTCGGTTTTTAGTAGCCAGGCTCATTACCCATTTTTTACCTTCGTCGTACCAAAAAACCTTGGGATCTCGAAAATCTTTAATACCCGGATTTTTAATAACAGGGTTGCCTTTATACTTCGTCCAGGTGCGGCCTTCGTCCAAACTGTAGGCTATGCTCTGGTTTTGAAACTTGGAACTTCCGGCCTTTTCTCCCTTCGGATCGTGGCTGGTGAATATGGCCACCATAGGCGCTTTGCCGTTTGCACCCAAACCCGATGTATTATCTTTATCAACCACTGCACTACCGGAGAAAATGTAGCCCAATTTGTCGGGGTAAAGTGCGATAGGTTGTTCCGTCCAGTGCACCAGATCGGTACTGGTGGCGTGGCCCCAATGCATTGGCCCCCAGATTGTAGCCTTAGGATAATGTTGAAAAAACAGGTGATATGTACCTTTATAGTACACCATGCCGTTAGGGTCATTCATCCACCATTTTTTAGGGGAAAAATGCGCCTGCGGGCGGTATGGCTCATGATAAGCCGTAGTCTTTTGTGCTTGTGAAATTGTTGCGGCAGCTATAAACAAACTGCCGATGAGTAAGCGCTTTAAGCTCATATTTATACAATTCAGGTTATTAAATAAGGGTTTATCAAGTTACCAATAAACCCTGAATAACAAGAATTGTATAAAAAGTTAATCAAAGGCTACATTATCCGGCCCTGATACTTTACTGACATGGCAGTTGCAGCCGCCTGCTATTTTTAACGTTGCCGATTTAACCTGACCGGTTTTATTGCTTTTAACACTTACCCTGACATCATCTCCGGCAGAAGAGAACTCTGCCTTGGTATTATCATTTGCCAAGAGTACAAAGCCTGCTACATAATCAACATTAGGTGGCATTGGAGGGCGCTGCACAGGCTTATTGGTACGCAGATTTATGACCTCGATATCTGATACAGCGACCGCAGATCCGTCACTATTGGTAAACACGATGCCTACAGAAGCAAATTCATCCGTGCAAACCTGGGCGGCGCAACCTCCTTTATTCTTCTTACATGCGCTTAATCCACAAACGAGTACAAGTAATAGCGTACATAATCTTTTCATAATCATTTTGGTTTTGGTTTATATCATTACGCACGTTGATGGGTTAACGCTACAAAAAAAGCGGCTCTCGCCGCTTTTATAAATTATTTAGTACTTTTTAGTTGCTGCACTTCCTGCTTTAGTTGTTCTATCTGGGCTTGCTGTTCTTGTATGGCGCTTACTAAAAGCGGTACAAGTTTTTGCAGATCAACCTCAGGGGTGGTTACCGCGCGCTGGTTTCCTTTACCTGCCGGGTACCAGCTGTTTTTAGCACCTACTACTGATGGAAGCACCTGCTTAACATCTGCAGCTATGAATCCGTATTGCGTACCACCAGGCAAATGTAACTGCTTAAACTGCTGCTGGTCATAACTGTAACTGATAGGCTTTAGCTGCGCTATATAATTAAGCGAATTGGTTAAAGGCATGGTGCTGGTTTTAATTTCTTTATCGCTGATGGTTTGTGCTGATGCTTTGATACCAAAACCAACTAAAATCAACATAAATGATAATATGAATTGAACACGAATTTTCATGATATAAATTTTAAGTAAATAAATGATTGTGCCGCAAAGCGGCTTAAAAAGACAGATAGTATTATATCACGAAATCGGGCGGCGGTGTTGGAACGGGAGATATCCAACCCAAATGGGGCACAAAAGCTTCTGTGGAATAATTATAAGTTTGTACATGTAAAGCAACAGACGGCAAAGTACAAAAAGCCTCCACAGCCAGTATCTCCTTCAAGTTCACTTCACGATCGCTGCGCTCGGTCGCGTCATCATCAGCCAGTGCGCTTTTTTGGACATGCGTTATGCTAGCTTTTACGATCATCCTGATCATAGAGATGCCAGTGCTCTCTAACAAAGAGAAAAGGCAGATAAAAACAACCAGATATTTAAATTGATTTAAACGCATAGCGAAATACTATGCAAACATAACAAATTTCACAACCTTAAGGTTTACTTTATTACTATTTTATCCGGGCCTGATAATTTTTCTACGTGGCAATTACAACCGCCGGAGATTTTGAAGATGCTTTCTACACGCTTGGTGCCGTACATGGCTGTCACTCTGATGTCGTCCCCTTCGGAGGATAATTCCTTGCGGTTAGAGTCGGTAACAATGGTATAATGCATAGGTGAGAAACCCGGATCAATGATACCCTTAGGCTCTATATATTTTTTTGTGCGGAGATTATACACTTTAAGATCGGTTACGCTAATAGATTTTCCATTTGCATCAACAAACTGGGTACCTACGGAAGCAAATATTTCTGTACAGATCTGGTTTGTGGGACATCCGCTGTTAACGCTTTTACTACATGATGTAGCAAAGAGTAGTATGGGTAATACAAATAAGCAAAGCTTTTTCATAGCTTATAGTATCTGGTTAAACTCCAGCCGCTCGCCATCAGGGCCGGTGATGTTAAAGAATTTACAGCCATTTTTCCAGAACTGCAAAAAAACGGGCTCAGGCTCTATAATGGTAAAACCAGATTCTTTGATCTCCTTAAAGGCTACGTCAATATCAGGCACGTTGAATGCCACATGGTCGATATGGCCATTGCCCCGGCCACGTATCTCATTAAGATCAGGCTCGGGTAATTGATAAAGCTCTATCAGCATATCTCCGCGCTTCATCATTACACAAGAGCCCGGATGCCCTTTGTGCATAAAACCCGCCAGCATTGCGCGTTTAAAACCCAACCGTTCATAAAACGTTTGTGAGTCTCCGATATTGGTAACCGGTATGCCAATGTGCTGTATGGCTGTTATGTTAACAATATTTATCATAATCCTTTAAATGAAAAAGGTGTTTATTTGTTTGATTATCATCAGTTCAACCTATTCTTACAGGTTGTTGGTATTATCCTATCCGTTAATGCTTTGCAAGCTATTCAACAGATATAATCTGTAACTAACGCAAAATCTCCGGTTATTACTTACAACACCCTCACCTTTAAATAGCTTGGGGCTGTCTTTGAACTATAAACGCGGTGTGTTGCTTTCTTAAAGTCAGTGTCCTTGGCTTTCATTATATCCTGAAACTGCTGCGTATTTCTGTCAATAAGCGGGAACCATGTGCTTTGGATCTGCACCATAATGCGGTGCCCTTTTTTAAAGGTATGCAGCACATCCTGCAGTTCAAAGTTTACAGGTGTTATCTTGCCAGGCACAAATGCCTCTGGCTTGCTAAAGCTGTTGCGGAATTTGCCACGCATAGCCTCGCTGCGTACCATTTGCTCGTAGCCGGCCATGTTAACGCCTTTTTTGGTGAACTTATTAGCTGATGCAGTATCTGGGTAAACGTCCAGTACCTTCACTATCCAATCGGCATCAGTCCCTGTGGTGCTCACCTTTAGGTTTGCCCAAATGTTACCTGCTAAAGTGATATCCTTATCCAATACATCGGTTTGGTAGGTTAACACATCCGGTCGTTTTTCCGCAAAGCGCTGGTCGGCGGTCATATACTCGCGGGTCATGTCAAAATCTATCCCATCGATAAAAGGCACCGGGTTCATCGGGTCTGAAACAAACTCTTTATAATCGTTCCTGGTGGTTGTTGGCGCGGTAAAGGAAAGTTTACCGCCCGGTAAAAGGTATAGGTTCTTTTCCTGCGCTTCCACAGGTGGCCATTGCTTGTAACTTTTCCATTGGTTTACGCCGGTTTCAAATGTATTAACCTTAGCAACATCCATAGGTGTACCTTTCAGATAATGACTAAAGAACGCAAACTCAATTTTTTCGCGGTACATTGGCCCGGTGGGTCCGCCGAAGCTTACATCGCCCAGATGATCACCGTTACCGCGTGCCCAACCGCCATGCACCCACGGCCCCATGGCAAAGTAAACCGGTGTTGCAGGGTTATTTTTTACTAAAACTTTATAGGTATTGATCGCTCCGTATAGGTCTTCGGCATCGTACCAACCACCGGTTACCAGGGTAGGCGTTTTGATATCATGCAGGTGCAGCAAAACGTTGCGGTCTTTCCAATGCTGGTCGTAGTTAGGATGGTCCATCATCTCGTTCCACAAGCGGATAGTATCTTTATAATACTTTACGTTAGAGTTGCGCATGCTGCCCATATCCATAAAGAACTTGTAACCATCGTTAGTGCCCGGATCAAAGCCCTTTGCCCTGCGTTGGGTAGGTTTGTCATCCTGTCGATTGGTAAAACCCGGATAAAAGCCAAAGTTTGCCACCAGCATAAAAGCTCCGTTATGGAAAGCATCATCGCGATACAAGTCGGCAATTGGTGCCTGAGGCGATACAGCAGCCAAAGCCGGGTGACGGCTTAACAAAGCGGTTGTGCTGTAAAAGCCCGGATAGGATATGCCCCATACCCCTACTTTGCCATTGTTATTCGGCAAGTTTTTGATAAGCCAGTCAATGGTATCATAGGTATCGGTACCCTCATCAACATCTTTGTTGGTTTTGTGCTGTTCCAGTTCAGGGGTCATTTCCTCGTAAATACCCTCGCTCATCCAGCGGCCGCGTACATCCTGGTAAACAAAAATGTAACCGTCATGCACAAAAAGCGATGATGGGCCTAAACTGCCCTTGTATTTATCGGCCCCGTAAGGGCCAACACTATAGGGCGTTCTATCCATCATAACAGGATATTTTTTAGCCTGATCTTTAGGCACATAAACCGAGGTGAACAACTTTTTGCCATCTCGCATCGGTATCTGGTACTCGTACTTGGTGTAGTTGTCTTTGATGTAAGCAGCATCATTTTGCGCAAAGCTGTTGAACGCCAAAAGCACAAAGCTTAAAGCGATAACGAGGGATCTTTTCATACGGTGAATATCAGCAAATTTCCATCTTAACACAACAACAATCAACTTTATCGCTCGCACTCCAATTTTCTCTAAGGTTAACGAAACCCCGCCGTGGTTAAATACGTTAGAGTAATTATAAACCAAACAAACCATTTAATCAGGTTCTCCTTTTCTGCTTTTCTAAACGGCAATTAAAGCCGAATGCTTTTGCTATTCATTTATTTTTATTGAAGGATGACCTGTTCTGCATTTGCCATTTTATAAACCAATAGTAATAGTTATGAGAACAGTTTTTAAATCACAGTTAAGCAAAACTCTTGTTACACTCCTCAGTCTGCCGCTGATTTTTACGGCTTGCCGAAAAGACGTTACTACACAACCAACACCTGCTGAAACACCGAAAAGCAGCAGCCGGTTAAGTACTGATGCCATTGGCGTTACGGGGCCAAAAGGAGTTTGTTATGTTGAGGTGAACAATAACGACATTCGCAATGTAGGCAGTTACAAATTATCTACCGGCCAGCAATTGTTTGATATTGCCATCATATTTGCAGCTAACATCAATTACGATACAAGCACCCAAAAAGCCGTGCTTTACTTTAACCCGCAAGTGAGCAATGTTTTAAACAACAAGGCAACTTATATACAAACGCTGCAGGCTAAGGGTATCAAAGTGCTGTTATCTATCCTCGGCAACCACCAGGGTGCCGGTATCTCTAATTTTCCTAACCAGGCTGCTGCGCAGGCATTTGCACAGCAATTGAGCGATGCCGTTAATACTTACGGACTTGACGGTATTGATTTTGACGATGAATACGCTGATTACGGCACAAACGGAACAGGCCAGCCAAACTCAAGTTCGTTTGTTTACCTGGTAAGTGCATTGCGCCAGTTAATGCCTAACAAGATCATCTCTTTCTACTTTTACGGTCCTGCTGCATCACGGTTAAGCTACAACGGCGTTACCGTAGGTTCAAAGGTAAATTACAGCTGGAATGCAGTTTACGGCACCTATTCGGTACCAAATGTGCCCGGCCTTGCCAAAAGTAACCTCGGCCCGGCAGCTATCGACATACAATCGACGAGTTCATCTACTGCTGCATCTTTGGCTACCCGCACGGTTAGTAATGCCTATGGTATTTATTTGTATTACAACCTGCCTAATACGGATGTGCATACATATTTAAGCAGTATATCAAATGCGCTTTACGGCAAATCAACTACTTATAATCCGTAATAAAACGGAGAGATAATAAAAGCAGAAAGGCAACCAAATTGGTTGCCTTTCTTTATATAAACAAATTCGTTCTTATTCGTTAATTGCTTTAACACCCGGAAGTTCTTTACCCTCCATGTACTCTAACAATGCACCACCGCCTGTTGATACGTAGCTAACATCACCTATCATATCAAACTTAGCGACAGCAGCAGCTGAGTCGCCGCCACCTATCAGAGAGAAAGCACCGTTATCGGTTGCTTTGGCCACTGCATCAGCAATTGCTTTGGTACCTGCCATAAAGTTATCCATCTCAAAAACACCCATAGGGCCGTTCCAAAGGATAGTTTTTGATTCTTCAACAGTTTTGCTGAACAATTTAATGGTTTCAGGGCCAATATCCAGACCCATCCAGTTGTCAGGTATCTCGCCGGTTTTAGCAACATCGCGGTTAGCATCGTTGGCAAATTTATCGGCAATAACGGTATCAACCGGTAACAGCAGGTTAACGCCTTTTTCCTTTGCTTTTTGCTTAAGGCTAAGGGCAAGCTCAAGCTTATCGGCCTCTAACAACGATGTGCCAATGTTACCGCCATCTGCTTTGGCAAAGGTATAAGCCATACCACCACCAATGATCAGGTTATCAACCTTATCAAGCAAACGTTCGATCAATTGGATCTTATCAGAAACCTTTGATCCGCCCATAATGGCAGTGAAAGGCTTTGCAGCACCGTTCAAGATCTTTTCAGCATTATTCAGTTCAGCCGCCATCAGGTAACCGAATACCTTTGCATCCGGGAAAAATTGCGCTATAACTGCAGTTGAAGCATGTGCACGGTGCGCTGTACCAAATGCATCGTTAACGTAGATATCGCCAAGCTTAGATAACTTTTCTGCAAAAGCTACATCGCCTTTTTCTTCTTCTTTGTAAAAACGAAGGTTTTCTAATAATAAAACTTCGCCTTTTTCAATCTCTTTTGATTTTTGTACAGCTTCCTCGCCTATGCAATCATTGGCAAATTCTACTTGCTGACCAAGCAGATCAGACAGGTGCGGAACCACGTGCTTTAAGCTATATTTTTCGGTCGGGCCATCTTTTGGTCTGCCCAGGTGCGACATCAGGATAACTGCACCACCATCCTTAAGAATTTTTTTGATGGTAGGCAGGGCCGCTGTCATGCGGTTATCGTCGGTGATGTTATAATTCTC
The DNA here is from genome assembly GCF_007846095.1 of Mucilaginibacter achroorhodeus. Classification (GTDB taxonomy): domain Bacteria; phylum Bacteroidota; class Bacteroidia; order Sphingobacteriales; family Sphingobacteriaceae; genus Mucilaginibacter; species Mucilaginibacter achroorhodeus. Next base: position 340,904 of record NZ_VOEI01000001.1, read on the forward strand.
ATCCAACGGAACGTTAAAGTCCACACGAATGAGGGCACGTTTACCATTGAAACTTATCTGATCAATTGTCTTCATTTAAATAATATATAATTGATATAACGGCGCAAAATGCCGAAATTTATTCTAATGAGCAACGCCAAAGTAAAAAAGGTGTTTGTATTTTATCAAAATTTCACCTTATCTTAACATACATCACATGGTGCAGACCGATGCCCGGTATGTCAAATTCAGGCGAAACGATCTCGAATCCTACGCTTAGATAAAATGGCACTGCCCTTTTACGCGCATTGCACCACATGTAGTTAACCTGCCGGCCGCGCAGATAAGTGATAGCAAAATTAATCAGCATGGCGCCGTAACCCTGCCCCCTGTATTTTTCAAGCGTGGCCATGCCTCTTAACTGATAAGCGCTGCCCTGGAAATCTTTATAGCCCTGCTCATGAAAGGATGCAATACATGCCATCTCTTCCCCTACAAAATAACCAAGATGAAAGCTACTCTCCATTTCATCATTCACAAACCGGCATTCATCAAGGGTTAACTTACCTTCTCTTAAAACTTCGTTGCGGATGGGCAGTACCTCTTCGGCTGTAATAAACTTAATCATGCTTGCTCAGGCTTATTTTTTCAACCAGGTCTGCCAGGCGGCTGGAGTAACCCATCTCGTTATCATACCAGCCCACTACTTTAACCAAACCGCCTACAATAGAGGTAAGCTGAGCATCAAAAATGCAGCTGTGCGGGTTATCTAAAATATCAACAGACACAATTGGGTCTTCTGTATATTCTAAAACATTTTTCATCGGGCCATCAGCAGCAGCTTTAAAGGCATTATTGATCTCTTCAACGGTTGGCAAATGAGCCAGGCTACAGGTAAAATCGGTAAGTGAGCCATTTAAAACCGGAACCCTAATACCCGCCCCTCCCAGTTTACCCTCAAGATGCGGGAATATGTTAGTGATGGCCTTAGCCGCCCCGGTTGTTGTTGGGATGATAGATGATGATGCGGCACGAGCCCTGCGGAGATCTTTATGCGGAGCATCGTGCAGGTTTTGGTCGCCTGTCATGGAGTGTACCGTTGTGATATAACCATCCTTTATGTGCCAGTTATCATCCAATATTTTCACCATGGCTGCTACGTTGTTGGTAGTGCATGATGCGTTAGACAATATAGGTGCATGAATATTAACCGTATCATCATTTACACCTAATACAACCGTAGGTATGGCTTTATCTGCCGACGGAGCAGAAATAATAACCTGCCTGGCACCGGCTGCAAGATGTTTTTGGGCACCATCAAGAGAAGTATATTTTCCGGTTGATTCGATAACCAGGTCTATGCCCATATCGGCCCAGGGCAATAATGAGGGATCGGCCTGGCGCAGTACTTTAATGCTTTGCCCGTTAACAATTATGGCATCACCGCTTACGCTGACCGTACCCTTAAAGCCTCGGTGGACAGAGTCGTATTTAAATAGGTGAGCAAGGGTAGCAGTGTCTGTAAGATCATTGATGGCAACAACCTCAACACCTTGCTTATTCAATATAGTTCTGAGAAAAATTCGGCCTATGCGGCCAAATCCATTTATCGCGATCCTCATTCAGTAACAAATTAGGATGCAAATTTACTTAAATAAAAAAAGCCCCGCCGGGTTATATGAACAAGTTACGCAGCGATAACTTTTCGCGCTGGCGGTTACGCAAAGCAAAGGTTACCATCCAATTACAAAACATAGATAGTGCTACAATGATCATCATCAACGTAAAATTGCCCAGATAGGAAAAGAAGTAGGCAATAAATATCAGCCCAATGTTAACTATGGCTAATAATAACACGGTTTGCAGGTGGGTAAAACCTAACCCCAGTATGCGGTGATGGATATGATTACGGTCTGCCAGGAACGGAGATTTGCCTGTAAAAACCCGGAGTACAAACACCCTCAAAGTATCAAAGATTGGCCCTATTAAAATAGCAAAGGTTAACGCCGGTGCCGAAATGATAGCTGGCGCTGCGCCTGTTGCAGTGAACCTGTTAAGCTCCACCAGCTTTACCGCAAGTATGGCAGATATCAACCCGATGAGCAACGAACCGGCATCTCCCATAAAAATTTTAGCAGGTGTTAAATTGTAGCGCAAAAATCCTAACACAGCACCAACAATGGCCAGTGCAACCGTTGCAAGCTCATAATGCCCCATGTAAATAAATAGTGCAGCAAAGGTTCCGTTAACGATGATACAGGTTGTACCGGCAAGGCCGTCTATACCATCTATTAGGTTAAAGGCATTGATAATAAGGATAATGAATAGTGATGACAGCACAGCACTTACCAGATAGGGTATTTCATGATAGCCAAATACACCATACATGCTTGTAAACCTTATTTTACCAACGGTAACCAGCAATATTGCCACAACCAACTGTATCAAAAACTTAGTACTGGGATTAACGCCCGAAAGATCGTCCTTGATACCCATAATAAAAAGCACGATACTGGCCGCCAGTATGTAGCTTACAGGTATACTTTTATCAACTATGCTGAATAATAGCAGCGTAATAGTAAAACTTACAAAGATAGCCACGCCTCCTAAGCGTGGGATGCCATGGTCATGCTGTTTACGAAAGTGGCCAACATCGTCGTATAAATGGCGAGTACGGGCAACGTGTAAAATTGACGGGATTGCCAATAACGTTATCAGGACAGAAAACGTAGCAATAAATAAGTAGTAAACAAAGTAGTAAGTACCTAGATACTCTTGCATTAGATAAATTATTAGGGGTATTATCTTCTCGCAAATCTACTTTATTGTATTCGGATTAAAAAAATTGTTTTATTTTTCTTAAAGGTTTGAGCAACAACGCCATAGGTGGAAAAATAATCCTGTTTTTATACATAGCTTTAAAATCATAGGCCAGAGCCTTTAATCGGTTGCCCATACTGCTGTTACTTACACCCCCAGTCATCATTTTAACCATAACAACCGGTATGTAGTGAACAGCAAGTTTATGTTTATGTATAAATCTTGTCATCAGTTCATAATCTGCTGCAGATCCATATGCTAAACTATAATTACCCAGATTTTCAAATAACTCCCTTTTACAGTAAAATGTAGGGTGCGGAGGCATCCAACCGAAATTGAATGAACCTTTCTTGTATTTGCCGCTGCGCCACTTACGGATTATTTTACCGGTGCCATCAAGGTAATCAAGGTCACCGTACACAATATACGGGTGGTGGATAGAAAAGGTTTCATACACAACAGTTAAAATATTTTCATTCGAAAGAAAATCATCAGCGTTAAGCGCGCCTACAATTTCTCCTGATGATAATTTTAAACCTTTATTTAAAGCATCGTATATTCCTTGGTCTTTTTCTGAAACACTTATGGCAATGTGCTCGTAAAACTTCGATATAATGTCGACGGTACCGTCTGTTGAGCCTCCATCGATAATTATATATTCAACGTTAGGATAATTTTGGTTTATTACAGACCTTATGCAACGCTCTATGGTGTTAACAGCGTTATAACAAACGGTTATGATTGATATTTTAGGATATTCCAAGCTTAAGGGCCGCTTTAATAAGCGCAAATTATGTATTTTTGAAAGCGCTGCCTAATTTAATTGACAACATTAAGCGGTTATATATATGCGTTTTTTACACCCCTTATTAATTGTAGCATTTGTTGTTATTGCTACTTCCTGCTCTTACAAACAAAACCAGCTTTTATTTCAAAACAGGGTTTCGGCATTAACTGATACCGCACAACAAGCGCCGGTTACGCCTTACCGCATACAACCGCAGGATGCCTTGCAGATACGCAACCTTCAAAACTTGAAATATATTGTTGATGAAGTTCCTATGTCTTCAGGAAATGGAGGAACATCTGCTGGTGGCAACATTGCAGGCAGCGGGCAAACCTACCAGGTTGAGGATGATGGAACCATAACATTACCGGCTATAGGCCATGTGCAGGTGGCTGGCCTAACACGTACCCAGGCAGCCAAAATGATTGAAGACCTGTACCGAAAAAATTTACTAAAAGACCCGCTTATTGAACTTAAAGTAACAAATTTAAAGGTTACCCTTTTAGGCGAGGTTAAATCACCGGGTAATATCCCGCTGCTAAAAGATAATACAACACTGGTTGAGATAATTGGCCAGGCAGGCGGATTAACGCCAGCAGCAAGCGAAAAAGATGTAAAGATCATACGTGGCAAAGGGAAAGGGCAAAAAGTTCACCTCATAGACCTAAGCGATTTAAACTCGATATCAGACCCTCGCACGGTTATGCAAAACGGCGACATTATTTACGTAGCGCAAAACAAACGGGCTATACGTACGGAAAACCTGCAAAATTTTAACACATGGGCACAACCCGCTTTATTATTGCTTAATACAGCATTGATCATATTTACACTATCAAGGCAATAATGAAAGATACTGCGGGTGAAGGCGGCCTGAAATGGTATCCCGTTTACACAAACCCACGTGCCGAAAAAAAAGCATTCGCCGCCTTGATTGCCAAGGGGATCGAGGCTTATTTGCCCCTCCAGCGTAAACTAAAACAATGGAGCGACAGGAAAAAATGGGTGGAAGAGCCTTTGATAACCTCTTACCTTTTTGTACGTATACCTGCAAACAGCCAGGCAGAAGTATTAATGACCAAGGGTATAGCCCGCTTTGTGTACTTCTCCGGTAAGGTGGCTACTATGCCAGATAATCAGATAGAAGAGCTTAAACTTTTAATGGCAAGCTCGCTGGAAATGGAAGTGACTGAAGAAGACCTGCAGCCGGGCGAAAAAATAACCATTAAGGGCGGACCGCTTAAAGGCATAACGGGCGAAATTGTTGCCCATCGTTCGCAAAAGCAATTATTGGTACGACTTGAAAGCATGGGACAATCCATCTTGGTAAATGCTCCCGCTGCTTTGATAAACAGGTTTTGACAACCTGATAGATAGCTTTGTTATTGATAAGTCTCGCCAAAAATGTGACTTACGGAGCGAAGCTGTGTTCAACCCCTAAGATATGTGCAGGATAGCAGGGCTGGTAAATCCCCTAAGTACCGGAACCGAAAAATACAAGGTTAAAGCTATGTGCGATGCTCTACGGCATGGCGGCCCCGATGATGAGGGTATCTATGCAAGTAATGATGGCGGTGTCATCTTTGGCCATCGCAGGCTATCTATTATTGACCTCAGCGCCAACGGTCATCAACCTATGAGTGATACTCATGACAGGGCAGTTATCACGTTCAATGGAGAGATTTATAATTACATCGATCTAAAACAAGAGTTGCTTACTGCAGGTGCAACATTTAAAACCAACAGTGACACCGAAGTAATATTGCAGGCCTATCTTAAGTGGAACACCTCGGCTTTTGGGAAATTAAGGGGAATGTTCGCTTTTGCATTACATGATGTGATAAGCGGTGATGTTTATCTCGTAAGAGACACAGCCGGTATAAAACCTTTGTATTATCATATCGAAGATAAGCAATTGGCATTCGCTTCGGAAGTGAAGGCTTTTAAAGCGGGCGACATTGCTCATGCAAATAATCATAACTGGCCGGTATATCTGTTGGCTTATGGGCATTTGCCGGAGCCGTATACAACCTTACAAAACGTTTACAGCTTACCTAACGGACATTACCTGCATTGGCAGCAAAGTGGAGCCTATAGTATTAAAGGTTATACCACCGATAAAAGTTATAATCGGGTGAACGATAAAGAAGAAGCAAAAAATGGTATCAATGCTACTTTCAGAAGTGCCATAAAGCGCCAACTGATAGCTGACGCGCCTATTGGCGTATTCCTCAGTGGTGGGGTAGATTCAAGTCTTATTACCTTACTTGCCGCTAAGGAAGTGGAACAGCTTAAAACAGTCTCCATCTTTTTTAACGAGAAGCAATATGATGAGCGCGCTTATCAACAAGCAGTTTTAGATAAAACTAAAGGCGATAACTTTACCTACCTGGTAAAGCAAGAAGAGTTTGAACAAAACTTTGCACCGATCGTAAAGGCTATGGATATGCCAACCACTGATGGCATTAATAGCTGGTTCATTAGCAAGTACGCCAGGGAAGCAGGTTTAAAAACAGTATTATCGGGTATAGGTGGCGATGAACTTTTTGGCGGTTATCCATCGTTTGATAGGATCAAATACCTCTCATATTTAAGAAAAATACCTGCGGGTATAATGCAATTATTCAATTTAGCCGGTTCACCGGGATTGAAGCGGCTATCTTACCTTTCGCTCGAAGGTGATAATGCTGATTATCTTGCGCTTAGGGGACTATTCTCACTGAACGAGATATCCCGGTTATTGAATGCGGACCAAAAAGAAATTGAAGACATTTTAGCCGGTGAAGGAAATAGCGAAAATTTACCTTACGATAAACTTAAAGCCGCCAAGCTGGAAACAGGGCTTTACATGCAAAATCAATTACTGCGCGATACGGATATGATGAGCATGCAACACGGCCTTGAGGTTAGGGTGCCGTTCCTTGATGAGGATTTCGCTGCTTACGTAGAGTCGATCGATCCGCATGTTAGGTTCGCAGATGGTAATAAGCAGCTCCTGATAAATAGCTTTAATAAACTGTTACCGGCTGCCGTTTGGCAAAGGCCAAAAATGGGCTTTACCTTCCCTTTACAAAAATGGATGGCAGCAAATAAAGATATTTGCAACGCTGATAATTATAATAGCAGCTTCGCCAATAAAAAAATCGCTGATTTTAAAGCGGGAAAGCTGCATTGGGCAAGAGCCTTCGCCTTATATCACACACAAAAACATGTCTAAAAAGATAGTTCTCTTTTCTTTACAGACTTTTAGCGATACCGGCGGTATTCAAAAAATGACCCGCACCCTATCGCATTCATTACATAATATTTGCAGCCGGAAGCATTGGGATTTTAAATTCGTGTCGTTGTACGATAAGGATGCTGATCTGATGGATCAGTATATCCCCGCAGGCAGTTTTAAGGGCTTTGCCCGAAAGAAGATCAGGTTTATGCTTCAAGGCGTGTTATTCGCCGAAAAACCTGACGTTGTGATATTAAGCCATATAAATCTGGCTGCTGTCGGCGTTTTAATAAAGTTTTTTAGTCCTAAAACAAAAATTTGGCTTGTAGCACATGGCATTGAAATATGGTGCCCTTTATCTCCGTTAAAGCGGAAATTATTAGAAAAAAGTGACAAGATATTGTGCGTGAGCAGATTCACGCTTTCGCAAATAACAAACCGCCACCATTTAACAACGGATAAATGTGAAGTACTGAATAATGTGCTTGATCCTTTTATGCAACTGCCAGCAGATTTAGTTAAACCAGATTATTTGTTGCATCGCTATGGTATAAAAGAAACCGACCAGGTTATGTTAAGCCTTACACGCCTCTCGTCATTTGAACAATACAAAGGGCATGAAAAGGTAATTAAAGCCGTTGCTAAGCTGAAAGAAAAATATCAAAATCTTAAATACATATTAGCCGGCAGATACGATGAACTGGAAGAAGAAAGGATCAAACAGCTTGCTTTAAAATATAACATCCAGGACCGGGTAATACTTACAGGCTTTATTGACGACAAAGAAATATCTGATCATTTCTTAATTGCAGATCTGTTTGTACTGCCAAGCAAAAAAGAAGGTTTTGGGATCGTGTTTATTGAAGCACTTGCGTGCGGGTTACCGGTTATTTGCGGCAACGCAGACGGAAGCGTTGATGCTGTAAGAGACGGAGAACTGGGCATTGCAATCGACCCGGACAATGAGAAAGAACTGGAGCATGCTATAGCAGATTATCTGGACAAACCGCTTACCAATGCTAAACGAAGGGATCTGCAGCAAGAATGTCTTACACACTTTAACGAAAGAAATTACAGTAAGAAAATTGAAAGTATGTTGAGCAATGACTGATATTGAAAACGAACATTGGGACACCATAATTGAACCTCGCGGCAGCCTTCTCGATCTTAAGCTCAAAGATGTTTGGCAATACCGAGACCTGCTGGTGCTGCTTGTCCGCCGCGACTTTGTAGCATTCTATAAGCAGACCATATTAGGCCCCATTTGGTTTTTTATACAGCCGGTTATCACAGTTGTTTTTTACACATTCGTTTTCGGGAATCTTGCAGGCATACCAACAGATGGTGTTCCTAAACCTCTTTTTTACTTGGCTGGTACCATCCTTTGGAATTACTTTGCAGATTGCCTCACCAAAACATCAACCGTATTCAAAGATAATTCTGCTTTGATGAGCAAAGTTTATTTCCCGCGTCTGATAATGCCACTAAGTGTGGTAGCATCAAACCTGATACGTTTTGCAGTGCAATTAGTGTTATTCATCGCCGTCGCAGTATTCTATTTTATAAAAGGTGCAAATATCGAAGTAAATATCTACGCGTTGCTTTTCCCTTTCCTGGTGGTATTAATTGCCGCACAAGGGCTGGGGTTAGGGATGATCATTTCAGCGGTAACCACAAAATATCGAGACCTTGCGTTTGTAGTAACCTTTGGTGTGCCATTGTTAATGTACGCTACTACAGTTATTTACCCGTTATCGGAAGCAGAGGCGAAATTTCCACGTTATAGTTGGGTAATTAAATACAACCCGATAACAACGATCATAGAAACTTTCAGATACGGTTTACTTGGGAAGGGCAGTTTTGATATCGGTCTGCTGGCCTATTGTACAATAGCCACCGTTATTACATTATTAGTAGGAGTAATAATTTATAATAAGGTTGAGAAAAACTTTGTTGATACGATATAAAAACCATTGAAAATACTGCACGTAACCGCATCTTACAAACCGGCGTATATCTATGGCGGCCCTATCATGTCGGTAAGTGCGCTTTGCGAGGCATTGGTCGAAAACGATATCGACGTTGAAGTTTTTACTACAACAGCAAATGGTAGACAGGAATTATCAGTAACACCGGGGACGCCCGAAATGGTAAATGGCGTGCGGGTTACTTACTTCAAACGCATCACTAAAGATCATACTCACTTCTCACCTTCTCTTTTAAAAAACCTGCGTGCAAAGGTTAAAGATTATGATGTAGTCCACATCCATGCCTGGTGGAATCTGGTCTCGGTATTTGCAGCACTTATAGCCACAAGAAATAATATGCCGGTTATATTATCACCGCGAGGAACTTTAAGCTATTATAGTTTTTTAAATCGAAATAGCTTTAAAAAGAGGCTAATACATCATCTCCTTGGCAAAAAGTTGCTTCGCAACTGTCACATTCACGCCACGGCTCAAAGTGAAGCTTTTACTGTAAACAAACTCATAAAGCCGCTAAGCAGTACGGTTATCCCTAACTTTGTGAAACTGCCATGTCAGCTGACTTTTAAACGAACCTTCGATGAAGCATCGCCCATTAAACTTCTGTTTTTCTCTCGTATCGAAGAAAAAAAAGGATTGGATCTACTGCTAAAGGCACTTCCCAAGCTAAATTTTCAATTTAGTTTAACCATCGCTGGCACCGGCGATCCAGAGTACATCAAATCCCTTAAAAGTCTTATTTCCGACAACAATATTGGCCAACAAATAAGCTGGCTTGGTTTTGTTACTGATGATAAGTTTGATGTGTTAAATGATCATGATTTGTTAATCCTCCCTTCGTATGACGAGAATTTTGGTAACGTGGTCATTGAAAGTTTAAGCGTTGGCACACCTGTGTTGATAAGCGACAAGGTTGGCTTAGCGGATTATGTTGCAGACAAGGATATGGGATGGATATTCAAGATTAACACCGACAATTTAAGCGATAAGCTTAACGATATATGTGCTTTGTATAAAAGTAAGTTTGACGTTATCAGTTCCAAAGCTCCTGATATTATCAGAGATGATTTCAATATTGATAAGCTGGTATCTGAATATCTAAGTATGTACAATAACATAGCAACGGCACCTGTAATTCAAGAAATAGCATAATAACTTTGGCTGAAAGTTTAGACATTATCATACTAACCTATAACGAGGAAAAAAACATTGAGGCTTGCCTTAAAAGCACGTTGCCTCTTAATTCCAACATCTATATCGTAGACTCCGGCTCAACAGATAACACGCTGGCGATTTGCAGGAAATTTACAGGCAATATTTTTGATCACCCGTTTGAAAACTATGCGGCACAGCGTAACTGGGCGCTTGCTAACCTGCCTTTGCAAGGCACCTGGATATTTAATGTTGATGCAGACCACCGCATAAGCGAGGAACTTGCACTCGAGCTAAATGCTATTTTATCTACCCAAACCGATGCCGATCTGAATGGTTTTCTAATAAGCCGCCGCACCATTTTTATGGATAAGTGGATAAAGCACGGCGGCCATTACCCTACCTACCATGCAAACATGTTTAGGCGTGGATACGGGAGCTGCGAGGATAAACTCTACGACCAGCATTTCCTCGTAAATGGCAGAACAAAGATCTTAAAGGGCGATATCATCGACATTATTACCGATTCTATAAACACTTTTGTAACACGGCATAACCATTGGGCCACACTCGAAGCACAGTATCAGTTTGCCAAAAAAAATAAACCGGATAGCACTGAACTGATACAACCAAAGTTTTGGGGTAATCCCATGCAACGCAGGCGATATCTAAAAAACAAGTACGAGTCTTTTCCTTTATTTGTTAGGCCGGTAATTTATTTTTTGATCAGGTATTTTATAAAGCTTGGGTTCTTAGATGGTAAAACCGGTTTTGTTTTCCATTTTTTACAAGGTTTTTGGTTCAGGATGATGATCGATATCAAGGTGTATGAGTTACAAAAAACAGATAGCAAACCTGACGAATTAAAGGCTTGACGATAAATGCAGCAAACAGACCTGTCAAAATATAATAACCATCCTTACCGTCCCGGTGCAAATGCTTTTAAGCGTTTGCTTTGGTATTATGTGAATATCATTTTCATCAATAGTGCATGGTTACCAGTAAGCGGTTTTAGGATTTTGCTCCTTAAAGTCTTTGGCGCTCGCATTGGCAAGGTCGTAAGGTTAAAGCCACGCGTTAACATTAAATATCCATGGCATTTGCAAATAGGTGATAACTGCTGGATAGGTGAAGGCGTTTGGATAGATAATTTAACCACCGTTACCCTCGGCAACAATGTATGCTTATCACAGGGTGCTGTTTTACAAACCGGCAGCCATAACTATAAAAAATCAACGTTCGATCTCATCATTGGCCCTATCACCCTTGAGGATGGTGCTTGGATCGGTCAAAATTCCATTGTCAACAAAGGCGTTGTTGTAGGCAGCCATGCTATACTCACCAGTGGATCTGTCACTACCAAAAATCTCGACGCCTACGCTATCTACCAGGGTAACCCCGCCATAAAGGTGCGGGCCCGTCAAATACAATAACTATGTTTCTCCGTTCCGGCTCTGCTTACAAGATCATACTTTCTATCACATTTATATTAATTGCAATACCATGTGCATTACTACTGTTGCATCCTGCGGCTATCTTTCCTGATGCATCCTGGGGTTTCCAGGTCTGGCGCAGCATGCAAAACGGTAGTGGCTTTAATATGATAACACAAGTAAGCCACACAAATATTGCAACTAATGTGGAAGAATTTAAATCCTGGTGGTCGCCGGGCCAATATCTTGTGCCGGGAGCATTTCAGAAACTTTTTGGGCTCGATCTGGGTCATGCATCATCACTTACCACTATCATTTGCCAGTTCTCCGGCCTGGCAGGCCTTTATGCTTTCTTTAAAAAGGCAGGCTTCAGCAAAATCATCAGTGCTTTGTCTATCCTCATCATCGCCCTGCAGCAGTCGTTCTTAACACCTTTCATATTTTATAACGGCGGGGAAGTTTTGCTATTTGGGTTTATAGGCTGGTTTTTGTACGGATGCTTGTCATTTACAAAGCCGGGCATCGTGTTGGTAGTTTTCGTTCTGCTATCGGGGTGGATCGGCTTTTTTGCTAAATCATCTTTTTTATGGATGTACGGTGCCGGATTATTATTTATTTGGATAAAACTGTCAAAACATACAAGAGAGATAAAAACGTGGCTTGTCAATGGCTTATGGATAGGCGTGCCGGCGGTAATTTCATTCGCTGTAATTTACCTTACATACATTTCCAGAGGGGTTAATCCATCATCCGCATCGGGTGGTTTGGATTTCAGTTTAAAAGTATTTGCCTTTCCTTTGGCTTCGCCACTATTGGCTGGCTTTTCATTTGATGATATAGCCAATGGCTTTATATTCCACAATGATGCGGTGATCTTCAGCCCGGGGCAAGCGGTAGCTATAATTGCCATTTTAGCTATCGTAAGCCTGTTACTTATTTACTTCATCTGTAAAAAGGTGCCGAATAAGCGGTACGCGGTATTACTGGCAATATTTTATGCTGCGGCAGTATTATTCTTCGGCTCGGCTTTTTTACGTAAACTGGATATATCTTTTGAGGCCAGGCACTTCCGTACGGTAGGCTTGCTTACAATCCCCGGCGCCGTTTACCTGTTTAGCCGCGCTGCAAAAGTCTACCGTATAGCATTTGGCTTAATGGTAGCCATTACAGCTTTCTTTGGTTTAAAGTTCTATATTTTATCGCACATAGCACTAAGAACAGAAGCAGTTCACAGCACCAGCGGCATAGCGCAACAGTTTGCTGATAAGGAAACTATGGATTATCTGCGAATGCTGGATAACCATAACAACAATGCAGTATTCGTATTTTTTAGCCCGGATATGGGGTTAGAGATCAACCATAACCGCAGCATCACCTTAGATCCGCTCGGTAGGGATATTAGTATCAATATGGATGATTATACCTACAAAGGACATGGAGGCCCGGTTTACATTCTGATGCCACATAATTACATTGGCATACGCGCTAATGTTCTACTCAAATGCTTCCCCGGCTACAAAGGTTTTTCTCTTAAGGAGCTAAGCGACGATTACGTGCTTTACTACGCAACAGAAGCCAGGTAACTATTTATTGATCTCTCTCCAGAGCAGGTCCTTAAGCTCGGTGATCCCTTTCTGAGCCACCGCCGATATAAAGATGTGCGGTACATTCTTCGGCAATTCTTTTTCCATTTCTTCCTGCAATTCCTGGTCAAGCATATCAGCTTTGGTGATGGCCAAAACACGGGGCTTGTGCATCAGTTCCGGGTTATACTCGTTAAGCTCATTTAACAGGATATCATACTCTTGTTTAATAGTGCGGTTAGTATCGGCAGGTACCATAAACAGCAGCGTAGAGTTACGCTCGATATGGCGAAGGAAACGGATACCTAATCCTTTTCCCTGTGAAGCACCTTCAATAATCCCCGGAATATCGGCCATTACAAATGAGCGGTTATCGCGATAGCTTACAATGCCCAGGTTAGGAACTAATGTGGTAAAGGCATAGTCAGCTATCTCCGGCTTAGCGGCAGATACTACCGAAAGCAAAGTTGATTTACCTGCATTTGGGAAACCCACCAAACCTACATCAGCAAGTAGTTTAAGCTCTAACACGTTCCAATCCTCACGGCCATCTTCGCCAGGTTGCGCAAAACGGGGCGTTTGCTGGGTTGGTGTTTTAAAGTGCCAGTTACCTAAACCACCACGACCGCCAGGGGTAATTATTTTGGTCTCGCCGTCAGCGTTTATCTCAAAAAGTACCTCACCTGTCTCTGCATTGCGGGCAATAGTACCCAGCGGCACTTCTAATATTTCATCGCGGCCGGTTTTACCTGAGCGCTGAGAACTGCCTCCGGATTCGCCGTCACCAGCAATAACGTGTTTACGATATTTAAGATGTAGCAATGTCCACAACTGCGCATTACCTTTTACAATAACATGCCCGCCACGGCCACCATCACCACCATCGGGGCCGCCCTTTGCTGTAAAAACATCACGATGTAAATGCGCAGAGCCCGGCCCACCATGGCCCGAGCGACAGCAAATTTTTACGTAATCAACAAAGTTAGATCCCTGAGACATGGTATTACTTTTTAAAAGGAAAGTCCGAAAGTTAGTAAAGTCCGAAAGTAGAGAGATTTGCAGCTCCCCACTCCCGGACTTTACCGTCTTGCCGACTTTCGGACAGTTATTTAATACTTAGCAATAACGCTGTCAATAGAATCAAAAATATCATCTATCGAACCTATACCGTTAATGCTGGTAAACTTATTTTGCTTTTGATAAAAGCCCGCAACAGGTGCGGTTTTATCATTATATTCTTTAATTCGCTTGCGGATAACTTCCGGGTTAGCGTCATCCGGGCGACCAGATGTTTCACCGCGTTTTAACAAACGCTGCTCCAGTTCCTGGTCATTAACTTCTAAAGCGATCATGCCGGATATAGCCGAATCCTTTGATGCTAAAAGCTCATCTAAAGCCTCTGCTTGCGCTACCGTTCGTGGGAAACCATCAAAAATAAACCCCTGCGCATCTTTATTAGCATCAAGCTTATTGCTTATCATGCCAATAACAACCGCATCTGGTACTAACTGGCCCTCATCCATCAGCTTTTTTGCTTCAAGGCCAAGTGTGGTACCCTGTGCAATTTCGCCGCGTAGCAAGTCACCGGTTGAAAGGTGAATAAGGCCAAATTTTTCGATAAGTTTTTGTGATTGCGTACCCTTCCCGGCACCGGGCGGACCAAACAGTACTAAGTTAAGCATCCCTTTGAGATTAAAGTTAAAAGCCTTTCTGTTGTTATACGGAAAGGCTTAAAATTTGAGTGCACTTGTAGGGATTCGAACCCCAAACCTTCTCATCCGTAGTGAGATGCTCTATCCAATTGAGCTACAAGTGCGCTGTACTATGTAAAACCGTTATTGTTACCAATAACGTCCCGTTTTTTACGGACTGCAAAAATAGAATTTTCTTATATCTACTGCAAACTTTTTTATCAATTACTTTAATTTTTCTTTGATAGCCTCAAAGTTCGGTAAGTTGTTAGCATCCTCAAGCACCTCAGCGTAAACCACTTGCTGGTCTTCATCGATAACAAAAGCAGCACGTTTAGAAACGCCTTTCATTCCAAAAAAGAACTCATCATACAGCGCTCCATAGGCTGAAGAGGCTTCTTTATTAAAATCAGACAGCAACGGGAATTGGTATTTTTGCTCCTCTTTAAACTTAGCAAGCGTGAAAGGCGAATCAACCGAGATACCCAACACTTGTGCGTTAATGCCTTCGTAAAAGCCAAAATCATCGCGCATAGTACAAAGCTGCGTAGTACATACTCCGGTAAAAGCCATCGGGAAAAAATGAAGCACCACCTTTTGTCCTTTAAAATCCGCCAACGATACTTCTTTCAACTCCGTTGAAACTAATGTAAACTGAGGGGCTGCCTCTCCTATCTGTATTGCCATGTTGCTGTTTTTTATGCAAAAGAAAGTGTTAGACGCATATTTCGGTAACATTTTCTAAAATATATTTTAGAAAATGTTTGTTATAACTAAAATTTTAGTTTAACTTTATTTAACATCTTGATGTTTGTGTGAATACTACTTTTATAAAACGTAAATAATCAGCTATAAGCATCGCCTGCAACACCTAACACCATCTGTCATGTTCAAAAACCTTGTAAAAATTGCGTTCAAAAATCTGCTCAAAAACAGAGGCGTAACCCTCATTAACATATTTGGATTAGCCCTGGGGCTGGCAAGCTGCCTGCTGATTGTGTTTTACGTGGTCGACGAATTAAGTTTTGACAAGTTTAATACCAACGCCAACCGTATTTATCGCGTTAATACTGATATCAGCTACGGCGGCAACGCAAGTTCTTACGCTATCGGCCCACCTCCACTCGCTGCCGAAGCAGTTAACAAACTGCCACAAGTAGAAAAGGCTGTGCGCATAACAACTGCCACCGAAGTACGCTTTAAAAAAGGTGTGGAAAACATCAGTGAGCCAAAGGTGGCCAATGTTGATTCTACCTTTTTTGATGTATTCACCTTTCCTATACTTCACGGCGATCCGCATAAGGCACTTGCAGAGCCGCATAGTATTGTGTTGACAGAACGTGCCGCTGTAAAATATTTTAACACCACTGATGCTGTTGGCCGCGTGCTAACTATGGCTAACAATAACGAGAACTTTAAAGTAACCGGTGTAATAGCCAACATGCCCGAGCAATCTCATTTTAATTATGACTTCCTGATATCAATGAGTACCAACGAGGGCAGCAAGGCCAACGTTTGGAACAGCTTTATTTATAGCACCTACTTGCTTGCCCGCCCGGGAACTGATGCTACTATATTGAACAAAAACCTGGATGCACTTTTTCAATCGCATTTTGAAAAACAGCCGGGCTTTAATAAACAGGCCTTTGCCAAAAACGGTAATTATGTGCGCGTAAACTTAACACCGCTTACTGATATACACTTACGCTCTAACAGGCAATACGAATTGGGCACCAACAGCGATGTTACCTATGTGTACATATTCTCAAGTATTGCATTATTTATATTGTTGCTAGCTTGTATCAATTTCATGAACATTTCTACTGCCCGCTCGGCTAACCGTGCCCGTGAGGTAGGTGTACGTAAAGTACTGGGCTCGCCACGCAAAATGCTGATCTTTCAATTCCTTACGGAATCTACATTGATAACGCTGGCTGCAGCGACAATTGCTGTGCTTGCGGCCTGGGCGTTGTTACCTGCATTTAATAACATAGCGGGTAAAGCATTAAGCATAAATACACAAACCATTAAATGGTTGTTACCTGCCCTGTTTATAATAGTGTTAACTGTGGGCGTATTAGCAGGTGCTTATCCTGCTTTTTATCTGTCAGCTTTTCAACCTATTGCCGTTTTAAAAGGCAAGTTATCAAACGGCTTTAAGGGCAGTTTGTTACGCAATAGCCTGGTGGTGCTGCAATTCTCAGTATCTATCTTTTTGATCATCGGCACCATTGTGATCTACAACCAGTTAAATTATATACAGCAAAAAGATCTCGGTTATGACCGAAGCCATGTGCTGGTTATAAAAAACACTTTAGGGGTAGAAAACGCCAGGGCACTTAAAAACGAGTTAAAGCAAATTGCAGGTGTAAACAACGCATCGCTAAGTGGTTTTCTACCCACCGGAACCCTGAGGCAGCCTAACTCTGTATTTAAAAGCCGCACACCAGTACCTAAAAATGCGGTTTTTACAGAGATATGGCCGGTTGATGAGGATTATCTGCCTACCATGAGCATGAAGCTATCGCAGGGCCGAAATTTTGAAGAAGGCAACATTTCCGATTCTTCCAAAGTGATCATCAATGAAACCGCCGCCCGTGCACTGGGTTACGCGGCTAATCCCATAGGTAAAAGCCTTTACTACGAGCCGGAGCGCGGCGAGCGCGATACCGCTGTAAGAGAGCTTAAAGTAATAGGTGTGATCAAAGATTTTAACTTTAAATCTCTGCGAGATAACATTACTCCGGTAGTGATGATGCTGCAAAGCAATAACAACGCATTAAGCGTTAAACTACAGGGTGCTGATGTAAAACACTTTCTGCCACTAATTGAGGCAAAATGGAACAAAGCATCTCCAAATCAGCAATTTGAATATTCTTTTATGGGCGAGGATTTTAACGCCGCCTACCGCACCGAGCAGCGCACAGGTCAGCTTTTTCTGGTCTTCGCTACCTTAGCCATTGTTATTGCAGGGTTAGGCTTGTTTAGCCTGGCCGCTTATGCTGCAGAGCAACGCAACAAGGAGATAGGCATACGCAAGGTACTGGGTGCAAGCGTATCATCCATTGTAAGTATGCTATCTAAAGATTTTATAAAACTTGTTATGCTGTCATTCCTGATAGCTGCACCGCTCGCCTGGCTGGTGATGCACAAATGGCTGGATGGTTTCGCCTATCGCCAAAGTATACAATGGTGGGTTGTTGCCGTGGCTGGCGCAGGGTCTTTGGTTATTGCCTTTGCAACTATCAGTACCCAATCATTTAAAGCCGCAGTGGCTAATCCGGCGGAGAGTTTGAAGAGTGAATAAAAATGACCAATGAAAATTAAAGATTTATTTCAGGACAGAAGTGTATTAAGGCACGGAATCTATATCTATTCAAAAGACGTTGCAATTGAGTTTGTAAAAACATGTAAACAGTATAACATAAAAATATTAGGTATAGATGCTTTATTCACATCTGCTAAAGGCATTCAACCAAGCATGGATGATAGTGTTGATTTTACGGCACAAAACATCTTAAACTTTAAAGAGATTAATATTTACGACTATGCGATTCGGTTTTTACTTGAAAGAGATCCAAAGTTTCTATTTGAGATTGTAATTAATGAATAAAACCATAGGTGACTTTCAAAGTTTACCATAACATGAAAGCCATCGTTATTACCCAACCCGGCGCGCCGGATGTTTTGCAATTGCAAGAGCGGCCTTTACCCGTCATTAAACATAATGAGGTGCTGATCAAAGTGAAAGCATCAGGCGTTAACCGGCCCGATGTTGCGCAGCGCAAGGGAAATTACCCGCCACCTGAAGGCGCATCGCCGGATATACCAGGGTTGGAAATTGCCGGTGAAATAACGCAAATAGGAAAAGAGGTTACCCGCTTTAAAATTGGGGACAAGGTTTGCGCCCTTGTAAGTGGTGGTGGCTATGCGGAATTCTGCGCCGCGCCGGAAGGTCAATGTTTGCCTATCCCAGGTAACCTTACCTTTGGGGAGGCGGCTTCGCTGCCGGAAACCTTCTTTACCGTTTGGAGCAATGTTTTTGACCGCGGCAAACTACAACCCGGCGAATCGTTGTTAGTGCATGGTGGCAGCAGCGGCATCGGCGTTACAGCAATCCAAATGGGCGTTGCGCTCGGCAGCACAGTTTACGTTACAGCAGGTAGTGAAGATAAATGCCGGTTTTGCGAGGAATTAGGCGCACTAAAAGCCATCAATTACAAAAAAGAAAATTTTAGCGAGCAAATAAAAGAGCTCACCAATGGTAAAGGCGTAAACGTGATATTGGATATGGTTGGAGGCGATTATACTCAGCAAAACCTGCAAATACTGGCTGAAGATGGTCGCCTGGTATTGATCAATACCATGAAAGGTAAAGACGTTGCCATAGACCTCTCCCTCATTATGCGCAAACGGCTGACTATTACTGGATCAACCCTCCGCAACCGCGATGTGGCTTTTAAAGCTGCTATCGCAGCCAACCTTGAAAAGTACGCCTGGCCATTGATCGCTTCCGGAAAGATCAAGCCTGTTATTTACAAAATCTTCCAAGCGGCAGAAGCTTCCGCTGCCCATCAACTGATGGAAGACAGTACACACATGGGCAAAATAGTTTTAAGCTGGTAGCGCTACAGTACGGATAGCCTGTAAAATACGTGTTACAACTGATTGCGCAACGTGCTGGTTGTAAGCCGATAAAAAGTTGACACAAGTGTTTAATATTTTAGTAATAAAGCTTAACTTTGCGCCTCTGAAATAGCAGTGCTTTGTATAAACACTATCTGTTTCATTTTAAATTCTTTAAAATACCAGGTTATATATGCCAAACATTGGAAAAATATCAAGGATCATTGGTCCGGTAGTGGACGTTAGCTTCGCTGATGAGGCACATCTTCCTAAAATTTATGACGCTCTTGAGATCACAAAAGAGAACGGTCAGAAAGTTGTTTTAGAAGTACAACAACACTTAGGTGAAGATCGTGTACGTGCTATCGCGATGGACTCAACTGATGGTTTATTACGCGGAATGCCGGTTTTAGATACCGAAGCTGCGATTAAAATGCCTATCGGCGATAACATCAAAGGCCGCGTATTCAACGTGGTTGGTGATGCTATCGATGGTATCCCTAACCTTGAGAAAACCAATGGTCGCCCTATCCACGCAAACCCTCCGCGTTTCGAAGATCTTTCTACAGAAACCGAGGTATTGTTCACCGGTATCAAAGTTATCGACCTTTTAGAGCCTTATGCTAAAGGTGGTAAAATTGGTTTGTTTGGTGGTGCTGGTGTAGGTAAAACCGTATTGATCCAGGAGCTGATCAACAACATCGCAAAAGCTTATGCCGGTTTATCAGTATTTGCAGGTGTAGGTGAGCGTACCCGTGAAGGTAACGACTTACTTCGCGAGATGCTTGAATCGGGCATTATCAAATACGGTGATGCTTTTATGCACTCTATGGAAGAAGGTGGTTGGGATCTATCTAAAATTGATACCGAAGCCCTTAAAGATTCAAAAGCAACCTTCGTTTTTGGCCAGATGAACGAGCCTCCTGGTGCACGTGCACGTGTGGCGTTATCAGGTTTAACTATTGCAGAATATTTCCGCGATGGTGATGAAGATGGTAAAGGCCGCGATATATTATTCTTTATCGATAACATTTTCCGCTTTACCCAGGCAGGTTCTGAGGTATCGGCACTATTAGGCCGTATGCCATCAGCGGTGGGTTACCAGCCAACTTTGGCAACAGAGATGGGTACCATGCAAGAGCGTATCACTTCTACCAAACGTGGTTCAATCACTTCGGTACAAGCGGTATACGTACCTGCGGATGACTTGACCGACCCTGCGCCGGCTACAACCTTCGCCCACCTGGATGCTACTACAGTACTTTCACGTAAAATTGCCGAGTTAGGTATCTATCCTGCGGTTGACCCTCTGGATTCAACTTCACGTATCCTTAGCCCAGCCGTTTTAGGTGACGAGCACTACAACACTGCACAACGTGTTAAAGAGATCCTTCAGCGCTACAAAGAACTTCAGGATATCATCGCTATCTTGGGTATGGACGAGCTTTCTGAAGAAGATAAACTGACTGTAACCCGCGCTCGTCGTGTTCAGCGTTTCCTTTCTCAGCCGTTCCACGTTGCCGAGCAGTTCACCGGTTTAAAAGGTGTATTGGTTGATATCAAAGATACCATCAAAGGTTTCAACATGATCATGGACGGTGAAGTTGACGAATACCCTGAATCAGCATTCAACCTTGTAGGTAGCATTGAAGACGCTATTGAAAAAGGTAAAAAATTATTAGCTGAAGCTAATAGCTAAGTAGCAAGTATACAGTATCAAGTAGCAAGATCTTTTCTGGCTACTTGATATCAAAATAATTACTTGATACTCGATACTAACTACTTGATACTACAAGCATGACTTTAGAAATTCTTACACCCGATAAAAAAGTATTTGAAGGCGAAGCCAAATCGGTTACCCTGCCGGGCACTTTAGGTTTTTTTGAAATATTAAATAACCACGCACCTATCATCTCAACTTTAAACGACGGCAAGCTGACTGTAAGAGGAGCTACCGAAGAAGTATTTTTTATCAAAGGTGGTGTAGTTGAAGCTTTAAACAATAAGGTAACCGTTTTAGCTGAAGGCATTACACACAAGTAATCAAAAAACTTTTCGATATAAAAAGCCCGGGCATTTTGTCCGGGCTTTTTTGCTGCGTCTCTTTTTTCCTTTTGTGGCTGAACGATAGTGAACTATCCGTCCGCGTATCGTGATATCTTTTTGTATGTCATTGCTTCCTTACTTACAATGACCAGTAGTTTAGTTCTCTCAGCTATGACTCAAACAGCCCAATATTATTAATCGTTGTTTTACTCCAACACATCAACGATCATCCCAATATTCCCCATTTCACGCCGAATTTTCAAAACTTACTATGCACGCATAAAATTTGTACCGAATACCGTTTTGAATTTTGGTATAGTAGTTAAAGAAT
Source organism: Mucilaginibacter achroorhodeus (assembly GCF_007846095.1). GTDB lineage: Bacteria > Bacteroidota > Bacteroidia > Sphingobacteriales > Sphingobacteriaceae > Mucilaginibacter > Mucilaginibacter achroorhodeus. The sequence goes on from NZ_VOEI01000001.1 coordinate 362,557, forward strand.
TATATTCTGTATAAATTATATAAATAAGAATATAAATAATAAAATAAGATTTATATAGAATAATGTTCTAAATAAAAAAATCAGTTGCTTGCTATTGTGTTTAAAAACGCCGATCCCTAACTTACAGAAATGAAAAACAACCCGCTAAGCCGGGGACTAAATTAAACGCTTAAGGCACATTGCCATTACATGATATGAGTTTGCAACAGGATACCTTAAACGCTGTAGAAATAAACAAATACAGCAAAACTTTTACGCAAGACGCTACTCAACCCGCAGCACAAGCTATGCTCTACGGCATTGGCTTAACTGATGATGACATGAAGAAGGCACAAGTAGGTGTTGCCAGCATGGGTTATGATGGCAATACCTGTAATATGCACCTTAATGATCTGGCACAGCTGGTTAAACAAGGCGTTTGGGACAGCGATATGGTAGGCCTTATCTTTAACACCATTGGCGTTAGCGATGGCATGGGTAATGGTACACCGGGTATGCGCTACTCATTAATTAGTCGTGATGTTATTGCCGATTCTATTGAGGCTATTACCGGTGCACAATATTATGATGGCCTGATAGCCTTGCCGGGCTGTGATAAGAACATGCCGGGCTCAATTATAGCTATGGGACGCTTAAACCGCCCTTCTATAATGGTATATGGTGGTACTATCCACCCGGGCCATTGGAAAGGCGAAGATCTGAACATTGTATCGGCTTTTGAGGCATTGGGTAAAAAGATTGCCGGTACTATCACCCCTGAGGATTTTCTGGGTGTGATCAAAAATGCTTGTCCGAGTGCGGGCGCATGTGGTGGTGTTTACACCGCCAATACCATGGCTGCAGCTATCGAGGCTTTAGGCATGAGCTTGCCGTATTCATCAAGCAACCCTGCATTGAGCGATGAGAAAAAAGCTGAGTGTTTAGCAGCGGGTAAAGCTATTCGTGTGTTGTTAGAGAAAGACATCAAACCAAGCGATATCATGACCCGCAAAGCATTTGAGAATGCAATGGTGGTTATCATGGTATTAGGCGGCAGTACCAACGCGGTATTGCACATGATAGCGATGGCAAAAAGCATCGGCGTAAAAGTAACGCAGGATGATTTCCAGACCATCAGTGATCGTATACCGGTACTGGCTGATATGAAGCCAAGCGGCAAATACATGATGACCGACCTTCACGCTGTTGGCGGCGTGCCAGCAGTTATGAAATACCTGCTTGAACAAGGCATGCTACATGGCGATTGTTTAACGGTTACCGGTAAAACCATGGCAGAGAACTTAGCCGAAGTACCGGGATTGGATTTCAGCAAGCAGGATATCATCTGGCCGGTTGAAAAACCAGTAAAAGCTACCGGTCACTTACAGATCTTGTACGGAAACCTTGCAGAAGGCGGCAGCGTAGCCAAAATAAGTGGTAAAGAAGGCGAGCGTTTCTCAGGCCCTGCCCGCACATTTGATGGCGAGTTTGATCTGATAGATGGTATTACTAATGGTCGTGTTAAAGCAGGTGATGTTGTGGTTATTCGCAACGTTGGCCCTGTTGGCGCACCGGGTATGCCCGAGATGCTGAAACCGACCTCGGCCATTTATGGGGCCGGTTTAGGTGCGTCGGTAGCGTTAATTACCGATGGCCGTTTCAGCGGTGGTACACATGGTTTTGTGGTAGGCCACATTACACCTGAGGCTTACAAAGGTGGTGTTATTGGTTTAGTACAGGATAACGATCTGATAGAGATCGACGCTACCACAAATAGCATCAACCTTAAAATATCTGACGAAGAATTGGCAGCCCGCAAAGCTGCCTGGACACAGCCTGCATTAAAAGTAAGCAAAGGGCTTTTATACCGCTATGCCAAAACGGTAAGCAATGCAGCCGAAGGTTGCGTAACGGATGAATTTTAGAATGCCCCCTACCCTCTAAAGGGGAAATAAAAGGGCATTAACGATAAACAATTAAACAAACACTCCCCCTTTAGGGGGGACGGGGGGCTTTATGGAAACACAAACAATCACACAGGAGATCAGCGATGCTAAGGCCGAAACGGCTAAAGCGCAGGCGGTAGAATTATCAGGCTCAGAAGCTTTATTAGAGGCACTGATAGTTGAAGGTGTGGATACCATTTTTGGTTATCCGGGTGGTGCAATTATGCCTATCTATGATGCACTTTATGACTACAGCGAAAAACTGAACCATATCCTGGTCCGTCATGAACAGGGCGGTATCCACGCCGGCCAGGGCTATGCGCGCAGCTCCGGTAAAGTAGGCGTTGTGTTTGCTACCAGTGGCCCCGGTGCTACCAACCTGGTTACCGGCCTTGCCGATGCACAGATAGACAGCACTCCATTGGTTTGTATAACCGGGCAGGTATTTGCGCACCTTTTAGGTACCGATGCCTTCCAGGAAACCGATGTGATCAATATCACCACCCCTATTACCAAATGGAACTACCAGGTAACTGATGCTACGGAGATTCCTGAAGTGCTTGCCAAAGCCTTCTATATCGCGCGCAGCGGAAGGCCAGGCCCGGTGTTGATAGATATTACTAAGAATGCACAGATCCAGAAATTCAACTACGAGGGTTATACACCTTGTAACCATATCCGCAGCTACAGGCCAAAACCTATTGTAAGGCCGCAATATATACAGCAGGCTGCAGAGCTGATCAACAGTGCCCAAAAACCATTTATCATTTGGGGCCAAGGCGTTATTTTGGGAGAGGCCGAAAAAGAATTCAAAGCCTTTGTTGAAAAAAGCGGTATCCCTGCAGCATGGACCATCCTTGGCGCGGGTGCCATCCCTACAGATCATCCGCAAAATGTAGGTATGCTGGGCATGCACGGCAACTACGGCCCTAACGTTTTAACCAACGAGTGTGACGTATTGATCGCTATTGGGATGCGCTTTGATGATCGTGTAACCGGCCGTTTGGATAAATATGCTAAACAGGCCAAGGTTATTCATTTGGATATTGACCCTGCCGAGATAGACAAAAACGTAAAATCGACTGTACCGGTATGGGGCGACTGCAAAGAAACCATCCCAATGCTTACGCAGCTTATTGACAAACGCGAACATACCGATTGGTTAAACACTTTTAATGAATATACCCGCCAGGAAATTGAGCAGGTTATCCATGAAGAGTTAAATCCTTCTACTGAGGAAATGACTATGGGTGAGGTGATCAAACAACTTAATGAGTTAACCAACGGCGATGCTGTTATCGTAACCGACGTTGGTCAGCACCAGATGGTGGCTTGCCGTTATGCCAAGTTCAACAAAACCCGTAGCAACGTTACCAGTGGTGGTTTAGGTACAATGGGCTTCGCTTTGCCGGCTGCTATCGGCGCTAAATTCGGTGCGCAAGATCGCGAAGTGGTTGCCATCATTGGCGATGGCGGTTTCCAGATGACCTTGCAGGAGTTGGGTACCATTATGCAATCTGGCATCAATGTTAAGATTGTTATACTTAACAACCGTTTCCTGGGTATGGTGCGCCAATGGCAGGAATTATTCAATCAGCGTCGCTACTCGTTCGTGGATATCCAAAGCCCAGATTTTGTAACCGTTGCTAAAGGATACGGCATAGCGGGTAAATCAATATCAGACCGTGGCGAACTGGAAAGTTCACTGAAAGAAATGCTGGCTCACGAAGGCTCATTCCTTTTAGAAGTTTTCGTTACCAAAGAGAATAACGTATTCCCGATGGTACCGCAAGGTTGCAGCGTAGCAGAGATCAGGTTAAAATAAGTAATCCATAAACTTAAGACAATGGAAATCCAGGAAACTGATAAACAGGAATTTAACATCACGGTTTATACCGAGAACCAGATAGGTTTACTAAACCGGATAGCTATTATATTTACCCGTCGAAAAATAAATATCGACAGTTTGAATACATCTCCATCAGAGATCGATAGTATTCACCGTTTTAATATTGTGATCACTGAGTCGGAAGAGGTGGTGCGCAAACTTACCCGCCAGATTGAGAAGCAGGTAGAGGTATTAAAAGTATACTACCATACCAATGCTGATGTAGTTTGGCAGGAAATGGCACTTTACAAGGTATCGACAGATGTGATTGCCGAGAAAGTAAGCGTAGAGCGTTTGTTGCGCGAAAATGGTGCGCGTGCGGTAACCATCCGTAAGGATTATACCGTGTTTGAGGCAACCGGCCACCGCGAGGAGACCGATAACCTGATCAAGATCCTTCAGCCTTATGGCTTGATCGAATTTGTACGCAGCGCCCGTGTAGCAATCATTAAAGACAGCGAGGGCTTCAACAGCAAACTGCGCGAGTTTGAACGCCTTGAACCGGGCGAAGAGGTAATTGAGAACGAATACCTGAATAAAGGGCAAAAGGTGTTTACGATGTAAGGATCAGAATTTACAGGATTTAAAAATTCACAGAATCCTGCATGGCTGAAAAATGAAAAAGCTTCATAATTTTAGAATTCTGTAAATCCATTAATTCTGAAAATTCTGATTCAGAAACAATTAAGTAACTATTTACAAGAACTATACAAATAACAATCGGTGTAATCATCAAATCACATCGGTGTAATCAAGTAAAAACAAAAACAATGGCAAAACTAAATTTCGGCGGTACTGAAGAGAATGTAGTAACCCGCGAGGAGTTTCCTTTAGCAAAAGCTCAGGAAGTATTAAAAAATGAAACCGTAGCTGTAATTGGTTATGGTGTACAAGGCCCGGGCCAGGCGCTAAACCAAAAAGATAACGGCATCAACGTTATTGTTGGTCAGCGTAAAGATTCAAAATCATGGGATAAAGCTGTAAGTGATGGCTTTGTTCCGGGCGAAACCCTTTTTGAGATCGAAGAGGCTTTAGAGCGCGGTACCATCATTTGCTACCTGCTTAGCGATGCTGCCCAGATTGAACTTTGGCCAACTGTTAAAAAGCACTTAACCCCTGGTAAAGCGCTTTACTTCTCTCACGGTTTCGGTATCACTTTTAAAGAGCAAACTGGAATCGTTCCACCTGCTGATGTGGACGTATTCCTGGTTGCACCAAAAGGTTCAGGTACTTCATTACGCCGCATGTTCCTGCAAGGCCGTGGCTTAAACTCAAGCTTCGCTATATTCCAGGATGCAACCGGTAAAGCACAGGAGCGCGTTATTGCATTAGGGATTGCAGTAGGTAGCGGTTACCTGTTCGAAACCGATTTCAAAAAAGAAGTATTCAGCGACCTTACCGGCGAGCGTGGTACTTTAATGGGTTGTGTGCAAGGTATCTTCGCGGCACAGTACGATGTATTGCGCAGCAAAGGCCACTCACCTTCTGAGGCTTTCAACGAAACTGTTGAAGAATTAACCCAATCTTTGATGCCATTGGTAGCTGAGAACGGTATGGACTGGATGTACGCAAACTGTTCAACCACTGCACAACGCGGTGCGTTAGACTGGTGGAAAGAGTTCCGCGATGCTACTAAACCGGTATTTGAAAAACTTTACGATAGCGTTGCTACCGGTAAAGAATCTCAACGTTCTATCGACTCAAACAGCCAGCCGGATTACCGCGAAAAATTAAACGAAGAATTACGCGAACTTCGCGAAAGCGAAATGTGGCAAGCGGGTAAAACCGTACGCAGCTTACGCCCTGAGAACCAGGCTGTAGAAGCGTAATTTTCTTTAAGTAGCAAGTATTTAGTATCAAGTATCAGGATTTTTTGATACGGATGCTTATACTTGCTACTTTTCATAAAAGAATACTTGTATCGATTGAAAGTTTCCTTGATACCTGATACTCACTACTTGATACTAATATGGGACAAACATTATTTGATAAGATATGGGACGCGCACGTCGTCAGTAGCGCTGAAGGCTTCCCGGATATCTTGTACATCGACACGCATTTTATTCACGAGGTAACCAGTCCGCAGGCATTTGATGGTTTGCGTCAGAGAGGGTTACCGGTTTTCAGGCCGCAACAAACCGTTGCCACAGCCGACCACAACGTCCCGACCTGGGACCAGCACCTCCCCATTAAAGAAGAACTTTCCCGATACCAGGTAGATATGCTTACCAAAAACTGTAAAGAGTTCGGCATTGAGCTTTACGGTTTGGGGCATCCGTACCAGGGTATCGTCCACGTTATAGGCCCTGAACTGGGCATCACCCGCCCCGGCGGTACTTACGTTTGCGGCGACAGCCATACCTCAACGCACGGCGCTTTTGGCGCCATAGCATTTGGTATAGGCACATCGCAGGTTGAGCAGGTTTTGGCTACCCAGTGCCTGCTTCAATCGCGCCCTAAACGTATGAAGATTGAAGTGAACGGCAAACTTCAGAACGGCGTTGGCGCAAAGGATATTATCCTTTACATCATTGCCCAGATCTCTGCCGCAGGCGGTACCGGCTACGCAGTTGAGTACGCCGGCGATACCATCCGCTCATTAAGCATGGAAGGCCGCATGACCATTTGTAACATGAGCATCGAGATGGGTGCCCGTTGCGGTCTGATAGCGCCTGACGAAACCACCATTAACTACGTTAAAGGCCGCGAATTTGCTCCTAAAGGCGAAGAGTGGGACAAAGCAGTTGCTTACTGGCAAACGCTTTACTCTGACGATGATGCAGCGTTTGACAGCGTTTTAACCTTCCGCGCAGAAGATATTGAACCGATGATCACTTACGGTACCAACCCGGGTATGGGCATCGGTGTTACACAATACGTACCTGAGACTGCTTCTTTTGATGTAAAAGAGCAGGTATCATACAAAAAAGCCCTTGACTACATGGGCCTGCATGATGATGAGCAATTGTTAGGCAAACCTATCGACTACGTATTTATCGGCAGCTGTACCAACTCGCGTATTGAAGACCTGCGCCAGGTTGCCGAATTTGTAAAGGGCAAACACAAAGCAGATAATGTTACCGTATGGGTAGTACCCGGTTCAAAACAAGTACAGGAACAAGCCATCCGCGAAGGCCTGGACAAGATATTCGACGCAGCAGGTTTCCCGCTGCGCGAACCGGGTTGCAGCGCATGTTTAGGTATGAACGAGGATAAAATACCCGCAGGTAAATACTGTGTATCAACCTCAAACCGCAATTTTGAAGGAAGACAAGGCCCTAACAGCCGTACCTTCCTGGCCAGTCCGCTCACCGCAGCAGCAAGTGCAATAACCGGTAAGGTTACGGATATAAGGGAGTTTTTGAAAGAGGAGGAATTGGTATAACCTATTTGTCATTGCGAGAAGTAACGACGAAGCAATCTCCTCATTGGTAATAAACGCGATGAGATTGCCACGCTATCGCTCGCAATGACATAGAAAAGGAAAACAGAGTATGACTAAAATATTCAAACACATACAAACACCGGTGGTACCGTTGGCTATCGAAAACATCGATACCGACCAGATCATCCCGGCCCGTTTCTTAAAGGCCACTACACGCGATGGTTTTGGCAACAACTTGTTTCGCGACTGGCGTTTTGATGAGAACGACCAGCCCAAACCTGATTTTGTGCTGAACAACCCTACATACAGCGGTAAGGTATTGGTAGCAGGTAAAAACTTCGGTTGCGGAAGCAGCCGCGAGCACGCTGCCTGGGCCATTGCCGATTACGGCTTTGATGCCGTAGTAAGCAGCTTTTTCGCTGATATTTTTAAAGGCAACGCCCTAAACAATGGCTTGTTACCGGTGCAGGTAAGCGACGATTTCCTGCAAAAGATCTTCGATGCAGTTGCTGCCGATCACACAGCCGAAGTAGAGATAGACCTGGAAAACCAGTTCATTAAGATCTCCGCAACCGGCGAGCAGGAAAGCTTTGAAGTTAATGCTTATAAAAAAGCCTGTATGATAAACGGCTACGATGATATCGATTACATCCTGAGCCAAAAAAATAAAATAGAAGAGTTTGAAGAAGTAAGGTAAAAGGCGAAAGGTTAAAGCTTAAAGGCAATGACCTAATGATTCAATGACCCAATGACCGTAGAACAAAAAGAGATAAAACGCGAAGGCAGAGGCACTGCAAAACTGTTCGATGAACGCAGTTTAGCTGCCGACTATGCCACTTTACAGCCGCTGTTAAAACAGGGGCTGCGCGTGCTTGATGTGGGCTGCGGTACCGGTGCTATATCGAAAGATATTGCCAAACTGGTTGGGCCAACCGGCAGGGTTACTGGAATTGATAACACTCAATATTTTATTGAAAGCGGCAGGGAAACTTACGCTGATATAGAAAACCTTGAACTTTATCACGCTGATCTTTACACTTACAAACCGGAAGAGAAGTTCGACCTGATCATAAGTGCAAGAACATTACAATGGCTAAGTGATCCGCAGAAAGCGGTGAACAAGCTGAAAAGTTTGTTAAAGCCCAACGGCATTCTGTCCATCCTCGACTATAACCACGAGGCACTGGAATGGCTGCCCGAACCGCCTGCAAGTATGAGGCAGTTCTATGCCACCTTCCTGAGATGGCGCTCAGAGGCCGGCATGGATAACATGATGGCTGATAGCTTGCCTGAGCTTTTTAAAGAAGCCGGTTTGCAGGGTATTGAGGTGCTTGAAGCTAATGAGGTTTACACAAAAGGTGATGCGAACTTTGAGCATAAAGTGGGCATTTGGTCGTCTGTTGCGCAAATGAACCAGATAGTTGATGAAGGATACATCAGCGATGCAGACCGCCTTAAAGCAATTGAAGAGTACAATAACTGGATACCAACCCACGCACAACAAATGGTAATGAAACTTAAAGAAGTGCGCGGAATTAATAAAAATTAACACAACAAAAATCCCCCTTTATGGGGGTATGGGGGCATGGGAATTAAAAAACACGTATTAGTAATACCGGGCGATGGTATTGGCCCCGAGGTGACGACCTGGGGTAAAGCAGTTTTAGAAAAAATTGGTGCTGATTTTGGCCATGAGTTTACGTTTGACGAGGCGCTGATGGGCCACGCCGGCATAGAAGCTACGGGTAATCCGCTGCCAGATGAAACGCTTGAAAAAGCAAAGGCCAGTGATGCCATCCTGTTTGGCGCAATCGGTCATATCAAATACGATAACGATCCATCTGCAAAGGTTCGCCCTGAGCAGGGTTTATTAAAGATCCGTAAAGAACTGGGCTTGTACGCCAACCTGCGTCCTATTATGCTGTTTGATGAACTACTGGATGCATCGAGCCTTAAACCGGAGATACTGCGCGGTACTGATATCCTGTTCTTCCGTGAACTGACCGGTGATGTTTATTTCGGTGAGAAAAAACGCAGCGAAGACCGCAATACTGCGTCTGACCTGATGATCTATTCGCGTTACGAAGTTGAGCGTATCGCCATCAAAGCCTACGAAGCAGCGCGCGTACGCGGTAAAAGATTATGTTCGGTAGATAAAGCTAACGTATTGGAAGCTTCACGCCTGTGGCGCGAAGTGGTTCAGGAAATTGCCAAACAATACCCTGATGTAGAGACCGAGCACATGTTTATTGATAACGCAGCCATGCAACTGGTTAAAAACCCCAAGAAGTTTGACGTGGTATTAACCGCCAACCTTTTCGGTGATATCTTAACTGACGAGGCGTCGCAGATAGCGGGCTCCATGGGCATGCTGGCATCAGCTTCAGTTGGTGACGGTACTGGGTTCTTTGAGCCTATCCATGGTTCGGCACATGATATTGCCGGTCAGGACAAAGCAAACCCACTGGCCTCTATCCTATCGGTTGCGCTGATGCTGGAAATCAGTTTCGGCCTGAAAGACGAAGCTAAAAAGATTACCGACGCTATCGACAAAACATTAAAAGAAGGTTACCGCACCGGCGACATTGCCGATGGTAATACCTACAAAGCAAAAATATTAGGCACCAAAGCCATGGGCCAAAAAGTGCTGGAGTATTTATAAGTCAAAATTAAAAAGTCAAAAGTCAAAATAATGACTCAATGACTAATGACCCAATGCTAAAAATGAAGTGGAACGCTGAATTATATGATAACAAACATGCTTTCGTATTTGAATACGGCGAGAGCGTGTTGGAGATGCTTGATGTTAAACCGGGCGAGCACATCCTTGACCTGGGGTGTGGTACCGGCCATTTGACCAACGAGATCCAGAAGTTGGGCGCTATTGCAACGGGCATAGATTCGTCGCCGGAAATGGTAAAGAAAGCAAGAGAAACCTACAACAACGTGGATTTCTTTGTGGCTGATGGTGCCGATTTTCATTTCGATGAAAAGTTTGATGCAGTGTTTTCAAACGCTACCCTGCATTGGATCCGCAATGCCGATGCGGTTATCAAGAGCGTATATGACTCACTTAAACCGGGCGGCCGCTTTGTAGCTGAAATGGGTGGCAAAGGAAACGTAGGCAAACTAATTGCAGCGACTAAGCAGGTATTAATTAACCACGGTTATCACAAGCAATCCAAAACCGAGGTGTGGTATTTCCCGTCGCTGGCAGAATATACCGCACGGTTAGAAGCGCAAGGCTTCCGGGTAACGTTTGCAGCCCATTTTGACCGTAAAACACCGCTGCAGGACGGCGATCAGGGCGTAGCTAAATGGATCACCATGTTTGCGCCCCTTTATTTGGTTGACATCCCCGAAGAAGAGAAAAAACAAATGCTTACAGAAGTTACCGAACTGCTTGAGCCGCATTACAACGAGAACGGCCAATGGTACGCAGACTACGTAAGATTAAGATTTACAGCTGTTAAAGAGTAGCAAGTATATCGTATCAAGTAGAGCTTGAATAAATACTTGATACTTGATACTAACTACCCGATACTAAAACTAATACAAAACGAAGAAATATGTTACACGATCCAAACCGCGTTTACGTTTTTGATACCACGCTTCGCGATGGCGAGCAGGTACCGGGTTGCCAGCTAACAACCCCGGAAAAGATAGAGATAGCCCGCGAGCTGGAAACGCTTGGCGTGGATATTATTGAGGCAGGTTTCCCGGTATCAAGTCCGGGCGATTTCCAGAGCGTTGTAGAGATATCCAAGGCTGTATCTGCTCCCACTGTTTGTGCACTCACACGCGCCAACAAAGGTGATATCGATTCAGCTATCGAAGCTTTAAAATACGCCAAACACCCGCGTATTCATACAGGTATTGGCTCATCAGACCAGCACATTAAACATAAATTCAACAGCACCCGCGAGGAAATATTAGAACGTGCGGTTGATGCTGTAAAATACGCCAAAAAGGCAGTAGAAGATATTGAGTTTTATGCCGAAGATGCAGGCCGTGCAGATGTGGTTTTCCTGGCGCAAATGGTTGAGGCTGTGATAGCTGCCGGTGCTACGGTGGTTAATATCCCGGATACAAACGGTTACTGTTTACCAGACCAGTATGGTGCTAAGATCAAGTTCCTGAAAGAAAACGTTAAAAACATCGATAAGGCCATTATCTCTGTGCATTGCCATAACGATCTGGGTTTAGCAACCGCTAACTCCATAGCCGGTTTACAGAACGGTGCCCGACAGGTAGAAGGTACAATCAACGGTATCGGCGAGCGTGCAGGTAACACCTCTATCGAGGAGGTGGTGATGGTGCTGAAAACACACGCAGCACTTGGCTTGTACACCAACGTAAACAGCAAAAATTTCTATGAGATGAGCCGTATGGTAAGCTCGCAGATGCGTATGCCAGTGCAGCCAAATAAGGCTATTGTAGGTGCTAACGCTTTCGCACACAGCTCAGGTATCCACCAGGATGGTTTCCTTAAAAACCGTGAAAATTACGAGATCATTAAACCAGAAGATGTAGGTTTCCCAAGTGCAAGCATTGTTTTGACTGCCCGCAGCGGCCGCCATGCTTTGAAATTCCACCTGGAAAGATTGGGCTATAAACTGGATAAAGATGAGCTTTATGAAGCCTATCAGCGCTTTTTAACTCTTGCTGATAGCAAACTGGATATAAACGACGACGACCTGCAAAGCCTTATAGCAGATAAGCTGGTAAAGAACTAACTAATGGATACAGATACAGCATTGCATTTGGATTTTGACGCGGCCTACGCAAGGCTAAAAGACGTGGTTAAACGTACCCCATTGGAGTACAACCAGCGCCTGTCCGAAAAATACGAGTGCAACATATATTTAAAGCGCGAAGACATGCAGATAGTGCGCTCTTATAAGTTAAGAGGCGCCTATAACATGATCAGTCAGCTAAGTGCGGATGAACTGAGTAGCGGTGTGGTTTGCGCCAGTGCGGGCAACCATGCACAGGGAGTGGCTTATTCCTGCAAAAAGATGGGTGTTAAAGGCGTAATTTTTATGCCTGAGATCACTCCGAAACAAAAGGTTAACCAAACCGAGATGTTCGGTAACGGCAATGTAGAGCTGGTTTTAACCGGCGATACTTTTGACGATTGCCTGCGCGAAGCTTTGGCCTACACCGCAGAACACGGCATGACCTTCATCCCGCCGTTTGATGATTATCGCACCATTGAAGGCCAGGGAACTGTTGGTGTTGAGATCTTACAAGACCTTCCTAACCCCGAGGTTGCCATTATGCCTATCGGCGGTGGTGGTTTGGCCGCGGGCATGGGTACTTATCTAAAACAAACCATACCCGGTATCAAATTGATTGGGGTTGAGCCTGAGGGAGCACCATCAATGCTTACCTCTATGCAAAACGGCGAGAACACCACACTTGGCGACATAGATAGGTTTGTTGATGGCGCTGCTGTAAAACGCGTTGGCGAAAAAACTTTTAACATCTGCCGCGAAATACTGGATGACATGCTTACTGTACCTGAGGGTAAGGTTTGTACCACTATTTTAAGGCTTTACAATGAGGACGCTATTGTGGTTGAACCCGCGGGTGCCCTTTCTGTAACGGCGCTTGATGCGGTTAAAGACCAGATAAGAGGTAAAAACGTGGTCTGCATCATCAGCGGTGGCAATAACGATATCGACCGTATGGCCGAGATTAAAGAAAAATCGTTATTGTACGAGGGCCTTAAACATTACTTCATCGTTCGTTTCCCACAACGCCCGGGTGCTTTAAAATTATTTGTTACCGAAGTATTAGGCCCTGGTGATGATATAACCCGTTTCGAATTCATTAAAAAAACATCAAAAGAAAACGGCCCAGCCCTGGTAGGCATCGAATTAAAAAATGCCGGCGACTACCCTGCCCTGCTCCAACGTATGCAGGAGAACCGTTTCGAGGTGATCGAGATCAACAAGGATGCTACGTTGTTTGAATATTTGGTCTGAATACGGATCAGAAGAATAAAAGAATTTGCTGAAAGCTGCTCATTGTCGGGCGGCTTTTTTTACGGGTTACTCATTATACGTTACGTTATCCACAGTCAAAATACCTTGTCGGGCACGGGATAAAACAAAGCCATTGTCAGGATCGTAGTTGTTGATAATCTTATTGTCACAATGTCAGGGTGGGTGTTGTGGCAAGCGTTTTGATTAGTATATATTTGTATAACATTATTTAAAATATAGAAATCATGGCTTTAGAAATAACTGATGCAAACTTTGAAGAACTTGTTCTTAAATCAGATAAACCGGTATTGATCGACTTTTGGGCAGAGTGGTGTGGTCCGTGTAGAATGGTAGGCCCTGTTGTTGAAGAACTTGCTAAAGACTACGAAGGCCAGGCCGTTGTAGGTAAAGTAAATGTTGATAACAACCCTGGTATATCTATGAAGTATGGCATCCGTAACATCCCGGCTTTATTATACTTTAAAGGCGGCGAAATTGTTGACAAGCAAATTGGTGCAGTACCAAAATCTATCCTTGCCGATAAATTAGCTAAACAATTAGCATAATTGAGCTGAAAGATATAAAAAGAAAGCCTCTGAAAAACATTCAGAGGCTTTCTTTTTTTGGAGGAATTTTGTCCTTCGTCTTTATTTTAAAAATCCTTTTTCAGAATAAATCACATCCTGCTAACGCTACCGCTGCCTGCTTTTGATGTCGAGATATTTCTGACAGCACCAGTGTAATGAACATCGCCGCTACCAACTACAGATGCATCTAATTTTTCACCTACGTTAACGCGCGCATCACCACTACCTGCAACTTTTACCTGCGTATTGTTGGTAGTAAGGTTTTGACCGGTAAAATCGCCTGAACCTACTACTTTAACAACAGAGTTATCTGCACGGCCAGAGATAGTGATATCTCCTGAACCGCCAATGCTGCTCTCCAGGTCTTTTACCTCAACCCTGCCGGTAATATCGCCGCTGCCGGTTAATTTCAATTTTAATGCAGGTGCCTTCAATCCATTCTTAAACATTACATCACCACTGCCTGCAAGGCTTACTGCGTTCACATCTTTAATGTTCACATAAACGATCATTTTTTTGTTGCCGTTCCAATTCCAACTGACGTTATCCTTGTTATAGATCTTAAGTACACCGCCGTTAACTTCAGTAATGATCTTATTGATCACTTCAGATGGTGCATCAACTTTTACCGACTCACTTGAGCCTTGAGTAATAAATACATCATAGGAGCCCGAAACTTCTACTGCATGGAAGCCGCTAAGGTTCCTGTCCTGCGTATCTGCCTTAACCAGGCTTGCTGTGGCAACCATGGTAGCTGCCAGTAAAAAGGTTTTAAGTGTGTTCATGTTAGTTCGAGTGTTTAACTATTAGATGCAGTACGTAACCAAAAAGTTGCACTGAACAGAAAATAAATATTGGCGGGAAGCTATAAAGGCCAGTAAATAAAAATGTCATTTCGAACGATAGTGAGAAATCTTCTACACGTTACTTGTCGCACGCAGAAGATTTCTCCTCACTGACGTTCGTTCAAAATGACATTTTTTATAGATGAACTAAAGAACCTTAATCTACCAACACCCCTATGTAATAATTAAACAGATCAACCTCGATATTGTCTTTTGTAGCGCCCTGGATATTTAAAGGTGAAAAGCGCTGCGTTGGTTTGATAAACTGGTATTCGCCACCTTTTACCCTCACTTTAACCGGCATGTTAAAACCGTGCACATCGGCAATCCACCTGCACATTAGTTTGCCATTAATGGTATCAAACTCCAGGGTAGGTATAACGGTATGCCTCAAATACTGCTCAAAAACAGGTGAAAGGTTAATGCCGCTTTGCTGGTTTATGTAATTTACCACATCATTGTAGGTAACGGTTTGATGGTAAAAGGTCTTGTTAAGTCCGCGTAAAATACCACGCCATTTTTCATCATCATTAATAATGGTGCGTATCATATTGAGCATGTTGCCACCTTTAGGATACATATCGCCGGAGCCTTCCTTGTTAACATTGTACGGACCAACAATAGGCCCGTCGTTCTGTATGCCTAACCGGGTGCCATGCACATACTCCTGGCCGGCTTGCTTGCCCCAGTTATCCTCAACAAATAATGATTCGCTGTAATTGGTAAAGCTTTCATGGATCCACATATCGGCCAAATCTTTTGAGGTGATGTTGTTACCAAACCACTCGTGGCCGCTTTCGTGCACTACGATGAAATCCCATTTCAAACCCCAGCCGGTACCGGAAAGATCGCGGCCAAGGTAGCCGTTCTGGTAATGGTTGCCATAAGCGGTACCGCTTTGGTGCTCCATGCCTAAATGATGCGTTTCTACCATTTTGTAACCGTCTTTGTAAAACGGATAGGGGCCAAACCAATGCTCAAAAGCCTTTAGCATCGGTTTAACGTTTGCGCCCCAATGTTTCTTAGCTTTCTCCAGGTTGTAGCTTAAGGGCCAAAAATCAAGTGTAAGCTTGCCATCTTCGCCCTGGTAAACATCGCTGTAGTGCGCATAGTCGCCTATGTTGGCTTCAATGTCATAATTATTGATGGGGTTGGCTACAAACCAATCAAAGCGGGTATAGCCGTCTTTAAGTTTGGTAACTTTACGCAAACGCCCGTTGCTTACATCCTTTAAACCATTGGGTACACTTATGCTGATCAATGCGCTATCAACTTCGTCGGCCTGCTGATCTTTGGTAGGCCACCAAACGCTGGCACCCATACCCTGGCATGCTGTTGATACCCATTTATGCCCAAGTGAATCTACATTGTATTCTACCCCACCGTCCCAGGGGGCGCGCTTAGCAATAGTAGGGTTACCCGAATAATACACAGTGAACTGCTCCTTACTGCCACTTTTTATGGTCTGCGGGAAGGTTATAAACACCGCATTGTACTCGCGGGTGTATGGTACTTCCTTGCCCTTATAAAGCACTTTCTCTACCTTAAGGTTAGAGAACAGATCAAACTGCAGCTTAGTAAAATCCTGCGTGGCGGTGTATTTAAAAAGTACATTGCCGCTGATGAATTTGTTATCGATATCAAACTTCACATCCAGGTGATAATAATTGATATCATAACAGGTACGCAATGGCGTAGTGAGCGAGCCGCGCAACGTATCAGCACGGGTAAAAGTTTCTTTGCTAACACCAAGTTGGGCGTGGGCATTTGAAGAAAGAAAACCGGCTATCAGGATGCCGGCATATATTGAGTTTCTAATTTTCATAATAACGATATAAAACTATGTCATTGCGAGCGTAGCGCGGCAATCTTAAAGGACAAGCGTATTCGATCAGCCGATGAGATTGCCACGTCACGCCCTTTCACAAAGCCCTTCTTGCTCCTCGCAATGACAATGTGAAAATACTCTCTTATCTCTAATAAATTACTTCAACACCTCCACATCAATAAAGCTATCATTAAACACCGTGTGGGTAGCTTTCTGATAGTCGCTTGCTGTTGCTTTGTATGGGTTCTCAACAAACTTTTGCGGGTTACGAGCGTAAAGCGGGAACGATGTGCTTTGCACCTGTATCATAATGCGATGGCCTTTTTTAAAGGTATGAAGTACATCATTCAGGTGGAAGTTTACCGGGGTTTTCTGGTTTGGCACCATTGCCTCGGGTTTTTCAAAGCTATTGCGGAAACGTGCCGGCATAATTTGCGAACGTACCATTTGCCAGTAGTTGCTCAGGATGACGTTCTTGTTCGGCATGTAAGGATTGTTCGGCTCGTCCGGAGGATAAACGTCGATCAGTTTTACTATCCAGTCGGCATCGGTACCTGTGGTAGCAACTTTTAGATTAGCCATTATCTCACCGCCAAGGGTAACGTCATCAGTCAGAACATCCGTTTGGAAAACCAGCACATCTGTACGCCTGCCGGCAAAGCGTTGATCCTCGCTCATGTAATTGTGCGGGGTAAAGCCCATGGTAGTGGTATTATCCTCGGTGTAAGGAACAGGTTTTAGCGGGTCGCTTACAAAACTGGTACCGGCGCCACCGTTTTGTGCGGTTTCGGTAAGCTTACCATCGTTATTCAGGTAAAATTTAACATGGCTGGCAGCCGGAGAAGGCCATTTATCAAACTTGCGCCACTCATTTTTACCGGTGTTGAACATGTAAGCCTTAGGCAGGCCTGAGTTCTTATCACCATTCTCCTTTAGGAAGTGATGAAAGAATTTTTGCTCCATCTCTTTTTGGTAGAAGGTAGCAATACTATCGCCAAAGTAGATGTTACTATGCATGGTATGCCCCGTCTCGCGCGACCAGCGACCATGACCAAACGGGCCCATCACGATAGTGTTATAAGCGGACGGATCTTTCTTTTCTATGGTTTTGAAAATTGCCAACGGACCGGTTAAGTCTTCGGCATCAAACCAGCCACCAACCAGCATAACGGCTGGTTTCACTTTGTTGTAGTGTTTTAACAAACCGCGTTTTTGCCAAAACTCATCGTAGTTGGGATGGTTGACGGTTTCCTGCCAAAAGAAATTGTCTTTGTAATATTTATCGGCATTACTTAGCGGACCAAGATCTAACAGAAACTGGTAGCCATCGCGTGTACCGGGATTAAACATGGTGTTCTGGTACCATGCTTTTGAGGTGGTATCTGTTTTTTGCACACCAAATACAGGGAAAGTAAAGAAGTAGCCTTCTATAAATGCTCCGTTATGGTGAAAATCATCAAAAAAGAAATCGGAAATAGGTGCCTGCGGCGATGAGGCTTTTAACGCAGGGTGATTACTCAAGATACCCGCAGCGGTGTAAAATCCGGGGTAGCTTATACCCCACTGACCAACTTTACCATTGTTGTTTGCGACGTTCTTTACCAGCCAGTCTATAGTATCATAGGTATCAGAACCTTCATCAACATCTTTTTTGGTTTTCTTGTTATCGATAACCGGGGTCATGTTGGTCCAGGTGCCTTCGCTTTTGTATCGGCCGCGTACATCCTGGTAAACGTAGATATAACCTTCCTGCATCATGTATTTTGAGGGACCAACCTGGTTGGGATATTTGGTTTCGCCGTAAGGGGCGATACTGTAACAGGTACGCTGCATAATGATCGGGTACTTTTTATCCTTAGCAGCGTCGTTAGGCGTGTAGATGGAAGTAAAAAGCTTTACGCCATCGCGCATGGTGATGTAAACGTCCTTTTTGATGTAGTGCTCTTTTACGTAACTGCTTTGGGCAAGCATCGAGTTGCAGGCAATAGCCATTAGCAGCAATAATGCGGAGAGTTTTTTCATGATGTGGGTCAGTAATAGTGTTAACGGGTGTAATTTACTAAGTAAATTGCTAATTAACTACATAGTTACAATGATGTTACAAAAGCAACATTGTTTCATTTACAGAATATTACTTGAGATAGTGTTCACGTTCACGCACGTGAACACCGTGAACGCTTATGAACGCTGACAGAAAAATGTCATTAGGCCATTAAAGCATGACTCACACCGGCATCGCTACGCTTGTCGGCCCTCTCTTCGCTGCGCGAAAAAAAGGGCGTTAGAAATGACTTTTCACCCGCTTTGCAAAGCAGAGAGGGTCGCGCATCCCGATAGCAATCGGGACGGGGATGAGTCATCTCGCAAATTTACTCACCCCGACATCGCTACGCTTGTCGACCCTCTCTTCGCTACGCGAAAAGAGGGTGATAAACTTTCCTTTCCGGGAAAAAAGGGAATATTGAATTCTGTTAATTTTACAATTCTAAATGCTGATCCAGAAAACGCGTTAGGGATTGAAGTGGATACATGCCCTTGTGCCTAAGGCCTGCAGGCGTATGAACGTAAAGCCCGACCCCGATATACGTCGGGGAAACGCCTTTAGTTAGAGATTAGTGATTGATTGTTTAGATTTTAGTTAAAAATCTCGCAACATATCTAATAAAGAACCTATACAGATAAATCTCTGTCAAACCCTTCACATTTTAATTAAATAGCTATTTATAAGGCTGTAAACATTGCGTAACTTTGGCCTCCAAATTACACTACTATGCAATATGATGTTATCGTTGTAGGGTCTGGTCCTGGTGGTTATGTGGCTGCCATTCGCTGTGCCCAATTGGGGTTAAAAACCGCAATAGTCGAAAAATATAATACCCTTGGCGGTACCTGCCTTAACGTGGGCTGTATCCCATCAAAAGCCCTGCTTGATTCTTCTGAGCATTACCATAATGCCGCACATACTTTTTCAACACATGGCATTAAGCTGGATAACCTGGGTATTGATTTTGGCCAGATGATAAAACGCAAACAGGAAGTGGTTGATGCCAACACCAGCGGTATCAGTTTCCTGATGAAAAAAAATAAGATAGACGTACACCAGGGTGTAGGTTCTTTTAAAGATAAAAACACCATTACAGTTACTAAAGCTGATGGTACAGCTACCGAAATTACCGGTAAAAATGTAATAATCGCTACGGGTTCAAAACCATCGAGCCTGCCTTTCCTGAAGATCGATAAAAAACGCATCATCACTTCAACGGAAGCTTTAAAGCTTACCGAAATACCTAAACACCTGATATTGATAGGTGGCGGTGTTATTGGTTTGGAATTGGGTTCGGTGTATGCCCGTTTGGGCGCAAAGGTATCTGTGATTGAGTTTATGGATGGCATTATCCCAACCATGGATAAGGCCCTTGGCCGCGAACTGCAAAAAGTGCTTAAGAAACTGGGCATGGATTTTTACCTTAACCACAAGGTAACAGGCGCTACCGTTAAAGGCAAAGAGGTAACTGTTACTTTTGATAACGCCAAAGGCGAAAAGCAAGAACTTAAAGGCGACTACTGTATGGTAGCCGTTGGCCGTGTGGCTTACACCGATGGTTTGGGCTTAGATAAAATCGGCATTACCGTTGAAGAGCGTGGCCGCAAAATACCAGTTAACGATCACCTGGAAACCAGTGTTAAAGGTGTTTATGCTATTGGCGATGTAATTAAAGGTGCTATGCTTGCCCACAAGGCGGAAGACGAAGGTACTTTTGTTGCCGAGATAATAGCCGGACAAAAACCACACATTAACTATAACCTGATACCCGGCGTTGTTTATACCTGGCCGGAGGTTGCTGCAGTTGGCTTCACCGAGGAGCAATTGAAGGAAGCCGGTACAAAATATAAAGTAGGCTCATTCCCGTTCAAAGCCAGCGGCCGTGCACGTGCAAGCGGCGATTTGGATGGTTTTGTCAAAGTACTGGCTGATGCTACTACCGACGAGATCCTTGGTGTACACATGATAGGTCCGCGCGCTGCAGATATGATAGCTGAGGCAGTTATTGCCATGGAGTTCCGTGCCTCTGCAGAGGATGTAACCCGTGCAAGCCATGCCCACCCAACTTATACCGAAGCAATGCGTGAAGCTTGTTTAGCGGCGACAGAAAATCGCGCTATTCATATTTAATGCTGTTGTTGGAAGGTTGTAATGTTGAAAAGTTCAATTAATTAATCCTTCTTTTGACCGAATAAATAAAAAGGCGTACCAAATGGTACGCCTTTTTATTTATTTCTGCTGCTACCCAAAGCGTTCCGCTTATGGGTTTAATAGCATGTAATTTGACAGGGGGTAAGTATCGCTCAAACAATCAACTCACCCCGACATCGCTACGCTCGCCGCCCCTCTCTTCGCTGCGCGAAAAGAGGGTATCAAAAAGCTTTTATTCTTAACCCTCTTTGCTGCTTGCAGCAGAGAGGATGGTCAAGCGTAGCGTATACCGGGTGAGTCAACTCTTCGATGTTTGATCAGTGACTATTAGCCTTGCTGAAGCAATAGAAACTTTCGAAACTTACAACATTCTAACAAACATCTCCTACTCTGTTTTAATACTCTTTATCGGATTAGCCAAAGCTGCTTTGGCTGCCTGGTAGCTTACCGTTACGACCGATATCACTACTGCTGCCAATCCCGAATACAGGAAGATAGTCCAGCTGATGTGGATGCGGTAATTGAAATCCTGCAGCCATTTATTCATAAACCACCAACCTATCGGCGCGGCTATTGCAACTGATACCAGCACAAGAGCTACAAAATCGCGCGTTAATAATTGCATAAGGTTGGCTACCCCAGCACCTAATACCTTACGGATGCCTATCTCCTTTGCACGGCTTTCGGCCATGTAAGCGGCAAGGCCAAATAAGCCAAGGCAAGATATGATGATGGTTAAGCAGGAGAACGTAAAGGCAATTTTGCCGGTTCGTTGTTCGTTCTTAAATTTTTGGGCATAAGCCTGATCAACAAAATGATATTGGAAGGGATATGCCGGGTTGTATTTTTTGAAAATAGCTTCCGCCTGTTTAAGGCTCGCCGAAACAGATTTATGGGCATCAAGCCTAAAGGTTAAAGAGTTTGACCAGTATTTGTTACCAAAAACCAGCATGGGGTTAATATCCTGAGATGGAGAGCCGATAATAAAATCTTTAATAACACCAACAATTCTAAGCTTGTTGGTTCCGCTTAGTATGGTTTGCCCTATCGGGTCCTTTAACCCCATTACTTTCAGCGCTGCTTCATTCATCATAACCGCGCTTGAGTCTGACGGGTATTTATTGAAATCAATATCCCGCCCGGCAATAAGTTTAAAACCAAATGTCTTAACAAAATCTCCGGTGGTGCCAAACCTGGTGAAGTTTAAATTTTTGTGAGCCGGGTCCATATCGCCCCAATTAAAACCTGTGCCGTTACTGGCATCAAGCGTAACCGGCATGCTTGTTTTACTTACTGCCACGGCGGTACCGCTGTTTATCAAGTCATTTTTTAAAGCTTCGAAGTTCTTCCCTATCGTGCCGGTAACCGGATGCTCTATCAGGTTATTGCGCACATAACCCGTATCACGACTTTGAACATAATTGATCTGCTGATAAATAACTATAGTTGCAATGATCAATACAATGGCAACGGTGAATTGGGTAACCACTAAAAACTTACGCGGATTGATAACCTGCGCCTTCGTTTTAAACAAACCTTTAAGCACCTTAACCGGCCTGAATGATGACAGATAAAATGCAGGGTAGCTGCCCGCCAGCAGGCCTGTTAGTAATACAAAAGCACAACCAGCCAACCATAAGTAAGGATCGGTATAGTTAATGAACAATTTAACGCCCGTTAGCTCCTGGAAGTAAGGCAGCACCAATTGCACCAATGCAATGGCTATAACACCTGCTATCGCGGTTATCAGTATGGACTCTGTTAAAAATTGTTTGATAATAGACAGCCTGCCCGCGCCAATTACTTTACGTACGCCCACCTCTTTTCCACGCTTTTCGCTTTGGGCAGTAGTAAGGTTCATAAAATTGATGCAGGCTATTAGCAATATCAATACCGCTATGCCCAATAAAAGCCTTACCGTTTCTATCGCACCGCCCACCGCTACGCCATTCTCGAACCTTGAGTTGAGGTGCCATTTTTTTGACGGGTGCAAGAATATGCCGAATTTAAGATTGGGATCATGTTGAGTGATCATGCCCTTTATTTTTTTGTCGAAAGCATTAACATTAGTTCCGGGCTTCAGCTGTACGTAGGTATTGAAACTGCTATTGCTCCAGTTATTTGCTTCGGAAGTACCTACCAGTGGCACTATAGATACCAGGTAGTCAAATTGGAACTGTGTATTTACTGGAGGATCCTTAACTACACCCGCAACTTTATAATTGCCATTATCGTTGATACGAAGTATCTTATCTGTAGGATCGTCACTACCAAATATTCGCTTTGCAAAAGTCTGAGTCAATACAATGCTTTTAGGATCGTTAAGAGCCTGTTTGCTGCCGTTGATCATCGGGAAGCTGAACATGCTTAAAAACTCCGGATCAACATCAAGGCCATTGCCCATTATGCTCTTATCTTTGTAATTGAAAAGGCGGTCGGTAGGCCAATACACCCTTGCCACCGCTTTCACTTCCGGATATTTCTGTTTCAGCTCAGTTGCAACCGGGGCCGAACTTACGTCCCACGTGTAAATATTGCCGGTTGCATCCTTGTATGAACGATTCCAAACCTTGTAGAGATTATCTGCATTTTGATGGAACCTATCAAAGCTCAACTCATTTTGCACCCAGGTAAATATCAAAATGGCGCCGCACATACCTGTGGCAAGGCCGACTATATTGATAAAGGAAAACACCTTGTTTTTCCATAAATTGCGCCAGGCAATCTTGAAATAGTTTTTGATCATAGCGGTAAGCGATATTACTTAATATATGATAAAGCTTGTGCCAATAGTTCATTTGATTGATTATCAATTATTTATAATAAAAAATTAAGAAATGAACGTTCGAAATCGAACACTTAACGTACGGCATCAATACATAAAACAGCTTTAGCATTTAGCGGTTAATTACACATGCAAATACTGATAAATATATCAATATTACTGGGTACTATCGCCACGATGGAACTCCTCTCCTGGGCTATGCATAAATATCTGTTTCATGGGCCGCTTTGGTTTATCCATAAAACGCACCATCAGCAGCGCCACGGCTGGTTTGAATTAAATGACCTGTTCAGTATTGGCTTTGCGGCAGTTTCATTATGGCTGATGTGGATAGGCCGCAAGACATTTGATTATCATTTTTGGATAGGTGCAGGCATCAGCGTTTACGGCATCATTTACTTTATCTTCCACGATTGGTTCATCCATAACCGCTTTAAAGCCTTTAAGAGCACTAACCGCTACCTGTTAGGCATCCGGAGGGCACACAAGATCCACCACAAATCCACAGAGAAAAACCCTTCAGAAGAGTTTGGGTTGTTGGTGGCGAGTAAGAAGTGGTTTAGGAATTGACTTCTATTTGTCATTCTGAGCGATAGTGAAGAATCTGATGGATAGCATACATGGACGCTAAAGACGCTTCGTCCCTCAGCATGACAAAAGATTCTTATCAAATCCAACAAATTTCCCGAAATTCGTCCTCATGCTGCAAATACAGGAAAACGTATCCCTCAAAAACTTTAACACCTTTGGTATTGATGTAAACGCACGTTACTTCGCTGAAATAAACCACGAAGCAGACCTGGTTGAGCTTTTTGCCGACCCGCAGTGGCACAAAGTGCAGCGCCTTGTAATGGGCGGCGGCAGCAACATGCTTTTAGTGAATGATTTTGATGGGTTAGTTATCCGGTTAAATATTCGCGGCATTCAGCACCGCATTAGTCATGATGATGTTCATGTAGATGCTGGTGCCGGTGAGGTTTGGAACGACCTCGTTAATTATTGTGTTGCCCACGGCTTTGCCGGTATGGAAAATTTAAGCCTCATCCCGGGTTCGGTTGGTGCCTCGCCTATCCAAAACATTGGTGCATACGGTGTAGAATTGAAGGATGTATTTGAAAGCTGCCACGCTTTTGAAATAGCTACCGGCGAGTTTCGTACGTTCAGTAAGGATGATTGTAAATTCGGCTATCGCGAAAGTGTGTTTAAAGCGGAGCTTGCCGGGCGGTTCATTATCACTTCGGTAAAGTTTAAATTGTCACTGGAGCCACACCTTAATTTAAAATATGGCGCCATTGAGCAGGAGCTTGCTAATAGAAACATAGAGAACCCTAGCATTAAGGATGTATCGCAGGTGGTATCACACATCCGTGTATCTAAACTGCCAGATCCATCTACCATTGGCAATGCGGGCAGTTTCTTTAAAAATCCGGTCATCAGTCGCGCTAATTTTGAAGCCCTGATGTCCAAACATCCCGATGTTGTAAATTATCCCGCGCCTGATAACATGGTGAAACTCGCTGCCGGCTGGCTGATTGAGCAATGCGGTTGGAAGGGAAAACAGGTAGGCCATACCGGCACATGGAAGAACCAGGCATTAGTATTGGTAAACCATGGCGGCGCTACGGGCGAAGAAGTGTACAATTTTTCGTCGCAAATTATAGACAGTGTGTACGATAAATTTGGCGTTTTACTACAGCGTGAAGTAAATATCGTACGGTAAAGCGTTTCCTGAAATCAATTTTCTTCAAATTTAATTCATTTACAAAAACTTAATGCAGCAATTATGTGTTGTTAGTTTTAGGTTGAAAATAACCTTAATTACAGTTGTCATAGTATTGTAAACCACTTGTTTTCAGTAGCTTAAATTTCTTTTTAGATATAAAAGAAATTTCCTTCAATTTAGGTAAGCGTATTAGTCTCTTCTCCATTTTCATTCAATTTTCATTACTGGTATCGTGTTTGTATAAACCTTGATACAAAACATTAACAGAATGACAAAGATTGAGTTTAACACCCTGGTATTACGTCAAGCAAGTTCATTAAGGTCTTATGCCTTGCACTTCACTCATGACGCCGACGATGCTAACGACCTTGTTCAGGATACGATGTTGAAAGCGATAACTTATTACAATAAGTTTAAAGAAGGTACTAACCTTAAAGGTTGGTTGTACACCATCATGAAAAATACCTTCATCAACAACTACCGTCGTTTTGTTAAGATGAGCACTTTTGTAACCAAAAGCGATGAGATATCATCTCCAAACCTGGTATTCAGTTCAACTAAAAACCAAGGCGAAGCTAAATTTGTAATGGACGATATTAAACGCGCTTTAGACCGTTTACCATCTGATTACTATGTGCCTTTCACCATGTATTTTGAAGGCCACAAATATCACGAGATAGCTGACCATTTAGATATTCCTATCGGAACTGTAAAAACCCGTATCCACGTAGCACGCAAATTGCTTAAAAAGAATTTGAAAGCTTATGATAACGGTGTAGCAAAACCGGTTTACGCTGAGATCGATTAATTATAAAATAAACTCAATATATATAGCAAGAAGCTCGTTGTAAAACGGGCTTTTTTTGTTGCACACTAACTCATGTCATTCTGAGCGATAGCGAAGCATCTGTTACACCTTATGCAAGTTGCCCATTAGATACTTCACTACGTTCAGCATGACAAATATGATTAGCCTAACTTCCCTATAGCTACAAACTTTTCAAACACACCTTCTGTATGTGGTGCATCAGCTAACTCTTCGGTAAGGTCTTGCCCGGCCCAGTGTTCATAGTGTTTACCATTGCGCCATAAGCGGCTTTCGGTAACATCATAGATCATGCCTTTAAAGGCCACCCATATCTGCGGTTTATCCTGCCCGTTTCTGAGCGCCAGTTGTGAACGTGAATAAACAGGGAGATCGTTCATCAGATCGTTGCTTTGCGATTTTTGTAATATTCGTAAAAAGCTATGTTCATCAGCAACAATGCCATGCTGTAAAAATGATCTTCAAACGGTATGGTTGTTACCCTTATAGCCATGTTCTGCGCATTATTATACAATACAACCGGTATCGAGGTAAGTAAACCATTTACAATATAAAATGGTAAAAGAGAAACTAAGTAGGCCAGATAAAATCTCGGCAGCCAATTTTTTTTAAAGGTAACCAGTAAAACCACCGGCAACAACGCAAAGGTTACTGCGGTGTAAAGCCTGCCATGGTAAATTGCCAATAGCACCAGAGAAACTATTATCAGCGTAATAGATATGCCTTTACCGGCGTTCTGCGGTAACTGCCACTTTATATAGTAATTTAAGCAGGCATAAATAAATATACAGGCAAATGGTACGGTAAGGAAGAATAGTATCTCTTCTAACGGTAAGCCGAAAAAACGAAGGCCGATAATATATTTGTCATTGAACGACCATACGCCGTAAATGGTGAACAATACATCCCAAAACAAAAAGACCACGCCTGTGATGGCCATTCCCGGCCAGATGTAGCGCCATGTTTTTGCAAAGGCCACCCTTTTATCAAAAGACAGCACCACCGGAAAAAATATGGTAAGTATGTTGATGATAAGGTAGGTGTATGGCTTCACTACAATGCGGCTAAGTGTTCTTTAAGATTGGCGTTTTCCGCAGGTGTGCAGCGCTTAGACTCGAGCAGAAAGTTGATAATGGTTTTAACCAGTGCCTTATCTGCCGATGAATAATACTTACGGTCAATCTGTTTGATGATCTCTTCCCTATCAGCCGTAAGGTTTTTGTTGATGCCTAAAAACTTTGGCACATTATGCTCAATTGAAAATCGCATAAAACGGATCTCGATATTATGCGGGTCAGCTTGTACGGCACCCTTGAAGGTTTTTTCGCTGTCGTTGAGGTATTTGATCTTATAATAAGGATTCCAGGCGTGTTTGGCTTTCAATGCTTCAAGCGTGCCCATGTAGGCATTTAACAATGCCGACCGGTCTTTTATTCCCGATAAATGCGTGTACAGAGAATCGGTTGTTTTTTTACTGTCCAACGCGGTCACCAGCAGCTTTCTTATTTTATGAACTTCGGTATCGGCTACATGATCAAAAGTGAATGCTGAGGTGGTGAACATAACTGTAACGGCAAGGACGGAAACCCACAACCAAATTTTACGAGGTATAACAACTACGCCACTCATGGGTATCAGTTAAATAAAGTTGAGCTTCCGGTGCAGCAGGGCCTTGCAATACAGGCCTATCTTTTGCGTATCAGAAACCCTAATGCGTTTCTCAATAATTGTATTGGCCGAAGTTGCACTTATTTTTTTAAAAAGCTGTAGGTAGTAGATGTAAGCTACGTAAACACCTAACCGGCTGCCTGCCGGCAGTTGCTTAATGCCAACTAAGGCATCGTCGAAATCCTGCTTTATATCTTTCTCAATCAATTTTTTATCTTCCTCGGTAAAATTGCTAAAATCTACCTCGGGAAAATAAGTACGTCCACGGTCTTCATAGTCAGACTTAATATCACGCAAAAAGTTTATTTTCTGAAATGCCGAACCCAAACTGCGGGCGCTTGGCACCAGCCTGTCATACAATGCTGAATCGTTCTCGCAAAAAATACGCAGGCACATAAGGCCAACTACTTCTGCAGAACCGTATATGTATGTTTTGTAACCATCATCATTATAGGCAGTCTTGTCAAGATCCATACGCATGGACAGTAGAAACGCCTCAATAAGATCTTTTTCGATGCCATACTGATTAACCACTTGCTGGAAAGCCTGCAGTACCGGATTGGTGCTGATGCCCCTATCGATAGCCTTAAAGGTTTCCGCCTGGAAATCATCTATGAGTTCCCGCTGGTTATGGCCGTAAAAAGTGTCAACAATTTCATCAGCATATCTAACAAAACCATAAATAGCGTAAACAGGATAACGAAAACGTTTGTTAAAGGCGCGTATACCGGTACTAAAAGACGTACTGTATTTTTTAGTTATAACTTTACTGCACTCAAAACAGGTTTCGTCAAATAAGTTCATTACCCAAATGTACAAAATGAAAGGTGTATTGTTTTTGAGCAAGGTGAATGTAATTGTTTTAATTTGGCTACGATGAACAAAACAGAGCGGGTAGTGGTAATAGGCGCTGGCTTTGCCGGCCTTGCTTCGGCATGTGTATTGGCTAAAAAGGGCTATAAGGTTACCGTTTTAGAAAAGAACGACCAGCCCGGTGGCCGTGCCCGTGTTTGGGAGAAAGACGGATTTACATTTGACATGGGCCCAAGCTGGTACTGGATGCCAGATGTTTTTGATAATTTTTTTGCTTTGTTTGGCAAAAAGGCAAGTGACTTTTACGACCTGAAACGGCTTGACCCCGGCTATCGTATTTACTACGGCAAAGATGATGTACTTGATGTACCCGCAAACATGCAGGAGCTTGAGCAACTTTTTGAGTCGATTGAACCGGGCAGCAGCAAAGGCCTGCGCGAGTTTATGAAACAGGCCGAATACAAGTACAGGGTAAGCATGAGCGATTATGTTTTTCGCCCGTCGCATTCCATTACCGAGTTTATAGATCTTCAGCTGATACGCAAGAGCTTTAGCATGCAACTGCTAACCAGTATGAGCAGCCATGTACGTAAATATTTTAAAAACCCTAAGCTGATAAAAATGCTGGAGTTCCCGGTGCTGTTTTTGGGAGCCACCCCAAAAGATACCCCGGCCATGTACAGCATGATGAACTATGCCGACCTTGCATTAGGCACCTGGTACCCTATGGGAGGCATGAACGAGATCGTTAAAGCAATTGTACGTATTGCTACTGATTTAGGTGTTGACATCAAGTTGAATACCGAAGTTACCCGCTTAGTGGTAAGCAACGATAAAGTAAGCACCATACAAACAACGAATGGCACGTATAAGGCTGATATGGTAATATCAGGAGCTGATTATGAATATACCGATCAGCACCTGTTGCCAAAGCAGGCTGCCAATTATACTGCCAAGTATTGGGATACACGTACCATGTCGCCTTCAAGTTTGTTATTTTACATCGGTACTAATAAAAAGGTTGAGGGCATACAGCATCATAACCTTTTCTTTGATGAAGATTTTGACCGCCACGCAAACGAGATCTACAAACAACCACAATGGCCAAGCGAACCGTTATTCTACGTTTGCTGTACTTCAAAAACAGATACCGCTTGTGCTCCTGAAGGTGGCGAAAACCTTTTCTTCCTGATGCCGATTGCACCGGATCTGAAAGATGATGAAGCCACGCGCAATCGTTATTTTGATTTGCTGCTGGATAGATTTGCACGCATTACCGGTCAGGATATCCGAAACAACATTGTTGTAAAAAGAAGCTATGCACTTGATGATTTTAAAGCCAATTATCATTCTTTTAAGGGAAACGCTTACGGATTGGCAAACACGCTTGCGCAAACCGCTTTCTTTAAACCGGCGATGCGCGCCAAGCACGTTAAAAATCTGCTGCATACCGGTCAGTTAACCGTACCCGGACCAGGCGTGCCACCAGCGTTAATATCTGGGCAGATAGCAGCTAAGGAAGCGATGAAGATGATGGAGAAAAAGTAGATGGAAATCCAATGCATTCAAAATAAAATGTTCGGATCTTTATTATCTTCTTCTTTTTCATTTTTTGGTTCACTTAAATCTGGACTAATTTTACTTGTATCGATATTGTTTATGTCAATATTTTTGTATTTATCAATATTAGGACTATCTATATAAACGTCTTGGATAGCGTTACTTTTAGACAAAGATTTTAATTGTTCAATAGCAGCTTGACGTAGCATTAAAATTCGATCATATTGAGCTATGCCATTTCTGATTAGTTCAGCGTTCAATGGCTCTAAATTCGCTATCACTATCAATTGATGAGTACTACCATAATCTCGAATATTATGCCCCTTCTTTACTAATTGTGGATTTTCGCCATTCCATTCTTTAGCTGTTTTATTGAAAACTACTTTATTTAGAACTTCAGCTTCTTCTGCATAAATTATTCCTTCTTTATGCTTTGGAAGATTGCGCAATGGTATTAAAACTTCTTGAATTGCATCTGTTTGTATACGCCAATTTGCTTTTGTTAAAAATCGTCTAAAATCCCAGACCTGTTCAACCCCTTGTGCTTCTCTTTTCTTTAAATTTTTAAATTCAGTTATAAGCAGCAGCTTAAATTCAGGGCTTATGTAGCTACAAAATTCGAATGCGATATCTACCTGTGCCCAAGTACCGCTTCCGTGACGTCCAGCTTTAGCATAAACTCCAACAGCTCCGGTCTGTTCAACCCATTTTTTTATAGATAAAAAATAATTACTTGAACCCACGTTCTCTTTAATTCCCCGGAATTCCGGGGTTTTAAAATTTGGGTTATTTAATTGCTCCCAAACGCCTAAAAAATCCACGGTAGTTTTACTATTTAACCATCTTTCAATTAGTCTACCACCATCTTCGATGTTAGCGACCATTTCAGTTAAACAGATATAATCGTCATTATTCTGAGTGCTAATTGTTATTATTGTACCCTTAACATTGATCTTGCTCATTTTAATATAAGGTCTGGTTTAACTTTACTCAACAGTTGCAAATCTTCAATAATTTCATCGCAAGGATTCACTTTGATGTTTGATGAAAGATTTGTTGATATTTCATCTTCATTATCCCTAATAAAAAATTTTAAAAAACAGTTTCTATTAGGATAATTGTCATGGTTACTTTTGATAACTCTATCTAAACCTTTCAAAAATTCTTCGTTAACTGTGAAGGTTTCTAATTGTACCAAAAGTGCTTTACTCAACTTATCTCTTATTTCGGATAACATATCTATAGACGTTATTTTCAAGTCCCAATTATCTTTTTGACGAAATTTTTCTTCGATTGTACCTCGTACTTGAAGAAAGTATCCTTCGACCATTTTATTACGAAAATTAACATAGTCATCACCAAAAAATGCAAATTCGTAAGATTCTCCGTAGTCCTCTAAAACCATTGCTCCAAAAGGCTTACCCATTTTTGTGAAACGGTGTTGTACATTGGAAACTAATCCACCTATTCTCAATTCGCCTTTTTTTCGAAGATCTGCAAATTTCAACATGGTTTCCTCCCCACCCTCTCCCGTTCTGGCTTTCTGAACTGTCTTCAAATCCGTCAGGTTGGCGTTGCAGAATTTCTCCAGTTCCAACTTGTAATTATCTAAAGGGTGACCGGTTAGGTAAATACCTATAACGTCCTTCTCATATTTTAACTTTTCGATCAGGCCCCACTCCTCACATTCGGGCATGGTGGGTTCCGGAATGTATGAAGCAACGGCACCGCCAAATAGAGATGCTTGTGAAGTGTTCTGGGTATTCTGATAATCGTTGGAGTATTTAATAAGTCGCTCTACCCCGGTAAGCAGGCCATTTTCTGTTTTGGCAAAAAACTGAGCACGCTTTAAACCAAACTCGTCAAATGCGCCGCCGTACACCAGGTTTTCGTATGATTTACGGTTAACGTTACGCGTGTTTGATCGCTGGGCAAAGTCATAAACAGATTTGTAGGGACCACGCTCAATACGTTCTTCGATAATGCTTTCTACTGCCTTTTCGCCTACCCCTTTAACCCCGGCCAAACCGAAACGGATAACGCCTTTTGCATTGGCAGTGAACGACATGTAACTTTCATTAATATCAGGCCCCAAAACCTCAATGCCCATGCGGCGGCACTCTTCCATGAAAAAGGTGATCTTCTCCATGCTGTTCTGGTTATTCAATACCGCTGCCATGTACTCAGCAGGATAATGTGCTTTAAGATAAGCAGTTTGGTAAGCAACAAAGGCGTAACATGTAGAGTGAGACTTATTAAAGGCGTATTGCGCAAATGCTTTCCAGTCTGTCCATATCTTCGTCAATTTATCTTTGGGATGGCCTTTTGCCATTGCGCCATCCATAAACTGGGCTTCCATTTTATTAAGCACCTCAATCTGCTTCTTACCCATTGCCTTACGCAGCACGTCGGCATCACCTTTACTAAAGCCTGCAAGTTTTTGCGATAAAAGCATTACCTGCTCCTGGTACACGGTAATACCGTAGGTTTCACCCAGGTACTCTTCCATGTCCGGCAAGTCGAATACGATCTCTTCCTGCCCGTGCTTACGTTTGATAAAGTTTGGTATGTACTCTATCGGGCCCGGTCGGTAAAGTGCATTCATGGCAATTAAGTCCTCAAACTTATCGGGCTTAAGATCGCGCAGGTACATTTGCATACCGTCGCTCTCAAACTGGAACGTACCGTTGGTATCACCACGTTGGTAGAGCGCGTAAGTGGTCTCGTCGTCCAGCGGGATGTAATCTATATCAATCTCCACATTGTGGTTCTGCTTGATGAGGCGTAAGGCATCCTTGATAATAGTAAGGGTCTTCAAACCCAAAAAGTCCATCTTGATAACGCCTGCATCCTCAATAACGCGACCATCATACTGGGTAACCAACAGGTCGGAGTCCTTGGCCGTTGCTACCGGTACAATTTCCGTTAAGTCATAAGGCGCAATGATGATACCCGCAGCGTGTACACCGGTATTACGTACTGATCCTTCCAGCTTTTCAGCCTCGCGAAGTACAATCCCTTTCAGATCATTTGATTTGTAGATCTCCTGCAACTCAGGCACCTGCTCAATAGCCGTTTTTAAGTTGATACCCAATGTTTCGGGCACAAGCTTCTTTAGTGCAGTAACATCGCTAAGCGGCATATCCAATACACGGCCCACATCCTGTATACTGGTACGCGCGGCCATCGAACCGTAGGTAATGATCTGCGCTACCTGGTTCTTACCATATTTATCAACCACGTAATCAATAACCTTTTGGCGACCTGCATCGTCAAAGTCCGTATCAATATCGGGCATTGATTTACGATCCGGGTTCAGGAAACGCTCAAACAGGAGGTTGTACTTTAGCGGATCGATGTTGGTGATACCAATACAATAGGCCACTACAGACCCTGCCGCAGAGCCACGACCCGGACCAATGAATACGCCCATATCGCGACCTGCCCTAATGAAGTCGGCAACGATGAGGAAGTAGCCCGCAAAACCCATGGTACGGATTGTGAATAACTCAAAGTTTATACGTTCCTCGGCCTCCGGGCTGATATCTTTATAACGCTCCTTTGCACCCATAAAAGTAAGGTGCTTAAGGTATTCCCACTGGTTTAGCGTGTCGGCGTCCGGCGTGCTTTCGCTATGTATCTTAAATTCCTGCGGTATAACGTAGTTGGGCAGCAGGATATCCCTTTTCAGTTTAAGGGTCTCTACTTTGTCAACTATTTCGTTGGTGTTATCTAACGATTCAGGGACATCATGAAAAAGCTTGCCCATTTCGGCCTGCGTTTTAAAATAGAACTGATCGTTAGGGAAACCAAAACGATAACCTTTACCACCTTCTTCGTCAGTAGCAATAGGTGTGCTTTGCATATCACCTGTGTTTACACAAAGCAAAATATCGTGGGCGTTTGAGTCTTGTTGATCTACATAGTGCGAATCATTAGAGCAAATAACTTTAACGCCATATTTTTTGGCAAACTTTAACAGGGTGTTATTGATGATCTCCTGCTCGTGGATCTCGTGGCGTTGCAGTTCGATGTAATAATCCTCACCGAACAGGTCTAACCACCATTTAAATTCTTTTTCGGCGGCTTCTTCCCCATCCCGCAAAATGGCCTGCGGCACTGATGCTCCAATACAACAGGTAGTAGCAATAAGGCCTTTATGGTATTTTAATATCAGTTCTTTATCAATACGCGGCCATTTGCTGTAAAGTCCCTCCATGTAGCCTAATGAACACAGTTTTACCAGGTTCTTGTAGCCCTCAGGGTTTTTTGCCAGGAAAAGTTGGTGGTAGCGCTTGTCTTTTTTCTCTTTGGTAAATTGCTTTACGTGCCTGTCATCAACCACGTAAAATTCGCAGCCAACAATGGGCTTCACGTTGTGTTTACCCGCCTCGGCTACAAACTTAAACACACCGAACATATTACCGTGGTCGGTAATGGCAAGCGCCTTCATGCCATCTGCAGCGGCTTTTTTGTAAAGCTTGCTGATGTCTGCAGCGCCATCAAGTAACGAGAATTGGGTATGTACGTGTAAGTGAGAAAAATCGGGCATAGCAACAAAAATCCAGTGGAGTACAAAGTTACTCAAACTGGATTTTATAAGTTACTGTTTTATTTAACTTTTATCGAGAAATAATCGTGGTACACCGTCCAGGTATCAGACATAGCCCTCCATAACTCTACGTTTAAAACTTGATTTTTAGGGTCATATGTAGGTATAAACGAACTTTTATAGGTGGCTTTAATATCCGCTATCGGGCGTTCGCCGAAGGTAAAGTCCAACCCATCTGTTGAGTAACCCATAAACAATCTGCCGCCGGCACCATAGAGTCCGTTATTGGTAGTTGCCACTAACATGATCCATACTTTATTTACCTTACGCACCTCTAAGTGCCATGGCTCCTGAGTATCTCCCCATGGCCTGTTGGCAATCTTCACCAATTCGTATCCATTGGCTTTATCTGGTTTAAAGCCGGTGGTTAAGTTGTCTGAACTCATCCGTCTGATAGCCCTTTCTGTAAAGTAACTACCTTTGGCAGCTTCATCTGTACTTACGCCGTAACAATAAAACTTACCTTCGTCTTGTATTATAGAAGGTGCAATTACGTCTACTGACTTAGCCGGCCATGAGCAAACCAATTTTTTCTCTGACCAGTTAACACCATCACTGGTTTTTTCAAAAAATAATGCACGGCCTTTTTCTACGCCGTTCTGACGCCAAAAACAGTATATGCTGTTATCAGCAGCGTTGTAAAAAAGAGATGGATCTGAATTGTAAGCACCACCGGTAGGGGGAAGATTGATGACGGCCGTTTTTTCATCGGGCTCCCTCCAGTTTATGCCATCATTTGAACAAAATGAAGTTGGGTTTTCCCATTGATTGTCCCCATTTGGGTAAGGGGTTATAGCCATCCAATAAAAATAACCATTCCATTTAACCGGAAAATGTAATACAGACGGGTGAGTCCAGCCAATTCCCAAAAGTTGCATAGTAATAGGCACCGTGTTGTTTTTGCAGGAAAAAGCAAACGCATTAAGAGGAATTCTATTTGTGCTTGGTGTGAACTCTATACTATTAAGGTCAAGAGTGGAAAATGTTGTAGGGTTTGTTGGTTGTGGATTATCTACTGATTGTCCGGTTTTAGGTTGATCAACAGTTTTTACTGGTTCTGTTGGTTTTACGATTTGTCCTTTTCTACAAGAGGACATGACAAGGCACAATGCCATGACAGCAAGAAATAACTTATTCATTATGGGGGTATTAAACGGCTCTTTTTTTGAGCGCACGAAGATACATTTGGGACCTTACTTTAGCAACTGATTTAAAGCGATTTAATAATAATTTAATAATGATATTTCCTGTAAATTAATTTATTCACAAAGGTTATGATAATAAGCAAAAACTCCCTTTCAATACTGTATTAATTCATTTACTGGTTAACCAATAAAAACAAAAAGTAAAGCAAAATGTTAACGGATGAGTACCCCAAACTAAGCCTTACTGCAGGTATTAATTAACAATCTTATGATCAATCCTAACCTTTAATAATTTGGAACGATTTGGACGTATCGCCCTCAAAACTATACTTTGGATAATAGCAAGTGTCATACTCCTGGTGCTGCTAATCGTAATTCTTATACAAGTACCGGCCGTACAAAATTTTGCAAAAGATAAAGCTGTTACCTTTTTAGAGAAAAAAATAGGCACTAAGGTAGAGATAGGGCACATCAGCCTTGGCCTGCCCAAAATGCTGGTGCTTGAAGATGTTTATTTTGAGGACCAGAAAAAAGACACCCTTATAGCTGGTGATAAACTTAAGGTTGATATCTCTATGCTTAAGCTGCTGAAAAACCAGGTAGAGATCAACGAGATCAACTTGCAGGGCATTACAGCCAAAGTTAGCAGGGGTGCTGATAGCGCCTTTAATTTTGACTACATTATTAAGGCTTTTGCCGGCGAAAACAAAAAAGAGCCAAAGCCGGAAGATACTACCTCGACAATGAAAATATCGCTGGGTAAGATCATCCTTGATAAGATCAATCTTTCTTACAAAGACGTTACTACCGGTAATGATGTAAAATTCTTGCTGGGCCATTTTGATACCCGCGTGGAAGATTTTGACCTGGACAAAATGAAGTTCAGCATCCCGAAGATCAACCTCAGTAATGTGAATGCACGGATCATTCAG
Source organism: Mucilaginibacter achroorhodeus (assembly GCF_007846095.1). GTDB lineage: Bacteria > Bacteroidota > Bacteroidia > Sphingobacteriales > Sphingobacteriaceae > Mucilaginibacter > Mucilaginibacter achroorhodeus. The sequence continues at coordinate 399,264 of NZ_VOEI01000001.1, forward strand.
ACACCTGTTGGTTCTTCTATTAAACAGGCGGCTACTATTGATACAGCAACTAAGCCATTGAACATGGACCTTAACCTTGGCGATATAGATATCCAAAAGGTAAAGGTGGATTACCAGAGTGCCGAGATGAAGGCAAAGGTAGATCTGGGCAAATTCCTGGTGAGCATGGATAAGATAGACATGAAGAACCAGAACGTACGAATCAAATCCATCACCTTAGATGGTACTAATGCGGGGCTGATATTAGCTAAACCACAAACCGTAGCTAAAGCGGTTGACAAGACAGTTAAAAAAATAGATACCCTTGCTTCCCGGACGCAAGCCAAGGGCTGGAGAGCTTCTTTAGATAAGATAGTATTAAGCAACAACAACGTTAAGTTTGATAATGATGCGCAAAAGGCACTGCAACGTGGTTTGGACTTTGGCCACATGGATATCAAAAACCTTAATGCTGATATAGAGAAACTGGCTTACTCGCCCGATACTATAGCCGGTAAAGTAAACTCTTTCACTTTTAGCGATAAAAGCGGTTTTGAGGTTAACAAGTTTCAAACATCCTTCCTTTACGGCCCTAAGAGCGCTTATCTGAAAGATTTGCTATTGATAACCCCACGCTCGGTAATTCAAAAAGATCTGCAGGTGGGTTACCCTTCTATCGAATCGCTTACAAAGGATATTGGCAAGTTAAGCATCAACGCTAACTTGGATGGCAGTAAACTGGGCTTGCGCGATGTGCTGTTGCTTATGCCAACCATGGCTTCGATGGAACCGTTCAAGTCGTCGCCAAACTCAACCATCAAAATTAATGGCCGTGTAAATGGTACAGTGAATAACCTGGGCATACCAAGTTTAGAGATAAGCGGCTTTGGCAATACTTACGTAAAAGCATCGGCCACCATGCGCGGCCTGCCGGATGTAAACAAGGCCTATTTTGATCTTACTATTGCAGACTTCCGCACCACGCGAAACGATATTGCCCGTTTAGTACCTAAGGGCACCATTCCGCCAAATGTGAGCATACCCGAGAACATGAACCTTAAAGGCACATTTAAGGGAAGCATGAAAAACTTTAATACTCAAATGGCGTTGCGCAGCAGCTATGGCGCTGTTGATCTTACCGCGCAGATGAAAAGCGGCGCACGCAAAGGCAGCGAAACTTACACTGCTAATGTTAAAGCTAATAACCTCAACGTAGGTGCGCTAACTAAACAACCGCAAATGGTTGGTTATGTAACCATGCGCGCAAACATCAGCGGTGCAGGTTTAGACCCTAAATCAGCCAACCTTAAATTTAACGGGGATGTAACAAGTGCCAATGTTAAAGGCTACACCTACCGCAATTTGGTAATGAACGGAACGGCCCGCAATGGTGCTTACACCGCTAAAGCCACCATGCGCGATCCAAACATCAACTTTACACTTGATGCAAAAGCTAATCTGAACAAAAAATACCCGGCTGTGAATGCAACGTTGAACGTGGATAGCATAGACCTGCAAAAGCTTCATTTTGTTAAAGATCCTATGCGTTTCCATGGAAAGATCCAGGCCGATGTCCCAACTGCTGACCCTGACTACCTAAATGCAAATATATTAGCAACCAACCTTCTGGTAGTAAATAAAGGAGAGCGCATTGCATTGGATACCGTTAGCTTGATCTCTACAGCAAGCGCAGACAGCAGCACTTTACGCCTTAAAACGCCAATGTTTTATGCCCACATGAACGGCAAGTACAAGCTTACCCAAATAGCGCCTGCCATACAGGATGTGATCAATAAATATTACGACATGAACCTGGCCAGTGGTAGTAAAGCTGCACCGAAGGTAAAATACTCGCCGCAGCAATTTACTTTTGACGCCCGTTTTGTAAAAACTCCGCTGGTTCAAAAATTTGTGCCTGATCTTAAACAGCTTGATCCGGTATTATTTAACGGCAGTTTCAACAGCACATCAGGCGAGTTGATCGTTAAAGGGTCTGCACCCAACATCATTTACGGTACCAACACAGTTAAAAACCTTAAACTGGATGTAAATACCGGTAACAGCGCACTTAATTATGGTTTAAACGTTGATGAGATAAAAGTAGGCTCATCTTTAGACCTGCTTTATACCAGCATTACCGGTGCCGCCCAAAATAACCAACTGGGCATCAAACTGCAGGTTAGGGATAAAGAACGCAAAGAGCGTTACCGTGTAGCCGGCGAATTTAGCGCCATGCCTAACGAATACCAGTTTAGCTTTGTGCGTGATGGACTACTATTGGATTACACCGCATGGGCCGTTAACCCAGATAATGCTTTGCAATTTGGCAGCAAGGGTGTGTTGGCGCGCAATTTCAGCATTACCAATAGCAACCAGGTGTTAAGTGCCAACAGTTCCGGCGGCATGAACTCTCCTATCACCGTTGATTTCCGCAATTTCAAAATAGAAACCTTAACCAAACTGGCTAAGCAGGATTCGCTATTAATTGGTGGTACTATTAATGGTAATGCCATAGTGAGCAACTTTCAGAAATCGCCCACGGTTGAATCGGCCATTAACATCAGCGACTTTAACTTTAAAGGCGATACCGTAGGTAACATTGCCTTAAAGGTTGATAATAAAACTGCTAACGCTTTTGCTGCCAACGTTAGCATTACAGGCAAGGGCAATCAGGTTGATCTTACAGGGATGTACTATACTGCCCCATCAAGCAGGTTTGACATGAACTTGAATATCGTAAACCTGAGCATGAAGAGTATACAGGGCTTTAGTTTCGGGGCTATCCGTAAATCCAGTGGTAACATTACCGGTGCTTTAAAAATAACGGGCACAACGGCGGCACCGGCAGTACGGGGTGATATCAACCTTAATAAGGTTGCTTTCAACGTGGCCATGCTCAACTCTTACTTCACTATGCCTAAAGAGAGTATTACCTTTAATGACGAGGGCATAAGGTTTAACGATTTCACACTGGTCGACTCAACCAATAACAAGGCGGTCATCACCGGCTCCATTTATACCAAAACGTATACAGATTTTAAATTCGGGATTAATATCCAAACCAGGAACTTCCGGGTGATCAATTCTACCAAAGCAGATAACAAACTGTTCTACGGAAAGCTATTCCTGAACAGCGACATCAAGATCCGTGGTGACATGGCTAAACCTGTGGTTGATGCTAACTTGACTGTTAATGATAAAACCGACCTTGCAATTGTTTTACCAACAACCGACCCCGGTGTTGAAGACCGGAAAGGTGTAGTAGAATTTTATGATGCCGACGCAAAAAATCTCGACTCGATCTTAGTGGCGCGGCAATTAGATTCGCTGAAGCAATCTGAAATTACCGGCCTGGATGTTAATGCCACCGTGAATATTGATAAGAATGCCAACTTTACCATTGTGGTAGATGAGCGCAACGGCGATGTGGTGAATATTAAAGGTGAAGCGCACTTAAGCGGCGGTATCGATCCAAGCGGTAAAACCAGTTTAACAGGTACTTACACCGTTAACGAGGGATCTTACAATTTATCGTATGCTACTGTAAACCGCAAGTTTAACTTTAAGCGCGGTAGCACCATAACGTGGACGGGCGACCCGACAAGTGCCAACATAGACCTAACGGCTACCTATGTGGCTAATGTTCCGCCGATAGATTTGGTTGCACAGCAAACTGATGAGAATTCGACTCAGTACAAGCAAAAACTCCCTTTTAACGTGGACCTTAACTTGAAGAACGAGTTAATGAAACCGCAGATCAGCTTTGATATCACATTACCTGATAGCAATTTAAATGTATCTTCTGATGTAACCAATACGGTTAACACCCGCCTGGCGCAGGTACGTTCTGACCCTAATGAGTTGAACAAGCAGGTTTTAGGCGTTTTAATATTAGGCCACTTTATTGGTGATAATCCATTACAAAGCCAGGGCGGCAGTGCAGGTGTTGAGGGTGCCATACGCAATAGTGTAAGCAGCTTACTTACTAATCAGTTGAACAGCCTGGCCGGCGACCTGATACAGGGTGTCGACCTCGACTTTGGCGTTACATCCGGTGAAGATTACTCATCCGGTACGGCAACTAACCGAACGGATCTTAACATTGGTCTGTCCAAACGTTTCCTTAACGACAGGCTGACGGTGAGCGTAGGTAATAACTTTAACCTTGAAGGTGCACAGGCCGGGCAAAAAACATCCAATATTGCAGGTAACGTCTCAGTAAACTACAAACTGAGCAAGGATGGCCGCTATAGTCTGCGCGCTTACCGCAAAGATGAGTTTGTGGTGATACAGGGCCAGATCATTGAAACAGGTGTTGGCTTTGCCTTAACGGTAGATTATAACCGGTTCCGCGAGATATTCGGCAGAAAACGTACGCAGCAGGAGCGCGAACAACAACGCCGCTATAAACAAGAAGAGAAGGAACGTGAAGAGAAGGAGAAACAACAGCAGCAGAAGGATAAGGAGATGAGGGAAAAAACACAGACCACAACAATATGATCAAACGTATAATATATTTTCTGTTTCTTACGGTAGCCTTAACTGCCTGCAGCACCACCAAGTATCTCCCACCCGGCGAGAAACTATACACAGGTGGCGATGTGAAGGTTGAAGATAAGAACATTCCTAAAAAAGATGCAAAGGCGCTGGAATCAGAATTAAAAAGCTATATCAGGCCAAAACCCAACTCTTCGCTTTTGGGCATGCGCATTAAATTATGGTTATATTACAAAACCAAAAGCCGTAAAGGTTTTATTAAAAAGTTCCTTAGCAAATATGGTGAACCACCCGTGCTGGCAAGCCAGGTTGACCTGCAGAAAAACAGCGATATCATGCAGAACCGTTTGCAGAACATCAGCTATTTCCAGGCAACGGTAAAAGGCGATACCATTGGCAAACAAAAAACAGCTAAAGCATTGTTCACTGCTTACACCGGGCCTTCTTATACCATCCGCAACCTTACCTTCCCTAATGCTACGGATAACAGCCTGGATACCGCGGTTAAAGGAACCATGAAGCAAACCCTGCTTAAAAAGGGTGACAAGTACAATCTGGATGTGATCAAAAATGAGCGTTTACGTATTGATGCACGTTTAAAGGAGGAAGGCTTTTTTTACTTTGCACCAGAGCAGTTGTTAGCAAAAGTTGACAGTACCGTTGGCAACCACCAGGTAGATGTTGTATTACAGATAAAGCCGGAAACGCCTGATAGGGCACGTGAGATATACACTATACGCAACATCTATGTATATCCAAATTACTCGCTGCGCGATACTTCTTTAAAGCTTGACCAGGCTAAGCCTTACCGCTGGTACAACATTGTTGACCCGCGCAATACTGCCCGCCCCTACTTGTTTGCCAATACCGTGCTGTTACACCCTAACGATACTTACAGCCGCACTACGCACAACAATTCGTTAAACAGGTTCATTAATTTAGGCCCATATCGATATGTAAAAAACAGGTTTGAGGATGTAACGCCGGATTCACCTAAATTGGATGTCTACTACTTCCTTACGCCGTATAAGAAAAAGTCGCTGCAGTTGGAGTTACTTGGCCGCACCACATCTGCTAATTACACAGGTTCGCAGATCAACCTAAGCTGGAAAAACCGCAACGCTTTTAAAGGCGGCGAATTACTTACTGTAACCCTTTTTGGAAGTACAGACGTGCAGGTGGGTGGACAAAACAGTGGGTATAATGTTTACCAATATGGTGTGCAAACCAGCTTATCATGGCCGCGTTTGATTACGCCGTGGCGTGTTTCATCATCTAATGCTTACATACCTCGTACCGTATTACAACTGGGTTACTCATCGGTTGTAAGGCAAAAGCTTTACTCGCTTAATTCGTTCACCGGTTCATTCGGTTATCAGTTTAAGAGTGACGAGCATAAAATGCATGAGCTAAACGTGTTGGAAGCCGCTTTTGTAAAGCCGCGTAACGTTACGGACCTTTACAGGGATAGTATTAACAATCCTCAGAACACCAACCCTGCGCTTAAACACGTAATTGATCCGCAGTTCACGTTAGGGCCAAGCTATGCGTATACTTATGATAACACAACAGAAGACTACCGCACCAATAGCTTGTATTTCCGTAGTAAATTAAGTTTATCAAATAATCTTTATGGCTTAATAACAGGTGCTGATACTTTGGCTGGTAAGGATAAAAAATTGTTTGGCACAACCTTTAACCAGTATGTTAAGGTAGAAAGCGAGATACGTTTCTTCCACAAGCTAAGCTCTGAAACAAAGATAGCTACACGTTTAATTGCCGGTGTGGGCTTACCTTATGGCAACTCAACCATACTTCCTTACAACCAGCAATTCTTTATTGGCGGCCCAAACAGTTTAAGAGGTTTCAGGCCGAGATCTATTGGCCCGGGCACGGTTAATCCTAACCCTGATGGCAACTCTTTTATTGCAGACCAGTCTGGTGATATCAAACTGGAAGCTAACGTAGAGCTTAGGCAGAAACTTTTCAGCATAGTTTACGGTGCTTTATTTGCTGATGCCGGTAATATCTGGAACGCGAAACCACACCAGGAAGGCGGTACATTCGGGCCTAATTTCCTAAGCCAGTTAGCAGTAGATGCAGGTTTTGGTTTAAGGTTTGATGCTACCATATTGGTACTCCGCACCGATTTGGGTTTCCCGCTGATGCGCCCTTACACGCCGGTAAACGGAACGAGATCAATAAGCCCAAGCTTTAAAAATGCTATTTTAAACATCGCTATCGGTTATCCATTCTAACCAACAGCAAATACAAACATTTACAAAGGCGGCTTTATTACTATATTGCCGCCTTTGTTATAAACATGCCTTTCATATCATCTACTATCCCGCTGCAAATTATCAATTTACATGATGATGGCTTTCATCCGCTGTTAGACATTACCGTTTTTGGAAAGCCATTTAAGGCTGTGCTTGATACAGGTGCATCCCGCACGGCTTTCGATCGTGAGGTATTAACGGCGGCCAACGCAGAAGCCGATATAATCGCCAGCGAAAGGTTATCTACAGGCTTAGGAACAACCACAATGGAATCGGCCACTGCGGTTATCAAAAAGCTTTATATCAGCGATTTTTTGATTCCTGAAATAGAGGTTGCTGTGCTCGATCTGTCAACTATTAATTATGCTTACCGAGAAATGGGCCATCCCGAAATATTGGGTGTTATAGGAAGCGATATCATGATGAAATATAAAGGTGTTGTAGATTTCGGCAGGAAAAAATTAACGCTAAAACAAAAAGCCCCGCTTTAGGCGGGGCTCAGGTATTTTAAAACATCTGTACATTTAGCATCTGCACATTTGCATATCCATCTTAAGTATCGATGCGTGCGTAACGCGCATTCTTCTCTATAAACTCGCGACGTGGCGCAACCTCATCTCCCATTAACATAGAGAAGGTATGGTCACACTCTGCAGCGTTATCAATGCTTACTTGTTTTAAGGTGCGGTTGGCAGGGTTCATGGTGGTGTCCCAAAGTTGCTCTGCGTTCATCTCACCCAAACCTTTATAACGCTGTACGTGCACGCTGTCTTCTTTACCCGCGCCTTTGAGGCGTTGTATAGCCACATCACGCTGCTCATCGTTCCAGCAATATTCCTGTTCTTTACCTTTCTTAACCAGGTAAAGTGGTGGCGATGCAACATAAACATATCCGTATTCTATCAGCTCCTTCATATAACGGAAGAAGAAGGTAAGTATAAGGGTAGTAATGTGCGAACCGTCAACGTCGGCATCCGTCATGATCACAATTTTGTGGTAACGAAGCTTGGTAATGTTCAATGCTTTTGCATCCTCAGGTGTGCCAATGCTTACACCTAAACCGGTAAACATGTTCTTGATCTCCTCATTCTCGTAGATCTTATGCTCCATGGCTTTCTCCACGTTCAGGATCTTACCACGCAGTGGCAGTATCGCCTGGAACTCGCGGTCGCGGCCTTGTTTGGCCGTGCCACCCGCCGAGTCACCCTCAACCAGGTAGATCTCACATAGGGTTGGATCGCTATTAGCACAATCAGCCAATTTACCCGGTAAGCCCGAGCCGCTCATTACGCTCTTGCGCTGCACCATTTCGCGGGCTTTGCGTGCCGCGGCACGGGCAGTAGCAGCAAGGATAACCTTCTGCACTATCATACGCGCCTCTTTCGGGTTTTCCTCAAGGTAGTTACCCAATATCTCACCAACGGCAACGTTAACCGCACCACTCACCTCGCTGTTACCCAGTTTGGTTTTGGTTTGGCCCTCAAACTGAGGCTCCTGTACCTTTACTGATATAACAGCGGTTAAACCCTCGCGGAAGTCATCACCGGTAACATCAACCTTAACGTTCTTCAACAAACCCTCTTTATCGGCATATGCTTTTAAAGTACGGGTCAATCCCATCCTGAAACCTGCTACGTGTGTACCGCCTTCAATGGTATTAATGTTGTTTACGTAAGAGTGAACGTTCTCTGAGTAAGTATCGTTATACTGCAATGCCAGTTCAACAGGCACGCCTTGCTTTATACCTTCAACGTAAATCGGTTCAGGAATTATAGCAACACGGGTACCATCCAGGTATTTAACAAACTCCTTTAAGCCACCTTCTGAAAAATATTCTTCAGAAACAAAACTACCGTCATCATTGGTCTGGCGTTCGTCTGTAAGGGTTAGCCTGATGCCTTTATTCAAGAACGCCAGCTCGCGTAAACGGGTAGCCAGTGTTTCAAACTTATACTCAAGTGTAGTGGTAAATATCTCCGGGTCTGGCTGGAATGTTTGTATGGTACCGGTGAGGTCAGACTCGCCGATAGTTTTAACATCAAACATTGGCTTGCCGCGCTCGTACTCCTGGGTAAATATCTTACCCTCGCGGTGTACCACGGTTTTTACATGGGTAGATAGTGCGTTAACACAGCTAACACCCACACCGTGCAAACCGCCGGATACCTTGTAAGTATCTTTATCGAATTTACCACCGGCGTGCAACACGGTCATTACGATCTCGAGTGCCGATTTTTGTTCTTTTGTGTTGATTCCCGTTGGGATACCACGACCGTTATCTTTAACGGTGACTGAATTGCCCGGATGTATGGTAACATTGATGGTATCGCAATAGCCTGCAAGTGCCTCATCTATGGAGTTATCAACTACTTCGTAAACCAGGTGGTGAAGGCCTTTTACACCTGTATCACCAATGTACATGGAAGGGCGTTTACGAACCGCTTCTAACCCCTCTAAAACCTGTATATTATCCGCTGAATAATTTGATCTATCCTGATTTTCTTCGCTCATATTTTTCTTAAACAGTAACCTTCAAAAATACGATTTTAAACCCGGAAATAGTTCAGGCTTGTGCAAGAATAATTGCATTGTTGATAACTAAGAATGCTCATAAACATGTAATTAATGAATAGGAAACTTGAGTTAAAAAATTATATTTGTCAAAATTTTTATAGACCAATACAATGAAATTTACGGCATCTTTAGTTACTAAATCAATATTAGCAATAGGCATCGCTGCCAGCGTTGTTGCCTGCAACCAAAATAAAACAGCTGATAAACCGGCTGCTGCTTCATCAACTCCTGCTACCGCTGCATCAACAACCGGCGATAAACCTGAGATCGTTTACTTTAACCAGGATTCTGTAGTGTCTCAATACAATTACATCAAAGACATGGACAAAAGGTTAGAGGCAAAAGGTAAGGCTGCACAAAGTGATGTAGGTTCCCGCCAGCAAGCCATTCAGCGAGAAATTGCTGACTATCAAAAAAATGCAGCTACCATGAGCGCTGACCAGCGTGCTGCAACTGAGCAACGTTTGCAACGTAAAGGCCAGGAGTTTCAGCAATATCAGCAAAACGCAGGTGCTGCAGTACAGAACGACCAGATGAACGAGCAAACCAAGCTTTACGAAAAGTTAAGCGACTTTGTTAAAACTTACGCTAAAGAGCATGGTTACAAATTGGTGTTAACCTACAAAAAAGGCGACCCTACCATGATGTACGGCGACCCAAGCCTTGATATTACTGCTGACGTGGTAAAAGGCCTGAACGACGCTTACGCTAAAGACAAAAAATAATTCTAAAGTTGTTATCCTGACAAGCATTGGGATACAATGTGAAGGATAAAAAAAATTTAAAACCCCGGCCATTGGTTGGGGTTTTTTAATGGAATAAGTTATGGAACAAGACCACAAAAAATTTATGCAGATGGCTATCGAGCTGTCGCAATATAATGTTGATAATGAACAAGGCGGGCCATTTGGTGCAGTGATCATAAAAGATGGCGATGTTATAGCCCGTAGTGCCAACCGCGTTGTGCCCACTAATGATCCAACCGCCCATGCCGAAGTTGCTGCCATAAGGCTGGCCTGCAAAGAGCTTGGAACCTACAATCTTGAAGGTTGTGTGATATACACCAGTTGCGAGCCTTGCCCTATGTGCCTTGGTGCTATTTATTGGGCGCGCATAGGCAAGGTTTATTATGCTAACACCAAGAAAGATGCTGCAGACATAGGCTTCGATGATCATTTTATTTACGATGAGTTGGAACTGCCCATGGCCAACCGCAAATTACCCTTTGAGCAATTAATGCATGATGATGCGTTGCAGGTGTTTAAGCAATGGCAACGGACGGAAAATAAAACTGATTATTAGTGCAGCCAATGCAGCCACTGGCAATCCTGCCAATCTGTAAGCATGTGGAACAGCAACCCTACCGCAATAATGCGTGTGCGGGGGAAAAATAGCAGTACAAAGTAGACGCAAATTGCATAGTAAGAATGCAAGGGATGGTTGCCAATGCTGCAACGATTGGGATCGAAAATGGGATCAGCTAACAGATGGTCGGTATCTACCAGCATGGTGGCTATCATAATCAACCAGGCTTTTTTCCATTCCTTTCTAAAAAATAAAAACGCCAGTAAACCCGGCGCTAAAAAGTGCAGACTGTAGTGAACTACAGTCCGCATTATACTTAGAAATTCGTGATTGCCCATGCGGCAATTAGGCTATCAGTGATTTTATCAATTCTTCCAGATCACGGAGATATAGCATATTCGGGCCATCACTTAAGGCATGGTCGGGATCGGGATGGGTTTCAATGAAGTAGCCGCTAGCCCCAAAAGCTTTTGCAGCGCGCGCCATTGATGGTACAAATTTACGATCACCACCGGTTTTACCACCGGCACCTCCCGGGCGCTGTACCGAATGGGTACAATCCATACAAACCGGGTATCCAAACTCGGCCATATCAGCCACGTTCCTGAAATCTACCACCAAATTGTTGTAACCGAAAGAGTTACCGCGTTCGGTTAGGATCACTTGTTCGTTACCTGCTTCCTTTACTTTTTGTGCAGGATAAAACATATCCTGACCGGAAAGGAACTGCGCTTTTTTAATGTTCACTATCTTGCCCGTCTCTGCCGCTGCTACCAGCAAATCTGTTTGGCGGCAAAGGAAGGCAGGTATTTGCAAAATATCTACCACCTCAGCACAGGCCGCGGCCTGGGATGGTTCATGAATATCGGTAGTAACCGGCAAACCGAACTTTTCCTTCACATTGTTTAGCATCTCCATGCCTTTTGTAAGACCGGGACCGCGATAGCTGTGTATACTGGTTCTGTTGGCTTTATCAAATGACGATTTGAACACTACTGTAACAGGATATTTGCTGCCTATTTCTGCAACCTTTTCTGCAACAGTATAAAGCAGGTCCTGGTTCTCCATTACACATGGGCCAACAATAAAAAATGGTTCCGAAGTTATATCGTTATATAGTGCCATTCTGTTTAAGTTTTTTTCGTGCAAGTTCCAAGTCTTCAGGTGTGTCTATCCCCTTCTCAATACTTTTCACTTCTATCATTTTTATTTTATAGCCGTTCTCAATTGCCCTTAGCTGCTCCAACTTCTCTGTTTGCTCCAGGAACGAAACCGGCATGGTTATAAATTCCTTTAAAAAATTAGTACGGTACGCATATATACCCATGTGCTTACGATAAACGCTCACATCTGCCACCTCTTTATCCCTTGAGAACGGTATGGCAAAGCGTGAGAAATAGATCGCATATCCGTTTACATCGGTTATCACCTTTACCAGGTTAGGATTATTCAACTCATCCAAATTTTCTACCGGTGCACAAACGCTGGCCATTGCAGCATCACTTTGTCGCATGGCAGTAATGAGCCTGTCAACAATACCGGGATAAAAAAAAGGTTCGTCACCTTGTACGTTTATTACCAAGTCGCACTCAATGGTTTTTATCACTTCAGCAATACGGTCGGTTCCGCTGGGATGCTCAGGGCTGGTCATTAACACATGGTCTGTAAATTTTTTACAAGCATCCATTACCTCCTGGCTATCGGCAGCTATCCAGATACCATGATGGAGCTTAGCCTTTGCGCAAGCTTCATATACACGTTGAATAACAGGTTTGCCGCCAAGGTCAAGCAAAACCTTTCGCGGTAAGCGCGTTGAGTTAAGACGAGCAGGTATAACAATAGCGGTCTTCAAGCTTATATCTGGTTAAATATCTGGTAAACACCGGTTACTGCAGCGGTAGAATTTTTAACAAGCAAGGTGGTTATCTTCCGCTCCAACATCAATTCTTCAGCATCAAATACCATCTCATCTTCATCAACAAAAATTGGGTTGGCATTCATAAAATCAGTTATGGGCATATGATGGATATCCTCGTACTTAACCAAACCCCTACGAAGATCACCATCGGTAATAACGCCCTCTACGTTATCCTGGTTACCAACTATAACCATACCTAATTTACCTTCAGACATTTTGATCACCAGTTGCGTAAATGATGCATCAGCGTTTATAAAGGGAAGCCTATCTGTACGCATCAGATCTTTTACCTTCACCAATAACTTACGCCCAAGGCTACCACCCGGATGGAAACGGGCAAAGTCTGCCGGGGTAAAATCACGGGCCGTCATCAACGCTATAGCAAGGGCATCGCCCATTACCAAAGTTGCCGTTGTTGACGATGTTGGTGCAAGCTCAAGCGGACAAGCCTCCTGTGATACCTTAACATTTAAGTGAATCTGTGCGTGTGTAGCCAGAGTAGATGCCGGATTACCTGTTATAGCAATAAACTTATTTCTGTTATGGCGCAAATAAGGGATAAGCTTGAGGATCTCTTCAGTTTCGCCTGAGTAAGATATCAGCAACACAATATCTTCGTCGCTTATCATACCCAAATCACCATGAAAAGCTTCAGCCGGATGGAGAAAAAAACTTGGTGTGCCGGTGCTGGTAAAAGTAGCCGAGATCTTGCGGGCAACATGGCCCGATTTACCCATACCGCAAACTATTAATTTACCTTGCGATTTTAAAATAGCATTTACTGCATCTTCAAAGGTATTGTCTAATCTTGCTGCCACCTCATTAAGAGATGCTATCTCGATGTCGAAAACTTTTTGGGCAATGCTCTTCATTAAACAGTATCCACTTTATTTAGCATTGCAATATTACTCAATAAAATTCAGATAAGCCGTTTATACAGCGCGGTAGGAAAGCCTTAATCAAATACTACACTAAGCTTAGGCGCTTCGGTGGTTACGATACGAGGCTGTTTGTTATTATCAAGATGCTCAAACTTAGAGTTCTTGCTCAGGAATTCCGGAACAATATCCTTCATCTTGCCTACAGTTGCCATTTCATCACCTTGTTTGTTCAATGATATCAATTCATTGATATCATTGGCTACCTGTTCATGCGGATAGGTTATCACACGGGAGATCTTTATCTTTTCGTGATGCGTAGGCATGGTGTTTTCACCGCTGTTAAGCAACTCTTCGTACAGCTTCTCACCAGGGCGTAAGCCAGAATATACTATTTTGATATCTCTATCAGGCTGCAAGCCTGCAAGTTTTATCATCTTCAGGGCCAAATCAACTATTTTCACAGGCTCGCCCATATCAAATATAAATATCTCTCCTCCGCTACCCATTGTACCTGCCTCAAGCACCAAATGCACGGCCTCAGGTATAGTCATAAAGTAACGGGTGATCTCCGGGTGGGTTACCGTAATAGGCCCGCCCTTTTGTATCTGAGCACGGAAACGCGGAATAACCGACCCGTTAGAACCTAACACATTACCAAATCGCGTAGTGATAAAGCAAGTGCCTTTATTAGCCGGGCTATCTTTAAGCGATTGTATGTAGATCTCGGCGATACGTTTGCTTGCGCCCATTACGTTTGTAGGGTTAACCGCTTTATCAGTTGATACCATCACAAACTTATCTGCTCTAAAGGCGAGGCACAGGTCTGCAATATTCTTTGTTCCTAAAACGTTCGCACGAATAGCCTCTGAGGGGTTTTCTTCCATCATCGGTACATGCTTGTAAGCAGCAGCGTGATAAACTACCTCAGGCCTATGATCTGAGAACAGTTTATGCATGCGGTAATAATTACGTATATCGCCGATAAAAATCACCACAGGTATATGCGGGAATTTCTCTTCGATCTCTAATCTTACCTCGTGCAGAGGTGACTCGGCCTGGTCGCATAGGATTACCATTGCGGGGCCGTATTGCAGCACCTGCTGTACAATCTCAGACCCAATAGAACCGGCGGCGCCGGTAACCAATACTCTTTTATCTTTTAAATCTTGTGAGATACGTGTAGTATCGATCTGGATAGTTTTGCGTTGCAAAAGATCCTCGATCTTTAGATCCTTTATTTGTTGCAGGTTAAGTTTACCATAGATCCACTGGTCTGATGGAGGTACGGTTAAAACCTGTATACCTAAAGCAAGGCAGTTCTCAAGCGCAGTTCTCTTTTCCTGCTCATCCAAATGATGATTCATGATGATCATCTTATCAACAGAGCGCTTCTCTTTGATCTTAGCAAGTTTACTGATGTCATAAACCTTTACCGCTTGTATCTCTTTGTTGATCTTATTCGGATCGTTATCTACGAAGCCGGCAACCACAAAGTTAGTTGCGCTGGTTTCGAGCGCCTGCTTTACCAATACAGCACTGTTATCAGACCCGTATATCAATACTACAGATTTGTTTCCTGCAGAATAATTATTTAAATAATTGAAGGCGCTTTTAACTGCGCTTCTAAGCAATATAAGCAAGGTACTTGATACCGAAAAGTTGACAAGTAACACAAAATCAATTGTAGAAGAACTTACGTGAAGGTATTTTTTTATCCAAAGGGTAATAACAGCCAGATAAATTATACTGCTTATGAATACCGATCCGAAAATCCTCAACACATCTCTGGTGTTAGAGTACCTTATCAATCCTGTATGTATACGCATGGTAAACATTACCAATGCAGCCACAACGGCATAAACGGCAGTGTATATAAAAAAATAGCCCCTTAAGATATTGGAGAACTCGAAGCGATTTACAATAAGATAGGACGAAGCAAAAGACCATGTTACGATAACAAAGTCTGCAAGCATTATTATCCACCTGGGTATTACCTTATTAAAAAGCAAATATTTTTTCATAGGGTTATAATGGGGGCGGATGCAAAATTAATAAATTTTTAAATATTACTGCAATAACTTAATTATTTAATATTAAGCTGCCAACCCTAAAGCATAACGTAGTTAAAGCAGATGACTAACAGCGTTTGCCAATGTTGTGTTTTATTTGTTTTGAGAAAGCTTAAGCATCGAATGTTTTGTTATCAGATATCGCTTAACAATAACGTAGCTAACGGCCAATGGAGCAAGAATGACAATAAATTTCCATAATGGATGCAATGGAATTGCTATTACAACAATAATTACAATAACCTGTGCTATAGCGTAGCAAGTGGAAACAAGCAGATGCGGAACCTTGTACTCATTAGCTAAAATTTGATAAAAATGAAGCCTATGAGCTTCAAAAATATTTTGCCGCAGCATTAATCTTTGAACAATGGTTAATACAGACTCAACGCCATATATTGCTAAAAACAGGATGTACGTGAAATCATGTGTCTGAAGAATCAGCTTGAAAATAAGGAACACGATCCAAAACGCTATGGTTATGCTGCCCACATCGCCTGCAAAACATTTTGCTTTTTTCCTGAAGTTAAAAAACAAAAACACCACGTTAGCAAGCATTGGGAGCCATATTAGATCGGGCTCGATAAAGCTAACAACACTGTTATTAACGTATTGCAGCCCCGCAAGCACTGCAAGCGTATAACCGCCGGTTATGCCATTGATGCCATCCATAAAATTGTAGACATTAATGATCCCTATCGCAAAAAAATAACTAACGATAATTAATAGCACCGGCAGTTTCATGATGCCAAGTGCTACGAACATCATTGTTACAGCAGTGAAATGGACTACAAGGCGTATTTTAGATGACAAAGTGACCCTGTCATCAATAAAACTGATGATTCCGATGGCAACAGCACCAGCAGCCGGAAGTTGGTAGGCAGGATATAAAAAGAATATAAGGATGCAAGCTATCGGAAAGATAACTCCTCCTCCCCTTATTGTAAGACTGGTATGTGAACTACGTTCGTTCGGTCTGTCAACGATATTGTAGCGCGCAGCAATACGAAAATACACCAACATTATGGCAAAAAAAACGATTGCTACAGCTGGATAGAAATAAATCATAAATTTTGTTTGAGCTTTTCAACTACAGGCGATGGCGTCCAATTGATTACTTGATGGAGTTTGCTGTCGTTAAAAGTTAAAGTTGATTTTATTTTTCGCAGTTTGCTTGAGTTTATAGGTGAACGTTTACCTACCAAATCTCCAACACCGGCCATTAATGTGGCTACAAATGAAGGTATGGCAAAAGGCATTTTAACCTTTAAACCATCAGCTATAATAGTTTCAAGTTCTTTAAAACTTGGATGAAACCCATCGGTAATATTATATACCCCACCAACAGGAGCAACTAACGGAATAACCTTAGCCACATCCTCTGCCCATATTACGCTTTTACGCGCATTGGCCTTACCTATGCTAAAGTATCTGCCTTTTTTTATGCTGTTCACCATTGCCCCAAGGTTACCCGGCGCGCCGGGACCGGCAACAAGCGGTAAACGCAGTATAGTTAAAGTCATGTTATTAGATTTTGCCCAGGTTAACAAATACTCTTCTGCGAGAATCTTTGATTTAGCGTAAGGAGTGTTACCAATCAGAGCATGGTCTTCCGTGATCATTTCTCCCTCATCAACGCCGTAAACAGCTACCGTGCTTATAAAGACGAAATACTTAGGTAAAATTGATAATCTATTGAGTTGATTACAAAGATTCTTAGTGCCCAAGAAGTTAACATCAAAAAAATCCTTAGCTTCTTTATCTGTCTTTGGCACAACATGAGCTTTGCCGGCAGCGTGTATTACTGTATTGATACCTTCCGGCAGCTTAATGGTGGAACTTGAGTCAGATATATCGAACTGAATATCATTATCACTGCCCCGCCCAATTGTTATAATCTTTGCATTTATCGAAGATTCGAGATAGGTTTTTACAATTCTTCCTAAAAATCCAGATCCGCCGGTCAATAATATCTTATCAGCATTCATCATCTTAGATACTGTACTACTTTCTTAAAGATCCTTAAAGGCCAAAAATACAGCGGTGGCTTTACGCCATTCATCTTCCATGATAAGATAATTTCTTTATTACCCCTTACAATGTTCTTGAAACTTTTAGTACTCTCGCCACCCATGCGCATGTTAACTATAAACTTGTTCAAATGATAAGATTTGTATTTGTTTATTTTTAATGCGCGCATCATGAACTCGTAATCAGAAGTGATTTTGAAGTCGGGGAAATACACCCCTATCTTATCATAAACATGCTTTTTTACAAACAAAGACGGATGTGGCGCTACATCTCCATTATCAAAAAAACTATCGTAGTAAGGCTTCGCTAACCACGTTCTTACCTTTATTTCAGGATCATCTTTAAAGTAAGTGATGTTACCATACAAAAGATCGACATTTCGCTCAACAAATTCCTGAGCTATTTCTGTAATAATGGTATTAGAGCAATATATGTCATCAGAATTTAGTATCCCAATAATGTCCCCGGTTGCAAGCTTGATTCCTTTGTTCATAGCATCATACAAACCTTTGTCTGGTTCTGACACTATTACATTGATTTTATCACTATATCTTTGAACTATTTGTAGTGTATCATCCTTGGAATTACCATCGATGATTATGTATTCAATGTTCGCGTAATTTTGAGAGAGCACAGATTTTATGCTATCCTCAATTGTTGCCGCACTATTGTAGCACACAGTTATTATACTAACAGTGGGCTGTACTTTCTGAGACATGAAAAATTTATTGATTATGTAGTATCCCTGCAGGGTACATTAATACAAATTACTCAAATTGATTTAATATATCGTAACCGGCATCTTTCAGCAACTTCTGCTTTTTAAAGCTTTGCAAATCACTGGCAATCATCTCTTTCACCAATCCGTTAAGATCGTATTTAGGTTTCCAGTTCAATTGAGTTTGAGCCTTGGTTGGGTCGCCTATAAGCAATTCCACTTCTGTTGGCCTAAAGTACTTCGGATCTACCTCTATAATAATTTTACCGATTTCAATTTGATAGTGAGGATTGTTGCAAGCTTCAACAACTCCTTTTTCGTTTGCACCCTCGCCGGTAAATTTCACCGTAATGCCCATTTCCAAAAAGGCAAGCCTAACAAAATCCCTTACAGTGGTTGTTACACCTGTGGCAATAACAAAATCCTCGGGCTTCTCTTGCTGTAAAATCAGATACATTGCCTCTACGTAATCTTTGGCATGTCCCCAGTCGCGCCTTGCATCAAGATTTCCTAAAAATAGCTTGTCTTGTAAACCCATTGCTATTTTAGTAGCACCACGGGTAATTTTACGGGTAACAAAGGTTTCTCCCCTTAGTGGACTTTCATGGTTAAACAAAATTCCGTTGCAGGCAAACATACCATAAGCTTCACGGTAGTTTACAGTTATCCAATAAGCATAAAGCTTGGCAACAGCGTATGGTGAGCGGGGGTAGAACGGTGTGGTTTCTGATTGAGGAACAGCTTGTACCAAGCCATAAAGTTCAGATGTAGATGCCTGATAAATTTTAGTTTTTTTAGTAAGACCTAAAATACGTATCGCCTCTAATAGCCTAAGTGTGCCAATTCCGTCTGCATTAGCCGTATATTCTGGTGTATCAAAACTAACTTTAACATGAGACATAGCACCAAGGTTATATATCTCATCAGGTTGTACCTGCTGTATGATACGAATAAGATTTGTCGAATCAGACAGGTCTCCGTAATGTAAAGTAAATCTTATGTTCTGTTCATGAGGATCTTGATACAGGCCATCAATACGCTCAGTATTAAATAAAGAGCTTCTTCTTTTTATTCCGTGAACGTGATAACCTTTGTTAAGTAAAAGCTCAGCTAAATAAGCGCCGTCTTGGCCGGTTATTCCCGTAATTAGGGCAATCTTCATAGGGGTTTAAGTATTTGATCTTTTAATTAATATTTCTTTGAAGGAGTTGGATAACAAAATATGCGAGAACGCGTTTTGGTGTAAAATAAATCAATTAGGCGATTGCAAACCTAATGATTATTAATTATATGTACCCCTTAAATTTTCAAAAATGCTTATCAAACAAATTCGGGCTTTAACATTATCAATTTTGTGCCTGTATAGCGGTGCAGCGTTAGCCAATGGTTTTAAAAACAATACTCAGGATACTGTAACTGTAAACGTAAAAACAGCCGGCGCCAAAGGTGACGGAGCAACTGATGATTTTGATGCTATAAATAAGGTTTTAAAAACAAACCAGGGTCCGTTAAAAATGTATTTCCCCGCAGGAAGGTACCGCATTACCAGGACGCTGACAACTACTTATCCCGGTACTGTGTTTACTTTTGATAAAGGTGCAAGGTTGGTGATAGCCGGAAATTTGAACGGAGGAATTAAAATTGCCAATGACTATTGCGATGTTAGAAACGGCTATATTGAAGGCAATGGGCAAACCGCAGATAATGACCCTAACCATGGTTTTGGTGTGATGTTATTTGGCGCTTCGCATTGCAAAATTGTTAACACAACCTTCGATAAGGTAAGCGGCAACAACATTGCAGTATACCACAATAACACCCAGGGTAGTTCTTATAACTTAATAAAAAACAACACATTGATCAATCCTGCATATAGCAGGTTGAAAAACATTGACGCGGGAGGTATAATGCTTGGTTACTCGGGCGATAATTACTTTCACACTTACAATGTTGTAGAAGGGAATACAGTTGATGGAAATGGTGTTTTAGCGATAGGTGTGGGAATTATAGGGCATGGTAAAAATAACACGTTTAAAAACAATGTTATAAAAAACTGCCTGCGCTATGGTATCATAGCTTACAACCATGTTTATACCACAATGACTCTCCAAAGTACTTCTATTTTGTATAATAAGGTAAGTAATATCGGGAATGTAAACAGCTCCGAACCCTGGGGAATGGGTATTTATTTGATGCAATCACATTATTCAAAGGTCATCGGCAACACGGTAAGTAATACTTTGCTCAATACCGATAATAGTAACATTTTGCCTCCCGGCGCTATATCATTAAATGGATGTATCAGTTCTTTGGTAAAAGACAATAGCATACTCAACTCGCAAAAATTTGGAATTGCAATAAGCCAAAGTTATAACACTAATATAACCAACAACATTATTGATGGGGTTAAAAAGTCTGGTTTGTATATTCTAAACACCAGTTTTAACAGTATTACAGGCAACACCATCAAAAATATTGGTGAGTATGCCGTGTTGGGTGCTTTTTACTACACCGGGCTGCCCGCTTTTAACTATTTTAATGTTGAAAAGTACAAGCGCATAGTTACAGGAGACAGTATCACTATAAGCAACAATAAGTTTTATTGCAATTCTGATAAAGTGTTTAATATCCAGGGAGATAATGCAGATCCGACTAAAAATAATCCGGGTACGCTTTTCAGGAACAGCACAATAACAAATAACACCTTTTACAGGCCTTCAAGTTCACAGGATTTTATGATCCTGAATAAATTTGATAAAAACACCATTAATACTAAGGGAAACCGCTTTTTATTAAAAGCTAATTAGTTTTCAATATCAAAGATCTGATTTAAAACTTGCTTATGCACCAGGCGGGAAAACTTTGCATGGTATAAATGTTTGATCCTTTCAGAGAGTTCTTGCTTGTTTTCCAATTCAAAAAATTGGTTAATGGCCTGTGCCAAGGATGTAGCGCTATTGGGTTCACAATATAAAGGATAGTCACTGCCAAGCATTTCTTCGATAAATCCAACCTTTGTTGTAACAATTGGTAAACCTACGCTCATTGCTTCAAGTAATACCAGGGGAAAGCCCTCGTTATGAGATGGGCATATAAAAAGCTGTGCTTGTTTTAATCTTTCAAACTTAACGGCTCCATTGATGGCCTCATGAATTTGAACGTTTGATGTTTCTTTGGCTTTAGCTACGATGCTGTTATAAAAATCAGGATCAGATATATTGCCGTAAGCATCAAGGCTAAACTGTGTTTGAGGAAGCAACTTCAGTGCATCAAGTAACTCCGCTAACCCCTTTTGAGGGATATAGTTTGAAATATTTATGAGCTTGTAAGGAGCAGTTTTAAGGCCATAGACCGGTGTATCAACTTCGTATTCAATTGTATTATATATAACGCTTTTTTTGGCATCCGCAACCGGAAAAACTGACATTTGACCGCGAGCTAAAAGCAAAAATTTATCAGTGTTTTTTGATACATAATCAAACAAGAGCTTGTTGATACGGCTGCTGTAAAAAGAATTAAAATCACTCCTGTGAACGTGTAGGATCACCTTTGAGCTTTTAAATTTTCTTCGGAATAGAAAGATACTGATGGCGTTTTTTAATATCCCAAATAGCGATTGGTACAGTATAGTGTAAAAAATGTCTATATGCGGACTGTGTGATACCTCGCGATTAAACTTTACGCATGATCTTAAAAAGGTGAACATTTTTTGCACAGAAAATCTGTCATGAAATTTAAGATCACTAAACTCCTCAACTACAACAACATTAAACTTTTCCTTTAAAAATGTAAGATTAATTTGATTTGAAATACTTACGCCATGATTGGTTTTTGGAGGTAATTCGCCGAAAAAAATCAAAGTTTTGTTGTTGCCTGTTGTATCGATCATGAAAGATTAAATTTAAACCACCGAGTTTATAATTTGAAGCTGCGCGTACGGGTTGTAATATTTATCGATAACTGCGTAACAATTTTTTTTGATTTCACTTTTATCGTAATTGCTAAACCAACGGTTCAATGTCTCTACCAAACTATTCACGGGGTTATCCAGATCAAAAAAATCGCCTGTAACACCCGGCACAATGCATTCATGCTCAGGCCCCTGTTTGTCAAAATTATTATGCGTTATTACGGGTATGCCATAGGTCATGGCGTGTATTGCAGTGAGGCCCACTTCTCCGGGAGATACGATAACATCTGTTTGCGACAGCAGGTTGAATATTTCCTCCTCCATGTAACTTGGCCCGTGAAAATAAAAGCGATCACTTAAACCCAGTTTGGCCACCATTTCTTTAAGTTGAGGCAGAGTATCCCCATCGCCAATAATGATAACGTTGCACGGAAAAGACTTTGCCGCATCAATCAAGATATCAAGTCGTTTTTGCTTTAAAACCCGCCCTATGTAACCTATCACCGGCAGGCTTTTATTCTCAAACTCAAAAATCCTGTCAACCTTTTGCTCTCTGATGGTTCGTTGCTTATCATAATCTAAAGAATTATAAACAACCGTTATCTCGGCTTCCTTAAAACCCTTATCGATCATTATATTCTTACCCCTATGGCCATATACAAGATACTCATTAGCAAGATTGTAAAAAGTCGACCTTAAAAAGCCCATTATACCAGGCTCATTCTTCAAAAAGCCATGTGTCCAAAAAATGATTTTTTTACCACGCAGCCTCCACAATATTGCAGCTATCCATGTAGATAAGTAGTAAACTGTACCAAGTAAGATTATGGTATCGTAGTTTTTTTCCTTTAAATGCTGTAACAAACCTTTTTGCCACATAAATCTGTTAAAAAACCAAATATTTTTTAACTGAACCCACCTTACCCCGCCCTCACTTATCAGTTTATCTTTTAAGCTTACATCAGCCAGCTTAAGTGGGATATTCATGTTTATGCCCGTTATTACAGTGTAATCATGCTGTGCTGCGGCAGAAAGCATATTATAAATTGGCTGCCTGTAAACTGGAAAACAGTTAGAAATTATTGCTACTTTTTTATGATTGCTGTGTTTATCCATGTAAGCCGGCGATACGCTTTTTATTAAGTTATTATTATTTAAGTTTTTCCAATGCGCGTTATCAGGCACGCCCAAAAATTTTTAGTTCTACAGCAGCTTATTTTTTATCAAATACTCCCGCATTGTTACTAACATAATGTGCATTTACCGCAGTGATGGTAATGTCATTTAAAGACTCATTTACATCAAATAAAGTAGAATCGTTAGGGCTTAAAACCGGCAAATGGTACGAGTAATACTTGGTTTTAACAACTTTAGTGCCTTGTAACCGGCACATTGCGTTGATCCAAACATCATCTGCTGTTGGTGCCAACTCTATAAAAAGGTCTTTGTTTAACGCATCACCACTTAAATGCCTTTTATTGATCAAAACGCCACCTCCCGTACCAAAAAAAATATCATCGCGCGGTTTTGTTTCAGTAATAACCAAAGGCCACGATACATAGGGCTTCAATTTATCCAGGTCGTTCCACAACATTGTTTTACCAAATTGTGCTATCACACATTGCGGGTTTACGTCGGCATATTTCCGCATATCTTCTATCATGGTAGACCGATAAAAGATATCGTCATCTATTAACACAATATCATGATCCGGATATTCGGTAAGGGCGTAATAATATTTTTTGTGCGACCGGAGGTCGTTTGGCATGATCCTGATCTCGAGCCCCCGTTCTTGTTGTGCTAACAAACTGGCCGGGAGCTGTTTCATATCAGAAAATTGATCTGCGGAAAGCCATAAAATAATTTTTTTAGGCGGTAGTGTTTGGCGTAAAATAGTTTCAATTACGATCCACAACCTATTGATCCTTTTAGGAAAGGATGTTAGAGAAACAATTACTCCGTTACTTTTCTCCGGATAATTTTTTAAAGAATATTTTTTGTTGCCTTTTGTTAATTTAAAATAAACGGGAATAAAGTTGTTGGCAACTGTTCTGATTATAAACCTTAACGCCGAATAAAGCCTGATCTTTTTAAAAAACGGTACTTTGTTCGCTGTGGATGAATACAAATAATCAAGCAAATCAACCATCATGAAGCTTTAAACGTTTTAATCCTTGTGAAATACCACAATGGCCCAACCCACATGATCATGTAAAATATACTCGATAGATAGGTGTTGTTAGCGAAAGTTAACAGGAGTATGTTTCCTACCGCAATGAAAATTATTTTAGATAGAAAGTCATTATGGATAATGGTATAACTCCAGCTTGCGCCGAAGCAATAGCCCAGAAAAAGCATAATAAAAGGAACCCCCACAAATGTAAAATCAGATGCAAACCAAGTGTAGGCCGAATGCCAGTTTACTAAAGGGTCCACACCCTTCTCTCGTAGCCTGAACATGTAAGTATTGGGCCACACATCTACATTGAAAATTTTGGCGAACTCTATGATAGCGGGGTTGTTGCCCATAAAAAAGGTTGACCGGTAATCCAGGTCAAACGCTAAACAAGTATGATAGTATCCTTGTGTTAGGTATGATACCATGTACATGTAAGTATCATGCAAAGGTTGAGGAATAACTGCAAAAACAGGAGAATATTCGTTTACAGTAGCAAGGCCTAACTGAAATTGTGAGTAATCATTGAAAGTGGAATTATCACGTCTGTTACCCATAATGTAGGAGAAAACAGAAACACTTGTAACAAGCATTACGATTACTAAGAATATAAAGAAAACTTGTCTTTTCAAGTCAAATTTAACGGTAGATAATTTATAGATCACAGAGAAAACAAAGGTTGTTATCATAATGATAACACCGAAATTAGTACCTCTACCCAACCAAAAAAACATTTCGGCTGCCACAAAAAACAAGAAAAGAATCTTTTTTATTTTATTGAGCTTGCTCCAATGTGTGAATCCAACGATGAAGAACCCCTGATTTATTACAGCCGTAATAAAATAAAGAGACCAGCTAACCGTGTAGGGCCTTGTACTATCTAATGATAGCTGATACCCTAAGTGAGAATCATAGAGCCCTATAGAAAGGAAATAAAACATGCCTTTGATATCCAAGATCTGAAATCTTAATATATAGGCATATTTGATGAGTACTGTAACTGCGTAAAAGCCAAATAAAAAATTTAACTGTTTGGCCGTTAACGCCCTTAAGGATTTAGCCTTAAAACGCTTTTTTGCTATTTTTTTAAAGCCCTGCTTGTATCCCACATACACCATTAATTGGCATAACATCGAAAAAAAGAAAAACGCAAGTAAATTATCTGTCTTCCAATCCATTGGCGCTGTATAAAAAATAAACAGCGTAAACAAATTAAAGCCTATTACAATGGATAATGGTAAATATCTAATATTAAATATTTTCATGCTATAACCTATTTGATATTTACCTGTAGAAAATCAAACACAACACAATTTCTACTCACTTTTCTATACTTATTCTATTTCTGATCAATTTAGACGGGTTCCCCCCAATTATACTATATTCAGGAAAATCCTTACTTAACACACAACCGGCGCCAACTATCGACCCCTTTTTCACCGTACGACCCGGAGTAAATATTACCTGTCTTCCTATCCATACGTCATCCTCAATTACGGTAGGCATTTTTTTGCTATGACCTTGTTGTATCATCGGAATATCGGTACGGCTAAAATCGTGGTTGGCATCTAATATATAACATTGCGGCCCCATCATTACATCTCTTCCTATCGTAATTTGCCCGGATACAACGCAATCTATACCTATACCTGAGTTATCGCCAATACAAATATCCAACCCGCTGCCGAAAACTGCGCCATGCTCGATGTTTACATTTTTACCACACTCCTTAAAAATACGGCGACAACAGCTATACCTCAGTTTTTTGGCTAACTTACCAACAACAGGTGTTGTGCTTGCAGGCAAGTGCTTTAAAATAGCGTAGTATATGATTATACATAAAAACCGTGACGCCTCAATTTCTCTGCCTTTAATTTTCATTATCAATAACCTTATTTATTTCGGCAACAACATTTTCCAATTTAAATAAATTGATAACCTCTTCCCTATCAGAAAAATCAACTTTATTCTTAGTATTAATGGCTCTGCGCATTGCATTAGTGATTTCCTCAACATTATGCCCGCATTGCAGTATCGATCCTATGTTTTTAAATATCTGATGTGAAGGACTATTGGTTCCTGTTTCTGATATTATAACTCTGTTTATGTTGATGTAGTTGGTTATTTTACTTGACAGGAATATGTCATCTTCAAGCTCTGCGTCTATATCCAATAAAGCAGTTGCTCTTTTGTAGAACGGTGTCAGGTCCTTTGCAAAAGGATGCACAACAATAGCTTTCCTTTCTTCAGCAGTAAAGTTGCTTAAAGCCTCTTCATTTAATTTAGTTCCAACAAACTCAATTACTACATTAGGGTACTCTTTAAAAACATTTCTGAAAGCAGCTAAAATGTAATCTATCTTACGGGGGCCATATATTCCACCTGTATATAAAAACATATTACTTTCGTCGCCTAATTCAGGATATTGTTGAACTTCACCAAAACTCGGATTATATATTACTCCTTTAATAATATTCTTTTTTGGCTTAAATGTAGTTGTCTGATATTTCAACATTTTATGGTTCGCACTAAAAATGCCATCCACAGATCTAAAAAGATTTGCAGTAAGCTTTTTAATACTCCTGTAAAACATGTCGTTCTTTAACCAACCTACAGGTGGCGGGATAGCATCTACCGAATAAACAAAATGTCGGATACCAAGCTGCGAGGATATTATATTCCCTGCCATTGCAGCTGCATAATGCCCGTAAGAAGCAAAGCTAAACACAAGGTCGTAGTCATTCAAATTACGGCGCCTAACCTCTGCTGCAGTTTTTTTTGCCCAAATTTTAGCTGATACATCAACTGCAAATAAGGTTAGCAGCAATTTTGATATTTTGCTATTTAAATGTGTAAGCCGCAGATCAATGATGTTCTTTACATCTGAAAGGTCTACACCCGGGTCATAGTCTGAAGTAATTACATCTATCGTATGATGTTTTGACAATCCGTAAATAAGTCGTTCAAACACTATTCCTGGTGCTGTACGGCCTACATTCATGGTAATGATCAAAATCTTCATCGTGATAACTACTTGTTATAATTGGGGTATAAGCTACTGTTGCTATCTATCCATTGCTTTTGCTCCAATAACATATCTTCATAAGATGGTACTGCAAAATCAAACACGGATGAAACCTGTAAAGATTTATCTACTTTTTTACCCTCAACCTTATTAACCTTTAGGTGCGGCAAGTTCCAAATTTTCTGAAATAGCGCTAACAGATCATATTTATTGATCTTTGCGCCGTTGGTTACATGCAACAAGCCGGTTAATTTGTGTTCTATAGCTTGCTTTATTGCTTTAGCTAACTGCAGGGTTGTTATCCCCCCCCAAATTGCGGCAGTAAATCCATTGATCTCGCCCTTTTGGTGCATAAACCAATCAAACAGGCCTTCTCCTTTATCTTTAAGCTCCGGCCCAATTATAGATGTTCTAAGCGTCAAGTGCCTTGCATCTTCTATTTCACCCAATGCCTTGCTTCGCCCGTAAGTATCATCTGCATCTTTAAATTCAGACTCACCGTAGTTCCCCTTCTTTCCTGAAAAAACACAATCTGTACTGATATGTATCAGCGTAGCCTCTACATCCTCACAAAGTTGTTTAAGGTAATGTGGCATAAAGGCGTTTATGTAAATAGCATTTGCGGGATTATTGGCCGAGCCTTTTATCAAAACCCCCACGCAGTTAACCACATAATTTGGTTTAACATCATCGATGAGATCTTTGAGCGCTTTTTTGTCTGTCACATCAACGATCAAGGTATCGTCGGTAAGCTTTGTTCTGTATGAAACGGGTATCACATCGTAACCTTGGTCTTTTATCAAGTGGTAATATACCATGTGTCCGGCCATACCAGTAGCCCCAAGTACCAATATCCTCTGCTTATTCATGTGTAGGTTTTTTCCAAACGGTTCTGTTGATGTAATCTGTATAAGAGAGTATTATTCTCAAAACTTTCTTTGAAACGTTGTCTGTTTCATAGTCTTTAACCATGCGTATCGCATTGTTATTTTCAGCAAACTGGCTGGTAACAACATTAATTGAATCTATGATACGTTCGGCATTTAAACCAGACATGATCAGCGTTCCTTCATCCATACCTTCCGGGCGTTCGTGCGCTTGCCTGATGGTAATAGCCGGGAAATTTAAGATAGACGATTCTTCGGTTATGGTACCACTGTCAGAGATTACGCAAAATGCATTTCGCTGCAGCTTAATATAATCTATAAACCCGAAGGGTTTTAAGAAGCTGATATTAGGATTAGTATTAACAATATTTAAATGCTCTAATTTTTTTCTGGTTCTGGGATGGGTAGATACGATTATCTTTTTTCCGTATTTATCAGATATCGCATTAAGGGAAGCTAACAGATCCTGAAAGTTTTTCTCATTGTCAACATTCTCTTCTCTATGTGTGCTAACGATGAAATACTCACCCGCCTTTAAATTCTCTCTCTGTAAAACATCACTTGCCTCAATAGATTCAGCATGATGATCAAGCACTTCGCGCATTGGAGAGCCGGTTTTAATAACTGTTTCAGGTTTCAGGCCCTCAGCAATTAAATAATTTCGCGCATGCTCAGACAGCGGCATGTTAATATCACTCAAGTGATCAACAATTTTGCGATTTATCTCCTCGGGCACGCGTTGATCAAAACACCTGTTACCAGCTTCCATATGGAAAATAGGGATCTTTTTCCGTTTTGCTGAAATTACTGCTAAACAACTGTTGGTATCACCGTATAACAAAAGGGCATCAGGCTTAACCTTGTCAAACAGCTCGTCAGACTTGCTGATAACATTTGCTATAGTTAAAGCCGCATTTTCACCGGCTGCGTTCAGGAAATAGTCGGGCTTTCTGATACCCAGGTCGCTGAAAAATATCTCGTTAAGCTCATAATCAAAGTTTTGGCCTGTATGAACAATAATATGTTCAACAAACTTATCTAACTCTGCTATAACCCTGCTTAGCTTTATAATTTCGGGGCGTGTGCCCACTATTGTCATTACCTTCAACATATGCTATTATTTACAGCGCTTTAATAATGTCTAACTTCAACAGCATTTCTTTCATTTCTTCCACATTAAGCCTGCGGGTGTTGTGCGAGTGATAATCATCAAATTCGGCAACTTTCTCTTCTCCCTCAACAAAATACTTGTCGTAATTTAGATCACGGCCATCACAAGGGATGCGATAATAATCTCCAAGATCATGAGACTTCGCCAACTCCTCACGGGTAACCAGCGACTCATAAAATTTTTCACCATGCCTTGTACCTATTATTTCTATTGCTTCCTGTTTATCACAAAGCTCATGTAAAGCTTTAGACAAAACCTCTAAGGTTGCCGCAGGCGCTTTCTGAATAAACAGGTCACCGTTTTTACCATTGTTGAAAGCAAACAGTACCAGATCAACCGCATCTTCAAGGGTCATCATAAAGCGCGTCATGTTAGGATCGGTTATCGTTATCTTTTTACCTGCCTTTATCTGATCAAGCCAAAGCGGGATAACAGACCCCCTGCTACCCATAACGTTACCGTACCTGGTACAGCAAATTACTGTTCCACTATCTTCACTTATTGACCGCCCTTTAGCTATCGCAACTTTTTCCATCATTGCTTTGCTTATACCCATTGCATTTATGGGGTAACAGGCTTTATCAGTACTTAACACAATTACATTCTTAACCTTATTTGCAATGGCAGACTGAAGCACATTCTCGGTACCAAGAACGTTTGTCCTAACAGCTTCAAGCGGAAAGAATTCGCATGATGGTACTTGCTTTAATGCTGCTGCGTGAAAAACGTAGTCAACACCATCCATAGCGTTATCAACGCTGCTTCTTTCCCTCACATCACCTATATAGAATTTAACACGCGATGATTTAAGCTCATGACGCATATCGTCTTGCTTTTTCTCATCACGACTAAATATTCTTATTTCTTTTAAATCAGAATTTAAAAATCTTTTAAGAACAGCATTACCAAATGAGCCTGTTCCTCCTGTTATCAGAAGCACTTTGTCTTTAAACATCGCTTAGGTTTTTTTAAGTATTTTTTTATAATATAAATTCTTTATCGCCTGTTTTTCAAAACTATTAAGCCCCAAAAACACGATCAGTATAATGATTGAGAATGACGAAACTACACAAGTAAAAATAAATTGCCAACCCTGGTTCGTGAGTAATGAGCGCGTATACCAGGTTGCCATAAAAGCAAGAATTGCCACCATTACAGCTTGTAATAAAACTGTTTTGGTAAAACGAAACACAGGTAACGAAGCAATATCTTTAAGAATGCCTAATCTGGCTATCAGGGCAACGATCGTAAAACTGATGGAGACCAATACCGTAACTTGCGGCGAAAACCCCATTTTAAGCAATACGTAAGATGTAGGCAAGTTTAAGAGCAGGATGCCGCTTATAACTAATTGATATCTCCTGATATTACCGGTGGCCTGCGCTAAGCTTTGTAATGCTCCTGAAATAGAGCCAATCAATACATCGAGCAACACAAGTTGTGTAAATGTCACGGTGTATGACGGAACCGTTTTTAACCACAACTGCAAAATAAATTGTGCTTCAACTATGATCGGAAGCGACAAAAACAACAATAGATAAAACGAAAACTTAGAGGCGGCAAATACAAGATTTAATGTTTCTGATATTTTATCCTGTGCGTAGGCTTTAGTGATGGCGGGGTTTACCGCAACCTGGAAATTGGTTACAAAATTGGTTAACGCCCCTTGTACCTGGTATGCTATCCCGCGCGCAGCATTTACCGTTGGGCCAAAAAATATGTTCAGTAAAATGTTAACGCCCTGGTTGTAACCGATACCCGCACTAACACCAAGCAGGTTCCAGCTTGCGAAGCTTCCAAGTCTGTTAAACATTTCCTTATCCCAGATAAGCTTGTACTCGCTACACTCAACAAAATGTTTTTTGCAGTATATGCCCTCAATTATCCTTATGATCACTGCAACCAGAAAAAGCAATATTGCATAAACTATTAGTTTATCAAAATGACCATATGTTAATATGAAAGCGATAGCAAGTTTTGCAAAAACCTCAAACAGCCCTACAAAAGCGTACAAATTCATACGCTCGTTAGCTATTATTGCCGCGTTGTAAGGAACACTGATTACCGTAACTATAAAAGCAAAGATGGTAAATTGATAAACCCAATTTGCCGCGTACATGCGCTGCGCCGGGATATGTAGGTAGTGGTTCAAAAAGTACAGCCCAACCGTTTCTGCTAATATCAATACAATTACTGCTATAATAGCATGCACTGTACTGCTCATGTTAAAGGTTTTTCTTAACTGCGTAATATCATTTTTACCCAATTCAAAGGTTAAAAACCTTTGCGTAGAAGCGGTCATGGCGCTATTAAAAAAACCGAGCATCACAATTATACCGCCAACAACGTTGTAAATGCCAAAATCCTGCACACCCAAAGCGTTTAAAACCACCCTTGATGTAAACAATGTTACCAGCATTGATAGCAACATCCTCACATAAAGCACTAATGTGTTTTTAGCTATTTTTTTGTTAGTGCTATTATCTGGCATTGCGGCTATAATTAAAACAGATACACGGGCAGTTACAACCTGCCATCTACGCTTTCTCTATCCAGGCAAGCTTTGGTATCGTAAATAACACTATTAGGTTTTCTGATAGACGAGTAATCAAAATTTAAGAATTCCGTATGAGCAACAGCTACAACTATAGCATCAAAACGCATGTTTTCAGGCAACTTATTAAGCACTTTCACATTGTACTCGTGTTCAACCTCTTTGGCATCTGCTAACGGGTCATATATCAAAACGTTTAAACCAAAGTTTTTAAGTTCATGGTAAATATCAACAACACGTGTGTTTCTTACGTCAGGGCAATTCTCTTTGAATGTGATACCCATGATAATAGCATCCGAGTTTTTGATTTTCATGTCCTTTTGTATCATCAGCTTAACAACCTTGTCAGCCACAAAAGCACCCATCTGATCGTTAACGCGCCTGCCGGATAATATAACCTGCGGATGATAACCTAAAGCCTGAGCTTTATGGGCAAGATAATAAGGGTCTACACCTATACAGTGACCGCCAACCAAACCGGGTTTGTACTTTAAAAAATTCCACTTTGTACTTGCTGCTTCTATAACATCGTTGGTATCAATACCTATTCTATCGAATATCAAAGACAGCTCATTTACGAAAGAGATGTTAACGTCGCGCTGCGCATTCTCAATGGCCTTTGAAGCTTCTGCTACCTTTAAGCTTGGCGCCTTGTGAGTGCCGGCAACAATAATTGATTTGTACAACTGGTCAACAATTTCTGCAGCTTCGGGCGTGGAACCGCTGGTAACCTTTTTAATTTTGGTTAATGTATTCAGTTTATCACCCGGATTTATCCTTTCGGGAGAGTAGCCCACAAAAAAGTCCTTATTAAACTTTAAACCTGAGAATTTTTCTAAAACCGGCACACAATCTTCTTCTGTGCAGCCCGGATATACAGTAGATTCATAGATAACAAAGTCGCCAGGTTTTAATATTTTGCCAAGCATTTCTGAAGCCTTTAACAAAGGCGTTAGATCAGGTGATTTAAACTGATCTATTGGTGTTGGCACCGTTACAATAAATACATTATAATTTGCAAGAGCATTTGTATCGTAAGAGAAGCTGAGTCCGTATTCCAACCCATTAGCTTTTGCCGCAATAACCGAATTCAGTTCATCTAAATTGGCTTCCTGGGTCCTGTCTTTGCCGGCACTCAATTCAGCAACCCTGCTTTCATTGATGTCAAAACCTAACACATCATATTGCTTACTAAATTCAACGGCTAAAGGCAAACCTACATAGCCTAAACCAATGATTGCAATTTTAAAAGAAGGATTATTTGTGGTATCCATTTATAAGAGATGTAAATATTTAAGTGATGATACAGGATTTAGTTTGTATGAATATTATTCATAGTAGCCACCATAGCCGTAACCATAACCGTAGCCGTAACCATAGCCATATCCGCCTTTGGTATCAATTGAGTTCATAACCAGGTTAAGATTTTTGAATTTCTTTTGCTTGTTAAATTGCTCTATTATCGGGATGTGTATTTTGGCAGTGTAATTATGCCTTACAACAAATAGCGTTGTGTCAGCAAACTGACCAAGTATTTGTGCATCCGTTACCAAACCCACCGGAGGTGCGTCAAGTATAACGTAATCAAAATCATTTTTAAGATCTGATATCAGGTCGCCTATCCTACCGTTAACAAGCAACTCTGCCGGATTTGGAGGGATGGGACCGCTTGAAATAAGATAGTAATTTTCCTGGTGTGGTATAGGCCTTACAATGTCCTTTACAGCAACTTCCCCTATCAAATAATTTGACAGACCTCTATCATTACTCATTTCTAAACCGCCATGCAGCTTAGGCTTTCTTAAGTCAAGCTCTAATATTACTACCTTCTTCCCGGACATTGCCAAACTGGCCCCCAGGTTTAGGGATATGAACGATTTACCTTCGCCGCTAATGCTTGATGTAAATAAGATCACCTTTTGGTCCGGCTTAGGTATAATAAAATTAAGGTTGGTTCTTAAGGCCCTTATCTGTTCTGATACCATTGATCTTGGCTTTGCAGATACCAGTAATGGTGAACGATCCGTTGAGTGCGAAATTTCTGATATGATAGGCACGCGGGTATTCCGCTCAATATCAGCCTTTTTGGTTACTTTGAAATTTAGCAGATCTGCAAAATAAATTATAGCTGCGGGCACCGCAAAACCTATTAGCATGAACAAGAGGAAAATAACCTGCCTAACCGGCTTAACAGGAGCCCTTGTGCTGGTGGCAGCATCAATTATTCTACTATCAGAAGCTGTTGATGCAAGTGATATCTCCGTTTCTTCTCTTTTTTGCAATAAGTAGGTGAACAACGTGTTCTTGATCTCCTGTTGTCGCATTACATCAATTAAACCGCGCTCTTTGCTTGGCACCTGGCTAATGATGTTATTAAACATATTACTTTTGCTCTGCAATTGCCTTTTTGTGGTTAATAAACCATTACGTAAGCTTTGTAGCGATTGGTTTATGCCTGTTTTAACGGTTTTAATTTGTTCGTTAAGCGAGGTGATAACCGGGTTTGTTTCCGGTATAGTTTGAAGCAGGCTTTGTTTTTTTAGCACCAATTCTCCCAATTGATTAACAAGCGCAGTGAAGGCAGGGTCGTCAATACCGAACATTGCCGGTACCTGGGTATCCTCGGTACCTGAATTAGAAATATACTTCTGCATGTTATCCAACACGTTCAGTTGTATATTGATCTTGCTCAGATCAGAATCATTCCCTTGTACTCCCTGTAAAAATATCTGCGATTGGGCGCTTATATCGGTAATTTTATTACCCGACTTGAAGTTTTCAACTTTCTTTTCAGCAACCCCTAATTCCTCTTGTAACTTGTTTAACCTATCTGTTATAAAAGATAAGGTTGCAGCGGTAACCTGGTTTTTATCCTCTATGGCAGCTTTATTGTATTCAGCTACTAAACTGTTTAGGATGTCTTTACCTCTTGCAGGTATAGCATCTTCAAGTGTTATGATCAAAACAGTAGCTTGCTTGCTTACTGGCGATACGTTTATCTTGGCGTTGTAACTTTCAATAATGTATCTTATATCAGTAAACTTAACTTGATATTTATCCTTAAAAACAGATGGAGGAACGTCAGCGTTAGGGGTTATTAATACCAAACCTGATTTAATAGTTACAGGGGTATTTACCGGATAAGTTTTGCCATCTATTTGAATTTGAGTAGGATTGATCATATTGACGTTGTATATCGTCTTATAATCATCCTCATCGCCACCCGGCTTCAACAATTCGATCTTAAACGGAAGACCCGAGTAAAGCTCCTGCCTTCTGATACTTTTATTTGTGAAGTATGAGGTGGTTAGGTTTAGCTTTTTTGCAACTTTCTCTATCAATGTTCTCGATTTAATGATATTCATCTCATTATCGATGATCTTATCAGATGAGAACATGTCGAGGTCTTTCAACAGATCATTAGAGCCGCCTAAATTGCTCTTGTTATCTTTTATTAAAAGGTCGGTTTCAATTTTATAAACAGGTGTGCTGAATTTAAGGTAAACAACGGCCAGCGCCATCGCAACTACAAATGACAACAAGAACCACTTCCAATATCTAATGTATTTGAAAAGTATTTCGCGTACGCTCTGCTCATGAACGTCGTTTTCGAAATCAGTAGTTAAACTATCGTTATTTTGCATTTTAAGAACTTGGATCGGTTATCTTTTACTGTAAACAAATATGATAGATAGGAAAGATAGGGCACTTAAAATTATCGGAAGTATTTGATAAGTTTTATCGGTTTGAGCAATCTTTCCTTTACCCGGTTCAACGTAAACAATATCATTTGAATGCAAATAGTAGTACGGAGATGAATATACTTCCCTCGTGTTCAGGTTTATCCGCCCAAACTCCTTCTTTCCGTTATTGTCCCTTACGATCAGCACGTTGTCACGTTTACCAAAGATTGTGATATCTCCAGCCATACTTAATGCTTCAGGCAAGGTCACTTTCTCATTTGGGATCACATAAACAGAAGGCCTGGCAACCTCACCCATTACCGATATTTTATAATTTAGAAAACGAACGTTAACGGTCGGTTCCTTCAAGTAAGTTTTAAGTCTGTTTTTAATAGTATCCCGCAGCTCAGATGTGGTACGGCCGGCAGCTGTAATTTCACCAACCAAAGGTAACTCGATCCTGCCTTGCGGATCTACCAGAAAACCCGGGGCTGAACTGCTTGCAGGTGACTGCTGCCCCACTGAAGGCGTTGAACTGCCCGTGCCTGCTGTTTCAGAAGCTAAGCCGGGTGAAGGAGCGTATGGATTGAAAAAACTGCTGGCAACAGGGTTTAACGAACTTACGTAAATTGATAGTATATCGCCCGATTGAATTTTAGGCACATAAGCTTCTGCAACTCTAATGGTATCTTTACCATTAATATCTTTTTGAAAGTAAGCTATTTGTTTCTGGCTAACGCATGATGATAACGACGCTATTATGAAAGCAAAGAAAAGTACTTTAAGGTAGAGCCTTTTTTTCATAGGTTGTGGTATTACGGGCGCAAAATTAGATTTTTTTATCGAATAAACTAACGTAAAGTCATGTATGCCAATAACTCCTAATTGAGATATTGAAAATAATGCAAAAGAATCAAGTTGCAAAATTTTAATTTTATCAACTATTTGCGCATCGCCTATGTAAATTTCCTAATGGGGGTATAAGGAAGTGCTCATACAAAAACGCGTGCAAGGTAATTGTTTTAACCTAATTAAAAAAATCATCTTTAAGGTCGTCAATCTCCCGCCTGTCGCGTTTTGTAGGCCTGCCTGCGCCTCTGTCGCGTGTTAAAACGGGTGCATGAAACATTGATTTAAAAGCGGTAGTTTGTTCTACAGGCGTTATATCTTCATAAAAGTTGACGGCAGTTTTGGCATCTACCCTGTTCTCCAGTAAGCCGGTTATTTTTATCACTCGCTTCTCCGGGCCTTTTGATACCGTGTATACCTCACCTATTTTTACTTCGTGAGAGGGTTTGGTATTATTGCCATCCAATTTCACCCTGCCGGCTTTGCAAGCGTCAGCAGCAAGCGTACGGGTTTTAAATATCCTTATTGCCCATAGGTATTTGTCTATTCTTAATTTGTCTTTCTCCGGCATATCTTAACATCGATCAGTGCTGCTCATGCTGACACCCAAATAAACTGCGTTGTCACAATTAAATTGTTCAATTTTCAAAAATCGCATTCAGGTGCGCTGTCTTTTAGCTTAATGAAGCTAACAAATGTCCCCAAAAATCCTTTAATTTGGCAAAATTTATTTTTTGTACGAATGCTTAACCTGAAGAAACTTATTGAGGATGCCTGGGAAGACCGCAACCTTTTAAACTTTGGTGAATATACTAACGCCATTGAGTCTGTTATTGACCGTTTAGACAAAGGCGAGATACGCGTTGCTGAACTTATCGGCTCTCGTTGGCACACTAACGATTGGGTAAAGAAGGCAGTTATACTATACTTCCCTACCCGCGCAATGGAAGAAATTAAAACAGGCCCGTTTGTTTTTCATGATAAAATGAAACTAAAAACAAACTATAAGGAGCTTGGCGTACGCGTGGTACCGCATGGTATTGCCCGTTACGGTGCTTACCTGGCCAAGGGCGTTATCATGATGCCATCTTATGTAAACATTGGCGCTTACGTAGATGAAGGCACTATGGTTGATACCTGGGCAACAGTAGGCTCATGCGCGCAAATTGGCAAACATGTTCACCTTAGTGGTGGTGTGGGCATTGGTGGCGTGCTGGAGCCTGTTCAAGCTTCTCCTGTAATTATTGAGGATAACTGTTTCCTTGGTTCGCGCGCCATAGTTGTGGAAGGTGTACACGTTGAATCTGAAGCTGTATTAGGCGCTAACGTAGTTTTAACAGCATCAACCAAGATCATTGACGTTACAGGATCAACCCCGGTTGAATACAAAGGCCGCGTTCCTGCCCGTTCGGTTGTTATTCCGGGTTCTTATACTAAACAATTTGCTGCCGGCGAATACCAGGTGCCATGCGCTTTGATCATTGGTAAACGTAAAGAATCAACCGACAAAAAAACATCTCTTAACGATGCGCTGAGAGATAATAACGTTGCGGTTTAAATAGATATGAGATGTTGGATTTGAGATGTGAGATAAGCTACCGCATGTCTTGTAAAATTTAGATGATGCAGACTGTCTCAAATCTCAAATCTCAAATCTCAAATTTCCGAATACTTATTCGGCTTCCCAACTGGCTTGGCGATGTGGTGATGGCTACCGCATTTGTTAATGCTGTAAAAAACCAGTACACCGATGCCACTATTGATGTGATCATCAAAAAAGAGTTGAGTGGCATTGGCGAACTCATACCGGGCATCAATAAACTTCATCTCTTTTCTAAACAAGATCATCCCGGCTTAGGAGGTGTTTACCGGTTTGGTAAAGCATTACGGCCTGAGCGGTACGATATCGTTTTTAACCTGCCCCATTCGCTTTCATCATTTGTGATGGCGTGGGCAACCGGCGCTAAGCAACGCATTGGTTTCCGTAAAGATGGCGGTATTTTCCTGCTTACCAGATCTGTTAAAAAGCCTGCCGGTGTGCACCGGGTGGATGAATATATCCATCTCCTCGAAGCTTTTACAGGAAAAGCCTCTACCAACAGAAAAGTTGAGTTAAAAGCCAATCCTGCTAATATTTCCAATACTGTTATCATCAACTTTAATTCCGAAGCTTCATCCCGTCGTATGCCGGTTGATAAAGGCAGGAATATCATCAATACACTTACAACTCATTTTGCAGAGTTGAATTTCGCTTTTGTAGGTTCACCTAAAGAAGCAGCTTTTATAGATGAAATACTTACAGGCTTAGATAACCAGCTTCGATTGCAAAATTTAGCGGGCAAAACTAATTTAAAAGGCTTGGCAGAACTTATGGCAGGCAGTAAGGCGGTATTGACAACAGACTCCGGCCCTGCTCACCTCGCCAACGCGCTGGGTGTACCTACCATAGTTTTATTTGGCGCCGGGGATGAGAATAACACTGCACCTTACAACAAGGATAACCTGCAGGTAATACGTTACGGGCAACTGGAGTGTGAGCCCTGCGTGCGTAACACGTGCAAATTGTATTGTTTTCCTAAATGCATGCAGTTATTAGATGAGAAAAGAATTTTAAAAGCCTTAAGTTTGTGCCTTAATTATGCTTAAAGACGAAGTTAACAAGGCGCTTAAAATAGTACAGGACGGTGGCATTATCCTTTACCCTACCGATACCATTTGGGGCATTGGTTGTGATGCCACTAATACCGATGCCGTTAAACGCATATTTGCGCTTAAACAACGCGAAGAGAGCAAGAGCATGATCATACTGGTTGATGTGGATAACAAACTACAAAGCTACATACGGGATGTTCCGGATATTGCCTACACATTGATAGAATACGCCGAAAACCCGCTTACACTGGTTATGCCGGGTGCGAAAAACATCTCTCCTGCCCTTATTGCTGAAGATAGCAGCGTTGGCGTACGCGTTTCAACCCATCCCTTTTGCCAGCAGCTGATACAGCGCCTGCGTAAGCCTTTGGTTAGTACATCTGCCAACATCAGCGGAGAACCTTCTCCTGAGTATTTTGGCAAGATCTCGCAGGAAATTATTGATGGCGTTGATTACGTGGTTGATGTTGACCAGTATTTAACCGAGGTTAAAAAGCCATCAACCATTATGCGGATAGCTCCTAACGGCACTTTTGAATTTATTCGCCGTTAAGAAGTAAAATACTATTTTTGCTGCAAATACAAGCCTGTTCGCAGCTTAACCCACCATGAAACAACACCTGCAACATCCGGTATTTTCTGTTATTTCTAAATTTGCTGCCGAAAAAAATGTACAGGCTTACGCAATTGGTGGTTACGTGCGTGATATTTTCCTTAATCGTCCCTCAAAAGATATCGATGTGGTGATTTTAGGCAACGGTATTGATTTCGCCGAAGCTGTTGCTGCCCAACTCAACGTAAAACTATCCGTATTTAAAAACTTTGGTACTGCCATGCTGCGCTACCAGGATGTAGAAGTAGAGTTTGTTGGCGCACGTAAAGAAAGCTACCGGTCTGATTCGCGTAAACCTATTGTAGAAAACGGCACGCTGGATGATGATCAAAAGCGCCGTGATTTTA
The DNA here is from genome assembly GCF_007846095.1 of Mucilaginibacter achroorhodeus. Taxonomy (GTDB): domain Bacteria; phylum Bacteroidota; class Bacteroidia; order Sphingobacteriales; family Sphingobacteriaceae; genus Mucilaginibacter; species Mucilaginibacter achroorhodeus. The sequence goes on from NZ_VOEI01000001.1 coordinate 439,379, forward strand.
CCATAAACGCGCTGGCTGTCTCTTTGCACCCTGATAATTACGGTGAATTGATAGATCCTTTCGGTGGTATAGTCGATCTGAATAATAAGTTGATCCGCACACCGCTTAACCCGGTAGAAACTTTTTCTGATGACCCGCTGCGCATGATGCGGGCCATCCGCTTTGCTTCGCAACTGAGCTTTACCATTGATCCGGTGGCTATTGCTGCCATCAAAAGCAACCTGCAGCGCATTAAGATCGTATCGCAGGAGCGTATTACCGATGAGTTAAATAAGATCATCCTGTCACCTGTTCCTTCTATTGGGTTTAATTACCTGTTTGATACCGGTTTGCTGCACATCATCTTCCCTCAAATGGCTGGGCTGTACGGTGTAGAGATAATTAATGGCAAGGGCCATAAGGACAATTTTTACCACACCCTGCAGGTTCTGGATAATATCTGCGAAGCTACCGGCGACCTTTGGTTACGCTGGGCTGCCATTTTGCATGATATAGCCAAGCCGGCAACCAAACGTTTTGAACAGGGCCACGGCTGGACGTTTCACGGTCACGAGGATAAGGGTGCCCGCATGGTACCTAAGATATTTACGCAGCTTAAGTTGCCTTTAAACGATAAGATGAAGTTTGTACAAAAGCTGGTGCAATTGCACTTGAGGCCGATCGTTTTGTCGCAATCTATCGTTACTGATTCTGCCGTGAGGCGTTTGCTTTTTGATGCAGGCGAGGATATTGAGGCGCTAATGCTGTTGTGTAAAGCAGACGTAACTACAAAGAACGAATATAAGGTAAAAAAATACCGGCAGAATTTTGAGCTGGTTCAGCAGAAACTAAAAGACGTTGAAGAACGCGATAGCATACGCAACTGGCAGCCGCCTGTAACAGGGCTTGATATCATGCAGCTATTTGGCATTAGCGAAGGGCGCGAAGTGGGCATCATTAAAAATAAAATACGCGAAGCCATACTTGAGGGCGAAATTCCTAATGACAGAGATGCAGCAATCAGCTTCACAATTGAAAAAGGCAAAGAAATTGGCTTGAAAGTTGTGGAAAACTGAATTTGAATTTAACTATCTATTTTTGACAAAAAACTCACTTAAATAAAATGGCACTATACAGGTTCAGGATCACCTTTGAAGATTACGATGATGTTTCGCGCGATATTGATATCAAATCGAACCAAACCTTCGAAGATCTTCACAATGCAATCCACCAATCTACCGGCTACAAAGCCGATTACCCTTCGTCTTTTTACGTGAGCAACGATCAATGGACCAAGGGTGATGAAATTACCTATATGCCCAACCAAAAAAGGATCGATAGAAAGATACCTTTGATGGAAAAAGCAAAATTAAGCAGCTACATTGACGATCCTCACCAAAAATTTTACTACACTTTCAACTTTGATAAGCCCTTTGATTTTCATGTGGAACTGATGAAGATCATTTTGGATGAAAATCCAGCTGTAACTTACCCAAGCGTTGTACGAAGCGTTGGTGAAGCGCCTAAACAATTCGGAAACGTTTTTAATCCTACGGTAATTTCTTCAGCTGACGAGGATTTTGATTTTCTTAATGAGATGCAATTTAACCCGGAGGATGCAGAAGACTTCTCTGAAGTTACCGATACCGATTCAGTAAGTCCGCAGAAGGCTCACGGTATAGATGAAGAAGAACACGACGAAGAAGAGGAAAGTGAAGAAGACGAATTTGGCTTTGGAGACGATGATAATTTTGAAGAGGACGACCGCCGCAGTGGCCGTAACGATGATTATTAATTAGAAGGTAGTTGGTGGTTCATAGTTCATGGCAAAGAACCTATGAACCATGAACTATAAACCATTCTCTGCCTATGAACAATACAAGCCCCACATTAATAGTAATAGCCGGTCCTACAGCTTCTGGTAAAACAGCCGCAGCCATCCAACTGGCGCAGCATTTAGATACAGTTATCGTATCTGCCGATTCGAGACAGTTTTTCCGCGAAATGTCTATAGGTACGGCTAAACCAAGCGATGCCGAATTAGCAGCCGTTCCTCATTACTTTATTAATTCACATAGCGTAACAGAACCGTTTTCTGTTGGCGATTACGAACGTGAATGCCTGCACTTATTGGATGAGCTTTTTAAAGCCAATAAAACTGTAGTTATGGCCGGCGGATCGGGCCTTTACATCAAAGCCGTAACGGAAGGCTTTGACGATATCCCTGCTGCCGACCCGGATATAAGAGACCGACTGAATACAGAAATGGCCATAAACGGCATTCACGCGCTTCAGGAGCGCCTGAAAAGTGTTGACCCGGATTACTATCAACTCGTAGACGTGAACAATCCACAGCGTGTTATACGTGCCTTAGAGGTGTTTGAAGCAACAGGTAAGCCGTTCTCCGCTTACCTCACGGCTAAAGGTAATTCCCGCCCTTTCAATATCATCAAACTGGCATTAGATATGCCCCGCGAAACATTGTATGACCGTATCAATAAACGCGTTGATCTGATGATGCAAAACGGCTTGTTGGCCGAGGTAGAAGCCTTGGTTAAATACAAACACTACAATGCCTTGAACACGGTAGGCTACGCAGAGCTATTTGATTACCTGGCAGGAAAGGTAAGTCTTGATGACGCTATTGAACAAATAAAGCAGAATACCCGCCGTTTTGCAAAGCGGCAACTCACCTGGTTCAGAAAGGATAAGGATATTATTTGGTTAGATACCAGTGATATCAATCTTACCGAAAATATCATTGCCACCATTGACAGGCTACTGCCTTCATCATAAAAAGAGCAGGCTGTTAGCCTGCTCTTTCTGTTTAAAATCTTTTAACTATTGTCTAAAACCGATTGCAGATATGCCCCGTAACCGCTTTTAGCATATTTTTGCGCCAATTCCTTTAATCTGTCAGCATCTATATAGCCCATTAAATACGCCACTTCTTCAATACAGCCTATTTTTTTAGACTGGCGTTTTTCAATCACGCGTACAAATTCGGTAGCATCACTCAATGAGTCGAAAGTACCGGTATCTAACCAAGCCGTACCGCGGTCCATTACACCAACATGCAGGTTACCTTGCTTAAGGTATTCTTTATTTACGTCGGTTATTTCGTACTCGCCGCGAGGGGAAGGTGCGATATGTTTAGCTATTTCAACTACGCTGTTGTCATAAAAATACAAACCCGGTACAGCGAATTTCGATTTTGGCTGCTGAGGTTTTTCTTCAATAGATATGGCTTTATTATCGGCATCAAATTCAACAACGCCATAACGCTCAGGGTCGGCAACCGGGTAGGCAAAGATAGCTGCGCCATCTATATTGCTAAAGCTTTGCAACAACTTACTGAAGCCCGATCCATAAAAGATATTATCGCCCAGCACCAGGGCCACTTTATCTTTACCCACAAACTCGGCACCTATCACAAAGGCTTGTGCAAGGCCATTTGGTTTCTCCTGCACTGCGTACTCAAATTTACAGCCTAACTCCTCACCCGTGCCCAAAAGGCGTTTAAAACCAGCGTTGTCTTCAGGCGTAGTGATGATCAAAATTTCGTTTATCCCTGCAAGCATTAATACCGACAGTGGATAATAGATCATCGGTTTATCATAAATAGGCATCAATTGTTTGCTTATAGCCTTTGTTATTGGATAAAGCCTTGTGCCCGAGCCACCAGCTAAAATGATACCTTTCATAGTATAATGAATGTGTGATTTAGTGAATGTAGAATTGCTTATCTAATTTTCCAGTTTACCGATGCAAACCTTTAAACTATCCTCCCATTGTGGAATATCAAGATTGAATGTTTGTTTGATTTTTGACTTATCCATCACAGAATACACCGGTCTTTTGGCCGGCGTTGGGTATTCAGTTGTAGGGATAGGTAATACTTTTACGCCGGTACCTGCAAGCTCGTGTATCTGCTTTGCAAAGCCATACCAAGTGGTACTACCATCATTAGCGTAATGATACAGGCCATATTTGGTTATGCCTGAGCTGATGATTTCGGTTACGGTCTTTGCGAGGTCAATGCCGTAGGTTGGCGTACCTGTTTGATCACTGATCACTTTTATCTCACCGCGTTCTTTGCCGATGCGCAAAATGGTTTTCACAAAATTGTTGCCGTGCTCTGAATACAACCAACCGGTACGGATAATGAAATACTTGTTTAAAACAGTTGGAATAATAAGTTCGCCATCTAATTTAGATTGGCCATATACGCTTACCGGTGCCGTGCTGTCTTCTTCGTTCAAGGGTGTGTTCCCGTCACCACCAAATACAAAGTCCGTTGAAATATGGATGAGGACCGTATCATAGGAATTGCAAAGATCTGAAAGGTTTTCTACACCTGTTTTGTTAACAGCATACGCGGTTTCCCGGTCGTTTTCAGCTTTGTCAACCGCGGTGTAAGCTGCGCAATTGATACAGTGAGTTGGATCATGCTTAGCGAATAGCTTTTCCAATGAATTTACATCAAGAATATTTGCCTCCGATTCATCAGGAAAGACGTAGCCTTCAAGCGCCTTGTCTTCAACTACCTCTTTCAGGCAGTTACCTAACTGCCCCGATGCACCAAAAACTAAAATCTTTTTCATAAAGTTTCTAAAGAAGCTTTAACCTTTGTATTTATTCAAAAAATCAGCGTAGGCCAATTTAATACCATCAGCCAGTTCGGTTTTATAGGACCAGCCTTTTTCGGCCAGCTTAGAAACATCCATTAATTTACGTGGAGTACCATCCGGTTTAGTGGTATCAAATTCAAGTGTGCCGTTATAGCCCACAATATCTTTTATTAACATAGCGAGGTCTTTTATGGAGATCTCTTTACCACTACCGATGTTGATGAATCCTGCTTCATCATAATTTTGCATTAAATAGTAGCAGGCCTCTGCCAAATCATCAGCAAATAAAAATTCCCTTAAAGGCGAACCGCTGCCCCATATGGTAACACTTGGGGCGCCTTGCTCCTTCGCTTCATGAAAACGGCGGATCAACGCCGGCAGCACATGCGAGTTTTGCGGATGGTAATTATCATTATAACCGTAAAGGTTAGTAGGCATTACCGAGATAAAATTACAGCCATACTGCGCACGGTAGGCATCGCACATTTTAATGCCAGAGATCTTGGCAATGGCATAGGGCTCGTTAGTTGGTTCTAACAAACCCGTAAGCAATGCATCCTCGTGCAGCGGTTGTGGCGCCATCTTAGGGTAGATACAGCTCGAACCCAAAAACATCAGTTTTTTAACGCCATTAACATGCGACGAGTTGATGATATTATTTTGGATCTGCAGGTTATCATAAAGAAATTCTGCACGGTAAGTGTTATTGGCTACTATACCTCCCACTTTAGCAGCTGCCAAGAATACATACTTCGGCTTTTCGGTGGCGAAAAAATCAGCTACTGCCTGTTGGTTACGGAGATCAAGTTCCGATGAAGTGCGCGTTATCAGATCAGTAAAACCTTCGTGCTGCAGTTTACGCATGATTGCAGAACCCACCATACCACGATGGCCCGCTATAAATATTTTAGAATCTTTGTTCATTTTTAAAGTTCATTGGTTCATTAGCTCATTAGTTCGTTGGTGGCATAATGGCAAGTGCTATATCTCTAACTTTACCTTAATAAACCATTGAATAAGTTAACTAATGAACTATTATGCCTGCCCCATTGTGCCGCCGAAATTCATGGGGAATGCCGGCGGATCATTTTGGATCTTGATACGGCCGTGGGCCTCTTCAAAGCGGTCTATGTTATCTTGCAATGCTCCAACTAATCTTTTTGCATGTTCTGGAGTTAGTACCACGCGCGATTTAACCTTGGCTTTTGGAACACCCGGCATTACACGGATAAAATCGACAACAAACTCTGAGCTTGAGTGCGTAATAATAGCCAGGTTTGAGTAGATACCCTCGGCCATTTCTTCGCTTAGTTCAATGCTGATTTGGTTTTCGTTCTGTTCTTCCATAGCGCAAAAGTAGTTAAAAAAAGCAAAGCCTTCCGTTTGCACAGAAGGCTTTGCTAAAGTATTTAAAAAATCTGATTAAGCTTCTACTTCCTCAGTTTTAGAGGCCATTAAGCGGTCAAACTCTTCCTGAGAACCTACGCGGATATTTTCATAATCGCGCATACCGGTTCCTGACGGGATCAAGTGACCTACAATAACGTTCTCTTTCAGGCCAAGCATGTTATCGCGTTTACCGGCGATAGCTGCTTCGTTCAGTACTTTTGTAGTTTCCTGGAACGATGCCGCAGAGATGAACGATTTGGTACCTAACGATGCCCTTGTGATACCTTGAAGCATTGGGCTTGAAGTTGCAGGGATTGCGTCCCTTACCTCAACCAGTTTCATATCACGGCGTTTCAACATTGAGTTTTCGTCTCTCAGTTTACGCAATGAAATGATCTGACCAGCTTTCAGGTTTGTAGAATCACCAGGCTCAACAACAACTTTCTTGTCGTAGATGTCGTCGTTCTCCATCATGAAATCCCAGCTGTCAACAGCTTCTCTTTCAAGGAAACGGGTATCACCTGCATCCTCAATAGCTACTTTCTGCATCATCTGGTGAACGATAACCTCAAAGTGTTTATCGTTGATCTTCACACCCTGTAAGCGGTAAACCTCTTGTATACCGTTTACCAGGTACTCTTGCACGGCAGCAGGGCCTTTAATTGCAAGGATATCTGCCGGAGAGATAGAACCATCAGATAATGGCATACCAGCTTTAACAAAGTCATTATCCTGTACAAGGATGTGTTTAGACAATGGTACAAGGTATTTTTTAACCTGTCCGTCTTTACTTTCAATGGTTATCTCGCGGTTACCACGTTTAACACCACCTAAAGTTACCACACCATCGATCTCAGTTACAACTGCAGGGTTAGATGGGTTACGTGCTTCAAATAACTCGGTTACACGTGGAAGACCACCCGTAATATCTCGCGTTTTACCGGTTGAACGAGGAATTTTAGCAATAACTTGTCCGGTTTGCAGTTTGTCGCCTTCATCTACAGAAATGTGGGCACCTACCGGGATGTTGTAGCCTTTAACAACATTACCTTTATTATCTACTATCTGGATAGCAGGGTTCTTGGTTTTGTCGCGTGTATCTATAATTACTTTTTCGCGGTGACCTGTTTGCTCGTCGCTTTCCTCACGGAAAGTAACACCTTCTAATACCGACTCAAACTGAGCGATACCTGCAAACTCAGATATAATTACCGCGTTGTACGGATCCCATGAACAGATACGGTCGCCTTTGGTAACGGTTGCACCGTCTTTAATGTACAGGTATGAACCGTAAGGTATGTTGTTGGTTACAATTACCTTGTTGGTACCTGCCTCAATGATACGGAACTCGCCAGAACGGCCTAATACCACATCAACAGCGCCATCTTCGGCAGTTTCGTAACTAACGGTACGTACGTTTTCAAACTCGATAACACCATCAAATTTAGCGTTGATCTGTGATTCAGCCGCGATGTTTGATGCAGTACCACCCACGTGGAAGGTACGAAGTGTTAACTGTGTACCCGGCTCACCGATAGACTGTGCAGCAATTACACCTACAGCCTCGCCCATTTGCACGCGTTTACCGCTTGCAAGGTTACGGCCATAACATAATGAACACACACCACGCTTGCTTTCGCAAGTTAACACTGAACGTATTTCAACACCCTCAAGCGGAGAGTTCTCTATTTTCTTAGCGATCTCTTCAGTGATATCTTCACCGGCAGCTACTAAAAGCTCATTGGTGATAGGGTCATGAACATCATGCAGGGTTGTACGGCCCAAAATACGATCGTATAATGGCTCAACAATATCCTCGTTATCTTTTAGTGCAGTTGTGTAGATACCACGTAGTGTACCACAATCAACCTCACCTACGATCATATCCTGTGCTACGTCATGTAAACGACGGGTTAAGTAACCAGCATCCGCTGTCTTCAACGCCGTATCCGCCAAACCTTTACGCGCACCGTGGGTAGAAATAAAGTACTCCAATACCGACAAACCTTCTTTAAAGTTTGAAAGGATAGGGTTTTCAATGATCTCACCACCTGAACCTGATTTTTGCGGCTTAGCCATCAAACCACGCATACCTGCAAGCTGACGGATCTGCTCTTTAGAACCACGTGCACCAGAGTCAAGCATCATGTAAACAGAGTTGAAGCCCTGGTTATCGTTGCTCAGGATATCCATTACATTCGCAGTTAAGCGATTGTTGATACGTGTCCAGATATCGATGATCTGGTTGTAACGCTCATTGTTGGTAATGAAACCCATGTTATAGTTATTCATCACTTCCTCAACTTCTTTTGAAGCCTGGTCGATCAGTTTAACTTTTTGTTCCGGGATGTTGATGTCTTTAAGGTTAAATGAAAGACCACCACGGAATGCCATCTGGAAGCCTAATTCCTTGATATCATCCAGGAACTGTGCTGCGCGTGCCATACCGGTAGTTTTCACTACCTCACCAATAATATCACGTAGTGATTTTTTGGTTAACAACTCATTTATATAACCTACCTCTTCTGGTACGTGCTGGTTAAATAACACTCGGCCTACGGTAGTTTCAATCAATTTAGTAACGATGCTGCCATCGCGCTCTTTAACACGGCCTTTTACTTTAATAAAGGCGTGCAGGTCAATTTTCTTCTCGTTGTAAGCGATGATCACCTCTTCTGCAGAGTAGAAAGACAGATCCTGACCTTTAACAACACGGGTCTCATCAGTTTTACGGCCTTTGGTTATGTAGTACAAACCAAGCACCATGTCCTGAGATGGTACCGTAATTGGTGTACCATTTGCCGGGTTAAGGATGTTGTGCGATGCAAGCATTAATACCTGGGCTTCCAAAATTGCTGCGTTACCAAGCGGTACGTGCACAGCCATCTGGTCACCGTCAAAGTCGGCGTTGAACGCGGTACAGGTTAATGGGTGCAGCTGGATAGCCTTACCTTCAACCAGTTTAGGCTGAAACGCCTGGATACCTAACCTGTGCAGCGTAGGCGCACGGTTTAGCAATACAGGGTGGCCTTTAAGTACGTTCTCCAAAATATCCCAAACTAATGGGTCTTTACGGTCAACTATCTTTTTGGCAGATTTTACTGTTTTAACCACACCGCGCTCAATCATTTTGCGGATGATAAACGGTTTAAACAGCTCGGCAGCCATATCCTTTGGTAAACCACACTCGTGCAGTTTAAGGTTAGGACCTACAACAATTACCGAACGTGCAGAGTAGTCAACACGTTTACCCAAAAGGTTCTGACGGAAACGGCCTTGTTTACCTTTCAGGATATCTGAAAGTGATTTCAAAGCACGGTTACCTTCAGTTTTAACTGCGTTAACTTTACGTGAGTTATCAAATAACGAATCTACAGCTTCCTGCAGCATACGTTTCTCGTTACGTAAAATTACTTCCGGTGCTTTTATCTCGATCAAACGTTTTAAACGGTTGTTACGAATAATTACACGGCGGTAAAGGTCGTTTAGATCGGAAGTAGCGAAACGGCCACCTTCCAATGGTACTAACGGGCGTAACTCAGGAGGTATAACCGGAACGATCTTAACGATCATCCACTCAGGGTTATTCTCGATACGTGTTTTTGAACCACGGAAAGCCTCAACAACCTGAAGACGTTTTAACGCCTCGTTTTTACGTTGCTGCGAAGTTTCGTTAGCTGCCTGGTGGCGCAGGTTGTATGAAAGCTCATCTAAATTGATGCGTCTTAACAATTCCTCAAGCGCTTCGGCACCCATTTTAGCCACAAATTTTTGTGGGTCTTTGTCATCCAGGTACTGGTTTTCTTTTGGTAAAGTATCCAGGATATCCAGGTATTCTTCTTCTGTAAGGAAATCCATTTTAGAGATCCCGTCAGATTCTTTAACACCCGGCTGTATAACTACATATCTTTCATAATAAATGATCAGGTCGAGCTTTTTGGTTGGTAAGCCCAGCAGGTAACCAATTTTGTTTGGCAACGAGCGGAAATACCAGATGTGCGCAACCGGAACCACCAGATTGATGTGGCCCATACGCTCGCGACGAACCTTTTTCTCAGTTACTTCAACACCACAACGGTCACACACTATACCCTTGTAACGGATACGTTTGTATTTACCGCAATGACATTCATAATCTTTAACCGGACCAAAAATACGCTCGCAGAACAAACCATCACGCTCAGGTTTGTAAGTACGGTAGTTAATGGTCTCCGGCTTTAAAACCTCACCGCTCGAACGCTCCAGGATAGACTCCGGAGAGGCCAAACTGATGGTAATGGTGGTGAAGTTACTTTTGATTTTATTATCCTTTTTGTAAGACATAGCTCTTTTTTTGAAGGTGAAAGGTGAAAGGTAAAAGGCGAAAGGCTTTTAAAACCTATCACCCTATATCCTCTTCCTTTTTTATAATGTTTTGTAAATGGTGAAAAGTGTAGCTAAAGCTTATACCTTTCACCTTTACCCTTTTACCTTATTCCAAGGTGATATCCAAACCTAAACCTCTTAGCTCGTGAACCAATACGTTGAATGATTCTGGCACTGATGGTGTTGGCAGGTTCTCGCCTTTAACAATAGCTTCGTATGTTTTGGCACGGCCGATGACATCATCCGACTTAACGGTAAGTATCTCCTGTAGAATGTTTGCTGCACCGAATGCCTCCAATGCCCAAACCTCCATCTCACCAAAACGCTGACCACCGAACTGAGCTTTACCACCCAGCGGCTGTTGTGTGATAAGCGAGTACGGACCGATAGAACGGGCGTGCATCTTATCATCAACCATGTGGCCCAGTTTAAGCATGTAGATAATACCTACAGTAGTTTGCTGGTCAAAACGATCGCCGGTTAAGCCGTTGTACAAGTAAGTACGGCCAGATTCCGGTAATTTAGCTTTGCTTATCCACTCTTCTACCTCGCTGTGGCTTGCACCATCGAAAATAGGCGTAGCGAATTTCATACCCAGCTCTTTACCGGCCCAACCTAATACGGTCTCATAGATCTGACCAAGGTTCATACGTGAAGGTACACCAAGTGGGTTCAACACAATATCAACCGGGGTACCATCTTCTAAGAAAGGCATATCCTCGTCACGTACAATACGTGCAACAATACCTTTGTTACCGTGGCGGCCCGCCATCTTATCACCTACTTTAAGTTTACGTTTCTTAGCGATGTAAACCTTAGCCATCTGTACAATACCTGATGGCAGCTCATCACCCACGCTGATAGCAAACTTATCACGACGGTAAGCACCCAGTTCTTCGTTAACTTTAATACCGTAGTTATGAAGTAACGTTTTTATCTGGTCGTTCTTGTCGTCATCAGTTGTCCATTTAGTTGGATTGATGTTCTCGTAGTTTAATTCGGCAAGTATTTTTTGAGTGAACTTAACACCTTTAGCTACGTAAAGCTCTTTGTAAACGTTGTAAACACCTTGTGATGTTTTACCGTTAACTATCTCAAACAACTTATCAACTAAAGTAGCTTTAAGTTCTCTGATCGCTTTTTCGTGTTTAGCATCAAGTTTCTCAATTTGTGCTTTCTCTTCAGATTTGGTGGTCTTTTTAGCACGGCTGAAAAGTTTGGTATCAATAACAACACCCGCAATTGAAGGCGGAGTTTTTAATGATGCATCCTTAACGTCGCCTGCTTTGTCACCAAATATGGCACGTAACAGTTTCTCTTCCGGTGAAGGATCTGACTCACCTTTAGGGGTAATCTTACCGATAAGGATATCGCCTTCTTTAACCTCGGCACCGATACGGATGATACCGTTCTCATCAAGGTCTTTTGTAGCTTCTTCAGATACGTTAGGGATATCAGGTGTCAGTTCCTCTTCACCGCGTTTAGTATCACGTACTTCAAGTTCAAACTCTTCAACGTGAATTGAAGTGAATATATCCTGAGACACTACGCGCTCAGATATAACGATAGCATCCTCAAAGTTATAACCTTGCCAAGGCATGAATGCCACTTTAAGGTTACGGCCAAGAGCAAGCTCACCATTCTGCGTTGCATAACCTTCACAAAGTACCTGTCCTTTTTCAACCCGCTGGCCTTTTTTAACAATTGGCTTAAGGTTGATGGTAGTGCTTTGGTTGGTTTTCTTAAACTTGGTTAGCAAGTAAGTTTTGCTATCACCGTCAAATGATATTAAACGGTCAAGCTCATTACGGTCATATTTAATAGTGATCTGGTTAGCATCAACATACTCAACCACACCATTGCCTTCGGCATTGATAAGGGTACGAGAGTCTTTTGCTACACGGCCTTCCAAACCAGTACCTACAATTGGCGCCTCAGGGCGTAAAAGCGGCACGGCCTGGCGTTGCATGTTTGATCCCATCAATGCACGGTTTGCGTCATCATGCTCTAAGAACGGAATTAAAGATGCAGCGATAGACGTGATCTGGTTTGGAGCAATGTCCATCAGATCCAGTCTTTCCGGCTCAATTACCGGGAAGTCGCCCTCGTAACGTGCTTTTACACGCGGAGTAGCAAATTCACCTTTATCATCATATACTGCGTTTGCCTGGCCAATGGTTTTACCATCTTCATCTTCTGCAGACAGGTAAATAACCGGCTCATCAACTTGTACTTTGCCATCAACAACACGTTTGTACGGTGTTTCGATAAAGCCTAAGTTGTTGATCTTAGCGTGTACACACAAAGAAGAGATCAAACCGATGTTCGGCCCTTCCGGTGTTTCAATGGTACACAACCTACCATAGTGGGTATAGTGAACGTCACGAACCTCGAAACCTGCACGCTCACGTGACAGACCACCTGGCCCAAGGGCTGACAGACGACGCTTGTGCGTGATCTCTGCCAGTGGATTGGTTTGGTCCATGAACTGTGAAAGCTGGTTGGTACCGAAGAACGAGTTGATAACTGATGACAGTGTACGCGCGTTGATCAGGTCGGTAGGTGTGAACACCTCGTTGTCACGAATGTTCATACGCTCGCGGATGGTACGTGCCATACGCGCTAAACCTACACCAAACTGAGCGTAAAGCTGCTCACCAACGGTACGCACACGACGGTTTGATAAGTGGTCAATATCATCCACCTCAGCTTTTGAGTTGATGAGTTTGATCAAATACTTAACAATCGCGATGATATCCTGCTTGGTTAATACTTTGATCTCGTCAGAAGTATCCAGTTTCAATTTACGGTTAATGCGGTAACGGCCCACATCACCCAGGTCATATCGTTTATCAGAGAAGAATAACCTGTCAATGATACCGCGTGCGGTTTCCTCATCAGGTGGTTCTGCGTTACGCAGCTGGCGGTAGATGTGCTCAACCGCTTCTTTCTCTGAGTTTGAAGTATCTTTTTGTAAAGTATTGTATATAATGGTATAATCACCACTGGTAGAGGCATCTTCCTTGTTAAGGATGATGGTTTTAACACCAGCATCGATGATCATATCGATATGGTCATCTTCCAATACGGTCTCGCGCTCAAGGATGATCTCGTTACGGTCGATAGAAACTACCTCACCGGTATCTTCATCTACGAAGTCTTCAACCCATTTCTTAAGTACCCTTGCGGCAAGCTTACGGCCAATAAATTTCTTAAGGCCAGATTTGCTTACTTTAACTTCGTCTGCAAGTTCAAATAACTCCAGGATATCTTTATCAGAGTCATAACCAATTGCACGAAGCAGCGTTGTAACCGGGAATTTCTTTTTACGGTCAATGTATGCATACATCACGTTGTTAACGTCTGTAGCAAACTCTATCCATGAACCTTTGAAAGGGATAACACGGGCAGAGTATAATTTTGTACCGTTGGTGTGGCGGCTTTGGCCAAAGAACACACCTGGTGAGCGGTGCAGCTGTGATACGATCACACGCTCGGCACCATTGATAACAAATGTACCTTTAGGCGTCATATATGGGATGGTACCCAAGTATACGTCTTGCACAATTGTTTCAAAATCTTCGTGCTCAGCATCGTTACAGCTAAGGCGAAGTTTTGCTTTTAATGGCACACTGTAAGTTAACCCACGCTCAATACACTCGCGTATATCATAACGAGGCGGGTCAATAAAATAATCAAGAAACTCTAAAACGAAGATGTTTCTTGAATCTGAGATAGGAAAGTTTTCTGCAAATACTTTAAACAAGCCCTCTTTGTGGCGGTTGTCTGAAGTAGTTTCTAATTGAAAAAATTCCTGGAAAGATTGTAACTGTACATCCAGGAAATCCGGGTATTCAAGTACCTTTCTGCTGGTTGCAAAGTTTACTCTTTGGTTATTATCGTTTGCCAAGGTGTTATAATTTTAATTTATTAAACCTGTTTTGTATGCGGCTTTTAGTAACTCAGAAGCCTGTGCTACTGTAATTTAAGGGATGGGATGAACCACAAACCACAACCCTCTTATATAACGACGTATATAAACAGCAATAGACCCCGACCAAAAATGGTCGGAGTCTGATGCTATTTTGTGCGGAGGGTTAAATTATTTAACCTCAACTACTGCTCCGGCTTCCTCTAATTGTTTTTTCAGAGACTCAGCTTCTTCTTTAGAAACGCCAGCTTTCAATTCTTTTGGAGCGCCGTCTACTAAATCTTTAGCTTCTTTAAGACCAAGACCAGTTAAGTCTTTTACTAATTTAACAACTGCTAATTTTTGACCACCAGCTTCTTTCAGGATCACGTCAAATGCAGTTTGCTCAGCAGCAGCAGGAGCAGCATCGCCACCATCACCTGCAGGAGCAGCAACAGCAACAGCTGCAGCAGCTGGCTCAATGCCATACTCGTCTTTTAAGATTTGAGCTAACTCGTTTACTTCTTTTACTGTTAAGTTAACCAACTGTTCAGCAAAGGCTTTTAAATCTGCCATTTTATTTTAAATTTTTACTTTTAAATACTTTGTTTTTTAATGTCCAAACTTTTAAAGGTGTTTGGATTAACCTCTTTCTTGTAATGTTTTTACAACACCTGCAATAATGCTTCCGCCTGATTGTAGAGCAGAAACAACGTTCTTAGCCGGTGATTGCAGTAAGCCAATGATCTCGCCTATCAGTTGTTCCTTAGATTTAAGCTTAGTTAAGGTATCTAACTGATTGTCGCCGATGAAAATTGCTGAGTCGATATAAGCTGCTTTTAAAAGCGGTTTGTCACCTGTTTTTCTCAGCTTCTTGATGAGCTTAGCCGGGGCTGTTGCTGATTTAGAGAAAAGGATCGATGATGAACCTTTTAATACATCGTATATCGCATCAAACTCGCCACCTGCAGCTTCCATAGCTTTTTTGATCAAGCTGTTTTTAGCAACCTGCATGGTGATCTCGTTTTCAAAGCACTGACGGCGGATCGAATTTACTTTTGCAACCGTAAGATCAGCAGTATCAGTAATGTAAAAATTACCGTACTCTTTAATCTGCTCAGTAAGGGCAAGAACAAGGTCGTGTTTTTCTTCTTTATTCATGATTAGATCCCCGCTACTGATTTAGTTTCAATTGTAATTCCTGGCGACATTGTTGAAGATATATGAATACTCTTGAAATATGTGCCCTTTGCTGCTGATGGTTTTAATTTAGAGATAACCTGCAATACTTCTAATGCATTCTCATAAATTTTCTCAGCAGAGAAAGATGCTTTTCCTATTGAAGTGTGGATGATACCGGTTTTATCAACCTTGAAATCGATCTTACCACCTTTAACCTCAGTTACAGCTTTACCCACTTCTGGAGTAACTGTACCTGATTTAGGGTTAGGCATTAAGTTACGCGGACCTAAAACACGGCCCAAACGTCCTACTTTAGCCATAACACTTGGCATAGTGATGATAATATCAACATCAGTCCAACCGCCTTCAATCTTGGCAATATAATCATCCAAACCTACGTAATCTGCGCCTGCGTCTTTTGCTTCTTGTTCCTTATCTGGAGTACAAAGCACCAAAACGCGTACAGTTTTACCGGTTCCATGAGGAAGGGTTGCAATACCACGTACCATTTGATTGGCTTTACGTGGGTCAACACCTAAACGTACATCAATATCTACTGATGAATCAAACTTGGTATTGGTAAGTTCCTTAACCAAAGCAGACGCATCTTGTAATGTGTAAGTTTTGTTCGCCTCAATTTTGGAGAGTGCCGCTTTTTGATTTTTTGTTAATCTTGCCACTGTCTTAAACTGATTTGTATAAATTAATTGTTCCAGGGTGCTGTACCGCTAACGGTAATCCCCATACTGCGGGCAGTACCTGCCACCATTTTCATGGCTGATTCTACTGTAAAAGCATTCAAATCAGTCATTTTATCTTTTGCAATGGTTTCAACTTGTTCCCAATTTACATTGGCAACTTTTTTACGGTTTGGCTCGGCCGAACCGCTTTTTAAACCAGTTGCTTCCAACAGTTGTATTGCAACCGGTGGGGTTTTGATGATAAAATCGAATGACTTGTCTACGTATACAGTAATAACCACAGGTAACACCTTACCAGGACGATCCTGGGTACGTGCATTAAACTGCTTGCAAAACTCCATGATGTTTACACCTTTTGCACCCAATGCAGGGCCAATTGGTGGAGATGGATTTGCAGCGCCGCCTTTTACTTGTAGTTTTACTAACGCACCGACTTCTTTTGCCATTTTTAATTTACTTTATTATAACTCAATGTTAGTAAGTGGAAGCTAAGTAACATTTAAGATCTTTAGATTTGAGATGTTAGACATGAGATTTGAGACTCTCCTAACCATCTATACAAACCTGTATATTTTTATATTATTGTTAAACCGGATCATTATGACTTTTAGATGTCTGACATCTAAAATCTCGTATCTCGGTCTACTCTTTCTCTACCTGCATGTAATTCAATTCAAGCGGCGTACGGCGCCCGAATATCTTCACCATTACTTTCAGTTTCTTTTTCTCTTCGTTAACCTCTTCAATAACACCGCTGAAACCGTTGAAAGGGCCATCCATTACTTTAACATTCTCGCCAACGTAATAAGGCACGTTCATTGTTTCGGCCTGGGTTGTCATCTCGTCAACCTTACCTAAAATGCGGTTAACTTCTGCCTGGCGCAATGGAATGGCATTACCTGCCTTATCGCCCAAAAAGCCAATAACGCTATTGATGTTCTTGATAACGTGCTCAAGCTCACCATCCAACGCTGCTTCCATCAGTACATAACCCGGAAAGTAGTTACGCTCTTTGGCGATCTTCTTTCCATCACGCATCTGGTAATATTTCTCAGTAGGTATTAAAACCTGCGGTACAAGATGAGTAATACCCAACCTGCTTACTTCCGCATCTATATATTGTTTTACCTTCTTCTCTTTACCACTAATAGCCCTAACTACGTACCATTTTAATTGATCACTCATCTATTTACTTATAATTAGGTTAGTGAAGTATAAAACTGATTAAGCAAATAGCCGATTATTTGATCCATACCAAAAATAACCATGGCAATAATTAAGGCCGCAACCAATACCAATACAGCACTGTTTTGCAGTTCTCTCCAGGTTGGCCAGGTTACTTTCTCGGTCAACTCGATGTATGATTCTTTAATATATTCAGCTACGCCTGCCATTTTATCTGTTCGCTTAAAGCACGGGAACAAGGATTCGAACCCTGATCAAAGGTTTTGGAGACCTCTATTCTACCATTGAACTATTCCCGTGTATGTAAACCTCTGTGTTACCAGAAATTTATATGTTTTGCTTATTGTGAATAAAGTACCGAGACAATAGCCCCGGTACTTTACACAAAAATTAACCGTTAGCTACCCGTTTAAGGGTATTTGGATTATGCTAATATTTCAGTTACCTGACCAGCACCTACGGTTCTACCACCCTCACGGATAGCGAAACGAAGACCTTTTTCCATAGCGATAGCGTTAATCAATTTTACAGTGATGGTAACGTTATCACCTGGCATAACCATTTCTACACCTTCAGCAAGTGAAATCTCACCTGTTACGTCTGTGGTACGGAAATAGAATTGCGGACGGTATTTGTTGAAGAATGGAGTGTGACGGCCACCTTCTGCTTTTGATAATACGTAAACTTCTGCTTTGAAATCTGTGTGAGGAGTTACTGAACCTGGTTTACAGATAACCATACCACGGCGGATATCAGTTTTCTCAATACCACGTAACAATAAACCTACGTTGTCACCTGCTTCACCACGGTCAAGGATCTTGCGGAACATCTCAACACCAGTTACGGTTGATTTCAAGTTCTCAGCACCCATACCTAAGATATCTACAGGATCACCAGAGTTGATTACACCACGCTCGATACGGCCAGTTGCTACTGTACCACGACCAGTGATTGAGAACACGTCCTCAACTGGCATCAAGAATGGAAGCTCTGTCAAACGTGGAGGGATTGGGATGTAGCTATCTACAGCATCCATCAACTCCATAATTTTACCAACCCATTTTGGATCAGCATTTAAGCCACCAAGAGCAGAACCTTGGATAACTGGGATATCATCACCCGGGAACTCGTAGAATGATAATAACTCACGAACTTCCATCTCAACAAGTTCTAACAACTCTGGGTCGTCAACCATGTCAACTTTGTTCATGAATACTACAAGTGCAGGTACACCTACCTGACGAGCCAAAAGGATGTGCTCGCGAGTTTGTGGCATAGGACCATCAGTAGCAGCAACCACGATGATAGCTCCATCCATCTGAGCAGCACCTGTAACCATGTTTTTCACATAGTCAGCGTGACCCGGACAGTCAACGTGTGCGTAGTGACGGTTAGCAGTTGAATACTCAACGTGTGCAGTATTGATAGTAATACCACGTTCTTTTTCTTCAGGAGCTGAGTCAATTGAATCGAATGAACGCGCTTCTGATAAACCAGCGTCAGCTAATACTTTAGTGATAGCTGCGGTAAGGGTTGTTTTACCGTGGTCAACGTGACCGATTGTACCGATGTTTAAGTGCGGTTTACTGCGGTCAAATTTTTCTTTTGCCATGATCTATTTTTGTTTGTAGGTTAATTTATTCTTTAATAAAATACTATTTAAAGTACTTGAGCCAACAATGGGATTTGAACCCATGACCTCTTCCTTACCAAGGAAGTGCTCTACCCCTGAGCTACGTCGGCTTTTATTTCCAGTTTGCAGTTTGTAGTATACAGTTTGCAGTTTCAAGTATCGACTGCCAACTGCTAATTGCCTACTGCTCACCTAAAAAGAGCGGAAGACGAGGTTCGAACTCGCGACCTATAGCTTGGAAGGCTATCGCTCTACCAACTGAGCTACTTCCGCTTTTAAATCAGTTAGCAGTTCCCCGTTAACAGTTGGCAGATAAACTGCTTACTGCAAACCGAAAACTGCATACTGAATTGTGTGGGGAGAGAAGGATTCGAACCTTCGTAGCCGAAGCAACGGATTTACAGTCCGTCCCATTTGACCGCTCTGGTACCTCCCCATCGTTTAATTTCGGAAATAACAATACTCAATTGGAAGCTAAGTATCACACTTCCGAAATAAACTGAGCCCCCTATCGGAATCGAACCAATGACCTACTGATTACAAGTCAGTTGCTCTACCAGCTGAGCTAAGGAGGCTTATTATTTCCGTTACCCTGTTTTACCGGAATAACCGAAGCGCAAATTAATTTGCGATGTTTTTATTTCTCTTTTAAAAGAACCACCCTTGGGCTTTGTGCGGTGTGTTTAAGACCTCTCCGAAAGGGATTGCAAATCTACAAAAAATTAAACCCCTGCAAAATATTTTTACAAAAAAAATCGGCAGGCTTTTGGCCTGCCGATCATAACGAATTTTTCGTTTCTGTATATGCTTAAAAATCATCCTCTTCCGAAACAAGCGCTGCTTTTTTAGCAGCTTCGGCAGCAATAGATTTTTTTGTTTTGTATTTCTCAATTTGCTTCCTCAGGCTCTCAACCGCCAGGTCGGTAGCCTCTTCAAAGGTTTTGCACTGCTCCTTAGCAAACATCTGCAAGCCCGGCAGCGTCAGCTTTATTTCCGATATCTTGTTGGCCTCATCATCTACATTTTCCAGTTTTAAATAAACTTCTCCGCTTACTATCTTGTCAAAAAACGTCTCCAGCTTATCTGCCTTTTTCTGTATAAAGTCCAGTAATTTCTGATCTGCGGTGAAATGAATTGATTGCACTGTAATTTTCATTTTTCCTCCTTTTTATGCCTTTGGATGGGCTTGTTTATAAATAGATTTGAGTCTCTCAACAGAATTGTGCGTGTAAACCTGCGTTGCGCTTAAGTTTGCATGGCCGAGCAGTTCTTTTATTGCATTAAGGTCGGCACCTTTATTTAAAAGGCTGGTTGCAAAAGTGTGCCTAAGCACGTGCGGGCTCTTTTTATCTTGTGTTGATATGTAGGAAAGATACTTTTGCACGGTTAAATAAATAAACGCCGGATATGCGGCGGCTCCTTTATTTGTAACGATAAAGGTTAAGGAATTGTTATTAAAAATTTCACTTTTCTTAACCTCTCTATACCGTTCAATAAGTGCCAATAGTTCGGTATTAAGGGGTATTATCCTCTGTTTGTTGCGTTTACCTAAAACTTTAATGGTCTTTTCGCGGGTATCTATGTCCCCGTCCTTTAACCCTAAAAGTTCGGCAAGGCGCATGCCGGTACCAAACAACATTTCAATGATCATTTTATCTCGTAAACCGGCAAAGTCATTACTAAATATGGGTGCGGTGCCATCATCCATCCTGCCATCAAGCAAAGCTGTCATTTTATCGGCTTCAACAACTACAGGTAAACTCTTAGTTACTTTAGGCGCTGTAACTTTAGCGGTAGGGTTTGCAGTTACCTTCCCGCGTTGCAGTAAAAATTTAAAATACTTACGCAGCGTAGCCAGTTTACGGTTAACCGAACGCGGGCTGATACCTTCGTCCATTTGCTTAACCATCCAGTTACGAATGTCATGATAAGTTATTTCTGCCGGGTGTTTGGTGGCAAGATCTTCGCCGGGATGCAAAAATTGGAAAAATTGCTGAAGATCGCCTTCATACGCGGTAACGGTATGCGGTGAGTACCTTTTTTCGTTACGGATATATTGTATGAAATCGGCTAAAAACATAAAAACTATTTGAACACCCAAGTAAATTGAATGTACAAATAGTTTTTTTATGCTGACAAGAAATTTATAAAATTCTTTATCTAATGAAAAGAATTAAACAGTTTCTTGGTTTAAACCTTGTTTGTAGATAGCGTGTTTAACCACGTGCCTGCGAGTAACAGATTTCTTTTCGAAAGCCTGACGACTGCGTAGTTCTCTTAAGACACCAGTTTTCTCAAATTTCTTTTTAAAGCGTTTTAATGCTTTATCTAATGATTCTCCGTCTTTTACGTTGATAATGATCATAATCCCAAATACCTCCTTTCAGGGACGTCAAAGGTAGAAAAATGTTTTTAATATTGAAATACAATATTTTATATTTTTTGACGGAAGCAAAATAATCCCGCTGTCAGTCTGAGCTTGTCGAAGACTTCATCAAGTGAAGAGTGTGGTTCGACAGGCTTACCATGACTCAAATGGATTATCAGTCTGAGCTTTTTGAAACGTATAAAAGCGAAAAGTGGTTCGACAAGCTCACCATGACAATAACAAAAATGATCAAAGTGTCAGTGTTATCTTGTCGAAGAGCTATTGAAGCAAAAAGTGGTTCGACAAGCTCACCATGACTCAAGTAGAGTGTCAGTCTGAGCCTGTTGAAGACCTGTTGAAGCGAAGAGTGGTTCGACAGGCTCACCATGACAATAAATAATCAAAGTGTCAGTCTGAGCCCGTCGAAGACCTATTGAAGCGAAAAGTGGTTCGACAAGCTCACCATGACAGACTTAAATCAATCAGCCGCCGTGGTCTTAAGGCCTTGTGGTGCACGCTTGTCAGCCGGCATTGCCATAAATTTCTTGTAGCTATCATTAATGTAAACAGCCATTGACTGTCTATCGTTGCTGCGCAGGAACTTATAACTTGGGCGGAACATGGTCATGAAGTTTTCAAGTTCAACACCTTTAAGCGGCACTATGCTACCCACGTAAGCCGGACTAAAAGCATCGTCGATGGCACGTTGTTCGGCTTCGGTCTGGAAATATTTTTTAAGCCTGCGGGCGCGCTTGCCCTCGCCGCTAAACCATGTTGAGGGCGATAACACATATACCTTACTTTTCTCGTAAACCTCCGGGTACTCAAGCCTCGGATTAAATGGTGCACGTGTAGCGGTTACATTAACCTCGCTCAATCTTATCATCTGAGAAGCCATCTCAATGCGTTTTGGCCTCATATCTATCACATACAATGTATCGGCAGTATATCCGGGAGAATTAAAGATCAGGGTATGGCCTGTTGCTGTCTTGATATCGAAATTCCCGTTCTTATCTGTGATACTCACCTGTTTGGTATTGTTGTCCCTGATAAAAACGTTATCAAGACGGGTACCACGGCCTGCTTCATAAACAGTTCCTTTAAGGGTGTTTTGGGCTTTAGCCATCTGCACAAATACAATAAGAGCTGCGGCAAGGAATAATATCTTCTTCATGGCTTTAAATAATAGCTTATCATATAAACCTGCTAAAGGTTGTAAAGGTTTGCCAATAAACCGCCGTAACACAAAAAAACCCGGCTTTAACCGGGTTTTTGTAATTATTTCTTCCAAACGTTGTTGTCAGAGTTGTAATCAGGAGATGTTTTGTCCGGATCTACCGTTACAGATTTGATCTCTTCTGTTGACGGGAATTTGGTGGTGAAGGTGGTGTTACGCTCCCATATTTCAACAGGCAGCTTAACGCGCTCAACCTTGCCACTTACAGTTTTCACCTCAAGCGTAGTAGGGAAAGCCATTTTATCCAGGTTATCCAAGGTGATCAGTGCACCTTTTGATGGATCGTTATCAACGTACTTAACATCGCGCACGCCAACGTCCAGTCTCCAGTTATTTACAAACCAGCCTCTCCAGAACCACTGCAAGCTTTCGCCGCCAACGTTTTCCATAGTACGGAAAAAGTCATCAGGTGTTGGGTGCTTAAACGCCCAGCGTGCAACATAGGTGCGGAAGGCATAATCAAAGCGCTCAGGGCCTAAAATGGTTTCGCGCAGCATGGTTAAACCCATACCCGGCTTAAAGTATAACAATATGCCATTGTTCATTTCTTTAAGGTTTTCAGGATTGCTCATCACCGGCTCCAACTCAGGGCGTGTTAAATACGCGCCAATTTTTTGCATATCACGCCCTTTGCTTGCGTACTCGCCGTTATTAAAATCTGCAGTGCTAAGCGTATTGATAAAGGTATTGAAACCCTCATCCATCCAACCATAAAGGCGTTCGTTTGAGCCAACTATCATCGGGAACCATGTATGGCCAAACTCGTGATCGTTTACACCCCATAAAGAACCTTTAGTTGCTTTCCAGCTACAGAAAACAATCCCAGGATACTCCATACCACCAACTACACCGGCTACTGCGGTGGCAGCAGGGTAAGGGTATTCAAACCATTTTTTTGAGTTATACTCTATAGATTTTTTTACGTACTCGGTTGAGCGCCCCCATGCGTTGTTGCCATCGCTCTCAACAGGGTAAGCAGATATTGCAGTAGATTTTTTACCACTTGGCAGGTCCATCTTAGCGGCATCGATAATAAATGATGCTGATGAAGCCCATGAAGCATCACGTGCATTTTTTATTTTAAAGTGCCAGGTTAATTCTTTTTTACCTGCAGGGCGCGAAGCAGGGTTAGTTACCTCAGATGCCGAACGGATAACAACAGTTTGTTCGCTTTTTTCTGCAGCACCCCAACGCTTAATTTGCTCTGGTGTGTAAACCTCCTGTGGGTTTTGCAACTCACCTGATGCTACCACAATGTGATTGGCAGGTGCGGTAATGCTCAGGTCAAAATCGCCGTACTCCAGGTAAAACTCACTTGGGCCAGTGTATGGCAGCATGTTCCAGCCTTGTACATCATCATAAACATACATGCGTGGATACCATTGCGCAACGGTGTAGATCTTACCGTTCTTAGTATCCTGAATACCTGTACGATCTGAACCATAGTTAGGCACCACAAAAGAATATTCGATAGCCAGCTTAACCTGGCCGCCGTTTGCTGCTACTGCCTGCGGCAGCATTATCTGCATACGGGTATCGTTGATGGTGTATTTAAGTTCGGTACCTGCGCCGCCTTTTGCGCCTACAAGTTTCACCGATTTAATGTTATATCCACCTTGCGTAAGATCGCCACGACCGCCATTACGGCTACCTGCCGGCGGGATGATAGCTTGGCCGCGTGAGTCTTTTTTGAAAAGATTTTGATCTAACTGCATCCACAAAAAATCAAGCTTCTGCGGGCTGTTGTTGGTATAACTTAAAACTTCAGAACCGACAACCTCGTTGGTTTGGTCGTTCAATTTTGCTGACAATTGATAGTCGGCACGGTTTTGCCAGTACTTTGGCCCCGGCTGTCCGTCTGCCGCACGAAAATCCGATCCGTTTTTGGTATAGAAAAATGGCGCGAACGCATCGTGATAATTATAGTTGCTTGCAGGGGCCTGCTGGGCCTGGGCAACACCACTAACAGCCATAACAGCCAGTATGCTGCCGGCAATCAATTTAAGTTTCATAATGTTTAGTAATGATTTAGTAAAAACAAAGAGCAAGTATACACAAATAAACATTTGTGTATACTTATCAAATACTTGTGTAATAAGTAAATTACCTATAATTTAATAGAAGAGATCTTAAGAAGGCCTTTACTTCAATTCGCGCTCATAAACGGCTTCGTCAAAACCGAAAAACAGGAAATCGTCCTTTTCTATAACCGGGCGTTTGATCATGCTGGTTTTCTCCTGCAGCAGTTTTAATGCATCATCTTTTGTTTTAATACTTTCTTTAACTGGCGGGGCAAGCTGTTTCCAGGTGAGGCCCTGCTTATTTAAAAACTTTTCATAGCCTGCCTTTGCGTCCCACTCCTCCAGCTTCTCTTTGCTGATGCCCAGTTTTTTAAAATCATGAAACTCGTAGGAAACATGATTAGCCTTAAGCCAATCCAGCGCTTTTTTTACCGTATTGCAATTGGTTATACCGTATACTTTCATGCGGCTAAAATATTAATTTTTAGCACCGCCCGATGAATCATCGTTGTTTATTCCGCGTTGGTTTTTCTTGATGGATGAACTTAATGCACCAAACTTGTAATTAAAGCCGATACCAATTGATCTGAAGTTCTGGTAATTAAAGGTTGTGGTGTTAAAGGTATTGGTGCGGGTATAAAAATCAAGCTTAATAAATTTGCTGAATGGCCCATTGGCATAAAGTGACAGTGTGGCTTTTTTATTCAGGAATTCTTTTGATGCGTTAAAGCCGTAACCCAGGTAATAGTTATCCACGCCCTGTAACAACACATAGCGGCTGTCGAAGCCTACGTTAACCCCTACCCTGTAACCTTTTTCAAACTTGTAGCTGCCATTGGTGAACACATGGCCCTGGTAGCCGCTGTTGGTATAAAATTCGTTATCAAAAGTACCTTTAAGCCAAACGCGCATTAGCTCGGCGTTTACGTTAACGTTGAATTTCGATGTTATAGGATACTGCCAGTTAAGGTCGAGCGCCAGGTTCTTGTTTTTGCCCACGTTGGCAAAGGTAGTGGTGGTAACAGTACCATCTACACTGGTTAAATTCTGTATGGTGTTATTGGCAAAGGAATAACTCAGGCTAATATTTAATGATCCCTTTGCAAAGTTGCCATAGCTCAATTCAAAATTGTTGTTAACTGCCGGGCGAAGCGCCGGGTTACCTCTGCTGATAAATTTCGTATTGGTGCTATCCACAAAAGGGTTTAACTGAAAAATGCCCGGGCGTTGGATGCGCTGCGTAAAACCAAAGTTAACGCTGGCATTCTTTAGCGAGCGCTGCATAGAGAACGACGGCACCACATTGGTATAAGACTGATCTAAATTGGTACCGTTAGAAATGAAGTTCGCATTGATCTCCGTACGTTCATAACGTGCACCTGCTTTGAAGGTCCACTTGGTTAATTTAAGCGTGTAGGAATTGTATGCGCTGTAAACATTCTGATGGTAATCAAAATCATTGGCCTGGCCGCTGTTGTCCATGTAGTTCCCGGTTGCATCCTTAAGATCGGTATGGAACCTGCTAAAGTTTTGGCGGCTAATCATTTTACCACCAACTTCCACATTTAGTTTTGTAAGCGGGTGTACATAATCAAGCTGGGCAGTATGTTCCTTAGCGCCTGCATCATTCAACTGCCTGAAATCTGTTGTATTGCCCGGCGATACATAGTTTAATGAGTTATTCCTGTTATCGCTGTATTTATAAGATGCGGTTAGCAAACGTTCTTTGTTGCCTTTAAAGCCCAACTGGTAGTTTAACCCCGCATCAGCGCCGCGGTATACGCCGTTACCGTTGTTGGTGGTAGTGTAACTATCTGCTACATTATTGTTGGTTTCGGTAGTGTATTGCGTAGAACCATTTTCATTACTGCCGCGGTAGTAGTTAAACGTACCGGTGAAAAGGTTTAAAGTATCTGCCTCAAAGCTTACCTCGGCGCTTGCGTAGTTATTATTGCCGGTACCATATCTGCTTCCGTTTTGCACAACTGATGATGGCTGTAATAAAAAGTCTGTCTGGTTAAAGAAATCAGTAGGGCGTTTTGGCCTGTGGCCGGTACCTCCGTAAGCGTTAATACCAAACTTCCCCTTCTTAACGGTAAGGTTTAAGTTTGCCCGTGGCCCCCATATAGAGTTGTAATTAAGGTTGACAGAACCATTGTAACCCTCATCGCCTTTCTTTTGAGTGATGATGTTGATGATACCTGCCAAACCCTCCGCATCATATTTAGCAGGAGGGGTGGTTATCACCTCTATCTTTACGATGTTGGTACCCGGCATGGCCTTCAAAATATCAGATGGGTTGCGCGCCATCAGCGCCGACTCTTTACCATTCAGCAATATTTTGTAGTTACCGCTTCCGCGCAGTTTAATGTTATCATTACCATCCACAGAAAGCAAAGGCACTTTACGGATCATATCCAACGCGGTAACCGACTTTGCTTCCGGGTCTGCCTGCACGTCGTAGCTCAGACGGTCAACCTCTTGCTTCATCAAGGGTTTGGTGGCAACTACCGAAACTTCCTTAAGCTGATTATGGGTTGGCGCGATCAGGATCCTGCCCAGATCAAGAGCTTTTTTATCCGCAGTAATATTGATGATCTTAGTTGCATAACCTATATAAACCAGGTTAAGCTTATAGGCCTTCGGGGCAATACCGGTCAATTCAAAGGTGCCGTCATCCTTACTAAGCATACTTTTGACAGGTGCATTAGTTGCAGCATCGGTTAATGCAACGGTAACATAGCCGAGCGGTTTATTAACCGCAGAATCAATTACAAGGCCTTTTATAGAAATAATTTGGGTAGCAGACTGTGCGAGTGATAAGGTTACACAAAAGCAGCATAACAAAGCTGCCAGAAAGGATTTTTTCATGTAGTGATTTAGGTATATAAGACGCGCGAAGATACACGTCCGTTGCACCCAAAAACTCACTTTTTTATCAAATATTGTGTAACAAAAATGCTACTTGTTAAACTTGGTCATGGTTAGCTCGGTACCAATAGTCACAAAGCTTTTGATCATCTCTATCGATCTGTCTATCAGTGCCGGAAGCTCCGGTTTTTCATCATCATCAAAGCCGCTTAGTACATAGTCAACCTGGCGGCCCTTTGGGAAATTATCGCTGATACCAAAACGAAGCCGGGCGTATTCGTTGTTGCCTAAAATTGCCTCAATGTTTTTTAAGCCGTTATGCCCGGCAGCGCTGCCCTTGGGTTTTAAGCGAAGCGTACCCAAAGGCAAGGCAAGGTCATCAACAATTACCAGTACATTTTGCACCGGTATTTTTAACTCTTTCATCCAATGGTTTAGCGCCTTACCGCTTAAATTCATGTAGGTGGTGGGTTTTATCAGATGCAGGCTGCGGCCTTTGTAATTAACCTCGGTGTAGTAAGCCAAACGCATGTTATAGAATTTTGCATTCTCCTGCTTAGCATACTCATCCAAAACCATGAAACCTATATTATGGCGTGTATCGGCATATTCGGGCCCAATGTTACCGAGACCTACGATCAGATATTTCATACCCCCTCCGCCCCCTGAAGGGGGAACCTTTTTTAAATATTTACTGAAATAGGGTTTTATACCCATAATTGTGCGCAAAAGTAGTAAAAAACAGGAACGCTACGTGCGCGATTCTTTCTTCTGCGCAAAGAGGATGATAATATCTTTAAATTACACAACACACCCCTACCCCCTCTAAAGAGGGGATTCTTGTAACCCTCTTTTCGCGTAGCGAAGAGAGGGTCGTCGAGCGTAGCAATGACCGGGTGAGTCAACAGCGACGAATTTTACTCACCCCGTCCCGATTGCTATCGGGATGCGCGACCCGCTCTGCTCCGCAAAGATTGTGAAAGAAAGCCTCTCCCCAAACCCCTCTCCAAGGGAGAGGGGCTTTAGAACAATTCTTTCTAAAGTCTCCCCTTTCGGGGGAGATTTAAAGGGGGCTAAACAAAAAAAGCGGTGACAAATGCCACCGCTTTTTCTTTCATTTCCCTTTAGAGAACAAGGCAAATTACTTGCCTCTGTTTTCTTGTTCTGCCTGACGTAGCGCACGTGAAGTAGTTACTGAAACTACAGTATCTTCTTGTGCGTTGGTGATAGTAAGGTTAGGAACTTTGATGTCGCTAACACGTACTGATTTACCTACCTCTAACGACTCGATGCTAACTTCGATGTTATCCAAGTGATCTTTCGGAAGGGCTTTAACACGCAGTTTGCGTAATTTCTGAACTAATTTACCACCCACTTTAACACCCGGAGATGTACCGGTTAATTTAACAGGGATCTCGATAGTTACCGGTTTGTTTTGATCCAGCTCTAAAAAGTCGATGTGGATAAGTTGCTCAGTTAACGGATGATATTGTGCATCCTTAATAATAGCCTGAGTTTTTTTTCCTGCAACTTCAATGTCGATGAAATGAACAACCGGAGTGTAAATTACGGTTCTCAAATCAGCTGCGGACACTGCAAAGTGGGTCTGGGTAGCACCACCGTAAAGTACTGCAGGCACTAAGCCTTGGTAACGCAGTTCTTTAGCGTCTCTTTTCCCTACGTTCTCTCTTGGAGAACCGCTAATAGCAATTGATTTCATTTATTTATTTAATTTATTTGTTAAGTCCGTGGTTCATAGATCATAGTTCATGGTCTAATTCTCACGAATATTTTTATTTACTTTAATTCAGGCGTCCGGCTATGAAACATTAGCCATGAACTATAACCTTTTCTACTCCACCTTAAACAACTGGCTTATCGAGCCATGTTCATTCACGTTCATTATCGCTTTAGCAAACAGTTCGGCAGTTGATAATACCCTTATCTTACTGCTTTGTTGTTTAAGCGGGATGGTATCGGTAACGATCAGCTCTGTTAAAGCCGAGTTCTCGATAGTTTCATACGCTTTGCCTGATAACACCGGGTGCGTACAAACTGCCCTTACAGAACGTGCGCCACGCTCCATGATCAAACCTGCAGCTTTTGCCAAAGTACCTGCCGTATCACAAATATCATCGATCAACACAATATCCTGGTCGGTAACATCACCAATAACGGTCATGCTTTCTATCTCGTTAGCGCGTTTACGGCGTTTATCGCAAATTACTACCTCTGCATTAAAATACTTGGCAAAGTTACGTGCCCTGTATGATCCGCCCATATCAGGCGATGCAATGGTGAGGTTTTCTAAACCAAGGCTTTTGATGTAAGGCACAAAAATGATAGAAGCATCAAGGTGATCTACCGGTACATCAAAAAATGCCTGTATCTGCGCTGCGTGCAGGTCCATGGTCATGATACGGTGGATACCCGCAGCAACCAACAGGTTGGCTACCAGTTTTGAACCGATCGCTACACGTGGCTTATCCTTCCTGTCCTGCCTTGCCAAACCAAAATAAGGGATAACCGCAGTGATGTAGTGTGCTGATGCACGGCGTGCGGCATCAACCATCATTAACAGTTCCATTAAATTATCGGCAGGTGGGTTGGTTGATTGGATAAGGAATACATCACAACCGCGAATAGATTCATCAAAATGCGGCTGGTATTCGCCATCGCTGAAACGCGAAATGGTTACGCTACCCAGATCTTTACCGTATGATGCGGCAATGTTTTTAGCAATAGCGGTTGATCCCGATCCTGCAAATAACTTAACTGTATTAAACTGTAAAGGCATTTTGATTATTAGATTAAGATAGTTTCCTAAATAGTTCTGTCTTTAATCGCTTAGTATATCAACCCCTATAAAAAACTTCGGATTTCTTACTTTCAGTTCGTTTTACCGAAACATGAAAATCAGAAATCCGATTATTCTTAAGTTGCCCGACCAGGATTCGAACCTAGACAAACGGTACCAAAAACCGTCGTACTACCATTATACTATCAGGCAATCTCCCCCGGTTTGAAACCTCCCCGAAATGGAATGCAAATATAGGTCGATTTTTGAAAAGTCAAAAGCAAAATTTAAAAAAATATTATGCCGGTTTGTAAGTGCCTCATAATCCGTTAAAAATTGTTAAGGTTTTAGCTTTTACAGGGGATTACATAATGTTTTTACTAATTTCGGCTGCTTAACACCAGTTGTATCTGTAATAATCAGTGATGAACTACAATAAAATTAACAATATCGTTGGCTGGGCAGCCGGCATTATTGCTTCAATTACCTACATCTTAACGCTTGAACCCTCTACCAGTTTCTGGGATTGCGGCGAATTTATAGCTTGTATCTACCGCCTGCAGGTGGCTCACCAACCGGGAGCACCTTTATTTACCATGATAGGCAAAGTTTTTTCGCTCCTTTCAATGGGCGATAATACCAAAGTAGCCTACTTTACCAATATGGCTTCGGCCCTGGCAAGTGGCGCAACCATTCTTTTCCTTTTCTGGACCATTACCGCGCTTGCCAAAAAGCTGGTAGCCAAAGCCGGGGAGGAAATTGATGTAACCAAAACCATCCTTATAATGGGTGGCGGTTTGGTTGGTGCATTGGCTTATACCTGGTCTGATACTTTCTGGTTCTCTGCAGTTGAGTCTGAGGTTTATGCGCAATCATCACTTTGTACGGCTATCGTATTCTGGGCTATTTTGAAATGGGATGCCCATGCCGATGAGCCTCGCGCCGATAAATGGATCATTTTTATAGCCTACATTATGGGTTTATCAATAGGTATCCACCTGTTAAACCTGTTGGTTATACCTGCCATTGCTTTGGTTATTTATTTCCGCAGGGCAAAAAACGTTTCTACAAAAGGTACCATTGGTTATTTCATTTTAGGTTGTATCACAGTTGCAGGTATCCTTTGGGGTGTTATACAATTTACGGTTAAAGGTGCTGCTTTCTCAGACTTGTTTTTTGTGAACACCCTGGGCATGAGCTTTAATACCGGTGCTATCATCTTTTACCTGTTGGTAACAGGTGCACTGGCTTTCGGTATAGTTTATACCATCAACGCAAACAAAACCTACCTGTGGCTGGCAATTGTTTGCTTTATATTGTTGTTAGGTTTTAGCGCCAGCATTATTGGCCTGGTAGCGGGTATTGCCATACTGGCACTGTTAGAGTATGTTTTAAAAGTACGTACACACCGTGCCATTTTAAACCAGGTGCTCACCTGTGCAGTGTTCATCCTTTTTGGTTACAGCTCTTTTGTGATGATCGTTATTCGCGCTAAAGCGGGTACGAATTTGAACAACAGCGATCCTGAGGACGCATTTGCCCTTAACAGCTACCTTAACCGCGACCAGTACGGAGAAACGCCGCTGTTATATGGCAATTTCTTTGACGCCCAACCTATCGACCAAAAAGAAGGCGCTACCCTGTATCGCCGTGGCGAAACCAAATATGAAGAGGCCGGTAAAAAACTAACCACCATATATGACCACAATACGCTGTTTCCGCGTATGTTTAGCCAAAAGCCAAGCCACCCAGAGTTTTACAGGATGTGGAGCAACCTAAGCCCCGACGAGAAGCCTACTATGGCTACCAATATTGGCTTTTTTGCCAGTTGGCAGGTTACGCAGATGTACACACGCTATTTTCTGTGGAACTTTGTTGGCCGTGCTAACGACCAGGATGGACAAACCGCGCAGGGACCGGATGGCAGCTGGATAAGCGGATTCGGTTTTAGCAAACAACTGCCTAAAAGTATCACTGATAGCAAATCATACAATCGTTTATTCTTTTTACCGCTGATAATAGGGATATGCGGTTTGTTCTATCACTTTAAACGCAACCAGCGCGATGCGGGCGTGGTAACCGTGTTATTCTTCTTTACCGGTTTGGCCATTGTACTTTACCTTAACCAGGACCCGCTGCAACCGCGCGAGCGTGATTACGCTTATGCAGGATCGTTCTATGCTTTTGCCATATGGATTGGCTTAGGTGTGTTAATGATAGCAGACCTGTTGAGTAAAAAGATCAACGCAAAAACAGGCGCCATAATAGCAACCGTTGTTTGTTTATTAGCTGCACCGGTATTGATGGCCAGCCAGGAATGGGACGACCATGACCGCTCAACCAAGCTTACGCCGCATGACATGGCTTATGATTACCTAAACTCATGCGCGCCAAACGCCATCCTGTTCACTTATGCTGATAACGATACCTATCCGCTTTGGTACATACAGGAAGTTGAAGGTGTACGCCCGGATGTGCGCATTGTAAACTTAAGCTTGCTGGGTACCGATTGGTATATCCGCCAGATGAAAACCAAGATGAATGATTCGGCACCGCTGCCTATCACCATGGACAATAAGAAATTTGAAGCCGGTGTGCGCGATGTGCTTTATTATAATGATGCAAAAATTGCAGGCTCGGTTGAGCTGAAGGATGTATTTGATTTCCTTACCTCTGATGACCCAAAATCAATGCTTACCTACCAAAATGGCGATAACAGCAATTACATGCCTACTAAAAGTTTTAAGCTTACGGTTAATGCAGAGGATGTGCTAAAATCGGGCACTGTACCTGCGGATAAGAAAGACAAAATAATTCCTGAGATGGATTGGACCTACCCCGGTAAATATGTTACCAAGGATAACCTTGCCATGATGGATATTATTGCTCACAACAACTGGAAACGCCCTATCTATTTTGCTACAACAGTACCAAGTGATAACATGATGGGCTTAGACCGTTACCTATATAGCGAAGGTTTCGCTTACCGCTTGATGCCTTACAAGGCGGATACCACCCGCGGCCCGCAGGAGAACAGCAACACGCTGATCATGTATAACAACATGGTGAACAAGTACAAATACGGCAATTTTAAACACGCCAAATACCTGGACCACGAATCTATTAATTTGTTTTACCCGCTTATTGCACGTTTGTATAATACCCTTGCCGACAACCTGGTTGCTGAAGGGCATTTAGATCTTGCTAAAAAAGCGATGCAAAAGTATGATAAGGAGATGCCATCTACCATCAACTCATCTGAAGTGGCGCTCCGCAAATATTTCATGACCGAAACGCTCTATCGCCTCGGCGATGTAACAACTGCCAACAAGTGGGTAAATGATCTGTCTGAATACGCGGTTGACGGTTTAAAATACAATTACAGCGTTTATCAAAGCAATGATGGCTCGGTTAACAGCAGGGACGTTCAGTTCAATATGTCGATACTGAACAGCCTGACGCAGGCAGCTAAGGAGCATCATCAAACGGCACTTGCCAATAAACTTGAAGCTCAGCTGAAAGATTACAGCACCAAGTTTGGAGGCTTCCTGCAGCAACAACAGCAGCAACAGCAAGGGCAGTAAATTGTCTTAAATAGAGAAAAGCGGCTAATGGCCGCTTTTTTTGTTTGATTTAATTTCGTATGTGATGCCGAACCGTCAACCGACGGACGGCATCACATAGTATTGGTATGGCATCTGTAACAATCACACCCGTCAGCCTCTCTAATCCTCATGAAAAACACCTGCCTTACCCTCCTGCTTGCTGCAGCTTCGCTTGTTGCCACAGCGCAAAATAAAACCGCCACTATCGATTCATTGATACGCCGCAGTAACCGCATTGGTGTGTTCAAAGGAAATGTTCTGGTAATGGATAAAGACAAGGTGGTGTACAAAGCTGCTATTGGTTATACCGATGCTACAGAGAAGCAAGCGGTAACCAACGCCTACCGCTTCCACATCGGCTCTATAGCCAAGGAGTTTAACGCGATGGCAATTATGATGCTGAAAGAACAGGGTAAACTAAATACCGATGATAAAGTATCCAAATACATCACGGGATTACCGGCTTGGGCAGATAAGATAAGCATTAAAAACCTACTACAATACACCAGCGGGTTGCCCAACCTAAAATGGGGCGAATTAACGTCTGATGCAGAAGCTATGGCCGCCCTTAACGCTTTCAATAAGCTCGATTTTGAGCCGGGCACACGATACGCTTACAACAATAGCAATACTTTATTGCAGAGGCAGATCATAGCCAAAATAACGGGCCGCAGCTTCGCGGATTTTGTGAAAGAGAAGATGCTGAAACCCTGCGGCATGACCAACTCCATTGTTGATCCTACTGACGAACCGCTGGTAGCAAAATCATACAATAACGATAAGGTACAATCTCCCATGCAATACCCCATCACCGGCTGGACGGCAGTTACCCTTGATGATTTTTACAAATGGGAAAAAGCGTTAGAGAGTTTCAAGCTCATCGGCCCGCAATCAACCCGCGAAATACTTACCCCCTTCGCACCAGGCAAGCAATGCGGACTGGGTGGCGGCGTTATGGATGGCGATAAGTTAACCTATCATCAGCATGATGGTACCGCGTTAAACTACCAGGCATTGTTAACGGCTTACCCCGCTCAAGGCCGCACCATCATCCTGCTCACCAATAACAAGCAAAACACGCTTTACGATGTCGACCATGCCATTGAAGCCATACTGGATGGCAAACCATACCAACAGCCAAAGCGATCAGTACTAAATGATTTTGCCAAACAACTGGACAGCCTCAAAGGCAACGAGATCATCCCGTGGTATAACAATCTTAAAAGTAAATACGCTGCTGAGTATGGCTTCGAGAATGAATCGTCATTGAACATGATAGGTTACTACTACAAGGGAAAAACCGCATTGATGATGCCATTACGGTGTTTGATTATAATACTCAGCTATTCCCGCAATCAGGCAATGTTTTTGACAGCTTGGGCGATGCCTACAATGCCAAAGGTGATAAAGAGAAAGCCCTGCTTAACTATAAACGCTCCGTTGCTTTAGACTCTACTAACGAAATGGGTAAGAAGATAATTGAGGGCTTGGAGAAGAAGTAGGCACTTAAACTCTTCATTGCGAGCGATAACGTGGCAATCCTCGATATACAGTGCTACTCTTTAAATCGAGGATTGCCACGTCGGCTACGCCTTCCTCGAAATGACGTATGGGCTCAAAAAAAAAGCGGCTAATGGCCGTTTTTTTTTGTTATCCTTTTATTTCGGATTATAATAGTAATGTTTAGAACAACTGACAAATTCATGTCAGCGTTCACGGTGTTCACAAGTGTTCATGCCGTGAACGTGAACACGTGTGGTGAGGGGTGAATACTTAGAAGTGAGCAGAAAAAGTAAGCCAAAGTAAGGCCATAGTAAGCTGCTTCCGGGCCTTTGTTTATTGTCCTAAATCTTTTATCTTAAAGATTATTCCTCTACAACCCCCATGTTGCAGAACTTATCGATACGTTCGGTAACCAGTTCGTCGATATTTTTCTCGCCCAGGGTTTTAAGGTCTTTTAGCAATTGCTTTTTAAGGATGGCTGCCATAGCAACCGGATCCTGATGCGCACCGCCAAGTGGTTCTTTAATAACACCATCGATCAACTTGTTCTTCAACATCTCAGATGAGGTGAGCTTCAGCATCTCTGCAGCACGCTCTTTCTGCTCCCATGTTTTGAACAGGATGGTTGAACAGTTCTCCGGCGAAATAACCGAATACCAGGAGTTATCCAGCATCATCACTTTGTCGCCAATGCCAATACCCAATGCACCACCAGATGCACCTTCGCCTATGATAACGCAGATAATGGGCACTTTAAGTACTGCCATCTCCAACAGGTTACGGGCGATAGCCTCGCCTTGTCCGCGTTCTTCAGCTTCAAGGCCGGGGAAAGCTCCGGGGGTATCTATTAGTGTAATGATAGGCTTGTTAAACTTCTCAGCCATTTTCATCAGCCTTAAGGCCTTACGGTAACCCTCAGGGTTAGCCATACCAAAGTTACGGTACTGGCGCTCTTTGGTGTTACGGCCCTTCTGGTGGCCAATGAACATAGCCGTTTGGCCGTTAATGGTACCAAAACCACCAATGATGGCCTTATCGTCACCTACTGTACGGTCGCCATGCAGTTCTATGAAATCATCGCACATCAGCTCCAGATACTGCAGCGTATAAGGGCGCTCAGGGTGGCGCGATATCTGCACTTTTTGCCAACCGGTAAGGTTATGATATATTTCTTTCTGTGCCTCTTGTAATTTAGCCTCTAATTCAGCTACAGTGGCAGACATATCAAGCTTGTTTTTTTCTTCAACCTGCCTAACCTTTTCAATCTGTCCCTCTATCTCGGCAAGAGGTTTCTCAAAGTCAAATGTGATCTTCATACAATTTTCCCGCCGCTAAATTAAAAAATTCAATCGGCATATTATTTAATTATGAATTTTTGAAACACTTACCGTGTTTAAACCGGCAATAAACTATAAGGTTTTAGCGAATGATCACTCCACCTTCATCACCTTAGTACGCTTGCTTATGCCATTTTCATTAAAGGCTTCTATTTGGAAATAATACGGCGTATCTTTCTCCATCCCGTTAAAGTAGTACTCGTTTGCGTTATACACCAGAATGTTATTGTACAACTTATCAGGCGCTATACCCATATAAATGGTGTAACCTACCGCGCCATCGGTTTGCTGCCAGCGCAACCACGAGTTACGGTTTTCGGCCTTGCCGCGCAAAACGATAAAGTTCTTCACCGTATCCGGCACCACTCCCGCACCCTTGCCAAACACCCTGAAACCTGATAACGCAAACTTACCCGTAGGCATGTGAAGGTTGGTGATCTTAAGATATCGTGCTTTAACAGGAGTTTTTAACTCCACATAATCATGCGGAACATCGGTTTTGTTGTTGCTTTTGTCTACAATGGTTCGCCAGGTTTTGCCATCGTTTGAGGCCGTTATTTTATACTGGTGGTAAACGCCTAATGATTTACCCATAAAGGTAGCATCCTGATCAGCATAATTGATCTGGATAGCGCGTACGGTGCTCACATCGCCCAGATCGGTTTGCAACCATTCGCCGGGGTTGGCGGTTTTAGCGCTCCAGTAGGTTTTGATATCCTCATCAACGGCGAGGTTCGGTACGTAAGCGCCGAGGGTGGACGATACCTGCACCGGTTTGTTATAGTTCAGCAGCATCCAGCCGGTAAAATTGTCGTTGTTTACATGGTCTTCTTTTCCGTTTGGCAAGTAATGCGGATAGTCTCCATAAGATGTATTTGTGAATAGTGTACCATCTGGATCAAAACCAGCCGGCCAAAAACCGATACGGCGTTCAAAGTTATTTTTCACATCTATCACCATGGTTGAGATATGCCAGTAATTGCCAAATTTATCAGCCCAGGTTGCGCCGTGGCCAGCGCCTTTGGCAAAGCCCCCCGGTTTGTAGCTGAACGGATTGTGCTTTTGATAAGTGAACGGACCAAGCGGTTTATCCCCTACGTAAACGCCATCGCCGTAACCGCGGCCTTCAGTACCGGGGGCGGCATATTGCAGATAATATTTACCGTTATGCTTATTCATCCATCCGCCTTCCATAAACCCGGTGAGGAATACGTTATCATTATTTTCGCCAAAGCGTTCCCAGCCGTGCTGCTCCCAGTTAAGCTTTATCATTTCCTTTTTAGGGCCGATCGGGTCGAACGTTTTTCGGTCTATTTCCTGCCCATACATGGGTAAGGTATTGCTACTGCCATGGTAGATATATACTCTGCCGTCATCATCAGCAAATAACCCCGGGTCCCATGCCCCTACTTTGAAGTAATCTTTAGCAGCTTTCCAGGTATCAGTACGCGGGTCGGTGCTCATCCAAAGGGTAAAATCTTTGTTGTAGGTTGAGCCGATCACCAGCAAGGTATCACCCAAAACCAAAGTACCTGGTGCGCAGAGTTCATCACCCTTTACCTCGTTGTATGGTCGCACAAATTTGCGCGATACAAATTTCCAGTTCAGCATATCAGGGCTCCACCAGTAACCAAACTGGTTGGTGCTAAAGAGGTAATAGTTGCCCTTAAATAGCGTCATGGTTGGGTCGGCGGTTGCGCGGTGCTTACCCCAGGCTGCAAAATTGGCAAATGGGGTGTAACCGTAATCGAGATTAAGCGGATTACAATAGGTTAGCCGCCTGGTTTGAGCAGAAGCATACAATGCAGATAGAACGAACACGATTGCCAGGATACGGATTTTCATAATGGTGTGCAATTGGTGGTAGGCCAAATATCAGGTTTTATAACCAAAATCAAGATGCCATGGTGAGCTTGTAGAACTACTCGTTGCGCTGCAAGGTCTTCGGCAGGCTTGGATCGACAATTTACTCCATAAAAAACGCCGGAACTTTAACAGCCCGGCGTTTTCCTCGCATTCACATTTCAGGGATTACATCCCGAAAGCCTTTTTAAGTTGTGCTACAGCGTACTCTTCAGCGTCCTTCGCTTCAGGAACTACTGCTCCCATACCAAAGAACTCGTGCGTAACGCCGTCATATTTTTTGCTATCAACGGTTACGCCTGCGGCTTTTAATTTATCCACAATCATCATTCCATCGCTTTGCAACGGATCGATCTCTGCATTTATCACAGTAGTCGGTGGCAATCCTTTTAAGTTAGCCGTTACCAGGCTAATGCGCGGATCTTTTGCCTCGGCCATGCTATTCAAATAGTTTTTCACAAACCAACCCATCATAGCTTTATCAAGTGGTTTGGCATTGCCATACTTAATGTATGAAGTTGTATTCATATCTGATTGTGCAACCGGGTAAACCGCTAAAATAGCTGTTGGAACCATGGTCTTGCTATCGCGTGCTTTAATGGCAGTTGCTATAGCCAGGTTGCCGCCGGCGCTTTCGCCTGCAACTGCAATTTTCTTAGCATCGCCTTTAATTGATGCTGCGTTATTGACTACCCATTTGTAAGCTGCGTAAGCATCGTTATGTGCAACAGGGAATTTATGCTCCGGTGCTAAACGGTAAGCAACAGACACCACAATTGCACCGGTTTTATCAGCCAATACATTTGCTGAAGCGTCATAAACATCCAAATTAGCTATTACAAAACCGCCGCCGTGATAATATACAATTACGGGGTACGATGAAGCATTGGTTTTAGGTGTATAAACACGCAGGTGAATGGTACCGCCATCAACAGGGATGTCTTTACCCATAGTGTCTACGTTAAATACTGGTTTAGCAATACCGTGCTCTTTCATCACATCCATTACAGCATCGGTAGGTGTATGATTTTTGCGTGCTTCAACCGCCGTTAACTCAGGTATTGGTTTGTCGCCATAGCTGGCTAATTTTTCAATCACTACCTGCATTTCAGGTTTCATGGTTGGCGCCCAGCTTGGTGCTGGTCCGGCCGGCTTTAAAGCTTTTGTTGTATCAGTTGCTGCCATTGCGGCTGTGTCGCCTTTGGCAGAGCTATCTGCTGCTTTTTTTGAGCCGTTACTTGTACAAGCTGCTACAGACATGCATACGCCTGCGGCTAGTAATAATAAATTAGTTTTCATGTTGTTTTTCATAGTGTTATACACATCCAACACACACCCTACCGAAATAGTTGATTTATTTTACTAATAATTTAATTATAACAACTAAATAGAGTGAAAAACTCAATTATGGAGTAGAAAGCTTATCGCCGTCTGCTTTAAGCCCGGCCTCATTTTTCCTGAGTTGGTAATAAACCACACAAATAAAAACAAATCCGCCGCCAAGGCCGCTTACTAAACTTGCTAATATGGTACGAGTGTTAATCGGTTCGTTGTTCAGCCATGGCCAAAGCAACCCCATTGTTACAAACATAAATGTAATGTAAAACAAGCCGCTGAGGATTAGCCGTTTTCTTTTAGACATATTAATTAGTTTTTGTATGTGCCAAGCCACATTAGGGCATCAATTATTAACCTGTCTTCCACGGGATTGCCGAACGTATGCGACAGATCTTTATTGGTGTGATGTTCGTAATCGATATCGTTATGGCCCATGTTGAAGTAGATCATCTTATAATTTTTGTTGGTCCACACCACCGGGTAATAGCCGCTATGCCATATCTCATTTGGTTTTGGCCCCGTCCCCAGCGGGAAACTCGCCGGATCTATTGAAGCCAGTATGCGGATATTTGGATTTTGGGTAAGATCTTTTTCCCAGCGGTACCATTCGTTAGGCTGTGCCTTAAATTTGGCAGGCAGGTTTGTAGTTGCCGGATGTGTTCTGTCTTCAACCTTGAGTATGGCAGATGTTGGTCTCCAGGTATTGCTGCCGTACTGGCCTGAGCCCAGGAACTCGTTGTGATACCAATCCCAATTGGCGGGTACAGCAGATTTATTTAATTCGAAGGCCGAAAAATGGAAACCCATCCAACCGCCTCCGTTTTTCATGTAACGCTCGAAAGATGCACGCTG
This sequence comes from Mucilaginibacter achroorhodeus, assembly GCF_007846095.1. Lineage (GTDB taxonomy): Bacteria > Bacteroidota > Bacteroidia > Sphingobacteriales > Sphingobacteriaceae > Mucilaginibacter > Mucilaginibacter achroorhodeus. The sequence continues at coordinate 480,146 of NZ_VOEI01000001.1, forward strand.
TGCAGCATCTTCAGGACGGGTATCCAAGAATATCACTACCTGATACTGTGTTAAAAACTCATCGTTAAGGTTGCTCCAGTTGGCTGTTGAGTCGAAAGTGAAATTGTACTTTTTAGCCATCGCCGGGAACCATTTGGTAGCCTCATGCAGGAAACTGATATGTGCCTGATCTTCCTTTCCGGTGTAAAAGCCAATCACTTTGAACAAAGGCTTAGCAGTATTTTTTTGTGCGCTTACCGATTGCAGAAAACCAAGGCAGAAAAAGCCAAGTAATACAGTTTTTAGTTTGATGAGCATAAAGGCAGTTTTCAAATTGGTTTTGGAAAGCTAATGTAAGATATGTAGTACAAATACGTAAACTGTAACTGAATTATTAAGGTTTATAAATCGCGTCATTGCGAGGTACGAAGCAATCTCTATACAGGACAAGACGCCTGATAAGGTCTGGAGATTGCTTCGTACCTCGGAATGAAGCGTGGAAATAAAGGGTTTGACTTACTCCTGCAATACCAGTTGCGTATATAACTTGCCTATCACATCTTCCCCATCAACACAAAAGCCGGGGTGCACTTTTGAGGTTTGCAGAACCGTGCTTCGGGTTGCAGTTAACCACCTGAAACGTGATGGTGCATCCAGTTCACCTATCGGACCAGCATCTTTGCCACCAGCAGCTATCCGCTGAAACGATTGCAGATTTTGTTCGATCATCTCAATATCGGCATCCTTTGACAGGGCCAGCAAACGCTCACGATCAAGTTGGTAGGTCATTTTCAGGAATTTTTGTTTGGCACAGTAAACTACAACGCCTACGTTAATAAACTCCTCGCGCTCTACCCTGGGCATAACGCGTACAACGGCATACTCAAATAAGTGTCTGTCTTGCATTTTGTGCTTCCTTTACAAATATTTCTGAGTTTGCTACGCGGTTGTTTAAGAACCTGGAATAGATCTGCCGTTGGTCGTCCTCGGTTTCAAAAGAACGATCGGTAAGCCAGGCATCGGGAATGATGGATGTAATGGCGTCGATCACTTCCGGCGTCAAAATTTCCCTGAAGGCTTTATCTACCTCTTCCAGTTTACTTGCGCGTTTTATCAATACATGGTCTTTTATCTGTACAAATGGGCGCAGTGATTGCTCCTCCCAATTATCCATACTATGATGAAAATACAGTGCAGCACCATGGTCTATCAGCCAAAGTTCTTTATGCCATATCAGCATATTGGTATTGCGTGCGGTGCGGTCTACATTGGTTAGCAACGCATCCAGCCAAACTATTTGCGAGGCCAATAGTTCATCCACCACCGTAACCGTTGGATCAAAGGTTATAGCGCCAGATAAGTAATGCAAGGCCAGATTTAAGCCAACGCTAAATTTAAGCAGGTCCTGGATCTCCTCGTCTGCCTCGGTACGCCCGAACGCTTCGTCCAGGTTTACAAAAACCAGCTCCGGGATGCGGAAACCTAATTTACGGGCGATCTCCCCGCCTATCAATTCGGCTATAAGTGCTTTTGGCCCCTGTCCGGCCCCTCTAAACTTAAGCACATACAAAAAGTCGTCATCCGCTTCAGCGATGGCGGGCAGCGAACCACCCTCCCGCAAAGGCGTTACGTAGCGGGTTACATTAACGGTTCGTAATTCTGGTGGTGTTATGCCCATATTTTGTGATGACTAAGATATAAAATGTTTGGTTACTCACCCCTCTCCGCTCCTAAGCGGCAATATAAAGAGTCTTTACAACTTCAATTTAATACCTCCATTGGCTACAAAGCCATCAAGTGGCGCATAGATGTCTTTAAATACCGGATTAGTTATACTGCCGGTGTAAATAGGCCCAAATTTGGTTTGCCGCGTATCGGTAAGATTTTCAAAATTTACAAAAACGGATAAACGTTTCCATATTTTTTCGACCATGAGTCCGGTGGTCCAATAGGCCCGCCCTGTTGTGCCATCATTAAGCCTTTGCGGACTAAAATAATAAGCCTCGGCGCCTATTTTCCAACTATCTTCAATTTCGTAAAAAAGCACATTGTTTAACCGGTGTTTACTCACCAATGGGTACACGCTAACAGTATTTAAAGTATGCTGGGTTACATCTGCGTAAGTGTAACCGATGTAGAGCTTAAAATTACGGTAGCCAAATTTCAGATTGGTTTCTGTACCCTTGGTATTCAGGTCTCCGCGCGGTTGCTGATATTGCAGGTTGCCGTTGGGCAGTGATGCTAAAAGAATAGGGTTATTTATTCGTGTGTAAAAAAACAGTTGATTGATGCTAAAACTTACCTGCTCGTCAAATATACCGGTCCGATAATTAGCGTCAAGATTTACCCCAAGCGAACGCTCGGCCTTTGCCAGGGATGCATCCATAGGCAATACGTTCCTGAATTGTATGCGCTCTGCATCTTCGGTAAATACATTTGGTGCCTTGTAACCCAAACCTCCGCCTAAACGGGTAGATATCTTGTCTGATATTTTCCATAACGCAGAGATCCTCGGTAAAAACATAAAGCCATATTGATTGTGATGATCGCCTCGCAAACCCGTTTCTAAAATTACACGGGGGCTGATATCCCATGTATTTTGCACGAAACCGCCAATTATCTGATGATCGTAATTACGTAGCGGGAACGATGTCTCCCTATTTTCTTCAAACTTATCTGTGATATAGTTTAGCCCAAAGATCCATTCGGTTTTGGAATGATTGATAAGGTAATTGGCCTCGCTGTAAGTAGATAACTGCTTGCCGGAAAATATATAATCGGGCAATTGTATTTTACGGTTAAACAATCCCACACTGTTTTTCACCGTAAATTTGTGTGTGCTATCTATCTGCAGCGCGTACTTTGCAGTAGTTGCGTAACGTTCGGTATTGTTTGCTTCGAAATAAGAATGCTGCGTACTTCCATTACCTTCAATATAGTGCATATCCCCACCTATTCGTTTTTCAACGGTGGCATTAACGCCAAAATCCAATGTTGCTTTAGGCGTTAGGTAGAAATAGATTTTAGGATTAAGCGTATACCGGTTAAACTTAGGAATTGCCGAAAGATCTATCCCCGCAGGATCATAAGGGGAGCCGTGGTTGTAAGCTGCATAAACGGTAACCCCCGTTTTTAGAAACTTTTGCCCGTAAAAGCCGCTTAGATCCAAACCTCCGGCTGATGTCCCATTCAATAGAAAGTTAAGTTGCCGTTTATCTGTTGGTGTTTTTGACACCAGGTTCACTAAGCCTGCTATAGCGCCGCCGCCATACAAGGTAGACGCCGATCCTTTAATCACCTCTACCTGCTTAAGATCCAATGGTGCAATTTGCAGCAGGCCCAAACCTCCGGCAAAACCGGAGTATAGGGGGAAACCATCGCGGATGATCTGGGTGTATTTACCATCCAAACCCTGTATGCGAATGCTGGAATTACCGCTGGTGGCAGAGGTTTGCTGGGTTTGTATACCGGTACTTTCTGCCAGCAACATTCTAATATCGCCCGGTTTCATATTTCCTTTTTCGTCCAGTTCCTCTCCACTTATCACTTCAACCCTGGTGGGTATATTTGCAATGGTGCGGCTGCTGCGCGTGGCAGCTACGGTTACCTCTTCCAATTCATTACCTTCATCGTTTTGTTTAAGTAATACTGTAAAGGTTTTACTGATGTCTAAAGGAAAAGTAAGCGTATCACGGCGGGTGATATATCCTACGTAACTATACTGAACAATTTGCAGTCCACTTGATATGTTACTGAGATAGGCTTTTCCGGAAGTATCAGCCATTGCACCTATTGTTGTTCCAACAATGGCGACTGCAGCGCCCGGCAAAGGCTTTTTAGTTTCTGCATCTTTAATAAAAACGGTATATGTATTTTGAGAAAACGCGGCATAATGGCATAACAATGCTACAAGCAACGCAAGTGATTTTTTCATGAAATTTGATGATTAAGTTAGTAAAGAATTGCCCGGTGCGGGCTCAATGTAAACTAACCTAATTGAGGAGGCTGCCAAATGGCAAGGGTTACTTCTTTAACTGCCGGCTGTTTATAGGGCAGATAATCCTTTTTTAAATGTTGTTGCAAAGAAAAATATGGCATGAACATCCTTTTGCCAACAACAAACCCGGCACAATTACTACAGGAAAAAAATGGTGAACATCCGGGGCATTTATCCTTGCCGGCCGAACGTTCTGTTTTGCTGTCAGCTTTAAAGTCACAGTCTTTATCTGCGCAGCATGGCCGTACTGATAAAAACAAAACAATGACTGAAAACAAGATGCACAGAAATTTCACGGCTCAAACTTAATAGTTTTAACTCATTTAACAGTTTTTATTCTCATCTGCTATTAAGCACAATCACTCAAAACAAACAAAATCATGTATTTAAGCTTTATCAGTAAATTCCTCATATGCCAAAATGGTTAAAAATATCGCTTAAGATTGTAGGGGGCGTGGTATTGCTGTTTGTGCTGATCATTGTTGGTGCTACTGTTTACATCTCGTTCAATAAGGCCAAGGTGTTAAAAATGGTGAATGAGCAGCTAAGCAAAAGCGTTGACGGCACGCTGGTTATTGGCGATATGAAACCTAATTTCTTTCGCGGATTGCCTAATGTTTCCATCACCCTGCAAAATGTATTGGTACGCGATAAACAATTTGAAAAGCATAAACACACGCTGCTTAATGCTAAAAGTTTTAACGTATCGCTGAATACGCTATCGCTTTTTAAAGGCACCATCGATATTAACCATATCGCCATAAGCGATGCAGACATAGACCTTTTTACCGACAGTACAGGCTACAGTAATACAGCGGTATTTAAAAAAGATAATAAACAAGTAAAAGATAACAAGAGCGAAAGCAGTTCGGCTACGCAGCTGAAAAACTTCAGCTTTGATGATGTTAACTTTACCGTTGATAACCGTAAAGACAACAAGCTTTTCAATTTCAGCATTAATGATCTGAAAGGCAACATGGCCTACCCGGATAGCGGCTGGCGAGCCAATTTCCACCTGGACGTTCTGGCAAAAAGCATGGCTTTCAATACTAAAAAGGGCAGCTTCATCAAAAATAAAAAGCTTAACGGAAATTTCTCTGCCGGATATAATGAGGATAAAGGGATCATCAGTGTTAAGGTAACGCCTTTAAATATCGGCGGAGATCCGTTTATTGTAAATGCCGTATTCCGTACCAAAAAAGAGCCTACAACATTTACCATCAATCTTGTAGCCAACCAGCTCTTGTGGAAACACGCCTCAAACTTATTGGCAGCCAACATTCAAACCTCACTTAACATGTTCAACCTGGATAAGCCCATTGATGTTACAGCAGCAATAAACGGCAGCTTTGGTGGCGGGTCCGATCCCCTATTGTATGTAACAGCTAAGGTTAAAGATAACAAGCTTACCATCCCCGGAGGGATCATTGATAACTGTAACTTCAGCGGTGTATTTACTAACCAATATGCCAAAAACAAAGAAATTAGTGATGCCAACTCTGTAATTAAGCTAACCAAATTCACGGGGACTTACAATCACCTGCCTTTTACTATCGATACCGGTAGTGTGCTTAATCTTGAAAAGCCGGTGGCTACCGGTAATTTCCGCTCTAATTTCCCTGCAGCAGACCTTAACTGGTTCCTGGAAGATAATGTGGCTAAGTTTAGCGGTGGCACTGCAGATATCAATCTGCGTTACCGTGCTGATGTGGTTGACTATAAAATCAACAAGCCCTTTGTAAACGGTTCTATCAATCTTAAAAATACCGATCTGTATTATTTGCCACGAGGGCTTAAGCTTACTAATACATCTTTCTCGCTGAACTTTGTAAAAGATGATCTGATCTTAAAGAATATTCACCTGCAAAGCGGTAAAAGCGTAGTGAATATGGAGGGTAGGGTAAATAACTTTCTGAATCTGTATTATGACGCTCCCGAGAAAATATTGCTTACATGGCAAATACATAGCCCAGCCTTGTATCTGGGTGAGTTTATGGGTTTCCTTAGCGAGCGTAAGACTGCGCCTAAAACAAAAAGCCGGGGCAATAGCGGCAACTTTATCGATCAATTGGGCAATGTACTGGAAAAAGGCAGGGCCGAAATGCACATGCAGATCAACAAAGTATACTACAAAAAATTTATGGCTACCGATGCTCACGCAGATCTGCTGACGACAGAGAATGGCATACTGATACAAAACGTGGGTGTTAAACATGCCGGTGGAACACTAAAAATGAACGGCAGGGTGACCCAGGGCGATAAACTTAACCGCTTCGCCGTTAACACCGTGGTAAGCAATGTGAATATGCCTGAGTTTTTTAGAGCCTTTAATAATTTTGCACTCAAAGATTTCACCGCCGATAACTTGAAAGGATATTTATCGGCGAAAACAAATATCAGCGGCAGTGTTACCGATGCAGGTAACCTGGTGCCCCGCTCTTTAAATGGCAATCTGGATGTGAGCCTGCGCGATGCTGCTTTGCTAAACTTTCAACCTTTGCAGGGTGTAGGTAAGTTTGTATTTCCTTTCCGTGATCTGAAGAATATCCAGATACCAAAACTTGACGCGCATTTTATTGTAAACGGTGATATGATAACCATTAAACCGATGGAAGTAAGCTCAAGCGTACTGAATGTGGATGTGGAGGGTGTTTACGGTTTAACGCGCGGCACTAATATTGCGCTTGATATCCCATTACGCAACCCAAAAGACGACTTTAAAATAACCGACTCTGAAGAACGCCGTAAGAAACGCTTTAAAGGTATTGTAGTACACGTACGAGCTCATGAAGAAGACGGCAAAATAAAAATCGGCTGGAATAAGAATCATAAGTAAGCTTTCTGCTTACAATATCTTTTTACAAACCGCTACTAACGTTTCGCCATCGTAGATGAGCAGGTTGCCGGTTTTATCTACCTTGTAAACTTCGGTTGGTGAGTTTACACCTACGTATTTATCACCATCTTTTTTAATTTCAGATGCCGACGACGTGATAGGCGGCGCATCATTAAGGGTAAGGCTCTTACCTGTAAATGTTATCGCCTGGATATATACTTTATTGCCTTTGCTTATCACTTCGTAGGCAATGTCTTTACCGTCCTCAGTTTTAATGGCTTCATCGTGCCAGGCTCCTACCAGGTGGCCGGTATCTGCGTGCATGGTTACCACGGTATTTGATTTAGCCATGGCTGTGCTGTCGGCCGCAGGCTTTTTCTTTTCTTCGTTACTGCAAGCTGCAATAACGGTTACCACTACAACGGATGCAAACAGTTTAAATATGCTTTCTTTTGATACCATAACCGCCAAAGATATAAAATAGCTTAAGGTTTATGCTCGATGTAACCATAGGTTTACTTTTATTATATTCGTTGTATGAAAAGTACCCTAAACCTTTTTAAACTATTAAGCATTGCCTCAATATTAGTTTTGCAGAGCTGCAGCCAGGAGATAGGCGTTTGGAAAAACGATAAAATTGCCAAGAGCGAGCGCGAAGAACTGCACGAATTAAACGACGCAGTTTTTAAAACTGTCAGCGAAAACGACGTCAAGAAATTTGGCAGTTATCTTACAAATGAACTGCTGAAGGATAACTACAGCAACAAGTTGTTTTCCCAACTTTACGGCACCACCCGTAAAGATAGTTTTAAACTTGCCGATGATTTTTACGTGATCAATAAATATATTGATAGCGATACAATTAAAGTGGCAAATGGCATCAATTCATATAAATTGATCTACAACGGCGACCCGCAGGAGATGTACATAGCTACCTTTCTGCCCAAGAGCAGAACGCCTAATCAATCCATGATAACGCTTATTTACGGCCACTATAATTATGGATGGAAAATAAAAGATGTTGATGTTGCCCCTTATACCATCAATGGCAAAACAGCACCCGAGTTGTATCAGCAAGCTAAATTGGCATACCGTGCACAAAACCTTTTTGCCGCTGCAAATACCTTACAATTACTGCAAAGCTGCTCAAGGCCCAATAACGCCTGGCAATATGATAGCGAAGCAGAAATGTACAGTTTTGCAGGTGAAGTGATTAACAAAGTAAATGAAGGTTATAAATTCCCTTTGAAATTAACATCTGTAGATGGGGCTCCAACCATTATCCGCTTGTATCACACTACCTTTAATGATGGTACTTTCCCCAATATTTGCTACATCACTAAAAAGAATCTAAAAGATGTAAATGCTGTTGAATGGGAAAATGCCGAGATCAGGAAAACGATAAATACACTTTTACCGGGTGTGGAAAAGAATAGCCCCTATATTGTTTACTCCGCTTATAACGAGATGCCTTCACAAAATGCCGTTCGCGAACATTACGATATGAAGGTGAAAGGATTATAAAAAAGGGCAGGCAGCTTATCGCTGCCTACCCACTCACTTATCCGTCAATCAAAATTATCCTGCGTTTGGAGTTGCAGCTTTAGCACCTCTTTTTGCTTTCATTTTTTCTATCATCTTTGCTTTCAGGTCAGCATAGTTTTTTTGCTGTTCTGCAGTAAATACTGTTTTTAACTGAGCATCAGCATTAGTCAATATTGCTTTACGTGAGGCCCTTGCTGCTTTGTAGTCTGCAGGTTTGTTAGCTTTAAGGCTATCCATTTGTGTGGCGCTTTGCAACAAAATGGTATTCACTTTAGCAGATTGGTCTGCACTTAGCGATAACTTTTTAGTTAATACACCTGTTAAACGCTGAGCTTTTTCGCCGGGTGTTTTAGCGCCATGGTGCCTGCCGGCAAATTTGCCCTTCATCTCAGTTTTTAAATTAGCATAAGCATTTTGCTGATCTGGGGTCAAAACGCTTTTCAAATTGGTATCGGTATTGGCAAATATTGCTTTGCGGGCTGCAAAATTAGCCTTGCGGTCGCCTGTTTTATTGGCTTTAAGGCTATCCATTTGCGATGCCTGCTTGGCAAATATGGCGTTTACTTTAGCAGATTGATCTGCCGTAAGATTAAGCTTTTTAGATAATGCTGCAGCCCTGTGTTGTGCGCGCTGTTCTGGGGTCTTGGTTACTTTGGTCTGTGCATTTGCCGCAACACCTATGCCGGCAACAAACGCTAACATTAAAAATATCTTTTTCATCTTTTTTCTGTTTTTTTGGTGATATGACCCCACAACTGCGCCAATGGTTTAAGTCGCAGTTTGTAACAATTGTCATTACATTAACATTTGTAAAAACAGCTCTTGCCAAAATAGACCGAACGGTCTACATTTGAACCAGCAAATAAATCATCAGTGACAAAGGCAGAACGCACAAGGCAATTCATTATCGAGCAATCGGCCCCGGTATTTAATACCAAAGGGGTGGCTGGAACAGCCATGAGCGATGTTATGCAGGTCACCAAGATGGCAAAGGGCGGTTTGTACGGCCACTTTGAAAGTAAGGAAGAGCTTTCATGCGCGGTTGTTGACTACTGCTTAAAAACAATGAGCGATAGTATTTCCTCCGGCTTAAACAGAAAGAAAACAGCAAGAGAAAAGCTGTTCTATTTTATAGATCACTTTGCCAGGGTTGATAAGCCTATTATAGAAGGCGGCTGCCCGATGCTTAACTTTGGTTCGGAGGCTGATGATACCAACCCCGCAATTAAAGAACGGGTAAACAAGGGTATCAAAGATTCGCAGGCATTGCTCAGTAGCATATTAGCCTGCGGGCAAGCCAACAATGAATTTAAAAGCGATTGGCAAATAGAGGATTTTGCTGTAAAGATGTTTGCCATGCTTGAGGGTGGGATGCTAATGGCCAAGGTTGCAGACGATAACATGGCAATGAAAAAGATAAGTAAAATGCTCAAAGATGAGATAACTGCTCATACCATTTAATTTTTTTTCAAATAAAAAAGACCGAACGGTCTAAAAAAGATAAACTTAAATAAAACTCCATACAACAATGAAAAATCAAAAAGTAGCACTTATAACAGGTGCAAACAGAGGCATAGGCTTTGAAACTGCAAAACAACTTGGCGAGAAGGGCATAACCGTTATCCTTACCGCCCGCAACCTTGATGTGGCAAACGAATCGGCCGAGAAATTAAAGCAACAAGGAATAGACGCTTACGGGGCCAAACTTGAAGTGACCAGTGCAGACGATAGAAAAGCTTTAGCCGCTTATATAGAAGATAAATTCGGCAAGCTGGATATCCTTATCAATAATGCAGGTGTTGCACCAAAACGTTCGTTGTTTGTAAAAACAACTGTAGAAACTACCGAAGAAGAATTTGAATACATTTTTCAAACCAACTTCTTCGCTCAGGTTTATTTAACCAATGCGTTATTGCCGCTGCTTAAAAAGAGTGATGCAGGCCGTATTGTAAACCTATCAAGCATTTTAGGATCGTTAACAATGCATTCTCAACCAAATAGCCCGATAGAAGCGATCAAGGTATTATCGTACGATGCATCTAAGGCCGCTTTAAATATGTTTACCAACCACTTAGCTATTGAACTGGCAGATACCAACATCAATGTGAACTCTGCACACCCGGGTTGGGTAAAAACCGAACTCGGTGGTACTGATGTAGCACCTATGGAAATTGTCGACGGCGCCAAAACAAGCGTGGAATTAGCACTTATCGGCGAAGATGGCCCTAATGGTGGTTTCTACCATTTGGGCGAACAACTGCCATGGTAATTATATAAGATATGTTGATTGCTTTGCCCGGTGTAAGTTGCACCGGGCATTGCTTTTTCATCCGGTTGCTTCTGCAACCATGCTGTTAAGCGTGATCAGATTATGCACTGCTTCTCCGGCCGTGTTGTTAAAGTAACAGTAAACGCGTTTACCATCACTTAACCATTCGGCGATCAGTTGGGCATGTTCCTGTAGAAACGCCTCGCTGTAACTGCCGCGATAACCGCCGTTTGGCCCATGGAACCGCAGGTAAACAAAATCAGCCGGCGAATCTATCATTGGTGTTATGGCCTTCGGCATGTCCTGTATCACCATTGCGGCTTTGTACTCATCAAGCAGTCGGTAAACATCTTCATGAAACCAACTCTTGTTGCGGAATTCAACAGCTAAATCCCATTCCGCATCTCCAATATTGACCAGCAATTTCTGCAGTTGCCTTAGAGAGCCAATATCCGTTTTCCCCGGAAACTGGATCAGCAAGCTCCCTTTTTTATCACCGGCGGCATCCACTACCTGCAGAAACCGGGACACAACATCTGGTTCAAACAACAACTCTTTGTTGTGTGTAATGTCGCGCAGCAACTTGTAAGTAAACCTGAAATCAGCAGGGACTTCTTCCGTCCATTTCTTTACGGTTGATACCATTGGCAATTTGTAGAATGAACTGTTGATCTCGAGGCTATTGAACAGAGAGCCGTAGTAAGTTAAGCGCGAGCTATCCCGAAACTCGGGAGGGTAAGCCTGCTTATTGGGCACGGGCAACACCAGTCCGCTTGTCCCTGAGTAAAAATTGTCTGGTAATTGGTAAACGCTATTTTGCATACTAAAGGTTAACATGCTTGCATTTACTATTGTTGCACCTATATTAGTGCTAAATCAACAAAACCTCAATCTCATGAAAGTTAAAAACCTGCTACCGCTGGCTGCCCTGGCATTAGCATCATGCACGCAAAAACCTGCTGACTCTGCTGATAAAGAAATAAAATCGGCGTCGCCAATGTTGGGCACCTGGAAACTTGTATCGGCCATTACAGTTACCAAGGGTGATACCGTTAAAGATTACCCGGTAGCCAACCAGGAAATGATCAAAGTTTTAAATGATACTCATTTTGCTTTTATGCGCCATGATCTTAGCAAAGGCAAGGGAAAAGACGCCACTTACACAGCGGGCGGCGGTACTTATGATTTTAAGGGCGATAAATATACCGAACATTTAGCCTACCTGAATGCCCGCGACTGGGAGGGTAAGGATTTTGACTTCACGGTAAAATTTAAAGGTGATACGCTGATACAAAAAGGCATCGAAAAAATTGACAGCCTCAACATCAACCACGAAATAATTGAAACATACGTTAAGCAGAAATAACCTGCTTAACGTATGTTCTTTTAAGACCAAAAACCTTGTGTCTTAATTTGAGATGATGGATAGCCTTGCTGTTTAAGCAATTTACGCAATTGCCCTACCATGGTATTATTTCCGGCGAGGTAAAAAATGGTATTTTCCAGGCTATACTTTTGCCTTAATACCCATTCCATCAAACTGTGATGACCGTAAATATCCCGGCGCTCAACAGGCTCTATCGGCGTCCAAAAATATTCGTGGAATTGTTTCCGGTGTTCCTCATTACCCATCACTATACCGCCTGAAAAACGGGTATGCGGTAATACCATCTTTTGTAACGCCAGCAAATGGCCAACGCTGCTTTCGTCGCCAAGGGCAATAACCGCTGAGGTTTGATCTGGTTGGTGCTGCGTGTATCCTATCTTTTTAAAATAATTTACCGTATCGTTAGCCTTTAACCCCCGGGCCCATTTTGCGCCGGGGCCATTGTGAAGTGCATCAACAAAAATGGTGCAGGTACTTGTTTCTGCATCCCACCCGGATGGCGTGTAATCGCGATAGGTCAGCGAATCAACCTTAAATTTGATGTATGGTACCTGCTGCCAATTTTCCATATCGGTAAATGGAAGATGAAGGTCTATCTCTATCATGGTTGAAGGTGACCATGGCCTTACCTCCAGCACCCGGCCAGTTTGTAATATGCGTGGCTCAAGCAGACTGCCCGCCTTCTGCTTAAATTTTTGAAAAGTAGACGTTTCCATAACGTGGGTGTTTTGCTTTGATACAAAGAAACGTGTAAAAGCAGTCGTCATCAATGGCAAACCCGCGGTAATGATTGGATTATTTACGGTAAGAAGCCCTGAACGATAATGGTGTAATGTTTTCCGATTTTTTAAAGATACGAGAGAAATAGGTATGATCATCATAGCCCAATTTATGGGCTATTTCCTTAACATTTAATTCGCTATAGTATAATAAACGCTTAGCTTCCAGTACAACCTCGTTCAAAATCCAGTAACTAACAGACATGCCGGTAACCTTCTTTAAAGATTCGTTAAGGTAACTTTCAGATACGCGCAGCATATCGGCATATGCAGACGGGCTTTTTATTGTATGGATATTATCTATCAATACACGCTTAAACTGTTGCACAATTTCCATGGGTCGCGTTGACTGTACAATTGGGTTAGCAGCACAGCTATAACAACCGGCAACCATTCCTATAAATGCCTGGAGCAAAGAATGCGTCACCGAAAGATTAAAAGGAACACTGTCCTTTTCCTGACAACGCTGCAGCAATACTTCAAGCAAACTACGGCACTGTTGCATCTGATCATTGTTGAGTGCATGAGGCTGCTGTAAAGCAAGGCTGCCCTCAAAAACTTTTCGGTAATCTGGCGGCACAAGCATGGTGTCTACCGCTATGAACCATCCACGAGCCTCGTTGTAGCCTAAACTCTGATGTACCTGGCCGGGCAAAACATAATACAGCGTTTGGTGATGAAACACGACTTCAGTAAAATCGATCATCAGTGATGCCGAACCTTCCTCGATCAAAAAAAATATATAATGATCATCCCGGTGAGCTCCCAGCGGCGCCTGGTCGTCGTCGTCCATATCGCCGGCATAATAACGCCACATCTCCAGGCCGGTAGTAGCCCGCTCTTTCAGTTGATGTAGTGGGATGTCTTTCATGGGTAAAGCAAATGTAACGATTTGCACTACCGTATATCAGCAAGGATATCAAATAAGACATAAAAAACATGTCATTGCGAGGAACGAAGCAATCTCATAGGCAGGAAAATCAAAATTGTTACAAGATTTCCGCACCTTCTATTTCATCGAAGACTCGTAATGACATGTTTAAAACGGCATAACTGTGCCTGCAACCCTATTTAAAACCCGCTATCATCCAAAGCGAAAGTATTTTTGCGCTCTTTCCATTTGCCTTTGGTAAAATCAGGGAATTGTTGTGGTGCGTTGCCTTCTTTTAATGATTTTTCTGAAAGCGGTGTTATCACGCTCATGGTTAATGAATCATAAACATCAATTGGGGTTTGCTTGCGCTCTTTTACAGCCATTACAAAAGCGTTAAACACAAACCAGTCCATACCACCGTGGCCTGCACCTTCTGCCAGGTGCTCGTTCTTTTTCCAAAGCGGGTGGTCATATTTTTCAAGCCATGCATCAGCTTTGTCCCATACATCATCCTTGGCCGATTTCCCTTCAATATAGATCGAGTTAGCCACATCCATCCAGATACCCTCAGTGCCTTGCACGCGGAAACCCAATGAGTAAGGGCGAGGCAAATGCACGTCATGGCTTAAGGTAACGGTTTCACCATTAGCACAATTGATCATGGTGGTGGTAACATCGCCATTTTTGAATTTGATCTTGGCATTTTTATTTCCCGGCGATACCTTCTCGATATAATGATTCAACCCAACCGACTTGCTTGAGAATGATACCAGGTTAGTAAAACGGTTACCTGCATTGATATCCAGGTAGTGCATTACAGGGCCGGCACCGTGGGTAGGATATATATCGCCATCACGGTCAATGTTCCACTGCGTACGCCATGCCGATTCGCCCATCGTGCCCGGGCCAAACTCGCCGCCCTTGCCGTAAAAGCTTTTACCATCGTTAAAGAGGATACCGCGCAGATCGTGCTGGTAACCGCCCTCGCAGTGCACCAATTCGCCAAACAGGTTCTGGCGTACCATGTTTAAAACAGCCATCACATCACGGCGGTAACAAACGTTCTCCAGCGTCATGTAAGGCATTTTGGTTTCTTCGTGTACTTTCAGGATATCCCAGTGGTCTTCAACCGAAATACCGGCAATAACCTCGCAACCTACGTATTTGCCCGCGCGCATGGCATCAATAGCCTGGCTTTTATGGAACTGCCACGGTGTGGCGATAATTACAGCATCAACATCCTTACGGGCCAGCAGTTTTTTATAAGCATCTAACCCGCCGGTATATTCAGTTGGGAGTTTCTTTTTTGCCTTAACAAATTGCTCGCGGCAGTATTTTAGCGAACTTTCCTGTATATCGCAAATGGCTACTATCTCTACGTCATCGCGCAGCAAACCCTCGCTAATGTGGTTACGGCCACGTAGCCCAACCCCTATGTAACCCAATCTTACCTTATCTGCATTTTTTGCAAATAACAACCCCGAGGGCAAAATGGTTAATCCTGCAATTCCTACAGCGGTGTTCTTAACAAATTCTCTGCGGTCCATAATTTTCAAATTTATTGATTGTTGATTTTATAATTGTTCTTTCAAATTGCCTTAGGCCGGCCTACTTTGTGCCCGCTGAAAGCGTAATATAAAATGATAAGGTATGATGGTATCAAAATAACGTAAGCGTGTGTAGGGTTAATAGCATCGGCCAATGCACCGTAGCCTAGCGGCACAATTGCACCACCGGCTATCCCCATGATCATAAGCGATGAGCCAATTTTGGTAAACCTGCCCAAACCCGCCAAAGCCATTGGCCATATAGCCGGCCACACTAATGAATTAGCTAAGCCAAGCAGGGCTACACCCAAAACAGAAACATAGCCATGTGTAAAAATTACCAGATTAGATAAGATCACACCTAAGCCCGCAGAAAGCTTCATAGCTTTTTCCTGTGTAAGATATTTTGGAATGCACACCACCCCTATTCCATAGCCAACAAGCATACAGCCTAAGGTAAACGAGGTAAAGAATTTGGCACTCTCCATAGCAATGCCCTGCGTGTTGGCATAGTTTATAATTGTATCGCCTGCTATAACCTCAACGCCAACATAACAAAACAGCGTAAGTACACCTAACAGTAAATGCGGAAACTGCAAAACGCTGGTTTTACCGGTATTGGTTAACGCGGTGGTTTCGTCTTCCTGGTCGGTATCTATCTCGGGCAGGCTTGAATTGTAAATAACAACAGACAATATCACCAATACTACAAAAATAACCACATAAGGTAATATTACACGTGATGCTAATGCATCTAACTCTAACTTTTTTGCTTCAACAGCCATGGTTGCAATGCGGGCTTTTAAACCGTCCACATCTTTAAGAGCAATTGCTCCTAACACTATCGGCGCAATTGCACCGGCCACTTTATTACAGATGCCCATAATACTGATACGCCTTGCAGCGCTCTCCGGCGGACCAAGTATGGTGATATACGGGTTTGATGCGGTTTGCAATAAGGCCAATCCGGACCCTTGTATGAACAAGCCTAACAGGAAAAGGCCGTAAAAGCGTGTTAATGCCGCGGGTATGAAGATCAATGCACCTACGGCCATTACCGCCAAACCAACCGACATCCCTTTTTTGAAACCGGTTGCATTTAAGATGCGGGCCGACGGGATAGCCAGTACGAAGTAAGAGATATAAAAAGCAGTTGTTACCAAGTAGGCTTCAACATTGTTAAGCTCGCAAGCCAGTTTTAAATACGGTATCAGAACCGAGTTTAACCATGTGATAAAACCAAAAATAAAGAACAGCATCCCAATGATGAAAATGGGACTCATTGCGCTTTTCTTGTTCTCTGACTGTAATGATACTGCTTGTTGTGCCATGCTTTTAAATTTTAAACTACCTGTGGACTAAATGTTACTTGTTTGAAAAAATCTGTAAGATGGAACTCCGGTTCGTGATGAACGATGTTGTTCCAGCATAAGTAGTGTGGCTGTGGCAAGCCGTCGCCGCACTTGAAAAAATTAACTTTTGCCCGGTTGTTTTCTAAGTTTAATTGCGGATGGAACATAAATACAGTTTTGGGGACCACCAAAGTAAGCTCCCAATAAATATCTCCGCGGCTGGTATTCTTTAGCGTAGTTTGATGTTGTATTGTTTTAATTAAGCCCGCAGGTATAAATGCGCGGTTATACTTACCGCTGCCATATTGTACCCTGCCGGTGCCCATGCAATTAAACTCGAGGTTATAGTAGCTGCTATCGCCGTTAAAGGCTATAAAGAACTCAACACAGCTATCCTCGTAAACCGGATCGTTAAAATTAACATATTCGGCCTTAATTGCAGCTTCTGTTACAAAAAATTTAAGAAAAATATGGTTTTCATTGTAAGTAATGCAAAAATCAACCTTTGGCATAGCCATTTCTCCATGCCATGGTGCAAAAGATATTTGCATCCGTTCAACCAGATCCATCAGCGCAGAAACATCCTCAATACGATGAGGTTGCTCATTCACTTCCAGGTATAATATGTTGCTTTCAGTAATCATTAATAATGAGCCGTTTTATAACCGGCCATCTCGTTTAAAATAGTAGCGTTCATTGCTTCGGCATTGGCATCAAGCATTTTAAGCAGTTGGAACTGCGCCCGGGCCCTTTGCAAATTATGCCCTTCAAACTTGGTTTTAAAATATACATCGCCATTAATATGGTCTGTAAGAAAACGAACGGCTTGCATATACGGCAGTAGCAGTGCACCCTTCATCAGGGATCTCACTTCAGCGTCTGTTAAAAACTTCGAAGCTTCCCGCAGATAACCTTGTACATAGGCATCAAACAAAGGCATATTCAACTGTATTTTGCTCAGGTCGGCCTCGTCCTCAGTAGACGTATTGATAATGGTACGTATGGCGTCGCCAAAGTCATAGGCTACGTAGCCATCCATTACCGTCTCCAGGTCAATAACGCATTGCGCTTCGTCGTTTTGGTTGAGCAGCACGTTATTAAATTTAGTATCGTTATGGATAACCCGTTTAGGCAAAGCATTTACCTTATCAGGCTGCTGAAAGTACTGCATAGGCTCAGCATACTTTCGTACAATATCTAATTCGGGTTTAACAGAAGAAACGCGACCTGCCATATCTTTCGAAATAGCATCGTTTAGTTGCCTTAAACGATGCTGTATGTTATGGAAATCGGGTATCACCTCAAACATCTCTCCTGCCGGGATATCAGACAACATTGCCTGGAACTTTCCGAATGCTTTTCCACCCTCATAAGCCTGTTTAGGGAGCTTCACCAGGTCATAACTTTTGGTGTTACCCAGGAAAAAGAACATGCGCCAATAGTTGCCATCGCTATCCTGATAAAAATACTTACCGCTATTTGTTGGGATAAGCGTCATTACTTCGGTCATCGGGTCGCCGCCGTTGCTGATTACCTTGAGTTTTAAATGCTCGGTCACCTTTTGCATATTTTCTGTAAGCTTTTCAACGTTGGTGAAAATATGGTGATTAATACGTTGCAGTAAATAGTCAGACCCCTCGGCTAAATTCTTCAAAAAGAAGGTATCATTGATATGGCCAGACCCATAAGGTTTATAGGAACCGGCATCTGCAGTACATTTAAAGTGCGGTACAACTTCGGCTATGTATTTAAAACTTTGCACTATTTAGTAATTTTGTAATTTCAATTCTTGATCAATTCGAACACAGGCAACCTATCTGCTGCTACCATGATGTTATACTTAAGCGGCCCCTTTATCTTTTTGCCATCATCGCTTATCCAGGTGCCTTTGGGCAGGTAAACTATTTTGCTGTTGTCTTTAGTTGTTACAGGAGCCACGAGGTATTTGCTGCCTAACATAAACTGGCCTTTTACATCAACAAGGCCCTGGTTAGGGAACTGGTATTCCATGCTGCGCACAATGGGTTCGCCGGTTTGCGCCGATGTTTTTGCCAGTTGCAATATATAAGGCGTATATCTTGCCCTTAAAGCAACTGCCTTTTTTACCGCCGACAGATTTTGCTGAGATAAAACACGCCATGGCGCAACCGAAAACTGCATCATCGGCATTAGCGCCGAGCATTGTGCAGAGCGGACTATGAGTTGCTCATCCAGTTTATCCTTACCGATGAAGGAACCAAATTCACCACCGCCGATCATATCCGGGCAGGTAAATTGGTAACCTAATAAACCGGCGGTAGTAATATGTGGTATCAGTTTTTGCAGATCAGTCCAGGTATGTTGTTTGTCGCGCAAGCGTTCAACGAGGGGCTCGCCGCCCATTTTCCACATGGCGCGATATTCATTGAGTGGAAAACTTAAACCAATCTCACCCCATAAACGGCTATGTTCATTAGGCGTTGCTTTTTTGTAGGAAACGGCGCTGGCCGGATAAAAATCTGCATCGCCAGCATCCAGCTTAAAGCCATCCAGGTGATACGTTTTCATCATGTAATTCAGCCTGCCGGTAAACCACTCCTTTGCCTGCGGATTTGTAAAATCAAGCACCGAGCTATAACCGTTCCACCAGGAAATGATGGCCGGTTTATCAGCCTTATCCCAGGTTAAACCAGTGTTACCGCCATTATCAAAAAGCAGTACGCGCTTCGCCAACAATTCGCGATAAACCTCTGTATCGGGTGACACAAACGGACTAACCCAAAGCATCACTTTAAAACCCATATCATGCAGTGAATCAACCATTGCAGCAGCGTTTCTGAATCTATCTGCACGAAAATCAAACCTGCCGTAATAATCAGCCCAATTATCATCTATCATTAATACCCCCGGTGGGAAACCGTTGTCGATAATTGCCTTTGCATATTTGATGATATCCTTTTGGTTTTGGTTGTAAACCAGTTCTATCCAGGTGTTGTATTGCGGTTTGGCAAACAACAACGTGTCGGGCAGTTTACCTTTCGATGGGAAATATCGTTTAGCTGCAAGCTTAAACGCACTCTGCAAATTGTTGGCCGAAGAGTCAACAACCAATGCAGCGTGGATTTCGCTGATAATCAACTTACCGTTGTCAAACGTAAACTTGAAAGGTTCTTCACTCCAAATAAACCGGCCTTTGGTTGATACCAATAAGGGCGATGCCTGGTTTCCGCGGGTATCGCCGTACAGGTTAAGTTTATAACCATCTGTAAAAGGCATTGAATGTGCGTCATTCACTGCACCGCCAAACCATTTTTCGCCGGGTTTAATGGCAATGGTTTGCGCGCTAAGCGATGCCGCCAAGCCTACAAATATAGCTGATAATATTATTTTGATAGCCTTACTCAAGATCAGTTTACTTTTAGCGTATGGTTTAAATTATTGTAACCAGTAGTAGATTCCCATACATCGTTATTAGCCAAACGGATACTAAACTCCGGCTTTGTGGCGATGCTTGCATAAGCGTCGGGCATATTCAACAGCATTTCATAATCACCAGCGGGCAGGTCTGCCGGAATGTTTACCGATTCACTCACCTGGTTGTCGCCGCTATACCACCGGCGGATGTCTGTAGCCAGATCTATCGAACGGATTTCTTTGGTAGCCTTATTTCGCAATAGCAGCTTAACGGTACGTTTGTTATACGGCGAGGAGTAACCCTTGTTTTTAATGTTAAAAGTAATTTGCATTGCTGCATTACGTACTGCATTATCAGGCAGGCAAGCGCTTTGCAGCACAAAACGATAACCCAGGTTGCGTTTAATATTATCCATACAACCGCCATCCTGCCAGTCGTTATTCACCTCGGTATTATAGTGCGCATTAATAAAGCTGTAATGCAGCGATGAAAACTCCGCCTGTGCCTGGCCGCCTGGTTCGCAATCATTAGTTGGGCTGTAACCATCAGAACAGGTTTCACCACCAACAACCACAAATTTACTGTCTGCTTTAAAATAGTCTTTCAAAGTGTTAAGCACGGCCCCATCAGATGTACGCGGAGTTAAGCTATTACCATAATCTTCGTAAGTGCCAAAATCGTTTGAACTGGCCAAAAAGCAATCGTTATGGTAACCTAAGCGGGCTATGTCATTCTCGCTAAAGGCTTGCGCATCAGTCAACGGTGCGGATGTGATCAAGGCGTTTATGCCGTAAATGTAACGCTGTTTTATCTGCGGATAGCGCAGCTGCACCATCCTATCGGCAGGTACAGCATCAAGCATGGCTTTTATCACTTCTATTCTATCTCGCCAGTTGGCATCAAGCAGTTTGCCTTGCGTTGCATTCTGTGATGCATCGCCAAAAAAGTCGGTGTAATATTGCTCGCCCCATACGCCTATAAATCCTAATTGCACGCAGGCAATTATATCGGCGTTATCATGCAATACCGGTTTTAATTGAGCAATGTGGTTTAGGATAATGTTCTTGGGAGCATCGCCATAAAGCGGGCAAATAAATCCCTCGGGGCAATTGCCCGGTTTGGCCGTTGCTGTGTAAACAAAACGTGGTATCAGTTTAACTCCGGCCTCGCGTGCTGCGGCAAAATCTTTTTTTAGGTTATCCAGGAATGATGATTTTATAGGTTGGTTTACAACATCATCTAAAATATAATACCTGAATACAAGCGTGCTTAAAACGCTGTAATTTGCACTCTGAATAGACTGTAACGAGCGATAGCTTTTCAGCTCATCTACAGAAAGTACGGTGTAATTGCTGGCGTGCACCTCTGAATAGCGGTAAAAACCGCGCTCGGGGTTAGGGAAATCTTCATTGCTTTCCGTATACGCTACATTTACCTTTTCCACCTTAACCAGGTTAGCCTCTTTGTCTTTGCATGACGAGGACAACAAGGTAAAGGCTAACACCAGCCCAAGGCAATATCCTGTTAATATCTTTATCATTACGGTAATGTTTTAAAGTTTAAAAAAGATGCTGCGTTTGTACAGCCAATAGCATAACCCCCACTCTAATACCAGCGTAGTTAACGCCGATACAACTGCAGCAACCTGTGCAGGCACTCCTAAAAACAGGTTGAGCATCTGGCCACTAAATATGCTAACGGTGTGGTTTACCCATTGGGCGCCTACTGTCTCAAAAAACAGGTAAATGAATATGGCGTTCATACCCACAACAGTGGCTATCCATGCGTAGCGCTTGTTTTGCTTTACATCAACAAACCAGTACACCGCAGCCAGCATCAACAGTACCCACCCTACCGATGCAAATGCAAAAGAACTGGTGCTGATGCGCTTGATGATAGGTGTTATACCTGTCCAATCTAACCCGAAGCCGATTATTAAAGCAATTATGCCGGCAATGACCAACGTGCTTATTTTTTGTGCCGATGTTTTGCCGGATACGAGCAATCTCCCCGCAAGCACACCCCAGATGGTGTGCGCCGCTGTTGGGATGCAGTTGATAGTTACCCAGCCATCGCTATTTATTTTACCCATCAACAAGGTATCGGTATAAGAACCGAAATTGTGGCCCTCCACAAAAGGCTGGTCAAAGCCCGGAACAAGTATGGTGCGGTAAAGCACTTCTGTTATAACCAGCAGGCCTACACCAATGGCGATCTGAAAAGCATAAGAACGATCGATTATCAGATAAGCCACTATGGTTGTGAATGCCAACTGCGTTAATACGTTCCAAAGCTCCCAAACCGGTTTGCCTGCGTAAACGCAATGCAGTGCAACACCGCAAATGAACAATTTAAGGCTGCGGATGAGGATATGCTTTAAATTATTGCCCCAACCGCTGCCTTTAGCCAACTTACGGCTATATGAAATATACATGGCGGCACCTGCCATAAACATAAACGCTGGCTGCACTAAATCCCAGAAACGCAGCCCATGCCACGGATGGTGAAAAAACTGCATGATCAGTCCGCCGGCAGGCTCTGTCTCATTCAGATGCCTGATAGACTCATAAACTGCACAGCTTTCGCCGCAAAGCAGTATCATGATCAGACCACGCATCACGTCAAGTGATACGAGGCGGCCTGAGGCCAGTTGATCTGCAGAATTAGCTTTTACCATAAAGTGCGCGATGTATATTATTTATCGTGTTGCTTTAAGCACTATTCACTCATATCCAAAAAGAAGCTTGAACTTCCCGGATCCGGTGCACTGCCGAACAGTACCGAGTAATCATTCTTGGTAACCTGTATACCAAAACGAGCTCCTGTGCCGGTGAGGCCTTTCAGTTTACCGCGCGCTATGCTCATTTCAAACTTAGTTACGCCGTTCGCTTCCTGCACGGTTCCCACTTTAATAGCATCGGCAATAGATTGCTGAGCGAAGGAGAACGCTGTTTGATCTGTACTGTTATGGTAGAAAATATCTATTCCGGATGTCAGTAATTGTCCTTCCAGCAATATATCATATCCACCACCTGTGAAAGTGCCTGTCAGCAAACCGGTAGCAGGGTTGTTATCAGAGTCGATGTAAAAATCGAAGATATCAGCGTCTGCCTTTTTGCGGGCCATCTCCATATAGATATATACATAGTTGCCATCGTAATCTAATTTTACCGCGTTAACAACGCCCCTGTTCGGGCCCAACGGAATTACGTTTTGCGTAATAGCATCCCAATCAGCAAGTGAGTTGTCGTTTAATTTAACCGGCGATACTTTAGCAATTCGCAATACGGTAGACGACTCGGTGGTTTTGCCGTTTACCGATGCAACAAGTGTAGGCACATATTTACCCTTGCCCGGATAAGTATGTGTTGGTGATGCATCGGTTGATTTGGTGCCATCGCCAAAATCCCATTGATAATTGGTAACGCCGGTTGTTGTTACCTTAAATGTGGCCGTAGCACCATCAACCGCAACATCATAAGCGAGGTCGGTTTGGGGCACGTAGCTGTCTTTTTTGCAGGAACTTATGCTGATGCCCAGCAGTACTATGCAAAACAGGGCGGTTGCTTTAATTTTTTTCATATCAGAACAGTTATTTACTTAGTGATACCTTGCTGTTGATTATGGATTTTGGGTTGCCTTATTGTTGCTCAGTATCTCATCAATAGGGATGAAATAGATAGTGCGCGGGCTGGTGTAAGGCACCGTTAGGTTTGGATATCCGCTCGGCTTTTTAAACAGATCTATATCCGTTTCCTTTAAGCTGGTGATGTGATATCCCCAATAAGTTTTATCCAGGGTGCGTTTGTTGCGGAACACATCATAAGTACGGTGGCCTTCAAATGCCATCTCAATACGTTTCTCATCCAACACCACATCAAGCGCTGTTTTGCCTGCAGGCACACTGGTATACAATGAGCCTTCTAAGCCGCGGTTTTTGCGGATAGTATTCACATCATCCAAAGCGGCGGCTGTAGCGTTGGTTTTGGCTTCAGCTTCAGCACGTATAAGGTACATCTCTGCCAGCCTGAACATAATTGGCGAGCTCAGGTTAGGTAAACCATCCTGGAAAGAGAATTTACTGATGTAATACATCTCGATACCATTCTTCTTTTGAACGTTGCCCGATGCATCCTTCGAAGGAACAATGTACGACCAGCGCACATCTTCCGGGTGGGCGCTCATCAGGTCGCGCAGGGATGATGAGGCGTATTCCTCGCCCCAGCCCGAGTTACCGTCTGAATAGATCATGGATGCGATAGAACCGAATTTGCCGTAATCATCAACTTGTGTAAAGGCGATACAGAAGATGGTTTCAGAACCGGTTTTAGCGTTTGCGAACAGGCTTGGATAAGTAGCCTTAGTAGTTAAAGTAAATTTACCCGAATTGATCACTTTGTTGGCCCATTCAATTGCCTTTGCGTTATCTTCTTTGTAAAGGTTAACACGCGCCAGTAACGACCATGCAGCCTCTTGTGATGCATATTGCACGCCGCGGCTCTGGGTCATTAACCCTGCTGCCTTTTCGGTATCGGCGGTAACTGAATCATAAACTTCTTTTACGGTTGAGCGGGCTTTTTGCGCTTCGTCTGTCAAATTGGTGCGCAGGATAATACCCGGCGAGTTTGGATCAACGCTGTATGGTTTACCAAATAATCTTACGAGGTTAAAGTGGCAAAATGCCCGCAGAAAATAACACTCACCCAAAAGCTGGTTGGTGGTAGCATCAGTTTTTCCGGATTTTTCGATGGCATCTATCACCGTATTTACACCAGTGATGATCTTGTAAGATACATACCAGTAATAACGTGTGTTGCCTTGCGACGGCGAGTGGCCTAAGCTAAAGCTGTAATACAAAGGGTCGGTTGTTACCTGGCCGCAAACGATATCATCACTGGCAAAATCGCTCAGGTGATAAAACTGGCGCAGGTACATATTATTGTTATCTATGGTACCATTAAACTCTATGTGGTCTTTCAATAACGCATAAGCACCATTAAGGGCATTGGTGAGGCCGTCTGATGTGGTGGTAATGGTACCTGTACTTATGGCATCGCTGGGGTTAACGTTTAAGTTTTTACAGCTGCTTGCAGCAACCATAGCGAGCGTTAGCAGGGCGAAAAATTTATTTTTCATACTATATGATCTTATCAGGATATACCTGCTTAAAAATTAAAGTTAACTGTAAACAAATACTGGCGATTGTTAGGATACTTAAAGTCAGACACGCCGGGGGTTGCAAAGCTGCCCGGTTGTATGGTTGTTTGCGGATCCTGCCCCAGGAAGTTGGAGAATGTAGCCACATTATCAGCAGTGAAGCCCACTGTTATGCCATCCATGTTGATGCTTTTTGCCCATTGCTTCGGCAGCGTGTAAGACAACGCAATGTTACGGATGGTAAAATAGCTGCCATCTTTTAAGTAACGGGTAGATGTTTCAGTTGAGTTAGCTGAGTTTTGCGGACTTGGCTCTGTTGCCTGTGTGTCGCCCGGGCCGCTCCATACTTTTGCACCTGAAGGTAATTTTATCTGGTTGTAGTATGGCTCATGTCCGTCGTTCATCATAAACCTAAGGTTATTACTGAACACTTTGTTACCATAATTAAAGTAAGTGCTTACTCTCAAGTTAAAGTTCTTGTAACGCAAGCTGTTGTTAAACCCACCCTGGAACTTAGGCAGTGCAGAACCAACTTCCTGTATGGTAGCCTGCGAGTAATCTGATGTTCTTTCGCTGGCAACAGCTTTGCCATTGTTATCATAAACAATTTTCTCCCACACTGGCGCACCTGTTTGCGCATCAACGCCTAACCATTTTGGCATGTAAAACTCATACAGGTTGCCACCGTTGCGGTAGATCTGCGAGATGCTCCATGAGCCGGTTTTAACGATCGGTGCAGGCAAGCCGTAGATCTTATTATTATTAAAGTTGATGTTGAAATCAGTGTTCCACTCAAAATCCTTGTTGCGGATATTGGTAGAGCTAATGCCAACCTCAATACCCTTATTGATCACGTTACCCGCATTTTCCCATTTGGTCTCAAACCCAACAGATAGCGGCTGCGATACTTGCAGCAGCAGGTTTTTGGTGTTGTTGCGGTAAACATCAACCGTTAAGGTTAAGCGGTTAAATAGACCGATATCGGCACCAAGGTTAACTTGGTGTTTGCTCTCCCAGGTTAAGTTAGGGCTGGCCAACTGATAAGGCACCGCACCTACCAGGCCATTGTATTGCGTAGTAAGCGAGAACAAACCAAGGTATCTTGATGCGCCAATATCCTGCGTACCGGTTACACCATAACTACCTCGTATTTTAAGATTATTAAGTATTGAATTGCCTGCCAGGAAATCCTCGTTGCTAACCAGCCATGCGCCGGATACCGATGGGAAGGTTCCATACTGCTTGGTAGGCGCAAATGCTGATGAACCATCATAACGTACTGATGCAGATAAGAAATATTTCTCCTTGTAATTGTAGTTAACCTGTGATAGTAATGATTGCAGGTAAGCCTTGGCGTTGTAGCCATTAACCAACTGGTTGTTTGATACTACGTTAAGCACGCGCAAGCCCTCAGGCAAGCCTTTGCCTGATGCGCCTGAATATTCGGTATTGCTGCCTTCAAATGCTGCACCGGCAAAACCGCTCAGGTTATGGTCACCCAGTTTAAAATCAAATTTTAATAACTGGTTTGATACTATGCCATAGTTAAGTGTATTCAACTCATCCAGGTAACCGGTTCCATGGTAAGTACCGGCCGCAGTAGGCGACACGTAATTTATGCCCTTGTTGAAACCAGCAGCTACCCTGTTGGTGCTGGCAAATGTTAACCAGTTTGTGATGCGGTAATTAATCCCCAGGTCATAGTTCAGATCGAAACCTTTGTAGCTATGGTCTGAGTTTTTTATGGTATTAATTGGGTTGATCTTATCTCTCGACCACCATTTAAATGTAGAATTACCATCAACGTAAATTGCATTTCCGTTTGCATCATATGGGTTATCCCATGGCATATTCAGGAAAGAATAATATACATCCATGTAATCATAACTCTTGCCCATATTACCACTTAAGTTGATATTATTGGTGATATCAAGCTTTTTAGAGAAATGGTAGGTTGAGTTTGCACGTAAGTTGATACGCTGGTAATTGGTATTTAAGAAAGTACCCTTCTCATTGTAGTATGATGCACCTACGTAGTAATCATTTTTTTCTGTTTTACCGCTTGCCGATAAGTAGAAGTTGTACATCGGCGCTGCCTTGAAAGATTGTTTCGGCCAGTTATAATCCTGGTTGCGCAGAGATAGCGGGCGTTCTGAATAAAATTTAGCCAGGTCAATTTTGTAGCTGTTATCTGTAGCGCCTACAATGTAATCGCGATAAAATTCTTTCTGGTAATCATAAAGCTCGTTGCTGTTCATCACATTAAGCTTACCAAAATCTGCGGTGCGGAAACCTGAAGATGCTTTTGCCTCAAACCTGGTTTGGCCGCTTTTGGCTTTTTTGGTTGTAACGATGATAACACCGGCATTTGCCTGCGAACCATACAATGCGGTTGATGCCGCATCTTTCAATACTGTAATGCTTTCAACATCATTAGGGTCGTAGTTACCGCCAATAATACCATCAACCACAAATAGCGGGCTTTGATTGGCATTAACGGACGACACACCGCGTAGCCTTATCTCTGGATTGGCACCCGGCACACCGCTGCTGTTAATTACCTGCAAACCGGCTACCTTACCTTGCAGCATCGTTCCTACGTTGTTTGCAGTAACGTCTTTAAGTTTATTAGCGTTCACCACGGTTACAGCACTCGTTAACTCGCTTTGCTTTTTGCTGCTGTAACCCACAACAACAACATCATTAAGTTGCTGTATGTCTTCTGCAAGTGATACCTGTACACCGGTTTGGCCTGCGGTTACCTCAACCTGCTTTGGGGTGTAACCGATAAAGCTGACAACAAGGGTTGATTTTCCGGGAGGCACATTAACGGTAAAGTCGCCGTTAACATTGGTCATGGCTCCGTTTGAGGTTCCTTTTACTGCTACACTTACACCGGGCAGCGGCTGGTTATCCTTTGCGGATACAACGCGCCCGGTGACCTTGGCAGATTGGGCATAGCCCTGCGAAGAAATCAACAGAACGCAACAAAAGATGAGTAGAAGTTTTCTGATCATATTGTGACGATTAGTTTGTTTAGTACAGAATGGTTAGTTGCTTATTTGTAAAAGTGACGTAAAATTACTGTTAACAAAAGCCCGTGACCCCGCCCTGACAATTGCGCAAACGTTTGCATAGATTACGCAACCGTTTGCGCAAACTCAACGCAACCGTTTGCGTAATTTGCATAAGGCGCGTTGTAAACAAATTATTATTAGCGATTTAGGAGCTTAAACCCTAAATAATTTGTTGCAGATCGAAAATTACGTTGATTTATTTTGAACGATTGTACTCTACCATCTCAGAGTCGATGATATGTTGTAATAGCGGAAGCTCTACCGGGTTGGGCGAAGCGGCGTTGTTAATAAGCTTAAATAAAAAACCCGCAGCCATAGATGATTGTTTATTGGCGAATTGTTCAATAGAGGCAAGTGGCACACTATCCATATATTCCCAAATGGGCAGGTTGGCAAAACTGATAAAACTGATGTCTTTATTTACTTTCAGCCCGGCGGTTTTAACGGCAGCAATGCAATCCAGCAGTACATAATCGTTAAAAACAATCACTGCCGTTGGCGGCTCCTCTAAATTGATCAGTTTATTGATGGCTTTTAAATTATCACTTTTTGCCAGCGTTGTTGATACAATGATATCCTGATCCATTGGCAGGTTATTTTCCTTCAAACACCTGAAGTAAATTTCCAGCCGTTGCAGGGTAGCAGCCAGTTTAGCAGGCCCATTAATTAACCCTATTCGCGAATGCCCCATGGCAACTAACTTGGAGACAGCTTGCAACATACCGGCTACCAGATTACAGGCAACGTAATTGATATCCTTGCGGTTGGGTACGCGATCAAAGAAAACCACCGGGATGTTATACTTTTTAAGCCCGTCGAAATGTTCATAAGTAGAGGTTTCTTTGGTAAGTGATACCAGTATACCATCTACCCTATGGTCTTTCATATTCTCCACTATTTTTTTCTCACGTTCAAAATTGTCTAATGACTGGCCTATAATAACGTTGTAATTACTGGCTTCGGCGGCATCCTCGATACCGGTAAGCGCGGCGGAAAAAAATGGCTCGGAAAGATCGGGGATGATCACCCCGATAGTGTAGGTTTTGCGCTCTTTAAAGTAGATGGCCATCTTGTTGGCCTCGTACCCTAACTCTTGCGCTACTTTGCGTACCCGCATGGTAGTTACCAAACCGATACTTGGATGATCATGCAGCGCCCGTGATACGGTAGATGCAGACACATTGAGCCGCTTGGCTATCTCCTTAATGGTAGGTAACTTGTTTTTTGACATTAATAGGGTAAGTAACTAATTAGCTAATTTAGCATTAAAAATCTTAAGCCGGTAACTAAGCCCTTATATTAAAACGAAAACGGCCCGCAAAAAGCCGGGCCGTTTATTTATATAATTGAATAGATAATGTACTTTACACTGCCTGCGCCTGCAAGGCCGGGTTATACACCAGGCGGTAATTAACCTGCTTTTTTTCTGGTTCTATCATATCGCTTAATGGTATTTCAAGGATATTACATATTTCCATTAACCTGGCCAAGGTGAGTTTAGAGTAACCCAATTCTATTTTAGAATAGGCATTTTGTGAAACATTCATACGCATAGCCAGGTAATCCTGCGTGTAATTAAGTCTCTCGCGGGCGAGCCTGATATTAGTAATGATCTCGCTTACCCTGTTTTTGATATTATTTTTCATTAATTTAGTATTGGTATCTTCATCAACTAACGAGAATAAACAACCAACGGATTTACTTTTATCTTAAATCATTCGGTAATTATAAGTTGCCTTAAACGGCTATTATAATTAGTGGTTGTTTTACTCCCGTTATCCACAAATAATACTTCAACTATCGCCATGATAAAATGTTTTAACCAGTTAGATAACAGAGCGTTTTAGAATAAAAAAATGCGAAAGAGCCTCAACTTTTTGCCTCTTTGATGTTTATATGCTTATGCTAAATGCCTTTAAATATATTACAGCAAGTTTTATCATATACTTCGTGCTTTGCCTTACAGCAAATGCGCAAATAAAAAAGCCGGATACGGTTAAAACGGGCGTCTACATCACCAGCATTCATGACATTAACTTTAAAGACAAAGAGTACAACATCAATATGTGGCTTTGGCTTAAATACAAAAACAAAGGCTTTGATTTTTTGCACAACCTGGAGGTACCACAGGCCAAGTCAGTCTCAACGGCCTTTTCTACAGTCGACTCAAGTAACAACCGTATCTACATGCTGATGAAATTGCAGGCCACCATGAAGGATTCATGGGCTACCAACAATTTCCCTTTTGATAAGCAGAAACTCCGCTTTTCCATAGAAAACTCTCAATTTGAATCAAAATCATTGGTTTTTAAGGCTGATACCATTGGCCAGCACTTTGACCCGCGTTTTACCTTACGGGGATGGAACATTGACAGCATTGATATAACTACGGGCATTAAAAAATATGAGACCGCCTTCGGCGATGAGAGCGCTGCTAAACCCCATACCGAATACAGCAACTTTAAGGTTGTACTCACTATCAGTCGTGATGCTATGGGGCTTTTCTGGAAATTGTTCCTTGGAATGTATGTGGCCTTCCTTATTTCGTTTATCTCGTTTTACATCCACTCGGATAGTATAGATTCACGATTCGGGCTTGGCGTAGGTGCGCTGTTCGCTGTTGTGGGTAAT
Organism: Mucilaginibacter achroorhodeus; assembly: GCF_007846095.1. GTDB lineage: Bacteria > Bacteroidota > Bacteroidia > Sphingobacteriales > Sphingobacteriaceae > Mucilaginibacter > Mucilaginibacter achroorhodeus. The sequence goes on from NZ_VOEI01000001.1 coordinate 510,970, forward strand.
AAATACATTGTGGATGCATCCTTACCCGAAACAAGCAGTTTTACGTTGGTTGATATGCTGCACGGCCTTACGCTCATGTCTATACTTGTAACGATAGTTTGTACTTCATATTCCCTGTTACTTGTTAAAAGAGATGAGTTCAAACGTGCTAAAAGATTTGACTTCGTTAGCAGCAGGATCATCCTGGGTGCCTATGTTTTATTAAACGTTTGGTTTATTTGGCAGGCAACGCGCGGGTAAACTCATAAGCAGTTAACGGTGTTTTTTCTCGCCGGTGTAAAGCTTTTCGCCTGCTGTTATCTTTAGCGGCAAATAGTTTTCGCGTGGGGGTATTGGGCATTGGTAGCCGGCACTGTAAGCGCAATACGGGTTGTAAGCTTTGTTGAAATCTATCTCCATTTTACCATTCCTGATGTCCGTGGTCTGCATATCAATATAGCGCCCACCATGATATGTTTCGCTGCCGTTGGTATCATCCGTAAATGGTAAAAACAGATAGTTGGCCAATGCCGGCGTTTGCATAAGAGCTATACTTCGGTAAAGATTGAGCTCACAGGCTTTGCCCTGCAAGTTGAATTTCGCTTTGGCAAATCGTACATAAGTTTGCGCGGTGCCGCTAAACGTAGGCATTTGAAAAGGAATCTCGCCGGGAGTTAACTGTACATCTGCTGATACTTTGTAGGTGCTATCGGCATCATAGAAATTTAAATTATTTAGATCTTCCTGTTTAAGCGGCGAATGGGCATCGCTCAAAAAATCTGCTTTGTAGCGCTCGCGATGTGCAGCCAAACGCTGTTTATAAGTTTGGGCGGAAACGTTTAAACTTAAAATAGTGATGATCAGGATAAGGTATTTCATAATAGTAAAGGTAATTATTGATATCGAAAGAATGGCAGGCATGTACTCAAACCTTTATGCCGCCTTTTTCGTAGAACAGGCCAGTTTAAGCTAAAATCCCATCACTAAAAAATGAAAACCATCCTAAAAGCTACGATAGCGGTAATCCTGATAGCAACTATTTCTTCTGCCTGCAAAAAAACCGTTGATTACAAACGCCAGCAAACCACACAATCTGATTTTGCATTTGCCGATAAAAATTATGGCGACGCCGATTTTGATATAACACCGCCCACAACAAACAGCCCTGAGCCCTTTACTTACATCAGTAGCAACACCAATGTGGCGACTATTAATGGCTCAACCGTATCAATTAAAGGTGCCGGCATTACAACTATTACTGCCACTCAAAAAGAATCTGACAAGTTTACTCAACTGGCCATTGCCGCAGATTTTAAGGTGAACAGGATTGCTCCTACCATCAATAATTTCCCGGCGGTTACAAAACTTGTATCTGACGCAGCATTTGCGCTTACGGCGCCCACCAGCAATAGCAGCGGCTCCATTCTGTACACTATCGCCGACCCTACCATAGCCTCTATAAACGGCAACATAGTCACTGTAAAGAAAGCCGGCAAAACTACCATCACAGCGTCGCAAATTGCTAATGGTAATTACACCGCAGGAACCATCACTACTGACCTGACCGTTAACTAAATATAACAGATCACTAATTTATGTCAAGGATCTGCTCATCAACATTCCAGCCGTACAACTGTAACTGAAGTCTATCTTTTACGGTTTGAGGGTATTCTATTACAACCTTTTTGCTTTCGCCGGGCATTACAGACAAGTAGTTATCTGCAGTAAATGCCGGTAATACGCGCTGTTTTGTAGTGCTATTGATCAGCGCAAGGCGATTAAAGAATGCAACCGGACCACCTTTGGGGTTAGTTAGGCTTATTTCAACCTTGCCATTAGCTAATTGCTTTGCAAAAACATTCAGCTTTGCTTTCTTGATATACTGCAAACCGGAATATTCGCCATCCATATTGGGTAGCCAGTAAAAGTTATTACTTTGAACTTGCTTGCGTTCATCAAGCAATTGAACGCTCAGGAAAACGCCGTCTTTTTTGCGCAAGGCATCTACCTGTGATTTCAACGACAGAACCTTTTGGTATGATGACGCGCCGATAGAAATAAATACCTGCGTCAGAAGCGAGTCGCGGCCGGCCATGTCATAGGTTTTAACTACCAGCATGTGGTTATTCAAATTCTTGAACCCGTTGTTGATCGCAATAATGTTTCCATCTACAGGATTATAGGCTACGTGCACAGGCTCTGACCCGCTACGTAAACCATATAAACAAGCGTTAGCATCCAGGTAGTAATCGTACATCTGTCCGCGCAGCGCGGTCCATGGGTTTTGGGTTTTCCAGATGATTGAACCGGTATACCATTCCCACATATGAGAACTAAAGCCTTCCATCAAAGCACGATATTGGTCGTAGTTTACCAGTTGCGCCTTCATTGCAAAATCACGGGCGTCTTTAGCTTCACCGTAAGGCTTTATCGAATTCTCGTACCCTATGTATTTGTGATAATCCCATACAGAGTCTACACTTTCCTTTTTACCATCAAACTTTGGCGCCTTTAAATTTGCAGCCGGAATAAAACGCTGTAATGATTCGTAATCGCCTACACCAACAGACCCTACCTCTGAGTTAAACGGAAAGGTTTTATGCTGCCAAAAAGTGTTGATATTTTGTATACCGTAAGGGCCATCACCGTTGCCACCGTCGGTGTTGTAAGACATCTCTGCCGAATTTGAATAATCTATGAACCAGCGTGTACCATCCAGTTTGGGTAACAACTGATCGCGCAGCGGCACTAAAATATCATCAGGCGGAGGGATCTCGTTGCCACCACACCATATTGCCAGCGATGCGTGGTTACGTACCATTTTGATCTGGTCTTCTGCCGAACGCAAAAACAGCGAATGATCGTCCGGGTATTTACGGCGTGTCCATTGGTCATCAGTTTTGGCCGGGTCTATCCAACGACCGTTACAATCACCAGACATCCAAAAATCTTGAAACACCAGCATACCATATTTATCGCAGGCGGCATAAAACTCCGGGCGCTCTATCATTGCCCCACCCCATATCCTGATGAGGTTAAGGTTCATATCGCGGTGATAACGTACTTCGGCATCATAACGGGCATCGCTGAAGCGCAGCATAGCGTCAGAGATGATCCAGTTACCACCCTTAATAAATATCTTTTGCCCGTTAACAGCAATCTGCCTGCTATTGGTGATCTCGTTCCATTTGGTATCAATCTGGCGGATGCCTACCTGCATCTCTTGTTTATCAGAGAGAACTTTTCCACCCTCTGTAAACTCAAAGTTTGATGGATACAGATACTGTTCGCCATAACCGTTAGGCCACCAAAGTTTAGGATTATTCATGGTAAGCGCCGGCAAGGCAATTTCGGTAGTTGTATTTGCCGACAGAGTAACTTGTTTGCTTACCGTTTGACCGTTAATAGTATAGTTCAATAAGCCTGATACCGGTTTAGCCGTATTGTTCTGTAACTCTGCTGAGGTTTTGATGATAGCTGCATCCTGCTTAGCGCCGGGCAAGCGTACACCGGGCACAAGCGTTACCACGTGCGGCGCATTGATGCGCACGTTGCCTGTTTCCTGTATCGTCACCTTATCCCAAATACCAGTATTACGGTCGGCAGTGGGTTGTATCCAATCCCAACCTGCTGTGTATTGCATACCTACGTTGCGTGCAATGGTACCGTCGCCACCCTGGCCGCCATTTGGTTTACCGGCAACCGGCGCGGGGTGTACCAAAATAGCCAGCCTGTTTTTGCCATCTGCTTTAAGGTACTGCGTAATATTATGCGATTGACGGAGGAACATTCCCTGGGCATCATCAGCCTTTAACTTTTGCCCGTTGATGAAGATCTCGCAGGTATAATTTATGCCCCGCAGGTTAAGGAAGACTGTCCGTCCTGCTGCAGGCTTTTTATGGGTAAAGTTGGTAACAAACCAATAGGTATAGTACGCATTGCCTTTGTAATAAATATCGGGAATCTGTTTATTGTTCATTCCATAAAATGGATCGGGCATTTTACGGTTGTTCACCAGTGTTGTAAGTACTGTTCCCGGCACCGTGGCGGGCATCCACTGGTTAACGTTGTAGTCAGTCGCGCTTACCTGGCTGCCATTGGCTTTTAGCTCGTCGGCTTTGATGCATCGCCAGCCGCTGTTCAGTTCAGTTTCTGTCTGGGCTTTTGATAAGAAAGGAATTAAGAGAAAAAGGAGTAGCAAACGGCAGGCTGTAATCTTCATAGCTGATCAGTTATGGCCGCTAAGATAAGCTTAACAACATTATTTGGTATCTTTTAGTTAAAAAAGCGCACAGAATATCCCCTATAAATATTTGTAGACCGATCTGATGAGAAATGATAAACCCTTTTTCACCTCTTCCCTGCCAGCTTTATCATTCACGTCGATGCCACAAAACTTACTGCCGTTTACCTTTGAAAAAAGGTCGAGGTAATAAGTACCGGATATGATGACTGCCATTATAGCCCGAAACTGCGCTGAACGCTCGCCAAAATGCGGGTCGGTGATATATTGCATTAGCATTTCGCCATTGGCCTCCTGGGCGTCTATCAGTTTTCTGAGTGAGTCCCGTTCTTCAGTCAATGTCCACAATAAGATCTTTTGAAATGCTTCGTCCTTGTAAACATAATCAAACTGCGATTGCACCATTGCTTCAACAAACTTGGCACCGCCACCGCTAAGATCGGGCACTTCATCACCCTTTACGTTACTCCAGAAATCCTTAAGCCTGATGTACTCGTCTATGAGCTGGTCTTTACCCCCGAAATATTTATAGATAAGCTTTTTATCTAAACCGGCGGCCCTGGCGATATCGTTCACCTTAAGCGCAGCAAACCCTTTGGTAGTGAGAATCTCCTCAACCGCAGCCAAAAACTTTTGGCGTGTTTGCTCTTTATTGCGCATAGCGCCGGGATTTTCTTTTTCCATTGGGGGATGATAAAGCAAAAGCGATATAAAAATAGCAAAAAATGACGGGGCAAGCGGCAAATAAAAAAGCCTCACATTGCTGTGAGGCTTTTGGCTCCTGAAGCTGGACTCGAACCAGCGACCCTCTGATTAACAGTCAGATGCTCTAACCGGCTGAGCTATTCAGGAGTGTTTTCCGGTTTGGAGAGTGCAAAAGTATGTTTTCTGATGATATTTCACAATATTTGCACAAAAAAATTTTAAAAATATTTTACATGAGTTTGTTAACCATTGGTACTGTGGCGTTTGACGCAATCGAGACCCCTTTCGGCAAAACCGATAAAATCATTGGAGGCTCTGCTACCTACGCAAGTTTGGCCGCTTCTTACTTTTATGACCAGATAAAAATTGTTGCCGTAGTAGGCGACGACTTCCCCCAGGAAGAGATAAAAGGCTTTAATGACCACCACATAGATACCGAAGGCTTACAGATAAAGCAGGGCGAAAAGTCATTTTTCTGGAGCGGCAAGTACCACAACGATATGAACAGCCGCGATACCCTGGTGACCGACCTTAACGTACTGGCCGACTTTGACCCTATCATCCCGGAAAGCTACCAGGACTGCGAATATTTGTTCTTAGGTAATTTAACCCCGCAGGTACAGCAAACGGTTATCAACCGCCTTAAAAACCGCCCTAAACTAATTGCGATGGACACCATGAACTTTTGGATGGATATTGCAATGGACGACCTGCTGGAAACCATTAAAATGGTTGACGTATTAATTATCAACGATGCGGAAGCACGCCAGTTATCAGGCGAATACTCATTGGTGAAAGCTGCGCGCAAAATTTTAACGCTTGGCCCAAAATACCTCATCATTAAAAAAGGTGAACACGGGGCATTGTTATTCCATGAAGATCACGTTTTCTCGGCCCCTGCCCTTCCACTTGCCGAAGTATTTGACCCAACCGGCGCCGGTGATACCTTTGCCGGTGGTTTTATCGGTTATATGGCTAAAGTAGGTACGGTAAATTTCAACAACATGAAAAACGCCATCATCTTCGGATCTGCACTGGCATCATTCTGCGTTGAGAAATTTGGCCCCGAGAAAATCAAGAACTTAAGCCAGGAAGAAGTTAACGCACGCGTACAGCAGTTTGTTAGCCTGGCATCTTTCGAGATATAAGCCATTTAGATGTGCAGATTACAGATGTGCAGATATGCAAATTAAAACTGCGTATATCTGTGATCTGCACCATTCTTTTGCAGTATACATGAAATTAGATTTAATGGCATCTGCACATCTGTAATCTGCACATTTGCACATCCATTAATACTCTAACCACTTCTTCACTTTTATACCTACCACATCACCTTCCCTGTAAGCATCAGGCTCATTATTTACAGCACGGAGAATAACGTCGTTACTTTCCAATATCAGATCTTCATAAAAACCTTTAAAAAGCACTTCTTTAACCTGCCATTCGTTGGTTTTAAGCATGGTGGCAATGCGTATCCACTCAGGGTAAATTACAACGGTTTGTTTATCAATATTAATGTCGCATTGTTTAGCTTCATCGGCAGTAAGTACATTGCAGTTGGTTAGTAATTCAGCAGTATATAAATTCCTCGGATTGTTATAAAGCTCCTTTGGATGCCCGGTTTCAACAATTTCTCCATTCTTAAGCACTATTAGTTCATCGGCCATGGAAAGCACTTCAGCAGGATCGTGAGACACCATGATCACGGTAATGCCAGTTTCCTTCACTATCTGCCTGATATCGTGTTGCAGGCCTTCTCTAAAAGATGTATCAACCTGGTTAAATGGTTCATCAAGCAATAAAATCTGCGGGCGCGTGATAATGGCTCTTGCAATCGCTACGCGTTGTTTTTCGCCGCCGCTGAGGTCGGAAACACGTTTTAGAGCCAGGTGCATCATATTCAACTGTCGCAATACCTGCTCCGTTTTTTCCTCTTTGGCCTGCACATTGGTATTGGGCAGCATAGCCGAAACATTGTCCCATACCCGGGCGAATAAATTAAGGTCATCAGTATGCTGGGTAACCATTTTCATGGCATCATGGCCGGGGATAAGTTTTTCTTCAGGCCCCCAAATCCGTTCACCGTTAAAAGATACGGTGCCGCTATCAGGAGAGAGCAAACCGTATAGCAGGCGTAGCAACGTACTTTTCCCGCTACCGCTTTCGCCTATAATGGCCGTAATTTTACCAGGCGTTACATCCAGTGAGATATTGCTTACTCCTGATTGTACTGCCCCGCCATATGATCTGCTTACGCCATCTGCCCGTAAAAAAGTTTCGTTAGCCATAAAGGCCAAAGATAAATATTAAAGGCACTTCCGCGGAGAGGCAATTTGCAGACATAAAAAAAGGATATTCATTATAATGAACATCCCTTAAAAGATTCTATAATGCGCTGCTTACCAACCCACGCTCATACCGAAATTAAATTGTTTTAGGCCGTCCTGCGCCGGGCTGTTATCAAACATGTTGTTGAAATAGTATTTAGCGAATATGCCAATAGCTCCGTAACCTATGCGCGCTGCCGCACCATAGCGGAATTTAGCAAAATGATAATCGCCGCTCAGTTTGGTATCACCCTGGCTGCTTTCCTGTTTTAGGCTATTGCTGATACGAATGCCCAGGTCCGGACCAACCACAAAATGGAACCTGCGGCCGTCGGCATCATCATGCGTACGGAAATCAAACGAGATAGGTATGCGGATGTATGTAGCGGATAAACGGTTCTTGCTGTACTGCACATCATCCTGGGTGTAAGTAAGCGCATTACCGCCGCGTTGTATGGTGATGTTGTTGCGCAGGCGTAAATTAGTCCAGTCAAAACCACCGGCTACATAGAACCTGAACGAACTGCTGAAGCGGTAACCTAACTGCAGCACATCAAAACCGATACTACTGCTGCGCCATGAGCGATAATTTAAGAAACTGTTAGTTGGTGATAGCGTAAAGCTGCCATTATCATTCAATGTTGTTAAACCGATGTCAAAACGGGTAAAGGTAAGCCCGAATGAAAAACCCGGCGCTTTTGACGCGCGGCGGGTGGTATCGTTGATATTCACCTGCGCTACATCGTCGCCGAAGCCAAGTCGGATGCGTGTGCGCCTGCTTTTGGTGGTATCAGTTTTAACGGAATCAATAGTGGTGGTTTGGGCAAAAAGCGATGTAGCGGCCAAGCCTATAATGATGGTAAAGAGAAGGCGTTTCATGTTCTGTAATGTACTTTAAAATTATCTACTTTGTTTTTTTATTTTGATGAAACCGAGGTTAAGGCCTGTAACATTCGGTTCATCTTCGTCTTTGCTTGAAAATTCTATCAGCTTATCTTTTCGTTTATCAATCTTACTTACAACTGCGTTTAAAAGGTCGCCGATGCCGCGTATTTTGTGTTTGCGTACCGGTGCAGCAGCAAGTTCTGTTTTAGCCGATTCCTTATCGGCAGCCAATGTTGATGGCGCTAAATGTTCATCTATCTTCTCTGCAAGCGGCACATCTTTATCGGGCACCGTAAATTTAATGCCTAAAGGCTTTTGCGAAGGCAACTGTGCAAGCTGTTCCTGCGGTTCAGTAACTTCCAGTGGTTTTGCCTTTACCGGCAACAACTCACGCTCCGGTTGTCGGAAATCCCTGTCAACAACAGCTCTTACCTTCGATGTTGGCTTAACCTTATTTACCGGTTCTTTAACCACGTTTGCAATAAGGGGTTCAATTACTTTAACATCTTTAATGTCGTTAGTTCTTTCTCCAGCCGGTTCCGGTTTCTTTACACCTTTTACTGCCGCTACCTGCTGGTTTTGATTTACATGCACTTTGTTACCCAAAAAATAGATACCAACCGTTAACATTGCCAGTAAACTTGCGGCAATGCTTAGGTAAATACCCAAAGGTTTGCGCTTGTTTTTATCTAAATCAGCAGAAATGCCTTTCCATACATGGCGCGATGGTTCAACTTCCAGATCGCTCAGCTTATCGCTGAACAAACGGTCGAGATCTTTATCCTGCATAGTTATATTTTTTGTTGTCCAACTTTAAAACCTGTTCTTTAAGTATCGCCCTTGCCCTTGACAATTGCGACTTTGATGCCCCCTCGCTAATGCACATGATATCCGCTATTTCTTTATGCGAATAGCCGTCAATGGCGTACATATTAAATACCATCCGATAACCCGGCGATAGTGCTTTAATAAGCTCCAGCAGGTCTTTGGCCTCCAAACTACTTGCTGCTGCTGCCTCTGCCGACGGTTCCTGCACCGTTTCACCTAACTCTACCACCTGCATCATTTTATGATGCTTACGATAGTATTCTATCGAGCTGTGCACCATAATGCGCCTCACCCAGCCCTCAAAAGAGCCGTCGCCACGATAGTCCGCAATTTTAGCAAACACCCTCACAAAACCATTTTGAAGCATATCTTCGGCCTCCATACGGTCGGTAGCATAGCGCATGCAAACGCCCAGCATTTTTGAGGCAAACTGTTTGTACAGCTGCTCCTGAGCTTTGCGCTGCCCGGCTATACATCGGCTTACCAGTTCGTTAATCGTGTGCTTAGGTTCCAAAAACATCATTTATTTATTAGTAAGATGTTAGTGTTGATGTTTTGGTTGCATGTGGTGATAAAAAAATAAAACTTCTAAAAGTTAGAAGTTTAAGTTAGTCTAAGATAATAAGAAACACGAATGGATATTTACTTCCTTTCCCTAAAACGCTTATAGATCTTCACAGCCATCATCAGGATAACGCTGAAAGCGATAATGCCTACAACACCGAAGATCCAGTTTAAAGAATTTTTAAGTACAACCAGGAAAACAATTGCAAAGAGAATTATGGTAGCCAGTTCGTTCCATAAACGGAGCTGGGTGGATGTCCAAGTGAATTTGCCACTGGCCATGGCCTTCATTTTGTTTTGGCAGATGAAGTGATAAACCAGCAGACCGACAACAAACAATAGCTTAATGATAAGCCAGCCCGGCCATATCATGTACCACTTGTGGAGGTGTATCATTAAAGCACCGGCAATAACCACCAGATACATACTCGGCGTGGTGATTATCCACCATAACTTGCGTTCCATCAATTCAAATTGCTCTGAAAGAATGGTGCGGGCAGGCTCAGGTTTTTCTTGTGCCTCAGTGTGATAGATAAAAAGGCGTACCATGTAAAAAAGCCCCGCCATCCAGCAGACTACAAATATGATATGTATGGCTAAAACGTATTGGTACATGATGCCTATTAGCAAACCGTGTCATTGCGAGGAGCGTAGCGACGTGGCAATCTCGTCGCATGAGTATTGAACGTGAAGAGATTGCCACGCTGTCGCTCGCAATGACATAATTATTTATTATGATTTAATATCTAAACTCTTTTACTACCTCAATCGCATACTTTACATTATCAAATGGAATATCAGGCATAATGCCGTGACCCAGGTTGAAGATAAAGCCCTCCTGCCCGCGCATACGCTCAAACAGGCGATGGATACGGTCTTTGATCACCGATTTATCAGCATAAAGTATATGTGGATCAAGGTTACCTTGTACGGCTATGCCTTGTGGCAACCTGTTCTTCATATCTAACAGGTCCACGTTCCAGTCAATAGAGATCACATCCGGATTTGCCTTAGCCATTAGCGGTGCAAATACTGAACTGCCTTTACAAAACGAAATCACCGGTATATCCTTCCGGTTCAACTTACTGATGATCTCCTGGATATAGCGATGAGAAAATTCGGTGTAATCATCCCACGATAAAGCCTGCGCCCAACTATCGAATATCTGTACAGCGTTTACACCGGCAGCAATCTGCAGGTTGAGGTAATCGGCAGTAACCATAGCGATTTTTGAAAGTAACTGGTGCGCCAGCTCGGGCTGGTTATGCAGCATCAGTTTGGTTAGTTTAAAATCTTTTGATGATCCACCTTCAACCAGGTAGCTCATTACGGTGAACGGCGCACCAGCAAAACCTATCAGCGGGATGCTCCCATTTAAACGCTGCTGAATAACTTTGATAGCATCGGCAACATAATGTAACTTGTCGCCCACGTTTGTTTCTAAAGCATCAACATCTGCTTGGGTACGCACCGGGTTGGCAAACTTCGGGCCTACACCTGCGGTGAAGCTTAGGTCGCCACCCATGGCCTCGCCTGTAACCAGAATATCCGAGAACAATATGGCCGCATCAATACCTAACAGATCAACCGGCAGCATGGTAACATCCGCAGCGATCTCCGGTGTTTTGCACATCTCCAAAAACGAGTATTTGTTTTTAATTTCCCAATACTCCGGCATAAAACGGCCTGCCTGGCGCATCATCCACACGGGTGGTCGTTCTGTCTTTTCTGAAAATGCGGCTTTTATAAATAAGGAATCTTTCATTTCTTTGGAGAGTAAGGACATGGAGATAAAGGAACAAGGACGTCTTTTATCCTTTGTCTTTCATCTACAAATCCTTTGTCAATTCTTAATGCTTCTGTACTTCCTGCCTTACTTTCTGGATCACATCCTTCATTTTGGCAGTTATATTGTCTTTGTATTTTTCTGTTAATTGCAGGTAAGCCTTCGCTTTGTCCCAATTGCCTTTACGCACATTAATGTTGGCCACGTGCACCAAGGCGGCTACATGGTCATTAGCGTTACGCAGCGGAAACAGTGCTGCAAGTTCATAATGTTGTTCGGCCGCGTCAAAATCCTGCTTTTGCAGACAAACCCCGCCGTAAATAAACTCATAAAAACCACGGCGCTTTTTGCTAAGCACTTCGGGTTTGTACACCTGCTTTAATAATTCTTCGGCCTTGTCATATTCCTTGTTATGGAAAGCTTTTGCAGCCAGCACAATTGTGCCCTGCTTAAAATATCCATATATCAGTACTACAACAAACATGGCGGCTGCCGCCGCCAGTTGATATACCTGGTACTTAATGGCAACTACCATCAGTATCACAAACATCCCTATAACTAATATCCTTGCCCTGTTTGTAAACATGCAGTACTATTAGTGATTATCAGTAAACTTATAACCTACACCACGTATAGAGTGGAAATAAACCGGGTTCTTTGGATCTGGTTCAAAGTACTTACGGAACGTAAGGATAAAGTTATCGATGGTACGGGTTGATGGGTAAACATCATAGTTCCAAACCGTTTCCAGGATCTGCTCTCGCGACACAGCTTCATTTCGGCGCTCTATCAACAGCTTCAGCAGCATGGTTTCCTTTTTGGTTAAAGCCGTGATGCTGCCATCCTCGTTGATCAACTCAAATGAGTTAAAGTGGATAGTTTTATCACCTATCTTGTAGCTGTTAAACTCTTTCAGATCATCACCTTTGAGGCTGCGCTTGATAAGATTGTTAACACGCAGGATCAACTCTTCCAGGTTAAAAGGCTTCGTAAGGTAATCATCCGCACCTTTTTTAAGGCCTGATATTTTATCCTCGTTGGTGTTTTTTGCGGTAAGGAACATGATAGGCACCTCAGAGTTCTCTAACCTGATGGTTTCAGCAACCACAAAGCCGTCTATCTCGGGCATCATCACATCTAATATTACCAGGTTAAAACGCTCTTCCTTAAAAATCTGAAGCGCTTTTTTCCCATTGTTTGCTGTAGAAACTTTATAACCTTCCAGCTCCAGGTTTAACTTAATGGCCTCTAACAAATGCTCTTCATCTTCGGCTAACAATATTCTTTTTCTGTTTGGCATGCTCATGTATGCTTAGGTTTATGTTTATGCAAATACTACTTCAAATACACTACCCGCAGGGCGGTTATCTTTTACCTTAATACTGGCCTGATGCTTATCTAACACCTCTTTAACTATGTATAAGCCCAAACCTGTACCTTTTGTGTTACGGGTATCTTCGCTACCCACACGATAGAACCTTTCAAAGATGCGATTTTTCTCGCTATCCGCTATCCCGATACCGTGGTCGGCTACCTGGAATATGATACGGTCATCTTTTTCAAACAACTTTACAAATACCGTTTCGCAGGGGCTTGAATATTTCACCGCGTTTTCAATAAGGTTGGTCACTACAGATGTTAAGGCAAACTTGTCGCCGGTAATCATCACCTTCGGTTCTATTTCCGCTGCAATTATTTGCTGGTTACAATCGCACTTGCTTATCTGTAAGCGGTTAACAATACTATCTACCAATACGGATAGGTTAAATTCCGCTTTAGGGAAACTGTAAGAACGGTTCTCGATCTTGGCTGCCAGCAGCATATTCTCAACCATATCATCCAACCGCTCTACATCCAAAAGCGATTTATCAATAAAGTTTAAGATCTGCTCACGATAAAGATCGCGCTTCTGGATAGTTTGCAGCAATATCTTGATAGATGCCAGTGGTGATTTAAGTTCATGGGTTACTGACAACAAGAAATTCTTCTTTTGTTCCTGCAGCTTCACTTCTTTATTCAGTGATTTGTGCAGGAAGTAAGCACCCACCAAAAACACCATGATAAACATCATCCCCTCACCCGTTATCATGCCTTTGCGGCTTGGGTTCAGGTTAACCAGCATGTAGCCCCACCATATCAACTCGGCAACGGCGTAAATGATAATTGCATAAAATATTACCAGCGTCTTCTTCATATTAGTTTGAAGTTTTCAGTTCTCAGTTTGCAGTCTTTTGTTTACAGATTGCTTTGCTGCAAACTGCTCACTACCTATTGCTTACTACTATTTAAATACAATATCTAAACTATCAAATATAGCTGTTTTTGTTGTTTCCAAGTCAGCCGTTGTATGGGCCGATGATATGAAGCCAACTTCGTAACCTGATGGGCCCATGTAAACGCCGCGGTTAAGCAATTCGCGGTGCATTTCTTTGAACTTAACCATGCTGTTAGGGTCAATCTGCTCTGCAGTGCTAATGCTCTCCTGATCTGTAAATGCAAACCAGAATATAGACCCGATATTAAATAACTTAACGGGATAACCTTTGCCGTTTACGAAATCCAGTATATCGTTCACAAACGTTGCCGTTTTATCATTCAGTTCCTGGTAAAAGCCTGGTTTTAATAATTGGCTCAACTGTGCAATACCTGCTGCCATAGCAACTGGATTGCCCGATAATGTACCGGCCTGATAAACTGAACCTACAGGAGATATATGATCCATTACTTCTGCAGATGCACCGTAAGCACCAACTGGCAAACCGCCGCCAATGATCTTGCCGTAAGTAATAATATCCGGTTGAATACCGTAAACGCCTGCAGCGCCTTCAAAACCTACACGGAAGCCGGAGATCACCTCATCAAATATCAGCATAGTACCGTTTTGGGTGCAGATGTCGCGCAGGTATTGCAGGTACTCCTGGCTTTGCAGCAACAGACCGTTATTAGCAGGGATAGGCTCAATGATCACCGCAGCTATCTCGCCTTTAAACTCGGCAAATGCGCCCTCTAAAGCTTTGGTATCATCTAATGCTACAACGATAGTCTCGTTGGCAAACGCATTTGGAACACCTGCAGATGAGGTTTCGCCAAAGGTAACCAAACCCGAACCTGCTTTAACCAACAGACTATCTGAGTGACCGTGGTAGCAGCCTTCAAACTTTAAGATCTTATCGCGCTTGGTATAACCGCGCGCCAGCCTGATGGCCGACATTACCGCCTCGGTACCCGAGCTTGTGAAACGGATCTTCTCAATAAACCTATTATTGTTCAGGATCAATTCTGCCAGTTCATTCTCCAGTGCAGTTGGCGCACCAAATGACATACCCTTTTGCATCACCTCGGTAACCTTTTCAAGTATGTTAGGATTTGCGTGACCCAAGATAAGCGGCCCCCAAGAGCAGCAGAAATCGATAAACTCGTTACCATCCGCATCCCAAATATGGCTGCCATTACCTTTTTCGATAAACAGCGGCGTACCGTAAACAGATTTAAATGCCCTCACCGGTGAATTTACACCTCCAGGGAAATACGTTTTCGCTTTCTCGTACAATTCGGCAGAGTTGGCTCTGCTGATATCAGGTATACTCATTTTATATAGCCCCCTCTAAATCTCCCCCAAAAGGGGAGACTTTTGGAATAACATTTTAACATTTTCATTAAGCCCTCCCTTTCGGGGAGGGCTTAGGTGGGGCTTTTCTACAGCCACTTATTCTCCAACACTTCCTTAGCGTGATAGGTCAATATCGCGCTTGCACCTGCACGGCGAAGGCTCGTCAGCACTTCGGTTATGGCACGCTGATTGTTTAGCCAGCCTTTTTGTATGGCAGCTTTGATCATAGCGTATTCGCCGCTTACATTGTAGGCTGCAATAGGTAATTGGGTATTATCTTTTAAAAGTTTGATTACATCCAGATAAGGCAAACCGGGTTTCACCATCAGGAAATCAGCACCTTCTGCTTCGTCTAAACGGGCTTCAATCAAAGCCTCCTGCTGATTAGCGGGATTCATTTGATAGGTTTTCTTATCGCCAAACTTAGGCGCAGAGTTTAATGCATCCCTGAACGGACCATAGAACGCACTTGCATATTTTGCCGAATACGACATGATCGACACATTGGTGAAGCCGTTTTCATCCAACACCTTGCGGATGTAGCCTACGCGACCATCCATCATATCTGAAGGCGCAATGATATCAGCACCGCTGCGTGCATGTGCCAAAGCCATTTTACCTAACACCTCTAAAGTGGCATCGTTTATTATTTCGCCGTTCTCTACAATACCATCATGGCCATCGCTGCTATATGGATCCATAGCTACATCGGTAATCACGCAAGCCTCAGGAAATTCCTTTTTTACCGCACGGATAGCGCGCAGGTACAGGCTTTCGTCGCGGTGACTTTCAGTAGCAAACTTATCTTTCAGCGCCTCATCGATATTCGGGAACAAGTCGAAAGAGTTTAAGCCAAGCTTAAGGCAGCTCTCCACCTCGCGCAGCATGTTATCGATAGAATAACGGTAAATACCCGGCATCGAAGCTACCTCAGTTTTCTGGTTCTCACCATCAACAATAAAAAGCGGAAATATCAAATTGGCCGCACTTACATGAGTTTCCTGCACCATTTGGCGGATAACTTCACTTTTGCGGTTTCTTCTTGGTCGTTGTAGCATCTTTTTAGTTCATTAGTTCAGTGATTCATTAGTTTATTAGTTGCAGGCGGACTTTAAAGCGTCACCAATGAACTAATGAGCAAATGAACCAGTGAACATTTAAATCCCAAACACTGCCTCGGCTAATCCTACCTCATCCGGAGAGAATGGCAGCACGTATTTAACACCCATCTCATCAAACTTTTTACCGGTTGATTTGCCTATGGCTATCACATTCTGGCCGGGCTCAAGCAGGTTATCGGCAAAGTATGCGTCAACATTGCTTGGGCTGGTAAATATCATCACGTCGGCACCACTGGCCTCTATATCTTCTTCTAAAACGGTTTCATAAACCGGCAGATCAATGATCTTGGTATCTGCGGATAATCCCTGATGAATACTCCTCATTGGGTTATCTGCTCCCGGGAATAAAACTGTGCTACCATTTGCCAACACAGCAAAATCGGCAGCTACATCAGCGGTATCGGTACCTTCTCCAACAAAATCAGCAAAGTGACCATTGCGACGAAGCATATCTTCGCTACCCGCACCCATTACCCCAAATTTTACTTTTTTTGGAAATTGCGGCTGCAGTTTAAAGAAATATTCAACTGCATTTTTACTGGTGAAAAACACCCAGTCGATATTCTTAAGAATATAAGAATCGAAACGGGTGATAACCGGAACTGTACGGATCAGCGAGCGGTCTTCGATAGTGATCTTATGCTTTTGCAACGCACGGCGGAAGTAGCTGTTTGCTGAAATATCCCTTGAGATAAACACCTTTGCAGGGAACTTTCTGTCTTTAGCAAACTTGGCTAAAATACGTTCGGTAACACCTTCAAGCGTTGGTGTTTCTATAAATAGGCGATCAGGAAATTCCTCTTCATCATCAGATTTTGAAGTAAATACCTGGTATTGTCCGTTCTCTTTACGGCAGTAAACACCCAATGGCAGGTGACACCCGCCACCAAATTGTTTTAATACACCACGCTCTAATGCAAGCTGCTCGGCAACTTCTGGATGGTTTAATTCCTGCAGCGCATCAAAAAGGATTTTATTGTTATCACGTATCTGTATGGCCAGCACACCCTGTGCAGGTGCAGGGATGAACTCCGTCGGGGTTAACTCCTCTACATGAAACTCGCTCAGATCGATACCTAAACGACTAACACCGGCTTTTGCCAGCATTATGGCGTCATATTTCTCATCGCGTAATTTGCCAATGCGGGTAGGCACATTGCCACGCAGGTCTGTTATTTCCAGATCGGGGCGCAGGGCAAGCAGTTGTGCTTTACGGCGATTGGATGACGTACCCACAATGCCACCATATTTTACCGACAGCTTTTGGCGTACATCAACGCAGTCCTTTAATATCATCAGCAGTTCAGCCGGGTTTTCCCGTTCTGAAACTGCTGCAATGATAAGTCCCGGCGGATTTTCTGTAGGCAGGTCTTTATGCGAATGCACGGCAATATCTATGGTGCCTGCCAGTAGTTCTTCTTCTAATTCTTTGGTAAAAAAGCCTTTGCCTTCCAGTTTATCCAGGCTAAGGTTAAGGATACGGTCTCCCTGTGTTTTAATGATCTTAAGTTCTGCAGGGATGTGCAATGCTGCAAGTTGGTCCTTAACAAAATTTGCCTGCCATAGTGCAAGTTCGCTTCCGCGTGTGCCGATAATTACTGTTCTGTCCAAAAGGTTAAATTTTTACAATGCAAATTTAATTTTTTAGAGGCAGTAATTATGTATTAAATAAGGATATGAGAGTATGCTGACGGAGTGATGAGTAAGATGAAAACTTACCTTATGCTTATCAAGAGTTACTTTGCGATAAAACTTACATTGGCAATGTAGAAATAAATTACATGTTTTTAGATTTCTACCCCTGAGACTTCCAATAACAGCTTTAAGCTCTCGAAAATCTTAGTGATTGATCAATATATCCTTTGCCATGATCATAGGCACACTGATATATTTCTTTTCCATGTAGTTGATCACCTTTTCCAGGATGGCGCGGGATTCATCATCCAGGCTTTGCACCTCATCAGCAAAAACGGTATTAACCGCATTGTGGCGTATCTCTTTGATCTTTTGGGGAACCTGGCGCATAGCCAGTTCTACTTTGCGCTGTTTAAGCATTACAAAGTATTCGGTGATGTTTTGTTCTATGATAGCTTCTGCATGAACAAGTTCGTGGTAGCGTTCCTGCAGGTTCTTTTTGGCAACTTCGTTAAGCGAGTGGACCTCGATAAAGTTAACATCAAACTGCTCTAATACTTCGGGGGCGGTATCGTTAGGGATGGCAAGGTCAACAATAGTTTTTTTGCCGGCTTCACCGTTAAGCAGTGAAGTATAAATTTCCGGGGTGATGATGGGCTCTACCGCTGATGTGCAGGTGATAATGGCGTCAAAACCTTTTTTGTAATTTACCAGTTCTGCCAGTTCAAATGCTTCACCGTTAAGATCGGCAGCTAACTGCTGTGCTTTTTCAAGCGTACGGTTAAATACCGCAAAATTGCTGAATTTATGCTTTTGCAGGTACTTGGATAAATTACGATTGGTTTCGCCTGCACCTATAATAAGCACCCGCGCGTTTGAACAAAGCTTAAGGTCCTTTAACTTACGGTAAGCTAATGATACAACTGAAATAGGATTTTTAGAGATATTAGTATTGGTATAAACCTCTTTAGCTGTTTTAACCACACATTCCATTACCAAACGAAGTTTATCACCGGTAAGGCCTTCTTCGCGGCAATCTTCGTAAGCTTTACGCAGTTGCGCTAAAATTTCTTTTTCACCTATAACCAGGCTTTCCAATGAACACGAGGTGCGCAATAGGTGATTTAATGCCTCTTTACCTTCGTAGATAGAAGCCGCATCTAAAAAGGTTTGTGTAGCATGCGGACAAAGCCCTATGCGCATTTCTGATATAAAAGACTCAGCAAATTCTCTGTTAACCTGCACAGCCGTAGAAAAAACGAACTCTACACGGTTACAGGTGGATAAGTAAAAGATCTCATCAATACCGAAGTGCGCTTTAACTGCTCTGAGTTTATCGGTAAGGTTCTCCTGGCAGATAACCAATTTACCGAGTTCTTTCAGTTCGATCTGTTTATGTGTAAACGCAATTACCTTAAGATACTCCAAAGCAGTTTATTTTTAAGCCCAACAAAAGTAACACACCCTATTGGTTGCAATGTCAATTATTTGTCAAACAGGCGTATTTAGAATGGTTATAAATAATGTATTTTCCGCAATAAAATTGCGTATTTTTATAAAATCGGTTATTAATCAATCGATTGAACAACATAAAATGCGAATAATTAAAAAAATCAGTCTTAGCATTTTGGTGCTTTTGTACCTTCTTGCCGGGCTCAATCATTTCATCCATCCGGAGGGCTACATACGTATCATTCCGCCATACATTCCATTGCCGGTTATCGCCAATTATTTGGCCGGTGCATTTGAAATTTTATTAGCGTTGTTAATGATACGGCCTAAAACCCGTAAGGTTGCCTCATGGGGTTTAATATTACTTTTAGCCGCTTTTTTGCCGGTACATATCAGCATGCTTATTGATGCTCCGTTACAGGTTGGCGCATTGATGGTAACACCGGTAATTGCATGGATAAGACTGTTGTTACAGCCGGTGTTAATGCTTTGGGCATGGTGGCACAGAAAATAAGGTATTGGATGGGTTCCTAATTATCTGAGGTTTTGAGTCAATAAAACAATCAGCTTAAAAATGGGTTAAAAAGGCACTATGGATCTGCAAAGTATTGAATTGCGCAACCTGGAAGCACAGGATTACCAGGAGCTGAAAAAATCAATGAAGTCGGCCTACCTGGATATGGATGAGGACTATTGGGACTCCGCATCAATCAAAAAATTGATCAAGCTTTTTCCCGAAGGGCAGGTTTGCGTTACCGTAAACGGCGAAGTGGTAGGTTGTGCGTTGAGTATCATTGTAGATTATAAAAAGTATGGCGATGCACATACCTATAAGCAGATAACCGCTGGTGGCTCCTTTAAAACGCATGATGACAAGGGTGATGTACTTTACGGCATTGAGATATTTGTACACCCAAAATATCGTGGTTTGCGCCTTGCACGCCGCTTATACGAAGCGCGCAAAGCTTTGTGCGAAAAGCTGAACCTGAAGAGCATCATCGCTGGTGGCCGTATACCAAACTATCAAAAATTTCAGAACGATCTTACGCCTCGCCAGTATATCGATAAGGTAAAGTATAAGGAAATATACGACCCTACCCTATCGTTCCAATTGGCTAATGATTTTCACGTTCGCAAAATATTACGCAATTACCTGCCTGAGGATGCCCGCTCAAAAGGCTTTGCCACATTAATAGAATGGAACAATGTTTATTATGAGGAGGTAAGCTCAGTTATCAATAATAAAACAGTTGTGCGTATCGGGCTGGTGCAATGGCAGATGCGCCCTTACAACAACATCAGCGAGCTGATGAAACATGCCGAGTACTTTATTGACGCGGTGAGTGATTACCAGTCTGATTTTATCCTTTTCCCAGAGCTTTTTAACACGCCATTAATGGCCGAGTACAACCATATGGATGCGGCTAAAGCAATGCGCGAGCTGGCAAAGTCTACAGACCCTATAACCGAAGCGTTTTCAAAGCTCGCTGTTTCTTATAATGTAAATATTGTAGCCGGAAGCATGCCTAAGGTAGAAGGTGAGCATTTGTATAACGTTTCCTATCTCTTCCGCCGCAACGGCAGTATGGAAGAGACTGTAAAAATACATCCCACCCCTTCAGAGATAAGCTCATGGGGTATGCGTGGTGGTAACGATCTGCGGGTGTTTGATACCGATTCCGGCAAGATAGGGATATTGATCTGCTACGATGTAGAATTCCCGGAGCTATCGCGTATTTTGGCCAGCCAGGATATGCAGATACTGTTTGTACCTTTCTTAACCGATACCCAAAACGGCTATAACCGCGTTAAGTTTTGCGCGCAGGCCCGTGCCGTGGAGAACGAATGTTATGTAGCCATTGCAGGCTGCGTAGGCAACCTGCCTAATGTAAACAACATGGATATCTCTTACGCGCAGTCGGCGGTGTTTACGCCGTCTGATTTTGGTTTTCCTACCAATGGTATCCAGTCTGAAGCGACACCGAACAGCGAAATGATCGTGATAGCAGATGTAGACTTATCCATATTGGGCGAACTGCATGAATACGGCAGCGTACAAAACCTGAAAGACCGTCGTACCGATCTTTACGGGATTACATTTAACGGGAAGAAAGTTTAGCTTTACGCTATGATTCTCACCGAGCAATATACTATACCCGGCGCTAAAGGCAGGCCTATCACGGCCGATCTCACTTACGATGATCTTGATCCCAAGGCTCCGTTGGTGATATTTGCCCATGGGATCCGCGGTTTTAAAGATTGGGGGGCACATCATTTAGTGGCTCGCCGATTTGCTGAAAATGGCTTTCGGTACCTGAAATTTAATTTTTCACACAACGGTACCACACCGGAGCATTTGACTGAATTTGCCGACTTGATAGCTTTTGGCGATAACACCTTTTCTATCGAACTTGATGATCTGAATAATGTTATAGATTTTGCCTGCAGCGGCGCAGCTATACCTGTTGCGGATGGCGTTTTCCTGATAGGGCATAGTCTTGGCGGTGGTGTAAGTATCGTGAAAACAGCGGAGGATAACCGTATAAAAAACTTGGCGACATTGGCAGCAATTGCCCATTTCGATAAACTGTGGCCCAAACAAATCGAAGATCAATGGAGGTTGCAGGGTGTTATATACATGAAAAATGCACGTACAGGTCAGGATATGCCTTATCGTGTAACCATGCTCGAAGACCTGGATAAAAATCCGGTTAGGTTAAACATTCAGCACCGTGCTGCAGAGATAACTCAGCCATGGCTCATTATACATGGTGATGCTGACGCAAGTGTGCCACTTAAACATGCAGAACTGCTTAAAGCTGCCAATCCTAATGCCGAGTTGCTTGTGATCCATGGTGCAGATCATGTCTTCAACGTTTCACAACCGTATTTAAAGGATGTTCTTACGTTGCAACTTAAGCAGGTTGCAGATGCTGTGATCACTTTCTTTAGACAGTAGCCTTTTTACATCTGAAAGTAAAAACAATACTGACCATTTTGTTTAATAGTCAAACACCCTATACTTGTTGGATGAGTTTAGCACGGTCGCGTAAAGAAGGCGCCAAATACCAAAATACAATTTCAACCACCGAGGGCGGTTTCAATATCATGTTTCCCATGATGAGGGAATATATTAATAACAAAGCCGAAACCGTTCCCAAAAAAACTTTGGGCCCTTTTAAAACTGACATGAGCATTTATCAAACACCTCCGTCAGAAGGGTTGCGCATTACCTGGATAGGACACTCCAGCCTTATCATTGAAATTGATGGCATCCGTATTTTAACAGATCCGGTTTGGAGTCAGCGTGTATCCTTTACGCAACTGATGGGTCCTAAAAGATTTTTCCAGCCGCCGCTTGCATTAGCCAATCTGCCTCCTATTGACCTGGTAATATGCTCTCATGACCATTACGATCATTTGGACGAAGCTACTATCCGTTTCCTGGCTGATAAAAATATTCCTTTTATCACATCCCTTGGCGTGGGTAAATACCTCACGGCATGGGGCGTAAAACCGGAATTGGTAAAGGAAATGGACTGGGGCGATACATTTAACATCAAAGACTTAAGTATTACATCCTGCCCTACCAGGCATTTTTCCGGTCGCGGCATAACACATCGTAACGAAACACTTTGGGCCTCCTTTGTTATCAAAGGCCCAAAACATAATATCTATTTCGGCGCCGATTCAGGCTGGTCTCCTGATTTTGAGAAGATAGGTGAAGCTTATGGTCCATTCGATCTTACCATACTCGAGATAGGTGCCTATGGCAAATACTGGCCGGACATTCACATGGGGCCCAATAACGCTTCGAACGCTCATTTAGCACTAAAAGGAAAAGTGATGATGCCAATCCATTGGGCTACATTTAACCTTGCCCTGCATGCCTGGTATGAGCCTGCTGAGTTGTTAGAGAAATTTGCTGAGCAAAAGAACATCGAACTCTTTTTACCTGAACCCGGCCAACCGACGGAGGTAAGTACGTTCAACTCTAAATGGTGGAAGCGGTTTATGAGCAACAACGGTTAAGTAAGATAGCTTAAACTAAAAAGGCCTCTCGATATAGAGAAAGCCTTTGATTGCACAAGATTTAGGAGGTTATTTCTTTCGACCAAATTGGCCGTGATTGTCATTTAAGCATTTAAACGATAACGTTGTAACAAATATAAAAATAAAGTCACCACTTAGTGACATTATTTAACATATCTTTTTTGCCAGAAAATATACACTTTAGCAAACGTATTATTTATGCATACGTTGTAATTAAAAAAAGAGAATAACCAATGGCAAACTTTAATGATATCATCGCATCAGAAAAACCGGTACTTGTAGATTTTTCGGCGGAGTGGTGCGGCCCTTGTAAGATGATGCCACCTATTTTGAAACAGGTAAAAGATGCATTAGGTGATAAGGTGACCATTATCAAAATAGATATCGATAAAAACCCCGCGGCAGCCAATGCATATCACGTGCAAAGTGTTCCTACTTTGATGGTGTTCCAAAAAGGCCAAACCAAGTGGCGCCAAAGCGGTGTAATGCAGGCAGGGCAACTGCAGCAGGTGCTTAGCCAATATCTATAGTTTTACAAATAGCTAAGCCACCACTGCCGATGTGTTTTCTTGTATTTTGAAAACCACTTGCACGGGTAGTAAAGTATTAATATAACACCTAACCAAAACAGATAAACAACACTGAGGCTAAAGCCTAAGCCAGGTGGCGTAAACAGGAAAGGGTCATTAGGCGTAATGATCTGCGATGTTTTAAACCCTTGCAAAAAGAACACGATAATTGTGATAATACGTATAAGGTAAAAGTGCAGGATATAATAGAAAAATGGCACACTGCCATAAGTTTTAAAGAATTCCGATACCTTTCCTGAAACATTTTCTGTAAGGGCCAGTACCAGCAATCCTACTGATAGGGTTAGGCAACAGTACATCAACGATGGCGGATATTTACTTATATTAAGGAAAGATATTACTGTGAATACCGTATTTTTCTGTACTGACCAGGGCGCAGGATCGCCATATCCGTTTACTATCCTTAATACGATGAACAATGCAAACAAAGAGGCCGAGCTAACAAGCAAAAAACGCTTTCGGTTTGCCGGATTGTAACCGTTTTTGTAAAGCGTTCCAAATAAATATCCAAGGAACATCACCCCTGTCCAAGGCAGTATTGCGTACAGGTCAAATACGATATGGGTTTTATCTAAGAAGAATAGGGTTCCTCTGGCGGTAAAAAATACTTTTAATAACACGTCTTCGGTGGTGTTGGGTGCCACCGTCATTGTAGTGATTATATCATGTCCTACAATCAGCAGTATTCCTAAAGCGCCTATAACCCGTACCGGAAGCCAGATCAATAAACCCAACAATATCATGCTGATACCGATAACCCATATCACCTGCAAGGCAAAGCTATTAAATAGCGGGTTAAGCGAAAAAGCAAACGATATCAATACAAGTTCTACGAAAACAAGCCATATCCCGCGCTTTATCAAAAAGCTGATCAATTCGCTTTTGCTACGACGAGTGCTTACCAGGTAAACCGATACGCCGCTTAAGAAAACAAATATAGGCGCACAAAAATGGGTGATAAACCTGGTAAAGAAAAGGAAGGGCGTAGTGGTTTTTAGGTTGGTAGGATCGGAAAAGGCACCGCCCTGATGCAGAAAATCACGGACATGGTCTAACGCCATTATTAGCATGATAACGCCGCGCAGAATATCAATGGATTGGATACGCTGCTTTACAGGTAAAGTACTGGTCATTGCTTTCAGGATTTAGTTGCCTGAAAATAAATAATTTATTTGGTTTCGGCAACCGGGGCCTCCTGCCTGTCGGCCGGTTTGCGCAGGTAATAATAAGCCAATACATACAGGCACGGCAAGCCCAACAGGAACCCGCCTACTACATCTGTAAACCAGTGAGCTCCGAGATAGATGCGCGATATCGGTATGGTGAAAATTAAAAATGTACTCACAACAATTACCGGATACCTAATCCATTTGGGCACTTTCTCCAACTGCAGCATCAGCAAGATCATAAAACCAAAGAATACCACGTAGAATAGCACATGCCCGCTGGGGAAACTCTGCTGCGCCGTTTTCTTTACAATCCGCACGAGTGTATCAGATGGTCGTGGCCTGTTCACAACGGCCTTAACAATGGTGCTTACCAATCCGCTTAAACTGGTGAGCAGCACAAAGCCCGCTGCTTTTTTATACTTAAATAAAAAAAATATTAAAGCTGTACCTAACACCATTATCACAGACTCTGGCATGTAACCAGGTGTGCTAATGGCATACATTAAGCCATCGATCGTTTCGTTCTGATGTTCCTGTATATCACGTGAGAACCGGACATCGATTGAAAGATCAGGATAGATGTGCACAACCACCGATAACGCCACAAAACCGACAGTGATCAATAAAAGTACAAAAAGCAAAATGCGCTGCCGGCGTTGGTTCATGCGGTTAGATCAGGTCTTTGAAATGTTTATAGTTAGATCTGATGGTATCTACCACCTCATCAGTGCGACCATTCAACATCAGTTTGGTCATGGATAATGCCATACCCTTTACCTGGCTTAATTCTATCTTAGGCGGCATTGCCAGAGCTGCAGGATCGGTCATGATATTGATCACTGCCGGGCCGTTGTACAGGAATGCTTCACGAAGTTCATGTTTGGCTTCATCAGGATCGTTAA
Source organism: Mucilaginibacter achroorhodeus (assembly GCF_007846095.1). Classification (GTDB taxonomy): domain Bacteria; phylum Bacteroidota; class Bacteroidia; order Sphingobacteriales; family Sphingobacteriaceae; genus Mucilaginibacter; species Mucilaginibacter achroorhodeus. Next base: position 536,822 of record NZ_VOEI01000001.1, read on the forward strand.
TAGTGATGCCTCGGATACCCATAGCTTTTGCCACCATGGCAAAGTCAGGGTTATGCATATCGGTTTGCCAGTCTGGTAAGCCAGCCACCTGCATCTCCAATTTAACCATACCTAACGAACGGTTGTTAAAAACGACAATCTTAATCGGCAGGTTATACTGCGTTATAGTAGCAAGATCGCCCAACAGCATTGAAAGGCCGCCATCGCCGCACAGCGCAACCACCTGCCTGTTAGGAAAAGCCAATGCTGCACCAATAGCCTGCGGCATTGCGTTAGCCATTGAGCCGTGATTAAACGACCCTATCATCTTGCGCTTACCGGTAGCATTAATGTAACGTGATCCCCACACGCATGACATGCCCGTATCTACAGTAAATATAGCATCGGTAGCTGCTATCTCATCTAGCAGACTGGCGATATACTCGGGATGAATATTATCCTTTCGGCCTTTATCCTCCACATATATCTTCATGTTCTTCTTCACATCTCCATAAAACTCCATTTGCTCTTTAACAAAACTATCGTCTTCGTTTTGTTTAACAAGTGGCAGTAATGCGGTAAGCGTATCCTTGATATCACCATTTAACCCAACATCTACCTTAGCCCTGCGGCCAATGCGTTCTGGTTTGATATCTACCTGCACTATTTTGCAATCGGTAGGCATAAAAGGTGTATAAGGAAAATCTGTACCCAACAAAACCAGCAATTCGCTCTGGTGCATGGCGTGGTAAGCAGATGGTAAACCTAATAGTCCGGTCATCCCAACTTCGTAAGGGTTATCATACTGAATTTCCATTTTTGAACGGAAGGAGTAAGCAACCGGGGCATGCAACCTTTTGGATAAAGCAACAATCTCGTCATGAGCTTCGCCGGCGCCAATACCGCAGAAAATGGTGATCTTTTTATAGCTGTTCAGCAGTTCGGCGAGTTTCTGTATATCTTCATCAGATGGGCGTATTACCGGGACAGGATTATAATTCACTGTTGATGATGTAATCTCCTCGGTGTCCATACTGGTAACATCGCCCGGCAGGCCAACCACTGCAACACCCTTACGGTGCAGGGCAGCCTGTATGGCCGACTGCATCATCCTTGGGAACTGCTTGGGTGTAGTAGCAACCTGATTGTAATGGCTACAATCATCAAACAATTTAATAGTATTGGTTTCCTGGAAATATTCGGTACCATATTCAAAACTGGCAACGGTTGATGCAATGGCGATAACCGGCGCTTCAGACCGGTGGGCATCGTATAAGCCATTTATCAAATGCACGTGCCCCGGGCCGCTGCTGCCTGCACAACAGGCAAGGTTACCGGTAAGCTGTGCCTCAGCACCGGCTGCGTATGCACCGGCCTCCTCATGGCGAACATGTATCCACTGGATGCTGCCTTCTCTGCGCACTGCATCATTCACCTCATTCAAACTATCGCCGGTTACGGCGTATATACGTTTGATACCCGCGTTCACCAACATCTCTACCAGTTGATCTGCAACATTTGCCATATTCTTAGATTTGATATAGTACAAACCTAATATAGCCGCAGGGGTTTTAAATATTATGAAAAGCAGTATATGAAGAGATGCTCGATTAAAACAAAAAAGCCCTGATGAAAATTCACCAGGGCTTTTTAACTTAAAGAAGTAATATCAATTACTTGCCTTTTTCAGCGTTCTCTTCTTTGTCAGATGCTTTAGGAGCTTCCGCTTCAGGGGCTTCCTCAACTGCCGGAGCAGCTTCGGCTACAGGCGCAGTTTCAACTGCAGTTTCTTCGGTTGCAGCAGGTGCAGCCTCAGTAGTTGCGGCAGCAGCTTTACCTTTACCAGAACCACCACGACGACGTGATTTTTTCTCGGTTTTGGCAGCTACGTCTTTACCGTAAACAGTGTTATAGTCAACCAGCTCGATGATCGCCATTTCAGCGTTGTCACCCAAACGGTTTTCTAACTTAACGATACGAGTGTAACCACCCGGGCGGTTAGCAATTTTCTCAGCAATTTCACGGAACAGGATGTTCACAGTGTCTTTGTCTTGTAAATAGCTAAACACTGTACGGCGAGAGTGGGTAGTATCGTTTTTTGATTTTGTTAACAAAGGCTCAACATACACACGTAAAGCTTTCGCTTTAGCTAAAGTAGTGGTGATACGTTTGTGCAGGATAAGTGATGACGCCATGTTAGACATCATTGCTTTGCGGTGGCTGTCGGTGCGGCCTAAGTGGTTAACTTTTTTTCCGTGTCTCATTTTTTTGTTGTTTGTGGCACGTGCATACCGTTGGGCGGCGGGTTATCGTCAAGCCCTCGGAATTACGCGTTGTTAGTGACTGGTTAATTAGTGATCAGAGATTAGTCACTGTATCCTCTCTGATCTGTTATAAAAAAAATTGGTGATCAAAGACGAGACCAAATCTCTTTTCTCTAATCACCAATCTCTATTACTCTTCGTCTAACTTAAATTTAGACAGGTTCATGCCAAAAGATAAGCCTTTTGATTTAACCAGGTCCTGAATTTCAGTTAATGATTTTTTACCGAAGTTTCTGAATTTCAACATATCAGCAACATCGTAAGAAACTAAGTCTGCAAGGCTACGGATATCAGCAGCTTTTAAGCAGTTAAGCGCACGTACTGAAAGATCAAGGTCAACCAGTTCGGTTTTAAGGATCTTACGCATGTGCAGGATCTCCTCATCAACCTCTTTGGTTTCTTCTTTAGCCTGCGCTTCAAGCATCATGTTCTCATCAGAGAACAGCATAAAGTGCTGGATAAGGATCTTAGCAGCTTGTTTCAATGCATCCTCCGGGTGGATTGAACCATCTGTAGAAATATCAAGGATAAGTTTCTCGTAATCGGTTTTTTGTTCTACACGATAGTTCTCTAAAGTGTATTTAACGTTTTTGATAGGCGTAAAGATAGAATCGATAGCTATCACACCTACTGCTGCATCAGGGTTTTTGTTCTCTTCGTTTGAGATGTAACCGCGGCCTTTAGCAACAGTTAATTCAACCTCAAGCGTTACTGATGAATCCATGTTGCAAACAACAAGATCAGGGTTCAAAACAGTAAAGTTATTTGAGAATTTAGTGATGTCACCTGCAGTAAAGGCATCCTGACCATTAATGATCACAAATACCTTCTCATTATCGCCAGAATCACCTGTTTTCTTGAAACGAACTTGTTTCAGGTTCAGGATGATCTCGGTTACGTCTTCAACAACACCTTTGATGGTTGAAAACTCATGCGTTACACCTGAAATACGTACAGATGTAATAGCATAACCTTCTAATGAAGAAAGTAAGATACGACGCAGAGCATTACCAATGGTTACACCGAAGCCTGGTTCTAACGGGCGAAATTCAAATGTGCCGTCAAAATCGTTCGATTTCTGCATGATAACCTTGTCTGGTTTTTGAAATGCTAAAATTGCCATTTATATCTTGGGTTTATGTTACTACTTGGGTTGGATTTAACCACGAAAATGATTGACAGAATATGCCAATCATTCTCCTGGAAAATATCGTTATTACTTTGAATATAACTCGACGATAAGGTTCTCTTTGATGTTCTCAGGAATCTCATCACGGTTTGGATAGTTAAGGAATTTACCTGATAATTCGGCAGCATCCCACTCTAACCAGCTATATCTGTTGATCTTGCGGCCTGCCACTGAAGTAGTGATAGCTTCAAGAGATTTTGATTTTTCGCGTACGGCAATAATATCGCCCGGCTTAACCTGGTAAGAAGCAATGTTTACTACATTACCGTTAACAGTAATGTGTTTGTGGCCTACCAACTGGCGTGCGCCAGAACGTGTAGGAGCGATACCTAAACGGTAAACAGCGTTATCTAAACGTGCTTCTAAGAACTTTAACAAGTTCTCACCGGTAATACCTTCTTTAGCAGACGCAGTGTGGAATAAGTTTTCGAACTGACGCTCTAATACACCATAAGTGTATTTCACTTTTTGTTTTTCCATCAATTGTACTGCGTACTCAGATTGCTTGCCTCTTCTTTTAGAAGCGCCATGCATACCTGGGCCATAGTTTTTTCTTTCTAACGCCTTATCCGGACCGAAGATTGGTTCACGGAAACGACGAGCGATCTTTGATTTTGGGCCTGTATATCTTGCCATTATATGTGTGTTTTAAAGTATCAAACAGCCCGCAGCTGTTGAATCTTAGCTTTAAAAATTAGTGAATTAAACTCTTCTGCGTTTTGATGGACGGCAACCGTTGTGCGGAAGCGGGGTGATGTCCTTAATAGTAGTTACCTCGATACCGGTTGTTTGTAAGGTGCGGATAGCAGACTCGCGGCCTGAACCAGGGCCTTTAACAAACACCTCTACTTTACGTAAACCCAGGTCATAAGCAACTTTACCGCAATCTGCAGCAGCCTGACCGGCAGCGTAAGGAGTGTTCTTTTTAGAACCTTTGAAACCCATTTTACCAGCTGATGACCAAGAAATAGCCTGGCCGTTTTTGTTGGTAAGGGTGATGATGATGTTGTTAAAAGTAGCGTTGATATGCGCTTCGCCAACAGGCTCGATAACAACGATACGTTTTTTGGTAACTTTTTTAGTTTTAGCCATTTTCTTAATTATTGATCTGATGAATTACTGAATTATCGAATAACTCGGACTCATCAGTCTTTTCGTTTAATTATATTCCTAATGATCAGAGAGTAAGGAACTAATCTCTACTCTCCAATCACTAATCACTTATTATTTAGTAGCTTTTTTCTTGTTAGCAACTGTCTTACGTTTACCTTTACGGGTACGTGAGTTGTTTTTAGTACGCTGACCACGTAGAGGTAAACCTTTACGGTGACGGGTACCACGGTAGCAACCTATATCCATTAAACGTTTGATGTTCAATTGAACTTCTGAACGTAAAGCACCTTCAACTTTTACCTGATCGTTGATGATAGTACGGATGGCAGTAAGTTGATCATCAGACCAATCTTGAACTTTAGTATTGAAATCAATACCTGCCTGGGTTAAAATGTTTTGGGCTGTTGTACGGCCGATACCGTAAATGTAGGTTAAGCCTATCTCGCCTCTTTTGTTCTTTGGTAAATCAATACCTGAGATCCTTGCCATATTTCTAATTTGTGTTTTGAGTGAACAACCGAACGGCGGCTACCGTTGTACGGACTTGTTCCAATTTGTTTTTAATTACCCCTGACGCTGTTTGAACTTAGGATTCTTTTTGTTGATAACATAAAGTTTCCCGTTACGGCGGATGATCTTGCAATCAGCGCTGCGTTTTTTAATGGATGCTCTAACTTTCATCTCGTTGCTTATTTATATCTATAGGTTATTCTACCCTTTGTTAAATCGTATGGGCTCATCTCCAATTTTACTCTGTCGCCAGGTAAAATTTTGATGTAGTGCATACGCATTTTGCCGGATATGTGCGCAATAATCTCGTGGCCGTTTTCAAGTTCAACTCTAAACATCGCATTAGATAATGCTTCGCGAATTGTACCGTCTTGCTCAATCGAGGATTGTTTTGCCATATTTTATTGATTATTACTTGTTTATCCGCCCACCAAAGCGGGACGCAAAATTAATAAAAATTTTTGATTATTTATTTTTTTCTTCCAAAACTTTTTCGATATATGAAAAGGTTGAAAGAACATCAGCCTGGCCCTTTTTTACAGCCACCGTATGCTCATAATGTGCTGATGGTTTTTTATCAACGGTTGATACCGTCCAGCCATCGCTCCAGAACTTAACACCAGCGCGGCCAGCGTTTATCATTGGTTCAATAGCGATCACCATGCCTTCTTCCAGTTTAATACCAGCGCCGCGCTTGCCATAATTAGGCACTTCGGGCTTTTCGTGCAGATGTGTACCTACACCATGGCCCACCAGTTCTTTAACTACACCAAAGCAATGGTTCTCTGCATGCTCCTGCACCGCAAAACCAATATCGCCTACACGCATTCCTGTGGTCGCCTTTTCAATACCTTTGTAAAGGCATTCTTTAGTTACACGTAAAAGTGTAGCGGTAGCTTCAGGTATCTCGCCGATAGGAAAGGTATATGCCGAGTCGCCATAATACTTATTCAGCACCACACCGCAATCAACAGATACTACATCGCCTTCAACAAGTGCATGTTTGCTTGGAAAACCATGCACTACCTGGTCATTAAGCGAAATACATAAAGAGAAAGGAAAGCCGTTGTAATTGAGAAAAGCCGGCACACCTCCATTGTCACGTATAAACGTTTCGGCCAATGTGTTTAGCTCTAAAGTAGTAACACCCGGGGCAATAACCTTAGCTATCTCCCCGAGTGTTTTAGAAACAAGTAAAGAACTTTCTCTTATGAGTTCTATCTCTTCGATAGACTTATAATGGATCTTTGACATGTATTATATTAAATAACAGGCGGCGTTGCACCAGAAGCAGCAGGAACGGCAGTGCGTCCTTTGATCCTGCCTGTTTTCATCAAACCATCGTAATGGCGCATCAACAGGTGGCTTTCAATCTGCTGTAAGGTATCTAATACTACACCAACCAAAATGATCAGTGAAGTACCGCCGAAAAATCTTGCAAAAATGCTGCTCACACCTATCATGCTTGCAAGTGCCGGTATAATGGCAACAATAGCAAGGAAGATAGAACCCGGCAAAGTGATCTTTGAGATAACATCATCAATGAAGCTGGTAGTTGGGTTACCTGGTGCAACACCTGGTATAAAGCCACCATTCTTCTTCATGTCATCAGACATTTGCTTAGGGTTAATGGTAATAGCAGTATAAAAGTAAGTGAACAGGATGATCAATATCGCAAATACCAAGTTATGCTCCCAAGAGTTGTAGTTTGATAAAGCGATAAGGATACCGTTTGAAGCTGCGTTAGGGAAAAACTGTGCAACCGTAGCTGGTATAAACATTAATGCCTGGGCAAAAATGATAGGCATAACACCCGCAGCATTTACCTTTAAAGGTATGTACTGACGAACGCCACCATATTGTTTGTTACCCACAATACGCTTAGCATACTGTACCGCAATTTTGCGTGTACCCTGTACTATAAGTATAGTGAACATAATTACGCCTAACAAAGCAACAATCTCTACAATGAAGGTAATTAAACCACCTGCACCAGTAGTACGGTTGTTAAACTCTGTAACAAACGCTCCAGGTAACTGGGCAATAATACCCACCATTATAATTAATGATATACCATTACCAATACCTTTATCAGTAATCTTCTCGCCCAGCCACATTACAAACAGGGTACCTGCAGTCAAAACGCAAGTATTTAGTATAGTAAAGTAAGGGTTTGAAATAAGCATAGCATCAGCACTTACCTGTGATTTCAGGTACCCGATAGCTTGTAAGCCTGTGATAAGGATAGTTAGATAACGTGTCCACTGGTTGATCTTGTTACGACCGCTTTCACCTTCTTTTTGTAACTTAATAAAGTAAGGTACCGCAATACCTAACAATTGCACCACGATTGAAGCCGAGATGTAAGGCATAACACCCAATGCAAAAATAGAGGAACGTGAAAACGAACCTCCTGCAAACATGTTAAGCAAGCCAACCAGGCCTTCTTTGTTTTGTGATGAGTTAAGCGATGCCGCGTTTACACCCGGCAACACTATAAATGAACCAACACGATAGATCAAGAGAAATAAGAGTGTGTTTGTTATACGCACTCTTAGATCCTCAATTTTCCAGATATTGGATAATGTGGTGAAAAATTTCTTCATTGAAATTACAACTTAACGATGGTACCACCTGCTGCTTCAATTGCTTTTTGAGCAGTAGCAGTAAATGCATGTGCCTTAACTTCTAATTTGGCTTTTAACTCACCACGACCCAAGATTTTAACTACGTCGTTACGTGAAACCAAACCATGTTGTTTTAGCGTATCAAAATCAACTGAAGATAATGAGAATTTTTCAGTTAATGATTGCAACACGTCAAGATTTACACCAACATACTCTACACGGTTAGGGTTTTTAAAACCTACCTTAGGTACGCGGCGTTGTAATGGCATCTGGCCACCTTCAAAACCCACCTTGGTAGATGTGCCTGAACGTGAACCGGCACCTTTATGACCACGGGTTGATGTACCGCCACGGCCAGAACCGGTACCACGGCCAATTCTTTTCCTATTTTTAGTAGAACCTTCTGCAGGTTTCAGATTACTTAAATTCATGATATTAGATATTTTCTACGGCTACCAGGTGGTTAACTTTTCTAACCATACCTATTATAGCTGCAGTAGCTTCAACTTCCACACTGTGGTTAATTCTCTTAAGGCCTAAGGCCTCAACGGTTTTCTTTTGGCGCTCGCTTCTGTCGATAACGCTTTTTATTTGTGTTATTTTAATTTTCGACATAACTGATTATCCGTTAAATACTTTACCTAAACTAATACCGCGTTGTTGTGCTACAGTGTGTGCATCGCGCAATTGAGCCAATGCAGATACGGTTGCTTTAACCACGTTGTGCGGGTTTGATGAACCTTTTGATTTTGCAAGTACGTTGTGTACACCTGCAGATTCTAATACCGCACGCATCGCACCACCAGCAATTACACCGGTACCGTTAGCAGCCGGTTTGATGTATACGAAACCACCGCTGAATTTACCGATCTGATCATGAGGGATAGTGTTGTTGATGATAGGAACTTTTACCAGGTTCTTTTTAGCATCATCAATACCTTTAGCAATAGCTTCAGTTACCTCTTTAGCTTTACCCAAGCCGTAACCTACTACGCCGTTCTCATCACCTACTACCACAATGGCAGAGAAGCTGAAAGTACGGCCACCTTTGGTTACTTTGGCAACACGCTGTATGCTTACCAAGCGGTCTTTTAATTCGATCTCGCTTGATTTTACTCTTTTTATGTTGATTGTTGACATTTCTCTTTCTTATTAAAAGTTTAAACCACCTTCACGTGCACCTTCAGCCAGTGATTTGATACGGCCGTGGTACAGGTAACCATTTCTGTCAAACACTACATCAGTAATACCGGCAGCTTTAGCTTTCTCAGCTACAAGTTTGCCTACAGCTACTGATTGGTCTGATTTAGTACCATTGGCTGAAAACTCTTTTGATTGAGATGAAGCCGATACTAAAGTTTTACCTGTTACATCGTCAATAATTTGTGCATAGATGCCTTTGTTGCTTCTGAATACAGATAAACGTGGGCGGGCTGCTGAACCAGAAAGACGCTTTCTGATACCTTTTTTAATTCTGTCTCTTCTTGATAATTTCATGACGATTATTTTTTAGATGCTGATTTACCTGCTTTTCTTCTCAATATTTCGCCAGCAAACTTGATACCTTTACCTTTGTAAGGCTCTGGCTTACGTAACGAGCGGATCTTCGCAGCTACTTGGCCAATCAATTGTTTGTCAATAGATTCCAGGATGATGGTTGGGTTTTTACCCTTCTCAGCAGTGGTTGAAACTTTAATTTCTTTTGGTAACTCAAATACATAGTGGTGAGAGAAACCCAACACTAAGTCTAAGGTATTGCCTTGGTTGGTAGCGCGGTAACCCACCCCCACTAACTCTTGCGTTACTGTATAACCGTTAGTTACACCTATTACCATGTTATTTAAAAGCGCGCGGTATAAACCGTGTAACGCTTTGTGACGCTTTTGGTCTGAAGGGCGTTTAACCAATAACTGGCTGCCTTCTTGCTCGATAGTGATATCTCTATCAATTGCCTGTTGCAACTCGCCTTTAGGGCCTTTAACCGTTACTACGTTATCATCAGATACGCTAACTGTTACGCCACTTGCAAGTGCTATAGGTGCTTTTCCTACTCTTGACATTTTCTAATTTCCTCCTATTAATATACGTAGCATAAAACTTCGCCACCCACGTTTTGCTGACGTGCTTCTTTATCGGTCATAACACCTTTAGAAGTTGATAGGATAGCGATACCTAAACCATTTAATACACGTGGCATGGTGTCCATACCTGCGTATTTTCTCAAACCTGGTTTACTGATACGGTTAATGCTGCGGATAGCAGGAACTTTAGTTATCGGGTGGTATTTTAACGCCACTTTAATGGTTCCTTGCGGGCCATTTTCCTCAAACTTGTAGTTAGCAATGTAACCTTTTTCGAAAAGCACTTTAGTGATTTCCTTTTTCAGATTTGATGCAGGAATTTCAACAACCCGATGGTTGGCTTTAATAGCATTCCTTACTCTTGTAAGATAATCTGCGATTGGATCTGTATTCATTATTGTTGTTTATGGTAGTGGTTTCCTGCAGGTAACATCCCTGCCGACCTTCTACCGGTTAATTCGTAAAAATTTGGAGCCGCAAAATTACAAAAAAATTCAAAACATACGAATGTATATTTTGAATGCATTTGCGTATCCTATTTTAGTTAAAAGGTGAAAAGTTAAAGGTAAAAGGATTGTTTCATCCTTTGGCCTTTCACCTCTCACCTTCAAGCTTATATTACCAGCTTGCTTTCTTAACTCCCGGTATTTTACCAGCTAATGCCATTTCGCGGAATGTAACACGCGAAATACCAAACTGGCGCATATAACCACGAGGGCGGCCGGTTAATTTGCAACGGTTGTGCAGTTTTACCGGAGAAGCTGCTTTAGGCAATTTGTCTAATGCTTCGTAATCACCAGCCTCTTTTAAAGCTGCTCTTTTTTCAGCAAATTTTGCTACTAATTTGGCACGTTTTACTTCACGAGCCTTTACGCCTTCTTTAGCCATTGCTATTTTGATTTTTAAATGGTAATCCAAATTGTTTAAGTAACTCCAATGCTTCAACGTCGTTGGTAGCAGAGGTTACAAAAGTGATATCCATACCTTGGATCTTGTTGATCTTGTCAATGTTGATCTCAGGGAAGATGATCTGCTCTGTAATACCTAAAGTATAGTTACCGCGGCCATCAAAACCTTTATCGTTGATGCCTTTAAAGTCACGTATACGTGGCAGGGCAACAGCAATTAAACGGTCCAAAAACTCATACATTGTGTTATCACGTAAAGTAACGCGTACACCAATTGGCATACCTTTACGCAATTTAAAGTTAGAGATATCCTTTTTTGATCTTGAAGCAACTGCCTGCTGACCGGTGATGGTAGTTAACTCAGTGATGGTGTTCTCGATAAGTTTTTTATCTGTAGAGGCACCGCCAACACCCTGGTTAATGGCAATTTTCTGCAATTTAGGAACCTGCATTACGCTTTTGTACTGAAACTTATCTTTCAGCGCAGTGCGGATCTCTTCTTTATACTTTGATTTTAATCTTGGTGTGTAAGTCATTACTTAATTTCCTCCCCTGATTTTTTTGATACCCTTACTAATTTGCCGGCATCGTTTGTTTTACGGCCAACGCGGGTTGGTTTACCTGTTTTAGGCTCAACCAGCGCCAGGTTTGAAATGTGTATAGCAGCTTCCTGCTTTACAATCCCACCGTTAGGGTTGGCTGCATTTGGTTTAGTGTGTTTTGAAATCATGTTCACACCTTCAACCACTGCCCTGTTTTTGTCTATGATAACTTCAGTTACCTTACCTTGTGAGCCTTTAGCATCACCGGCAATAACCTGTACCAAATCACCTTTACGGATCTTTAATTTGGCTGGCTTTGTGTTCTTTTTGCTTTCCATATTACAATACCTCCGGTGCTAATGATACAATTTTCATAAACTGTTTCTCACGCAGTTCTCTTGCAACTGGGCCAAAGATACGTGTACCTCTTGGCTCATCCTGGTTGTTTAACAAAACTGCTGCGTTATCGTCAAAGCGGATGTAAGAACCATCTTTCCTGCGTATCTCTTTCTTGGTTCTAACTACTACGGCTTTAGATACAGTACCTTTTTTAACGTTACCTGATGGTAAAGCGCTTTTTACGGTAACCACTATCTTATCGCCAATAGAGGCATATCTTTTACCGGTACCACCTAATACGCGGATAACTAAAACTTCTTTAGCGCCGCTGTTATCAGCTACATTTAATCTTGATTCCTGTTGTACCATGTTATTTAGCCCTCTCTATAATTTGAACTAACCTCCAGTTTTTGTTTTTGCTCAACGGGCGGGTTTCCATAATCAATACGGTATCGCCAATACCACAGGTATTTGTTTCGTCATGAGCCATAAATTTGGTAGTTTTCTTTACGAACTTACCATAGATAGGGTGTTTCACCTTACGTTCTACGGCAACAACAATAGATTTTTCCATCTTATTGCTAACTACAAGGCCGGTACGTGTTTTTCTTAAATTTCTTTCCATTTTTTCCGACGCTTAAAATTAATTTTTAGCAGTGGCTGCTGCCGCTTTGCGTTTTGTTAATTCAGTAGTTAAACGAGCAATGTCTTTACGTACTTTAGTGATACGTGAAGGATTCTCGATAGCTGAAACCGCATGAGCGAATTTAAGCTTGGTAAGAGTTTGTTTCTCTTCGCCCAGTTTCGCTGCCAATTCTTCGGTTGAAAGCTCTATAATTTCTGAGTTCTTCATTTTTTTAAATTAGTTGTTGTAATGTTTAAAAGTTCAAATGTTTTAGTGTTACCTAATAGCGGCTGCAATCAACTCTTTACAACCTTTAACATTTACAACTTTTCAACCTACTGTTTACGCTTCTACGTAGTCTCTACGTGTTACAAATCTGGTTTGCACTGGTAATTTTTGTGCTGCAAGGCGTAACGCCTCTTTAGCAATTTCCAAAGGCACACCTTCGGCTTCAAAAATCATGCGGCCTGGGCGTACAACGGCAACCCAATATTCAGGTGCACCCTTACCTTTACCCATACGTACCTCTGCTGGTTTTTTGGTTACAGGTTTGTCAGGGAAAATCCTGATCCAAACCTGGCCTTCACGTTTCATGTAACGTGTAACAGCAATACGTGCAGCCTCGATCTGACGGCTGGTGATCCATGCCGCTTCGAGTGATTTTATACCGAAAGATCCGAATGAAAGTTCAGCACCACGGGTGGCTAAACCTTTCATCCTGCCTTTTTGCATCTTTCTGAACTTAGTTCTTTTTGGCTGTAGCATTTTGTTAAGCTTTTATATCCTCACGGATATACATTCTACTTTTGTTAATGAAATTATCTCCTTGGACCACCCGGGCGATTGCCGCCTTGTCCACCGCGGTTGTTACCACCCTGGCCACCGCCTCTGCGGTCGCCACCTGGCTTACGGTCGCTACCTCTGCGTTCGCCGCCTCTTTCGCCACCACGAGCATTGTCGCGGCCACCAAAGCCTGCTGCGCCTTCAGGGCGTCCACCTTTACCACTTGGGTTGCTTGTGCTTCCGATATTCGGAGACAAGTCGCGTTTTCCATATACCTCGCCTTTGCAGATCCATACTTTAACACCTATTTTACCGTAGGTAGTTAATGCTTCTGCCAAAGCGTAATCAATATCAGCGCGGAAGGTATGTAACGGAATCCTTCCTTCTTTATATTGTTCGGTACGGGCCATCTCAGCACCACCTAAGCGGCCTGATGTCATCACTTTAATCCCTTCAGCACCCATTCTCATGGTTGAAGCAATTGTAGTTTTCATGGCACGACGGAAAGAGATACGTGCTTCAAGTTGTTTAGCTACACCTTCGGCAACTAACTGAGCATCAAGCTCAGGGCGTTTGATCTCGAAGATGTTGATCTGAACATCTTTTTTTGTTAATTTCTTTAACTCTTCTTTGATCTTGTCAACCTCCTGGCCACCTTTACCTATCACAATCCCCGGACGGGCAGTGTGTATAGTTACAGTAATACGTTTTAAAGTACGTTCGATAACTACTTTAGAAACGCCGCCTTTATTGATACGGGCTGATAAGTATTTGCGGATTTTTTCGTCTTCAACTAATTTATCGGAGTAGTTATTTCCACCGAACCAATTAGAATCCCAACCACGGATAATGCCTAACCTGTTACCTATTGGATGTGCTTTTTGTCCCATCTTAAATTAGTTGTTATCGTTTTTACTATCCACTACAAGTGTTACGTGGTTAGAGCGTTTGCGGATACGGAAACCTCTACCTTGTGGTGCAGGGCGCAATCTTTTTAGCTGACGGCCACCACCTACTGATACTTCTTTTACATAAAGGGTAGTATCTTCTAAACGTACACCTTCGTTTTTAGCTTCCCAGTTTTTGATAGCTGATAACAAAAGTTTCTCTACGCGTATTGCAGCTTCCTTGTTAGTAAATTTTAAGATGCTTAAAGCTTTGTTAACTTCTACACCACGAACCAGGTCAACAACCAGGCGCATTTTACGTGGCGAGGTTGGGCAGTCCTGTAACTTTGCAACAGAAGCGCCACCTGTTTGAGCTTTAGCAGCTTCTTTTTGTTGCCTGATCAGAACAGACTTTTTGATTTTTGTTGTTGCTTCCATTGCGTGTTATTTTTTCTTTTCTGCGTGACCACGGAATGTACGGGTTGGGGCAAACTCTCCCAGCTTGTGACCCACCATGTTTTCTGTTACATACACAGGTATAAATTTGTTACCGTTGTGTACTGCGAATGTATGACCAACGAAATCAGGAGAAATCATGCTACGACGTGACCATGTTTTTACAACCGATTTTTTATTTGATTCATTTAACACCAACACTTTTTTGTCGAGGTTATGATCAATATAAGGCCCTTTTTTAATTGAACGTGCCATTGTTATTTCTTCCTTCTTTCAATGATGTAACGATCTGATCCTTTTTTCTTATCGCGGGTTTTGTAGCCTTTAGCTAATAAACCTTTGCGTGAGCGTGGGTGACCACCTGATGCACGGCCTTCACCACCACCCATAGGGTGATCTACCGGGTTCATAGCAACACCACGAACGCGAGGACGACGACCTAACCAACGTTTACGTCCGGCTTTACCTAACACTGCGTTAGCTTTTTCACCGTTTGACACGGTACCGATAGTTGCCAAACAAGTTGACAAGATCATACGTGTTTCGCCTGAAGGCAATTTGATGATAGCGTATTTGCCATCACGTGCTGACAACTGTGCGTAAGTACCTGCACTGCGTGCAATAGTACCACCCTGACCAGGGTTAAGCTCAATGTTGTGAATGATAGAACCTAATGGGATGTTCTTTAAAGGCATGGTGTTACCAACCTCTGGTGCAGAACCTTCGCCAGATACTACTGTCATACCAACTGTTA
Organism: Mucilaginibacter achroorhodeus; assembly: GCF_007846095.1. Classification (GTDB taxonomy): domain Bacteria; phylum Bacteroidota; class Bacteroidia; order Sphingobacteriales; family Sphingobacteriaceae; genus Mucilaginibacter; species Mucilaginibacter achroorhodeus. The sequence goes on from NZ_VOEI01000001.1 coordinate 551,939, forward strand.
AGCCTTCTGGTGCAATCATGTAACGTTTCTCGCCATCAGCGTAGTGTAGCAATGCTATACGTGCTGAGCGATTTGGATCGTACTCAATAGTTGCAACTTTTGCAGGGATATCAAACTTGTTACGTTTGAAATCAATTAACCTATATGCTTGTTTATGGCCACCACCCAGGTAGCGCATAGTCATTTTACCGCTATGGTTACGGCCGCCTGATCTTTTGTTGTTTGCAACAACCAAAGATTTTTCAGGAACGTTTGTTGTAATATCTGAGTTAGATACATCAATCCTGAAGCGGGTACCCGGTGTAACCGGTCTAAATCTCTTTACTGCCATGTCTTATTATATATTGCTGTAAAAATCAATTGTTTCACCATCCTTCAGTGTAATGATGGCTTTTTTGTAAGTGGCAGAGCGGCCTTGTACTGCACCTGCTTTTGTGTTGCGGGTTTTCAGTTTTCCTACATATTTCATTGTGTTAACTGCTGTAATGTTAACACCATACATAGTTTCAATTGCGCTCTTGATCTGAATTTTGTTAGCTCTGTGATCAACTTTGAATGCATAACGGTTAAGCTTCTCAGTTAATTGAGTTACCTTTTCAGTAAGTAGAGGTTTCTTTAAAATTTCCATAATTACTTAGCGAATGCTTCCTCCAAAGTTTTTACAGAACCGGTTGTTAACAAAAGTTTGCCTGCGTTTAACACATCATAAGTGTTTAACTGATCGGCAGTAACAACCTTTGCTCTTTTCAGGTTTCTGCTTGATAAATACACATTGTTATTTGCAGCAGGCAATACCAATAAAATTTTCTCATTGGTAAGGTTAAGGTCCTCTACCAGTTTAACATAGTTTTTAGTTTTAACAGAGTCAAAATTAAAATCTTCCAAAACCACGATATTACTATCCTGTGCTTTGTAAGTTAAAGCTGATTTACGTGCTAATGCTTTAAGTTTTTTGTTCAATTTAAAGCTATAATCACGCGGTTGCGGGCCAAATACACGGCCACCACCGTTAAATAGAGGTGATTTGATGCTACCTGCACGTGCACCACCTGTACCTTTTTGTTTATGTAATTTGCGGGTACTACCTGCAATTTCATTACGTTGTTTTGCTTTGTGCGTACCCTGGCGCTGGTTTGCTAAGAACTGCTTTACATCTAAGTAAATAGCATGATCGTTTGGCTCAACACCGAATACGGACTCAGGAAGCTGCACCTTGGCACCTGTTTCTTTACCTGATACGTTTAATACGTTAACTTCCATCTTACTTATCCACTATAACGAATGAACCTTTAGCTCCAGGTATGGAACCTTTAACTACTATTAGGTTTTGCTCAGCAAAAACTTTAACTACTTGTAAGTTTTGTACTTTAACACGAGCGTTACCGGTTTGGCCGGCCATGCGCATACCTTTAAATACGCGTGATGGCCATGATGACGCACCCAGTGAACCTGGAGCGCGTAAACGGTTGTGCTGACCGTGTGTTTGCATACCTACACCACCAAAACCGTGGCGTTTAACAACACCCTGGAAACCTTTACCTTTTGAAGTACCAACTACATCAACAAAATCACCTGCTGAAAATATCTCAACGGTAACAGTGTCACCAAGAGCTTTTTCATCTTCGAATGTTTTAAATTCAACAAGTTTACGTTTTGGAGTAGTGCCGGCTTTTTCAAAATGGCCTTTAAGGGGAGCAGAGGTGTTCTTCTCTTTTTTCTCGCCGTACGCTAATTGTACAGCGGCGTAACCGTCTGTTTCTACAGATTTTACCTGGGTTACTACGCAAGGGCCAGCTTCGATCACAGTACAAGGAATATTCTTGCCTGTTTCGTCGAAAATGCTGGTCATTCCTACTTTTTTACCAATAATTCCTGACATTTTATTTATTTTATTTGTGCCCATCGAAGCAGTAGGGCTTCGTTCAAGGCAAATTTGTCCCTCTTAAGGGACGGCAAAGATAGAAATTTTGTATTAACTGTCAAATAGTTACTGAATTATTTTTCAATATTTATTGAAGACGTCTTGCGCTTGCAAATGGCTAAATATGAAAGCTATGATTATTAATTTTATAGCTTAATTAATCGCCTTAAGATTTATGAGATCATTTAGTGAAATTAGCATCTTCGATTACTGTGATAGATTGAAAGTCAGCATCAAGACCGAAATTGAGGGAAAAAGCAAAGAATATATTTTAGGTGTAGACGAAAAGCAATTTCAAGACTATTTAATAGATAAATATGTTTTGGAGCCTTTGGCGATAGATTTCCAAAAAGAAATAATTGATATCCCTGTTGTTTCCAAAGAGTGGGTAGAGGATAGGTTTTTTGGAGAAAAACATGAAGTTGAATCGTATAAATTCAAAATTACATATCCGTTTACCGGCTCATCTAAGCTTTTCTCGATAGCTCCGTCGACAAGGCACTTAACATCAAATGAAATAACGGTAGATGAATCCCAGCAAAACGTATCGTTTAGCTTCAAAATGACCAGCCAAAATCCTGAAGAATTTCTTAGAGAAAAAAATGAAGGTAGAAAAAATGCCTTTGTGAATTTGGACAATGTAAATTACGAGGCTCGTCAATGGAACTCCGTTTTACCAAACTTGGTAAAGACCTACTTTGACGACAGAAAGACAAAGTATCAGAAAGAAAATGATTTTTACGCTGCAATCAATATACCAATCAATCAAAATACCAGTTCAGTTTTCACAGCCCCAACAATAAGGAAAAGAGATATACCTCAACCTAAAGTCGACCCAAAAAAGGAATACTCTTCTGAGCCTTTAGTAAGCACTGTTATGTATGAAGATATTCTCAAAATAGTTTATGATACAGGTAAAGGGATGGAAAGAAAGCCATCATTATATATCGGAAAAGATGAAGAAGCTTTAAGAGATATATTTCTTTTATTGCTAGAAACTAGATACGATTCTATTTCAGTGTCAGGTGAAACCTTTAATAGAAGTGGTAAAACTGATATTATATTGAAATATGCAAAAGATGGCTCCAACCTATTTGTTGCGGAATGTAAATTTTGGCATGGATTTAAAGCTTTTCTAGAGACGATATCTCAATTATTTGATCGTTATCTTTCGTGGAGAGATTCCAAAGTTGCGATAATGATGTTCGTCAAAAACAATGATTTTACAAGCGTCATGAAGAACATTTCAACAGAAACTCGAAATCACCCTTATTATGTTAAAGATAACGGTCGTAGAGGCGAAAGTTCATTTAGCTATATCTTTCGTTTACCCCAAGATCCTGACAAGCAAGTCTATTTAGAAGTGATGGCTTTTCATTATGATAAATAAGGACATTGCTTACTATGTCATCAGCCGCTTAATCAGTTCAGCGCTTTGCCTGTTTCCCTCCTCCAGCCTGCCGGTAAAAAAAGATTGCACATCATTAAAGTGCTTCTTATAACCTTCCATGTCCCCATAGCCAATTATGGAGCTCCATTCACGCACAGCCGAGTGAAATTCCAAGTCATCACCACGAATGGTTTTATCGTATAATGCAGTTTCGATTGATTCTTCCAGCAGATCCTCGTTCTTAAACAAGTATTCCGCAATACCCAGTCTTAAACGGAATGGCGGCGTTTGGCAGATGAGGTTATCGTAAGGGTTTACGCCCAAGTGATACCAGGCATCAACCATGCTTAATATACTAAGGTGTGAGTTTGGCTTTTGCTTGTGCGAATTATCTGAAAGGGAGAACTCGCGCATTACGGCATCGTTCAGCATAATGGGTTTGCGACTTTCATGAAATACAAAGTCGCGGGCTTTGTAAAGGCGCTGCCTGAATTCGGCCTCCTCCTCTTTTATCATCAGCTTAAATAGCTCAGATTCTGACATGGCGTATTGCCTTACCTGTTGTTTAGCGTACGGGTTAAGCAGCGCTAATCCTGCGTAAACGTGCGCTTTGTAACTGAATATACGCAGCGTGGTCAGGATCTTTACATTATCGATTCCCCCTACATAAGAAGCATTCTCCCAAGGGAAAAACCCGGCTGATTTCCATGCAGTACCCATGCTTTCGAAACCTACGTGGGTAACCGCCTGCGTATCGGCAACTATCTGGTCGTGCTCATGGTAGTCTTTCATTTCAACCACATCACTACCCACAGCGTTAAAAAGGGCCAGCATATCTTCATAGCCGGTCTTGTCAGTACGGTGAGGTATCAGGATCAGCTTCTGCCCTTTAGGTTCAAATCCGGCACCGTGCATAGCATGAAAGGTAACAATGCGGGCATCTGCAGGCAGGTGTTTCTCAAAAACCGCTATCTCCGGATGTTTAACAGAAGTTTGCCCTGCTACAATGGCGCCATATTTGGTGGCCGGGCCATATTCGGCAACTACCTGTGCCAGCTTATCGGCCTCTACAGAATAGATGATAAGATCGCTTATGCGTGCTACATCTTTACCGTTATCCATCAGGGTTATACCCAACGGATCAAGTTCGTCTTCCAGCCTTTGGCGATTGGCAGGCATATCACATCCTACTACCTTGTATCCGGCTGCGGCAAAAGCTTTAGCGTATAGTTTACCCATATCGCCCAAACCTATCATTCCTATCTGCATAGCATAACTTTGAGAGGGCTAATATAATGCTTTGCATTTATCATCCCTTAATTGTGCATCATTCGCCAATGATGAGGCATTTTATTGGTTGCAGATAACAGAAACTTTAAATTAAATTTTTACGTTTGAAAATAATAGATCATATCCCCAAATCAAATTTTAAAAGATGAAGCTTTCTAACTTGCGTATATTACTGTTATTGACCCTGATATTTAACCTTGGCAATGCCGCGCATGCACAGGATACTACCAAAAAGGCCAATGCTGTTTTAAAGCCAAATCCGTATAAAAGACCAGCAACTACTGCCCAAACTCCTGTTGCATCGCCAGTAAGTACAACGCCGCAACCGCAAAAACCGGTAGATAAAAGTCTGCACGGCCAGTATGCCTATCTGCTAACCAAAATATACAACTACCAGCAGCCGCTTGTAGGTGCATTGGTAAAAAATTATAACGATACGCTTAAGGCAACCCGCAAGCAATTGAAAGATGCACAGGAAACTGCAACAGCGCAGGCTAAAACCATTGATACGCTAAAAAGATCATCAAGTAATAAAGATCAATCATTAGCGGCCTCGCAAGCCAAAGTGAATGAAGTAAGCCTATTGGGCATACCTATTGAAAAAGGCACTTACAACCTGATCATGTGGGGCTTGGTAATTGTGTTTGGTGCCATTGCTGCCATTGTGATAGCCAGATCCGGCGCGCATAGCCGCGAAGCGAAATATCGGGTTAAGCTTTATAACGAGCTGGACGAAGAATATAAAAATTACAAAGCCAAAGCCAACGAAAAGGAAAAGAAACTTGCCCGCGAACTGCAAACCGAGCGTAATAAGCTGGATGAATTAACCGGTAAAGGTTAGCCCCCAGCCCCCTGAAGGCGGAGTAGGATATGATGACAGATAAAACATCAACTATTACTTATAAGTCCCCCTTTAGGAGATCAGGCGTCGCTGCCTACCTCTTTGGCTGGAACCCCTATAAATTCGAATGGGCCAATCTTGACAATGACATCGCCCGACTTGCAGCAGGCGAAAAGGTGGAAGATAATTGGAGTGTTGCCAGCCACAAGTCCATTAAGCCTGGCGATCGTGCTTATGTGGTACGCGTGGGTGTTGAGCCGAAGGGCATCTTCGCCTCCGGGTATGTTTCATCTGAGCCTTTCCTGGCATCGCGCAAGGGGCGCATTTATCACCGCATCAATATTGAGTTTGATGTTTTGCTGAATCCTGATAAAGAACCTATATTAAACTTAAACATCTTAAAGACCGGCGCGCTTGCCGATCAGAACTGGACGCCGCAGGCATCAGGCATATCCATCCGCCCGCAACTGGTAGAGGAATTAGAAGGTGTTTGGTTAGATTTCCTTGGCGAACACCCTAAGTTCGGGGTTATGTAAAGAAACGTCGCAATCAGCCCCTTAACTTGTCGTTTTTGCACATTGGCTTGTTTTAGGTAACACCCTACCTTTGAATAAACTAAATCAGGAAACTGATGGCAACTCAAATCTTTTTAAACCTTCCGGTTAACGACCTTAACAGATCAATTGAATTTTTTACCAAGCTGGGCTACACCTTTAATCCAAAATTCACTGATGAGAAAGCAACCTGTATGATCATCAGCGATACCATCTACGTAATGTTATTGACCCGCACGTTCTTCCAGACCTTTACTGAGAAACGCATTATTGATGCGCACAATGAGGTAGAGTGCTCGATATGTATTTCATTAGAAAGCAAAGAAGCGGTTGATGAAATGGTTGCCAAAGCAGAAGCGGCTGGCGGCAAGATCCCTAACCCTGCAACAGACTACGGCTTTATGTACCAACACAGCGTAGCCGACCTCGATGGCCACCACTGGGAATTTATGTGGATGGACCCAAATGGCATGCCTGAGCAGCAATAAATACATTTGTCATGCTGAACGTAGTGAAGCATCTTTCCAAGATCACGCAATTTGTTAGATTCTTTCCTGTCGCTAAGAATGGTAAAGTATTTTAATAAAAAAGCCATCAGTCTTATCAACTGATGGCTTTTTTATTCAGATCTTCCGGAACTATCACACTTTGATCTCAACTTCAACACCGCTTGGCAATTCAAGCTTCATTAAAGCATCTACAGTTTTCGAGTTAGAGCTGTAGATATCCAATAAACGTTTGTAAGAACATAGTTGGAATTGCTCGCGAGCTTTTTTGTTTACGTGTGGTGAACGCAATACAGTAAAGATTTTCTTTTCGGTTGGTAACGGAAGTGGTCCGCTAACTACAGCGCCTGTTGGCTTTACTGTTTTTACGATCTTCTCAGCTGATTTATCAACCAAGTTGTAATCGTACGATTTTAATTTGATCCTGATTCTTTGGCTCATTTTGTTTGTTTTTGGTAACCATCCCTAAGAGCTATTTATTAGGAACGATCGGTTATTTATTAAAGTTGATTGGCAACTAATCTTTAATCACCAATCAACCAATCTCTATACTTATTCTACAGAAACTTGTTTGCGGCCTTTTGATTTAGCCACAACCTCGTCTTGTACGTTACGTGGAGCTGGTTCGTAGTGGTCAAACTCCATGGTTGAAGTTGCACGGCCTGAAGTAATAGTACGTAATTGAGTTACGTAACCAAACATCTCAGAAAGTGGTACCATTGCTTTGATAACCTGTGATCCGTTACGGGTATCCATACCTTGCAGCTGGCCACGACGACGGTTCATGTCACCGATAACATCACCCATGTTTTCTTCAGGGGTAAGGATCTCGATCTTCATGATAGGCTCTAACAATACCGGTTTTGCTTTTGGTAAAGCTTCGCGGAATGCTGAACGACCAGCGATCTCAAATGACAATGCATCTGAATCGACCGCGTGGAACGAACCATCGATCAAACGAACTTTTAAGCTGGTAAGCGGGTAACCTGCCAATACACCATTGTCCATGGCTGATTTAAAGCCTTTTTCAACAGATGGGATAAACTCGCGAGGGATTGAACCACCCACAATTTCGTTAACAAATTGTAAGCCTTCTTTCTCGTCATCAGCAGGTGAAATAACAACCTGGATGTCAGCAAATTTACCACGACCACCAGTTTGTTTCTTGTATGTTTCACGGTGTTGTACAGTACCTGTGATAGCCTCTTTGTAAGCTACTTGCGGAGCACCCTGGTTAACCTCTACCTTAAACTCGCGTTTAAGACGGTCCATCAGGATATCTAAGTGAAGCTCACCCATACCAGAGATAACTGTTTGACCAGTATCTTCATCAGTTTGTACGCGGAATGTTGGATCCTCTTCAGCTAATTTACCTAAAGCCATACCCAACTTATCAACATCGGCCTGAGTTTTAGGCTCGATTGCCAAACCGATAACCGGCTCAGGGAACACCATTGACTCAAGAACCAATTGGTTTTTCTCATCACAAAGAGTATCACCTGTTTTGATATCCTTGAAACCTACTACCGCAGCAATATCACCAGCACCTACGTTAGGGATAGGGTTTTGCTTGTTAGCGTGCATTTGGAATATACGGGAGATACGCTCTTTTGACTCTGAACGCATATTGTACACGTATGAACCGGCATCAAGATTACCAGAGTAAACGCGGATAAAGCATAAACGACCTACAAATGGGTCGGTAGCAATTTTAAACGCTAAAGCGGCAAATGGCTCTTTAACATCCGGTTTAACCAATATTTCTGCACCAGTATCAGGGTTAGTACCGACAACACCCTTAGAATCCAAAGGTGAAGGCATTAACTCCATCACGTAATCAAGCATGGTTTGTACACCTTTGTTTTTGAAAGATGAACCACAAGTCATCGGAACGATCTTACCAGCCAAAGTAGCCTGGCGTAACGCGTCTAATACTTCACGCTCAGTGATAGTGGTTGGATCATCAAAGAATTTCTCCATTAATGAATCATCAAACTCAGCTACCGCTTCTAATAATTTCTCTCTCCACTCAGTTGCCTCATCTATCATATCGTCAGGGATAGGCACTTCAGTAAAGGTCATACCTTTATCGTGCTCATTCCAAACAATACCACGGAAGTTGATCAGGTCAACCACGCCTTTAAACTGGTCTTCGGCACCAATTGGCAATTGCAAAGGGATAGCAACGCTGCCCAGCATTTCTTTAACTTGTTTTACAACGTTAAGGAAATCGGCACCGCTACGGTCCATTTTGTTAACAAAACCAATACGTGGTACGTTGTAGTTGTTAGCCAAACGCCAGTTAGTTTCTGACTGTGGCTCAACACCATCAACCGCACTAAATAAGAACACCAAACCATCTAATACACGCAGCGAGCGGTTCACCTCTACGGTGAAATCCACGTGGCCCGGCGTATCAATGATGTTCATGTGATAGTTATGGTTACGGTATTTCCAGTTTACAGTAGTAGCTGCAGATGTAATTGTAATACCACGCTCCTGCTCTTGCGCCATCCAGTCCATTGTAGCTGCACCTTCGTGCACCTCGCCAATTTTGTGGCTAACACCGGCGTAGTATAATATACGCTCTGTAGTAGTGGTTTTACCCGCATCAATGTGAGCGGCAATACCAATATTTCTTGTGTATTTAAGATCTCTTGACATGTCTTTTTTTTAAATGAGTGAATGAGTGATAGAGTGAATTTGCGAATAAGCAATTTACTGATTAGGTTATTGTTACCTTTTCAATAAATCACTCATTCAATCATTCACTAATTCATTCATTAGAATCTAAAGTGTGAGAACGCTTTGTTAGCCTCAGCCATTTTGTGCGTATCTTCTTTCTTCTTAACAGCAGCACCCTCGCCTTTAGCAGCAGAGATGATCTCGCCGGCAAGTTTCTCCATCATGGTTTTTTCGCCACGTTTGCGTGCATAGCTAATTAACCATTTCATACCTAAAGCGATTTTACGCTCCGGACGAACCTCGGTAGGAACCTGGAAGTTAGCACCACCTACACGGCGGCTTTTAACCTCTACAGCAGGCATAACGTTGTTAAGCGCCTTTTTCCAGGTATCTAAACCGCTTTCGCTGGTTTTTTTCTCAACTATGTCAACTGCATTATAAAATATAGCGTATGCGGTAGATTTTTTACCATCATACATCATGTTGTTTACAAACCTTGTAACCAAAGTATCGTTAAATCTTGGGTCAGGAAGGATAATTCTCTTTTTTGGTTTTGACTTTCTCATTGTATTCTATCCTCCTTAATTATTTCTTTTTACCTTTTGCAGGGGCTGCAGCAGCTTGTCCTGGTTTAGGGCGTTTAGTTCCGTATTTAGAACGACGCTGGTTACGGCCTGCTACACCAGATGTATCTAATGCACCACGGATAATGTGGTAACGTACACCAGGTAAGTCTTTAACACGACCACCACGGATCAAAACAATTGAGTGTTCTTGTAAGTTGTGGCCTTCACCAGGGATGTAGGCGTTAACTTCTTTACCATTTGTAAGGCGCACACGTGCAACTTTACGCATTGCTGAGTTTGGTTTTTTAGGGGTAGTGGTATACACGCGTGTGCACACTCCTCTTCGCTGTGGACAGCTGTCCAACGCCGGAGACTTACTCTTGTCTTCCAGAGCTACTCTACCTTTTCTAACTAATTGCTGAATAGTAGGCATTCTTTGCTTTTTGTTTTTACAGTTTTATCCTTATTTTAAGGACTGCAAAGGTAGGCACTATTTTTTGATTTTCAAGCGCTTGAGTAAAAAAGTTTTTGGTTGATGGGGAGCGAGAGATTGGAGCGAGAGCGGGGCGCCTGCTAATTCCCCCTCTTGAGAGGGGTTAGGGTGTGTTATGAAAGCGATAATTAAGTATAGCAAAGCAAAACCAGTACTACTATTTTCAGCCAGCCCCGCTTTGCGCTCATACGGCACAGGCCTTAAGCGCGGGGCCGGTATCCGCTGCAATCGGGTTTAGGGGCGCTTCGACCAACGCGTCATTACGAGAAACGAAGCAATCCCCTACTTACAGAGCCGCTTGTCCTAAAGAGATTGCCTCGTTCCTCACAATTGACGCGGGTATTAATACCGCTACCCTGTCAGCAAAAAAGCTTCGGGCCAAAGCCTGCAGAACAAACTGGCCTCGTGCGACGGCAAGGGCATAGCAATACTTGCCAGAAGAGATGGCCATTAGTGAACGAAGTGGCGGCAAGATTTTGCAGCCCGTGGTTCTTCGCGCTTGCAGGGCAATGGCTTGTGCGGCAACGAAGCCTATTTGCTGACTTGATCTTTTACTTCTTTTGTATCAATACAAAACGGCGAAGCCCTCTTGAGCGCCCCTTAAAAATAAACAACCGCGAAAAACAAGTAGCCCCTGCGGCAATGAGCAGACTGACACTAATCAAAGCAATAACTTAACCCAAGCCCACTGTTGTTGATGACAACACCAACAACGGCCTGCTACTTGCAGACGGTATAATGTTTTAACACTGACAAAATCACGCCAGTCGCAAACCACTGATTATCAATGATTAAGAAAACACTAACGGAATAATGTCAGTCGCAAAAAATTGAACATCAGATGTTCACGAGTGTTCACGGTGTTCATGCGCGTGAACGTGAACACCCAACATTCCGCCCGGATCCGAAAAATTTTAAAATATTTTTTTGCTATTAAATCTAAAATTATACTTTTGCCACCCCAACGCGAAAGTAGCTCAGTTGGTAGAGCACGACCTTGCCAAGGTCGGGGTCGCGAGTTCGAATCTCGTCTTTCGCTCAAAAGCCTTCCCAAACCCGGAAGGCTTTTTCGTTTTCAGCTATTTGAGAGTATATTTAAACTCAAAACTTTAGCAACATGAAAACCGACCTTTACACCAAAACCGTCCTTACTATTATTGCAGTTGTGCTAACAGCCAACTTGTTTAAAGCCACTATTACACCAGCCTTAGCTGATTCAAAAAAATTTGTAACCCTGCCTGTGAACCCCGACGGCAGCATCAACGTAAATATCAATAAGGTTGCCTCCCCTATGGAAGTTAAAATAACCGATGTTGATCGCAGCGCATTTTACTATGTAATGCCTATTCCTGTTAAGGTTACACAATAATTTAATTTTTAATAACGGGCCAACCGATCAGATACCTGTAAATAAAGAAAAGTTTAGTGGAAAATGGACCTTGCGCAGTTTAATAGCAACAAAAAAACCGCCCTTTTGGGGGCGGTTTTCATATATAATTAAATCTTCCTATTTAAGCGGCGGGAATTTCGCACCGTCAAATATACTACTTTGTGCGGCCATCTTTTCAACCGCCTGCCATGTACGTGGTGCATCGGCGGACAGGTTGGTAAATTTATCCTTGCCTATCAGGATGTCGTCTTCAATACGCACACCAATGTTCCACCATTTCTTGTCACATTTGCTGCCTGCCGGGATGTAAATACCCGGTTCAACCGTGATGATCATGCCTGCTTCCAAGTTACCAGCGTATGGCCCTTTATCATGCACATCTAAACCAACATGGTGCGATACACCGTGCGGGTAATAGGTACGCAGTTCTTTAGCATCATTGATGATCCCTAACTTGATCAAACCGGCTGCTAACACCTCACCTGTTTTTTTCTCCAGATCGCTGTATTTAATCCCGGCTTTGCACATATTGATAACCTGTTCCTGTGCATCATAAACAACCTGGTAAATTGCTTTTTGCTCCTCGGTAAATTTGCCTGTTGGTGGTACTGTACGGGTAACATCGGCAGAATAGCCATGGTACTCAGATCCTACATCTAATAACACCATTTGGTTGTTTAAAACGGTCTCATTGTTTTCTTCGTAGTGCAAAATGCAGGCATTAGCACCTACGCCTATTATCGGCGGATAGCCTTCATCCTCTGCACCATACTTTTTGTGTACATACAGCAATATACCTTCCAGTTCGCGCTCGCTCATGCTCGGCTTAATGGCTTTCATCACTTCTGCATGCGCAATGGCCGATAGCTGTGCGCTTTTGCTCATCAGGGCAATTTCTTCCGGCTGTTTGATACCGCGAAGCGCAGTGGTGTATTCTGTAAAAACATTTGATGTACCGTATTGTGCCTTCAATTTCGCTTTTACACCCTCAAGCGCAACAGAATCCATCCCTACAGAGATTTGCTGCAGCAACGGTTCATTCTTGTGAGCGTCATCCTGCATCCGCGGCTTCAGGTATTTTATTATCTGCTCCAGATTATGTGTATTGGCGTAAGACATTACCACCTTAACATCGGTGATTAAACCTTTATCAATGTCTTTTACACCGGCTTTGGTTTTAAACGACTTTATCATCGCCTGCAAACCACCACCGGCAGCATCAGGCAAATTATCGTAAACAACGGTTGTGAACTTTTTAAGATCAACCGGCATCTTGCTGAATTCGTTACTGTTGTAAACTCGTTTGAAACCCAGTTGTGATTTAGAGCCATCAACACCTAAACGGCGGCCGGTCCATTGCTCCTGTTGTGGGTCGCGTTTGCGCACATATAATATTTCATTAAAGGCTGTATCACCGGTTCCCTGCAGGTCTTTAAACACCAATAATGCAGCATCGGGTTCTTTATAGCCCGAGAAATAATACAGATCGGGATTTGCATGGTAAACATAGTTTACATCGTTGGAAAAAACGCGCTCGGGATATGCGAAGATCACCGCTACCGAATTTGCCGGCATCAGCTTGCGTAAAGCATCGCGTCTTCCTGCATGAAATTCCTTTGATAAATAATCTTTGGGGATGCTGTTCTGTGCCATGCTTTGCTGGCCAAATACTGCAGCTACCGATAAGGCTAAAATTGCCTTGCTTAATACTTTCATGTTAATTGCTATTGGTTTAGTAAAACACGGCGTTAAGTTAGGATAAATTGTTTAAATAGATAAGCCGTTAAAGTAGCTTGAATTAACAATGGCTTATCTCAATTTAGGGTTACGATATATTCCGTTACATCGCTGGCTAAAGCAGATAAAAAAATCTCGCGTTCGGGTTGGATGTCCTCCACATTAGGTGGCAATTGATCCATGTAGCTAAAATGACCTGCATTTTCGTCCAAAATAAACCTTACTTCGTGCCTCTTTTCAAGCATCTGCTTAAACAAAATTGTTCTTTCGGGCGGTGTGACAGTATCCTTAGCACCTGTTCGCAGATATACCCCGGTGTTTAACGTGTGTAATGCTCCCGGATGCAAATAGAAATCTACAGCCGGCGCAAGAAGCACCAACCCATTAAATTGGCTCTTGAATTTAGTCTCAACAATATCTCCTGAAAAGGTCATCGCTTTTGCCCCCGCCAGTGCAAGCAACAATGTTGCCCCGATAGAATGCCCGATGCCTATAATAGGTATTGCTGCGGGTGTAATATGTTTAGTCAAGGCAATTTCAAGCTTACCAATGCGCGAATCCAGTTGTTCCTTAGTAGGTGTTTGCCCTGGTATCATGTCAAAATGCGGGGCTATAACTGTACATCCTTGGTCGGCAATAGCGCCAAGCAACGGAAGATGCCTCGTTGGACTGCCTCCGCGCCCCGCTGCAAAAACCACTAACGATTTTGGGTTGGTTGCTTCCAAAACGCTAATTGAAAACTTTACGCCCTGGTGTTGCAGCTGCACCGTGCTTTCAGAAAAATTCATCAATATATATTTTGCCGGTAAAAATAAGCTTTAACTTTATCGCATTCGGATATCTTTAAAAACATCCTATCCAATGCATAACCGTTACAAAAAGATGCATTTAACTACCTGATAAACAAGGCAAAAAATTTTGCGCACTATCGAACAACCGGTGTTCGATTACGAACAATTTTTGTATTTATAAATCTCGCAATTAACTTGTAATCAAATATTTACTTGTTTGGCACATTATTGCATTGGTACTTAAAGCAAGCTTGTTTGCAACGTACCTATTAAACTTTATTTATCATGCTAAAGAATTACCTGAAAATTGCCTGGCGCAATCTTATCAAAAATAAAACGCACACGTTTATTAACGTTGCCGGTCTATCTGTCGGCATGGCGGTAGCCATACTTATAGGTCTTTGGGTATTTGATGAATTATCATACGACAAATACTTCAAAAATCATGACCGCATTGTACGAGTAATGCAAAACCAGACCATCAACGGCGAAGTGTTAACCAGCAACTCTATGCCTATACCTTTAGGCACAATGCTGCGAGATGAGTACAAGAGCGATTTTAAATATGTTTCGCTATCAAGCTGGACGTTCTCGCTCGGTATATCGTATGGCGAACAAAAGCTGGTAACCCATGGCAACTACATGCAGCCAGAAGCGCCCGATATGTTGAGCCTAAAAATGATCAAGGGCAGCCGGGATAACCTGAAAGAACCTACCTCTATCCTTATCTCCCAAAAACTGGCAAAAGCTCTGTTTGGTAACACCGACCCTATGGACAAGGTAGTACGCATAAACAACCAGTACGACCACAAGGTAACCGGTGTTTACGAAGACTTACCTGCAAATACCACCTTCAGCGATATGGAGCTGATAGCACCATGGGATAGATACGTTGCTTCGCAACCATGGTTAAAAAGGGCTTCAACCCGCTGGGGCAATAACTCGTTCCAGATTTTTGCACAGTTGCAGCCGGGGGCCGATATCAACAAAGTTTCGGCACGCATTAAAGACCTGAAGCTTAAGAACATCATTTTGCAGGGCGATGATGTTGGTGCGGCATTTAAGCCGGCCGTTTTTCTGCACCCTATGGACAAATGGCATTTACATAGCGAGTTCAAAAATGGCGTAAATACAGGCGGTGGCATCCAATTCGTTGTCATGTTTGGTATTATCGGTGCGTTTGTATTACTGCTGGCCTGTATCAATTTCATGAACCTAAGCACTGCCCGTTCAGAAAAACGTGCTAAAGAGGTAGGCATTCGCAAAACCGTAGGTTCATTGCGTGCGCAATTGGTAGCCCAGTTCTTCAGCGAATCGTTATTGGTAGCGGCATTTGCCTTTGCGGTAAGCATATTATTGGTGGTGCTGGCATTGCCCTGGTTTAACCAGGTTGCCAACAAAACCATGTCGGTACTTTGGGATAAACCGCTGTTTTGGGTAACTGGCATAGGCTTTACTTTACTCACTGGTATTATAGCAGGTAGCTATCCTGCATTTTACTTATCATCTTTCCAACCGGTTAAAGTGCTAAAGGGAACCTTTAAAGCCGGCAAGCTTGCCGCGTTGCCGCGTAAGATGCTGGTGGTGTTGCAGTTCACCGTTTCGGTAACACTTATTATTGGCACCATTGTGGTGTTTCTGCAGGTACAGCATACCAAGAACAGGCCGGTTGGCTACAACCGTACCGGTCTGTTACAGGCCGATATGCGTACTGATGCCATACACAAAAGCTTTGCCGCCGTAAGGAACGACCTGATACAAACCGGTACCGTGATAGACGCGGCAGAATCCGGCAGTCCGTTAACAGCGGTTTGGTCAAACAACAGCGGTATGCAGTGGCGCGGAAAAGCGCCGGGCCAGCAGGATGATTTTGGTACTATACCCGTAAGTCCAACTTTTGGCAGAACCGCAGGCTGGAAAATTATCCAGGGACGTGATTTTAACGAAAATTACAAATCAGACTCTACTGCCATTATTATCAACGAAGCTACCGCTAAATTCTTGGGTTTCAAAAATCCGATAGGAGAAATTGTAAAATGGGATACTGAATTTAAAATCATCGGCGTTGTTAAGGATCTGGTGATGACATCTCCTTACGAACCCGTTAAGACCACCATTTTTGGTATGTCTAAAGAGAAAGGCGATGTATTGAATATTAGGCTGAACCCTAAAGTCGGCACGCATGAAGCATTGGCAAAGATAGAGGCCGTAATTAAAAAGTACGACCCGGCCAGTCCGTTTGATTACAAATTTACTGATGAAGAATATGCCAAAAAATTTGCTACTGAAGAACGCGTAGGTAAACTGGCCGGTTTCTTTACCATATTGGCTATATTTATAAGCTGCCTTGGCTTATTTGGCATGGCATCTTTTATGGCAGAACAGCGCACCAAAGAAATTGGCGTTCGCAAGGTATTAGGTGCATCTGTATTTACATTATGGCGCTTAATGTCTGTTGATTTTGTGGTACTGATAACCATTTCCTTAATGCTGGCCATACCAACGGCCTACTATTTTATGCAAGGCTGGCTACAGGATTATAAATACCGAACGGATCTATCATGGTGGATATTTGCTGCAACAGCCGTGGGAGCGTTGGCAATTACCTTACTTACTGTAAGCTATCAGAGCATTAAAGCTGCTATGATAAACCCGGTGAAAAGTTTAAAAACGGAGTAGTAGGGTCATTGGGTCATTGGGTCATTAAAAGTATTTCACTATCACCTTTTGTTTTATGCATTTGAATAGAAAACTTCTCTTTCTGGCTTTATATTTTGGTGCAAGTAATTGCTTTGCGCAGGTTAAACCCAAAGCTTCAGACTTTACTGTGGTAAACCGTCAGCTCAACATTAAAGACGATGGCACCGTGCAGGTGAACGGCGTAGATAACGCCGGCTTTGTATGGCTTAATAATCGCCGGTTTACATACGGCACTATTGAGTTTGATGTAAAAGGCAACGATAAATTACAGGGCAGTTTTGTAGGTGTGGCCTTCCATGGTTTAAACGATAGTACTTATGAATCAATCTATTTCCGTCCGTTTAATTTTAAGGCTGATGACGCTATAAGGCGAAGCCATGGTGTACAATACATTGCCCCTCCGCTGTTTGATTGGCCAATACTGCGCGAGAAATATCCCAACAAATACGAGTTAGCTGTAACGCCGGCACCAGACCCTAATGGCTGGTTCCACGCCAAAATAGATGTAATGGCGGATAAGGTAAGCGTGTATGTAAATAATTCCGCTACGCCCGCTCTTGTAATTACTCCGCTCACTCATACCGGTGGTACAAAAATTGCCTATTGGGTAGGCTTCGGCTCCCCTGGCGACTGGAAGAACCTTAAAATAACCGACAAGAAATAACTCATTAAAAAAGCCCGATGCATTGCACCGGGCTTTTATATTATGTATTACAAAATTACTGATCTCTGATCACTAATCTCCAATCACTAACTAACAGTATTGCTCAAACGCGTCGATCAGGTTATCGGCGATCATTTGTGCAGGGCGGCCTTCTATCTGATGGCGCTCTATAATGTGTACCAATTTACCATCTTTAAACAAAGCCATTGATGGCGATGATGGTGGATAAGGCAACATCAGGTTACGGGCTGCATCAACAGCTTCACGCTCCATGCCGGCAAATACAGTTACCAGTTTATCCGGATGTTTTGCATTGGCAGCAGCCATACGTGCAGCAGGGCGTGCGTTAGCAGCGGCACAACCACAAACCGAATTCACCATTACAAAAGTGGTACCTTCGCTTTTAATAGCAGCATTAACCTGCTCTGCATCTTTCAATTCTTCAAAACCAACGCGGGTTAATTCTTCGCGCATTGGCGCAACTAAATATTCTGGGTACATCATAATTTTTACTTCGCTAATATTCAGTGCAAAAGTACCAAATTCAAAATAAAAACAACCCGTAATCAGAATAAACCGTATTAATTGACGTTTCGGTTATAAAATATTGAAAGATGGATGGCGAGGGTAAGTGTGGTATATTTTTTTGCCGGTATTACTATATTGCAATCTGTAGTTTTTAACCCTAATAAAACTATTGAATTAAACTTAAAACAGAACATTTAGGTATGGGATTTCTTTTTAACAGAAATGAGGCCCAGCCACGCATTGTACAGGTTAAGGCCAAGCATGTAAATTCGCTAAAATTTACGGTAGCTGCTGTACTTATTGTGGTAATGGTGCTCATGACAGCGATCATTCGCTTAAGCACGCAAACAGAACAGCAACGCCATGAGAACAGCAGGTTGCAATCGCAAATAGCTACATTACAAGGTGAAATTGACAAGACTGAGCAGAACGCTCTGCTTGAAACGGCACAAAAAGACGGCCAGCGAAGTAAAGCGGTATCATACCTGGCAGATATACAGTCAAAGCTAAAACGCATTAACGAGTATATGAGCAAACGCGGTTTGCGCAATATCTCCTTCCGCAAACTTAACATCGACGAGAAGCCTAAAAGCGAGACCAAACTGTATGCTGATTTTAACAATTACCTTGACAGGCTGGTTACTACCATAGCCTATACTCCTATGGGTTACCCGCGTCTAAGTTCGTTCACGTCATTTTTTGGTTCGCGCGGCAATCCCTTTGATTTTGGTGGGAGCGAGTTTCATCCGGGTATCGATTTTAGCGGGCATAAAGGCGACCCCGTAAAATGTACTGCCAGCGGCAGGGTTATTTTTGCAGGCAGGGCCGGTGGTTATGGTAATTGTGTAAAGATCCGCCATAACAACAATATCGAGACCTGGTACGGGCATCTTTCAAAGATAAACGTAAAGGAAGGTCAAAGGGTTGATGTTGGTCAGCTGATAGGCAAAGTAGGTTCAACGGGCCGCTCAACCGGGCCGCACCTGCATTATGAGATCCGCAAGAACGGACAGCCCGTTAACCCTAAGCAATATTTGAGCTTGAATTTGTAGTTTAGAGATTAGTTACCGGAGGTTGGAGATTAGTTGAAACTCCTGATATATAAGGGCGATGATTAATTCATCGCCTTTTTTATATTTGAGCTTGAATTTGTAGTTTAGAGATTAGTTACCGGAGGTTGGAGATTAGTTGAAACTCCTGATATATAAGGGCGATGATTAATTCATCGCCTTTTTTATTAATGATCTTCACATGGAAGTAATATCTCTTGGTATCTATTATTACAATCACCAATCACTAACCAACCACTTTCGCCTTTCGCCTCAATTACTTACCTTTGCAACAAAAAATTAAACACTATGTCATCAGTAGAGACTGCTTACACCAAGTATTGGGTAAAAGATATTGAGCTGGCCGATTGGGGTCGCAAAGAAATTGAACTGGCTGAGGCAGAAATGCCGGGCTTAATGGCTCTTCGTGCCGAGTATGGCGCAAGCAAGCCTCTGGCTGGTGCACGCATCGCCGGCTGTTTACACATGACCATTCAAACCGCTGTTTTGATCGAAACTTTGATCGAGCTTGGCGCTGAGGTTACCTGGTCGTCATGTAACATCTTCTCAACGCAGGACCATGCTGCTGCTGCTATTGCAGCTGCGGGCACTTCGGTTTATGCTAAAAAAGGCATGAATGCTGAAGAGTTTGACTGGTGTATTGAGCAAACTTTATTCTTTGGCGAAGATCGCAAGCCATTGAATATGATCTTGGATGATGGTGGCGACTTAACCAATATGGTTTTGGATAAATATCCTGAGCTGATTGCTAACATTAAAGGCCTTTCTGAAGAAACCACTACCGGTGTTCACCGCTTGTACGAGCGTATGAAGAACGGTACTTTGCCAATGCCTGCTATCAACATCAACGACTCTGTTACCAAATCAAAGTTTGATAACAAATACGGTTGCCGCGAGTCATTGGTAGACGCTATCCGCCGTGCTACCGACGTAATGATGGCCGGTAAAGTTGGTGTGGTTTGTGGTTACGGCGACGTAGGTAAAGGTTCTGCAGATTCATTGCGTAATGCAGGTGTCCGCGTTATTGTTACCGAAATTGACCCTATCTGCGCTTTGCAAGCTGCAATGGAAGGTTTTGAAGTGAAAAAACTTTCTACCGCTATTGCCGAGGCTGATATTGTAGTTACTGCAACCGGTAACAAAAACATTGTTCGCGAAGAGCATTTCCGTGCATTAAAAGACAAAGCTATCGTTTGTAACATTGGTCACTTTGATAACGAGATCGATATGGCGTGGTTAAACGGTGCTTACGGCGATACCAAAGTTGAAATTAAGCCACAGGTTGACAAATATACCATCAATGGTAACGATGTTATCGTGTTAGCAGAAGGCCGCCTGGTTAACTTAGGTTGTGCAACCGGTCACCCAAGCTTTGTAATGAGCAACAGCTTCACCAACCAAACTTTGGCTCAATTAGAGCTTTGGACCAACGGCGATGCTTACGAAAACAAAGTTTACACCCTGCCAAAACACCTTGATGAAAAAGTTGCCCGTTTACACCTTGCAAAAATTGGTGTTGAACTGGAAGTTTTAGACCAGGATCAGGCTGAGTATATCGGTGTAACCGTAGAAGGTCCATTTAAACCGGAATACTACCGTTACTAAGCGATTCGAAACTTTTAGAGTCAGGATAAATAAAAAGGGATATGGTTTTTAGGCCTTATCCCTTTTTTTGTTGCCGTCGCGGGATTAGCGTATCCCGTGACATGCAGGAATAAAGCTTTCAGCTTCCATCAGCTGAAAGCTGACGTTATGGTTAGGCACAAGCTGAAAGCTGGCGCCAGCTTAAGAGTTATTGTTCCTACTTCAACTCCTTTATCTTCACACTCCTGAAATCCACATCAAAGCCGTGATCCTGCAGCAGGATGTGGCCTTCTTTGGCTTCGCCGAAATCTTTCCAGATCTTGTATTTGCTGATGGCTACCAGGTCGCGGAACTCTTTTGAGCCGCGCTCATATTCAAGCACTTTTATGCCGTTGAGGTAGTGCTCTACGTGGTTGTTTGGATAAACAATGATTCGGCCGGTGTTCCAGGCACCGATAGGGTGTACAAAACGCGGCTGCTTTTTGGCAGTTATGAGGTCATACAACGAGGCAAGTGTGCGGTCGCCGTCGCGGCCCAGCTTGGCATCGGGGTGTACGGCATCATCAAGCACCTGGTACTCCAACCCTATCGCCGAGCCTTTGGTTTTCTCATCAAGCGTTACAAAATACTTAACACCGCTGTTTGCCCCCTTACTCATCCTGAACTCGAACGACATATCAAAGGCACCATAGATTTTATCGGTAACAATATCGCCACCGTTAGTTGCTTCACCACCGTTGGCTCCAATTACCGATAATTTGCCATCAGCTATTTTCCAGCCCTTAGCCGGGAAGGTTGCAGCAGATGCACTTCTCCAGCCGGCGCTGCTTTTGCCGTCAAATAACAACTTCCAGCCATCAGTTTTCTCATACGGCGTTAAACTGTTCGATTGCAGGTTGACTACGTAAACGCCCTTACTAAATGGCTCCGGCCTTAAGCCTGTAGTTTTTATTTTGATGTTTTTAAAGTATACCTTTTTACCGGCCTGTGCCTCGTTATCAATAGCATGTACCTGTAAGCCTATAAAGCCGCGGGCATCAAGCGTATCTACCACATAAGCGGTAGCAATGCCGTTTATCCAGGTTTTCATACTGTTGCCAATGCATTCCACTTTGATGTGGTTAAACTGGCCGTTCTTCCAGGCATCTTTAGCTTTGGCGTTTAGTTCCATCGGGTACAGCCAGTCGCGTCGGCCTTCGTCATAGATACCGCCGGTCCATTTGCGGTCGCTGGGGTCTACTTCGCATTGTTTACCATAAACAAGGCCTTTGCCTTCGTGCCCGGCGGGGTCAAAATGGCTGCGTACCTGCACTCCCGAGTTGGTGATGGTACTTTCGGTTTTTACATCTATCTCTAAAATAAAATCGCCATATTCTTTTTCAGTCACCAGAAAGGTGTTGCCGCTGTTAAGCACCGCAGTACCGGTGATGCCGCCATTCTCCACTTTGTACTCGGCCTTACCGGCTAATATTTTCCAGCCGTTAAGTGTTTTGCCGTCAAACAGGTTGGTGTAACCGCCTTGCGCATTGGCAGTATGTACACCGGCCATAACAGCAGCCGCCAATAGGTAAGCTTTTAAGTTTTTCATATATTACAGGTAGTTTAATTTTGGCATCACCGTTTCCAGGTTAAACAAGGTAAATGTTGAGCACACAATTGGTTAAGGCTAAAATAGCACTTACATATTAAAACTGCATATTAAGTTAAAATATAACAGGTTTGTTACCACCAATATTACACACTATTTAAAGCTGTTTTAGCTGTAACATTAGTTTAAATTTGTCGTCTTAAATTCATTGCATAAAGCTATCTTAGCCTTAATATGCATGCATATTATTTAAACCATTAACTATATGAAAATTATTTATGCTGCCGCTCTCATTGGCAGTTTGGGCGCGTTTGCCCTAAACGCATCTGCACAGCAAGCTGCACCAAAGCAGGATGACCCTGCATTAAAAATTTACCGGGAAACGCCTACCAAATACAGCGACCTTGTACACACCAAGCTTGACGTGCGTTTTGATTACAAAAAGCGCTACATGTACGGCAAAGAATGGGTTACCTTAAAACCGCACTTCTATCCTACCGATTCATTATCGCTTGATGCAAAGGGCATGGACCTTAAAACCATTGCCATAGTAAAGAATGGTAAGAACGTGCCGTTAAAATTTACCTATGATAGCATGGTGGTTAAGATAAAGCTTGACCGCACCTACCGCAATAATGAGAGTTACACCGTTTATATAGATTACACTGCCAAACCTAACGAACTTAAAGTACAAGGCAGCGCGGCAATAACCGATGCCAAAGGTTTATATTTTATTAATCCAGACGGTACCGAGAAAGACAAACCAACACAGATATGGACACAGGGCGAAACCGAAGGTTCGTCCGTTTGGTTCCCAACAATCGATAAACCCAACCAAAAAACTACTGATGAGATCAGCATGACGGTGCCGGCCAAGTACGTTACTTTATCAAACGGTCGTCTGGCTTCGCAAAAGGTTAACGGAGACGGCACCCGTACCGATACCTGGAAGATGGAGTTGCCGCACTCGCCATATTTATTTATGATGGCTGTGGGTGATTTTAAGATCACTAAGGACACCTGGAAAGGTAAAGAGGTTAGCTACTATCTTGAACCTAAATATGCGCCTTATGCAAGGGATATTTTCGGCTTTACGCCGGAGGTAATAGATTTTTACTCAAAAACATTGGGGGTTGATTACCCATGGAATAAATATTCGCAAATCGTAGTGCGCGATTATGTGAGCGGTGCAATGGAAAATACATCTGCAACCTTACATGGTGATTATGTGCAAGCTACTAAACGCGAATTGCTCGACGATTACTATGGGCAAGGCCGCAGTACCATCGTTCACGAACTGTTCCACCAGTGGTTTGGAGATTACGTTACCGCCGAAAGCTGGAGCAACCTGACTGTTAACGAGTCATTCGCCGATTTCAGCGAAACCCTATGGGCCGAACACAAATATGGTAAAGATGCCGGTGATGCCCATATTCAGGACGATCGCGAAAACTACCTGAGCCAGCCAAACCTGCGCAGTAAAGATCTTGTACGTTTCCATTACCATGATAAAGAAGACATGTTTGATGCCGTTACCTACCAAAAAGGTGGCAGCATACTTTACATGCTGCGTAATTATTTAGGTAACGATGCTTTCTACAAAGGATTGAACATCTACCTTAAAACAAATGCCTTTAAAAACGGTGAGGCCCACCAACTGCGTTTAGCTTTGGAAGAAGCCAGTGGCCGCGATCTTACCTGGTTCTTTAATCAATGGTACTTTGGTGCCGGCAACCCTATTTTGGGCATTACTTATAAATGGGATGATGCAAGCAAAACCGAAACCGTGGTATTAAACCAAAGCCAGGATGGCAACGTGTTCATACTGCCGTTGGCTATTGATGTTTATGCGGGTGGAAAAAAAGAACGTAAAACGTTCTGGATGCGCAACAAGGTTGATAGCCTGGTTTTCAAATCGGCTGTTAAGCCAAGCCTGGTTAACGTTGATGCAGACAAAATGCTGTTAGCTAAAAAAACCGACAACAAAACACTTGATGAGTTTGCTTTCCAGTACTTTAATGCGCCTTTATATTTAGACCGTTACGAAGCTATTAAAGCAGCTGCAAAATCACAAAACAGCAATGCAGCGGCCCGCAAAGTGATCATTGCCGCCCTTAATGATAAATATTGGGAATTGCAGATAGACGCTATTAAAGCTGCAGACATGAATAATGATGACGTGCGTAATGCAGCGCAACCTATTCTTGTAAAGTTGGCGCAAACTGATCCAAACAACTTGGTAAAAGCAGCTGCAATCACTGCTTTGGGTAAACTAAAAGCATCTGGTAACAGCAACTTGTTAAAACAAGCACTTAACAGCCAATCGTACGCTGTTGAAGGTGCTGCATTAAATGCACTTGCCCTTATCAATCCTGCCGAAGCAATGACCTTGGCTAAAACTTATGAGAAAGACAGCAATGGCGCGCTTAAACAATCAGTGCTTAACACCTACGCTATCAGCGGCAGCGATGAGCAATGGCCATTTGTTTACGAATCGTTCAAAAACGGTCAGCCTCAGTCGCAATTCAACATCATGAGGAACTATGCTGATATGATAGGCCGCCTTAAAAATCCGGCTAACGCCCAGCAAGGTGTAAACTCGATTATTGAATTTGGTAATAAATACAAAAAGTATGGTGTTGGTCCGCAAATAGCCACCATCCTAACCAACATTAAAGAGGCCCGCACTAAAGCAGGTGATACATCATCAAATGCAGCTATTGACAAAGGCGTAGCTGAATTGAACGCACCGGCTAACTAACAATATCTTATTGTAATAATGATAGCCGCTCCCCCCAAAAGGAGCGGCTATTGTTTTATCACAAATGTTAAAGTTTTCGCTTTAACATTTATACCAAGCAACACATGCCAACAAATTTTCGTCTTGTTTATTATCTTAGTATTACGTAATTACCTTGTTATGAAAAAGTTGTTCTTCCTGGTAGTATCTGTTTGTGTAGCCGGCATGGCATCGGCTCAAAAAGCTCCTGCAAATTCTGCTGATAATTTCTTCAACCAGCAGTTATCAAAGAATTTAAAGGCTGATAGCACCTTTCTAAAGAAGTTCCCGCAATTGAAGATGGACAGTCAAAATAATTTGGGCAACCTCAACAAAATGTATGCGGAAATTCCTCAGAACAAAACATTGCCATTACGAGCCAACACTAACTATGGCCCTGCTGTTAAGGTGATCCCGTTCTACTCAAAAATGCCGGTGGTAAAGCTTAAGGGTAATTCAAAGATGCCTGTTATGGGTGCCGCTCCGCAACCGAAGAATAACCGCGACAGCGTGGTTGTGATCCCTTAAAAATCTTTATTGAGTAGTTTCTCTAACTCGGCAAAACTAACATCCATCTTGATACGGCCTTGTTTGGCGTAAGAGATCTCGCCGGTTTCTTCTGATACGATGATAGCCGTTGCATCATTCGCCTCGGTAACGCCAATACCTGCACGGTGGCGCAAACCAAATTGCGCTGGCAGGTCTGCCTTTTCAGTTACCGGTAGAATACAACTCGCCGACTTAATCTTGTTCTCTGAGATAACTACCGCTCCATCATGCAGCGGACTGTTCTTTTGGAAAATACTTTCTAAAACCCTTTTCGATATTTTGGCATCCAAAACTTCGCAGCTGTTCTGGTAAAACTGTTCATCGTAATATTTAGCAAAAACGATCAACGCGCCAGTGCGGGTCTGTTTCATGCTTTTGCAGGCATCTATGATGGGTTTAATGCGGGCGTAGTTGTTCTTCTCAACATCGGCTTTGCCAAAAAAATACTTCCACCAGGTTTTGTTGCGCTGCAGCGATGCATTCTTACCAACCAACAGCAAAAACCGCCTCACTTCTTGCTGAAAAACGATAATTATAGCGATAATGCCAACATCTGCAAATTTGCTGAGGATACCCGATAGCATCTGCATGTGCAAAGCATCTACAATGCGGTAAACGAGGTAAATAGTGATTAAACCTATGAAGATGTTGGCAGCAATGGTACCCCTGATAAGATTATACAACTGATAGATGAGAAAAGCTACCAGCAATATATCCAGCACATCAAAAATGCCAAATTTTGGAAAGTTGAGTTCAGGGAAATGCATATCACGAAGTTAATAATTGTTTTGAACCATGGTTAAAGGATTTGAGGATTAATGAGGTTATTGCCTCACTGCCAAGATGGGCTTCTTGAGCCATCCATCCCTGTAAAAGCCTTAAAGTATATCATGGCCACCCTTAAAGATTGCCGCGCAACCCACAATGACACTTTCGCTAACAGACAGATAGATTCTTCGCTCTCGCTCAGAATGACAGGTCTACTTTGATTCAAGCCTTCAAACTTACTTATTCCTTTCCGTAGTGTACCTTACCAATTGCTCTAACCCGGTGCGGGCCTCGGATGGTGGAAAGGTGTTCAGGATATCAAAAGCTTCTTGCTGGTATTTTTCCATTTGGGTTTGGGCGTATTGCAGGCCGCCGTTGCTTTTAACAAAACTGATGATCTCGGCTATTTTCTTGGGGTCATCGTTATGGTTTTTGACCACGCCTATCATGCGTTTCTTTTCGGCACCTCCTGCACTGTTTAGCACATAAATAAGCGGAAGGGTAACCTTTTTCTCTTTGATATCTATACCTAAAGGTTTGCCTACATCATCAGTTCCAAAATCAAACATATCATCTTTGATCTGGAAGGCTATACCTATCTTTTCGCCGAACAGGCGCATTTTTTCAACGATGACTTCATCAGCACCGGCAGAAGCGGCCCCACAAGCACAGCAAGAGGCAATCAGCGAAGCGGTTTTTTGCCTTATAACTTCGTAATAAACATCTTCGCTTACATCCATGCGGCGAACCTTCTCCACTTGCAACAACTCTCCCTCGCTCATTTGCTTTACGGCTTCAGAAACGATCTTTAGCAAACCAAAATCGCCATTATCAACAGAAAGCAGCAAGCCCTTGCTCAGCAGGTAATCGCCAACCAAAACGGCAATCTTGTTTTTCCAAAGGGCGTTGATAGAGAAAAAACCACGGCGTTGATATGAGTTATCAACCACATCATCATGCACCAGGGTGGCAGTGTGTAACAGTTCTACAAGCGCGGCACCGCGATGCGTAGATTCATTTATGCCGCCACAAATGCTGGCTGAGAAGAAAACAAACATTGGCCTTATCTGCTTTCCCTTGCGCTTAACAATGTAATGCGTAATACGATCAAGCAGCGGAACAGAACTTTGCATTGAGGCTTTAAACTTTCCCTCAAAAACATCAATTTCTGCAGCAATGGGTTTCTTAATTTCGTTGATGTTTAGCATGCAAACAGGCCAGCCTTTTATTCAGGAGGCAAACATAAGGTTTATAAGATATATATGTACAAACATCAGATTTTTTTTAGTGTGGCGTTAAACCATTTGCGGGTAAGCTACTCTATTATATCAGTTAGTAATAACAGCATAAGTTTAGTTTTTGTGAGTTAAAGTTTTCGTGAAAAGCGGGACCCCAAAAAGGTTCCGCTTTTTTGTTATAATATTTTACCTTTGCAATCCTTATAAAAACGGAGAGGTGTCTGAGTGGTCGAAAGAGCACGCCTGGAAAGTGTGTATACGTCAAAAGCGTATCGAGGGTTCGAATCCCTCCCTCTCCGCCAGGTAGAATATAAAATATCAAAAGGCTTTACATCAACATGTAAGGCCTTTTGATCGGTATAAGTGATTGTGCTTTTTTAAAATAATATTATTTAACAATAGCAGGATAAGTTTGGTCCTGAAACCTGCCCGTAAAACATCTACTTTTTAAGTGTATTTAAATAGATGATTAAGCCGTAGGTAGCGGCTTTCCATTTCTTATCCAGTTCAGGCGGTGCCGCACCCGGGCTTTGTGCAAAGTTTCCTGCTATTATATCAACGTCTCCATCGCCGTCTATGTCGGCTTTTTCAAGCGTTAAACTTTTTAATGGCACGTCACTTTTTAGGTTGTAAGCTTTAAAATTGTATTTGGCGCTATTCATGTTTTCAAGATAAACGAAAGATTCATCTACCAATGGTCCCATATCAGGAAAAAACGCGCTTGCGGCCAGGTCGATATCGCCATCTTTGTCAAAGTCCTCGGCCAGCACGCGTGTTACGCCATATATAGGATAAAAGAACTTTTCTGCAAATACACTGTTGCCCTCGTTGATATTTATCCTAACGCCATGGTAAGGCTTCAATATGTTTGAGTAATCGGCATTATCACCATGTACAGTTATAATGTCGGTAAGGCCATCACGGTTATAATCTGTAAGTACCATATCGGTAGTACCATAGTTTGGCGGGAAACGTAGCACTCGTTTAGCTTTGAATTTTAGATTATCCGTTTGATAGAAAATGTAAACACTTTCATCACCCTGGGAGAACATAGCAACAATATCCTTCTTGCCGTCGCCATTCATATCCTGCACATAACATTTAATAGCTCCCGCCTGTGGCAGCAATACATCCTCCTTGTACTTTCCCTTTTTGTCTTTTTTAAACAACGATAGTGACCCTAACTTGTTACCAAAATTACATACTACGATCTCAGGCGTGCCATCGTTATTAAGATCTTCTACCGCGGTATTTACCGGCCTGTGTAATGCACCAGCCAACACTGAAGATCCGTCATTCTTTGTGATCTGCCCGGTACTTAACTCTGTAGGATAAAGCTTTCCAATCTGGGTGAAATAAACATCGCCCTTATAAAAACTAAAATCAACAACCGGGCTTTTGGTTGGGATAATATCAACCACACCAATACGCGGTTGCCAGGTTAAAACCTTGTTATAGTAGCTGCCTATCCATAACTTCTTTGTATCCTTATCATACTTTAAACCTGTTATCAAGGATGGTAGCTGCTCGTCTACCTGCACATCGTTCCTTACAAATTGCGTTAGTTTACTATCCCTGGTTAAACGGCTTCTATCTAATGGAATTGAATCCGGAGCGTTTTTAAGAATGTAATTTTTTAGCTGGTCCCATTGTTTATCTGTCAACATTGGATTTTCAGGGATAATGCCATTTTTGTTAACTATCTTCCGTTCCTCTTCAGAAAGGCCTTTTAATGGGTCATAATTTGGATAGATTATCCCCATTCTGCTGGCCATAACAGGTAGCACGTGCAATTGCCATATGTTTTTTGTAAGACTTGCCGGGTTAGGTAACATATGGCAAATGGCGCAATAGGTTGTAAACAGCCCTTTTCCATCATCTTTGATGGTAACACTTTTTTTAACGGTAAACGAATTGAAGCCTACTAAAGCTACACCTAAATACAAACTACTGAATAAAACTTTCGTTAGCCTACCACCCATCGCGCGCTTATTGTTAATTTTAAAGAAATATGACTCAACTGGAAAGGTACTACCAAAAATTCCTTCAAAATTGATGTAATAAAGAAATTACTTGATCTAAATGCCCGAAGAAAGCGTTTGATAATATTGAAAGGCTGATGCAACGCAAACTCAAAGCTTGTACTATTAGTTTTAAAGCTTTGAGTTGCTCAGATATCTCTCTTTAATTTCTTATTAGCTAATAAACAGCTTGAGCATTGGGTTACGTGGATGGCTGAAAGCGTTTGCATTGCCGTAAATAGAAAAGCCATATCCATAAATATTTTACAAAATTATATTGTGCAAAACATTTATAGATTTGCATCGTTATAACACCGTGGAAGATTTATTAAAGCTCGAAAATCAGATCTGTTTCCCTGCGTATGCTTTTTCCAGAAACCTGACAAATTTGTACAGGCCGCTGCTGGCCAAATTAGATATTACCTATCCGCAATACCTGGTGCTGATGGTATTGTGGGAACATAAAACGCAAACCGTAAACCAGTTAGGAGAAAAGTTATACCTCGATACTGGCACCCTTACCCCGTTATTGAAAAGATTAGAGCAGAAAGGACTTGTAAACCGAATAAGGGGCACACAGGACGAGCGTATTGTCATGATTTCTTTGACAACCGCAGGCAGCCAATTGAAAGAAGAAGCAAAGCATATCCCAATGGAGTTAGTGAAATGCGCAAATGTTTCTATTGATGAACTCTTGCAACTACGCACTCTTTTAAATAAAGTTTTAGGCAAATAATGCGCACTACCAAAATACAGAATATAGCCCGCATAGTTCTGGGTACTTTCTTAACCTTTGCGGGTGTAAGTCACCTTACCTTTAACCGTACGGAGTTTTTGGCGCAGGTACCTAAATGGTTGCCTATCAACCCGGACCTGACAGTCGTGTTATCCGGCATTGTAGAGATCAGCCTGGGTTTAGCGCTCATTTTTGCAGTAAAGTACAAAAAATGGGTTGGCATTACAGCAGCCATTTTCTTTATACTCATCTTCCCCGGCAATGTCTCTCAGTATGTTAATAAAGTAAACGCATTCGGCCTCAATACTGATAACGCAAGGCTCATCAGACTCTTTTTTCAGCCGATCCTTATTCTATGGGCGCTTTGGAGCACTAACGCGCTTAAAAACAAAAATCAATAACATATAACTTTAAAAAATCACCGATGAAAATTCTATTTGTAGTTACCTCACACGATAAATTAGGCAATACAGGCCACAAAACAGGTTTTTGGGTTGAGGAATTTGCAGCACCTTATTACAAGTTTACAGATGCCGGTTACGAAGTGGTGGTAGCTACCCCAAAAGGCGGCCAGGCACCGATTGACCCCAACAGCGAAGCTCCTTCTGCACAAACCGAAGCTACCAAACGTTATTACAACGATGCGAAGGTGCAGGATATAATTGCCCACACCCATAAGCTTGATGAAATGAATGCATCTGATTTTGATGCGATATTTTACCCAGGTGGCCATGGCCCGCTATGGGATTTGGCTAACGATACGAAGTCGGCACAACTGATCCTCGACTTTTATAACGCCGGAAAATTAGTGGGTGCAGTTTGCCATGCGCCGGGCGTTTTCAAAAATGTGAAATTTGAGAATGGCGAGTCATTTGTAAAAGGAAAAGATGTTACCGGGTTTACAAATACCGAAGAAGCGGCAGTAAAACTGACTGATGTTGTGCCATTCCTGGTTGAAGACGAACTGAAAAACCTGGGCGGAAATTACAGTAAAACCGACGACTGGGGCGTACATGTGGTTGAAGACGGTTTATTGATAACCGGACAAAATCCTGCGTCATCAGAAGGTGTTGCAGAAAAGATGATCGCCCGTTTAAAATAATTATTTAAGAAGACCTAAAAAATGAAAACATTATATACTGCGGAAGCAACCGCAACCGGAGGCCGCAACGGCCATGTAAAAAGCAGCAACGGCGTATTAGACCTGGAAGTCAGGATGCCCAAAGCACTTGGCGGCACCAGCGATGATCATACCAATCCAGAGCAATTGTTTGCTGCAGGTTATGCAGCCTGCTTTGACAGCGCCCTTAACTTAGTGATCAAACAAGAACAGGTTTCTACTGGCGGCACCACTGTTACCGCAAAGGTAAGCATCGGTCAAAACGATGCGGGAGGTTTTGGCCTTGCCGTTGAGCTTGATGTGAACGTTAGCGAAACTGAACTTGAGAAAGCTAAAGAACTGGTAGAAAAAGCGCACCAGATATGCCCCTACTCTAACGCCACTCGTGGTAACATCGAAGTGAAGTTAGCAGTTACCAATAATTAAAAATTTATACAATGTCATTAATAGAAGATCTGAAGTGGAGATATGCCACTAAGAAGTATGACCCGACTAAAAAAGTAAGCCAGGAAAATATCGATAAAATTGTTGAAGCCGCTCGATTAGCACCTACATCATCAGGCTTGCAGCAGTTTCGTGTGCTGGTTGTGTCTAACCAGGAGATAAAAGAAAAGCTCGCGCCAAGCTCCCTTAATCCCGAGGTAATGGTTGATTGCTCGCACGTGCTGGTATTTGCAGCCTGGGACAGGTATAGTGCCGAACGGATAGACAGCATTTATGACCGCATAACCGATGAGCGGGGCTTGCCCCAGGGAAGGTTCAGCAGCTATACAGATAAGATCAAAAGCCTTTATCTTAACCAAAGCGCGGAGGAGAACTTTGTACATACTGCCCGTCAATCATACATCGCTTTTGCTATGGCTATTGCACAAGCGGCGGAATTAAGGATAGACAGCACGCCGGCAGAAGGTTTTAACAATGAGCTGGTGGATGAACTGCTCGACCTTAAATCATTAGGCCTAAAAAGTGTAACCCTGCTGTACTTAGGTTACCGCGACGAAAACGATTGGCTTGCACCGATGAAAAAAGTACGCAACCCAACCGAAGATTTTGTAATAGAAGTTAAATAAGCTACAAAAGAGAATAGCCTGTTAAAATTACTTTAACAGGCTATTTTATTTTCAATTTAAATTTCATGAGGCGCAACGTAAGGCTTGGCATATGCCAATCTACCCAAAGGATCTATAGTATAATAACTATCTAATCCGGCAGCAGTGATCGTTCCTGCTTTGTAATGGTCTATCATGCCATCATCCCCAATCAGGCCATCTTCGGTAAGGATGTGCATTATCTCGCCAATAACTATGGTGGTGCCATTCAAGTCCACATATATTGTTTTTCTTAACTCCAACCCGATTCGGACATTTGCTTCTTGCACAAACGGAGCTTTAAAACCATCAATATACAACTCATCAAAGCCGCATTCCTTAAATTCTGAATCGCCCGAGGGATAGCTGGCGCTGGTTTGATGTGCCTGCTTATACAAATCAGGCAGGATGTTATTAAGCGTATACTGGCCTGAGGAAAGGATGTTCTTCAGCGTGTCGTTGTGTTCGCGTTGTGGCCTCATTACCAACCCAATTAACGGTGGGTTGGCGCCAAGATGAAAAGTTGAACTAATAATGCAAAGATTACTTACGCCGTCATCATTAGCTGTGCCTAACAAATTAAGTGCGCGGAAACCAATAAGGCTGTTGATCAGGTTCATGCGGTAAAACTTTTCCATTTTACCTATCTCATCGTTTTTAAAATTCTTCATTTAAAGCATTTTCAAGTTTCCCATACCACCATCAACGTGCATTACCTGTCCGGTCATCCATTCACTTTCTTCCGACAGCAAAAAAGTTATCGCCCGGCTGATATCCTCGGGTTTTCCGATCTTCCCTAAAGGGTGCCTTTTTTCTGATGCCTCTCTTTTCTCCGGTGTACTGAGTAAATTTTTCGCAAGTGGGGTATCTGTCAAAGATGGCGCTACTACGTTAACCCTGATCTTTGCCGGGGCCAGTTCTGAAGCAAGCGAAAGAGCAAAACCTTCAACCGCTCCTTTTGCTGCTGCAATGCTGGCGTGATAAGCCATACCGGTGCTGGCGGCAACAGAACTTACCAAAACAACAGAACTCCCCACTGCATTTTTTAGCTGTTTAAGTGCCTGCTGTATCACCTTTACCGCTCCAAAAAGATTGAGCTGCATATCGGTCATGAAATCATCCACGGTTAGCCGGTTAAAAGGCTTCAGATTAATACTCCCTACCGAATAGACTAACCCGTGTAACTGCGGAGGTAAAAATGCTTCCACCTCACCCATCTCGCCTGTGACATCAGCAGAGAGAAAATGAACATCGGCTCCCCACTCTTCAGATGAAGACCTGGAGATAAGATAAACCACAGCCTTTTGCGCCTGAAGCTGCTTTACCACAGATAAACCGATACCGGAACTGCCACCGATAATTAAAACATTTTTGCCTTCAAAATTCATATACCTACAATCGCAAAAACGCCTTTTTGGTTTTAGCTTCACAATTCCTTTATTCCGTGCGATGTGTTGGTGAACAATAGCGTGATACTCAAACCTTCTGCCACGCCAAACGTCTACTTACTACTTCAAATACTTTAAGGCAGTTTTCTACATGGACAAAAAAAGAGTACTGGTTTCCGGTGCCAGCATTGCGGGCCTAACGCTTAGCTATTGGTTACAGCGATATGGGTTTGATGTAACCATCATCGAGAAAGGTGGCGATCTCCGCTTAGGTGGCCAAAATATTGATGTGAAAGGTCCGGCTGTTGAAGTAGTGAGGATGATGGGGCTTGAAGAAAAGATAAAAGCCGCCAACACCACTGAAGTTGGTATCAGGTTTGTAACTACAAAAAACAAAGTTGTATCTGAATTTTCAAAAGACGATGCTTTTAGCATGACCCAGGAACTGGAGATCTTGCGTGGCGATCTGGTTGAGATTCTCTATAACAAGGCAAAGGCGAATGCAGATATCCGTTTCGACGACCACATCACTGCCGTAAACAACCTGGACAACCACGTTGAGGTTGAATTTAAAAGCGGTGCAAAAGAAAATTTCGATCTGCTTATTATCGCCGAAGGTATCGGTTCAGCCACGAGACAAAAGGTATTTGGTAACGAGGTAAGCTTCGCTTATCTGGGAGTGTACACATCATATTTCACAGCACCAAAGGCAGCCACTGATAGTGAATGGGCTCGTTGGTGTAACGCACCGGGTGGTATTGTTTTTTTAATACGGCCAGATAATTATGGTACAACACGGGCATCTGTAAATTTCCGATCGCCGGAGCGTGGGTATGAAAAGCTTCCGCTTGATGAGCAACGAAAATTGCTCACTGATAAAATAAAAAATGTAGGTTGGGAAGCACCGAGGCTAACCGAAGCGATAAATAAGTCTGAGGATCTTTACCTGGAAAGGCTGAGCCAGGTAAAGGCAAAACAATGGTACAAAGGCAGGGTTGCCATGATAGGCGATGCTGCATACTGTGTAACCCCAATCGGTGGTAAAGGTACCGACCTTGCAATTGCCGGTGCTTACATAGTTGCCACAGAACTTGCCCGCAACACCGATCATACCAAAGCGTTTGAAGCGTACGAAAACCGGTTAAGACCCTATGTTGCCAAAGTGCAAAAACTGCCGCCGGGCGTTCCTAATTTAGTTTACCCACGGTCAAAAATGGGTGTAGCCATTCTAAACGCTGCATTCAGGGTTGCTGGCAGTAATTTTTTCAAGGCTGTTATGAAACTTTTTGGGAAGGATAAAAAGAAGCCTAAAGAGGAATTAGAATTACCTAAGATTTAACGCTTAAAACATCTTTTTTTCGGCCATGTTTTTCACACCATCACATGTCCTTTTTCCCTCTCACATGTAAGTAAATACTGCTGGGATGCACCATACCCAATGTTGAGCCGGGCTTAACATTTAAATATCGCTTCAAGTATTTATCTAATATCGCTTTTGAGTGCGAAATGTAATAAAGGTTATTGCCGGGTACCATGGGTTTCTCATAGTGCAGGCCACCCCGGCTATCAACTGTTACTGAAAAGGAATAGTAAAAATCTTTTTTGGCGTGCTTTATAGAGATATTAAATGTGGGATACATATAATCGTTATCCGTTGGGTTGGTTTCAAGTATATTACCTGTTACATGAAGCGTTTCTACCTTAACCGAGCTGCTTTTACTGCTTACTACAGCTGGCTGCCGCGCAAAAAAAGCTTTACTATAATCTTTCTCGGCAGAGTCAGTAAGGTTTTTAACAAACATGGTATCGCGCCAGGTTGGGGCCTTTAATGTCGCCAAATCTTTATGTACTACGTCTTTTATAAACTTCTCGGCATAAAAGGTCATGTATAACTTAGCTCCCCGCAGGTCTATAGAATCTTCCTTCGCCTCAATAAGCTGCAAAAGCATGCTATCACGTGTTATCTTTTTTACCTTGAAAAAAACCTTCGCCGCGTAGAAAATAGAATCGATTCCCCGGGCCATAGGGAAATTGATTGACGCTTTCTTTGTCGGACTATAGATGGAAGCCGAATCGTCAGACACAAATTTTATTTGCCAGGTGGGCTCTAACTGGTATCCATCCTCATTAAACGACAAGCCGTTATCTAACCTGCGGGCCACCTCTATATAGTTAATATCAAATACCGGTTTAAAAGAAATTCGTTCTTTTTTATTACCGTTTTTAGCTGCGTTACCTTGCTTGCAATTTACCAGGCTAAAAAGCAGCATCAACAAAAATAAACCTTGACTTAATGTTTTAATTATAGAAGTTGAATTCATAGTGACAGATAAGCTGTGCCAAATAATATTATTTCAAATATATATTTTATTTAAATAATTTTATCAAAACGCTGTAATTTCAAAATTAAATTCTGAAAATATCAATAGAGCCCGGTAGGAAAACTTCCATGGGCTTTGCTTTTTTGTACAAGATTTAGGTTATTAAGGATAATCTTTATTGCTATAAAATAAACCCCGCAGGTTCACCTTAGCGAACACTGCGGGGTGGCAACCGCTACGTTACAACTCTTTATCCTCAAACATCTTTGCGTCGCGGGTATTTTTTTGTACGGCAATGGCGGAGAACATGCTCAGGCAAAACGCCATTGCGTAAAAGCCTTTCTCGCTTCGGGCCAGTCCTGCATTCCATAAACCTATTGTTAGTAATACCATCGCAGCTATGGTTGCAAACCAGCTTATGCCATAGTAAAGGTCAGACACCGTTAGTCCCTCGGCCCTGTCGCGCACACTTTTCTGTACGGAAATCACTGCGAATAAGCCAAATAGCAATATGGTGAAGTAGTACCCTTTTTCGTTAAGCTGTATATCTGCATTCCACAAGCCAATACAATAGCCTGTTATGCCAACCAATAATGCAAACCAGGATGCACCTATAAATGCCGGGGTTGGTTTAAACGGATTCCTGGTTCTGTCTCCATATTTCAGGATGGATGAAGTCTCTTCTGTTCTGTTTTGTAGCGGTTCCATAATTTTAATTTTTTTGTTGTTGATATGGAAGCAAATGTGCGGTGAACTGCGGAGCTACTAAAACAATAATATCATTTAAACTGATGATATATTTTTATTATTTTTATACCAAAACGGCTACAATTTAAAGAATGGATTCACTTTCAGCACTTAATGATTTACTTGATATTGATGACAAAAGGCAATTCAAAGCATTTCTACAACGTAAAAACAAACGAGCTGATGTCAAGAATTTAGATCTACTTAAATTTATAGAAACTGATGATATAAATCATAAAAATAAATTATACAACGGGCAAAAAAATAGCGACGCATACCATGCATTGCGTAAAAGATTGCAGGATAACCTGCTTTTGTTTCTTTCGCAAAAAACTTTTGAAGACGATAGTTCTGATACTTATGATTCACTAAGATTGGTTGTTGTTGGGCGCTTCTTATTAGAGAATGATCTAACCAGGTTGGGTTTTAAATGCCTGAATAAAGCAGAAAAACTCGCAGAACATTTGGAGCAGTTTAACCTGCTCAACGAGCTGCTTTCGCTGAAAATACAATATGCGCACTTGCATGGTGCCGAAAGGTTTGAAGACCTTATTGAGCGTTTTAACCTTAATCAAACAAACATGCAGCGGGAAGCGAAGCTTAACATGGCTTATGCTTACCTGCGGACGGAATTACAGGAGATACATCTTAAAGGCAAGGTAGTAGATCTTACTGAGTTGATGGTCACGAGTATCAAAAACTATCAGATCTCTACGAAAGACCTGCAAACTTACAGATCAGTTTACCAGATATTACTTATAGCTAACGAATACGCTGCTATAAACCATAATTACGGACTTATAACAAAATTTATAGCAGCGGCAGAAAACTTTATAAGCCAGAAAGCCAACCAAAAGCCTTACCTATTCTACTATCTTTCCATATTATATTTATTAGCTAATTATCATTTAAGAACACAAGTGTTTAAAACAAGCGCATCCTATTTAGAGGACATGATGTGCCTGATGCTTACAGATACGCGGTTCTATTGGGTTTTCTACCTGCGCTATCAACTATTGCACGCTTTAAATCTATTCTACACCGGTTTTGCAGAAGACGCTATTTTCACGCTGGAACAATCGCTCAGGAAGAACAGGCAAACCTTTAAACAAGAAGATATCGAGGATCATCGTTTATGCCTAACTATGTTTTGGGCCCTATGCGGCAACAAGCGTTGTGTAAAACAATTGAGCCATTTTAACCATACAGATGCCCGCTACGAAAAGAAAATGGGGATGTTGTGGACCATCAGGAAAAACCTGATGGAGATACTAATATGGGCGCAGTTTGATGAGATAGATCCGGCAACCTCAAGATTGCAAAGCTTTAAACGCCGGTACAAAAAATACTTGCTGCAAACATCAGAAGAGCGGGTGATCATTTTTATTAAGCTGGTTGAAAAGTACCTCACAAACCCGGATGTTGTTTCAGAGGCGGCTTACAAAAAAGATGTTATGCAACTATTGCAAAACGAGCAGAAAAGTGATCTGTTCACTACAGGTTTCGTAGCCTGGCTCATTGCCCGGATAGAAAAGAGATCTGCATATGATGTATTGCTATCAATAATCCAAGGCAATCAACTTCATGAGTAACAGAAAAACAGAATAGCATCTATCTCAAAAAAGACATCCAAAAGCAATTTTATATGTTTAAACATTTATTTTAAATGTACTATCGTTATCTTTACTTTAATGATCTGATTTCGGAGATTTAATATGAAAAAGATAGGATTTTTATCATTTGGGCATTGGGCCAATCACCCGGCTTATCAAACCCGCACCGCAGCCGATACACTGCTGCAGTCGATAGACCTTGCAGTAGCTGCTGAGGAGATCGGCCTTGATGGAGCATATTTTCGTGTCCACCACTTTGCTGCACAATTGGCATCACCATTTCCATTGCTATCCGCCATTGGCGCTAAAACCAGTAAGATAGAGATCGGGACTGGTGTGATCGATATGCGTTATGAAAACCCTTTATACATGGTTGAAGATGCAGGCGCTGCCGACTTAATATCTGGTGGGCGCTTGCAATTGGGCGTAAGCAGAGGGTCGCCGGAGCAGGTTATAGATGGCTGGCGATACTTTGGCTATGAGCCCGCAGAAGGCCAAACAGATGCAGATATGGGCCGCGAAAAGGTGCTGCAATTTTTAAGTAAATTAAATGGTGCAGGTTTCGCGACACCTAACCCCAATCCCATGTTTCCTAACCCGCCGGGCTTGTTACGTTTAGAACCCTATGCACCCGGCTTACGCGAGCGTATTTGGTGGGGCGCAGCAACAAATGCTACCGCGGTTTGGGCTGCAGAAAATGGCATGAACCTGCAAAGCTCTACCTTAAAGTTTGACGAGAGCGGTAAGCCTTTCCATATACAACAGGCCGAGCAGATCCGCCTTTTTAAAGAAGCATGGAAAAATGCCGGCCATCAACGCGAACCGCGCGTGTCGGTAAGCCGATCGATCTTTGCTTTAATGAACGACCAGGACAGGCTATACTTTGGCCGCGATAACAAAAGCACGGATAAATTCGGCTACATTGAAAGTGATACCCTTGCTGTATTTGGCCGCAGCTATGCAGCCGAGCCTGACAGGCTGATCGAAGAATTGGCAAAGGACGAGGCCATACAAGAAGCAGACACAGTACTTTTAACAATTCCTAATACTTTAGGGGTTGATTATAATGTACATGTGCTGTCATCCATACTGGAACATGTTGCCCCTGGCTTAGGCTGGCGATAATAGATTTGAGAAATATAATAAAATCAAAAGAGCGACTTATAGGGTTGCTCTTTTGATTTTTAGAAATCCTCGGCCATCTCAAAAATCATTTCTTCTCCGGAAACAGGGTGAGTGAACGCCAGATAAGCGGCGTGCAGATGCAAACGATCTGCGGATATGCCGTAAAGGTCATCGCCCAAAATTGGGGCATTTAAGCCTCCCTCATGGGCGGCATGCATTCGAAGCTGGTGTGTACGGCCCGTAAGCGGCCAAAAATGTACCTTGGTTTTGCCGTTTTGTCTGTCAACTACTTTCCACTTTGTTACCGCTTTTTTCCCATGTTCAAAACATACCAGTTGGCAGGGCCGGTTCTCCGGATCGCCCCTTAGCGGCAGACTGATCTCTCCTTCGGCATCGCTAATTATGCCATTAAGTAATGCGGTGTAACATTTGGTTACTGTGCGTTTAAGAAATTGCTGCTGTATATGCTTATGCGCTTCTTTTGTTTTGGCAACTACCAATAACCCCGATGTAGCCATATCCAGCCGGTGGATGATCATCGGGTCAATTGTCTCAAAACGCTGTTTTAGCCTTGTGTAAACCGAATCGGTGATATTGATACCGGGTACGGATAATAACCCGTGCGGCTTGTTTACTACTACAAAGTGATCGTCCTCATAAACAATATCCAGCGGTTTGTTTTCACCGGGATTAATGAGCAACGGGTCATCATCCAGCTCAATACCTTCCAGCATATGTTTAAGGATGGGTTTGCATTTACCGGTGCATGCGGGATAAAACTGCCCGTGCACCCTTATCTCCGATTTTGGTGAGGTTCCCCACCAAAACTCTGCCATTGCAAGGGGTGTGTAACCCTGCAGAAAAGCATATTGCAATAGCTTGGGCGTAGCGCATTCGCCTGCGGCAGATGGCACGCCTAAAACCGTTTCGCTGAAAATATCATGCAAACTTTTGGTTTGCCCTTGCTGGTTCACGAAAACATACTGCTCAAAAAGCTGCTGCTGCAAACCAGCCGACATTTCCCTGCGCTGCTTCTTCAAGGTTTCTACTCTATCGCTAAAGATTGCTATCCGGCTCCTAAGCTTATCTAATTGTTCCTCGTGCCTGGCGCCCAGCAAATTTAGCTGATGTTTATCGTGCAGGCTGCCTTTTATCATCAGGGCCTCAAACGTTGCATAGGCTTCTGGATCGAGTGTTTGCTTTTGAAACTCTCTTTGCTTTTTACGGTCGAGCTTATTTGCTTTTAGCTGACCCTTAAAATCAGCCAATTCTCTCTCCGTTTGCGCGATTAAATTTTTGAGCTGCTGCTGTAAAGCGATATAGTCCGGATTGGCTTCAATCTCTTTAACCTCGCGATTAATATCATTAAGGATGTATTGGCCTTTTAAGAAAAAGCCATCCTCGGTAAGCATATCAAACACTGGCGGCACAAAATAAGAGTGATCATTAGAATTGGCCAGTTTGCCCGAGAATCCGGCTAAGTAGCCCAACTTACCTTCCTTATCTTGTACTATCAAAACGCCGAACATTTTACCGATAGCTGTGCCTTCGGCATCTCGGTCGAGACCAAAATTATGGTCGAGATCGGTTTGGCCCTGGAGATAATTTTTAAGCTTTTCTGATGCTATCAACGCCAGCGGGTGTGGCTCATAAAAAAAAGGAAAGGTAAAACGCGCGGGCAGGTCTATCCCCTCAATCTCGCTCTCATCAAAATAAATTACCTTCCCGGCCATGTTGTGCACCTTCAATTTTTCTGCAAAAGTAAGGTAATTCAAATTTGCCACGCCCACCAACACGAAAAAAGCCTGCAAACATCGCGTCGGCAGGCTCCTAAATCAAATTGTTGCGTTATTGGTTTTCGGTAATTTTTAATAACTCAATCTTATGTTTTACCGGTTTATTGCTTGCATATATCTGGTTGATGAGGTTATTCATTTTATCCTGCCAAGCTTTTTGGGTAGCTGGATTACTGCCGCGTTCATAAAGGTCATTGTTTATCCAACCATTAGTTTTCTTTAAATCGCGCATTTTTGCCCATGATGCAGGGTCGTTATCGTTTTTGATACCGTTAGCCCTTGCGAAATTATATACTTGCACGGCGTAATCGCGTGTTTCGCGCTCAACCGAGCCGCGTTCTTCGTTAAGCTTTAATATTTGCAGTGCTTGCTGATATTGCGGTGTATTAGTGATCAGCGCCATGTTTACACCTTTTGCCAGGTCAGCAGCGCTGAAATGCCCCATCGCTTTATCATCTATTTTTAATTCATAATTACCACTAAGGCTTTGTACTTTAAGCACTTCTTTGTTTAAGTCATTTGTAAACGGCACGTAATTGAGTGCATATGATGCGGGGTGATGATCGCCGTTATGTTTCTCCTCATCAACCGGGAAAGGAAGCGAATTTGCCAAATAATCAAAACTTATAGCTTGTGCATTACCCTTAACATTACTGATGCTGCAGTTTACCGATGCCACAGTTTTAGCGTTTGCTGCATCAACAGTAAAATCTGCTACTTCCATTCCTTTTAAACCTTGGTTGCAAAGGAAAAGGTAAGCCCAAATTAAATGGCCGTAAGATTCAGGGTGTACCCTGTCGTTACTTCCGCTAAGGGTGAAATTTGGATCCGTTTGCTGATATTGCTTGTTCAGCCTGTCTATTGGGTGATAAATATCAATATACGGCCAGTTGTTCTTAGCCGCTGTGGCGCGTTGCAATTGCACAATACGTTCAAAGGTGGCAGGTTTCTCGCGCCAACCGTTACCGTTTATCACCTTAGTAGTAAAATCGTAAGGAGAACCGCTCATCAACGTAGTTTTGATCTCTTTATGCTGAATTAGCTTTGCTTGCAAAAGTTTAAAAGCACTATCACATTTTGCAAATAGCTGGTCTGATATCTTAGCAGAGTCGCCGGTCATGTATTGAAAAAAACCGGAGTCATTCATTCCAAAGGTAAGGTCTATTTTATTTGGCTGCTTGGTAAGGATGTCTTCATCGAAACGATTGTTGATATTGGCCACAATATCGCCTCCTACACCACCATTCATGATGGTAAAACGCAGGTTGGGAAATCGCGTCATGTAATATAACCAGATATACTGATGGTAGCGCCCGCCATGCGTAATGCTGTTACCAACAAAAGCCACCCTATCACCGGCCTTAAATAATTTGGCATTTTGCGGAACGTTCGGCAAAATCTTTTTTGAACAGCTTTGCATTGTAATACTGCTGCCAAATAATGATATCAATAATAAGCTTTTAGTGAATCCTTTTTTAAGGCGTAAACACGTGTACTGTTTAAACATTTTAGTTAACTAATTAAATCCTAAACAATATTAAATAAAATTTGCTAAATCGTTTTAACAACTAAAAAATAAATTTTATTACTCCGATCAGCTTGTATATATTGTTAAAATCTAAAAGTCGCAAACAGCCCTATCATTCGTCATTTTCACACCTCGCCGGCTTATATATTTATCCCGAGATTTGACTTATCAAAACAACTAAAACAAGGAGATCGATCACATGAGAAAAATAATCTTATTATCGTTTATCACATTAGATGGCGTAATACAAGGCCCGGGCGGCCCCGAAGAAGATACTTCAAACGATTTTAAATTTGGCGGCTGGACAGCTCCATATGGCGATGAGGAATTGGGAAAAGCAATGCAGAAACAATTAGAACCTGCCGATCTGCTGCTGGGCCGCAAAACCTTCGACATTTTTGCAGGATATTGGCCAAAGAACGCGCAGTATTGGCCGGGCATTATGGAGGTGAATAAATATGCCTTCTCTAACACGCTTACCGAATCTGCCTGGGAAAATTCGCATTTTCTGAAAACAGTTGATGATATCAGGCAACTTAAAAACTCCGAAGGTCGCGACCTTAAAATATGGGGCAGCAGCGAATTGGTTAAACTGCTATTGAAAAACGATCTGATCGACGAGTTTTGGCTAAACATCTACCCCATCATCCTGGGTAATGGCAAAAAGCTTTTTGGTAACGATGCCATGCCTAAAGAATTTGAA
Source organism: Mucilaginibacter achroorhodeus (assembly GCF_007846095.1). Taxonomy (GTDB): domain Bacteria; phylum Bacteroidota; class Bacteroidia; order Sphingobacteriales; family Sphingobacteriaceae; genus Mucilaginibacter; species Mucilaginibacter achroorhodeus. Next base: position 595,757 of record NZ_VOEI01000001.1, read on the forward strand.
CTGGTTGAAAGCCATATAACACCAAAGGGGGTTATTGTTACCAACTACAAAAAAAGTGGTGAAGTTAAGACCGGCTCCGTAAGCCCGGAATAGTTTTTCCGTATCGCTTGAGAATTACTTAGCCGCTTTTAGCGGCTTTTTTACATTGATAGATAGAGATGTATATATTTGTTTATCGCCAATAAACCAATATGAGAAACATCTTCATTAAAAGCTTAGTCCTGTTATGTCTTTTAACAGGCAGCGCATTAGCGCAGGAAGTGAACCGGTTACCCGCATGGGCATTAGGAGGTTTTGAGCGCGAAACTACACTAAACCCTATCATCTCGCCCGATAGCACAACGCGCTTCCTGGATCCCGTACTTAAAAAATATGTGGGCTGGGAATCTAACGACACCTTTAATCCTGGTGCTGCGGTTTACAGGGGCAATGTGGTGGTGCTTTACCGCTCTGAAGATAAATCGGGTGTTGGTATAGGTTACCGCACCTCAAGGTTAGGTTACGCGATCAGTAAAGATGGTTTACATTTTAAGCGTGATAAAACGCCGGTGTTCTACCCCGATAACGATAGCCAGAAAAAATACGAATGGCCGGGCGGTTGCGAAGATCCCCGCGTTGCTGTTACGGCTAATGGCACCTACGTGGTTTTCTATACCCAATGGAACCGTGATGTGCCGCGCCTTGGTGTAGCTACATCAAAAGATCTTAAACACTGGACCAAGCATGGGCCTATATTTGAAGATGCTTACAAGGGAAAGTTCTTAAACATCCCGCATAAATCAGCTTCCATTCTTACCAAAATTGTTAATGGTAAGCAAGTTGTAGCGAAAGTAAAAGGCAAATACTGGATGTACTGGGGCGAATTACACGTTTTTGCTGCAACATCAACCAACCTGGTAGACTGGACACCGGTTGTTAACCCTGATGGTAATTTAACTGAACTGTTCTCGCCCCGTAAAGGCTATTTTGATAGCGAATTGACCGAATGCGGCCCCCCTGCTATCATGACTGATAAAGGAATTGTGCTGCTTTACAACGGCAAAAACAAAGCAGGAGATGACGGCGATAAGCGTTTTACACTGAACAGCTACTGTGCCGGGCAAGGCTTATTTGATAAGAATGACCCGCTAAAATTTATCACACGATTGGATGTGCCGTTTATGCGCCCAATGGCCTCATTTGAAAAAAGCGGACAATACCCGGCAGGTACGGTCTTTCTGGAAGGGATGGCTTATTTTAAAAAGAAATGGTTCCTGTACTATGGTGCTGCTGATTCGAGGGTCTGCGTAGCGGTTTATGATCCTACCAAGCCCGCAAAGGCCGATCCGATAAATTAAGGCAGTTATAATACAAGTCTAGATTAGATGCTTGATTTGCTTTTTTGATACATAGGATAACGATACCTCATTTTCCAAATCCCTATAAAAGCGATTCCTGAAAACAGTAAAGGCAAAAAATCGTCTAAAGGACATTGCCTCATCTGATAACTTACTAAAGTCCCTACATTGGGAAAAAAGGAAGGTCCTGACCCTGCTGAGCAAGAACCAGATGGATTAAAGGTGTACAAATACGTGTTGGCTGGTGTAGAAGGGACAGGACAACTGGCGGAAATTGGATTGGAATAGTACGAAAGATCAACAAAAATAAATATGTACCTGTTATAAGTGGTGTAAACCGCACCGTTAAAAAGGCAACCCTGTTGAGCATTAACATCAAGCACAACTGCAAGCAAAAAAAACAAAGTACAAATAATGTACTTTTTAAAAGTAGTCCCTGTATAAGGTACTTTTTTAATTAGTTTCATTTAGAATCGGTTAAATTAGTAGGGGACACAATTTTACAAAAAGCATTCCCTATAGCTCTAAGTTTTCGTCTCTTTTGCGGCTGATTGTTAGAATTTTAACCAATGCTATTAATTTGATTTCTCAATGATTAAACGTTGAGGATTATATGATAGGCTATGACTTGCTAATTAGATAGATTATCCGAATTTTAAGCAATGCAAGATTAAGAGTTAACCAAACCATTTCAGCTTTCGCCATGTTGCTCATGCATGCATCCATCGGCAGTTACCCTTATTTTTCCTCATCAATTATTTAAGAAACACCCGGCAGTTGCTGCAGGTCGTCCTGTTTATCTGATCGAGGAAAGTCTGTTCTTCAATCAATATAATTTTCACAAGAAAAAGCTGGTGCTGCACCGGGCATCGATGCAATACTATACCGATCATCTAAAAGAGCAGGGCATTAATGTAACTTACATTGAGGCAACGGATAAGCTTTGCGATATCCGTAAACTCATCCCCCATTTGGTTAAACAAGGCGCTGATAACATCCATTACGCCCATGTTGCAGATGATTGGTTGGAGAAACGCATTGTATCAGCCTGCGAAAAACAAGACGTCGGCATAAAGAAATACGATAGCCCGAACTTCCTGAACAGCGCCGAAGTAGTGGCCGATTATTTTGATGGCCGTAAAACCTATTTCCAAACTGATTTTTATACCGCCCAACGTAAACAGCGTAACATATTGTTAGAGGGCAAAGACAAGCCCCTTGGTGGCAAATGGACTTATGATACCGAGAACCGGCAAAAATTCCCAAAAAACGAGGTAGTCCCTATGTTGAACCCTCCTGAGGAGAATCAATATGTAAAAGACGCCATAACATGGGTAGAAAAACATTACCCCGATAATTACGGCGATACCAACTCGCCTTTTGGAAACATCGGTGACTTTTATCCGGTAACCCATCAGCAAGCGCAACTTTGGCTTAAGGATTTTTTGAAAAACCGCTTTCAAAAATTCGGGGTTTACGAGGATGCGATGGTCATCGGCGAAACTTTTTTATATCACTCTATTCTGTCGCCTCTCATTAATACCGGCTTGCTTGACCCGCAGGAGGTGATAGATAAAACCCTAGATTATGCAGCCGACAATGACATACCGCTAAATTCGCTTGAGGGTTTTATAAGACAGGTTATGGGCTGGCGCGAATTTATTCACCTTATTTATGAGCGCGAAGGTGTAAAACAGCGCACTAAAAATTACTGGGGTTTCAAACGCCGTATTCCAAAGACGTTTTGGACGGGCGAAACCGGAATTTTACCTGTTGATACTGTGATAAAGCGCGTGCTGCACACCGGGTATAGCCACCACATTGAGCGCTTAATGATCATGGGGAACTTTATGCTGTTATGTGAGTTTGACCCGGATGATGTGTACCGCTGGTTTATGGAAATGTACATAGATGCTTATGACTGGGTAATGGTGCCTAACACTTATGGGATGACCCAATTTGCCGACGGCGGATTGATGATGACCAAACCTTACATCAGCGGCAGCAACTACCTCATGAAGATGGGTAACTGGCCCAAAGGTGACTGGCAGGAAACCTGGGACGGCCTGTTCTGGCGCTTTATGCATAAACACCGCAACTTTTTTACCCAAAACCCAAGGCTGGGTATGCTGGTAAGATCCTTCGATAAAATGGATGCAGAAAAACAAAAAAAGCACATCTATAACGCAGAGAATTTTTTGCAAAAGCTGGACGAGCAAGCATAGTTAACTCACCCGGTCATCGCGTGCGCTCGACCACCCTCTCTTCGCTGCGCGAAAAGAGGGTAAAAAGCAAAAATGAAATTTCCTACCCTCTTTACGAAGTACAGAGGGTCGACCAGCGTATCCCGATTGCTATCGGGACGGGGTGAGTAAGATTTAAAATAAACTTTCAAAAGGTTTTGAAAGTTTAAAAAAGTGTTTACATTTGTACATGCAATTACCGGAAGCAAAGCAAAAATTTATAGAAACATGGGGCAAGTTAGGCTCTGAGTGGGGCATTAACCGCACCATGGCCCAGGTACATGCACTGCTGCTGGTGACACCAGATGCTTTAACTACCGAACAGGTGATGGAGGAACTTAGCATATCTCGCGGTAATGCCAACATGACCCTTCGTGATCTGATGAGCTGGGGCCTGGTAGAAAAGCAATTGAAGCCTGGGGAACGCAAGGAGTACTTTTACGCAGATAAAGACATTTGGAACATTGCCCGCCAGGTTGCAAAAGAGCGCCGCAAGCGCGAATTGGAGCCGGTTTTAAAAACCCTGGAAGAACTGGTACAGGTAAAAGGCGATAAGAACGACCCTGACTTTAAAACATTCAATAAATCTATGACAGACATCAACAAAATGTCTAAAAACGTCGACCGTATGCTTGATACCATGCTTAAAGCAGACGAAAGCTGGTTTTGGGGATCGATTTTTAAAATGTTCAAATAGGACATTTTTTTCGCTTCCCATATTTCAATATTTACTGAAAATACGAAACATATAAATAATAATATCTATAAACCTATCCATCATGAAAACACTTGGCAATTACACTATACTTTACGATGCTGAATGCCCTATGTGCAAAATCTACACTAAAGCATTTGTAAAAACTGGGATGCTTGATGCTGCCGGCAGGGCACCCTACCAGGAATTGTCACCAGATGCTTGTCCGCTGGTTAACCGTCAGCGCGCAGCAGATGAGATCGCGCTGGTTAATCGGCAAACCGGCGAGGTTACTTATGGTGTAAAAAGTTTATTCAAAGTATTGGGTAATAGCTGGCCGGTAGTTAAAGGGCTATTTAATTTTACACCCTTTGTTTGGCTAATGAGTAAGGTATATGCTTTTATATCTTACAACCGCAGGGTAATTATCCCTGCAAATACCGAGAATTATATTTACCAGCCTACTTTTAAACTCCGCTACCGCATAGCTTACCTGCTTTTCACCTGGTTTATTACAGCTGCAATACTTACCAACTACGCAACCTTATTGCAAGGGATGGTACCAATTGGCAGCGCCTACCGCGAATACCTGATTTGCGGCGGCCAGATCTTGTTCCAGGGTATTTTCATCAGCCTGTTGTTCAATAAAAAACGCTGGGAATATTTAGGTAACATGATGACCATCTCTTTCGGTGGTAGTCTGTTGCTGTTGCCTGTGGTGCTACTTAGCACTGCTATTGGCATGCATCCGGTATTCTATACCCTTTACTTTCTGCTGGTAGCAGGCCTTATGTTCCTTGAACACATCCGCCGAAGCAAAATTATGGGCATTGGCTGGTGGTTAACCATTACCTGGGCAATTTACCGTGCGGCAGTGCTGGGTGCTATTTTGTATATTTAAACTTATCATCATGAAATTCAACAAGATCATATTAGCAGGAGGTGCCGGCAGCCTTGGCACTAAACTGGCCGAATATTACAGCGATAAGGCAAATGAGATAGTGATACTGAGCCGCAAGCCTAAAGCCCCTCAAGGTAACATCCGTACCGTTGTTTGGGATGCTAAAACGGCCGGAGATTGGATAAAGGAACTGGACGGGTCAGATATACTCATTAACCTGTGTGGTAAAAACGTAAACTGCCGCTACACCGATAAGAATAAAGCAGAGATACTAAGTTCAAGGTTGGTACCTACCCGTTTGCTGGGTGAAGTTATAGCCAGATCAGAAAATCCACCTGCGCTTTGGCTCAACGCGGCCTCTGCAACCATTTACCGCCATGCAGAAGACCGTCCGCAGAATGAAGAAACCGGGGAGATCGGTTATGGCTTTTCAATAGACGTTTGCAAGCAGTGGGAGCAAACTTTCTTTGAGCAACAAACGCCCAAAACGCGCAAAGTTGCGTTGCGCATAGGTATTGTGTTGAGCCGAAATGGCGGTGCTTTCCCGGCGCTTTGCAACCTTGTTAAATTTGGCCTCGGCGGTAAGCAAGGCGATGGCCGCCAATACGTAACCTGGGTACACGAACAGGACGTAGCCGCCATTACGGAGTGGACTTACGATCACCCGGAAATCAACGGTGTTGTTAACGTAACATCACCAAACGCCCTGCCCAATACCGACGTGATGCGCATTATTCGCGATACTTACGGCATCCCGGTTGGATTGCCTTCTCCCAAATGGCTCTTGGAGATCGGCGCTGCCCTTATAGGTACCGAAACGGAACTGGTGCTTAAAAGCAGATGGGTTTACCCGAAACTACTTTTAGATAGCGGCTACCAATTCCAATACCCCGAAGCTGCCCATGCCATCCATGATCTGCTGAGCATCAAATCTTAACCTGATCTATCATGCCAACCAACCGGAAACAATTACAAAAACGTATTAAGCTATTGATATGGATGATCATTATTGGCCTGGCCTTAAGCGGCATCACGGCCTTCCCTATCGAAACAGAACTGGCCTGGCTTAGCACCAACTCGGGCTTTATGTCTGCCCATGCGCAACACTGGCTAAATACCGTTTACAATGCAGTTAAAGCTACAAACGCTGCATATCCGTATTTATCTTATGGAACTGATTGGCTGGCATTTGCTCACCTGCTGTTGGCGGTACTTTTTATCGGTCCGCTGCGTGATCCGGTGAAGAACATCTGGATAATTCAATTTGGCATAATTGCCAGTATAGCCATTTTTCCGCTGGCTTTTATTGCCGGCAGCATCAGGCATATCCCTTTTTTCTGGCGACTGATAGATTGCTCATTCGGGGTAATTTGTTTGATACCGTTGTTAAAGGTGCGTATATACTTAAAACAATTAGATAGGACAAAACAACCTTACGCAACGCCTGTTAAACTTTCAAACCAAGAATTATGAGTATCACATTAGCGCAAGCAGAGAAACTTTCGAATACAGCAAAAATTAAAGCTACAGAAATTGGTGTAGCTATGAACATCGCCATTGTTGATGAAGGGGCCAACCTGGTTTCATTTCACCGTATGGATAACGCATGGCTTGGATCGATTGATATCGCCATCAAGAAAGCTAAAACGGCACGTTACTTTGACATGAACTCCGGCGAGATAGGTAAATTATCGCAACCGGGCGGCCCGCTTTATAACATCGAACACTCTAACGGTGGATTAATAAGCTTTCCCGGTGGCGTTGTATTAAAAAATAGCGACGGTAAAATCATTGGAGCCATAGGTGTATCAGGCGGCACTGTAGAACAAGATCATGAAGTAGCTTCTGCTGCTAACGAGTCATCAAATTTTTAAACAACTAACATAAAATCCTTGCAGATATAGTTCTCAGGCCTTGCAAAAATTTGCAAGGCCTGAGAACTATTTATCGCCCTACTGTTCGTTTACCCATCTGGTAATCGTAAGGCGGTTTAAGGCCTAACAGGTTCTCTACAAAGTAATCCCAGCGGCGGCGCATCATGTAGGGCGAGTAAGCCCCGTAGCCATGTGCACTGTTAGGGAAAATCACAAGGTCGAAACTTTTGTTGGCTTTCTCCAGTGCTTCTGCCACTAACAGAGTATTGTAGGGTGGTACGTTGTCATCCATCATACCATGTACCAGCATTAGTTTACCTTTAAGGTTCTTAGCCCAATTTTGGTTTGCTTGAGCGTCATAGTCGGAGTTTTCAACCAAACCGTCGTAGCGTTCGCCCCAATCATCCTCGTAGTTGCGGTTGTCATGGTTGCCTGATTCTGATATGCCTACCTTAAAGAAATCAGGGTAACGGAACATAGCCGTTGCTGTAGCAAAACCACCACCCGAGTGGCCCCATATGCCAACTTTAGTAGTATCTATTGGGTACTTTGCAGATAACTGCCTGATAGCTGTGATCTGGTCCGGCAGTGTATTTTCGGCCATGTTGCCATAGCTCATATCATGGAAACTTTTTGAACGCAGCGGATTACTGGTACCCTCGATTGCCACTACAATAAAACCCAGTTCGGCAAGTGCCTGGTTATCATTACGCGATGGCCCGAAAGACCAGTTGCCAATACTGCCCCCCTGCGGACCAGGGTAGATGTAATCTATCACAGGATATTTTTTACCTGCATCCATTTTGGTTGGCGTAAAAACCAAGCCGTAAATATCAGTAGTGCCGTCATGCGCTTTTACTTTTATGGGGATAGGCGCTTTCCAGCCGGTTGCAACAAGTTGTGAGATATCTGCTTTCTCTAAATTGCTGATCAATTTACCGTTCAGATCGCGCACAACGCTTACCTGTGGTACATCGGGCTGTGAGTAAGTATCCACAAAGTATTGCTCATCGGGAGAAAAGCTTATCACGTGATTACCGGCCTCCGGCGTAAGTAGCGTTAAGCCTTTGCCATTAAACCCTATTTTGTACAGATGTGCAAAATAAGGATTACCCGGTTCGCGGCCGTCTGCCATAAAATAAAGCGCTCGATTTTTTTCATCAACTTTAAGCAGCTTGGTTACTACCCAGTTGCCTTTGGTTATCTGGTTCTTTAACTTACCGGTGGTAGCATCATATAAGTAAAGGTGCCCCCAGTTATCTCGCTCAGAGAACCAGATGATCTCCTTTGATGCCGGTAAATACCGCCAGTTGATAGCACCCCAGCCAGATTCGTATTGTGTTTTTACAGTTTCCTCGAATACATCGCGCACAACGCCCGTTTGTGCATTGGCAATGCGGAACTTTTCATTCTTGTGATCCCGTGATGTGGAAACAAAAGCAAACTCGGTTCCGTCTGCTTTCCAATCAGCATCATCCAAGCTGCCGCTGCTGGCAATATCATCGCTTAAGGTAGCGCGGTGAGGATCTGGCTCAATATTGAAGCGTACAACTTTAGGATTCTCTACATCAACTATAACGCGTTGTATCATGGTGATGTCCTTATCACCCGGCAACGGATATTTCCAGGCTTTTAAGGTTGGCTTACCCACGTTGGTCGTTACCAAATACATATCGCTTGATTTGCGTTGATCCTGCTGAAAGGTTGCTACCTTTTTAGAATCCGGCGACCATGAAACTATCGGGCGATCGCTGTGCGTCCAGCCTGCATTATCGGTAGCGTAGCCAAAATCTTTAACGCCATCGGTAGTTAGTTGTGTAGTGGAATTATTAGCTACATCACGCACCCACAGATTATAATCTTTGATAAATACAGCCTTTTTACCATCCGGAGATAAAACCTCATTACCACCACCACGGGCCGCCCTGCCGGTTAAGCGTGCAGGCTTCACGGCTTCTGTTGTGGAATTATCGGCCGTTACCTGGTTAGCTTGCGGGTCGTATTTCCATCCCTTTCCGTCGGCATTAAAAGTTACGTATTTATCATCGGCAGTGTAGCCAATACTCATGAACGGCAGTTTATCCGCACTATAAGTTGTGCCAGCGGCAGAAGATAACGCCGTCGCCAGCTTTGTTTCGTCAAAGGCTTTACTGCGAGTTTTCTTCGCAGGATCAACGAGGTAAAACTCAGCGCCGTTAGGTGTAGTAACGCGGTACCAGAATTTACCGTTGTGCAGCCAGTTAGGCATTACATTGGCCCTGTAAACAAGCGGCATAGTGTTATAAGCCAGAAAGCTCTCCGCATGCTCATAATCTTTAGCAGTAAGCGCCCCGCCCTGCTGTGCAGCCGCACTTAAGCCAAAAACAACTGCAGCAGCCGTAAGTAAATATTTGTTCATTGTTTAGTCAGTTAGTTTAAACAGAACAAAATAAAGCAAAATCTTGTGTTTTACAGCTTAAGCGGCGTATAATGATTGTTACACTTATTAGAGCTGTTTAACAAACGAGAAACCTGCTATACCGTTGGAGTACGATGGCATAATGATGCTTGTTTTATCAGAGTGTTTATCATGAAACAACTTATTGCGGAAAAGCGGGTAGATGAGATAAGCTAACTTGGTTGAAATAATACCAAAGCCGGCACCGGCAATAATATCGCTGAACCAGTGGTCGCGGTTGTAAACGCGCAAGATGGCTGTGGCTGTTGCGAACGAATAACCCGCAATACCGTACCATATCGATTTTTCGCTGTACTCCTGCGCCATAAACTCGGCAGCGGCAAAAGCATTACCGGTATGGCCTGACGGGAAGGAATAATAGTTAGAACCATCCGGGCGTAAGCGATGCGAGATCTTTTTTATGCTGAAGGTAGTCAGGGCCATTATCCCTTCAGACATACCAATGAGTATTGTACGGTCAATAAAAGTATTCTTACCATGTATGCCTGCTAAGTTTAAACCATAAACCATCACTATCGGCGCGTATTGAAAATAATTCTCTATGTGATAATTGAAATTTGGCACGTCCTGGATAAGATCGTTATAGATGCTATGATCAAGGTTACGGATAGCCTTTACCGGGAAAGATAATACCCCATAAGTGATAAAAACCGCCGGTGGGATGTAAGCAGGTAGCGAACTGCGTAATTTTCGCACGGTGTCTGGTAAGGCCAACAAGCTTGATGAATCGATCTTGGTAGTATCTTTGACCTGCGCTTGCACGCTTAAAGAGCTTAATATCAATAAGGTGAATAAAATTTTCTTCACTATAGTTTTGTGTTAAGCCAATATTAACAAAATATTACCCAAATTGTTAAACAAAAAAAGACTGGCTTTTTTTGAGAAAGCCGGTCTTTTCTATTTATAGGTAAATAGCAGGGACGCTTAAAATTTGTAATTGATAGATAAACGGTAGTTACGCGGCGCTTCTGCCTGGTAATAATACGATTGCAAGAAGGCATAATAAGAACCGCTGTATAAATATTTATTCAGAATATTAAACGCGTTTGCCGAGATGCGCATCTTGTTCCCTTCCCAAAATAAACCGCCATCCAGTTTAAAATAGTTGTCCATTTTAAGCGGTGCTGGCGCATCTGTTGAACGGTCGCCCAGGAAGGTAAACCCGCCAGCAATACCCGTACCTCTTAAAGCCCCACCTTGTAGTTTGTAAGTTAACCAGGCATTTGCAGTATGCTTAGCGAAAGATGGAACGGTAACACCCGTTACTACAGACCGTGTAACTTTTGAATCTGTGTAAGCATAGTTAGCGGTTACATCAAAACCAGGCGCAATCTCGCCACGTAAATCAAACTCAATACCTTGCGCGCGTTTCTGGCCTAAAACAACGCTTAAGCCTGCGTTAGGATCAGCATTTGGATCGGCGGTAAGCTCGTTGTTCTTCAATATCCTGTACACTGCTAAGGTAGTATTCCATTTGCCATCGGCCCAGTCTCTTTTAATACCAAATTCGATATTATTACCGGTAAGCGGTTTAACGCTGCCAACAGCTAACCTGCCAACTTGAGGCGTAAAGGCTTGGTCATACAATCCGTATAAAGCGGTACGCTCGTCTACTGACACGCTTAAACCTAAACGCGGCGTGAAGTGCTTGGCAGTTGGCTCGGGACCGCCGTAGTTAGAGATTTTGATGTAGGTGTAACGGCCTGCTAAAGTTAAGCGTAATTTATTCTCAAAAAAGCCTAACTCATCCTGCACATACAGGCTGCTGTAAGTACTTGCGATATAGCCAAAGCCTGCAGCGGCACGCGCTTCCAGGTTGGTGCTTCTGTCAAACACCGGGTAACCATTTGGCGGCACGCCCAGGTTAGGGTTCAGCGGATCAAACATTTGATCCTTGGTATCAAGCGGGTGCGATTGGTTATAATCGGCATTGTAAACCTTGTTCCCCAGGTCAACGCCACCTAATATCTTATGTACAACTGAGCCGGTATTAACTTTACCATTCAGGAAAACCTGACCTAAAGACATGGTGCTTTTTGCATCCCAGATACCAATGCTGCGGATGTACCTGCCATCGCGGCCAACACTATCAGCCCACATAGATGAACCATTTTGCCCGTAGTTATAATAAGCCGCCTGTGCGGTAAGTTTCCAGTTGTCGCTTAACTGGGTTTGCATGTTCAGCGTTACGCTATGATCATTGATATTGGTTGGCGGCAAACCAGACGGTAAAGCGGTAAAACTTTGTGGGTATTGCGCGTAACCGTTAGGACTGAATACATAGTAAGAACCAACATTTGACATATTTGCACGCTGGTAAACATACTCGGCCGTAAGTTTGGTCTTATCATCAACCTGGTATGACACTACCGGCGCAATCACATAACGGTTATTAAACTCGTTAGCACGGAACGAGCCTTTGTTTTGGCCTGACAAGTTTAGGCGGTACAACAGTTTACCGTCTTTACTCAGTTTGCCATCCAGGTCAAGTGTTGCCCGGTTAAGGTTGTAGCTGCCGGTTGTGTAGCTAAACTCGCCTTTGGTTTGGCCGGTTGGCTTTTTAGTTACCACGTTGTACAAACCACTCGGATCGCCGCTTGAGAGCATAAAACCCGCCGGGCCTTTAACAAATTCTATATGGTCAACAAAACTCATATCTTCAGTTAAGGGTCCCCAGAAAGAAGTAACGATATTGAAACCGTTCCTGAATGCCTGTACCTGCGAACCACGCATGTTTATGTTGGCATAAAGATCGCCCCAGTGCTCTAACCTGAACGCACCACTTACATTGCGCACAATACCATCGCTCATGCTGATGATCTGCTGCTCTTTTAATGACTGTGCCGATACCACCTGTATGTTTTGCGGTACCTGAAGCAATGGCTCCTGCAGACGTAAAGATTGTGATGGGTTATCCATTTTAACGCTGTTGGTACGTGCGTTAACCATTACTTCTTTCAATTGTGAAGTATTTAGGTCGAGCATAAAATTTACCGTTGCATTTTGGCCGGCTATTATAGTAACATCTTTCTCTTGCGATGCCATGTTAACAGCACTAACTACAACGGTGTAAGTACCGGGATTAATGCGGCCTATACGAAAATGGCCTTTATCTGTAGTTGATGCGCCGTATGATGTGCCTTTTAAAGCTACGGATACGTAAGCAACGGGGCTGCCATCTGTTGCGGTAACAACACCGCTCACGCTGCCGTGCTGTGATTGAGCGAAAGCGCCCGAAATAGTAATTATGGTAATCAGGAGGGATAAAAATTTCTTCATGCCTTATTTTGAATGATTCTAAACAGCGGCAAAGAAACACCAAAAAGACATCATTGTCAATAGTTATTTTTAATTAATCTAAATAACATCAACAAAGTACTGGTAATAAAAAAACGGCTCTAAGGCCGCTGTGCTGATATTTAATAAATACTGCTAAATTTTTATTCGTCTGCTTTAAAATTAAACCCTTCTGTTTCATCAAAGGGTACATAAACCCGTCGCCATGGATCCTGCCCCTGCATATGCCAAACATGGCCGGTACCTGTGGTATCCTTAGCAATGAGTACCTCGCCGGGATGAAGCGTAAACTTTTCACCAGTATGCGTTTCAAAATCGAGCGTACCTGTTAAGCATATTACATATTGGTTGGTTGGGGCGGTGTGCCAGTCTAAAAACGAATGAGGTGCAGTTTCTTTAAAGCTGATGCTTTTGGCATCGTAAAATACAGCATCGGTTAAATGGCCGGTTTGCACGTGCGAGTGACCGTCGTCACCGGTAGTAAGTAGGTAAGCTTTGATCATATCAGTATTTAGAAAGCCTCGTTTAAACCAAGAAACAAACCGCGGGCACCGTATTTACCCCAGGCATAATCTATACAAAGGTTGGTACGGGTGGCTTTATTAAATAGCACGCGTAAACCCGCACCGCCGCCGGGCTGCCAAACATCAAATAGTTTTGTCCCCAGATCATCATTAGCGCTCTGGATATTAAAGAATGTAACACCGCTCAGGAATTTGTTTCTCGTTATCGGGAAACGATATTCCATCTCTGAGTAGAAATATTGCGTCCCCTTAAAGTAAGTAACAGTATAGCCCCTGCCGCTGCGGAAGTTGGCGTCCCTGCCGGTACCGGATAATTCGAGGTAAGGGAGTGCGCCACCCACTACAAATGATGTCCAGTTCCAGAAAGCCAGCACATGTTCGGGATTGGTTTCAGACAGGCTGAAATACTTTCTAAAATCGGTATTAAATTGAACAGCATTTTTTGTACTACCCATCCAGGTTTGATTTACCCTTACCCCTGCATCGGCATAAATACCGGTATATGCACGGTTCTGGTTGTCGCGGGTAGTGTATTGTATATTGGCTAAAAATCCATTTGAGGCATAATGATCGTTCTCAAAACCGTTGCGCTGGTTGTAGATGCGGTAAGGCGTTAATACGGAATCCGCGTTGTTCTTATCATAGATCTTCCGGCGCACATCAAACGAAACACCTGCCCCAACAAACAAGCCTTTATCTATCTGTTTATAAACCTTCTCGCGAAAACTGTAATACTGCGCGTTAAGCACATAGGGCTTTCTGCCCGGGTTGGTAAGGATAAGATCTTCGGGGTTACCATCATTTGCGCCACGCCCTATGCCAAGGCCGAAATCAGGCGTAACAGTCTTGGCAGCAACTAAACTACCCTGAAAATTCCACTTGTTACCCGGCGTATAAATGTTATGTGTAAGATAAAAATAGATGATGTTTTTAGTAGTGATGGATGCCGAGGTAGCCGCTACAGACATCAGCGTATTTGGGTTATTTCCCAATACCCTGCCCGCTACTGCCTTTATACCTATTTGCGTACCAATGCTGGGGTTTGATGCGATGTTAGGGATAATGGTAATACCCGATGCTTTCTTCTTAACGGAGTCGGGTTTTCTATGGGGATGGAAAAGGTGTTTAAACAGATCGCCCACATCATATTGCCCGGCAGTATTATTGTTCTTTTTGATCTTAGCAATCTTCTGTAATGAATCGGCCTTAATCGTATCTGCTGGTGTTATTTGCCCATAAGTAATGTTGGTAATCAAAACCATCATTACAGTGCTGATAACACCTAATATTTTTTTTGAGAGCAAGTATGTAAGATTTTTACTCAAAGCAGCTTTGTTTTAGGTAATGGTAACATCTTATTTTGTGCAAAGTTACACATAGTTTAGTTTTTGACATTTAACAGACCTTCACCAAGGTTTGTTGCACAATTATCGTAACAATAGCATGATTTTCTGCCGCACATCCAACAGCAGTACGCTTTTAGCGTTATGTTAATAATATTAATATAACCATGGCAACAGCAAATACAGCTTTATTATTGATGGACCTGCAACCTGCAATATTAGCCGGTATGCCCAACGACAAGTTGGCTGAATTGCTTGACCGCGTAAACAAAGCGGCAAATGCAGCGCGCGCTCATCAGATACCTGTTATTTATGTGGCATTATCATTTAGGCCCGGTACGCCCGAAGTAAGCAGCAACAACCAATTTTTTGACGCTGCGCGCTCACGGTTTGATAATCCTGATTTTGCAAATATTCATCCGGACGTTGCGCCCCAGACGGGCGACATAATCGTTTACAAAAAACGCTTTAGCGCTTTCACCGGCAGCGACCTTGATGTAGTATTGCGCGGTTTAAACGTAAAGCATTTGGTGCTGGCGGGAGTATCAACCAGTGGTGTAGTATTATCCACCACGAGAGAAGCTGCAGATAAAGATCTTCAACTTACCATACTTGCCGACGGTTGTTTTGATGCCGATGAGGAAACCCACCGTGTACTTTTAACCAAAGTATTCCCACGGCAAGCCGGAATGAAAACTATTGATGAATGGTGCGAAGGATTAGATTGATCTCCGGTTTACGGCTTTTGAAATCTTGATGAAATATCTGCAGCGGCGGCCGGCATTTTTACCTTGTAACGATAGCCACCAGGGAAGCTGTCTTCCTCCTTCAAAAACTCGTGGGCTTTTTTACTTATCCAAAATGTTTGCGTAAAGTGCCTGCCTGCGTTATCACTTTCGTTAAAGAGTTTCCAACAATCTATCTTTTGTCCGTTGTAGGTTAACAATACCTCGCTGCCGGTTACCTTGTAATTAACAAATGTTGGTTTGCCAAAACCTGCATCGTAAAAGTTAATGGCAAAGGTTTTACCTGCCTCAAGTGGCAGCATCTCAAATGTTTCTATGTCCAAATTCCAATTAAAACAGGGCTTATCAAATTCAAGTTTAAAATCCTTTTTGGTATTGGTGGCAATACTATCAGCACCTGTAACTTTATCAGCAAACCAGTTGTAAGCACCCATTTTTCCGTTAATGACTTCAGAGTGGTAGACCGGTGCAAAATCAGATGCGCGATTTATTGAGTAACCGCTACGGTAGCTGATGGTATCACTGCCATACCAATGCTGTGTGGTAGCAAAAACTTTTTCGCCGTTTCGCTGGCCTATTTTAGTATCGCGGAGCCAAAACCAAAATCTTAACATCTTGGGGATTTTTGTATTTTGGAAATAAACGAGGTACTGCCGCAAGCCGGGTTTCAATGCAGCAGTATTTAAACGGTGATCATTAACACGAATGGTATCTACCTGTGCGTGTGCCATCTGTGACTTAGCCGAAAATAGCAGAATTGCCGCCAGGCCTAATAGTGTAATGGTTGTTGCTTTCATTTGTTATGATAGGTTTTTATTATGGCACAAAACTGCGGCTTAGCGTGCAATCAAAATATTCAAATCAACCTCTCGCCCGGTATTTCTAACAGATGGGCAGCAACTTTCAATAAGTGGCATTGCGGTAACATTATTGAAGAAAAATGGTCTATAGTTTAAAAAAGAAGGTGCTCTGTTTAAATAGCACCGTCTGCCAAATAAAGCTTCATATTTTTAAGGATGTTATTTAAGCCAAAGCCTACATTATCGCAACTGCAATGGATGATATGGGGATTTGTATACCTGGTACTTTTCTTGTCGCTAACAGCTATGGATGGTATGCTGCAGGCAGCAGTTTATGCGTTGCTTAACAGTGCTTTCTACGCGGCCATTGTGTACGGCAACATCCTGCTGTTTTTCCCCCGGTTGTATCAGAAGGGGAAAATCGTGCTTTACATAGCCGCGGTGATAATTTTCCTGGCGGGTATGGGGTTTATCCGGGCGTTTGTAACTATGCATATTTACAACACGCTGTTTGCCAAACACCCCGAGCCAATGAGCAACAAAGCTATCCTCACCTTTGTACTGGGCGGCGTTATGGTGTTTTTGCTTAGCTTTATTTTCAGGATAGCCATAGCTTATTTTGTGCTAAAACAGCAATCAGACGCGATCATCGCTCAAAAAAAGCAGGCAGAGCTCAACCTGCTAAAGTCACAGGTACAGCCCCATTTTTTATTCAATACGCTTAATAATATTTACTACGAGGCTTACCTGGAGTCGCCCCGTACGGCGGGGTTGATAGAAAAGCTATCGGAGATCATGCGATATTTTGTTGATGAGAGTCGTAAAGATAAGGTAAGCCTTTCAACAGAGATCGGTTTTATTGAGAACTACATCGCGTTAGAAAAAATAAGGATACGCTACGGCGTAGAGATTGAGATCATTAAAGAGAATTTCCCTGATGTTAGTGTACCTCCTATGTTGCTGATGACATTTATTGAGAACGTATTTAAGCACGGTATTGATAAAAGCAGCGCTAATAATAAATGCATTATCACATTAATTTATCAGGACGAAAGGCTGTTATATACTGTAGCCAACAACATCCCCGCACAACATTCTGCGAAAAACTCCTCGGGATTTGGGCTAAGTAACTTGCATAAGCGGCTGTCACTTTTGTACGGTAACAATTTTGAACTGACTACCTCTAACTTAGGTAAAGAATTTAGGGCAAAGCTAAATATCCCGCTGGCATGAGTTTAAAGTGTTTAATTATTGACGATGAACCCAACGCGGTATACCTGCTGGAAGTTTTGATAGCTCAAACTACCCACTGGCAACTGATGGGCAAGTGTTATGATGCCTTAGAGGCATTAGCCTTTTTAAAAGAGAAGCAGGTCGATTTTGTATTTCTGGACATTAATATGCCCCACCTAACGGGCATGGAGTTAGCCGCATTATTACCTGCTTCAATTAAAATAGTTTTCACAACAGCATATGCCGAACATGCTGCCGATAGCTATTCGTTTAAAACCATTGATTACCTGCTTAAACCTATTACGCTTAAACGCTTTTTAGCGGCAACACAAAAAATAGAAGCTGCCTTTACAACGAACACCCCACCTGCCGAATTACCCGATCAAATTAACAACAATTATTTTTTCATCAAATCTGGCAAGGTTTTAAGCCGGATATCACTTGACGAAGTGCTCTACTTTGAAGGAGAGAAAGAATATGTTCGTTTGGTAACCAACAAAGAAGAGTTGTTAGTGTACCGCAGATTAAAAGAAATAGAAGCGCAATTACAGCCGCCTTTCGTCCGGGTGCACAATTCTTACATCGTTAACACGAGTTTACTCAGCAAGGTACAAGACAACCACATTTATATTAGCAGCAAGCAAATACCTGTAAGTGATAAATTCAGGGACGGGTTTATGGAAGTTGTGACCAAGAGGATGTTTTGAAAGTAATCGCAAATTATACTGACAAAATCCTGTCAGCGTTCACGGTGTTCACGAGTGTTCATGCCGTGAACGTGAACACTGCCCGCCGCAATGAAACGAAAAAGCGGTCTTATGACTCCGTAAGCTCTCCCCTAAGATCTTTTTCAAGGCAGCGCCTTACTTCTACCGGGTCGATGACTTCGCCCAGTAAGTACATCATTTTGGTAACAGCAGCTTCAAAGGTCATGTCGTAACCGCTGGCTACGCCAATATCTTTAAGCTGTTTGCTGGTCTCGTAGCGGCCAAGCTCAACCGAACCTACTTTACACTGCGAGATATCCAATATCACTTTGCCCGAGTCGATGGCGTTCTTCAGCAGGTCAACAAACCACTGGTCGGTTGTGGTATTACCGGCGCCAAAGGTCTCCATTACGATGCCACGTACATCGGCATTCACAACGGCTTCAACTACCTTCGGACCAATTCCGGGGTAAAGTTTAAGCACAGCAACATCGCTAACCATGTGGTTATGGATCTTAAGCGGGCCTTCGCCCGGCTGGCGAATATCATTTACACTGAAACGCAAGTGTACACCAGATTCTGCCAGAATAGGATAGTTTGGCGAGCGGAATGCCTCGAACTTTGATGAGTTATATTTAAAGGCACGGTTGCCGCGGAAAAGTTTATAATCGAAATAGATACAAACCTCCGGCACACGCGAGCGGTCGTTCTTTTTTGCTTTGGCTATCTCAATAGCCGTCATCAGGTTTTCCTTAGCATCGGTGCGCACCGCGCTGATAGGCAACTGCGACCCGGTGAAAATAACCGGCTTATTTAAATTTTGAAGCATGAAGCTCAAAGCCGATGCCGTGTAGGCCATGGTGTCAGAGCCATGCAGGATCACAAAGCCATCAACCTCTTCATAATTAGCTTCGATGAGTGCTGCCAATTCGCCCCAAATCTGAGGATTCATGTTTGATGAATCGATGATTTGCTCAAACGAGTGGACTTTGATTTTACAATTAAGCTTTTCAAGCTCGGGCACATTGTCCATTATCTGTTCAAAGTTAATGGGCACCAGTGCTTTTGTAACAGGGTCGCTCATCATACCGATTGTCCCTCCGGTATAGATGATCAGGATCTGGCTCATTTAGGATTATTTCGGGGTTAACGGCGGTAAATATAGTTATTATATGCCAAAAACGGCCTTTGAATTGGCTGTGGTAATTTCAGCCACCTCTTCAACGAAGGTTTTATGCAGGTCGGCAACTTTTTGGGCAACATATATCAGGTATGAACTTTCGTTAGGTTTACCGCGGTACGGTACCGGTGTTAAATAAGGCGAATCGGTTTCTAAAACAATGTGTTTCAGATCTATCTGTTCTACCACTTTGTCCAGTCCGGCATTCTTGTAAGTAACCACGCCGCCAATACCCAGATAAAAACCCAGACCAATTATTTTTTGCGCTTGCTCCAGGTTTCCGCTAAAGCAATGGAATATACCGCGCAGTTTTTCATCGCGCTCTTCAAGCAAAACCTGGCAAACTTCATCAAAAGCATCACGGCAGTGTATCACTATTGGCAAGCTTAGGGTTTTAGCCCACTTTATCTGCAGCTTAAAAGCCTGGATCTGCTCGGCAAGAAAAGTTTTGTCCCAGTACAAGTCTATTCCTATTTCTCCTATTGCATATATTTTATGCTGATGAATAGCAGGGTGTATAACGGCAAGTTCTTCTTCCCAATTCTCTTTGACAGAGCACGGATGTAAACCCAGCATGGGGTAACAATTATCCGGGTAAGCCTGCAGCAGATCAAACATAAGCGGAACTGATGCCGCGTCCACATTTGGCAAAAACAACCTGTCGATGTTATTTTGCTTGCAGCGCAGCATGAGTTCATTGCGTTTGGTCGCATCCGTCTCGTAATATAAATGGGTGTGTGTATCTGTTAATACCATATTACAAAAATAAAAAAGCCTCCATTACTGAAGGCTTTTGATATGTCATTTTAACTTTTCTTCTTGATTGTAGTGCGCTTTCTCACACCGCTTTTCTTTTTAACAGGCGTTTTGGTTGCAGGGGCATGTTTAACCCTTACTACTTTCACCAGCTCGAGATCAAAGATCAATGTTGAGTATGGCTTAATGTCATCGCCCATGGCACGGTCGCCATAACCCAGGTTAGACGGGATCAAGAACGTTGCCTTAGAACCTTCATTAAGCAGTGCCAGGCCCTCATCCCAACCAGGTATAACGCGGTGTGAGCCCAATGCAAAACTGATTGGCTCGTAAGTACGGCCCGGCTGCTGCAAACCTGCCGCTTTTGCGTCAGCCTCAATACTGCTGTCGAAAACCTTACCATCAATAGTGCGACCTGTATAATTAACAAATACGGTATCGCCGTTAAGCGGCTTTGGTTTTGCACCAGCCTCTCTTACAATATATTTTAATCCAGATGCCGTTGTCTTAGGCGACAATTTATTGTCCGCTATATATTTAGCTAATAAACCGGCTTCTTCTACTTTGCGCTTTTCACCTTCAGCCTTAATTTTTGCCATGGCAGCATTACGCTCCGCCATTGCCTCTTCAAGGGTTTGAGCTTTTAATATTTTAAGATTAAAAACCACATCACTACCTTTTTTAAAGTTAGGCGGCATTTGTTCTTCGTGCCCTTTAAATATGGAGTCTACCGGCACTTTTACACATGCACTATCGTTCACGCTCATCAGCGTAAAAATATTCATCAGGTCTGCCGGATTATTGGTTGCCCTGATCTGAGTTTTTACCGGTTGTCCCTGTTTGTACGTGCTGAAAAGAACAGAATCCTTATCGTTCTTTTGCACAACGTTAAATGTAATAACATCATTAGGGGCCAGCTTACGACCTGGCGTTTGCGAAATGATCTGGTACTGAACGCCGTTATCAGCTTTTTTAAATTGTGCTGACGCATTAAACGTTAAAGCTGTTAAAGCCAGCAGATAAACTATCTTCTTCATTTTTAAATAAAAAAGCCCCCCGGTTTGCCGGGAGGCTGTAAATTAAATAACTAACTATCTTCCCTGCGGCATCATCATTGGCTGCGTAGCCTTTGGTGCGTTAGGATCGGTTTTGATAATATTAAGGATCTCCACATCAAATGTAAGCGGAGCGTATGCTGGTATAACGCCATTGCCGATGCCTTGCTCGCCATAGCCAAGCTCTGATGGGATAACAAAAGTTGCTTTTGCACCTTTATTTAGCAACAACAAGCCTTCGTCCCAACCTTTGATAACATTACCTGCGCCAACCTTAACTTTAATTGGCTCCGGTTTACGGCGAGGATCATAACCTTTTATCTTTTTAGTTTCCTCAGGTAAGCTGCTGTCAAATACTTTACCATTCAACAATCTGCCGGTATAGTTTAAAACTGCTGTATCACCAACCTGGATGTTTGGGCCGCTACCCGGTTTGGTAATCTGGTACATAATACCAGATGCTGTTTTAGTTACTTTAAGGTTTTTATCAGCAACATACTTGTTCATAGCCGCAGGCTCTTTTTTTAACATTGCTTCTTTTTGCGCCTGGAAGTAATCGCTGATATGTTTTTGGAACACAGGATCACTTGCACCGCCTTTGGCAATTACTTTTTGAACTTTGACTTCATAAATAAGGTATTTACCTTTAAGACCCGGAGGTTTTGGCTGGCCTTTTGTAAACATTGAATCAATGTTCACTTTAATGGTTACGCTATCGCCTTCGCTCAATAACGGGAATATAGAAGTGATATCACCTTTACGTTGTGGTTTTTGGTAGATAAGCGGTGCAGGGCGGCCCATATCATAAGTACTGCCCATAACAGAATCTGCTTCGTTTTTCAAAATCAGGTCTGCACTTACAAAATCGCCTTCTTTAATGGTAGCACCGGTTTTATCTGTACGGAAGCTGTAAAGCAAACCGCCGTCGGCTTGTTTAAAACCGCTTTTGCAACCTGCAAATGCCAGGGCGGCAACTGCCATTATCATTAAGTTCTTTCTCATTTCTGTTTTTAATGTTACTGTATTAATAGTTTTTTATAAGAGGGTAAAATAGATTTAAATTTCTCTACGGTTGCTTCCAAAGATTCGTCAGACTGCCCGCCAGCCGCATTGCGGTGACCACCGCCGGCAAAGTATTTTTTACAGATCTCGTTAGCCGGGAACTCATCTTTTGAGCGCAGGGATAATTTAACTTTCTCAGATCTGTCTACAATGAAAGCTGCTAAACGTATGCTCGCTATTGACAATGCGTAGTTAACAATACCTTCGGTATCGCCGGTATTAACGTCAAAACGCTGAATATCTTGTTTGCTTACAGCAATTATTGCGGTATTATATTCAGGCAATATCTCTAAACAATTAGCCAGGCAATAGCCCAAAAAGCGCAGACGATTTTCAGATGCGCTGTTATAAACCAGCTCATGGATGCGGGAGTTATTTGCGCCGGCGTCTATCAGTTCTGCAGCTATGCGGTGTACTTCCGATGTGGTATTTGGTAACCTGAATGATCCGGAATCCGTCATGATGCCGGTGTACAAACAAGTAGCTACGTCTTTATTGATGAGTGCCTTATTATTTAACTGATCTGCAATAAATGTGTAAACCAGTTGCGCAGCAGCGCAAGCTTTGATGTCCCAATGGCGGTAATCATCAAAATCTTCAGGCTCCAGGTGATGGTCTATCATTACCTTGTAGGCATTGCTCGCCCTAACCAGTTCGCCCAGTTCGTTAATTCGGTTTAATGAATTAAAGTCAAGGCAAAAAATAATTTCAGCCTCTGCTACCAATTGAGCTGATAGTTCCTGGTTTTCTGTAAAGATGATGACTTCTTCGTTACCCGGCATCCAGGTAAGGAAATCGGGGTAATCTGTTGGGGTTATCACCTTTGCATGGTGGCCTTGCTGTATCAGATAATTGTACATCCCTAATGATGAGCCCATAGCATCGCCATCAGGTTTATGATGGGTGGTGATCACTACTTTGCGGGGCTGGGATAAGAAATCTGTAAGCGAGGCTAAATCCAACATCAATTTTTAAAGAAAGGCAAAGCTAAATAAATTAATCAAATACGCGCACTATATTTAAAGCAAAAGCTTTAGGTTTCAGTTATAAAACGCTAATTTTGCGCCCTCAAATACAACGTAGATTTACATGGCAACTAACAGAACATTTACAATGATAAAGCCCGATGCGGTAGCAAACGGCCACATTGGTGCAATACTTGATCAGATCACTAAAGCAGGCTTTAAAATTGTAGCCCTTAAGTATACTGCACTGCCTGCGGAAAAAGCCGGCGAATTTTACGCGGTGCACAAAGAGCGTGGTTTCTTTAATGATCTTGTTGCCTTTATGTCATCAGGCCCAATTGTAGCAGCTATACTTGAAAAAGATAACGCTATTGAAGATTTTCGTAAACTTATCGGTGCTACCGACCCAAGCAAGGCAGAAGAAGGTACTATCCGTAACCGCTTTGCAAAATCAATTGATGCAAACGCCATCCACGGATCAGATTCTGATGAAAATGCCGAGATCGAAGGCAACTTCTTTTTCTCTGCATTTGAGCGTTTCTAAGCGTTAAAGGCACTTTACAAAACAAAGGGTTGTAACCAAATGCGTTGCAACCCCTTTTAACATATTTTAATTTGTTTTGTTAAAGTTGATTTTTTATCTTTACAACGCAAAGACAGTCTGCGTTTTACGAAAGCCAATTACCATGAAGTTAGTATTCAAATATGTTATTTACTCCATCATTATCGTAAGTATCGTAGTTGCTTCAATGGATATTTTTCGTAACCACCCAGAAGCGCAGTTTGCCTTTATTTTCCCCGGTATTTTCCTCTTGGCTTTCTCGCAGATAATGGATGATAGCTTCCGTAAAGTAAGCCATCGTTTACGCTACTCACGCAGCAGATAATCTTTTACAAAAAGATTATATCATCAACCAAAGTACTTTTAGCTTCTTCGTTTATTTTCTGAATGATCTGCTGGCGCATCATTACCAGTTCATTTTTGATAACTGATGATTCGATACGAAGAAATAGCTTTCTATCTCTTATAAACAATTCTTTAGTACGGTTAGCAACGCTTTTGCCCACAATATCAGGCCAGGCAGCTACTACATGGGTTTCATCAAAACGGCGCTTTATCTTATAAACATTAAGCATTTGCTCAATGGCATCCTTAATAGATTTATCGTTAGCCTTACGCATCTATATTACCCTCCGTTACCTTAAATAATTTCACCTCAACATTTATTTTTTCAAAAATAGCTTGCACCCGTTCCATACTGGTATCGGTTATAAAAACCTGCCCAAAGTTATTGTTTGATACCATTTGCATCAGTTTGGTAACGCGGTTATCATCAAGCTTATCAAAAATATCATCTAATAGCAGTAGCGGCTTAAAGCCTTTTGTTTGCGTTAAAAATGTATACTGGGCAAGTTTAAGGGCTATTAAAAACGATTTCTGCTGCCCCTGAGAGCCAAACCTTTTCATGGACATACCATGAATGTTAAACTGCAGATCGTCGCGATGGATACCCAGGGACGTACGCTCCAATATCCTGTCGCGCTCCATATTTTTTTTTAGCAGAGTGGCAAAGTTATCCTGCAACAAGGGCGACTCATAAGCCAGCTCAACACGCTCAGCATCCTGACTTAGAAACTGGTAATGGCGGTTAAATATTTCCGTGAAGGCATCCATAAACACACGGCGTTTCTCAAATATGCGCGTGCCTGATGATACCAGTTGCTCATCATAAATACTTAGCAGTTCCGGGTCATAGCGGCCTTTATCTGCTATTTGCTTTAAGAGACTGTTGCGGTTAGCTAAAACCTTGTTATAAGCAATCAGCTCATCCAGATACTTGCTGTCTGTTTGCGAAATCACATTGTCTATAAACTTACGGCGTTCTTCACTACCCTCTATAATGATGCTTATATCGTATGGAGAAATCATTACCAAAGGCAGCAGGCCGATGTGATCAGCAAGTCGCTGGTAATCCTTTTTATTTCGCTTAAATTGTTTTTTTTGATTTCGCTTAACACCACAGGCAACCACTTCTTTTCCACCGTTCTTCTGGAACGTCCCGTTGATCATAAAGAAATCAGCGCCCTGTTTTATCTGCTGACTATCTATAGGGTTAAAGTAGCTCTTGCAAAGCGAAAGGTAATGCACCGCATCAAGCAAATTGGTTTTGCCAGCCCCGTTATTACCAACAAAAGCATTTACCCCTTCGGCGAGTGATAACTCTGCTTCGGCGTAATTTTTAAAGTTGATAAAAGAGAGGTGTTGCAGGTACATAGTGAGAGATCAAATTTACAATTTTTATTTGGGACTCTCCTCCTGCCCCTTCTCTGCTTCGCAAAGAGGGGGTGATTTTTCTAAGCAACTAACCCTCTTTTCGCGCAGCGAAGAGAGGGCCAACAAGCGTAGCGATGTTGGGGTGGGTAAAAAGATGTTGAAAGTCTCGGCTATCCGGAAAGATTATTCACGAGTGATCATTATGGATGTTCATGAACGCTTCGCAATTTAGAGTGGGCATCAAACACAATCCTCACTCATCAGTTTAAGGCCATATATATTATTTTTTTCTGTTTCATATTAAACTTTATTGCCGTAATAATATCTACATAACAAACACTAAGTACTATGAAAAAATTTGTTTTATTAGCCGTATTCGCATTAACCAGCCTTGGCGCCTTTGCACAAAGCGCTGACCTACGCCGCAAAATTGAAGTTACCGGCACTGCCGAGCAGGAGGTTACACCAGATATTATCAACGTTAGTATTTCGCTTAAAGAATACATGAATGGCAAAACCAAAGTAACCATTACACAATTAGAGCAGCAACTGGAAAAAGCCGTTGCGCAGGCAGGTATCCCTAAAGAAGATTTTACCGTTAACAGCCTGTCATCATGGAACTATACAACCGAAAAGAAAAAGAACCCGGACTTTCTGGCGAGCAAAACCTATGGAATCAAATTTCATGACCTAAACAAGTTTAACCAGATAATTGCCAAACTTGATGCAAAAGGCATACAATCTACAAACATCGATAGTTACGATTACTCTAAAATAAACGAGATCAAAAACAAGCTTAAGCTACAAGCTTTATTATCTGCACGCGATAAGGCAGCATTTTTAGTTAACGGCCTGGGCGATAAACTTGGAAGCGCACTCAACATCACCGAAAGCGACAACAGCAACTTCCCACAGCCACGTAATGTAATGTTTATGGCAAAGGCCAATATGGCTGGTGATGCTACGCCTGAGTCTGACATTGATGTACGTAAGATCAAACTGAGCTTCCAGATCAATGCTATTTTCGAGATAAAATAATCAAATCAATATATAAGTTAAACGGCGGGCTTTATGGTCCGCCGTTTTTTGTTGCAAACATTTGGTTTAGGGGCATGTTAAATAATAACTAACAAACCAAACGGCCTCATGAAAGCTTTAAAATATATAGCAGCTGTACTAATACTTTCTGCAACATTAACTGCCTGTGGCGACCGCAGTAATTCAACGCTTGGCGGAACAAAAGATACCGTTGCAAAAGCAGGCACCGGCGACCCTAACAACACAAAGGCTGCCGACAGTACCAAGAATGATAGCGGTAAGATGAACGGCGGCAATGCAGATCCATCTGGCCGGAGCGCAGTTGATACTGCAGACGCCCGACCTTTACATTAACAGTATCCTTTTGCCCGTTTGCGCGTATAAATGGTTGACATTGTAAAAGATACGTTTTATCTTTACAAACCCCTTAATTAGTTGACCATGATACGTACCCGTTCCAAAAAAGTTCTTTTGGTAGCGCCGAGCATATTCCCCGACCAGTTACTGGCCGAGTACGATAACGTTAAACATATTTCGGCTATTACCACGATATTCCCAACCATACACGAGCTTAAACCCCATGTAATATTGTTTGACCATGCCCACATGGCTGACCACATGGAGCGCGTGCTGCGACGTTTGCAATCAAATATTTTCTACAAGAACATTAAGATCTGTTGCTATAAGCAAAAAGAAAGTCCGCGTGCTGATTCTACCCTTAAAGTTTTAGGTGTTGATCACATGATCTATCATGAAGACTTGAAGAAGGAATCTAAAAGCAATGCTGCTCTTAACGCCATCAATAACATCATCGATGCTTCATTATTGAAGTGGGTGGCTGGTGTAGGTAATTAATTTATCTTAATCTCTATTCCATAAAGTAGTCTGCTTCGTTCCGCCGATGACGCGAACGCTGTTGAAGCATTTAATTGGCCCCGGCGCCTCTGCCACAATCATTTTACACCCCTGTAACACATTTATAATAAAATGCTGTTAAACTTGCATGCTCTAAAGCATGGCCGCTAAGCCCTGTTTCGAGGGCTTAAATCTTTCAATTTCAATGAAAATAGGAATAGTTTGTTATCCTACCTTTGGTGGTAGCGGCGTTGTTGCAACTGAATTGGGCAAAGCCCTCGCCGACCGCGGCCACCAGATCCATTTCGTTACTTATAACCAGCCTGCCAGGTTAGATTTCTTTTCTGAAAATCTTTTTTACCACGAGGTTTCGGTTGCACAATATCCGCTATTTGATTATCCGCCTTATGAACTTGCACTTGCAAGTCGCCTTGTTGATGTAGTACGTTTTGAAAAATTGGATGTGCTGCACGTACATTACGCTATACCGCATGCTTCGGCGGCGTTTATGGCCAAACAGATACTAGCCACCTACGGCATTAGCATACCGGTTATAACCACCTTGCATGGTACCGATATTACTTTGGTGGGCCAGGATAACACGCTAAAGCCCGTAGTCACATTTTCCATCAATAAATCTGATGGTGTAACAGCCGTGTCTGAACATTTAAAAGCCGATACCTACAAATACTTTAAGATAGAGAAAGATATACGTGTGATACCTAACTTTATTGATATGCAGCGCTTTAGCCTTAAACCTAAGGATCACTTTAAAAAAGCGATCGCTCCCAACGGCGAAAAAATAATGGTACATACATCTAACTTCCGCAAGGTTAAACGTACAGAAGATGTGATAGAGATGTTTGCCCGTGTTATTAAAACCATACCGGCCAAATTGTTAATGGTTGGCGATGGCGGTGAGCGTTCATCTTGCGAAAAATTAAGCCGCTCTTTGGGCATAAGCGAGCATGTGCGTTTCCTGGGTAAACAGGATGCGGTTGAAGAGATTTTATCTGTTGCCGATCTGTTCCTGATGCCGTCTGTATCAGAAAGTTTTGGTTTGGCGGCTCTTGAGGCCATGGCCTGTAAAGTACCGGTTATAAGCAGTAATGCCGGCGGCCTTCCTGAGCTAAATATAGAAGGTGTTACCGGTTTCCTGTTAGATGTTGGCGACGTTGAGGGAATGGCCGAGAAAGCAATATATATATTGGAAGATGATGAAC
Organism: Mucilaginibacter achroorhodeus; assembly: GCF_007846095.1. Lineage (GTDB taxonomy): Bacteria > Bacteroidota > Bacteroidia > Sphingobacteriales > Sphingobacteriaceae > Mucilaginibacter > Mucilaginibacter achroorhodeus. The sequence goes on from NZ_VOEI01000001.1 coordinate 624,323, forward strand.
GCTTACAGCAGTTTAAGGAAAATGCGCTTGAACGAGCTAAACAATTGCAACTAAGTAATATAATGCCGCTGTATGAGCGCTATTACGAAGAAGTAATAGAAAACAGCAAAAACCAGTAACCTTTTGGCTTGATTTGTGTTATTAGCAAAAACACACACAACAAAAAATAATAACCAAATCAACCATGAAAAAGATATTCCAAACAGCAATTGCAGTATTAGCCCTAACCTTTGTTATTTCAGCCTGCTCATCTACCCAAAACACACAATCGGGCATGTCGTCTGGTAATGTATCACGCGGTAAATTTGTAGGTACCTGGGTTTGTAATGATGTAAGCTATCAGGGCCTTTTACCAAATGCAGTACAAAATGTATTTGACCAGGCACCACCCGCAGCTTTCATAGGCAGCACCTGGAAGTTAACCAACAGCGGTAACGGCATGTACTCGCTTACCAATGGCCAGTCTCAAACTATTTTTTGGTCTGTTTTCAATGGTAACGGTGGCACACAATTCCAATTCAAAAAATTGTTTGAAGGCGATAAAGCTAAAAACGTTGCAGAAGGTTACCGCCTTAATATCGGCCAGATCACCAGCACAAACATGAGTTTACTATCACCTGTTGCCGTAGGTAACGGTACAGGCTATGTAGTGTACACCTTTACAAAGCAATAATCCTGCATTTAACATAAAAGAGAAAGCCCGGGGCATAATGCTTCGGGCTTTCTCTTTTTTATGGGGTTATTGAACGTTTATTCAACAGCAGCAAATTTCAAACAAACCGGGTTACCAATTTCAACACGATTAACTGCTTGTATCAATTTGCCGGTTTCCTGGTCTATCTTGAAAACCACAATGTCATTGGTATACTGATGTGCTACCAGCAAGTATTTACCTGATGGATCGATAATAAAATTACGCGGGCCTTTACCACCTGATGGCGTACGTTGAACGAATGTTAACTCGCCATTTTCCGGGTTAACCGAGAAAAAAGATATATCGTTATAATCGCCGCGGTTTGATGCATACAAGAACTTACCATCTGGCGATAAGTGGATGTCTGCAGCGCCGGTTTGTCCTTTAGGGTTATCAGGCAATAAAGATATTTCCTGGCGTTGCTTAGGTTTGCCGCTATTATAGTCAAATACCACAACCGAACTACCCATCTCCGTAATCAGGTACATAAACTTCTTATCGTTAGAAAAAGCTATGTGCCTTGGGCCATCGCCCGGCTTAACTGAAATAACCGTGCCTTGTGAAATTTGATCTTTCTTAGCTGCTTTATATTTAGCTATGTGGATCTGGTCGGCACCTAAATCTGTATATAAAACCTGTTTCTCGTCGGGTGATAATACTGCTGTGTGTACATGCGATTTTTCCTGGCGCTCTTTGTTAGGACCCAGTTTCCTGCTATCGCCAGCGATGGTCAATGCAGCCGGGGCAATAGAGCCATCCTCATTCAATGGCAGCACAGCGATGTTGCCGCCTGAATAATTTGCAACCAAAAGGTTCTTTTGCCCCTTGTCAACAGTCACATAACAAGGCGCACCACCAAGGGTAGATTGCTTGTTAATGAAATCCATTTTGCCGGTTTTACCATCGAAATGAAATGCGCTTACTTCACCCTGATCGTTCTCGTTAACAGCGTAAATAAATTTGTTGTTATTTGATACCGCTAAGTACGACGGATTGCTTACACCTTCAATTTGGTTTAAGTAAGCCAACCTACCGCTTTCCGGGTAAAAACGGTATACTGATATACCCTTGCTGGTGCCGCTGGTGTAAGTACCTACCACAAGGTCGTATGATTTTGGTCCCATGTGTTTCTTCTGAGCAAAAACCAGCCCAGGGAACATTGCCAAAGCGCAAAATAAAATCTTTTTCATCAAGAAATTTGGTTTATGAATGCAAGGTAGTAAAATCCTGATTTTATAACAGCTTTACAAAATTTTACATTTCGCCTGATGATGGTATGACTCCGCCGCACACCGTTAAGTTTAAATACAAAAGGCGCCTTATCAGGCGCCCTTCACTATTATTGTATTATACCAGGTGTTTTAACTGGATGATCTCTTTCTCATCAAGATATCTCCAACGGCCGCGAGGAAGGTCCTTCTTATTTAAATTTGCATAAACCGAACGGTCAAGCTTTACAACCTCATACCCTAATGATTCAAATATCCTGCGTACAATGCGGTTTTTACCGCTATGGATCTGGATACCTACTTCTTTCTTAGTTCCACCGGTTACATAAGATACGCTATCCGGTTTAATGAAACCATCCTCCAGTTCTAAACCAAAACCTATTTTGTTAAGGTCGCCCTGGGTTAGGCTTTTATTCAACTCTACATTGTATAATTTAACAATATTATTGCGTGGGTGCGATAGCTTATCAGCTAAATCACCATCATTGGTCATTAGCAGCAAACCTGTTGTGTTGCGGTCTAAGCGGCCAACGGGGTAAATACGTTCACGGCTGGCTTTCTCTACCAGGTGCATAACCGTACGGCGCTCCTGAGGATCATCAGTAGTGGTGATATAATCTTTTGGCTTGTTTAGCAATACGTAAACCATGCGCTCGCGTTTAAGCGGCTCACCGTTGTAACGTACAAGATCTTTATTCGGATCAACTTTATAACCCAATTCAGATACTACCTCGCCGTTTACAGATACCACACCTGCCTGTATCAGCTCATCCGCTTTACGGCGGCTGCATATGCCGGCATTAGCAATATAACGGTTCAGCCTTATCAGGCCATCGTCTTTAGCCGTTGCAGCAGGTGCATTCTTGCGGCTGCGCATAGTTCTTGAAGAACCTTCGTTGCCACCTTCAAATTCGCTACCTTCGCGTTTTCTGTAACCTGATGTTGTGCTTTTGAAATCTTTTTTACCCGTGCTGTTGGTATAACCAGTGCCACGGCTTTCGCCAAATGATTTTTTAGGACGATCTGTCCCTTCTGTCTGACGTGCGCCATAAGGACGGTCACTTTTTTCGGTAGAGCGAGTTCCATAAGGGCGGTCGCTGTTCTCAGCCCTGCCTGCGTATGGTTTGCCTTTACCAAATGCTTTTTTACCGCCTGCCTGTTCGCCATAGTTATTGCGCTTTGGGCGGTCACCCTCGGTAGGGCGTGCATTGTATGGGCGGTCGCCTCCTTCGGGACGGCCTGTATATGGCTTGCCTTTCCCGGCAAATGGTTTTCTGTCGCCAGCTGATGACGCATCAAAACGCTTGCCCGGTTCTTTATCGCCGAACTCTGCCTTGCGGGAAAATGGTTTTGGATTTGTTGTGTTTTGCCTTCTGTTACCGTACGGTTTACTATCCGCGTCACGGCTTCCGTAGGGAGCGGAAGAAGACGTTCTTTTCGTGCTTTCGGCACCGCCACGTTGGCTGCCTGAATTTCTGTTTGGCTTATCGTCGCGATTACCGGTTGGTCTTTTAAATACCATATATTTTTGTTTTGCGCTTTCGCAGCGTGAAGGGTCAAAAGTACGAAATTTCCGGGATTTTAACCCGCTAATTTATTTTTTTTTACCTGTTTAAAAATCGGCGTTTAAACCACTTTAAACGCCGATTTTGTACCCTTTTTTAAATTCTCAAAACACTAAGTACCTACTAACTGTTTGACAGTCTGCCTCATATAACGTACCTTTGCAGCACATCTTACCAAAATGTTTAATTAATGGATAGAAAAGAAATGACTAAAAAACACTTAATTACGTGCTCCGTAATCGTAGTGATGGTTATCATTTCCGCACTCAACATTTTCAGTACAACACCGGTTATGCCGGCAGCAAAACACATTGTTTTAGTACCTGCAAATCTCCTTTTCAGCAAGCCCGCTGAAGCAGAAGAAGCAGCTTACAATTTTGCTGACGAAGCGCTACCGCTTGACGACAAAAAAGTAGATTTTAAATTAAAAAAATCGATAGCAAAACACAGGTATAAAACTGTACAGTCAAACGTGTTACATGCTAAAGCCGATAAAGTGTTTCCAATTATCGAGCCAATCTTAAGAGCTTACGGTATCCCCGAAGATTTTAAATATGTGCCTTTAGTTGAATCAGGCTTACGTGGAGGTACGTCGCCAAAGGGTGCACGTGGGGTATGGCAATTTATGCCTGGTACCGCCCGCACCTATGGCTTAAGGGTTAACCGCCGGGTTGATGAACGCCTTAACCTGCGCAAATCAACCATAGCAGCTTGTAAGTACATCAAAGAGCTTTACCAGGAGTTTAACAGCTGGACGCTTGCTGCAGCAGCTTACAACAATGGTTCTATTAAACTGGAACGCGCCATTAACAAGCAAAATGAGGATAATTATTTCCGCATGAGCCTTAACCGCGAAACCGGTTCTTACGTTTACAAACTTATAGCCATGAAGGAGATCATCACGAACCCTGAAAAATACGGTTATAAGAACTTTTACAGCTATAATCATCTACATCAGCTGCCATCTTTTTTGGTAGCTTACAATTAAGTAATTGTATAAATTACGGAGCACAAAAAATGAAAAGGCTCCTGCCAGTTGGCGGGGGCCTTTGTTTTATACGCCATAGCGTTTATAAGAATTTAATTAGGCCTTTTTATTACAGCTTGATTTTTACAAAATAAATGCTGTTATGGTCTACCTTGCCTGTTAACGGCAATAGCTTTTGGGCAAAGGTATTTGAGCCATTATCCACCACACCAAAATCGTCATCATTTGATATAGCCAGGATGTTTCCCGGAAGCAGCGTGATACCTTCGGCCTTATCATGCGGGTAAACAGTTGGCAGGTCTTTTAAAAGATCTAAAACCAATGTTTTTGTAACTGGGGTGATGCCTGCACCTTGCAGACCAGCTGTGGTACCCAGTTCTTCTACCGTTTTACCACCGTAAAGTTTTCCATTGGCTCCGTTATCAGGGTCTGATATATCCGTGGCATTGCTGATATCGATCTTAAAGATCTTTTTAAATTTTGCCGGATTAGTTGCAGCACCACCATATAAGCCATCGCGCTCGATAGTAAGGAACGTGGTTGCGTTAACGGCCGTGATCTCGCTACAGCCGGTGAGCGATGGATCATCCATTAGGTAAGCGTACTGTTTGGTTTTGCCGGTTGCAATTTCATAAGTAAGAATACGCAACACAACAGAGTTGCCGATTGCTGCTTTTGATGGGTTGTACATTGGCGATTGCATTAAACCTACCAGTGTTTTTCCATCAGGTGTGATAGCCAGGCCTTCCATACCGCGGTTAGCACGACGCTTTGCAAACACCAAGGGGATCTTCCTTCCGCCGGTGCCGGTGCCAAATGGATTAATACGCTCTATAGTTTTGCCTGTAGCATCAAAATGGACAATGTGCGGGCCGTATTCGTCGCTCACCCAAAAAGAGCCGTCTGCGGCACGCACAAGGCCTTCAGAGTCGATACCATCGGCACTGGTTTGTAAAACATTACCGTTAAGATCGTAAGGTACCTCACCAGTTGCACCCTGCCCTGTTGGGTTAGGCAAACCATTAAGGTTGGCGCCGGCAGCATTTTTAAAGGCAATGGTTTGCTCTAAAACGAGTTTACCATCCTTTAAACGGAATTTTCCAATTGCCGGGGTAAAATCAGCTTTGCCTAATATTATAGAGTTTGCAGCAGTACCGGCCACATTTGGGCCACGGTCTGTCATTAGGTAAAATACGGTTGGGTCGTTAGGATCAGCAGCCAAAGCAGAACCAAAACCACCGTTGTAAACTTTTACACCGGCAGCAGTAGTAAAAAGCACAGCAGGATCTGATGCCTCTGCCATATCAGGATAGCTTACCGTGGTAACCGGATCAATTGCAACACGGTCTTTCTTACAAGCACTAAAGCTAAGGGCAGCAACAGCAAGAATAGTTAGTAAATTTTTGTTCATTTGAGGAGTAGTTAAATTGTCCGCAAAAGAACTTCAGCATTATTAATCTTGCGTTAAGCCATTATCAACGTTAATGTATATTAAACCGGTGGCTCGTCTCCGCCGCCTACGAGCCCTGCCTTTTTCACTTTCACATTACCGGTACGTTTTAATACACCCCATGTGTTCAACTCCCCTTTTAAAGCTTTGCGGATAGATTTGAATAAGATGTAATACATCAGTTGCCTCCATATAAAGCGCTGCGGTATCAGATATACCAATTTACCGTACGGTTCCTTTTCCATACGGAAAGCGATTGCACCCACTATAAAATCGACCAGCAGGAATGCTACATAAAATACCAGCATTTTTTCAGGGTGGCTACCGAATAAACCTAATATCATGATGAGATCGGCCAGTGGTGAAAATAGCGGCAAGATGATCTGGAAGATCAGGATGTTAGGCATCCCAACCATACCAAAGTAATTGAACTTGCTATTGAATAAAGCATCCCGGTTTTTCCAGAAACTCTGGATAACGCCAAAGCTCCAGCGGAAACGTTGTTTAAGCAGTGCATTTAATGTTTCAGGTGCTTCGGTGTAGGCTATCGCTTCGGCACAGTTTTTCACTACGTAGCCTTCTTTAAGGATACGCATGGTAAGATCACAATCCTCCGCAAGCGTATCATAAGTAAAACCGCCAGCCCTGAATATAGCCGACTTGCGGAAAGCACCAATAGCGCCAGGCACAACCGTAATACTATTAATGATGTCAAACGCCCGGCGGTCCATGTTTTGAGCGGTTATATACTCTAACGACTGCCACTTGGTGATCATATTGGTTTCGTTACCCACCTTCACCGTACCTGCCACTGCCCCTATCTGCTCGTCAGTAAAATAGGTCATCATGTGGTAAATAGCATCATTTTTGAGCTGGGTGTCAGCATCGATACAGATCACATAATCGTTGGTTGCATGGCTTATACCGAAGTTTAAAGCAGAAGCTTTGCCCCCGTTAGGCTTGGTGAGCACCGTTACCTTAGGGTGATTTGCATAAGCTTCGCTTACCACTTTGTAGGTACTATCTTTTGAACCATCATCGACAAAAATGATGTTGAATACCGGGTATTCGGTCTTTAGCAAACTTTCGATGGTTTTCGTTGCCGTTACTTCCTCATTATAAGCCGGCACAATAATACTTATCGGCGGCAATTCATGCGCCGTGTATTGTATCTTCTTGTTATCATTAAACTGCCTTGTTGCCAGTATACCTATAAGGATAATACGACCCATTGCCAGGAATATCGCAAACAAGAACACGTAGAAGAAGAACTTATTACCCAGGAAGAACCCTACCACAACAATATCGTAGTAATGCCCCCAGAAATTCTGCTCATCGGTAGCTACCGGCATCAGTTCGATCTTCTTTTTATTTAGGATATCAGCAATGGTGGTAAACTCGTAGCCGTTCTTTTTAAAGAAATGGATGATGGCCGGGAGAGCCTTCACCGTTTCTTCGCGCGTATCACCACCCGCATCGTGCAACAGAATCATACTGCCATTGTCTTTCTGGCGAATGGTACGGGCGATGATGCTATCAGCTGTAACGCCAGGCTGCCAATCCCATGGGTCGATAGACTCCCCTATGGTAATATAGCTTTGTCTGCGGCTCTCGGCCACCGGGATAACCTCTGCAAGCGTTTGCGGCTCGGCATCGGCATTAAACGGCGGGCGGAAAAGTATGGTGCTATGCCCGGTTACCGATTCGATCAACTTACGGGTGGAGTTAAGCTCCAGATTAACCCGCTCAAGGCTTATGGTAGAAATATCAGGGTGAAAGAACGTGTGATTACCAATTTCATATCCTTCATCATAAATACGTTTGAGCAGAGGTATATTTTTCTCTACCATTGACCCCACCACGAAGAAAGATCCGGGAACTTTCTCACGCTTCAGAATATCTAATATCCGTGGCGTATAATCAGGATCGGGACCATCATCAAAAGTTAGAACAATTTTACCCGGCTTGTAACCATACTTGCGGATAACGTATTTGGTGGGTATAGTTTTATAGTACTGACTGGTAATGATAAAATTTTTCGGATCCATCGAAATATCGATCTCTCCTTTGTTAGGTACAGTTATCAGGTCCAGCACCTCGCCATCACCAGCGTAACTGATGTTATTATTTAAACCTACGGTTGTTAGCCTTTTTATCTCGACGCCGGTTTTCTTTAACGAGTCTATCGAAAGGTTTTTGCGGAAGAAGGTCCACAAGCGCGGGTCTTCACCACCTAAGCGCCAAAGGGCCACGCCACCCGTTGCCCAATCGTCAGCCATGCGCATAACATTGAAGTTGGTAGCTGCATCGGCAAAGTAAACGGTGTGGTCGAGACCATCATTACCTAAATAAGTGTAGTGTGAATTGGCCGAGTTGGAATCGAAAATTATCTTTTTATTTTTCTGCTGTGCAGTACCTATTGCCTGCTGATAACCTATGGATTGCCCAACGCTACCCTCGGGCCAATCGTACCCGCCGCTGGCAAGCGTTAAGATCACTTTTTCGCTCGGTATAAGAGAACAAACATGATCCAAAATCTCCTCTACCCAGTGCTGGTGAGCCACGTCGCCGGAGTTGGTGCCGTCGTTGTGTTCATCTATGGCCATCACAAACAAATAATCGTTTACATGCTGCAGGCGCTTAAGGTCGTACTCTTCATCATCAGGAGCAACGTTTTGTGTTACCAGCAGGTCATTGGCTTTAAATATCCGGTAAAGATCATTCTGAAAGGCAATATACTCTTTGCTGTTACGGTTTTTAATATCTTCAATCTCAACGTTAACACCATTAAAGTTGTAATGCTTTAACACCCCCACCATACTGTTGATGAAAGCGGTACGCAACTTTTTGCTTTTAAAGATGCGCTGTACATCCTTGGTATCAAATTCGCCGGTTTTATTATCAATGTTTACGTAGTTGGATAAGGTAACAAGTACCTGCTTTTTAAAGCGCTTGTTTACGTTGATCAAACCGGTATCAATGGCAGTAGTGAGCGTATCGGCATTGCGCGAAAAAGAAAAACCCTCAGATATGATCATATCCAGGTGAGGCATACTCTCTACCAGGGATGTGTAAGCCTGTGATTCCCATGCTTTATAAAAAGCTGCGTTAATACGCCTAGCGTTGTTTGGGTGCTTGAGCTGGTGCAGACGGCGCGCGCGTGCCAGTTGCTCTATCTCCGCCTTTTCGATTGTAAAATCGCGGTATCTTTTAGATTTTTTGAAAGCATTAAGGTCTTCTTTGGCTATCCGTTTTGGTGTAGGATCCAAAACCGGCAATGCAGGGTATTCTTTTGATGTTACCGTAATAACGGCAGCAACAACGCCAACTACAAAAACTATAAGTAATACACGACTAAGCCATTTAAAACGGTTCCACCTTCCGGGGTTATCGGCCTGAAATATCTGCCTGTTGTTTGAGGACATTAATGGATCTTGAAGTTTAAGTTGATGAGGTGGTTATGTAGTGTGTATTATTTTGATTGTTTGCCCGGCTCTATACCAGAAAAATCGACACCGCACTTACAATTACTGCCACAGCTTTTTTTTGCGAATAAGCTATTATAAATAATGCGGCCAACGTAAGCAATAGCTACAATAAATAATATGGCTATGATAACAACCTGAATATTCATGCTACAAAATTAAGTATTAAATATATACGTTATGCACGGCAAAAAAGTATAAAAAGCTATTTATGCATAAAAGCCACCGTGCCGCCCACCCAGTCAAAATCCTTATTGTAGCGTACGCCAATCATTTTACCCCTGCTTAACCTTGCCAGGTTTATCGCAAGGGTAGGTTTATTATGCCCATCGGGCCAAAGATACAGCAATCTTATCTCCACCTTAACGCCACCATCCGGCGATTCGACAACGGGCACATAATCAACTTTTTGCTGCAGTATCCAGTTCTCAGGGTCAGGCAGTTTTTCTATATCATCATCCATTACATCAATGATAACGCCCTGCCCCGCAAAACTAAACAGCGGCTTAAGCACATAATTATGCAAATCATCAGGAATTGTTGCCAGCTTATTTACAAACTGTGTTTGCGGCACATAATTCCCTTTTAGGAATGGAATGGTGTATTTACTGATTCGATAAAACCAGTTAGGATGCGTTATCCATTCCACATCAAGGGGTTGGCGTATATCAACTACTTTATCAAATATGTTCTGATCACTTTCTATCTCGTCAAATATCAGGCGGTTATAGATCCGCCTTATCCGTTTCTTTTCACCATCAGCGTTATGGTAAAAAAGCTGATCGCCTTCCTGTATCAGATCGGCAAGTGAAATTATCGGGGTACCAATGTATCGTTCTGTAAGATAGAAATCAACAGCGGTTTTTTGTTCGGGCGCGTTTACATCCATCAGTACCACTTCATCGGGCTGGTACGGGCCTAAGATGGTTTCCTTTAGCAGATCTATGTAACTGCTTTTACTTAGCTGGTTAAAAAAAATGGTTTGATTACCAGGCACGTTAAAGGTATGGCGATAAGTTTCGGCCAGGTGCAACTGAAAACCATACAGCGACGGGAAGCCCTGCATCTCTATCAGCTTAGGAACGATGTTGCCCGCCTCATCTTTACAAACCCCAAAATCCAGCGCTATAAAGTGAGGATGGTCATTCTCGTTGGCAACGCGCCACTTATCAGGTATGGCACGCTCGCTCAGTTCCTTAAAGCCCGGTGCGGTTACAACATCTATTATCTCCTGCCCTGCCTGTACCAGTTTATCCCTAAAATCGTCTGTTAGGAAAACGGGGGTTTCTGCCACGCGAAACTCTACCGGCTTATCCAGTCCTGCATTAAGGTCGACCAGAAAATCGGCATATTTTTCTTCAGTGAAGTTTTGATTAAATACGGTTCTGACAGATGGGTTCATGGGTGATGATGTTTTAAATAATGCGTACAAACTGCCAAATTATGTCATTGCGAGCGATAGCGTGGCAATCTCATAGGATATATGTTAAAACTCGCTATGAGATTGCAACGTCGCTGACGCTCCTCGCAATGACATTTGATATTTTGGCGCACCGTCTTACACTCTTGGTTCCAACTTCTCATACTTCAGCAATGCCTTATTCAAAAAATTGGGAATGATGGTGTGCTGTGTGTGTACTATCTTATCCGGGTCTTCCAGGCGCTCTATCATCTCGTTGTATTTCGCTTCGCCGTGCTCTTCTATCACGTCGGCTTTTTTATCTTCGCGCTGTAACAGCATGCTCATTCCGTGCGCATCAGCCTCCGGATGAAATTGTGTTGCAAAAAAGTACGGGCTAAACCTTATCGCCATCATAGCACGGGGCAAGTCAACGTACGGGCGCTCCTTTTCAAGTGCAACCAGCTCCATATCTAAATCTTTAAAACGCTTTTCATCTGGATTTATCACTTGCCAGCTACGCGAATCAACCGTGTAAAAGGGATTGCTCAATCCATCAAATATGTGTTCATTATTCCCGTTGCCAACAATATGCACAGGCAGCACGCCAAAAGACGACGACCGCCGTGTATTGATCTCGCCCAAACCATACTTGCGGCACATCAACTGGAAAGAGTGACAAACAAAGAAAACATGCTTTTTATCGGCGCTGTTGCCCAGGTTATGATCTTCCAGTTGATCTATAAGATTAAAATAACTGCGTTCCCAAACGCTGCCTTCGCTATCCAGCGGACTACCCGGACCACCGCTTGATATGTAAGCATCAAAACCCAGGCCCGGCACTTCTGCCTTGCCGCGTACATCAAAAACCTGGTAGCTTAAATTTAAATTGTGCTGCATTTTGTAGCGCTCCAGTATCTCCCGGAAACCCCGCATCCCCTCATTTGCCACGCCATCGTATAAGTCTAATATGGCTACCTTAATTTCCGGTGTGTTAGTATTCATAATCTTTTTCTAATTAGGCCTCACCCTGTCCTCTCCAAAGGAGAGGGTTCTAAAATCTTTTTTTAAAGTCCTCTCCTATGGAGAGGATTTAGGTGAGGCTTCAAATCCCTTTTAACGTTTGTGATGTGATATAGTCAACCACATCTACAAAGTTATTACTTTGGTTATAAACAGCCAGTTGCCTATCCGCACCGGTGCCGTGCTCCAGTATTTTGTGTACGTAGGCCAGATCATCCCTTGAGCCAAGCTCATCAACTAGATCGTCAACAAAATCAAGCAGCTCTAAAACTAGCGATCGGGTGTTCACTTCCATTTCCTTGCCGAAGTCTATCATTTTCCCATCGATGCCGTAACGGGCCGCGCGCCATTTGTTCTCGTTGATCAAAGCGCGCGAATAGTTGATAAACTTCATGTTCTGTGACCGCAGTTTATAAAGCTTGGCGCACAACGCCTGGAACAATGCTGTAAAGGCGATAGTTTCATCAACCAACATAGGGCAATCGCAAATGCGAAACTCTATGGTCTCAAAAAACGGATGCACGCGGATATCCCACCATATCTTTTTAGCATTATCAATACAGTTGGTTTTTACGAGCAATTTGATGTACCGGTCGTATTCTTCAATGCTGCCGAAGTAATCGGGTATTCCCGTCCTTGGGAATTTATCAAACACTTTGGTACGGAACGATTTGAATCCTGTATTCCGACCCTCCCAAAATGGCGAGTTGGTTGATAACGCATATACGTGCGGTAAAAAATACCGCACCTGGTTGGCAATGTGTATGGCCATATCGCGCGATTGGATGCCCACATGCACATGTAACCCAAAGATAAGATTTGAGCGTGCAGCTTCCTGCATCTCATCCACTATCTCAAAATATCGCGGATGGTCTGTTATCAATTGATGTTGCCAGTGCGAAAATGGGTGCGTGCCCGCGGCACCTATCCGCAGGCCCAGGTCGCCAGCCAGTTGGGCTACGGTGCCACGTAGTTTGGTCACCTCAGCTCGAGCCTCCTGCGTGTTACGGCAAATGTGTGTGCCCACCTCAACCACAGCCTGGTGCATTTCGGCCTTCACCTGGTCTTCATGTATCTTTTGCGCACTATCAACAATCTTCTGTTCGTGCGATGTGAGTTCCCTGGTCACAGGGTCAATCACCATAAATTCTTCTTCAACACCTAAGGTGAACTCGTTCATAATTGGTTAGGGGTTATTGGTTGTAACAGTTCGTTTTGACTCACCCGGTCGTCGCTCCGCTCGACCACCCTCTCTCCGCAAGCGGAAAGAGGGAATTTAATTTTCACCCTCTTTGCGCAGCAGAGAGGGTCGACCAGCGAAGCATAGTCGGGGTGAGTTACTTCTTCGTCTTTTTAGGTGCTGCTTTTTCGGCGGCAACCTTTTTAGACTTTTCTTCTTTCGCTGCGGCTGCCTTCTTAGGTGCCGCTTTCTTTTTCGCCTTGCCTTCTTCAGCTATTGTATGATCTATTGGACCTTCTGTTACAGGATTGGCTTGCAGACTGATATTTTTTGCCACGTACAATTCTTTACCCGCAACAGAGGTTTTTAGGTACTCGCCCCAGGTAAGGTTATCGCGGTCGTCTTTTTGCTTTTTGGCGCGTTCAATGGCATAGCTTGCTGCGGTTTCAACCACCCAGTCAAAATTTTCCTGGCCCACGCTGGTCACTTCGGCATCAGGTGCGGGGTTGCAGAAGTCTATTGCATACGGAATGCCGTTACGCACGGCAAACTCAACGGTGTTAAAATCGTAGCCTAAGTATTGGTTAAGGCGCAAAACATAATCGGTAATAGTTTCCAGCATTTTTTTGGATGCAGGTGCTTTGCCATGCTCATAACGCAGGTGGTGCGGGTTACGCGGTTCGTACTGCATAATGCGCACGTGCTTTCCACCAATGCAGTAGCAGCGGAAGTAATCGTCAAAGATGATCTCTTCCTGCAGTAACATTACCAGCTGCTTGGTTTCGGCAAATTTTGCCCAAAGATCTTCGGCATCGCTGATCTTGTAAACATCGCGCCAACCGCCACCATCAAAGGGCTTCATGTAGGCCGGGAATCCAACGTAGTTAAACATTGCTTCCCAATCCAGCGGATAGGCCAGGTTACGAAATGATCTATCAGTTGTGTTATCCGGATGATCTTTTGATGGCAATAACACCGTTTTAGGCACCGGCACGCCTATTTTAGTAGCGAGGGCGTTGTTAAAGAACTTCTCATCAGCACTCCACCAAAATGGGTTATTGATAACCGCCGTACCGGTGATAGCTGCATTTTTAAGCGATGCGCGGTAAAAAGGCACATCCTGCGATATACGGTCAACAATTACCGAATAGCCCAATGGCTCACCTTGCAACATTTTATCAATGCGCACAAATTCGGCGCTGATACCTTTCTCGGCCTTCTCGTTAATGCGATCAACAAATGCCTGAGGAAATGAATTTTCCTGCCCAAATAAAATGCCTATTTTTTTCATGGTAGTTTGTTTGGTGCCGGTTGAGAGAGCCGGACGTGTTTCTTTAAGATTTTTATTTTTAAGTAGCTATCTTGATTCTTGTCTCTTAATTCTTTATTCTATTTTATCGTACTCAAATAATGCGAGAACATCTCTTTCCAAATCGGCCAGTCGTGCTTGCCATCAGGCCGGATATCCAGCCAGTGATTGATGTTTTTGTTATTTAAAATATGAGATAGCGTAAGGTTATATTCCTTGCAAATATCCCAGTCTGATGTACCTAAAATGATGTTCATTTGCCAAAGCGCCCAGTTGTCGCTGCGCGGTAAGTAATCTACCGGATTATTATAAAATATGTTGTCATCATAATACCCATCGGTAAACATTCTGATATCGAAAGCGCCTCCCATGCTAAAGAGGTGCCCAACTTTCTCGGGATGTTTAAAGGCAAAGTTGGCAGCATGGTAACCACCAAAACTGCATCCGGCAACGGCTACCTTGCCTACGCCCGTTTCATGCATGGCCCATGGTGCCAGCTCTTCAAGCAGCATTTTATTGTACCAGGCATATCGGCGGGCGCGATCTGCGGGATGGATACCTTTATCGTACCAGGTAATGTCATCAAAGGTTGATGGGCAGTAGATCTTGACCAGGCCTTCATCAATAAACCATCGCACACTATCAATAAGTCCGTGGTCTTTATTCTGATAATATGCGCCCTTCGTAGTCGGGAATAAAAGCACCGGGTAACCACGGTCACCAAAAACCAGCATCTCAACGTCGAGGTTTAAATTTGGCGAGTGCCAGCGATGATATTGTTCCTTCAATTGCCGGTGGTTAAATTAAAAAGGTAAGTTAATGGGTTTGGATGTTAATGTCAACATTATGCCAAATAATTCTGTTTTAAGCTTTTGGTAAACTTTAAAACTTATTTTTGTCCCCTTAAATTTAAAAACACCTATGTACTACAGTACAGAGACAGCGATAATGATAGACGAACAGGAACTGATAGTTACTTCTAAGATACTTGACCGGGATATTACCTGCACCCTGCTTAAGCCACAGGCAGATGCAATTACTGAACCTTTGAATTTGTTACTACTTAACGATGGCCAGGAAGTAAACGCACTTGGGCTTGTTGATACACTTGAGCAACTTTACGACCGTAATAGCATAAAGCCTGTGCTGGTTGTAGCTATACACGCTAATGACGAGCGCCTGCAGGAATATGGCGTAGCTGGTAGACCCGACTTTAAAAAGCGTGGCAGCAAAGCGGCGCTTTACACGCAATTCATTTTAAAGGAGCTTATTCCATTTATCAAAGCGGAAACGGATGTGGATGAGTTTGAAAGTACAGCGATAGCCGGATTTTCTTTAGGAGGCTTATCGGCCTTTGATATTGCCTGGAACAATCCGCAGGTATTTGAAAAAGTCGGAACATTCTCCGGTTCTTTTTGGTGGAGAAGCAAGGACCTGGGCAAGGGCTACACCAATGACGACCGCATTATGCACGCAGTTATCAAGAATGCCGCAACAAAACCTGATCTGAAATTTTGGCTGCAAACCGGCACCAAAGATGAAACCGCCGACCGCAACAACAACGGCATCATTGATTCTATTGACGATACTATCGACATCATTAAGGAACTTTTAGCTAAAGGCGCACAACGCAGCGACATCCAATACCTGGAGATGCTGAACGGAACGCATGACACCGCAACATGGGGCAAAGCCATGCCTAAGTTTTTGTGCTGGGCGTTTGGGAAATAGCCTTACAGGGTAATTAATCCTTCTGTATCAAACAAACTGCATAGGCAACCACACCTTCTTCTCGGCCTATAAAACCGAGCTGCTCGTTGGTAGTTGCTTTAATGGAGATATCTTCAACATCGATACCTGCAGCTTGCGCAATGTTGGCCTGCATAGCCGGTATGTGCGGGTTTATCTTAGGAGCTTCAAGGCAAACCATAGCATCTATGTTTCCTATCTTCCAGCCTTTTTCTCCAATCAGCTTAACAACGTGCTGTAGAAGGATAAGGCTGCTGATACCTTTCCAGCGGTCATCTTTGTTGGAGAAATGATAACCTATATCGCGCAGGTTGGCTGCACCTAACAGTGCGTCGCAAATGGCATGCAACATTACATCTGCATCAGAGTGGCCGTATGCACCACTGGTATGTTCAAGGTTTACGCCACCTAATACAAACGGGTGGTTTTGCCTTAGCTGATGTACATCAAAGCCAAAGCCTACTTTAATTTTAGTCATTTATTTTTTGCCGCTGTAGTGGCATTGCTTACGCCGCCAAAGTTAGCTGATAATGTAAAACGCAGGGTATTGGCAAGCGGACTATTTTGCTGGCTCGCTATAAGGTATGCAAAATCAAAACGGTAATCTTTGTACTTAACCCCAAAACCTGTTGTAAGATAATGGCGACCACCCTTTTGCGGGTTCTCGTAAAAATAACCTGCACGTATGGCAAGCATATCGTTGTACATGTATTCAACCGCAGGAGACAATGTAATTTCTCTTAATTCCTCGCTAAACCCGCCCGGCGCATCTCCAAAGGATTGAAATATACCAGCCGGCACAGACACATTGTCATCATGCCCCTTAACAATGTTACCCTGCGCATCCCTAATAGGCGGCGTAGGAACCAAGAGTTTATTCACGTCAAATGCTACTGTGAACTTGTTAAGGCTATCCAGTTTCCAGCTATTTGCAACACCGAGTTTTAAATTGGTTGGTAAAAAGTAGCTGGTACCGTTATCTGCATACGTGATCTTGGTACCAATGTTTGAGATATTACCGCCAAAAGAAAACGTCTTATTATCGCCATAGGGCTTTGTATAATAAGCAGACACACCGGCAGCAAAAGCATTACCGGCCTTATAGGGCTGGCCGCTACCTGTTATAAAAGAACCATTATTAAAATTTGAGTAGATGTACCTGGCCTGCAAGCCTAAGGATAGATTATTACCAAATTTACGTGCAAAGGCAACATCAAACGAAAACTCGTTTGGCGTGTAGGTCCCCATATCAACCTGGTTCTTGTCTATCAGTTGTATCGATCCCAGGTTGAAATATCTGAAAGAAGCCCCGATCGTATTACGCTCATCCATTTTATAGGCATAGCTTAAATAAGAAAGGCTTACATCAGGCACCAAATGGCGTAGCCAGGGATTGTAGGATACGGATACGTTATGATTATCTTCTAAAAAAGCAAGTTTAGCCGGGTTCCAATAATTATCATTTGCATCCGGCGACAATGCCACACCGGCATCACCCATTGCACCGGAGCGCGAGTCGGGCGTTACATTAAGGAAAGGAACGGCTGTTGGTATTGCATTGGTGTTGCTACCATTTACACCGGTTGAGCTTTGTGCAGCAACAATTGCAGGCATGCCTAACAATAGATATAACAAGATGCACTTTGGCTTAAGAAAATTCATTGGTGCAATTTAATGTTATTAAACAAATAAGCGATAAATTAAACATGCAATTATGAAAGACAATAGCCTCATCTCGGGTGCTTCAAAAAAATGTAACCGCAAGCAAAATTAACACGTATAAAGGCAACAGTCTATGTGGCTTTTGGCGTCCTTTAGGCTCAGTTTGTTATTTAATTTTTTATAAATTTACCAGCAAATATTTACAATTTGAAGATGAGATTACTTACCAATACTGCTTTAGTGATGTTGGGCTTAGGCTTTATGCTAAGCAGTTGCAGTAAAAAGGAGCAGTCGCAAAAAACCGGCATTACCTATAATGACAGGACAAATGGCGGGTACTTGCGTTTCAGGCAAAACCACCCTTCTCCGGGCCCTGGTCTTGTCCCTATTGAGGGTGGTACGTTTGTACTTGGCGGCAGTGCCGATCAGGACATTACCTATGAGTATAACAACATCCGCCGGAGGGTAACTGTGCCTTCTTTTTACATGGATGAGACCGAGGTATCTAACCAGGATTGGCTGGATTACCTGCATTGGATAAATATTACTTTCCCTAACGATAATGAATTGTATTACAATGCCCTGCCAGACACATTGGTATGGCGCAGTCCGTTATCTTACAATGAGCCTTATGTAAGCAATTACCTGCGCCACCCTGCTTTCCAGGACTATCCTGTAGTGGGTGTAACATGGAACCAGGCACAGGAGTATTGCATATGGCGTACCGACCGTACCAACGAGAATATTTTGCGCGAGCGCGGTAACCTGGTAAGCTGGAAAGATAAAGCAGGTAAACAAGGCCAGGGCAACGCAGGAGCCGGTACCGGAGCAGACCAGCCTTTTAACACTGATATTTATTTGAACGGACAATACCGCGGCCAGGGAATAGATGGTAAGAAAATGATAACCGACCTTAACCCTAATGCTAAATCAAATGGTACAGGCAAAAACGGACGTGCTGTACGCCCTGTGCGCATGGAAGACGGTATTGTGAAACAAGGTTACCGCCTGCCTTCTGAAGCAGAGTGGGAATATGCTGCATTATCTCTTGCAGGCAATACGCAGTTTGAGAACATCAACGATGGTAAGGTTTACCCATGGAACGGCCTTGGTGTGCGCTCACCCAAAAGCAAAACCCGCGGTTTGATCTTAGCTAACTTTAAACGTGGCAGCGGTGATAACGCCGGTGTAGGTGGCGGACTAAATGATAAAGCGGATATTACCGCACCAGTACGGTCTTACGAACCAAATGACTTTGGTTTATATAACATGGCTGGTAACGTAAACGAGTGGGTTGCTGATACCTACCGCCAAACCTCTTTTGAGGATGTGGACGATTTTAACCCGTTCCGTGGTAATGAATTTACCAACAAACGCCTCGCCGACCCGGCAAAAGGCCTTTATGCAAAAGATAAATATGGCAGGCCGATTAAAGACGCAGCAAAGTCTAACAAGAAATTAAAATACAGCGAAATGCTGGCCTTACAACAAGGCGGACAGGCTGCAGGAGCTAACCAACAAGCGGGCGCTAATGGCAACAGTGCACAGCTTGCTAATGGCGCAACTCCAACCAAAGACCCGCTTGCGGGCAAAGCCTACACTGCAGATAGCCGTGGCTTTAGAGATACCGTGAATACTGCACTATATGGTACAACAACCCTGGTTAACGACCACTCTAAGGTTTACAAGGGCGGATCATGGAACGATATGGCTTATTGGTTAAACCCGGCCGCCCGTCGTTTTAAAGACCAGGACGAATCCAGTGCCGAAATAGGTTTCCGCTGTGCTATGACCATGGTGGGCGCACCGGAGATACACCCTCAAGGTAAGCCACACTTGCCGGTTAAAAAGGCAAAACCTTTTAAAGCGAGGTAAAGCACTTTTTAAGATATAAAAAGCCGATTCAGAAATGGGATCGGCTTTTTTTATGGATTAAGGTCTGTTAAAATCTGCCTTAATGCGCTCCAGTTGTTTCAAATGATGTTGAAGGTGGATACGAATGAATTTTAACCATTGCCAGGCATTTAACATACCCATACGCGGATGTTTATTGCGCCACTTCGGTTTGGCTGTTTTAATGGGGGCCACAATGCCATCGAGTCGTTTACGTGCTTTTATGATAAGGTTTTTAGCCTCTTCCCTGGAGATCTTTTTAACCGTTGCCTCCATCTCTGGCGGGGCTTTCAGTTTAAACGGCGGGAAAGTACCTGAAAGAAGCACATAATGGCCTATTAATGTTGGCCCGGATTTGGTTGGCGCGCACACGTTATGAGTACAGCGTTCCAGCGCAATGCTTGAAGCAAGTGTTGCTTTTAGAATATGATCATAAACCTCAGCATAGCTCCAACCGCCCTTTGATGGTGTTTCAGTAAAGCGATCTTCGTTTATATCTTCAAGCAGGTTGCGGTAACTGCTCAAAGCTTCATCAATAGCGCGGCGCTCATTAACAAGGTTCATAACATTAAAGTTAACTCTTTTAAATCGTGAATTTGTACTTTAACATCTGCCGGTTTATCCAGATGGAAGGGATTGAAATAAATAGCATCCATACCAACACCCATCGCTCCACGGATGTCGGCCTCTATACTGTCACCTATCATCACGCTTTCTTCGATTGTAGCGCCTGCTGTTTTAACCGCATGATCAAATATCCGGGGATCGGGTTTGTTAACGCCAACATCCTCAGATATGATCAGGTTTTTGAAATACCCTCCCAAATTGCAACCATCTAATTTTAGTGCCTGCGAATCTTTAAAACCGTTTGATATTAAATGCAGCGTATATTTATCCTGCAGATAACGCAGCGTTTCGTGCGCATGCGGGAAAAGATTGGTTTTGGTAGGGCAAAGCTTTACATAAGCATCTTCAAAATTGGCGGGGATCTTATCAGGCGCTAATCCCAACTCTAAAAAGGTGCTTTTAAAACGGGCCTCGCGCAAGGCATCCTTTGTAATTAGCCCCAGGTGATATTGTGCCCAAAGTGTGTGGTTATGGCGAGTATAAGTTTCTATAAAAACCTCTGCAGAATCAACACCAACTTCCTGTAATTCATAAGTGCCATAAAGTTCCTGCAGGGTTTCCTCAGCATTTTTATCAAAATCCCAAATGGTATGGTCAAGATCGAAGAAAATATGGCGGTATGTTTTCATGGCACTTGTAAAACGGTGTAAAGCTAAACAAGTTTTAAAGCTTATTATCGTTGCATAGTTTTATTAGCCACTATTTACAAACAAACCCGGCAAATACTAACTTACCTTATTATGCTACCATTACTCACTGCAAAACAAATTCGGGATGCCGATGCCTATACTATAGCAAAAGAACCAATAAGCTCTGTCGATCTGATGGAGCGGGCCTCTAAGGCATTTGTAGGCTGGTTTGTCAATCATTTTCAGGACAAGCAGCAAAGCATAACCGTTTATTGCGGTACAGGTAACAACGGCGGAGATGGATTAGCCATTGCCCGTATCCTGGGTGAGCATGGCTTCAAAAATTTGACTGTGAAGGTTATCCGATTTTCTGATAAAGCCAGCAATGATTTTAAAACTAACCTTGAAAGACTACAAGCTACCGATGTTAAAATAACAGAGATCAATAAGGGCGAGACTGATTTTAACCAGCAAGCTGATATTATTATCGATGCTTTGCTGGGCAGCGGTTTAAATAAGCCGCTGGCGGGTGATTATAAAAATCTGGTAGAATACCTGAATAAACTTGATACAACCGTTGTTGCCGTTGACGTGCCGACAGGGTTTTACACTGATGCGGAGATACCGAAAGACGCCACTATTCTGAAAACGGATATAACTATTACCTTTCAACAACCCAAGATCAATTTTCTACTGCCGGAGTCGGGGCCCTACATTGACTGCTGCGAGGTGGTAAAAATTGGTTTGAGTGAAGAGTTTATCCATGCAGTTGATACGCCCTATTATTTGGTGGAGCGAGAGGATATAAGGAAGATTTTAAAACCCCGCAAACGTTTCAGCAATAAAGGAACCTATGGCCACGCCTTGATCATAGCGGGCAAGGATGAAACTATGGGTGCTGCCTTGCTGGCATCTTCGGCTTGTGCACATGCCGGTGCCGGACTGACAACTGCTTGTATACCTCAAAGTGGCCTAATTGCCCTGAACAGTTCTATGCCCGAAGTAATGGCGCTTATTCGTAAAGATGAAGAATTGCCTGCAATAGCATGGGATAAATTTTCTTCCATTGGCATTGGGCCCGGTTTGGGGAAAAGCACCGATACGTTGCAGTTGTTAAATGACATTATTGAGCATTACAAAAAGCCGGTAGTGATAGATGCAGACGCTGTGAATCTATTGGCAGATAATAAACAATTGCTGAACGAACTGCCAACCGGTAGCATCCTTACCCCTCACATGAAAGAATTTGATCGTTTATTTGGCCAACACGAAAACTGGTGGCAACGTGCACAAAAGGCAAAAGCTAAAGCCGAAGAGCTGGCGATTTATATTGTTTTAAAAAACGATTACACCATCATTGCAACGCCGGCAGGGAAATTATACTTTAATTCAACAGGAAACCCGGCTATGGCAACCGGAGGTATGGGCGATATACTTACAGGGATTATCACAAGCCTTTTAGCGCAACATTACACCCCGGAGCAGGCGTGTTTAGCAGGCATTTACATCCACGGCAAGGCGGGTGATGAATTGGCTTTACCAAACCGTTTAAACGTGGTATTGCCCCAACAAGTAGCAAACCAATTGCCAGCAACCATGGCAAAGTTGATTGCATAAAAAAAGCGAATGCAAGTATAGACATTCGCTTTTCAAACTATTAACTGATCTTATAAAGAACTACATACTTCTAACTAACTGTATATATGACGCGCTTTGCGGTCATTCGTTACAGTTAACAACGCGAAATATTAGAAAGTTTTATATTAAATATAATATTTAACAAAAATTTAACAAACGAAGGCCGAATTCTGGTAGAATTCGGCCTTCGTTTGTTATTATTATAAGTACTTATATATTATTTTAGAACTGACCAATAACTACCATCTGGTTTAACGTAGGGTTAATACTGCCACCTTTGGGTTCAAGTGTTACTGCAAACCCCTGGGCAGAGGCAACGTTCTTCATTTCTTTAACAATGGCACTATCAACAGTTGCGTTGTCAAATATACCCATATCAACAGGCTTACCTTTAACCAGTGCCCACAACTGGTACTGGTGTTCGGCATCATGTTTTGGTAACTTCATGGCATTCATGTCAACCATAACCTTTTGGGTTGACGGGTTCCATGCAAGTACCATGGAAGCCGATGGTGTTTTTGGTAATCCTTTAAGCCTTACTATGTGGTAATTAGTATCAAGGTACAGCTTTAATTGCTCATCCTTTAAATTAACCTGATTTGCAAATTTAGTTTTATCAGCCTGTAGAACCGCTAATTGGGTATTGGATTCCTGCAATTGGCTGTAAAGGTTCACCAATCCATAAATGCTGATAAGCAACAAAGCAACGGAGGCTGCAAAAGCATACTTGTAAAATTGTGTACGCTTTGGCATGGTTATAACATTGTCATCCTCGTACGCTATCTCATCAGTGTGTTTACGCTGTTTTGTAAATATCCTGTCGTCGCCGAGGTTAACCAGGGTGCTGTTAACTATTTTGTCTTTGAGATTTTCAGATGGCTCAATGGCATGTTCTTGTGCATACATTTCCATTGACTTTTCTATTTCGGCAATTTCTGCCTTCACGGCAGGATATTTCAGGGCCATCCGCTCTACTTCAAGCCTTTCGTCCGGGGTAAGGTCCCCCAGAACATAAAGCTCCAGCACTCCTGATTCAATATATGCCTTAACGTCTTCCACTATTCATTAAAATGTTTTCTGAGCTGTTGAATAGCCATTCTCAACCGTGTTTTAATAGTACCCAATGGAATGTCGAGTTCTTCGGCAGCTTCCACGTGTGTATACCCTTTAAAATAAACGAGGTCGAGGATAGATTTTTGTTCGGGTTTCAGTGTTTGTACTAAATCCCTTATACCCAACAGTTCAGGATTGTAAACCGTATTCCTTTGTTCGTCAATGAAAGTTACGTTATTTTCAAGCTCTTGGTTTTTGCCCTGGTTTCTAAAATCTTTAGATCTTACTTTATCTATCGATAAATTGCGGGCAATGTTTACCATCCAGGTAAACAAACGACCTTTTTCGGCGCTGTAACCAGAAAAAGAGTTCCAGATCTTCACAAAAGTTTCCTGTAAAATATCTTCGGCAAGCTCCTCATCAATTACAATCCGAACAATAACACCGTACAACGATGCAGAGTACATGTCATACAAAGCCTCAACAGCAATTTTCTCGCGGTTGCGCAGCGCTTGTATCAGTTCTTCTTCTGATAGTGATATTTTACGTTTTGGGCTCAAATCGCAGTAAGATAGAAAGGAAACATCACATATCAAACAAATGTTTTTCTGCATGGTAAGAAGACCTTACCAGCGGGCCGCTTTCTACGTACTTAAATCCTTTTTTCAGGCCCCATTCTTTATATGATGCAAACTGATCAGGATGTATCCAATCGACTACCGGGTGGTGGTTGCGCGTAGGCTGCAAATATTGCCCAAGGGTAAGAATGTGAACGCCTGCTTCAAGCAGATCATCCATCGCCTCAAGTACGTCCCCTTCCTTTTCGCCAAGACCAAGCATAATGCCTGATTTTGTACGAAGACCAGCTGCAGATATCCTGCGCAGGGCATCTAAACTACGATCGTATTTTGCCTGTATACGAACTTCGCGTGTTAAACGGCGAACAGTTTCCAGATTGTGTGATACTACTTCCGGGCGAACTGCTATAACACGGTCGAGGTTTTCCCATATTCCGCGAAAATCAGGAAGCAGGGTCTCAAGCGTTGTATCCGGGCTTTCGCGGCGAATTGCATTGATTGTTTCTGCCCAAATAATAGAACCACCATCTTTAAGATCATCACGGTCTACAGAGGTGATTACACAGTGCTTAACCTGCATCAGTTTTACCGAATTGGCAACGCGCTCAGGTTCGTTAGTATCAACAGCAAGCGGCCTTCCAGTAGCTACGGCACAAAAAGAGCAGGAACGGGTACAAATATTACCCAATATCATGAAGGTTGCAGTGCCTGCGCCCCAGCATTCGCCCATGTTTGGGCAATTGCCGCTTTCGCAGATGGTGTGAAGTTTATGCTCATCAACCAAACCACGAACGTGCGCATATTCTTTCCCTACCGGAAGTTTTACTCTCAACCAATCCGGCTTACGTTGCGGCGGGTTTGCTGGTACTACTGGCAAATCAATCATGCTACAAAAATAGCGAAAAACAAAGTATGTGCACCCGCACTGTAAACGAATATTACGCAGAAACGATAATGCAGGCTTTATTCAGCTATGTCAATACGAGGAGCGATAGCGACATAGCAATCTCATAGATTGATCAGCAATGATGCGTGAGGTAATTGTCGCCTATGAGATTGCCGAGCTACGCTCGCAATTGACATTATCGTATAGATGTATAAACAAAAAAAGTCCCCAGGAAAAACCCCGTGGACTTAAAAATATCTTGATTCCTGAATTTAAAATTCTTGCTTCTCTACTACGCCATTACACTCATCGCCTCATCAACGGAGATCGATCCGTGCGATTGGTCAAGGATGCATTCACCATCTTTAATAACCAGCATTTGCGGTGACTCATGATGGACTGAAAAGTCCTGAGCTATTTTGTTAGAAATATCACGATGTTGGATGAGGTCTAGAAAATATACTGGCATATCTGCCGGCAAGCTATCCCAATCCATCTCGAAACGGCGTTTAGCCATCATGCTGATAGAGCAACGGGTGCTATGTTTGAAAATAAGGCTAAAGCCTTGTTTATTCTTAATACCTTCCAGCTGATCAGCCGTTTCCAACTTTGTCCATTCCATAGCGCAAAAATAGTGTTATAATGTTTCTTATAAGTAAAAACAGTGTAAAACTACCTTAATTTTCTGACTGGTTGTGGTTACCGGTGATTAGGGTAAGAACCATAAGCAGGGCAAAGCTTATTTGAACATGAAGCCAAGCCGCCAAGCGTGAGTGCAATAATTGCGATGTAAAAAATCTTTTTCATTTATATTGGTATTTTGTACTATTTTATGTGGTAAGGGTTTTGTTTAAATCAGCCATTTTTATGGCAGTTACGGCCGCTTCATCGCCCTTGTTGCCATGTTTACCACCACTACGGTCAATCGCCTGTTGTTGATTATCAGTGGTTAACACCCCAAATATAACAGGTTTTGAGTATTTTATGGCAACGTTTGTTACTCCATTTGCAACTGCCTCACAAATAAAATCAAAATGTCTGGTTTCTCCTTGTATAACACAGCCAAGCGTGATAACAGCATCAACTTTTTTGTTTTTTAACAGTAGTTCTGCCCCTGTAGTAAGCTCAAAACTGCCCGGAACGGGGTACGAGTATATGTTCTCCGGTTTCGCTCCATATTTTACAAGGCTATCATAAGCGCCTTTATAAAGTGCATGAGTTATTTCTGCATTCCATTCTGCTACAACAATGCCGAAGCTAAAGTTCTCTGCTGATGGTATTTCACTCGCGGTTGAAAAATCGGAAAGGTTTTTTAATTGGGTAGCCATGTTATTTATGCAATTGTGCTAAATATAAATGTTGTAAACAAATAATGCCTGCTTGCGGCAGGCATTATTAATATTATGATCTCAGCGTGAAATTATTTTGCTTCAACGCGGCCAATGTAAGCATCAATGCTTTGAGCTTCGGCGCTTTCAGGATAATCTGATTTTATTTTTTTGTAAGCTTCAGCAGCGGCAGCTTTGTCTTTTTTAGCTTCGTAAACCAAGCCTAACTTTTTAAGATAAAGCGGGCTTAAGAATTTGTTTGAAGCTTTGTCTGCAGCTTTTTTAAAGTAGGTTTCTGCCTTATCGTAATCTTTTAATTCAACGTAGGCATCACCTGTAGCACCAAGTGCCTCTGCAGAAACCATGTTATCATCACCATGGAAATTGCTTAAATTTTCAATAGCCTGGCGGTATTCGCCTTTGTTAAGATATGCGGTACCCAGGTAAAAATAAGCAAGGTTAGCAGTTTTGGTGTTGCTGTAATCAGCAATGATCTTTTTAAAACCAGGATAACCTGCATCGCCGTTAATGGCCTTATCCCATTCCTTGTTAGCCCAAAAATCTTGTGCTACGTGCATTTGGTTCGCCGCTTTACCTTCACGCGGGGCCAGGTAAAGTTTAAGATAAGCCACATAAATAACAATCATTACAACAATTGCTGCTGCAATAAATAACAAGCTTTTTTGGTTTTCCTGAACAAAACTTCCGCCCTTTACAACACGTGCTTTCTCTGCTTCAGTTTTAGTTTTTACCTCCGTTGCTGACATCTGTATTTTAAAATTAAGTTTGCAAAAATACGGTTTTCAAACCTTTTAGCAAATTAAAGTTTTGCCGATTTCAGATGCGCAAATTTCAGGCGTGCAGATATTTGAGATGACGTATGGATGCAATGGCTACGAAAACTTTTCTTCCATCATTTTTTCCAAGGCAAACATCTCATCACGCAGCTTGGCCGCCAGCAGGAAATCCATGTTCTTGGCTGCGGCAACCATGTCTTTACGGGTGTTCTCGATAGATTTTTTCAGATCGGCTTTGGTCATGTACTGCACTATAGGGTCTGCAGCAAGCGTTGCCACTTCCGTCTCTACATATGCCTGTTGCACACCACCTTTAAAGTCCACAACAGAGGTTTGCTCCATTATTTCCGATTTGGTTTTGCCTACCGTTTTAGGGATTATTCCATGTTCTTCGTTGTATTTAATTTGCTTTTCGCGGCGGCGATTTGTCTCCTCAATTGTGATCTGCATCGATTCGGTAATAGTATCGGCATACATAATTACCCTTCCGCGATCGTTCCTGGCCGCCCGGCCTATCGTTTGTATCAACGAACGCTCGGAACGTAAAAAACCTTCTTTATCAGCATCTAAAATGGCTACCAAAGATACTTCGGGTAAATCAAGCCCCTCACGCAGAAGATTGATACCAATTAGTACATCAAACTCGCCCAAACGCAGTCCGCGCAATATCTCTACACGCTGCAAGGTTTTTACCTCTGAGTGGATGTAACGGCATTTTATGCCTAACCTATCCATGTACTTAGCCAGTTCTTCGGCCATGCGCTTGGTCAGGGTGGTCACCAATACGCGGTCGCCGGCTTTGATAGTTTTATCAACCTCGTCCAGCAGATCATCCACCTGGTTAATTACCGGGCGGATATCAATAACAGGGTCAAGCAATCCGGTAGGGCGTATAACTTGTTCTATTACCACCCCTTCAGATTTTTCCAGTTCAAAATCGCCGGGGGTTGCGCTTACATAAATAGTTTGCGGTGCCAAACGTTCAAACTCCTGAAAGTTTAACGGACGATTATCCATAGCCGCCGGTAAACGGAAACCATACTCAACCAATGATATCTTCCGAGACCTGTCGCCACCATACATAGCCCTGATCTGTGGCACAGTAACGTGGCTTTCATCGATCACCATCAGGTAATCATCAGGGAAGTAATCCAGCAAGCAGAATGGGCGCATGCCTGGCTGCCGGCCATCAAAAAAGCGCGAATAGTTTTCTATGCCACTACAATACCCTAACTCGCGTATCATCTCCAAGTCGTAATTAACCCTTTCCTCAAGGCGTTTGGCCTCGATGAAACGCTGGTCATCTATAAATTGCTTTTTGCGTACTTCCAACTCTTCCTGTATAGCCCAAACAGATTGCTGAAAACGATCTCGCGGGGCAACGTAAAGATTGGCCGGATAAACCACCATGTGCGTGGTTTTCTCAATGGTTTTGCCGGTAGTAATATCAAAGCTGCTTAGCTCTTCAATATCGTCACCAAAAAAAGAAACGCGGTAAGCATAATCCAGATAAGGCGGGAAAATGTCTACGGTATCACCTTTAACCCTAAAGGTTCCGCGTTTGAAATCTGCAGTGGTGCGGGCATATAATATCTCAACCAAACGGTGCAAAAACGCATTACGACTTACGCGGGTGCCTACTGCAAATTTAAATACAGAAGCGGCAAAGTCTTCCGGGTTCCCCATACCATAGATGCAGGATATAGATGAGACTACAATAACATCCCTGCGACCACTCATTAATGCTGATGTTGTACGCAGGCGGAGTTTTTCTATTTCCTCATTTATCTGGAGATCTTTCTCTATATAAGTATTAGACGAAGGTATAAATGCCTCCGGCTGATAATAATCGTAATAAGATACAAAGTAGTTCACCGCATTCTCCGGGAAGAATTGCTTAAATTCTCCGTAAAGCTGTGCCGCCAAAGTTTTGTTATGGCTTAATATCAACGTTGGCTTTTGCGTTTGCTCAATTACGTTTGCGATAGTAAAAGTTTTACCTGAGCCAGTAACACCGAGCAGGGTTTGAAACTGATCGCCATTGTTTACGCCATCAACCAGTTGGCGGATAGCTTCTGGCTGGTCGCCGGAAGGTACATATTGAGAGGTTATTTTAAAATCCATGCGTTAAACAAAAATACGTATAAACGTTTAGTTAATTGATGACCGGCAATATCAGTTAACGATTTTGACCGTGCAATGTTCGACATCGTAGTGCAAAGGAAAGACGGGTTAGTGACAAGGGTATGTCAAGAGTAAAAAAGCCCACGCGTTATTTTACTCACCCCGACATCACTACGCTCGTCGACCCTCTCTTCGCTGCGCGAAAAGAGGGTGAAGTGAAAAAACAAAATCCCTCTCTTCGAAGCAAAGAGGAGCTGGGGTGAGTCCATAAGTTAGCAAAGCTTTCCTGAAATCATTATATTTAACCATGCCAACAACACAGCCTTTTATCCTTAATAAAACCAATAGCATTGCCAATCAATTTTTAGCGGAGCTGAGGGACGCCAACATTCAACAGGATAAATCTCGCTTTAGACAAAATCAAGAACGATTAGGTGGCATATTAGCTTATGAAATAAGCAAAACTCTTGACTACGTTGAGCGAGAAGTGCAAACCCCGTTAGGCATTGCGCCGGTAAATATGCCTGTTGATGCGCCGGTGATAGGAACTATTATGCGCGCCGGCCTTCCTTTTCACCAAGGATTTATCAATTTCTTTGATCGTTCGCCGTCGGCATTTGTAACGGCTTTCAGAAAAGTGAAAAAGAGCGGCTCGTTTACCATTCAACTCAATCACATATCCAGCCCTGATCTCACCGGAAAAACGCTGATCTTATGTGATACCATGTTGGCAACCGGGCAAAGCATTGTTATTGTTTGCAAAGAACTGATGGCGCTTTATGATATTAAGCAATTGCATATCGCCTGCATTATTGCCAGCACCGAAGGTATTGCCCATGTACGCGCTAACCTGCCTAAAGCTAAGATTTGGACCTGTGCCGTAGATGATGAAATGACCAGCAAAGCTTACATCGTCCCCGGTTTAGGTGATGCCGGTGATCTGGCGTTTGGGGAGAAGGCGTAAACCTACTTTATCCCCATTTCCTTTTTCAAAAACTTACCTGTAAAACTATCTTTTACCTTGCAAAGGCCTTCGGGGGTGCCGCTGAAAAGGATCTTGCCGCCGCCTGCTCCACCTTCGGGACCAACGTCTATTACGTGGTCTACTACTTTTATTACATCAAGGTTGTGCTCAATCACCAGTACGGTGTTGCCTTTGTCAACCAGTTGCTGCAATACACCAAGCAATACGTTAATGTCCTCAAAATGCAAGCCTGTTGTTGGCTCATCTAATATATAGAAGGTGTTACCGGTATCTTTTTTAGAAAGCTCGGTAGCCAGTTTTACACGCTGAGCTTCACCGCCTGATAGGGTTGTTGAGGCCTGGCCGAGTGTAATGTAACCTAAACCCACATCATTTAAAGTTTTCACCTTACGGTAGATAGATGGGATATGTTCAAAAAATGGTGTAGCATCCTCAATGCTCATATCCAGCACATCGCTGATAGACTTGCCGCGGTAACGTACTTCCAAAGTTTCGCGGTTGTAACGGCGGCCCTGGCATTCTTCGCATGGAACCTGTACATCCGGCAAAAAGTTCATTTCTATCACTTTCATACCCGCACCCTGGCATGTTTCGCAACGGCCGCCCTTTACGTTGAAAGAGAAACGCCCGGGTTTGTAACCCCGTATACGCGACTCCGGCAGGGCCACAAATAAATTCCTAATATCAGAGAACACACCGGTATAAGTAGCCGGGTTTGAACGCGGCGTACGGCCAATAGGCGTCTGATCTATCTCGATAACCTTATCAATGTTTTCCAGCCCCTCTATCTTATCATAAGGCAGCGGATGTTTCTTAGCACGGAAAAAGTGGTGGTTAAGGATAGGATATAAAGTCTCGATGATCAAACTCGATTTACCCGAGCCCGATACACCTGTTACCCCTATCAACTTACCCAACGGAAAATCAACCGAAACTTTTTTGAGGTTATGGCCGGTTGCTTTTTTGAGGCTTAGCACTTTACTATTGCCTTCCCTGCGTTTTTTTGGGATGGCAATTTCTTTTTTGCCGTTAATGTATGATGTGGTGAGTGTAGTGGCGTTCATTAGTTGAGCGGGCGTTCCTTGTGCAACAACAGTGCCCCCGTGCACACCTGCCGCCGGCCCCATATCAATCACGTGGTCGGCTTCCAGTATCATGTCCTTATCGTGCTCAACAACTAAAACTGTGTTACCCAGATCACGCAGGTTTTTAAGGGCGTTGATCAAACGCTCATTATCGCGCTGGTGCAGGCCTATACTTGGCTCATCAAGAATATACATCACATTCATCAACTGTGAGCCTATTTGCGTAGCCAGCCTGATGCGCTGCGCCTCGCCACCTGATAAGGTTTTGGCTGTACGGTCAAGCGTTAAATAACTCAAACCAACATCCAGCAGGAAGCCTATACGGGCACGGATCTCTTTTAATATTTCTTTGGCTATAACGTTCTGGCGTTCGTTCAAACGATCTTCCAAACCGGTGAACCAGGCATCAAGCGTGGTGATATCCATGCAAGCCAGTTCAAAAATGTTCTTCTCATCAACCTTAAAATGCAGCGATTCTTTCTTTAAACGGGCGCCATTACAAACCGGGCAAGTACGCAATACACGATAGTTTTCCATATCGTCCATGCCCTCATCGCCGCGGCGTTCCTGTTGCTCTTCCAGCATACGGATGATACCATCAAACGTGATCTGATAGCTTTGAACATTCCACTTATTGTACTCAACGGCAACGGTTATCATATCTGGCGTGCCGTTCAATATGATATCCAATTGCTCGCGTGTTAACTTTTCTATCGGGGTAGATAGCGAGAACTCATATTTTTTAGCCAATGATTTTAAAACCTGGAAGATCCACGTTTCGCGGTAGTCGCCAATAGGGGCTAAACCGCCGTTCATGATGCTCAGTTTGGGATTAGGTATAACCGAAGCTTCATCCACTTCAAATATATATCCCAAGCCATTACACTTTTCGCAAGCACCATAAGGCGAGTTGAATGAAAAGGTATTCGGCTGTGGCTCATCATAAGAAATGCCCGATACCGGGTCCATTAGGTATTTACTAAAGTAAGCAACGTTATTGTCCTTATCGGCAATGCGGATAATTCCCTTAGCAGTTTTCAAGGCTGATTGTACCGAAGTGAACAGTCGTTTGCTATCTGCTTCGCTAACCATCAGTCGGTCCACTACAATATCAATATCATGGATCTTATAACGGTCGAGCTGCATTTTGGGCTCAACGTCCATTATCTGGCCGTCAACATAAACCTTTAGATAACCTTGCTTGCGGATCTGCTCAAACAATTCGCGATAATGTCCTTTACGAGCCTTTACTACTGGCGCCAGGATGTTTACCGGCTGTCCATCAAATTTTTCAGAAATGGTTTTAAGTATCTGATCTTCACTCATGCGCTCCATCTTTTCGCCGGTGGTGTAGCTGTAGGCATCACCTGCGCGGGCAAAAAGCAAACGCATAAAATCGTATATCTCGGTAATGGTACCTACTGTTGAGCGGGGGTTTTTGCTGGTGGTTTTTTGCTCAATAGCAATAACCGGACTAAGGCCTGATACTTTGTCAACGTCCGGGCGCTCCATACCGCCCATAAACTGGCGTGAGTAAGCCGAAAATGTTTCCATATAACGGCGCTGGCCCTCAGCGTAAATGGTATCAAAGGCCAACGAGGACTTTCCGCTGCCACTAAGGCCGGTAATTACAACCAGCTTGTTGCGCGGAAAAGAAACATCGATATTTTTTAGATTATGTACCCGGGCACCATAAACCTCAACCTCACTTTGCTCGCCCAGATCTATTATTTTTTCGTTCATATATCTTTAAGGAAACATTGTAAATGCGGCTTAGTTTTAGGCTATAAGCGCATTGCTAAAAATTTTCGCAAATATACGTAAAACTGTCGGGCTTTCATAGGGTTAACCAAGTCACGGCCTCCATGTTTACATTTACATTAAACCACGTGCCTAAACGCACGTAACCATATCAATGAATAAATAACAGCTTAACCTTGTCTCAATATCCAAGCAATTTATGGCGATAAAACCGGCATAAACGCTGTAAATAAGATTATCAAATAATTAAGTAAAAATCAAGCGTTTGTAAAAAGCTTAAAGGGTTTTCTTATCCCGCAAATTAACTGTATCTTTGCGCAAAATTTATAAGGCGGCATTTCATGCAAAAAATCAGAAATATTGCGATCATCGCACACGTTGACCACGGTAAAACCACTTTGGTTGACAAAATTTTACATAGCTGCGCCATTTTCCGCGACAACCAGGAAACAGGCGAGCTTATCCTTGACAACAACGACCTTGAGCGCGAGCGCGGTATCACTATCGTGTCTAAAAACGTATCGGTACGTTACAAGGATGTGAAGATAAACATTATTGATACCCCGGGCCACGCCGACTTTGGTGGCGAGGTTGAGCGCGTATTGAAAATGGCAGATGGCGTATTGCTGCTTTGTGATGCTTTTGAAGGCGCCATGCCTCAAACGCGTTTTGTAACGCAAAAAGCATTGGCTTTAGGCCTTAAACCAATAGTGGTTGTAAATAAAGTTGATAAAGAAAACTGCCGCCCCGAAGAGGTTTACGAACAGATATTTGAATTGTTCTTTAACCTTGAAGCTACCGAAGAGCAACTGGATTTCCCGGTTATCTACGGTTCATCAAAACAAGGTTGGATGAGCACCGACTATAAAAAACCAACGCAGGATATTTTCCCGTTGATGGATGCTATCCTGGAGAACATCCCACCGGCTCCTATTGAAGAAGGTACTTTGCAAATGCAGATCACGTCGTTAGATTATTCATCTTTCGTTGGTCGTATAGCAATCGGTCGTGTTGCTCGTGGTACGGTTAAAGAAAACCAACCGGTATCTTTGGTAAAACGCGACGGCACTATTCAAAAAACACGTATTAAAGAGCTTTATACTTTTGAAGGTTTGGGTAAAGTTAGGGCTACTTCAGTTAGCTCGGGCGATATCTGTGCCGTTGTTGGTATTGATGGTTTTGACATTGGCGATACAATTGCCGATTTTGATAAACCGGAGCAATTAGAGGTTATCAAAATTGATGAGCCTACTATGAACATGCTGTTCACCATCAACACTTCACCATTCTTTGGTAAAGAGGGTAAATTTGTAACATCGCGCCACCTACGCGATCGTTTGTACAAAGAGATGGAGAAAAACCTGGCACTTAAGGTTGTTGAAACCGAGTCGCCGGATTCATACCTGGTGTACGGTCGTGGTATCCTTCACTTGTCGGTACTTATCGAGACCATGCGTCGTGAAGGTTATGAGTTACAGGTAGGCCAGCCACAGGTTATCGTTAAAGAAATTGACGGTGTTAAATGTGAGCCTGTTGAAACCCTGATAGTTGACGTTCCGGGTGATGTTGCCGGCAAGGTAATTGAACTGGTTACACAACGTAAAGGTGACCTATTGGTAATGGAGCCAAAAGGCGACCTACAACACTTAGAGTTTAACATCCCTGCACGTGGTATTATTGGTTTACGTAACAACGTATTAACTGCTACAGGTGGCGAGGCTATTATGGCACACCGCTTTAAAGCATACGAGCCGTGGAAAGGTCAGATCCCTGGTCGTTTGAACGGTGTATTGGTTTCTATGGATACAGGTAAAACCACAGCTTTCGCTATCGATAAATTACAGGATCGTGGTCGTTTCCACGTAGATCCGGGTGTTGATGTTTACGAAGGCCAGGTTTTAGGCGAGCACATCCGCGATAACGATTTGGTTATCAACTTAACTAAAGGCAAACAGTTAACCAACATGCGTGCATCCGGTAGCGATACCAACGTACGTATTGCACCTGCAATTAAATTCTCGTTAGAAGAATCTATGGAGTATATCCAGGCTGATGAATACATTGAGGTAACCCCGCAAAGCATTCGCTTACGTAAGATATACCTTAATGAGAACGAGCGCAAAATAAACGCTAAAAGGTTTGTAAGCCAATAATTAGATATTAGAGGTTAATCTTTTAACATTAAATAATTTAAAGGCATCCGTTATGGATGCCTTTTTTGTAACGCTAATCCTCACTCTTAACGATATCTGAACTGTAACCACTAACAGTTATATTTACATCTTAAATGCGAATACCTAACATCCCCGGATTTGATAAAGCTGCTTTAGAAAAGTATTTTAAAAATACAGGTATGGCACTTATTGGTAAGGTAGGCAGCCTGCTTATTAAAATGCTGGTGAGTATTGCGGTTGCTCGTTACTTAAGTAAAGATAGGTTAGGTATTGTAACAGGCGGCTTAACCTATGTATACCTTTTCTCGGCTCTTGCCACCCTGGGATTAGACCAATTTGTAGTTAAAGAGTTACATCAATACCCCAAGCTTCGTGACAGCATTCTTGGTACATCTTTCTGGATGAAGTTTACAGCCAGTTTATGCTGTATTCCATTGATGTGGCTGGCTTACCATGTATACCCTGCAAAAGACACACCATTTCTTTATGTTGTAATATTATCCGCCACAGGTGTCGCGCAAGCTTTTAACATTATCGATTCATATTTCCAGTCGGAAGTTAAATCGAAATATATTATGCAGGTACAAGTCGCAGGAAACCTGGTTTCTGCTGCTGTAAAACTGGCATTGATATATTTTAAGATGCCGCTTATATACTTCGTTTACGCATATGGCTCAGATTTTTTATTGCTGGCAATAGGCTATTGTTTAACCTACCAACGCCAGGGACGCAACTTGTTAAAGTGGCGTTTTGATGGCAAATTGGCAAAAAAACTTTTGCATTATTCATGGCCGCTTATCATATCAGGTATAATGGTGTCATTATATATGAAGATCGATCAGTTAATGATCCAAAATATTGCAGGGGTTAAAGAAGCAGGGGCTTACGCAACCGTGGCCGCTTTGAGTGAAGCCTGGAATTTTGTACCTTCTGTTATAGTAGCAACGCTATTCCCGGCCATTTTAAATGCCCGACGAGATGACCCCGCCAGGTATTCAAAGCGTATCCAGAATTTGTATGATCTGATGGTCTATCTGAGTCTTCCGGTAGCTTTGATCATTACATTCGCTTCTCCGCTAATTTATAAGCTATATACTCCGGAGTATGCGTATGCTGCCCCAACCTTATCCATTCATATATGGTCAGGTTTGTTTGTTTTTTTAGGCGCAGCCAACGGGCAATATTTAATAGCCGAAAATTTGGTGAAGATAACCTTCATTCGGTCCGCTTTTGGAGCGATTGTTAATATAGTGCTCAACCTTATACTTATACCATCAATGGGCATCAAAGGAGCAGCAGTTGCAACACTTATAGCTTATGCAAGTTCAACATTTTTTATTCTTTTAATACCAAAAGCCAGCTCTCAGGGATTAATGATGTTAAAATCGCTATTTTTAGTATCTTTAATTCGCCGTATATTTAAATAAATTTTAAACCTTATACATGAAAAGATCTTTACCTACAATTTTATCATTGTTCATTTTAGCTATTTCACTTGCGTCATGCGTACGGTCACAAGAAGCTATAGACGATCTCAAAAAATCTTGTTTATATAACGATAAAACAGATTACTTTAAAAAATGGAAAAGCGCATTTACTGAGATAACAGAAGTTAACGGATCTGTTAAAAAAACCGCGACAATTTATCCTTTAGGATATTTTTGGATAAACAGTGATGGCAGCTACAGAATTTTAAGCGATGTTGCGCCAAAAAAAGGTAAGTGGGACGTAACTGACAGCTGCAAGTTTGTTCTCGACGCCGGCAGGTCTTACAAAAAAGAATTTGATGTAGTTAAGCTTGACAAGGATTCTCTGGTATTACGATACACCCAAGGCAACAAAACTTTTACCAGCCATTTTGCGGCCTTTAATTGTTTCGATATATCAAAGCTTATAGTTACATGGGATAATACTGAAACAGAATATCAGTATTATGATGATAATGAAATATACAGCCGATATACCGAGCGTCCGGTCGGATATTTTTGGTTAAAACCAAACACAATGTATGAGCGCGAAAGCAATGGTAATTACCTGGCCGGAAGTTGGACAGTAGACGGTGAATGCAGACTTACACTTGATAAAGGCGATAAAAAACTTGAGAGAAGTTTCGAGATTCAAAAACTCACCAATGATTCTTTGATCATATGGAGAAAGGATACGTTAGCCCATGCTAATTATCTGCAAAAGTACATCAGGCACAAATAGGCCAAATTACATTTTTTTAAAGAACAGGGTGCGCAAAGTTTTAGCAATAAAGCTATAGCCCTGTTCTTTTAAGTACTCATAAATAGCAGAATCTTTTAAATTTTCCAGATCAACTCTGTCTTCTACAGCGATATAAGCTGGCTTATATTTTCCCCAGTTATTTGATTGTAACACAGCCAAGTCTAAACCCTCCACATCAATGGTAAGGAAATCTATGGCTTGGCCAACGGGCAGGTACTGATCAAAAACATCGGCCAGGGGCATGGTCAAAATCGGCAGCTCTTGCGTTATCCTATATTTACTGTTCTCTTTGTCTCGCTCCTGCGATAGTTCTTTCGAAAAGCCGTTTAGTGCCGGCTCATTAAAACAATAGAAAGTAAGCTCACCTTTAGTAGGGCTTATGCCTATATTTAAGTTAATATCTTTTTTTCTGAATAATTTAAAAGCTTTTATAGAACCGGGTGTCGGCTCTATATTTATGCCTCGCCAACCCTGTTTATAAAAGAATAAGGTGTTTGAGAACCTGTAGGGGTGATGCGCCCCTACGTCAACAAAAAAGCCTTTGTAATTTTTCTTACCCTCATAAAAAGATCGCAAAACCATATCCTCACCCTCTTGAGAGTATGATGTGTATTTTTGAAAATAATTTAAAGGAAGGTATTTAACGAGTATTTGCTTCAAGCTAAACATTGTGCCAAATTACAAAATCTTTGCTCAATTGATAAGCCAGTATTACAGTTCATGATTATAAATACAAAAGGCCGGCTTTAGCCGGCTTTTTGTATTGGCAAAACTGTTTTTATTAGAAAGAAGCTGGTAATGGGCTAAAGTAAGCATCAAGGATATTAGTATAACCTGATGAAACAGTTTTTGTGCTACCATCATTGTACCACGCGTAAGTATGATCGTTGCTACCGGCAATACCTATACCTACAATGTTGCTTATGGTTTTACCAGAAGCAGGCGTATAAGGATAAGGCGAGCGTATCGCGCCAAGATCTGTTGAGTTACCAACAGAAGCAGTGCCGTCTTTATACCATGTATAAACCTGGTTGTTTGTTTTGGCGATAGAGATTGCCACAATATCAGCAGGCGTTTTGCCAGAGGGCATAGCATATGGCTTAGGGGCGATATGCGCGGTTGCATTATTGCTGAAGCCAACAGACATAGTACCATCTGAGTACCAAAAATAACACCAATTAGTATTTGCTATTGCAATTGCCACAACATTGCCCGGCGTTTTCCCTGATGGAAGAGAGTATGGAACCGGAGACCTGTACTGAACAGAGTTAGTTGAAGTCCCAGAAGAAACCGTACCAGATTTTGTCCAGTAGTAACAAGTATCACCTTTAGAGATGTCTATTTCTGCTATATCACCAATATTTAGCACTAAATGTGCTTTTTTTAGCTTCAATAGTAGCGCTTTTGGTTTCGTTAGCTTCTGGAATTTTTTGTTCTTTTGAACAGCCAATAAAAAACAATGATACTGATAGTGCAGAGCCTATTATAAAGGCGTTCTTAAAAATTTTCATGAATGTAAGTTTTAGGAATTTAATTTTGTTAAGGTTTTATTAATTGTACTGAACACTGTGCTCAAAACAAAAGATTGTATTTTATTTCTTCATAGGCAATAATTATTTTAAACGTAATATATAAAATACTATTTATAACCAATATGAAATTTTAATTAAATTTTGGTTAATGCTATTAAAAATAATTTTATTGATTGAGCAGTGTTATATTATTAATATTGCGATATGCAGGTATCCCAACTTAGCGGTAACGTAAAAACTGCTTATGACGAGTTCTACAAAAAGCATGATGAAGAATGGCGTATGCTTGGCGCTAAATATAAGGCGCAGCATATCATCGGAGTTAGCAGTGGCCATAAATTCAGAAAAGTGCTTGAGGTTGGTGCCGGTGATGGTAGTATCTTGAAATACTTATCAGATGCCGGCTTTGCGGCCAAATATCACGCAGTAGAAATATCTGAGAGCGGCGTTGCGCACATTGCCAACAGGCAGATCAAAAATCTGGCATCGGTACAGATCTTTGATGGGTACAAACTACCGTTTGAAGATGACTCTTTCGACCTCATCATTCTATCGCATGTTTTGGAGCATGTAGAACACGAACGTTTGTTGCTTAGGGAGATCAAAAGGGTAGCGAAAAACTTTGTTATAGAAGTACCTATTGATTATAAAACCAATGTCGATAAACGCATTAAACATTTTTTGGCTTACGGACATATCAATGTTTATACTCCCACTTCATTACGGTACCTGCTGCAAACAGAAGGCTTTGAAATTAAAGCAGACCTTACATCCATCA
Organism: Mucilaginibacter achroorhodeus; assembly: GCF_007846095.1. Lineage (GTDB taxonomy): Bacteria > Bacteroidota > Bacteroidia > Sphingobacteriales > Sphingobacteriaceae > Mucilaginibacter > Mucilaginibacter achroorhodeus. The sequence goes on from NZ_VOEI01000001.1 coordinate 664,153, forward strand.
TAGCCCCTGAGGTTACCCGCTTTAATACTTTCATCAACCAGAAAAAAGCTAAGAACTTTTTGAAAAGTTTTAAGATAAGTGCAGAGTTTGCCGTAAAAAACACACTAATAAAATTAAGTTCGGCCTACAAAGAAAAGTTTGCCAATGCCTATACGGTATTATGCAGCAAAACCGATAAGCAGGCTGAGATATTCTAAGCCGATATCATTAATCATTAACTCAATAATTCACTAATTGACATCTCCTGCTCCCATAGCGCTTTTTGTTTATAACCGGCCCGATCATACCAGCGAAACGCTTGCTCATTTGAGAAAAAACGAGCTTGCTTCAGAGAGCGAGTTGTTTATTTATTCGGATGGTGCCAAAACTGCAAAGGATAAACAGGGCGTATTAGATGTCCGGAGGATTGCCCGGGAGGTTACAGGCTTTAAAACCATAAAACTTATTGAACGAGAAAGTAATCTGGGGTTGGCAAACTCCGTCATCAGCGGGGTTACTGATCTTGTAAATACCCACGGGCGGGTAATTGTGTTTGAAGACGATCTTGTATCATCGCCATACACTTTAAAGTATTTCAACGATGCCTTGGAACGTTACCAAAACGATGACAAGGTAATGCACATTAGCTCTTATATTTTTCCGCTGGAGAATAGTGAGTTGCCGGAGACCTTTTTTTTCCGCGCTGCCTTTAGCTGGGGCTGGGCTACCTGGGATAGAGCCTGGAAAAACTTTGAACCGGATATTGATAAACTCATCTCAAAGTTTGATGCGCAAAAGATCAATCAATTCTCCATTGAAGGCACCATGAACTTCTGGAAACAGATGCTTGATTTTAAGGCCGGCAAAAACAATTCCTGGGCTATACGCTGGTACGCATCTGTTTTCTTAAATGGCGGACTTACCCTGAACCCTTCCCGGTCGCTGGTGCATAACATTGGCCACGACGGCAGCGGTACGCATTCCAACATAGAAAATATGTACAGCACACATGTAGCTCAACAACCTGTTACATACCTCCCAGATGTGATAAAGGAAAATGAAAAGGCGTATGATGCAATAAAATACTTCTTAAGTAACAGGAAAGGTTCAATATTAAAACGCTTGATACGAAGAGCTAAACAACTGAAAGTTAAATACTTTTCTCGCGGGTAGGTTTATCAACAATTAAATGGTGTTTTTCTTGATTGTTAACAAATATTATTCATAAAAATTAGTCTACTTAGTATATAGATATTATATTTGACTTAATTGTTATCTATCTACTCCAACCAATTGTTCTTTATGATAAATAATGAGGTCAGTAAAAACACGAAAAGAGAAAACCATAAGTTTTCTCTTTTTTGTTTCTGAAACATTGGTGTACTTTTTGGTGTTATTCCTATAAATGCTAAACCAATGAAGGAAGATAAAGATACCGCACCGGCAGAGCGTGACGGCAAATACGAGTTTGAAATTCACTATTCTGGCCGCGAAGTAAACTGCAAAGTTGAAAAGGAACAAAATAAACTAACCGTACAAATAGACAACAACATCAATGCTGAACTTAGCATACAGGAAGATGGTTGCCTGGTACAAACAGGGGGTAACGAACTTGCCGACTCGGCGATAGATTACATCAAGAAACGTATTTTAGGATAATATTGCTTATCCAATTAAAGAGCACAAATTCTTTTGTGCTCTTTATATTTTCACTCAGTCCTACCGCCTATGACCGTTCAATACCTCAACCAGACTCTTCGCATATTACTGCTTTTTATTCTCACTTTTGTTGTGCTTTACTTTGGCTCGGTTGTATTGGTGCCGCTTACCTTCGGTTTGGTTTTAGCCCTGCTGTTACTGCCGGTTTGCAACTGGCTCCAGAAAAAAGGTTTGGGTAATGGTTTATCTTCAGCATTAAGCATAGTATCGTTAATTGCTTTAGTAGCAGGGATTGTTACGTTATTACAATATCAACTCACCGATCTGTTAGACGACCTTTCAAAAATTGAACAACGGATAAGTGAGCTTATAGATTCTACTAAAGATTATATACAACAGCATTTTGGTATCTCGCATAAAGAGCAGCAAAAGATAATCAAAGAACAACAAGCAGGTGGCATGGGACAGGCTGCCGGAATGATCACTACCCTGTTGGGTTCATTTGCAGGTATCCTGGTTGATACAGTGTTGGTGTTGGTATATACCTTCTTATTTATTTTTTACCGTGCCCATTTTAAAAAATTTGTATTGAGGTTGTTTAAAACTGAAGATAAGCCAACTACAGAAAAGGTATTGGATAACGCCGGCAAAGTGATACAAAGTTACCTGGGTGGTTTGGCATTAATGATTGCGATGCTATGGATCATGTACGGCATAGGTTTCAGCATTGTTGGTGTTAAGAATGCATTATTCTTTGCCATACTTTGCGGTGTGCTGGAGCTCGTACCTTTTGCGGGTAACATCACCGGCACCTCTATCACGGTATTAATGTCTTTAGCGCAAAGCAGCGATACTAAAATAGTTTTTGGTGTACTGATAGTTTATGGCTGTGTACAGCTATTGCAAACTTATGTGCTTGAACCGCTGATAGTGGGCGACAGGCTAAACATCAACCCGTTGTTTACTATCCTCATCATCGTTGTTGGCGAGGCTGTATGGGGTATCCCTGGCATGATACTGGCCGTACCAATGTTAGGCATCTTTAAGATCATCTGCGATAATTTTGAACCCCTGCATGATTATGGTTTCCTGATAGGGCCGCCAAAGGAAAAGAAGGGTGAAGAAGGAAATTTCCTTACCAAATTATTCAAGTCAAAAAAATAAACCCTATTTGGCGGCTTTAATGCCCTTAATATTTACCGATATGGTGCTGGCCTGCTTCATCCCGAGTGTTTCACCGGGAATAGTTGTCATAAACATCTTAAGGTAAGTATTCATGATTGCCGTTGATACTTTAATATAATTAGCCTGTGCATCGTCATCGCCCAAAAAAGGAACGAGCGGTTTGTTATAATGCCAAACTCCTGCTGAGTCAACAGTAGCCTCAAATGAATAATCAAAATCCTGATAGGCCTTATGGATCACTATATCGTAAGTTGGGGTAAGGTAATCGTCATCGGTAGCGTATTTATTATCCAAAAGGCTTGGCTTGGTTTTGCGCTTGGTAACCTGCAGGTTGGGGTTTTTACTGATGAGTTGTACCGGATTGGCTGCAGCGAAAGCTTTTTTAATATCGGCATTGGCCTTATTAACCAGTCCGCGAACAAACAAAGTATCTTTTTTGCTGGCAGCTTGCAACTGTTTCAAATCCTTTCCTGTGCGTTTAATATAAGGTTCCGAATAAAGCTTCATAACCACGCGCGATTTATGGATGTCTATCGAATCGCCTTGTGCTTCCAATAACTCAAAAACCAGGCTATCCTTGCTTATTTTTTTCATTTTAAGGAAGGCATGGGCGATATTAAAAACAGAATCGGTACCTAAAGCCAGCGGGAAATTATAATAGGCATCTTTCTGCGGACTATACAAAGCTGCTGAATCTGATGATACAAAGCGTAAGCGCCAATCAGGAGTTAAGTGGTAGCCGTACTCGTTATAGGATAGACCGTTACTTTTCTGCCTGCGCGATACCTCTATGAAGGTAATGCCCTCCACGCTTTTAAAAGAAGTTATGGGTTTCTCACCATGTCCCGGCCGTTGCGAGCGGTATTTACATGCGGTGATGATTGATATAGATGTGATTAAAAGTATAAGAGCGTTTTTATACGTGACAGACATGCTGCTAAATTATATAATTATATGTATCTAACCCAGAACCTCTTCCAAAACCTCGTGCGAGCGGATGTTGCCAAACCCCTCTATGTGCATGGCGTAGTATTCCAGCAGTTTATTGATGAGATAACGGCGTTCATCGTTACTTAGTTTTACGCTATCGATGTTGCCAAAATTGCTTTGAAGCAAATGGTGAAAATTTTTGGTATGCGGCGGCGATAAATAGTTAAGCGTATCGGGCTTGTAGTTAACAAAAACACCATCCTTCATATCAAAAAAATCGGCTGGTTTACCGTGAGGGTAAAAGCCCAGGTAGCGTGTTAATTGAATCAGAAAGAGCAGGTGAAAGTTGGCCAGTCCGGTGGTTTTATGGTCAAGCAGTTCTATGGCATTAAATACAAAATCAAACAGGTTTTCGTCTGCGCTTTGCTGTTTAATAGCTTTGTAAAGCACCTCGTTAAGGAATATAGCGATGCAGCTTTTGATAACATCATAAGGCACGCTTTGCAAAACGGGGGCATTTTTTAACTCTGAGATTCGCTGCACGTTGCCGTTGGCCTTGTGATAAACCACCATATCAACCAAATGGAGAGGCTGCAGCATGTTGCGGCTTATTTTAGCTTTTGGCTTTTTAGCGCCATTAACGATGTATGATTGCAGACCAAATTTTTCGGTGAAGATCTGTACAACAACGCTGCTTTCGCTGTAATCAGTAGTTTTAAAAACTATGCCTCTGGTTTTATACAGCATTGATAAGCGTGATGATCTTCGGGATAAAAATAATACAGCCGGTGATAAGTGAGAAAATTGCCACCAGCAAAACTGCCCCGGCGCTTACATCCTTAACGTGACCGGCAAGTTTATTATAGTTTGGTGATACAAGATTTGTAAGCGTTTCTATGGCGGTATTCAGCATTTCGGTAACCAGCATAAGCATGATGCAGAGTATTATCCATTGCCATTCGTTAGCGTTAATATGCAGCCACCAGCCCAAAGCGCTTGCCGCTAAAGCTGCAAAAACATGTATCCTGAAATTTTGTTGCGTAACAAAGGCATACTTAAACCCTTTGAACGCAAAACCAAAACTGCGGATGAGCTTTTTCATTTGGCGCGGCTCTTCTTTAAATTACCAAACAGCATCATTAAAAAGCTAATGCAGCCAGCCAGGCCAAAACCGGCGGTAGCACCCCGTAAAATGTTCATCATGTCGGTATTTTCTTTTGTAGCGAAGAAAACCACTATCCAATAACACACACACGCAACAGCCAACAAGATCACCGTACGCCTTAATTGATTCTTCATTTGTTGCAAATATATTTAATTTGCTCAGCAAAGCATTTCTACGCTATGGATTTACAACTAACCGATAAAGTGGCCATTGTACTGGCCGCCAGCAAGGGATTGGGCAAGGCTATTGCCAATACGCTATCTGCCGAAGGCGCAAAAGTTATCATTGGCTCCCGCGACGCTGAAGAATTAAACAAAACGGCCCAGGACATACGCAACTTAACCGGCAACGAGGTAACGGCTATCCGGGTTGATGTTGCTGATGCCGAAGGTGTTAATGAGTTTGTAAAGCAAGCTGTTGCCGTTTACGGCCGCATAGATATACTATTAAATAATGCGGGTGGGCCACCGTTTGATAAGTTTGAAAACTTTGATGACGAGCAATGGCAAAAAGCTTTCGAGCTTAATTTGCTAAGCATGGCACGTACATCGCGGCTGGTACTCCCATATATGAAACCTACAGGGAGCGGGCGCATCATCAATATCATCAGCGGGTCGGTGAAATCTGTATTGCCAAATTCGATATTATCAACCACAATGAGGATGGGCGTTGTTGGTATGGCGAAACTAATGGCAGACGAGCTTGGGCCTTACAATATCACCGTAAACAACGTAGCGCCGGGTTTTATACTTACCGATCGCATTAAACACACGTTACCTAAGGATGTTGACCCGGAAGAAGCTATAAAGGAGAAAACCAAAAGCATTCCCCTGGGCCGTATCGGTAATCCCGAAGAGCTGGCTGCATTGGTTACCTTCCTGGCATCAGAACAAGCCGCCTACATCACCGGACAAACCATACAGATCGATGGCGGCGCAGGAAGAAGTATCTATTAAACCTCTTGCCCTTTGCGCTGCGTTAGAGCCTTTGGCGCTTTCAAAAGCAGTACGCCGGTTACAAAACCAGCACCTACACTGGTCCACCGTTCGGTATTATGGTTAGTTGTTTTGATGCTTATCAGAGTAAGTACCCCTGCTAACACCAGGCCGGTTATAAGCAGTATAATATTTGGCTTCATTGTAATTAATTATTGGTTACATAAGTTAGGCAGAAAAAGTTATTTATCAATCTAATGGTAATATACTTTTGACATGGCACTGTTTTAAGTTTTGTTATACTTGCAACCGAAATGGAAGCTACTTCACTAAAGAAATATAAAGCCCTTACCAAACTTTCATCAGGAGATTTTGAGGCATTTTTATACGATTGCGATGGTACCCTTGCAGATAATATGGGTGCGCATAAACAGAGTTACATTCGTGTTGCCGCCGATGAAGGTATTGTGATAGAAGGTGATATTATTGATGAGTTTGCCGGCCTCCCTACCCAAAATGTGATAGGCGAAATAAATAAGCGCTATAACACTAATTTTGATCCGGCAGATTTTGCCGGCCGCAAGCAAAAGATATTTTTTAACGAGTTTATTGAGCATACCCAGCCGATTGATTACGTGGTCAACCACCTTAAGAACCATGTCGGTAAGGTGCGTGTTGGAGTTGTAAGTGGCGGCAGCCGCAGATCTGTTGAGAAAACTTTAAGCGTTTTAGGAATATTAGATATGGTAGAGGTGCTGGTGTGCGCAGGCGAAACACCCAATGGCAAACCTTACCCTGATCCGTTTTTGGCCGCAGCCGAAAAATTGGGCGTAGACCCAAAAAGATGCCTTGTGTTTGAGGATGGCGAACCGGGCGTACAGGCTGCAATTGCCGCCGATATGCAGTGGGTGCGCATCGATAAGATCTGAATTACATCTTCCCGAACATATCTTCGATAGCCTTAGTGCGATATTTAAAAATATCTTTAACCTTTTTGCCTACAAAAACATTGTTGGCTATAGTGCCTACAACGCTGTATGGAATAGCATAATGCAAGATATCAGTCATCTCTACACCGCCCGGAATTTCCTTAAAGTGATGCTGATGGTGCCATAGGGCGTACGGGCCAAAACGCTGTTCATCTACAAAGTACTGCTTATCTGCTACGTGGGTAATTTCGGTCATCCAGCTCATTTTAATGCCCAGCAGCGGCGATATTTTGTATGTGATGATCATACCTGCATACATTTTGGTTTCGGCGGTATAATCTGATGTCACCACAAATTTCATGTCTTCCGGAGTAATCTTTTGAAGGTTAAGCGGCGAAGAAAAGAAATCCCAGGCTTCATCAATGCTGATGGGGATGTTCTGTTTAAATTTTAACGCGTATGTTTTCACGCCAAAACAACAATATCAATTGGCATTTGTGTTACTGTCTTTGACTAATTTTCGCCGTCCGATCCAAATGTCTCCATTCCTTTTTTCATAATAGACACCATGCTGCGCGTGTAAATGTTTGGTGTATCCTTCTTTAAGATAATCATTTACATCTAACCCGTCGTCTTCTATCTCTGATTGAAAAATTATATTGCTATCATCCCCCAATATCCATTCAAATTGTTCAAGATCATAGAAAGGGGAAAAGAGCTTTTGAAAAGGAAAAGGTTTGGATAGTTTAGATTCCCAATAAAACCGTTTGTGTTCACCAATCTGATCTATCTTATAACATATAATTTCCGATTGAATATATGCAGGGTCATATAGCCAAAGTATCAAATCAAAAGGAGAACCATGGGATTTGAAGATGCTTTCCCATTGGTTAAAGGCAGTTATAAATTTCCCAATGATAATTTTATAAACCCATAGCGGAGGCTGTCGGCGTATAAGCTTATAAAAAGATGGCAGATAACACCGCTCGTAGTCATAACCAGTTTTATTGAATGTTACTAAAGATGGTATCGCTATAATTTTACCCCACCTATCAATATATTTTAGACGCCTTTTCCAACCTCTAATCTTTTTCTTGTTAGAGTTATAAAGTTTTAACATTTTAATTTTTTTCCGTTGCAATTGGTAAATCCCGGCGGCTCCATTCGCTCCACGAGCCAACATATAAACGCGGACCAACTATACCTGCGTGTTCCATACCCAGCAACGTATGGCAGGCCGTAACTCCCGACCCACAATGCACTATCACATCGCCGGGTTTAATGTTGCCAATGGTGTTCTGGTACAAGGTTTTTAAGGCCTGCGCAGTAAGGTATTTTCCTTCGGGAGATAAGCTATTACTGTAAAACAAATTTACCGCGCCGGGGATATGCCCGGCAACCAGGTCTAAAGGTTCAGTATGGCCAAGATACCGGGCACCTTCGCGCACATCTATAACAACACGGTTATCGTCTTTAGCGGCCTTTTTAACCTCTTCAATATCAACGGTGTTTTTATAACTATCGGCAACAGGGTAAAGGGTGGCTGCAGGCTGGGGCTTGTAGTCATCAGTACTTAACTCAACACCCTCGTCTGTAGCTGCTTTTAAACCGCCGTTTATCACCTGCACGTTATCATGCCCTATCGAACGCAGCATCCACCACAGCCTTGCACCACCCATAGCGGCATTTTTATCATCATAAATAATAACGTGCTTATCGGGCGTAAGGCCCCAGCGCTGTAACGTTGCAGCAAAGTCGTGTAGGTTAGGCAGCGGATGGCGGCCGCCATATGCTGCATCTTCAGGATGATCGGCCAGATCATCATCAAGCGAAGCAAAAATTGCGTTTGGTAAATGCCCCTGCAAATAGCGTTCGTGAGCGTCAGCGCCGCCACGCACATCTATCAACACAACAGCAGGATCATATATTTTAGGGTCGGTAATTTCTATTAATGGGGACATGTTTTTTCAGAGATTAGTTAATTGGAGGTGAGAGATCAGGTCTCATTATCGGCGACCAAGCCCCTGCCTGCCTAATTAAAGGCAAGTTAGAAAAACCTCAGCAGAAATGAAACCGCAGCTAACTAATCTCTAATCACAGATTCCTGATCAACTCGTCACTGAACCATCTTATTTGCACAGCATGAGCTTGCGAAGGCTTCGGGTTTAGCTTTAAATACAAAACCCATGCTTAGTATATACCCCATAGCCTCATGCAAGGCCTGGTTGCTTTTAAACATTGGGTTGGTGTTAATATCGGCATGTACCTCAAGTTCCACATCGTAAAGGTCAAGCAGGTCGCAAAGTTTGTAGGCGATGTCAATTGATTTTTGTACCTCGTGTAACATACGCTCCTTGATGCTCATTTTTTGCGATGTACGCTCCTGGTGGATGAACATAAAAGCACCACGCTGCTCGCGGATGAACACAATAACGGTAGCAAAATCAGTAATCGCTCCCTTTACCTGCGAATCTGTACCGATACAAACTTTAAGCTTGTTGCCGAGGGATGTTTCGCGCTCAATAGCTGCTTCTACTTCTTCAAGAATAGGTGTTTGGATCACCTCGCCGCTAAATTTTCTCCAGGTCATAAAAATTGGGTTTAGTTAATTTTTAATTCAATGACCAGTTACAGGTCTATAAAAATAAGCGATAACTTATTTTATAAACGTTATGAAGCGATGATTTATTTGTTAACATTTATTTGATTGCTAACATGTTAGCTGGCGCAAAAACACTTTACAACTACAGGCTATTTTATTTTAGAGCGGGTTGTAACCTTTTACATTTAACACAGTCTTAACGTTATAATAATTTGATTACCCGACTTTTGTAAAAATAAGGAAAGATGAATTTTGAATTTGCTTACTTGTTTGTAATAGGATTACTGGTATTGCTGGGTGCATTCTATTTAAGCCCTTACGAACTAAAGGTTAATGAAGACGAGGAAGAAGAAAGATCTTTCTGAACGTTTGCATTGCCAGCCAATACCAATCAAAAATTATCAGGCCATGCCGGCCTCAATGTTTTAGATGGCAAAGCGCGAAGTTGATATTGTAATTATATCTGATGTACACTTGGGCACCTACGGCTGCCACGCAAAAGAACTCCTCAAATATTTAAAAAGTATTAAGCCAAAAATGCTTATCCTCAATGGGGATATCATTGATATTTGGCAATTCAGTAAGTCATACTGGCCAGAGGCACACATGAAGGTAGTGCGCCGTATCCTCAAATTTGTCACCGAGGGTGTCCCGGTCTATTATCTTACCGGCAACCATGATGAGATGCTGCGTAAATTCACTGATTTTAACCTGGGCACTTTTCAACTGCTGGATAAGATCGTCTTAAATATCGATGGCCATAAAGCCTGGATATTCCATGGTGATGTTTTTGACGTTACCATGCAGCACTCAAAGTGGTTGGCTAAATTAGGTGCAATAGGTTATGATACGCTGATACTGATCAACAGCCTTACAAACTGGTTCTTAACTATAATGGGTAAACCCAAAATGAGCTTTTCGCAAAAGGTAAAAGCAAAGTTTAAAGATGCTGTTAAGTTCATCAATCAGTTTGAGCAAACGGCCGCCGACCTGGCTGTCGAAAAATCTTACAGCTATGTTATTTGCGGGCACATTCACCATGCCGAAATGCGCCAAATTAATGCAACAAACGGCACAGGCGAGGTTACTTACTTAAATAGTGGCGACTGGGTTGAAAGCCTTACTGCATTGGAGTACAACAACAAAAAGTGGGACATATTTAAATATCAGCCTGATGACTTTAAACAGGAGGCTGAAGACGACGACACAACCGACGCGGAAGACCTTGATGCCAAATTAGACGTGCGCAGCCTTTTAGAAAGATTTAAGCAGGAAACGCATTAAGATTTACTAAAGCGATTATATTTGCTGCTCATCTCAACCTCATGAAAATATTGTTCGGTATACAGGGTACAGGCAACGGCCACATTAGCCGTGCCCGCGAGATCGTGCCTTTACTGCAGCAATACGGCGAGGTTGACCTGTTGGTTAGCGGAACCGAGGCGGAGGTAAGCCTGTCGCAACCGCTTAAATATAAATTCCACGGCTTTAGCTTTGTTTTTGGCAAAAATGGTGGTGTTGATAATTGGGCCACCTTTAAGATCATGAACTTGCGGCAGCTTTGGAAAGATTTGCACAGCTTGCCGCTTAACGATTACGATCTCATCATCAATGATTTCGAGCCCGTTAGTGCATGGGCTTGTCGTTTGCAAAAAGTACCTTCGGTATCATTAAGTCACCAATGCTCGTTTGTATCAGATAAAACGCCCCGGCCAAAAAAATGGAACTATGCCGAGTGGTTGTTCAAATACTACTCCCCTACCACCCACCATATCGGTTTTCACTTTGAGCGGTATGACCATTTTATCCATACCCCGGTTATACGTAGTGATATCCGCAAAATGGAAACATCAGATAAAGGTCACTATGCCGTTTACCTGCCTGCTTATAGCGATAAAACCCTGGTAAAATATCTGAGCCAAACCAGCGATGTTGAGTGGCAGATCTTCAGCAAGCGCCAGAAAACCCAATATCGGGAGGGTAATGTTCAAATCTTCCCGGTAAATAACGAGGCGTTTAATGCCAGCCTGGCCAGCTGTACCGGCCTGCTTACAGGCGGCGGTTTTGAAGGGCCTGCAGAAGCACTTTACCTCGGTAAAAAAGTTTTGATGATCCCTATGAGAGGCCAGTACGAACAACAATGCAACGCACTATCCGCATCTAAGCTTGGCGTTGAGGTGATACACACCATCGGGCATGATTTCGTCCCGCGTATCAACAACTGGCTGGCCAATGACAATCGTATTGTTGTTGATTTCCCAGATGAAACGGCGCAGATCGTTGATGAGATGGTAAAGAAATATGCAAGGCGATAATCAGCTTCTCTAACCTTGCAGTATTTTATTAGGAATGGACGTGATTGCGGAAAAAGAAAAGGTACATCCACAGGCTTTTAATCACACTACTCCCATTACTCATGAAATACTTAAGTAGCAATATCTTCGCCCCTAAAAGGCGATACAGCATTCGTTTCGCACTCAAACATTCATACATTCCCTACACTCTAATATTTTCTGTTAATTTTACCGCGCTGCAGGTAACGCTATGATCAATATTTTTAAGTCCTTTAATCCACTTAATGTTCTTTGGCTGGCTATCCTGGTGTTTATTTTTCGTATCGGCTACATCGCTGAGGCCCCTGATAAACTGCAGTTTATTTCTGTTGAGCCTTTTGCAAGGCTGCTGCTACCCGTTGGTTATGAGTACGCATTTTCCCCTTTTGAAAACGTTTTCATTGCAGGCTTGCTGATATTAAGCCAAGCTGTACTGTTAAATTTCCTGGTTAATAAGTACAACTTACTTGGCAGATCAACTTTTTTGCCATCATTAATGTATGTTACGGTTACGGCATTGTTTCCGCAGTTTTTAATATTGAGTGCACCATTACTATGCAACTTCCTGCTCATATGGATGCTGTTTAAGCTATTCAGTTTTTATAAGGGAGAGGATGCAAAATCAACTGCCTATGATCTGGGAATGATCGTAGCAATTGGTACGGTTATCTATTTACCTTACGTATACCTGTTTTTGGCCATTTGGATAGGCCTTATCATTTTTAAACCATTTAACTGGCGCGAATGGATCTCAGGTGTGCTTGGTTATGCTACGGTATTTTTCTTCTTCGCTGTGTTTTATTATCTGAATAACCGCTTGGGCAGCTTTTACCAGATATGGGCACCGCTTGGCACTAAATTTCCAAACAGCATCAACATTAAATATTTAAACTACCTGGTGCTGGTGCCGGTGATTGTTATCATAGGTTTGTTCCTATTTTATTTCCAAAAGAATTATTACAAAAGCTACGTACAAGTTCGCAAATCCTTTCAGTTGTTGCTGGTAATATTTGTAATTGGCGGGTTATCATTTTATGTAAAAAGCCGGTTCAGTTTAACGCATTTCATACTATGTGCAGTGCCTTCGTCTGTGTTTCTGGCATACTATTTTGTAAACGCCAGCCGGAAATGGTTTTATGAAAGCCTTTATTTACTGCTGCTTATCAGCATCATATATTTCCAGTTTAACACTTTTTAACTATTACATTCGTCCAAATTTCAGCGGTTATGTTAGCTTTGTAACATGAAATTTGGTGTAGTAATTTTCCCCGGATCAAATTGTGATGAAGATATCATTCACGTTCTGCAGAACGTAATGGGCCAGCAAGTGGTACGTTTATGGCACAAAGACCATGACCTGCAAGGTGCCGACTTCATTGTTTTACCGGGTGGTTTTTCTTTTGGCGATTACCTTCGTTCCGGCGCTATCGCACGTTTCTCCCCTATTATGCAAGAGGTTATCCAGTTTGCTGCAAAAGGTGGTAAAGTAATGGGTATCTGCAATGGTTTCCAGATACTGGCAGAGGCTGGCCTGGTACCGGGAGCATTGTTACACAATAAGAACCGCAAGTTTATTTGCCGCAACATTTACATGAGGGCACAAACCCAAAATTCAATGGTTACACGCGGCATCGACCCGCAAAGGGCGCTTAAAATACCTTTGGCGCATGGCGAAGGAAATTATTTTGCTGACGCTGACGTGTTGAAAAGCATTAATGATAACGACCAGGTGTTGTTCCGCTATTGCGATGAGGCCGGAAACATTACCGACGAAAGCAACCCTAACGGTTCATTAGAGAACATTGCAGGTGTCACCAATAAAGAGCGTAACGTGTTCGGCTTTATGCCACACCCGGAGCGTGCTTCTGAAAGTTTGGTGGGCAACCAGGATGGCTTAGCTATATTTGAGTCGATTTTGTCATTGGCTAACGCTTAATGCTTAACCTGGCCGTTGATATTGGCAACACCTTCATAAAGATCGCTGTTTTTGAAAACGACGATCTGATAAAGGCTAAGCAATACGAACACGTTGATTTAAGTGACATTGACGCTATTATTGCCGGGCGCAGTTTTGCAAATGTTATCATTTCATCAGTAAAACAAACTGAAGATGCATGGCAAAGCATTTTGGCCGATAAGTTTAACATTACAAAGTTTAACAGCCAGATAACTGCCGGCATCAACAATTACTATAAAACACCGCAAACACTTGGTGCCGACAGGTGGGCCGCTGTAATTGGGGCGCATTATTTATATCCTTCGCATAACAACATCATCATAGGCGGCGGCACTTGCATCACTTACGATTTTGTTGATACAGCAGCAAATTATTTTGGCGGCAGTATATCACCGGGCTTAAATATGCGTTATAAAGCGGTTAACTATTATACAGCTGCTTTGCCCCTATTAAATGCGGACGAAAAATTTGATGCAATCTACGGCGAAGACACCGCCTCGGCCATACGGTCGGGCATACAAAACGGAATAAAATATGAGCTGCAAGGCTTCATATCTGAGTATATAAAACAAGGTGCCGGGTACAACATTATACTGCACGGGGGCGACAGTATTTTTTTTGATACTCTATTGAAAAATAGCATCTTTGCCCCCTATGTTAAAATTGAACCGTACCTGGTTCTTAAAGGATTAAACGCAGCGATAAACAAGCATAATGACTAAATATTTAAGGTTATTACCGGCACTATTTTTACTTAGCACAGCAACACTTAGCGTAAAGGCGCAAAGTACAGCCACTACCAGCTCTCCATATTCTCGTTATGGCCTGGGCGATATCAATCCTGCGTTATTACCGCAAAATCTTGCTATGGGTGGAATTGGTGTTGCAACAAACCGTATAAGCGGTTTCAACAACGTTAACATCATCAATCCGGCCTCTTACGCTTACGTAAACCTTACTACTATTGATATTGGTCTTTACGGCAGTTTTAACACGCTCGAAAAAAACGGCTCTCCATCACAAACCAATTCCAACTTTAGGCTAAGCCACGTTGCATTTGCTATACCGGTTACAGCAAATTCTGCCCTAAGCTTTGGCTTAATGCCTTATAGCGAGTTAGGTTACAGCTACAGGTCAGTCGCTTCAAATCTGGGTACCGGTAATGCAGTAGATACCAATGCTGTTAACTATATCTACAACGGCGATGGAGGCCTTACACGTTTCCATGTTGGTTATGGTTTTAAAATAGGCAAGAACCTTTCAATTGGTGCCAATGCATCTTACATATTTGGTAATCTTAAAGAATCACAATCAACTGAGATACCAAATTTAGCGGGCGTTCATAACTCGCGCATCGAGGAAAGCAACAGCATTAAAGGCTGGAACTATGAGTACGGTTTGCAATACGCTTTCAACTTCTCGGCACGCAGGCACTTAACCTTTGGATACTCGGGCGCAGCCTCTACTAATCTTAACAGTCAGCGCAGTTATATTGTAAGCAGCTATTTCCGCAGTGCAAATGGTGACGAAGGTGTTGCAACTGATACTTCTGTTAATAACCAGCAAGCCGCTGCAAAGATCAGGTTACCTAACATCAACCGCTTTGGTGTTTCTTACCAATATGATGGCAAGTATTTGATCGGAGCGGATTATTCGATGAGCAATTGGTCAAAACTAACCATTGCCGGCGTGAACAGTGGTTTGCAGGATAGCCGCACGCTGAACGTTGGCGGCCAGATTACACCAAATTCAAACTCCTTAAATAATTATTTTGCATCGGTAGATTATCGTTTGGGCTTCATTTACGACCAAACGTACATGAAAATAAACGATACTGATATAAAACGCTATGCTGTTACGGCAGGACTTGGGCTTCCTTTAAGGGCTAATAATAGCAGTTTCTACAAGATCAACGTGGGTGCCGAAGTTGGCAGACGCGGAACACTCGTTAACGGTTTGATCAGAGAGAACTATGTTAATATCCATCTATCGTTTACACTTAATGATAAGTGGTTCCAGAAATACAGGTTTGATTAATTTAGGGTAATGCCAGGCGGACTAAAAAACTGTTTGCTTTATACATCGGTTGTAATCACAGGATTACTCTTAGGCGCTTGTGAGAACGACCTTAACAAAGTGCGCGCAATTGCAGCCGCTGACGCTACAAAGCCAATACAGCGCACTACGGGTGTTGATATGATCCTGAATGATTCTTCTGTCCTAAAGGCACGCTTACTTACTCCGCTACTTTACGAATATGATACTAAGGACAGCACAGCACATAAGTTTATGCCTAAAGGGGTGAAGGTTTTGCTTTTCAATGGCACCACAAACCCTGAAGGTACGGTAACTGCTGATACAGGTTACTACTACGACGCCAAAGAAATGGCGAAATTCAAACATAACGTAGTTGCGATAAATGACGAGGGTACCAAATATCAATCGGAAGAATTGATCTGGGACCGTAAGACCAATAAAATATACTCCACCAAAAAGGTTTTGATGACTAAGCCTACTGGCGACCAAATGGAGGGTACAAGTTTTGAAAGCATTGGGCTTAAAAATCCGGTCTTCCAAAATGCCACCGCTGTTATCCACGTAAACGGCGAAGAAGCTCAATAAAAAGAGCAAATTATTCCGCAAACTTTTGTATCATAAAAGTTTAGTAAAAATTGTATCTTGCGCCTCTTTTAAGAAAAAAATTATATAGAATAGTTGTATGGGTATCATGAGTTACCTGCGAGACAGGATGGGAAAAATTCTCGCATTTGTTATTGGATTGGCGCTTTTAGCCTTTATCGGAAGTGAAGTTGTACACAGCGGCAGTTCGTTTTTTAGAGGTGACGCAACCACTGTTGCCGAAGTAAATGGCGAAAAGATTGACTACAAAGACTTTAGCCAACGTATCGAAGCAAGTACAGATCAGTTTAGGCAGCAATATAACCAGCCGCTAACCCCACAGGTTACCGACTACATTCAAAATACAACCTGGAACCAATTACTTACCGGCATCCTTTTGAAAAAGGAGATCGATAAATTAGGTTTAGTTGTTGGTGAGGCCGAAACCGCATCAATGATAAGCGGCAACAATCCTGACCAGCAGATACAAAGCCAATTTGCTGACGAAACCGGCAAATTCGACAAAGCTAAACTTAACCAGTTTCTTTCTTATATCAACTCAGGCAAAGTGCCTGCTGCCGAGTTTGAAAGATGGGGCAACTTTGTTAAAAACGTTATCGATTCTAAAAGACAACAAAAATACGTTGCACTGGTAAGCAATGGCCTGTATGTAAACTCGCTTGAGGCACAAGACGATTACACTGATAAGAACAAGCTGGCTAACTTCAAGTACACTGTACTTGATTATGCTTCCTTACCGGATAGCAAAATTAAGCTTACTGATGACGATTATAGCACTTACTACAACGAGCACAAAGGCCAGTTTAAAAACCCTGAAGAAACCCGCAGCTTTGAGTACGTAAGCTTTAATGCAGCCCCATCTAAACAAGATAGTGCAGCTATCAAAGATCAGGTAGAGAAATTAGCTGCATCATTCAAATCAGCTCCTAACGATTCATTATTTGTACAGATCAATGCTGAAACAAAAACACCGTTAGTATATGCAAAGAAAGGCCAATTAGACCCAACGCTCGATTCTACGATGTTCAATGCAGCAAAAGGTACCGTTTACGGACCATACCTTGCCGGCGGCAAATATAAAATAGCCAAACTAATTGATACTAAAGTTGGACCGGACTCAGTTAAAGCGCGTCACATCTTACTAAATCCTGCAACTGAAGGTGGTATGGATAAAGCTGTTGCAAAGGCAGACTCGTTAAAAAAATTGATCCAGGGCGGTAAATCATTTGACGAACTGGCTAAGACTTACTCAATCGATAAAAACTCAGCTGTTAAAGGTGGCGACCTTGGCACATTTGGCCGTGGTGCCATGATTCCTGCTTTTGAAGATGCGGCTTTTGATGGCAAAGCCGGAGACCTTAAAGTTGTTAAATCTCAATTTGGTGTGCACCTTTTGCAAATAGAAAGTCAAAAAGGCTCATCTAAAGTAGTTAAAGTTGCCGTTATAGATAAATCGCTTACGCCAAGCAGCGAAACTCAAAACGCAGCTTACGCAAAAGCCCAGCAATTTTTGGCTACAGTTAACTCAGATAACTTTACTGCACAAGCTAAAAAAGCAGGATTAGCTGTTAAAACTTCTGACGATGTAACCGGTGTTGCGTCAAGTTTAGCAGGCCTTGATAACGCAAGACCAATAGTTAAATGGGCTTTTGGTGCAGATAAAGGCGCCATTGGCGACCAGGTGTTTGCCGTAGGCGATCAATATGTTGTTGCCCGTTTAAGCAATATTAAGCCACAAGGCGCTTTACCTTTAGAAGCGATTAAAAAACAGATTGAGCCGGCTGTATTGCTTGATGTTAAAGGCAAACAATTGGCAGAGAAATTCCAGTCTGCATTAAATGGATCAACCAGTATTGATCAGGTTGCTCAAAAAGCAGGCAGCAAAGTAACTCCTGTTCAAAATATCGTATTTGCTAACCCTGTGTTACCGGGTTCATCAGCAGAGTATCTGCTTGTAGGTTCTATCTTCGGTTCGCAGCCAAATAAATTATCAGCGCCTGTGAAAGGCCAAAGCGGCGTGTATGTTTACACTGTAGAAAGCTTTGTAAACCCTGCGCCGCTAACTAACACTGTAAGAGAGAAACAACAGCTGAGCCAGGTATTGGCACAGCGCACCCCTGGTTCTTTACTTGATGCCTTAAAAGATAAGGCTAATGTAAAAGATAACAGAGCTAAGTTCTTGTAACATAAAATAAAGTAATTTTACATCCGGCAGCTGCGTTATAGCTCTGCCGGATTTTTTATTTAGAACAGGTACTATCAGATATGGAAATACAGGAAAATATCATCAATAAAGTTGCGCAAAGCGGTTTGGTCACCTTAGATCCTGCGCAATTTTATGTTGCAGGCGAGCGGGTGGTTTATGATATTAAAGACAATCTGTTCCACGGGCTTATCCTTAGGGAAAAAGATTTCCGTGAGTTTGTGAAGAGCCATGATTGGGCACAATACCAGGATAAGTATGTGGCCGTAACCTGTACTGCAGATGCTATAGTACCTGCCTGGGCTTACATGCTGTTAGCCAACAAAATGGCAACTTATGCAAAAGAAGTTATATTTGGTGATGCAGATGTTTTAGAAACGGTGCTATTTGTAAAGGCAATGAAAGACTTGGATGTTGAACAATATCGCGATCAGCGCATTGTAATAAAAGGCTGTGGTGATGTGCCGGTACCTGTGTCGGCCTATGTTGAATTGACGCAGAAATTAACACCCGTTGCAAAAAGTTTGATGTTTGGCGAACCATGTTCAACAGTACCCATTTACAAGCGCCGGGATTAAACCGTAGCATGCATATTGCGTCTAAAACGATTAAATGAAGAAATTTATAAGCGCCCTGTTAATAATACTATGCAATACAGCGGGCGCGTGGGCGCAAGAGCAGGTTGCCAAAACAAAGGAGGTAGCCTTTAAAGCGGGAGAGCAGATAACCTACAAATTGCGATACGGTTTTTTAAGTGCTGCAGAAACGGTTATTAAGGTTGAAGATAGTCCGCTAAAGTTTGAGGGGCGGCCAGTTTTACATATCAACGCACAAGCTAAAACCCTGGGTACATTTAACTTTTTGTTTAATGTTAGAAACGAGTACCATAGTTATATAGATCCTGCCACCTTACTTCCGTATTATTACTGGGAAAACAGAAAAGAGGCCAAGTACCGCCACACTGATAAAGTAACTTTTGACAGGCAAAAGAATATTATAACTGCCGATAAGGGGCAATTCTCTTTCAAAGGAGATGTATTCGATTTCTTATCGTGCTACTACTACGCGCGAAACATTGATATAACAGGATTAAAAGTGGGCGATGTTTTAACCCTTAGATATTTCCTGGAAGATGGCATTCACCCGCTTACCATCACTTATCTTGGCAAGGAACAGACGAAATGCAACCTCGGCACTTTCAACTGTTTAAAATTTAGCCCCACAATAATTCCCGGTCGTATATTTAAAAAGAACAGTAAGCTATATTTGTGGATCACTGATGATAAGAACCGTATCCCGGTTAAGGCCAACGTTGAGATAGTTGTAGGTAGCTTAACCATGGATCTCACACAGGCAAGCGGCTTAAAATATCCGCTTAATCCTGTAAAAAAATAATATTTTATGATGATAGAAGTTGGCAGCGTGCTGGTGCATGAAGATGTAGTATCAAATAACTTTGTTTGCAACCTAAACAAATGCAAAGGTGCCTGCTGCCTTGAAGGCGACTCTGGTGCCCCACTTAACCATAATGAATTGCAAATACTAAAGGATATTTATCCTAAAGTAAAGCCATACATGACAAGCAAGGGCATTGCTACCATTGAAGCAATAGGTACCCACGTAACTGATTTTGAAGGCGATTACACCACGCCTTGTGTTGATACCAATAAAGAGTGCGCCTACGTCACCTGGGAGAACGGGATCACTAAATGCGCTATTGAGAAAGCTTACGAAGCCGGCGATATTGATTGGCAAAAACCTATTTCCTGCCATTTATATCCTATCCGCATTACGGCATACCCTGAGTTTGATGTTCTAAATTACGACCGCTGGAGTATTTGCAGCCCGGCCTGTGCTTTTGGCGATGAGCTTAAGGTACGTGTGCATGAATTTTTAAAGGGGCCGCTTACCCGCAAATATGGAGAAGAATGGTATCGCGAACTGGAAGAAGCCGTAGAACATCTCTAAGCACTTACCATCCACTGCTGGTTTTTACAAGCTTTTACAATTAATTTAATAATATTGCACTTTCTAAAGTTTGTAAATGAAAAAAGCTTTGATAACCGGCATAACAGGACAAGATGGTGCCTACTTAGCTGAATTTTTACTAAAAAAAGGATATGAGGTACATGGCGTTAAACGCCGTGCATCATCTTTTAACACAGATAGGATAGATCACCTTTATCATGATCCGCATGAGAACGGTGCACGGTTTTTTCTGCATTACGGTGATCTAACTGATTCTATGAACTTAACCAGGCTGATACAGGAAATTCAGCCGGATGAGATATATAATTTGGGTGCGCAAAGCCACGTTAAAGTGAGTTTTGATTCGCCTGAGTATACCGCCAACGCCGATGGCATTGGCGTATTGCGGATACTGGAAGCTATACGTTTATTAGGTTTAACCGATAAAACAAGGCTTTATCAGGCATCCACATCAGAACTTTACGGCTTAGTGCAACATGTGCCGCAAAGCGAGGCCACGCCTTTTTACCCGCGCTCTCCTTATGCGGTTGCCAAGCTATATGGCTACTGGATAATTGTAAACTATCGTGAGGCGTATAACATGTATGCTTGTAATGGCATCCTGTTCAATCATGAGAGCCCCATCCGTGGGGAAACTTTTGTTACCCGCAAGATCACCCGTGCTGTTGCAAAAATAAGCCTGGGCCTGCAGGATTGCCTGTATGTGGGCAACCTTGATGCCAGGCGCGACTGGGGCCACGCTAAGGATTACATTATAGCCATGTGGCTAATGTTGCAGCAGGATGAACCGCAGGATTATGTTATTGCAACCGGTATTACCACAACCGTTCGTGATTTTATAAGAATGGCATTTGGCGAATTGGGTATAGAGATTGAATTTAGTGGAAAAGACGAGAATGAGAAAGGCGTTATAATTGATATTGATCAAGATAAAGCAATCTCGCTTGGTCTTAATACCGATGCTCTTAAATTTGGACAAACCATTGTAAGGGTTGATTCAAAATATTTCCGTCCCACTGAGGTCGACCTGCTTATAGGTGATCCTTCAAAAGCTAAAAATCAATTAGGCTGGGAATTAACATATGACCTCCAGGCCTTGGTTACAGATATGGTGCAGTCAGACCTGCATCTCGCCAAAAAAGACGAATACATGAAGAATGGCGGCTTCAAAACTTTAAATTACTTTGAATAGTAAGACTTTTCTATGAAAAAAATATTTATCAGCATCAGCTTGTTGTTGGCTGCGGCCGGGGTAGCACGCGCTCAGGCGGTTTACCAACCTTATTCCTACCAATTCTATCAGAAGTTTGATGCGGATATCTACTCTACTA
Source organism: Mucilaginibacter achroorhodeus (assembly GCF_007846095.1). Lineage (GTDB taxonomy): Bacteria > Bacteroidota > Bacteroidia > Sphingobacteriales > Sphingobacteriaceae > Mucilaginibacter > Mucilaginibacter achroorhodeus. The sequence goes on from NZ_VOEI01000001.1 coordinate 685,990, forward strand.
AAACAAGGATACATTCGGCTGTACAGTCCTATTTTATAACCGATTCATTACTGCGACGCAGATATGATTCTATCATGAATTATGGTACAGGAAAGTATGACAACGTTTTTTTAAGGAAGCTCTTTAATGAGCATCAAATAGATGTAAAAGGCCAAAACTCTACTTTTTATGCTGATCTTTTACCTGATTTTGTTATCGGGCGAGATTTTGCCCAAAAACAAAATCTGTGGCAAAGTTCGTTAGGCCTGCAGATTGGCGGTACCGTAAGTGATAAATTTTTCTATAATGTTACCGGTTATCTTAACCGTGCCGAGGTGCCAGACTATATTTCAACATATGTGCGGCAGGTAGGTATAATGCCTGGTATGGCTTACGCAGGTACATTTAACAACAACCCTCGAGCTTACGGCTGGGATTACATTACTGCAATTGCATCCTATACGCCTAATAAATACTTAAACATCACCGCCGGGCGCGATAAAACTTTTATAGGTGACGGCTACCGCTCATTGCTTCTGTCTGATTACGCCTCTCCCTACCCCTTCCTAAAATTAACTGGAAATTTGGGCAACGTAACTTACATGGCTATGTGGGCACGTTTTGATGACCCGGCAAGTACAAGCGATCAGTTTACCGACCGTGCCAAATGGGGCGTTTTCCATTATTTAGACTGGAACATAAGTAAACGTTTATCTATCGGTTTCTTTGATTCTGTTATTTGGGGTGATGTTGATGACGAGGGGCATAAACACGGGTTTGATTTCAATTATATCAATCCGATCATTTTCCTTCGCCCGGTTGAAGCTGCAAACGGCTCACCTGATAATGCACTTATTGGATTTACTTCAAAATACAAAATTACCGATGGCGTAACGGCCTACGGCCAATTCTCTCTTGATGAATTTCAAGCAAAAGAGTTTTTTCAGAACACCGGAAGCGTGCGTAATAAATTTGGATATCAGTTAGGCTTAAGAGGTGCAAACCTGTTTGGAATTAAAAACCTTAATTACCTGGTAGAACACAATACAGTTAGGCCTTATACTTTTAGTGAAAGAGCATCTATCCTAAATTACTCTGCTAACAGCGAACCATTAGCTCATCCCTGGGGTGCTAATTTCCGTGAAGTACTTGGGTTGTTAAATTATTCGTACAAACGCTTCAACCTTATGGGCGAAGTAGATTACGGACGTTATGGATTAGACGTTAATGGTGACAATTACGGAAAAGATATTTTTCAACCGTATACAAAACCTGTGCATCAGGATAACAACATTATCGGCCAGGGATTAACCACTAACATGATCTACCTGCAAGGCAAGGTAAGCTACATGCTTAATCCGAAATATAATCTACGTCTTGAGCTTGGCGGAATCTATCGTAACGAAAAAAACAGCCAGTTCAACGATAAAACGGGCATGATAACTTTTGGCGTCCGCAGCTCATTCAGGAATATTTATACTGATCTCGCCAGCTACAAAACGCATTAAATTTAACTTTCAATAAACAACAAAGGCAGCCAATGGCTGCCTTTGTTGTTTATTGAGTATTTCCTGTCAGGCTTCTTTCATCTCTGCCTTAATAGCTCTTAAAAATTCGTTGGCATGTTGCGAACCGATAATATAGATCAAACCATCCCTGTCTGTGAGGTGTATGGCATCGTTACCGGCTGCGTAAAAACGGATAGTTCCTTTGGTGTGAAGATTATAAACCGGATTGTTAAAAAGGTAACGACTGTAAGTTCCCTTCTCTACTTTAATAATGCTGTTCAGATCTATCTTAACACGCCGGGTTGACCACAAGCCATCTAAAAGCACACTTTTGTTTTTCACAGTAGTGCTAAAGTGCAACAGAAAACCCATGATAATGGATATGATGATAATGACAAAGCCAACAATGGCCAGCAGATCGCCATTACGCTCGCGCTCATCGGTAAAAAAATACGCGGCAAAGCAAAATAGCGCCAGTACCAGCCTGATGGTTATAGGTATCCACTCGCGGCCAAGGTATTGCTTTTCTACAAAAACGGCTTTTTCACTCATATTTTAAACAATTCGAATATAGTAACTTTTTTGGTTGAAGCGCTCACTTTGTATTTGTCGTTTAACCTGTAGCCACCTATCCACATAATATCTCCGTTTCCATTTATTAATAATGGAACAGTTTTCTTTACATGTAACGGCACTTTTTGCTGGATCAGGAAATCGCTTAGCTTTTGCCTCGTTTTCATCCCCAGGGGATAGAATGTATCACCTTGCTGCCAGCTTCGGATTTTAAGCGGATAAATTAATTTATATGCATCGATAGAAACAGCCAGTGGATTATCACGTACTATAATAGGGCTATCATCATGGAGAATATTGATGCGGTAGTTGCCCCATTTTCGTTCATGGTCTGTTTCATTAAAGATGATATAATCAAGCTCTATCTCCGTTCTCTCAGTTATAATGATATCCTGCCTGTCCACTACAAGGTTGTGTGTGGGGCTTTCAAATCTACGTCCGGAATGCTTGTGCAATGCGGTCAGCAGGTCATCAACCGTACCTTCGGTAAAGTTAAAGCGCTGCAGCAATTTAAAAAGCAGCAATCGTTTTGGTGACAGGTGATTAATCTTTTCTATTGAAATGCTTGTATTATCCCCATGAGAAACCAGCAGTTCGTTGGCCAACAAATTTACCTGGTTATCCAACAGCATCTCCAGTTCCCTAAACGTACGCAGGTTATTTTCAAACGTTGCCTCAAGGTTGGGGTTAAGGTCCTTTAAAACAGGTATAACCTTATGCCTTAATTTATTTCGCGCATACTTTGTTGATGCGTTGGAAGCATCTTCCACATAATTTAAACCTTCGGCCTCTACTATGGTCTGTATCTCATCCCGCGAAAGAAAAAGCAACGGGCGCACAAGATTGCCATTAACCGGCAAAATACCGTGTAAGCCAGCTATGCCTGTACCCCGGGTAAGGTTTAACAATATAGTCTCGATCGTATCGTTTTGATGGTGAGCAAGTGCAACGGCATCAAAACCATGTTGCAGGCGCAATTGTTCAAACCATTGGTAACGCAGATCTCGGGCAGCCATCTGGATAGATACTTTATGCTCGCGAGCATATTGAGCTGTATCAAAGTTGATGGTATGGAACTGAACGCCGAGGTTAATAGCCATTTGTTTGGTAAAATGCTGGTCGGCATCAGCATCAGCACCGCGAAGCATAAAGTTGCAATGGGCTATGGCAAAATTGTAACTTGCTGCTTTGAGCAGGTGCGCCATTAACACGGAATCCATGCCTCCGCTTACTGCTGCGAGCACTTTATCGGCGGGCTTAAAAAGCCTGTTTTGTTCAACAAAATCAATAAAGCGTTTAACCGGCAGCATGGCCAAAATTATTAATTTAATAAGCCCCGCAAAAAACTAATTTTGCAACGTGATAAAATACATCCTTAGCGCTCTACTTTTACTGCTAACCTCAACAGTTTCAGCACAGAAAAAAAAATCTGTTGTTAAGCTGATCTCGTCAAAAAATAGCCAGTTAGTAAAAATTAACGGCAAGGATGTGGTTAAGGTTTTCCAGGGTGTTTTTACGCAGGATTTTTCTACCATGCGATCAGACAGCGGATACTTCTACGCACAGGATAACGCCTTTGATGCATTTGGCAATGTGCATATCACCCAGGGCGATACACTAAACATCTATTCAGATAAACTCAATTACAACGGCAACACCAAAATAGCTATTCTTACAGATAATGTGCGCATGGTTGATAAAGATGCAATACTTACAACCAATTACCTTACTTATAATACGGCAACACGCATAGGAACATATACAGGTGGCGGTAAACTGATAAACAAGGACAATACGCTTACCAGCAAAAACGGCTATTATTTTGCCTACTCGCGCGATTCATATTTCAGGTACAATGTGGTTTTAGTTACACCGGATGCCCTGATAAAGACCGACACGCTGCGGTACAACACTGGCAGCCGCATTGCTTTCTTTTACGGGCCTACCAACATTTACGATACTAAGCAAAAAAAAGATACCCTGTATACGGAGAATGGCACTTACAATACGGCAACGGAGCAAGCTTTTTTTGGTAAGAAGAATCTTTACAAGCAGGATACCAAGACCTTTACCGGCGACAGCTTATTTTATGATAGGGCACAGGGATATGGCAGGGCTATAAAAAACATCGTGTTTAAGGATAAAAAACAAAACATGACACTTAAAGGCCAACTGGCCGATTACTATCGCGCTACGGAACGTGTTGTTGTTACGCAAGACCCATATGTGATAATTGTAACAGAGCAGAAAGACACTACCCAAACAGATACCACCCCAGTTAAGACCGTCCCAGCAAAAGGATCAAAAGTTTCTTCGAAGGGGCAAACCAATATTATTAAAAACGCAGCCGCAAACGTGCCAAAGAATGGTTTACCGCTTAAGTCGCTGCCCATCCCAATTCAAGATTCGGTAAAAGCAGATACGGCACGTATAAAGAATACAGTAAAAAGGGTGGTAACCCAGGCAGGCACCTTAGTAAAAAAGGCAGACCTATTAGCAGCAAAGACTCCTGCTGGTACAATGCCGGTAAAATCGCTGTCTGGCCAAAAAGCTACTGATACCACCAAGAACAAGACTATCGTGGCGCCACCTCAAAAAATTAAGCGTGATTCGGTATTTATTTCTGCCGATACGCTTGAATCGCAGATGTTGACCTTTAAGGATTACAAGGCGATGCAGGCCAAACCAGTACGTGATACCACTGCGAAGGCAAAAAAGAAATCTTCCGTTAATAGCAAAACTTTGATGTATCTGCCGCCATGGCAACGCAGGGACACTTCTCTTATAATCCATCGCGATTACTTTGCTGCTATGCTTAAGGCCAGAGCGGATTCTGCAGCAGCTAAAGCTGCAAAAAATAAATCTGTTGCGGCGAGCAAAAACGGTATTACCGGTGCAAACGGCAAGGTTGCCGCAAAGCAGCCGAAAGCAGGTGGCGATGGTAGCGCACCAAGAGATGATGACGAGGATCTGGATCAGGATCCGCTGTTTTACACACCACCGCTGGAATTAAAAGATACCGCCAGGATACGGATCGTAAAAGCTTATCACAACGCTAAGATGTTCAAGTCTGACCTGCAGGCTAAGTCGGATTCAATGTTCTACAGTTATGCAGATTCTACCTTACGCATGTATGTAAACCCGATACTGTGGGCACAAAACTCACAGCTATCAGGAGATACCATAATGGTGCAAATGAAAAATAAAAAGATGGATAACCTTACCATGTATCCGTCATCGTTTATAGTGAACATAGAGGAAGGCGATTCCACGCATTTTAACCAGGTTGCGGGCAAGCGCATGAAGGGGTATTTTCTGAATGATAAGCTCGACAGGATGTTTGTGGTAGGCAATGCTGAGAGTATCTATTTTAGCCGTGACAGTTTAAAGAAAGTTGACGGTATGCAGCGATCTGTAAGCAGCCGCATGCGGGTTCATTTTAAGAACAACAAAGCGTCGACCATCGTATTCTTGACAAAGCCGGAACACCGTTATGGCCCACTGTCGAAATTTACAGAAGAAGACAAGGTATTAAAAGGTTTTATCTGGAAACCGAAGGAACGCCCTGCATCAAAAGAAGCTATCCTTCCATCCTACCGCCGTAAGATGGAAGCGCGTAATCCAACATCAAAAAAACCTTCTGTTGCTAAACCGGGTACTAAGCCAACAGGAACCAGGACATTAGATTCACTACGCAATAAACCAACTTTGAGTGCCCCGGCAACTAACACGTCGGGCAAATCAAAAACAACGGTTGGCAAAAGCAACAAGCAGACTGTGCCTACAAATAACACCACCGATAGCGTAAAGGTAAAAGTGCCGGTTAGAATAAACACCGACACTACAAACGTGGTACCTGCGCCAATACAAAACAGGCAGCGTGAAGATAACACCTCACCACTGGCGCCTAAAAACATTAAGAAGGATACGGTAGTTACAAAGCAGCTTTAGTTTTACTCCTTTAAAAATGCTACCAATTTAGCCACAGCCTGCCCGCGGTGACTAATAGCATTCTTTTCGTCCACGGTCATCTCGGCAAGGGTAATATCGTAACCATCCGGCTCAAATATCGGGTCGTAACCGAAACCTTTGTTGCCGCTAAGTTCCTGCCTGATGGTACCTTCTAAAACGCCTTCAAAAAAATGCTCGTCACCGTTCCATATCAGCGATATAACCGAGCGAAAACGAGCCCTGCGATCTGTTTGGCCGTATAGTTTCTGCAGCACAAGGCTGTTGTTGGCATCATGGTCGCCATGTTTGCCTGCGTAACGTGCAGAATATATACCGGGCCCACCATTTAAAGCATTTATCTCCAATCCACTATCGTCACCAAAACAATTGAGTCCGTAATGCTCAAATATGTAATGGCTCTTAATAGATGCATTTTCGTAGAATGTATGGCCGGTTTCAGCAATATCATCCTGGCAGCCTATTTCATTCAGGGTAACCAGTTTCAGCTTATCACCTACTTTGGCGGCTACTTCTTCAAGTTTATGTTTATTGTTGGTGGCAAAAACTAACTGTTGCATATTAAAGCGATTTCATTTGTTCCCAAAAAGCTTTCTTATTATCGTTACTGCTCATCATTTCATCAAAGCTAAAACTGTACAGTACGTGTATCTTTTTCCCCTGCACGGGTTTATTTAAAGGCAGGTTTCCTATTCCTTGTGGCAAGGCATCTTCCCCCATGATCAACAACCTCGTGGGATTGTAATGGCTCACTAAATCGGAAAGTTTTACCGGAGCGATACTATTTAAATTTTGTATCGCTACATCTTTAAGCGTTAAACCCTTCCTTGCAAGTATGCTTTCCAGTGCAGTTAAGTGCCCGGCAGCTATATATTCTTCATTAGCGTAGTTTACCAAGATCAAAAACTGTTTTTGATTGCTGCCCAAGTACTTAAATCCGGTGTTTTCCGTTTGTTTAATAGTTTGAACCGCGGCAGGGTTTGCGGTGGTTTGTTGTTCTGAAACTTTAGGAGTTTGATTATCCGTGAACTCGCCTAAGCTAACGACATCTGGTGATATCGGTAGTTGCGCTTCCTTATCCTCCGGTGTAATATCGCTTACAGCAAGCCTATCCTGCGGCAGCAGAATCAGATCTTCCTGCAATATAAAGCGGTAGGCTTGTGGATACTCAACTCTCATATTTTAACAAATTTTAACCAAAAATACCTATTTGGGTTGAAGCTTTATAAGCATATTCGCACAACGGTTCAATTATACATTAATATTGATAAATTTTACCGAAATTTGCATACTTACGGAGCCACTCTCCCGCTTTTAGTTTATAACATTACATGAGAAAATTAGGACTTTCCCTTTTAAATATACTGTTGATTATCACTGTTGCCAATGCACAGCAAAAACGCACGCTTGATAAAATTGCGGCTGTTGTGGGTAGCAGTATAGTTTTACAATCTGACGTAGAACTACAGTACGCACAATATATTGTTAGCGGCCAGCAGCCAAACCCAAGCATTAAATGCCTTATACTGCAAAACCAGCTTACCCAAAAGCTTTTGGCACAACAGGCGGTTATTGATAGTGTGCAGGTAAAAGATGATGAGGTAGATAACGAGGTAGACAGGCGTATGCGTTCGTTTTTACAACGCGCTGGCGGGCAGGAGCAATTGGAACAGTTCCTGGGCCGTTCTATCATCCAGTACAAAGATGAGATGCGCCCGGATATAAAAGAGTCTTTAGTGGCCCAGCGTATGCGCGCCAAGATCACTGAAAAGGTAAATGTTACGCCTTTAGATGTGAAAAACTATTTTGATAAGATATCTAAAGACAGTATCCCGACTTACAATAAGGAAGTAGAAGTTGGCGAAATCGTTTTCCAACCTAAACTTTCAAAAGAAGAGAAAGAATCGGCACGTAAAAAAATAACTGATTTGCGCGAGCGAGTTAAAAAGGGCGAAGATTTTGCAAACCTTGCCAGGATCTATTCACAAGATGGGTCTGCACAGCAAGGTGGCGATCTTGGTTTCTTTGACCGCCAGCAAATGGCCAAAGAATTTACCGCCAATGCTTTCAGACTTAAAGCAGGTGAAATTTCGCCGGTATTTGAAACAGAATTTGGTTTCCACTTCTTGCAGGTGATAGAACGCCGTGGCGAACAGGTACATGCAAGGCACATCATTATTATACCTACTATTACAGAGGCAAGTCTTGACCGTGCACATAGTACTGCAGATAGTGTTTACAAATCATTACTTGCCATGAAGAAACTGGATTTCTCAAGTGCTGCAGCATTTTACTCGGATGATAAAGAAACCAAGTATAACGGTGGTATGATGTTGAATGCTGAGAACGTACAGACCCGTACAACTTTTATCCCAACCGATAAACTTGATCCGCAAATTGCGCTTGTGGTTGATACCATGAAAGTGGGTAGCATTTCAAAACCTCAGCTGTTTACTGATCCTCAAACTAATAAAAAGAGCTACAAGATACTTTATCTTAAATCAGCCGTTAACGCGCATAAAGCTAACATGGAGCAAGACTTTGCCAAGCTGAAAGATGCAGCTATGAATGATAAGCTTAATCGCACTATTGCACAGTGGTTTGAAAAACGCCGTAAAGAAACCTACATCAAAATAGATCCGGGATATCAGACCTGTGACGTGTTGAAAGGATGGCTGCCTGCAGCATCTGCAAAAACTACAGCAAGTGTTGCTGATGCAACTCCTGCTAACACCGCCACCACCAACAAATAATATGCAATACCGCTCAGAGGTTGAGGCCGCTGATGCATTGAAAAGTGCTTATCAGGAAATACGTGCCGAAATAAGTAAGGTTATAGTTGGGCAGGATGAGGTGATCAAGTTTGTGCTCATCTCTATCTTCAGCAACGGCCATTGTCTTTTAGTTGGTGTGCCTGGCCTTGCCAAAACCTTACTGGTGCAAACCGTCGCACAAGTATTAGACCTTGATTTTAAACGCATACAATTTACACCCGACCTGATGCCATCTGATATTATCGGATCGGAGATTTTGGGCGAAGACCGCAATTTTAAGTTTATTAAAGGCCCGGTGTTTTCTAATATTATATTGGCTGATGAGATAAACCGTACGCCGCCTAAAACCCAGGCCGCACTGCTTGAGGCCATGCAGGAAAAAGCAGTAACAGCCGCTGGCATTACCCATACTTTGAGTAAGCCGTTTTTCGTGCTGGCGACCCAAAACCCCATTGAACAGGAAGGCACTTATCCATTACCTGAAGCGCAATTAGACCGCTTTATGTTCAACGTTACGCTTGGCTACCCTTCATTTAAGGAAGAGCTTGAAGTAGTTAAAAACACCACAGGTACGGTTAAAGCAAGTGTCAACAAAAAGCTTAATGCAGAGCAGATAACTTATTTTCAGCAACTGGTTAGGAACGTTCCTGTAAGCGATAATGTGCTGGAATACGCCGTGAAACTGGTTGGTAAAACCCGCCCCAACGGCGAGTTGGCCACACCACAAATAAAACGCCTGCTAAACTGGGGTGCGGGCCCACGGGCGTCACAATTTCTGATACTTGGGGCAAAATGCCATGCTGTTTTAAACGGTAAATATTCTCCTGATATTGAAGATGTGCGTGCAGTAGCCAAACCTATCTTAAGCCATCGCATAGTTCGTAGCTACCATGCCGAAGCCGATGGCTTGTCTGCAAATGACATCATTGAGCAGCTATTCTAAATCTTAGCGTTTAAATAACGTTCCATAAAAAAGTCCTGATAAAATTATCAGGACTTTTTTATTTTATTTAGTTCAACTATTATTCGATAGTTGAGAATATCTCTAACAACAGATTCCAACGATGATTATCATCAGCTTCCCAAACGCGTACGTAATTGTAGTTGTTAACAATGTTGCCTTTTTTTATGCGGGCAGTACCGTAAGAGTAAGACAGATCGTTACTGCTTGAGCGGCCTGTATTAACCGTTGTGGCTGTAATATTAATAGCCTCGTTGGCAACAAATTTCAAGATCTTGTCAACACCTGTTACCGGCTCAAAACCAGGAAAATAAAAACGTGCCTCCGGGCTTAAAAACTCTTTGTAACCAGCCAGTGTAGATAATTCTAATGAATGATTTAAGGTTTGGTCATTTGCAGTAAGTATCTTCTTACCCGCAAACGGGTCTTTACTTGCGGCCTTTTGCTTTGTTAAGTCAGGCTCTTTGAAGTCAACAGTAGCTTCCTGCTCAGGTTCCGGGTGTTGTTCACCCACATTAATAAGCAATTTGAAAACACCGGTTGTAAGGTCTTTACGCCAAACAGAAATGTAATCACCATAGATCTTGTCGTCATCGCTTTTACCATTTTGATAAACATAGGGGCCTGCAGTAACACCAAGGTCGCCGTTAGCTGATATGCGTGCAAATTTTGGTGTAGATGTGAGTTTACCCGGTTGCTTATCAATAGCACCATAGAACTCGGATATCTTTACAAGGTTTGGCCTGAACACGATCCCTTCAGGATCAGCAACTGATAAAAAACCTTCTTTTATGCCTTTACGTGCAACACTCTTATTAAAACTTTCTTCGGCGGCAACAACATCGTTTACAGATACCTTAACTTGCGCAGCAGCGCCAAGAGCAGTTCCGGAAAGTATTAATGCAACCAGTAATGATTTTTTCATGCTTAGATAGTATAGATTTGATAGGGCAAGTTAATATTAATTTAAAACTGATTACATAATATCACCTGTGCCAATTTGTTTTCTTAATTTTTGTTAAATTCTTATCCAGTCGGTTGTGCCTTGTTTGCTATCATTTAACTGAAACCCGATCTGTTTAAGGCCTTCTCTTATTTTATCTGATGTAGCGTAATCCTTATTTGTTTTCGCTTCATTACGCAGCTTAATTATCAGTTGCATTAGTTCATCAGTATCGCCACCTTCAGTGTCTTCTAATTTTAAACCCAGCACATCAAAAAAGAAAGCGTTATAAGTTTTGCGTAACCTGTCAAAAGTTTCTGCACTTATCTCACCCGAATTACGGGTATTGGCCGCATAAGAGTTGATCCACTTTGATAGATTGTTCAAAGCCTCTAACGTTTTAGGCGAATTAAAATTGTCATTCATGCTGGCATAGCAATCATCACAAAATCCATTGATAGTTTTATCGGTCTCTTCGTCAATTTTCCCAACCTTCTGTTGCTGTAATGCCGCAAGTTTTTTAGCTGATTCTGCCAGTTTTTTGTAAAAGATCTCGGCAGCATCAATTGCCTCGTTTGAGAAATCAACTGTACTGCGATAACTGGCCTGCATAAAAAAGAACCGCATCACCATTGGGCTATACCCTTTTCTAAGCAAGGCATGCTCACCGGTAAAAAGCTGGTAAGGTAAAAAACTGTTACCTAATGATTTTGACATTTTTTGCCCGTTCACCGTAAGCATGTTGGTATGTACCCAATAGTGCGCAGGCGTTTTTCCGCAGCAAGCAATGTTTTGCGCAATTTCATTAGTATGATGAGTAGCCATTAAGTCCATACCACCACCGTGAATGTCAAATTGATGGCCCAGGTATTTATTACTCATTGCAGAACATTCCAGGTGCCAGCCCGGGAAACCCATTCCCCATGGCGACGGCCATTGCATCAGGTGCTCGGGTTTCGCTTTTATCCAAAGTGCAAAATCGAGCTTACCACGTTTTTCATCCTGGCCGCCAAGGGTGCGGGTATTGGTCAGCAGGTCTTCCAGTTTACGGCCATTAAGTTCGCCGTAATCATGGGTCTCGCTATATTTCTCTACATCAAAATAAACAGAACCACCAACTTCATAGGCAAAACCTGCATCCAATATGGTTTTTACCAATTCAATCTGCTCAATAATATGGCCGGTTGCGGTGGGCTCAATGCTTGGCGGCAGAGTATTAAATATCTCCATTACCTTATGAAAATCTACAGTGTATTTCTGTACGATCTCCATTGGCTCCAGTTGTTCTAATTTAGCTTTTTTGGATACTTTGTCTTCACCTTCATCGCTATCGCCTTCCAGGTGACCAGCATCAGTTATATTGCGTACATAACGCACCTTATAGCCCAGGTGCAATAAATAACGGTAGATAAGATCGAAAGAAATAAATGTGCGACAGTTGCCCAAATGCACGTCGCTATATACAGTAGGCCCGCAAACATACATGCCAACGTGGCCTGGATTAAGCGGGATAAATTCTTCTTTGGTACGTGTTAACGAGTTGTAAACAAACAGTTTTTGTTCCGTCATGAGGGCAAACTTACAATTTTACGCGCTGAGTTTATTTGGCTGTTTTTATTTTAGTGAAACAACGGTGCTTAAAGGATAATGGTCTGACAATTTCTTCTCGATGATCTTATATTCGGACACTGAAAATTGCGGGCTAACCATCACATAATCTATCTGATAGTTGGGGAACGCACCGTTATAGGTACGGCCCAAGCCTGCACCTTTTTCCCTGAATGCGTTTTTTAATCCTTTCGCCATTTGGTTTACCGCAAATGAAGATGGAGTATCATTAAAGTCGCCGGAAATGATGTATGGATAAGGACATTGTTTAGCGTGGTTCTTAATGATAAAAACATGATCGGCCCGTTTTTGGAACGCAAGCTTTAATTTATAGCCTACCCTTTTTGTAGCGCCAATGTCTGTTTTGCCTTTTGATGATAACTTATCAAGATACTGATAATCCTGCGGCTCAAATTTAATAGACTGCAAATGAACGCTGTACATCCTGAATATGGTGCTATCTTTCTGTATATCTACGTAGATACATTGGTTCCCACTGTTCTTTTCAGATAGTTGTACTAACCCATAAGCCTTAATTGGAAACTTGGAGAAAATGGCTAAGCCGATAGATTCACTTTGGCTGGTCATGGTAGGCTCAAAATAATAATACTGGGCCCGCATCACCTGCTTTAAAGAGTCTATCATATTATAAATACCTTTCTTTTTGGTAAAAAACTCCTGCATGCCTATCACATCAGGCTGTTGCTCGCCAATCAGATTGAGTATCTCATGCTTTGTTGAAACATCATTTTTGGCACCAAAACGTTTAAAATCATGTACGTTATAGGTCATGATCCTGAGCTGATGTTGCGGAGGCGTGCTGCTTTCGCCCGCGGGCAGGCGTATACCTACATTATTGGTAAGCACGTTCCAGCCAATGAGGATACTTATCACAGAAATAAGAACAAACCATCTCCTTCGCAGTAACCAGTACGCTATCATTATCAGGTTACCAACCAATAACGGCGGGTAAGCAAGCCCAAAGAAAGCTATTGGCCAAAACTTACGCGGATCTGTTACCGGTGCCAGGTAGCTTATCAGCAAAGCCAGGCAAAGCAGGTAATTTATCCAAAGAAATAGTTTATCAATAAAAGGAAGGTTCCTGTTTCTAAACTTCATTTGTTAATGCTTGCTCAAGCTATCAAGGCTTTCCTTTTCCTGTTTGCTTAAACTATCGTAACCTGTAGCTGATATCTTATCTAAGATCCTGTCTATCTCATCCTGATGTGGTACGCCGGCAACAGCTTTTTTTGCCGAAAAATTGGTGCTTACCACTTTTAGTTTAGGCTTAGGTGCAAACAGTTTGGTGATGCCCCCTACCCAATCATTACCACGTTGCAACTGCTTAATATAAATGAAACCCATAAGCGCGCCACCAAGGTGAGCAATTTCTCCACCTGCGTTGGCGCCTGCTATGCCTATAAAATCTATCACTATGTAAAATATAGCCAGCCATTTTAATTTAACCGGACCTATCAAAAACAGTTGGATGGCATAATTGGGCAGCAGCGTAGCGGTGGCAATGATTATAGCCATAACACTGGCTGATGCCCCAACAACGGTGGCGTTAGCTGCAGCATCTATCCTGGTAAATCCGGGTATTAAGTTGTACGCAGCTACAAACAGTAAACCGCCTGCCAAGCCGCCGAAGATATATAATCCGATAGTGCGTTTATTACCAAGGTATTCTTCAAATATCTGCCCCATCCAATACAGCCAAAGCATGTTAAACAGGATGTGAAAAAAACCCGCATGCATAAACATGTAAGTGAAGGGCGTCCAAAAGCGATGGGTAAGTTTAGGTAATGAGGCGGGTAACAAAAGATACTCATTGGCGTAGTACATTATCGTATCATCGCCCATGTTATTGGCAAGTTTCCAGATCACCGAGACAATGTTAACCGCCAGAAAAAGTATAACGTTTACGCCAATTAGCAGGCTTAACCTGCTATGCGATTTCAACATTTTGTATTGGATGTCCTGCCAAAGCGTACTCATAACCTACTCCACTATTATATACAATTAAACCATTATCAATAGAAATTGTTGGGGCGCTTTATATTCCATAACTTAATTAGCAGGAAGCCAAACAAAGCCCCGCCCAGGTGTGCAAAGTGGGCTACATTATCGCCTGCAAACCTGCCTATACCAGAGAACAGCTCTATGGCCACATAACCGATAACTACGTATTTGGCTTTTATAGGGATCGGTATAAAGATGATCATCATCTCCAGGTTTGGGTAAAGCATTGCAAAAGCCACCAATACCCCAAATATAGAACCCGATGCACCAACCATTGGCATATTTACCAGGGTATATAATTTTTGGGCAACTTCCTGACCGCCTCCGTACTGAAAGTAAGATGCTTCTACACCTGCATTTGGTACAGAGAACGAGCCTGTGATAGCATGTATCTGGATAGCCTGTACAGCCATGTACAATACGTAGCCGCCCAGGCCGGTGATGAAATAGTAATTGAAAAATCTTTTAGAACCTAAAGCGTATTCAAGCAATGGCCCAAAAGAGAACAAGGCAAACATATTGAAAAAGATGTGTGATAACCCGCCATGCATAAACATGTAGGTTATGGGCTGCCAGGGTTTAAAAGAAGGCGAAGCGGGATAATATGCAGCGAATAAAGCCTCCATATCAATTACTTTTGCTAAAGCATATGTTGCTATAAAAAAGATGATATTTATAATGATGAGGTTCTTTACAACCGGCGTTAAATTGGCAAATGGTGATTGCATCCTTTATTTATTATTGTAATTATGGTTTAAGCATCGCTGCTATTTTTCAAATCGTTCGGCAAGTTCTGCAAGTGTTACCGTGCTGATAACCGGCTTGCCGTTTAGGGCAAGATTTGGCATCTGGCAAGCAAAAAGCTGATCTACCAGTTGGTTCATCTCTTCCATAGATAGCTTTGTGCCGGCTTTCATGGCGCCATTGCGGGCAAGCGAACGTGCCAGGTTATCACGCTTATCTAACTTTAGGATGGCCAGGTTGTTTTTAAAACCTTCCAATAACTGCTCAAGCAATTCGTGTTCGTTAGCATTGGTAAGGTCGGCAGGTATCCCCTCAACTACAACGGTGTTACGACCAAACTCGCGTATATCAAAACCCAACGCGCGTATATCAGGTAACAGTTCTTTCAATAACTCAAAATCGGCGCTGTTTAGTGTAACCGACTGCGGGAATAAACTTTGCTGGCTAACACCCGAGTGGTTTTGCAATTGCTGTAAAAAACGCTCGTACAAGATACGCTCATGCGCTGCCTGTTGACTTATCAGCATAAAGCCTGATTTTATCTGCGAAAGTATATACCTGTTATGCACCTGGAAGAATTGCTTTTCGCTGTTTTTAGTTACATCCTGCTCGTTAACTGCCATAGTAGCCGCTTCCTGATGTAATTCATGCTGTTGCGTTTCTTCCTTTTTGGCTATTTCGTAAAGCGTATCCCAGTTACGCGGGATGGCTGTACGGTGATCACTTACGCCGGTACTTCTATAAGACGCAGTTTCGCGCTCGTTCGTTTTCTTTTCTGTAGCGAAAGGATTAAAATCCGGATTAAAAGCAATGCTCGGCTGCTTAATCTCCTCAAAAGGTTTTGGGGTGATAAGGTGACCGATGCTATTCTCCTGGTCAAAATCAAGCGTTGGTGTGATATTATATTTTCCTAACGAACGCTTTACCGCAGAGCGAATAATTGCATAGATAGATTTCTCATCCTGGTACTTGATCTCCGTTTTTGTAGGATGCACATTGATATCGATCTTGGCCGGATCAATGTCAATAAATAATACATACAGCGGATAAGTATCATCGGGCAATAATTCCTGGAAAGCTATCAGTACCGCATGGTTAAGATAATTATCCTTTATAAACCGGTTGTTTACGAAAAAGAACTGTTCGCCTCGGGTTTTACGCGCAAATTCGGGTTTGCCAACAAAGCCGTGCAGTTTTATGATGGTTGTATCCTCCTCAACCGGCACTAATCGCTGGTTATAGTTATTACCAAACAAGTGTACAATACGCTGCTTAAGCGATGCCGCGGGCAAATGGTAAACTTCCTGCCCGTCATGGTGCAGGGTTAAAAATATCTGCGGATTGGCCAACGCCACACGCTGAAACTCATCAATGATATGACGCATCTCCACCGGGTTACTTTTTAAAAAGTTACGGCGGGCAGGGGTGTTGTAAAATAGGTTTTTAACCGAAATGGAGGTGCCCGTAGGCGCTGAGCAAGCTTCCTGACTGATCACTTCCGATCCTTCTGTCAGGATACATGTTCCTAACTCATCTTCATGGCGGCGGGTCTTCAATTCAACCTGTGCAATAGCCGCGATAGATGCCATTGCCTCTCCCCTGAAACCCATGGTACGGATGGCAAAAAGGTCTTCAGCCTTGCGGATCTTCGATGTGGCATGGCGCTCAAAGCACATACGCGCATCAGTTAGGCTCATGCCGCAGCCATTATCAATTACCTGCATCAGGGCCTTACCTGCATCTTTTAAGATCAGCTGAATTTTATCGGCACCGGCATCTATAGCGTTCTCTATCAATTCTTTTACTGCCGATGCTGGTCGTTGCACCACCTCACCTGCGGCTATCTGGTTGGCAACGGCATCCGGTAAAAGCTGAATTATATCTGGCATTAAAAAATCTTCCCTTCTCTGTTCGGCCTCTCCCTGCCCTCTCCAAAGGAAAGGGTTAAAAAGGTATAGCCCGTCTCCTTTGGAGAGGGGTTTGGGGCGAGGCTTTCTTTAACCACCTTTTCAGGTGCTAAATTAATTATTTGATTGCATAACTTTACGGTTACATAGTTGTATATACTATTTGTGTTGACAATATTTACATCCGCCTGTTTATCAATATGAAGAAACCTCTCCTCGCAATACTATTGCTTGCAGCCGCTTGCAAACCCAAAAAGGAATATAACGCCGACCTGCTCATCAAAAATGCTGTTGTTTACACCGTCGATAGTACTTTTTCTACTGCAAATGCATTTGTAGTGAGCAATGGCAAGATACAGGCAGTTGGTAACATAGACTCGCTTGAAGATAAATACGTGGCACGCGAGGTGATAGATGCGCAGGGCAAAGCGGTTTATCCGGGGTTTATTGATGCTCACGCACATTTTATGGAGTATGGGCTGGGCTTGCAATACGCAAATTTAGTAGGTCTTAAAAGCTGGCAGGCCACATTGGATACCGTTAAAAATTATGCTACCCATAGAACAGAAGGCTGGATAGTTGGATGGGGCTGGGACCAAAACACCTGGGCAAACAAAGCATTCCCTAACAAGGCAAAGCTAGATTCGCTATTCCCTGTACGCCCGGTTATTTTGAATCGAGTTGACGGCCATGCAGCTATTGCAAACGAGGCGGCGTTGAATATAGCGGGTGTTAAGCCCGGACAAAAAATTATAGGTGGCGCCATTGAAACCATCAATGGCAAGCTAACAGGCATTTTGGTGGATAACGCCGTTGGTATTGTTACCCGCAAAATACCTACGCCAACCGAGCCGATGATACAGGCTGCCCTGCTGGATGCGCAAAAGAACTGCTTTGCTGTAGGCTTAACCACTATTGATGATTGCGGCGTTCCTTACCAGCTTATAAATGTAATTGCGCAACTTCAGCACAAAGGCGACCTTAAGATGCGCCTGTACCTGATGCTGGCAGATCAACCAGAAAATTATGATTACTTGTTTAAACGTGGTGCCTATAAAACACCAGGTTTAAATGTACGCGCCTTTAAGGTTTATGCCGATGGCGCTTTGGGTTCGCGCGGGGCCTGTTTGCTGAAACCATATACCGACCAACCTAAATGGAACGGATTTTTGTTGAGCCAAAAAACACATTTTGAAGAGGTTGCTAAAAAAATTGCCGAACATGGTTTCCAGATGGCAACACACGCCATTGGGGATTCTGCCAACCGGGTCATCTTAAAGATATATGCAGAGAACCTGAAAGGTAAGAATGATAAACGCTGGAGAATTGAGCATGCGCAGATCATTTCACCGGAGGATGTTAAGCTGTTTGGCGATTACAACATCATACCGTCTGTACAGCCTACACACGCTACATCAGACATGGCATGGGCAATCAAACGCCTCGGTGCTGATCGGCTTAAAACGGCTTATGCCTACAAAAATCTGCTTAAGCAAAATGGATGGATACCGCTGGGTACCGATTTCCCGGTTGAAAATATAAATCCTATGTACACGTTTTATGCTGCAGTCGAACGGAAGGATCTAAAGGGCCAGCCGGATGGGGGATTTCAAATGGAGAATGCCCTTGACCGCCAGGAAGCCCTGCGCGGCATGACCATATGGGCAGCCAAAGCAAATTTTGAAGAGAAGGAAAAGGGCAGTATTGAGCCGGGCAAATTTGCCGACTTCGTTATCCTCGACCAGGATATCATGAAAGCCAGGGGCAGCGAGTTGCCAAAAATTAAAGTGTTAAAAACGTTTGTAAATGGTGTTAAGGTTTATGAGAAAAAATAAGCGCGGTTTATACTTAACTGCACTGTTCGGGTTAATTTTAGTTCATTCGGCTTGTGCGCAGCCACAGCCATTTACCGGAAAAGCATATGTAAATGAACAGCGGTCTGCAGAGCAGGCCACCGTGTTGCTTAACAACGAAAAGAATATTATTCCACTACGTAACCTGGATAACAACAGGATAGCGAGCATCCATTTCTCTACAGCTTATGCCGTTGGCTTTGACAGCCTTTTAAACAAGTATGCCAAAGTTGATGTGATAAATGGAAACGATTACATGGGTGCCAAACCGCTTGATATGCTGGTACAGGACACCAAGTTTTATCAAACGCTTATCCTCCAACTTACCGACGCTGAATTGAGTAATCCGCAGATCATCCAGTTCATCAAAAATAATCAGAAAATGAAGGATGTGGTGATATCATTCATTGGTAACAGCGCTTCACTTGTTCAACTGAATGATATTACAGCTCCTGTTATCTGGTCGGCAAGGGTATCACCTGTTTCGGCTTTATTTAGCGCACAGGCCATATTTGGCGGTGTTTCGATAACGCAAAGGCTCACTAAAAGCTATTCGCCTAAATATGCTGCTAATACGGGCTTTATTACTTCAAAAGTTCGTTTGCAATAC
Source organism: Mucilaginibacter achroorhodeus (assembly GCF_007846095.1). GTDB lineage: Bacteria > Bacteroidota > Bacteroidia > Sphingobacteriales > Sphingobacteriaceae > Mucilaginibacter > Mucilaginibacter achroorhodeus. The sequence continues at coordinate 705,441 of NZ_VOEI01000001.1, forward strand.
ACTGTACCGGAAGATGCCGGTATTAATGCCGATAACCTGAACAGCGCCATAGATGCCATCGCCCGCGAGGCCATTGCGCAGCGTGCTACGCCAGGCTGTGTAGTATTAGTGGCCAAGGATGGAAAGGTGATCTTCAATAAAGCATATGGCTACCACATGTATGACAATGGTATACAGGATAAGATAACTGATATATTCGATGTTGCATCCATGACTAAAATATCGGCTACCACGATGGAGGCCATGCAATTGTACGATCAGGGTAAACTAAACCTCGACTCAACCATCGGCAGTTATATGCCTATAGCCCGCAACACTAATAAAAAAACTTTATCTGTCCGCGAAATATTAGAACACCAGGCAGGCCTTATACCGGATATTAAAACCTTTGAAGTTGTAAAACCTACTGACCATACCGTTGACTCATCTGCAGCTTTCCCAACTAAAGTAAACGAGGGTTATTACCTGCGAAGAAATTATTTCGAGGATGTGATGCTGCCGGCAATGTTAACCTCGCCGGTAAAAACCCGCGGCCAATATGTGTACAGTGATGTAGGTTTGATATTCGCGCAGCAAATAGTTGAAACTATTACATCAACCCCGCTTAACCTTTACGTACAAAAGAAATTTTATGATCCGCTTGGCATGCAAACCGCTGGTTTTTTGCCGCTAATGCGTTTCCCGGCTGTACGAATTGCGCCAACAGAAGATGACAGGAAAGACCGTAAAGCACTGCTTGACGGCTACGTACATGACCCAACTGCAGCTTTAATGGGCGGCGTTGCCGGGCACGCAGGCCTATTTGCCAGCGCAAACGATATAGCCATCCTTTATCAGATGATGCTTAACCGCGGCACCTACGGCGGTGTCCAATATATTAAACCGGAAACGGTTGACCTATGGACTTCGAAACAATCCGCGGTTAGTCGCCGTGGTATTGGCTTTGACCGCTGGGATCCAATTGCCGACAGGCATTACCCATCAAAACTGGCATCAGACCAAACTTACGGCCATACCGGTTTTACAGGCACTTGCATTTGGGTAGATCCTAAATATAACCTGGTGTATGTTTTCTTATCCAACCGTGTTTATCCTAATGTGGGTAACAAACTTGGTAGTTTAAACATACGCCCGCGCATACAGGATGCAGTTTACGAGGCAATACAGAAAGGAATGTAGCATCGTGAACATAGCATGATGAAAGGGTGGCTTACAAGAGGCCACCCTTTTTTTTGCAATCAAAAAGAGTGCGTTGCAATAGAAGTTCGCTTTGATGTTTTTTTAATAAGAATTTGCAAACTTTCAGATCCTGAAACAAGTTCAGGACGACGATAGGATCAATCGTTCGTCCTTCTATTCAGTAGCCAATACCAGGCGAGGTTAAAGGCGATCACACCGTGATTAAAAAGCGTCGGTACCAAACCGTAATGTCTTTTCATGATATCAAAACGCTCCAGCAGGCTTTGGCGGTGTTTGGCTTTTGACATACCTCCTACCAAGTATTTGGCAACGTAGCCTTCAACCTTTACGATCTTCTTTGCGTTCTTTGCTGCTTTGATGATCCAGTCAATGTCAGCGCTGAGCTGATATTTTGGATCGTATGGTTCTACCAAGGAGCGCTTAATGTAAATTGCCTGATGGCTAACGCTCATACCATATTTAAAACTTCGCCAGTTAAACTTTTCAGGAGCTTTGTGTCGGCGGCGGCCAAGGCTTTGGCGCTCGTCACTAACCATTTCGGTTTCGCCGTAGTAAATGTCGGCATCAGGCGAAGCAGCAAATACTTTAGCAACTGTGTTGGTGTCATAAAACTCATCGCCCGAGTTCATGAAGATAATGTAGTCGCCTGTGGCTAACACAAGCCCCTTATTCATGGCATCATAAATGCCTTTGTCTTTTTCGCTGATAAGTTTGGCTAACTTGTCTTCGTATTTTTTAACTACATCCAACGTCCCATCGTTTGATGCGCCATCGATAACAATATACTCGATATCCGGATAGGTTTGATTCAAAACAGATAGCATAGTTCGTTCAATATCGCGAACATTGTTATATACAATGGTTATAACCGAAAGTACGGGCTGTTTCATCCGTTTACGGGCTTTAATACTGATTGGTAAAGGGAGATATACTGACCGGCAACCTTCTCGTTATTAAAAACACGTTTCACTTTGTAGCGTGCCGCAGATGAATATTTGTCCCACTCATGGGTGTTAAGCAACATTTGCAGGCCGGTTGCCAGATCTGATGATGATTTAAATTCAGCAAGGTAGCCATTGGTCCAGTGATCTACCAGGTCAGGAATGCCGCCGGTATTGAAGGCGACCACGGGCGTTCCGCAGGCCATAGCTTCCATAATCATATTGGGCAGGTTATCTTCTACCGAAGGCGAAATGAAAACATCAGCAAGGCTGTAGATCTCTGCCAGGTCTGATGGAGATGTAATCGTATTCAGTTGGTGCACCGGGAATGGTAGCGTTGAAGTATCGAAATGCTTGTTTTTTCCAAAGATCACAATCTCCACACGCTCATCAGCAGATAAAGCTTTTAAATGATCTAAAGCTTCCACCAGGAAATTTATCCCTTTACGGCGGTCATTAATATTAGCGGCACCGAACAAGATCACTTTAGCGCTATCGGTTACTTTCCACTTGGCACGCATGGCTGCTTTATCTTTAGGCGAGAATACTTCCGTATCAATAGGATTAGGGATAGCCTCAATCATAAAACCTTTAAGCAGGCTGCTTTTCATGGCTACCTCGCCCAACCAATGGCTGCAGGTTACGATAGATAGATTTTTCGCCTGCTCGAACAAACTACTTTTACGCAGCCATCCGCTATGCGACAGGTCGTCATCCTGTGGATCACGCAGGAAATAGCAATTGCCGCACTGGTTTTTAAAGTGGTTACAAGGGCCTGCATAATGGCAGCCACCGGTAAAGGCCCACATATCGTGGAGCGTCCAAACCACTGGTTTATTTAACGCAAGAAGTTTTTTAAGATCTTGTACAGAAAGGAAGCCGGAGTTTGTCCAGTGAATGTGTATAACATCCGCCTGTTTGATCACATCATCCTTGGTTATATCGGTACCGACGTTTGCAGTTGAGAATGCAAAGCGTACAGCCTTCTCGCGTTCGTCAAATAAAATATACGGTATCCGTTCTAATAAAAAATTGAACCGAGCTTTCAGCTTTCCAAAAAAGCTTTGGTTAACGCCATGTACATGTTCGGCCTGGCGACGCTTTTCCTGCACCACCATGGTTGCCTCAATGCCATGTTGCCTAAGGGCGTTAAGCAAGCGCATGCAGGCCTCTGCTGCGCCCCCGCCTGCATCAGATGTATTTATGAGTGCAACCTTCATTTCCCGCGGCAAGTATAATGATACTAAATATAAAAATTTTACTTTTGATTGCTTCATTTGTGTTTAAATGAAGTTTAAGTACCACCGACAAACAAATGGGTTTTTTCAGCTACATATTCCAGGATTGGAAAGTCAATCGCGGCAACGTGAAGGGCCGGTTGGTGCTAACCATGTTCAGGCTGGTGAATGCCATTAACACATATACCCTCACCAAGATCATCTTTTTCCCTTACCTGATATTTTACCGCTTTTTTGTAGAATGGACGTTAGGCGTTGAACTGCCGCGTAAACTTACCATCGGGCCTAACTTTGTTTTCTATCACGGTCAGGGCCTTGTTGTTAATAACAAAGTAGTCATCGGCGAGAATTGCGTGCTACGGAATGGCGTTGTAATAGGCCACAAAAAAATGGCAGACGGTTCGCTTAGCGGTTGCCCGCGTTTGGGTGATAATGTTGATGTTGGCGCCAACGTTTGTATAATCGGCGACATTGTAATCGGTAACAACGTAACTATTGGTGCGGGTACCGTTGTAGTAAAAAGCATACCTGATAATAGCGTAGCGGTTGGGAACCCGGCGCGGGTATTGAATAACAGGGTAGAAAGCCCTATTGAAAGCATCTGATGGATAATAATTTACTTACCGACCGCCCTTTTTGGAAATCGTTTTGGGAATCGCGCAAAGGGTTGATCTTTAAGATCAAGCCTAATTATGTTTTTGGCGATATACTGGGCAAGATCATCAAGGCAAAGGGCATCAAAAATGCCATTGAGTTAGGGGGCTTCCCGGGGTATTATTCCATTTATCTAAAAAAATATCAGCATCTTAGAACTACGCTGCTGGATTATTTTATCCATCAGGAACTGATAGATCAACTGCTTACCGTCAATGACCTTAAGCCCGGCGATATCGATATCATCGAAACCGATCTGTTTACTTATGAGCCTAAAGAGAAGTTTGATATGGTGCTGTCTTTTGGGTTGATAGAGCATTTTAATGATACGCAATTCATCATCAAAGAACACCTTAAGTTTTTAAAGCCCGGCGGAACCTTATTTATAACGCTGCCTAACTTTAAAGCTGTTAACGGTTGGGTTCAAAAAAACTTCGACAAAGAAAATTACGACAAGCACAACATCAGTAGTATGAACCTTAACTTGCTGCGCGATAGCTGCAAAGCCTTGGGTTTAAAGGATATTGAAACTTATTACCACGGCAAGTTTACCGTTTGGCTGGAAAATAAATCAGAACAATCGGCCATTGCCAAAGGGGTTGTTAAAGCGATATGGATTGTTGGTAAGGTTTTTACTAAAATTATACCCGTAGATAGTAAAGCGTTGTCGCCGTATATAGTGGTAAAGGCGACTTTATAATCATTGGGTCATTCGCTGCGCTGTCATTGAGTCATTGCTTTCAAGTGTTATGTAATTGCAATGACATGGTTTATGAAATGAGCACAAAAAAAGCCGGAACATCAACTGTTCCGGCTTTTAATTTATTCAGGAGAACCGATTATTTAACTTCTTCGAAGTCAACATCAGTTACGTTATCGGCACTGCCGCCCTGTTCTCCGCCTTGAGGCTGGCCTGCATCAGCACCCGGCTGTTGGCCTGCTTCAGCAGAAGCTTTGTACATATCTTCAGAAGCTGCTGTCCAAGCAGTGTTCAGCTCTGTTTGTGCTGTTTCTATTTCTTCTAAGTTTTTAGATGAGTAAGCAGCTTTCAGTTTTTCCAAACCGGCTTCGATAGGCGCTTTTTTATCAGCAGGTATCTTGTCACCGTATTCTTTCAACTGTTTCTCGGTAGAGAAGATCAAAGCATCAGCACTGTTCAGTTTTTCAACTTCTTCTTTTGCTTTTTTATCGGCATCAGCGTTGGCTTCAGCTTCATCTTTCATTTTCTTGATCTCAGCATCAGTTAAGCCTGAAGATGCTTCGATACGGATCTTTTGCTCTTTACCGGTAGCTTTATCTTTTGCCGATACGTGTAATATACCGTTAGCATCAATATCGAAGGTTACTTCAATTTGAGGCACACCGCGTGGTGCTGGGGGTATCCCGTCCAGGTGGAAACGGCCTATGGTGCGGTTAGCAGATGCCATTGGGCGCTCACCTTGTAATATATGGATCTCTACTGATGGCTGGCTGTCAGACGCAGTTGAGAACGTTTCAGATTTTTTTGTTGGGATGGTAGTGTTAGATTCTATCAGTTTGGTCATCACACCGCCCATGGTTTCGATACCTAATGATAGCGGGGTAACGTCTAACAATAACACATCTTTTACTTCACCGGTTAATACACCACCTTGTATAGCAGCACCAATAGCTACTACCTCATCAGGGTTAACACCTTTTGAAGGCGCTTTACCGAAGAATTTTTGTACTGCATCCTGTATAGCAGGGATACGTGTTGAACCACCAACCAGGATGATCTCGTCGATATCCGAAGCGCTGTAGCCTGCGTTTTTCAAAGCAGTTTTACAAGGGTCGATAGTACGTTTGATCAGGCTATCAGCTAATTGCTCAAATTTTGCACGGGTTAAAGTTTTAACCAGGTGTTTTGGGCCTTCGGCACCTGCAGTAATGTATGGCAGGTTAATTTCAGTTTGAGTAGAGCTTGATAACTCGATCTTAGCTTTTTCGGCAGCTTCTTTAAGGCGTTGTAAAGCCATAGGGTCTTTACGCAGGTCTACGCCTTCGTCGCTTTTAAATTCGTCAGCCATCCAGTCGATGATCACCTGGTCAAAGTCATCACCGCCTAAGTGAGTATCACCATCGGTTGATTTTACTTCAAACACGCCATCACCTAACTCCAGTACAGAAACGTCATGTGTACCACCACCGCAGTCAAACACAACAATTTTCATGTCTTTATGTGCTTTATCCAAACCGTAGGCAAGGGCAGCAGCAGTAGGCTCGTTGATGATACGGCGTACTTTTAGGCCTGCAATTTCACCGGCTTCTTTAGTAGCCTGGCGCTGTGCATCATTAAAGTATGCAGGTACGGTGATAACCGCTTCAGTAACTTCAGATCCAATAAAGTCTTCTGCTGTTTTCTTCATTTTCTGAAGTATCATGGCAGAGATCTCTTGCGGAGTATATTTACGGTCGCCGATTTCAACACGTGGAGTGTTGTTGTCGCCCTTTACAACTTTGTAAGGCACACGACCAACTTCATTAGTAACCTCGTTAAACTGGTTACCCATAAAGCGTTTGATTGAATAGATAGTTTTTGTAGGGTTTGTAATAGCCTGGCGTTTAGCAGGATCACCTACCTTACGCTCACCATCGTTAACAAAAGCTACAACGGATGGCGTAGTACGTTTACCCTCACTGTTTGCAATAACTACAGGCTCGTTACCTTCCATTACTGCAACGCAGGAGTTGGTTGTTCCTAAGTCAATTCCAATTATTTTAGACATATTATGATGATTGATATTTTATTGATTAATGTTTTGTTTCTACCACTATTTATCAATGCTTGTGCCAATATTATTTTGGCAGAAAATCAAATAATTTAGTGTCAGTAAGTGTACAATCAGTCAGGCAGTGATTACTTTTCGGTGACAGGTTGGCAGGGAGAAAGGAAGAGATTAGTTAACTTGTGATTAGAGATTAGGTATGACCATGTATTTAAGCTCTTTCAAAACATTACTTACTCAATTGAAGTCTTGCCTCTACCATATAATTAACTAATCACCAATTTAATCTCCTGTTTATAATTTGGTTCAATTAAAACGCTATCTTAGAGCTATAAACTATAGACCATTTTGAACATGAAGAGAAAATTATTTACAACCATCTTACTATCATGCTTTGTAGCAGTTTGTATTGCTGCAGCAGTTTTTGCAGACATTAACGGCAAATGGAGCGGCACCATCAGCACGCCAGATGGTAACGCCCTTGATGTATCTTATAATTTTAAAGTTAATGGTGATAAATTGACAGGTACAGCCACATCACAGATGGGCGAGATTGCTATTGATAACGGTAAAGTGATGGGCGACGATTTTACCTTCAGCGTAAACGTTTCCGGTACGGATTACCCACACAAAGGAAAAGCATATGCAGACTCTTGTGCTATGGACATTGATTTTGGTGGCAGCAAATCTCATTTTGTACTTAAACGCGCAAAATAATCTTAACCATATTATAATTTAATTAAGCCCTGCCAACCCGGCGGGGCTTTTGTTCGTAATGCTGTTTAGTAAAGCACATTTTTGTGCTTTAATGTAGCTAACAAGTTTTACCTTTGCGCCCATGTTGCAACGCATAACCGCTTACTTATTGATTGTAGCGCTGGTATCGGCCAACTTCTCGCGTTTTTTTATCTACGCGGGTTTTGAGCTGAACCGTAATTACATTGCGACAAAGCTTTGCGAGAACCGTAACAAACCTCAGCTGCATTGTAATGGCAAATGCTATTTCATGAAGAAATTAAAGCAGGCCGAAGAAAACAAAAGCACAGAGGAGCGCCAGGCACAAAAGAACCTTTTTCAGGAAGCCTTCTACAATCAGGCTAATAAGGTTACTTTTTACAATGTGCTGCTATCGGTTATCAAAGTCCCAAATCACCGCATTGCTTTGCCGCAACAGATCCGTGACATCTATCAGCCGCCCCGGCTCGCATAAAAAAGTATAATTCATTTTACAGGTTACAGTTTTGACGCATCCTTTAAAGGCTTGCGCAACCGTGCATTTGCACCCGACTGTATTTTTCTACTTGATGCCTGTTTACGCAGGCTATCGAACACTTTTTTATGAAACTCTCTACATTATTATATACCATAATACTGTGTATGGTTAGTGCATTTTCTTTTGCACAAAATAACCTGCATGGTACCGTTACCGATGCCCGTACCCATGAACCTTTGGCGGGCGTAATGATAAGCAACACTGCTACCGGTGCTGTATTAACCACTACAAATAACAAAGGTAAATTTGAAATTAAGGCTAAAAACGTTTCTTCCCTGCGATTTGCCATGGTTGGCTTTACCCCGCAGATAATCGATATCGCAGATGGTAAAGCCATTGATGTAATGATGGAGCCATCCACTATCGACCTGCAGCAGGTAGTAGTATCTGCCAGCCGCGAAAGGCAGGCAAGGCAGGATGCGCCCATCGCCATTAGCAAAATAAACGCTACCCAGATCCACGATACCAAAGCCACTGCACTTTATCAGCTACTGAACAAGGTAACCGGTGTTTACATGGTCGACCTCGGTAACGAGCAGCACACTATGGCTATTCGCCAACCTATCACTTATAATGCGCTTTATCTTTATATGGAAGATGGTCTGCCTATTCGTCCTACGGGCATTTTCAATCACAACTCACTATACGAAATAAATATGAGCGGTGTACGCGATATTGAAGTGATCAAAGGCCCGGCCTCTTCTCTATATGGAAGTAATGCTGTAGGCGGTGCGGTCAATTTCATAACGCAAGGGCCGCCCGCAGGTTATGCAGGTAATATTTCCTTACAAGGTGATAACTACCATTACCGCAGGGTTGATGCAGATGGTGGTTTCAGCAGTGGTAAGTTTGGTTTGTACGTAGGCGGCTATCTGGCCCGCCAACGTAATGGCTGGCAGGATTACACTGACTTTGATAAACGCAGCGGCAATTTTAAAACAACTTATGATTTTGATGCCAACACCCGCTTAACCACCTCGCTGGCTTATAATTATTTGAATACCCAAACACCGGGCAGTTTAGATAGCGCCAAATTTTACAGCAGAAAGTACGGTGCAAATCAGCGCTTCACTTATCGCGAGGTAAAAGCCCTGCGCGCCAATACACGTTTAGATCATAAGTGGAATGATAAGAGCAATACTTTCTTTACGCTATTCTATCGCAACAATTCAACCGGCCAGTTACCAAGCTATTTTATTTCTGACGTAAGGGATAATGCCGGCAACTATGTAAGCTCAAACGGGCAGGAGAATAACCAAAGCTTCCACAGCATTGGCATATTAACCCAGCACCGCCAGGACTTCGATTTCCTGCATTCGAGGTTGATAATAGGTGCGTACATGGATAACAGCCCGAGCTCTTACTATGCCAAATATCTCGACATTCAGAAAGATGTGGCGAATAATTTCTACACAGGATATACCAATACTGGCAAGTATATTGACAACTACCGCATTAAATTATTCAACACCGCTGCATACACACAGTACGAGATCAAGCCAACTGATGCCTTACGAATAGTTATGGGTTTACGTTACGACAGGATCCATTATAATTTTACTAACGGCATCACCAGTGGTAGTAAATACAAGCAGCAGGAAACGAACGACTTTAATATTGTAGCTCCTAAATTGGGCTTAACCTATAATTTTGGTAACAACAAAGGTTTGTACGCAAATTACAGCGTTGGCTTTCAGCCACCAGAGACAGGAGACCTTTACAGCGCCCGCCAGCTAACTCCTCTTAAACAGGCAACATTTAACAATTACGAAGCAGGCGGCTGGTTTGCTGCCTTTGATAAAAAGTTATACCTGGAACTATCGGTTTATGACCTGGAAGGCCGTAATGAGATCATCAGCCAGTTGCTGCCCGATAATACTACTCAGAATCAAAACGCCGGTGCTACCCGGCATCGCGGTGTGGAATACTCCATAGCTTTTGCGCCGGTTAAAGAGCTGGCTTTTCGTTTCAGCGGTACCAATGCATGGCATACCTACCGCGATTACAGCGAAGTAAGAGCCAATTATGCGACGGGGACAAACACCGTACTGGTATACAACGGCAACCGCATGGCTAATGCACCAAACTGGATAGCAAACAGCGAGATCACTTACAAACCAGCTTATCTAAACGGTTTCCGCATTTCCGGAGAGTGGCAACACATTGGTTCATATTTTACCAATCCTGCTAATACCAAAACCTATGGCGGGTATGATCTTTTTAACGCCCGTACCGGCTTTGACGTAAAAGGCGGGCCGCTTAAAGGTTGCGGTATTTGGTTTAACGTGCTTAACTTAACCAATAAGCTGTATGCAACAACGGTTACCAGTAACCAATATGGCGATACCTATAACGCTGCGCCGCCGAGGGTGTATTCGTTAGGTATCAGCTACTCATTTGCAAAATATTAAGAGATGGCAACTGCAAAACAAAACTTTTATAAATGGCATAGGATATTGGGCTTAATAGCCCTTATCCCTGTCATGATGTGGACGCTAAGCGGCCTTTCGCACCCGTTCATGTCAAACTGGTTTAGGCCTACCATTGCCAGAGAAATTTATAAATCGCAGCCTCTGCAGGTAAAGCCAGCCTTATCGCTTAAGCAGGTGCTGGATAAGAATAAGGTGCCCGGTTTCATTAATTTTGGTACAATAACTTATCAAGAACAACCCTATTACCAGGTGATGGGTATGGATAGTACGTACCAATACTATTCGGCTAACACGGGTGACGTGTTGGCTAATGGCGACAGGCTTTACGCTACTTATCTCGCAAGATATTTCACGCAGGATAGTACATCCAAAATTACAAGCATCACTATCCAAAAAGCTTTTGATGCCGAGTATCAGCCGATAAACCATCTGTTGCCGGTTTGGAAAATTTCATTTGACCGCCCTGATGGAATGGATGTATACATCGAAACCGGCCAGAGCCGTATGGGCACCTTTAATAACAACACCCGCAAAGCAATGCTGGTTGTGTTTGAACAATTGCATACATGGCAGTTCCTGGCTGCTATAGCCGGTGAGCAGTTCAGGGTAGTAGTGTTATTGATTATCGTTGGGATAATGCTGTTATCCCTCATATCGGGGCTTACGGTTTATGGTTTATTCTGGAAAAAATTTAAGACAGCCACTGAGAACCGCCGCCGCGATAAACGTAAAGACACCCGATTTGTGCATCGTTTTCACAGGCAGTTAGGTTTAGCCGTGTCGTTGGTTATGTTTACTTTTACTGTCAGCGGGGCATTTCACCTGTACGTTAAACTGGCTAATGACAGGCATGCCGCCAAGGCGGGCATCAGGCAAATGGTGAAAACAGCTCAACTGAAAACATCCAATCTTTCTCTACCTGTTGAGGATAGCCTGGTTAAAAACGTCGGATTAGTTCAATTTTACGGACGAACCTTTTATCAGTTAAATGGCACCAAAAAGCAAGTGCGATATTTCGATGTGGACAACGGTGCTGAACTTGAGAATGGTGATGCCATGTATGCCAACTACCTTGCATCCTATTACGGTGCCGAGCCGGAAAAGAATGCTGATGGTAAGGTTAAGACAACCCAGATACGTGAATTTACAAATGAGTACGGTTTCATCAATAAACGTTTGCCGGTGCAGCAAATAAGCTATCCCCATGGCGAAAACTGGTATGTTGAAACTACAACCTCCCAGTTGGCTGCAAAGGTTGCCGGTATAGACAGGGCGGAAGGGTTATCGTTCATATTTTTACACAAATACTTTGGCATGGCCTGGGCGGGCAAAAACGTGCGGGATATTGCCAGCATGTTAGCAGCGTTGGGCGTTTTGGTTGTGTCGGTATTTGGCTTTATTGGATTTTTAAAAAACAGATAATTATGAGAAGATACATTTTGATCTTAGCCGTAACAGCGGCAGCGTTGAGCATCACTGCGTGTAATTCATCATCACAAAAAGATGCAAAGGCCACAGAGGCTGCAAAGCCTAAAGGCAAATACTATTGCACTATGCATCCTGATGTAACATCAGATAAACCGGGCACCTGCAGCAAATGCGGCATGGAACTGGTTGAGCGCGATACGACCAAGTAATCCGCGATCCGGTTGACTGACGCGTTCTACGATACGCTTGATCACCCTCTCTGCTACAAGCAGCAAAGAGGGTAAAAGAAAACTCCTTACCCTCTTTTCGCACAGCGAAGAGAGGGTCGACGAGCGAAGCGATGTCGGGGTGAGTCAATTTTTGACTTTCCCCTTACCCTTCACATTTCTCCTGATCGTAACTTTATCAAAAATAAAAAGCTTATGAACGTTGAGATATGGTCTGATGTGATGTGCCCTTTCTGTTATATCGGCAAACGCCGTTTTGAAGAGGCGTTGCAACAGTTTCCGCATAAAGATAAAGTTGAGGTTGAATGGAAAAGTTTTCAGCTAAACCCTGATCTGAAAACAGATCTCAGCGTTAGCCACACACAATACCTTGCCCAAATAAAAGGCTGGACAGAAGATTATGTGCATCAAATGGACCAGCATGTTACCCAAATGGCGGCAGAAGTTGGCTTAACCTACAACTTATCAAACGCCGTGGTGGCAAACAGTTTTAAAGCTCACCGGTTTGGCCACCTGGCTAAACAACATGGTTTAGGCGATGCTGCCGAAGAAGCACTTTTCAAAGCCTATTTTACTGATAGCAAAAATACCGATGATGATGCTACGCTTATTGAGCTTGGCGTTTCCATTGGCCTCGATGCTGAATTGGTAAAACAAACGCTTGCATCAGATGCCTTTGCCGACAAAGTTAGGAGGGATATTAATGAAGCGCAGCAACTTGGCATACGCGGCGTTCCGTTTTTTGTAATGAATGATAAGTATGCGGTATCAGGCGCACAGCCTGCACCGGTGTTTACGCAAACCCTTGAGAAAGCTTACGAAGAATGGGGACAGCAACGTAGCGCGTTTGAAGTGGTAGATGGACCAGTATGCGGCCCTGATGGTAACTGTTGATTTGCACAAAATATTCTTACCTTAACATTAACTTTAGGCAGTGATCTTTCGTAATAGATCATTAAGTCTTAAAAACCTTGCTGCGCAGTGTAAATGTTAAGTGTATGAAAAAAATTTACTGTCAAATATTATTGGCTACAACTTTGTTTGTGGCCTTTAGCAGTTGCAAAATGGATCCGCCTGTGTTGCCGGCCAACTTAATACCTATAACAGATGGCCCTAAAGTAACAGATCCGGGCACGGGTACTAACCCAGGCACACCAGAACCGGTAAATAGCATAGGTTTACCAATCGGCGGCACAAACACCATCAGGATACAACTTAACAGTGCCACAGGTATACAAACTTTTAATCAGGTAATGTATAACGATGTTTCGGGCATACTTGATTTTGTTGGTTTACTTAATTCTGACACCATCACTTTCTCCTATGTAGGTGATAAAACCGGAACGTTTGATCTACTGCTGTTCAGCTACCTTGACTATAGCCTGCCTCCCGGCGAGACAGGTAAGGTAGAGGTAACAGTATCAACCATGGATCAATATTCAAAGGGCACAATTAAAGGTGGCTTTACTGCGGACGTTGTAAATAGCAGTGGTCATAAAGAATCTATCAGAGGTTCGTTCAACATAAAACAATAATCCCGAAGCAAACACAATTCCTAATAAGGATAATAGCTATATTTGTGTAACATTTACACATCGTATTGAGCGCAGTATTACCAACTTATAAATTTTCGAGAACAACGCTACGTGCAATAGTTGGCGTAATGTTCTTTATGACCGGGCTTTGTTTTGCCAGTTGGGCATCGCGTATAGCGACTATACAACAAACGCTTAAACTTAGTGATGCCGCATTAGGCGGTGTTTTGTTTTCGCTTCCGGTTGGGTTGATCTGCTCACTTCCATTTTCCGGTTGGATAATTACCCGCATAGGCAGCCGTAATTTGTTAATTGCTTCGCTTACCATTTACTGCATTACGTTGTCGGTGTTAGGACTTTGCACCAATACTATTCAATTAATTTGCTGCTTATTGTTGTTTGGCTTTGCCAGCAATGCGGTCAATATATCTGTAAACACCCAAGCCGTTGCTGCTGAGGAAATGTATGGCAGGCCTATCTTAGCCTCATTTCATGGCCTATGGAGCCTGGCAGGGTTTACCGGTGCAGCCATAGGTACTTTTATGATTGGCCGCGGCATTGTACCACTGCATCATTTCGTGATGATCATGCTGGTGGTGTTGCTAACCATTGTAGCGACCTCAAGATTCCTTAAGTTTGATAAGCCCGCAAGTGCAGGACCGGCATTTGTAATGCCTGATAAATCGCTTATTAAACTCGGGCTTATCGCATTCTGTTCTATGATCTGCGAAGGTGCAATGTTCGATTGGAGCGTTATTTATTTTAAAAAGGTAGTGCTCGCGCCTCAAGAAATTATGGGCTTGGGTTACACTGCCTTTATGTTTACCATGGCAACAGGGCGTTTTGTAGCCGACAGCTTTTCGCACAGGTTTGGCTTAAAGCGAACCCTGCAATTGAGCGGTATGCTTACGGCAACAGGCTTGGCCATTGCTGTTATCTTCCCACATATTTACACCGCTTTGGGTGGATTTTTACTGGTAGGCTTTGGCGTATCATCTGTAGTACCGTTAGTTTACAGTGCTGCAGGTAAGTCAAAAACCATGTCGCCGGGTGTTGCTATTGCGGCGGTATCTACCATAGCCTTTATGGGCTTTTTGGTTGGCCCCCCGGTAATCGGCTTTATCGCAGGTGCGTTTTCGCTACGCGCATCTTTTACGCTAATTGCCTTAATGGGCGTTTGCGTAACCGCATTTTCCACCAAAGCTAAAATTTAAGCTATTCCTCGTTAAGTTCCTCGGCGCTTGGGTTAAGCACGTACTCAAAGTTCTCGTATCCGTTGTGGAAGATAAACTTTAAACGCTCGGGAGGTAAATTAATGTCCAGTGCTAATGCAGCAAGTGTTGCCGGTAAGTTATCCCTTATCAATTTCAGATCGCTCACATGCGGCATCTCAACATGTATCTCATTTCCTTCGGCTTTTATCTCCCAGCCTTTTAAGTTGGCTGCTTGCAATATATCTATCCATTTTTGCTGGTAGGCACTCATCATTACAATTATTAGTTTGCTAATAAGAACAAGGCCTGCGCCATTAAGTTTTTTCTGAAATTATGGAATGTAAAAGCAAGACGGCCGGCATCCCGAAATAACCCCTCAAATTTTTTCGTTATGCTGCCCGGCCGTTTGCAATGTTAAATGCTATGCGGTAACCGTTAAATTGCTACCTGCGATAGCTACGTTGTACTTTTTAAGTGGTTGTGTGGCCGGGCCAACCTTAACAGCGCCGGTTGTGGTAAACTCGCTGCCATGATTAGGGCAAATGAAAACACCTTGGTTACTATTGAAATTTATAGCCGTACCCTGGTGTGTGCAGGCCACCTGTACTGCGGTAAAAGAAGCAGGTACATTATCCGCAGCTAACCTAACAATGATAACGCCATTGGCCACTTTTGAGCTGCCCACGGTTTGTAACTCGCTGCTTAGATCTGCAGATAATACAGCCCCCGACGATGGTGGATTATTGTCGCCCCCCTTATCATCAATAGCACTCGGGTTATTTTTTGTGCAGCTAACTACTTCACAGCCAATGCATGCAGCAGCTACACTGATACCTAATTTTGAAAGAAATTCTTGCCTTTTCATGAGTTTTTTGTTTAGTAAGCTGATTTATGTTTCTTGTTAAAGTCGAATATCCTTGAAATGGTAAAACCTAACCTGAACTGGCCTTTAGCCCAGTTTGAAGTTGTGTTGCTCATGTAGTTGATCTCTGATATGGCCTGGGCGTTACTTAAGTTGATAGTGAATACGTGCCCACCTGTCTCTATCTCCAGGCCCACGCCTAACCCATCATAAAATTTAGGATCTACGCTGTTGTTCCTAAACCTGGAAAAGGGATGAAAATAATCCAATACGATACCCATGCGTTTAGAGAACTTGAGCCTGCCTGCAGCTGATATAGCAAAGAAGTTATTTTCGTTTGTTGGCGCCAGCGGGAAGGGAATATTGTCGATTACGTAAGAGGGAGATATCTGCAAGGATAAAGCGCTTGAGAATTTCCGTGCAACAATAGCTTGTGCAAAGTAGGCGAAACGATTGGCAAAATTGTCGTAAATGTTGGTTTCAACATGGTAGGGTTTAAAACCGCCCTTCAGAAATAAACTTACCGCTACCGGTACGCTATTATCGGTGGTTTGGTGCAGTAGATAGTATTTAAGGTGCATATCTATCAGCTGCTCATACTTGCTTCGGCCAAGGCCTATGTTAAAGTTGTCGCTGATGCCATACTCAAAACCAATGTAAATGTCCGAAGAGTTATCGAGCCCGAAAAAGGTTTTGCCGCCACCCTGTGCGCCAGCAATGTCGCCAAAGCGGTGTATCACCAAAAAGTTGAGTTCTTTCTTTTTTACGGTCTCGGTGGTTTGCGAAAATATGAGGCGGGTTGCCTTAAAGGTTGCAATAACAGGTTCGCCTTTTTCGGGTGAGCTTAGCGTGTTCATTAATGAATCCGTACTGCTGGCTTTTGTAGTACTATCAGATTTTGTTTGCGCAGAAGCCATAATTGCCGAGCACAGCAATGCTGCAAATAAGAGGGATCTTTTCATGGTTATTGTGAGGGAGTTTTTGTTATTTATTAGGCGAGTATGCCGCCGTTACGTTCACTTTTATAGTTTCGGCGATGTTCTTAAATACCAGTGTGGGTATGTCTATCTTGTGGTCTTTACAAGCCACCATAAACTCGCTGGTTAATGTAAGGTTACCGCCGCTGATGGTTATTTTGCCCGGTATGGTGCGGTTTTGCTTTACACCGTGCGCTTCAAACACACCTGTAGCGGTAACCGGGTAAACTCCATCTTTACCGGTATCTATCTTTTCATTTATTTTGCCTTTAAAGGATGCCTGAGGATACTTATCACTCTCCATGTAGTTCTCGTTAAAATGCTCCTGCATCAGGGCCTTTTCAAACTTTAAAGAGCGGATAGGCACCGCAAATGCAACCTCTCCTGTTGTGGTGTTCAGCACGGATGTCCCCTTAGCAGATCTGGCTTCGATGTCTTCAATCGGTGCCTTCGAATAGATGTTTACAACTGCATTTTTACAGACATAGATGTCCTGCCCCGCCTGATTTATCCCAAACCAGACGAGTAAAATTAACCCGATATGTTTCATGTTTTTACTTAGGTTTTTTGCCCGATATTATGTTCCATGTAGCTCCCACTGCAACCCCTGTCGACTGGAGGTTGACCTTGCCGTAGCCTATACCTGTTAGCGGTAGTTTCATGTAAGGTTGTATAGCTATCCCGAACCTCGAATTGATATCCCGCTGATAAGTAGCGTTTAAATTAAGTATGCCAAATATGTGCTGGTTTTGATTGCGAATATTGTACGTAGCCGGTCCCTGCACCCCATTTGGTGGATAATCAAAAGTGTAATTTTCGCGCAGCATAAAGTAAGATGACAGGCCGGTACCTATGCTGAACTTGTTGCGATTTTTATTATAAACCCGGTAACCAATGTTAAGTGGAATATCCAGCACGGCACAGCTTGCATAAACCTCACTGGGGTTTGTTGAAAATTTATAGGCTGATGAGTAGGCGGAGAACGGCGCAGCGTAAGGTTTATCAGCATAAACCGCGCCCGTGCTGATGGTCCATTTTGATAAGCCAACCGTAAACATTAAACCTGCGTTTGTACCTACGCGGGTATTACTTAAACCGTTCACGCTGTTTACATCCGGTGACGCAACAATTGTCATGGCGAAAGTAGGTTGATAGCTTACCGCCGTTCCAACTGTTTTAAGAGGCTTTTTAATATCATCTACAACCGATACTAACTCCATCCTTTTGGCGCCGTTGATCACACTATCAGCATGTTTCAGTGCTGCGAGGTTCACCGCCGGATCTGGCGGTGTTGTGTCACGCTTTATGCTATTGTAAGTGATAGCAGGCTCGTTGCTGCTGCTTCTTACTAAACTTTTATTTGCAGAATCTTTCAATAATGGCTCACCTGTGTAATGCGGTACAATGATGCCATTATTAAGCATACGGTTGCCCGGTGCAGCAGATAAGGTGAAGAACGATTTACGTTTACGGCTCTTTTCATTTGCACTAACTACGCTGTTTTTACCGGCCGAAAGTGTACCACTTGCGAGAACTTCCTGTTGCTGCACGGGCGAACCGTTTTTAGTTGAGTCTTTTTTTGTCTGCGGCTTCTTAGTTGTTACTTGTTGGTTTGTGGTTTTATTATCACCCTTAAAGTAAGCTAATCCAATTACGATCAGCAGCATTGCTGCAATGGTAGTGATGAGATAAATAATGTTTTTAGGGATGCCACTGGCCTTAGGAGCCTGCCCATCCAGCATAGCTTCAAGCTTGTCCCAATCAGCCTCGCGGTATGATGCATTGTCGCCCGGGTCGCTGAGGCCGCGGCTAAACAATTTATCAATACTATCTTCTTTTTCCTCTTTCATTTCTTGTTATTTCTGCTAAAAAAAGATACGGACAGGTTGGGTGTATTTGTTTGGTTTATTGTTATAATGTTGTCTCCTGATTGTTTTGATAGGTATCCTGGCAAACGCTCACTTTCTGCTATCATCACCTTTAATTTTTCCCGTGCCTTGTGCAGGTTTGATTTTGATGTCCCCACGCTGATGTTCAGCATTTCGCCAATCTCCTCATGCGTGTAGCCTTCAATGGCAAACAGGTTAAATATGGTGCGGTATGCACGTGGCAGCCTGGTAACCATCTCAAGCAGTTCGTTATAGCTTAAATTTTTATCTGCGTAATCATTGTCATTAACGTGCTCTGCCTTATCAAGCTCTTCCGTATAGGCAACTTTAAGATTAGCTCGATAATAATCTATGGAAGTGTTTACCATTATACGACCAAGCCAGGCTTTAAAAGGTTTGGCTCTATCGTATTTCTCCAGGTTTTTGAAAACCTTAAAGAAACCCTGGTTCATCACTTCAGAAGCTTCGTAACGGTTATTGGCATATCTGAGACAGATGCCCATAGCAAAGCCATAAAAAGCCTTATACAACAGCTTTTGGCTTAACCTGTCGTCCTTTAAACAGCCGCTTACCAGTTCTCGTAATTCTTCTTCGCCCATATTTGGGTTTATCTGTTAACTACCCCGAATTTTACCTTATCTGCATACATCACGCAGCAGGTGTTGCTAAGGTTGCCTCCGATTAAATTTTTTTTGATATTTTAATAATCGCAATGATCCTTCAAAAATAATCAGGAAATAATGAATAATATTGAAGTAATTATTACGCTTGTTTATTAATAAGGTAATACAACTATGAAAAAATTACTCTACTTGATACCGCTTTTACTTACGGCCTGTGTCGGCAATAACAACAACAAAGCTGATGATACCGCAAAAGAAGACATCGCCAAAACAGCCACCGCTCCTGCAGCAACCGATACCATGTTTCTGCAGAAAGAGAAGACCAAAGATTATTACCACATAGTTTATGTAGAGAAAAATCATGCGGCACAGATCTTTAAAGATCTGGTAAATTTTAAGTTTGACCATTACGATACTGTGAACTATAAGCAAGCGTACAGAGTGTTAAAGGTGCGTAACCCAAAGCCGCTAAAAAAATATGACCTGGCCGGGCTGCCTAACGAGTGGCTGCCGGTTTACACTTACAAGGGCGAGCGCTACCTATATGCACCGGCTGATTGGGGAAATGCAGATAAACGCATTATTACAGATAGCACGATCATCTACCGAGGCGAAGAGGGCCCCGAGCCGCATGTACTAAATGATTTTAAGAAGATAGGAGATAACAAATACAACCTCAAAGCACCACCTTTCTACCAATTTATAAAAAAATCAAATATCAATATTTACATTATTGATCCTAAAACAAAACTAAGTGTTTGGGAAGATACCGAGCTGCCGCCTGCTTATCGCTACCGTATGTATGTTCCGCGCCAAAGTGCCGGTAATTACAATATGGTGGTAAATTATTGCAAAGCCGCCAAAATGCCCGAGTTTGAATTTGACAAAGTAAACTACCAGGCCCTTATAAAAAACCGTTAATTATCGGGAGAAGAATAATGGTATATGGGGGCAAAAACGCCCTCGCTGGTAGTGTAATAACTTTTACCATCTGCGCTAAAGCCGATAGCTTCGCCCTGGCGTTCTTGTTTATATGGTAACTCACGGGCAGGGCGTTGCAGTGTTTGCCAAATAGCCTCGTTGCCTTGCCTGCGCCAATAGTAAACCCGTTCATAGCTTTTAACCAATACCTGGCTGCCATCTTTTGATATGTCTGCAGCGGTGATCCATTTAAAAGGCTTTAAGCCCGAGAAAAATAATTTGCCTCTAAAGGTAAGTTTTGTAGTATCGCCTTCACCAGCTTTGAGCGGGGCTGTGTAAACGCCAACGCTGTCGCCACGTTTGGTAACAATGTAAAGCAGTTTTTGCAGCGGATCTATGGCCATAGCCTCTGCATCTTTTGGCCCATCAGGATATTGATAAGTGAAAGCTATTGGTTTAGCTTCTGTGTTGCCGGCACTTGCCCAGGCTGCTGATTCTGCGAAACGGTAAACGGTGATAGCTTTTCTGTGCGCAGCGTTATCGCCTATATCACCAAGGTAAACGTAGCTCTGTTTTTTTTTAGGTCCGGGGCCAACGGCAATATCTTCGCAATCTGTTACGCCCGGAGGTTGTTCATTTCCTTTAAAATAAATGGTGCTTTTAAGATTTCCTTTTGCATCTATTGCAAAAAAACGACTGGTGTCGCCGCTATCATTATGTACATAAAATATATCGGGATTGATAGTAGAAGCTGCTATGCCCGATGTTTCGTCCATCGCTTTATCTTTCAAATTGCCTTCGGGCTGCATTTTGCTGTCGATAAAGCGGTGTTTGGCAAATGCTGCAACAAACACCAATACAACAAGCGGGACAATTATTTTAACAGCTCTTGATCTGACCATAGTAAGCTTATATAACAAAAAAGCGACCCATATATTACAGGCCGCTCTAATTTAAGTTTATAATTAGTTATTAGTCTTGAACAATGAGGGTTGTTTTCTCTGTGTAAACGATCTCAGCATCAGGCTTAGAAACGTCCTTCAAGGTTACCTTGCCGCGTTCTTTACGCAATATGCGGTTAAATAACGATATCTCTTTATCAAAAAGGAAACGGAAAAATAATTTGGTCCATGATTGGTGCGAGTGCAGCGTATCATAGTATTCAGGTGCTGCTTTTTTTATCTCCGGCAACCTGTTCCATGGTATTGATGGAAAATCGTGATGCTCATTATGGAAGCCTACGTTAAATGCTACTTTATTTAAACCACCATAGTAGCTGTAAGTTTCCTGCTCCTCGCCGTGGGTAAGGTAATGCTCCTGCACCCAGCGTGCGCCCAGCGGGTGTAAACCAACAGAAAAAAAGAAGCTTGCCACCAGAAAAACAACCGATTGCCAGCCCATAAAGTACCATATAGCTACGTTAAAAGCCATTTGTACCACAAAGTTGATAACTATCCATTTATCGAAAGGATTGATCTCGCGTAAGCGGGAAAGGCGGAAGATCTGGAATAGCGGGAAAAACAATAACCAGATAGCTTTACCCACAAAAGAGTTACTTATCAGTTTGGCTTCCCAACGGTTTGGCAGATCGGCATCAAGCTCGTGTATACCCTGGAAAGAGTGGTGTTTAATATGATATTTTTCAAAAGACATTGCCGTTGGCACCACCTGTGGTAAGTTCGACAGGATAGCTGCCCAGCGGTTAGCGTTACGATTTTTAAATAATAACTGGTGGGTACACTCATGTATCATTACAAACAAAGCATGGTCTGCAAATGCCCCAAGCAGATAGGCTGCGCCAAAAACAAGCCACCAGGATTGATCGCGAAGAAACCATGCTAATGCTACCTGGAAGCCAACAATGCCTAAGATAGCCCAGATGGTTTTTGGATTTTTACCTATTAAGTTTCGTAGCTGTGGGAACTGCTTAAGAATTTTCTTTGTACGTATACGATGCGGTTCGGACTCCTGCGAGTAGATAAAATCTGTTTTCTTCATATTAGGGTTAAAACGTTGAAGATAACAATTCCGTACAACGGTTGTATTTCAACTATAAATATTTTTTAAAAATACGGCTAAAAAACTAATTATTGTTAATCTTAACGAAATATATTTGACTAAAATAACATTAATTTTTGAATAGCAAGCCAAATAATTAGATAAACAGAAAACTATGTGGTGGATATACGCTTTACTTTCGGCTGTATTTGCAGCACTAACTGCAATTTTTGCTAAGATAGGTATCAAGGACATTGACAGCGACTTAGCTACCGCAATACGTACTGTTGTAATAGTGGTGCTTGCCTGGTCAATTGTGTTTTTTAAGCACGCACAAACGGGCATCCAAACGCTTAACCGGCTCAATTGGACCTTTCTTATCCTCTCCGGTTGTGCTACGGGGTTATCATGGGTATTTTATTTTAAGGCATTGCAAATTGGTAAGGTGCAGCAAGTGGCCCCTGTTGATAAACTGAGTGTGGCATTGGCAATTGTTTTGTCTGTAGTGTTTTTGGGCGAGCAACTCACTTTAAAGAATGCTTTGGGCGCTTTATTGATCATCGGCGGCAGCATTGTGCTTATTTTTTAACATTGCCTTAGTGTGTATGTAACATTTACGAAACCTCCGCATTAATCGGATTTTTCTGTGGAGATTTGCGCCTCCATTATAGGCCATTATGCGTAGTTACATCCTGTCAGTTTCATTTATCCTGTTATCGTTCTGCACTTTTGCCCAAAACACCGGGGGCAAAGGTAAATTGATTGGAAAGGTAATAGACGCCACCACGCAACAACCGGTAGACTACGCTACAGTATCTGTATTTAAGCAAGGCAGTACAAGCCCGTTCAATGGCATTAGTACAGATGAAAAAGGCACATTCAACATACAAAGCATAGCGGCAGGCGACTACCGTGTTACCGTGGATTTTTTAGGTTATAAAAAGTACATAGTTGAGCATGTTATAGTTAAAGATGGCGGTACTGCTACCATTGGCACTGTGCTTTTGCAACCTAACCAAAACCAGTTAAAGGGAGTAGATATTATTGCCAAAGCACCGATAATTGAGAACCGTATAGATAAAATGGTATTCAATGCCCAGAATGATCTTACGGCGCAAAGCGGGGCAGCTATTGATGTGTTAAAGAAAGTTCCGCAGGTAACTGTTGATATTGATGGCAACGTGGAGCTACAGGGTAATGCTAATATCCGTTTCCTGATCAACGGTAAGCCAAGCAGTATTTTTGGGGCAAGCCTTGCCGACGCCTTGCAGGCCATCCCGGGCAGCCAGATTAAAAGTATAGAGGTAATTACCAGCCCGGGCGCTAAATACGATGCAGCAGGCACAGGTGGTATCATTAATATTATTTTAAAGGATAGTAAGGTATCGGGTATCAATGGAAGTGTTAACCTAACAGCAGGTACACGCCAGGAGAATGGATCTTTTAACCTGAACGCCCGCAAAGGGAATTTCGGCGTTAACGCATTTTTTAGCGGCAATGCTATGCTGAATACCAGGGCGCTGAATACAAATAAGCGTACATCCAGTAATCCGGATGGCAGCAGAAGCGAACTTTTCCAGGATGGGTACGCAGATACTAAACGCAGTGGCTATCAATCGGGCTTAAGTTTCAACTGGAGCATCACCCCAAAAGACGACCTTACCGCTTCTGTAGGTTTTGATCATTTTGGTAACAGCAATAAAGGCATCACCAACCAGGAAGAAAGTTTGTACGGCATATCAGGAGCTTTATTGAACGACCTTAACAGTATCAGAAATTCTGAAAGCCGTTTTAGTGCTTACTCTACCGATCTCAGCTTAAATTATAAAAAGACCTTTGCAAAAGAAGGCCAGGAACTGGAGTTTTTAATTACCACCAGCAGTAGTAAAAACACCGTAAACTATTTTCAACGCCAGGATTATGATGCGCCAATGATGACCGCAACCGGCACGAGGGGTTATAACCCAGGCCGGGACAGGGAGACCAACATTTCATTAGATTATACGCACCCGGTTACCAAAAACTTTAGTTTGGAAGGCGGTGCAAAAGTGGTTTTAGAAAACCTTACCAATACCATTAATACTGATACGCTCGATGCTGCCGGGAATTATTTAAACAACGCCAACCAAACTTACGGCTTTAACTATAAGCGTAACATTTACGCAGGGTATATCTCTACAACGGCATCGTTATTCAAGAATTTTTTGGATGTGAAATTGGGCTTGCGTAACGAGTACACCACAACCAATGCCGATTTCCCCGGTGTGGTTATTCCCGGATACAACACTGTGGCGCCATCGGCAGTTATTTCACATAAACTGGATGCAACGCAAAGTATAAAATTGAGTTACTCGTTCAGGATAGAGCGGCCTGATTACGGCGAAGTAAATCCTTTCTATAACATCAGTGACCCACACAACATCAGCACAGGTAATCCTAACTTGAAGCCAGAGAAAAGCAATAGTGTTGAACTGGGTTACAATCGATCGTTCAATAGCGGCGCTAATTTTTATGTAGGTAGTTTTTACCGCCATAACACAGATGATATACAGCAATATACCACCCAGTTTGATACATTGGTTGTCAATGGAGACAGGTATACCAACGTCTTGCTTAGCCAGCGTGCTAACCGAGGTACGCAAAGCACCTTGGGTGGCAACATATTTGCATCTGTGCCTGTTGGTAAACTTAACCTGCGGAGCAATATTTTTATTGCCAACCGCTGGAACACCGCACCAGACCCTGCTAATAATAATGCTATCCAACGCGTAAGTGCTTTTAACTATCGCATAAACCTAAATGCTAATTATCAGTTCCCTAATAATTTTATGGCTGAGATATTTGGTAACTACAACTCCAGCGCGAGAACGTTACAAGGCACAAGGCCGCAGTTCTTTTGGTACAATTTTGCAGTACGTAAACAGTTTTTGGATAAGAAGGCCAGCATAGGTTTGGTAGCAAATAATCCGTTTAATAAATATGTTGATCAATACTCTACCACTACGGGTGTAAGCTTTAATCAGGAAAGCCTGAGGCAGATGCCATTACGTTCGTTCGGGATCACTTTAAGCTACAAATTTGGTAAGCTTGATTTTGCCAAAGACAAGGAGAAAGAGGGCCGCGATAATAATGGCGGTACAGATATTCCTGAAAGCGGCGGCGGTAAATAATAAAAAGGGCGGTTAACAAAAATAACCGCCCTTTTTACAAACTAAAATTTAAAGAAAGCAGTTATATAATAAAGCATTATTACTATGAATACTGCTGACAAACACTTTAAATTCATAAACAGTAAGACTGGGTATGTAATTTTCTACACCTCGCTTAACGCAGGCCTCCCTACCGAGAAGTTAAAGGAAGAATTGGAAAAGGTTAAATTCCAGGTAGCCAGCAAAAATGGCCTCTACCATGGCACGGTTTATTGGGAAGAAATAAAAGCTGACAATTGATTTAACGACGCGGTATTTGATGCTATATCGATAAGTTGTAAGCTTAAGACATCGGTCAGCCGGGATAAATTTTCTTACTTAAGTAGGCGTGCAATAAATACCTATTTGGCCTTGGCTTGTGTTAATTTCTTATTCCCCTCAAAATCAGTATATTTAGATACCAATGATTGCCGGGTATCCAACACCCGGTTTGATCTAAATCACAGGAAATATGAAACGGACCTTGCTTTGCGTTTACTCCCTGTTGGGGTTTGTATTGCCATTAAGTGCGCAAGTGGCATTAAGCCCTGCAAATGCGGATGAGTTTGTACAGAACTTAAAAGCTGCGAAGGCGAGCTCCCTTATAGAGAAAGCCTACTTACACTTTGACAGAGCGTGCTACAACGCAGGCGATATTATCTATTTTAAAGCATATTTAACAGCTGGAGAAAAACACGAACCATCAAAGGTAAGCGGCGTGCTGCATGTTGATCTGATAAGCGGCCGCGACTCGATAGTACAATCGATCTTATTGCAAACGCAAAACGGAACTGTCGCCGGCGATTTTGCCTTACCGGCTTATTTGCAAAAAGGCAATTACCGGGTAAGGGCGTATACTAACTGGATGCGTAACTATAGGGATAACAACTTTTTTTATCGCGCTATACCTGTTAATGGCACCATGTCGGCTGCTAAACCGCAAAATGCCGGCGGCAAGCCCGATATGCAATTTTTTGCGGAAGCAGGGGTATTTGTAACCGGTATACCCACCCGTTTTGCGTTTAAGGCAGTAGCTGATAATGGTTTAGGCATTGACGTGCAGGGCGTGGTGGTCGACAACAATGATGTAGTTGTCGCTAAATTAAGATCGGCTCATCTGGGCATGGGGCAATTTTATTTAACAGCTATCGCAGGTAAAACCTACCGCGCAAAATTAAACTTTGCCGATGGCTCGTCATCTACAGTGGATCTGCCGAAACCAGTAGCCAACGGCATTGCCATGACGGTTAATAACTCAGATTCTGCAAAGTTTTCGGTAGATATCAATACAACCAAGGCCTATTATCTGGAAAATAAGAATAAAAATATTTCCGTTGTTATTTCCGCAGCGGGAATAGTTAAAACGGTTAAAACAGCATTAGATAACCAGATAATCGGCTTTGATATGCCTAAGAAGGATTTTCCGTCCGGCTTAACAACTGTTATTTTGTTTGGCCCTGACGGGATGGAAGTAGGCGAACGGATGTTATTTATCAATGGCAATGATGGTCTTAACATAGATCTTAGAACTGATAAACAGATCTACCAAAGCGGGGAAAAGGTGACCCTTAACGTCAATGTCAAGCAAAATACAGGCAGTAGCGAAAGAGGTAGTTTCTCAGCAGCGGTTGTAAATGAGGACGAAGATCCATGCAAGGATATGGCGACAGATAATATTTTATCGTACCTGTTACTTAGTTCCGATATTCGCGGTTACATAGAGCAGCCAGGTTACTATTTTGAAAAAAACAATGCAGATACACGCAACAACCTTGATCTGTTGTTGCTTACCCAGGGTTACAAAGGTTTAGTAAAAACGCAGATTGAAAAGCCTGCTGCAAACAATTATCAACCTGAAAGTAACTTGCAGCTAAAGGGTAGGCTGGCCACAAAGGCGGGCAAGCCTATTGCCAATGAAAAAATTTCCGTAATAACGGATGCTAATCAAAGCGCACAGGCCACTACCGACAAAGACGGAAGCTTTGTTTTTGATAATGTATCCTTTAACAGCGGAAGTAAGTTTATACTGAACGTTGAGAATAAATCGATTCGTAAAAATGCAGTAGTAACTAATGAAAAAACCTACAACCCGGCGCCTGTTTCTCCAACAAGGGAACCGGTTCAAGTTGTGGACAGATCAAATTACAGTTCAACAGGAAATAATGTAGCTGTAAATTTAGCGATGAGTAAACCAGGAAAAAGAAAAGCCGGTGCAAGCTATCATACCACCAGTCTAATAGGCGCAGGTAATGCTGATCAGGTTGTTTTTAGAAAAGATATACCCAGTGCAACAAGCTTGTCACAAGGCTTACAAAATATAATTCGCGGAGTTGATTTTATTAACGGGCAGGCTTTTTTACGTACCGGTGGTGTTGTTGCAAATGGCAACTATGTAAGAGAACCCATGATGGTAGTGGTGGACGGGTTGCTTGGTCAGGGAGGCTCCATAGATAATGTTATGATACAAGACGTAGATAACATAGAGATACTAAAGGGTGCCAATGCAGCGATTTATGGCATGGGTGCCGGTGCCGGGGTAATGATCATTAATACCAGACAGGGAAGCGAGGCTGAACCCATAAGCCAGGAAATGGCTCCGGGCATTATATCCGTAACTCCCCAGGGTTACTATACTGCACGCAGTTTTTACAACCCGGTTTATCAACCCTCATCTGCAATAAATAAAAGCAAGCGCCCTACAATTTTCTGGAAGTCTAATATCGCAACTGATGGCGGTGGCGGAGAATCCTTCAATTTTAATAATGCCGGGCCGGGTAACTACCGTGTAATACTTGAAGGGATCAATAATAATGGGCGCCTCGGCAGGGTTGTTTATCATTACACCGTAAAGTAACTATTTGGTAATGAGGTAGGCCTTTGACAATACCTGTTGCCGGGTTTTGTAGTTAATAAACTTAGGCAGGATATTCTCTTGCGGATAATCTACAAAAGTAGCAATGATGGTAAACTGCGCACTTTCGTTTCTCAGCTGGTCTAAAGAGGCTTGGCTGGCGTAAAATATGGATTTTCCTTTAGGCGAGAACTTTCCGAAATCTTCAAGACCAATGTAATTAACCGGTTTTTTACAGTAAAACTGGAAGCTGTTATTTGATTGCCTCAAACTATAAATATTTGCATTGGCAAATATTGGTTTATTTACAAAATTAGCCGCCTGGATCTGTGAATTATAAGATGCCATTTTAGGGAAGAAAACGGTATTCATATAAAAGTTTCCGAATAATGCCGCACAGCATGTGCAGGCAAAAACCTTTAAAGCTGATGGTATTTGCTGTTTGATAAGCCAGATAACAAGCCCGCCAAATGCCATAACATCCGCAATGAACAATAAACTGCTTGCTGGCCTAAGTAAAATGTGAACAGCGATAATTGTAAGTGGCAATGCAACGGCAAATATTAGCAAGAACGCGTTCCTTAATCGCTCTTCAGATCTTGTCAATGCCGATAGCATATAAGGAGCCATGAGAATAGCAAAGAGCGGGAAAAGAATGTTGGTGTAAAATGGCAGCTGGAACCTTGAAAGTGAAAACAGCAGCAGCAGTAACATCCCGCCTGCAAAGGTGTAATATTCCGGTAGGCCAACTTTCCTGATCATCTTTGCTACGTTCTTATAAACCGCAAAATAGAACATCAGGCACCAGGGCAAAAACGTCCATAGCATGGTATGCAAAAAAAAGAACGGATCGCCTGACTTTTTTTGATGAATAGGCCCATTGTTAGCAAAACGTCCAAACTGGCTATCCCACAAAAACCAACGGATGCCGCTTACATTGTACCTGCCAAACACCAACTTTTTCGGATAAAGATCAAACTGCACATACAGTGCATAGAATTCAGGTAACGTAAAAACAACAGTACACACGTAAAGCAATAGCCACTTGCCGCTAAAAAGTTTCAAAAATTGTTTCTCGGCTATCATCTGCCCCAGTAGTGCGCCATAGATCGCTACTACCACAAAAAGCCCTTTGGTCATGATAGCGCAAGCTGTAAGTAGGGCAGCTAAGATAAAATGCTTAAGAGTGCCTTTGTCTTTATACTGACTGATGTGATAAATACTACCTATTACCAGCGCCATTAAATAAGGCTCGGCACGGGTATCTATGTTGGAGATAATGATATGTTCTGCGGTGGCTAATATCAATACAGCAATAAAAGCAGTGTCCTTACCGTAGTACTTGCGGGCAAACAGCCAGGTGTATAGCAAACTCAGGCAGAAGAAAAGTAGTGCAGGCAGGCGATACGCCCAGGCGCTTGTCCCGAAAACTTTAAACGATAATGCCGCCATCCAAAAAGGGAAATGAGGCTTATCTAACCAATCGGTGTTGTAGGTAAAAAGCTGCAGCAAGTCGTTTTTTTGAACAATATTTTTAGCGATGGATGCATAAAGCCCGGGGTCGTCGGTAAAAAAGCCCGCATTTAAACCGACGAAGTTTACTATCAGCGCCAATATTAACAGCACTATATATATACGCTTGGGGCTATTGCTCATTACAGACAAATATAGCTTTGTAACGCCAAATTTGTTAAGCCACGGTGAGAGTTATAACCAAAAAACCCCTGTCGCCCGAAAGAGCGACAAGGGCAAAAACTCACAACAATTGTTTTAACCTTTCGGTCTATTCCTAACTGCAATGTGAATTCATATGTTGTAACGCACGTATCGTGCCAAATTTCACTTTTCAAAAGCTTAACGTAATAATTTTTAGCTGGTTAAGTTTATATACTATCTTAGCCACCAAGAAAAACTAAATCATCTAAAAAATGAAAACCACCAATCTGTTTAAGCATACAGCGATGTTTGTATGCGCTATGTTATTTGCTACAATTTCTTTTGCGCAAAACAAACCTATGCCGAGTCCGCGCGATAGCGTTAGTGCAACCATTAACGGTTCAACTATCACCATTAATTATGGCAGTCCGTCTGTAAAAGGCCGCAAGGTTTGGGGCGAGCTGGTACCATATGACAAAGTATGGCGCACCGGTGCTAATGAAGCTACTACTTTTACCACCACAAAAGACATTACGGTTGAGGGTAAAAAACTAACTGCAGGCACATATGCATTATTTGCTATACCAACTGCAAGCACATGGACCATCATCTTCAATAAGACCGCTAAACAATGGGGCGCCTTTAAATATGATGAAAGCCAGGATGCCCTACGCGTAATGGTTAAACCTATGCCGTCTGCAATGAACGAGCGTTTGGTTTACAAAATGAACAAAAAAGGTTTTACACTTAGCTGGGATAAATTATCTGTTCCTGTACGTATCAAATAATTGCAGAACTTAAGATAAACAAACAAGGCCACGGTAGTTCGTGGCCTTGTTTGTTATAAATATTTTTTTCGGTGGGCGATAGCGCTGCAATATCAATTGATAAGCTTACTCGATCCGCCCAATTGATATCGCCACGTTGTTGTCGCTCCCCGCAATGCAATATTTAGAAAATAAAAAAGGCGATGATCTCTCATCGCCTTCAATTTTATTGGGGAACTAACTAAGCTTTTGCCGGCTGGGTTTTCTTACGTTCCGTATATACCGCACCGCCAAGGGCAAGTATCAATAATACCGAACCTGCTAAAGAGATATTTTCGCCGGTGTAGTACGATGCCGGATGGAATATAAATTCCACTTTATGATTACCAACAGGTATAGTAGCGGCACGTAAGACATAGTTGGCACGGTAATAAGGTTGCTCCACGCCATCTATCAGCATTTTCCAGCCCTTATCGTAAAATATCTCTGAGAATATAGCCACCTGGTTAGCCATAGAACCGCTTTGGTATACTAAATGCTCCGGCTCATAACTTACCAATTTGATAGAGCTATTGGCATCATAACCCAAGGTTTTAGCTTCAACAGTTTTCTTGAAGCTTTGGTCGATCATCGCTTCGTTCTTAGGATCAAAGCTGCTGATGGCCTGCATTTCCTGGTCAGCACCACTCACATACTTAACACTTTTAACAAACCATGCGTTACCACAGGCCGTGTTATTAGTTTGCATATTGGCAGTACCTGTTTTAGGGTCGGCAGTGATGATGTATTTAGTATTCAGCATATCCAGTACATCATGGTTTACGCTTTTGGAGAACTGATTTTCTACAATTTCATCAAAACGACGCAACCTTGCCGGATGGAAACCACCAACTGTTTTATAGAAATAAGAAGAGTGCGAATCATGGAAAGGATCGCTCAAACTCAGGTCCATCACCCTAAAGTTTGGGTCTTTATCGCGCATGATAAATTCGTCTACCTCGCGCGGTACATAAGCCTGGTTTATCACATCACTTGATACGAAGGTATCGTCCTTTAAATAGCGTTTGTCCACGCTCCACATATCAATCAGCACCACACCTAATACCACTATAGCCGCAAACGTAGTATTGATCTTTTGTTTGATAACTATCCATACCAAACCAAAAGCAATTGCGATGAAGATCAGCGTACGTATAGCATCTTGCCTTTCAAGTGTTTGGCGGTCTTCGACAAGGGCACCGGCAACAGAATTGGCCGCTCCCATATCACCACGAAACAACTGCGCTAAATTGTTGATAAGATTTTGGTGTTCAGTTCCCTTAAAGCTTAGCACAAGTCCAGGTAGAACGATCATCAATAAGGTAATACCACCGGTAATGTAGAACGCCAGTTTGGCTTTTGCAAAAATGTATGCCTTATCTGGATTTTCAAATACTTCGTTAAGCGCCAGGAAAGCCAGTATTGGGAAGCAAAGCGATGCGATGACCAAGGTAGACTCTACTGCGCGGAACTTATTATATAGCGGGAAGTAATCAAAAAACAAATCAGATATAAAAGGAAGGTTTTTACCGAATGATAAAAATACACTCAACAAAACGGCACCCAATAACCACCACTTAATACGGTTTTTAATGATGATCAAACCAAGTACAAAAAAGAAGAATACTACAGCGCCAAAATACCACGGGCCTACAGTGCTTGGTTTGTTACCCCAATACAACGGTAGCTGCGAAGCAAATTGTTGTGCCTGACCGGGATCAACTCCCTTATCGATCAGAGCTTTGGCAACTTTTGAATCTTCACCCATCGTAGTACTACTGCTACCACCGTATGCGTTGGGTATAAAAAAGGTAAATATCTCGGTTGGGCTTTCGCTCCACAGGTAGGCATAATCTTTGGTAAGGCCGGTGCTTTGTGCCGTGGTCTCGCTTTTCAAATTAGGTTTACCGCGTATAGTAAGCTTGCTGTATTCGTAGGTAGTCCAAAGTGACCCGGCGTTTACCAGCACTGCAATAATTGTCCCCACAGACAAATAAGCAATTGCCTTAAAGAATTGCGCAGTAGTTTTAGCTTTAATAGCGTGGTACAGTTCAATAAATACAAGGATGATCAAAGCCAGAACAAGATAGTAGGTCATCTGTACGTGGTTAGAGCGGATCTCCATGGCCAGGAAAAACGCTGTGAGCGAAGCGCCGAGGATATATTGGCCGCGCAAGGTCATGATGATACCCGCAACTAAAGGCGCAAAGAATGCAATGGCGTAAGCCTGGTTTGCGTGCCCTGCCTCAATATAAATAAAGTTGTATGATGAAAAAGCGAACGCAACCGCACCAGCGGCAGCTAACCAACGTTTTAAACCCAGGGTATTAAATAGCATATATGCGCCGAACAAATACAGCAGAACCGTATCAACCGGATTAGGGAATATCCCCTTTAAGCCATCAATAACGTAAGTGGTTAGGTTTTTACCGTATTTGGCCCATATTTGGTAGCTTGGCATACCGCCAAACATCTGATTGGTCCATAATGGTGCGTGGCCGGTTTTTTCCTTTACGTCCATTATCTCTTTTTGCATCGCCTTTGCCTGCAAAACGTCGCCCTGGTATAAGATCTTACCCTGCATAATAGGGTTTAAGAAATAGGCGTACGTTAGAACGAAAAAAATTGCAGCAACTATCAGATGCCCGCCATTGCGCTTTATCCAGTTGTTCATTTAAACTTCTTTAGGGAATAGTATTATAATCGTAAAATCTCCCAAAAATAGAAAAATGGATGAGATTAAAAATGATAAGTTTTACAGAATCAGCAGTTATGAGGCTGGTTTTGGAAGTAAAAGAAAAGCAATATCATCATCCCGATGCTTACCACGTAGATGATGCCGTTGAGCCAAGTGTACTCATCCGGATTACGCCTTATAGTGTAAACGTTGTAAAGTGCAAGGATGGCCAAAGCGCCCCAAAAAAAATTATTGATGCTGTTACAGCCGGTAAAAAGTTGTGTTAGCAGAGCCAGTACAATGCAATTTGTAATAACAAGAAGCACTGTTGGTGGCGTGTTGTTATGGTTCTTTCTTCTCTTGTAAATTCCCTCGGGAAGCATAGGCTCAGGTTATTTTATTTCCTCGTAATCTACAAATTCCCCTTCAGAGTCAGGTACAGAACTTTTGCGCTGTTCGGGCATATGGTCAATACGGATCTTACCGTCGGGGCGGGGTGGCTGGTATTGGTTTTGTTGCTGAC
The DNA here is from genome assembly GCF_007846095.1 of Mucilaginibacter achroorhodeus. Classification (GTDB taxonomy): domain Bacteria; phylum Bacteroidota; class Bacteroidia; order Sphingobacteriales; family Sphingobacteriaceae; genus Mucilaginibacter; species Mucilaginibacter achroorhodeus. The sequence continues at coordinate 739,301 of NZ_VOEI01000001.1, forward strand.
GCGCTTGCTCCTGCGCTTTGTTTACAACACTCTGGAACAGCATCGGCAAAAATATACGCACCAGGCTACGTATGATATAAAGAGAGCAGATAGTTATAATTAGAAAACGTATCAATATCATGGCATTATCATTAGTCAGTATACAAATATAAGTATATAACGAATAATTTAACCTGATAGTTTACTTGGGAAAGTGTCAAAAATAGATGAGATGAGACAGTGCCGCTACGAGGAACGAAGCAATCATATGCGTTGAAAGTATCGCGCAATTAGATCTCTCTTCGTTGCCGCTTGTTCGAATTAACATCGTTTTGGCAACAAAAAAGCCCTGCATCGCTGCAGGGCTTTCAAATTTTATTCTTCTACCATTTCGCTATTGGGGTAACTAACCTCAGGCGTTTCATGTTTGAAGTATCGTTTCTGATTAATCAGGATCATGATAACACCGATGGAGATAGCGGCATCTGCCAGGTTAAACACCGGGCGGAAGAAGATAAACTCTTCTCCTTTCCATATCGGGAACCAATCAGGGAAGTGACCTTGGAGTAACGGAAAATAAAACATATCAACCACGCGGCCATGGAAAATACCCGCGTAATTGTATATCAGGCCGTAAAACGTCGAGTCAATGATATTACCCAGCGCACCGGCCAATATCAGGGCTACCATCATAATTAAACCACGGTGATATTTATGTTTTATCAGATGCACCAGCGCATATCCGATACCAAAAACTGCCACAATACGGAATAACGTCAATGCAAGTTTGCCAAACTCGCCACCTAACTCCATACCAAAGGCCATACCGTTATTTTCGGTATAGTGAAGCATGCCCCTGTCGCCAAGAAAATGGATCTCTTCGCCCAAAGTCATGTGTTTTCGTACCCAGATCTTGATGATCTGATCAAGAAGGATGATAAACGCAGCAGTTAAGAACGGTCTTGTGTAAGCGGCCTTCATCTATTGCTTTAGTTTAGCTTCCATAGTTAGGGTTGTGTGTGGTACAGCACGCAGGCGCTCTTTAGGTATCAGTTTACCGGTTTCGCGGCAAATACCGTAGGTTTTGTTCTCGATACGTACCAATGCGGCTTCTAACTGTTCAATAAATTTTTTCTGACGGGCAGCCAGTTGGTTTATCGATTCCTTCTCAAGCGTGGCAGAACCATCCTCAAGTGTTTTGTAAGTACCTGCAGTATCATCAGTGCCATTTGCATTCGGCGAGCTTAGCGAAGAAGCCAATGCAGCTAACTCTTCTTTAGAGCTGCGTAATTTTTCTTGTATCAATTCTTTGAATTCTTTCAGCTCGGCATCAGAATATCTTGTTTTTTCGTGTTCCATTTAACTTTTATTTATGGCTATCAATATCTCAAATTCGTCTATAACTACCTTTTCGCTATCGGCAAGGTCGGTAGCCTGGGTTATGCTATCTGCCAATACTTCAGCACAGATATAGCTTATATTACTCTCAATGGCTTTCCAGATCTCAGCACCGCAATTCACTTGTACGGTGATACGGTCTGTAACTTCAAACCCTTTGCTTTTACGCAGATTTTGTACGCGGTTAACAAACTCACGGGCGTAACCTTCTTCTTTTAGCTCTTCTGTAATGGTAACATCCAGCGCCACAGTAAGTTTACCTAAGTTGGCTACCTGCCATCCCGGAACATCCTCGGCGATGATCTCCACATCTGATGATAGTATCGAGTATTTAGTATCAAGTATCAAGATGGAGCCGTTTGTTTCCAGTTCTGAAATCTGATCTTGAGAGAAAGCGTTTATGGCAGCAGCCACATCCTTCATATCCTTGCCTACCTTAGCACCAAGGGCTTTAAAGTTTGGTTTTATCTTTTTCTTGATGAAACCGGCAGTATCGGTGATGTACTCAATGTCTTTAATGTTGGTCTCAGACAGGATAAGTTCCTTAACCTTTTCAACCTGTAATTTAAAGTTTTTATCGAGGATAGGCAATAATATCTTGCTTAAAGGACGACGGACCGGCACCTCTATTTTCTTCCGTAATGATAGCACCAATGATGATATGTCCTGCGCTAACTGCATACGCTCTTCCAAAGCTTTGTCTACCAGGTCGGCGTGGTACTCAGGGAAGTAAGCCAGGTGTACCGATTCAAATTCCTCTTTACCGGTTACGCTGTTCAGGTCGGTATATAAACGCTCGGCAAAGAATGGCGCAACAGGCGACATCAGTTTGCTGATGGTGATCAAACAAGTATAAAGTGTTTGGTATGCCGATAGCTTATCGTCAGAGTTATCTGATTTCCAGAAACGGCGGCGGCCTAAACGTACGTACCAGTTACTCAGGTGTGCATCAACAAACTCCTGTATAGCACGGGCAGCCTTGGTAGGCTCAAAGTCGGCATAGTAACCATCAACCTCGGCGCTCAGGGTGTTTAATAATGATAAGATCCAACGATCAAGCTCGGGGCGATTCTCAATCGCTATCTCCGCTTCCTTGTATATAAATTTATCAATATTGGCGTACAGTGTAAAGAACGAGTACGTGTTATAAAGCGTACCAAAGAACTTACGGCGCACCTCGTCCAAACCTTCGGTATTAAACTTCAGGTTATCCCACGGCGATGCATTGCTGATCATGTACCAGCGGGCAGCATCGGCACCAACCTGTTCAATGGTAGCAAACGGATCAACACCATTGCCTAACCGTTTAGACATTTTGTTGCCGTTCTTATCCAGCACCAAACCGTTTGAAATGACGTTTTTGAACGCAATGCCACGGTTACCAACTTTCTCATTAACGGCTTTCACCTCGTCGCTTGCTTCGCTTAGCATTACGGCTATGGCGTGCAGGGTAAAGAACCAGCCACGGGTTTGGTCAACACCTTCTGCGATGAAGTCAGCCGGATAAGCTGCCTCAAACTCGTCTTTATTCTCAAAAGGGAAATGCCATTGTGCATACGGCATGGCCCCGCTATCAAACCAAACGTCAATAAGGTCGGTCTCGCGAACCATTTTATTGCCGGTTGATGATACTAAGATCACATCATCCACATAAGGGCGGTGCATATCTTCCAGCTTAAAGCCCTCAGGCATAAAGCCAGCTGCAATAGCTTTATCGATCTCGGCATTCAGTTCAGCAATTGAACCGATACATTTTTCTTCGCCACCGTTCTCCTCGCGCCAGATAGGCAGTGGGGTACCCCAGTAACGTGAGCGCGACAGGTTCCAATCAACCAGGTTTTCCAGCCAGTTACCAAAACGGCCTGTGCCGGTGCTTTCGGGCTTCCAGTTGATGGTTTTGTTAAGTTCTACCATCTTGTCCTTAACGGCAGTGGTACGGATGAACCAGCTATCCAGCGGATAGTAAAGTATTGGCTCATCAGAACGCCATGAGTGCGGGTAGCTGTGTTCGTATTTTTGTACGTTAAATGCTTTGTTCTCTTCTTTTAGTTTGATAGAGATCAGTACGTCGGTCGGTTTAAAGTCCGCCGCGCCGCGCTCAGCATCTGTATAATATTCTTCTTTAACGTAACGGCCGGCATAGTCGGTAACTTCGGCAACAAAACGGCCTTGTTTGTTAACAAGGGGCACGTCTTTACCGTTCTCGTCCTTCACCATTACCGATGGCACGTTGTTCTCTTTACATGCCCTAAAGTCATCCGCACCAAAAACAGATGCAGTGTGCACTATACCGGTACCATCGCCCGTAGTAACAAAATCAGCAGGGATAACGCGGAATGCATTTTTCTGCAGGTCTTCATTAGTTACATAAGGCATCAGTTGGTAATAGTGGATGCCTACCAGGTCGCTGCCTTTGAATTCGCCGGCAGTTTGCCATGGGATAACTTTATCGCCGCCTTTGTAATCATCAAAAGAAGCGTTCTCGCCATCAGCTTTAAAGTATTTGCCAACCAGCTCTTTAGCTAATACCACACAAACAGGCTTGTAAGTGTATGGGTTAAAAGTATTGATCTTTACGTAAGTGATATCCTCACCAACGGCCAAGGCACAGTTTGATGGTAAAGTCCATGGGGTTGTCGTCCAGGCCAGGATAAACACATCGGTATTTACACCGTCAAACAGGAACTCAGAATCGCCGTCGCGTTTAACTTTAAACTGTGCGGTAATGGTAGTATCCTTCACCATTTTGTAAGTACCAGGCTGGTTCAGCTCGTGCGAACTAAGGCCTGTGCCCGATTTTGGCGAGTATGGTTGAACGGTATAACCTTTGTATAAAAGGTCTTTTTTATAAAGCTCCTTCAGTATCCACCAAAGGGTTTCAATGTATTCGTTCTCGTAGGTAACGTAAGGGTTTTCAAGGTCAACCCAGTAGCCCATCTTTTCGGTAAGGTCGTTCCACACGTCGGTGTAGCGCATTACCTCTTTACGGCAGGCATCGTTATATTCCTTAACGGTAATTTTCTTGCCGATATCGTCTTTAGTGATGCCCAAGGCTTTCTCAACAGCCAGCTCAATAGGAAGGCCGTGCGTATCCCAGCCACCTTTACGTTTAACCTGATAGCCCTTAAGCGTTTTGTAACGGCAAAAAATATCCTTAATAGAGCGGGCCATTACGTGGTGAATGCCCGGCATACCATTTGCGCTCGGCGGACCCTCATAAAAAGTGTAAGGGTTACTTGCCGGCCTGCTGCTGATACTTTTGGAGAAGATGTTGTTTTGTTTCCAGAACTCCAGGACTTCTTCACCCGTTTTCGATAGATCTAATTGCTTATATTCCTTGTACATCAATATGTTCGACTCGAATTTTAAAGGTTGCAAAAATAGGCAATTTAATTGTGAATAGGTATATGTTTTACTATAAAGACATAAAGCTTTACACGGAGTTTATGAGAAGAAGCCTCTCCCCAAACCCCTCCCCGAGGGAGAGGGGCTTTTAAAAAGCTATTCTTTTCAAGTCTCCCCTGTCGGGGGAGATTTAGAGGGGGCTTTGTAAGCTCATGAATGCTTCGCAATTTAGAGAGGCTTTTGGGCGTTGCCTTCTGCCCGCGCTATTCGCTTATACGCGCACAGGCATTAGGCTCGGGGCCGGTATCCGCTACTATCGCTAACGCAAATTCAACACCGCGTCATTGCGAGGGAATAGATAGAGTATTCTAAAACCCTCTTTTCGCGCAGCGAAGAGAGGGTGGTCGAGCGGAGCAAAGACCGGGTGAGTAAAATTCCTATATTTGAATTAAAACCCATATTCACTATGAAAATAAATGCAATAGCTATTGTTACCGCAGCCGCGTTTTTTGCAGGATGCGCCGGTGATACTGATAAAAACCAAAACACTACTGCCGATACAGGTATTGCGGCTGATATTAAACATCACATAGCCGTATTGGCTAATGACTCTCTGATGGGTCGCAAGCCGTTCACTAAGGGCGAAGAAAAAACCATTAACTACATCGCATCTGAATACAAGAAGCTGGGACTTGAGCCGGGTAACAATGGCAGCTATTTTCAGGAAGTGCCTATGGTAGAGATCACTTCTACCGCAAATGATATGAGCATCAGTGGCAAAACTACCATGGCCCTGAAACCGGGTGTAGACTTTGTTGCCTCAACCCGCCGCGAGCAGGATACCTTGAGCCTTAAAAATTCGCCGCTGGTATTTGCCGGTTTTGGTGTGGTAGCGCCTGAATTTAACTGGAACGATTACAAAGGCCTTGATGTAAAAGGCAAAACCGTAATTGTACTTGTAAATGACCCCGGTTTTAAAGCGCCGGAAAAGTTATTCAAAGGCGATACCATGAGCTACTACGGTCGCTGGACCTACAAGTACGAAGAGGCCGCGCGCCAGGGTGCTGCAGGTGTCATCATCGTCCATCAAACCCAACCGGCAAGCTACGGCTGGCAGGTGATACAAAACAGCTTTGCAGGCTCAAAACTTTATTTGCAACAAGCCGATAAGCACATGAACCGCTGCAAGGTTGAGGGCTGGATAAGCGAACAGGCCGCTACTAAATTATTGGCAAGCGCCGGCTTCAACGGCAACATCCGTGACTATGCACGCCGTAAGGATTTTAAAGCGGTGGCGTTAGGCAGCAGCGTTTCGCTTGACTTGAAAAATAATTTGAAGTACTCAAAATCAAATAACGTTATCGGTATCATCCAAGGTACCGAGCGCCCGCATGAAACCATATTATACACCGCTCACTGGGATCACTTTGGCATTGGCAAACCTGATGCTAAAGGCGACAGCATCTACAACGGTGCGGTTGATAATGCCAGTGGCGTAGCAGCTATTTTAGCGGTTGCTAAAAAGTTTGCTTCGCAAAAAGAGAAGCCTAAGCGTTCTATAGTTTTCCTGGCTGTTACTGCCGAAGAACAAGGCCTGTTAGGCTCGGAATACTATGCCACGCACCCCATTTATCCGCTTAACAAAACGGTGGCTGATCTGAACCTTGATGCGCTGTCAGACTTTGGCGAAACCAGTAACTTCTCCATCACCGGAAAAGGCCAGAACGACTTGGATGACTACGTGATCAAACTGACCAAAGCCAAAGGTTGGGACGTGGTTGGTGATGAGAACCCCGGCTCGGGCAGTTACTACCGGTCCGATCATTTCAATTTTGCCAAAGTTGGTGTACCCGCTTTAGACCTGCACAACGGGGCAAAAAGCATACAACGCGGTGAAGAGTTTGGTAAAGAGAAGCTAAAGGAATATAACGACCAACGTTACCACCAACCATCAGACGAGTACAGCGATGCTATGGACACCCGTGGCATGGCGCAGACCACCGACCTAATGTACAAACTCGGCGTACAGTTGAGCAATGAAACTACCTTCCCGGGCTGGAAAAAAGGCTCGGAGTTTAAAGCAGTGAGAGATAAAGCAATGGGGAAATAAGCAAAGCTTCGGTGTTCACGTTCACGCCATGAACACTTGTGAACATCGTGAACGCCGTGAACGCTGACATGATCCTGTCAGTAGGCGCTAAGTGATAAAACATAAAAGGCCGGGCATTGCGCCCGGCCTTGGTTTTTATAGATCAGTTAGTTAATAGTTTCTATTTACAATATTGTGCCACTTGAGCAGCGGCGGCCTTTGAGCCGAGGTTAACGGCTTGTTTAAAATCAGTACAGGCGTTGCCTGTATCCTTTTGGTTTACCCTTGCACGGCCACGAAGCAGGTAGATCTCCGGGTTTTTAGGCTCTATCTTCAGCGCGTAATTAAAATCAAGGTTGCTGCGCTGGGTATCACCGGCCAGGCTTCGGGCCAGTCCACGCCATGCATAGGCAACAGTATTGTTCATGTCAATAAATATGGCACTGTTAAAATCATCGACAGCGCCCTGGTAGTTTTGCGTAGCCAAACGTATCTGCCCGCGAATAAAATAAGCATCTTCCTGGCCGTCATTTATTTTAATACCCTTAGCAATATCGGCCAATGCACCGTTGTTATCCTTCATATCAAACTTGGCGCTGCCGCGGTTAAAGTAAGCCTGCGATGATGCAGTATCCAACTTAAGGGCTGCATTGTAATCGGCAATAGCGCCTTGCAGGTTGCCGGTGTGTTGTTTGGCGGCTCCCCTGCCTATCAGGTAATTGGCGTTTTTAGGGTTTTTACTCACCAGCGTATTAAACAAAGGCAAACCTTCGCTGTAAAATTGAGCTTTCACCATTGATCGTACAAACCTGTCGCGCAGGTTATCATCGTCTTTGTCGATGGCCGCAATTCGCTTGTAATCGGCAAGTGCACCTTCACGGTCGTTAACTTTTAAACGGGTTTCTGCGCGTTTTAATAACGTTTCAGAATCACCACCATTGTAGCTCAATGCTTTGTTGTAATAGCCCACAGCAGTATCGTACTGATGTTTCCCTGCCGCAATGTTACCCAGCAATACATAAGAATAATCATTAGAGGGGTTCATTTTTATTCCCTGGTTAAGATCAGCCAATGCTGCAGCTGTGTCTTTCAATTCCAGGTTGGCACGGGCACGGCTTACGTAGGCATAAGCATTTTTTGCGTCCAGCTCAATGGCGCGGTCGGCATCGTCTTTGGCATCTTCAAAAGACCTCATATCCAGTTTGAGATCCGCACGGTTCTGAAAAGCATCTGAGGTTTCCTTCAATTCTATCGACTTATCAAAATCTGCCAGCGCCCCCTGTTTATCATTAAGGTTATATTTAACCAAACCATCATAAAGATACAGCTCGGCATTGTTTGGGTCTCGTTTTATGGCCTCGCCAAAATACTGCAGCGCCCCTTTCTTATCATTGTTATTGCTTAAAGCATTGGCCAGGTACTTGTACAGATTAGGCATCCGTGGGTTTAAAGCAATGGTTGCTTTGTAATCGGCAACGGCTGCTTTGTAATTTTTAAGGTTTCCGTAAGCATTGCCACGATAAAACACGGCGTAGGCATTTTTAGGGTTAAGCGCCAATGCTGCGGTGTAATCTGCAATAGCACCCCGGTAATCGCCCATGTTACCTTTAGAGTTTGCCCGGTAATAGATCAGGTCTGAGTTCTTTGGATCAAGCGTAACTGCTTTATTAAAATCTTCAATAGCGCCTTCGTTATCCTTTAAATTAGCTTTGGCAACACCTCTGTACTCGTATAATGACGGGTCGCGCGGGTCAAGTGAGATGGCTTTAGTAAAATCATCTACCGCTCCCTGGTGATTGCCCATGTTTGCTTTGGCATTAGCACGGTAATGATACATATCTGCCCTTGGGTTTAGCGCTATCGCCTTATCAAAATCGGCAATGGCTTCGTTATACCGGCCTTTATCATTATAGATGTTAGCGCGGTACATGTAGGCAAAGGCATTATTAGGATCATACTGAATAGCTTTTGTATAGTCGGCCACGGCTTTGTCAGCGTCCTTTATATTATTGTATGCGTTACCGCGATAGAAATAGGCTTTGGCGTTGTTAGGCTCTATTTCTATAGCCTTACTAAAATCAACTATAGCCTGGCGATAATTTTTAATATTAGCTTCGGTATTTCCTACACCTATATAGGTTTCGGCGCTTTGCGCAAGGCAGCAAAACGGCAGCAGTAAAAAAGCTATTGTAAATCTTATCATCTTAAATATTATCTGAAAGGCTTAACTAAAACAGAGAAAGATGCCGTGGTGCCATAGCCGGTATTGCGGCCGTTTATGAAATGCCCCCCGGTTGCAAAAAACGACAGGCGTTTGTTTGCCGTGTACCCATAAGTAAGCGATGCCTGGTTAAATGCAAAGTTTTTATTTACAGCCAATATGGGCGAGAACCTGGTAAAGTTACTTGATGAGTAAAAGCCACCCAATGATACCGAGAGCTGGTGATGAAAACGCCTATCCAGCGTTAAACCAAAGGTACCGGTGTAGCGGTCCTGGGTTGGGCCATCAGGGCCAAAATACTGGCGTACGCCATTCTCTAATGTAAAATAATAGTTCTTCCCTAAAACTTTACCGCTACCTGCAAAGGCAAGTTTAATTTCAGCGCCCTGTTCGCGGTAACCCAGTGTAAGATCATTGTACAATGGTGTAATATACGTACCCTGCACAGTAAAATAATAGATGTAATTGATGTTGGCCACATAATAACGCAGGCCTATTTCAAGGTCGGTTAAACCGGTACTGGTTGTTTTCGAGTTGTTATCTTCATACGTGTTGCGCACATAAGGCAGCAAAGCCACTGCGGTTAAGCGCCTGCTTATGCCATACTCCGCATAAAGCGAAAAACCTATTGATGAGAACTGCCCATTATTAGCAAAAGGCGTTCTGCGGCGTAACGAATCCCAACCGCTGTTTGCATAAAAATAGCTAACGGATGGCGACAGCAGTAACCGCTTTGGCCTTACCGGGAAACCACCCGCAAAACTGCTGGTGTTAGCCAGCAACATAAAGCTTGCTGCTAATAAAAATATCTTAAAGTCAGTTTTAGGTACTGTCATGTCTTAAGCTTAAAATAGTGCAAAATGGTCGCGCATCCAACGCCCTTCAAGGTCTTTATATGATTGTGATATCTCGTGCCCCAGGTCTTTAAATACCATCATCCTTTTCTTCCCGGGAATTACGTTGAAAGTGGCATACTCGTTATAAGGCGGTGCGTAAGGGTCTAATAAACCTATACCCATTATGGCGGGGCAAGTTATATTTTCTGCAAAATTTTTACCGTCATAGTAGTTAAGGTTGCTCATCACCTTATCAAGGGTTAACCCTGGTTGAGTGCGTATGTACTTCTTAATATCGCTGATAGGCCAGGTAACTTCGCCGTCCAGATTATTTACATCACAAAGTATAGGGTTTTGGGCAGAGCACAGGTTAACCCTTTTATCAAGCGATGCCGTAGCAAGTGCCAAATAACCACCCATACTACCGCCTGATACCAGGATATTATCGTGCTTTAAATTTGGCTGGGCGTAGATAAAATCAATGGCGCGTAAACAATCCATTATAACGCCGCGCATAACGTATTTATCCCTGTCTTCTATCCGGTAAAATATAAATTCATCGCGGCGGGTGTCTATCTGGCCACGACTGTTACCCTGCCCTCTTACGTTTAGTGTAATAATAGCCAGGTCTTCATCCAAACCCGTTATGGGCATCAGGTTAACCTGGTAGCCCGGCAAACCCAACAGTACCGAAAATTTACGATTTGGGTTAGGATTATTCGGCACTGTCATCCATCCCTTTATCAGGTAATTATCCAGGGAGCGCATTTCTATCAGGAATACCTTACGGTTATCGGTATTCATTTTAGGCATTGGCGTTACCTTAAAATTAGGTTTAACCGCGGCCAGCTCTGCTTTGGCTTTATTCCAAAAGGCATCAAAGTCTGCAGGTTTTTGATATTTAGAGCGTATCTCGTCAGGACGGATACCAAAAACCCTGCGGGTAGTATCGTCATACTCAGATACGTTAACCATAAAGTTAACCTTATAGAAACCTGTCGGCAGGGATGGCAGTTCGAAACTGTATTTCCCTGAACTTTTCTTGCCGAGATTTACCTTCTGCGATGCTGTTTTGATGTCCTTACCATGCTGGGTTATAATGTAGGAAACCGTACCTGTTTGCGGATTATTGGTAGGATTTTTCACCTCGAAGGTATAGCTGGCATGATCACCAAAAATGGCGTTCTTGTTACCTGCGGTAAGCACGGTCGAAATTCCTTCTTCCTCATCATCCTGTGCAAGGCAATGATTTATGCCCGCAAGGGTGAAGATGCAAAGCAACATGAAAAATATCTTATTTGATCTGATTAACATAGTATAAATAAAACTTAAGCTTTAATGGCCTCCGATCTGTTCTCAGGGTTACGTGCTTTATTTTTGATCAAAAAATCCGACTGTCGGATATAATGATTCAGCGGTTCCTCAACCAGTTTAAACAACAGTATAGAGACGGCATTTAATACAATGAAGCCGTAAAGCACATTCAGGTTATCATACTGGAAGGGCGAGTTCCAGTCTTTACCCCACTTATCGTAGAGTTCAAAAATATCGTCGTTCCATTTATTCAGATAATTGTGGAACAGATCATACATCCAACCCAGGTGTATAAGGTAAAAAATGTAAGAGCTTTTGCCCAGCAACTCAACAAATTTAAAGCTGAGTATCGTTTTAAGCACGGTGGTCTCGGTAAGTAAACCATAGAAAAACACGGCAATGGATGTAGCTAAAAGATAGTTGTTGGTAACAATACCAAACGGATGGTGCAAACCTGCCACCTCGCCTTTCGGGATTGGCAGGATAGACATGATCCATACGCAAACAAATACGGCCAGAAAGCCGCCGTAGGTAAACCAGGTTTTAGCTTGCCCGTCAATTTTATCCTGCCTGCGCTTTACAATCAATGCAAGCTGAATCCCTGCAAAAAACTCGAAGCACCGACCCAGGAAAGTATATAAGAACATAAACGTAAAGTTGCCGAAGAAACCATACCAGTTAACGTTCCTGAATATCATTACCAGCCCAACACCAAACAGTGTAACCACAGCCCACTGCAGCCAGAATTTGTTGTATTTTTTTGCAAAGTAGAATATGAATGGCGCCGAGAAATAGAAACATTCCTCAACAGTAAGGCTCCAGCCTTGCGCTATGCCCGTAAATTTAAGCTGATCAAAAAATCCGCGAACAAAAGTGATGTTCATAAAAAACAAACCCACCGGACTGCCAAAGCCGTTAACCGTTTTTGGATCGCGGGTAAAATAGTAAGATATGAAAGCGCCTGCCGTAATCAGGAAATACATTGGATAAATACGCGCTACTCGGTTCTTTAAATATTGCTTGAACCAATCACCGGTTAGTTTAAAATTATCAAAATATCTGAAGGCGATTAAAAAACCAGACAACACAAAGAAAATGGTTACCCCGATATGGAATTCATTAAGAAAACGTTGCACGCCCTGGGGAAATTTTTCATCAAACGCGTACGCGTAATGTGATATGAACACCAGGTACGCTGCTAATGCACGCACGCCTGTTAATGCCGGGATGTAATTTTGTAAAGGTTTTTGCACCAAAACAGTATTTGAATTTAATTTTTACGGTAAATTGTTCCTAATAGTTATACAAAGGAAGTACCAACTGCTATTTTCTTGTGGGTATCAAATACTGAATTAAGGATTTTATTGGCTAATTGTTTAAAACCACTTTAGAGAAATACGGAATAACAATGACAGCGTTTTATGTTTAAACGCATCTGCACAGTTGTGCATCTATCTACAAAGCGCTGCCTTGCACTACTCCACGCTCGAGTATGCGCTGATCTATCCGGTACTGTATCTCGCTCTTTTTTAACCCCCAATTGGGTGCTATCAACAATTCGCGATCACTGAGGCCGAACAGGCGCTGTATCACAATATTCGGGCGAACCAATGGTAACAGGTCGCAAAGGAAATCGGCGTACTCATCAAGGCTGAAAAGCTTAAATGGCTCGCGTTTATATTTAACACCCATTACACTGCCTTCCACTATATGTAAGTGATGAAACTTTACAAACTTGATCTGTTGGTGGCGATTGATCTCATCGGCGTATGCCAGCATCATGTCTTTTGTCTCTCCCGGCAAGCCAAAAATGGTATGCACACAAATATCCAAAGGACTATTCTCTACCAGTTTTAAGGCTTTCAGCAATTCATCATGGCTGCAACCACGGTTTATCTGGGCAAGCGTATCGTCATAAATACTTTCCATCCCCATCTCCAGGTCAACATCAAAACGATCGGTATAACTCTCTAATAAAGCCACTTTTTCAAAGTCGATACAATCGGGGCGGGTACCTACACTTAAACCAACAATATCTTCGGTACCATAGCTAAGTGCCTCATCGTACATCATCTTTAAATAATGAGCAGGGGCATAAGTGTTGGTGTTAGGCTGAAAGTAGATGATGAACTTATCGGCTTTATTGCCTTTGCGGGCGCGTTCCATGCCTTCCATCACCTGCTGCCTTACGGTAGTGGCATTGCGGCTTACAGATGGTGTGAACGAATCTACATTGCAATAAGTACAACCTCCATAACCTTTGCTGCCATCGCGGTTGGGGCAGGTAAAACCGCCATCAACAATTACCTTAAATACGCGTTTGCCCTTATACTTCTCGCGAAGCCACGGCCCGTAATTATTGTAACCTTTTTCCCACTGTACACCTGCCTGGTTTGATAACATCATGATAGCCGCAAAGATACGGTTTTTAAGGATGTGCAAATTTGCAGATTTCAGATATGCAGATGCAATATTCATCATATACAAAAAGGGTGGCAAGCTTTCGCTGTGCCACCCTTTTATAGATCAGGTTTATATGATCGGTTATTTATCCCACCATACGTGTGTGCTCAAAGCATCCGGACCTTGCCTTGCAATTACTTCGTTGTAATTTGCCTTGTTTAGGTCGTTTTCTGATTGAGGATACTGTTGTCTGCGTGGTATGTGTTTATCAGCACTTACTGCAGTTGGAACAGGGTCAAGCAACCTTGGGAAACCGGTACGACGGTACTCAGACCATGACTCCCAGCCGTCACCAAGATAGTTAGCTAACCATTTTTGCGTAACGATTTGTTCAACTGCGTTTGCCGCGTTGAAAACAACACCCGGTTTTGCAAGATAAGCGGTAATAGATGCAGCATCTACGCCATTTTGCTCTAAGGATGCTGTTATACCTTGAGTGTAGTAAGTAGCAGCTTGTCCATCGCCGCCAGGTATCCAACCCAAATGAGCTGCTTCAGCCTCAGCAAAAAGTGTTTGCGCATAGCTTGTCCAGGTAGTTGGGCTGTTTTGGCTTGAGTAAGCAAGGCCTATTTGTGAAATATTACCTGCTTTAATAGTAGATCCGCTCCTGTTACCGATGCTAAAGTTGTTTAAGTCATCACCTTGCGTAGCATAAGGCAAGCCTATGTAGTCGCCTGTGTTTGCTTTTTCTGCAAAAACAAGTAAACGAGGGTCACTGTTAGCTTTCATCGTATTTACAGTTTGACTGCTAACTGCGTAGTCATACCTTGTTCTGTAATTACCAAAGTATGGGTTCTCGTTGTTTTGCTCAGATAGGTACTGGTAAGTTGCGTTATCGTCATTTGAGGTCATTACACCATCTGCAACAGCTTTCTTAAATTCTGCTGAACCAGTTGCCGGGTCAACTTTACTTAAGCGCAATGCCATAACAGCGCGCAGCGAGTTTGCCCAGTGTTTCCATTTAGTGTTATCACCGCCAAAAAGTACGTCGCCGGTAAGCGGTGCACCATCATCAAATTGAGCCTGCGCCTCTGTAAGCTCTTTGAAAAGATCTGTATAGATATCTTTCTGAGCATCAAACTTAGGCGTTAAATTAACATTACCCTGCAAAGCCTGAGAGTAAGGGATATCGCCCCAACGGTCAGTCATGGTAAGGAATATGAATGCTTTAAGAATGCGTGCGGATGCTATTTGGTTAGCATTTGACCCAAATCTGATTGTGGTAGCCAGGTTTTTGGTTTTATCATTGGTGTTAAAATCAATTACCTGCTTAAGATCGGTAAGCGGGCCGGTGTAATATCCCTGGTAATCATATTGCGCAAGTGCAAACCTTGATTCATTGGTATAGTACGTTTCAGAAATATATTGCGAATATAACTCACCGGCGTAGCTGTTGATGTTAGTTGTAGCACCACCACCACCTGTACCACCTATATATTGTAACGCACTGGTAAGTGCATAACCGGTAGATAGATTTGCAGGTTGGTTAGGGCTGATGTTTATATCGTCGGTTATTTTCTTGCATGATGTTAAAACAGCACCTGCAACAAATACAACCATAACTTTATTTAAAAACTTTTTCATATATGTCTATTTCTTAAAAGTTTAAATTAAGGTTGAAACCAATGGTACGTGTTGCCGGTAACTGGCCACCTTCATAAAAAGATGTTTGCAGTTGCGACGGATCAATACCCTTAACTCTCGCTTTAGTATAGATCAACCATGGGTTTTGAGCCACGATGGAGAACCTTGCTGATTGCAGTGGGAAACGGCCAAACCAGCGTTTTGGCAAATTGTAACCCACGCTTACTTCCCTTAATTTAATGTAGGTAGCATCATAAGTGTATTGCTCCCAAATTTGGCTGTAAACCTGCTCATTCAAGGTACGGGTATCAACATAAGTGGTGTTAGGAGTGCCATCTTCATGCACACCTTTAACCAACGTACCACCACCTGCTGCAGGGGCGTTACGACGAGGAACACCGTTCTCGTTGTTACCAATGGTTGACATGGCAAGACCTGAACCGGCAAGATTTTGTTGGGTTACAGATACAAATTTGCCACCGTATTGGTAATCGAGAGAGAAGCCAACGTTAACACCTTTGATATTGATGTTGTTGGTAAAACCACCTGTAAATTTAGGCAGGATATTACCCAGGTTTACGTTGTCATTACGCTCAGGGTAACCATCTGCATCAACAACGATGTTGCCTGATTTATCTCTCTGGAAACCAGAACCGATAAGCTGACCATAAGGCTGGCCTACCACACTGTTTACAGAGAAGCTTGGCGAACCTACAAAACCGAAGCCGGTTGCGCCTGCTGCCTGATAACCTGATATTGTAGCACCGCCAGAACCTTCAGGTGAATTGCGTAGCGTATTAAAACCAGGATACAATTGAACAACTTTATTGCGGTTAAACGCAATGTTAAAGTTAAGATCATAAGTAACATCACTTGTTTTAACCGGCGTACCACCTAACGAGATCTCGATACCCTGGTTAACAATTGAACCAGCGTTGATAGTGATAGCAGAATAACCGGTGTTACCGTTAACAGGCAGGTTAAGTATCTGATCTTTAGTATTACGGTGATAGTAGTTGAAGTCTAAACGGATACGATCGCCTCTTAAGAAGTGTAACTCTGTACCTAATTCATAAGAAGTTGATAACGTAGGCCTCAGGTTACCATTAGGCAAAGTGTTAGGCACAAATTGTACCGGGCTGCTACCGTAAGGAACGCTGCTTAGCGTATAGGTTTGATAGATCTGATAAGGATCAAGATCGGATCCCAATTTAGCTACCGAAGCTCTGATCTTACCAAAAGAAAGTACATCATTCTTAGGAATTAAACCTGATTCAGTGAACACGAATGATCCTGAAGCGCCACCATACCAGTAGGAGTTATGATTTGATGGCAAAGCCGAAGAAACGTCGTTTCTGATGTTCAAATCTAAGTATAAGAATTGTTTGTAACCGAATGAAGTATAACCGTACGCGCTGTTAACAACCTTATTGCTATGCAATGAGGTTGTGCTTGGACGGTCTAAAGAGTTACCTACAGTGTATAATTCCGGTACAGATAAACCTCCGTTGGTAGCTGAGAATAAATACTTGGTAACATCTTGTCTCGATTCGGCATAAGCACCTGCACGGAAAGAAAGATCTTTACCAAACATGTGATCGTACTCTAATGAAGCTACGTAATCGTATTCTTTGTACTGATAGGTATTTTCGCTGTATGAATCAGGATTAAGCGTGTAAGAACCTACCCTGCTGTTAGCATCACGGTTTAAATAGTCACCACGTGCTATAACAGATAGTTTCAGATCTTTTCTGAAGTTGTAAGCAGCGGTAACGTTACCGTATAAGCGGTTGCTGTTAGCTTCTGATGTGTTAACATAAGCCTCCGTGTATGGGTTATCCCAATACTTTGGAGTAAGATCTGTTGGAGAAGTGATATTCCAGGTGGTGTAAGTACCGTCCGGCCTGCGGTAGTTTTTCAACTTATCCATTTCAAGGTCGCGGTGAAACCACTGGTTAAATGAACCCGCAGTTTGGGTACCGTAACCTTCGGTAGGTACGTTCTTCAAGTTTTCCTGGAATACGTTGATGTTTGCGCTAACTGTTAATTTATCAGTAAGTTTTACATCGCCGTTAAAGCTAAGGTTATTACGCCTTTGCTTAGTGTTAGGGCTAACACCTGTACGGTTTAAGTTTGTGTACGAGATACGGGTGTTGTAATCATCACCTGCTTTCGCAAAAGCTACGTTGTTGTTAGTGGTAACACCGGTTTGATAGAAATCGCGGATGTTATTTGGCTGTGCAACAAACGGCTTAAGCTTACCAAAGTCAGGGTTTGACGGATCCCAGAAATACCATGGCGCATAAGGGGTGCCATCCATTTTAGGGCCCCAGCTCTCATCAACAGAATAGTTGTAGTATTTGATACCATTAAAGCCTTTCAGGTAATCAGGATCGCCTGCTTTATAGTTATAAACATTCCAGGTTTGGCTGGTACCACCACCATATTCGTTTTGGTATTGTGGTAAAGTGTAAACACGCTCAAGTGTGGTTGTTTGGTTTACGGTAACACCGATACCTTTTTTTGAACCTCTCTTAAGTGTAATAACAACTGCACCTTCAGATGCACGTTGGCCATATAATGCGGTAGCTGCAGGGCCTTTTAGTACAGTAAGTGTTTCAACATCATCATTGTTGATTGCGTTTGGATCAGTAATAACGCCATTAACAACGTAGATTGGATTACCGCCCTGTAATGAGTTGATACCCCTGATACGAATGGTTGAAGCACCAAATTTAGCACCAGAACCACCAAGTATCTGCACACCAGAAACCTTACCGGCTAATGATGTATTAAAATCCTGCTGGCGAGTCATGGTAAGGTTTTCACCTTTAATTTGCTGTGCAGCGTAACCAACAGATTTTTCTGAACGTGAGATGCCCAGGGCCGTAACAATTACTTCGCCAAGTTGCTGGCTACTTTCTGCAAGGGCAACGTTAACAGTTGAGCGGCCACCTACGGCTACTTCTTGTGGTGCGAAACCCACAAACGAAAAAACAAGCACTGAAGAGCTTGATGGCACACTGATAGAGTACCGGCCATTAGCATCGGTAACTGTACCGGCCTGGCTGCCTTTTACACGCACGCTTACACCGGGCAATATGCCTTTATCGGCGGCGGCAGTAACGGTACCCGTTACTGTGCTGTTTTGCGCTGCCGCAACGGCAACATTAAAAAGAAAAAAAATGAGTAATAATGTTCTATTCATACTTTTCACTCCTATTCATAAACGATTTTAGTTTGAGCACTTTAACAAAAAAAACAACCTTCTACGCCTCAAGAAGGTTGCTTAACTAATTAACTGATCTTATAAAGAACAACAAGCGTGAAATATCTATTGAGCACGCGCAATTATGCATGCAAAAAAGTCTTAACAACTTGGTTTAAGCCAATAGTAAATTAGGAGGGGTATGGGTATTGGTCGTTAAGGTTCAGGTTATTGCAAACGCATGACGACGAGTTTAAAATCCCATCGATCACGAACATCAACATCGCAAATCTATTAATTTTTGATTAAGGGGTACCACCAAAAATTAAAAATTGATTAGAACAGGTGCCGCTTAAGACAATGTCAGCACGGTGAAAAGGTTAAATCGCTACCCTTTTACACTATAAACCAACGAGTTGTATTGGTCAAATTTTCGATTAAACAACTGGTTTATTACGCAAAGGTAACATCAATTTTACATATCTGACAATTTTTTTCGTTAAAATTCCTATTGTGTTAACAGGACACCTCCAACATTAACAATCAAGAAAAATTAAACTATTGTGCCAATAGATGTAGGTGAGCGTAGCGTATTTACTATGCCTGATTAAAAAATCCTACTTTTGCTTACTCCCAATTATAATAGCCTGTAATGGAAAGTATTGCCCCGTATCAATCTAAAAATAAGATCCGCCTGGTTACTGCAGCCTCATTATTTGATGGTCATGATGCCACCATAAATATCATGAGGCGTATCCTGCAAAGTACAGGTGCGGAAGTGATACACCTGGGGCATAATAGAAGTGTTGACGAGATAGTTAATTGCGCCATACAAGAGGATGTACAAGGCATTGCCATCACCAGCTACCAGGGCGGGCATGTTGAATATTTTGAATATATGCATGACCTTTTGCGGGAACGTGGAGCGGGACATATCAAGATTTTTGGCGGTGGTGGTGGCGTTTTTCTGCCAAATGAAATAGATGAATTACAGAATTATGGTATTTGTAAGATCTATTCGCCGGATGATGGCCGCCGGATGGGTTTACAAGGCATGATCAACCATATGATGCAGGAGTGCGATTTCTCTTTAGCAGAGCGAGAGATCGGTGAGGGTGCGGATAAGATCAAACAAATTGCACGGCTCATATCCGCCGCTGAAAAAGGTAACTACACTCCTGTTACCTTTCCCTGCACTTCGCTCCGGGTCCCTGTACTTGGTATCACCGGAACCGGCGGGTCAGGTAAATCAAGCCTGGTTGATGAAATTGTACGCCGCTATCTGCTGCATACCAATAAAACGCTTGCCATAATTTCTGTAGACCCAAGCAAACGCAAAACCGGTGGGGCCTTACTTGGCGACAGGATAAGGATGAACGCCATCAATAATCCCAGGGTATATATGCGTTCGCTGGCTACTCGCCAGGCCAACCTTGCGTTAAGCAAACATGTTCAGGAAGCTATTGACATCTGTAAAGCTGCAGGATATGATATGGTGATCGTTGAGACCAGCGGCATAGGCCAGTCTGACACCATGATCACCGATTATTGCGACTTGTCGCTCTACGTAATGACCCCTGAATTTGGCGCTGCAACACAGTTAGAGAAAATTGACATGCTTGATTTTGCCGACCTGGTTGCGCTTAACAAATTTGATAAACGAGGTGCTTTAGATGCCATACGCGATGTGCGCAAGCAATACCGCCGCAACCATATGCTTTTTGAGGCCAAAGACGAAGATATACCGGTTTACGGCACCATGGCATCGCAGTTTAATGACCCGGGCATGAACACACTGTTTGCTGCGCTTGCGGCCAAACTGAGAGACAAAACCGGTGTAGATATTTTTAAAGGTAAAGAGCAACCTTTAAACAACCAGGATGGCGAATCTGAAAAGATCTATATCATTTCGCCGGACAGGATACGCTACCTAGCAGAGATAGCTGAAAGCAGCGCATCTTATACTGATTGGGTGAACGAACAATGCCGCATAGCGCAGCAATTGTATAACATAAAAGGGACGATAAAAGTTACCGAGGATAAGATTGAAACGAAAGGTTTCAAATCCGAATTGGAAAAGATCTACAGTAATTTGGAAGAACATCTGCATCCTGATTGCAGGCGTCTACTTAAAGAGTGGCCGGAAACCGTTGCCAAATACAAGGCCGATAACTTTATATATAAAGTAAGGGATAAGGAAATAAAACAACCGCTCTATTATACCTCTCTTTCACAACTTAAGGTACCAAAAATAGCGCTGCCCAAATATGAAGCATGGGGCGATGTATTGCGCTGGCTATTAACTGAGAATGTTCCCGGCGAATTCCCTTATGCTGCAGGTGTATTCCCTTTAAAACGCGAAGGTGAGGACCCCACGCGTATGTTCGCCGGTGAAGGCGGTCCCGAACGTACAAACAAGCGCTTCCATTACGTTTCGCTCGGTCAGCCTGCGCACAGGCTTTCAACGGCATTTGATTCAGTTACGCTTTACGGCGAGGACCCACACGTACGACCGGATATTTACGGAAAAATAGGCAATGCCGGCGTTAGTATCGCCACGCTTGATGACGCAAAGAAACTGTATTCAGGCTTTGACCTTTGCCATGCATCTACTTCGGTCAGCATGACCATCAACGGCCCTGCACCAATGTTGCTCGGCTTTTTCATGAATGCCGCTATAGATCAGCAGTGCGAAAAGTACATCATAGAAAACAACTTGCAGCATTTGGTTGAGGCAAAGTTTAAAGAATTATACGATGATAAAGGGTTGAAGAGACCGGTGTATGGAGTACAAAACGCTTCCACTCTCCCACCCGGCAACTCCGGCCTTGGTTTAATGCTGCTGGGCTTAACCGGCGATCAGGTTTTGCCGGCGGATGTTTATCAAACAATCAAAGCAAAAGCTATATCAACTGTAAGAGGCACCGTACAGGCCGATATTCTGAAGGAAGACCAGGCACAAAACACATGCATTTTTAGTACCGAGTTTGCCCTGCGGATGATGGGCGACATTCAGCAATATTTTATTGATGAAAAAGTAAGAAACTTTTATTCGGTGTCTATCTCAGGCTACCACATTGCTGAAGCCGGTGCTAACCCTATTACTCAACTGGCTTTTACATTGTCCAATGGTTTTACTTATGTTGAGTATTACCTCAGCCGCGGTATGCATATTGATGATTTTGCGCCCAACCTGTCGTTCTTCTTCAGTAACGGTATCGATCCGGAATATTCGGTGATCGGACGTGTAGCAAGACGCATCTGGGCTAAGGCCATCAAGAACAAGTACAAGGGCAACGACCGATCGCAGAAACTTAAATATCATATCCAAACCAGCGGCCGCTCTTTACATGCACAGGAAATAGACTTCAACGATATCCGAACCACCTTGCAGGCGCTCTACGCCATTTATGATAATTGCAATTCGCTGCACACCAATGCCTACGACGAGGCTATCACCACCCCAACCGAAGAATCGGTACGCAGGGCAATGGCTATACAGCTGATCATTAACCGCGAGTTGGGTCTCGCAAAAAATGAGAACCCTATTCAAGGCGCATTCATTATCGAAGAATTGACCGACCTTGTAGAACAAGCTGTACTCACCGAGTTTAAAGCCATCAACGATCGTGGTGGCGTGCTGGGCGCCATGGAAACCATGTACCAGCGCAGCAAGATACAGGAAGAATCTTTGTATTACGAAACCCTGAAACACACAGGCGAATACCCTATTATCGGTGTAAATACTTTCCTTAACAAAAAAGGATCGCCAACTATCATCCCATCAGAAGTTATCCGTGCTACTGAGGATGAGAAGCGGGCGCAGATAGCCAACCTGGAAAGCTTCCATCAACGTAATGCCGACGGAGCAGAAGATCTGTTAAAGCATTTGCAACAGGCCGCTATTGCCGGCAAAAACATTTTTGAGGAGTTGATGGAAGTATGTAAATACTGTTCACTTGGCCAGATCAGCCACGCCCTCTACGAAGTTGGCGGGCAATACAGGCGAAACATGTAAAATAGGTGTTTAAGCAAGACTATCACCGCCCGCTGAGCCTTACGCCGGCCCAAAACCTCCAAGTTTTGCAAGGCGGCTCACTGTGGTTTAATTTACCCCAAGTTGTGGAAATACCTTACCGCGAAATTGTAAACGCAGCCTATCCCCAATATTTTTCAAATCTCGCTTAAAAATCAAAAAACTTAACTATACAACTGCAGTCTCTAAGAAATTTTAACCAATGTATAATTTTTTTACCCTTGTTTACAGCTATTTACAGCAACCAACAACGCTGCAACAACAACTCAGCCTTATAAACCACAATAAAGTGTCATTAAAACGGGTTAAATATCAACGCAGCTGACGGCGCAAAACAACGCTTTTGTTACAATTGAAAATTACAGCTGCTAAAAACAGGCACGGTGATTGCCTTACATCTATTGTACATATATATTATACGTTATGGAAAATCTGTTATCGAATTTATTACACCTCTTTGTGGTTTTTATGATGGTTGTGTTTGTGGTGGGTGGTATATTAGCGCTTACAGGTACATTTGACCACTGGACCGAGCGTTACCGTTTAAAACAACGCCGCCGCAGATTGATGAGAAATAACGAAAAACATAACTCTGTTAATACCAATGTTAACCATAGAAAGGGTAAACCGGTTGCAGAGATGAAAGGGCAAAACATGCCAAATACTTTAAGAATGCAACGTTACGCGCACTAAGTATAACCTATAAAATTTCTCGAGCCCCTCAAGTAATACCTTGAGGGGCTTTTTTGTAATAGCATATTTACTTTAAAAGTATATTCACCAACTGCGCATTGCAGTATATTAGCAGAAAGACTACTGACAAATGAAAAAAATTATCCTGATAGCCGCCCTTGCGTTTACTGTGACAAGTGTTAACGCACAAGACACTCAAAAGGCAGATGCACCTAAAATTTACAACCCGGCGGCAGATGCTAAAGCTGATATTACATCTGCAATCAAAAAAGCAAATGCTGAGCACAAGAATGTGTTATTGCAAATAGGTGGTAACTGGTGTATATGGTGCTTGCGGTTCAACAACCTGGTTACTACGGATGCAGACCTTAGCAAGTATCTTGCGGACAACTATATAGTATTACACGTAAACTACAGCCCCGAAAATAAGAATGAAAAAGTCCTGGCAAGTTTAGGGTATCCGCAACGCTTTGGTTTCCCGGTATTTGTGGTTTTGGATGGGGAAGGTAATCGCCTCCATACCCAAAACTCCGGTTACCTTGAAGAAGGCAAGGGCCATAGTAAAGCAAAAGTAATGGAGTTTTTGCAGGGCTGGTCGCCGGCGGCACTTAATCCTAAAAGTTACGAAGAGAAGGCTAAGTAGAAATTGGTTAATTTGTGATCGGAGATTAATTGGGCTCTGGATAGAACTTGTCATTCAGAGCGACAGCGAAGAATCTGACCGCGTTCCAGCACAGTCTAAAGATGTTTCGTTTCTCAGCATGACAGTTTGAATATAATAAAAAAGGGTTAAGCTCATCGCTTAACCCTTTCTATTTCCGCTCTTCGGACTTTCGACCAAAGACTTGTCTGACTCAATATTATTCAATAACACTCACTTTGATCATGTTGGTTTTGCCTTGTTTAACAATTGGCACGGCAGCAGTATTGATAACTACATCACCAGGACGAAGCAATTCTTCTGATTTAAGTATCGCGTTAACATCAGCAATGGTTTGGTCGGTGCTTTCCAGTTTATCATAGTAGAACGCACGTACACCCCATACTAAACTCAACGAGTTCAATAATTGCCTGTTTGATGTGAAGATATAAGTACCAGCTTTAGGGCGATAGCTTGATATCTCAAAAGCGGTGTAACCTGAAGTGGTCATCGATACGATACCTACCGCGTTGGTATGCTCTGCCAAATAAACGGCAGAACCGCAAAGCGCATCGCTTAAATAGTTTGAAGAAGCGGTGTCTTTATTCTCCGCTTTGGCAGCATTGAACGGATAGCCCAATTCTTCAACATTGCGAACGATTTTTGCCATGGTTTCGATAACAATAACCGGGAACTCACCAACTGATGTTTCACCGCTAAGCATTACCGCGTCGGCACCGTCTAATACAGAGTTGGCAACGTCGTTAACCTCCGCACGTGTTGGGCGTGGAGTTGTGATCATAGATTCCAGCATCTGTGTTGCAACAATAACAGGTTTAGATGCGTCACGGCATTTTCTTGCGATCATTTTTTGCAACAACGGCACTTCCTCAAGCGGGCATTCAACACCCAGGTCGCCACGGGCTACCATCACAGCATCAGTAGCGGCAATGATATCATCTATATTGTCAATAGCCTCAGGCTTCTCAACTTTAGCAATAACACGTGCGCCTTTGCCGCTTTCGCGGATGATGCGTTTAAGATCAACAATATCAGCACCGGTACGCACAAACGAAAGGCCTATCCAATCTACATCCTGCTCTAAGGCGAAATGAAGGTTCTCAATATCTTCTGGCGTTAAACTTGGGATAGATACTTTAGTATTTGGAAGGTTAACACCTTTACGTGATGTTAATATACCGCCGTGTACCACTTCACAAACCACTGTATCTTTACGGTTGGTATCAATTACGCGTAATTGCAGTTTACCATCGTCAAGCAAAATGATCTCGTTTGCCTGTACATCCTGCGGAAAGCTTGGGTAAGTAATGTAGATCTGGTTGTCATCACCAATTAATTCATGGGTGGTAATATTAATGCGGGTACCGTTAACAAGGTGTATACCGCCATCTTTTACCAAGCCTATGCGGATCTTAGGTCCTTGCAGATCGGCAAGAATACCTACGTTAGTTTTATATTCTGCGTTTATCTCGCGAATAATGTCAATTACTTTTTTATGATCTTCGGTTTTACCGTGAGAAAAATTAAGGCGGCAAACGTTTAAACCAGCCCTTATCATTGCCAATAATGTGTCTTTCTTGGCCGACGCAGGGCCCATTGTAGCAACGATCTTGGTACGATTATAATTAAAATTCATATTCTCAGATTAATTCAGGCTATTTGGATGAATGTGTACTAAATACACATTTTTAAAATTTTGGCTAAAATAAAAGATTTTCCCGTGATTTTATTTTTTTTGGGTCAATCTTTACGGCTGCAACAATTTCCGGTATCTTATTAAGGCATGATATGATGTTCTCCAGGTCTTCATCATCAATGTAGTTTTTGATCATTAAAAAATAGTCTGCCTCACGCATTTCGGGCACCAGATAACCCTCAGTTCCCTTATTACCAATAAAATAGAAATCCGTTTCGGTGTTTTCCCAACTGTAATTATAGAAAGAGAAAAGCATCTCGTTGCCGTAGTTACCACTATCCAGTTTCAGGTCATCAACGCGGGTAAAATTAAAATTCAAACATTTGTTTATATAATAACAAATGCGGTAATCTTTCAGTGATGTAGTGATGGCTATCAATACAAAATCCAGATCTATCTCAAACTTTAATATTTTCCTATTCAACCGGCTTTGCTTTATTGATGAGCAAAAGTACAAACACTTAGCTTAACCTAACCATAAAGTTTTGTTTTAACGGCACAGGCATACCAAACGTTATAATAAATGCAGAAGCTATTACCCATTTTGCCTTTAAAATAAGTGTGCTTAAATAAAACTCACCTACACAAAACTGCTTTGCACCTCATTATCACCAATATAGCTTAATTTTGGCTAACTACATTTTTATTTATTACTCTGTACAATTTGATTACTTTTGAGGCATTAGGAACTCAAAACAAACCTTTTACAATAAACAGGTGTTAGCCATTTATTGTATAAGTTTTTGCAATTTGATATTTAACATAATTTATTTTTCTTTGCACTGAATTTATTAATCATTAAATCATAAAGACTATGTCTGATATCGCTTCAAGAGTAAAAGCTATTATCGTGGAAAAACTGGGTGTTGACGAAAGTGAAGTTACACCAGAAGCAAGCTTCACCAACGATCTTGGTGCTGACTCTTTAGACACCGTGGAATTAATCATGGAGTTTGAAAAAGAATTTAACGTGGCTATCCCTGATGATCAGGCTGAAACAATCGGTACTGTTGGCCAGGCTGTTGCTTACTTAGAAAAAAACGTTAAAGCTTAATTTAAAGCTCCTTAAGACTGTTAAATGGAGTTTAAAAGAGTTGTAGTAACCGGGCTTGGAGCGCTTACTCCGATTGGTAATACCGTTGCAGAATATTGGAACGGCCTTATTAATGGGGTAAGCGGCGCTGCCTTTATTAAGAGTTTTGATGTTGAAAAATTCAAAACCAAGTTTGCCTGTGAGGTAAAGAATTTTGACGCCGATGGCTTTCTGGGTCGTAAAGACGCACGTAAGCTTGACCCATTTGTACAATATGCTTTATTTTCAACAGAAGAAGCTGTTAAAGACGCCGGTTTAGATTTTGAAAAACTTGATACCAGCCGCATAGGTGTTATCTGGGGATCGGGCATTGGTGGTTTAAAAACGTTTTTGGATGAGGTTGTTAACTTTGCAAAAGGTGACGGTACGCCAAAGTTCAATCCGTTCTTTATCCCAAAGATGATAGCCGATATTGCACCGGGCCATATCTCCATTAAATATGGTTTACGCGGGCCAAACTTCACAACGGTTTCCGCTTGTGCTTCATCCAACAATTCGCTTATTGATGCTTTCAATTACCTTCGCCTTGGTAAAGCAAACATGTTTATTACCGGCGGGTCTGAAGCTATTATAAACGAAGCCGGTATTGGTGGTTTTAACGCTATGCACGCGCTAAGTACCCGTAACGATGACCCTGCAACTGCATCCCGTCCGTTTGATCTGGATCGCGATGGTTTTGTTGCCGGTGAAGGTGCAGGTACCATTATTTTAGAAGAATTGGAGCATGCGAAAGCTCGCGGCGCTAAAATTTATGCTGAAATGGTTGGCGGCGGCATGAGCGCCGATGCATACCACATGACTGCCCCTCACCCCGAAGGCCTGGGTGCCTGTTTGGTGATGAAGGCGGCCCTTGAGGATGCCGGTTTAACGCCTGCCGATGTTGATTACGTGAACGTACATGGTACATCAACCCCAATTGGCGACCCGCAAGAAGTTAAAGCAATAACAGATGCGTTTGGTGATCGTATTTATGATATTAATATCAGCTCAACCAAATCAATGACTGGTCACCTTTTAGGTGCTGCCGGTGCCGTTGAAGCAATTGCAGCTATTTTGGCTATCAAAAACGATATTATACCGCCAACTATCAATCACTTTACTGATGATCCGGCGTTTGACCCTAAAATTAACTTTACATTTAACAAGGCACAAAAACGTGTAGTTAATGTAGCGCAAAGCAATGGCTTCGGTTTTGGTGGCCATAACGCTTCGGTTATATTTAGAAAATACCAGGATTAATCTCATTGGATGCCAATTAGCCGCTTTTATAAGCTATACCTTTCGCCCAATAGAAAATACGTTAAGGTTTTAAAGAATTTGCTCGGCTTTGTGCCGGGCAATTTGTCGTTATACCGGCTGGCTTTTCGCCATAAGTCGGTTGCGCAAAATATCCGGAAGGGCGTAAAGAACAGTAACGAACGCCTCGAGTTTCTCGGGGATGCCGTTTTGGGCAGTGTAGTGGCCGAAGTGCTATTTAAACTTTACCCTTACGAGGATGAGGGTTTCCTTACCGAGCTTCGCTCAAAAATTGTTAGCCGCAATAACCTCAATCAGCTTGCGCGCAAACTGGGGTTCGATAAGCTGATAGAATTTGATCCCAAGATTTTAGCAAATGGCCGTCAGGGCTCGTTATTAGGTGATGCCTTTGAAGCGCTTGTTGGTGCCGTTTACCTGGATAAAGGCTACGATTTTACCCGCCACTTCCTGGTGAACCACATTATCAAAGCTCACATTGATATACATACCCTTGAGCAAACCGAAACTAACTTTAAAAGTAAACTGATAGAATGGTGCCAGCGCCATGGCAAGGATATTACCTTTGAGCTAACCACTAACTTGGAAGGCGAAAGTGCCAAACTGTTCACCATACAGGTAAATGTTGACGGTGAAATATTGGGATCTGGCAAAGAGTTCAGTAAGAAAAACGCTGAGAAGCTGGCCGCTGAGAAAGCCTGTGCTGCGTTAGGGATATAGTTTAAGGATTAGAGGCTGGAGATTAGAGATTAGTTAACTTTAAGCCTTGCTATTAAGATAACTAATATAACCGTTTATCATACTTGAGCATTCTTCACAATCAGCCTTCAAGCAATCGAACATTTCTACGCTAATCAAATTATTATCTAACGCTATTATCAGGTGATCAATTGTTTCCGAAGAAGAACCTCTCGCAGTTATTAGAAATTTTGACGCGTAAAGATAGTGAAACCGTCCATGCCCCTCTGCAATGTTATTTCCAATGGATCGTGATGAACGAATAATTTGATCTACTAAACGATATTTTTCTTCAACTGGAAATTCTCTCGTAATCTCTGTAATATTATTTCTCACAAGTCTTGCCTTTTTCCAAACATCGAGATCAGTAAAACTTGCCATATTAAGATAGCTAATTAATCTCTGATCTCCAACCTCTAATCTTCAATACAATTTCTGCAATCTATCCTTACCCCCATTTTTTTGGAAATACTCCCACTGTATCTTGGTGTGCTTTATAAGGTCATAATCGCCCCATTGCTTTAGGTCTTCAAAGCTGGGTCGGTAAAAGTTCATAAACTGAAGCACTTTTGTACTATCTGCTTCTCCGGTCACGCGCATTATAAACGGGCGGTTGTAACGCCGGTCGACCTCACTGGCTTCCAGTTCCTTTTTCTGATATGCAGCAAATCGCTTAGCCCTTCCCGGGGTTTTGCCAAAAAGCTCATATAAGCCGGTTATTGGGTTGGTAAGCATTGTTAACACCGGAGGTTTACCATTGTAGAAGGTGCCTTGCTTGCGGTAATCTTTCATCACCTCGTTAAGTTCCTGCTTTTTGGTTTGCCCAACCACCTTTACTTCTGCAAGTTCCATTGAGGGCTGCATGTACACAACCAAACCTCCGTACGGTGATGCCGCTTGTTTTTGCGGGGTAAACCCCTTTTTGGTAAATTCCAGTGTGTCGCCGGGCATTGCGCTGATAGAGAAGTTCCCCAGATCATCAGACATTACAAATACGTTGGTTTTAATGTTTGTAACAGCCACGGCGTTAAGCCTTTCAGAAGAGATGCGTTTATATATAACACCTTTTATTACGCCGGTTTGGGCCCCCGCCACAACCGATATACATAACAGGATAATTAAGAATGATAGAAACCTAAAGTGCATATAAATTTAAACGTAGTAAAAGTACAAAATGTACATGGTTGCCAAATGTGAAAAAATGTTAAGGTTTGTGGTTAAGATTATAGATTAACGAATGGAGATCAGTTAATGGTTATAGCATGATGATTTGTATTGCCTAATCTCCAATCACCAATCTCTGATCTCTGTTACCCCAATTTCCCCTAAAATCTTTATCTTTGCACATGATAAAGTCCATGACCGGGTATGGTATTGCCACTTTCGATGCCGGCAATGTTAAATATACCGTCGAGCTTAAATCGCTGAACAGCAAATTCCTGGAGCTGTCTTTACGCTTGCCCAAAATGTTTTCTGAAAAAGAGTTTCAACTGCGAAACGAATGCAGCAAGCAGATAGAACGCGGTAAGGTAAATCTGAGCATTAATGTGGAACAGACCGGTGCCAATGTAAAAGCTGCAGGGATTGACCGCGACCTTTTAATGCACTACTACAACCAGCTTAAAAGCGTTAGCGAAGAAGCTGGAGAGCAATCAGCCAACCTATTCCAACTAGCCCTTGGCCTACCTGAGGTGGTAAAATACGATGAGGACACCGTTAACGATGATGAATGGAAACAGGTTGAAAAGACCTTTCAGCAAGCCTTGGCAGCTTTCCAGAAATTCAGAAGTGACGAGGGTAATGTGCTGGAGAATGATATCAAGCAGCGTATAGCGATAATCCTGAACAACCTTGCCGCTGTTGAAATAGCGGAGCCTAAACGCATACCGGTTATCCGCGAAAGGTTGAACCAGTTTCTGACTGAGGCTGTTGGTTCTGAGAACGTAGATAAGAACCGCTTTGAGCAGGAGCTGATCTATTACATAGACAAGCTGGATATAACCGAAGAAAAAATAAGGCTTAAAAGCCATTGCGACTATTTCCTTGAAACACTTAAGGCTGCCGACGCCAATGGTAAGAAGCTTGGCTTTATTTCGCAGGAGATCGGTCGTGAGATCAATACCCTTGGCTCAAAAGCAAACGATGCCGACATCCAAAAACTGGTTGTAGGCATGAAAGAAGAGCTTGAGAAAATTAAAGAACAATTATTGAATGTACTATAAATGGTTTTAAGGTTAAATGTTATAAGGTTGAAACGTTAAGATAATCAAGCTTATAACATTCAAACATTGTAACCTTTTAACTTTCCAACAATAATGAAAGAAGGAAAACTCATTATATTTTCGGCCCCGTCGGGCGCAGGTAAAACAACTATAGTGCACCACCTGCTGGGCAAAATACCCGAATTGGAGTTTTCTATTTCGGCTACCACACGCGCCCCGCGCGGCGATGAAAAAGACGGATCTGATTACTACTTTATCAGCAAAGAAGAATTTTTGCACCGCATTGCTAAAAAACAATTTGTTGAGTTTGAGGAAGTTTACAGCGGTACTTTTTACGGAACCTTACGTACGGAGATAGAGCGGATATGGTCTACAGGTAAAACCGTAATATTTGATATTGACGTAGAGGGCGGCATGCACCTTAAGCGCAAATATGCCGACCAGGCGCTGGCTATATTTGTACAGCCGCCATCTTTAGAGGTATTGATAGAACGCTTAACCGGCCGCGGCACTGATAGCCCCGAAAAGCTTCAGGAACGTTTTGCAAAAGCTGAAAAGGAGCTTAATTACGCACCTCAGTTTGATATTATCCTTAAAAATTACGATCTTCAGACAGCTTGTAAAGAAGCTGAGGAATTGGTAACTAAGTTTATCGGGCGATAGTTTGCAGTTCTAAGTTGGCAGTTTGCAAATTATTTATCGATGGGCACTTATAAAGACCTTCTCCTTTATCAAAAGAGTTTCGAGCTGGCAATGGAAATTTTTGCAATGACTAAGCGATTTCCAAAAGAAGAAACGTACTCATTAACTGATCAAATTAGACGTTCGTCAAGGTCGGTTAATATTTGTATGATAGAAGCTTACAGAAAGCGCCGTTATCCCAATCATTTTATCAGCAAGCTAACAGATGCAGATATGGAAAATAGCGAAACACAAGGCTGGTTAGAATTTTCACTTGCCTGCAATTACATTTCAGAACAAGAGTTTACCCTTTTAAATAATCAATCAATTGAAGTTGGTAAACTGCTTCACTTCATGATTAATAATCCGGAAAAATTCGGCGCTTTATGAACTAATTTAGGTTTTTACTGCAAACTGCTCACTGAAAACTGCAAACTTATGAAGATTGGTTTACTATTCGGTTCATTTAATCCTATCCACATCGGGCATTTGATAATTGCCAACTACATGGCTAACCATACCGCTTTGGATAAGGTTTGGTTAGTAGTATCGCCGCAAAACCCTTTAAAAAAATACGGAGACCTCATCAATACTTATGATCGTTTAGAGATGGCTAAGCTGGCTACCGAGAATGCCTCAAATATTTCGGTAAGCGATGTGGAGTTGAAGCTGCCGCAGCCGTCTTATACCATAGATACACTTGCCCATCTCAAAGAAAAATATCCTGAACACGAATTTGCGCTGATCATGGGTTCTGATAACCTGGTTACCTTGCACAAGTGGAAGAATTATAACCTCATTCTGCGCGATTACCAGATATTTGTTTACCCACGCCCCGGGTATGAAAATGCTGAGTTTGCATCCCATCCATCAGTAACCATTACCATGACACCGTTGATGGAACTCTCAGCGACATTTATCCGAAAATCCATCAAAGAAAAGAAGAACATACAGTTTTTCGTGCCCGATCCTGTTCTTAAGTTTATTGAGAGCAAAAGTTTGTATAAGTAAGCTAAGAGCTTAACGCATAAAGCTAAAAGCCTTTTGCAAGCTTTCGGCTTTAGTCTTTCACCTTTCCGCTCATAACCTCTATCTTTGCTCCTGTGAACGAGAAAACCATTTTAAAGCTGCAATTACCTACCGATCCATTGTGGGTGAAAAACGTTGTGGAAAGCAATATTGAAGAGTTGCTGACCGATCATGCGTTTTGCGAGCAAAAGGCGGCCAGCAATGCCATTACCCTAATTGTACAAAACCCCAACCTTAGCGACCTGGTGCAGGAAATGTGCGATTTGGTGCAGGAGGAAATGGAACATTTTAAACGAGTTCATCAGATCATTATTCAACGCGGCTACACTTTAGGCCGCGAACGTAAGGACGATTACGTAAACGAACTTCGCAAGTTTATGATAGTTGGCGGAGGCCGCGAGGCACAACTGATAGATCGCCTTTTGCTATCTGCCATGATCGAGGCGCGCAGCTGCGAACGCTTCAAGGTCCTTTCAGAAAATATCGACGATAAAGAATTATCCGATTTCTATTATGAACTGATGGTGAGTGAAGCTACCCACTACGCCACCTTTATCCGCTTGGCTAAAAAGTATGCTGTTGATGTTGATGTAGATAAACGCTGGACAGCGTTTTTGGCTTTTGAAGCCCAGGTTATCCAAAATTACGGCAAGGCCGAAACCATCCACGGATAATTCGTCTACACATACTGCCCGCTTACCGATACTTTACTTATTTTTAAGCTGATTAACAGTTCTTTTGGGGATGCTACGCTTAAAAACCTTTTCGGTACTCATACATATAGCCTGCTGGTTATTGTTCATGGCCTTCCCGCTGTTGTTCTTGAACGGCCCGGATGGCAATGTTTCCATGGGCACTATCATCGTGTCGCCATACTATTGGCTGTTCTGCGCTACCTATATTGCCTTATTCTATCTCAACACCAACTTCCTTTTTCCGCGGTTTTTCCTCAGGAAAAAATATATTGACTATGCCGTCATCTGTTTTTGTCTGCTCGGTGTGGTATACGTTCTTAAGCCTTACGATAAGTTGTTGCACAGCATTAACAAAAAAGCTTTTGCACAAATGGCAGCTTCACAGTTTGGTATGCCGCCGACCGGTTTTCCCGGAGCTATGCCACCAGGTTTTACACCGGATAGTAACGGTCAACAGCTGCCGCCGCCGCCAAATATGCAGCCTGACAGCGCTCAAGGGCCGCAAATGTTTCCCGGAGGGATGCCTCCTCCGCAATTCAGAGAGCGCTGGCGTAATGGCAGAAGAAAACATTTTGATTCTTCGAGTTTATTCCTGTTCCTGATGATAATGGCTTTGAGCACCGCTATCAAAACGGTTGTGCAATGGCAAACAACAGAGCAAAGAGCAATTAGTGCCGAGGCTGAAAAGGCAAGCGCAGAACTATCTTTTCTAAAAGCACAGATCAATCCTCACTTTTTATTCAATACACTTAACAATATCTACACGCTTGCCATTACCAATAACGAGTATACGGCAGATAGCATCATGAAGCTATCTAACATTATGCGCTACGTTACCGATGATGTGAGAGAAGACCTGGTAGATCTGCAAAATGAGGTTAATTGTATCTCCAATTACATTGATCTGCAACGGTTACGCCTGGGTGCAAAAACGGTTGTAAGCTTTACCGTGCAAGGCGATCTTGCAAACAAAAAGATAGCCCCCTTACTGCTAATGACCTTCGTAGAAAACGTTTTTAAGTATGGCATAAGCAAACAGCACCAAAGCAATATCGACATAAACCTGCTTGTTAAACCTGATACCATCACCTTCCTTTGTGTGAACCCGATATTTGAACGAAACCAAAATCTGGAACGTACCGGCATCGGCATTAACAACACACGCGAAAGATTAAAATATCTTTATCCCGGTAAACACATCCTCAACATCAACGAGGAGAATAACCAATTCACCGTGATACTTACCTTATACAGCTGATGATATGCAATTGAAATGTGTTGCCATAGATGATGAGCCGCTGGCACTGGAGTTGATAAAAAATTATATCTCAAAGTTTCCATCATTGAACCTTATGCAAACTTTTGAGGATGCCATATACGGTGCGGAATACCTGCGTAACAATCCTATCGACCTGCTATTCATCGATATCAACATGCCCGATATTACGGGTATAGACCTGGTGCGTGCGCTGGAGAACAAACCCATGGTGATATTTACTACAGCATACAAAAACTTTGCGTTTGAGGGCTTTGAGTTGGAAGCTGTAGACTACCTGCTTAAGCCTATTGATATTAAACGTTTCGGTAAGGCTATTGAGAAAGCCGCTGATTACCACCGGTACAAAAATGCAACCAATGGTGATGGGGAGGGCGAAAGCTTATATGTCTATTCGGAATACAAAATGGTTAAGATAAACCATAAGGATATCGAATACATTGAGAGCATGGAAGACTATATTAAGATACACCTGCAGTTTGATAAAACCATACTAACGCTGATGCCGCTTAAGCGGGTCTTAGAGAAACTGCCGGAGGATAGGTTTCAGCGTATTCACCGCAGCTATATTGTGCCGGTAAACAAGATCATCTCTATACAAAACCGCAAAATTAAACTCCCTACCGTTGAATTACCGGTAAGCGACAGCTATGCCGACTTTGCGCGCCGCTGGATGAAAATGAAGTAAATCTGCAGTAATCGACACAAAACAGGCGTTTACCGATACCCGCTTCAGTCCCCGTTATTAGCGTTCTACTTTTACAGAAACAAATAAACACACCCCTGCTAATTTCTGTAACATGGAGCGTAAACATTTTTTAAGATCATTTGCCATTGCCGCCGCGGCAACTCCAATGCTGTTAGATGCCTGTAAAAAAGATTCAACAGATACCGCAATCGACAGCACAGGCACCACAACATCAGCAGATACCAACACGGGCAGTAGTGCCTGCCGGCTAACCCCAACCGAGGTAGAAGGTCCTTACCCTTACCCCGGAGGTGAATTGAAAAACCCGCTTGACCGATCTGACATTACCGGCGGACAAACAGGTGTACCGCTGGTGCTTAACCTTTTGGTTGTTAACACTAACGACAATTGTAACGCGGTACAAAATGCCCGGGTTGATATATGGCACTGCAGCAAGGATGGATATTACTCTGGTTACGGTAACCAAAATGGTAAAAGCTTTGTAGGCGAAACCTTTTTACGCGGTTATCAAACCACTGATGCTAAGGGTGCTGTAACCTTTACCACCGTTTATCCGGGTTGGTACCAGGGCCGGGCAACACATATTCACTTTGAGATCTTTGTTAATAATGTAATGAAGAAAACGGCGCAGTTTGCCTTCCCTGAAAATATCTCCGACGCGGTGCATACGCATTACGGCGTAGGCGTAAATACTACCCGCAATGCCAATGACGGCATTTTAGGCAACTCGGCTACCGACCTGGCTAACGAAACGCCATCGCTAACAGGGAGCATTGCAGCAGGTTACACAGGTACGTATACATTCGGCATTGCATTATAGATCACCGGGACAATATATATTTCGATCACAACAAAACTATCGTCATGTCAAAAGCTATCATCAAACTTACCTACAAACAGGTTATTGATTCATCGGCCAAAACAGATTTTGAACGCAACATTCTTTCTGCTTCTTACCGGGAGTTTTTACTCAAGTCGCAGGCATATAACCCCGGTAATGTTTTAAAAACGTTCAGCGAGATGAAGAATAACGATGGGCGGGCCAATTCGTTGCATTACAAGCTCAGTTTTGTGATAGGTTACTTTATTGAAACGTTAAAGAATAAGATACCGTTACTCACCGATACGCTGGGCAACAGCATCAACTTTGAGGTGCCGCAAATGGAGTTGATAGAATCTGATATAACAGATATTAAAGCGCATAAAGTTGCCATTAACTACATTACCGGCGAACTGTTGTTATTGAACACTATAGGCGAATACCTTGTGCTATCGGCCAACAAAGGCGAAACAACATTTACCATAAAGATGCAGGACCACTTGGCTATAAGCAGCTATCAACCTGTTGGCAGCAATGTTTTAAACAAACAAAATGCTTTAGCTGCATAACGGTATACCCCGATTTTTTCATAATTAGTGTTTGGTTTAGTGTTTATGCCTCTGCAGCGATTGCGGGGGCATAACTTTTTATGGGGTTTTAAAACCAACCACATTACGCAGGTAATTATTCATCATGCCGATATCTATCAGGTCATTCAGGTAACCGATATGCATATCCGGCCTTACAATAACGACTTTGCGGGTGCCTTCCGGTATCTGCAGTACATCAAATACCTTTTGGTTAGCCGGCGAGTAAGGCAAATGAAAAAAGTTAATGGCGCCATTGTAATCCTGCGTAAGCCATTTTGCTATAGTAAACAAAAAGCTCTCCTGCACATGCCCAAAGGTAAGTAGTGTAAAACCGGGCTTGGCACACCAACTGTGAAGGTCGGTCTTGGTTTTTTTCTTTTCGTCGAAAATTTCAAGATAAGGCAGCCTGTCGCCGGCTTTAATTTCCGTCGGTCTGCCTAATGAAAGGCTCAGTTTGCTATCGCGATAACTGATCCCGATCTGTGATGCCCGTTTAAAAAAGAAATTACGGGTGCCTTCTTTCTCCCAGCCAAACTTAAGTACCCTCGGCACAACATATTTTTTTAAAATGTTTCCAAACCATGTTCGGGAGGTTACCACATTAAAGACCCTATCAGTAGTGTTCAGTAATTGCTTTGCTACCGGCATTCTTTCTTCTGCGTAACTATCAAGGATGTTAGGCACTATCTGTCCGTTTATCACGGCAGCCAGTTTCCACGCCAGGTTGTAAGCATCCTGTAAACCGGTGTTCATGCCCTGCCCGCCAACCGGCGAGTGAATGTGCGCAGCATCGCCTACAAGGAAACAGTTACCCTCGTTAAATTGGGTAGCCATTCTGTGATGTAGTTTATAGGTGGTAAACCAGTTAACTTTTTCTACCTGCAAGTCCTTTTTAGTAACGCTTTTTAATGCAGGTAAAACAGCATCAAGCGTGGGGCTTTCGTCGTTCTCCAACTCATCCGGCAAACTGGCCACTATCCTGAAGCTATCAGTCTCCGGTAATGGAAAAAACCCGGCGAAGCCTCGTTTATCTATATATAAACTGATCAATTGATCATCAATAACCGACCTTAGCTTAACATCTGCCAGAAAAAACTTATGCTTGTAAGTATCACCGCTAAAATGCATACCCATTTGCTTGCGTACCATACTATGCGCGCCATCTGCACCAATTACGTAATCGCAGGTAATCTGATAAGTTTGATCAGCAATTTGTAAGCGGGCTTGGCTTTTAGCGCCTAACTGACGTAACGATACAAGCGATGTTTGCCAATAAACCGGGCATGCAGCTTGCGTCAGAAAATTCAGCAACAGGCGTTCATTTTTGCTTTGCGGGTAGAGGAGTATATACGGGTATAGCGTTTGCTGGTCCCCAATTTGATCGAGATCGAGTTCTGCAAGGTGTTCGCCTTCCTTGTAATAGGCTAAGCCTTTTGCCTTTTTACCCTCCTCCAATGCTTTCTCAACCATGCCCATTTGGCGGTACATCTCCAAAGAACGGGCTTGTACAGCCAACGCTTTTGATTGGCTTGTTGGGCCTGGCTTGCTATCTATAATAACTGGTTGTATACCATAACGCAGCAGTTGTGCAGCCATCATTAAGCCAGATGGACCTGCCCCTACAATGAGCACACTGGTATGTTGCGGCGGCTTCAGCATCAGGCATGGAACAGCAAAAATATTGCCGGGCGTTTACGCAGATCGGGTACCTGTTTTTGCCAGGCTGCTATGGTTTGTGTTTTGATAAATTCTGTGGGGGCCGTAATATCGCAGGCAATGCAAAGGCGGGTGTTAGGTTTACAGGTCTTTAAAACCTCCTGCAGCATGCTATCATTACGGAACGGTGTTTCTATAAACAGCTGAGTTTGTTTATGCTTCTCAGCCGCACTCTCAAGATCTTTAATGCGTTTAGCGCGATCCGCTTTATCTATGGGCAAATACCCATGAAAAGTAAAGCGTTGCCCGTTAAATCCCGATGCCATCAGCGCCAATAAAATGGAGCTTGGCCCTACCAATGGCACCACCGCTATTCCCTTGCGGTGTGCCTCAGCAACAATATCCGCACCAGGATCAGCTATACCGGGGCAACCAGCCTCGCTCATCAAACCAACATCATTGCCTGCCAGCAAGCCTTTAAAAAAATCTTTTAATCCGCTATCACGATTGTGCTTGCCATAATCGTGTATCAGCAATTCGCTCTGCGGTGTTTTCAATCCGGCCTGTTTCAGAAACTTGCGGGCGGTTTTCTCGTTCTCTACGATGTATTCCTTAATACTGTTGATGGTATCCGTGAGATACGGCGTAAATGATTGGGCCGCAGCTTCATCAGCAAGGGGTACAGGTATGAGGTAGAGTGTTCCGTTTGGCATGGTGCAAATATATAGCCCTCACAAATCCTCCCTAATAGGGGGCTTTGTGAGGATAGTGTATCGTTATTTGAGTTTAGCTAATGCCTCTCTGATTCTTGGTGTCATTTGCTCGATATCTTCCAGCGTGGTTGCACCAACCGATGCTCTGAACCAGGTAACTTCCTCGCCGGTACCAAAGGCCGAGAACGGTACAAAGGCAACACCCGCTTCTTTTATCAGGTAAAAGTTTACATCGGCGCTGTTCTCCAATACTTTACCATCCGGGGTTGTTTTGCCGGTGTAGTCTAAGTTAATGGTAAGATATATAGCACCCATCGGCTCTATTGAATCCACCGCAAAGCCTTCTGATTTGAGCTGCTGGAAACCTTGATGCAAGTTGTTCAGGCTGGCTTGTATCCTGTCTTTAAGCGTATCAAGATAACCGTTTACAAAATCATCGTTTTTCAGGTATTCGGCCATGGCAACCTGTTCTGCCTTCGGCGACCATGCACCCATGTGGCCAACAATGGCCTTCATGTTATTGATGATAAACGCCGGGCCAAAGCCCCAACCTACACGTACACCTGTAGCAGCAAAGCATTTTGAGCCGCCATCGATGAATACAGTATAATCTTTTAATTCGGGGCGAAGCGTTACCGGGTCGTAATGTTTGTACTCACCGAACGTTAGCTGAGAATAGATCTGATCATACAAAAGGTACAATGGTTTCTCATCGGCACTCCTGCTTTTATTTTCGGCTATCACCAGGTCGCATATCTCTTCCAGATCCTTTTTATCAAACATGGTACCGGTTGGGTTAAGCGGAGAACAAAGGGCCAGCAAAGTAGCGCCCTTTAAATGCGGGCGGATCTCTTCTGCCGTAGGCATAAAATTATTTTCAGGGCGGGTTTCTACCAATACTGCTTCGGCACCGGTAAGGTCGCAGTAATGGTTATTGTTCCATGATGGTGTAGGGAAAACCACTTTATCGCCGGGGTCAACCAGGGCCAGGTAAGTAGAATATATCAATGGTCGCGATCCGCCCGAGATCAGTATCTGGTTGGCAGCATAATCCAAACCTAATGTGCGGTTAAGAAATGATGACACACTTTCGCGCAAGCTAAGCATACCATCTGCCGGTGGATAGTTGGTTTGGTTATGATTATAAGCATCGATAATGCCATCGCGCAGTTCAGCCGGGATAGGATAAATATCAGCGTCGAAATCACCAATCGTTAAATTGGCAATGTTCTGGCCTTGCTTTTTCAATTCGTTTATCTCTCCGGCTATTTTGATGATCTCAGAGCCATGAAGATTTTGTGCTAATACTGATATTTTCATTATAAGATATATTGAGCGCCAAAGATAGGAAAGCCCCCTCGAAATCGCGAAGCAATCGTGAACACCAAACAATTAAATGTGGTAATCTCTCCCTGAGATAGGAGAGATTTTAAAGATCAGGCTACGATTATATTTTGAGCGGGCAGAAGTGTAAGTCTCTGCGAAGCACAACGAGAGATCCTATACACCCAAAAAATCACATCTTATGTATATTCATCAAGCCTTACGTTGCTCAGGAAAACGGCTACTACCTATTAGTCCTGTTTACCAGCGCTTGTATCAACTCTGCGCCGCTCGGGTCACCGGTGCCGGGGAGTTTAACGCCTGCGGCGGAAAGCTCTTTAACAATGCGCTCCTGCAAGGAAATTTTGGTGGTTAGATAATTGGCAGGCTCTACCCATACGTTTATAATAAAGCGCATACCATCGTTCTCCAAAGCGCTCACACCTACCCGGGTTATAGGTTCGGTAAGTACCTCGGGCGTTGATTTTATGATGTTGTTGATGATGTCTTTTACCTTATCTATGTCTGCTGCGTAGCCCAATTTGAGCTCGAAATCCAAGCGACGTTTATGCTCGCGGGTAATATTTACAATAACTTCGTTAAATAATTTACCATTGGGGATAATTACCGTTTTGTTATCCGCAGTAAGCAGTACAGTATAGAACAACTGGATAGATGTAACTGTTCCCTCTTGCCCTTGCGCTTTAATGCTGTCCGTTATGGAGAATGGCTTTAACAACAATATCAAAACACCACCTGCAAAGTTTTGCAAAGTACCCGATAAGGCCAAACCTGCTGCAACACCAAAAGCACCTATCACCGTGTTGATCAGCGTGAGCTCGAACCCTACAATGTTAAGCACGCTGATGATCAGCAGTACATACATTCCCGTAATACAAAGACTAAGAATAAAAGGCTGTAAAGATGAATTAACCTTGCGGTTGCTTAAGCGTTGTAATAACCTGGCCCGGATAAATGATATTACCCAAAAACCGACAAGTAAAACAATAATACCGAAAGCGTAAACCGGGCCTCTGTTAATGAGCCAACGGTGAAAAATATTGTAGAAAGATTCGAGCTCCATAATTGGAGCTAAAAATAATACTATTTATTAACTGTAAAGTGCTACAAATAGCTCGGGGCCTTTATACAGCACCCACTCCACTATCCGGCTGTGTAAATGTCTCTTTTTATGCACTATTTGTTTCATGCAGCGTTAAAAGCAAAGCCTATGCCCAAAAAACCAAACCCAAATTATGTAACAAACATTTAACACAGCTTAACGTTTTAGCGCCCTCCAGGACTTTTTGGTGACTAAAATGATACATAAGGGCCAATCAATCACCCAAAAGCAAGAAACCCTTGTACGTTTTACCGTACAAGGGTTTCTTTTATTTAGTCGATAGTCTAAGGTTATAATTCCTAAGTCTTTTTTGACTTTTGGATTTTAACTTTAGACTTAATGATATTACATCATACCGCCCATGCCGCCACCCATTGGTGGAGCACCAGCTTTTTCGTCTTCTGGCTCATCTGCTAACACACACTCGGTAGTTAACAACATTGAAGCGATAGAAGCAGCATTTTCTAATGCAACACGGCTTACTTTAGTTGGGTCAATTACACCAGCACCTATCAGGTTCTCAAACTTGTCGGTACGTGCGTTATAACCGTAGTCAGCAGAGCCTTCTTTCACTTTTTGAACGATGATAGAACCTTCGATACCTGCGTTCTCACAGATCTGGCGAAGAGGCTCTTCGATAGCACGACGGATGATCTGGATACCAGTATTCTCATCTTCGTTAGCGCCTTTAAGATCAGTTAATGACGCAACTGCACGGATGAAAGCAACACCACCACCTGCTACGATACCTTCTTCAACCGCAGCGCGGGTTGCATGTAAAGCATCATCAACACGGTCTTTTTTCTCTTTCATCTCAACTTCAGATGCAGCACCGATGTATAACACGGCAACACCCCCTGATAGTTTAGCTAAACGCTCTTGTAGTTTTTCTTTGTCGTAATCAGATGTAGTGGTTTCGATCTGTGAACGGATCTCGCCAACACGGCCTTTGATCTGCTCAGCATCACCTGCACCGTTTACGATAGTAGTATTATCTTTATCGATAGAGATCTTTTCAGCCTGGCCTAACATTGAAAGGTCAGCGCTTTCCAGTTTGTAACCGCGTTCTTCAGAGATTACGGTACCACCAGTTAATACAGCAATATCCTCTAACATTGCTTTTCTGCGGTCGCCAAAGCCTGGTGCTTTAACAGCAGCAACTTTTAGTGAACCACGAATTTTGTTAACTACCAAGGTAGCTAACGCTTCGCCGTCTAAGTCTTCAGCAATGATCAAAAGTGGTTTGCCGGTTTGTACTTGTTTTTCAAGTATTGGCAACAACTCTTTCATTGAAGAGATCTTTTTATCGTAGATCAAAATGTAAGGGCTTTCTAATTCCACTTCCATTTTATCAGAATTGGTTACAAAGTACGGAGAAAGGTAACCACGGTCAAACTGCATACCTTCTACAGTTTTAACCTCAGTTTCAGTACCTTTTGCTTCTTCAACGGTGATAACACCAGAAGTACCTACTTTTTGCATCGCCTCAGCAATTAACGAACCGATAACCTCGTCATTATTAGCTGAGATAGAACCAACTTGTTTAATTTTGTTATTGTCTTCGCCTACAGTTTGTGATTGCTCTTTTAAGTTAGCAACAACCTGCGCAACGGCTTTATCTATACCGCGTTTCAAATCCATTGGGTTTGCACCGGCAGCAACGTTTTTAATACCCGCAGTAACAATAGCCTGAGCTAAAACAGTTGCTGTAGTAGTACCATCACCTGCTATATCAGCAGTTTTAGACGCTACTTCTTTAACCATTTGTGCACCCATGTTTTCAATAGGGTCTTTCAGTTCAATTTCTTTTGCTACAGTAACACCATCTTTAG
The DNA here is from genome assembly GCF_007846095.1 of Mucilaginibacter achroorhodeus. GTDB lineage: Bacteria > Bacteroidota > Bacteroidia > Sphingobacteriales > Sphingobacteriaceae > Mucilaginibacter > Mucilaginibacter achroorhodeus. The sequence goes on from NZ_VOEI01000001.1 coordinate 782,578, forward strand.
TTACAGCAGGTGAACCAAATTTTTTGTCAATAATTACGTGACGACCTTTAGGGCCTAAAGTAACTTTTACGGCGTTAGCCAGGATATCAACACCGCGTTTTAGAGTATCGCGGGCTTCAACATTATATTTAACTTGTTTTGCCATTTTCTTTGTTCTGTTGTAGTGTTATAAAGTTGTAAGGTTTTAAGGTTTGGTGCGGATCGTTGCTGTTGTATTGATTATAACATTTCAACGTCCAACCTTTCAACATTTAATTAATTAAAAACTGCGTAAATATCTGTTTCACGCATAATCAAATACTCTTTACCGTCGATATTGATCTCGGTACCGGCGTATTTGCCATACAACACTTGGTCACCCACTTTAACTAACATTGGAATCAATGTACCTGTGTTATCGGCGTATTTACCAGGGCCAACAGCTACGATAGTGCCTTTTTGTGGTTTCTCCTGTGCTGTTTCCGGAATGTAGATACCAGAAGCGGTTTTGGTTTCTGCAGCAGCAGCCTCAACAACCACTCTGTCTGCACTTGGTTTAATGTTTAATGACATAGTAATGTTATTTTGAATTATATAATTTAAGTTTTGTGATTTGCTTTTCACAGCAATTGTGCCAAGCAAGCCGGGGCGCTAAAATTGGCATATTTTTCTGTTTTATTGTCACTTTTTATGGCATTTAGTTACAACCAGTTAAAGTGCACTTAACGCCGGGTGTCATCGTGTCAGTCGGCAACTTTAATAAACACAAAAGGCTTTGGACGTGTCCAAAGCCTTTTGCCTATATTATTTTACTGCTTGTTATTGAGCAGGTTTTTTAGCCGGAGCCGGTGTATTGGTTGGTGCAGGCATAACCGGGGTTGTAGTTGCAGGCGCTGCAGAAGGTTTAGAAGCTTTTTTGATCTGCTCCATTAACGCAGGGTCTTCTGATTTTTGTGCACCACCTTTAACAGATACATTAATAACGAGCGACAATACCATAATACCGATTGCCAGTACCCAAGTACCTTTTTCAAGGAAGTCGCCGGTTTTTTGTACGCCCATTAATTGCGACGAACCTGAAAAGTTTGATGCCAAACCACCGCCTTTAGGGTTTTGGATTAATACGATAAGGCCTAAAAGCACACACAAAATTATCGTGATTACGATTAATACTAAATACATTTCTTTTTATATCAATTGGTTTTCTTTTCTAACTCTTCAATCCGGGCTGCAAAGTACGTACTTTTTTCCGGGAATTTCAATATTAATTTTTTATAAGTAGCTATCGCTTTATGATATAGCATTTGGTCGGCATATATACGGGCAAGGGTTTCTGTCACTACTTCGTTGCTATCTTCAGAGCTGCGCTTGGCCTTATTTTCATTGTCCAGCTTATCTGCCGAAAGCGGCTTTATCTGCGGATCAGTTTGTATAAAGCGTTCGATAATAACATCCTCCTTTTTCTCCGGATTAAACTGTACGCGCTCCTGTTCAGGATCACGTTCCACACCGCTTACCGTGGTAAGACTAAATATGTTCTCAAAATATTGCTGTTGCAGTTCATCCGGACGTTTTAAATTTTGATTACCGCCGATTGGCACTTGTTGCAAACCCGTCTCAGCATAAGGCCTCAGGTTCTCAGCATGCTCTTTACGGGTTTTATCAAGCCACCATAAAAACGTATACGGCATTTTGTCGTCATCATACCGAGACACATGGTTAGGGTCGATATGGCTTGCAGCAGCTTGTTCGGTATGTGCAGCGGGTTGCTCTGCATGAGTGGCAGGCTGTACCTGATCAGGTACTTTCTGCGCCTCATCAGGTTCAGGCTGCTCCTCCTCTTCCCGGGGTTTAAACCGTGGCGCTACATAGCCGCTTGCTTCGCGTAATTCATCAAGCTTTTTATCGAAAGACAGGTAATCCCCGCCCACAATACCACCAAGGATAAGCTTTTCTTCTTCCTTATGAATGTCGTTTGCTTTATCGTCTTGCGTGGGCTCTACATCACCATCGGGCTGATGGAAAAGCACTTCAGACTGAGGCTCATCTTCCTCCAAACCGGCTTCGGTAGCAGGTTCGCTAAAGCGATGTTCTGTTGCAGTGTCAGCGTTAGGTTCAGAGGTAACAGGTTTGAAACCAATATCGTCGATGCCAACTATCTCATCATAAACTTCATCCTCAATTGGTTCTGCCTCTTTAGGCTGCTCATGTTCCTGAGCAGCTGGTGCCTCGCGCTTAGGGAAACGTGATGTAAACCTATATTCGTTTACGGCAGGCTGTTCAGCGGCCTGTTCCTCAACTTTGGTTTCTGCAGGTGCTTCGTCGTTTAAATCGTGAGCCGCAGGTTGCTCAACTGGGGCTTCCGGTAATTGATCAACAGTTACCGGCTCGTTTGCCGGCTCATCTTGTTTTTCCTCAACCTGTTCGCTATCCGCAACCCGGATAACCGGTTCTGTTTGGGGCGCTTCAATGGCGGCATTAACAGGCACAAACGGCGCTTCGGCAATTTCCTCTATTGGCTCTTCATCAATGTTATCAGACTCAGATTTTTCCGGGACGATAACTTCGGTGACGATCTCCCTGCCTTCTTCTGAAACCGGACCTTCCTCAACATCCTGCGGTTCTTCTTCAATAACCGGCTCAGCTGTTTGAACTTGGGATTCGGCTATCACTTCAGGCTGGCTTTCTTCTTGCGGTGTCTCTACCACCTCTGTCTCTCTAAGCTCTTCGTAAGGATCAACTAAAACAGCATCTTCTGGTCGCGACCCATCACTTTGTGTTGCTCCGGTATGCTTAGCGCCGTGCGACAGATAAGTAAGATCGGTAATACTTGCTTGTTCAACAACCGGCAACTCCTGCGCATTGGTAATGTACTTGTGCAGCAGCCTTGGCGAAATATAAGCAGCTGCCTTGCCGGCAAACTTTCCACCGTTAGCCCTGGTTGTTAACATATGCAAAACAGCGCTTTGCGGATGGTCGGCAAGCAAACGCTCTAAACTTTGCAATTGCGCAGCGCCATCATCGGCCAGGTTGGCCAACAAGTTCCAGAAAATTTCTTTTTGCCTGTTATCGATGTATTGATCCACTTTTGTTGTTTTTACCAATTGGCAAATGCCCTGTTAAAAATATCTTCCGTTAATTGCTTATTTATATCAGCTATCAAGCCCTGCTCCTGCGAGGCTATGTCACCACTGTAATTTGCAAACCGCGTAAAGGTTTCATCAAAACTAAGGATTTTATCAGGATCACTGGTTCTTTTACCATCCTTGTAAATATATTTTACATACTTCACTGCCACTGTGATGGTTAAACGGCTTGCTCCTGCAATGGGTCGTTGCCCGCCGGTTGTAGCCTCAATTGATATGGGCGCTATACTGTAACCTGTTACAGCGCCGCTAAATACAGCATCGGCATCGCCACGAACTATTTTAATATCAGTGGTATTTCGTATCCGTGCTTTTAAAGCTTCGGTAAAGTTCTGACTAAGTGTTGGTACAACCAATTGAGCATTATTTTCAAAAAACTGAACATCCACAGTTTTGAGATCGGCAGGGATAGATGCACCTGTTAACGATAATTTATATGAGCATGATGTAAAAAGCAATACCATCACACACATCCCGGTCAATAACTTAAACAACAGCTTTTTGCTCATTTTTTATCTGTTATAAATTTAGCTCTTTTATTTTACGATACAAGGTACGCTCAGATATGCCCAATTCATTAGCGGCAAGTTTGCGTTTGCCCTTGTGCTTTTTAAGCGCCTTGCGTATCAGGTCTGATTCTTTGTCTACCAGTGATAACGATTCTTCAACCTCTTCGGTATGATGAACAATGTCGAAATTGTTATTACCGCTGCTGATATTATTGTTCACCGGCTGCTGCAACGTAAACTGAGACTCGGGAATGGTTGCCTGCGGTAGTTCAATATCGCGGTAAAGCTGGGTAATAGCCTGCGGATGATGCTGGTGGGCATGGCTAACACCACCATGTTCAATAATATCTGCAACCAGTTTTTTTAACTCTACCATATCGCGCTTCATATCAAACAGTACTTTGTACAGAATATCGCGTTCAGAGAAATCTTCTTTGGGCTGGTTATCCAAACGCATTGGCAGGTTTGTTCTGCTGGTTTCATGCGGGATATAGGTCAATAATGTCTGTGCAGTAATCACGCGGTCACGCTCTAAAACGGCCAACTGTTCTGCCATATTCTTTAGTTGGCGAACGTTTCCGGGCCACGAATAATTGATCAGTACCTGCTGCGCATCATCATCTAACTGGATAGGCGGCGTGCGGTATTTATCGGTAAAATCTGACGTAAATTTGCGGAATAACAGGAAGATATCTTCTTTACGCTCACGCAAAGGTGGTATCTTCAACGGCACGGTATTTAAACGGTAGTAAAGATCCTCACGAAATTTCCCTGCCTTTACAGCTTCATAAACATCAACATTGGTTGCAGCTATTACGCGTACGTTAGTTTTTTCTACTTTGGATGAACCCACCCTGATGTACTGGCCTGATTCAAGAACTCTGAGTAAGCGCGCTTGCGTACCCAAAGGCATCTCTGCGATCTCATCCAGAAAAATAGTACCACCATTAACTGTTTCAAAGTAACCTTTACGCTCGCCGATAGCGCCGGTATAGGCACCCTTCTCGTGACCAAAAAGTTCTGAATCGATAGTTCCCTCAGGGATAGCGCCGCAGTTAACCGCTATGAACGGACCATGCTTACGTGCACTTATCTGGTGAATGATATGCGAAAAAACCTCTTTACCGCTACCGCTTTCCCCGGTAATTAATACCGAAATATCAGTAGGTGCAACCTGGTTTGCAATATTTATAGCCCGGTTAAGCAACGGCGAGTTGCCAATGATACCAAAGCGTTGTTTTATTTCTTGAATATCCATTTAAATAGAATCAGGAATCAGGATGTCAGGAACCAAGACAAGAAGGTTCGCTCACTTACTGACTCATTTTTTAATCATCTCCTTTAAGTACGTATTCTCTAAAATTGAAGATCATTTTTTTGCAATTCAATAACTAAAGCCAAACACTGCTTCAGTTTGTCAGAAGATCCATATTTTCTTCTTTCACAAATAAGTAGTTGCGTTTCTAACTCAAACGACGATGTTAACGACGTCGTCAGGAACTCTGCAAAATGTGCTTTGGTCCGCTTACCGGAGCCTTCAGCAATATTTGAGGGTATCGAACACGAACAGCGGTTAAGCTGGTCTATCAGATTATAGCGCTCCTCAATTGGCAGGCCTTTGCAATAGTCATAAACGAAATCCGTAAGGCCCATTGCCTTTTGCCAAATTCGTAGACTTTTGAAATTATGTTTCACTCTTGTTTCCTGCCTCTTGTCGTCTTACTCTCTTATATGATCTTTCCAATTAACGTTGCTGAAGTACATTTCTCTACCAGTACATTGGCGTACTGGCCGGGTTTGTAGCCTTCCTGTACGGGGAATACAACCATGGCATTTTTGTCGTTACGGCCGCAATAGTCTTGGTCTGATTTTTTTGAGAAACCTTCTATCAGCACCCTGTCTACCCTGCCAACATGTTGCTGCAGGCGATAGTGCGATGATTCGCGTTGTTTTGCCACAACCTGGTTCAAACGCACAGCTTTTATAGGCTCAGGTATGTCATCGGCGTAGCGTTTTGCCGCCAACGTGCCCGGGCGTTCACTGTACATAAACATGTAAGCATAATCATACTGTACGTAATCCATCATGCTGAGTGTTTCATTATGCTCTTCTTCGGTTTCAGTACAGAAACCGGTGATGATGTCTGTTGAAATGGCACAATCAGGAATAATCCGGCGAATAGCATCCACACGGCCCATATACCATTCGCGGTCGTACGTACGGTTCATCAGCTCAAGCACACGGCTGTTACCGCTTTGCACCGGTAAGTGTATATAATTACAAATGTTATCGTATTTAGCAATGGTATGTAAAACCTCGTCGGTAATATCCTTTGGATGCGAGGTAGAAAAGCGCACACGCAGATCAGGGTCAATAAGCGCAACCATTTCTAATAGGTTAGCAAAGTTTACAATAGGCTCATCTACTAACTGCTCACTACCATCTGCCGACTGTGTGGCACTCCATTTATATGAATCTACATTCTGGCCTAACAAAGTAACCTCGCGGTAACCCTTATTGAACAGGTCGCGGCATTCCGCTACGATAGAATGCGGGTCGCGGCTGCGTTCGCGGCCACGGGTAAAGGGCACCACGCAGAACGAGCACATGTTATCGCACCCACGCATGATTGACACAAATGCATTAATACCATTGCTGTTTAAACGCACAGGGTTAATATCAGCATAGGTCTCTTCTCTGCTAAGCAGAACGTTTACTGCTTTTTGCCCACCGTCAACTTTGTCTATCAGGTTTGGCAGGTCGCGGTAAGCATCGGGGCCTACTACTACATCCACCAACTTTTCTTCTTCAAGGAATTTGGATTTTAAGCGCTCGGCCATGCAACCCAATACACCTACCACCATACCGGGGTTTTTACCCTTGGCATAAGCAAACTCTTTAAGGCGGTTACGGACACGGGTTTCAGCATTCTCGCGGATCGAGCAGGTATTGATAAAAACTACATCTGCGTTATTAAAATCGCTTGTCGTTTCAAAACCCTTTTCGGCCAATATGGATGCAACTATCTCGCTGTCAGAAAAATTCATAGCGCAACCATAGCTTTCAATATAAAGTTTGCGCCCCAGGTTTTTTTCACCGGGCTCTAATACTAAAGCCTCTCCCTGCCTTGCCTCATCGTGCGTTTTATCCGGTGTAAGGAATTCCATTATTAAGATCTTAAAAAATGAACCGCAAAAATACATAAAAATTCATTACCAGCGTGACAGTTTGTCAGCGCTTAACAAATTCAGTTTTCTGTTGTTAACACTTTAAGGAATAAGAAACGCTTACAGCCACCATTATTTATGGCAGACACAATAAAGAAGAACAGGTGGCTCAAAATGCTGCTCACAGCATTGGGAATAATTTTGATAGTGGTACTGATACCTGTGCTATTCCTCAACAATTACCTCGAAAACAAACTCTCTGAAAAGTTAAAAACCGCTGTAAGCAAAGGCAGCGACAGCATGTACAGTATTGATTTTAGCGATATAAAATTAAACGTACTCCGCGGTAGGGCAACATTCTACAGTATCCGTTTAAACCCTTCGGTGGATGTCTATAGAGCAAAACGAAAGCGGAAAGAGCGTGTCCCAAACAGCCTTTATCAATTACAGGTGCAACGCCTTATAATATCGGGTGTAAAAGTAACAGACCTTCTATTCAACAAAAATCTGCAAATTTCCCGCATTACGCTGGATATGCCTGATATAACCGCAAGCAAATATGCCAATCAACCCGATAGCAATAAAAAAGATGACCGAACCCTTTATCAAAAAATTGAAAAGACCTTTAAGCTGGTAAGCGTAGGCGAATTGAGGCTTGGCGACGTCCATTTAAAAAAAATTGACTATACCGGCCCCAAACCAGCTATATCCGAATTGAAAAATATGGATATTATGGGTAGCAACTTGCTGATAGATCCTACATCGGAAAGTGATACTACACGTTTTCTATTCTTTAAAAATATCACAACCAAATTTCACAACTATAAAAGTAAATCTGCCGACGGGCTGTACTCGTTTAAGGTGAGATCAGCAGAGCTCTCAACCCAAACAAAAAAACTAATTGTTAAGGGGATTGATCTTATACCTGTAGCTTACCCTGCTTTTTTTAGCAAAAGCAAAAACGACAGGTTCGATCTCCATATCGATAATATGGTATTGTACAATTTTGATTACGATGGCTTTCAGCGAGACCAAAGCATTGACGTACAAAAACTTATAATTGATCAAGGTAATTTTGGTTTATATAGTAACTACAATGGCCCCTTGCCAACTACAGACAGGCTTGTCACATTCCCCAATTGGGCTATCCGTAATAAAATTCCTTTTCCTGTCAATGTAGATACGCTTGAAATAAAACGTATGAATTTTAGCTACGCTGAGCGGAACCAAAATACGATGAAATTTGGTCACCTTAAATTCAATAACATCAACGGGAGATTATTAAATATTACAAACCGGAAGGAGCTGCTTAAAAAGAACAACATTGCCACTGCAGATATCAGCAGCACATTTTTGGGAAACAGTAGGTTCGATATCCACTTTGCTTTTAATCTAAGCGATGCGGCCTATAGTTACAGCTATAAAGGCCATCTTGCCCCTATGGACTTATCGGCTATAAACCCGGTATTGATGCCGCTTGGTATGGTGAAAGTTACTAAGGGCCATTTAACTTCCCTTGACTTTAATATATACAGCACACAAAAGATCTCTAAAGGTATAGTCTCTCTTTTATATAAAGACCTTAGCGTAGATATGCTTAGGCCCAACTACACTAAAAATATGCTGTTAACAGCCCTGGTAAATACCGTTGTGCTTAAGCATGATAACCCTGATGACGGCAATACTACACCCCGACTGGCTAACGTGGTTTACATTCGTCCTAAGAACTTTCCTTTCTTTAAAACAGTATGGCATGTACTGCTTAATGGCATTAAGAACTGCGCAGGTGTAGGCCCGGCACAAGAAAAAAAATTGAATGCACAGCAGGATACAGAAGACCAGAAAGAACAAGAGAAGATCATCAAAAAAGCAATAAAGAAAAAAAAGGAAGAGGATAAGAATTTTAGAGAGCAGCTAAAAAAGGAAAAGAAGAATTGATGTAGAAATAATAGTGCTTAAGATAACAAAGGCGATGATTGCTCATCGCCTTTGTTATTTTTACATTGCTTTTTTCAAGCTGTCCTGTTTCGCTTTCTCTCGCTTTTTAAAGAAACCTTTAAGCAGGAAATTGTGCTGCACTGCCTCAAGGTCGTCGTTTAATTTTACTGAGCTTTGTTGCAAGTAGTTCATAGTACTTTTTACCTGCGTTGCCATTTTAGGATCATTTAACAAGACGCCCAGGGCATTATCAGTGGTGTTAAGCTTGTTTGATGCTTTATTCAGGTTATCTGTAAGTGTGCTGGCATTTGCTGCAGCTTCCTGCAATTTGGTAACCGATGAACGGATACGATTGAATGTAATGGTATCTGTAAGTACGTTATCAGCAAAACCACCCTTGGTATTTATCTTTTGGCTAAAGCTGTTCAACTGCATGGCCATTTTTGATGCGTTTGTTGTTGCACTTGCCAGGTTACGCATGGTAAGCTTTAACTGGTTACCCATGGTACTATCTGCAAGCAATGCACCAACGGTACCCTTACCTGACAAAATATCTTTGCTCAGCGTTTTAAAATCATTGGTTATGGCCAGGATGTTCTGGTTATTTTGTTGCAGGGTTTTCATGATATCATCGGTAGACAATAACTTTTCTGATTGTAAAACATCACCATCCTGTACAATAGGCGCCTGCGGGCTGCCGCCGTCTATCACGATGATCTTGTTACCGATAAAACCATCGCTGCTAATGCGCACACCTGCGTTACGGTGAATGTAAGACTGGGTTGCTGCATCTATGCTCATGATCACATCTACCTCGTGCAAGCCTGTAAATTTGATCTCTTTAATGGTACCCACCTTAACGCCGGAGAACCACACGTTGTTACCTTTTTTAAGCCCTGCAACATCGTTGAACTTTGAACTGATGTGAATGCTTTTTACGAAGGTTTTTTGTGACCCGCCAAGGGTTAGTACGCCCAGTACAAATACTGCAACGCCTAAAAACACAAATACCCCTACAATTATTGATTTTTTACTTTCTGCTGCGTCCATAATGGATACTATATCTTTATTCTATAAAATTATAATCATAAAAAGGTTTCACGCGGGCATCATCCGTTGCAAAAACCTCGTCAAAAGAACCAACCCGCTGAAACTGTCCATCAAGCAACATCGCCACACGGTCGCCCACCATTTTAGCACAGGTAAGGTCGTGTGTAATAACTATTGATGATGTATTATAGCGCTGCTGCACTTCGTTTATCAATTCGTTTATCTCAATGCAAGTGATAGGGTCCAAACCAGCCGTAGGCTCATCATACAACATTATCTCCGGGTTAAGGATCAGTGTACGCGCTATACCGATACGTTTACGCTGCCCGCCAGATAGTTCTGACGGCATCTGGTTGATGGTTTGCGATAAGCCAACTGCATCCAAAACGCTGTGTACGTTGGTGTCTATCTCCTTGCGGGTGATTCCTTTGCGGTTACGCACTAATGGAAACTCCAGGTTTTTGCGCACTGTCATACTATCATACAATGCGCTGTTCTGAAAAGAGAAGCCAATGCGGATACGCAATGCTTCCATTTCCTTTTCTGTTATGGTGGTTAACTCATTTCCCAACACGTTGATGGTACCGGTATCAGGGTAAAGCATGCCCGATATCAGCTTGATCAATACAGATTTACCTGTACCGGAGCGGCCTAACACTACCAGGTTCTCGCCCTGGTAAAGATCAAGATCGATACCGCGCAGTACGTGATAATCGCCAAACGATTTTTGCAACCCGCGGATGCGGATCACCTCGTTATTCATGTCGATATTTGCCTTTTGCTTTTCCATTTTATATTAGCGGAACCATCCGGCTATCTGTACAATTAAAACTTCTTCAATAAACACAATAAACATTGCTGTTACCACTGCGCCGTTAGCAGCTTTACCAACGCCCTCGGTACCCTTGGTTGAATTATACCCCTGGTAACATCCAACTATACCAATAGTAAAGCCAAAAACTACAGCCTTAGCCAACGATGCCCAAATATCCACAAAGGTTATAGGCTCAAAGGCCTGCTCAATAAACGTAGCGTAGCTGGTGCCCTCGTTTTGTGCTATGTTCAAATACCCGCCGAACAAGGCAATAAGTGCTACATAAGTAGCTAACAATGGTATAGTGAATGTTGTAGCAATAACACGTGTACATACCAAAAATTTAAAGGGCTTGGTGCCGGATACCTCCATAGCATCAATTTGCTCGGTAACCCGCATAGAGCCTAATTCCGCACCTATGCTTGAACCCACCTTGCCGGCTGCGATAAGCGCCGTTACCAATGGTGCAAGTGCCTTCATGATAGCGATAGATACCAGTGACGGCAGCCATGATGTTGCACCAAATTCTGTGAGTGAAGGGCGGCTTTGCTTGGTAAAGATAACCCCAATGATAAAACCGGTAAGGGTTATCAGCGTGAATGACCTAACGCCGGTTTCATAACATTGCCTTACCACTTCTTTAAACTCGTAAGGCGGTAGAAAAACTTCCTTAAAAAAACGAATTACAAAGGCATAGATACGGTACAGCATCAGGAAAAAATCTGATATTGCGTTTCCAATTTTTTTAAAGCGCGATGGCGCTGTGCCTGATGTCGATTCTGTGCCTTCCATTAACTGGGCAAAGGTATAATTTACGTAAGATATAGAAACCCGGATTGACCGATTTGTTTCAAAAGTTAAATCAGTTAATTGTAATAATTGTTTTAATGCAGGCATTAAGTTGATACACAAGTATGTTGTATAATCATTTAGGCTATAATTTGATTAGGGATAGGAACGTTCAAACTTTCGCGTTCATGGTCTTTAAACTTTATCTTAGATTTTAAAATTGAGGTGAAATGAGTTTGCGATTTAGTATCTGCCGCCAGTGTTTTTTGTTGATTATAACGGTTTTTACAACGCTTTGGCTGCCGGCAAATGCACAGTTATTTAACCCCAGCGACCCGCAAGCTACTAACGAAACCAGGCAACTTTACTACAGTATGCAGCGCCTTAAAGGGGCAGGTACCATATTTGGCCACCATGATGATACTGCTTATGGCGTTGGCTGGTGCTTTGTAAAAGATCAGTCTGACGTAAAAAGCGTTACCGGAACCTATCCGGCCATTTACGGCTGGGACCTGGCTAAGATAGAACACGACAGCGTTCGCGATATAAACGGCGTACCTTTTAAATATCAAAAACAACTGGTACAGGAGGCCTACCGCCGGGGCGGCATCAATACATTTTGCTGGCACATGGATAACCCTGCCAATGGTAAAACCGCATGGGATACCAGCATGCGTACCGTTGCAACCATATTGCCCGGCGGGGAGCATCACGAGACCTACAAGCAATGGCTTGATAAGGCAGCCGCCTACATGGCCAACCTAAACGGTGATGACGGAGAGCAGATACCTATCCTTTTTCGCCCTTTTCATGAGTTGACCGGCAACTGGTTTTGGTGGTGTGCCAACACAAGCACCCCGGAAGAGTTTAAGCAGCTATGGCGATTCACTATCGATTACCTGCGCCAGACCAGAAAACTGCATAATCTGCTCATCGTTTTTTCTGAAGCTGATTTTAACAGCGAGGAAGAGTTTATGCAACGCTACCCCGGCAACGGCTATGTAGATTTTATAGGCTTTGATAATTATTGTTATAAGAATGTTGAGGACTACAAATACAACCTTAATAAGCGACTGGACATTATTGATGGCATTGCCAAACGCAATAATAAGCTTACCTGCCTGCCCGAGACAGGATATGAACAAATTCCGCAAGCCAATTGGTGGACTACCGTACTGCAACCCATACTTGCCAACCATCAGCCATCATACGCTATGGTTTGGCGCAACGGCCGCCCCGACCATTACTATGCCCCCTACCCAGGACAGATAAGCGAGGCTGATTTCAAGAAGTTCTTTGCCAGTCCGCAGGTGATATTTGAGAATAGGATAGCGCCACTGGGTGTGTATGGGAAGTACGTGTTAAAGAAGTAAGTTCTTGCCTCGCCCTTGCGAGGAGGCGTAGCCGATGTGACAATCCTCGATTGGTAGAGCTGCTCTATAAGTCGGGGATTGCCGCGCTACCGCTCGCAATGACGGGCCATGTAGTTAGATATCTTCCACCGCATCAATCCAATTCCCGTCGCTTTTGATGATATCAATGAGTTCATCAAGCGCTTTATCAGTATTAACATTTTTCTTCACCACTTCCTTGCCGCGGTACAGCGTGATCTTATCCGGCCCCGAACCAACATAGCCGTAATCAGCATCGGCCATTTCACCAGGACCATTTACAATGCAACCCATAATACCGATCTTTAATCCTTTAAGGTGGCTTGTACGGCTGCGGATCATTTGTGTGGTCACCATCAGATCGAACAAAGTACGGCCACAGCTTGGGCATGATATGTATTCGGTTTTAGAGATACGCGAGCGCGTGGCTTGTAAAATACCGAAAGCGGTTGAAGTTATTACATCTACCGGCAATTGAGGTGCATCAATCCATATACCGTCGCCAAAACCATCAACCAGCAGAGCACCAAGGTCTGTTGAGGCGAAGAGTTGTAAATTGGTATTGAGATCTGAGAAGTGAGATGTGAGATCCGCTTCCTCGTTTTGACTTTTGGATTTTGGATTTGGGCTTTCAAAATCATAAGTACGCTTAACAATAACCGGTACATCGAGGCCCATCTCCAGCATTTTAAGGAAGAACGAACGCTGATCGGCCATGCCGTGGAGTTCGGTAGTTTCCAGTACAAATACCAAAGATCTATCTAAAGGAATAGCGCCAAAAGCTTCGGTTTCTAAATCATGATGAGTTATGCGTACCAGGTTAAGTGCCGATGAACGGTCTGCATCTGCTGCGGCATATTCTTCAAGCGTGAACAGCGGGTGGCAAAGCATTTTGTTAACCAGCTTTTTCCAGGTGTTGTAGTTGTAAAGCTGGCGCAGGTTACCCGGCATGTTAAACGATGGCAAACTATCTCCCAGGAAAACAAAATCGACTGATTGCTCGCCCATGTTATACTTATCCAACAACGGCGAATAAATGTAGCCGGCTGCATTCAACACCGATGGATCTTTAAGATTAGCGTGCTGCAGATCTATTACCACACGCGGCACCATGTGCCCGCCTATAAAGGCGTTGGCCTCGTAGGTTTCGCGTTTTTTATATTCATAAGGAGAGTATAAAAGCCTCTCCCCAGCCCTCTCCAAAGGAGAGGAAGCTGTTTCATTCTTTTGACTTTCGACTTTTGACTTTTGACTTCTAAGCGCGTAGCGCTGAACTAAAGCAATTGCAACCGGCGCTTCTGCTTCGGGTTCTTCGGTTAATGATACGCGCACTGTATCGCCGAGGCCATCCTCCAATAATGTACCTATGCCCACGGCAGATTTGATACGGCCATCCTCACCGTCGCCGGCTTCGGTAACGCCAAGGTGTAACGGGTAATTCATGCCTTCGGCCACCATGGTTTCAACCAGTAACCTGTAAGCTTGTACCATAACCTGCGGGTTACTGCTTTTCATGGATACTACCAGGTTATAGTAATTCAGTTCCTCGCACATGCGGATAAATTCCATGGCACTTTCTACCATCCCCTGTGGGGTATCGCCATAACGGCTCATGATGCGATCGCTTAGTGAGCCGTGGTTAGTGCCTATGCGCATGGCAGTACCATATTCCTTGCAAACGCCCACCAAAGGTTTAAACTTTTGAAATATGCGTTCTAACTCGGCCCTGTACTCAAGATCGGTATAGTCTATCTGGTCAAATTTCTTTTTATCGGCGTAGTTACCGGGATTTACACGTACTTTCTCTACTATGCGGGCAGCAACTTCGGCCGCGTTAGGCGTAAAGTGTATATCGGCAACAAGCGGCACATTGCATCCGCGCATGCGGAGCTGCTTTTTTATTTCGGCCAGGTTATTGGCTTCTTTAATGCTTGGTGCGGTAATGCGCACATACTCGCAGCCGGCGTTAACCATACGGATGGTCTGCTCAACGGTACCAATTGTATCCATGGTATCGGTAGTGGTCATGCTTTGTATGCGGATGGGGTTATTGCCACCCATAGGCACATCGCCAATAAATACTTCGCGAGTAACGAAGCGCGAATAATCTGTTAGCGAATTACAATATTTACCGGGCAGCACTTTAACGGCATCAGCATTCATGCAGGCGTGGAATTAGATGAGCACAAATTTACGAAAGAAGTTTAGATGTTAAACGTTTCTAAGTACTATGATGTTCTGACAACAATTAGTTAAATTTGAATATGGCAACGCAATTTGTGACCGACGAAAACGGTAAAAGGACATCTGTGATTATATCGATAGAACATTACGAGAACCTTTTGCATCAACATCAGCGCGATCTTGAATTAACAGATGAGTACAAGAAGATGATGGATGAAATGCTTTTAAAGGAAGATGATGGTACAGCAACCTACGTATCTGCCGAACACATTAAAAGCAAATTCATGCCTAAATGAAATATTTTTTAAAGTACAGACACGAAGCTGAAAAAGATCTTGAAGAAACGAAAAACTATTACGCCGATATCTCCCAAGCAGTAGTTGAGAATTTTTTTGCTGAATTTTTTGAAACTGTATCGTTCATACAACAAGAGCCTACCTTATTCCAAATCAGGTACAGAAAAATTCGGATCGCACCTATGTATCGCTTCCCTTACGGTGTGCATTACATCATCAAAAAAGATGAAATTGTAATTTTAAGAGTATTGCATTACAAAAGATATTTTAAATAAGCTCTTAATAGTTACAGCATTTATGCCGCTTAGCATGTTTTTTGATAACATAAAGTTTATATTAGGCATTATAAACTATCTGCATGAAGCGTTTCGTACCCCTTATTATATCCGCCGCCTTATTTTGCAGTTGCGACAACAACCAGCAAAGTGCTGATAAACCCCTTAACCAGGGCCCCGAACTGTTGCAGCAGTTTAAACCGTTGATAAACGGCACCTGGGTAAAAAAGGATTATATAAAAAAAGTAAAGAAAAGTAAATCGCCACTGGAGGCGGTTGACCATGGTGTAGGCGTTACCGTATTCCGCATCGATATTTCAAAAATGAAGGGTGATAGCATACCTGTGACCGCGGTGGTAAATAATCATGAGGCTGCAAATTTAACCCTGAGGTTTCAACCCGGCAGAAATACCACAACCATTGTTTTTGGCAACGACGAGTTGAGTTATAAACTTAAAAATAACGATACTACGCTTATCATCTACCATTACGACAACAAAACGAAAGAAACCAGTAGCGCCCAATACATTAAAGCACCTGATGAAAATAAGGTAGGTGATCTTGCAACTGCCATGAACCTGATGATCAACCAAGCCATACTTAGCGGAAACTACCAGGGAACAGATGCAACAGGCAAGCCTGTCAACGCCCGTTTCACCGATGATGGCAAAGTTAGTGGCCTGCCCGGCTTAAGCACCTATTTTGTACAGAACGACCATATTGCCGATCCACAGCACAGCCATGACGAAATCATGTTTAACATGAATGCCGCCGGCCAAAAATCTTATTCGTTTATCATCAACAAGAAAACCTTGTACCTGTATGATGATGCCGAACACATTAAATCTAACAAGCCTTCTTATACCCTAAAACGCAAACGCGATTAGTTACTATTATCAAGGTATTTGTAAATAGCGATAAGATCTTCGTCGCCATGCTTTTGCGATGCCGCCTCAAATGTTGCTAAAGCTGTTTTGCCTAAAGGTGTAGCCAAACCGATATCCCGCGAGAGTTTCAGATCTTTCACAATATTCTTTAAGCTGAATGCGGCTTTAAAGTTATTATTTACAACAGCTTCGCCTTTTAGCTTGGTATATGGGTTGGCAATAGCTGAATTACCTAAAAGCTCAAGCAACACTTGGGGCTCTATCTCGTTATTTTTTGCAAGAATAAGCGCCTCAGCCAGCCCTTGTGTGTAAAAGCTCAACAGCGTGTTTATAGCAAGCTTTGCCGCATTGCCTGCTCCGGTGTCGCCAACATTTAAGGCCACCTTACCTATTGTTTCCAAAACCGGTTTAACTTTTTCGAATACGCTCTTCTCTCCGCCAACCATAATTACCAGTTGTGCTGTTTCGGCCTGTTTTACACTGCCCGATACCGGTGCATCAAGATAGCTTAAGCCATGCGCCATACATTGCTGCGCCATTTCTTTACTGATGGCAGGTGACACAGTACTCATGTTGATGATCACTTTTCCGTCTCCTTCACCGGCTAACAGACCGTCTTCGCCTTCAAAAACACTGCGGATAGCTTTATCATCAGTCACCATAATGATGATGATATCTGATTGCCCTAATAATTCTTCAGGACTTGATGCGGTATTTGCGCCCTGCTCTTTTAATCCTGCTTCTTTATCTTTACTCCGGTTATATACTGTAAGAGGATAACCTGCCTTAAGCAATTGCTGCGACATTGGAGTTCCCATCAGGCCAAGGCCTATCCAGCCGATCTTCATTGTGTTCATATTTATGATGTAAGTACGTGGTCGTCGAAATATTTCCTAACCAACAAATTAATAAACCGTTTTAAATGGGTTTCGTTTAAAAAAACGTTAGACCAGTTTTCAAACCGTTCGCACTGTACACCCAGGTAAAAGAAATACATGCTTACCCCAAGCATAGGCAGCAGGCGTCGCTCCTCATCATTTATAGGCAAAATACTTTCGTAGCCCGCTAAAAAGCTGTTCAATTTCTCGTCACGTTCCGTGTCAACTTTCTCGGTGCTGTAAAGCTGGAGGATATAGTAGGCAATATCTAAACAAAGCCAGCCATTACCGCAAAAGTCAAAATCAAATAAATTTATCTTGCCCTCTGCGGTTATATTCATATTATCGAACCACAAATCCATATGCACTGCACCTTTCCGCAATTGGCTATCATCAGCATGGGCCCACAGTTTGAGTAAAGTTTGTTGCGTAGAAAGCATCCAATGCATTTCGGCGGAAGATTCGGGAAGAAAGTCCTTGATCTGCTCTACGGATCTTTGCACCATCAGTTCTGCCGTGTAGGTGGGCCGTTTAAGT
Source organism: Mucilaginibacter achroorhodeus (assembly GCF_007846095.1). Lineage (GTDB taxonomy): Bacteria > Bacteroidota > Bacteroidia > Sphingobacteriales > Sphingobacteriaceae > Mucilaginibacter > Mucilaginibacter achroorhodeus. Next base: position 800,418 of record NZ_VOEI01000001.1, read on the forward strand.
GATAAGCCCTCCGTTAGTTGATGAATCTGCGCCATTATCCGCCCTACGGAATAGTGGACATCTGCCGGAAAGTTCAATAGTTTCTCACCATCAGCATAGGTGAACAATACACCGTAACGCATGCCCTCAGGAGCATGTATCTCCTGTATGTAAATGCCGTCGCTATCATGCAGTGCATAGCTAACCGGTATATTGTTGTCCTTTAGCAGATTAAGTAACCGCAATTCTTCCTCAATTTCAAGCCTGTTGCGCCAGCCAAAGCTGTAAACCCTGAATACATATTTCTGGCTGCCCTGATCATTGATCAGATAGCTATGATTAACACCTGCCTTAAGCAGCTTGCAGGTTACACCGGTATCAAAATCGTAAGCATCTTGTACATAAGGCGCTAAAATATTCGGCGATAAAATAGAACTGATAACAGGAAAGGTATTCATGGCTTTAAATAATGGGGGTACAAAGAAACAAAAACGCCACTGCTTATGGGCAGTGGCGTAAATTATTTTAATAGGCTGTTTACACCGCGTCGGACAATGAACTAAAGGTAAAGTCCCTAATTTTCATTGGTGGTATCAGGTAGCTGCGGTAGCTCTCCACGCTGATGCTGCGCTCGGTTTTACCTAACGCTTCAAGATTGTTAAGCATAATTACCGGACTCTCGTTAAACCTGAAATTTTTAACCGGGTGAATGATCTTGCCATTCTCAATATAGAACGTGCCATCGCGGGTAAGGCCTGTAAGCAGTAACGACTGCGGATCAACCATGCGGATGTACCATAACCTTGATACCAGGATACCACGCTCTGTACTTTTTATCAGGTCTTCCAAAGTGGCATCGCCGCCCTGCATGATAATATTTGATGGACCGGGAATAGGCTCAACACCCTTCTTCTGCGCCCAGTAACGCGAGTACGATAGGTTTTTAACCACACCTTTATCTATCCATAGCGTTTTCTCGCGCGGTAAGCCATCGCCGTTCCAGGTTGAGGCAGGAAGATCAGGATTGAATGGGTCTGAGTAGATGGTTACTTTCGGATCAACTAATTGTTCTCCTAAACGGATACCCCCGCCTTTTTTGCTCAGGAAGCTACGGCCTTCTTCGGCGCTGCGCGCATCAAAACGGAACATATTCTCCATCATGTATGTGGCTGCAACAGGCTCTAATATCACCGTATATTTACCAGGCTCCAACGCCTTTGCATTTGCCGAAGCATTGGCTTTCATACAAGCTACCCGAGTTGCAGCGGCGGTATCTAATTTAGAAACATCAGTAAAGCCGCGAGCTGCATAACCGGAGATGGTACCTGCCTCGTTACGTGTGGTAACCGAAAAAGTAACATCACTGCTTTTGTTGTAAGCGAATAACCCCTTAGAGTTCATCATGGCGTTAAAGCCACTTGAGTTCTCCAGAAAGCCGGCTGCGTTTAGTTTGCTGTCTTTAGATACCTGCAAGCTTTTACCAACCATTTCGGCTCGGCTTTCAGGCGTCATGGTTGCGGTATTTGCGTTAAAGGTTATGGATTCTTTAAATTCTCGCGGGCCAAGCATCGGCATATACTCCGGGTTTTCAGGAGCCAGTTGGGCCAACTCCTCCGCACGGCGTACCACCCTTTCCAGTGATGCATCATCAAACTGGTCGATAGATGCTGAACCGGCTTTCTTTCCGTAAACAGATGTTACGCTTAAGCCAACATTGCTGATATCGCCTGCTGTTGAAACGGCGTTTAACGCGTAACGTACGTTACCGCCCTCGCTGCCACCAAGGTTTACCTCACATTCTTCGGCTTTTGAATAGCTTAGTACTTTTTTCAGTAAAGCCTGCGCTTGTTCTTTTGTATATATAGGCATATGCTTATCCGATCTTTCTTTTTGTGTTAATTACATTAACACCGTTAAACCTTGCTGTTGATGAACCATGCGATACCGCGCTGCTTTGGCTTGGCTGGCCTTTACCATCGTTAAATGATCCGCCCAAACGGTAATCGCGCTCGTCGCACACTGCTACGCAGGAGTTCCAGAACTCACGGGTATTGGCCTGGTAAGCCACATCGTTAAGCATACCTACAATCTTACCATTCTTGATCTCATAGTAAAGCTGTCCGCCAAACTGGAAGTTATAGCGTTGCTGATCGATAGAGAAAGAACCGTCGCCAATAATATAAATCCCTTTTTCTACATTTTTGATCATATCATTTACGGCCATTGGCGTTTTGCCCGGCTGTAATGATACATTTGGCATACGCTGGAACTGCACATCCTGCCAGCTTTGTGCGTAGCAGCACCCCTGCGACTCTTTTAAGCCGATGATATGCGCCTGATCGCGGATGGCCTGGTAATTCACGAGGATGCCATCTTTAATGATGTCCCATTTTTTGCAGGCAACGCCTTCGTCATCATAACCAACTGCACCAAGCGAACCCAACTGGGTTTTATCGCCAACAATATTTACGTTCTTGCTGCCAAAGGCAAAATTGCCCGATTTCCATTTATCCAATGTTAAGAAACTGGTACCTGCAAAGTTGGCTTCATAACCTAACACGCGGTCAAGCTCTGTTGGGTGGCCTACCGATTCATGAATGGTTAACCAAAGGTGACTTGGGTCTAAAACCAGGTCGTATTTACCCGGCTCCACACTTTTTGATTTTACCTTTTCTGCAGCCTGTGTTGTAGCAAATTTTACGTCCTCCAGCATATCGTAACGCTGTTTATACAACGGCGTAATGGAAGATATTTTCTGATCGGCAAGCGGGGTCAGATATTCATAACCCATACCCACCGGCGAACTTAACGACCGGCGCGTTTCAAACGAGTTACTTGCCGCATCTATCTTGGTCACGGTAAAAGTTGGGTACAGGCGATGAACGTCCTGGTCTATATAAGAGCCATCCGTTGAGGCAAAATATTTTTGCTCGTTAACGGCAAATATCATGGAGTTTACAAAGTTTGCACCGCCATTCATGGCAACGGCATTGGTACCTAATAACAGGTCGACTTTGTCCTTGATAGGAACTTCAAATGCGTTCTTTTCGATAGGCGTTTTCCAGCTTACTTCACCGTAGCCTTTTTGTGGTGCCAGTTGTACCGGTGCACTGCCCAGTTTAGCGTTGGCTTTGGCAACTGCAACTGCACGTTGTGCAGCTTTGGCAATGCCTTCTTTGGTTACCTCGTTAGTGGCAGCAAAGCCCCAGCAGCCATTTGCAATAACGCGTATGCCCACCCCGAATGATTCGGTGTTGGCTACGTTGATGACACGGTTCTCGCGGGTTATCACAAACTGATTAAGGTAACGGCCAATGCGCACATCGGCGTAACTTGCCCCGGCAGATTTTGCGGTGTTTAAGCCTGCATCAGCCAGTTGCTTTTTAAGGCGTACATCAATACCCTCAAGCGCCCGCTGCACATCAATAGTGTTGCCATAGCTGTTTAACGACGGCATAGCCATGGCACCGGCACCAATTCCCGTCAGATAAATAAAATCTCTTCTTCTCAAAGTTTGTCCTCCAAAAATTAATTCCCAACCGGGGAAGACGGTTTAAGTAAAAACACAGTGTAAAAAGCTTCTCCCTGCCCTCTCCAAATGAAAGGGTTTATTCTCCGCATTTGAAGTCCTCTCATTTGGAAAGGATTTAGGTGAGGCGCTTAGCCTCGATCCACAGGAAAGTACAAGCTGCAAGCAGCAGCATATAAAAATAAATTTTTGGCACGTCAATCCTAATTTTTTCTTGTATCTGTTTTGTTACATCAGATAATATAGGATGGGCTGATTGATAAGCCGTAGTAGCGGCAATTTTTTGAGCGGATTGTATGCCCAGCCATTGGTCGCCCGGATAGGCATACCATAAGGCCGAATGGCCACCGCTTTGCAATGTTTGCCAGCCGGGAGCCGTTGTTTGTCCGTCCGCAAACCACAAGAACGGGACGGACTGGCTCTGCTCTGGGGCAACACGTTCGTTGTTGATAAGTATGGGGCCGCTATCGCCACGATCAATATTGAATTTTACCGGTTCGCCGGTAACAGGAAGTGAGGAGAAGGTTATTTTTAACGGATCTGGTTCTGCTTTACGCGCTGCGTTACTGATAAGCGCCGACCAGTACCAGGCATAGTCTTCTTTGTCACCACCTAATACCCAACTATAGCTGTTGTTGACGATATTAAATACAACCTTCCCTGCGCCCGCTTGCGCTATGGCAGCAACTGTTTTAGCACCTGTTTTAGCTAAAGCCTGCGTACCGTTATTATGGTTGATGTATGCGGCCCCAACCGGCAATTTACCCGATCTGCTCTTTTGGGTGCCGATACTAATAAAACCCGGCGAAGCTTCCTTGCCGGATGGCCTATCGACAGCAAAACCGTTTTGCAGCCACGTTTTTTTATCAGTACTGTCTGCCCGTAATATGACACCCAAGCCGCCATCATTTATCTGCTGTTTAAGCACTGCTGCTTCTGCCGGGTTCAGTGAAGCCAAAACAGACAGATCACCAATAACCACATCAAATTTATTAAGGATGGTTGCTGACAGGCTATTGATGTTAGCTTGTGGCAAATTGATAAACTCGGTATTGTATTTATCCTTACTTATAACTGTGCGCATGGCTACGGCATAGCCGTTACCCGCCAACCAGTTCTTTAAAAACTTGGTTTCAAAATCCGGCGAAGCCGAAAGCATCAATACCTTAAGCGTTTTAGTAGGAATAACCTGCACCGGAACATCACCCTGCAAAGCAGTATCGACATATAACTGATAAACTAACTCACCAGTGGCTTTTGGCTTAGCCGAAAGGTTGAATTTAGCCTCAGATCTTGGTTCGATAGTGACAGAATCAAGAGCCGTTGCCGATCCTTTTAAGGTTAACTTAATTTTTTTGTTCAATATATTGTTATACAAGCCCTGTACCTGCAAATTATCGCCAGCTTTAACTTTCTCCGGCCAACTTGCAGCAATTACACCGTGCGGTTTAGATGATGGATGGAAAGCGATAGGTACTCCCTCCAACTGTTCTAATTGATATGGCTTTAAACCATCGCCGTAAATATGCAACCCTATCGAATCGCCTAATTCGTCCAAACCTGTAAGCAGCTTTGCTTTTGCCATCCTTTTCTTTACAGATGCATCTAAGGTGTAAAAGTGAATATTGGCATCAGTAGGCAAGCTGTCTTTGGCAAAGCCGGGAGTGAGTAAGATGTGTTTTTGAGCCTTATCGATATTTCGAGTAGTATTGTACTTAAGTGGCAAGGCAATGCACGCCAAAGCCACAACGGCTATTAAAACAGCCGCCAGGCGTAACCCTATCCACGATCTTTTACGCCGTTTGATCTCCAGCCAGCCGAAAATGATGGCAGCAATGGCGCAAACCGTAATTACAAGATATGGGGGCAGGCTTTGCATTAACGGTTGAGCGATTTAAGGTTCTTGTAATATTGCTTGGACAGCCCCATATCGGCAGGCGACTGTGCCGAAGATGGCGCGGTATTCAGTGGCGATAAACTTTTCTGAATGGCACGTTCAACCAGCTCTATGTCCGTGCGTTTGGGTGCGGATGTAGCAAGGATACGCCTCATGGCATTTAATGCTGGCAGATAAACACCCGGTTGCGCCGAGGCATTTTCGCTCAGTTTTTGATCTGCCAGTTGGAGGGATTGTTTTTGCGCTGCATTAGGCGTGGTTCCTTGTTTAAGGTTTTGTAATACGGCAACGGCGGTACGCAGTGCTGCTTGCCCATCCGAGGCGGCTTTTATCTCCTGCTTATCAGTTGGCGAAGTCACATTGTCCAATTCGCCGCTCAATCGCTTTTCCATTTTTAGCGGTGGCGAGTTGTAAGCCGTTTTTGCCACATAAGCGCGGGATTTTTGCTGCAGGTCTTTCAATAATCGCAGTGCTTTAAACGCAAAAGGCAGCGCGGCGGCAGGTTTGTACAGGCGCAGTTGCAGTTCGGCCTTCCACATTTCGGTAAGGGTGGCTTTAAGCTGGGCTTTTATGGCCGGTTCAAACAAACCGGCATCATCGGCATTGTCGTGGTCGTCTGTGTACTCTTTCAGTATCTTTTTGGCATTGCTAAAATCTTCCGGGTTATCCAGGTCATTATTGCCTTTGCCTATCTCGTCCTCTGCTTCCTCTCCTAAATATTTGCCATAACGCAGGCGCAGCAATTTTTGGTCTATCGCCAGGTTATTGCTGCGGATGTTAAATTTCTCTACGCTGATGCTATCCTTATCTTTCAGTAACTGCTCGGCATCTATAATGATCTGCCTTTCGCTCCTGAAAAATTCAGGCTTCAGGCTCGATCCTGCTACCATGCCGGTCATGTTCAGCAATTCAGCAGTATCCTGTATGCTCACCCTGAACACATCAGAGCGGCTTTGCTGATGGTAGGTATCCTGCGCCTGCAAGTAAAAATAAAGCTCATCACCCGGCTCCATTTTCAGGGATGGCAGGTCTATCAATTTAGCAAGTTCGTATTTAGTTTTCTGCCCTCTGAATTCTTCCGCAAACGGAATTTTATATTCAGTAAACTTAACGCCTTCGCCGCGACCCTTGGCTACGGTTGCAACAAGCTGCGCGTTGATGATGCCATGATCGTCATCAACCGTAGCGTTAATGTTTACCCGCTGTGCTTCGCCCGCATCAATGTAAGTGTAGGGCTTCGGCGTTTTGATATGGATAATCGGCGGGGCATCTTTTAAAACGATGATGCGATAAAGGTCAGACAGTTTGCCATCCACCTTTACTTGGTAAAAACCTGGTTTGTTCAGTTGTTTGATGCCCGTCCACTCGGTGCCATCTACCGAAGGTTGAAGCTTCAGTTCCTGTATATCGTTAAAAATGAGGGATAGTGCTTTGACCCGAACGTTGGTTTTTACCTGCCAGCGCAGGCTTGCATTCTCGTTTATGGTGATGTTGAATTTATCCCAGGTGAACGGTGTGCGGCTGATATAAGCCGGTGGCGTAATCGTGATATGCACACCCTTAACCTGAGGCAGCAGCACTTCGGGTTTTTCGGGAGCGCAGAAGGCCACATCGCGATCGTGGGTGTAAAAGATCTTGTCTACATGGAACAATTTACCCATGGCCCAGATGAAGCCTGTTGCCACCAGCAAAGCGATAAAAGCAAAAACAAGTTTCTTTGCAAATGGCTTGTGCGACACGTTCAAATTGCTCAAAGTTTCCGCAGCCTTTGCGGAGGCTAATTGTTGAAGGGTGTTTTGCTGTTGTGCTGGTATCAGCAACAGTTGGGTACTTTCTTCCAGCTCAGGATATTCTTTATTTAGGAACGCGGCTATCTTTTTATCAGACATTTGCCAGGGCTTACGCACAAGCAATATCAACAGCAAGGCAACCGGGAATATCAGCATCCCCCAAAGTAATTTCGGCGAGATCAAATAATAGGCAATAGCACCTGCGTACAGAGCGGCGTAGGCTGCAAAAAGCACGACCTCCAGCACCTGGTAGGTTACCCATCGCCTGCGCAGGCTTCGTATTTTATGTAAGCCTGCCTGCTCAGCCATTTTCCTGTTGTTTAAGTTTAAAGTTCAACACACGTTCTGCAGCAAAGACCAGCATCAGCAACAGCCAAAAATATCCGGAAACATCCTTTTGTTCGCTTGCTCGATAAGGAGATGTGGGCGTAGCAGCCTTAATCACATCAGGCTGTATTTGCTGATCAGTAAGGATACGACGGTCATCACTGTTTGGTTGGCTGGCGGTTTGCTGATACAGCAACTTTAACATCATCGCCGGGAAATCATCGCTCCAAACCAGGTTGTTCCAGGCCGGGTTAAAGTGGGTGTAGAGGCCCCCCAGCCCCCTGAAGGGGGAGTATGAAAGAATAGGGTCACCGTAATCATCCACCCAGATAGATTGTGTGCCATTCTCCTTCATAGCGATACGTTTTTTTAAAGCGATATGCCCCGGCTCTATCCATGAATTTACATCTGTGGGCTTGCCGTCCGCGTAAGCTAAAACATGTTTGGCTGTTTTCTCCAATGCCGCGGGCACCGGCTTGTTTGCTAACCAGAACAGCCAGGTTTGGTTGCCGGGTATTGTTTGATTGCTGTATTGTTTGATGATTGTTTTATTACCGTTAAAAGCCGTAGCAGCATCAAGCGCAGCTTTTAAATATTGCACATCCAGCGGATATCTATCGGTATAAATGGCAATGCGTTGGGTGGTGGTGTCAACCGTAACAGGTGCGTTATTGCTGCCATTGAGACTAATGCTTGTCCGCCCGCTTTGGGTGCGGACGGTGTGAGCAGGATCGCCATTACTTTTCAGTGTGGTGGTGGTGTACACTGTGCCATTAGGTGTGCTTGAGCCATCGGTTACTCTGATGCTGCCATCATTTGTTAAAGCAGCAGAGGCTACCCATCGACTTACGGAATCTGCCGGGGTGTAGGTTTGCCATTTTAGATTAAGGCGTACTTTTGGCTTACTACCCTTAAAATGCTTTTTAAAATTCGGACTGAAGATGTAAACCTCCCTGCCTTGCCCGCTTTCCTCAAGCTGCTTAGCCAGGCCCCAATAGTTGATATTAGATTTAGATAAGGTATCGGCTTGTTGCTTTGTGCTGTCGCGCTTTTCAAAACCTTTATTAAAATAATGAAACTCGTAACCTTTACTGATGAGCGAATCTACCTGCGGTTTAAATCTGGTGTAGGTTTCTTTAAAATTCTCTTTCGGGATGAGCACCCAGCCTTTGGCTTTGGAGGCAGAAACCATCTTCTCCCAAACAGGCTTCGCTAAAAAAAAGGCGATCAAAGCCAGCAGCAGGCAACGTAATATCAGCAGGAGTATCTCCAGCAGTTTAAGGCTACGACTACTTGTTTTTGAGGCTTCGCTGATGAGCGATATGCTGCCTACCCGCAATGTTTTTCCCGGCCTGATATTCCACAGGTATATCATCAGCGGGATGCTTAGCGCTGCCAATGAGATAAACCATATGGGGGAAAGAAATTGCATCAAGAAGCCTCTCCTAAATCCTCTCCGAAGGAGAGGACTTTCTTTAATTGTTTATAAATGGTCCCGTAATTCATTGTACCAACCCCTTTTTGCGTTGGACCAAAAATTCTCTCAGGGCTTCATCAAGCGGCTGGGAGGTGCTGAGCATGCGATAGGCAATGCGTTTGCCAAGCAGCTCAGCCTTAATGACGTCAAGATGTTGTTTTAGCTTTTCTTTATAGACGGTTTTTGCAGTTTGGGCATTCACCTGGATGGTTTCGCCCGTTTCCATATCTTCCAGTGTGGTGTAGCCTTTAAAGTTAAAGTCCAGCTCGTTTTGCCCCATCAGATGAAACACGATGATCTCATGCCTTAAGGCAGCAAGCGTATTCAGCAATGAGAATATCTCACCATTGGCCTGGTACATATCGGTGATAAATACCAATAACTCCTTACGGCCATTATCGGCGAAGAGTTCTTTGTAGTGGGCTGGCTGGGTGAATTGTCCGCCCGGTTTTACCTGCTCCAAATGGTAGAACAACCTTTGCAAATGCTGCGGATCGGGTTTGGACGGCAGCGAGAATAGCTTGCCATCCTGAAAAACATTTAGCGCTACAGCATCGCCCTGCAGGTTGGCCAGCCATGCCAGCGAAGCCACCAGCATTTTGGCGTAAGCTATCTTGGCTATTCCGTCATCATCGTGGTTCATTGATGCGCTGGCATCAACGAGGAAACGCACCGAAATACTGGTCTCTGTCTCCGATTCGCGGATGTAATATCTATCGCTGCGGGCAAACATGCGCCAATCCAGCCAGCGCAGGTCGTCACCAGGCTGGTAGCTGCGGTATTGAGAAAACTCAAGTCCCGGCCCCTTAAGCGTGCTCCTGTTAAACCCATTCATAAAGCCATCAACAACCGTTTTCGCCAGCAGCGGCAAATCCTTTATGGTGGTTAATGTTTTAGGGTTGAGCATGGTGATATTTTATTGGGTAAAAAGCCATGTCATTGCGAGGAGGAACGACGAAGCAATCTTACAGGCAGGTCAGCGTGCTTATCCTCTGAGATTGCCGCGCTATCGCTCGCAATGACATGATTTATAAAGAACCCTTCCTTTCTACAACCTTTATTAGTTGCTCCGTTACCTTATCAGAATTTATACCTTCCGCCTCGGCCCTGAAGTTCATCAGGATGCGGTGCCGCAGTACGGCCGGTGCCATGGCATGGATATCTTCCATTAAAACAGTATAGCGGCCTTTTAACAGTGCGCGTGCTTTGGCGGTCAGTATCAAAGCCTGGCCTGCGCGGGGCCCTGCGCCCCAGCGTACCCATTCCTTTACGTAGCTTACCGCGCTGGTATCTGGCCGGGTGGCGCGTATCAGCTGACTAACATACCTTGTCAGATCTTCGTTGATGGTTACCTGCCTTACCAGCGCCTGGGCCTGAATGATCTCTTCTGCAGAGATAACGGCCTGCACATCGGCATTGCGGATGCCGGTGGTGCGGTTCAATACTTCAAACTCTTCCTGTTCGGTTGGGTAGCCTATTTTCACCAACAATAAAAAACGGTCTAACTGTGCCTCGGGCAGTGGGTAAGTGCCGGCCTGCTCAATAGGGTTTTGGGTAGCCAGTATAAAGAAGGGCTTATCCAGCGGATAGGTTTGCCCGCCGTAGGTTACCTCAAACTCCTGCATGGCCTCCAACAATGCCGACTGCGTTTTGGGTGGCGTCCTGTTGATCTCATCGGCCAGGATGATATTGGCGAACAGCGGCCCTTTGTTAAACTTAAAGAAACGCTTGCCCGTGGCATGATCTTCCTCCAGTATCTCGGTACCGATGATGTCGGTAGGCATCAGGTCGGGGGTGAACTGTATGCGCCTGAAAGCCAGTTGCAGTGCCTGCGACATGGTTTTTACGATCAGCGTTTTCGCCAGTCCGGGTACGCCCTCCAGCAGGCAGTGGCCCCCCGCCAGGAAAGCCACCAGCAGCTCGTCCAGTATGGCATCCTGCCCCACAATTACCTTTTGTATCTCGGTTTTTAACGCCGGCAGTTTGGCCAGGAGGGATTTAATTTGTTGTTCAGTTAGTTGCATTTTTGTAAAAAGCCTCATCCTAACCCTCTCCAAAGGAGAGGGAACTATCTTTAAGGGAGTATAAACTCCCTCTCCTTTAAAGAGGGCCGGGGTGAGGCATGTGAGTCCACAAGATAGCTATTCACCGCAATTTTAGCATAACCACGCCGCTAAGTATCTAAAACTTTACAACGGCTGCGGCATCTGCACTGATCGGGGCAAAATATTTGTGTTAATTTTAACCGCAATGGCACAGGCGCAAAAATTTACTTTCACAAGGCTCAGTTACCACAGCGGCGACTGGGATACCGACCAGCGCATGCCATCAAACCTGCTTAACTCGTTGCTGGAATATACCACCGTTGCCTTTAATCCGCAGGAAAAGGTGATCCCGCTAAGCAGCGACGATATTTTTAACTATCCCTTCTGCTACCTCAGCGGGCATAAGCTGGTGCAGTTTGATGCAAAGGAGAAAGCCAACTTTAAGCAGTATGTGCAAAACGGGGGCTTTGTTTTTGCTGACGATTGCAACCACGATATCGACGGACTTTTTGCTAAATCTTTCGAAGCACAGATGGCAGCCCTGTTCGGCCCAACGGCGTTAAAGAAGATCCCCAATAACCATAAGCTGTACAGCTCTTTCTTTAAATTTGAGAAAGGCCCGCCCACCACATCCTTTGAGCTGAACGGCTGGGGCGACGACCTGGTGCACGATTACCTTAAAGCCATTGAGATAAACGGCCGCATAGGCGTTTTGTACAGCAGCAAGGACTACGGCTGCGAGTGGGATTACGATTTTAGAAATAAGCGCTTTTTAGCCGAGGATAACACTAAATTTGGCGTCAATATAATTATGTATGCGCTAAACTCATGATAGGCGCAGAACAATTGCACAAATGGAAGAGAACTACTACATAGCACGAGATAAAACCGAGGAAGGCCCCTTTACCCTTAAGGACTTGATGCAGGCCGATATTGATGCCGACACGCTGATACTAAGCCCTAATGCGGCCGACTGGCAGCGTGCATCAGACCTGCCGGAGTTGTTCCATTATTTTGAGGCGCGTGGTTACTACTTCCCTACCGAAGATAACCTGGCGGGATTTGGCTGGCGCCTGCTGGCTTACATTGCCGACTCGTTCATTATGTCGTACCCGATAGCATTACTGAAACCGGAGAGTTTTGATGCCATATACAAACGTGCCATGAACGGCGGTGCCACGGTTGACGACCTGAGCACCATGATGCAGTTTAACCTGCTCACCTTTTTGGTGATGGCCATGTACCACACCATCTGCGAGTTTTCGCCGCTGCAGGGTAGTTTGGGTAAAAAGCTTTTCAGGCTTACGGTGGTTGATGCCGACGGCCGCAGACTTAGCTTCTTTAGGGCGCTAACCCGCAACATTGGCAAAATTGTATCGGGCACGGCACTGTTCATCGGCTACCTGTGGGTACTATGGGACGACCGCAAACAAGCCTGGCACGACAAATGGGCCAAAGCCTATGTGCTGGTGAAAAATAGGTAATCAGTTTTGAAATAAAATATGAAAGGCCTCTGTGTACGCAGGGGCCTTTTTTGGTAACGAAAAAAACTTAACATTGCTATTTTTCCGAAGCGGAACTATAAGATAGGTGTATTGTAAAGGTTTATCTTGTTATCTCTCTCGGCCATAAGAATATCCCTCATCGGTCTCGAAAAATATACTGTTTTTTTTAAAGCAATGTTACTCTTGTCGCCATGCTTTTCAAGAACTTGATCAATAAATCTTTTTACTCCATCTTCAAGTTCTAAATGTTCGTAAGTATCAAATAGCTCGACAGAAGTTTTGAATAATAAAATATTGGTATTACTCAATATTTTCGATCCTATGAATGGTAACGCTTTTTTAATCTTAGTCAAATGCAAATCTGTGCAGTAAGGTCCATCCTTCTGACGTATGATATAGGAGTTAGTTAATCGCCTTCCAAATATCAAAATACTGTTGTACTCAATTAAATAAAAAAGCTTATGTAAGGCAAAATATGTGTAAGTGTTCTTTCTTTGAAATAGATAATTAATAATTGCAGCGACCTCTAATTTCGATGCTGGCAAATTTTTTTTAAAATGATTTTTATTTAATCTCTTTAATTCCTCAGATAGAAATTGATAATCTGATCGCTGATTTGCCATACTGCGATGCAACATTGCACGCTGGCCGGGATGATAAAAAGGTATCAATATTCTATTAAACCAACTGTTGGATGACCGCACAGAATCTTTAAGCGAAAGTTTATGCTCGCTTATATAATTTAAGCTCTCTAAAGCAACTCTACCAAGAGTAACAACAATTTTGGGGTTTATAAGTATTATTTGTTCCGCCAAAAAATTTGCACAATTGATAATCTCTTGCTTTGTTGGAGTTGAATTATTTCCAGCCTCGTCTTTTGGATTACACAGAACAGCGTTAGTGACGAAAATATTTGACCTATTTATATCTGCTATTTTAAGTAAATCCTCAAAATTATGCCCGGCTTTATCACCATGAAAAGGAATGCCACTGCTGTCAGCTCCAAGCCTTCCTGGTGCCTCTCCAATAAACATAATCTCTGCATTTAAAGATCCGCTGGATCTGTTAAGTACTTTTAAGCTATCGCACATGCGAGTACATAAAATGCAAGACTGGACTTTCATACATAAGTTATCAAACTCACTAAAACTGATCATAACTTTTTACCATGTTAATGAATCAAGACACTTCTTTACTTCTCGCTTTTGATTCAAATAAAAGTGAATTGAATGACATGTGATAGAGCCAACTTTAGAATTTGTCTTTTCACAAACAAATGCCAATAGTTTTGACAATCCTATGTAATTCCCCAAACTCTTCTCTAAAAAATCGTGATTCCTGTAAATTGCAGTTAGATTTAACATATCACCAACTTGCGCAAACTGAACATACTGAAGACAAGGATTTCCTATAATTCTTGTATTACTATCATAATCAATTGACGACACGTGCATAATATAACACGACGATTGATTATTAGGTCTCTTATTAATATCCTGAATTATTTTCTGTATCTGATTTTTTTTATCGTGGCCAAACTTAGTAAATCTTAAAAAGTAGTTACCCCACCTACTTTTATTTTTCTTTCTTAAACGCTTTCCTCTGTTATACAAACTCTCATGCAAGTCGTAAAACTTATGTAAATCACCTTGATTTCGTTTATATAATTTTTCAGGAAAAATTGTATTTGCAACATCTTGTAATTTCTGTTTCGTTATTATTTTAGAATTCAAAATTTCATTAAGATGATTATCATTTATTAACTGTGGGTTTTTGATATGAACTAACATATTAAAACCATCTCCATCTTTTATAATTTCTTGACAAGCATCACGCCAAGCAGACAAACATGTGTCCGATTCAATTAACTTCGGCATTTCCTAAAAATTGTATCTCTCTATTGTCAAGGTCAACCAGAACGTTTCCTCCTTTAAACTTTACTAAATTTCTAAACACGCCATAACCTTCAAGAATTGCTTTTTCCCATTCGGAAACGCTGCATACAGATACTTCCAAATTTGATGACAAATTTCTAATCGTTTTAATTAAAAAATTGTCTACCTTATCTATTCCGTTATAAAAATTGTGATCCCTGGCGTATTGATAAATAAAAGCGCTAATTGCTTCTTCAATGATAGCTGCTCTTGCGCCATCCTCTATTTCATCAATTTTTGGATTGCTTTTTCTTTTTGATCTTGTCAACGCTCGCACTACCGGTGACCAGCCCAATACAGCAGCAAATGCAAAGTGAAAGACATCGTGATACCTGTAGCCATCATCTTCATAAGAGTTATCTGTTAATGCATCGCCGATTTCCTGGTTATCAAGAAATATTTTGACTTTTCTATTATCGTTGTCATTCACCTCTTCAAATCGTAATATTACTCTTCGAGGGAGTCTTTCGTTGTCTGGATAATTTTGGTCAAACAGTTCGGTGACACAAATAATTTCGCCTGATTTTGGAAATCTTTCTTTGATTTTTTGCAAATTTTTAGAAGTAATTGCATCAAGCTCCAAGTTTAATTTACTTGCAACATTGGCTACATACCAAAGTATATTGCCTAATATTTCTTCTACGTTCGCTTTAAATTTAGTGTGAGCCGCCTTATCACGAAAGGATTTTTTAAATTCTGAAATTAATGCTCCACTTTCGCCAATTACACCAAATAACGGTATAATATAACTTTTCATTATTTTTTCGTTAGGATTTTGGTCGTACTCTTTTGCCAATTTTTGGTATTGGTTCAATTCCATGATAATTAATTAGGTTCATGAAAATACCATTAATTTTTGATTGTAACTACCGTAAAAACACCTGATTTTCAGATATATTTACCCTTTCCTCCCCACCTTCTCCGCCTTTGCCTTTAATTTGCTGTAGTATTGGCGCTCAAAGAGGGCCATTTTTATTTTCATGTCTTCCAGCAGTTCCAGGGCTTCGCTTAGGAGTTGCAGGCGCTCTTGGCTTAGTTGTTCGGTAGTGCTCATGGTGGTTATCGCTTTTAAACAAAGGTAACAACCATGGCTTATATTTGCTAATATTTTTAGCAAATAGTTAAGTGTTTGGTATGTGAGATTGTCAGTCTGCGCTTGTCGAAGACCTGTAAGCGGGATAGTGTGGTTCGACAGGCTCACCATGACAGAGTGTTTGAAGATCTTGTATTATGCATGGCGTATAAACACACCCCTGGCCCCTCTCGAGAGGGGAAGTGATTGCACCATCGACAGTCCCCTCTTGAGAGGGGTAGCACCAAATAACACTTAGTACCTTCGTTGATGGGGTGTGTATCTTATGGTAAGCACCGCGTTTAAACACACCCCTGGCCCCTCTCGAGAGGGGGAAATTTGATTTTATTTTATCACGGCTAACGATATAGCTCCTGCTATAGCAAGCGGAATAGCCCAAAACTTCATGTCTATCCACATTAAGGTATTTTGCCCGCGGTTAACATTGCGACCGAGCTGCAGCAGCAGGGGCCCTTTATCATAGAACCAAACAAAAGCTGCTGAAATAAAAAAAGTTGCCGGGCGTACGTATTTCTCACCGTGGCCAATTGCATCAGTAAATACAAAAAGTATAACACCAACAATCAATGGAGCAGCCAAAACCAAATGTCCTTTACCTCGATGCTGAATAAAATGAGCAATCATGATGAAATGGAAGGTAGTAAGTTTTTTGAATTATCCAGGACAACAGCAAATAAACGCGTCATTGCGAGGCACGAAGCAATGACGCGTGAAGGAATGATGTTATAAGCCACTCTCCTTTGGAGAGAGGGGTTTGGGGTGAGGCTTTTATATCGCCGGTTTATCATTTTCCGCTTCTTGGGCGATGTTGCCGCCGCGGCCTTTAGCATCAAACACACGGAACTTAACTGTACCTGTGGCATCAACCGGGCCGGTATACTGCGGACTCTCGGCGGTTGGCTCGGCGCCGTTGGTGGTGTAGCGGATCACCATGCCGGGGTACTGCACGTTTGCGTAGTACTTGCCATCCTTAAGCATAACACCGGGCTTAGGTATCCTAAATGCATAACCGCCTCCCTCGTAGGCCAGTCGCGGCAGTTCGCGTTTCCCCAGCACATTCACAAATCGGCTCCAATCTTCGTTATACATTTGTTTGGCTTTGGCCGAGTCGAGCTCAGTTGTCCACGCAGGGTCTTTGGCCCAGGCACGTTCGCCCAGGGCAATCAGCTTGGGGAATATCATGTATTCCATTTGCTGCGGAGTTTTAACGGTTTCGGCCCAAAGCGCACCCTGCAGGCCTATAATGTTCTCTTTGCCATAATCTGTAAGGCGCTGTTTGCCTACAAACATCCGGCGGTCAATAGCTTTGCCGTTCTTATCCACATCCGTATTCTTAAAATAATCGAAAGGGATAAACGAGAAGAATTTATCTATACCCAAAAATGCTCCCCAGTAATAGCCGGGTTCGTCCCAGCTTTTGTAGGTGGCCATATCAAAGTACAGGTTGGTAACGCAGGTAAGCACGGTTTTGTAACCCGCATTTGCCAATTTGTAAGCAAGGTCTTCCTGGCCATCGCCCAGTACGTTGTTCCAGACATCAACCTGCATGCCCTCGTTTACAAACTGTGGGTTGGGTACGTAAGCCGGGCGGCCATCAAGCGTGGTTTTGCGCAATGCCATTTCTTCCCAACCGGCAAGGGTAATGTTTTTCTTTTTAAGAATGTTGTTCACGCGGCCGTAAAAATAGTACCATAGGTCGCCGGTATTTTTTATTTCGGGATGAGTTTTCTTAAGCGCTTCGTAGGCCGGCGATTTCTCCCAAACATGTGCAGGCACTTCGTCGCCGCCAAAGTGGATCACTGGCAGCGGAGCACCTGCTTGTTTGTACATGGCAACCAGATCATCAACCACGCGCTCAACAAAAGTATAGGTTGATGGCAGCGAAACATCTATCACATTATCGTTCCAATATTGTACCGAACGGTATGCCGATTGGTCACCAGCATCATACAGAAGATATTTCGAAGCCTCGGTCTTTTTACCGGCAGCTACCAGGCGATTGTAGCGCGCCTGCATGGCTTTAATGGCACCACGGGCATGGCCGGGAGTCTCGATCTCGGGCATTACTGTGATGTGGCGGTCGTTGGCGTATTTTAATATCTCGATGTAATCGGCAACGGTATAAAAACCCGTACCGGCAGGATTACTAAAATCCGGACCGGAGCCGTGCGAGGCCGGCAAAAAATTCTTGCTATCCAGCGTGTGGCCGCGTTTTGAGGCTACGGAAGTCAGCTCGGGCAGTGATGGAATTTCTATGCGCCAGCCCTCATCGTCGGTAAGGTGCATGTGCAGGGTGTTTAGTTTATAAGCACCCATCAGATCTAACAGGCGCAGTACCTGCTGCTTGTTCTGGAAGTTACGCGCAACATCCAACATCACGGCACGGTAGCCAAAGCGGGGAGAGTCTTTAACCTCTACGCATGGGATGTCCATACTTTTCTGCTTATCGGCATATACTGCGGATGGACAAAGGTTCTTTAACGATTGTATACCGTAGAACATACCCGTTGCAGTAGTGGCGTTTATTTGGATGGCGTTAGGCTTAACACTCAACTCGTAACCCTCTTTACCGAAGCCAACTTTGTAACCCAGCGTTATGGTGTTGCTTGCAGATGCCGACGTAAACTGCATACCAAAGGCCTTCATTAAAAAAGCGCTCAGTTTGGCCTGCTCTTTAGCGAAACGAGGGTCGGCGCTAATAACCTTTGTACTTGGTTCGAGTTTAAACATACCTTCTGTTTCCTGGTAGCTCAACGGCAGCGGGACTATCTTCGGCAGTTTATCAGCAGGGATATCAATAATACTTTTATTCTGATTGTAAATAACCTCGGGCGTAACCAGGCCGGGATATTTGGGGTCGAGGGGTTTGATGATGAAGTTGCCGGGAAGGTAGCCTTTATCAGGCGAGGCATCCCAAACAAAGTAAGGGCCTTCAATTGCATCGGTATAATTAATCACAACGTTTTCGCAGATGTATTCGATACGGGCGCTTTCGCCGGGTTTAATGGCTTTAAAGTTTTGGTTTGGGATAATGCTATAGAGGTCGCCGTTTACCTGCAATACTTTGGCATTACCACTAACAGCATCTGCAATAAAATTGCGAGATGAATTGAAATAGATCTTCCAGCCACCGGCAGGCAGTGTTTCCGTACCGTTATTGGTGATGATAAGTGCCGTTAACGATTGCTGTTTGTTTTTGTAGTTATTATCAACCACCTCCCAGGTAAGGCTCAAGTTTTTAACATTAAAAACCGGGACGGCAGCAAAGGCGGCAACATTTGCAAACGCAATAACAATTAGGGCGATAATACGGCGCATGGCTAATTCAGGTTTGTTTTAACCGTAAATATAACCAGTAAACCAGCGCAATAACCTACTTTTTAAAATATTTTTTAAAGTGCGAATTTTACCCAGCCCTTACCCTCATTCCCAAAGATGAATTGTTTAGGGTGGATAATCTCGGCCAATATCTCCAGCGAGTCTACTATTCTTGGGCCGGGGCGGTTAAAATAATGGTTGCCATCAGCAATGTATACCCGGTTGTTCTTAACCGCTTTCAGCTCAGCAAAGCCTGGTTGCGCTAACAACAAACCAACTTCGCGCATCGTGCGCTCAATAGAAAAGCCGCAAGGCATCAGTAGGAGAACATCCGGGTCGGCAGATACAATATCGCTCCACTCTACATAGGGTGAATGCTTGCCTATCTGGGCCAGTACTGGCGTGCCGCCTGCAATGCTAACCAGCTCGGGGATCCAGTTGCAGGAGATCATCATGGGTTCCAGCCATTCTACGCAGGCTACGGTAGGTTTTACCTCCATAAACTTCAGCTTATGGCGGATGATGTCGATACGTTCGGTAAGGTCTTCTAAAAGTTGCTCGCCTTTATCAGCTACGCCTAAAACACCGGCAACCTGTTTGATATCGTTAAGAATTTCTTCAAGACCATTGGGTTGTAAGGAGATGATCTGTACAGGCTCATCCAGGTAATCGGCAAGGGCTTGCTCCACCTCGGGCAAACTAACGGCGCAGACCTCGCACTGTGCCTGGGTGAGCACCACATCAGGCTGCAGGCTTTTGATCACCTCGCGCTTTACAGTATAAACAGATAGTGCATCTGCCAGTATTTCCTTTACCTTCACATCAATCTCGGCACTGCTTAAGCCATCAGGAATGTTCGCTTCAGAACATACGGGCAGTTGTTGCACGCTCTCCGGGTAATCGCACTCATGCGAGCGGCCAACCAAACGGTCTTCCAATCCCAGTGCACAAACAATTTCCGTAGCGGCAGGCAGTAGTGATACAATTCTTTCGGGCATAGTTTGCAAATATGCGATTTTTTGAGAGTAACGTTAATAATGCACCCTGGCCGTATTTAGCTTATTATAGTTATGTTCTGTTCTTCGTTAGGAATAGCAGTGATTTTGTGAATCGTTTGTGGATGTACTTTTTCTTTTTCCGCAAAAGAAAAAGTACCAAAAAGAAAACTCGCGGCTGCCGCAAAATGCTTTTAAGTTTCTGCTTAAGCAATGCCTGTGCTTACCGCCTTTTGCGAAGGCCGCATGAGTTCGGTTACGTTAGGTTCGTCACGATATTTATCTCATACTTTTTTACTTTTATATTCTCCTTGTCAGCAAAAAAGCTTCGGGGCGAAAGCGGGCAGAACAATAGCGGCCTTGTGTGTTGGTAGGGGCATAGCAATACTTGCCTGAAGCGGGGGATGAGAGCAAACGAATTAGGGGCAAGATTTTGCAGACCGTGGTTCTGCGCGCTTGCAGGGCAATGGCTTGTGCGGAAGAAGCCTCTTTGCTGACTTGATCTTTTGCTTCTTTTGTATCAAGACAAAAGAAGTAGCCCCTGCGGCAATGAGCAGAATGTCAACGCTCCCCAACTAACAACCCACCAATTAATTCGTTAACATGATAAGCTTTTAATTTAACTATTAAACATATCTTTACGCCAATGATATTCCTGACCTTTTTCATTGGCATTATTGCCAATTTTATAGGGTACATACCCCCCGGAAACATAAATCTTACCCTCGCCCAGATCACCATTAACCGTGGGATGAAACAGGCGCTTCAGTTTATCATCGCTTTCTCCTGCGTTGAGTTTTTCTTTACTTTTTTTGTGATGCTTGGTGCAAGGTGGCTATCTGAGCAGGTTCGTTTAGATACCATTATAGATTGGGTAATGGTAGTCCTGTTCATGGTGTTAGGAATAGTTGCATTGCGAAACCGCAATAAACCTATGCAAACCACTTATTCAGATCATGCTGCAATCAAATACGGCATCCTGCTGGGCTTTCTTAACCCTATGCAAATTCCGTTCTGGATGGTAACCGGCACTTATCTTATTACGCATGAGTGGATATTAGATCAGAAATTTCCTTTAGTGATCTTCAGTATTGGTTCGGCATGCGGGGCATTTATTGCGTTGTTTTTGTATGCCAAGTTTGCAGGCTACATTAAGAAGAGATTTGAATTAAGTAACCGTTTGATAGATACCGGGATCGCCATTTTATTTTTCTCCTTTGCGGCGTATCATATCTTCAAACAGATCTACCTGGCGTTCTTCAAGCATCATTAATTAGGGCTTTGGCGCCCGGTAGTCCGAATTTAACAATCTGCTTAAACTATTATAAATTCAATAAAAAAGCCCCGCTTTTAGCGAGGCTTAAGGTTTTAGTGGATGCCCATAAACAAGCGGCTCCAGCGTATCTTGTGGAAGAAGGAAGCATTATCATCCCAACTCATCCATACAAACAGCGCCTTACCAACAATATGGTCCTCGGGAACAAAGCCCCAGTAACGCGAGTCTAATGAGTCGTGGCGGTTATCACCCATCATCCAGTAATAATTCATTTTAAAGGTATAGGCGGTAGTTTCCTTATCATTGATAAATATCTTACCGTTCTCTATCTTCAATTTATTGCCTTCGTAAACCTCAATGGCACGGCCGTAAAGCGGCAGTGTAAGGCTATCCAGCTTAACTGTCCAGCCCTTTTTAGGGATGATGATAGGGCCGTAATTGTCAACGTTCCAGTCATAATCCTTATTTTTAGGATTAAGTTTGTATTTAGGATAAGCAGCCGGGAAAACAGGGTTAAAAGGATCTGCAATACCCGGTTGTTTAACGTTAGGCGTTACAGCCTGTACATTACTAATGCGTTTAACTTCTTCGGCTGTTGCCTTGGTCATGGTTGGCGGGGCGCCTTCATAATTAGATACACCCAGGTCGGACAAAACATCCGGGTTGATTTCCATACCGGTTGTTTTAATGGTGTAGTCGGTTTGCTCGCCCGGAGGGTTAGGCGCAGCTTTACCATTTACATACACCTGTGCGTTTATTAACCTGAGCGTATCGCCGGGAGCGCCCTGGCAGCGTTTAATGTAATTTTCTCGTTTATCAACCGGCCTAAAGTACGGCGAATCAGCCTCCATCGGATAGTTAAACACAACCACGTCGCCTTTTTTTACCTCACCCAAGCCCGGCAAACGATAGTATGGCAACTTAACGCCATCCCAGTAAGCTTTTGTGCCGATGATAGGCATGGTATGGTGTGCAAAAGGGAATGCAATAGGCGTCATGGGTGTGCGTGCACCGTAATTAACCTTGCTTACAAACAGAAAATCGCCAACTAAAAGCGAGCGTTCCATTGATGGGGTAGGTATGGTGTAAGCCTCTATAAAAAGCGTACGTATCAAAGTAGCAGCAACAACCGCAAAAATGATGGCCTCGGTCCACTCGCGGGTGGCGCTTTTCTTTTTAGCGTGTTCTTGTTTCTTTCTCCAAAATTTCCAGTTCATTACTTATATTTTTCGCAGCAAGTTAATTACTACTTATTAAAATCAAACATTTCTTCAATAGAGTGAAAGCCCTTTTTATCCTGTATCCACTCGGCAGCTAACACTGCACCCAAGGCAAAACCGTTGCGGTTGTGTGCCGTGTGCTTAAATTCAATGGTATCAACCTCCGAATCGTAAATAACGGTATGTGTACCGGGCACGCTCTCAATACGTAACGATTCTATCAAAACCTCGTTAGCCGGCGTTACTTCAGTATTAGGGTGATCATCGCCTACCAGTACATTTTTCCAGTTTTGTTTGCTTTCAAGGTTGTCTATAATACCTTCGGCAATGGTAATGGCGGTGCCACTTGGCGAATCAAGCTTTTGCGTATGGTGTATCTCTTCAACCTGTACCTCGTAATAAGGGTAATTGTTCATGATACGCGCCAGCATCTTATTTACGTGGAAGAAGATGTTTACACCTACGCTGAAATTGGTGCCGTATATAAGCGATGCGTTGTTGAACTCGCACTGCTCTTTTATCTGCTCCATCTCATTATGCCAGCCGGTGGTACCTACAACTACAGGCACACCTGCACTAAAACATAATTCAATGTTGCTTAACACTGTTGATGGGGTACTGAATTCGATAGCTACATCAGCCTTTTGAAGATTTTCGGCGGTTAATTCATCGATGTTATCTTTGTCTATCTTCAGGACTATCTCATGCCGGCGGCTAAGGGCTATCTGCTCAATCATTTTGCCCATTTTGCCATAGCCTAACAGTGCTATCTTCATTTGTGTAAGTGTTTATAGCGCAAATGTAATTTTTAATCCTGGAATATAAGAACTCATTGAGGTTGCCGCATACATGGGCTGATTAATAAAGGCAGGGCTAATTTTGAATGACAGGTTATCATCAACCGTATAGGCGTTAATAAACTTGGCCTCGATATAGGCCTCAACGGCCTGTACACCCCATACCACTAAAACGCTTAGGATACTGATCTGGAAGTTACGCTGATAGTTACTTGATGCCTCCTGCAATTGGGTGGAGTTTGCGTTGGCATAAAGCGCAACTTCGCGCTGATATTTTATGTAATCTGCATAATACAGATCGCCGGGTTGAGGTATCCCACCGGTATTTTTGATACGGGTAAGTGCCAGAAACAGTTTGTAATTTTTGTAGCTATCTACTATTGAATAACCTAATGCACCTAAACCGGCATAAATAGCCGGAACTTTCCACCAGGCACCTTTTTTATTGTATAGCTGGCCCCAGCCGGGTATGATCAAAGATCGCCGCACGGCAAGGCTTGGGCTATGCGTACTATCAGGGTGATACGCTGGCTCTTTTTTAATTTTGGGCTTAAAAACTTCCTGTTTAGGGTTGGCTTTAGGCAGGGTATCTGCCTTTGCTTTTGCAGCCAATGTATCGGCCGTTTGGGCCATAGCAAGGGTTACAAATCCTACAAGAAACAAGGTAGCTAAAAGTTTTTTGATCATGATAGTGGTTTACCAATCCAGCATTTCCAATATACGGCCCAGATCGTCTTCGGATAAGAACGGTATTTCTATTGATCCATTGCCCTGGCTATTAACTTTTAAGCGCACTTTGGTGCTAAACTTTGATGCTAGGTCATCCTGTATCTTTCTAAGTTGATAAGGCAGGTCTTCAGGCTGTTTACCTTCTTTTTTGGTGGGTGCTTTTTGTATTTCCCTAACCAGTTCTTCCGCTTTACGTACAGAAAGTTCATTCTTGATGATCTGCTGATGGATATACAATTGCGCAGCAGGGTCTTCAACGGCTAAAAGCGCTTTGGCGTGGCCCATACTTATCTCATTATCGCGCAGCGAAGCCTGTATGCTTGGCGGTAACTTTAACAAACGCAGGTAGTTGGTTACAGTAGAGCGGTTTTTACTTACACGGTCGCCAAGCTCTTCCTGTTTAAGGCTACATTCGTCTATCATCCGCTGAAAACTTAGGGCAACCTCAATGGCATTCAGGTTCTCGCGCTGTATGTTTTCTATCAAAGCCATCTCCAGCATCTGCTGGTCATTGGCAGTGCGTACGTACGCTGGTATTTGCGTAAGGCCGGCCAGTTTCGATGCACGCAACCTGCGCTCGCCTGATATTAACTGATAAGCATGTGCGCTAACTTTACGTACGGTAATGGGCTGTATCAGTCCTTGCAATTTTATTGACGCTGATAGATCGGCAAGGGCCTGTTCGTCAAACTCGGTACGAGGCTGAAAAGGATTGACCTCGATCTCGCTGATCTTTATTTCGTTAATGGAGCCAAGGCTATCCACCTCAGATACCGGGCGCGGAACGGCCTGCCGTGCTTCGTTATTTTTATTAGGAAGTACGCTCGGGGTATCATTCAACAAAGCACTAAGGCCTTTACCCAAAGCGTTTCTTTTCTCTGTACTCATAAATTAAATTAAGCGGTTACGGTGGCCAGTTCTTCGTCTTTAACCAAGCCGTTCTTGCGGATGATCTCGCGGGCAAGGTTAAGGTAGTTTACGGCACCCTTACAATTGGCATCGTGCATAATTACCGATACGCCAAAACTTGGCGCTTCGCTTAAGCGGGTGTTGCGCTGTATAATGGTATCAAATACCATATCCTCAAAATGGGTGCGTACCTCATCAACCACCTGGTTTGACAGGCGAAGCCTTACATCGTACATGGTTAACAAAATACCTTCAACCGCCAGTTGCGTATTTAAGCGCGACTGTACAATTTTAATAGTATTTAACAGCTTACCCAATCCCTCTAATGCAAAGTATTCGCACTGTACAGGAATAATAACTGAATCTGCCGCTGTTAGCGCGTTAATGGTGATCAAACCCAGAGATGGAGAACAGTCAATGATGATAAAATCATATTCATCACGCACGCTGTCTAAAACCGCTTTCATTTTGTACTCGCGGCTTTCCATGTTTATCATCTCTATCTCGGCACCTACCAGGTCAATGTGGGCAGGCAAGAGGTCGAGATTAGGTGTATCTGTTTTCTGAATAGCATCATGCGGATCGATCTCATTGATGATACATTCATATATACTGTTCTTAATATTGCGAGGATCGAAACCAATACCAGAAGTTGAGTTGGCTTGCGGGTCGGCATCAACCAAAAGGGTTTTAAACTCCAATACGGCCAGGCTTGCTGCAAGATTGATAGAAGACGTAGTTTTTCCAACGCCACCTTTCTGGTTGGCTAATGCAATAATTTTACTCATTCTTTATCTCCAAAAAATTATATAAACTGCGGTTTTTTATCAACGAAAAACAGGCACATAAATTTCTATGTTTGTACTGTTTTTTATCCGCCGCTAAAGATACGGATTAAAACAATTGAGAAATTAACAGTTTTGCCAACTTACAAACATAATTGGGTTTGGAAGATTAGTGATTAGAGAATAGAGATTAGGGTCGCATGTGATTTATTTACAGCAATCTATGAACGTTCCAATCGCAATAGAAACTAATCTCCAATCACAAATCTCTACTCTCTAAAAAATGATAACAATCATAGCATCTACCAACCGCCCCGGAAGTTCTACCCTTAAACTGGCGCAATATTACCAGCGGCAGCTTGCAGAAAAAGGAATGGATGCCAAGCTGTTCTCATTGTTAGAACTTCCCGGCAGTTTAATAGAGACAGACCTTTACGGCAAACGCAGCGAGGTCTTTACGCCCATACAGGAAATGGTTACCGCTACTGAAAAGTTCCTGTTCATCATACCCGAGTATAACGGCAGTTTCCCGGGTGTGCTTAAGGTTTTTATTGATGCCTGCAGTTTTCCGGAAAGCTTTTACGATAAAAAGGCGGCGTTGGTGGGCCTTTCATCCGGCAAGTATGGCAACATCCGCGGTATTGATCATTTTACCGGCGTTTGCCATTATTTAAACCTGCATGTGATGCCGCTGAAATTGCACATCCCATCCATCCGTACTGAAATGGATGCCGATGGTAACCTCTACAAAGAAGATACGCGTAAGTACACCAACGAACAAATAGATAAATTCATCAGGTTTTAAGTTTATCATCGTATAATTAGCACCCAACCTGACAGTGGTTTTGTACCGTTGTTTAAGTTAATAACGTAATAATATGTGCCGGAAGGCAGATTGTCGCCGTTTAGCTTACCATTCCAGGGCGTGGTATAACCGCGACTAAAAAACACCTGCTGCCCGTTGCGGTTGTAAACTGCCGTTGTGCTTTGGGCATAAGTGAATAAAGCTTCTATGTTCCAAAGATCGTTCACCCCATCGTTATTAGGCGAAAATGAATTTGGGATAATGATCTTCTTATACACCCTTACAAATACTGGCTTGATAACCGGTTCACAGATAGGTGAAGTTACCGTTAAGGTGTAGATAATATCATCAGTAGGGTTTACAATGGGCGTAAGTGTATTAGGATTGCTCATGGCTGTTGTGGGGCTCCAGCTAAAGCCTGTGAAATCGCCGGTTACGCTGCCATTTAAGGTTGTTGATTGCCCTTCAAAAATAGCCTTTGCATTGCCGGCACTAACTACCGGCGGCTTGTTCACTACAATGGTTATAGAGTCGGTCACGGAGCATCCATCGGCATTAAAGGCGGTAAGTTTGTAAGTAGTTGTCTTTGTAGGTGAAGCCGCGGGGTGGGATGATGCGGCATCAGACATGCCGTCTGCAGGATACCAACTATAGGTGTTTGCTCCGCTTGTTGTAGCTTTCAATGAGCTGGCTCCACCTTCACATATCAGTGCATCGGCCGCTATTGATGAGATCACCGGCCTTGGTATCACGGTTACCTGTACAGATTTTGGCGTTGAACAACCAGTTTCAGAGATAACTTCAACATGGTACTCACCGGCATTTGAAAGAATAACATTATCTACTACCAGCGGGTTGGCAATTACGCCCGCTGCAGGCAGGTTTAGGCCGGTCCATTTATAATTAGCCCCGCCGGTAGCTGATAAGATTAACCTTTCGCCCTCGCACACTTTTTTTGGCAATATATCCAGTGGGTGCGGATAATCATTTATAACAATGCTGACAGGATTAGAGTATATTCTGCAATTAAGGCTCGCCAGGTTTCCTTCATGTGCAATACCTAATCTATATCGATAAGTGCCAATCGGATAACCCGGTGGAAAAGACCGTAATAATAATGTGGATTTTTCAGCATCAAGATCAATCCAGCCGGCCTCATTTTTGTTTTCCTGCCAAACCATGTCATACCCGGCTGGGGGCGTCGCTGTAATAGCGTAATCTCCCTTATCTCCCACACATTGATTTTTAATGGTGCCAGTTGGCTGGTTTAAAAAACCTGCTTGTATTGTATTTGATATACATGGCCTAAAGCTTATATCATCCAGAAGCAAGTCGTTACCATTGCCGCCGGGGGCATTATTCACCATTTTAACAATCACTGACGTAGTATGTGCCGGCGTTTCAAAAAACACGCCGTATTTCTCCCACCCGTTATCGTCGCTTGTTTCGGGAATGGTTATTGGAGAAGATTGCGTGATTATTTTTCCGTCCAGATCGGTGATAATAAATGTTACACGCGGGCTTATAATTCCCGGCTGGTTCGGTTTCATCAAGTTTAAGATATAGGCCGAAAATTCGTAACCAGTTTTCTCACACAATGCCCCTACATCGGTACCATCAATGTTTGTGTTTTTTGTGAAGAAAACCTTATTAGCAACTTCGTCAGCGTTTACAACCATCATGTAACCATCATTGCCTGTATGATCGCTAAGAACCCGGTGCCACGTTGCATCATGACAACCCGTTTCGGTTTTTGATATGGAATATTGCCCATCCTCAGGACAAGAACCCGCCTTGTAGGTATAACCGGTTACAGGAAATTTTGGCGTGTCACCAGAGCCAAAGTCGAATTTAAAAACAGGATCGCCTAAACTCCCGGTACAAACCTGGGCCAATAGATTGTTGCAAAACAAAATCAGTAATAGAAAAAGGAGCCTGAAACTTAATTGCATTATAAATTCTGCAGATGCGTCTAAATTATACGTTTACAAAAGAGTTATGAAATATAAACGGATTATTATCTGATCAGCAATACCCATCCTGATAGTTTTGAAAGGTTGTTCTTTCTATCGATAACGTAATAGTAAGTGCCGGATGGTAACTGCTTGTTGCCAAGCGTTCCGTCCCATTGCATGGCGTCTCCTACCGTCCTGAAAACCTCCTGCCCGTTGCGGGTGTAAACGCTTAACACACTTTCCGGATAGGTGTAAAGTTTTTCAATTCGCCAAAGGTCGTTTACGCCATCGCCATTGGGTGAAAAGCTGTTAGAGATCAGGAGCTTTTTGAATACTTTCACATTCACATTGTCCGTAACTTCGCCGCATTGCTGCGATTTTACGTGTAAGGTGTAGGTTACGTCTTCGATGGGGTTAACGGTTGGCGTTAGCGAAGTTGGGTTGCTGATATCGTCTGCCGGAGTCCAGTAATAGGTTATCCCACTGCCGTTTGCAGAGCCTTGTAATTTGATCGGTTGGCCTTCTTCCATGCTTAGATCGGGCCCGGCATTTACCAATGGAGGATCGAGTACAGTTACCCTAACAGTGCGTTCCTTTATGCATCCGCCGTTACTTACAACCACGTTATACTCGGTTGTAACATTGGGGCTGGCAGTGGGGTTTGCTACATTATCCTTATCTAACCCTGTTGATGGTGTCCACTTGTAAATGCTGCCGCCGGTTACTTTCAATTGCACACTTTCTCCCCTGCAAATAATGGGTACTGTATTCTCTACCACGGGATTAAGTGGTGGATAAACCTTTACCTGTGTAGATGAAGTTATCGAGCATCCGTTTTGCGTGATGGTAACGGTGTAAAGCCCCTCATAACTTTTGTCGGCGCTAAGGGCAACATCCAGCCTGGATTGCGTAGAATGTGATCCATCAGGCAAGGTCCAGTAATAGTCAGAGCCGCCTTGTGCGGGAATTGATAAGATATCACCTTCGCAAAAGGTACTCACCGGTGGTAAACTGAATGTCGGATTTTTCACCACATCAACCGTTATAGGCAGCGAAAACGTTTGGCAATTAAGCGAACCGCCCGGTGCGCTAAGTACACCCGCCCTAAATTGATACTTACCAACCGGCGGGTTTTGAAATTCTGTAATCAGGTCTAAGGTTGCATTAGTTTTACCCGGCATATTTATCCAGCCTTGCTTGTTAAAATTAAACTGCCATTGATACTGGGGCGTTACCACGTTGTGCGCAAAAGCTTTTAAAACGTACGTTTGCGGACCGGCATTTAAACAGAGCTGTAAGCTTTGTGGGCCGGTTGGGCTGCCTTCGCCTGCATCAATTTGCGGGCCTATCGGTTTTACGGATATATCATCCATGGCAAAATCGTTGCCTGATGTGCCTGTAAGGCTGTTGTTCTCCAGCGTTACGATCACGTCGCTACCATCTGCCGGGGCCGCAAAATCACCATAATATTCTGTAAAAGTATCTGAAGTTATGGCTTCGGTAGCTCGGTTTAGCAGAAATACGCCGGATGTTGCAGATCTGGCTACCAAACGTATGTCGGGATCAACATAACCTGCAGGCTTAGGCATGCCGATGTTGATATTTTCAATAAATACCGAGAATCGGTATTGGGCGCCTGCACAAAATTTGGCGGCTTCTATACGCCTGCGATAGTAAACAACAGGTTTATTGTCGCCGTTCACCATCATCAGGTAACCATATGGATTAGTATCGGTGTGGTCAAAATTAATGGTCTTAAAAGTATCGCCGAAGCAATTGGAAGAACTGTTCAATATCAAATAGGCGCCATTTGCCGGGCATCTGCCGCTAACGCTGGCAAATTTCATATCGGTACGGTCTGCCGGTAACGGCTGACCAACGGGGGAGTAATTGGTACCATGCCCAAAATCTTCCGGCACCACGGGGTTGCCAAGGCTCACCTGTGCTTTTACTTTAAAAGTAAATACAGTAGTTAACGCTATTAGCGTCAGTTTGTAAAAGGTTCGCATTGGTGCAACCCGGGCAGGGTTTAATCAAATATACCTTTACATTACCGTATTCGCAAACTGCTCACCGGCAATCAATTACTCATTAAAGCTAAGTGGCAAACAAAGTATTAATCTGTAAGTTATTTATTTAACTAAAAGTCTACCATGAACAACCATTTTACCCTTGCAGCCGCTTTTGTTTTATTACTTACTGCCTGTGAGCAAAAAAAGCCCTACCCAGCAAAGGCGGATAGTGTTGCCACCACGCAACAGGAGGTTAAATTGCCTGCGCCTTATGAGACCAAAGCGGTAAAAAATTATTGCAAAGTAATCGGTTGGCCGGCGGGTAAAATGCCGTCAGCACCTGCAGGTTTCACGGTAAGTTTGTTTGCAGATACCTTAAAGAACCCACGCAATATTTATATAGCTCCTAACGGTGATATTTTTATTTCTGAAGCCAACACTGAAGCGCGGGGCGTTAAAAAATTAGGCGCAAAGGTTTTAGGCGTTGCCCAATCACAAAACTTAGGTAAGAGCGCCAACCGTATCACTTTACTACGCGATACGGATGGTGACGGTAAAATTGATTTCAGGCAGGTATTTCTATCTAACCTCAATCAGCCTTATGGCATGCTGGTAATTGGCAATGCATTTTACGTAGCCAACACCGATGGACTTTGGAAGTACGATTATAAACCGGGGCAGGACAAGATCACTACGCCCGGTAAAATGATATTATCATTGCCTGCCGGAGGATATAACAACCACTGGACACGCAACCTGCGCGCTAACGCGGATGGAAACAAAATATTTATTGCGGTAGGATCAGGCACCAACATTGCCGAGCACGGTATGGATGTGGAAAAACGCCGGGCAAATATCTTAGAAATAAACCCGGATGGCAGCGGCGAGCGTGTGTATGCAAGCGGTTTGCGCAACCCTGCCGGTATGGATATACAGCCAGGAAGCGGAACGCTTTACACCGTAGTGAACGAGCGCGATAACCTGGGCGACGAACTGGTGCCCGATTATTTTACCAGTGTTAAAGAGGGCGGATTTTACGGCTGGCCATGGGCTTACTTCGGCCAGCACGAAGACCCTCGGCCGGAGGTCAAACGCCCGGATATGGTAAAAAAAACCATCGTTCCCGATCTGTCATTAGGGTCACACACTGCATCATTAGGATTAGTATTTTATAATGCGGCGCAATTCCCGGCTAAGTATAAAGATGGTGCCTTTATTGGCCAGCATGGTTCCTGGAACCGTTCGGTGCTATCGGGCTATAAAGTATTGTTTGTTCCATTTGCTAACGGGAAAATAAGCGGCAAGCCGGAAGACTTCCTGACGGGTTTTGTAGCTAATGCCGATAAAAATGAGGTTTATGGCCGCCCGGTTGGCGTGGCTGTTACTAAAGACGGATCGCTACTGGTAGCAGATGATGCCAGTAATAAGGTTTGGCGTGTAAGCAAATCGAAATAAAAAAAATTAGAAAAGCTTTAACGTAGCCCCTGCATATCTGAGGGGCTATTTTGTTAGCTTAGCGCCCAACATGAAGAACTTTTACCTCGGCCCTATTTTTTGTTTTATGTTTTCCATTGCTGCAAGTGCACAAAACGGCAAGGCTAAGCAAAATGATACGCTGAGGCATTTGACCCCTGTTACCGTTCGGGCTTACCTAACGGAACAACCTGCTATCACCGTACCGGCATCAGTAAGTGTGCTTGGGGCAGCACAATTAAGGGTACAGCCCGATAACTCATTTGTTACTGCATTAAACACTGTACCCGGGGTGCGTGCAGAGGAGCGCTCGCCCGGGAGTTATCGCCTAAGTATCCGCGGTAGTTTGCTGCGCTCGCCTTTTGGGGTGCGCGACGTCAAGATCTATTTTGATGAGATACCGCTAACTGATGCGGGTGGCAATACTTACCTTAATGTAATAGACATCGGCAACATACGGCATATAGAGATTTTGAAAGGGCCTGATGGCAGTTTATTTGGTGCCAACTCCGGCGGTGTGGTTTTGCTGAGTCCGGTAAGTAAAGTTGATGGCACCTATTTAAATGCGGGCATCAATGGTGGCTCGTATGGCTTATTCCACCAAAAAATATCGCTTCAAAAGCAAAGCGGCAATAACAGGTTCAGCCTAAATCAATCTTACCAAACTTATGATGGTTACAGGCAAAACAGCCGTATGCACCGTTTGTACCTGCAAGCTGGTGACACTTACAAATATGCGGAAAATAGCGAGTTGAGGGCCATAGCCTTATATTCCGATCTTAACTACCAGACGCCCGGCGGCTTAACCCTTGCCCAGATGCAGGCAGACCCACGCTCGGCCAGGTTGCCTACGGCTACGTTGCCCGGCGCAATTCAGCAAAAGATAGGCATTGATACAAAAATGTTTTTGGGTGGCCTTGTTAATGATGCCCTTTTAAGTGATCGTGTTAGCAACGTTTTGGCAGTTTATGGTAGCCATGTTGATTTTGCGAATCCTTTCATCACCAATTATGAGCAGCGCGATGAGAATACCTACGGACTACGAAGCTATTTTACCCTTGCAGCTATCCCCAAAGAAAACTTTGACTGGAAACTGAACTTGGGCACCGAATGGCAGCAAACCAACTCGCTCATCAGTAACTATGATAACAATGCCGGAGAGAAAGGGAACATCCAGAAGATTGATCGCATCAACACCGGTCAGCATTTCTTTTTTACGCGCTTTGCCGCAGATATTTTTAAACGACTGCATGCCGAAGCCGCAGTAAGCTTAAATTATTACGGCTATAAATTCCGTAACGTGCAGCCACTTAACGAAACCAGCACAAATACCAGGGATTTTGATGCCGTGCTAATGCCAAGGTTGGCGCTATCTTACCAGGTTACAACTGATTTTATATGGCGGGCATCAGTAAGCAGGGGCTACTCTACACCAACCACGGCTGAAGTACGCCCCACTGATAATATCATCAATACCGCTTTGCAAGCACAGATAGGCTGGAATTATGAGACCGGCTTCAGATTGCGTAACCGCGATGAAAGCATGCTGTTAGATGCTTCCGTGTTTTACTATCGCCTCAATGGTTCTATTGTGCGCCAGTTAAATCCAAACGAAACGGAGTATTATCTTAATGCTGGCGGCACTAACCAGCCCGGCTTCGAACTGGCTTTTACGGATTGGCTCATCAAACGTAACAACGATCATTTTGTACGCGGCCTGCAGTTTAATACAGGTGTATCTATCAGCCGCTTTAAATTCAGGGATTATAATGTGGCAGGCGCCAGTTACTCGGGCAATCGTTTAACGGGCGTACCACGCGAGGTGATCGTTTCATCCTTGTTGCTCAATATGCCTTTAGGATTATCTGCCTTTGTGCAGCATAATTATACTTCATCCATACCACTTAACGATGCCAATACTGTTTATGCAGCAAAGTATCACCTGCTGCAAGCCAAAGCATCGTGGCAAACAAAAGTGAGCAGTAAGACCAAACTTGAGCTTTACGCAGGCGCCGATAATCTTCTAAACCAGCGCTACAGCCTGGGTAATGATCTTAACGCTGTTGGTAACCGCTACTTTAATCCTGCACCATTGCGTAATTACTTTTTTGGGGTGAGTGTAAGTTTGTAAGCATTAAAACCCTGTTATTGCGAGAAGTCACGATGGCTATCGGGATGACGCGGCAATCTCATGGCCTTTGATATGCATGCGAGGAGATTGCCACGCTACGCTTGCAATGACAACTTGAAAATTATCTCTGCTCTCCTTTTGGGGGATGGGTGTCTACTCGTCCAGCCTATCTCTTATAGTTAGCGTATCTGCTATCATATCATGCAGGCACTGTTGTTTGGAATTAAAGAAACACAGCAGATAACCGATGAAAAATATGGCTGTAGAAATGATCTTGGCTGCATTACGGGTAAGGGCTTTTGAGGTGGTAAGCCTGTCGCCATAAACATCGCACACTCGGATTCGTAAGAGCTGTTTGCCTATAGTACCCTGCTTTGGGCCACTCTCCAACTTAACGTTGTAAAAGAATTTAGCAACAGGTGTTAGTGATACGATACCCATAATAATACCCATACGCAGCATCTTATTATCCTCACCCGGGATAAAGATGTAGAGCATCAGCATCACTACAAAAGCTGCAAGCACAAAAACGGCAAACACCAGCAGCCAATCCACAACCGCTGCAATGGCGCGTTGATCAAAGCTACCGAAGTATTGCATGGTTAAAGGGCGGCGTTGAAAACCTAACAGTTCTCTTAAAGCCGGGATCTCGTGCGCCTCTTTGTAATCGATCATTGCATCGGTTTTTACAAAATCGCCTGGCTTAATGTTATGTTGGCGTAATTCGGCAATGGTAAACGGACCTTGCGGTTTACCATCTATAACCAGGATGTAATTATCAGCTTCTGACGGATCAGGAAAAGAGTTGCCGGTTTGCATTGGAAGTAAAAGTAATTAAAAAGAGAGCCGATTGATAATCGCGCGCATAGTTTACTCACCCCGACATCTCCGCCATGCGGCGGCTCGTCGACCCCATCCACGCAAGCGTAATGAGGGTAAGTGATTTAGTATTTCACCCTCTTTTCGCGCAGCGAAGAGAGGGTGGTCCAGCGTAGCGAAGACCGGGTGAGTCAACTATGCCACCTGCAAAAACAAAAGCGTCCCCACCAACACGGCAGGGGCGCTTTTTAAGAAAACTGTAATTAATAACGACTCACTTTAAAATCAGACAGGCCACCTTTCATCACGATGAACATTTTGTTGGCTGCGCTGTCAAAGTTCGGAGTTTCATAGGTGCTGTTACCTTTGTCGGTAAAGCCCGGGAAACTATCAGAAGATAAGCCTGTGCTGGTTTTGATCTGCACTGCTGCACCTTCAGGTACTTTAATATCTACTTCAGAAACACCTGTTGCTACCTCTATGCGGGTTGCACTAACAGGCATGCCCATTTTCACTTCAAAAGAGCCGGCACCACCATTAACATTAAGGTTACGAACACGGAATTTTGAAAGGTCAAAATCAACTTTGGTTGCACCAGCTTTTACATTGATATTCCAAACCGGCTTGGCGTTTAACTTCATAGTAGCAGCATTAGTATTATCGCTATCCCATTGGATGTTGCCCTTTTTGTCTTTCATGCGTAGCTGAACAACTGGCATGCTACCTTCCATGGTATGGCTGTACACAAAGCGATTAAAGAACTCTTTTGTATTAGCCTCAAATAATTGTGAGGTAGTATCTTTTAAAATATATTCTGTACCGCCACCGTTAACCTCGAGCCTGGCTTCTGCTGTGCCGGGTTTAAATGATTCTACATAGTTGCTGCTGCCGTTAACCTTGGTGATCGAATGGCTTGTGGTATCATTGTCGTTGTCGTTGTCATCACTGTCATCATCCATGTCAAAATCTTTATCACGATGGTTCCAGCCTTTTTCACTAAGGCGCCAGTGCCTGTCAAACGGCGAGAACCACGGGTTTTTGAAATGGCCAAAGATAAGCAGTGCAAAACCCAGTATAACAACACCTATCTTAATGGCACTTGCCCAAACTGCTTTATTGTTGGCTAAAACCAGGTTAACGCCGGCCATTATCAGGAATATTGGCCAAAGGTGCCAAAGGTTACCCCAATGAAAATCTATAATGTTAAAGTTATCTAAAAGGAATATGACTCCTATGCCTACCAGGATAAGGCCCGGTACCAATTTATCGCTTCTCATGGCTTATAAAGTTGAGGTGTTATTGTCTTCGTGTTTGTTATTATCGGTATCAGTTTGTGGTGCAGCTGTACTAAAATCTGCTTCCTTTTTTTCCTGCTGAAAAGCTTCTGGGTGTTCCCAGGGTTTCTTTTTTCCGCTGAATATAACCGCTAAACCAGCTATTACCAATGCAATTGGCCAAAGCAGATCAAAATCAAAATCAGGGATAAAATCAAGGTTATCAATTAAAAATAAACTGCCCAAAACTATCAATATGGCACCGAATATCATACCCATATTGCTTTTCTTTTGCGGCGGATAGGCAAAGGGATGGCCTGCCTGGTCAACCGGAGGCACTGTATAATCTACCTTAATATCGCCATATGGCTGGCTGTATCGGCTATCGTAACCGGGCATTGGGTTTACACCGTGCTTAAACGGATCGCGGTAGCCAATTGGTTTTTTTGGCAGCACTATCCATAAGATAATGTAGGGAATAAGGCCTACACCTTTTAATACCAGGGCCAAAACAAATACTAATCTTACAATAGATACATCTACATTAAAGTACTCTGCCAGGCCTGCGCAAACCCCACCAATTGATTTGTGTTGTTCGTCGCGATACAGTTTCTTTTCCATTTTATTTAGTTGTTAAGTAGTGTTTATATCTGGCCCGGTGCAGGTCTGATGATCACTTCGTCAACATTGGCGCCGGCGCTCATACCAAGTACGTTTATTATTGCCGATGCCACATCCTCGGGAAGTATCATGGTGTTTGCTTCAACTTCAACACCCTTCCACGAATCTGTTAATGTTGAGCCCGGGATCACTGCGGTGACTTTAACACCATGCTCCTGCATTTCGAGCCTCATTACCTTATTAAGACCAAGCAAAGCGTATTTGGTTACACTGTACATACCCGCCACTGCTATGGGGTTTAGCGATGCTACCGAGCATATATTGAAGATATGCCCTTTACCGACAGAAACCATCCGTTTACCGAAGAAACGGTACAGTTCATAGGCAGGCATCAGGTTGGTATCTATCTGTTTCTGGAAGCTGTCATCACTATCATTTAGTATGGAAACATGCTTGTACATACCAACATTATTCACAAGAATGTCGACGAAGGCCATGTTTTTCTCGGTGAATTCGGCAAATTTTTTTAGCTCATCGTGCTTACTGCAGTCGGCAAGAGTAGTGTAAACCTGTATAACGGGGTTAATATTTTGTAACTCAACTTTAAAATCTAACAATTCTTGCTGGTTTCGAGAACAAATTGAGAGGTTTATTCCTTGTTTAGCAAAAGCAATAGATACCGCCCGGCCTATGCCTTTGGTGGCACCGGTTATTAGTGCGTTTTTCATGTGTTTTTATTTAAAGTTTAAATTAAGGCAAATACCGGCAGGTATGCAGCTTAAATTAAAAAATGTATTTTTAGCAGATTTTTACCCTATCTATGTTCACAAGTTTTGGAAAATATATACTGCTCCTTCGTTTAAGTTTTAAACGTCCCGAGAAGTTTAAAGTATACTGGGCAGAGATAATGCGCGAGATGGTGTCTGTGGGCATAGGCTCGTTAGGTATCATTGCCATCATTTCAATATTTATTGGTGCGGCTACTACTATACAGGTGGCCTTTCAGCTGGCCAGCCCATTGGTGCCGCTAAGTATTGCCGGTAAGATCTCCCGCGACTCAAACATCCTTGAGTTTAGTCCAACCATATCATCATTGGTACTGGCTGGCCGTGTAGGGTCAAATTTCGCTTCTCAGATCGGTACCATGCGGGTAACCGAGCAGATAGATGCCCTGGAAATAATGGGTGTTAATGCACCGGGATACCTCATCTCTCCTAAAATTATTGCAGGCATTACTATGGTACCTATTTTGGTTATCGTATCCATTTGCCTTGGTATCACAGGCGGTTACATAGCCTGTATGGCCGGAAGCGAAATAACACCTTCAGACTATGTTGCAGGCGTGGTTGATGGCTTTGATGGTTTAACCATCCGGGTAGCATTGGTTAAGGCTTTCGTATTCGGATTTTTGATAGCATCAATTTGTTCTTACCAGGGCTTTTATACTTCAGGCGGTGCGCTTGAAGTAGGCCAGTCGGCTACGAGAGGTGTGGTTTACAGCTGTGTGATGATCTTATTTGCCGACCTTGTTATAACCCGTTTAATGCTATGATCGAAGTTAAGGATATTGTTAAAACCTTTGGTGAAAACGAGGTACTAAAAGGCATTTCAGCAACCTTTCAAACAGGTAAAAATAATTTGATCATCGGTGGATCAGGCTCGGGTAAAACAACCATGCTTAAATGTATTGTGGGCCTGCACGAACCAACAAAAGGGAAGGTATTTTTTGATGGTGAGAACTTTACCGAAATGGATTTTGAGCAACGCGTGCCTATACGTACACAAATAGGCATGTTGTTCCAGAACTCGGCTTTATTCGATAGCATGACGGTAGAAGAGAACATCATGTTCCCGCTTAACTTATTTACCAACCAGTCTGTATCCGAGAAACGCGATCGTGCCAATTTCTGTTTAGAGCGTGTTAACCTTAAAGGGCGTAACAAATTGTACCCGGCAGAGCTATCCGGCGGTATGAAAAAACGCGTTGGTATTGCACGTGCCATATCAATGGAACCCAAATACCTTTTTGTGGATGAGCCAAACTCCGGCCTCGACCCAAAGACATCTATATTAATTGATGAATTAATTGCCGAACTGACCATAGAATACAAGATGACCACCGTTGTGGTTACCCACGATATGAACTCGGTGATGGGTATCGGCGATCATATCATATTCCTGCACCAGGGCCAAAAATGGTGGGAAGGTTCAAATAAAGAGATAGCCCACACCGATAACCAGGAACTTAACGACTTTGTATTTGCCAGCAAATTTATGCAGGCGGCTAAGGATAAGTTGTAGTTAGTAAATAGTACCAAGTATCAAGTCACAAGACTTAAGTCGCTTCAAATTTGTAGTTTTGCGCTTTGCAAGTATCTTCATACTTGATACTAATTACTTGATACTTTAAAAATGATCAACCTCCTCACCCCAGCCCATTGGAAAGATTACGAGCTAATAGATTGCGGCGACTTTGAAAAACTGGAGCGGTTTGGGAACCTGATATTGATACGCCCCGAGCCCCAGGCCGTATGGAGCAAAGCCCTTAACCAAAGCGAATGGCAAAAACTGCATCACATACGGTTTAAAGGCCGCAGTGCAACCGCGGGCGACTGGGTAAAAAAGTCTCCCCAGGTGCCCGATCGCTGGCATATCGAGTACAAAAATGATGATGTTGCTATCAAATTCAGGCTTGGTTTAACCTCATTTAAGCACGTTGGTATTTTTCCGGAGCAAGCCGTTAACTGGGATTATATTTCTGATAACATCAAAAGGTTTAAAACACCAAACCCAAGGGTGCTTAACCTTTTTGCATATACAGGTGGCGCATCGCTTATTGCGAGAGCTGCCGGTGCCGATACCACACACGTCGACTCGATAAAACAAGTGGTTACCTGGGCTAACGAAAACCAGGAACTATCAGGTATCAAAGACATCAGATGGATGGTTGAGGACGCCCTTAAATTTGTTAAACGCGAGGCAAAACGCGGCAAAACTTATAACGGCATTATCCTTGATCCGCCGGCTTACGGCAATGGCCCCAACGGGGAAAAATGGAAACTGGAAGACAACATCAACGAGATGATGACCGACGTGATTAGCTTGTTAGATCCCGAAGAGCACTTTCTTATCCTTAACACCTACTCGCTTGGTTTTTCATCAGTCATTATAGAGAACCTAATTAAGAGCGCATTCCCAAAAGTAGAGAACCTGGAGATTGGTGAACTATACTTACAAGCAACAGCGGGCCCTAAGCTGCCACTGGGGGTGTTTGGAAAATTTTTTAAAAATAAGGCCTCATAAGGCTGCTATTTCTATCTTTACATTGGTAAAACTCAAACAATACTAAACACTTAAACAACTTGCGTTCGCAACTACCTTTTATGAAATTCAAAAACGTTCTATTTACAGGCCTCGCACTAACCCTGTCATTGGCCATTCTCAGTAGCTGCGGTAACAGCGGTACAGATAAAAAAGGCGGCACCGCCTCTGATACTTCTAAGAAAGCAAAAGCAGCCGGCGACTCTCCGGACACGCTAAGTGTTGTAAAATCGAGCTACCCGCCTATTGATAAAGCTAAATACGATTCGTTACTAAAATTTAACGCACACAATGATACCAGTGGCCGCTGGCCGGTAAAAGGCACCCCATACCCATTAGGTGGCGCTATACTGCCGTTTAAGCGTATTGTTGCTTTCTATGGTAACTTATACTCTAAAAAGATGGGGATCCTTGGCGAATTGCCCCCTAATGAAATGCTTGCCAAGCTAAAAGGCGAAGTTAAAGCCTGGGAAAAAGCAGATCCTAAAACACCGGTACAGCCTGCGTTACATTACATTGCAGTTGTTGCGCAGGGCGATGGCGGTAAAGATGGTAAATACCGTTACCGCATGCCATTTAAGCAAATAGACAGTGTATTGGTATTGGCTAAAAAAGCACATGCTATTGTGTTCCTGGATGTGCAGGTAGCTTTATCAAATATCCGTGCCGAATTACCTTTATTTGAGCAATACCTTAAAATGCCGCAAGTACACTTTGGTATGGACCCTGAGTTCTCGATGAAAGACGGAACCAAGCCGGGAAAAAAGATAGGCACTTATGATGCAGATGATATCAATTATGTATCGGGCTATCTGGCCAATATTGTTAAAAAGAATGGGCTTCCGCCGAAAATATTAATTGTGCACCGCTTTAC
This sequence comes from Mucilaginibacter achroorhodeus, assembly GCF_007846095.1. Taxonomy (GTDB): domain Bacteria; phylum Bacteroidota; class Bacteroidia; order Sphingobacteriales; family Sphingobacteriaceae; genus Mucilaginibacter; species Mucilaginibacter achroorhodeus. The sequence goes on from NZ_VOEI01000001.1 coordinate 841,308, forward strand.
CCGCAAAATGGTGACCAACTACAAAAACATCAAATTACGCCCGGAAGTACAGGTTGTAATGGACATGGACGGTTGGGGCGAGCCTGATCTTAAAACGGGTACGTACCGTTACTTTATCAACCAGGAGCCGGTACAATTTACAGGCTTTAAATTATTCTACAAAAACGATATTAAAAAGGCACCGCACCACATGCTAACGCCGCAGGAGGTATTGTCGCGCTATAGCCCATATCCGCTATACATACAATATCAATAGTAAGTCAAAATTCAAAAGTAATAAGTCAAAAGCCTCAGTTAACTCAGCTGAGGCTTTTTTAATTTTGAATTTTTACTTTTGACTAAATGACGAAGTTCGGTATAATAGGTTGCGGGCGCATTGCGCAGCGTTTTGCGGAAGGTATAAAAGTGGTTTCTGATGCCGAGCTTGCTGCCGTTTATTCGCGCCGGCCAGAGAGTGTTGCGGCTTTTGTTACTGAGCAGGGGGGCATGCCTTTTGGCAGTGCCGAGGCTTTGCTTACAAGCGATATCGATGCAGTTTATATCGCTACGTTGCCGGATAGTCATGCGGCTTACAGCATTGCAGCTTTCCGTGCAGGCAAGCATGTACTTTGTGAGAAGCCTGCCACCATAAATTTAAATCAGCTTGATGAAGTGCTGGCGGTCGCGAGAGAAACAGGCTTGCTTTTTATGGAAGGAATGAAACCGCCTTTTTACCCGCTTTACCAAAAGCTAAAGAAGCATCTCCTGAACAACCCTATAGGGAAAATAGGATATGTGCGGGCAGGTTCATCGGTGGCAGATATCGATCCAAACGATCCTAACTTTAGCTATGAGCTGATAGGCGGAAGCCTGATGCAGATCGGCATTTATGAGGCTTTCCTGGCCATCGACTGGTTAGGAAAAACTGAAAATGTACAGGCGATGGGGCGTTTTAATGGTACGGAACTGGATATGTTCAGCGTTTTCCAAACCATACATCAAAACGGAGGATATGCGCAACTTTACAGCGGCTTTGATCTTCATGGAAAAGGCGATGCCCTGATCTGCGGAACCCTGGGCAATATCACTATCCATAAAAACTGGTGGAACCCTGCCAAAGCGACCATTGATTATCTTGACGGCCGGTTGGTAGAGCTTAATGAACCTTTTACCGCAGGCGGATTGAATTATGAAATAGCGCATTTTTGTGAACTTATCAGGCAAGGCGAAACCCAAAGCCCTATCGTTAGCCATGAGATGTCGAGGCAAATGATCGCCATGATAGATGAAGCGAGGCGGCAGGTAGGATTGAAGTATCCCGGCGAATAGCTTGCTGCAAAACAACCTTTTCGTTTTTGCTGTGTTACCTTTACATGACAACACCAGCAAACAACCACGATAAACCATCTCCTTCTGATACGCCAACCAAACGCCCAAATGATAACGGTAACGAAAGTGTAGTGCGTAAGGAAGACGAACAATACAATGCCGACCAGCCCGAGCAGGAAAACATTGCTAAAAAAGCAGAACGTGAGGAACAACCTGTTGATCCGATCAAGAATCCCCCGTCAAAAGATCAACCTGATGCATCAGATGATAATGAGCGGAGATTGGAATCGAAGTAGGAAAATAAAAATGTCATTTCGAACGAGGAGAAATCTTCTGCACTGGAACTATCGCGCGTAGAAGATTTCTCGTCACCCCTTTTTACATCCCCACCCTTCTGTTCGCTCGAAATGACATGGCGTTTTGAGTAGAAACTCAAACACTTTTGGCTATACCCGCCGAGTTAAATTGCAGATCGTACAATTTACGGTAATAACCACCCTCTATACGCAACAGTTGCTGGTGGGTACCCATTTCCTTTATCTCACCATGGTCAAGCACGATGATCTTATCAGCGTTTTGGATGGTAGATAGCCTATGCGCAATAACAATGGCCGTACGTCCCTGCATCAGTTTATTGATGGCGTTCTGGATCAGGATCTCAGTCTCAGTATCTACTGATGAGGTGGCCTCGTCCAATACCAATATTGCCGGGTTATAGACCAGGGCCCGTATAAATGATATTAGTTGCGCTTGCCCTGCCGAAAGCGTGGAGCCACGTTCCATCACATTGTAATCATAACCGCCGGGTAATCGCTCAATAAAATCATGTGCACCAACGTCTTTTGCAGCTGCAATGATCTGTTCGCGGGTAATGTCTTCGCGGTTGAGACTGATATTGTTGCCAATGGTATCGGTAAACAGGAAAACATCCTGAATAACGGTGGCAATTTTTGAACGGAGGTAATCAACCTTATAATCGCGGATGTCGTGCCCATCTACCTTCACATCTCCCCTGCCGATATCGTAAAAACGGTTAAGGATATTTATAGTAGATGATTTGCCGGCACCTGTTGCCCCTACCAAAGCCAGGGTTTCGCCGGGCTTAACGTGGAAGCTGATATCTTTAAGCACCCAATTTTCATCGTTATAAGCAAACCAAACGTTGTTGAAATGGATGTCGCCCTGCAAAACTGATGGGGCAAGTTTACCTTCGTCAGGTGCAACATCGTCGGTATCCAAAACCTTAAAGATACGGTCGGCACCTACCATCCCCATTTGCAGAGTGTTAAATTTATCTGCCAGTTGGCGTATAGGGCGGAAAAGCATGTTCAGCAGCACAATGAACCCGGTTATTACACCTGGCGTAATGCCATTCGGCGAGGCCGAAAGGGTGTGCATTTGCTGGTCGTTTAATATACGCTTACAGCCGTACCAAACCAGCAAGGCTATACAAACAGCAAACAGTATCTCCACAACCGGAAAAAATATAGAATAATACCAGTTTGAGCGGATGTTGGCATCGCGGTATTTTTTATTTACATCTACAAATTTGCGCATCTCCTGCTCCTCCCGGGCAAAGTATTGGATGATGCTGATACCGCTGATATGCTCGGCCAAAAAAGTGTTCAGTTGCGCCACCTGTGTACGTACTTCCTGGAACGATGATTTAATAGCCTCTTTAAATACATAGGTTGATGCAAACAGGAAAGGCATCGGGATCAACGTGATCAAAGCCAGTTTCCAATCCTGCCACAGCATGTACCCAATAACGGCAACAACCAATAACAGATCGCCCATAATGGATATTAACCCTTCCGAAAAAATATCAGCAATGGTTTCCAGGTCTGATACTGTGCGGGTGATGAGCATACCGATAGGCGTACGGTCAAAATATCGTAAACGCAAGCTGGTGATGTGGTTGAAAACATCCTTACGCAGGTCGCGGATAACGGATTGACCTAAGGCGTTGGTAGAGTAGGTTTGATAATACTGGGCAATGGTTTGTACCACCAGTTGTACCAGCATAAGGCCTATCATAAAAACAAGGCCGTTATAGTCGTTACCTAAAATATATTTATCCAGGGTTATCTGTATCAGGATAGGTTGTAGCAAAGCTACACCCGCCAAAAAGATAGTAAGGATAGTGGCGATCACAAACACCCGGTTGTAAGGCGCAACGTAGTGCATAACGCGCTTAAGCAACTTCCAATCAAAGGCCTTACCGGTAACGGTTCCCCCTCCGCCCACTGAAGGGGGAATTTTTGATTTGCTCTCTTTATCCTGTTTCGCCATTTTTATATTCTACTCCCCCTTTAAGGGGCTGGGGGGCTTAATACTTCACTTCTGTTAAATACAAGCCGCAGGCGGGTACACTGGTGCCAGCGTTGCTGCGGTTTTTGCTTTCAATAATATTGCGCACTTCTTCGGGTGCTATATCACCGCGGCCAACCATCATCAGTGTGCCTACTATAGCCCGCACCATATTTCGCAAAAAACGGTCGGCGGCAATTTTAAATACAATACCATTGGGCGTTTGTTCCCAATGGGCATTTACAATTTTACAATTATTGGTGAATACCTGTGTGTTGCTTTTGCTGAAACAACTAAAATCTGAGTATTCCATGATAATTGCGGCCGCATGGTTCATCAAATCCAAGTTGGGCATGTCACGCTGCAACCACGACCAGTTGTGCAGGAACGGATCTTTCTGAAAATGTATGTGGTACTCATAAGCACGTTGCGTAGCGCTGAAACGGGCGTGCATTTCATCGCTCACAGGAAATATCCTGCTAACAGCTATGTCATAAGGGAGCAGGGCGTTTAACCCCCTAACCCCCTGAAGGGGGAATTTTGGAAGTGCGTCTTCGGCTGCCCCTTCAGGGGGCTGTGGGGCTTCAAAATGCGCAAAATACTGTGTGGCGTGTACGCCGGTATCCGTACGGCCACAGCCGACGGTTTCTATGGGCTGGCGCAGCAAGGTGCTTAAAGCCTTGTTTAACAACTCCTGCACGGTTATGGCATTAGGTTGTACCTGCCAGCCGTGGTAATTAGTGCCATCGTAACTTAATTCAATAAAATAGCGTTGGAGGTTTGCCACATGGCAAAGTTAGCATTACCATTTTAGAATTACGATTTACCGTTCTATCTTTGAGCACCTTTAAAAATCAAACATGTTACAACGTATCCAATCCATATACCTGTTATTCGCTTCACTGGTAATTTTTGCGCTGTTTATTTTCCCATTAGCCCATGGTTTATTTGTGGATGGCAAACTGATTGATGTTACGGTAACCGGCGTTACTGAAAACGTTAACGGCGCAGATAAACCAGTTCAGTCTTTTGTGGCGCTTACTGTGTTGACTGCAATTGTAGGGTTGATACCTCTGGTGATCATCTTCCTTTACAGGAATCGTAAACAACAGATCGCGTTGATCTATAGCACCATCCTGGTACTGATAGGTTACAGCTTCTGGATGGCCCAAACCGTTAAGAAAGTAGTTGGACCTATCACCCTGGAATACCGTAATATGGGCATAGGATTGTTTCTTACCTCGCTCAGCATTATCCTGTTGATATTTGCCGCTAAAGCCGTTCAGCGCGACGAGAAACTGGTAAAATCTGCCGACAGGTTACGCTAAACAAAAAGAGACGCATTACATGCATCTCTACATAAATTGCTTTAATTGAACCTGGCCGTTTTCTCAATCGACCGGTAGGGCTTTGCAAAAAAGTCGCTAACCACCTGGTTAAACATGTCCCTGTAAAATATTGGTGTAGAGTGGCCCGAGTTTGGCAATATCCACAGGTAAGCCTTCGGGATGTTCTCAAATATTTCTAAAGTATGGCGTGTGGTGATCACATCATGGTCGCCGCCAATAACTAAAACAGGGCAGCTTATCTTTTTCAGATCCGCAGTTTTAATGTTCGGTTCGTACGATAGCAGGTGCATCAGCTTTAGTTGGTTCTTCATTTCAGCCGGCGGGTTCTTCATCTTCTTTAATGAATCGGCTCCTTTTATATTTTCTGCCAAAACCATTTTCTGCACAAACGGATCAACAGCCGTAGTATCAGGGCGAAGATTAGCACCCGTAACAGCCAGTTTGTTTACTTTATCCGGATGGCGCATGGCTAATAAAAGACCTTCAATGCCGCCATCGCTCCAGCCTATTACATTGGCATTTTTGATCTTTAAATGTTCGAGCAATCCGTTTAGGTCATCTGTGATCATCTCGTAACTTAATGAGTCCGCACTATCAACGGTTTTGCCCTGGGCACGGCTATCTGCCAGTATTACCTGGTATTTTTTGGCAAAATATGGTATCTGAAACAGGAAGTTGTTGATAGAACCACCGTTACCATGGATGATGAGCAATGGTTCACCTTTACCATAAACTTCGTAATACATTTTGATACCGCGTATGTTAGCATATTTACCAACAGCAGGGTTGCGGCCATACTTTGTAGTATCCATCATTTTGCGAATATCCTGCGCCCGGATAGCGGCTGTGCTCAACATTGATAGCACCATGAACATCAGTAAGGCAATTCTTTTCATTGTGATTGTGGGTATTTGAGTGTGATACTAATCTAAGTTTAAAATTCGGTACTTTTGCCGGCTAATTAAGCCTGTTTTAAGCAGGCTATTTGTTACATAATGTTCAACTCTATACAAAATTTTGCCGACGGGAAATTGCTGCTGGTAAACAAGCCCTACAAGTGGACCAGCTTTGACGTGGTAGGCAAAATCCGTAATTCGTTCAAACCACTAAAACTAAAGGTTGGCCATGCCGGCACTTTAGATCCGCTGGCTACCGGCCTGCTCATTATCTGCACAGGTAAAATGACCAAGCAGATTGATACCTTCCAGGCAGAGGAAAAAGAATACACCGGCACCATGGTGCTGGGGTCAACAACACCAACTTACGACCTGGAAAGCGAACCTGAAAAGCTGTTTGAAGTTGATCACATTACCCACGAACAGATCTACGCAGCCTGTGCGCAATTTATGGGCGAGATACAGCAATACCCACCTGCCCACTCTGCTATAAAGGTTGATGGCGAACGCCTTTATGAAAAAGCCCGCCGGGGTGAAGAAGTGGAACTTAAAGCCCGTACCGTAACCATAAACGAGTTTGAGATAACCCGTATTGAACTACCCGAGGTTGATTTTAGGGTAGTTTGCAGCAAGGGTACTTATATCCGCTCATTGGTAAATGATTTTGGCAAGGCGCTTAACAATGGTGCCTATATGTCGCGCTTGCGCCGGACCCGCAGCGGCAATTTCAGGATCGAAGACGCGTATGAAGTAATGGAGTTGGTTGGGAAGATAACGGAGTTGAAAGAGCCTAAAGAATAGCGTGAATTTAAAGATGTCATTGCGAGTAGCGGTAGCGACGCGGCAATGTCGTCGCATTTATCTGTAAGAGAGGAGATTGCCACGTTATCGCTCGCAATGACATTAGAGTGTAGCCTCTTAAGCATCAAACTGCGGCCCGTCAATCACCATCAGCGCCAGCACATCTTCCCTATCTTTACCTAACTGTACCACCAGCTCATCAAGTGAGGCAAATTTGATATCGCTACGCACAAAGTGCAGGAATTCCATGCGTAATTGCTGGTTATAGATATCGTCATTAAAATCAAAGATATTAACCTCAATGTTTCGGCTCATGCCGTTCACCGTTGGGCGATGACCAATGTAGGCCATGCCTTTGTATTGCCTGCGGTTCACATTTACGCGCACGGCAAAAATGCCGTCATCGGGTATCAGCTTGTAGCTTTCTTCTATCAAAAGGTTTGCTGTGGGGTAGCCAAGCTGGCGGCCTAATTGGTCGCCTTTGATCACTTTGCCTGTGATAAAGAATGGATACCCCAGGCACTCGTTTGCAATATGGATATCATTCTCCAGCAAGGCCGCACGTATCCGTGTCGAACTGATGGCTACATCGTTAATATCCTGCTCAGGTATTTCTACTACCTCAAAGCCATAGCGGGGAGATAATCTTAACAGATCTTGCAGACCACCCTGGCGGTCTTTTCCAAAACGGTGGTCGTAACCTATCACAATTGTTTTGGTTCCTATCTGGTTCACCAAGATATCACGGATATACTCTTCAGCAGTTTGATTTGAAAAATCGCGGGAGAAAGGTGTGATGATCAAATGGTCTATACCTAATTGCTCCAGTAATTCAGCCTTCTCATTTATGGTATTGATAAGTTTAAGGCTTTCGTCTTCGGGATGCAATATCATCCTGGGGTGCGGGAAAAAAGTGAGGATCACCGTTTCGCCGCCTGTACGTTTAGCCAGGTCTTTGATGTGTGCTATGATCTTACGGTGCCCAATGTGCACCCCATCAAACGTACCAATGGTAACCACGGCATTTTCAACGCGTGTAAAATCGTTTATATGATGGTAGATCTTCATAACTGCGGCAAAGGTATAACGACAAACTAAATTGCCGAAAGGTTTTTAGTTATTTTATGAAACACGGCTCGCGCTTAACCCTCTTAAAAAGAATGTTCTGTAATGCCTGTTTGGGTTGATATTGGGGAGGGAATTATAATTTATTACTTTAGCACTTACATGGCCAGGTTAAACCTTGATAAGCAGGAGAGCGATTTTTTAAATAACACCATTGCCCATTGGGAAAAAGAAAACCTGGTGGATGCCGACCAAGCTGCGCGTTTAAGGCAATCTTATGAAGTTAAAGGGTTCGACTGGATGCGGCTGGCCAAGTATAGCATTTGGGTGGCCCTTTTTTGCGGTGCCATTGCCATTGGGTCGTTATTTGTAAATAACGCCGTGCTGGAGTGGATAAAAACACTTTATGATACGCCCGATATTGTAATAAGCCTGATATGCGGTGTTGCTGCGGTGGGTTTATTTTACCTGGGCCGACAAAGAGAGAGGCGCCATCCCGAACAGATTTTCAGCAATGAGGGAACCATTTTTTTGGGGGTATTTTTTACCGCTTGCTGCATTGCTTACCTGGGTAAAACTTTTGATGATGGTTCAGGTCACTATTCTCTGCTTTTTCTGATCTCGGTAGTCGTTTATGCTTTCCTTGCCTACCGCATGCAATCGAGGTTAATATGGCTGTTTGCGCTGGTATCATTTGGCAGTTGGTTTGGCACCGAAACGGGCTACCAAACCAATTGGGCATTTTATTTTCTTGGGATGAATTACCCGCTGCGTTTTGTAGCCTTTGGACTGCTATTGGTTGGGGCTTGCCATTTGCTCAGGAATAAAAACTGGTTCAGCCATTTCTGGGACCTTACCTACGTAGTGGGTATGCTTTACCTGTTTATGTCGTTATGGTTACTAAGCATATTTGGCAACTACGGCAGCCTTGATACCTGGTGGCATATCAAACAAATAAGTTTGTATTACTGGGGCATTATCTCAGCCATCGTAGCCGGTTTGTTCCTGCTCTATGGTTTAAAAAAGAAAGATGTGATAGCCCGCGAATTCGGCATCACCTTCCTCATTATCTCCATATACACCAAGTACTTTGAGTATTTTTGGGAAAGCACCAACAAAACGCTTTTCTTCGCCATATTAGCGCTGTCATTTTGGCTGGTTGGCCGCAAGGCAGAGAAGATTTGGAATGTTAAGATCAATGATTGAACTTCTACATTTTAGTCTCATAACAACTTTATCAAAGCTTTGGCAGCCTGAAGCTATCCCTACAGCTCACATTACCGTTAAATATTGTTAATTATAAAACATAAACTTTTACCTTTATAGCTGGTTTGTTAATTTCGCAAACTATAAGACTGGGTGTAAGGTATTAGGGTTGTCTCATATCTCACATCTAAAATCTCATATCTATAAGGGCACATGGAAGAATTTGAAGCAAGCGCATCGGCGAAGAAAACCAAAACCATATACATATCAACCGTATTTGGTATTGCTATGGTATTACTGATGGTTGGCCTGCTGGGTTTGATATTAGTACACGCTAATAACCTTTCGCGTTATGTAAAGGAGAATATCGTGCTGAATATCTTTATGGATGACTCTGCCCATGAGACAGATGTACTGCAATTGCAAAAACAACTGGATGCCAACCCCATGGTAAAGCAAACGCAGTATGTAAGTAAAGAACTTGCTGCGCGTAACCTGCAAAAAGACCTTGGTGAAGATTTTGTGAAGTTTTTGGGTTACAACCCGCTTTCGCAATCGCTTGATGTTTACTTAAAGGCCGATTACGCCAATAATGCAGGTATTGATAAATTTAAAGCCGAGCTACTGAAGAACAAATTGGTTAAAGAGGTTAAATATCAGCAGTCACTGGTAGACCAGATGAACGCTAACATTACTTCCATCAGTTTAATAATCGTAGTTTTTGCGGGCATATTTGTGATACTTTCTGTGGCGCTTATTAACAATACCATCCGCTTGGCTATTTACTCCCAACGTTTTTTGATCAAATCAATGCAGTTGGTTGGTGCAACCAAAGGGTTTATTCGCAAGCCATTTTTACTTTACGGTTTATGGCATGGTTTACTGGGCGCTTTAATTGCCATTGTGATACTGGTAGGTACGCTTTACTTTGCCAATCAGCAGATACCAGACCTGGTGATACTGCAAAGCCCGGTAGAATTTGGCTTTGTGTTTTTGGGAGTAATTGCTATCGGCATTTTCATTTCAGGGTTCAGTACGTTCCTGGCAGTTAACAAGTTTTTACGTTTAAAAATATACGATCTATACAGATAATCATTGGGTCATTGAGTCATTATTCACTCATTTACACCATCACTCATTCACTCATTAAAAAGATGGCATTAAGAGAAACAAAAACAACAGGTAAAGCTGCAACACCAGCAGCAAAAAGCACCGAAGCGCCTGTGAACACCATACCTGCACAGTTTGTATTCAGTAAAAACAACTACATGTGGCTTATCATAGCCATTGCGGTGGTTGCCTTTGGCTTTGTGTTAATGAGCGGCACCACTGATATTTACAGCACTACCAAAATTGTGATAGCGCCCATCGTAGTTTTAGCCGGCTTCGGCATCGGTTTTTATGCTATCCTAAAAAAGCCAGCCGCTAAATAATGAACATTATACACGTTATAGTCCTTGCTATTATTGAAGGGCTAACCGAGTTTTTACCGGTATCCTCAACCGGGCACATGATCATTGCATCATCGGTAATGGGTATAGCAACAAATGATTTTGTAAAGCTATTTACCGTTGCTATACAGTTAGGTGCTATCCTATCGGTGATCATTTTATACTGGAAGCGTTTTTTTCAATCGGTTGATTTTTATATTAAACTCATCGTAGCGTTTATTCCCGCCGCTGTATTTGGCTTGCTTTTCAGCAAAAAGATAGACGCGCTATTAGAAAGTGCACTTACCGTAGGCATCACATTATTTATCGGCGGTATTATCCTCTTGTTCGTAGATAAATGGTTTAACCACGCGGATGTAAAAGAGGAGAAAGCGATAAGTTACCCAACTGCGTTTAAAATAGGCCTGTTCCAGTGTCTGGCCATGATACCGGGTACCTCACGCTCAGCAGCTACCATTGTTGGTGGTATGGCGCAGAAGCTTAGCCGTAAGGCAGCGGCAGAATTCTCTTTCTTTTTAGCCGTGCCTACTATGTTTGCCGCAACCGGCAAAAAACTGTATGATTTTTACAAGGAAGGGCACCGCTTTACCGGCGAAGAAATTAAGCTATTGGCCGTGGGCAATATCATAGCTTTTATAGTTGCATTATTAGCTATCAAAACGTTTATTACCTTTTTAGAAAAACGTGGCTTCAGGTTATTTGGCTGGTACCGTATATTGGTAGGCGGCGTTATTATTATCCTGTATATGACCGGGCACAATCTGGAAGTGATATAAATTTGGCAATTTATCTGCCTGATTTTCTGTTTTTTACACTTTAAAACTGCAATCCTACTGTCATCATTGTTAAATTGATGGCCAATATTTGATTTACAAAAAATTAAACGTACTTTTGCACCCGATTTGGCGATGTTGCCAGATTCGTTATTTTAATTCATGAACAACCCATTTATTGAACTGGGAATCCGTCATGATATTGTTAATGCCATCTCTGAATTAGGATTTGAAAATCCTACTCCAATCCAGGAACAGTCAATCCCGGTATTGTTAACAGGCAGCAACGATTTTGTCGGATTAGCCCAAACCGGGACCGGTAAAACAGCTGCCTTTGGACTGCCGTTATTAGAACTATTAGATTTCGAAGAAAATCATCCGCAGGCTCTTGTTTTATGCCCAACTCGCGAACTTTGTTTACAGATCGCGAACGACATTAACAACTACGCCAAAAAAATGAACAACGTACATGTTGTTGCCGTTTATGGCGGTGCAAGTATCAGCGATCAGCTGCGTCAAATTCGTCGCGGTGTGCAGATCGTTGTAGCTACACCAGGCCGTATGCTGGACATTATTAACCGTAAGGCGATAGACTTTTCGCAGGTTAAGTATGTTGTTTTAGACGAGGCAGATGAAATGCTCAACATGGGCTTCCAGGAAGATATTGACAATATTTTATCAACCACTCCCGACGAGAAAAAGACCTGGCTGTTTTCGGCCACTATGCCTGCTGAGGTAAGAAGAATTGCAAAAAAATACATGGATAACCCTTTTGAGTTAACCATGGGTACTAAAAATACAGGTAACGCTAATATCGAGCATGAGTACTACGTAGTACGTGCCCGCGATAAATACGCTGCCTTTAAACGCATTGTTGACAATAACCCTGAGATCTTCGGTATCGTTTTTTGCCGTACCAAAATTGAGACCCAGGAAATTGCAGAAGCGCTTATTAAAGACGGTTACAACGCCGATTCTTTACACGGTGACCTTTCGCAGCAACAACGCGACAAGGTAATGAAACGCTACCGCGAACGCAGCCTGCAGTTGTTAATTGCAACTGACGTTGCAGCACGTGGTATTGATGTTAATGACGTTACACACGTAATTAACTATTCGTTACCTGATGAGATAGAGAACTATACACACCGTAGCGGCCGTACTGCACGTGCCGGTAAAACAGGTGTATCTATCGCTATTGTAAACAGCAAAGAGCTGGGTAAGATACGCCAGATAGAGCGTGTTATTGGTAAAAAGTTTATCAAGGCTGAGATACCTTCTGGTTTCGACGTTTGCGAAAAACAACTTTTTGCCCTTGTACACAAAGTACATAATGTAGAGGTTAACGAAAGCCAGATAGAGCAATACATCCCGCGTATCATGGATGAGTTTGCCGAGCTGAGCAAAGAAGAAATTATTAAACGATTTGCATCGCTTGAGTTTAACCGCTTCTTAGAATATTACCAGAATGCACCGGATCTTAACGCCCCTGCTGATGATTTCCGCAGCAGAGAAGGCGCAGCTCAAGGCGATCGCTTTAACCGCGATGGCATGCGTTCAGAATACACACGCCTGTTTATTAACTTAGGCAGTGTTGATGAGTTTAACCGCGGCGATCTGCTGGGTTACATTTGCAACAACGCTAAGATAACCGGCCGTAACGTTGGTAAAATTGACGTTAAAGGTGTTTACTCTTTCTTTGAAGTAGTTAATGCCGATGTAGATAACGTAATGAACAACTTTAAAGGCATTGACTTTAAAGGCCGTCCGGTACGTATCGAGATATCAGGCGAAGGTGTTAGCAGCAGCAACCGTGGTGGCGGTGGTGGCCGCCGTGAAGGTGGTTATCAGAAACGCGAAGGCGGTTACCGTGGCGACAGGCGCGAAGGCGGCGAACGCCGCGAGACAAGCTTTGCCGGTGCCGGCGCTAACAGCGGTGGTGGCTTCCGTGATTTTAGTGGCAAACGCCGCGAAGATCGCCCGGAGCGCCGCAAAAGGTTTTAGTTTAGTTTAAGTATGCCTGCGGTTTAAAACCGCATGGCATCATGTTTTAGTTTTGTTTTTTCATAAAGCCTTCCGCCACAAACGGAGGGCTTTTCTTTTATTTACTAAACTCAACAGCCACAGTATCATCAGGCATAACCAGGCTAAGGCTACGGTCATCAAGTTTCTTGATCACAAATTTGGTGTAAGGCTGGTTGCCTTCAAAAGAAGTGAATATGGTATCGGCTTTCATAAAATAATCCTCGGGGATGGGCGCCTCACCATCTGCCATGGTAAATTGCTTATCGGTTATTTTAAGGGTGATAGCGCCGTCTTTAGATTTCCACGTGCCATGCAATCTTTTATCGGTTTTTGTATTGGTATGGCAAGCGCTCATGCCCAGTACTGCGCCGGTTACGTGTATAAATACGAGTGCAAAAGTTTTCAATATGGTATAGGTAGTTAATAAAAGCACCCGCTTAAACGGGTGCTTTTATATTGTTATTACATTTCTGCCGGTTTGTTTTTCAACCGTGCTTTAGATACGTAAACATGATGGCCTTTTTTGTTTACGTAGTAGTACTTAGAGTCCTTATCGATGTAAATAGTTTGTCCTTGTGGCCCTACTTTATCATCGTATTTTTTATCAGCAACAGCCGAAGCGCCTTTTGAAGCAAGCTCCGCAGTTTTATTACCAACTGTTTTACCGGCTTTTTTGGTAGCTTTCCAACCTTTTTTTGCTGTCATACCAACCTTTTCGCCAAAGGTGGTGTCTTTGTGGGTTTGTGCCATAGCCGACGATGCTGCAAACAACGTAGCAGCAAACAAGGCTGTTTTAAATAGTTTTTTCATGATCGGATATTAAATTAACTACCCTATCAACTCAATTTCTCTGCCAATTTTTGCATTTCTATTGCAGGCGAGGCCTTCTTGTACAAAATAGCGTAAACAGCCTCGCATATAGGCATTTCTACCTTGTATTGTTTATTCACCTCGTGTAGGCAATTTACTGCATAGTAGCCTTCTGCGATCATGTTCATCTCCAGCTGCGCCGACTTAACCGTATATCCCTTACCTATCATGTTACCAAATGTACGGTTGCGGCTAAACTGCGAGTATGCGGTAACCAGCAGGTCGCCAAGGTAGGCCGATTCTTTAATGTCCCTGTCAATAGGGTGTACAACGTTTACAAAACGCTCCAGCTCACGTATGGCATTTGATATCAATACCGACTGGAAGTTATCGCCATAACCAACTCCGTGGCATATACCGCTGGCCATGGCGTAAACGTTCTTTAATACAGCACCATATTCAGTTCCGTAGATATCATCAGACACAACGGTTTTAATGTACCGCGTGCTTAGCATACCTGCAAATGCAGCAGCAAGCTCTGTATCCTGGCAGGCAATGGTAAGGTATGATAGTTTTTCAAGCGCTACTTCCTCAGCATGGCAGGGACCACTGATGACCAATATTTTTTCAAATGGCACCTGGTACGTTTCATGCAAAAATTCACCGATGATCTTATTCTCATCGGGTACGATACCCTTAATGGCCGATACGATGTTTTTGCCCTGCAGATCTTCTGCTGTTATGCCCGTTAATGCCTCTTTTAAAAAAGCCGCCGGTACATTCAGTAATATAAAGTCGGCGTCACTGATCAGTGGTTTGATGTCAGTTCCTATATTCTCTGCATCAAGTTTTATTTCAACCGAGCTTAGGTAATGCGGGTTATGACGAAAGTTTTTAATGTAGTCCGCTGCCTCAGCGTTACGCATCCACCATGATACCTCTTTAGGCATGGTGTTATCGGTAAGCATTTTGATGTTAGCAGTAGCCCAACTGCCTCCGCCTATAACAGCAATTTTATTGATTTGCTTAAGCATGTATATGATTAATGTCCCTCTCGGCCATTCGGTTTGCCGGTGCCGCAAATTAGTGAAATTATACGGAGAAGCCGAAAGGATTTACATTCGTCATTAGTTGTTCTTGATAGTGTTTTAGGTAGCCAAAGGAATCACAATAGAATGTAGGCCTTTGCTTTGATCAACGTCAGCCCGCTCATTGCCGCGGAGGGCTACTTCATTTGTCTTGATACAAAAGAAGCAAAAGATCAAGTCAGCAAAGAGGCTTCTTTTCCGCACAAGGCCTTTGCCCTGCAAGCTGCCAGAACCACGGGCTGCAAAATCTTGCCGCCACTTCGTTCGCTTATAGCCCCCGCTTCAGGCAAGTATTGCTATGCCCCCTACCAACGCACAAGGCCGCTATTGTTCTGCCCGCTTTCGCCCCGAAGCTTTTTTGCTGCCGAGAAACTCCTTTTTGTCATTCTGAGCGAGAGCGAAGAATCTATAATACACCGCGCATTAATATAGATGATTCGTTCCTCAGCATGACAGGGTTACTAACCGCTTAGCAATGAACTTAACGTAACCGAACTCATGCGGCCTTCGCAAAAGGCGGTAAGCACAGGCATTGCTCAAGCAGAAACTTAAAAGCATTTTGCGGCAGTCGCGAGTTTTCTTTTTGGTACTTTTTCTTTTGCGGAAAAAGAAAAAGTACATCCACTAACGATCATAAAGCTACTACCATTCCCAACGAAGTACTACCTACGAGATTATTGATGATTTTATTTTAAGTTATTGTATCAATGAGCTCCCTAAGGTCGGTTGTCCGCGCTATCGCTCGTAATGACATGGTGGAGAAACATACAAAAAAAGGACAAAGTCTTTTATCCTTTGTCCTTACATCCTTAATCTCTTAAAGACTTATTTCTTAGTATCGGTAAACAGCTTTGATTTATCAACCTTCTCTACCTGCATGCCATCATTTAGCGTTTTGGAAATAGCTGCAAACGGCGCTGATACAACTTCTTCGCCGCCTTTAAGGCCGGAGAGTATCTGTATGTAAGTATCGTCCTGTATGCCGGTCTTTACTTCAACCTGTTTCACTTTAGTGCCTTGCAAAACAAAAACGTATTCTTTGGCCGGTGCTTCAGAAGCTTTCTTTTTGTCGTCGTCACCCTCTTTAACGGGTGCTTTTTCTTTCTTTTTATCCTCGCGGGTAGTTACTGATTGTATTGGTACAGATAAAGCCTTCACGTGATTTGTATTGATATCAACCGTAGCTGTTAACCCCGGGCGGAATGGCGAATGGTTCTCCGCGTTCTTTTTAAGGATATCCATATAAGATTGCGCAGTGATCCTAACCTTTACCGTAAAGTTGGTTACCTGGTCTGCATTGGTACCTACCACATTGGCCGAGCTGCCGATCTCTATCACCTCACCCTCGAATTTTTTTCCCTGGAAAGCATCAACCTCTATCTGCGCTTTATTACCTACGCTAATGCGGTTGATGTCGTTCTCGTTCACATCAACGTTAACATCCATTTTGGTAAGGTCAGATATGGTCATGATCTCGGTACCGGCAAACTGCTGGGTACCTAACACGCGCTCGCCTTTTTCAATAGAAAGCTTTGAGACCACGCCATCAACCGGTGCATAGATAGTGGTCTTTGCCAGATTATCTGATGCTTCCTTAACAGATGCCTGTGATTGCTCTAAACCAAATTTCGATCCGATAACATTTTGGCGTGCTGCCTCAAGGGCTGCTTTTGCACTTTCATAATCGGCCTTGATTTTATCAAATTCGGCTATGGTTAACACTTTTTTATCAAAAAGTTCCTTGCTGCGTTTATAGGTTGATTGTTGATTTGCAAAAGACGCTTCAGATTGCTTAAGCATTTGTGCTGAGTTACCAACGCTGGCCTTTTGCGTATTATAAGATGCAACGGCACGCTCGTAACCCGATTTTAAAATATCCGGGCGGATACGGCACAGCAGCTGGCCCTTCTTAACCACATCACCTTCCTTGATAGGCAGTTCTACCACCTCGCCCGATACTTCGGGACTAATCTTTACAGCAATATGCGGTTTTATCTTACCACTGGCAGATACGGTTTCATTAATATCACGACTTTCGGCTTTTTCAACGGCAACCTGCGTTAGCTGCGGTTTACCGATAATGCCTGCCGCCTTTAGTACAAACAGCAGTACAATTAGGCCGCCAACGCCGAACAGAATATATTTGGTAGTTTTTCCCATGATTGTTTTGGGTTATAAATTTATAGGGTTATAGGGTTTCCGAGATAGTAGTCAATTACCTTATTTCTGAATACCAGTTCGTACTGCGCGTTGATCATATCAAACTGCGATTTATTTAAATTGGTAAGCGAAGTATTATAATCAAGCGAGTTAACCAGACCGACGTTATAGCGCTGCTGTATCACGTTAAAGGCTTCTTTATTGGCTGTATAGGTTTGCATAGTGCTTTGATATTTTTTGTTAGCTGCCTGCACATCCCAAACTGCCTGATAAATTATCTTACTTAAATTGTTACGGGCCAATTGCACGCCAACAATGGCATTCTCGTTAGTGATCTTTGCCTTTCTGACTGAAGTACGCGCTGTGAAACGGTTAAAGATGGGGATCTGCAAGCTTAACCCAACCGATTGGTTAAAGTTATCACCAAATTGCTTAAAGAACCTGTAGTTTGAATATACAGGGTTAAGGCCTTGTATGGTTACCGGGTTAGCGGTATTGCCACCAACAAAGCCAACAGTATCTGCCCGGCCGTTAGGTACAACGCCCGATACCAGTTTACGTGCATCAGAATAGTTAGAACCTACCTGGCCAAACAACACAATGCTTGGGTAATAATTACCACGTGCTACTTTAATATCCTGCGCAGTAACTTTTTGGCGTGCTTCGGCAAGGCCTACATCCGGGTTTACTGCCAATGCTGTTTTCAACACTTCTTCGGCGTTAAACGAAGTTGCCAACTGGCGAAACTTACTGATATCCGGTTTTTCAAAGCTTATGGGTGTTGCCGGCGGCATTTCCATGTACTGCTTAAGGGTTAGTATGGATAGCTCCAGTTGGTTCTCAGCCGTAGTATAATTCAGGTCGGCGGTAGATTGCTGGGCTTTGGCCTGTGCCAGATCTGCCAGGGTTTGGTTACCCACATCAAAATTCTTTTGTGCACGGTCTACCGTTATTTTGGCCACATCAATTTGCTGCTGTGCTGCGGTTACCAGGTCCTGGTTGGTTAATATTAAAAGGTATTGCGTTACCACGTTCAAGATCAGGTCGTTCTTAACTTTGGTGGTATTGCTGCGGTCAACATTAAGCAACAATTTATTCTCGATGATCTGGTTGCGCAACTGCCCGCCCTGGAAAAGTGTAACCTGCGATGTAACGTTTCCACTTAACGCAAAAATACGCTGGTTGATGAACTGGTTGGTAGAGGGGTCGATATTACGGCCAAAGTTGAAAGATGCCTGCGGGCCTGCGGTTAAGTTTGGCAGCAGGTTATATTTTGATTGTTTTAAATTCTCTTCAGATAATGCCTCGCTAAATTGCGCCTGTTTAATATTCAGGTTACGCTCAAGGGCAAGGTCAATGGCGCGCTGCAGGGTTATAACTTCCTGCGCTTTGGCCGTATAATTAAAGCCACACAATGCAATAAGGCAAGCAATAGTTACTTTTGTGACTTGTAAGTTTAGTTTCATATTAATTGTGTACAATTGTAAAGTAACTGATAATTACCTTGCGAGCCTTACATTAATTTGTATTAAGCAAAGCAGCTAACTTTGTCTCAGAATGTACCTGGTTAAGACCCCCTGGTGGTTAAAAAAACTTTATCCGCAGCTGATCTGGAATGCCGAACCGGGTACCCGTTCCATTTTTTTGACTTTTGACGACGGCCCCATACCCATTGTTACACCTTTCGTTTTAAATATTTTAAAAAAGTATGATGCAAAGGCTACCTTCTTTTGCATTGGCGATAACGTACGCAAACATCCTGATATTTATAAAGAGGTAAAAAAAGCAGGGCATTCTATCGGTAACCATACCTATAACCATTTACGCGGCTGGGACACCGATGACCAGGTTTACCTGGAGAATTACCTTAGAGCTGATGAGATAATGGATACCCCCCTGTTCCGCCCGCCTTATGGCCGTATCAAGCGGTCGCAAGTAAAACTTTTGCAACAGGCAAGGCCGGATATTAAGGTTGTTATGTGGGATGTGCTAAGCGGCGACTTTGACATCGGCCTTAAAAAACATGAGGCGTTGGATAATGTGCTCAAAAATACCGGCGACGGTTCTATAGTGCTATTCCATGATAGTGTTAAAGCCTATCTTAAAATGGAATATGCTTTGCCAAAAGTGTTAGAACATTTCAGCGAACAAGGCTATACTTTTAAGGCCTTGGATAGTGCCTCAATTTGACTTAACTTTTCCGCCAAGGATCAAGTATTCGATTAAAATATCATTTCAGTAAATATGCTGGCTATATTTAAAATATCTTATGTATGGCTTTTGAATTGTAACTGAAATAGACCTTTCCAAAAATGAAACGAATTGTATATCTGATCCTGGTTATTTTTTCGCTCATTACAAATTGCGCCAGCGCCCAATTTAAACATCTTAACCAGGTACTCGATTCATGCATCCGACATAGAAACTTTAACGGAGCAGTGTTGATTGCCAAAAAAGGCATTCCGGTTTACGTTAAATACGCTGGCATAGCAAACCGTCATTACAATATCCCGTTTTCATCCAAAATACGGTTTCAAATCTTCTCTGTCACTAAAACTTTTACTGCCGTACTCATTCTTCAATTGTATGAACAGGGTAGGCTGATTCTTGATTCTACCATATCGGCTTACTATCCTGAATATAAAGGCGAGGCTGCGCATAAGGTTACCATCCGTAATCTGCTTACCTACAGCAGTGGTCGCTATCTAAAGGAGATGGATCCGAAATATATTCCCGAAGCTTATGATCAGAATCTCTGGCCTGTGGATACCTTTATTAACCGCTACTGCTCAGAAAAGCTGATTGATACGCCCGGCACCAAATTCAACTACAGCAACGGCGACTATATTATCTTAGGGCGCATTATCGAAAAGTTATATAATAAACCTTTTAAAGAAATATTAAGCCAGCAGATCTTACAACCGCTGCACATGGATAACTCCGGTTTTTACGGGCACGAGGATATCATCCCTAATTTGGCTGAAGGCTACTATCATAATGGGGATGATGTAAATGCCATCATCATGCCGACAAACCACTATATTGATAATCATTTCTCCGCAGGTGCCATGTATTCAACACCACAAGATCTGCTTAAATTTGATAAGGGCATTTTCGGTTATCACCTATTAAAAAAACAAACTGTTGATCTGATGATGACAGCTTACCCTAAGTTGGGCGATGTTGCATTTGGAGTATGGGTATATCCTCGTAGAATAAGCAAATTTAACACCATCTTTATGGAGCGGCAGGGCGGTGGGTACGGTAATGAATCTAACTGGGTGCATCTTACCGACAGAGATATCACTTTAATTTTGTTACGCAATACAGACACCGCATCACTTAACCAAATGCGTTTAGATATTCTGAATGCTTACTTAACTGATACTGTTATTAACCGCTGATGATGCTGGGGTATAACTGGCTTAAATGACAGCCGTCGTACAAAAAAATTTAATATTGCCTGAGTAGTGAAGATGATCATCGTTAAAACAAGTGAATACAAACTGAGTAACTACCAGGCTTTGCAATAGCCGCATTTATACTTAATTTAATGACATGCTAAAACCTCGCCTTAAGCTTTTAACGCTTATAATACTTACTTTGTCTTCTGTGAGCATTGCACAGGACACCGCCAGGATCGTAACAGAGAACATCCATATCCCGCAACTAAACCGCGACCGCAGCCTGCGTATCTATCTGCCGGCAGGCTATACTTCTTCAAAACAAAAATATCCGGTTATATACATGCACGATGGGCAGAACCTTTTCAGCGGTACAAAAGACCCTGCATTTAGCTGGTATATCGATTCGTTATTAAAAACCTATCCTGCAAAAAAACAAGCGATAATTGTAGGCATTAATAACGGGCCTAACCGCATTATGGAATATAATGCATGGGATAGCAAGTATGGCAAACAGGAGGGTGTTGCATACACAGATTTTATTGTAAAAACCCTTAAACCGCATATAGACAGCACTTACCGAACATTAAAGGATGCGAAGCACACGGTTATATCAGGCAGCTCGATGGGTGGCTTGATATCCATGTACGCAGCGGTTAAGTATCCGCAGGTATTTGGTACGGCGGGGGTATTCTCTCCATCATTCTGGATAGCACCTGATATGTATAAAATGGTATCAACAGAGAAACCTATTACCAAAAATCGTTTTTTCCTGGCCTGCGGCGATCAGGAAGGTGACGAGGCATCCTATGTGGCGCGGATGGACAGCCTGTTATCAGCTAAGGGATTTGATCGTGGTCATGTGCCTGCACCTTTGATCTTGAAAGATGCTAAACATAATGAGGCCCAATGGCGTAAAGCCTTTGCTGTGTTCTACGCCTGGTGGATAAAGCAATAAGGTATAACGTTATTTAGCCTACGGCCGAAGATAATCTGATAGTTCGTAATTTAATTCCATATTTAAAATAGGATACGGTTTGCCTGCTCCGTCAATTTCGCTGCGACCAATTACCCTGAAACCCAAACGCTCATAAAAGCCCAGCGCCTGCTGGTTCTGTTCGTTAACATCAACCTTGATGATATTCAGCTGTACAATTGCATGATCTATCAGTAGTTTTCCTATACCTTTTCCCCTTGCCTCCGGGTGCACAAATAACGCCTGTATCATTTCCTCACCTATGGCTATAAAACCTTGAATGTCGTTATCATCGGCAGCACAGTAAACCTTAAGTAAGGGCAGGTAGGTAGCAACCAACGGCCGATAAAATCCGATATCTCCTTCAGCAAGAAAATGGTGCGTTGCCCTTACAGATGCTTCCCAAAGATCAAGCAACAACGGGTATTCACTAATTTGTGGTTGGCGGATGGTAGTCTGCATACGCTAAAGATAAAAAAATTAACCTTAGGTATAGCTTCTTAATTTATAAACTACCGTTCACGGTGTTCACGAGTGTTCATGGCGTGAACGTGAACACCTCGCACCGTTATCAAAGCATACGTTTTACAATTAACTTATATATATCACGCTATCTTTCAGATATATTTGCGGGCATGAAACGCCTATTGCCGTTAACATTTACCCTTTTGATAGTTTGCTCAAGGGCCTTCTCCCAAACCGCACCACCATCTGATATCGGTTCTATCAAACAAAATCTTAAAAAGCTTAACGTACTGGGTAGCGTGCTGTATATAGCAGCCCACCCGGATGACGAGAATACACGATTATTGGGTTACCTGGCTCAGGAGAAACATTACCGTACCGGTTACCTGTCATTAACCCGCGGTGACGGCGGACAAAATCTAATAGGAACAGAACAAGGCGAATTGTTGGGCTTGATACGTACTCAAGAGCTATTGGCCGCCCGCAGGGTAGATGGCGCAGAGCAGTTTTTTAGCCGCGCTAACGACTTTGGATTTTCTAAAAATCCCGAAGAAACTTTAAAATTTTGGGACAAGGATAAAGTGCTGGGCGATATGGTATGGGTGATACGCAACTTTAGGCCCGATGTGATGATATGCCGTTTCCCTACAACAGGTGAGGGAGGCCACGGCAACCATACGGCTTCAGCTATATTAGCACAGGAGGCATTCAGTGCCGCCGCCGACCCAAAGCGCTACCCGGAGCAATTAAAATATGCAGGCGTTTGGCAGGCAAAACGTTTGTTGTGGAATACGTTTAGTTTTGGTAGTGTTAACACCACCTCGCCGGATCAGTTTAAGATAAATGTGGGTGGCTATAACCCTATATTAGGTAAAAGCTATGGCGAAATTGCAGCAGAAAGCCGCAGCAATCACAAAACGCAGGGCTTTGGCTCGGCACGCCAGCGTGGCGATGCTTTTGAGTACTTTAAAACCATCTTAGGCGATGCCCCAAAAACCGACCTGATGGACGGCGTAGATGTTACCTGGAACAGGATCCCTTTTGGTGCCGGTATAGCCACTAAACTTAATGCCATTAACAAGGCATTTAACAGCGATGCACCGCAGGCTTCAGTAAAATCGCTGGTAGACCTGTTGGGTGATATTGACCAAACCGTAGCTACCAACAAAGCTTTCCAAACTGTAAGGTTAACCGAAGTAGCCAACTCAAGCTACGATTACTGGCACAAACAAAAAACAAAAGAGCTTAAAGACCTGATAGCGCAGTGTGCTGGTTTGTGGTTTGAGGCGTACGCTAAAGAGCCCGTTTATGCGGTAGGAGATAAAATCGATGTTCAACTACAGGCGATAAACAACGGGGAAATACCAATCAAACTTTTTGGCTTTGAAAATTCGGACACATTTATTGGTCATGCAGATAGTACCTTGAAAAAAGGCGAGCTAAAGAATTGGGGTTATACCTTACCCGCTGAAAGGGTCTCACAGCCTTATTGGCTGGAGTCGCCACGCAGTTTAGGCAGCTATGCTATAAATGATGACAAAAAGGTTGGTAACCCGGAGAACCCGGATGCCCCGGCCATTTGGTTTAGCTTCAATATCTACGGCAAAACGCTCCGTTATAAACGTGTTATCGATTATAAGTACGTTGATCCAGCTCGCGGTGAGATCTATCAGCCATTAGAAATAACTCCTCCGGTAACGGCCAACATTGCCGAAAAGGTTTACATTTTTAACAGCACGCAACCACAAACAGTTCAGCTTAAATTAAAGAGCTTTACCAACGTTAGTGGCAGCATTAACTTAAAGCCGGTCAACGGCTGGAAGATCAGCCCGGCGAAGATTGATTTTAGCAACAAGCAAAAAGGTGATGAATGGGCTGCGGCGTTTAGCATTGCACCTAATGACACTAAAACCAGCACGGCGCAATTACAGGCAGAAGTGATTGCGAATGGTAAAACTTCCTCGCAAAGCATTTTAGATATTCGGTATAACCATATCCCTGCTATCACAATTTTTCCGCCGGCAGAGGCAAAATTGGTGAGCATCGACCTGAAAACAGCTGGCAAAAAAATAGGCTACATTCCCGGCGCCGGCGACCTGATCCCAGAGTCGTTACGTGAAGTTGGCTATGATATGCACATTTTAAACGAAAATGAAATTGCTAACAGCGACCTGTCGGCATATGATGCCATTGTACTTGGCGTGAGGGCATTTAATGTTAACCAACGTATTGCATACCAGCAGCCGCGATTAATGGAATATGTAAAAAATGGTGGTAATGTAGTGGTACAATACAACGTAAATAATGGCTTGGTCACCCGCGATATAGGGCCTTATCCGTTCAATATCGTAAACCAGCGCGTTACCGAGGAAGATGCGAAAGTAACACTTACCGATCAGCAGAACCCGGCGTTAAATTATCCAAACAAAATAACAGATGCCGACTTTAACGGATGGATACAAGAGCGAGGCCTTTATTTTGCTGACAATATAGACAATAAATATGCTACCCCGCTACAAATGAACGATACCGGGATGGCACCCAACAAAGGTTCTCTTCTTGTAACAAATTATGGCAAAGGGCGTTTTGTGTATACATCGCTGGCTTTCTTTAGAGAATTGCCTGCAGGTGTACCTGGCGCTTATCGCTTATTTATAAATTTATTGAGTAAGCCTAAAAACTGATAATTGCATTAGGCAGCAATTGGTTATTAATTTAAATTTGCAAGCATTATATAATTAACATACTATGTCACATCATCATCACCCACATCACGAAGAAGAAAAAAGCTACGATTATATCTATTACCTTGTAGCATTGGTATGTGGTTTATTTGTAGGCGCTGTTATTGAAAGAGGCTTTATCTGGATACCTGTTGGTGGTGTTTTAGGCTTATTAACTGCAGCCATCTTCATTAAATTTTTAGTGAAAGGCCGTGAAGAGGTCTAACGAAACAGACCTTCCTTCATTCATAAAAAACTGGAACCAGTTTTACGGTATAGTTATCGTATGGCTGGTTTTTTTAATTTTTATATTTTGGCTCATTACAAATGCATTTGAATGAGCTTAACCGATTGGATAGTTCTTGCCCTAACCCTCCTGGGTATTGTTAGCTACGGCATCTGGAAAAGTGGTCGTAGTAATAACATAGATCATTACCTGGCCGGCGACCGCTCCTTACCATGGTACCATGTAGGCCTTTCTGTTATGGCAACGCAAGCCAGCGCTATAACTTTTCTATCGGCTCCGGGGCAGGCTTACAGTGATGGGATGCGCTTTGTACAGTTTTACTTCGGCCTGCCGCTGGCTATGATCGTGCTGTGTATCACCTTTGTGCCTATATTCCATCACCTTAAGGTTTACACCGCGTATGAGTTTTTAGAGAAACGGTTTGATCTTAAAACCCGTGCTTTAACTGCATTGCTTTTCTTGATACAGCGTGGGCTTTCAACTGCCATCACTATTTATGCCCCAGCCATTATCCTATCGGGCATATTGCATATCAATACCACTTACACTACACTTTTCATCGGCGGACTGGTACTTTTTTACACCGTTTACGGTGGTGCTAAGGCAGTATCGTATACGCAACTGCTGCAAATGAGTATCATTTTTTTGGGGATGTTTACTGCTGGTTGCTTTGTGGTATACCTGCTGCCGAAACAAGTTGGCTTTATTGATGCCATAAAGATTGCCGGTACCGAAGGCCGCATGAATATCATTGATTGGAAATTTGATCCCAATAACCGATATAACATCTGGAGCGGCATCATTGGCGGTTTCTTTCTGCAGCTCTCCTACTTCGGCACTGATCAAAGTCAGGTTGGCCGATATCTCACGGGCAGCTCAGTTGGTCAAAGCCGTTTGGGCCTCATCATGAATGGGCTTATGAAGATACCCATGCAGTTTCTGATACTGCTTTTAGGTGTGCTGGTTTTCACGTTCTACCAATTTAATCGCCCGCCGGTTTTTTTTAATAATTACGAAGTTGAGCAGATAAAGAAAACGCCATATGCAAATGCGTTTAATAAACTCGAAAGCGATTATAATAAAGCCTTTGCTGAAAAGAAGGCTATAGTAGAAACCTTTAGTAAGGCCGAAAAAAGTGCCGATAATTCCCGGTTAGTTTCTGCCAAAGCTGCGCTCAAAACAGCTAATGCCAATCTGGATACTATCCGCAAGCAAGCGGTAAGTGTGATCAAAAAAAGTAGTGGTAATGATAATGTTAACGATACAAATTATGTGTTCTTAACCTTTGTTACGCAATACCTGCCTAAAGGCTTAATTGGCTTGCTTATCGCCATCATATTTCTGGCATCAATGGGTTCAACGGCCAGCGGGTTAAATTCCCTTGCTTCAACAACCGTAGTTGATATCTACAAACGCGTTTTGAAACCCAACGCATCTGAACGGAATTATGTGATGGCATCAAGGCTATCTACATTATTCTGGGGATTAGTTTGTATAGGTATGGCGCTCTACGCAAGTAAGATAGGCAACTTGCTTGAGGCTGTGAACCAGTTAGGCTCTTACATCTACGGCACAATTTTAGGCGTTTTCGTAGTTGCCTTTTATCTAAAAAACGTAAGAGCAACGCCGGTATTTATAGCGGCAGTAATTACGGAGGCCATTATTTGCGTGATGGGTTATTACGAAACGGTTGCCTACCTTTGGCTTAATGCAATTGGCTGCATAGGAGTTATCATCATTGCTGTGATCATCAACATCGCTACTCCAGGCAACAAGTCTGATCTGATAAAAGCTTAAACTAATTTCTGAAACAGAAATGCCGTTTTAAACTTTTAGTAGTTACACAACTGCTAAATGGCTAAAAACAGAAAATCAATATATAGTGCGCTTATTGCCAACCTGCTTATTGCTGTAACCAAATTTATAGCCGGAGGGTTCACCAGGAGTTCTTCGATGATATCAGAAGGTATCCATTCTTTAGTGGATACCGTAGACCAGGTTTTATTGCTCTACGGACTTAAGCGCAGTAAGAAAGAACCCGATGCCACCCACCCGTTTGGGTATGGTAAAGAACTTTATTTCTGGTCGTTCATTGTATCTATATTAATATTTGGCTTAGGCGGAGGCATTTCGATATATCAGGGCATTCAGCATATTATCCACCCAGAACCCGTAGAAAACCCGCTTTGGAATTATATTGTATTAGGCCTGTCGCTGATATTTGAGGGAAGCTCATTTATCATTGCGGCCAAGGAATTTAACCAGGTGCGCAACGGCCTTAGTTGGTGGAAAGCCATTGTTAAAAGCAAAGACCCAAGTAGTTTCCTGGTTTTGTTTGAGGATGGCGCGGCGGTTTTAGGTTTGCTCATCGTATTTGTACTAATGGTAATAGGCCATAATTTTAACTTGCCTTATCTGGATGGCGTTGCATCAGTTTTGGTAGGATTGTTACTGGTATTTACATCGGCGATATTGGCCCGAGAAAGCCGGAGCTTACTGATGGGTGAAGGCATTGCACCCGAAACACAACGTAAAATACGCACACTTGCTGAGCAGGACGAAGCTGTTATCAAAGTTGTAAATTTGCTATCGACATACCAGGCGCCTGATGACGTGATACTAATGCTGATCATCGATTTTGAACCGGCTATTGACACGGAGGATATCACTGCATCAATAGAAAGGATCCGAAAAACTATTAAACAAGCTTACCCGTTGATAAAGCTTGTATTCATCCAGCCACAAACTTACAGCCTTTTGCCCGGCAGCTTTGTAAGCGAAATAAAAAAGCCCTGAGATTTACCCAGAGCTTTCTATTATTTGCCGATTATCGGAGCACTACTGTTTGCATCACTATTAATTTTTAGCCTGATCAATAACTGCTTCGTTCAATCTAACGTATTCATCATCGTTGCTTGCTTTTGCAAGTTTGATACCTTCTTGCGCGGTTGCTATGGCAGCTGCCCTATCACCCATCTTTAGCTGTATACGAGCTTTCCATAATTTGAACCATGGTGCTTTTGGCTCAAGCTTCTCGGCTTCAATAGCCCATTGCATTGCTTTTTTTAGATCCTTATCGTTTTCGTAGTAATACTGTATCGCGTTGAAATAAGGGCGCTTCCTGATCTCGCCCTGCATCAGTTTTTCGATGTTGGCAGTTATCTGGGCATCGTCATCAGTTTGCATACTGATAGGCACTGCGGTATGGTCCCAAATAATGTACATATCTGTACTTTTTGTGGTAGAGTTAGCAAAGGCGATGGTAAAGGTCTCGCGTTTCTCCTTTACATTGATAGGCTTAACCGTAAAACGCAGGTAATCATCAGCCTGTTTATAATCGTAAGCACCCCACTGTTTTACCGTTTTATTAAGGATAATGGTCCACTTATCTTTTTCAGGTATACTAAACAAAGCATAGGTGCCTGCAGCCACTTTATGGCCTTCTAACATCACATTTTCAGTAAAATTGATAGTTGTGGCGGCATTGGCACCTGTGCGCCAAACTTGTCCGTATGGGTTAATGCCACCAAATATTTTGCGGCCTTTTACATTTGGTCGCGAATAGGTTACTGTAATTTTCCCTAATCCAAAATCCTGTATAATGGTTTGAGTAGAACTTGCTTCCGGGATGCGCGGTTCCTGCTGTTGCGCAAATAAATTTAGGCTTGCACACGTTAAAAACGCAGCAAAAAGATATAGTTTGGCTTTTCTCATTATTGTATTTTACCACTAAGGTAATAATTGAAAGATGATTTTTTAATGAAAAGGTTTAATTGACAGTTATGAAAAAGGGCTAAAAAAATAAAAGCCCTCCAGACTTGCTCCGGAGGACTTTCAACCTAAACCTTATCACAATTAACCGGTAAGTTTACCGGTATGCTTAGTATTTAACAAAGACTGTACCAAAGTTTAGCATTTGTATCCAAATGTGTCTTGTAGACACTAACAAGCACTTTCAGCTATTACGATTATAGCCACCTGGCGTAAGCTTTTAAGTAATATCAGAAATTTTGTACCCAAAGTGTGACAATCATTGCGGTTTTGTCATATTGCGGCGTCGCAAATAGTAATCAATAAAGAACAATCCCATTACCATATCAAAAAACAAAAATCCCTTTCCTATCGGGCCGGTGAATATCCCGTTCAGCTTATTTGCATTTAACTGTACCGGCAGCTCAACTTGTTTAACCACAGATGCCCCTGATGACCAATTTACTGTGCCTAACGTATAGGCAAGCATCGCCACCACAGTTATAATAAAGAAAGCAGCTATCCCCCAGATTATGCGACCATCGATACGAGCCTTTAATGGCTGCATCGCTTTTTCGGTTCTTATAGCCTCCATTACATTGTAAGTAAAAGCCATTGGCGGCTCGTCAACTTCTGCCAACATAAACTCGTTATTTAGCTGCAGCAATTCATCGTACTTTCTACGATAGATTTCATCTGTCGCAATCAGTTTCTCAATGGCCTGCTGTTCTTGCGGCGGGCAGCTGCCATCAATATAGTTCCAAAGTTTTTCTTCAATGCTGTTCATATCAGTTCTTTAACTTCGTGTTTTAAATTGCGCTCCAGCTTTTCTTTCAAACGCTGGCGCGCCCTAAAAAGTTTAACCTTCACGGTGTTCGCCTCAATACCCATCACCTGTGCAATCTCATCAAGCGATTGTTCGCCCTTGTAAAACATGGTGATTATTGCTGCATCATCGGGCAGTAATTGCTCAATAGCCTGGTTCAAATAAAAAGACCGCGACCTGTTTTCCGCGTTATTCTCATCAAAGCCGCCTGGCTTATTCTCTAATTGTAAAAACGTTTGCTCATCATCAATTGAAGACGTGTCCACCCGTTTCTTTCGTAGAAAGGTCATAGCAGTGGTATAAACAATGGTGTACAACCACGTGCTAAATTTAGATTGCTGCTGAAATGAATTTAACGACCGATATGCTTTAACAAAACAATCCTGCGCCACTTCTTCTGCATCTTCGCGGCTTTTTGTAAAACGCAAGGCAAGCGTAAATACAAACCGTTGGTGGCGCTTAACCAGATCAGCATAGGCCGATTGGTTGCCATTGATAGTTTGTTGTATCAGTTCTATATCAGAAAGCTTGCTTTGCATATTACACCATCTCTGACTACACTTTTCTGGACCAGGTTACACGCTAATTTACTTTATTAATAAAACAGTATCACATAATAATGAGCAAAGCATAAGGTAGCGCGATTGCTTATCTTTTGGCCATATTGCAAGAGCTTCTGATATTGTATTGTTTATAAACTCTTCTTGGCTTATTCACCACCCGTCACTTACTGCTAAGAAAACACATAAAGATTCTTCCGAAAATATTTTTATGCCGGGTGTAACCTGCTTAAAAATTATGTGGTCATAGCATACAAATACACCACGGTGGTGTATCACATTACAGAAATAACTTAAAAATTAATATTATGCCTGGAGAATTATTAATACCGATCTTAGTGCCGCTGGGCCTGTTTGCCATGATTTTTGGAATTGTATACATCAAAAACCGTGAACGCATGGCGATGATTGAGCGTGGCATGGACCCACGCAGTTACAAACCGCAACCAGCCCCATGGCAGAACCTTAAATGGGGATTATTACTAATAGGTGCAGGTTTAGGGTTGTTTATAGCTTATTTGTTAGATTACACAGCATTTAAAGCAACCAGAGATGAGAACGAAGCCATTTATTTTGGCTTGATTGCCATTTTCGGAGGTTTTGGCTTAGTGCTCTCTTATGTTATCGAGAAAAAAGAGCTTTATAACAACCGGGACAAAGAGTAAAAGGCTTTAAACAAATAAAAAAGCGCCTTATCGGCGCTTTTTTTATTGCAGGTATTTTTCCTGTATTAAATTAAGATGATAAAGCTCGTGACCGGCGGTCATGTAAACAAGCGCAGCAACTTTCACAAGCGCACCGCTGGCCACTCCTGATCTGCCTAATTGCTCTTCACTAAAAGAGCGGTAAAGATATAAAGTAGCCTCACGAACAGCTTTAAATTCCTTAGCCAGGTCTACTATCGTGCGGCTATTGAAATCCGTACTGGCAACATAAGTTTCCTGGTCAAATCCCGGCAGGGAGATATCTT
This sequence comes from Mucilaginibacter achroorhodeus, assembly GCF_007846095.1. GTDB lineage: Bacteria > Bacteroidota > Bacteroidia > Sphingobacteriales > Sphingobacteriaceae > Mucilaginibacter > Mucilaginibacter achroorhodeus. The sequence goes on from NZ_VOEI01000001.1 coordinate 872,471, forward strand.
CCCGTGAAAATACAAATGCCCTGAAAGAGAATACACGCTCCGTATCTATCATATGGCCGAGCACTTCTTTTAAAGTCCATTTACCCTCTGCGTAAGCAAACATAGCCTGTTCTTCAGAAAGGCCGCTGAAAAGGCTGTATGATGCCTGTTGATTTTCCGCAAGTAGGGCCAGCACATCCGTTCCTTCCGGAACAAGGATTACATAGTTGGCCGCATATGGCGCGTAGTCATCAGAGTTTGGCCTCTTTATCATATTTCATGGTTTTTAGTACTATCCTGAAAGTTGTTCCCTTGCCCACTTCAGACTCTTTCACAAATATTTGCCCGTTGTGGTAATTTTGTATGATCCGTTTGGTTAGTGACAAACCAAGCCCCCACCCCCGTTTACGTGTAGTATAACCCGGCTGGAAAACGGTATCAAATTTTGACCGCGGTATACCTTTTCCACTGTCGCTTATATCGATAAAAATTAATTTCTTTTGCTTATTTCCCGTGATCTGCACGCGAATAGTGCCTGGCCCCTCAATGGCATTTACGGCATTTTTTAGCAGGTTCTCTAACACCCAATCAAATAACGGTATGTTTAAACCGGCTATTAACCTGCGGTTACCCGTCATTTCAAAAGTGATACGGGAACTTACTCTCACTTTAAAATAATCAACAAACTCTTTAACAACCGCATAAACCGAATGCTCCTCTAATTGTGGTTTTGAGCCTATCTTAGAAAAACGATCGGCAACTATCTCCAGCCGCTTCACATCGTTTTCCATCTCTGCCATCAGCGGGTCGGTCTCCGCATTAAATTTCTCTTTGATCAACTCTATCCAGGCCATCAGCGAAGATATTGGCGTGCCTAACTGGTGCGCCGTTTCTTTCGCAAGCCCTACCCAAACCTGATTCTGCTCCGACTTTCTTGAAGAACTGAATGCCGTATAGGCCACTAACAAGAATATAGCAATAACAGATAACTGTATATAGGGGAAGATCTTTAACTGGGTTAATAATGCCGAGTCTTTGTAATAAACGAGGTATGGCTCGTTCAGCATGGTTATTTTGAACGGCTCATGCTGGCTTTTCATATACTCCAGCTCATCCTTAAAATATTGCGGGTCATACCATTTGTGCGCAAGTTTTGCCTCTTGCGCATCCATTTTAATATAGGTTTTGGTTGAGTCTAAACCGCGCACGAATTTGATACCGCCCTTGGTATCTGTTACAATTGCTGGTACTACAAGGCTATCCCGCACAGCCAAAACGTACGTTAAGAAGTCGTTATCATAAGTATTGGCGAGCTGTTTCATACTTAACGCCCATACCTGTGCACGGGTACGCTCGCTTTGAGAGATCTTTTTTACCAGATAACTGGTATAAAACACCGAGCCGCTGGCAATAACTACGGCAAAGGCAAGCAAAAAATATTTCCAGCGGCGTTTCTGTTCGTACGGGTTCATAGAAAAGGTAAATAACGCATTTTTTTGAACGGGGCGAAAATCTTTAACGTTTTAAGCCGGCCTCAACGCGTTCAATAACATCAGACAATTCTTCGGCACGTTTGTTCCAGGTGTTGCCTTCGGCAGTTTTTAAACGAGCGGTGCGCTTTTCAGCATTGTCATTGCCAATTTCGGCCAGTAAGGCTTCTAAAAAATCCTGCTTATCATCGGTAATCTTAACCAGGCTGGCAAAATCGCTTATGTCGCCAAAATTGGTGCTCACTACAGGCAACCCTGCTGCCAAATATTCGTTTATCTTCATGGGATAAATGCCCTTAGTAAGATCATCCTTCACAAATGGAATAATGCCTGCGCTAAAGGTTTGCAGGTAGGCAGGTAATTCCTCGGGCCGTTTGGCACCCTCTATTTTAACGTTGGGATATTTTTTTAAGATGTTAACCCCGCGCTCGCTCAAAATCCGGCCAACAAATACAAATTCTGCATCGGGCATGTTGGTGAACAAATGTTCTAATATATCATAGTTGCTTCGGTCGTCAACAGTGCCAACATAACCTATCACCGTTTTTGAGCGGTTTGGCTCTGCTGTAAAACCCTTCTTGAACAGATCAACCTTTACGGCATTTTTCACTATAAAGCACTGTTTGGCAAAGTCTTTTTTGCTTTCGTAAAGCCCTTGCGATGTTACAATTACCGCATCAGCCATTTTCATGAATATGGCTTCAAGGCGCAAACCATGCCGGCTTAACCAGGAGTGCGCACCCTTGATCTCGTCATAGCAATGGTATATGAGCGACTTCTCTTTGAACTTTCTCCCTGTCATGGCACCCATGCCCGGGTTAAATGAAGTGAAGTTAATCAGATCATCCTGCATCTCCAATTTTTTCAGCGCCTTTCTAACGGTTCGTTTTAGCAACCAACCATTGAATTTTAGCAACTGACGGTACAAAGGTCCGTCAGACAGAAAACTTACAGGAAAAACCAGCGGCGGGAATAGTACGTGCACCGTACCATCTCCTTCTGTTTGTACTGTGCGTATGCGGCTTTTTAAGCCCAACACCTGTTTAAAGTCTATCTTATCTTTGTTGTTTACACCCATCAGGGCATCCTTGTAAGTGTAGGCATTCTCTACAAACAACACCTTGTTGTTAACTGATAACACTTTCATTAATTCTACAACTGCCTTAATATAGTTGCCATTCCACTCGGTACCACTAATGCAAAGTATATTTCGGTTGTTAAGCATGGGGTGTAATAAATTTTTACTTTATACGGCTAAGTGTTATATATGGATGTGTCTTATGTAACTTAAAGTGATAAATACACGTTTAAACAATAGGCTTGTTAGTTAAATTGGATTACCTTTAAACCCGTAAACACCGCCACAAGATAACAAATGTCTGATAACAAACTTTACGTGCATTACGGCTGCGGCCAAACCGCACCTGCCGAATGGAAAAACTTTGATGTATCGCCTACCCTGGTAATTCAAAACACACCCGTTTTAGGATTTTTATTAAAGAAGAGCCTGGGCCAGGTGTTTGATAAAAACGTAAAGTATGGTGATATCACTAAAGGTTTGCCGGGCATTAAGGACGGTACAGCTGATGGCGTATACTGTTCGCATGTGCTTGAGCACATGTCTTTAGAACATTTCAGGATAGCGCTGCGCAACACCTACAAAATGCTGAAGCCCGGCGGGATATTCCGCATAATTATGCCGGATCTGGAAGTTTTGGTGCGGGATTACATCACTGACAAAGACGTTAAGCATGATCCTGAAGCATCTATTCGCCTGATAAAAAGGATGATGATGGGCGTAGAGGTACGCCCGCGCAATTTTAAGGCAGTTGCTAAACACCTGTTCGGCTACCTGGAGCACCTTTGGCTTTGGGATTGGGAATCGACCGAAAAAGAATTGCGCGACGCCGGTTTTCAGAACATTCGCCGTTGTGAATTTAATGATTCTGCAGACCCGATGTTTAAGCTGGTTGAAAACCCTAAACGCTGGGAACTGGTAGTAAAATTTGAGTGTATAAAATAATTAATTCGTTAATATTGTCGCACAGCTGATGCCTCCAGCATCTTTTGTGTTAATATTATGGCGATGAAACATTTTGGCCTCATAGGTTACCCGCTTTCGCATTCGTTCTCAAAAAAATACTTTACTGAAAAATTTGAGAAAGAGGGCATTGAAGATTGCACGTACGAACTTTACCCTTTAGAAAATATTAACAACCTTCCAAAGCTGTTACATAAGCATCCACATTTATGTGGCTTAAATGTTACCATCCCTCACAAAATATCTGTACTAAAACACCTGGACTGGATTGAACACGACGCCAAACGTGTTGGCGCAGTAAATTGTATTAAGGTAATTTCACAGAGCCCGGTTTCCACCGCTTTCTCCGGCGAGGTTGCATTTAATAATGACGACCTGTTTCTTGAAGGCCATAATACTGACATATATGGCTTCGATACTTCCTTAGGGCCACTCATAAATGATAGTTTCGATAAAGCCCTTATTCTTGGTGACGGTGGCGCAGCGCGGGCGGTTAAATGCTCATTGGAGAACAGGGGCATTACTTATACCACCGTTACGCGTAAGCGCGTTGAAGGCGGCATCTTGTTTGAGGAATTAACAGCCGAGCACATTCAAGAAAACAGGCTTATCATCAACACAACGCCTTTGGGCACCTACCCCAATATTGATGAATGCCCTCCTATACCGTACGAGGCAATTACACATAGAAATGTATTGTTTGACCTGGTATATAATCCTGCAGAAACCTTATTTTTAAAGAAGGGTGCAGAACACGGCGCAACAATAAAAAATGGTTACGAAATGTTGGTTTTACAAGCCGAAAAAGCCTGGGAAATATGGAATTCAAACAAAATAAAATAAAAGGTTTCCTGATGGTGCTAACCTTCGCTTTCTTAGCGGTTGGTTGCGGTGGTAACGACTTTTCGCCTAAGCCCCGTGGATATTTCCGCATTGAGTTTCCTAAAAAGGCCTACCAGGAATATAACCAGGGTTGTCCGTTTACCTTTCAATATCCTGTTTATGGTAAAATAGAGGCCGACAAGTCGCCCGGGGCTAAGCCCTGCTGGCAAAATATCCAGTTCCCGCAATTTAATGCAACACTGCACTTAAGCTATCAGCCGGTAACATCTAAAAAGGAATTCAATGAACTGATAGAAGACGCGCATAAACTGAGCTTTAAGCATACGGTAAAAGCGACTTCCATTGACGAAGGCGTTATCCACTACCCCGATCGTAAAGTTTACGGCATATATTACACTATCGACGGCAATGCAGCATCATCCGCCCAGTTTTTCCTTACTGATAGCACCAAGCATTATCTCAGGGGCGCACTATATTTCAATACTGAGCCACGCCTCGATTCGATACAGCCTGTTCTTACTTTTATCAAAAAGGATGTAGATGTGATGATCAAGAGTTTTAAGTGGAAATAGGAAAGTTAGAAGATAAGAGGCGAAAGGTTAAGGGTTTTGTAATCCCCGCCCGCAAAAACCTTTTGCCTTTTAGCTTTCACCCTTTACCTTTCAACTCAATACCCTACCTTTGCCCCATGGCTAAAGTTCAGTCCTTTGTTAATAATCCTTACCAGGAGAATACCTATATCCTTTTTGATGAAACAGGCGAATGCGCTATCATCGATCCGGGTATGTATACACGGCCCGAGCAGGATGCCGTTGTAAATTTTATTAAGGATAATAACCTTAAACCGGTATTGCTACTGAATACACACTGCCATGTAGACCATATACTGGGCAACCGCTTTGTGTTTGAGCAGTACGGACTAAAACCTCAATTTCATGAAGGGGAATCAGAAACGCTTGCTGCTGTAGTGGCATATGCCCCGGCCATGGGTTTCAGGTACGATGCTTCGCCTTTGCCTGATACCTTTCTACCGGAAACCGGCACCATAATCTTCGGGGATACCACGTTAGAGCTGATCTTTGCACCGGGCCATTCGCCTGCCAGCTTATGTTTTTACGATAAGAAAGATAATATTTTGATAGGGGGCGATGTGCTATTCCGCCAAAGTATCGGACGTACCGATCTGCCGGGTGGCAACTATTCTACACTTATCAAAAGCATCGAAGAAAAACTTTTCGCCCTGCCTGATGATTGTACCGTTTATCCTGGCCACGGTCCCGAAACAACAATCGGTTTCGAAAAACAACATAATCCCTATCTGTAGGTTATAAAGGCAATCATCCAAGCACATTGAACACCTCCATTTACATAGCTAAGCGTTACCTGTTCTCTAAGAAACAAACACACGCCATTAACATCATATCGGGTATATCCATGTTGGGTGTATTGGTGGGTAGTGCGGCATTGATCATTATTTTGTCAGTCTTTAACGGTTTGGAAAAGGTGATCCTGAGTTTGTACAGCAACTTTACACCCGAGCTTAAGATAGAACCGCGCCTCGGTAAGACCTTTAATCCCGACGAGCCATATTTTCAAGCGCTTAGAAAAGACCCGCGCATTGTTTCGTTTACCGAAGTGTTGCAGGAGCGCGCGTTGATCAAATATGCCGATCGTTCTTTCATAGGTACCGTTAAAGGCGTAAGCGACGATTTTTTAAAAGGCCGCCATTTAGATAGTACTATACAGTTCGGTTCATTTACGCTTAAAGATAAGGGTGCAGATTATGCCGTCATCGGCGCAACGGTGCAAGGTTCCCTTGGTGTAAGTTTGAAAGACCAGTTTACGCCCATGCAGGTTTTTTCGCCAAAACGTACTGCCGGCAACTCAACCAATCCCATGAACGATTTTGTGTTCCGTTCAATACAACCTTCGGGCGTGTTTGGCATACAGGCTGATTTTGATGATATCGTTATCACACCGCTCGAGTTTACCCGCGACCTGCTTGACGAACCAAACCGGGTATCCTCTTTAGACATTAACTTTAAGCCGGGCACCGATCTGGATGAAGTGCAGGAAAGCATCCTTGAAAAAATTGAAAAGAACTACACGGTTAAAAACAGGAAGGAGCAGAATACCAGCTTGTACAAAACCATCAATTTTGAGCGCTGGTCAATATTCATGATCCTCGTTTTTGTGCTTATTATAGCGCTGTTTAACATTGTAGGCTCGTTGACTATGCTGGTGATAGATAAGCGAAAGGACATTGCCATTTTAACCAGCCTTGGTGCCAATAAATCATTGATACAAGGCATCTTCTTTTTAGAGGGGATGATGATATCGCTTATTGGGTGCGTTGCAGGCTTAGCTATTGGTACCATCGTTTGTTTGGCTCAGATGTATTTCAAACTGATCAAAATGGGCTCAAGTCTGTCTGTGTTGGATGCCTATCCGGTAGCATTTAAACTAAGCGATTTTGGCCTTGTTTTTTTAACCGTGATAGGTATAGCGGTTATCGCTTCAGGTATAAGCGCACGTTTAAGCGTAAGGCAATTGGATGAGCTTAAGAAAGACTTGTAAAAGTTCAAAGTCGAAAGCTTATTCGATCCCCTCTTTCCGCGCAGCGAAGAGAGGGGCAACAAGCGAGAGCGATGTCGGGGTGAGTCAAATCTGCGGGCAGTTAACACAAGTTATTTTAACCAACAGGGATTAGGGTGTTATCCCAGCAGTAACTATTAAAATAAAATCATAGCTTTAGGTATTACCCGGCTTATCAATTAATTAAAAACTCAATCGCCCAAAGGGCGTTACAATACTATGGAATCTAAACGTCAGCAAAAATTTGCCGGGGTAATTCAGGAAGACCTGGCCGCAATATTTCAGCGCGAGGGCATGAACTACCTGCCAAACACACTGGTTACCATCACTAAAGTACGCGTTACGCCAGATCTGGCAATTGCACGTGTTTTCCTCAGCTTTTTTAATCATACCAATACGCAGCAGTCGCTGGCAACCGTAAAGTCGCACGCATCAGAGATACGTTATAAATTGGGCGCGCGCATTAAAGACCAGGTAAGGGTTATCCCGCAGCTTGAGTTTTTTGTGGATGATACCAATGAGTACGTTGAGCGTATGGACAAGATATTCGATAAAATAAGCAAGGAAGACCGCCAGCCTGATACCGACGAAAACTAAGCTGATGACTGCTACCGAAAAGCTGGCAACTTATATAAAGGCAAATCCTAACGCTTTTGGGAAATTGGTAGATCTGGATCCTGTACATGATAAACTGTACCCGCTTGATCTTACCATTTCAAATACAGAACTGACACCAGAGCTATTAGCAGATACCGCTGCTTTTAGCGCCTGGGTGGATGGTCGCCTGGCCGTTAACAATTGTCGTTATGCAGTTGGTGGCTACATGGAACATCGTTCGGTTTATAATCGCAGTCAGCTTTTTAATGCAGATGGTGAACCGCGCCGCCTGCACCTGGGGGTAGATATCTGGGGGCCGGCTGGCACGCCGGTTTATGCGCCTGTTGCTGGCACCGTTCATAGCTTTGCAGATAACAACAATTTTGGCGATTATGGGCCAACCATCATCCTGCAGTATCAGTTTACCGGCTTTACCCTATATAGCTTGTACGGTCATTTAAGTCGCGAAAGTATTGAGGGCCTTCATGAAGGTATGGTGATCCAGAAGAACCAGCTGATAGCAACTTTCGGTGATGCTTCTGAAAACGGCAGTTGGCCGCCGCATCTTCATTTTCAACTAATGCTGGATATTGGCGATGCAAATGGCGATTATCCCGGGGTAGGCTATTATAGCCGCAGAGGCGAGTATGACCAAAACATTCCTGACCCGGAGCTGGTTTTAAACTTTGCTAATGCCATAAAAGCGTAAGCTTTATGTAACGGGTTTATTATGCATACATACCGATTGCATATTTAACATTAGTGCTTATATTTGCCTCGCTAAAAACTTCATTTTAATAATATAATGAGAGAAATACAATTCAGAGAAGCGCTACGTGAAGCCATGCAGGAAGAAATGCGCAACGATCAGAATATCTACCTTATGGGCGAAGAGGTTGCCGAATACAACGGTGCCTACAAAGTAAGCCAGGGTATGCTTGATGAATTTGGTGCAAAACGTATCATTGATACGCCTATCTCTGAGTTAGGATTTGCAGGTATCGGTATCGGTTCGGCCATGAATGGCCTACGCCCTATCATCGAGTTCATGACGTTCAACTTCTCGTTGGTAGCTATTGACCAGATCATCAACGGCGCCGCTAAAATGATGTCAATGAGTGGTGGTCAGTTCTCTGTACCAATTGTATTCCGAGGCCCTACCGGTAACGCAGGTATGCTTAGCTCGCAGCACAGCCAATGTTTTGAAAACTGGTATGCTAACTGCCCGGGCTTAAAAGTTGTGGTTCCATCAAACCCGTATGATGCAAAAGGGCTTTTAAAGTCATCTATCTTAGATCCGGATCCGGTGATCTTTATGGAGTCTGAATTAATGTACGGTGATAAAGGCGAGGTGCCTGAAGAAACCTACTACATAGAATTAGGCAAAGCAAAAGTTGTTAAAGAAGGCACAGATGTAACGTTGGTTGGCTTTGGTAAGATCATGAAGGTGGTTATTGCTGCTGCTGCCGAATTGGAAAAAGAAGGCATCAATGCTGAAGTGATAGACTTACGTACTGTTCGCCCTATTGATTATGCTACTGTTATCGAATCGGTTAAGAAAACAAACCGTTTAGTGATCATCGAAGAAAGCTGGCCATTAGGCTCAATAGCTACTGAGGTTGCCTTTAAGGTACAAAAAGATGCATTTGATTATTTAGATGCACCTATCCTGCGCCTAACCGGTGGCGACGTACCATTGCCGTACGCACCAACCCTTATCCAGGAATACCTACCAAACCCAGAGCGCCTGGTTAAAGCCGTTAAAGAGGTAATGTACGTTGCTAAGTAATTAGCAGTAAACAGATATATTGAAACGCCCGCCTACTGCGGGCGTTTTTGTTTCAAGGCCTCTTATTGTCATTTCGACAGAGCAGAGGGGGCAGGCTTATTGAGTGCAGGGGCGACGAGAAATCTTCTGCATACAACAAGTAAGCGCATAACGTAGAAGATTTCCCCTCGCTGTCGCTTATTCGAAACGACAATAGACTACTATTTTCGCCCACCTTTTACCTTTCCTCTTTAACCCTTTGCCTTATTAAAAAAACACTTTCCTGTTTTAATAAAAATACCTACATTTGCGGGCTAATTGTTGCTCATTGAAATCGCTACGCACATATTCAATACCGTTCTCTGGCCTAAAGCTGGGCAAGCATTATTTTGAATACGAGATAAACGACGAGTTTTTCAGCGAGTTTGAATATTCGCTTGTAAAAAAGGCTAACCTGGTATGCAAATTAGAGCTTGATAAGCAGGAAACTATGCTTATCCTTAATTTTGACATAACCGGTACGGTTGCCGCCACCTGCGACAGGTGTTTGGCAGAGTATCAGCAGCCGGTTAATATACACGAGCAGCAAATTGCCCGCTTCACTGAAGACGAAATGGGCGAAGATGATGAAATTATTACCCTTGGCAAAAATGATCATGAGATAAACATTGCCGGGTTGATATATGAATATGTTACCGTTTCAATGCCGTTTATTGCAAATTGCAGCAACCAGGGCGACGGCAAACAATGTGATGAGGAAATGCTGAAAAACTTAAACAAGCTTTCAGTAAATGATGAACAGGAACAGAACGCAGACCCGAGATGGGAAGCGCTCAAAAAATTAAAATAATACAAAAAGGTTATGGCACATCCAAAACGCAAAATTTCAAAATCAAGAAGAGATAAACGCAGAACGCATTACAAAGCTGACGCTCCTTCATTAACTACTTGCCAAACTACCGGCGCAGTACACTTGCCGCACAGAGCTTACACTGTTGATGGTAACGTTTACTTCAACGGCAAAATCCTTATTGAGAAAGCAGTAGCAGTTTAAGTTTAATTTTCTGAGAATGAAGATTGGCTTAGACATTATGGGCGGTGATTACGCTCCTAAAGCGGCAGTTTTAGGGGCCATCGAAGCTTGTAAAACATTAACAGCCGGGCAAAAGCTTGTGCTAATTGGCGACAAGGATACAGCCCTTGCTATTCTCAATGAAAATAACTTTAGTGCTGATAACTTTGAGTTTGTACATACAACCGAAGTTATTGGTATGGGCGAACACCCAACTAAAGCGATTGTACAGAAACCCAACTCAAGTATTGCCGTAGGTTTCCAGATGCTTAAAGAAGGTGCTATTGATGCATTTTCATCGGCAGGGAATACAGGTGCTATGCTGGTTGGCAGTATGTTCAGCGTAAAAAATATACCCGGCGTTATACGCCCGGCCATGACTACCATAGTACCCAAACTTAAAGGAGGTTTGGGTATTATTTTAGATGTAGGAGCCAATGCCGATTGCAAGCCTGATACGCTTTTGCAGTTTGGCGTTTTGGGCAGTCTGCTGGCCGAATCTGTTTATGGTATCCAAAACCCTCGTGTAGCGCTTATGAATATAGGCGAAGAAGAGGAAAAAGGCAATTTATTAAGCCTTGCAACCTACCCTTTAATGAAGGATACCAAATTATTTAACTTTGTGGGCAACGTAGAGGGCCGCGACCTGTTTAACGATAATAATGATGTTATTGTATGCGATGGCTTTACAGGTAACGTGATCCTTAAACTGGCAGAATCGTTTTACGTTATTACCCTTAAAAAGAAGTTAAAAGACGAATTTCTTGATCGTTTTAATTATGAGCAATACGGCGGCAGCCCTATCTTAGGTGTAAACGCCCCTGTTGTTGTTGGCCACGGCATCTCAAGCCCCGAGGCTATCAAGAATATGGTGCTCCTTTCTAAAAACATGATCGAGACCAATCTTGTTGACAAAATAAAACTGGCTTTTCAGTAAAAAATCACAGAATGAGCAAAATTACTGCTGCTATCACCGCCGTTAACGGTTACGTACCAGACTACGTTTTAACCAACCACGAGCTGGAAACGATGGTGGAGACCAACGATGAGTGGATAACCACCCGTACCGGTATAAAGGAGCGAAGGATATTAAAAGGCGAAGGCCTTGCTACTTCTGATATGGCAGTACCTGCCGTTGAAGGCCTCCTGAAAAAACGCGGCATATCTGCCGAAGAGATCGATCTGATCATATTTTGTACTACCACACCTGATATGCCTTTCCCGGCAACCGCCAATGTACTTGCCCACAAAATAGGTGCAAAAAACGCATGGGGATATGATCTGCAGGCAGCATGTTCAGGCTTTATATTTGGCTTAACTACCGGCGCCCAGTTCATTGAGAGCGGCAAGCATAAAAAAGTATTGATCGTAGGCGGCGATAAAATGTCATCTATCATCAATTACCAGGACAGGGCAACCTGTATCATTTTTGGAGATGGGTGTGGCTGTGCCTTACTTGAGCCTAATACCGAAGGTTATGGCATTATTGACACCGTAATGAAAAGTGATGGTGCCGGTGCTCAGTTACTTTTCCAGAAAGCAGGCGGCTCTTTACATCCTGCTACCCATCAAACTGTTGATGCTAAAGAACATTATGCATACCAGGAAGGGCAAGCAGTTTTTAAATTTGCTGTAACCAACATGGCTGATGTTGCTGCCGAAGTGCTGGAGCGTAATAACCTCAGCGGTGATGATATTGCATGGCTGGTGCCGCACCAGGCCAACAAGCGTATTATTGATGCTACCGCCAACCGTATAGGTTTAACACCTGAAAAGGTTATCGTAAATATAGAACGCTACGGCAACACTACCAATGGTACCATACCTTTGTGCCTGTGGGAATGGGAAAGCAAATTTAAAAAAGGCGATAACCTTATATTAGCGGCTTTTGGTGGCGGCTTTACCTGGGGTTCTATCTTTTTAAAGTGGGCGTACTAACATAGTGCTTTGGGTGTGGAAAGATGCAAACTGCATTTCAAAACATCTTGAAATACTTCATGTTAACAATAAATAAGTAAAAATCACCTGCACATCTGCATATTTGCACATTGCACATTTAAATAACTAATTTTATCCAAACCAATTATCGCTACTATGGATATTAAACAAATTCAGGATCTAATACGCTTCGTATCAAAATCAGGCGTTAATGAAGTTTCTATCGAGCAGGAAAATTTTAAAATCACTATAAAAACCAACGAGGCACCTACTTATGTAAATGCCACAGTACCTGTACAGGCACCGTTGGCAGCGGCACCTGCACCACAGCCTGTAAGTTTGCCTGCAGCAACGGCAGCAACTGAAGCACAAGAGCCTGCAGCAGCGGATACAGGCAATTACATCACCATTAAATCGCCGATGATCGGTACTTTCTACCGTTCATCATCGCCGGATAAACCAAGTTTTGCTAACGTTGGCGACGAAATAAGCGCAGGTAAAGTAGTTTGTATCATCGAAGCGATGAAATTATTCAACGAGATCGAATCTGAAGTATCAGGCCGTATTGTTAAAGTATTGGTTGAGAATGCTTCTCCGGTTGAATACGACCAGCCGTTATTTTTAGTTGAACCTAAGTAAATTTGAAAATTAGTTGATTTGAAGATTTGACAATGTCAGCCTCAAACCAACTGCTTATACTTTGAAGATCAAAGAATTTTCAAATAAACACATTTTCAAATTTTCAAATTAGAATCATGTTTAAAAAAATATTAATAGCTAACCGTGGTGAAATTGCCTTGCGTATTATTCGCACCTGTAAGGAAATGGGCATTAAAACCGTAGCTGTATACTCAACCGCTGATCGCGACAGCCTTCATGTGCGTTTTGCTGATGAAGCTGTATGTATCGGCCCGCCAATAAGCCGCGACTCTTACCTAAATATCCCCAATATCATTTCAGCAGCAGAGTTAACCAACGCCGATGCAATACATCCGGGTTACGGTTTCTTGTCTGAGAATGCAAAATTCTCTGCTATTTGTGCTGAGTACGGCATTAAGTTTATCGGCGCAACTGCCGACCAGATCAATGCCATGGGTGATAAATCATCTGCTAAAGAAACCATGAAAAAGGCTGGTGTACCAACCATTCCTGGTTCAGAAGGTTTGTTAACTGATGTTAAACAAGGTATCAGCATTGCTAAAAAAATAGGTTATCCTGTTATACTTAAAGCTACTGCCGGTGGTGGTGGCCGTGGTATGCGCGTAGTTTGGAAAGACGAAGAATTTGAAGCAGCCTGGGACAGCGCACGAGCTGAGTCCGGCGCAGCATTCGGCAATGATGGCCTTTATCTTGAGAAGTACGTAGAAGACCCACGCCACATTGAGATACAGGTGGTAGGTGACCAGTACGGTAAAGTTTGCCACCTGTCAGAACGTGATTGCTCGATACAACGCCGTCACCAGAAACTGGTTGAAGAGGCACCATCTCCGTTCATGACCGAAAAACTTCGTAAAAAAATGGGTGAGGCCGCCATAAAAGGTGCCAAAGCCGTTAAGTATGAGGGTGCAGGTACAGTAGAATTTTTGGTTGATAAGAACCGCAACTTCTACTTCATGGAGATGAACACCCGTATTCAGGTAGAACACCCGGTAACCGAAGAGGTTATCAACTTTGACCTTATAAAGGAGCAGATCAAAGTTGCTGCTGGTATCCCTATCTCTGGTAAAAACTACGAGCCAACAATGTGTGCTATTGAGTGCCGCATTAACGCCGAAGACCCTGCAAACGGTTTCCGCCCTTCGCCGGGTAAAATAACAAACTTCCACTCGCCGGGTGGCCATGGCGTACGTATAGATACCCACGTTTACAGTGGTTATGTGATTCCGCCAAACTACGATTCGATGATAGCGAAAGTTATCTGTGTAGCACAAACCCGTGAGGAAGCACTATCAACCATGGAGCGTGCGTTAAGCGAGTTTGTGATTGAAGGTATTAAAACTACCATTCCATTCCACTTAAAGTTGTTAAAAGATCCTAACTTCCGTGCGGGTAACTTTACAACCAAGTTTATGGAAACCTTTGAGTTTTAACAGGCTCAAAAAATCTTTTTAGTAGTATACAACGTAAATAATATCCCCACGTTAAAGGTGGGGATACATGCAAATGAGCGATAACAAATTAATAAAAGCAATTAAGGAAAAAGGCCAGAACATGGAGGCCGAAATGTCGTTCTTTGACCACCTTGAAGAATTGCGCTGGCACCTTGTTAGGTCTGCCATTGCAGTTTGTATCTTCATGGGCGTTGCGTTCTACTACTACGATTTCATATTTTCCCAAATTATCATGGGCCCCGCAAAGCCAACTTTCTGGACCTACCGGATGCTTTGTAAGTTGGGAGATGCTTTGCATCGTGATGGCTTCTGTGTACATGAAATACCTGTTAAATTGATGAATAACGAGATGGCAGGCCAGTTCACGTTACAGATCAATTCAGCATTGATGATAGGCATGGTATTAGGGTTCCCTTATTTGCTTTGGGAGGTATGGCGCTTTATTAAGCCGGCATTACACGAAAAAGAGCGCAAAGCAGCAGGAGGGTTTGTATTTTATGCTACCACACTTTTCGTTATCGGTATCATGTTCGGGTATTACATCATCACCCCCATGTCGGTTAACTTCCTTGCCAGCTACACCATCAGCCCCGAAATCACGAATTGGTTCTCTATTGATTCATACATTTCTTCGGTGGCTACTTTGACACTGGCGAGCGGTGCGGTTTTCCAACTGCCAATCTTGGTTTATATTTTATCGAGCTTGGGTATTTTAACGCCAAAATATATGCGTAGCGGCCGTCGTTATGCAATTGTTA
This sequence comes from Mucilaginibacter achroorhodeus, assembly GCF_007846095.1. Lineage (GTDB taxonomy): Bacteria > Bacteroidota > Bacteroidia > Sphingobacteriales > Sphingobacteriaceae > Mucilaginibacter > Mucilaginibacter achroorhodeus. The sequence goes on from NZ_VOEI01000001.1 coordinate 887,663, forward strand.
TTATCCTTATCATCGCGGCAGTAATTACGCCAACGCCCGATATGCTTACCATGACCGTTGTAAGTATACCGCTATTTGTGCTTTACGAAGTTGGTATAGTGGTAGCAGGTGTAGTCGAAAAACGCAAATTAGCCAGGGAAGTCGCAGGCGAATAAGCCTTGGCAATATCCAATAAAGAATTTAATGCCGGATAATGAAGTAAGCTTCGTTATCCGGCATTTGCTTTATAGGGTTGTTACGGTCAGCCTATTGAAACACTTATCGCTGATACAGGTCTTCAACAAGCCAAGACCACAAAGCAGCAGATGCATCTTTTCTCATTTCATATTATCCTCCGCACACACGCCCCTTTTCCAACAAAATCTTTACCTTCGGCTACGCATTTAAACTTTAAATTTGAGCTGATGAAAAATGGGTTAAAGATAGCCATTGGTGCAGACCATGCCGGGTTCGATTACAAACAAGCCATCTTGGGCATGTTTGATAACATTTCTTTTAAAGATTACGGAACCTACTCTTCTGACTCTGCCGACTATCCTGACTTTGCACACCTTGTTGCCACCGCAGTTGAAAAAGGAGAAGCTGATTTTGGCATCCTGCTTTGCGGTAGCGCCAATGGCGTAGCCATGACAGCTAACAAACACCAGGGCATACGCGCTGCCTTATGCTGGAAACAGGATGTTGCCATACCCGCCCGCACCCACAACAATGCGAACGTACTTTGCCTGCCTGCCAGGCACATGAGCCTTGAAGAGGTTAAGAAAACGATCGAGACCTTCCTTACCGAAGAATTTGAGGGTGGCCGCCACGCAAGGCGGGTTGACAAAATAAGCTGCTAACAAACTGACCTATTATTTAAAATAAACAATGAAAAAAGTATCATTATGGGTAGCCGGCGTTGCTATAACGGCATCGGCATGTGCACAAAACCCAACAGCGGTTAAGTACGGTAATCTAATTACCCCTGCCGATGCAAAAAAACACCTGAGCATACTGGCATCAGATGAGTATGAAGGCCGCGAGACAGGCAAACGCGGTGCCGAAATGGCTGCTAATTACATTGCAGCCGAATTTAAAAGATTAGGCCTGCAGGCTCCTGTAAAAGGCTCTTACTTTTTAGATGTTCCGCTTACGCAAAACACTGTTAATGTTAGCGCCTTAACCATCAACGGCCAAAGCTTCATGAACTGGAAGGATTTTGTTTTCCAGGGTGCTGCTGATGCCAAGGTAAATGCTACCGAAGTTGTATTTGTTGGTTTTGGTACACCGGAAGAATTAGCCGGCCTAAACCTGGCAGGCAAAGTGGTACTTTGGATAAACGAAGACAAACCTGAAGCAGGCAAACCCGCCAACACCAGTTACCGCATGACTGAAGGGCGCCGTGCTATTGTTAAAGCTATACAAGAGCAAAAGCCTGCATTGATATTGGCTGCAAATGAAGGCGTTAGCGCTGTACTTGCACGCTTTAACGGTGTAAATCCAAGTGGTGCCGGTCAGCTTTCACTTAAAAAAGGGGATGACGCGGCTGCTAAAGCTACCACTGCTCCATTATTTATTGTAACAGGGCCGGTTGCTGATGCAGCTTTAAAACCAAGTGGCAAAACGTTTGCCCAACTTAAAGAGGCTGCAGCTACTGCAAAACAATCTCAGGCTGTAAAAAGTACTGCAGATGTAACCATAAGTTCAACCAAGACAGATGTAAAAGCTGTAGACGTATTAGGCTTTATGCCGGGCAGCGATCCAAAACTTAAAGATGAGGTTTTGGTATTTTCTGCACATTATGACCATATCGGCTTAAATACCAAGCCTGGTGCTACTGATAAGGTTTACAACGGTGCTGATGACGATGGCTCAGGAACCACTGGTATCCTGGAGATCGCACGTGCTTTTTCTCAAGCTAAGAAAGACGGCAAAGGCCCGCGCCGCAGCGTTTTGTTCTTAGGCAACGTTGGTGAGGAGAAAGGCTTATTAGGTTCTGAGTATTACACAGATCATCCTGTTTTCCCGTTGGCTAACACTATTGCCGATCTAAACATTGACATGATCGGCCGTGTTGGTGAAGAATACGTTGGCAAACCGGATTCTGCTAACTACGTATATTCTATCGGCTCAAACATGCTAAGCTCTGATCTGCATAAAATTGGCGAGGCAGCTAACAACACATACACCAAAATGAAGCTGGATTACAAATATGATGATCCTAACGATCCAAACCGCTTCTACTACCGCTCAGATCATTACAACTTTGCCCGTTACAACGTGCCAATTATATTCTACTTTAACGGTGTACACGCAGATTACCACGGCCTTGGCGATGAAGTAAGTAAGATCAACTTCCCGCTATTAGCTAAACGTGCGCAACTGGCCTTTTACACCGGTTGGGAACTGGCTAACCGTGATGCCCGCCCGGTTGTTGACAAAGCCGACGCCGCAAAAGGCACAAGATAAATAGTACCTGTTTAAAACAAAAGAGCGACCCTTGGGCCGCTCTTTTTGTTTATATCCCTTATTTGTTTAACCTGTCCTTGTTGTATTTTTAACATATCATAAAACTTTTATCAGGTTTACTTACTTTCGCATACATGGCAAGCACGGCAGAAGATTTTTTGGTAGCATCAGAGCAAAAAGCCTTTGAAACAGAACACAGGCGCATTATCAATAACAACATTGATAAGTATGATGTGTCTTTCATAAAAGGCAAATCCCGCTTAGCCAACCTGGACCACTCCAAAAAGAAAGGCCACACCATCAAATGGCGGGTGATGGAAAACCTGGATAAGTTTTTACCGGAGTTTGAATCGAACTTCCAAAAACGCGGTGGTAAGGTAATATGGGCCAATGATGCCGAAGAAGCCCGCAAAGAGATCCTGGATATTATTCAAAAGGCAGGCGCAAAAACGGTTATCAAATCAAAATCTATGGCTACCGAGGAGATACACCTCAACGCGGCTTTAGAAGAACATGGTATTGAAGCCCTTGAAAGCGACCTTGGGGAATATATTGTGCAACTGCTGGGCCAGGAGCCCTACCACATGGTTACCCCTGCCATGCACTTATCTAAAGAGGACATAGCCAAACTTTTTAATGAAAAATTTGGCAGCCCTATAGATAGCACACCAGAGCAGCTTACCCAAAAAGCCCGCGAGATATTGCGCAGCAAATATTTGCAGGCAGACGTAGGCATATCAGGTGCTAATTTTTTAATTGCCGATACAGGCAGTATCGCCATCAGCGAGAACGAGGGTAATGCGCGCTTAACTACAAGCTTCCCCAAAATACACATTGCCGTTGTGGGTATCGAAAAAATGATACCATCAATTGCAGACCTGGACACTTTTTGGCCAATGCTGGCTACCCATGGTACCGGCCAAAATCTTACCGTTTATAATACCATATTGAGCGGCCCACGCCAGGCTAACGAAACCGATGGCCCGGAAGAAATGTATGTTGTTTTGCTTGATAATGGCCGCACTAATTTGCTCGCTCAAAAAGAGCAGCGGCAGGGCTTATACTGCATTCGATGTGGCGCATGTTTAAACGTTTGCCCTGTTTTCCAAAACATTGGCGGCCATACTTATGATTATACTTACGGTGGCCCAATTGGTTCGGTTATCGCCCCGCATTTAAGGGGTATGCAGGAGTTTAAGCACCTCAGCTTTGCATCGAGCCTTTGTGGTAAATGTACCGAAGTGTGCCCGGTTAAGATCGACATACACAAAATGCTGCTGCTAAACCGCCGCGATTCGGTTAAGGAAGGGCTGGCACCGGTAGTAGAAAAACTGGGCTGGCAGGCATGGACCAAAGGTATGCTTAAACGCAAACTTACCGACTTCTTTGGTGGTAAAATGAAAAACTGGATGCTTCGTACCTTCTTTAAAAAATCATGGGGGCACTACAAAGAGATGCCAAAAGTTGCCGAAAAATCTTTTAGTCAGCAATGGAAAGAGGGCCAGCGCCCGCAGCAATAAAATTTTATGAGAAGAAATGTGATCATGAATGTTGCCGTGAGCCTCGATGGATTTATTGAAGGCCCAAACGGCGAATACGACTGGTGTTTTAACGACCAGGATTATGGTATGGAAGCCTTTTACGCCAACACCGATACCCTGTTTATTGGCCGCAAAAGCTTTGAGATCATCCGCAACGATCTGGATATGTTCCCAGTTCCCAATATCTACGTTTTTTCAGATAGCCTTGAGCCTGAAGAAAATGAGAAATTCAAGGTGATCAGTCGCGATGATTTTGATGCCAAAGTCGACGCCATTTTAAATGCTGAAGGCGGCGATATCTGGCTTTTCGGCGGCGCCGAACTGATATCCATATTTATGCAAAAGCGTTTGGTAAGCGAATTGTTAATGGCTATCCACCCTATTGTATTGGGTGAAGGTAAAGCGCTTTTCCAGGAGATCAAAAGCCGGGTACAACTCAACTTATTGGATAGCAAGGCATACGATTCAGGCCTGTTACAAGTAAGGTATGAACTGAAGCCCTGGTTTAATCCTGAGACCTTGCCGCTGCTTTAATGCTTATCACCAAAGCCAAATTCTTTGTAGGTATTTGGTTCGTCATCATGGTTGCGGAATGAGAAGATGTAGCTGGCCACCCATGATTCATAATCTGCATCTTTTCCTTTCGACGCCTCAAACTTTGTAGCACGCAGCATGTATACACCCTCGCGACTGATATTCATATAAACCCGGCCTGCGCCATCTGTAGCCAATTTTTGCGGATAGATATTTCCTGATGACGCTTTAATGTACAACCAAACCGCGCCATCGTAAGGCTTGCCTTTAAATGTTACGGTTGCGGTAAGGTCTTCACCGTAATTAAGCTTGTATGGATTTTGTTTTAGTACTATCTCAAAATCGTCGCCAATTACCTTACTATGCTCACTACCGCCGGCATCACCAACAGTAAGCAGGGTTTTAATATAACGGTTATACTTTTCAGTAAAATTTAAAGCGTTGCTGTTTTTAAGCTTATCGGCAATATCATCATAACCTTGTTCGGTTAAAAATGCCAGGAAGTCTTCTCGTGGTATCTCGTTAAGCTCGTTATTATTTAAAGCAATAAGCACGGGGCCGTTATTCTCAACTTTATACTTCAACAAAGGCTTGCTGTTATCTTTGGTCACTTTAGTAAGATCAGTAACCTTTTTGCCTTCATATATGGCAAATTTGGTAGTTTGTTTAGCCGTGTAAGGAACCTCACTTTCGCCGGCCAGGTTTTCACCTAACACCAGGTGCAAATTTATAGTGTCGCCTTTTTTAAGAAAGAAATGCTCTGGCACCAGGAAATGATCGGGCACAAAGCTTACCAGTGCAATAAGGGCAAAAAATAAAAGGGACCTAACGTACAGTTGCTTCATAGCGAAATAGTGAATTGTTCAAACATACAAAGTTTTAAAAACTTCTTAGCTTTACGTAATGATTTTTGACCGGAAAAATATAGATAACGACGGACTAATAACGTTTTACAAGAAACTGTTATTGCCCCGGCTGGTTGAAGAGAAAATGCTGATACTGCTCCGTCAGGGCCGTATTGGCAAATGGTTTTCTGGCATCGGTCAGGAAGCTATCTCCGTTGGCGCCACGCTTGCGCTTGATGCCGATGAGTATATTTTGCCTATGCACCGTAACCTGGGTGTATTTACATCGCGCAATATCCCTATCTCCCGCCTGATGGCGCAATGGCAGGGTAAGGCATCAGGTTTTACAAAAGGTCGCGACCGCTCTTTCCATTTTGGCACGCAGGAATATAAGATCATAGGCATGATATCGCACCTTGGCCCGCAAATGGCCCTGGCCGATGGTATTGCACTTGCCCATAAGTTAAAAAAAGAGCAAAAAGTCACGCTTGTTTTTACAGGCGAAGGGGCAACCAGCGAAGGCGATTTTCACGAGGCGCTGAACATTGCCGCCGTGTGGGACCTGCCGGTTATATTCCTGATAGAAAATAACGGCTATGGCCTATCTACCCCAACCAATGAACAGTACCGTTGCGCAACTTTGGCCGATAGGGCTGTAGGCTATGGCATAGAGGGCCGCCGCATTGATGGCAACAACGTATTGGAAGTTTATCAAACCATTAGTGAACTGGCGCGTGAGATAAGGGAGAATCCGCGCCCGGTACTCATCGAATGCATGACGTTCCGTATGCGCGGGCACGAGGAAGCATCAGGGGTTAAATACGTGCCTCCGCATTTGATCGAGCAATGGAAGCAAAAAGATCCGCTGGATTGCTTTGAGAAATTCCTGCTTGATGAACAGGTGTTAAGGCCCGAGTGGGTACCATATCTTAGAAATGAATTTACATCGCTAATAGATACCGAAATTGAGAAGGTATTTAACGAGCCTGATATTATACCCCACGTGCAAACAGAGGAGCAGGCAATGTACCGCTTGTTTAATACCCCACGGCACGTACCATCAGAAACAAGCACGGATAAACGCTATATTGATGCCATATCTGATGCTTTGCGTTTTAGCATGCAAGCTCACCAAAACCTGGTGATAATGGGTCAGGATATAGCCGAGTATGGCGGGGCCTTTAAGATAACACAGGGTTTTGTTGACGAATTTGGCAAAGACCGCGTGCGCAACACTCCTATTTGCGAATCGGGCGTTGTTGGTACGGCGATGGGGTTGGCTATTAATGGTTATAAATCGGTGGTGGAGATGCAGTTTGCCGATTTTGTGAGCTGCGGCTTTAACCAGATAGTAAATAACCTTGCCAAAACCTATTACCGGTGGGGCCAAACCGTTGATACAGTGATAAGGATGCCAACGGGGGCGGGTAGCGGTGCAGGCCCTTTCCACTCCCAAAGCAACGAGGCCTGGTTCACTAAAACGCCGGGATTAAAGGTAGTTTACCCTGCCTTTCCTGATGATGCCAAAGGTTTATTGATGGCCGCCATTAACGACCCTAACCCGGTAATGTATTTTGAACATAAGGCCCTTTACCGCAGCATTAGCGGCAACGTGCCCGATGATGATTACTTTGTTGAAATAGGAAAAGCCCGTGTTGTACGAGAAGGCACCAAGGCAAGCATCATCACGTACGGGTTAGGTGTACATTGGGCAATTGAGTATGTCGATAACCACCCCGATCAGTCTATCGAGATCATCGACCTTCGCAGCTTGCAGCCGTGGGACAAAGCAGCAGTAGAAAAAACCGTTAAGAAAACCTCTAAGGTGATGGTATTGCATGAAGATACGCTAACCAGCGGCTTTGGCGGTGAAATTGCCGCTTACATTGGCGAACATTTATTTAAATATCTTGATGCACCGGTAATGCGCTGCGCAAGCCTTGATACAGCTATACCAATGAACAAAGCATTGGAAGACCAGTTTCTTGCCAAAGCGCGCTTGGAGGAAATGATGGAAAAGCTAATTAAGTTTTAACTTATCCCCAGCTTATCTAAATAAGTATTCAGCTCGCTATCTCCCATTCCGTAAATAGGTTCGGCTTTCCAAAACTCCTGGTGAATAGATGGGCGGTCTTTAGTACCATGGTTATAAATTTCCAATAATTTCTGCTCAATATAATTATGCCCGTTTGCATCGACCTGCAAGCGTTTGAGATGAGCATTCAGCGCTGCTTGCAGCGAATGCAGGTTACCCCAGAAACGTTCTGTTGCCAGCCAGTTTTGTAAGAGGGCGGCATCTTTAGCAATGTAAATATCCCAGGCTTCGGTGGCGAGTTCAAAATCGTAAGCGCTTAGCTGCACGCGGATACTATCGTACAGGTACTCCAGCTCGTCGCCAGTCAGTTCGCCCATGCCGCGAAAGTCGGGTTTGTTGGGGAAGCTGTCCGGGCATATCAGGTAAATGCTCCGCTCGTTAAGATCAGTATGTTGCGAAAGCATCATCATAACACCCAGCATATTTACCTGGCAATGCAGGTCAAACTCAAACCAAAGGTCTACCTCGTCATAATCGGCATTTAGTTTAGACAATGGTTCAACTACTTTTTGTTGATAGCCTTCAGCAGTCTCGCCGAAATTCTCACCTATCCAATTCGCTCTATTGTTCCAAAAACCACCAGAATTGATGTTCTCTAACAATGGCCCTTCCGATAGAACTTCGCGCCAAACCAGTACGTCACCATCAATACCGGTGCGCTCAAAACCGTGCAGGGTGGCATCGCCATTAAGAATGTGCAGAATGTTGCTCATAATTTTTAGATAGAGATGTAAGTTATACAAATGAACACAAATGGTAACGGTTAAGCTGTTTTATTTGTTTAGCGTAGCTTTTTAAACCTGTTATAGTGTTCACGTTCACGCCATGAACATCTGTGAACGCTCGTGAACGCTGACAGGATTTTGTCGGTATGATGGTCTTGCAAACAATCTTGTTAATGTCATAAACCGCCTTTCCGGCAAACCCAAAATGTTATAAAGAGTTATATAAAATGCCTGCACAGATAAAGTAACATAGAGATTACATAACTGTAAGGCAATTCCGCTTTATTTGGCGTTTAATAATATGGCTGTTTAGTATTGTTTTTTATATAATTATGTGATATTTACAGCGAATACCACATTATAACATCTTAATATTACCGGGTAAATGAAAACAACACCTTCCCAATTAAGGATACTTTCAATAGATATTGGCGGTTCAAGCGTTAAGGCAACCATATTAGACAGCAAGGGCGACCTTACAATGGATTACCAGAAGATTGCCACCCCCAAACCGGCCAACCCCGATAATATCATTAAGGCAATTAAAACCCTCGTAAAAAATTATCCCCCTTATGATCGCGTATCTGTAGGCTTCCCGGGTTATGTACGCAACGGTATTGTTAAAACAGCCCCTAATTTGGGCACCGATTTTTGGGCCGATGTTGATTTCAGAAAACGCCTTACCGAAGAACTTGGCCAAGACACCCAGGTTGTTAACGATGCTGATATGCAGGGCCTTGGCGTTGTAAAGGGCAAAGGCCTTGAGATGGTAATTACACTGGGCACCGGCTTTGGTACTGCTTTACTGATGGATGGGCACCTTTTGCCTCACCTGGAGGTATCACATCACCCGGTATCAAAGGGCCGTGACTATGACGAATATATTGGCGACCGTGCGCTTGACGAGATAGGTGAGAAAAAATGGAACCGCCGTATTCGCAAAGTTTTTCAAATATTAAAAACTGTATTCAATTACGACTATTTATATATAGGCGGCGGTAATTCAGACCTGCTTGATTTTAAGCTGGATAAGAACATGAAAATTGTTACCAATGCCGACGGAATAAAAGGCGGGGCGAGATTGTGGCAGGAGGATAAACATCCCGTTACACACGTTGCAATGGCAACCCCAACAAAATAATTACGCTATCTTTTTTACTTACAACAATGGAAAAACCGAACGAAAAACTTGAAAAATTAGCGATAGACACCGTAAGGATATTATCGGCAGATGCAGTACAGAAAGCAAACTCGGGCCACCCAGGCACGGCAATGGCTTTGGCCCCAATGGGCCATGTATTGTGGACCAAGTTTTTAAACTATAACCCGCATAACCCTGATTTTGTTAACCGCGACAGGTTTATCCTTTCAGCCGGCCATGCATGTATCCTGCAATACAGCTTCTTGTATTTAACCGGTTACGATCTTTCATTAGATGATATCAAACAATTCCGCCAGTTAAACAGCAAAACTGCCGGCCACCCGGAGTATGGTTTGGCACCGGGCGTTGACGTAACTACAGGCCCTCTTGGCCAGGGCTTTGCAAACGGTGTTGGTTTTGCAATTGGACAAAAACACTTGGCAGCCCGTTACAACAAACCGGGTTTTGATCTTTTTAACTACAATATTTACTCTATCGTAAGCGATGGCGATATGATGGAAGGCGTAACTTCTGAGGCTGCTTCTTTAGCCGGCCACCTGGAGTTAGGTAATTTGATCTATCTGTACGATGATAACCACATCTCTATTGAAGGCAGTACTGATATTGCTTTTAACGAGGATGTAAGCGCCCGTTTCCGTGCTTACGGATGGCATGTACAGGAGGTTAATGATGTTAATGACACCCACGCGTTAGAACTGGCCTTGATAAACGCTAAGGCAGAGTCTCAAAAACCTTCTCTGATCCGTGTACGTTCGTTGATCGCTTATGGCAGCCCTAACAAATCTGGCACTGCAGGCTCACACGGTTCACCGCTTGGTGCCGATGAAGTGAAACTGGTAAAAGAATTTTTTGGCTTTGATCCTGAAAAATCATTCAATGTACCTGATGAGGTATTGAAATATTACCGCGAAAAAGGTGAGCGCGGCGTTAAGAAAGAAGAAAAATGGAATGAACTTTTTGCTAAATACAAAGAGAAATATCCTGAGTTAGCAGCCGAGTTTGAAACTGCCTTTAAAGGCGATCTTCCGCAAGGCTGGGCTGATAAATTGCCAACCTTTAAGGCATCTGACCCTAAAATGGCTACCCGCCAGGCATCAGGTAAGGTACTAAACGCCATTGCAAGTGCACTGCCTAACCTATTAGGCGGCGCGGCCGACTTGGCACCATCAACCGAAACTAACCTTAAAGAAGAATTTTCGTTCACTTCAGAAAACCGTGCAGGCCGCAACTTCCACTTTGGTATCCGCGAGCACGCCATGGGTTCTGCATTGAATGGTATGTCGCTTACAAAAGGTTTGATACCTTTTGGTGCAACGTTCCTGCAGTTTGCAGATTACATGCGCCCTCCTATCCGTTTAGCGGCTATCATGAAAATCAGTCCGGTATTTGTGTACACGCACGATAGTATCGGCTTAGGCGAAGATGGTACTACCCACCAACCTGTTGAGCATTTGGCATCTCTGCGTGCTATCCCTAACGTAACGGTTATCCGTCCGGCTGATGCCAACGAAACCACTTACGCATGGAAAGTTGCTGTAGAGAAAAAAGGTGGCCCAACTGTATTGGTATTCACCCGCCAGGCATTGCCTATATTAGATCAGGATAAATTTGCTAAGGCATCTAATCTTGAGAAAGGCGCTTATGTAGTTTCTAAAGAAAGCGGCAACCCTGATTTATTATTATTAGCAACCGGGTCTGAAGTTGCATTGGTTTTACAGGCACAGGAAAAACTGGAAGCAGAAGGTATCTCAACCCGCGTGGTAAGCATGCCATCATGGGAGTTATTTGAGGCACAGGATGCAGCGTATAAAGAAAGTGTATTGCCAAAAGCAAGCAGAAAGCGCTTGGCTGTTGAGATGGCTTCGCCACAAGGCTGGCACAAATACACTACCGATGAGGGCGACACTTTGTGCATGACAACCTTTGGTGAATCTGCACCGGCTGATGACCTTTACAAACATTTCGGCTTCACTGTTGATAATGTTGTAGCGAAAGCGAAAGCGCTTTTAGGCTAATACCATAGTATCAAGTAGCAAGTATTTAGATGTACTGTCCATCTTCTTGCTACTTGATGCTTTCTACCTAATATCATTTATAAAAAAGATGTAAGTATGAAGTAAAGGCGTTCTGTCTTACTACCTGATACTTACTACTTGATACCAGTATGGATAGTTTAATTGAACGGCTCCAGTGGTCTTCTGAGATCATCAACCCGGAGGCTAAACAAAAAGTAGCGCGCCAGATTGCCCAAAAGGTTAAGGATGGCGATATACTTGGTGTTGGTTCCGGTTCTACCGTTTACATGGCTTTACTTGCCATTGCAGAACGCCTCAAGACCGAAAAATTAAATATTAAAGCTATCCCTACCTCGCTGGAGATCTCTATGTTCTGCAGCAAACTAGGCATCCCGCTTACCAGCCTCTACGAACATACACCTACCTGGTTATTTGACGGCGCCGACGAAGTTGACCCTAACAATTGGCTTATAAAGGGCCGCGGCGGTGCCATGTTCAAAGAGAAGTTGCTGATCAGCGTAAGCCCGGTGAGCTACATCATTGTAGATGACTCCAAAATGGTTAACCAGTTGTGCACCCACTTCCCGGTGCCGGTTGAGGTTTTCCCGCAGGCTTTGGTCTCAGTAGGGCAAAAGTTGGAAGAATTGGGAGCTACCAGTATTGTACTACGCCCGGCAAAAGGCAAAGATGGCCCTATTATTACTGAAAACAATAATCTGGTTTTAGATTGCCATTTCGATAACGTCAGCAAAACGCTTGAGCGTGACATTAAATCAATTACCGGTGTGATAGAAAGCGGATTGTTTATCGGTTATCCGGTAGAGATCATCAAAGCATAAGTTTAAACAGCTAATTGACACGGCGTAAACGCAATAAGGAGATTAGTATTACATTATAAAACACATTAATCAGCACATTTGGCTGTTCTAAGTGTTATACTTACAATAATTAACGAATTAAAAACCATACAGATACATTTATCATGGCAAATAAAGTAAAGCAAATTCACGAGTTCGGTCAGAGCATCTGGCTTGATTTTATCGACCGCGAGATCATTTCATCAGGTAAACTGCAAAAGTTAATTGATGAGGACGGCGTTAGAGGCGTAACCTCAAATCCGGCCATATTTGAGAAGGCAATAACCAGCAGTTCAGATTACGATGCCGATATTAAAGAGTTCGGTAAAACGGCAAAAACAACTGAAGATGTGTTTTTTGAATTAGCTGTTAAAGATATTCAGGCAGCAGCCGATTTATTTGATCAGGTTTATAATGAGGGAGTTGTAGGTGCCGATGGTTATGTAAGCCTTGAGGTATCTCCGTTTTTAGCTTTAGATGCCGAGGGTACTGCTAAACAAGCTGAAGAGCTATGGAAAAAAGTTGACCGTAAAAACGTGATGATCAAAATCCCTGGTACAAAACCGGGCCTTCAGGCTATCCGCCAGTCAATCGCAAAAGGCATCAATATCAACGTTACATTGCTGTTTGGCTTACAGCGTTACGAGGAAGTTACCGAGGCTTATATAGCAGGTTTGGAAGACCACCTGGCAGCAGGCCACAACATTGCGCACATTTCGTCGGTGGCCAGCTTCTTCTTAAGCCGTATCGATGTAATGATCGATCCATTATTGGAAGAAAAGGGCTTGAGCGACCTTAAAGGCGAAGTTGCCATTGCATCTGCTAAAAAAGCCTACGAAATATACAAACGCGTATTCAGCACCGAGCGCTGGAAAGCGTTGGAAGCTAAAGGTGCAAAACCACAGCGTTTGCTTTGGGCAAGTACCAGCAGCAAGAACCCTGATTTTAAAGACACCAAATATGTTGAGGCCCTTATTGGCCCTGATACCGTTGATACCGTGCCTTTGGAAACTATTGAAGCTTTCCGCGACCACGGTATTGCTGCCGATACTTTAATGCTTGGTTTAGAGCAGGCTACTGAAACTTTACAGCGTGTAAAAGCTGCAGGTATCAACCTTGATGAGATCACCCAGAAATTAGAAGATGAAGGTATCGATAAGTTCAACAAGCCTTTCGAGAAACTTTTAAAGGCAATTGAGGACCAACAGAAAAAGGACTAAATTAATGGAAGCAACATCTGTTAAATTCCTGTTTTTCGATATTGGTGGGGTTTTACTTACTAACGGCTGGGGGCACCAGTCGCGCGAGGAAGCTGCACGAAAATTTGGCCTTGATTATAACGAGGTTAAGGAGCTGCACACATTTATCTTTAATGTGTACGAGGCCGCCGGTGTAGACTTGGATGATTACCTGGATACCGTTGTTTTTAACCACCCGCGCGAATTTACCCGCGAGGATTTTAAGAACTTCATGTTTGAGCAATCAAAGGAATTGCCGGATATGCTTGCCTGGCTTAAGGAATGGAAAAAAACATCCGGCTTTAAGATAATGGCCATCAACAACGAGGGCAAGGAACTGAATGATTACCGCATCAAGAAGTTTAAACTGCACGAGGTGTTTGATGCATTTATCTCCTCATGTGAAGTAGGCATCCGCAAGCCCGACCCTGCTATTTTTAAACTGGCAATGGGCGTGGCCATGGCGCAACCATCAGAGTGTGTCTATTTTGACGACAGGAAGATGTTTGCCATTGCTGCAGGTAAACTGGGTATGCGGGCATACCAGCATACCGGTTTCGAAACAACCAAAAAGATACTTGAAGATTTAAAAAAAGAATTCAACACAACAAAAAATGAGCACAACAGATAAATATGCTTTCGGCATGATAGGCCTTGGTGTTATGGGCCGCAGCTTGCTGCTGAATATGGCAGACCATGGTTTTGCTGTAGCCGGGCATGATAAAGATGCAGGCAAAGTAGATTCACTAAATAAAGAAGGTGGTGATCTGCAGGTTAAGGGTTTTTTAGATGTAAAGGAATTTATCCAGAACCTTAAAACGCCGCGTGCCATTATGATGCTGGTACCTGCAGGTAAACCTGTTGACAGCGTTATTGAAGAGCTTACACCATTGCTTGATAAAGGCGATATTTTAATAGATGGCGGTAACTCGCACTTTACCGATACTAACCGCCGCGTAGAAGAACTGGAAGCTAAAGGCCTGCATTTCTTCGGTATGGGCGTGTCTGGAGGCGAAGAAGGTGCACGCCGCGGCCCAAGCATGATGCCGGGTGGCGATAAAGATGCCTATGCGGTAATGAAACCGATTTTTGAAGCTATTGCTGCGAAAGTAAACGGTGAGCCTTGTGTTACTTACATTGGCCCTGGCGCATCTGGTCACTTCGTAAAGATGGTGCACAACGGTATTGAGTACGGTATAATGGAGTTGTTGGCAGAGACCTACGAGATCATGAAAAAAGGTCTTAAAATGGACAACGAAGCCATTGGTAAAGTATTTGCCGACTGGAACGAAGGCCGTGCGCAATCATTCCTTTTAGATATCACCAAAGATATTTTCAAATACAAAGCACCGGGCACAGATCACCTGTTGCTTGATGATATTAAAGATGAAGCCCGCGCCAAAGGTACCGGTAAGTGGACCTCTCAAAGCGCTATGGATCTGCAGGCACCTATCCCAACGGTAGACGTTGCCGTATCCATGCGCGACTTGTCTAAATACAAAGAGTTACGCACACAAGCCGCAGGTATTTACAGCAAGGATGATCATCAGCAAATTGAGGGTGATGATAAAGAGCTTTTAGAAGCTCTGGAAAACGCTTTCTATTTCACCATGATCATCAGCTATGCGCAAGGCATGCACATGCTGTCGAGAGCATCTGAAGAGTATCAGTATGATCTTCACCTGGATGAGATCGCTAAGATTTGGAGAGGTGGCTGTATCATCCGCTCTAAATTCCTGGAGAATATCTATAATGCCTACGGCAAGGATAAAAACTTAAAGCACCTGTTACTGGATGCGGATGTAGCCAAACTGGTTGAAGGTACTATACCGGCCATACGCCAGGTAGTAGCTGCAGCTGTTAAAGTAGGCATAGCAGCTCCCGGCTACGCAGCATCTTTAAGCTATTTCGATGCCTTCCGCACCGAACGTTTACCATCAAACCTAACCCAGGCCCAGCGCGACTATTTTGGCGCGCACACTTATGAGCTTATAGGCAAAGAAGGTACGTTCCATACCCAATGGGCACCGGAAAAAGAATAATTTAAAGTGCGGGATGTTGGAGCGGGACGCCAGAATTTTCTCCGGCATCCCGCTCCTATTTCCCGCTCCAAAAAACACAACAATGAGCAACAATAACGCAAAAGCCGATCCTACCATATTTATCATCTTTGGCGGTACCGGAGACCTTAACGCCCGTAAAATTGCACCTGCGCTTTATAACCTGTTCTTAGATGGTTGGATGCCCGCGCAATTTTCAATAATTGGTACTGGCCGTACCAAACTTACCGATGAGCAGTTCCGCGATAACCTGCATAAGGATATTAACCAGTTCTCGCGTAGCGGTAAAGCCGATGAAAAAAAATGGGCAGAGTTCTCAGCAAACATATACTACCAGGTATCTGATGCAACTAATGCAGAAACCTATAAAGAGTTTGGTAAACGTATTGAAAAGCACAACAAAGAGTGGAAAACCACCGCCAACGTGTTATTCTACCTTGCAGTGGCGCCAAATTTCTTCCCTATCATTGCATCAAATATTTCTAAAGCCAAACTGGCTGAGGATAAAAACCGCGTACGCATCATTATCGAGAAACCTTTCGGTCATGATTTAGAGTCGGCCAGAGACCTTAATGAATTGCTTAAGGGTATTTTTGATGAGTGCCAGATCTACCGTATTGACCATTACCTGGGTAAAGAGACGGTACAGAACATCATGGCCTTCCGCTTTGCCAACTCTATTATGGAACCACTTTGGAACCGTAATTATATAGAGCATGTGCAAATTTCGGTTACCGAGCAATTGGGTGTTGAAGAACGTGGTGATTACTACGATGGCTCAGGTGCTATGCGCGATATGATCCAGAACCACTTGCTGCAGTTGCTTTGCCACATAGCCATGGAACCACCAGTTAGCTTTAATGCTGACGAGGTGCGCGACCGCAAGGTTGATGTTTTACGCGCTATGCGCAGGTTCACACCCGAAGATGTGCGTAATTCTGCAGTGCGTGGCCAATATGGCAGCGGCTGGATGAAGGGGCAGGAAGTACCGGGCTACCGCGAGGAGCAAAAGGTAGATCCTCAATCAAACACCGAGACATTTGCCGCAATCAAGTTCTTTATTGATAACTGGCGCTGGCAGGGCGTTCCGTTCTACCTGCGTACAGGTAAACGTATGCACCAGTCGTCATCGGTAATTAATATCCAATTTAAGGATGTACCGCACCTGATATTTCCTACTGAGGCTGCCGAAAGCTGGCAACAGAACAGGCTGATCATCAGCATACAGCCGGAGATGAGTATCCGCTTGCAGGTACAGGCCAAACGCCCTGGTATTGATATGGTGCTGAATGCCGTTGATATGGTGTTCGACTATAAAGGCACCTATACCAACCAGGCGCCTGAAGCTTACGAAACTTTGATATTGGATACCATGCTTGGCGACCAAACCCTGTTTATGCGTGGCGACCAGGTTGAAGCTGCATGGGAACTGGTAATGCCTATCCTGAACACATGGCAAAATAAAAAGAGCCTTAATTTCCCTAACTACAGCGCCGACTCATGGGGGCCTGAAGCTGCAGAGGCTTTAATTGCCCGCGATGGTTTCAATTGGTTTACCCTACCGGTTAACGGCAAAAAATAATCTCGATTTGATGATTTGAAGATGTGTTGATTTGAAAATATTTAGCGCATCTTCAAATTTTCAAATCATCTAATTTTCAAATTGAGATGACTTTAAATGTTTTTAACACAGATACCGAGGTTTTAGCCGCATTAGCTGCCTACTTTGCCGATCGTGCCAAGGAAGCCATTGAGGCTAAAGATCGCTTTGCGGTTGCCTTAAGCGGTGGCAGTTCGCCTAAAAAGCTGCATGAACTGTTGGTAAGCGAGTACCGCGATATAATAGAATGGAACAAAGTGTTCTTCTTTTTCGGCGATGAGCGCGATGTGCCGTTAACCGATTCGCAGAGCAATTACCTGATGGCGAAACAAACCTTGTTTGACCCGCTGGGGATTGATCCTGCACATGTTTTCCCGGTGCAGACGGATCTTGGTGCAGAGGAAGCAGCCAAACAATACACCGAAAAAATTGCGGATTTCTTTGATGGCGAAAAAGCGGAATTCGACCTGATCATTTTAGGTTTAGGCGATAACTCGCATACTGCATCTTTGTTCCCGCATACCAGCGTGTTGCATGATGAAAGTGCATCCGTACAGGCTTTGTACATTGATGAGGTTAAGATGAACCGCATCACGTTCACCGCACCATTGATAAACAATGCAGAGCATATTGCCTTCCTGGTTTACGGCCAGGGCAAAGCCGAAGCGGTTAAACACATCCTTGAGGATGATACCAACGTTGAGGAATACCCGGCGCAATTGATCAAAAGCACCGATGTCCAATGGTTCTTGGATGATCCCGCAGCGAGTGCGTTGCAGAAGAGATAAAATAAAAAGCCTTCCGGAATCGGAAGGCTTTTTATTTTAATAGTTTTGTTACATCGGCATAATGTTTATATTTATTTCAAAGAGACCTAGTCAATGAAAATTATTTCCTTATTCAACAACAAAGGCGGGGTTGGTAAAACAACTTTAGCATTTCATTTATCCAATATTTTAGCCGAACAGGGACATAAAATTCTCATAATAGATTTAGATCCTCAATGCAATTTGACCATTTGTGGAATGGATGAAGAAGCATTACATAACATTTGGCTTGAGGAAGATAGCTTTATCGATGATTTTGAGTCTTCTATGAAAAATATGTCAGTAAATGATTTTTCTGACTTCCTTGATACGCCAAAGACAATACATTTTTTATTGAAGCCAACAGAAGACGGTGTAAGTGATTTGCCGAAACTACCACCGCCTGTACCTGTAAAAAATAATTTAGATTTGATTCCTGGTAGATTAACAATTCATAAATATGAAAATAAAATCTCAGAAAGGTGGAGCGGTGCCTATCTCGGCGAATCGCTTTCTATAAGAACTCTCACAAATATTAGAACAATTGCCGAACAGTACACAGCAATCCATAACTACGACTTTGTTATAATTGATACATCACCAAGTTTAGGCGCTTTGAATAAAGTAATTATATCGACTGTCGACGGTTTTTTGATACCAGCATTACCTGATATGTTTTCACTGTATGGCATTAGAAATATAGGGGGAGCTTTAAATCAATGGAAAAAGGAGTTCAATACTATTTATGGATTGATTTCGGAAGATAAAAGAAATAGATTTCCGACCAACTTTGTAAGATTTTTAGGTTACACGATATATAATGCAAAAAAATATAAGGATGTTACTCCATGGGATTTAGCCAAAGCTCATTATAATTATGCTCAACAAATTCCGGAGACAATTGAAGCATTTATTAATCCAGACTTACGTAGCCATCTTGATCCAGAGTTAGCAAAAACGCCAATAGGTGGGAAAAGTGTAATGCATTCGCATAATACTTTGCCAAACATGTCTCAAAAATACAAACGTCCTATTTGGGAAATTCCTGATTTACCAAATTTGGAAGCTGATGATATATCTACAATCAAAGGCAATGCAAATACATTATACAAACCAACCAGAGAAAGATATATAGAATTTGCAAAAAGTTTGTTAGAAAGAATCGAAACCCTTAATTGATGACAACAGAAATTCAAGAGTCGGTCCAGGCTTATATGGACAAGCAATTTGAATACAAGCAGTTTTTAGCTGGAGTATTGGTGTTCTTCGGAGATCATCCCCAGCTTAACAAAAAGCCGTTTCCGATAATTCATTCTATTAAATCTCGTTTAAAAGATCCGACCCACCTTGAAGATAAACTACAAAGAAAATTAGATAAAGGTATCATGATTACAAAAGATAATCTTTTTGATATCATATCGGACTTTGCAGGCGTTAGGGTTCTGCATCTTTATCAAGACCAATTCGAGGAAATTAATAAAGCAATAAATGATAAGATTGAAAGCGGAGATTGGATTTTTGTTGAAAGACCAAAAGCTTATACTTGGGATCCTGAATCTGCTGCATTTTACAGTACATTAGGATTAGATACGGAAGTTAGAGACACCTACTATACAAGCATTCACTATTTGGTTAAGCCGAATAATAAAAATAAAATCTGTTGTGAAATTCAAGTTAGAACATTGTTTGAAGAAATATGGGGAGAAATAGATCATACAATCAATTACCCCCACCCTACTGACAGCCTGGCTTGCAAGGAGCAAATAAGAGTGCTTGCAAAATTAGTTTCAACAGGCACCAGGCTCGCCGATTCTATATTCAGAACACATAAAGAATTTAATCTAACCCGCTACGACTCTAGTATTTGACTTTCCATTTTTTAACAGACCTCATTTACTCTACCACATCATCCCCTTCAGCAACCTCCAGCAACCCTTCCGGTTGTTTAAAATTGCTTTTAACAAAGTGGCACCAGTCGCATTCTTTTTTGCCGCAGCCTGTGCTGAACTCGTGGCTCATGATCTTCTGATAGGTTGAGGTGATCTGGTTGGTCACTTCCTCAATATCCTCTGGTGTTATCACTACCTTGGCTTTGTAGTATTCGTTTTCCTTCTCTGGCTCCACAAAATCGAAGATGGTATCCACCACTTCCCAATCATTGGTGCGGTCGTTATCAACCAATATCTTGTAGAATACCGCCTGGCGCCAATAGTCGCCTCCGTTGGGCTCATCATTGGTTGGGCGCTCCAGTTTGGGTTTAGCGTTGCGCACGCGGCCGGTTTTGTAATCTACCACGGTTACCTGTTTGCCGTTAAATTCTATCTTATCAAGGTTTCCTTTAATCGGTACGCCCTGCACCTCAATGTTCTTAATGCTATGCTCAGTACGGGTCACTTTGTTCCAGGTGACTATATTTTGCTCGTAGTATGGCGGCAATATCTTTTCGCCGTAGGCCACGCGAAGTTTAAATTCTTCTTTAGTGAACGAATCCCGGTTACGGTACATGTACCAGCGAAACTCTTTCATAAATTCCTCAATTGGCATAAACTCATCACCAAAATCCTTTAACCGGCGGAAAGCCTTATTTAATGCCCAGTGCACCGCCTGCCCAAACGTTGCCGACGGACTTTTACCCGAAGGCACGCGTATCAAACACTGGAAATAAAACCTCAGCGGGCAATCCAGGTAATTATTCAGATGCGTCACCGATAGCGTGTAATTTTGCAGGAGTTGATTGATGTAGTTCCTGTCCAGCAATTCAACAACCGGTTTGTCGGCCTCGTTAAATTGCGTGGCAATAAATTCTATCATATCATCACTGCTCACTTTAGGATAGCTCACCTGCAAATGTGTATCGGCCAATATCTCACCAACAAACTGCGATGGCTCCTGGTCTTTCCCGTTCTTATCTTTAGCAGCGTACGACACATTCAGGCATTGTTTTGCTCTTGTCAATGCTACATAGAACAACCTGCGCGATTCTTCCTTCAAAGCAATATCTTCTGATGCCGACTGCGTTAAAGTATCCGGATAGCTGAAACCGTTGTTACGGCCTTTAGCATCCCAGGTCTTTTTATCACAACCGATAAAGAATACGTGCTCAAACTCCAACCCTTTAGAGCCGTGTGCCGTCAAAAAATTGATACCATTCTCAGAAAATATCACTTTGTTCAGCTCCATTCGGATGCCGTTCTTACGCATCAGATCGATAGTGGTGATCAGCTCTGCCAGTTTTATCTCGGGGTTCTTGCGGCTTTCATCCTTTAAAAAATCAAAGAAACTGGTAAGCACCTGCATATAAGTGCCCTTATCATGCTGCTGCATAATGTATTTAAGGATACCCATTTTAGAGATCACCGACTGAAACAACTGTTGCAGCGTAACGCTTACCGCACCGGTAAGTAATTCATCAATATCATTGATCAGGAACTTCATGTTGGTGCCCACCGGCTTGCTGAACAGGTCGGTTTGCGCCGGTATCTTCATCTCGTGGATGTAGCGGCGCAGTGAGGTTTTGGGCTGATTATTACTTGCCGTTGCAAAGTTTTCCTTTGATACGGCAATGCTGGCCTTGGCTATCTCTATCGGCGGTATGTCAAAGAAATCATAATGCAATATCTCGAACAGCAACTCGTCGCCACTGTAAGGCGAATCAAGTTCCATAGCCAGATAGCGCAATATATTGATGATCTTTTCGCCGAAAGGCATAGTCAACACATCTATCTTGCGTTTGGTATTTACGGCGATGCCCTGTGTTTCCAGGAAATGCAGCAGGTCATCAACCTGGCTGTGATTACGATAGATCACTGCTATCTCGCCTGGTTCTGTTCCTTTCGCCACCAAACCTTTAATATGCATGGCCACATCAACCAGTTCCTGATTAGGGTTCTCATATTCTTTTATGGATGGTGGAACTACGTCACTGCTAAAACGGGGGTGCGAGGCTTGCAGGTTCTTATCAAGCTTAAGCTGCGCTGTTAATCTTTCTCGGTTATTGTTAATAAGCGCGCGGGAAATATCCAGGATATGCTGATTGGAGCGATAATTATGCTTCAATACCACGGTATGCAGGGTATCCACATAATCACCGGCAAAATCAAGAATGTTCTTCATGTTGGCACCCTGAAACTTGAATATCGATTGATCGTCATCGCCCACTACAAACACATTGGGGGTATCCCAATAGTTGAGCAGGAATTTGAGTAACTCGTTCTGCGAACCACTGGTGTCCTGAAACTCATCTACCAATAAATACTGATAGCGTTCCTGGTAACGGCGCAGTATCTCGTCGTTCTCGCGGAAAGCCTTGATCACCCACATGATCATATCGTCATAATCATAACGGCCGCGGCTTTTCATCTTGGCATCGTAGTTACGGTATTCGGCAACGGCAGCCAATAGTTTCTGCATGGTTTCAGTTACCTTATCGATATCCTTTTGCTTTGGGTCGCCTATTTTAATACCTGCTTTTGGATTGGCTCGTTTATAAATAAACTCCTCACGGTTTGGCAGATCGGCCAGGTAATCCTGCACCGCTTTTATCACCAACTCTTCCGACCAGTTCTCAGTCTTCATGGTAGAGAACAGCTTTTTAAGTCGCGGTGCGTCAAAGTAAATATCGCCCGTAAAGCGTTTCAGTAAATGATCGTTCCCAAACTCATCTACCAACTCGCGAAACAGCATGGCCGATTCCAGATCAGACAATGCTTCCAGATTCAGCTTACCAAAATACTCCAGGTTCTCCTGGATGATCTCATTACAAAAAGCGTGAAATGTATAGATGTTAATGCGGTATGCATCCGGCCCTATAAATTCGAACAAGCGTTTGCGCATAGCAACCGCACCTGCATCAGTGTAGGTTAAACATAATATCTCATTGGGCTGGGCATCGGTATCCGTCAATATTTTACCGATGCGAGCCGCCAGGATCTGCGTTTTACCCGTACCCGGCCCCGCTACTACCAGCACGGGGCCATCCATTTTATTTACGGCGGCCAACTGCTCAGGATTTAAACCCGCCAGCGCTGCCTTAAACTTTTCGTTATATTTATTGAGTGGAGATTGCATAGTTTTAGTAAATATAGGTTTCGGCGTGGTTGCCTCAATGGCTTGTTAGCCTAAATATTTTGCCACCCCATCCGCGCAGTTAACACCATCTATTGCTGCTGAAATGATACCTCCGGCGTAGCCCGCACCTTCGCCGCACGGGAATAAACCGGCTACCTGTGGATGCTGATAAGTTTCCCTGTCGCGCGGTATTTTTACCGGTGATGATGTACGCGATTCTACCCCTACCAAGATGGCCTCGTTGGTGTAATAACCTTTCATTTTACGGCCAAATGAAGGCAGGGCTTTGCGTAAGCGCTCGCCGATCCAGCCGGGCAGCACGTCTTTTAATTCAACGCTTTTGCAGCCGGGCAGGTAGGAGTTATCGGGCAGGTCGCGAGAAAGCCTGCCTTCTACATAATCAACCATACGCTGGGCTGGTGCAACCAGGTTACCACCGCCGGCTTTAAAGGCTATACGTTCCACTTCCTGCTGAAAATTCAGCATGCGGAACGGATCATTCATATCGCCTTTAATATCTTCCATATTTATTTGCACCACCGTACCGCTGTTGGCGTAAGGGTTGTTGCGTTTGGATGGGCTCCACCCATTTACTACTATCTCATCTACATCTGTAGAACATGGAGCAATGATACCGCCAGGGCACATGCAGAATGAGAACACCCCGCGAGCATCTACCTGCTCTACCAGGCTATAATAAGATGGTGGCAGATCAGGCCCTCGGAACTCGCAATGGTACTGCGCACGGTCTATGATCTCCTGCGGATGCTCGATACGGACACCCAGAGCAAATGGCTTGGCTTCTATTAGGATATTCTGTCGATGCAGCATCTCGAACACATCCCGCGCTGAGTGGCCGGTTGCCAGGATCACCGCATCAGCTAAAAGCTTTTCGCCATTGGCCAATTGCACCCCTTTTATCTTGCCAAACTCCACCATCAATGAGGTTACTTTGGCGTCAAATACCACTTCGCCGCCGGCATTCTGTATGCTCTCCCGCATAGCGGTGATTATTTGCGGCAGCTTGTTGGTACCTATATGTGGGCGGGCATCAACCAAAATATCTTCGGTTGCGCCGTGGGCCACAAAGGTTTCCAATACGCCTTTTACATCCCCGCGCTTGGTTGAGCGGGTGTAGAGTTTACCATCAGAGTAGGTACCCGCACCACCCTCGCCAAAGCAATAGTTGGATTCAGGATTAACCAGGCCCTGTTTATTGATGTTTGCCAGATCTCGGCGGCGTTGCTTAACATCCTTGCCGCGCTCCAGCACAACAGGTTTCATGCCGTTATCAATGGCCTGCAGGGCAGCGAACAATCCCGCCGGGCCGGCACCTACGATGATGACGCGTTTGGCGTCAGCAACGTTTTGATATTGATGGGTATAATGCTCGACTTTAAAAGGTTCATCTACAAAAACCTGTGCCTGCATGCGGTAAACCACCTTGCGGCCACGGGCATCAATAGAGCGCTTTACTACTCTTACACCGGTTATTCGTTTTTGCGGGATATTTAGAGCTGCGGATGCAAGCGTTTTTAAAACATTCTCATCATCCTGCTGCCCGGGCGGGCATACAATTTCTGCTTCTTTTATCATGATACATTGCCGGGTTTTTATCCCGGATAATGCAAAGATAAGGAAAATGGTTTAGCTGGACTCATGTGCCCTATTTGTTAAAATGAGGTCGGGCGTAAGCGTTCTGTTGGACACTTATTTTTTCTTCTGCGCACGCTTAATCAAAAAATCCAACGCTGCTGAATCTGCTAATGGCTTAGCAGCAGGCTGTTTGCCCAGGTACATGGTCTGCTTGTCTTGGATGGTGTAAACCGGCCATTTTGGAAGATTGCCATGGTTGGGGTTCCCTGTTTTTACAAAATTTACCCAGTAAGATGAAGCATCATCTGCCAGTTTTTTATCCACCGCTTCAAAAGGGCGATTCACAAACTTGAGGTTATTAAAAATATAGGGTACTTCGGCCGTGTGGAAAGCACCGTACTTTTCAAATGCCGGAGTGGCAGGCATTCTGCGCGTAAACCGGTACAGATAAATTTTGCGACTCTTTTTGGCCTGTACGTTGGCCCAGGTATAATTCTGAATCCCGAACGTCATATCGCGCGATATGTTGATCTGCGAGCGTTCTGCCTGTGCATCAGTACTGCCGGGGAACAGTTTTAAAAATTCGTCGGCATCACCGTCATATTGTTTCTTAGCATCTGTTTGATATGTTTCTGCATTCTTTAACTGGCCTATAAATGCATCGTCCTCATTCCATCCGGTAAGCAGGTTTACAGCATTTTCCTTGCCTGCTGCAAAAATTTCAGCAATGCTTTGCGGTAACACATAGCCGTCAATAATAGGCCTGCCACCAAATTGCTTTAACAATTCGCTGGTTGATAGTTTGCGCAGATCTGCTAATGATTTTGCGCCTAACTTCTCTGCAGTTTGTACGCCTGCCTGCTCAGCTTCTTTCAACGTAGCACCACTAAATGGTCCGGGTATAAAACTGGCACCACTCTCCGCAATGGCATTCCTGAACAAACCTTTGGCAAGAGGTGATGCCACCAGGCTGTTTACATTCATCGACCCCGCAGATTGGCCGGCAATGGTAACTTTCTCCGGGTCGCCCCCAAAGGCTGCTATGTTCCGCTTAACCCATTTTAAGGCAGCTATAAGATCCATCAGACCGTAATTTCCCGAAGCATGATTGGGTGATTCTTTGGTCAGCTCGGGGTGGGCAAAGAAACCTAATATCCCCACACGATAAGGGATGCTTACTACAATGATTCCTTTTTTGGCCAATGCCTCGCCATCATAAATAGGTGCATTGGTTCCCCCACTTACAAAGCCACCACCATAGATCCACACAAAAACAGCGCGTTTCTCTGCAGTTGATTTAGCGCCCGTCCAAACATTCAGATAAAGGCAATCCTCACTCAAAGGCTCATCTTTTATCAGGAACTCCCGGGTGTAAACGCCAAACTCGTTGGGTTTAGCTTGCACAGGGCTTTTGGCAAAATCTGTACAGTCCTTAACACCCTGCCATGGCTTTAGCGGTTGAGGCGCTTTCCAGCGCAAATTGCCAACGGGCGGTGCTGCAAACGGAATACCTTTATAAATGCGAATGCTTTTATCAGCATTGGTTGCCCCGGATATTTTGCCCGCATCGGTCTTAATTACATCCGATGATTGCGCAGCGACATTTATGGCCGGTATTAAAGCTGTAAGCAGGATAAGCAGACTTTTCATGGTTATTGTTTAGATTTCCCGCAAAGGCGCAAGTGCTGTTGAAGCGCCTCTGGGGGATGTGGAGATCAATTTACGGTTTTACACCGGCTTTTGTATACTTAGCTGTGCGTGCATCTTTGATAACGCCTTTCCAGTTTAAGCCATAACCAAAATCGTAAAGGTGGCCTTCAGAGTCTTTGTAGCATTTCATATCCAATGGCACATCCTCAAACTGTGCTTCAACGGTTTGCATATCCAGTGGCATTTGCAACGGTAACAGGGCAGATGGTTCAGCTTTTCCGGTAAGGATATCCAGGCTCGCCTGGCCTTGCACCCCAAAGTCCACAATGATGGCGCTGGCATTTTTCTCAAATTCGCCAAAAACCATCGGGTTGTTCATGTTTACAGATACGATAACCGGTTTGCCTTTCATTTTTACATAGGTATCGTTAACAATAGCCAGGTCGGTAACGTTGGTTGATATTTCTGATTTACCCTTGTAACTGCGGTTAGTTGTTTTTTCTAACGGATCGCCGCCGGCAATGCTGGTTGCCCTTGCGTTATCTGCTGTATACTTGCCATATTGTAAAGAGATAGGCAGGTAGCCATTGCCGCCGCTTTTTGCATCATCTTCGTTGTATCCACCATGGCCAATAGGGCTGGCAACAAATACCAAAGCATAGTCTGCCTCATCAGGATTTTCGGTCACCTTAAAGTACTTCTTAACGATATCCATGTTAACCGGGTATTCCAATTTCTCAGGGTATGGCATCCCCAGGAAATTTTTGCCTGCAGGTGTGAATTTTTTTGGTACATAAACGGTTTTGCCAATTTGTAGAGGCAACACCCCGCCTTTGTTCTTCAGCATCACAATTGATTTAAGCTGGGCCTGATAACCTGCATCCATAAATTCAGGCTTGCCAACAGTTTGTTTGGTTTGTTCAGGGTCAAGGTATGGATTTTCAAACAGACCGGTTCTGAAGCTGCCGCGAAGCAAACGCACTGCTGATTGCTCAAAACGCTCGCGCATCCATTTTTCGCCATGTTCCTTAACGCCCATTTTGTAGGCATCAAGTACAGGTGCCATATCGTTGTTGCCGCCAAACTGGTCAACACCGGCCATTAATATTTTATAATGGCGTTCGGCTAAACTCGCCTTTTCCATTCCCCATGATTTACCTGACAAAAAGCTATTGATCACCGTTTCATCACCGGTAACCAGCCAGTCGGTACAAACTACGCCATCGTAATGGTATTTGTTACGCAACAGATCGGTGATGATGTATTTATTATAGTTGTTAGCCACGTTCTCGTGGTTCTTGGTATCCTGGTTAAAGCTGATGGTATAGTAGGGCATTACCGCAGCTGCCATCCCTGTTTTTCCGGCAAGTTTAAATGCGCCTTCTGTAAAAGGTATCATGTGCTGCTTAAAGTTGTTGCCCGGATAAACTGCATACTTCCCAAAGCCATAATGCGCATCGCGGCCTCCTTCGCCTGCACCGCCGCCTGGCCAGTGTTTAACCATGGCGTTAACACTATTGTAACCCCAGCCGCCCTTAATTTCTTTGTCACCTATCGAGGTTTGAAAACCATCAATGTATGCCCGGGCCATATCGGCAGCCAGCCAAGGGTTCTCACCAAAGGTTCCGCTAACGCGGTTCCATCGCGGGTCGCTGGCCATATCCACTTGCGGCGACAAGGCAGTGGCAATACCCAAAGCGCGGTACTCCTGTGCCGCAATGTGGCCAAAGTTTTGGGTAACGGTTGGGTCAAACGTTGCAGCAAGGCCTAAGGAGCCCGGCCACATGGAGATTGCCCCACCTGCGCCACCATTATATTCTGCTGTGGCAATTGTTCCGTTACGCGGATCTGAGCTGTTATTGGCAGGTATACCAAAACCAATGCCTTCTACAAAAGCCTGTACGTTATTGCTCCATTTGGCAGCAACCTCGGGGCTTTGTACCGATGTTATCAGCACGTGGCGCACGTTATCTTCTTTTAAAAATTTGCGCTGCTGGTCTGAGAGGTCAAAAGGGTTTGCGCCGCTTTCACTGAAAGGTTTGCCGTTGTATGTGCCGGCAAAAGGGCCAACCGGAATGGTTGGTATCATTTGATGGCGGCTGTAAAGCATTAACCCCGCTATTTGCTCTACGCTAAGTTTACTTGCCAGGTCTTTGGCGCGCTCATCAACCGGCAGGCGCCAGTCTTCATACTTATCCAGCTTACCATTCTTATTCAGGTCTTTAAAGGCCAATCCATCAACCATAATAATTTTAACGCCTGAAGTGGTGGAATAGCCCAGCGTTTGGCCCCCGGGGTTTGATACGAGAGCGATATCGCCACGTTTAGTTTCCGACCATTTATTTTGCGCAGAAGCAATGGCAGGCAGCAATGCGAGCAGCAGCAGGTAATTTTTTTTCATAAAGAATAGCAGCTTATGGTAAGCGGTACAGGTTTATTGGTTATCAGACCTTTATATTGTGTCTGTTGTACACAATGCTAAATATTATATTTGATACTTGCAAGTATTCATTATTTTTACCCTGCTATCAATTTTGAATAACATGCTATCAGAAAAGCTGAAAGAAGAAACTAAACAAAACCACCAGATATTAGAAAAGGCATTAGTTGGGAATCTCAAATCTATCCGAAACAAGGATGGATATATCAATCTGTTAAAGATGTTCTATGGCTATTTTGGCGGATTGGAAAAAAGTATTGAACAGCATGTCGACTCAAACCTGTTGCCGGATAATGATGAGCGCAGGAAGATTGCGTTTATTGCCAACGATATTGAAGCCTTGGGCGGACAGGTGCCTGCAAAGGCTGAGGGTAATGATCTGCCACGTATTGAAACCCATTTGGAAGCGTTAGGGGCATTATATGTAATTGAGGGTTCTACCTTAGGCGGAAAGATCATCAGCAAAATGATGGAACAGCAATTAGGCCTTAACGGTATCGGTTTAAGCTTTTTCTCGGGCTACGGCGACCGCACCGAGGAGATGTGGAACATTTTTAAAGAAAAAATGGACGCCCAGGCAGAAAACCCCGAACAGGAGGCCGTTATTATAGCAGCAGCTAATGAAACCTTCTTAAAATTTGGCGATTGGTTTAACAAGCAGCAGGCAGCAGCTTAGTCGTTCGCCATTTTGTTGAAGGCTATGTAAAACGTGCTTCCTTCTCCAAGCTCACTATCTGCCCAAATTTTGCCGCGGTGTTTTTCTACTATACGCTTTACAATAGCTAAACCAACACCGGTGCCTTCTATGTCGCCTACGTTATCCATGCGGTTAAACAGTTCAAATATGCGTGGCAGATGCTTGATATCGATACCGAGGCCATTATCAGTAATAGCGTAAATTATTTCACGTTCGTTCTCCGTAGCATCAATAACAACCTTTTGTTTTTCTGATTTTTTGGAGTATTTGATAGCATTACTGATCACATTGGCAAACACCTGCGATATCATTACCGGGTCGCCGGTTATCGGTGGAGCGTTTTTAATGGTCACTACAGACGGGGCTACCTCATAAACGGTTGCAAGCTCCCTTACCTGGTCTTCTATCATGCTTTTTGCATCTATTTCACTGAAAATCAGATCTGAACGACCTATACGCGAATAATCAAGCACTTCTGCTATCATGTTATTCATCTTATCGGCACCTGCATTTATTCGCTCCAGGGCCCTTGTAGCTTGTGGTGTAAGGGTTTTATCGCGAAGCAGTATCTGCGCGTAGCTTTTAACAGCCGTGAGCGGATTTTTAAGATCGTGCGAAATGGTATAGCTAAAAGTATCCAACTCTTCGTAAGCCTGTTTTAAACGCTCGTTAAGCAAGCGTATAGCGCCGGCTTTTTGATTGAGGGCGTAAGCCAGTTCGCTGCGTAAACGTATTACAGATTTAACCTCTTCATTACTCCACGGTACGGAGGTAGCAGAAACCGTTTCGGACCATTCTTCAAAAGAATTGCGTGGCGATAACGTACGATTGCCGTTGGCGTCAACTTCAACCGGTTTATCCGGATTACCAGCCCATTTTATCGTTTTAAGTTGCTCAGGCTTAAACCATATCACATACTCGTCTAACTCTCGCGACAGCGTATAGACCATTACGCCTGATGCAACATCTTTAAATTCGTTTGCCGGCGGATAAACGCCCGGTAGTTTAGTGGTGTAAAACAACGAATCTATGATGTTTGCCTTTACCCAGCCTATCAATCCTTTAAGTTGCTCGTCATTAGGTGTTTGACCTAATTTGATCAGGTTGCCTTCCAGCATAAGTACAGCACCGCTTGCATCTGTAGCATCAAGTAATGTAACGTCATTAGCGGTTAAAGCAAACTCTATGCTATCATCCTTCAGCATTAAGCGGCTTAGCTGGTCAACGGCGCTTTTATAGCGCTCCATTACCATTTGGTTCTCTTCATCCTGCCTAAATTCAAGGGCCGATGATAGTATCTGACCAATAAGCTTAGCTGCTTCGCGCGAGCGGAAATCAATAAAACGCGGTGTATAGTTATGGCAGGCAATAAGCCCCCAAAGTTCTTGCTTGTAAAGTAAAGATATACTGAAGCTTGAGGCCACACCCATGTTTTTTAAATATTGAATATGGATGGGCGATACCGCCCTAAGCTGCGAGTTAGTAAGATCTAATGAAGCAGCGGTATCATCTGCCGAGGTAAGAATAGCGCTTGGCAATTCATTAACATCAACAATAATGCGGGTAAGGTTTTTTTTGTACAGCTCACGCGCTTGTTTAGGAATGTCAGATGCCGGGTAATGCAAGCCCAGCCATGATTCCAGGTCATCATTCTTTGATTCTGAAATTACTTCCCCATGCCCGTCATCTGCAAAACGGTAAACCATTACCCTGTCGTAACCGATCACGTTTCTTACCTGTGCCGCGCTGTTGTTAAGCAGGTTTTGCAGGTTTTTATCGGCCAGCATTTCGGAGATGGAACGACCTATAGTGCGTTGTACATCAGTGCTGTTATCAGAGCGTGCCGGTTCAAATTCCAACAGGTAGTTGTCTCCACTTTCAGATATGATCAGGTGAAAAGCGTTGCCGCGTATGTCAGTATTGAAAGGGTTCGTTTGTTCAAAGCCGTTTGTTTTGCCAAAAGTTATCAGCTGAAGAATGAAGTCAGGCGGTTCATTCTTACCTATCAAAGGCTGTATAGATGCAATGTTCTGCCCTAATAAATTGGGCGGCAGATCCGGCAGGAAACTCTTAATATTTTCACTATGATAAGTGATCTCGCCGCTACGGTCAATAGCGATCAAAAAACCATGAGATTGGATACTTCCCGGAATGTGTATAGGTTCTCTATCGCAGTTGGTTAGATCAATAGTCACAGGGCGGTTTGTTTTCTGAGTAAAATTTTAAACAAATATGAAAAAATTATTGACCGAAACAAGTAGTCTGCAATTTTTTTGACATATACGTATTTTACGCATTTGACGGATTTTTGTTTTAAATTAGGGAAGCGTAGACCCAGATCAACACCATAATAACAGCGTAATGATGCAGAAACCAGCGTCAACAGATGCATACATTAAAAGCTTTGGAGAAGATATCCAGCAACTTTTGAACACGATGCGAGAAACCATTAAGCAGGCTGCCCCTCAAGCGCAGGAAACTATAAGTTATGGTATGCCGGCTTACAAACAGCATAGCGTGCTGGTTTATTTTGCTGCGCAAAGCAAGCATATTGGCTTTTATCCCGGCGCTAAAGCCATAGAGGTATTCGCTGCTGATTTAGATAGTTTTGATACATCTAAAGGAACTATCCGTTTTCCGTTTGATAAGCCATTGCCGTTGGATCTCGTTGAAAGGATAACAAAGTTTCGCATCAAAGAAGACCAGGAGCTTTTCGAAGCGAAGCAGGCTAAAGAGAAAGCGAAGAAGAATAGCGACTAAAGCCACTTGATCACCATTGTTTCTTCTGCTTCTATACTGATATGATTACCGCCTGCCTTACCGCCGCAATTAGCAAACAAGACCATTGGCTGCAAGCTTGGTTTGTTATTTAACAGTGCAAACTCGCACCTATTTTCGCTTTTGTTGACGATGATAGTTACGTATTCTTTGCCATTGTTAAGTACTTTCATCATTACACCGGGCTGCGGCTCGTTGAACATAAATGGCAGGTTAAGCGCCTTTATATCAAGCGCATGTTTCAAAAACTGATTTAACTGATTGTAATCTTCATAAACGCGGCAGCCCAAACCGGTGAGGGTTGGTATCCACCATGCCGAGCCTTGCCCCTTTTGATTAACGGTAGCGTAAACTTCGCCATCACTTTCAGCCAGTGGTGTTGCTGTTGTTGGTTTTAACTGCCCCACCCATTGCAAGGCAGGCAGAAAAGCATCAACCACTGTAAATTCTTCTATGTTATCAATAGCTTTGTACTC
This sequence comes from Mucilaginibacter achroorhodeus, assembly GCF_007846095.1. Lineage (GTDB taxonomy): Bacteria > Bacteroidota > Bacteroidia > Sphingobacteriales > Sphingobacteriaceae > Mucilaginibacter > Mucilaginibacter achroorhodeus. The sequence continues at coordinate 920,293 of NZ_VOEI01000001.1, forward strand.
CAATACATCAGCCCCAAAAACTTCTCGCAAAGGGAAGCCAAGTCGCATGGTTGCTACGGCATTTTCATCATAATAGCCGGTTAGGCCATCCGCAATTAGTTTGCCGCCTTTGGTTACAAAAGCTGTAAGCAGCGGCCAGTATTTTGATGGGATGGATATCTGATGCGCCAGTATTATCGCTGTGCCTTTATAGCTATCCCTATTAAAATCGAACTCGCTTATCTCTTTAAAGTTAGTTTGAATGCCAGCCTCGCTCAACGCCTCAAAATAAGCGATAGCCGATTTCATAACGCCGCCTTCATCCCGCCCTTCATAGCTTTTGCCGCCCATTTGTAAGGTTTTCTCTATCCAAAGCGATTCGCGGGTGTAAAGGATATTCACGCCGGATTCAACTTCTTTGACATTATCAAAAAAGCCGCGACTGCTTTCCACCACTTTTATCACTTCCGCCGCAGCGGTAAACCTGTCTGATGGCTCATTGTGATAATTGAGCATAGCCCATTCGCCAGCCTCTATACCTGATGAGCGTGGGTTAAGGCACCAGAATATAGCCCCACGGCTTTCTGCACCAATGGCAGTCCATAACCACTGGGCTATCTCAAACTTGGTTGGACACAGCGCCAGGAAACCGCTGTAAGTATTATTGCCGCCCTGCAGTTCGGTCATAAACCAGGGTATTTCCCCCGCCCCTGACCGGATGATCTCGCAATTGGCGTTTACCGCCAATGCGTACTGTTGCCGGTTAAAGTAGCCAAAATGCCAGCTTGCATGTGCTGAGCCGCCAAGACTTGTAAGGAAATCCCTCCAGGCCGGGAAATCATATTCGGCTACGTTTTTAAAGATGGCGTGATTGTTAACATGGATCACACTACCGGGATGGTGCTTTTGTATCTCATCGGTAAGCCATTGCAAAAACCAGGTATTGTAGTAAAGGTGAAAACGCTCGTCGGCAAAATCAAACCGGTCATATCCGCCGCTGTTGTACTCGTTTTGCTGTTGTGCTTCGCGCCACTCTTTGTATTTATCGGTGGCAAATTCTTCTTGAGGGAAAGAGCCCACCCCAGGCTCATTCACCGGCACCCAGCCATAACATGATGAGAACTGTTTAAAGTGGCCCACCACATATTCTATATATTTAGAGATGGATATAAGGTGCTCTGCATCTTTCGGAAATTTTAATCCGCCCAGGTCAGTAAAGGCGGTACGCGGGAACAGATTACCATAAACTTTTACACCGTATTTATCTGCAGCTTTATAAGCCTCGTCAAACAAGGTGTAATCCCATGTGCCATCGGGTTGGTGCATGTAATTTTCAAACAGGCGGATGCGCGTTACCAGCATACCGGCATCGCTCAACCTGCGAAACCAAAGGTCTATCTCTTCAGGCTGTTGGCCGGGCTCAATAAAAACTTCGGCACCAAATAGTATGGGTGTGGCTTCTTGTTTCGTTATATGGCTCATTACGTACAAGCGAGATTAACACGCTTATAAATAACCTGCCATATCGCTAATGGTTTTCAAAAGCAGCCTTTAGGTGTGGATGTAGCTGTGCAGTTGCTCTATGGTTTCTTTTTGCGAGTGGATAGTCTCATACACCACATCATTGATGGATACAATACCGCAAAGGTTTTGCTCGCGATCAAACACCGGCAGGTAACGGATGTTGCGTTCGCTCATGATGAGCATGCAATCGTCAATAGAAGAATCCGGCGTAATGTGCGGCAGGCCATTGCTCATGATCTCGCCTGCTGTGGTATCATCAGAGTGTTTACCCATTAATATGATCTTACGGGCATAGTCACGTTCGGTAACCAGGCCTGCATACCCGCCGTTCTCTGTTACCACTACCGAGCCGATGTTTTTATCGGCCATTAGCTTTAAAACGTCCAATACGGTGGTGGCTGCGGCAACTGCAATAACATTGCTTCCCTTGCGGGCAAGGATGTGCTTAACTTTTTTCATATTAACTTAGGTTGTTGGAACCTTAAGTTACAAATAACTTGTAGAAAAACAAGCAGTTAAGTAGAAATTATTATCCGATGGCGATCACCTTATCCTTAAGCACGCCAAAAATCCTGTCTGCTTTATGGCTTATTATGGCCACCCTGCCGGTAAACTTGCCGAAAGACGGTAATATGGCCTGGTTTTTACCAAATGCGAAGCAAGGCAGTGTAACGCTTTGCCTGCCGCGGCCAACCAGATTTACCCCGGGATGGATATGGCCGCAAAGCACATATCCGCCGGGCGCCTGTTGCGTTGCATCTGCAAGCGGATGATGCAGCATTAGAAAAGGCCCTATCTGCAATTGTTTATGAAGGATAATTCCCAAATCAGTGTAATGCTTATCGCTTATGATATCGTGGTTGCCTTTTATCAGGATGATCTCCACCTTAGGGAACTGGCTGCGCCAAAGTACAAACCAATCCCAGTCGTTATTTATATCGCTATGGAATAGATCGCCAAGGAAGTAGATCTTTTCGGGTTGAAATTCATAGATCAGATCAGATAGCGCGGCCAGGTCGTCCTGCTCCATATTGCGGGGGATGGCAATACCAGCCTTGCGGAAGTGACCCACCTTTCCGAAATGTACATCTGCCGCAATCAAGGCATTTTCCTGTTTCCAGTAAATGGCTTTTTGTGGCAGCAATAAAAGATCCTGATCTAAAAATTGGAAAGGAGTACCCGCACTTATCGTCATATCAAAGGCAAAGATAAGGGTTTTGGATGAAGAAGCCTCTCCCCGGCCCTCTCCGAAGGAGAGGGCGCCAAAAGAAATATCTTTAAGCCCTCCCTTTCGGGGAGGGTTTGGGTGGGGCTTTTTTGTAATATTGCTTTATGGAAATCAAGCACGCGCAGCATCTTGTAGATAACTGGATCAAAACAACAGGAATACGTTATTTTAATGAATTGACCAACACGGCCATTTTAATGGAAGAGGTTGGCGAGGTGGCGCGTATTATGGCCCGGCAGTATGGCGAGCAATCGTTTAAAAAGTCGGATATGGATGTTAACCTTGCCGATGAAATGGCCGATGTGCTTTTTGTGCTGATATGCCTGGCAAACCAAACAGGTATCGACCTTACTGATGCGCTGGAGAAAAACATGGAGAAGAAAAGTATCCGTGATGCTGAACGCCACAAGAACAATGATAAGTTAAAATGATTTATTCGGAATATAAACTCAACTAATTAAAATAAAACAAAATATAATTCTGTTTTATTTTAATTTACGGAATTTTATAATGTAAATTTGATTCAGCTAATCAATTTATGTTATGAAAAAATATCTCTTACTCTCATTGCTGGCACTGATGGTACTGGCATGTAATCAAAACCAACCCGAAAAAGTATCAGCTACTGAAGTATTATTGCCTGCACCTCCTGCAGAAGAGAAAGCAAAGACTACGCGGTTTAAACCTCCCGTACTTAAAGCTAATGCTGAAGTATTGGAAAACGATGCTGTTGAAGAAGCACCGAACGTTGCTGATCAGAATACGCCTTCTCCCTCAACTGCTGTTCAAAATCCTGTTGTTTCCGATAAGAAGATCATAAATGAAGGTGACATTAGCTTTGAAACGGCCGACGTAGTTAAAACTCGTAAACAAATAATGACCAGCCTCAAACAATTGGGCGGTTATGCAGAAAATGACAGCGAAAAGGTAAACGGCGACGAGAACCGAAAGGAGTATGTATTAGGAATTCGAATCCCTGCGGCAAATTTCGATACATTTTTAAATAGTGTATCGGGTACAGCTACTAAGATAGATCAAAAGAATATTCGCGTTAGGGACGTAACTACCGAGTACATTGATACCAAAACCCGGCTTAACAACAAGCTCGAATTGGAAAAACGTTACCTCAACCTGCTTAATCGTGCCGGCAAAATGCGCGATCTGCTGGACATCGAAGAAAAATTAACTGAGATACGCAGTGATATAGAATCGACACAATCACAACTCAACTATATGAGTAAACAGGTGCAGTACAGCTCGCTCAATATCTCATTTTACACAACGCAATCAAAGCAGGTAAACGCAGGCAACGGTTTTGGCTATAAGTTTATGGCGGCCATTGGTAACGGATTTGACGGGTTACAATCGTTGTTCTTTGCGCTGATAGGCTTTTGGCCTTTTTTAATTATTGCAGTTTTGCTGTGGGTGGTTATAAAACGCCGACGTAAAACCCGTGTACAATTAACAGACGCCGAATAAGTAAGTAAAAGGCTCCTATGATATGGATTTTCGATTTGGGCTCAAGTTTATTTTTTTATATCACAAAACATCTATTTTTACAATAAACCAAACATGTCACCTATGAAATTGCTTGTTACAATCGGCCTTTGGTTAGCAACGGCATTCTCCTACGCGCAGGAAAAGGCCGTAAATTTTCAAAATAACCTTACCTGGGCACAGGTAAAGGAAAAGGCCAAAAAAGAGAACAAATATATTTTTGTAGATTGTTATACAACATGGTGCGTGCCGTGCAAGGTAATGGCAAAAGAAGTGTTACCACAGCCTGAAATAGCTTCATTCCTGAATGATAAGTTTATTAGCGTTGCCCTGCAGTTTGATCAAACAAAGCAAGATGACAGTACCACCAAACGTTGGTATAAAGATGTAAAACAAATTGGAGAGGATGCTAAAGTAGCGGCCTACCCAACATATCTTATTTATAGCCCTGACGGGCAACTCATACATAGCATGGTGGGCGGCTCGCCGGATGCAAAGAGCTTTTTAACCAAATTGCAAAACGGACTGGATCCTAAAAATCAACTGGTCAATTTAAGGAAACGCTATGCCGAGGGTAACCGTAACCCTGATTTTTTGCATACGTTCGGCTTAGCTTTGCTACAAAGCTGGGATGGCCAGGCGCCTGAGGTTCTAAATCAATACTTGTCTACTCAAAAAGATCTTCTCACTAAAGAGAATGCAGAATTCATCATGTTTGCTACTAAAGCATCTGCCGATCCTGGCTTTAAAATATTAGTAGATAATGGAGAAGCATTTGACCAACTCGTTAACAATCCGGGATTGAGCAGGATGATGTTTGGAAGAATAGTTTTTGATGAGATTGTATTGCCAATGGAGCGGATCAACGGTAAAAAAGTTGAAAGAGGGGGAATGATCACCTACACCGGCGAGGTAAATAAAAGCATTGACTGGAACGATGTATACACAAAACTTAAAAACGCTTATCCATCATCTGCCGACGAATTGCTGTTAAAAGCCAAGATACAGTATTATCGTGATCTGAGCGACTGGACAAATTACACCGCACAGGCTGCAACGTACAACAAACAATACGCAAACAACCATTATCAAATAATGACTTATGCTAACGATGTAATGCTTTTTGCCAACGATAAAGCATGCTATTCGGAAGCTATACAGTGGGCGAAACCCTTTGCAACAGGCAATGACGCAAGTAACAACTGGTACATTGATGTTTATGCAAGGTTACTTTATAAGCTCGGCGAAAAAGAACAGGCCCTGGCGGTTGTAAATGATGGTGTTACCAGGCTTGGCGATAAAGCTTACGGGCTTAAGGAAACGCAGGAAAAAATGCAAAAAGGAGAACTGTAAACTATTTTCAGGACGGGTCACTTTCTTAAGGACGGGTCAGTGTTCACGGCGTTCACAAGCGTTCATGGCGTGAACGTGAACACTTAGCGTAATTCGTCCAGTTTCATTAAAGCATAAAACAGCCCGGTGCAATGTAATGCCTGCGCTATTTTATTATTAGCCAGTAGTTTTTTCACTTCCGCAATGGTGTACTCTTCAACCACAATGTGCTCGTGCTCATCCAGGTCCTGCTCCTGTACCTTTATGCCGCCCTTTGCCAGGTAGCAAAAAGTTTTGTTGTTAGCTGTTGATGGATTTGCATAAACGGTGTTCAATAATTCGATGTCATCAAACTGATAGCCGGTCTCTTCCAGTAATTCGCGCCGCATAGCTTCCAGGGGTTCTTCACCCTCGTCTATCACCCCACCGGGTATCTCCAATGATACAATGTTTGCCGCGTGGCGATACTGGCGTACCATCAAAACTTTTCCCTCATTTGTTATAGCTACTGCGTTTACCCAGTTAGGATATTCCAACACATAGTAGTCTTCTACAACGCGGCCATCAGGCATTTCGCATCTATCAGTACGTAGTGTAGCCCATGGGCCTTTGTGTATATAGGTGGAAGAGCAGGTTTTCCAGGTAAGTTCAGTCATGGTGCAAATATAGGTTGCCAAACAAAAATAGACGCATGATATGCGTCTATTAAATGTATTTACAGTAAGGCTTTCGCCTTTCTCTTTATCTCAAAAACTACCAGCTGCCGCTGCTACCGCCGCCGCCGCCGCTTCCGCCGCCGAACCCACCAAAGCTGCCGCCGCCACTATCACCGCCGCCCCAGCCGCCACCGCCACCGGAGAAGCCGCCCCAGTCGCTGCCGCTGCTACGGCCGCTGTTGCCGAGCATATTGCCTGCCAGGAACCACCAGAAAGGATCGGCACCACCGCGGCCACCTATGATGCGCCTTCCGCCGCCACCGCCGCCGCCGCGGCTGCGGAAGATGATGATAAGGACAACCACCACAATGATGATGATAGCCAAAGCTGAGCCGCCGCCATCTTTACCGCCGGGCTTTTTGTCTGATTTATATTCGCCCCGCATGGCTTTGATGATATCATCTGTAGCTGCGTTAAGCCCACCGTAATAGTCATTCTCCCTAAAACGTGGCTTCATATCATTTTGGATAATCTCCTGTGTGGTAATATCCGGAAGCGAGCCTTCGGCGCCGTAACCGGTTGCGATAGCCATCTTACGGTCCTTCAAAGCTACCAGAACCAACACGCCGTTGTTTTTTTCTTTGGAACCGATACCCCACTTGCGCAAAAGATCAGTAGCATACTGATTAATATCGTATTCACCGGTCGACTGCATCATAACAACCGCTATCTGGGTAGAAGTAGAATCGTTGTAAGCGACCAGTTTACGCTCGAGCGTTTGCTTATCGCTCTCCGATAGAGTATTGGTGTAATCTGTGATCAGTGTATTGGAACGCTGCGGTATATCCTGTGCGAACGTTATTGCTACTAAAAGCAGCAATCCAACGGATAGAAAAAGTTTTTTTAGCATCGATATGATCTTAGTTGCCATCCATGAAGGCAATGTCATCAGATAGTTCATTTTTGTCGCCGGCCTGGTGTGGGAAGTATTGCTTAAGTTGTTCGCCCGCCTTGGTAACGCCGGTAATAATTCCCTCAACCAGGTTACCAAATTTAAACTGGCTCAGCATTTCTTCTTTAGTAGTATCCCAAAAATCGACAGGGACAACCTTGTTGATCCCGGCATCTCCGATAATGGCGAATTTACGGTCTACCGTGGCAACGTATATCAATACACCGTTTCGTAGTCGCGTTTTTTGCATCTCCAGTTGGGCAAAGTATTTGGCGGCGCGGTCAAGCACCTCATCACTGCAGGTTTTCTCTATGCAAACGCGTATCTCGCCCGAGGTTTGCCGCTCGGCATTGGCTACAGCTTTTTGTATGCGCTGCTGTTCATCATCAGTAAATACGGCCATGGGGTAAATGAGTGAATTGTGAGGGACTGAATGAGTGAATATAAAGGATCGAATGAGTAATGTCAATTCCATCACTCACCCATTCGATCCTTAAACCATTGATTAGAACTGTACCTTAGGCGCTTTATCTGATCCTGCCTCGGCCTGGAAATACCCTTTTGCAGGGAAACCAAATATACCTGCCATTATGTTGGTAGGGAACGCACGTACTTTGCTGTTGTATGCTTGCACAGCATCATTAAAATCCCGGCGGGCAACAGAGATACGGTTTTCCGTTCCTTCTAATTGTACCTGTAAATTCCTGAAAGCCTCGTTAGCTTTTAAGTTGGGATAGTTTTCTGATGCTACTAATAACCGGCCCAAAGCAGTACTTAATTGGCCTTGTGCTTGTTGATATTGCTGTATAGCTTCAGGAGTAAGCTTTGTTGGGTCTACCTGTATTGAGGTTGCTTTTGCACGGGCCTCAGTAACAGCTGTAATGGTACTTTTCTCAAAATTAGCTTCGCCTTTTACAGTTGATACCAGGTTAGGGATAAGGTCGCTGCGGCGTTGGTACTGTGTTTCTACCTGCCCCCATTTGCCTTTAACTTCCTCGTCGCTTTTTACCATACCGTTATAGCTGCAACCGCCTATCATGGCAATTACTACCAAAATTACGATGGCAATGATCCAGTTTTTCATGTTGTGTGTGTTTTAGTTTTGGGTATTATGTGTTTTTCAATTTAGATACAAATCGCATACCGATGTTACATTCTGTAACATTTACGCCATAATGGCAATAATTGGCTGTTTAAATTTAATTAAATAATCAATTACCAACCTATCGATTTTATATTTGCTCTTTCTATTGAACTGTTTTAACGACATACCAAACAATAAATGAGAAAATTATTTGGCGCTCTGCTACTTTGCTGGGGCATGCAGGCCTCTGCCCAAAAAGCACACGAAAACCTGGTACAATATGTAAAGCCTATTATCGGCACCCAACGCATGGGCCATACCTATCCCGGTGCTACAGTTCCTTTCGGGATGGTGCAACTAAGCCCTGAGACAGATACTGCAAGTTATGACCTAAACGGCAAGTACAACCCCAAGGTTTACGAATATTGCGCAGGATATCAGTATGAAGATAAAACCATTGTAGGCTTTAGCCATACACATTTTAGCGGTACAGGCCACTCTGATCTTGGCGATTTCCTGATCATGCCTACAACAGGTGAGCTAAAACTAAATCCCGGCCTGGCCGATAAACCGGGCAGCGGTTACCGTTCGGCTTTTTCACATGCCAACGAGGTTAGTGCAGCTAACTACTACAAAGTAAAGTTGGATGCATCAAATATTACGGCTGAAATGACCACCAGCACGCGCGTAGGCTTTCATCAATATACTTTCCCTAAATCTGACAAAGCGCATATCATACTTGATCTGATGGCGGGTATCTACAACTATCCCGGCAAAAACGTATGGACTTACGTCAGACTGATAAACGATAGCACCGTAATTGGTTACCGGTCAACAAATGGCTGGGCACGTACCCGCAACCTGTACTTTGCCATGAAGTTCTCTAAACCGTTCATCCAGCATGGTTTTAAAAAATATGACCAGCGAGAAGTTTACGGTGGTTTCTGGGGCAAATTTAACCAAAGCAAAAATTTCCCGGAGATAGCCGGCAAGCAGATCCGTGCCTACTTCGATTTTAAAACCGAAGAAGGTGAGAAGATCAAGATCAAATTTGCCTTATCACCGGTTAGCATGGACGGTGCGTTGGCTAACATGCAGGCTGAGATACCCGGTTGGGATTTTGATAAAGTAAAGAACGACGGACAGGCACAGTGGGAGAAAGAGCTGGAGAAGATAACCATTACCGGTAATACAGAGAAGAAGCAAAACTTCTACACTTCTATGTACCACACCATGATCAACCCCACCGTTTACATGGATGTGGATGGCCAGTACAAAGGGCTCGATCAAAATGTGCACAAAGCTGACGGCTTTACCAACTATACCACATTCTCCTTGTGGGATACCTACCGCGCTTTACACCCGCTGTTTAACATTATACAGCCACAACGCAATGCAGATATGGTTAGATCTATGCTGGTGCACTTTGACCAAAGTCCGGAAGGCATGCTTCCGGTTTGGAGTAACTCTGCTAACGAAAACTGGTGTATGAGCGGTTATCATAGCGTGGCCGTATTGGCGGATGCTGTGGTAAAGGGTAATGCTCCGTTTGATGCCAACAAAGCTTTAGAGGCTTGCGTAACTACCGCCCGCAAACGCAGTTACGAGGGCATTGGTGAATACATAGATAAAGGTTATGTACCCGATGAAAGAAGCGGCACATCGGTATCAAACACGCTGGAATATGCTTATGATGATTGGGCTATCGCGCAAATGGCCAAGAAATTAGGCAAGACCGATATTTATAATGAGTTCATCAAACGTTCAGAAAATTACAAGAATGTTTACGACCCAACCGTTGGTTTCATGCGTCCTAAAAAGGCCGACGGTACCTTCCGGGCTAAGTTTGACCCGTTGAGTACCATAAACGAGGGTTTCATAGAGGGTAACTCATGGAACTACACCTTATTTGCTCCGCAAGATCCGAAGGGGTTGATCAAACTGATGGGTGGCAACCAACGCTTTGTGCGCTACCTGGATTCGTTATTTACCATGAACCTGCCGGATAAATACTTTGCAGAAACAGAAGACATTACCCGCGACGGTATCATCGGTAACTATGTGCATGGCAACGAACCATCACACCATGTTGCATACTTCTATAACTGGACGGATAAACCATGGAAAACCCAGGAGCGTATCCGAATGATATTACCACGCATGTACAAACCAACTCCGGATGGTTTGGGTGGTAACGATGATACCGGCCAAATGAGCGCATGGTACATTTTCAGCTCTATCGGTTTCTACCCAATGGCACCGGGTTCTGTTGATTATGCTATCGGCAGCCCATCGGTAAACAGTGCGGTGGTGCAGGTCGGCAACGGCAAAACCTTCAATATCACGGTTAAAAACCAGGGTGATAAAAATGTTTATGTACAAAAGATAACCCTCAACGGTAAACCGCTCAACGGTCTAAACATTACCCACGACCAGATAATGGCTGGCGGTGATATGGTGTTTTATATGAGCAATAAACACAAGTAGAGATCAGTGTCCCAACGGCTATCGGGAAGAGATCACGTGTTCGATGGAGATCTATAAATATCGAACACTGAATTTCGAATAGAAAATATCAAAACGATAATAAAAAAGGTGGGCAATAATTATTGCTCACCTTTTTTATTAAGATATGTTCATCTCCCTCTCTTTCGGAGAGGGCCCGGGGAGAGAGGCTTCTTATCCTGCCAAACAGTGACGTTCTCTAAGGGATAGTTTCAATAGTTTTTCTTTAAGAATAGTGCGTGCACGGTAAAGCGTGGTGCGTGATAAAAGCTCTGTCATGCCCAGTTTGCTGCCAATCTCCTGGTGAGAGTAACCTTCGATGGCGTATAGGTTAAATACAGAACGATAAGTATCCGGCAGCTCCTGTACCATGTTCATCAGCTCGTTGGTTTCCAGGTTATTGCCATTATCGCTGACACTAACAGGTATGTTTTGCTCTGCAAAATCATCAACCAGCATAACGCTTTTGGCTTTACGATAACGAGAGATTGCACTGTGCACCATGATGCGGCGGATCCAGCCTTCTAAACTACCTTCGCCACGGTAATTACCCATGTTTTTAAACATCTTGATAAAGCCTTCTTGTAAGATATCCTGCGCTTCGTCTTTATCTTGTGCATAACGCATACAAACGGCAAGCATTCGGGGTGCTAATAACTTGTAAAGCATTTCTTGTTGCTTACGATCGTTGCTTAGGCATCCTTCCCAAAGTGTTTGCAAGCGGTTGTCAACTGAAGTTGTCATGGTGGTAATGTTTATTGATACCACCTATGCCAAAACTCAACCGATTTTACAATTAACTGATAATCATAGTTTTATAAATTCAATTGATTATAAAACCGTTCGTTATCGAACAGTTGTCGTACGGTTGTAGCACTCAAATACGAGTTAATGATTTTATAAAAGGCACCCTAATTCAACAATCAGGCATATCTCGCGAAATAGCCGAATAGCGAATAACTAATTCATTACTAATACAAAAAGGAGCATGATCCGGCTTATCCCAATATCTCTTTTATATCATCTGCCGAAAGCGATTTGATGAAGCTTTCCTCGGTGGTGATCAACGAGCGCGCCACGCTGAGTTTGCGTTGCTGCAGGGCAAGGATCTTTTCTTCCACGGTATCTTTGGTGATAAATTTATAGATAAATACGTTCTTGGTTTGGCCTATGCGGTGTGTGCGGTCAATAGCTTGCTGCTCCACGGCGGGGTTCCACCATGGATCCAGGATAAACACGTAATCGGCTTCTGTAAGGTTGAGGCCGACCCCACCGGCTTTGATAGAGATGAGAAAGATCTGCGTTTTCTTATCCTGCTGAAATTTCTGCACAACATCGCCGCGGTTTTGCGTGCCACCATCAAGGTACACATATGGTATACCCTCACGCTCAAAATACTCGCGGTAAATGGTTAACTGTTTTACAAACTGGGAGAATATAAGCACTTTATGCCCACCATCCAGCACATTGGCAAGGGTGTGGGTTACGTTCTCAAACTTACCGCTGTCGCCCTCATATTCCGCATCTATCATGGATGGGTGGTTGGCTATCTGCCGAAGTTTGATCAGTCCCTGCAATACCTGTATCTGCGTTTTTGCAAAAGTACCATCCTCAAGGCTGCGCAATAATTCGTTACGGTATTCTGATTTTACTTTGTCGTATACACTTGCCTGCTCTTCACTCATCTGGCAATAGAACAGGTTCTCGGTTTTCGGCGGCAGTTCGGTCGCTACCTGCTCTTTTGTACGGCGAAGTACAAACGGTTTGATAATAGCCTGCAACTTGCGTGCTTTCTCCTCGTCCTTCTTTTTTTCTATTGGCGTTACAAATTCATTTTGAAAAAACTGTTGAGAGCCCAACAAACCGGGATTAATGAATGACATCTGTGTCCAAAGGTCGTTCACCGTGTTCTCTACTGGTGTTCCGCTCAGTATCAGCTTGAAGCGCGATTTCAATTGCCTAACCGCCTGGAAAGATTTTGACGAGGCATTTTTGATATTCTGGCTTTCATCCAATATCACATACTCAAAAAAGTAGGCCTTAAACATTTCAATGTCTATCCGGCTGATACCGTAGGTAGTTATCACCAGATCGTAATTGGCAAACACCTCTGCCGATTTATATCTGAAAGCGCCCGTGTGCACCATGATACGCAGCTGTGGTGCAAACTTCTTAGCTTCGTTAAGCCAATTGTAAATAAGCGAAGTAGGCATTATAATAAGCGATGTACTTTTTCCACCTTCCGCCTCGGTATCTTCTTTATGTTTTTGCAGCAGCGCAAGGGTCTGTATGGTTTTACCCAAACCCATATCATCGGCCAGGCATCCGCCAAAATGAAAATTCTTTAAAAAATGGAACCAGTTATACCCCGCTTTTTGGTAAGGGCGCAGGCTGCCGGCAAAGTTTACCGGCATTGGTACGTCTTCGGTCTCTTCAAAATCAGTAAGCTTTTGAAGCTTGCGGTTCATGGCCACTTCCGCCATTTCGCCACCCGAAATATCATTGATCAACCCCAAGTGGTGGCGTCGCAGTTTTAATTCTTCACCCCCCTCGCTAAAATGCAGCAAATTACCAAACTGCGCAAACCAACTCTCGGGGATCACGGCTATCTCGCCACTTGGCAACAAAAATTCTTTTTTGCGATTAAGGATATGATTTTTTAACTGAATGAACGGAATGCGATACGGACCAAAAAACACTACGGCATTGATATCAAACCAATCGTTATTTTCGCTTACCTCCAGGTCAATTTTAGTATTACCAAAAACGTAACGTTTTTGCCCATCGGGCTGCTCTATTTCAAAACCCTTCTCAATCAGTTCATCGTGGTGCTGATTAAGCCATTCAAAGATCGGGAAAGACCGATCAGACTCCTCGTCATTTGAAGTCACCTCCAGGTTCTGGAATAACGAAGAGGTTGTTTGCAGGCCCATGTTCTCCAGCAGTTGTAACTTACCTTTCTCCCATGTTACTGAGCGTTTAATACGATGGAAAAGATAATCATCGCCGGTCTTTTCCATTCGTACAGATACATGCCTGCCATCCCCGTAAGGGAAAATATAGCCTGCATATTTAAAGTACAACTGTAGTTGCGAGGTACCACCTTCTACATAAATAGGCTTTACACAAGCAATAGCATCGTATTTTTCGGTATTGATGGTAAAACCTTCTGCATAAACATTGTGCTTTTCAATCAGCGGCGCAACAAATTTTTCGAAGTAGGAATGTTCTGATGATTTTGGGATGGAGATGTATCGTTTGTTTAAAAACGGCTGTAACTTTTTCCCTTCAATATCCTTGTCGAAGTAATAAAGGGTATCATCCAGCAGCATCCATGCCGGGTGGTTACAGATGATCTCGGCATCTTTAAACATAAATTCGATGCGCATGCCCTGATACTTGATGGTTGGGAAGTAGCGTATCTCATCATCGCTGCGCCTAAAATGGAACAGCACCGAAGCAGGTTCGGCAGCTATATGCAGCTTACGGCCGGCAGGATAGCCTTCTTTACTCATCAGGTAGATCTCCTTATTCCCTAACAAGCTTAGCGCCTCTACGATCTTCTTCTCTATTTTGGGCCGAATGATATCGAAAAGCTGATCGTTAAATATTTTTCCGAAGAACTCAAACGGGCGTATTGGCTTTTTATGGAATCTTTTAATGATGTTGCCTTGCTCAATATCCTCCAGTATTTTTATCAGCTTGCGGTCGGTATCGTCAATGCATGAAGCAAATTCTTCGGCGGTATTTGAGAAAAGGCGTTGATGCGTAAACGAAAACTCGCCGTTTGGGTTTAGCTGCACCACATGCGGTTCGATCACGTAAGAAAGGTAATCGTGCCGGGCAATGGCATAAATAATCTGGCAGGGCTTTGTGCTGTCTACGCGTAGCATTCAGTTTTTCCGGTAAAAAATTAATGGAAGCTACGACAAGAAAAAATTCAAACGTAAATTAAAAAATCTGCACTCAAAAATTTTTAAGCGAAAAATTGTTAACAACGTTTCGATGGTCTAATCAATGCCTTGTTAGGAATGGCAGTAACTCATAATCGTTTAGCGGATGTACGCGTTGGGTTCATCACCATATAACATAATAGCTGTCATGCTGAACGTGTGTGAAGTATCTATTATTGAAAAGAACAGCTACACAATCAGATTTTCGCTATCGCTCAGAATGACAGGTTTATTTAAGCTACAACGCCGCCAGCGTTTTTATATCCTTTACCTCTAACACATGCTTATAATAACCGCGGATAGCAGCATTGATCATGGCTTTGCCTACATCTTTCATAGTAAGTACTGCGCTTGGGAAAAGAAGTTTGAGTAATGGGTATAATGAAGAAATGATCTTGTAATAGCCTTTCACATTTTTCTGCCCGTCTGTAGGTTTCATAAAGCCCGGGCGAAAGGTATAAACACTTTTAAATGGGAGCTTAAGCAGGGCGTTCTCCGTTTTGCCTTTTACACGGGCCCACATCATTCGGCTTTTCTCCGTACTATCGGTATGTGCGCCTGATACAAAATTGAACACCATGTCGGGATTTTCGCTAAGCAGGGCTTCAGCAAAGTTCATGGTGATATCGTAAGTGATGTGGCTATACTGCTGCTCGTTCAGTCCGTTGGAACTAATTCCGGCACAGAACAGGCAGGTGTTGTAACCTTTCAGGATATCTTCCACTTCGTGGAGATCCATAAAATCAGGCACTATCAGTTCCTGCAGTTTGGGATGCTGCATATCAAAGTGCTTACGGTTCACCATCAAAACCTTTTCTACTGATGGATGGGCAAGGCACTCTAACAAAACCCCTTCACCAACAAGCCCGGTGGCTCCTGTTAATATCACGCTTAATTTTACCGTATCTGGCATATACCAGCAAGACGACCAGGAAACAAAAAGATTTTAAAGAAAATTAAATTTCTATCTGTCCCTCAAAAACCAGCTTAGCGGGGCCTTCTAAAAATATGTTGCTGAACCGCTCGCCATCGTGATCGAAGCGTATATTAATGTTTCCGCCCAGCACTCTTATGGGTGTGTTGATGGTACCAAACTGACCATTCTTTTTGGCCATCGCCAAGGCAACAGCGGTTACGCCGGTTCCGCAGGCATAGGTTTCGTTTTCTACGCCCCGCTCAAATGTGCGAACAAAAAAACCATCGCCTTCAGGCTCAACAAAATTTACGTTGATGCCTTCTTGTTTGTACGTGGTATTATTGCGGATAGCACGCCCTTCGTTGTAAACATCCTTAACAGCAAGATCTGCAGCTGTTTTCACATAATGCGGTGAGCCGGTGTTCAATACAAATGCTTCGCCATCTTTATTTATCTCTTCAACATCTATCATTTGCAGGCTTACCCATTCGCCGCCATCTGAAATTTTGGCATGATGCACCCCATCAGTAGCAAGAAATTTTGTCGTGTATGTAATAACACCCAAATGCTTCGCAAAAGCTACAATGCAACGGCCACCGTTACCACACATACTACCCTCGTTTCCATCGGCATTATAGTAAACCATTTTAAAGTCGAAGCCAGGCTCTTTCTCCAGTAGCATCAACCCATCACCACCAATACCGAAACGTCTGTCGCACAATAACGCAACCTGCTCTTTATCAATATTTTGTACCGTATTATCACGGTTGTCGATCAGCACAAAATCATTGCCTGCACCCTGGTATTTAAAAAAATTTAATTTCACTGTTAAACTTAAATGATAGATATTGATTTGAAAAATTAACCACAAACAAATATAGCAGAGAGTTTATGTGTATTTAACAATATTTAACATTATTACACATACCTTATTGTTCATAAATTCGTCTATATGGTATTAAATTTGAACCTGTAAGGTCACAGAACGTAGTATTTAAGAAAGTGAATAATAATATGAGAAAGTTTGGTTTAACATTATTAACCGCCTTTGCAGGCGGGGCTCTTGCTTTGGGGGCGTATAAGTTTGTTGAGAATAAGTACGACCAAAACATGAGCATTGAGGATAAGCAAAAAGTTTATTTTGCGAGCAATCCTGAAAAAAGCACCATGGTATCATCTGCAGGCCTGCCTGATTTTACACAGGCGGCTTCTGAAGCTACGCCGGCAGTTGTGTATATCCGTACCACATACGCAAGCAAATCATCTGATGGTGGCAGCGGTGATCCTTTTGAGCAAATGTTTGGGCAAATGTTTGGCGGCGGCCGTATGCGCCCGCAAGGCCCGCAAATGGCATCTGGTTCCGGTGTGATCATCTCGCCTGATGGTTACATTGTTACCAATAACCACGTGGTGGCCAAAGCTGAGAAAATACAGATCGTAACTAACGATCACCGAAGCTTTGAGGCTAAAGTAATTGGTACCGACCCTAATACCGACCTTGCCTTAATTAAAATTAACGCCACTAACATGCCTATTGTAAAACTGGGCAACTCTGATGCAGTTAAAGTTGGCGAATGGGTGTTGGCTGTTGGTAATCCATTCAAATTAACCTCAACCGTTACAGCCGGTATTGTGAGCGCTAAAGGCCGCAGTATTGGTATTATTGGCCGCGAGGATGATGAAGACAGTCCGTATCCGGTACGCCAGCAAGAAACGCCTACGCTAAAAAAAGGCATTGAGTCGTTCATTCAAACTGATGCTGCCATTAATCCTGGCAACAGCGGTGGTGCGTTGGTAAACACAAATGGTGAGCTTATCGGTATTAACGCTGCGATTGCATCACATACCGGTTCATACGAGGGTTATGGCTTTGCCATTCCTATCAATCTTGCTAAAAAGGTATTGAACGATATTAAAAAATACGGCTCGGTTAAACGTGGTTACGTAGGTATTGGCTTTGCTGATCTGAGCGATCCAGATGCTGCGAAACAAGTTAACAGCGATAAAACAAACGGTTTATATGTTAACAGCCTGGTGGCCGGTGGTGGTGCAGAGCAAGCCGGTATTAAACAGGGTGATATTATCACCAAGGTTGAAGGTAATACTGTTTACGAATCATCAGATCTGCAAGAGCGTGTGGCACGCTTACAGCCTGGCGATAAAATCAACCTTACTGTGTTACGCAACGGTGCAGAGAAAAACTTTACTGTAACGCTTAAAGCAGATGCGCCTGCAAACAAAACTGCTGGCGTATCTAAATCAGCTGCAGAATTGTTCAACAAATTGGGCGCAAGCTTCCAACCGTTGAATGCACAGCAAAAGGCTAAGTTCCGTGTTAACTCCGGTGTATTAGTTACTCAAGTTCGCCGTGGTGGTATGTTTGATGATACTGAGATACCTGTAGGTTCTATCATCACATCAATTAACAGGCAGCCGATCAATAGCATTGATGATATTGACAAGGCGATCACCAACCTTAAAAACGACAGATTGGTGATCAGCGGTTACTATCCAGATGGCGGTAGCTTTAATAACATGTTCCAGGTTCAATAATCCGCATAATTTTGAATACCAAAGCCCGACCTGAAAAGTCGGGCTTTGGTATTTTATGGAACGGTAGTTGCATTAAGTGTTTAACTAAAACATACAACTATGGCAGCAAAAGGTAAAAAAGGACCATGCTGGGCCGGATATAAGATGGCAGGCATGAAGAAGAAAAAAGGCAGACAAGTACCAAATTGCATTAAAGCAAAAGGAAAAAAGAAGAAATAATGTAAAGCCGCGCCGAGCGGCTTTTTGTTTAAATCTGATAGAAAAAATCAATGCTGTTTCTATATTTGTATAGAACCTGTTGATATGACCATAACACAGCTTGAATACATAGTTGCCGTTGATACCTACCGTAGTTTTGTTGCTGCAGCCAATAAATGCTATGTAACGCAGCCCACGCTGAGCATGCAGGTGCAAAAGCTTGAGGATACACTCGGCGTAAAAATATTCGACCGTAGCAAACAGCCGGTTATACCTACCGAAATAGGCGAAGAAATTATAGCACAGGCTCGCGTACTGATCGCCGAAAGCGAGAAGATAAAAGAAATAGTTACCGACAGGCAAAAAGAACTCTCGGGCGAGTTAAAGGTTGGCATTATCCCCACCATATCACCTTATATCCTGCCTAAAATTTTAAACAGCTTTATTGAAAAATATCCGCAGGTTAAACTCATTGTTTGGGAGCAAACTACAGAACAGATCATCCAGCAGTTAAAATTGGGAACGCTTGATTGTGGCCTGCTATCAACCCCGCTTAACGAAAGCGCGCTTACCGAGATACCCGTATTTTATGAAAACTTTGTTGCCTATGCATCAAAAAGCAGTAAGCTGTTCAAAAAGAAAACCATCACTCCTGAAGATATTGACATGGAGGAAATATGGGTATTGAATGAGGGCCATTGTATGCGCGAGCAGGTATTAAATATTTGCCAGCGCCGCAAAGCTACAAAGGGCTTTCAGCATTTTGAATATAACACCGGCAGCGTAGAAACGCTTAAACGGATGGTTGACATGAACAACGGCGCCACCATTTTACCAGAGCTTGCACTTGCCGAGATGACCGACAAACAACGCGACCGCGTACGCTATTTCAAAAGTCCCGAGCCTGCCCGCGAAGTAAGTATTGTAATGCACCGCAACTACTTAAAGCGGCGCATGATCGAGGCCCTTAAGAATGAGATATTGGAGTTTGTACCTAAACGCCTTCGTACCAAAAAAAAGAAGGAAATTGTGGAGATATAATTCCGGGACATGAGTTTCACCACATCCGTCATCCTGAATTTATCTCAGAATAACTGGTAGGCACTTCACACACTCCCTAATAACGTAGCCTTTAATCGCGATGCGTTACTTCCTTCAGCGCTTCTGTAATTTTTTCTGCCGTTGCGGCAAGCTCTTCCTGGGTTGGTGATAACTTAGGGCGCGCAAAGTTCATATCATCCACGCGGTTCATCGGTATCAAATGTATATGTGCATGAGGTACCTCGAGGCCTATAACAGCAACACCTACTTTTTTGCAGGGAATTGCTTTCTTTATGCCCTTGGCCACAATTTTGGCGAACATTTGCAAGCCCAAATAGGTCTCGTCATCTATATCAAACAGATAGTCCACTTCTTTTTTGGGGATAACAAGCACATGCCCCTCTGCTAACGGGCTGATATCTAAAAAGGCTAAAAACTCATTTGTTTCGGCAACCTTATGCGCCGGAATTTCGCCTGCAATAATTTTTGAAAAGATGGTAGACATGATGAGTGGCTGATTTATTGAATTATTGAATTACTGATTTGGGTTAATCAATAATCCAATAATTCTGTAATTCAATAATTATCTTGTGATCTCCAGTATCTCAAATTCCATTTTACCGGCCGGCACCTGGATCTCCGTTTTCTCGCCGACAGATTTACCTAATAAACCTTTTGCGATTGGAGACGTTACCGAAATTTTACCGGCTTTAAGATCAGCTTCGCTTTCTGATACCAGCTGGTAGCTCATGGTAGCGCCATTCTTAATATTTTTTATCTTAACGATAGAAAGCGCCAACACCTTAGAAGTATCCAGTTTCGACTCGTCTAACAAACGTGCGTTTGATAGCGTTTCTTCAAGCTTTGCAATTTTAGTTTCGTGCAAGCCTTGCGCTTCTTTGGCAGCATCGTACTCGGCATTCTCAGATAAGTCGCCTTTATCACGCGCTTCGGCAATAGCCTTGGCTATGTTAGCACGACCGGTAGTTTTTAATTGCTGTAATTCTTCTTTTAAATTTTCTAAACCCTCTTTGGTATAGTATGAAACATCTGCCATAACACAGTATAATTAAGTCTATAAATGTTCGTTTCGGGCCAAAAAAAACCGCCCCTCTACTTTCCGGATAGAAGAGCGCTCGGCCATAAAAACAAACAAGACCACGGGACAGCGTCTCCATGATCTTGTTTGGTATTAAAACGAAGATAACGTTTTTAAATTTTACAATCCAAATTATTTAGGCCGAAATTTCTGTTTCCTGCCGATCAGGCTAAGCCTATCTCGCCTAACTTCTGCGCCATTACTTCGCTTATCTTTCGGTAGCTTTCAAAGGTCCATCCGCCAACATGGGGGCTAAGCAGTACTTTACCATTTGCGCGCAATTCATCAAACCATGGCTGCTCGGCTAATGCAGGAAATTTCTCTACTTCAAGCACATCCAACCCCGCGCCAAGCACTTTACCTTGTTTTATGGCATTAAGCACCGCCTGCGTTTTAACTACCTTACCCCTGGCAAGGTTTAAAAAGAATATCGGTTTCCTGAAATGGAAAAAATACTCATCATCAACCATACGATTTGTTTCGCGCGTCAGTGGTACATGCAGGCTTAGCACATCACTATGCTTTACAATCTGCTCCATGCTAACCTCACGTGCATACCTGTCGCTAAAGCCGGTCTTGTATTTATCGAAGGCAATTACCTCAACATCAAAGCCCGACAGGCGTTTAGCAAAAGCCTGCCCCATATTGCCATAGCCGATGATACCAACTGTACGGCCTTTAAGTTCATAGCCGCGGCTTTCTTCGCGCAGCCATTTGCCATCCCTTACCTCGGCATCAGCGCGGTTAAGGTTGTTCATCAATGATAGCAACATACCCATTGCGTGCTCACCAACAGCATCGCGGTTGCCCTCGGGTGCGTTGATTAAGATAAGGCCTTTTGAAATGGCGTAGTCTTCATCAATATTATCCATACCTGCACCCGCCCGGCAAATAAAGCGCAGGTTGGTAGCCAGGTCTAAAAATGCTTTATCCACCTGAAACTTGGATCTGATAACCAACCCATCGTAATTATTGATGATCTCGGCGGCACCTTCAAGTTTCATGTCAGGCTGGTAATCTATGGTGTACCCCAGGGCCTGCGCCTGCTCCATAAAAGCAGGGTGCAGATCGTCTACAATAAGGATGTGATTTTTCAATGCTTTATGTTTTGCGGTAAAAGTACAAAAGTGCTTACAAACTTACCCGCTGCCGGTTTAGAGATGACTGGTGTAAAGCTGAAAACTGGCACGTAAATGGCAATATTGCTTACCATGAGCATTATACCTTTTAAAAACACCCGCAAGCAAATTAAACACTTCTCAGAAAAGCTATCTGAAGGCGGTTTCAGAAGCATATTTGACCGTATTGACCAGCTAAGCGTTAAAAGAGGCGTAGATACGATGGGACTTGATAAATTTATCAATCAATGTGCCTTAATGGCAGCAGGATCGGGTGCGGTTGCAGGTACCGGCGGTTTTTTTACGATGCTGATAGGGATGCCAATCGATTTTGTTAACCTGATAACCCAGCAATTCAGGGTTACCATGGCCGTGATGTACGCTAACCGCGGCAGCTATAAAATAGGGTTTGACGAATTTATGTCTTTAGTTGCTACTTCATTCAAGATTGAAACTGGCGTAGCCGTAAGCAAAACCATGATGGAAAACGTGGCCGAGAAAATATTGCTTGCCTTTGGTGTACGTACAGCAGAGCGCTTGGTGCCCGTTATTGGCGCAGCCATTGGTGGTACAGCCAACTATCTGTTTGTAAAGCGTATGGCCAATAAAGTAAAAGAGCAGTATCCCGATCCGAAGATGATCATTAAAATAGATTAGCGATTTGCCGCTATCTCGTTGGTCAACTTCACAAAATCATCAACCGTTAACCGCTCCGCCCGAAGATCAAGCGTTGTATTTTCGGCCAATTTTTCTTTATTGATGAGTGATGACAATGCATTGCGCAATGTTTTACGCCGTTGGTTAAAGCCGGCCTTTACCACCTGCCAGAAAAGCTTTTCATCGCAATTTAAGGAAGCGGTTTGATTTCGCGTTAATCGAATTACGGCAGATAATACTTTAGGCGGTGGATTAAATACACCTGCTTTTACGGTGAATAGGTACTCTACCTTATAATAAGCCTGCAGAAATACACTTAGGATGCCATATTCCTTACTGCCTGCTTTGGCGTTACAACGTTCTGCAACTTCTTTCTGGAACATGCCCACAACCTCAACTACCTGGTCGCGGTTATCCAATATCTTAAAAAGTATCTGCGAAGAGATGTTATAGGGGAAATTTCCTATTACCGCCATTTTTTCATCAAATGACGCTTTAAAATCAAGTTCAAGGAAATCGGCATTGATAAGCTTGCTGCCCAATTGCGGGTATTTTTTTTGTAAGAAATTATATGACTCGGTGTCGATATCGATCAGGAAAACTTCGTAATCCGTTTTTTGCAGGAGGAAGTCGGACAGAATGCCCATGCCTGGGCCAACCTCAAGCACCTGCTTGTAACCGTTATCAGGCCGTAAGCTCTCAACAATTTTTGAAGCGATATTTTTATCGGTTAAGAAGTGTTGCCCAAGATGTTTTTTTGCCCGTACTAAGCTCATTTGCCTAAATTAATCATACAAATTACGGCATATTGTGCTTTTATCAGGAATAATAACTTGAAAATCTTTTAATTTGCACTTTAAGCAAAAGCTAAGGACCTAAAAACCAAAGCAAATAGCATTTCTCAAACAGTGGTCTAACCTGCCGCATAACTTTGGAGAAGTAAACGGGACGATACAAAAATGAGCGACAAACCTAAAATTGGCATCAGCATAGGAGATATAAACGGCATCGGGCTTGAGATCATCATCAAAACCCTGTCCGACTCACGTATTTATGATTACTGTACACCGGTAGTTTACGGTCATACCAAAGTAGCATCGTTTCACCGCAAAGCCACCCATCTTAACGACTTTAATTTTACTGCAGTTGATAATGCCCAGGAAGCGCATAATCGTAAACCCAACATGATCAATTGCTGGGAAGAGGATGTGCGTATTGATATGGGACAATCCACAGCCGAAGGCGGGAAATATGCATTTGCTTCTTTACAACGTGCTACTGATGATCTGTTAAGCGGCCACATCGACGGCCTGGTTACCGCCCCAATAAATAAGGACAACATCCAGAACGAAGATTTTGCATTCCCCGGCCATACGGAATATTTACAGCATCGCGACAGCAAAGATGAATCGCTGATGTTTTTGGTAAGCGACTCGTTACGTGTTGGCGTAGTTACCGGCCATATACCGGTTGCTAAAATTGCACAAACCATTACTGCAGATAAAATTGTAAAGAAATTGCAGCTGATGAACACAAGCTTAAAAAATGATTTCTGGATCCGGAAGCCGAAAATTGCCGTTCTGGGCCTTAACCCTCACGCCGGCGACAACGGCCTGATAGGTTCTGAGGAGCAAGAGGTCATTATCCCCGCTATTGAAGAAGCGCGTACGCATGATATACTGGCCTTTGGCGCCTACTCTGCCGACGGCTTTTTTGCCAATGGAACCTACTTGCAGTTTGATGCTGTATTAGCTATGTATCACGACCAGGGTTTGATACCATTTAAGCAGATAGCTTTTGAAACCGGCGTTAATTACACCGCAGGTTTAAGTTTTGTACGCACCTCGCCGGATCATGGGACGGCTTATGATATCGCCGGCAAGAACCTTGCATCAGAAGTATCATTCCGTGAGGCTTTATTTACAGCTTTACATATAATTAAGCATAGGCGCGAAACTGCCGAGCTAAATGAAAACCCACTGTTGTTTAGTAAACTAAGCCGCGACCGGGATTAATAGTACCTAAGCAGATACTGTTTTAAATTTGTTATCGTTTATTTAAAACATTTATCTCTGAAATACATTTGCCTGTTTAATGAGTAATTTAATAAACCGCATCAGGTCTATTGATGCGTTTCGTGCGGTTACCATGTTCCTGATGATCTTTGTTAACGATCTTGACGGAGTGCCCAATACCCCAGAATGGCTTAAACATGCTGCGATAAGCGAAGACGCTTTAGGACTTGCCGATACCATTTTTCCTGCCTTCCTGTTTATTGTAGGGTTATCCATTCCGTATGCCTTTGCAAAACGCCTGCATAACCAGGAAGCGCACGTACCCTATCGCATTATCACCCGTTCTTTGGCTTTGATATTCATCGGCTTTTTCCATGCTAATAGCGAAACTTATAATGAAAGCGCTACCATCCTGCCCAAGCCTGTTTGGGACAGCCTGGCAACATTCAGTTTCTTTTTCATTTTTTTAGATTATAACAAAACCACTTCCAAAATACGGAGATACATGTTCCAGGGGTTTGGCTGGGCCTTGCTGATAGCCATGTGTATCATCTACCGCAGTACCGATCCTGCACATCCCTGGCTCCATCTTACCTGGTGGGGTATATTGGGGTTAATAGGCTGGTCGTACCTGGTATGCGGGCTTATCTACTACTACAGTAATGGCTACCTGTGGATACAGGCTGCGGCATGGCTTTTCTTTATGTTCTTCAATATCGATTTCCACTTTGGGATGCTCGATTTTTTGAGCGGCATTCAAAAGTATATGTGGATAGCCGGGAACGGCGCCATGCAAGCCTTTACTATGGCCGGCGTGTTTGTATCAGTACTATACATGCGCCTTAACAAGAACAAGGAGATAAAAATGTTATGGGGAGCCATGATCATGATGGCAATTATCCTCTTTAACCTGGGCTTTATTGTACGCTATTTTAGTGGCGGTATTTCAAAGGCTCGGGATACCCCATCATGGGTATTGATATGCACCGGGATAAGCCTGGTGGTTTATGCCATCTTTATTTACATTGTAGATTTCAGACACAAGTACCATTGGTTTAAAATAATAGAACCCGCCGGTACCAGTACTTTTACGGCATACCTGCTGCCCTATCTGTTTTACCCATTATACCAGATGACAGACCTTGGTTATCCGCAATATCTCGACCAGGGTACGGGTGGGCTAATACGCTGCTTACTGTTCTCCTTTGTAATAGTATGGCTTACTGGGCTGCTGCAGAAGATAAATGTGCGGCTGAAGATATAAAGTAATGTAAGTGTTCTCGTTCACGGCATGAACGCCGGTGAACACTCGTGAACGCTGGCAGGATCTTGTCAGGACTTATCTAAGCCTCTTTTTAGGCAAAAAAATTATTTACCGCCGGTTTTCCAGTACATGTAGGCAATGCAAACCACCACCGTGATAATTAAAACTACCAGGCCCGCCTTGCCTTTGCGTTTGTCCTGGCGCATTACCCATATTAAAAAGGCAACCAGCGGCACTACAAATATGATCCAGAAAATTAGAGATGGAATAGACATTATTGAAGCCTCCTAACCCCCTAAAGGGGGAATAAAATTTAAATAAAACAATTACTATCAGTTACCCCACTCCCCCTTCAGGGGGTCGGGGGGCTCTTAAAATGGCATTCTTGCCAGCGGGGCAACATCCTGCCCAATAAATTCGCCTTTTAAATATTTATGGTACCCGGCAATAGCAATCATGGCTGCGTTATCGGTACAATATTCAAACTTAGGTATAAAAACGTTCCATCCGTTCTTCTCGCCGGTTTCGGTAAGCAGGTTACGCAAGCCGGTGTTTGCCGATACCCCGCCCGCTAAAGCTACATCCTTTATACCATATTCATCGGCTGCTTTTTTTAGTTTGCTGATCAGTATGGTAGCTATTCGTCTTTCCACAGAGGCACAAATATCGTTCATGTTCTCCTTTATGAAATTCGGGTTTGCGGCTACGTTATCCCTGATGAAATACAGGATAGAAGTTTTCAATCCGCTAAAGCTAAAATCAAATCCCGGTATCTGCGGCTCCGGGAACTTGTAGGCGTCAGGATTTCCGCTGCGCGCATTTTTATCAATAAGCGGCCCGCCCGGATAAGGCAACCCCAGTATCTTACTTGTTTTGTCCATAGCTTCACCGGCGGCATCATCAAGCGTTTGGCCTATTACCTCCATATCAAAATAGTCTTTCACCAAAACTATTTGGGTATGGCCGCCGGATACGGTTAAACAGATGAAAGGGAAAGATGGCTTTTTCTCGGCAATAAAATGTGCCAGAATGTGGGCCTGCATATGATTTACCTCAATTAGCGGTATCTGCCTTGCAAGTGCAAAGGCCTTGGCAAACGATACGCCAACCAAAAGCGAACCTAAAAGGCCCGGTCCGCGAGTAAAAGCTACTGCATCAATATCATTTTTGCTTACTTTTGCGTTAAATAACGCTTGCTGCACCGCAGGAACTATATTTTGCTGATGTACCCTTGAGGCAAGCTCAGGGACTACACCTCCATAAGCTTCGTGAATGGTCTGATTTGCAATAACATTACTTAGTATTGCACCATCAACACAAACCGAAGCTGAGGTTTCATCGCAAGAGGATTCTATGGCTAAAATTGCAGGCACTGTTATCAAGTTAAAAGTCAAAAGTTAAAAGTCAAAAAAAATTGGCTGGTGGCTTTTGAACAGAGTGATAAATAAATTCAAAAAGTAAAACAGTTAAGGCTTTTTTGGATTTTTACTTTTGAATTTTTAATTAAGCGCAAAGTTATTAAAAAAGTACTCAAAATAGCGTTAAGCATTGTGCTCATCATCCTGCTGCTTGTCAGCATTGTGCTTATCTCTTTCCAGTATAAGCCGGTGCAAACGTGGGCGGCAAAAAAAGCAACAAAGTACCTTTCAAAAGAGCTTAATACTACCGTTGATGTAAAGAGCCTTTATATTAAGCCCTTTTCTTCGGTTGTATTAGAGGGTTTATATATTCTTGATAAACAGCGCGATACTTTATTGAGCACGCCGAAGCTTTCAGTTGAGTTAAAGGGTTTTTCGATCTTCAACAGCATTAAACGAAAAAAGCTGCACTTTGAATCGATACAGCTTGATAATGGTTCGTTTTATCTAAAAAAACTAAAGGACAGCACCACCAATCTAAAGTTTGTTATCGACTACTTTAACTCCGGTGATACCACCAAGAAAAAAAGCCAGCCCTGGACGCTTAATTTCGATAAAATAGCTGTTTACAATTTTCACTTCAGGTACAAAAATTACCTCCGTAACGAGTTTGTAAAAGGGGTGAATTTTAACGATGTCGACGTAAACCACTTTAGCACTACCATCCATAACATGGACCTTATAAATCACTTATTTAAGGCACGTGTAACCGGCATGACGTTGAAGGAGAAAAGTGGTTTTTATGTTAAAAACTTTAACGCAAATGCCACTATAGATACCAACCAGATATTGTTGCAAAACCTTTTTATACAAACGCCAAATTCAAATCTGAAAAACTATTTCAGGATGCGGTTTAAATCGTTTACCGATATGGAGGATTTTGAGAACAAGGTGAATATGGATGCCGAATTTCACTCATCGCACCTGTCATCAAAAGATATCAGCTATTTTACTGATGCCCTGGCAAAAGTGAATACCACATTTGAGTTAGGCGTTGATGGCCGCGTGCGTGGCCTGGTAAATAACATCAGGGCAACCGGATTAACTGTCACCGCCGCACAGGCTACCTTTATTAAAGGCGATTTTCATCTTACCGGCCTGCCAGATTGGGAGAATACTTTCCTGCAATTACGTTTTGACCAGATTGCCACCAACAAGAAAGACCTTGATTACTTGTACAGCCACTTTACAGGTAAGCCTACAGCCAAAGTGCCGGATATTGTAGGCAAGTTTGGCAATGTGAACTTTACCGGCAGGTTTACCGGTTTGCAGAATGATTTTGTAGCGTTTGGAACATTTAAAACCAAACTTGGCCGCTTAGACCCTGACATTAATCTTAAAATTAGCAAGGCCGGCATACCAAGCTACAGCGGAAAACTAATGGCTACCAATTTTGATGCCGGCGCCTTGTTAGATGATAAAACCCTTGGCCGTACCTCATTTACGGGGAACATAATAGGTAGCGGCGATGCCATTAAAAATCTTAACATCCGCGGCGATGCTAAAGTTGCCTATTTGCAATTTAAAGGTTACACCTACAATAACCTGGTAACAAGCGGTACGTTCAGAAATAAAGTAGCAAACGGTAAGGTAAGTATAAACGACCGTAACATTAAGTTTGACCTCACCGGTAACATTAACCTAAACCCTAAGCTGCCGGTTTACAATATTGCCGGCAATGTAACCAATGCCCGCCTGCACCAGCTTAAGCTATTAAAAGATACCATTACTTTCACCACCAATCTTAACACTAATTTCTCGGGCAATAACCTGGATAATCTTGACGGCAGCATCCTGCTTACCAAGATAAGAATGGACGATCCGCGCAATAGTTACGTGATAGATACCGTAAACCTTTCGGCGACCGGGAAAGGTGCAGAGCGTGTTATATCGTTACGATCTGACGTGGCTGATGGTAGCATTAAAGGAAGCTATGACCTGGCAACGCTACCATCGTACTACAAAACCATCGCAAAAAAATATATCCCATCACTAAAAACGGATATAACACCGCCTAAGCCGCAAAACTTTGATTTTACCCTTAACCTAAAAAACATGGACCCGGTTACGGCCATGTTTATGCCGAGCCTGAAAATACCAGACCAGGGCTCATTTGTGGGTAAATTTAACTCTAATGATAAAACAGCCACGCTTAACGGTTACATCAAAACCATCAAACTCGGCAAAATAGTTTTCCATGATTTTATTATTGACGAAAGTACAACGGATGATTTCCTTGGCCTCAACCTTTCGTTAAACAGGATAGATCTTACGGACAGCCTCTACATCAAGAACATTACGGTAACAAACTTCCTTAAAAAAGACAGCCTTAATTTCAACGTTAAGCTTTCTGATAAAAATGCTACCAACCAGTTAGACCTTTACGGCCTGGTTGAGTTTGGGCGCGACACCACCGCCAAGCTGAAGCTGCTGCCTTCTGATGTGATACTGGAACGCCAGAACTGGAAGATACAGGAACAAGTGCGCATACGCCTGCTTGACGGCAAAACCAAGGTAGAGAACTTTGAGCTCTCAAACGGCCCGCAAAAAGTATTGATAAACGGTTTCATATCTGATAACCCTGCAGATAAGCTGAAGGTAACCTTTGAGCAGTTTAGCATGGCTACACTAAACCAGCTTACAAAACCATCGGGCGTGTTGTTAAAGGGCGCACTTAACGGCGATGTGCTGCTAAGCGGGTTAACCAAACAGCCCGGTGTAGACGCCAAGTTGGGTATTGATTCGCTTACGATGAATAAAACATTGGTGGGTGATGTGAAGATCGCATCTGATCTGGACAATGCTAATAGTCGCGCTAACGTGAAACTCGACATCACAAATGGCGGCAAAAAAACCATGAACATTGATGGAGCCTACCTGATTGGCCAGAAAGGTGCAGAAGACCAGCTTGATTTTGATATCAACATGGACCATACCGAGGCCATTATTTTTGAGCCGTTCATCAAAAACCTGGTTTCGGATATTAAAGGGACGCTTTCTGCCGATGTGAAAATGACGGGTGCACCATCTAAGCCGCAACTTAACGGAGATATAAGGTTTAACAACACCGGCCTTACGGTTAATTATTTAAAAACGCCTTACATTATTAATGATAAAGTAACTGTTAGCAACAGTTTGATAACCATTGATAAGCTGGTGCTTAAAGATACCCGTGGTGGCAAAGGAGAGGTAAACGGTAAAGTTGACCTGAACAACATATCAAACCCTACGCTTGATGTTACTTTGGAGGCAAATAACCTGCAGGCATTAAACACCACTTTTAAGGATAATCACTTGTATTATGGTACTGCATTCGGCAGCGGCACTTTCAAGTTCACAGGGCCTATCGATAACATGAAGATCGATATTAAGGCCAGTACGCAGGCGGGTACGGTATTTAACATTCCGCTCAATACATCCATGACGGCCAGTCAGTACGATTTTATCCGCTACGTTAATCATAACGATACGTTGCAGAAAAATGTGGAAAAGGTGAACCCTTTCAACGGCGTGACACTGAACTTTGACCTTACCGTTGATGAAAGCACGGTAGTACGTATTTCAACAGATTATGGTGTATTAGAAGGATCAGGCCAGGCGCGTAACCTCAAACTGAACATCAACAGCCTTGGCGACTTTGAGATGTTTGGCGACTTCCTGATAACAACAGGTAAGTTTGAATTTACAGCCAAGGATTTCATCAGTAAAAACTTTACGGTAAACCAGGGTGGTACCATCCACTGGACGGGTAATCCATCAAATGCGGAGATCAACCTAAGGGCCATTTATGAGGTGCGTACAGCAATTGGTCCGCTTTATTCTGCGGCTGGTTTAACACCGCCTTACGGTAACAAACAGGTATTGGTACAGGCCGAGTTGATATTGACCAAAACGCTCTTGCAGCCAAATATTGATTTCGACTTTACCTTCCCTGTAGACCCATCGATAAAGGATGACCTTGCCACTTACCTGTCTGATAATGCCAACCGCAGCCAGCAGGCGCTAAGCGTTATTGTACGCCGCAGCTTTGCATCGGGTACGGGCAGTAACCTGAGCGACCAGGTAGTGGGTACTGCGCAACAAGCGGTAAGCGAGTTTGCGTTTAATAAACTCAACAGCTTTATCTCCCAATCAAACATCAAAAATTTTGACTTAAACATCCGTTCGTTAACAGATGCGAGTGCAACCTTCAGGCTGTGGAACGATAGGGTATTGCTTAACGGTAACCTTTATTCAACTTCAGGTTCTAACGATCTTTTCAATGCGCGGCAAAGTTTCTTCAATACCGATTTTAGACAGTTAACAAAAGACTTTGAGATACAATACCTGATACGCAAAGATGGTAACCTGCGTGCAAAATATTCTTACCGCGCACTAAACAACACTACGCTCAATACCCTTAACGATCAGCTTTTACCACAATATGTAAACGGTGTAGGTTTAATTTACCAGCGCGATTTTGATACGTTTGGAGAGTTCTTCCGCAATATATTCAGGCAGAGCCGCCGCAACAGGCAACCGGTTACACCGTCACCAGTACCAAAAACTACCATTGACACGCCAACGCCTACCAAACCATCAGATGATAACAGCGGCGAAGACAGCGACGGTAATGACGATCAATAATTAATGATCGCGCATGATAGCGTGGTCCATTTTATCACGCTTGGTACGCAGGTAAGCTTCGTTATGTGGATTGGCAGCTATCTCAATTGGGATGTTCTCGATAACTTCAAGTCCGTAACCAATTAAGCCTGCGCGTTTCTTAGGGTTATTGGTAAGCAGGCGCATTTTTGATATGCCCAGGCTGCGTAAAA
Source organism: Mucilaginibacter achroorhodeus (assembly GCF_007846095.1). Classification (GTDB taxonomy): domain Bacteria; phylum Bacteroidota; class Bacteroidia; order Sphingobacteriales; family Sphingobacteriaceae; genus Mucilaginibacter; species Mucilaginibacter achroorhodeus. The sequence goes on from NZ_VOEI01000001.1 coordinate 952,099, forward strand.
TTTGCGCACCTATGCCGTAATCGCGCTGATCCATTTTAAAGCCCAATTTAATGTTGGCTTCAACAGTATCCAGGCCATTCTCCTGCAAATGGTAAGCTTTTAATTTATTGACAAGCCCGATACCCCGGCCCTCCTGGTTCATATACACGATAACGCCCTTACCCTCTTTGCTTATCATTTCCATTGCCTTATGCAGCTGAGGGCCGCAATCGCAACGGCATGAGCCAAAGATATCGCCGGTGACGCATGAGCTGTGTACGCGCACCATTATTGGTTCGCCGGGCTCCCATTCACCTTTAATAAGGGCCAAATGGTTTTCACCTGTATCAATTTGGGTATAAGCAACCATATCAAAGTCGCCCCACTCGGTAGGCATCTTTACAGATACTTCCTTATGTACCATCGATTCGGTATTTAAGCGGTATGCGATGAGATCTTTGATCGATACTATTTTGAGATCAAGTTCTTTCGCCATTTCAAGCAACTCTGGCAGGCGGGCCATTTCACCATCCTCGCGCATTATCTCGCAGATAACGCCTGCAGGCTCCATACCGGCCAAAACAGCAAGGTCAATAGCGGCCTCGGTATGGCCTGATCTACGCAATACACCGCCATCTTTAGCTATCAACGGAAAGATATGCCCGGGGCGGCCAAGGTCTGATGGCTTTGTTGCCGGATCAATAAGTGCCAAGGTGGTCTTAGAGCGGTCAGACGCTGAAATACCTGTTGTACAGCCATGGCCCAGCAGGTCAACAGACACGGTAAAGTTAGTTTCGTGCGATGTAGTGTTATTGCTAACCATTGGCTCCAGGTCAAGCTCACGAGCGCGGTCTTTGGTAATAGGTGCACAAACTAGGCCTCGGCCATGTTTAACCATAAAGTTGATGGTCTCTGGTGTTGCGTTACGCGCCGCGGTTAAAAAGTCGCCTTCGTTCTCGCGGTCTTCGTCATCAACAACAATTATAGTTTTACCGGCTTTAATAGCCTCAATAGCTTCAGGTATGGTGTTAAGCATTGTATCAATTTTAAATGCAGCAATGCTGCATTAGCAAAACAAAGGTAGGTTATATTTAAACCAATAGCGTCGGGATTGTGTAAAAGAATATCAGGTGCGGCTGCGCTTCCAAAACCTTACACGGCCAATAAAACGCCGGTATATCTCAATATCAAATAAGCTGGAGTCGGTAGCTGCCTTGTAGGTAAGAAACAACCCGATTGGTAGCAGGATCACGATACCTATCCATGCACCGGTAACCGGCGACCACTCCCCTTCCTTAGCAGATTTTTCGCCAATAGTGCCAATAATATAATAGATAAGGAAAAAAATGATCGATACCACCACCGGAAGCCCCAAGCCACCCTTCCTGATAATTGCCCCCAACGGCGCACCTATCAGAAATAATACGATACACGCCGCACTCAGCGTAAATTTCTTTTGGTATTCAAGGATGTATCGCCGCACGTTCCTATTGGCCTCTTCGTGCTGGTCTACGCGGTTGCGCAGGGCATCCTGTATCTGATGTACCTCGCTTAGCGCATTGTTAATGGCGTTCACCTTTGCAGATTGATCTTTAAGCACAATACTATCTGCAGCAATAGTTTTCTTAACCTTATCCGACTTTTTGGGCACCATGTAATAACGCAGGTAAGCGCTCAAAAGCCTATAATTTTGGAATCGCGTGCTATCGATATTCCTCCTGGCTGAATCAACAAAATGGTCAAGCTGGCGCAGATTCATCATTTGTGAGGCCTGCCTGAATTCGCTCTCGTTAGTACGCGTCATCTTAAGGCCGGAGAGATCAAACTTCTGCTCAGTTTCTTCAAATCTGAAACGTGTTAATTGCTGGCGGGGCATACCGCCCTTATCGCCTGCAGCCTCCTGGTAGCGGATGCCATCTTGGAGTTTCAGTACCAGGTAAAGGTCATCCTTTGTGCGGTACATCAGGCCTGTTTTGGCAAACGTTACGGTTTGGCTACCTGCCGCGTTACCGCCGCCGGCCTCATAGATCATAATATCATGCAGCGTTTGTCCATCAGGGTCTTTGTGCTTAACACGGATGGTATAACCAGGAAAACGGTTACTAAAGATATTTTCCGGTATCAGATCGGCCGATTTTTGCTTGCGGGCGTCATACAGCAGCGAATAGTATTTGAGGTTAGCAACCGGCAGCATATAATCAGAGAAAGCAAAAGCAGCTATGCTGATCACTACTATAACTACCAGCATGGGGTACATTGCCCTGCGCAGCGACACACCCGCTGATTTAATAGCCACCAGCTCGTAGTTCTCACCAAGGGCACCATACGTCATGATGGATGAAAGTAATACCGATAGTGGTAAAGCCATCGCCACGTTTGTTGCCGAATTATACATCATCAGTTCGAGGATGATATACCAGGCAAAACCTTTCCCTATCAGATCATCGATGTATTTGAAAAGGAACAACATCAACAGCACAAACATCACTATAAGCAGCGTTACAATGAACGGCCTGATGAACGACTTGAGCAGTAAAAGATGTATTTTCTTCATTAAACAATTTCCGGGTATGCAGAAAACGCCCGATCACGCAAATAATTGCATGGCAGGGTAACGGACAAAAATACAGAAATTTAAGGGTTAAGCGCCCAACGTACTGATAAGATAATCTATCTGGTTATCCCATATCAGCTTGCGGTCATCAACGGTTTCATCAGTAGCAAAATCAGTAATGGCAAGGGCAACATCGTTGGTAAGTTCGTCCTGTACAATTTCCATTTCCAGGTAGCATTGCGGCTCATCATCAAGCCATTTAAAGCGTACCAGTTTGTTTTCTTTAATAGTTATCAACTTAGCGCGCTGGGTTTCATCATCCCAGGTAAAAGTATACACCTGATCGCGTACAGATACATCGTCAGCAAACCATTGGGTAAGGCCGTTTGCTTCATTAAGGAAACTATATAGTATTCTTGGTGAGGATTTTATCTCATATTCAAGATTAAACTTCTTCTTCTCAGACATAGGGGTAAAACTGTTACAAATTAATCAGGGGGTTAAAAGTTAACTTTTTTTCTAAAGAAAACTAAAATCTGCTATATTTGCAAACCTTTTTTAGCCACCCTCTAAGGGTAAGACTATAAAAGCAAGCTAAAGTCAATTTAGCATTTATTTTAAATACGGCGGGGTAGCTCAGATGGTTAGAGCGTAGGATTCATAACCCTAAGGTCGGCAGTTCGATCCTGCTCCCCGCTACTTGAAGATGAGGCAGTTACAGTAAAATGTAGCTGCTTTCGTTTTTTCTGGTCATATAGTGTTCATACACACCAGCCACAGTCGTTATAATGATATGCTTGATCAGCATGAGCAGCAAATCAACGGCATTAAGGGCGTTAGATCCGGCAAAGAAAAATCAGAAACAAGAACAACGCAACCTGAGAGTACGTTAAAAGAGCAGTTTAATAATCAAAGTGCACAAATGACTGGCGACAGTTTTAATTCCGATAATGCAAATGAAAATGAGCGCGAGCATTAAGGGCCAAAGTAGCGAAGCCGCAGGCGGCGATCAAAGCACGAAAGATGCAAAAGAAACGCATTAGATGAATTAACGTAAATTTTAATGTAGATTAAAATTAGTGAGCTAAAGAATACTGACTATACCCCACAATTAACATACACATCCAAAAGAAAATATTTTTTTCTTTAAAATTATTTTGTGTAACGTTTTTGTTATTAATATTCCTATTTTGCGTCCGCAGATATTTAATACTTAAACCCACAAAAATTTAAAGTGAAATTATCAAATCTTATCTCATTTAATCCGACCTTCAAATCGTCGGCACTAATCGTAACGGCAGCGCTAAGCTTAACATGGGCGGCATGTCAAAAAGGGAGCAACAGCGGAGTCGCTCCAACTAAATTTGATCAAAAACAATTCGACGAGATCGGTATTGTTCACAACCGTAGCGTTGACAGCACTTATCGTGTCTTACTTGCAATGAAGACTAACCACCAATTAAATTTTTCCAAAGATGAATTAGTTTCATTTGTAAGAAATGGCATGCTGAATAACTTAAAAATTCAGGGAACTAATCCCAAAGTAATTATTGCCCTAAATTCAGCTTTGAGCGGTCAATCTGTAATAATAAAGGATAATTATGCTAGAAAAATCAACTCGATTTCTGACGTTCAAATTACCACTTATTATACAGATTCATTAGCTGCGAAGCTAACTGTAAACCAAAAACAAGTTTTGGATAAGCTTTTGTATGTAATGACTGATAACTCAGCGACATTCGAGGAAACTAAAAGTCAAATTAATTCTTTAGAAACCAACGCAAAATCAGAACTTTCAGATACTGAGTTGCCTGCCATACTTGCTTCGATATCGGTAGCCAAGTACACAATCGTTTACTGGCATGATAATTACGATAAATGGGTATCGTTATTAAGCAGCAGTAACAAGGTTTCAACTCAAAGCATCAAAACAAATGCAGCGGAAGCTGGGCCAGGTTTTAGCTGGCGAAATGTTGGCGCGGCAGATGTAGGCGGTGCAGCAACGGGAGCCGTAGCTACATGGTGGCTTAACATTGCAGCAGGTCCCGGTCAGGTTGCATACGGTGCAGCAATTGGAAGTGGTGCAGCGAGCGCATCGGTTGGAAATGCTGTTTACCAATTATTATCAAACTAATTAATAATCATATCTGCGATAAAAAGGCCAAATAATTATTTGGCCTTTTTATTTGGTAATTTAAAAAAGACAAGTATATTTGTCTTAATGGAAAGTTTGATTTTCAAAAAGACAAATAAATAACTATGATCTTACAACCTAAATTCAAATTCATCGGCGCAGGCTTATCACTGGTTGCTGTTACTGTATCAATTATTTTTCGCTTAATCAATTTTCAGTTAAATAGCCAATTAAAAGAGACTTTACTTTCGCTGGTTATCATTGGCCTTGGATTGTTGGCCTTTTCTAAGGAGAGGTTTGAAGATGAGAGAATTTTGGCAATCCGTTACAAATGCCTTGCAGGAACGGTATTATTTTCTACTATTTTTACCACCATTTTTACTGTCGCCAATATCATTTTTGATGATATTTTACTTAGTGGGCAGCAGTTGATTATCACAACCCTTCTGATTTACATCCTTTTATTTAACCTTTTAAAGCGCAACGACAACAATGAAAACATTGATTAAAGTAGAGCGGGCTAAAAGGGATATGACCCAGCAAGATTTGGCGGAACTCGTTAATGTGTCAAGGCAGACGATCAATTCAATTGAATGTGGCAGATATTCACCTTCAGTGCAGTTAGCAATCAAAATATCAAACGTTTTCAAACTACCAGTAAATGATATTTTTTTACTTGAAAATTCAGATTAGCAATATAATCACATTAAGCAGCAACGCACCAATCATTTAAAAAAGTCCCCCTTTCCTTTAAGTGTTAATAACACAATTAAAATATTTTACTACATTAGCCTTTTAGCTGCCAATTATCTATCGATGATGAAAAGACCAGTAAACCCGGCTTTAGCAATAAAAGCTTTCTTAATTGTTTTTCTGCTTTTGCATAATGTGCCCGCAGCCAATGCGCAAAAAAAAACCGCTTACCTGTTCACTTACTTCACCGGTAACGGCAAAGGCGAAGAGGCCATACACTTTGCACTTAGCAGGGATGGCTACAATTACAAAGCGCTAAACCAGGATGCTGCCGTTTTGAATCCGGCGGCCATAAGCGCTACCGGTGGGGTAAGGGACCCTCACATTTTAAGGGCTGAGGATGGGAACACCTTCTACATGGTTGCCACGGATATGCAGGTGGCAAAATATGCATGGGGGCCTAACACGGCACTGGTGATGCTGAAATCGAATGACCTTATCAACTGGAAATCAGTATCAGTAGATATCACTAAGCAGTATAAAGAATTTGCAAACGTGAACAGGGTTTGGGCCCCGCAAACTATCTATGATAAAGAACAGCAAAAATATATGCTATACTGGTCTATGCGTGTAGGCAACGGACCGGATATTTTATATTACGCTTACGCGAATAAAGATTTTACAGGCCTTGTTTCTGCGCCTAAAGTACTTTTTGCAGCAGCAGATAACAAATCAACTATAGATGCCGATATTATTTACAGGAACGGCAAATACAACCTATTTTTTAAAACCGAAGGCTCAGGAAACGGCATTAAAAAGGCTGTTTCAGACAGGCTTACTTCGGGCTACGTTGCGCAGGATAAATACTTACAGCAAACTACTGATCCTGTTGAAGGTGCAGGGGTATTTAAATTGAATAACAGCAACGATTATATTTTGATGTACGATGTTTACACCAAAGGCAAATACCAGTTTACTAAAAGCAGCGACCTTGAAAATTTTAAGGTAATAGATCAAATGGTAACCATGGATTTTCACCCTCGCCATGGTACGGTTATACCAATAACTGAAAGTGAATACCAACGATTGATGGCCAGATGGGGTGATAATGATCTGCATAACCCTGCGCTGAAAGGCCTTTACGCCGACCCTGAGATCCTGTATTCACACAAGACAAATAAGTATTACATCTATCCTACCAGCGATGGATTTGATGGTTGGTCGGGCACGTATTTTAAAACCTTTTCATCAACTGACCTGGTTAACTGGAAAGATGAAGGCATCATCCTCGACCTTAAAAAGGATGTATCATGGGCTAACCGAAATGCATGGGCACCCACCATTGCCGAAAAAATGATCAACGGCAAGTACAAATATTTCTATTACTTCTGTGCCGCCCAAAAAATAGGGGTAGCGGTTTCTGATAGCCCTACCGGGCCTTTCAAAGATAGCGGCAAACCACTGATTGATAAGCTCCCGGCAGGCATAAAGGGAGGGCAGCAAATAGACCCTGATGTTTTCACTGATCCCAAAACCGGCACATCATACCTGTATTGGGGTAACGGCTACATGGCCGGAGCTGTGTTAAATAAAGATATGATATCCATTGACACCACAACCATTAAAGTGCTCACGCCGGATACCTCATTCCGTGAGGGTACCGAGGTATTCTACCGCAAGGGGAAGTATTATTTTATGTGGTCTGAGGACGACACCAGGAGCGAAAACTATCGCGTAAGGTACGGGACATCAACTTCGCCGCTTGGCAAAATCGAGATCCCTGCCAATAACCTGGTTTTGGCAAAAGATGCGGATAGTGCCATCTATGGCACCGGCCATAATTGCGTTATCCAGATCCCGGGCAAAGATGAATGGTATATTATTTATCATCGCTTTAACCGCCCCAAGGGCATTACCATGGGCGACGCCGCCGGCTACAACCGGGAGGTTTGTATTGATAAACTGGAGTTTAACAGTGATGGCTCTGTTAAGCGGGTTGTGCCTACCGTAAAAGGCATTGCGCCGGTGAAGTAGATCTTAATAAAATAGCATTAACTACAAAGGCCGCTTCTTTTCAGAAGCGGCCTTTAACATAATTACTAACTTATTAACTTAAAACAGTGTAAACTCAACCCTGCGGTTCATTTGCCTGCCTTTATCTGTTTTATTTGTGGCTATCGGCTGCAGCGGGCCATAACCTGTTGCCTCTATGCGCGATGCGTTTGCACCTTTTGATACCAGGTAATTCTTCACAGCCTGTGCACGTGCTTTCGATAAAGCCATGTTCGCTTTCATGCTGCCTTTGCTATCGGTGTGGCCTGCCAGTTTAAGGGCAAAATCTTTCTGAATCAGTAGTTCTGCAACGCGGTCTAACGTTGGATATGAGCGCTCTTTTATCTCTGCTTTACCATAAGCAAACTCCAGGTTTTTAATGGCATCGCCAATTACACGGCGGTCTTGTTGGGTAATAACTTCCTTCTCTTTCACAACAACAACAGGTAGCGGACAACCACCGCCATCTACTTTGGTACCAGCTGGTGTACCCGGGCATTTGTCATATTTATTTGCTACGCCGTCGTTATCATCATCAGCCATGTCCCTTTCGTCCTGAAGGCGTTTTTGCTCTTCTGCTGCTAACCTGGCCTGTAACTGGGCGGCTGTTTCCTTTATCTCCTCATGTACTACCGCAACCGTGCTAAAGTTTTGCAGCGGCCTTGCGTTTTTCTTACCAAAGCTATACTCGATACCTAAGTGACCATAAGACATGTGATCATGCAAACCGCTCCGGTAACCATCAAACGCATTAGTTCTTAAAGAATACACGGTGTAACCCAGATCGATATTAACCGCCTTTGAAACGCCTATCTTAAAGCCTATCCCAATAGGTAAAAACCATGTTTTACCATCTCCGCTTGTGGGTTGCGGCACATTAGCCATTACCGGCGGCGGGTTGCGCACCGTAGTTGAGTACGACATATACCCCACACCCGCAGTAAGGTAAGGCACTATTACTGCAGGTTTTATAGATAAACTTAAATTAGGCACTGTAAAGTAACCACGCAGATCTGCCGACCAGTTGATATTGGTTTCATAGCCGCTCTGGTCCTTGCCTGGCACGCCCTCCGGGAAATTATTAAACTTGGATGCGTTCACCTTTCCGAACAAGAAATCGGCCTGCAGGCCGAAGCTTGACAGTATCTGCCTCTTCACAAAAAACGAATAACCAAATTTTTCGTGCGGGTTACCATAGTCGCCATTGGTTTTACGGTTAAACGGTGTCCAATGGGTTAAAAAGCCACCGTTAGCACCTATCGACCAGCGGCGCAGGTCATCGGTGGGCAACTTAGATGTGTCGGTACTGCTTGTTTGGGCAATACCTTGTGCAGAAATGGCCGACAGGCAAGCCACAAGGCACCAGTTTTTTAATGTTTTCATTGTTGGAAAATCTTTAGGTGTGATAGATCTTTTATAATTCAGGTTTATAGTATTTATGGTTCAGTATGCGTTTTTGTTACCAGCCAGGGTGTATACTACCGTTAAAAAAATGATATACATATCCAGCAGGAAGGTCCAGTTTTTTAAGTACCACACATCGGCATCCACACGGTTCAGCATCTCGTCAACCGTTGCCGTACGCCCGCGTAAGCCATTGGCCTGCGCCCAGCCGGTAATGCCAGGCTTTACCAGGTGGCGTATCATAAAATGCTCTATCAGTTCAGAGTATTCGCGCGTTTGAGAGAGCATATGCGGCCTCGGGCCAACTACAGACATATCGCCCATCAGCACGTTAAAAAATTGCGGCAATTCATCAAGATTGGTTTTCCTTAAAAAAGCGCCTATCCTGGTTATGCGGGGGTCGCCTTTGGCAGTTTGCAGCGTATCAGAATCCTTGTTCACGTACATGCTACGGAACTTATAACAGTCAAAACTCCGGTTATCGCGAGAGGAGCGCTCCTGAGAAAAGATCACCGGCCCTTTAGATTCAAGCCTGATCAACAGCGATATGATGGGCAGTAACCAGCTTAATATGAATATGATAACAGCCAACGAAAAAACAATGTCAAACGCCCTTTTACTGGCACGGAACCAGTAATTATTTTTGTAAAAGATGTTCTCATTATCGGCTTCTATCAGTAAACCGTTAAAAGTAAATGCGTTATTGATGAATAGGTTAGCTTGCGCAGGGAACGTGATGCGGGCATAGGGTTGCCGCATATACCTGGTGAGTTCTTTATGGTAAGCAGCACGCAGGGCCGGTTTAAACAGTTGATGGTAACTGTTAGAAAAACCATCCTGGATCAAAATTGAGATGACACGGCTAAGGGATGTAACTCTTTCCATAACGCTTTGTACTATGTTGTTAAACTTGTTTCAATAAGCCTGTTAATTGTTTTACTTGCGTGCTATGGTAAATATTAGCAGCGCTGTGTTTAAAAAAAGCAGTCCCGGCTGCACTATGGTAGAAAAGTCCTGCATCTTCTCGTTCTTTATTGCCCTCCGGTTCTGTGCTACGTAAATAATATCCTGGCTTTGAAGGACAATGGCCGGGTTTGATACCGTACGAAAATCATTAAGGTCAAAGAACAGCACCTGCGGGTCTGTCATTCCGCCCCGCACTATCCTAACCTTCTTCTCATCTCCTTTTTCAGTTAAGCCGCCGGCTTGTGCCAATACATCTATCAGGTTGGTTTTATCGCTCGTAAGCATATAGCTACCCGGTGAGCGCACCTCTCCAAATACGGATACTTTTAAGTTCGTGATGCGTAGATCGATGATCGGGTTCTTCAATACGGTGCGGGCGTAAAGTCCCTGTATCTTTTTGGTAGCCTCCAGCTTGGTAAGCCCTGCAATTTTAACTTTGCCTAATACCGGCAAGGCAACTGTGCTATCGTTCTCTACCTGGTAGGTTTGGGGCTGGGGCGCGTTTGAAGATGCGCCTGGTGTACTACCACCGCCGCCGGGTACGGTAACCACATAGTTGATATCCTGCAGGTTACGCATCTGGATGATATCCTGTGTTTGAATTTTATATTCGTAAGGAGCAGAACCGACCATTGAAGAGGTACTGTTAGCAGCCCCATGCGTTTCAAAAAGCACCTGGTTTTGCTTGTAGGAGCAGGAGGTACCGATCAACAGTAAAGTAACTGCGGTGATGGTAGAACGGAAAAGGCTTTTAGTTTTTTTGAGCGGCATCTTTTTGTTTTAGTTGAATGTGACCTGACCTTCGCTAATTTTTGCCTGCCTCTTTTCGACCCTCTCGCTCACTATCTGCTCAAAATGATTGGCGTAGGAATTAACGATGTTATCTATGCTGTAAAAGTTCTCTATCCTGTCACGATTGTTCGTGATCATGCCGTTGTAAGCGCCCGATCCTTTATCAATACTATCTATGTACTGGGCTACATCGGCAGGTGTGTTAAAATACCAGGCATTCTCGTTAAGCACTGCGCGGTTAAACACATTATCGCTGGCGCAGATAAGTGCATTTGATGCCATAGCTTCTAATAGGGATGGATTGGTACCACCAACTGTGTGGCCGTGGAAATACAAGTTTGAATAAAACCTGAGGTTATTCAATTTATCGCCACTGAAAATGCTACCGCTGAATATGATGTTAGGATTAAACTTGAACTTTTTAACCAGGTAATTGCCAAAAGCATTGTTAGTGTTGCCAACCACCAAAAATTTGTGTTCACTTTCGGTAAGGCAATATCCATCCAATATGGTCTCTACACTGTTCTCAGGTTCCATGCGGGCAATAAGCATGTTATACTGGTATGGCCTTAAACCGTACTCAAGCAATACGGTGGGATTATTATCATTAAATAAGGTTGCGCCATACGGAATAAACACCGGCTCTTTACCATATTTATTTTTAACATAGCGTTGTATCTCGGTAGAATCGGCAATAAGGTGATCGCTGGTTAATACCGCTAAGCGCTCTGCCATACGCAAAAACGCCTTAGCCCTTTTTGAATATTTTGCCCTGTTCCACTCCATACCATCCATGTTGGTTGTAATTACAGATTGTGGCGGCAGCATCCATCCCCAAACAGAACTGCTGGTATAGCCCAATTGCAGGATAACATCGAAATTCTTTTTGCGGGCGTCTTTGATACAGTTGAGGTCATAGATAAACTGCCCGGCTGTACCTAATTTATATTCTGGATCATAACAATGGCATATCTCAACACCGTTCCATTCCTTTTGCTGGTAAGGGTGGTTATGCGAGTTGTAAACAGTAACGTCATACCCTTTTCTTACCAAGCCAACCGACAGGTATTCTGCACATTGTTCAAACCCGCCATAGTTGTTGGGGATGCCTCTTGTTCCGATGATAGCGATGCGCATGGTGTTCAATTATTAGCTGTGTATATTGCTAAATACCTTTAGGTATCAGACCTGTATCTGCAATAAAGTGTGTTAATCAATAATCTATATTACACCAAAAAACCGCGAAATTTCGCTTGTAAGGGCGATATGAATGAAATGAACAGCTGTGAACAGAGTGAATGAAATAGACTACGGCTAAATCCCTGAATATTTTAGCCTGCTACGGTTTAAGACAGTTGAGTGGCTGGGAAAATCGCAAAAAACATCTTATAATTTAACTGTTTTTGCGATGTGCCTAATTATTTGAATAATGAGCTTAACCCCATGAATAACCTTTTAAAATTCATCACCAGGATAAACCTGAAAACAATCCGCTTTAACTTTAAATACTTTCCATTTAAAACGGCCATCAAGTTTCCGGTATTTATTTCAAACAACGTTTTTTTGCACCAGATGAAAGGGCGGGTAATTATCAACGGCCCTATCAGAACGGCACTGGTGCAGATAGGCTACGGCAAAATAGGCATAGCTGATTTTAAACGCTCAAGAGCAATATGGGAAGTACATGGCGATGTTGTTTTTAACGGCCGGGCATTTATAATGCATGGCTGCAAGCTTAATGTAAGCCAGGGCGCACAACTGATATTTGGCGATGATTTTAATATGAGTACCGAATGTGCAATAGTAGCAGCCAAGAAGATACAGATCGGCAACCACAGCGGTATCTCATGGGAAAGCCTGGTGATGGACACGGATTTTCACCACATTGCTGATGAGACCGGGACGGTATTTAATCATCCAAAAGAAATCATCATTGGTGATAACGTTTGGGTGGCCTGCAAATGCACCATCCTTAAAGGTGCGGTTATCCCTAACGGCTGCGTTGTTGCTGCAAACTCAATGGTTACCAAACCGCTTGTCGGTGAGAAAAGCATTTTTGGTGGCAGCCCGCTAAGAGTTTTAAAAAGCGGAATTTCTTGGTGGTATTAAATAATGGGAAGAATGTGCTCGCCCAAATTGTAAACTAAATCAGGGTTACGATCTGCAATTTTTTTGGCAGGGGTACCGCCAACTACCGTGTAAGGTGCAACATTGCGGGTAACTACCGCGCCCGCAGCTACTACCGCCCCTTTGCCAATTGTAACTCCGGGTAATATGATAGCCCTTGAGCATACCCACGCATAATCTTCTATCATTACGGGCGCGCCGGCCTGCGCAAAATCCGGGCTGTTATAATCATGATGCAGTGTCCATATCATCACCTCATTACTAAGGTTTACATTGCTGCCAATGCTTAAACCCATGCGTGCATCTAACAAAGCTTTATGACCAATGATGGTATCATGACCGATATTCATCTTCCAGGGCGAGCGTACTTCAAAGCCTCTGTATAGGCCCACTTTCCGGTCAATTTTTGCCTTTAATAATTTCAACAAACCTATCCTCAGCGTGTGGAAAGGCAAAAGAGATATCATTCCACAAAAAATGTAGATGCATGATCCTTTTAATTTTTGATATCTGTTTGCCATTGATGATAAAATTTCAAGCTGATCTTAGTACTTGTTCTATCTCGCTTTGCTGATTAAGAATGCGGCTTTTGATGACCTTAGCGGGCACACCGCCAGCTACTGAATTTGCAGGTACCGATTTGTTAACCACGCTTCCTGCAGCTATCACACAACCATCGCCAATTTCAACGCCATCTAAAATGGTAACTGCGGCGCCTATCCAGCAATTATTACCTATTATAACACCCTGCCTGATAACGCCCTGATCTTTAATGATCATATCCGGTTTTGAGAACACATGGTTCTCTGAGAAAATTTTAACACCCGGGCCAAGGATCACATCGTTGCCAATGGTTACACCACCCTGGCCGGCAATAAAAGCGCCCGCATTTATGCCCGTATTGTTACCAATGCTAACCCCAACACCTTTTTGAGCGATAACTCCGGTGCAAATGATGCTGCTATTGCGGGCAATACTCACATTATCCCCCATCATAATGCCCTGTTCAGAAAGTCCGTTAAGATAAACCCCATCCTCCAATATCAGATTTTTGCCGGCCTTTACCAGGTGCGGATGTTTTACTTTTACACCAGCCCCCACGAACGTTATTCCCTCCGTTTTTATAAACAGTTTAAGCCAACCGCCACGCAAAGCCTGGCCCGCCCTGCCTGATAAGATGATCAGCAGATCGCGCGTGCTATATTTGCTTTCCCATCTATAATTGGGGTTGCGCTTAAGTTTTGCTATCAGTTTTTCAATTAACACCGGCTTCTTCAATTATTGTTAATATCTGTTGCGCCGAGCGTGACCATACAAACTTTTCGGCGTGTTGCAATCCCTTTGCAACCTTATCGTTGTACAGATCGCCGTTAGTTAAAAGGGTATCAATTTTTCGGGCGATGTCATATGGGTTGTCCGGATCTATATATACTGCTGCATCCCCACAAACCTCGGGCATGGCGGTGCGGTCTGATACGATGACCGGTACACCGCATTTCATAGCTTCTAAGGGTGGCAAGCCAAAACCTTCTGCATAAGATGGGAAGCAGAAAATAGTTGCGCAGGCGTATATCACCTGCAGATCAGCCTCCGGCACATGACCGGTAATAATAATACGATGCGATAAGTTATGCTGAGCGATCAACGTTTCCAATTCATCTGTAAGGTTATTACGCTCCCCTGCAATTATCAGTGGGATATCCTGATTGCCGATATGCAACAACGCCTTAACCAGGTTTAGCAGGTTTTTACGAACATTTACTCTACCTACAAAAAGCAGGTATTTTGCCGGCAGCCCAAATTTATCAGCCACTGCCTGCACTTCACTATTGCTGTAAAAATTCTTGGGTTTAAAACTCTGATTAATGCCATGATAAACCACGCTTGTGTTTGAACTGCCGGAGACGTTGTTGCTTAGCAAACGTTCTTTCTCAGATTGTGATATCGCGATAACCGTGTTCGACCTTGAAGCCAGGCGCTTCATCTGCTTAAAATAAAACCGCTCAGTACCTGAGTAATATTCCGGATAATCGAGGAACAGAACATCATGTATGTAAGCTATCTTGTGCAGCTTGCCCGGCCATGTGCTTGCGAAATTTTGGAATAATACAGTTTTCAGTTTATGGCGCAGGGCCACCAGCGGCACCAGAAACTGATTGGATAACAGGTTAGGTATTCCAGGTAAACCAATCAATTTAACATCTGGAGGGAACAAAGCCTGCGCTTGTTTTTTAAATTTCGATGGTATAAATAGGTGCAGATTAAAGCGATCATGGTTGTGCTTTATCATTTCGTTTACCAGGTTCTTAACCACCATGTTGCCGCTGGGTGGCCCGCTAAAGAACCACTTGGCATCAATACCTACATTTATTTTGTTGGCGGTATTACTCATTGCACAATGTTCAACCTCCTTTCTACAGGATAATTGTTACGTTGGCGGTGCACTGCAATAGCCTCGTCATATATATGATTCAGCTTTTTTAAGCGTTTATCCCAACGATGTTCGTTGGCACACAACAGAGTGGTTTGATGCATTTCTGCCAATATTTGAGTGTTGCTGAGCAAAATGTTAATTACGGATGTGATCCGTTCAAGCATGTTATTGTAACTGTCAACAGGTACCTTTACACCACATTTAGCACATATTACATCGCCCATGCCGCAATGGTCAAGGGTAAGTGTGGGTACGCCGTTACTCATTGCCTCAAATATCACGGCGGGGTTGTCTTCGGCAATGCTGGTCATGATATGCAAATGGGAGCACGCCATTATTCGCACGGCCTCCTTGCGTGGCAGGTGTCCACGGAAAACAACTTTATCTGCCATACCATTTTCTGCTGCATATTTTTTAAGTGCTTCATGAAGCGGGCCGTCACCCAAAACATTTAACTTCCAATTGTATGTCTTAAGGGCAGCCAAAGCTTGCAGGCACATTTTCAGATTTTTGCGCTCGTTGAGCGTGCCGCTCCAAACCATCTGTACATGTTCTGCAGTATTATTAAACTTATTTACGCACGGAAAAACGTCACCTGTAATACCTTGTTCGGGCAGATAATAGCTATCACGGTTAAGGTATTGCCTAATAGTATCCTGGCCTAAGCGCGTGGCCGCTATTAATACGTCGGCTTTTTTAAATGCTAATTTGATCCGTAACGAGTATCTGAGCTGATATTTGTTGATGAAGTTTTTAAGGGTAAACTTTATCCTGGATTTAAATGGCAGTTGTGCCAATAACCGCTTATCGACTATTTTCATTCCCCCAATTGGGCCCCAAACCAGGGGCTTACCAAGCTTGCTTAGGAAACCCGGCTCCCGGAAACCTATTGGGCCAAGCTGATGAACAACATCGATAGCTACTTCTTTTAACAACTCCTTAGCGGCTTTCAAGGCCTGCTTCTGCCACAAGTAGTAAGCAAAATAAAAGAACCAGCCAAAACCGGCCTTATTTAATAGATTAATGGTTTTGGCGAGCCATCCGGCCTTCACTTCAATAAATTTAACACCAGGGAGCGGATTGTCTTCTATATAGTGTTTCAGCGTTTGGGTATCGCCCATGTGATCATCAGACATGCCGTAAAGCACCCAAAGATCATGCTCCCCGGCCAGGTGTGTCACCGTGTTCCAAGCCGCAGCATACTCCGACCCCCGCGTTGGGGATATGGCATAAGCTGATATGAGGAGCTTTTTCTTCAAAGCGCTGCAAATTTGTTAACCGAACGGAAGGGATCTTTATACCACAGGCGCCAACGCAGCCTGTTCAGTTTGTTAAACAAGCCGGCTAACAAAAAGCTACTCCACGACAGGTTCTGCTTCATTACGGCCAGTTCTTCGGCATGCATTTTTTTCACATCGTTACTAACGCCGAAGGTGCGCATGCAGGCTATGTGCTCGTCAATGTGTTTTATTTTGTAACCTGCATGTTTAATCCTTAAAAACATATCATAATCCATGGCTATTTTGTATGCCAGGTCATACCCCCCAACCGCCTTGTAAACGCCATTTCTCACAAAACAGGTAGGGTGCATAATGTACATACCGTAATTAAGCCAGCCTATTTTACTCTTCTTGATGCGTTTAAAACCATTATCACCTATCAACAATAAATTGGCGCAGCATACATCATCATTGGCATACGTATTTATCATCACCAGTTCAACTGCATCCTGCATGTACCAGTCGTCGGCGTTTATCATGCCTATCCATTGCCCCGTCGCGCGCGCTATACCTTTATTAAAACCATCAGCAATGCCTTTGTCCGGTTCACTTACAATTACTGCTATCCTGTCGCGATATTTTTCAATAATATCCAGTGTGCCGTCTGTTGAACCGCCATCCATCACGATGTACTCTATATTTTTATAGGTTTGGTTAAGTACACTCAAAATGGTTTGCTCTATGGTATCAACTGCGTTAAGCACCGTCGTAACGATACTTACCTTAGGGTTTGCAGTGTAATTTTGTGTATTCATGGCGCTCTTAATAAGCAAATTGGTTTGATGGATGCCCGGCTGTTTCGCGCTGCTCATTCATGAAAAGCAAATGGTTAAAATTGAGATAACTAAAACCGAGGGTCACCATCAGGATACTCATCTCCACATTAAAAAATGCCGTTACAATATAGTTGGTCAGAAAAAGGCTAAGTATGCACCCTACCGAAAGCGCAGCGAACAGCTTGATCACCGGCCGGCCATTTGCGTTGGCATACTTACGCCAGTTAATAACAGTAAGCCTTATAAATACAAATGCATAGGTTACAATACCCAGCATACCCGTTTTAATAAGCAGGTAAAGCCAGCCGTTATGTAGTACCGGGATAAATTCATAATCGGTATCCTCGCCCAGGCGCAAAAAGGTTTTAAGGTCTACCAGTTTACCCAGGCCACCGAAGATCCAATCCTTTGTATCGCCCTGCATGTATTGGTTAAGCGCCATAAATGATTCGTAGCCGCGGTATTTGGTGTTAATGTCTTCCTCGGTACTGTAGTTACCGATGCTTAGTTCGTTAAAAGAGCCCAGTAGCTTATCAATAAAAGAGGTTGATGATTGTGTTGGTTTAAAAATATCCAGCGGTACAAATGATACCAGAACTACCACTATAAATGATACCGGAAGAACCCATTGCCTTTTGAGTTTATCGGCAACTAAGAGCATCACAAAACAAAGTGTAATGATAAGATAGGTGCGCGATGCACACATGTAAATACCAAACGCATTAACCACCACAAACAGATTGAAATAAAACCTGCTGAACAGTTTGATATTAAATTTTTTTGTGAGCAATAATATTGCAAGTGCTACCGGCGGCCCGGGCGTACCAACTATCCCGACAGCGTAGTGAGCAGAGTAAGGATCAGTAAGAGATCCGACACCTATATAGTAAACAGAAATACCGGTAACCAGCAGCGAAGTGATCAATCCTGCATATACCAGCACTTTAAGAAACTCATGGATCTTTAAATGACAGGCCAGTAAAATGCCGGCAAGTATAAAAAGTACCGGCAGCATGAAATAGTAAAAATCCTTTAATATCAGGTAGTTGTTGTTTGAAAAACCGGCAAACATTCCTAACACCACCGGAATAATTAGAATAGCGAATAATCTTATCAGTTTAACGGCCGATACGTGGCGTTCCATCGGCATTGCTATAATTATAATGGCAACACCTATTACCACAGCCTGCATGTGGAAGAAAGAAGCCACAACCAGCAACAGTAATAAAGCAGAATAGAACTTCACTCTCAATGACATAACCTTTAATTATACGTGTTATCCTTTATGTATACCGCCGGGTTACCCGCCCATACCTGCTCATCCGGGATGCTTTTAAAAACCACCGAACCCGCGCCGACAATTGCATTTTTACCAATAGTTACGCCTTTAAGTATGGTAGTATGACCACCTATAAATGCACCATCCATGATAGTTACGGGCTTTGAGCGCACCCCCTCAATACTCTCGGGGATCTGGTTTCTTATCCTTGCATCCAGCGAATGGAAATCAGTATCATAGATCACCGTATTGATACCGATCTTCACATTATTGCCGATACTTATCTTGCTGTGGCAGATAATAGCAATGGAAGTAACGCCCACGTTATCGCCAATGCTTATCTCCGCGCCTTTGGCTGCAACAAAATAGCATTGCTGCTGCCTGCCACCCATGGCATGGTACTTACCGCTGTTGAACCAAAACCTTTTCCCTATCGAGAATTTCCCATCCATATTGATATCGAGGATAGGGATACCAAATCCAACAAAATCCTTATGGTATTGCACCCCATTAAGGTTAAACTTAAACGTGGTAATAGCGTGCGAATATGTGCGGGCAGCACGGTAGTAAACTACACGCATGCCCCTGTAAGCCTTTCGTATATAGTATGGTAAAGCCATGTTATACTTTTGCTAACTACCTGGCCAGCAAACCTGCCGCCGTGCCGTTTATGATCTTTTTAGTTTGTACCGAAAATGCTATCCCCATCATGATAAAAATGATGGTGTTTGATGTTGTAACCCCCGCAAGTCCCCAATATTTTCCTAATAATATTGACAGCGGGATATTGATAAGCGCGCAAATAATGCTGAGGTACAATTGCAGCCTTATCTTGCTGATGCCATTTAAAAATTGCACATACATAGCTTGCCATATAAGCGCTATGGTATAAATGCACATAGCCAGCGAAAGCGTGAACGGAACGCTAACGCCATCGCCGAGCCAAAGCTTGTAAATTACCGGCGAGCAGATGAGCAACATTACCGTACATAGGCTTAGTCCCAACCAAAGCTTATTCATCTTGCCAAGCGTTAGCCTTATCCAATCCAGGTCTTTTTTTACATATGCTTCGGTAAAGGCACTCCAGAACGGTGTGATGATCATGATAAAAACCATCAGGATAACTGAAAAAAGCTTGTATGCAATATTGAATGTGGTTACCTCTTTAGGGCTGAATAATTGGGTGATAACGATGTTATCTGTCTCATATAACACCAAAGTACCTATCTGGATAATGAAGAATGCACCGCCAGCCGATAGCAACTGGCGTGCGTATTTATACTTAACAGACTTAAACGTTGGCGCTAAAGATCTGTAGTTGCCACTATAAAAATAAAAACTGGCAATAAGTAATATTATCAGGGGTATGCCTGTAACCACGTACACTAAATAAGTTAAGGAACTTGCAGTAAAATTGGTAAGGATAACCACACTGATAATAGTAGCTGCCTGCCCTAAAACACTTATTAATGCTGGTAATGCGGGCTTTTGATTTGCAGTTAGTACAGTATTTATCAACTGAACTATAAACTGCAGGCAAAAGAAAATAAAGATGACTGCAACCAGATGATTAAGATTAGGCAACTCTTTAGCGGGTACATTTAATATACCGTGCCAATTGATATATGGGTTAATAAAGCAAAATGCTACCAGCAAAACGCCTGATATAGCGGCAAGTATGGCGTAAGTAGAGCTTATATGACTTTGCCCCTCTTTATAGTTACCTAAAGCAACGTCCTCCGCCAGTTTGTTCTTAAGTCCGTTACCTAAGCCCATATCAAAAAGCGCCGCCCAGCTAATGATAGAGCTAAGCGTTAACCACACCCCATAATTGGTTGCACCGACATAGCTAATGGTAAGCGGTATAAGTGCAAAGGAGCAAACCACCCCGCCACTTTTAATAAGCAACGACTGAAAAATATTTTTCTTCGCCCTTAATGACCGCTCGTGACCCTTGGTAAAAAAGCTGCGAAAACCTGTTTGTATTACCTGCAACATAACTTTACTTATTTTACAGTAGGCCTAAGCTTTTTCATAAAATTAGAGAACTTGTTGCCCTCTTCTATCTCTGTGTAGTTATAGTTACCATAGCCATAACCATAACCGCTTATGTTATTGGTATTGAGTTCGATATCGTTAACAATGAGATATAACTGCTTCACCTTACGGTATTTTTGCAGATCGTTCACGATGTTCAATTGCGATTTGTAGGTATAATTCTGGCGCATTACATAACAGGTAACATCGGCAAATTCTTCTATTATCAAGGCGTCCGATACCTGGCCAACCGGCGCGGTATCTATTATTACATAGTCAAATTTTACCCGTAACTCTTCTATAAGTTCCTTCAGTCTGCTGCTCATCAATATCTCTGCAGGATTGGGTGGTATGGTACCCGATGAAATGAAATAGAAGTTCTCATTGAAGGTTGATGGATGTATAAGATCATCAATGCAATCTTTATCAGGGGTTATCACATAATCGGTAAAGCCGTAGCTCGCCTGTGTACCAAGGTATTTCAGCAATTTAGGCTTGCGCAGGTCAAGCTCAAGCAGCACCACTTTTTTACCCGATAGCGCAATTGAGTTACCAAGATTTAGCGAGATGAAAGATTTGCCCTCGCCGCTCATGCTTGAGGTAAACATGATGACGTTTGATTTTCCTCCGTCAGTAACGTACTTTAAATTAGTACGCAATGCGCGGATCTCTTCACTTATCACCGTGCGAGCCTCGTTGTAGATCAGCATTTTTTGCTTGTGATTGTTCTTGCTAATCTGGCCGAGCACAGCAACAGTGGTATGCTTTTCAATATCATCTTTCTTGCTGATGCGATTGTTGGTTATCTGCCTGATGCCAAGGCCCGCAGCAGGCAAAAACAAGCCGAACAACGAAGCAATTGTATATATAAAAGACTTTTTAGGAGCAAAGGGATCTTCATCACTTTCAGCATTATCTAAAATGCGGCAATTAGATATAGTGGCTTTTTGCGAGATGGCGGTTTCCTCACGTTTTTGAAGCAAGAAAAGGTAAAGGTCCTGCTTTAAGCTTTGCTGCCGCGAGTAATCCAGGTAAACCCTCTCCTTTACCGGTGCATCGGCAATCTTATCACCAATGGCCGCATTTTGCCGTATTATGGCAGATTGCGATATGTTAAGGCTATGCTTGTAACTCTTTAAACTGGTTAAAAGCATGTTGCGGGCTGTTTCTATCTGCTGATCCAGGTTTTTGATGATAGAGCTCGATTCCTGCAGGTTTAGTTTCAACTGCTCGCGGCGAAGCAGCATCTCATTGTATGAATTAATTGCGCTACCGAAAGACATATCTTTGGTGATCAGCGAGCTTGGCACTACTTGCGAGTTTTTCCCATTGCTTACGTAACGGTAAAGGTCATTTACCACGGCAAGCTGTACTTCTGTTTCATTTAGCTTCTGCTGGTAATCGCTTGCGCCTTGTACCAAAGCTTTTGCCTGGGCGTTAATGTCTGATATTTTGTTATTAACCTTATATTTTTCCAGTGTCTTTTCTACCTTGCCCAGTTCCGCGCTTACAACGCTAAGCCTGCTATCGATAAATTTAATGGTGCTATCGGCCATGCGCACCTTGTTTGAGAGGTTGTTTTGCAGGTACAGCTCCATAAATTTCTGTAAGATGAGTTCGCCCCTTTTGGCATTTCCATAAGCCAACTGTACCCCAATTACGGTGGATTGCTTGTCGCTGAGTGACGCAACAAACTTGGCAGCCAATTCATTCTCAGCTTTTTTGATAGACTTTACAGCAATTTTATAATCTCCGCTTGGGTGGAAATATGAAGTTTTAACGAGATTAATGGAATAATCGGGCAGTTTGGTTGGCACGCCAAATGTTCCTTTAATCTTAATATCATTATCTGCATCCGTTAATTGATAGTGCTGGCTATCAAGCACGGCTATCCTGTAATTGTTTGACCGGGTTATGTCGTTATTTGAAAGGACAACATTAAAAGGCGCATTATCAAAAAGCTCTTTCTTCATCAGGCCGCTTTTGTCGTATAAATGAACGTTGATGTTCATTTGGGTAATTACGCGACGTAACAGGTTGCGTGATTCCAGCACCCTTACCTCGTTATATGAATTGCTTTTGATATCGAAAAGTGACGACAGATCTGAGCTGACACCATTGGAGAGCAGTTTGGACGGTGAGTTCTTTTCATCCTCAATGATGATCTTACCCATCACATTCCATTGCTTTGGCGTGTATTGGATAACCAGGAAACCTACCAGCAAACTTACCAGCACACCGCCGACAAACAGATACCAGTAATTGGCAATCACGGCGAGCAATTGCCTTACTTCGCCAACATCGTCCTGTTTCTTGTAAGTAAAATCGAG
Organism: Mucilaginibacter achroorhodeus; assembly: GCF_007846095.1. Taxonomy (GTDB): domain Bacteria; phylum Bacteroidota; class Bacteroidia; order Sphingobacteriales; family Sphingobacteriaceae; genus Mucilaginibacter; species Mucilaginibacter achroorhodeus. The sequence goes on from NZ_VOEI01000001.1 coordinate 974,936, forward strand.
TTTATCGGCTAATATGTCCCTGTCAATCATATTCAGTCAAATTTTAGGTAGTAAGCAGCAGTTTTTCCGGTGATTTAACCACCGGTTTCTGTTTACTAATTTAACTAAACGAGGATGCCTTGTTCAGCAATGAACGAGAATGAATAAAGTGAATACGCTGAACAGAATGAACAAAAGGGATGAGTGGAATTAAAGCATAAGGCCCTGCATTTGATGTGCAGGGCCTTATTATTACTTTTTAGCTATTCTATACATTTTGCCGCTATCGGTTAAGCCATATAGCGCACCGTCCTTGCCGGTTACTAATGCGCGCCATCGTTCGTTCTTATCGCGCAATAGCCGTTCTTCCCCAACAACTTTATTGTTTCTGATCACTAACCGGGCGATATGCGCGCCGCTTAGGCCGCCTACAAAAAGATTGTTTTTCCATTCGGCCAGGTTACCGGTATAAAACGTAATACCACCCGGGGAGATAGTTGGGTCCCAATAGTAAATAGGTTGCACAACACCTTCTTTTTGCTGAATGCCGTCGCCAACTTTTTCACCGCTGTATTCAATCCCATAGGTAACCACGGGCCAGCCATAATTTTTGCCGGGCTTAATGATATTGATCTCATCGCCGCCACGTGGGCCAAACTCTGCTTCCCATAATTCGCCGGTAGCAGGGTTCCAGGCCAAACCATCAGGGTTGCGGTGGCCGTAGCTGTAGATCTCCGGCAACGCACCTGCCTTACCTGCAAACGGACCACCTGGAACGGCTTTACCCGCTTTAGTAATATGGATAACCTTGCCGATGCCTGCGCCCAAGTCCTGTGCCTTCATGCGGATATCAGCACCACTGCGCTCGCCGGTGCTTACAAACAAGTTGCCCTGCTTATCAAACACAATTCGGCAGCCATATTGCAGCGTGCCTTTAAATGCCGGCTCTGCGCGGTATATTACTTGTACATTCTCTAATTTAGTTTCGTCAGCAGACAGCTTACCTTTCGCAATGGCCAGCAGCGAACCGCCGGATGCTTCTTCAGCATAGCCCCAGTAAACCATTCGGTTAGTGGCAAAAGCCGGGTCGATAGTAATATCCAGTAACCCGCCCTGGCCTTTAAATAGTACCGCCGGGAAACCGGTAACTTGCTTGTCAAAAGCACCGCTGGCTTTTAAAATGCGTATGGAGCCGGCCTTTTCTGTGATTATAAAACGACCATCGGGCAATACGTGTATGCCCCATGGGTTTTTAAGATCGCTGTTGATAACGGTTGCCGTATAAGGCGTTTTGGTTTTTATACCGCCAATACGCGTTTGCCCGCGGAAAGCAGGCTTATAATCTGTATTAGGCTTCTGGGTTTCAACAGGCCCTAATACCGTATCTCTTTGAACGGTGCCTGCATTGGCCGTGCCGCCGATAAGCGTAGCAAAGCCGAGCGCAATAAGCATTTTTTTGTTTTTAGCAGATGTCATTATAGTAGTTTAGTTTGAGCAAAAATAGGTTATGATCGATATGCATGGGGAGATGGATCACACTGCAATATACTCAGTTAGAAACCAAACAGACCCGCTAAAGTTTACAGGTTAGCAGATTGTTACAAAGGGCTCAGGAAAAGCGGCTTATCGATCGGCGGAATAATATTTTTCTCCAGTGCGGTATCAAACATCAGCTTAACTGCTTTTTTGCCTTCTTTACCGAGATCAACCGAGAACTTATTTACATACAGATCGATGTGCTTGTACATCACATCCTCGCTCATTTCCTGCGCATGGAAGCGAATATAATCCAGCCCCGATTTTGGATTGGCAAAAGCAAACTCTACTGATTGCCTGATGAGCCTGTTTACTTTTTGCTGAACGTCAACAGGAAGATTTCTATTGGCTACAATGCCGCCTAATGGTATAGCGCAACCTGTTTCCTTTTCCCAGTAATCGCCAAGGTCCATCACTTTATGCAGGCCTTTGTCCTGATAGGTAAAACGGTTTTCGTGGATGATCAAACCTACATCAACACGCCCATCTAACACTGCATTTTCAATGTCTGAAAAAACCAGTTCCTGTTTGTTGGTAGCTTCAGGGAAAGCCAGACTAAGCAGGAAGTTAGCGGTGGTATATTTGCCCGGGATGGCTATCTTTTGATCTGAGATATGAGATTTTAAATATGAGATATCTTCCTGCTTGGTTATCAGCATAGGCCCAACACCAAAACCCAGCGCGCTGCCTGCATCTAACAGCACATATTTATCCGCTGCGTAAGCAAAGGCGTGGTAGCTTAGCTTAGTGATATCCAATTCGCCGCGAAATGCCTTTTGGTTTAGGGTTTCCACGTCATCGTAAAAAACCTCAAACTCCAGTCCTTCGGTGTCTATTTTATTGTGAATAAGAGCATCAAATATAAAGGTATCATTTGGGCAGGGCGAAAAGCCGATGGTTAATTTCATAGTACAATGTTTAACTATCCAAATCAACGGTTTGTTGATCAAAGAGCTTACATATAAAAGTCATTTTAACTAAAACTCCAATTCCAACAGCACGGGGCAATGGTCGGAATGTTTGGCCTCGGGCAGTATCATACAGCGTTTAATGTTTTCCTCAAGCTCTTTACTTGCCAGCGCATAATCAATACGCCAACCCAGGTTCTTGGCGCGGGCATTGGCGCGGAAACTCCACCATGTGTAATTATGCGGCTCCTTGTTCACATGGCGGAAGGTGTCAATGAACCCCGACTCCAGAAAATTTTCCATCCATTCCCGTTCTTCGGGCAAAAAGCCTGATGAGTTGGCGTTCGATTTTGGATTATGGATATCGATAGGGCGATGGCAGATGTTGTAATCGCCGCAGAGCACCAAGTTGGGTATGCTTGCCTTTAGCAGCGTTAGGTATTTCCCAAACTCATCCAAAAAACGAAACTTAAATGCCTGCCTTTCTTCGCCGCTTGAGCCTGATGGAAAGTACGCGCTCATTACAGAAACATTATCAAAGTCAACTCGTATGCACCGTCCTTCGCGGTCAAAATCAGGTATGCCGCAGCCGTACTCCACATGATTAGGCAGTATCTTACTGAAAATGGCTGTGCCGCTGTAACCCTTTTTCTCTGCCGGAAACCAGAAGTGCTGGTAACCCAATGCATCAACCAAACCCAGATCGGTCAATACATCGGGTGTAGCTTTTATTTCTTGTAAACATACCACATCGGCATCTGTAGCCTGCAGCCATGCCAGCCAGTTCTTGTTAATAGCAGAACGGATGCCGTTTACGTTATAAGTGACGATCTTCATATTATCTCCTAAATACTTATGTATTGTTGAGCTTGTCGATCCACTCTCCTGGATAGGTCTTCGACAAGCTCAGACTGACCCTTTTGGCGGAGGTTAGGAACGAATAGCCTAAATGTTTTGTCGTGGTGAGCTTGTCGAACCACTCGCTTTAATACGTCTTCAACAGGCTCAGATGACAAAATATTATTATTTCTCTTTTGGCCAAAGTAACTCATCTAACTGCTTGCATTCTTTTTTACTGAGCAGTTCTATGGTCATGGGTACATTATCTTCAGGGCGGTCGTTACCATCGCGCTTAAGGGCTGCAATTCGATCAACCATATCTATGCCGCTTACCACCTCACCAAATACGGTATAGTTTTGATCAAGGTGCGGGGCTCCTCCGACGGAAGTATAAATATCGCGTTGCCAGGCCGGTATCTTGTGGCCTTTAAGTCTCTTTATTTCTACGGTATCCAGTTTAGCCGGTGTAAAGCGTTTACCCTCTACTATATAAAACTGGCAACCGCTGGATGCTTTTGCAGGGTTATCATCACGCGCTGCACCTAAAGCACCGCGTTTATGGAACAGGCTGTCCCTGAGTTCTGCCGGGATGGTATATTTAACATCGCCGTTGCCAAGCTCTTTGCCCTTTTGGTTCTTGGTAGTATCGCGGGAATCCGGATCACCACCCTGGATCATAAAATCCTGTATCACACGGTGAAAAAGTGTACCATTATAAAAACCCTGTTTGGTGAGCTTGATAAAGTTATCGCGATGCTTAGGCGTTTCGTTATATAAACGGATGATGACGTCTCCGTATGACGACCGTATGCGCACATACTGGTTTTTAGGTGGCTTAGCAAAAGCGATGGTGCTAATGAACAGCAGGCAAATGGTAAAAAATCTGGTCATGCAACTATAAGGTTAAAGTTCCCAATCTAATTCTGTTTCAAAATAAGTTATCATCAATGATTTAAGCAGCAATTCCTGCTCAAGCAAGGTATAATTAGGGATGGTTTTTGCCAGTTTCCAATGCGGCCAGCCATCCTGGTCAAGTCCCTCCAGTTCGTAAAAACCCATTTGGCTAAATAACTTGCAGTTGGCAATATGCATCAACTCTTCTTTTTGCCTTTTACTGAATTTACGCGGGCCCTGGCCAAGTTCCTGCACGCCAACCAGAAAAAGCATCACCTTCATGTCCGGCTTCTCATTATCAAACTCCTCGGCTATTTTATTCTGCAATACAGCCCACTTGGCATTAATTTCGGCAGGTTTCATACCGGCAAATATACTGAAGCTTAACCGCCGCAAAGCGAATATTTCTAATACTATTAACAATATTGTTACGTTTATGCAACAGTATTGCATTATTATTACTTATTTTTGCATTGCATTTTAAGGCTGTGAAGAAAAGCATCTACCATATTATTTGTGCCTGGGCACTATTGTTCTGTTTTGTTGCAGGGCAGTACATGGTATTTGCGCACCAGCATCATGTGAACAAGCATGTGCACCAGCTATCTCAAAGCGACAAACACAACCCCGATAAGCAGATACTTAAAGAAAAATGTGAGGTTTGCGACAGCATGCACCATGATTTTATGGAACTTTTTAAACCGCAGTTTGCTTTACACTTTAGCAAAACCGACCGTGTTTACACTTTTAAACAGTACCATTTTCAAAGTATAGGCCTCATCCTTGCCTCTGGCAGGGCTCCTCCCGTTATTTCATAATTACCGTTCAATTTTTAGATAGCCGCGGTTCTGCGTGGCTGATTTTTGTCTGATTCTTTAATTTTTAATTATGAAACTAAAGCTTTTATATTGCTTTATATTTTTACTTGTACAGTTTACCGCCTCGGCAACTGATGTTATTGACCTTAAAGGTAAAGTTGTTGACGCTAAGACTAACGAGCCGCTTGCCGGCGCTACCGTTAGCATCCCCGATCTGCGCCTTGCCGTAGCTACCAACTTAAATGGCGAATTCACTTTCAGATCCATCCCGCAACGCGGCCGCTTTGTGGTGCAGGTGCAGTATGTAAGTTATAAATCTCTTACCCAAACTATCGATCTTTCATCCCAAGCACCACTGGTATTTGCTTTGCAGCCCAGCGTTATAGAGGCGCACGAGGTAGTAATTACCGGTACGCCAATTACAGCAGGCAGCAAGTATAACAGCACATCCGCCACGGTGGTTACTAAAGACCAGCTGCAAGGTTCGTCAACAAACCTTATTGATGCATTGGCTAAACAAGTGCCGGGCATGAGCCAGATAACCACCAGCCAGGCTATTTCAAAACCTGTTATACGTGGTTTAAGTTACAACCGTGTGGTTACTTTAAATGATGGTGTTAAACAACAAGGCCAGCAATGGGGTGATGAGCACGGTATTGAAATGGACCAGTTCTCTGCCGGCAGGGTTGAGGTATTAAGAGGTGCTGCATCATTGCAATATGGTTCTGATGCATTGGGTGGTGTTATCAATGTTATAGACCCGCCTACGCCTGCAGAGGGCAATATTGCGGGTGAGGTTTTAACAAATTATTCTACAAACAACGGCTTAAGCAATACATCAGTAATGTTGAGCGGTAACGAGAATGGTTTTGTATGGAGAGGCCGCGGAAGTTATCAAAACGCATACTCTTACAACACCCCTGCAGGCCGTGTAATAAACAGCGGATTCAACCAAACCAATGCCAGCGGTATGCTGGGTGTAAACAAGCCCTGGGGTTATTCGCACCTTAATTTCTCCTACTATAAAAATAACATCGGTTTCCTTGATGCAGAACCCGGCGATCCATTGTACAACACATCAACCAGCCGCACGCTTGATTTCCCGCGCCAGGATATCCGCCACTACAAGGTTGCCCTAAACAACAACTTCCTGTTCGGCAGCAGCTCGTTAAAGCTTGATCTCGGTTTCCAGAAAAACCAGCGCCGTGAGTTGGAGGAAACCACTACCCCAAATTTGTTCTTTGATATGAACACCTACTCGTTGGATGCTAAATATTACCTGCCTGAGAGCAATGGCTGGCACCCGGTTATTGGCGTAAGCAGTGCTTTGAGCCATAGCGTTAATCTTGGCGAGGAACTATTGATACCCGCATATGACGAATTCAGTATCGGCGCTTTCGTTTACTTAAAGAAAGCCTGGGATAAAAATACATTTAGTGCGGGTGCCCGTTATGATTTCATCAGCAACAAAGGTAAGGCACAGAATAACGCCGAAGGCGAGCCGATATTTACAGGCTTTGATAACCGTTTCTCAAACGTGAGCGGTGCATTGGGCTTTACACATATATTTAACGATGACCTGAGCTTTAAGGCTAACGCCGGTACCGCTTTCCGCGCGCCAAACCCGGCCGAATTGGGTTCTAACGGTGTGCACGAAGGTACTACCCGCTATGAAATAGGTGACCCCAACCTGTCACCTGAGCGCAGCTACCAGGCAGATGCAACGCTGGAGTATGGTTCTGGATTTGTAACAGGAAGCTTTGGTATTTATGAGAACTATATCCACAATTACATATACGCCTCAAATACCAACAAAGAGCAAACCACCGTGGTTGGAGAGGACGGGCAAAGCAGATCTTACGACACTTACCGCTACGGACAGGTAAATGCGAACCTTTATGGTTTTGAAGGTAACTTAACGTTGCACCCGGTATCATTTATCCACTTTGAAAACACGTTTAGCTATACCCACGCACAAAACGAGACTTTTGACAGGCCGCTGGCCCTGATACCTGCCGGTGTATTGCACAATACCTTGCGTTTTGAACCAAAGGTTAAAAGAATTAAGGACTTCTACTTTTATGCAGGTATAGACAATTTCTTTAGACAGGGCCGTGTAGATGAAACCTTTGAGACCGCCGCTGGTGGCTACACCTTGTTGAATGCAGGCATAGGTGCCACTTTCAATATTGGCAAACAACCACTTAAATTATATGTTTCTGGTACAAACCTAACCAATAAGGCTTACTATGATGCGCTTAGCCGTTTAAGGCCGGGCCGCTTTAGCCAGGAAGACCCAACGTTTGGTATTTACAATATGGGCCGCAACATTACATTTGGAGTTTATATCCCTTTCGGGACAAATAGATAAAAATACAAGTTAGTTAGTTTAGTTAGAAAGAAGGCCTCGTTAGTGATAACGGGGCTTTTCGATTTCAAGACCTTGTTTATAAAATATTGAGTTGCTGCAGTTCTGTTGTAAGCTGCTCTGGCGATTGATAGTGGATTGACCTGATACCTAATTGCTCGGCAGCTAAAATGTTGCGTTTGTTATCGTCGATAAACAAAGCTTCTTCGGGTTTAACATCGTATCTGCTAAGCAATAGCTGGTAAAATTCCGGCTGGGGTTTACGCATCTTTTCGGTGCCCGATACCACAATGCCATCAAACCAGCTCAGAAACTCAAAACGCTCCAAAGCTACCGGGAAGGTCTCTGCCGACCAGTTGGTTAAAGCATAAACTTTATACTTGCCGCTTTCTTTCAGTTTTTTTAGGATCGCAACTGTGTCATCAAAAGCGGCGCCCAACATTTCGTTCCATCGGCCGTAAAAAGCCCTGATATTAGCCTCATGGTCTGGAAAGCGCTTTACCAGCATTTCAGTACCTTCCTCTAACGACCGACCGGCATCTTGCTCCTCGTTCCAATCAGAGGTGGCAATGTTGGCCAAAAAATGGATCATCTCTTCTTCACTGTCAAACAAAGTGCGGTACAGGTAATGCGGGTTCCAGTCTATAAGAACGGCGCCTAAATCAAATATGATGGTATTGATCACTTTTTCTTGTATTCTTTTTTAGGATAGTCTTTTTCAGTCACCTTATAATCAGTAATTACGGAGTCTTTTTTATTCCACCAGAAAACAAGGTTTTTAGTGCGGATTGTATCCAAGCCCTGCATTTTCAGGATTATCTGGTAATGAAAGTTCGTGCTGTCGTAACTAAAACGATCCGGCTCATGCAAAAGGCCTACAACGTTTTTATATTTCATGCCTTTGAACTGGTATTTCTGCAGCAGATCATCAATCATCAGGTTACGGCGCGGAAAATCGAGCCCATCGCCATCATTCCAGCCTTTGCGGTCAAAATCTTGTTTGGCAGTACAACCATAAGCAAAGGCGGCACATATTAAAAAAGTAATCAGGAGTTTAAAGCGATCCATTATGCTATGCATTGTTTAGCAAATATCTCTTAAATTCTTCAAAGCTGGTGCCTAAACTTACTGCATGGCTTTCTTTTTCTTCTAATTCGCTTACCTGTGCAGGTATCTTGATCTTTTCGGCTATCTCCGGCTTAAATACATCCGGGAATTTGCAAGGATGAGCGGTTGACAAGAATATACATGCAGTATCATCCGCGGTATGCTCCTGCTGATATGATTTTAAGGCCTTCCAGGCAATAGCGGTATGCGGGCAGGCTACATAGTTATCATCTTTTGATAATTGTTCGATAGCAGCCAACGTATCCTCATCCGTGTAACTGTAACCGGTGATGAGTTGCCTTACAGTGTCAAGGTCTTCATCAAACAGGTCGGCAATACGCACCCAGTTACTTGGGTTGCCAACATCCATTGCATTCGATAGCGTAGAAACAGATGGCTTAGCCTCGTAAACACCGCTCTTTAAGAATGCAGGTACGGTATCATTTGCGTTAGTTGCTGCAATAAAATGCTCAACAGGCAAGCCCATCTTCCAGGCCAATAAGCCTGCACCAATGTTACCAAAGTTACCGCTCGGCACGCAGAACACCGCTTTGCTTATACCTTGGCGAAGCAGCTGTGCGTATGCGTTGAAGTAGTAAAACGTTTGCGGGATAAGCCTTGCGATATTGATTGAGTTAGCCGATGTTAGGCGGAACTTTTCATTAAGTTCCTTATCCGTAAATGCCTGTTTAACCAGCGCCTGGCAATCATCAAAGGTACCGTCGATCTCTAAAGCGCGGATGTTTTGCCCATTGGTGGTTAATTGCAATTCCTGTATGTGGCTTACTTTGCCTTTGGGATAAAGAATAGTTACCCGCGTATTAGGAACACCTAAAAAGCCCAGTGCCACTGCACCACCAGTATCGCCGGAGGTAGCCACCAACACATCCAGTTGTTTCTCACCCTCTTCAAGAAAATAAGCCATAACGCGGCTCATGAACCTTGCCCCAAAATCCTTAAAGGCTAATGATGGCCCGTGGAAAAGCTCCAGCACAAAAACATTTTTTTCCAGCTTTACAATGGGCGCATAAAAGTTAATGGCATCGTTGATGATGGCCCTAAGATCATCCGCCGGTATATCGTCACCCAACAGGTTTTGCGCTACGTGGTAAGCGATCTCGGGCAGCGTGTACTGATCCAAATTGTTCAGAAACTTATCATCCAGGTGAGGGATATGCTCCGGCATGTATAGGCCTTTATCCTGCGGCATGCTGTTAAAAACCGCTTCTTTAAAACCAACCCTAAGGTTTTTGTTATTTGTGCTGTAGAATTTCATGTGTCAGAATCAGAATTTACAGAATTTGAGAATTAACTGAATTGATTATGAATCAGAGCGGACGTAAGGCATTCTGTAAATCCTTTAATCCTGTAAATTCTGATCCCTTTTGAATTTTGATTTACCCAATCACCCTCGGCCCTGCATCATTTATGGTAGATACATAAGTATTAGCGCCTATTTTGATGCTATTGAGGTGTTGTTTAAGTTTACCGGTAATGAGCCTTGCGGTTTGTTCATCGCGGGTAAAGGCGAAAACCGACGGGCCCGAGCCTGAGATACCGAAGCTTACCGCGCCAAGGTCCATAGCCATTTTGCGCATCTCGTAAAAATCGGGGATCAGCATGCTGCGTACCGGTTCTACCAATACATCCTGCATACTTCGGCCTATCAGGTCAATATCCTGCATAAAGAGGCCGCTAACCAACCCGGCAATGTTGCCCCACTGGGTTACGGCATCCTTCATGTTTATTTTGTTGCGGATGATCTGCCTGGCCTCACGGGTAGGTACATCTACATCCGGGAACACAATAGCGCACCATAGGTCTTTAGGGTGAGGTAGTCGTACTACATCAAGTGGTTCATAACTGCGTATCAGCACAAAGCCACCAAACAGCGCCGGTGCCACGTTATCAGCATGTCCATGACCACAAGCTAATTCTTCGCCCTTCATGGCAAAAGGTAACAGCTTTGATGGTTCAGAGTTATCACCCAATAATGTCTTGATGGCATACAAACCAGCTACGGTACTGGCCGAACTTGAGCCCAGGCCGCTGCCTATCGGCATTTTTTTATGCAGCTCAATATCCACGCCCACATCTAAGCGGCCAATGCTTTTAAGGTAATGCTCAACGCTCACGCTAACTGTGTTTTTCGCCGCATCCATCGGAAGGCGGCCATTATCGCCGGTAATTTTGCTGATGGTGATGCCTGGCTTTTCAGTGCGGCGCATTACCACCTCATCGCCCGGTTCGTTTACGGCAAAGCCCAGCACATCAAACCCGCAAACCACATTGGCCACGGTTGCCGGGGCAAAGACGTGAACGCTGTCCAAGCCCCCCCCGCCCCCTAAAGGGGGAGCTGTTGAAGGGCTTGGTTGTTTTAAATCTTGTATAGTATTTTCCATTGCTTTAATTTTTGTTCCCCCTTTCAAAGTTTAGGGGGCTCTTTATCAAATTTTACTCCCCCTTCAGGGGGCTGGGGGGCTTTAATTCGCTCCCACATTTATCAAGTCAGCAAATACGCCGGCGGCGGTTACTTCGGCACCTGCACCGGGGCCTTTTACTACCAGCGGGCGCTCGCGATACCTGTCGGTAGTGAAAGAGATGATGTTGTCGCTGCCGCTGAGCATGTAGAAGGGGTGGTTCTCATCAACCATTTGCAGGGTGATGGATGCTTTGCCATTTTCCAGTTTACCAATGTAGCGCAGTACCTTTCTCTCGCTTTCAGCACGCTTTTTCAGATCAGTAAAGTAAGCATCTTCAGCTTTTAAAGCTGCGTAGAAATCATCAACAGTTTTAGCTTCAAGGCAGGCTTTTGGCAGCACGCTTTCTATAGATACATCCGCTTCTTCCATTTCGTGACCAGCATCGCGGGCCAATATGAGGATTTTACGCGTAAAATCTTTACCGCTCAGGTCATCGCGCGGATCCGGCTCAGTATACCCTTTTTCCTGTGCTTCTTTAACCACATCGTGGAAATTGACGTCGCCTTTAAAGTGATTAAAGATGAAGGATATAGTTCCAGACAAAATGGCCTCGATTCTTTGGATCCTGTCGCCGCTGCTCATCAGGTCTTTTAGGGTACGGATGATAGGCAGGCCTGCACCCACGTTGGTTTCATAGAAGAAATCAACCCCATGCCTGCGGGCAGTATCTCTGAAATTTTGGTACTGGGCCAGCGAAGCCGAGTTACCTATCTTGTTACAGGTTACTACAGATACGTTTGCTTTAAAAGCTTCCTCGTAAAAATCAACCGGTTTAGGGCTGGCAGTGTTATCTATAAACACACAGTTTGGCAAATTCAGCTCCTTCATTTTAGTGATAAAGCCTGGCAGATCAGCCTCGTGGGTTGATTCCTGTAATTCATCCTGCCAGTTATCTAAGGACAGGCCATCGCTGTTGAAAACCATTTTACGCGTGTTGCTGATGCCTACCACTTTTACCTGTATACCATTATTTTTTTGCAGGTAATCTTTATGCGCATTCAGTTGAGCAAATAACGTTTTACCGATGTTGCCGGTGCCAAGGCAAAAGGCGTGCAAGGTTTTAGTCAATTCAATAAAGAAAGCATCATGTACTGCATTAAGGGCTTTCGAAAGATCAGTTGCAGATATGATAACCGAGATGTTATATTCCGATGAGCCCTGTGCAATGGCACGTACATTTACACCATTACGGCCCAGTGCATGGAACAGTTTACCGCTCATTCCCGGAGTTTGTTTCATGTTTTCGCCTACTATGGCAAGGATTGCCTGGTTGCTTTCAATCACAAGCGGCTCAAGCTTATTGGCTAAAAGTTCCAGCTCAAATTCCTGTTCAATCACTTGTTTAGCTTTTCCAACATCTTGTGGTTGCACGGCAAAAGTGATACTATGCTCTGATGACGACTGTGTGATCAGGATGATGTTGATCTGTTCCCTGGCTAATAAGGAGAACAACCTGCCGCTAAAGCCCGATTTGCCTACCATGCCGCTGCCCTGCAAATTGAGGATGCTGATGTTGTTGATCGAAGAGATACCTTTGATGGGCAGCGTTGAAGATTTACAATCGTGACGGATAACCGTACCGGCAAAAGCCGGTTCAAAAGTATTTTTGATCACTATCGGGATCTTCTTCAAAAAGGCCGGGATCATGGTTGGCGGATAGATCACTTTGGCACCGAAGTATGAAAGCTCCATAGCTTCGGTGTAAGAGAGTTCTTCTAACGGGAAAGCCTTTTGCACCATGCGCGGGTCGGCGGTCATCATGCCGTTAACATCGGTCCATATTTGTATCTCTTCAGCATTTAGTGCTGCACCAAATATTGCTGCGGTGTAATCACTACCACCACGACCAAGCGTAGTGATCTGCCCTGCATCGTTCCCGGCGATGAAACCGGTGACGATCAATAGTTGGTTTTTATGTTGCTGATAAAAAGTATTGATCAGCATATTAGTAAGCTCGCTGTTCACTTTGGCGTTGCCAAAAGCACTATCCGTCTTGATCAGTTCAGATGCATCTACAAAAAGCACATCCTCGAAATGCTGCGCAGCAATCTTGCTTACCATTAGCGCGGAGCAGCGCTCGCCGAAGCTAACGATCTGGTCGCGGGTTTTAAGGGTAAGTTCGCGCAGGGTAAGTACGCCTTGCAGCAATTCCTCAAGTTGATTAAAATGAATTTTAAGTCGGGTAAATGCAGGGTTTTGGTTCTGCACTTCAAGCAGTGCCTTAACTACATCAAAGTGGCGTTTCTCCAGCTCGGCAAGCTCGGCGGTAAATTCTTTGCCATTTGCGGCACCTTCGGCCATGGCTATCAAAAGGTTGGTAACACCACCCATTGCCGATAGAACTACTACCGGCCTGCTTTGTGGCTTGTCCTCGGCCTTTAAAATATCAAGCAGGGTTTTTATACTTCCTACTGACCCTACTGATGTACCTCCGAATTTTAATACTTTCATTTTTATATAAAATATCTATTTAATATCTCTCAAGCCCGGTAGCCTCTCCCAAACCCCTCTCTTTTGGATAGGGACTTTAAAACTCTTTAGAACCCTCTCTTTTGGAGAGGCCGGGGGGAGGCCATAAAAAAAGCCTTCCCCGTTTAGGAGGAAGGCTTTCTGTTTGGTTTCATTTATGTTTTTTACACCATACGATTATCTTCCTCCGAGGTTTATACCGGTGGTAATAATTGTTGTAATTGTGGTGTTGTTAATTGTCATATATAATGTCGGTAAAGTAAGTAGATAATAATCGGAATGTCAAGGGCAATTTGTATTTATTTTTCTCAAAGCCCTTTATGTGTGTAAATTGCGCATCATATGCAGGGTTTAGTTACAAAATCAACCGGAAGCTGGTACCAGGTAAAGGCGGGGAATGAGGTGTTTGATTGCCGTATAAAAGGTAAGTTCCGGATAAAGGGCATCACAACCACCAACCCTATTGCAGTTGGGGATGTAGTTGATTTTGAAATGGAGCCGGAACAGGGTACAGGTGTTATCACTAACCTGCATCAGCGCAAAAATTACATTATCCGTAAATCGGTAAACCTTTCCAAACAGGCTCAGATCATTGCCGCCAATCTCGATCAGGCTTTTTTGATCGTTACTTTGGCATCACCCCGTACGTCGTTAGGTTTTATTGATCGCTTTCTGGTGACTGCCGAGGCCTACGATATACCTGCGAGATTGATATTCAACAAGCTCGATCTGTTCAGTGATGAGGGCCTTTCAATACTCGCAGATTATAAAGATATTTACGAGCGTATCGGCTACCCCTGCTACGAGGTATCGGCCAAAGAGGGCACCAATATTCAGCAAGTTCAAGCTCAGCTTAAAGACAAGGTCACTTTGCTAACGGGACATTCCGGTGTGGGAAAATCTAGTTTGATCAATCGTCTACTGCCCGACCTTGAGCTGAAAACGCACATGATATCTGAATGGAGCGATAAGGGAATGCACACTACCACGTTTGCCGAGATGTTTGACCTGCCGCAGGGCGGTTATATAATCGATACACCTGGTATTCGCGAGTTAGGTGTTATCGATATAGAGAAACAGGAACTTGGCCATTTTTTCCCGGAGATGCGCGAACGTATGAACGAGTGCCGCTTTAACAACTGCCGCCATATTAATGAGCCGGGTTGCGCTGTTTTAGAAGCATTGGATGAAGATGAAATAGCCATCACCCGTTATGAAAGCTACCTGAGTATTTATAATGGGAACGATACACGGTCTTAATGAGAAGCAAGACAACACGAGACAAGAAACAAGGCAACTTATCACGTCAAAAACAACTTATTAATCCGAGTCCCGATTCTTATATCTTGACTCCTGAATCTATACAATGAGAGCAGTTATACAACGAGTTTCCGAGGCGGCTTGCCAAGTTGAAGGGAACATCACAGGACAGATAGGTATTGGCTTTATGGTATTGTTAGGTATTGAAGATGCTGATACCGATGAAGACTTGCAATGGCTTGCCCAAAAAATAACCGGATTACGTGTTTTTAGCGATGAGCAGGGCTTAATGAATAGATCATTAGCAGATATAGATGGCGGTATTTTATTGATCTCCCAATTTACCCTGTTTGCCGCAACCAAAAAAGGTAACCGCCCTTCTTTCATCAGGGCAGCCAAACCTGATAAAGCTATCCCTCTTTATGAAAAAATGATCAGCACGCTTGAGCAGGTCACCGGTAAAAAAGTAGCCACCGGTATTTTTGGTGCCGATATGAAAGTGAGCCTGGTTAACGATGGTCCTGTCACGATTACGATCGATACCAAGGTAAAAGAATAAACGAATTCGCTTATGAACAAAAACGCCCTGCAATTACAGGGCATTTTCTATTTAAGTTTAAAGTTGGGTTAGTTTTATTCAACCGTAACCGATTTTGCCAGGTTGCGCGGCTGATCTACGTTGCAACCACGCATTACCGCAATATGGTATGATAACAACTGCAACGGAATGGTAGCAAGCAGCGGCACAAAGGTTTCGCTGGTCAAAGGTATCTCAATGGTGTAATCGGCCATTGCTTTAACATCTGTATCCCCTTCCGATACTATGGCAATAACATGCCCGCCACGCGCCTTTACTTCCTGTATGTTGCTCACCACTTTCTCGTACTGTGAATTTTTGGTAGCAATAAACACAACCGGCATATCGGCATCGATAAGTGCAATTGGGCCGTGCTTCATCTCGGCAGCAGGGTAGCCTTCGGCGTGGATGTACGATATCTCCTTAAGCTTCAATGCACCTTCTAATGCCACAGGAAACGAGTTGCCGCGTCCAAGGAATAAACAGTTGGCAGAATCTTTAAAACGCTCAGCTATCTTAATTACTTCATCATTGCATTCCAGTGCTTTTTCAACCAGTTGAGGGATCTCGTCAAGTTCGGTTAGGTATTCAACAAATTTGCTTTGCGTAATGGTACCACGTTGTTGCGCGATGTAAAATGCTATCAAAGTTAAAACCGTAACCTGGGCAGTAAATGCCTTGGTTGATGCCACACCTATCTCCGGCCCCGCATGTGTATAAACACCTGCATGCGTAATACGTGGTATGGAAGCGCCCACCACGTTACAAATACCAAATATGGTTGCACCTTTTTCTTTAGCCAGTTCAATAGCTGCCATGGTATCTGCGGTTTCGCCTGATTGTGAAACGGCTATTACCAGGTCTTTAGGGGTGATGATAGGATTACGGTATCTGAACTCTGAAGCGTACTCAACCTCAACAGGTACACGGGCATACTCCTCTATCAGGTACTCGCCAACTAAGCCGGCGTGCCATGATGTACCGCAAGCTACGATGATGATACGATCAACATTTTTTATCTTTTCAATGTACTCTTTGATACCGCCCAATTGCACAATGCCTTGTTCCGGATAGATACGGCCACGCAGACAGTCGCGTATTGAACGGGGCTGTTCATATATCTCCTTTAGCATAAAGTGATCGTAGCCGCCTTTTTCCAGCATCTCCAGCTTAAGCTCCAACTCCTGTATGTAAGGAGTTTGAACAGTATTATCAATGTTTTTGATCAGCAGGTCATCCCGACGAACGTAAGCGATCTCGTTATCGTTAAGATAAATTACGTTCTTGGTATATTCTACGATTGGAGTAGCATCTGAAGCAATGAAATACTCGCCATTACCAACCCCGATAACCATAGGGCTGCCTTTACGTGCTGCTATCAATTCATCCGGCTCTTCCTCGCTCATGATAACAATCGCATAAGCACCTACAACACGGTTAAGGGCTAACCTTACCGCTTCGCGAAGACCCAAGCCCGTAACGTCTTTTATCTCCTCAATAAGGTGTATCAGCACCTCTGTATCTGTATCGCTTTTAAACTCGTGCCCTTTTGAAGTTAAGGCTTCCTTTAAAACGGCATAGTTTTCAATAATACCGTTGTGGATAATGGTAAGCTTACCATCACCAGAAGTGTGTGGGTGAGAGTTTCTGTCACTTGGCACGCCGTGTGTAGCCCAACGGGTATGGCCCATGCCAGCACTACCGCTTACATCTTTGCCTTCAACAAAGGCTTCAAGATCGCTTACCTTTCCGGCCTTTTTAAAAAGTTTCAGGTCACCGTCTGACAGTGCTATACCGGCACTATCATACCCCCTGTACTCAAGGCGGTGCAACCCTTTTATAACTATTGGATAGGCATCTCTAAAGCCTATATAACCTACTATACCACACATAAATAGATATTCTTTTTTTGTTTAGCTGATAAAAATCAGCAACAAAATTAACTGAATAATTCTATTATCAATAATAAAGTTCACATACAAAAAAAGATGCCTTATTAGGGGCATCTTTTTAAGAAAATTTAAAAAGTTTTCTATGGATTTATCTTTGTATAGTATATGTTGATCCGGGCTCTATTAGCTCCATTTTTACCAACTATAACTGTACGCTGGGCATAGGTAGAAGTGACACCGATGTTAACGGTTTGCTGCGTTGATGTAGTGGCTGGCGATGGTGTAACCGGTGCAAGGTAAGTACCGTAATCAACAGATTTACCGCTAATAAGATCTTGTAAATAGGCCGTTATAAGGAAATGGTAAGCATTTTCATTTGCATCGTATCTGCCTCCGAAAACCTGCGCATTTCGCGGGTCTGATGGTGATGCATCCTGCAACAGCGCACGTTGCCTCGAAAGATCAAGCCTGTAAAGCGTAAGCTGCTGGTTAGGTGCAAATGGCGTTCCCGTGCCCGGCGCAACATTCACCACAAGTTCTGCGCGGTTTATAATAGCGTTTTTGCCTACAGCACCAAGTATGTTCTTAACATCAGGGAAAGTAATTTTAGACCGAAGCCCCACAAGGCCCTGCAAATAAACCAAGCCATCTTTAGAGGTTTGATTTAGAGCCGCCGTGACGTTGCTGCTGTAAGCGTGTTTAATAAGATTTACATTATTACTCAAAGGCAGCGCAAGTGATGCTGTATCTGTGGTGCCGCCTGTGGTTAATTTATAATACACCTGCACCTTAGCGCTTGTATCAACCCTAAAGAACATATTGCCGCCTATACCCGTAGTTCCGCTTTTATCAAGGGTTATATACAGTCCTTTAACATAGTTTTGATACGCTGCATTGCTACGTAATATGCTGGCAGGGGCGTTAAACAGATTCGTATAAACGAAGGATGAACTTATAGGGACACGGACCTGTGGCACTACCTTGGCCAGGGTATCGGCCTTGCCTTTTACAATGTTATACACCTGCAGGGTATCATGAGCGCGGGCCTTAAATGTTTTAGTACCTATAATATCGCTGGCATACGTTAACTGACTGGTATTGTAATAATTTTGCGTTGTTACAATATTTTGGCTTAATTGATGAACGTTTACTTTAAACGTTGAAAGTAATGAATCACCATAAAAGCCATCAGATGCATAAGGCAATATTAGTACGGCCGAATCAATAGATATCTCTCCGGTAGGAATTGTGTAAGCAACGGTACCCGGCAAATTAAGCATGGCACCAATATCTGCTTTTGTATTACCAAATAATGGGTCATTAAAATAAGATAACGGTGCCCTGGCCGATACGCCGTTGGTAACCACAGTATCTTCCGGAACGGTAGTAAGAACAATGCTGGTATCAACAAGCAAAGTGCCATTTATCTGGTTAGCGGGGTCAACATCTAAGCCGATGCCTTCCTGTCTTTTACAACTGCTAAAAATAAAAAGACTTATTAACAGGGTTAATAAGCCTAATTTGTAAAATTTCATATGATCTTTTAAAGCTTATGCAACATCCACCAATTGCTCATCGGTGATTTCTTCGTAAAAATTGTAATAATTTTCGAAATCAGAAGTGGAAACGTAATCTAATACCGATTTATTGCTGTTTTTAACAATATTTAACACATCAGCATCTACATCAGCACTGCCCAAAACTATCGCATCACTATACTGGATAGCACCGGCATAAAGAGCGGTGTTAGTGCCCTCTTTATATACTTCGGTGTGTTCCTCTGTCATGTTACCCATTACTGCTTTGCGCGCAAAATCAGCATCAAGGTTACCGGTAAAATCGTTACCGTAAATAGAGTAAACAACCTTTGAGTTTTTAAATGTAGGGTCGTCTTTGTAGGTAGTTTTTAAATAAGCCGGTACTAAAGAGCTCATCCAGCCATGGCAGTGTACCACATCAGGTGCCCAACCTAATTTCTTAACGGTTTCTAAAGCGCCTTTGCAGAAGAAGATCATACGCTCATCGTTATCAGCGTAAAATTTTCCGTCTTTATCGTTAAATACGTGTTTACGTTGAAAATACTCCTCGTTATCAAGGAAGTAAACCTGCATGCGTGCAGCTGGTATCGAAGCTACCTTGATGATAAGCGGGTTATCATTATCATTGATAATGATATTCATGCCCGATAAGCGGATAACCTCATGCAAACGGTTCCTTCTCTCATTAATGTTACCAAAGCGCGGCATCAGTATACGGATCTCGAACCCCTTATCCTGCATTGCTTGCGGCAACTGGCGGGTTATTTCTGCAATTTTAGAAATTTCGAGAAAAGGAGACATTTCATGAGTTATGAACAGTAGTTTTGATTTACCCATCACTAATCGATATTAATGTAAATGTAAGAGTCAAAAAAATTTGAGTTTGCAAATATAAGCATTATTATAAACACTGGCAACCACTTGTGCAACTATGTTTTGGTAGTTTTTAAAGAATTATACACCTTTGCCAAATTTTTGCCACAAATTTTCAGCTGATTTGAAAACATTTAAGACAAGGCAGTCCATCCGCGAATACCTGTCGGCGCAAGCTGGCATAACAATTGGCTTTGTGCCTACTATGGGCGCATTGCATAACGGCCATCTATCCTTAATAGCACGCTCCAAAGCAGAAAATGTTATAACGGTTTGCAGCATATTTGTAAACCCTACCCAGTTTAACGACCCTAAAGACCTGGAGAAATATCCTCGCCCGATTGAGGCTGATACGGCTAAACTGGAAGCTGCCGGCTGCGACGTGCTTTTTGCTCCTGAAGTGAACGAAATGTATGACGATAATGAGCAATGGCATTTGGATATTGGCCCGCTTGAGCACCTGCTTGAGGGCGAATTTAGGCCCGGCCATTACCAGGGTGTAACGCAAGTTGTTTACAAGCTATTGGATATAGTTAAACCTACCAGCCTGTATATGGGCCAAAAGGATTATCAGCAATTCTTAGTGGTGAGCCGCATGGTCGAGCTGCTCAGCCTCCCGGTTAACATGGTGATGTGCCCTATAGAACGCGAAGCCGACGGCCTGGCCATGAGTTCGCGCAACGTTCACTTATCTGATGTTGAGCGTAAGCGTGCGTTGGTGTTATCAAAAACCCTTAATTACATAAAAGATCATTTTGATATTAACCGCGAAGCGGAGTTAGAAGAACAGGCAATGGAGTTGCTGGCTGCAGAGGAAGGTATTGAGCCCGAATATTTCCGTATTGTGGATGGTAAAACTTTATACCCGGCAACTCCCGCATCAACATCTGTTGTTGCCCTTACTGCCGCACGCGTTGGCAAAACAAGATTGATAGACAATATGTTGATTTATTAGCCTGTAAATTATGGTTTATAGATAATGGTTGATGGTTCATAGCAGCTACTCTTATAATGTATCAGCCAGTAACATCATTTCTTTAACCATGAACTATGATCTATCAACTATGAATCAAACAAATCTTTACTTACCATGGACTATTGCCTATGGACTATCGACTAAAATTATTCCTACCTTTACGCCATGATTATTGAGGTATTAAAATCAAAGCTTCACCGGGTTAAGGTTACACAGGCCGAACTGAACTATGTTGGCAGTATAACCATTGATGAAGACCTTATTGAAGCTGCTAATATCATCCCTAACGAGAAAGTGCAGATTGTTAATAACAACAATGGTGCACGCTTTGAAACCTACGTTATTAAAGGTGAACGCGGCAGCGGTACCATTTGCCTTAACGGCGCAACCGCACGCTTGGCACAGGTGGGCGATATTGTTATCATCATGTCATACGCCTATATGGAAATGGAAGAGGCTAAGCAATACGAGCCTATTTTGATTTTCCCTGATGGAAATAACAAGCTGATTAGGTAAATTTGAGGGACTTAAACCCTTCAAATGAAATCTCTTCTTACAGTAGCCCTTATAATTTTCCCTATATTTTGTTTTGCGCAAGCTCAGAATGTATTCTTCCTAAAGAATGACGGTACTTTGGTCGTATCAAAAGACAGCGCAGATTATATCCGAGTTATTAGTGAACCAGATAAAGGTTCTGAGCTTTTTAACGTAGTTGAATATTACAAAAGCGGTAAAAGAAAAGCAGTAGGCAAGTCTGTTGTCATGAATAGCGCCAGCTTTGACGGTGTTAAATTAACTTTTTTTGAAAACGGTCGACGAAAGTCAACTGAGACGTTTGATAAAGGTGTACTCACCGGAGAGTCTGACGACTATTTCCCTAATGGAAAGCTGTATCTGCATAAGAAACATATAATTACTGAAACGCCGCAACCTGAAACTAAATGGCCCCTTAGAAAATCTGAATTTACTATTACGGACGGGTACGATTCCACAGGGGTTAAGCAGATCACCGATGGTAACGGAATATTAAAAATTTATAACATTTCTTTCACTGCCGTGGCAGAAGAAGGATCTGTCAAAAATGGAAAGCGTGAAGGAGAATGGTCTGGCAAGGACGAAGTAAATAACGCAACCTTTAAAGAGACATACAGCAACGGCGAATTGGTGGCCGGTTCTGCCAATTTTAACGGTATTACTTCTACGTACACAAAAAACAGGTTTACCAATCCGGAGTTTCGCGATGGCTATATGGGCTTTGGTAGATTTCTGGGTCGCACCGTTCGCTACCCTGCTGATGCACGGGAACAAAACAAAACCGGTATAGTTATATCAGGCTTCACAATAACTAAAGCCGGCGACGTGGCTGATATTGAAGTAATTTTCTCCGCAGGTAAAAGCCTTGATGATGAAGCTGTACGTTCTATAAAAATGAGCCCGAAGTGGAAACCTGCAACAAAGTATGGGCAGCAGGTAAGTGCTAAATACAATGTGCCGCTAACATTTGATTTGCAAATAAATTAGATACCTCATCACATAAGTTAAATTGGATATAAATATCGTTTTAAGTGCACCAATTTTACTTCTTCGAATTAGCTATGAATACCCAATAACATACCCTCAAGTTTGCTAAACCCCATCCTTTATTTGCCCCGCATTAAATTTGAAAATTTAACACGGTAAATCCTTGCAACTTACTATCTTTGCACCCCGATGCTGAGTCGGGAAAATACTTCACAATCTCAGCGCATAGAACTTGTTGTTAAATGGCTAAACGCCCGTTTTTAACTTTTTGATTTAAAGCCCTATGCCCAAGGACACCTCCATCAAATCCGTATTAATTATTGGTTCTGGCCCTATTATTATCGGTCAGGCGTGTGAGTTTGATTATGCAGGTTCGCAAGCTGCCCTTTCGCTGAAAGACGAAGGCATCTCCGTATCCATAATCAACAGCAACCCGGCAACCATCATGACAGATAAGGTTATAGCCGACCATGTTTACCTTTTACCGCTTACCTGCGAGAGTATTGAGCAAATACTTCAGGAACAAAAAATTGATGCTGTATTACCTACAATGGGTGGCCAAACTGCGCTTAACCTTTGTATTGAAGCATCAGAACGCGGTATTTGGGAAAAATATGGCGTAAAAGTGGTTGGTGTTGACGTAGCAGCCATTGAGAAAACTGAAAACCGAGAGGCATTTCGCCAGCTGATGGTTGACATCGGTGTAGGTGTTGCCAAATCAAAAATTGCCAACTCTTTCCTTGAAGGTAAAGAAGGTGCGCAGGAAATCGGTTTCCCGCTGGTTATACGCCCAAGCTACACGCTTGGTGGTAAAGGCGCAGGTTTTGTACATAAAAAAGAAGATTTTGACGCCGCGCTTAGCCGTGGTTTACAGGCTTCACCTACCCACGAGGTATTGGTGGAGCAGGCAGTATTGGGCTGGAAAGAGTATGAGCTGGAGCTGTTACGTGACAACCGGGACAACGTAATTATCATCTGTTCTATCGAGAACTTTGACCCAATGGGCATCCACACCGGCGACTCCATAACCGTGGCACCAGCCATGACCCTGAGCGACCGTTGTTACCAGCAGATGCGTAACCAGGCCATCAAAATGATGCGTGCCATTGGTAACTTTGCAGGTGGCTGTAACGTACAGTTCTCTGTTAACCCTGCAAACGAGGAGATCATCGCAATCGAGATCAATCCTCGTGTATCGCGCTCATCAGCCCTGGCATCAAAAGCAACCGGTTACCCTATCGCTAAAATTGCTGCCAAGCTTGCAATAGGGTACAACCTTGACGAAATTGAGAACCAGATCACCAAAACTACTTCGGCTTACTTTGAGCCAACGCTTGATTATGTTATCGTGAAGATCCCTCGCTGGAACTTTGATAAATTTAAAGGCGCTAACCGCGAGCTTGGTCTGCAGATGAAATCTGTTGGTGAGGTAATGGGTATAGGCCGTAGCTTTATAGAGGCCTTACAAAAGGCTTGTCAGAGCTTGGAGATCGGTCGTGCAGGTTTAGGTGCAGACGGTCGCCAGAGCCGCAACCTCGAGGAAATCATGCACAGCCTTGAGCATCCAAGCTGGGACAGGTTGTTCCACATTTACGATGCCATGAGCCTTGGTGTACCAATGGAGTCTATCCGTAAGGTAACCAAAATAGACCGCTGGTTCCTGAACCAGATACAGGATGTGGTAAACCTGGAGAATGAGTTACGCAGGTATTCGCTTAACAACATTCCTGATGATTTCTTCTACACCCTTAAACAAAAAGGTTTCTCTGATACGCAGATCGCTTACATTCTTGGTAATGTTACTGAAGAGGATGTTTACCAACGCCGCAAGGAATTAGGCTTAAGAAGGGTTTATAAAATGGTAGATACCTGTGCTGCAGAGTTTGCCGCACAAACACCATATTACTACTCAACTTACGAAGGTGAAAATGAGTCGAAAGTATCAGACCGCAAAAAGATCATCGTATTGGGCTCAGGCCCTAACCGTATAGGCCAGGGTATCGAATTCGATTACAGCTGTGTACACGGTTTACTTGCTGCAAAAGAGGCCGGTTACGAAGCTATCATGGTTAACTGTAACCCTGAGACCGTATCTACCGACTTTAATATGGCAGATAAGCTATACTTTGAGCCGGTTTTTTGGGAGCATGTCCGTGAGATCATCGACCTTGAAAAGCCTGAGGGTGTAATTGTGCAACTGGGTGGCCAAACCGCTCTTAAAATGGCTGAGAAGTTACACGCACACGGCATCAAAATAATCGGTACCTCATTTGATAATATGGATATTGCCGAAGACCGTGGCCGTTTCTCTGACCTGTTGAAAGACCTGGGTATCCCTTATCCAAAATATGGCGTTGCCGAAAGCGCTGAAGAAGCCCTTGAAGTTGCACACGAGGTAGGTTACCCAGTATTGGTTCGCCCGAGCTACGTACTTGGCGGCCAGGGTATGAGCATTGTGATAAACGATGAGGACCTGGAGAAAGCTGTGGTTAATTTGTTGAAAAATCTCCCCGGTAACCGTGTATTGATAGACCATTTCCTTGACCGCGCGGCTGAGGCAGAATCAGATTCTATCCACGATGGTGAGGATGTACACATCATTGGTATGATGGAACACATTGAGCCTGCCGGTATCCACTCAGGAGACTCGTATGCAGTATTGCCTCCGTTCGACCTGAGCGATAACGTGATCAGCCAGATGGAAGAATACACTGAAAAAGTAGCTCGCGCGCTTAACGTTCGTGGTTTGCTTAACATTCAGTTTGCCATTAAAGATGATAAGGTTTACGTAATTGAGGCTAACCCGCGTGCATCACGTACGGTGCCGTTCATCGCTAAAGCTTACGATGTGCCATACATTAACATTGCTGCTAAAGTAATGCTGGGTGTTAACAAAATAAAGGACTTCACTATTCAGCGTAAGCTTAAAGGTTACGCAATAAAAGAACCAGTGTTCTCGTTTGATAAATTCCCTGAAGTAAATAAGGAGCTTGGTCCTGAGATGAAATCGACAGGCGAGGCTATCAGGTTTATTCCTAACCTGATGGATCCTTACTTCAGGCATCTATATAAAGAAAAATCAATGTATTTAAGTAAGTAATTCAGCACTGGCATCAGTTTTGAATTATCCGGTAAGCCGCCGTATATTTGCGGCGGCTTACCCCATTTGTTTAATTTAGTGCTACAGGATTGAAAGTAAGTTTTAAGAATGGCGCGCCGATAGTCAATTTAAACACTATCGACCCGGAAAATATAGGCGATATATTGGCGAAAATTGAGTGTTCGTTCAATATCAGGTTCGAAAATGATGATCTTAACCACGTTAAAACCTTTGGCGCTTTATGCGATCTGGTTGTTAATAAGGTTAAAGAGGTACAGGCAGGCAGCTGCACCACGCAGCAGGCTTTTTATAAATTACGCAATGCCATTAATGCCAAAAAGGAAGTAGATCGTTGCGATCTTAAGCCTACAACTAAGCTTTGTGAGCTTTTCCCACGTGACAACCGCATTGAGGTTGTTGCTGATGTTGAGCATGAAATGGGTTTACACATGAACCTGTTGCGCCCTAAACAAGGTATAGTTTGGGCCTTTGCGTTATCGCTATTGCTGTTTATTACCGTAAGCTTTGTATACAGTACCATTGGTTATATAGGGATGGTTGCTTCTATAACAGGATTGGTACTTGCAGGAAAATTCGGTAAAGAGCTTAAGGTAAAAACCCTTGGCGATCTGGCAGAGAAAATTGCCCGTGAGCATTACCTGAAATGCCGCCGTGATGCCCAGACCATTAACCGTAACGAGATCGTAGACAAGGTACGTGGGGTATTTGCAGAATACCTGCAACTTGAGCCTACCAGCCTAACTAAGCAAGTAAGATTTGCATAAGCAGATGTACTTATAAATAAAAAGCGGCGGAGTAATACTTCGTCGCTTTTTTGTTTGGAACATATTTTCTCATTCCCGCCTCTGGAAGGGGCGCTGCTGACGTAAGCGTAATGACGAAGAGAAGTTTATCAAAGCGCCGAAATCCTTTTAAGGGAGGGAATAGCACCGGAGCTTCGTTTTAGTTGATGAGGAGATATTTTCCAATTCCCTCCTTGGGGAGGGGTGCGGAAGGTAGAAGCGCAATTGCAGGGAGGGGTTAGTCAAAGCGATTCCCTTCCTACGATAAGCACCCGCTCCTTAATTTTCGCCCTCATACCCCACATCCAGCAAAGCCCTCAAGCTCTCAATAGTGTCTGCTTCTTCCTTTGGCTTATCATGCCTCCATCGTAATATTCGGGGAAAACGCAAGGCGATCCCCGATTTATGGCGTGATGATTTATTGATCCCTTCAAAACCTATCTCAAACACCAATTCAGGCTTCACAGTACGCACCGGGCCGAATTTTTCCAGTGTGTTGCGCTTTACAAAGTAATCTACCTTATTGATCTCGGCATCTGTTAATCCAGAGTAAGCTTTTGCAAACGGCACCAGTTTGTCGCCATCCCATACCGCAAATGTGTAATCGGTATACAGGTCGGCGCGGCGACCATGACCCTTTTGGGCGTACACCATTACAGCATCAACAGATAGCGGGTCTATCTTCCATTTCCACCAATCGCCACGGCGGCGGCCAACCTGGTAAGTAGCGCTTTTGCGTTTCAGCATAATGCCCTCGGCTATCATAGCCCGCGATTGCTCGCGTTGGGTTTCCAAATCCTGCCAGCTACTAAAATTTATTAATGATGATATCCTGAAGGTTTCAGGATCATTGGTTTGGCTTTGCAGTTTTTCTAATATCTCCCGCCGCTCAGTTTGTGTTTTAGAGCGGATATCTTCTCCGTTGTACTCAAGGCAATCATAAACAATGGTTGCCACAGGGCTTTCGGCAAGTATTTTCTTACTGATATTTTTACGCCCTATCCGTGTTTGCAGCACGTTAAAGGGCATTGGTTTTCCGTTACTAAAACTCAATATTTCTCCATCCAGCACAGTTCCATCCGGCAGGCCATATAAAAACGGATGCAGTTCCGGAAATTTCTCTGTAGCGAGATCTTCCCCGCGGCTCCAGATAAAGATCTCGCCATCGCGTTTGATCATCTGGGCGCGGATGCCGTCCCACTTCCATTCGGCCTGCCAATCTGATGCTTCGCCGAGTGCAGCGCTCAGATCTTCGGCTGATTTTTGCCTTTCGGAAGTCTCCTGTATAGGGTAAGCCAAAAAGAAGGGGTACGGTCGGGATATATCATCAGAGGCTGTTTGCTCCTCCACCAATTGGTCATAAGTATAATCCTCAGGCATCCATTTACCCATAATGCGGTGGGTAAGTGCAGGTGCCTCAATCCTGGTAACATCTGCAAGGGCCTTTACTACCAGATTTTGCGATACGCCTACCCGGAAGCTGCCTGTGAGCAGCTTATTAAATACAAAGCGTTCCTGGCTGTCCAGCATCGCCCATGATGCCAGGAGCCATTCTTTCTTTTGCTCCTCGGTTTTGTCAGCCAGGTCGTTTATTTCGCCTATCCATTCGGTAAGCGATTTGCTGCTGCTGCTCTCCGTAGCCGGCATCAGTAATGACATGGTCTCGGCCAGATCGCCCACTACATGGTAGCTTTCCTCAAAAAGCCAGGCCGGTATATTTGATGCTTCAATGGCCCAATGACGTATCAAAGTAGCATTGATCTGTCGCTTTGGTTTGCGGCCGGTAAACAAAGCCAGCATGTGCATCTTATCCGTATCGGGTACGCTGTTAAAATAGTCTTTGAGTACCTTAACTTTTTCGTTGGTCTTATTGGTCTCATCTAAAGCCAGAAATAAGTTTGCAAATACCTTCATTCAGCAGCCTCCTTTAATTGCGGTGAACGCTCATCTTTCGGCAGTTCGCTTATTTCTTCTTTCTCATCTTTTTCAGTAACAGTAGCATCTTCTTCTTCTCCGCCATATAGCGTATGCACTTCGCGGGCATTAAAACCTATCTCATTTAAATATCTTGTAAACGTAGCTGTATAACCATGGGTAAGATATACGCATTCGCAATCAGTAGCATCAATTGCGCTTACCAAGCCATCCCAATCGGCGTGGTCAGACATGATAAAACCTCTGTCTGCCGCCCTGCGACGTTTGGCCCCGCGAATAGCCATCCAGCCGCTGCAATACCCAAAACTGTATGGGCCAAACTTGCGCATCCACGGCGTTCCTACGGACGATGGCGGCGCTATAATGATACCTTTCCTGACTTCTTCTTTTGATGATTCTGAGGTTATGCGCTCAGTAGGGTTAAGTATCACGCCATTCCGGCGTAAAGCTTCATTTGTATTCTCTATAACCCCATGTGTGTAAACCTTGCCCAAACTCAGATCGAGGTTTTGCAGGATGCGCTGGGCCTTGCCTAACGAATAGCCAACTATAACCGTGGCCAGCCCATGTTCCAGGTTACTTTGCCACCAGCTGTTCACATCTCTGAAAATGTCTGCCTGGGGTTTCCAGGTATATACCGGCATCCCAAAAGTACACTCTGATATAAAGTGATGGCATTTAACCGGTTCAAAAGGTGTAGAAATACCGTCGTCCTGTGTTTTGTAATCTCCGGACACCACCCACACCACGCCTTTATATTCAACCCTTATCTGCGCAGAACCTATCACATGCCCCGCCGGGAACATAGATATAGTTACACCGTTTTTAACAATGGTTTCACCGTATTCAACCGTTTGCAGGTTTATCTCCCCTAAACGATATAACAAAACCTCGCGGGATAAATGATGAGCCAGGTAGCGTTTATGGCCCCAGTAAGCGTGATCGGCATGTGCGTGGGTAATCACTGCATCGTCCACAGGTTTCCAGGGGTCAATGTAAAATTTGCCTTTTTCGCAGTAAATGCCGCGGTCTGTAAACTCAAGCAATGGTTTGGCCATAGTTTACAAATAACCTGCAGATGGTGAATAAGTTTTAAATGAGGATGTTGGTGCATTAAAAACATAAGGGCTCAGGTAAGTATTACCCAAGCCCTTAATCGGTTTATAATTGGTTGGTATCTTATAAGAAGCACAGGCTGCAGGCAAACACTACGTTCACCAATAGCACTACGCTAAAAAAGTTCTTGTTGTGGCGGCTAACAGTAGCGAGCTTAGTATTCAGCGACTTCAACATCCTATTGTTTAACAACACAAAATGGCTTAATAGCAGGAAGAAAATTGCACCTGCAGTTATTAAAACAACAGTGCCCATATTTAAAGTAAGCAAATGGCTTTTAAGCATCAGCTTGGTTAATAGCATCACATTGGTAAGCACCACTACCAGCAAAAAGCTCACGTTAAATAACGACTTAAACTGAGGTAAGCTACCCTGGCCGAAAATTTTGAAACTCCATCTGTAAAATGCTACATAAATGGATTGATAGGCTTTTGTCATGATAGTAAATTTAGAAGTAATACAATCTGTTTATAACTCTCTCAAATATTTAGAAGTCGTGTCCCGGTGACTATCAATATTCAATTATACGAAAAAACAAATAAAAAAGATATAAAGTTTTGAATTTTTGAAATTATCAAAATTAAATATCAATTATTTAATATTATCCAAACTTAAGCAATAAATAATTAGAAACTTTTACTTCGATTGATCTACAAAAGAAGCCAGCAAATTTGTATTAGGGTCTAATTTTAATTCGGCAGTTGCGCTACCGGCAGGAAATTTCAGATCTGTGATTACATCTTTTACTTCACGCTTGTAAAGTTTGCCATCAACGGAAACTTCTAATGTGAAATTGAAAGGCTTGTTGGTTTCCTGATCAATATGTAAAACCATCTCTTTAGTTTTATCATCATAGCTGCGGGTCATCTTCAGGATAGGATGACCGGCTGTGCGAAGCCATTGATTAAAAAAGTTTTTAAGATCTTGCCCGCTGGCTTTTTCCATCACAATCCTAAAATTGTCGGTATTGGCATTACCGCCGTTATATTGTTTGTAATATGCAGCTATGCCTTTCCAAAAGGCTTCATCCCCAACTTTACGCCTAAGCATGTGCAACACCCATCCACCCTTTTGATAGGCGTTGGGACTAAGCAGCTTCATCAAGCTGCCTTTAAATGCCGAATCAACAACCGGAGCATTATAGCTTTTCTCAAAGTTAAAGACCTGTTTGCGGTCTGCCATCAGGCGCTTATTTAAACTATCTACACCGTATTTGCTTTCTAAATACAGGTTGGTCATGTAAGTAGCAAATCCTTCGCTAAGCCATACATGCTGCCAGTTTTTCTCACTGATAGCATCGCCAAACCATTGATGTGCTATCTCATGCGCCATCAAAGCCTCAATACCTTTATCTTTAACCGACTCTTCAAAGTAAAAGATTGCGCCTGCGTTCTCCATCCCACCAAAAATGGTTTTGGATTGTACATTAGCCAGCTTCTTATACGGGAAAGTACCGATCCGTTTTGCAAACCATGGCAGTATCTCTGCTGCTACAGCGTATGATCTGAAACCAACTTCCTGATCTTCCGGAAACACATAAGTGCTAACCGGCACGTTATCCGGTGAGGCAACTTTATCAACGGCAAATTCGGCTACACCAATTACCATAACCTTTGCAGGTAGTCTTGCTGTCTCTTTCCAACGGGTTAATTTATTTCCCCCGGGCAATTGCTGCTCAGCTATTTTTAGGCCGTTGGCAACAACGGTGTACTTAGCCGGTGCAGTAACATCAAATTCAAGCGAAGCTTTATCAGCAGGCGCATCAACACACGGCAGCCAATTATGGGCACGATTAGGCCAATTGTCCCCAAAGAATGTACGTTTGCCGTAATGATTGGTAGAAATGATTAAACCATCTGACGGTATACCTTCATAAGAAATATGGTACGTATGTGTCGTCCCAGCTACTGCCACGGTATTTATTACCAAATGGGCACTGTCCTGTGTAAATTTGAGCGACTTGCCTGCTTCCTTAACTTTAGATACCAACATGCCTTTACCGGTAGCATTCTTTTTGGTCAGGTCGAAGCTGATCTCCCGGGTTGATCTGAGAATCTTCGTAGTTATGTTCGCATCCCCTTTTATCAGGTTAGTCGCATCGGTAAGGGTGATACCAAACCGGTAATTTTGCACATCAATAGCCGGGCCGGGTTGCTGTGCATAAACCTGGGCGGCAAACACAAACGAAACTAAAAGTGATAACCGTATGCGCATTAGTGGTTCTCTTCTTTATCTAAAAACTCGATAGTTTGCTTGGCAGCCCCAATAGTTTGCCCAACACCAAAATACTCTTCCAGTTCAGACAGGGTTGAAGAACTGGTTGCAATATCTTTTATAACCACGCCTTTTTCCATAAGTAGTATCCTGTCACAAACATCGGTTACGTGGTTAAGGTCATGGCTGGATACAATGGTGGTGACCCCTTTGTTCTTATTCTGGTCTTTAAGAATATTCTTTAACCTGAACTGTGTGCTGGGGTCAATGTTGGCAAAAGGCTCATCAAGCATCAATAGATCAGGCTTTTGCAACAGGCAGCTTGCTACACCAACTTTACATTGGTTCCCTTTAGACAGGTCGCGGATGTACTTGCCTTTATTGATGATCTCGCCGTTGAAAAATTCGGTTAAGGCAGCCGTTTGCTCATCTACCTGCGCCTTATTCTGCTGGTGCAATCCACCAACAAAATACAGGTATTCTTCGGGGGTGAGGTAATCTATCAGGAAACCTTCGTCCAGGTAGGCGGCCGTATAGTTCTTCCAGTTTTCGCCGCCAGCCACTACCTCGCCATTAGATAATACCTCGCCCGATTCGGCACGTATCAGATCTAATATCATACGGAACAGCGTGGTTTTACCGGCGCCGTTGTTGCCCACAAGGCCAATACTTTCGCCTTTATTAATTTGCAGCGCAGGTACATTTACAACGGTAACGCCGTTATATATTTTCTTTAAGTTTTTTATCTCTATCATGGCTATTTATTTCTGAAGCCTTCGGCTATTTTATATCGTTTGTTTTCAAAATCTTTACTCAGTTGTTTTATCCAGTACTCGCGTGTCGCAATAAATACAATAGCTATTATTGCCATAAACGCGAAGCCGATATCAACACGGTGCAGCAGGTAAAACGGCAGGTAAATAACGTAAGGAAAAATTATCAAAGGGAAAGACAGTAACAATTGACTTGCACCAACACCTTCCCAGTTGAATGATGCACCTTTACTCAGATCGATACGCTTTTGGTTGAAATTGGCAAACCAAAGTACTACTGTTGTATTGATACCGATGTTCCATAAATACATTACAAAATGGATCATCACTACGCGCCAGCCAAAGTAGGCGTAAGGCAGCGTTAGGATAAACGCAACTGTAGATACAGCGGTGAAAAGGATGTATTTAGCCCGAAGGAAATCCTTAAACTTTACTTTGCTAACCAAAATCCCATCGAAATGTGCAGCCTGCCAGCTATACATAAACTGCCCGTAGCTAATGATGAAGATACCGGTCATGAACATGCCTACAAAAACCTTCATGCTTTCGCCATAGGCTTTTTGCGTGTAAAAGATCAAACCGTAAAACATAAAGAACAAGCCCATGATAAGCGCGCTGCGAGGGCGCTTATTCCTGAGTATTAACTTGATCTCGTTAGCCACCAGGTCTCCTATATGGCCAAATCTGCCAAGGAAGGGAATCTCTGTACTGCTTTTGCGGTCTTCGGCTTTTTTAGAGCTTAGCTCCTCCAGATAAAGGTTGGCCTTTAAGTAGTAGAAGTTTACAAAGAACATCACCACTGCCAGCAACACCGGAACAACCACTAATACAGGCATCTTGATCAGGTTACCAAAGAACAAATTTGATACATGCTGAATTGAATATAAATGCCATATATAATCGCCGCAAACAACCAGAGAAAGCAATACACCAACCACTAAAAAGATCCAGCCATTGAGGTTAGAGCGGCGTTTGATGTAAAGCGCGAGGTAGTTGTTAAAAATAGAAAATGCGATAATGGATAACCAAACTGCCCATGCCACCATAGCACCATTTTCAGGCGCTATTATCTTTACGATGGACGGAGTAAATAAAATAATAGGCCACAAATTGAACACCGAGAAAATAGCCGTGAGTGCCAGGTAACCTACTATTTTGTTGCGCTTAATAGGTAGGTGAAGGTAGGGTTGAACTTTCAGGGTAGGGAGTTCCTGCAGCTGCAAGCGCATCACCAGGTCGTAAAGAAAATAAACCAGCAAGATGCCGCAAAAGGCAACAACCAGGTCGTCATGCGGAAAAAGTCCCTCTAAAAGCTTATCGAGCACAACGCCCAGGCCAATTACACAAGCCAAAAGGTAAAGGATCATCAAACCGAGGAAGATCTTTACGGCAATGCTTTTA
Source organism: Mucilaginibacter achroorhodeus (assembly GCF_007846095.1). Classification (GTDB taxonomy): domain Bacteria; phylum Bacteroidota; class Bacteroidia; order Sphingobacteriales; family Sphingobacteriaceae; genus Mucilaginibacter; species Mucilaginibacter achroorhodeus. The sequence continues at coordinate 1,008,317 of NZ_VOEI01000001.1, forward strand.
CCTGTATTTCTCGATCGCCAAAAAGATTTTAGCTCATGGTTAAAAAAAGTGAGTATCATTAATGAGTGTGTGTAAGGTGACGCAAAAAGAATTGCGGTGCTTAAGATACTAATAATTGTATCTGCTGCCCCATAATTTCTTTAAACGTTCTTTTGACTCGGCCTCTCGTGGATTGTTACCCGGCTCATAAATTTTAGTGCCGCGTATTTGCTCAGGAAGAAAATCAAGATCGGCAAAGTTGCCCTCATAGCTGTGGGCATACTTGTAATTTTTACCATAACCAATATTTTTCATCAGCTTGGTTGGCGCATTTCGCAGATGCAAAGGCACAGGCAGATCGCCGGTCTCACGCACTAAAGACATAGCCGAACCAATAGCAGTAGTGGCAGAATTACTTTTAGCCGAAGTTGCCAGATAGATACAGGTTTGCGAAAGTATCAGCTGCGACTCTGGCATCCCGATCACCTGTACAGCATTAAAGCAGCTTTGAGCCAATAGCAAAGCATTAGGGTTAGCGTTACCAATATCTTCTGATGCCAGTATCAGCATACGCCGGGCAATAAACAGCGGATCCTCGCCCCCTGCAATCATCCGCGCCAGCCAATAAACGGCGCCGTTTGGATCGCTGCCCCGCATAGATTTGATGAAAGCTGATATGATATCATAATGCTGTTCGCCAGCTTTATCATACAGGGCCATGTTTTGCTGCACATGCTCAAGCACCACATCATTGGTAAGCACGATTTTTTTACTGTCGATGGCGTTCACCAGCAGTTCAAAAATATTAAGCAGCTTGCGGGCATCGCCACCGCTGAGGCGTAACAAAGCTTCATGTTCTTTAATGGTGATGTTGCGTTTGCTCAGCACCACATCTTCTTTCATGGCTTCGGCAAGCAGGTCAAGCAGGTCTTGCTCTTCCAAGGCTTTAAGGATATAAACCTGGCACCGCGAAAGTAAAGCCGATATCACCTCAAAGGATGGGTTTTCGGTAGTGGCGCCTATCAGCGTAACTATACCCCGTTCAACAGCGCCCAGCAGCGAATCTTGTTGCGATTTGGAAAAGCGGTGGATCTCATCGATAAACAGCACCGGCAATACCTCGCCCTGTTCCTTAAGTACAGATGCTTTCTCTATCACCTCGCGCACATCCTTAACGCCCGAGTTAATAGCACTAAGTGAGAAGAATGGACGATATAGCGATTGTGAAATGATATAAGCCAAGGTGGTTTTCCCCACACCCGGCGGCCCCCAGAATATCATTGAAGGCAGAGCCCCGCTCTCTATAGCTTTGCGCAAAACAGCACCTTTACCTACAAGGTGTTTTTGGCCTACATAATCATCGAGAGATGCAGGCCTCATACGTTCGGCTAAAGGCGGCAGATTATTCATAATGGTAAAAGTCAGAAATAGAACCGCTAAATCCTAAAAAAGTTAGTAATTTTAAAATTCTTTATCGCGTCATTTTCTATTGTCCTAACAACCACATGCCTCAACAGTTTACACAGGTCAACTACTATCAACTTTGCGACGAATTAACAATTATGGACACTGACTTTGCAATGGTGATCAAACAACACGGCTACCCGCCGTTCTGGAGCAGGCCTAATACTTTTGAAAGCCTGGTGCATATTATATTAGAGCAGCAGGTTTCGTTGGCTTCGGCACTTTCTGCACTAAACAAACTCCGTGAGCGCGTTGGTGAAATTACGCCAGCCCGTGTATTGGTCTTAACTGATGCAGAAATGCGGGAGTGTTATTGCAGCAGGCAAAAAACGGCTTACATCAGGTATCTTGCAGAAGCTATACTGGGCGGGCAGATAAATCTTTCAGATTTTGAGCAAATGGAAGATGACGACATACGAAGCAGGCTAACTGCTTTAAAAGGCATTGGCAACTGGACGGTTGATGTTTACCTGATGTTTGCCTTGCATCATACAGATGTTTTACCAATTGGCGACCTGGCAATTGTTAACGCGATCAAACAATTAAAAAATCTGCAGAAAGATACACCTAAAGAAGATCTGCTAATTATTGCCGATACCTGGAAACCATACCGTACAGTTGCCAGCATGTTGCTATGGCATTTTTACCTGCAAACACGGAAGCCAAAAAGTAAAACCTGATCACTTTTTTACAGGCGTAATAAGTAAGGCACTTATTCGTTTAAGGTTGATTGAAACTTTTTAGTTAAAAAGCCGGTATAAAGGCACAAAAGTTTACTTTGCGTTAAAAAGATTAAGTGTTGACCCGGGTTCTGCGATGTTTTTAAGCTATTGTAAATCAGAAAACTAATTTTTAAGTTTGTTAAACGGTTAATTATTTACCATCTCCCCCTCAAAAATTACATGAGATATTCTTTACTATTGGTTATCCTTTTTGCTTTCAACCTTACTGCATCTGCGCAGTGGTATAAGCTTGATTTTAAAAAACATGTAAGATATTCTCAGATCGCTTCAACTAAGTACAACGCTATGAAGCGGCTGATGGCTACCTATCCGGTTGTTACAAACAAAAAACTCGCACCGATACCTACAGTAATAAGTCAGTTACAATTAGAGGCAGGTGAAAGGGTAATTATGCGCGCTGCTCAACATAATATGCGCTTTCGTCAATACGGTGAAGCCAGTTACCGCTTTAGCGAATTGGCACAACTATATGTTAAAGCTAACCGCCTTTCTGAAGCCAAGTGGTACTATTTACAAAGCAATTTAATATCGCGCCAGCAAAATGATTACCCGCACACTATAAGTAACCTTATTTGCCTGGCCCTTGTAAAGGCAGACCTTGGCGACCTTACGCAAGCGCAACAAGACCTCACCGAAGCCCGTGAAATGGCGCGCAATGCCGGCCGCACCCAAGACCTGAAACTGGTTGAAGAAAAGTTAAAATTTTTGCAGACCAATAAAACGTGGCTTCCAAAATCAGAACTTAGGTACGCAGATGCTGCTGAGACCACAGCCAAATCCAAATAACATACTGGCATTGTAACAATTGCGTAAAATGCAGGTCCTATAAAAAATCAAAGCAAACATTATTGTAATATTGTTTATTCAATATATTCGGGACGGCTATTAAGCTGTCTCTTTTTTTATAGTAGCATTTAAAACAGGCACAAGTATTGATGTTTAACCAGGTTCCCGATCTTAATAGTGTAAAAGATATGTTCAAGAAATTATATTTAATGCTGGTTTTAGCGGCTGCGCTGGCCTGCAATGCATCTCCGTCAAAACCAGCGTACAAACCTTTAGGCCCAAATGACCTTAAACCTGATGAGCAGCAAAGTGTAGTTTTAACCTACGTTGCGAAGCTTATTACAGACTATAACTACAAAAAGGTTCCGCTTAACGATTCTATCTCGAACATTATTTTTAACAGCTACCTTAAGAAGCTCGATGAAAATCACAACTATCTTACACAGGGCGATATAAAAAATATCGACCAGTTCCGTAATATTCTGGATGATGATATTAAAGCAGGTAACCTTAATAGTGTATTTTATATCTTTAATATATTTCAGAAACGTTACAACGAATATGTAAACTTCTCAGTTGCTGAGTTAAACAAAAACTTTGATTTTACTAAGAACGAGACTTACACTTATGACAGGGACAGCTTGCCATGGGCAAAATCTGATGATGAGCTGCACGAACTTTGGGCAAAACGTGTTAAGTACGATCTGCTTAATTTAAAGCTTACCGGCAAAGACCTGGCGGCAAATAAAGTAACACTCAAGAAACGCTACACTAATATTCTTTCGCAATCTAACAAGTTATCCAACCAGGACGTGTTCCAGGCGTTTATGGATGCTTTTACCGAGGCGATTGACCCACATACCAATTACTTTAATCCATCAAATGCGGCTAATTTTAATATAGATATGTCGCGTTCACTGGAAGGTATAGGCGCTTCGCTTTTAAGTGAAAATGAATATGTAACCATTAAAAGTGTAACACCTGGTGGCCCTGCCGATAGGAGCAAACTGGTAAATGCTGATGATCGTATTATTGCTGTTGCGCAAGGTAAAACCGGCGAATGGCAGGACATTGTTGGCTGGAGAATAGATAACGCCATTGCATTGATCCGCGGCCCTAAAGGCACTGTTGTAAGGCTGCAATTATTAGCTAAAAGCGCTTCCCCAACTGCAAAGCCAAGGGTTATTGAGTTGGTTCGTGAAAAGATAATCCTTAAGGATATTTCTGCTAAGAAAGACATCCGCACTTATGATAGCAATGGTAAAAAGGTGAAGATAGGTGTGATATCTATCCCGGCTTTCTATCTTGACTTTGCTGATTACAAAGCAGGAAACCCTAACTACAAAAGCACCACTCGCGACGTAAAACTGATCTTAGACAGCCTGAAGAAAGAGAATGTTGATGGCGTTGTGATTGATCTTCGTCAAAATGGTGGTGGTTCTTTAATGGAAGCTATTGAATTAACTGGCTTGTTTATCAAAACCGGGCCTGTAGTACAGGTGCGTGATGCACGCAACCAGGTAGAGGTTGATAAGGATGAGGACGAAACAGTTAATTATACCGGCCCGTTAGCAATAGTTGTGGACAGGTTTAGTGCATCAGCATCAGAAATTTTCTCCGGTGCTATACAAGATTACGGTCGCGGACTGATCATTGGTACACAAACCTACGGTAAAGGTACCGTGCAAAACGCTATTGATCTTGATAAGATCATAGCGCCTACACTTAAGGATAAGCTGATGTCACTTACAGGCAAACCGAAAACGGTTGCCACCGGCAGCCAAAACAAATTTGGCCAGCTTAACTTAACTATAGCTAAATTCTATCGTATCAGCGGCAGCTCAACACAGCACAAAGGTGTAATACCTGATGTTCAGTTCCCGTCTATCATACCGCTTGATAAATACGGAGAAGATACCGAACCATCTGCACTTCCGTTTGATATGATCGCTAAAACAAGCTACACCACTGTTGGTAATTTCTCAACCGTGATACCTGAACTGCGCAAAATGCATGATGAGAGAATGGCAACAAGCCAAAGCTACAAGTACCTGCTTGAAGATATCCAGGATGCTAAAAAACAAGACGCTGAAAAATCAATAACACTTAACGAAGTTGACCTGAAAAAGCAAAGAGATGCAGACGAGCAAAAAGTATTTGAGCGTAATAATCTCCGCCGTGTAGCACTTGGGCTACGTCCGCTTAAAAAGGGCGAAGCAAAACCTAAGAACGAAGATCTTGACTTCCTGCAAAAAGAAGCCGGTCAAATATTGACAGACTACATTACACTTGGCAATAAAACAGCGGTAGTTAACCCATAAAATTATCAGATACTAACAAAAAAGGGAACTGCGTGCGGTTCCCTTTTTTTGTTTATACGGTCACATTTGCAAATATTAATTCAGCAATAATAAAATCATCCCCTCAGGATTAACAAGAAAGTGCAATGTTTCAAAAAAACGCTATCTTCCGCCTTATAAATAACCTGTCACGTGTTAGTTAAGACCTTTGGAAGCGCAGTTTATGGGATACAGGCTATCACCATCACCGTTGAAGTAAATATTGCCGCAGGCACCAAGTATTTTATTGTTGGTTTGCCGGATGTTGCTGTTAAAGAAAGCTATTTCAGGATCGAGTCGGCATTAAAGAATTGTGGCTACCGCATGCCACGCCAGCAGGTAGTGGTAAATATGGCCCCAGCCGATATAAAAAAGGAAGGATCATCTTACGACCTTACCATTGCAACCGGTGTTTTAGCTGCCTCAGGCCAGATAGAAGCGGAGGAATTAAACAAGTACCTTATCATGGGCGAACTTTCCTTAGATGGCGGCTTACAACCCATCAAGGGTGCTTTACCTATTGCCATACAGGCACGCAAAGAAGGCTTTAAAGGTTTTATCCTCCCCAAGCAAAATGCCCGCGAAGCAGCCATTGTAAATGACCTTGAAGTTTATGGCGTTGAAAATATCAAACAAGTTGCCGATTTCTTTAACGGTGATAATGCTTTGAAGCCCGAGGTTGTAAATACCCGTGAGGAATTTTATGATAGCCTTGCCAACTATGACAGCGACTTTAGCGATGTACGGGGCCAGGAAAATATTAAACGTGCTCTTGAGATAGCAGCTGCAGGCGGCCACAATGTAATATTGATAGGCCCGCCGGGAGCAGGCAAAACTATGCTTGCCCGCAGGCTGCCTTCTATATTACCACCCTTGAGCTTGCATGAATCTTTAGAAACAACCAAGATCCACTCTGTTGCAGGCAAGCTTTCTACCGCTGATGCTTTGGTTACTACAAGGCCATTCCGGTCGCCGCATCATACTATAAGCGATGTGGCGCTCGTGGGCGGCGGTAGTAATCCGCAACCGGGAGAGATCTCTCTGGCGCATAACGGTGTATTGTTTTTAGATGAGTTACCCGAGTTTAAGCGTACGGCCCTTGAAGTAATGCGCCAGCCCTTGGAAGAACGCCGTGTTACTATTTCCCGGGCAAAGTTTACGGTTGATTACCCAAGTAGTTTCATGCTGGTTGCCAGCATGAATCCCTGCCCTTGCGGCTATTATAACCACCCGGAGAAAGAATGCATCTGCCCGCCGGGAACGGTACAAAAATACCTGAGTAAGATCTCCGGCCCGCTGCTGGATCGCATCGATCTGCATGTTGAGGTTACGCCTGTTAATTTTGATGAACTATCGGCAGAGCGGTTAGCCGAGAAAAGCGAATTGATCCGCGAACGTGTGGTAAAAGCGCGAGATCTGCAATCGCAGCGCTTCGGCAATAAGCCCGATCTGCATGCCAACGCACAGATGAGCCCGCAAATGGTGCGCGAGATATGTAAGATAAACGCTGCAGGCCAAACGCTGTTGAAACGGGCTATGGAGAAGCTTGGCTTGTCGGCACGGGCTTATGACCGCATACTGAAGGTCGCCCGTACAATCGCTGATCTTGCCGGCAGCGAGGAAATACTACTGGAACACCTTGCCGAAGCGATACATTTCCGCAGTTTGGACAGAGAAGGCTGGGCGGGTTAAGTGTTCACGTTCACGCGATGAACACCCGTGAACGCTGACAGATTTTTGTCAGCCCTTGTCAGATAAATTTAACTAACACCATAGTGCAGGTATAATGTTATTCAACAAAAAAACCCGAACTTATTACAGCGCGGGTTTTCAAACAACAATAAATTTATAATTATCAGGTGTATTAAAACGGTAAGTCATCGGCGTCGTTACGGTAGCCGTCGGTTTCTGCTGTGCGGGCACCGTTGCGTGGTGCGCCTTCGGTCTCAAAATCGGTTTTGCGGCCAAGCATCGTAAAGTTCTCTGCAACAACTTCTGTAGTGTATTTTTTGATGCCTTCTTTGTCCTCAAAAGAACGGGTACGTAGTTTACCTTCAATGTAAACCAATTTGCCTTTTTGCAGGTATTTGGCAGCTACATCGGCCAATCCCCGCCACATCACAATATTATGCCATTCAGTTTGCTCTACTTTTCGGCCATCTTTATTAAAGGTTTCAGATGTAGCTAACGGAAAACTCGCAACTGCCACCCCGCCCTCTAAATGCCTAATTTCAGGGTCCTTGCCCAGGTGACCAACGAGTATAACTTTATTAATTCCAGACATGCCATAAATTAACGGAGAATTATTTAGAAATTAAAAATATTTTTTATAAATATAAAAACACATTTAGGCATAGCGAGCTTCTCAAGATCATCAATATTGGCGTAAAACCAACCATCCTGTAATTTTTCAGGAAATTTGTCCAGTATCAAAAACCTGATGAATAATTGCTGATGAGTTAAAACATGCTTGATTACACCTGAATTGTCCTTTAAAATATTAGTTTTCCCAAATTTAGTCATTTCCGGTAGTTGAAGAACATCCATCGGTTCTAACAAAGCATTGGTTTCAACAAGCGGCAAATCATACATATTTGCCCAAATATCGCCGTCGCCACGCTTGTTCATCAGTACCGTTTTATCATCAAATATTAACAAATAGTTAAAAAATCTTTTCTTGATTTTAATAGTCTTTAACTTTACAGGCAAACTATTAATTGCGTTATGCTTAAAGGCCTCGCAGTGTAGTTTAACCGGGCATATCCCGCATGCAGGGTTCTTAGGCTTGCATAGCATTGCCCCAAATTCCATCATTGCCTGATTATGTAAAGCAGGCCGTTGTTTATCTAAAACATCATCGGCAATTTGCTGAAATAGCTTTTTACCTTTAGGAGAATTGATAGGCTCATCTACCCCAAAATACCTTGATAACACACGGTAAACGTTTCCATCAACAACAGCCCTTGCCTCGTTGGCAGAAAATGATGATATGGCTGCAGCGGTATATTCGCCCACGCCTTTCAGTTTTATCAGTTCATTGTAGGTGGTTGGGAATTTGCCATCATACTCTTCTTGCACCAATTGTGCAGTTTTAAGCATATTGCGGCCACGTGAATAATAACCTAAGCCTTGCCACAGCCGAAGCACCTCATCTTCAGATGCGGCAGCAAAATCTGTAACCGTTGGGTAGCGTTCTGCAAAGCGGTAAAAGTAGGGCATTCCCTGTTCAACCCGCGTTTGCTGCAGTATTATTTCAGACAGCCATATTATATAAGCATCGGTAGTATTTCGCCATGGCAAGTCGCGTTTGTGCTGCTGGTACCAGGCAATCAGTTGGGCACTAAAATCCATTTTATGCAAAGTAACAGTATATCACCGCTGTATCATAATTTGTTAGCTTAAATTGCGCTTTAAGCATGCCCTCAAAAAAAATCCGGCATTTATTTTAAGTTTTAATTTTAAAGCGATACTTTTGCAACCCCAAAACAGTTAAGTATTTATACAATTAAATAAAAGAAAACAGGATATGACCAAGGCAGAAATTATAGCTGAAATCTCATCTAAAACAGGTATCGAAAAAGTGGACGTGCAGGAAACTGTTGAGGCGTTTTTCAAGGTAGTTAAAACCTCAATGGTTGGTGGCGAAAACGTTTATGTAAGAGGTTTCGGCAGCTTTGTAGTTAAAAAAAGAGCTAAAAAAACTGCTCGTAACATTTCTAAAAATACTGCTATTATTATCCCGGAGCATTTTGTGCCAAGCTTTAAGCCAGCTAAAACTTTCGTAGAGAAAGTAAAAACCGGTAACAAATCTGCCAAAGCAAGCAAATAATAAGGTATGAGAACGAAACAAATAGTAGTTACTGTGGCAGTTATTGCTGTTATGGGCTATTTGTACGCGTTACCCGTTAAAGGTTTTTTAAAACCTAAAGAAAACAACACACAGGCAAGTGCCAAAATGTCGGCAGCAAAGCCTAAGGCAACACTTAGTGCCGAAGCTGTATCAGCTATGGCGAGGCAGGGTTTAGCACCCGCTCAGCTGCAGCAAATAAGCGTTCTTGAAAATAAGTTAAAAACTGCTGGTGATGCAGAAAAGGCTGCATTGCAAAAGCAATTGGCCAAAGCATGGGATGCGGCTAACCAGGCTGCTCCGGCGGGTTTCTATTATTTAGATCTGGCCCGCAAAACCAACGCCCCGGCAGATTGGATAGCAGCAGGTAACCGTTTCAACACGGCTTACAAGCTTACACAAGATACAACAGCGCAGGGCACTTATATAGTTAATGCTACTGAAGCGTTTAACCACGCCAACCAGTTGCAGCCCGATAACCTTGAGGTTAAAACAGGTTTAGGTACTGCATATGTAAACGGCGGCGGTATGCCAATGCAGGGTATTGCACTATTGCTTGATGTGGTAAAGAAAGACCCAACCAACCACGAGGCCTTACTTAATTTAGGTATGTTCTCGATGAAGAGCGGGCAGTATGAAAAAGCGGTTGAAAGGTTTAAAACCCTGATAGCGCAAAAAGAAGAGGTTGAGCCCTACTTTTACCTGGCAGAAAGCTATAAGCAACTGGGCCGTAAAGAAGAGGCTATTGCCGCTTACGAAAAATGTAAACAGTTAATGGGCGACCCGGTGGCCGGCCAGCGTATTGACGAGTACATAAAGGAATTAAAAAAATAAATTGATCACATAAAAACATTATTACTATGCCAAGCGGTAAAAAACGTAAAAGACATAAAATGGCTACTCACAAACGTAAAAAGCGTTTAAGAAAAAACAGACATAAAAAGAAATAAGCTTTCTCTTAACAGATCGCTTATATCCCGCCCTTGTGCGGGATTTTTCTGTGTGTTTTATCCACTTACTAACTTGCGGTGCAACTTTTATGATTGCGCCGCTTAAGAAATGGAGTAGCAATTGATAAAAGAATTAATTATCGATTCATCCCCCAACGGGGCTACTATTGCATTATTACAGGATAAACAACTTGTAGAACTCCATAAAGAGCAGATCACTAACAATTATACTGTTGGCGATATTTACATGGGCCGCATAAAAAAAATTATGCCGAGCCTTAATGCTGCTTTTGTGGACGTTGGTTACGAGAAGGACGCCTTTTTGCATTATCTTGATCTGGGGCCTCAGGTACAAAGCCTGATAAAGCTTACCAAGCAAGTACGTAGCGGTGGGTATCAATCGAAGCTTTTGGATAACTTTAAGCTTGAGGCCGATATTAATAAGGCCGGCAAGATCTCTGAAGTGTTATCTAAAGGAATGCTTGTACCGGTACAAATAGCCAAAGAGCCTATTTCAACAAAAGGCCCGAGGCTTAGTTCCGACCTGTCAATAGCGGGCCGTTATGTTGTACTGGTGCCTTTTTCTGAGGTAATATCTATCTCCAAAAAAATCAAAAGCAACACGGAGCGCAACCGCCTGCGTAAGGTGGTTGAAAGCATTAAGCCCAAAAATTTCGGTGTTATTATTCGCACCGTATCAGAGGGCAAGGGTGTGCAGGAACTGCAAAAGGACCTGTTAGACCTGATCTCTAAATGGGAAACCTTTGCAACCAAGCTGCACAGCACAGAACCTTCTAAGAAGATTTTGGGCGAAATAGGCCGTACATCTACCATCCTAAGGGATATTTTAAACCCCGACTTTCAGCATATTCATGTGAACGAGCAGAGTATGTATGAAGAGGTGAAATCATATATCCACGAGATCTCCCCGGAGATGGAGAACATTGTACGCCTGCACAAGCACAAGGATGTGATATTTGAGCACCATGGTATCGAGAAACAGATCAAATCTGCCTTTGGCAAAACTGTTAACCTTGCCGGTGGCGCTTACCTGGTTATTGAGCATACCGAAGCACTGCACGTTATTGACGTAAATAGTGGTAACCGTACTGCCAATAAAGAGAACCAGGAGGAGAATGCTTTCCAAGTGAATAAAGAGGCTGCACGTGAAATTGCACGCCAGCTGCGCCTGCGCGATATGGGCGGTATTGTGGTTGTTGATTTTATTGACATGCACAAGCCTACCAACCGTAAAGAGCTTTTTGATTATTTAAAGGCCGAAATGAGCCACGACAGGGCTAAGCACACCATTTTGCCACCGAGCAAATTTGGTTTAGTGCAGATAACACGCCAGCGCGTGCGCCCCGAAATGAATATCGTTACCAGCGAGGTTTGCCCTACTTGTAACGGTACGGGCACCATACGGCCAACCATTTTGCTTTTAGATGATATTGAAAACAACTTCAATTACATACTTGAAGAGCAAAACGAGAAAAATATTACGCTTTGTGTACACCCATACATTGAGGCTTACATCAAAAAAGGCATATTCAACCGCCAGATGAAATGGTATTTCAAATATGGCCAATGGATAAAGGTAAAAAGCAATCCGGCTTACCAGATAACCGAATTCAGGTTTTTCTCAAGTAAGGACGAAGAAATAAAGCTATAGTATTGATGTGCTACCCCAATAACTATTGGGGTATGCAGATGAAGGAAAGAGCAGCCGTTTTAGAAATGGCTGCTCTTTTTGTTTGTAATAACTGTTCTCGCCCCTCATGTGCCGAATTTTTTCACATCCCACGCGCTGAGATTGTAAAATATGGTTTGAGGCAACGATAGTCTCGCGTCCAACGTCATGCCGAATTTATTTCTGCATCCCACGCGCTGAGTAAAACGCGCTAATCTAACTCATGTTTCAAATCTTTCATCTTCGGATTTTCCGACTTTATGGGATTAATTTTCCAATCCTTATGTCAATTATTTAATTGCTTTCGCGGTCTATTGCATCAGTGATGCGTTCGAAAGATTCATAACGCACCAAATCAAACACTCTATGTTTCTTAACAAAAATGGAACATTCATTGTTAAGGTATTGCCAAATCCGGGCACGTAGATCTGATATCACACCAATATAAAAGGTTATTCGATAAGAATTGGTCATTATGTAGACATAGGGAGGTTTGATGAGCATGGTTTGTGATAACTTTTGGTTCCCTTAATATACGGCTCTACATGTCGGATGCCGAAATAAATTCGGCATTACGCAAGGGGTGAATATTAAATTATTTTGCTAATTTTATTGGCAAAATATCTGTACATCCAAACACATGGCTAAAACCAAGATCGCTTATTTCTGCCAGAGCTGTGGCTACGAGTCGCCTAAATGGCTGGGCAAGTGCCCAAGCTGCCAGCAATGGAATACTTTTGTTGAAGAAATACTGGAGAAAGGTAACGCAAGTGTCCCTACCTGGAAAACCAATAGTGCTTCTACATCTATGCAGCGCGCCAATAAGCCGGTTGAGGTAGCAGATATCACCTTTAGGGAAGAGCATCGCTTGCTTACACCTGATAAGGAGTTTAACCGTGTTTTAGGCGGTGGCATTGTTGCGGGCTCGTTAGTGCTGATAGGTGGTGAGCCGGGCATTGGTAAATCAACCCTGATGCTGCAACTTGCCTTGAATATGCCGAATGTGAAGGTACTGTATGTATCAGGAGAGGAGAGCGATCACCAGATAAAAATGAGGGCGGAGCGCTTGCGCGAAAGTGAAAAGTCAAAAGTCAAAAGTCTGAAGTCTGAAGACGAAAAAGGCTGTTTTATATTGACAGAAACTTCTACCCAAAATATATTTAAGCAGATAGAAGAATTACAGCCCGATGTGCTGGTTATAGATTCGATACAGACATTGCATTCTGCGCATGTGGAGTCTACACCCGGCAGCGTTTCGCAGGTGCGGGAGTGTACGGCAGAGCTGCTGCGCTTTGCCAAAGAGACCTCAACCCCTGTTTTCCTGATAGGCCACATCACTAAGGACGGCATGATAGCCGGCCCCAAGATATTGGAACACATGGTAGACACAGTTCTGCAGTTTGAGGGTGACCGCCACCATGTGTACCGCATTTTGCGTACCATTAAAAACCGTTTTGGTTCATCATCTGAATTGGGTATTTATGAGATGCAAGGCGAGGGTTTGCGTGAGGTATCCAACCCATCAGAAATTTTACTATCGCAGCGCGAGGATGGTTTAAGCGGTATTACTATATCGGCCACATTAGAAGGCATGAGGCCGATGCTGATAGAAACCCAGGCTTTAGTGAGCGCATCGCCTTACGGCACACCCCAACGTACCGCAACCGGCTTTGATACCAAACGTATGAGCATGCTGCTTGCTGTATTGGAGAAACGCTGCGGTTTCCGTTTGGGTGCCAAAGATGTTTTCCTGAACATAACCGGCGGCATCCGTGTAGAAGACCCGGCCATCGATCTGGGATTGGCGGCGGCCATCATTTCTTCACATGAGGATATCCCGATCTCGGCTAAGGTCTGCTTTGCAGGTGAGATAGGACTATCGGGCGAGATTCGTGCGGTTAACCGCGTAGAGCAACGCATTGCAGAAGCTCAAAAGCTTGGTTTTGAACAGATCTTTATCTCCAAATACAATATGCCATCTGCAGCAAAAGATAAGGGTAAACTCGACCTCTCGCGTTATACTATCGATGTAAAACCGGTTGGCCGGATAGAGGAAGTATTTGGGCTATTGTTTGGCTAAATATCACGTAATGCGAAGGGTAAGCAGGGTAATGTCGTCTATAAGTTTACCCTTAACAACGTTGTTAATGTGATGCATTAAGCCCTCGTTAAAAGCATCAGGGTCAAGATGGCCGTTATCAATCACGTATTCCATCATCTTGTCCTCATCCCAACTCTTATTACTGGTCGATTCAAGGTCCATCAACCCATCCGTGTAATTAAATAAAAGGCTTCCCGGATCAACATCTATTTCGCCTTCATTTAAAAAAGGCAGTTCATCAAATGCACCTATCATAGTGGTACCAAGCTTTAACTGCACTGCGCCGCCGTCGGCATATAAAATGGTAGGATTATGCCCGGCGTTAACGTAACAAAGTTTGCGCGTACGTTCGTTATACTTGGCCAGGAATAACGTGATAAAGCGCTCGCCTTTGGTATTACGTATTACAATCTTATTAAGACGTTCTACCACCGTTGTAAGGTCGTCTTCAATAGCAACCAACCCGTGCAGACTGGCCTGGAAATTGGCCATCAACAATGCCGCAGAAATTCCCTTGCCTGATACATCGGCAACGCACCACATAAACTCATTCTCGTTAAGACGGAAAAAGTCGTAATAGTCACCGCCGATATCCTGGTGAGGCAGGTATTTAGCATCCACTTCAACACACTGTTCTTTATGCTCGCGTAAAGGCACCAGCATGTTCTGCACCTCCACCGCAAGCTCCATCTCGCGCTGAAAGCGCTCGGCTGCAATACGTTCGCGGAAAAGCCTTTTGTTCTCCAACGCTACCACAATTACGTTAATAAGCGTTTGAACAAAATTAAGATCATTGCTGAGCATATCGTCGGCGATATTAAAATCGCCGATGAGCGCAAAAGCAAGTGCCTTATTCTTATGATAGATGGGGATGAAGTAATTGTAAGTATTAAGCACCTTATCCGCATGGTCGCGTAAAGATGATGGTGCCTTTAGTTTGCTGAGTTGTTTCCAGGTATTATTGAGTACAATAGGCGATTCGATAACACCACCATATTTGGCAATACAGCTAAAACTACCACTTTTCTCAATCATGAACCTGAATTTGCCTATCTGGAGATAATTTTTCAGGATCACCTCAAGCATCTGGAAAAGTGTTGCTGTAGGGGTATTTTTATTTATAGCACGGGTAACCTCCAATAAAGAGTTTAACTCCGATTGCCTTTTAAGCAACAGCCTGATGAGTTCGTCTTCGCCCGAGCTTGCCTGGTTGTTTTGCATTTTGTTAATACCCTGTCTAAAATAGGTAAATAATATATTTTAGAAAGGCCGAAAGCCCATTTTTTAAATATTGATGCTAAACCATCACACCGCTACCTTACCACCCTGCCCTTCCAGGCGTATCTGCGTGTATTGCCCATCAGGCCCACGTATACGAAATATAAAATGTGGATAGGCCCAAGAATGATCAATAACGAAACCAGCTGCGGCCGCTTAAAGAAGCCGGTAATAGGCAATAAAAATGCTACCTCAATTAAATATTTGAGCATGAATTGCACCAGGAACAATATCATGTAATTGACATTGTAGAAACCAAGTGCAAAGTTGACCAATAATGATAGGTTAAACAGCCAGATACAAACAGCCAGTGCAACTACCTTTTTATCTTTATACCTGGTTGATTTTGATGCCCACCTGCGTCTTTGCTGCAAAAATTCGTTGAGCGTATGTTTGGCGTGCGTGTAGACAACCGCCTCCTGATTTTTGAGGAAGCCTATCTGATGCGGATATACTTCTGCCACTTTTTGCAATAATAGTTCATCATCGCCGGAGGCAAGGTCATCTATCCCTTTAAAGCCGCCTACTTCATAAAACACGTCTTTACGGTAAGCAAAGTTGGCCCCGTTACAGGTAGATGCCCTTCCGTTTCCGATAAATGAAGCCCCGATGCCTATCAGGTAACTAAATTCCAATGTCTGCAGTCGCTCAAATAATGATGTTTCTTCAAAATAGGTAACCGGCGACGAGATCATTACAGGCTTTTCAGTTTCATAATAGGCCACTACAGTAGATAACCATTTGGTACCCATCCGGCAGTCGGCATCGGTACATATCATCAGGTCTCCGGTCGACTGGCTTATCGCTTCGGCAATGGCTTTCTTTTTATAAGAATTGAGTGGTTTGTCTTCATTAAGCTGCAGCAGCTTTACGCCACGGTCTGCATAACTGCGGATAATATTGGCCGTATCATCTGTAGAGTGGTCATCAACAATGATGATCTCTGTTAGATGTTTAGGATAATCCTGATCAAGTATATCCTCAATGGTTAAATGGATACGCTCAGCTTCATTACGTGCTGCAATGAGTACGGTTATGGGTGTTTGCAGCGGTGCACCATCAAGCTTGGTGCGCTTTAAAGCTGCCCATCCTTTTATCAGGTAAGCAACTACTAACAGGTACAAGGCTGTCAGCAATAAGGAAACAGAACTATGCAGTACGATCAAAGAATCTCAATTTAAATACGAATACAGAACCGATAATGGCAGGTATGATCAGGTTGATAAGCCAGATAGAAGATACCGCTGCAATAATAGCAATTTGCTGGTTGGTTATATACAAAAATAAATGCATGGCCGTAAAGCTGCGCACGCCTATATCCAGCAGATCAAGCGATGGCATGGCCGACTGGATAAATATGAAAACCATTACCGTCATCATCATTTCAAAGAACGGCAGGGTAGGCAACAGCAAATGAATAACCAAATAATATTGGAACGAGAACACAAAGAAACGGGCAAGGCTATAGCCAAATACCTTTAGCAGTTCATCTTTATTATACCGCCCCATGATGTCAAAAAAACGGCGGAATTTTTTGAGGAAGCTGATCTTATCCAGCCAGCTTATCAGTGTGCCTATCTTAAAGTATAACATCAGGAATACGGCAAGGAAAGTGATAGAGATAACCGCAACGCCCACAAATAACCAAATGTTCCAGTCAAGAAAATGCCATACAAACCATAGTGAGGCCAAAATACCCACCAGGTTGGTTATCACATTTTGAGCAAATGCCCCAACAGCCATAGCAAATACACCATGTATACGCTTACGGTTTGGCAAAAACATTACGCGGCCACCATATTCACCAATGCGGTTAGGGGTAAATATAGCCCATGAAAGGCCGCAGAAAACTGCCTCTACAGCTTGCCATAAAGTAATAGACGTTAATTTCCTGGCGAGATATTGCCACTTAAAACTCTCAAGCAACCAGTTAACCACCATCAGCAATACTACAACTGCCATGGTATATATCACCTGGTTTCTGCCGATAGCAGATGTTAACACCTTAAACTGTTGCAAACTATCGTTCTTAGTGAGCAGTTTATTATAGACGAACAGAACCGTTAAAACAAGTATAGATGCTTTAAGCAGGTACGAGAGTATCTTTTTGGCAGAGGCTGTCAAGTATCAGTATTTGCGCAATGTTACAAAAAGCGCTGTGCAGCGGCGAAGGATTAATTGTAATTAATCCTACATTAAAAGCACAACAAAGTAACAAGTTGATACCTAATACAGCTTTGTTTGAAAATTGTTTTAACAAAATCTTGCCTATTTCTCTGCAAGCAGGTCATCAGTTAGTTTTTCAAACTCAGCTATAAACTCGGTGTAGTGCTTACCTGTGCCCGGGCCGTTAAAGCCTGTATGGATCTTACGTACGTTGCCTTTTTTATCAATAATGATCGTAGTAGGGAAGCCAACTACTTTGGTAAGTGCAGGCAGGCTTTTGGCAGTTTCTTCTTTGTTGCTGGTGTAACCTGTTATTAATAATGGATACTGCACGTTAAAGCGGTTTTTGATCTGGGTAACGGCTTTTTGAGATTTTGCAAAATCTTTGGTGCGCTCGTAAGCCAAACCAACAACCTCTACCCCACGACTGTGATACTTTTTGTAGTAGTTTACCATATAAGCGGTCTCATCCATACAGTTAGGGCACCATGACCCCATTATCTGCAGTATCACCACTTTGTTTTTAAAACGGGCATCACTTAATGATACCGGCTTTCCGCTAAGATCTTTAAATGTAAAATCTATCTTTTTATAACCCGGCTTAAGTGCTGTTAAAGAGTATGCATCGGGCAACTTAGCATTCTCATTACGTACTGCTGTCCAGGCAGTTTTGCCTGTTAGGCCTGAATAGAACTGCCCGCTGGTGATGGTATTATTATCTGTAATGTTAGCTTTAAATAGAAAAGCATGCCCGCCATCAAAGCAGGATAGGTAAAGGCTATCGCCATTTACAGTACCCTCCAGAAAACGATAGTCGCCTGTGGTGGTTAAAAATGTACCGGTAACCTTTTGGCCGGTTTGTTTAAACTCACCAACGGTGGTGTCGCGGCCATCGCCTTCTCCAATAATTGCCGACCAGCGGCCGCTCACATTTCTATCAGCTCTGGCGGGGTTGTCAAAGAAACGCCACTTTTGGCCGGGCGTAGCAACAAAGTCCATGGGAACATCTTTCTCACCCAAATGTTTAATGTATTGGCCAACCAGTTGCTTTCCTTTGCGGACAAGCTTAAACTCTGAGTCAAACAAAGGCATTTTGATCAGTACCGAATCGCCTTTGGTTTTTAAATCTGTAACCTTAAAGCGCTCTGTACTATTGATGATGTAGAGCTGTTGGCTGTTCCCGGTGGTAGTAACATCAAAGTTGAAAGGGATCTCGTTCGCCGAGGCGGTTTTAAGTACCCCGCGCCAAACGCCGGTTTGTATTTTGGTTTGCGCAACGCTTATTTGAAACAACGCAGCTACAAACGCTGCGCTGGTGAATATCTTTTTGATCATGGTCGAAAAAAGTCTACTAAATTTGTATACTTTTCAAAAGTAGCAAATTCAGTTAAACTATTTCAACACTTCACGTGATATTACAATACGCTGAATTTCTGATGTACCCTCATATATCTGTGTGATCTTGGCATCGCGCATCAATCTTTCAACGTGGTATTCCTTAACATATCCGTATCCGCCATGTATCTGCACTGCCTCAACAGTAGTGCGCATCGCGGTTTCTGATGCAAATAATTTGGCCATTGCCGCGGCTTGTGCGTAGGGCTGGCCATTGTCTTTTAGCCATGCCGCACGGTGGCAAAGCAAACGGGCTGCATCTATCTCAGTGGCCATGTCTGCAAGTTTAAACTGAATGGCCTGGTGATCGGCAAGTGGCTTACCGAAAGATTGCCGCTCTTTCGCATACTGTACAGATAACTCGTAAGCACCTGCAGCAATACCCAGGGCTTGTGAAGCGATACCGATACGGCCACCTTCAAGAGTAGCCATCGCGAACTTAAAACCGAAGCCCTCTTCCCCTATACGGTTCTCTTTGGGGATCTTCACATCACTGAACATCAATGAATGTGTATCAGACCCACGGATGCCCATTTTATTTTCCTTGAGGCCAATGGTAAAGCCTTCCATACCTTTCTCTACTATCAGCGCATTTATACCGCGGTGTTTTTTGCTGGCATCGGTTTGTGCCATAACAATATAGGTAGAGGCCGAATTACCGTTAGTGATCCAGTTTTTGGTACCGTTAAGTAAATAATGGTCGCCCATATCAATAGCCGTAGTACGCTGCGATGTCGCATCAGAACCAGCCTCGGGTTCACTTAAGCAAAAAGCACCTATTACTTCGCCCGTTGCAAGCGGCACAAGGTATTTTTGTTTTTGTTCTTCGCTGCCATATTTCTCCAGGCCATAACAAACAAGAGAGTTGTTTACAGATATCACAACAGAGGCCGATGCATCAACCTTAGAAAGTTCCTCCATCACAAGCGAATAAGATATTGCATCCATGCCGCTGCCGCCGTATTGCGGCGATACCATCATACCCATAAACCCTAACTCACCAAGCTTTTTAATTTGTTCGGCAGGAAATTTCTGGTGCTCGTCGCGTTCTATAACGCCGGGTTTCAATTCGGTTTGTGCAAAATCACGCGCCGCCTGGCGTATCATTTTCTGTTCTTCGGTTAGTTCAAAATGCATATGTAAATATAGTGTTATGCATGCATAGCAAAAAGGTAAGCACAAAAAAAGAGAGCTCTTTTGAAGCTCCCTTTTCCCCTAATTAATTTAAACTATTGATTAAACCCAAAATAAAAGAACATATTCATCTCAACTTGGGCGCCTGAGAATTCAAAATAAAGCCCTTCAACTCAAAGAATTTTTCACAGGTAGATGAAATATTTTTCAAAGATGTATGCAGGACCGTTTAGCTTTTAACAAACACCAGGCCATAAAAACCTATGCAGGGCTTTGCTAACAGTAGCTATAAACACGATTGGTTATTCATTTTAGGAATACCGGGGTTTAAAAGTCTACCAAATAAATCGATTATCATTGAATACTAACCTGTTAAAGGGGTATTACCTGTTTAAACATAAATTGCTTAACTGTTGCGCGCTCAACTTTTAATGTGATGTTTTTTGAGTTAAAAAATTTTGTAGCTACTTTTAGCGAACCCTTGAGATGGACAAAAATCCTGAAAATTGGCGTCTATTTATTGAGACTTATCTATTATACCATACACTTGCTGTACCTATTTTAATACAAATTAAGAAAATGCCTATAAAATTGAACAGAAGTAAGCTTGCCGCCACGGCAGTTGCTTTGTTAGCGCTTAGCGCCTGCGATAACCAGCAAAAGGTTTACGAACAAAATGATGTTGTTATCCATAACATAGATAAAAGCGTAAAGCCTGGAGATGACTTTTTTAAATATGCGAATGGCACCTGGCTGAAGGAGCATCCGATACCTGCCGCTTATTCGGCCTGGAGCATCTTTAACATGGTACAGGAAGATCTGCGTAACAAGATGCGTAAGATAAACGAGGATGCCATGAAGGCCAATGCAGCCAAAGGCACCAACACGCAAAAAATAGGCGATTTCTATTACAGCGGTATGGATACTGCTACCATAGAGAAATTGGGCTTATCACCGTTGAAAGAGCAGCTCGCCAGGATAGACGCAATAAAAGATACCAAAAGCCTGGTTGATGCCTTCGCCACCTTACTTACCATAGGCGTAAACACGCCGATAGGCGCTTACGCCGGACAGGACGAGCGCAACAGTGAGAAGATGATGCTGCAGCTTTACCAAACCGGTATTGGGCTGCCCAACCGCGACTATTATTTAAAAAACGACGAGCACACCGCAGCAGTGCGTAATGATTACCAGCAAAAGCACCTTCCTGCGTTATTCAATTTCTTAGGTAATAACAACGAGGCGGCTAAAAAGGCAGCGCAGCAAACCTATGCTATAGAAAAGTTCCTGGCCGACAGCTCCAGGACTTTACAGGACCTGCGCGACCCTTACCATAACTATAACAAAATGCCGCTGGCCAGCTTAAGCAAATTATCTCCGCTGGTAGATTGGAAGGCAACCTTTGATAAAGCTTACTATGAGAAAGTGGATTCGGTTATCGTTGGCCAGCCGGAGTATCTGCGCGCTGTAAATGCTGCGCTTACCAAATTTAGCCTTGACGATTGGAAAAATTACCTTCGCAAAAACCTGCTTGAGGAATTTAGCCCTTACCTTAATAAGGCTGTTGCTGATGAGAACTTTCGTTTTTATGGCACTGTAATATCAGGCAAAAAAGAACAATTACCTCGCTGGAAACGCGTATTGGATGTTGAGGAAGCTGTTATGGGCGAAGTTTTAGGGCAGATATTTGTGAAAGAATATTTCCCGGAGAAAACTAAGAAGCGTTATGAGGAGATGGTTGAGGCGGTGCGTACTTCGTTTAAAGATCACATTGATAAACTCGACTGGATGAGCCCTGCTACAAAAAAACGCGCTTATGAGAAGCTGGCCAAAGTTTATCCAAAAGTAGGCTATCCTGATCACTGGCGCAATTACTCGGGCCTTGAGATAGATAAGCACAAGTACGTGCAAAACATCATGAACAGCGCACAGTTTGACCGCAAGTTTAACGCGAGCAAACTGGGCAAACCTGTTGACCGTACAGAATGGGGCATGACTCCGCAAACCTACAACGCTTATTACAACCCATCTAATAACGAGATAGTGCTGCCGGCAGCCATATTTACGATACCGGGCACTGCCGACGATAAAATTGATGATGCGGTGGTTTACGGCTACGGCGCTGCATCAACCATTGGCCACGAGATAACCCACGGCTTTGACGATGAAGGCCGTCAGTTTGATGAAAAAGGAAACCTTAAACCTTGGTGGACACCGCAGGACTCCGCCAAATTTGCAACACGTGCCGATATGCTGGTGAAACAGTTTAACGGCTATAAGGTGAACGACCTGCATGTGAACGGCAAGGCAACCCTCGGCGAAAACATTGCCGACCTGGGCGGTATAGTCATCGGCCTTGATGCTTTTAAAAAGACCAAACAATACAAAGAAGGCAAAACCATTAATGGCTTAACACCGGTACAGCGTTACTTTTTAGGTTATGCCTTGGGCTGGTTAGGCCACAGCCGCAAAGAAACCCTATCAAACCAGATACTTACGGATGTGCATTCGCCAAACTTCTTGCGGGTGAATGGCCCGTTCAGCGATGTGCCTGAGTTTTACGAAGCGTTTGGTGTAAAGAAAGGCGACAAAATGTGGATAGACCCGGATAAACGGGTGAAGATCTGGTAGCAACAAAAAAGGAGAGCCGTTTAGCTCTCCTTTTTTGTTATCCGAATATCTGGTTAAGTAACCCGGCAAGCCTTACGCCGCCTTTAACCAATTGCTCGTTAAGCGTACCTATGTAATCGAAATTGTAACGGTAAACGTTCACCTTGTCGCCATCTTTTACACCTGCGTAAATTTTTGCTGCCAGGTGGTTTGATTCTAAAATCCATTGGCTCAGTGGTGCCTTCTGCCACTCGTTGCGTTGTGCGAGGGTGGTGTGGTTTATCCATGCAACATATTCTGTATAGCTCAATTGCTGAAAATCTATCAGCTGGCTATCCCATATCGAGTGCAGGTTGGTTGGGTTGTTAAACCAAGTTAGTTTTATGTCGTTACCGCCTTTATCAGCAAAATGGCCGGTATGCATAGGCTGGTGTATATCCTCAACAATATGGATAACCATGCGCAAAGCAAGCAGCCTGTCTGCTTTACTGGTAGTTTTCTTTTTCAGTTCGGCTACAAGGTAATTGATCTTTGTGTAGGCATCAGCTGTAGTATCGTTCTTTAAATGCTCCTGCAATTCAGAATTGGTCATTTCCTTTTCCAAGTTGATGAAGTGCCAGTTATACAGGTAGCCGTATTTGGGGTCTGATTTGATAAAATCCGCCCAGTTGCTGGTAATGGCGATAGATTCGTTACCTAAGATGGCCTGTATGGCTTTACGGGCTTTTGGTGTTAGGTAGCTATCGGCAATTTGTCCGCAAATACGGTGGCCGTTAGTTCCCCAGGCCATAGCTTGCGCCGGCAGGTATAACAAAGCCAGGCCTAAAGCAATACGTTTTATTAAATTAAGTTTCATTTATTTTTATAGTTGTTTTGGGATGCAAGTACTTCTTTTTATCAGCTTCAGATCAATAGGCAACACGCCGGATGTTGGACTAAGTTGAACTAACGAATCTGCTTTTTTCGTCACCTTAAAATATTCTTCGTAAACGCCTGATCGCAAACAGCCAGATGGGTCTTTGTAGCTGTAATCTGCATTACAGAAAATGCCGCGTACGTGCAGGGTATCATTCTTTTGCTCGTAAACACCTTTGGCGTATTCTGTCCAATGGCCGCTTTTGGTACAACTATCTGCACCGGCGTTGGCCTTGCTGAAGGTATTTATCCGCACAAAAAACGAATCACAGTTAAACTTAAGGTTATATAAAGAATAATTAACCAACTGTTGCTGCATTGTTACACTGTCCTGCTTCCACTCACCCTGCAGGTAGGCTTGCCCCGGCGTTTGTGTATCGGGGTTAAATTTGCAGGCAGATGTTAGTACGGTGAAAGGTAAAAGGTAAAGGGCTAAAGGTTTTAGAACGCAAGCGAACAGTCCGTCGCCCTTAGCTTTTTGCGGGGTAGCGCGTTGGCCCGGCCCGTGATGGTTCGACAGGCTCACCATGACATTCCTGATGAAGGTTAAAGCCGAAAGGTAAAAGGCGGAAGGCTTTTTCATAAACCGTATTCTGATAATTCAAAAGCCTCTTCCGTAAAAGGGAAGAGGCCAAAAATTCTACTCCCCCTTCAGGGAGGCGGGGGGCTATTTTAAGCTACCAATCATATTTTCAGGGCGTACCCATTGGTCAAACTGCTCGTTGGTCAATAAGCCAAGGCCAATGGCGGCCTCGCGTAATGATGTGCCTTCTTTAAGGGCAGTCTTGGCAATTTTAGCAGCATTATCGTACCCAATATGCGGGTTAAGTGCCGTAACCAGCATCAAAGAATTTTCAAGGTGTTTTTTAATACCCTCGTAATTCGGCTCAATCCCTGCAGCACAATGATCTGTAAACGACACACATGCATCGCCAATTAAGCGTGCAGATTGCAGGAAGTTTGCAGCCATTACCGGCTTAAACACGTTTAGCTCATAATGACCGTTTGAGCCGCCAATAGAGATAGCCACATCGTTACCCATTACCTGGGCAGCAACCATCGTAACAGCTTCGTTTTGGGTTGGGTTTACCTTACCCGGCATAATAGATGAGCCCGGTTCGTTATCCGGAATATGGATCTCGCCGATACCGGAACGCGGACCAGATGCCAGCATACGGATATCGTTGGCAATCTTCATTAACGATACTGCAATTTGCTTTAAAGCGCCGTGGCTTTCTACAATGGCATCATGCGCAGCCAATGCTTCAAATTTATTTTCAGCAGTAATAAATGGCAGGTTAGTGAACTTTGCAATGTACTCAGCCACTTTAACATCATAGCCTTGCGGTGTGTTAATACCGGTACCTACCGCAGTACCACCCAAAGCCAATTCGCTAAGGTGATCCAAAGTGTTGCGTAAAGCTTTAAGGCCATGGTTAAGTTGAGATACATAACCTGAAAATTCCTGGCCCAGTGTAAGCGGCGTTGCATCCATCAGGTGGGTACGGCCTATCTTAACCACGTTTTTAAAAGCTTCCGCTTTTGCATGTAAGGTATCACGTAATTTCTCAACCCCCGGAATGGTTACATCCATCAATATCTTATATGCAGCAATGTGCATAGCAGTTGGGTATGTATCGTTTGATGATTGTGATTTGTTCACGTCATCATTTGGGTGAATAAAGGTTTTGCCCTCGCCCAATTTGTTGCCTTGCAGCACATGTGCACGGTTGGCTACCACCTCGTTAACGTTCATGTTTGATTGTGTGCCCGAACCTGTTTGCCAGATCACCAGCGGAAACTCCGCGTCTAAAGCACCGGTTAATATCTCATCACAAACCTGGCCTATCAGGTCGCGCTTTTCGGCAGGCAATACGCCCAGGTCAGTATTGGTGTAAGCTGCTGCTTTTTTCAGGTAAGCAAAGGCTTCTATAATTTCCTTCGGCATGGAAGCTTCCGGTCCAATTTTAAAGTTGTTACGAGAACGCTCTGTTTGCGCACCCCAATATTTATCGGCCGGCACCTGTACCGCGCCCATGGTATCATGTTCGGTTCTGAAACTCATAACGATAGTATGTTTTAGGGCAGCAAATTTAGTTTTTTATGCCGAGGATGCTAAAGGTTAAGGGTAATCTTTTTGTTAAGGTGTAAAGGAAATCTACAGCTTATCTTTGCGAGAGGACATTTAAAATATTTCATGGCGAGGAGTACCGACGGCTATAGGGACTACGGGGCATCTCACAGGAAGATCAAGCGTGTCTGCAGCGTTGAGATTACCGCTCAATTGCCCGTAGTGACATGTTGAATAATATTTTATATTTATCAATGCAGAATTATTACGAAATTTGTAAGGATGACTGATCTGAATGAGTTTGAATGTGAAATGCTTGATGCCCTGCTGGAAGCCTTTGGCGTTCCGGACAGCCTTACCCGCGACCAGGTGATGATCCTTTTTGACGGGGATGAAGCCGCTGCATTTTCCATGATACAGATATTGCTGCGCGAAGAGTTGATCAAAGTCACCGGAGAACACGGCCCTTATGATATTCCTCAAAAGGTGATATTGAAACCCAAGGGCGAGAAACTCATCAAATCGGGAGGTTTCCTGGCGCTGTACCGAAAAGAGCAGCAAAAGCCTGTTGAAGTTGGGGGTACATTAGCAAAATTGCAGCAGCAAAACATGCGCTTGCAAAACCTCAAGTTATCAAACGAGTCGCAAATACGCGATCTGCAGAAAAAGGCAGATCAATCCAAACTTACACTCTACATCAGCTGGGCAGCCATTGCAGTTGCGCTTATCATTGGTTTTCTGTTGGGTAAGTTTTTGTAATTTCCTCTTCCCCTTTTTAATATCCGTAACATCTGTATTACATAATACGATAGTAATGCGGCAGTAACAATTATTTAACTGCGCCCGGGTTATTTTGTCATAATTCTTTATCCTGTGAAAAAGATCTTTCTCATTGTTTCGCTTTTTTTTATTGCTAACGCTACCCATGCGCAGTTTTATGGCGCTGTAGCCGGTTATAAACTGGTTGACGGCGGCAGCTGGGTAAAATCAAAAAACTATTATCTGCTAACGCTGATAGAAAATGACAAGCAAGCTAAGGCGATTCTTACCTCCGATAAAGAGCTTGCCACCCTTGCCAAAGCAAAAACAGATGCGTTAAAGAACGGCATGAAAACTTGTAAAGACGGACTTTGCCTGCCTGCCACACTCAAGTTCAGTAACGAAGAAATAGACCTGGTAAGCCGACGCTTAGGTGCGCTGTACAAAACCGGTAATGCTTTGGACAGGCTGGTAAAGCAACATCTCATTCCATCTGGCTGCTATAACCTTTATAAAGATGAAACGCCGGCAAACCTTTTAATAAAGGCCTGGCAGCAAGACGCCTCGGCTATTAATTTCACTATTGCTGTGTACGCCGAGGGTAAAAAGCCCAATTATCCGCAGATAGATTCCATCAGCTTTGATGTGAATAAAAAAAGCTACTATACTTTGATGTACGATGCGGCAACAGAAGTTGCTGACGCCGTTAAACCAGCCGATGTATTTTTTGCTGCACCCCTGCACGCTGCACTTACTTACCTGGAAATAAACGAACGCAACAATGCCGGCTTCTATGAGCCTATGGCAGCGGGTTTAAACAAGCCTGCCGTTCAAAAAGTAAAAACAGTAAAATGGGCGGCCTACCCTTACAGCCATATATTGGTGCCGGGTGCAGGTCCGGATAATTTGACTACCCCGCTGAGTGGCGAGGGTATGTTACGCTGCCGCTTTGCTGCGCGGGAGTACTTTGCAGGTAAGGCTCCCTTTGTAGTAGTATCAGGCGGAAGCGTGCATCCTTTTAAAACCAAAAACAACGAAGCAGTTGAGATGCGCCACTACATGATCAACACGCTCCACCTGCCTGCCAGCGCGGTTATTATTGATCCACATGCCCGCCACACAACCACCAACCTGCGTAATGATGCCCGTTTGGTTTTCAGGTACGGCATGCCTTTCAGTAAGCCGGGGCTTATTATAACCGACAAATACCAGAACGATTTTATAGAGAAAATGGATAAGCGCTGTATACAGGAGCTGAAATATCTGCCTTACAAATTGGGCAGGCGCTTATCTGAAACCTCACTTGAATTTTATCCATCCATCAGCTCGCTGCAAATTGATGCCGATGAACCTTTGGATCCATAAAATATTATTATGAAATTTAAACTTGCTGCAGCCGCATTGCTTGTCGCCGGGTTATCAAGCGCCTTTATCATAAAAGGTATTGATACAACTATCATCCGGGAAACTACCGTA
Source organism: Mucilaginibacter achroorhodeus (assembly GCF_007846095.1). Taxonomy (GTDB): domain Bacteria; phylum Bacteroidota; class Bacteroidia; order Sphingobacteriales; family Sphingobacteriaceae; genus Mucilaginibacter; species Mucilaginibacter achroorhodeus. Next base: position 1,036,020 of record NZ_VOEI01000001.1, read on the forward strand.
GATTCATTAGGGGCATGCCAGGGGGCATCAAACCAAAATGGTCGTATTTTCTTATACGGAGACCGAGAGGTAGGCATGATACGCGAGTTTAAATGGGAAAAAGATAGCCTGAGATATATCAACAAGGAATATAAACTTACCCAAAACGGACAGGACGTTATTGGCCACCCTACGGGAATAGCTTATAATGGCAGCGACAAAGTTTTCATAGGCAACTCTATCCGGTTAAATAAAGAAGGTACGCAGTGGAAAGCTGTGATATACCTCGTAAACTGGCCCGGTTTGCAAAAGACCGGCACGCTGGATGGCAATCTCATCAGCACTATTGAAGATGATGCTTGCATACAGGGGACCCGCCCGGAATATGTGAAATATAACAACAAATGGTATGTAGCCACCGCCGACTACGGCAACAAAGGCAACGAGGTGCGTTTGTATGACCCTGAAAAACTTGCCCGTTGCACCAAAACATCTGAGCCGGGCGTGCTGTACAAAAAATTCACTTGCTCGCCATGGGTACAAAACCTGCATTGGGTTGCAAAAAAGGGTATTCTGATATTAACACAAAACCAGATAGAAGGCCGCAAATGGCGCTTAACCTATGTGGATCTTAAAAAGTCTGTAGATACAGGTACCATGCAGGTTATCAAACAGATTGACATTGATAGCCGCCAGGATGAACTTGAAGGCTTCACTTTTATTGATGGGAGCAAAGGTATTGCAGTAACATCCTCCCGCAAAAACAACGTTAATTACACCAACACGAGTTGGTAAACACCCTTTTTCTTAACAGAAAATTAATCTATTAGCGCTGTTTTGTTAAGACAGCGGCGGTAGCTTTGTTGCCATTATAGCAACAGCACACCCCTTCGTTTGCTATTTCAGCTAACTCTTTGTTTACTTATTCCAAAATTGTTAAACACATTGCCTATGTAACACTTCTTCTAACCGTATTAATCACAGGCTATAAAACACAAAAACCGGAGTTGCGCCAACAATTGTCCGGTTCAAGTGATCACTTGCCAATCAACTTACACTACAAGTCTTTTAACAATTAATAATTAAATGTATGCAAAAAAAGATTACTGTCAATCTTTTGAAGCAGGCATTTGCCGGTATAACCGTAGTTATGCTGATGATGTTTGCTATACCCGCTTTTGCCATAAAGGCATCCACTAAAACCCCGGCTTTTGAAACCATAACCGGTACCGTGTTAGACGAAACTAACCAGCCCTTGCCGGGCGTTACCGTAAAAGTAAAAAATACCACCATTGCCACCAGCACTGATGCGCAGGGACGTTTCTCTATTAATGCTGATAGAGGTGCTGTGCTTGTTTTCAGCTTTATCGGTTACATCAACCAGGAAGTTACTTATGATGGCAAGGCACTACGCATTAAACTTGCCCCGCAGGCTAACATGCTTAACGAGGTTGTTGCTATTGGTTACCAAACCATGCGCAAGAGTGATGTTACGGGTGCTATATCCAGCGTAAAAGCAAGCGAGCTTAACCTTGCTGCACCAACGCTTGGCCAGGCCCTGGTGGGTAAAGTTGCCGGCGTGCAGGTAGCACAAACCAGCGGCGCACCTTACCAAACCACCAAAATACGTGTAAGAGGTGTGGGGTCATTCAACGCCAGTTCAGATCCATTATACGTTATTGACGGATACCCTGCCAATAATGATGTTTACATCAACCCCGAAGATGTTGAATCTATAGACATATTGAAGGATGCTGCGTCTGCCGCTATATATGGTTCAAGAGCTGCAGGCGGTGTAGTGATCATTACTACCAAACGCGGTAAGGCAGGTCAAAGCAAATTTGAATACGATGTTCAGGTGGGCAGCGATCAGCTTGCTAAAAAAGTAAAGCTGCTTAACTCAGACCAGTTTGCCCAATTGGTTATTGATGGCCGAAACAATGCTTACAAAGACCTTTGGCAGAATACAGGCCACGTTTGGAACGATGCCATGTACTCTGATGTTAATGCTACCCGGGTAGCCAATGTTGGTAATGCCGGTAGCGTGCAGATCCCTACTTACATTTACGATTTCCCAACGCAATCGCTTATCCACCAAACCGTAAATACCGATTGGCAGGATGAGTTGTATCGCAATACGCTTTTCCAGAAACATACCTTAGCATTCTCCGGCGGTACAAACGCAACCCGTTATTATGTTAGCGGCGCTTACCAGAACCAGCCGGGTATCATTGTAGCATCAGGCCAGGAGCGTTATAACTTCCGTTCTAATATAGAATCTGACATTAACAAAAGATTGCACGTTACAGCAAACGTATCGTACACGCAAAACTATAACCGCGAAACCCAGGAAGGCCGTTTTGACCATGGCCCTATCCTTGGTGCGCTTATTTATATGCCTTACTTCCCGGCTTATAATGCAGATGGCTCTTTGGCTACTAACAGGGCCGCGGCAGAATCATCAGCTTATGGTTATCAAAGCATAGAAAACCCGGTTGCTTTGGCAACCCGCACGAAAATAAGCAGGAAAGGCTACCGCACAAACGTGAACGCAGCTGCAAGCTATAAAATTATAGATGCGCTTACCTTTAAGGCCAACCTGGGTACCAATACCTACAACGAAAAATACGATTACTATTTGCCAACCACGCTTAGCAGCGGCGCAAACCCTCCGGGATCGCCACAGGCAATTGCTGCAGCAACTGCAACAGCTCAAACCACAACCATTAACGACCAACTGGCCGAGTTTACCTTAAACTATAACAAACAGTTTGGCAAACACAGGATAGATGCATTGGCAGGTTATACCATCCAAAAAACTACCGGTGATGTTTTGAGTGTAACTGCAAAAGGCTTCCAAAACGATAACGTGCCTGAGATAACAGGTAAGGGTGCTGATGCTGCTTTCTTTACACTTAACAACAATACCGGTAAATCAACAACTACGCTGTTATCATATTTTAGCCGCGTCGCTTATAACTATGCCGGTAAATATTTCCTAACCGGTTCATTCAGGGCTGATGGCTCGGCGCGTTTTGGTACCAATAACAAGTATGGTTACTTCCCATCAGTAGCAGCCGGTTGGACGCTTTCTGAGGAAGATTTTTATAACAATTTGTTAGGCGAACAATCTACCGTAAAATTGCGGGCGAGCTGGGGTTTAAGCGGCAACTACAATATCCCTAACTATGCTTACCTGCAAACGTTATCAAACCCTACCGGTGTAGTATTTGGTTCACCTGGTTCTGTTGCTTCAGCAACTTACCCTAACGGCTTAACAGACCCTAACCTTAGCTGGGAATCTACCTCTCAGTACAACTTTGGGGCCGAGTTTGGATTGCTAAAGGGCCGTTTATCGGTGATTGCTAACTACTATTTAAGTAAGTCGTACAACCTTTTATACTACCAGCCAATCTCTGCCATATCAGGCGCTACTACTATCCTTACCAATTTAAAGAATGGTGAGATACGTAACACCGGTTTAGATCTCCAATTGGACGGTCGTTTGATAAGCAGCCAGGACTTCAACCTGAATTTAAGCGGTAACATATCTATAAACCGCAACAAAGTAACCAAGCTTAGCGGCGGAAACACCATTATCATTAATGGTGCAGAACGCTCTTACTTAACCAACATTACCCAGCAAGGGCAGCCTGTTGGTATGTTCTACGGCTTTAAAGTAGCCGGCATGGTTACGCCTGAGAACATCAACAAAGTTGCGCCATCAGCATCACAATCAAACCCGCTGCACGTTGGCGATCTTTATTTCCAGGACACTAATGGCGATGGCGTGGTTAACGACGCTGATAAAACGGTTATTGGTAACCCTTACCCAAATTTCACGTACGGCTTCGCGCTTAATACTTCTTACAAAAAGTTTGACCTGAGTGCATCATTCAACGGCTCACAAGGCAATAAGGTGTTGGATGGACAAGATTACTATCTGTACAATATGGAAGGATCCGGCAACCAGTACGCCGATGTTGCACAGCGTTACCGCAATGCTGCTAACCCTGGTGATGGTACGGTTTACCGTGCATCACGCGCAGGTACGCAAAGTAACAGTACCCGTTTATCAACCTTTTATCTGCAGGACGGATCGTTCCTGCGTTGTAACAACATCACCGTTGGTTACACCCTGCCAAAGAACATTGCCGGCAAAATTGGCATGAGCAACTTAAGGATTTATAGCTCCGTAGTTAACGCCTTTACCATTACCAAATACAAAGGCTACAACCCTGAGGTTGACTACAACTTTAGCAGCGGTGCATCAAACAACACCCAGCCACCAAACCTTGCGCCGGGTATTGATTATGGTGTTTACCCGCTTGTGCGCTCATACAACCTTGGCTTAAGGGCTTCATTCTAATTTTAAATGATAACAGAAATGAAAAAGAATATTATCATATCCATGAGCGCAGCCCTATTGGCCCTGTCTATGCCCTCATGTAAAAAAGATTTCCTGGATCAAAAAAATCCAAACGCTATAGAACTTGATGAGAGTTTCCGCTCTCCGTCTGATGTTCTTTCAGCAGTGAATGGTATTTATCAATCACTGCGCAGCAGTAACAATATTGGAGAGAACAGCGGCTTGTGGACCGACGAGCGTTCTGATGACACCGGCCGAAATGACAACCAGTCTAACGCTGGCGAGCCTTTCCAGTTTGGCGATTTCTCTATCCTGCCAAGTAATACTTACCTTAAAAGCCACTGGGTGTCAATTTACGGCACTATCTCTCGTGCTAACGTTGTACTAAGCAACATTGACCAGGTAACTTTTAGCGATCCGGCGCAAAAGCAACAATATATTGCCGAGGCGAAGTTTTTAAGAGCGGTAATGTATTTCCACCTGGTTCGCATGTGGGGTGATGTTCCGTTGGTTACCAAACAACTGAGTTATGCAGACGTTCCGGCAAATACTTTCCGCGAGAAAGAAGCCAAAGTTTATGACCAGATTGTTGCCGATCTTAAGGATGCACTGAATAGCAACCTGCCCGATCTGCAATCAGGCACCGGCCTGGGCCGCGCTTCTAAAGCCGCCATCAATGCAACACTGGGACAAGTGTACCTCACCATGGCAACCACCCAGGACCAGGCAAACCGTGCCACAAATCTTAATAACGCAAAAAACTATCTGCTTGCAGCTTATAACGTGCGCAAGTTTGGCGCGCTTACTACCATCCCTTATGCAGATGTTTTTGATGTTACCAAAAAGGCAACTAACCAGGAGATCATCTGGCAAATAGTTAATAAACAGGGAGACCCTACTTATAGCTCTTCAATTGCAGCTAACAACCAGGCTAAGGGAGAAAACATCAACTCGTTGGTAACGTCGTCAGGTGTAGGCGGTAACGTAACGCCGGATCTGATCAAAGATTACGAAGCTAACGACCCGCGTATGGCATTCTCTGTAAAGTTTGCAAATGACCCTATTGTTAAGGATTACTTCATCACCAAATTCAGAGATGCAAGTCCAGGCGCTTCAAACCTTGGCTATGGCGGTAACGACTGGATATTGATACGCTATGCCGATGTGATACTGATGCTTGCCGAAGTAAGCAATTACCTGGGCGATACAGGAGGTGCTATCAGCTACCTGAACATGGTACGCGTACGTGCAGGCATGCCGGATTACGCTACATCGCTAAACAACGCTACGTATGCTTCAAAGTATCCTAACCTGCGTTTGGCTATCCTGCACGAGCGCCGCGTTGAGCTTGCTTTTGAGCATCACCGCTGGTTTGATCTTTTACGCACGTTTAGTACTGATGAATTGGTTGCCTTCTTTAAATCAAAAAGTCAGGCTAATTTTGGCATAGCCAAGCTGGCTAACTTTAGTACCAAAGACAGATATTTCCCAATTCCGTTTGACGAGTACAAGTTGAACCCGGATAAAATGTACCAAAACCCGGGTTATAAATAATATATTCAGGGGGATTACAAGTCCCCCTTTTTAATTTTACAAATGATGAAATTTAAACTGGCCCTTCTAACTTTATGCCTCGCGTCAGTCCAAACATTTGCACAAAACAAAGTATTAGTAACTGCCCACCGGGGCGATTGGCGCAATAACCCCGAAAACTCTTTACGCGGTTTTGTATCTGCCGCAGCAATGGGGGTTGATATTGTAGAACTGGATCTTAACCTTACCGAAGACGGCGTACTGGTAATTATGCACGATCAAACTATTGACCGTACCACCAACGGAAAAGGCAAACCATCTGACTATACTTTGGAGGAGATCAAAAAATTCGGACTTAAGAACGGTCTCGGCCGTGTTACACGAAACACCATTCCTACATTTAAGGAAGTAATGCTGGCCTTAAAAGGTAAGCCTGTGAGGGTTAATCTTGATAAAAGTTATGCCTACTATCGCGAAGCTTACGCTGTGCTTAAAGAAACAGGTACACTTAAACAGGCTATCTTTAAGGCCGAGGTAACCTACCCTATACTTAAAGCACGGTATGGAACACTTATAGATAGTATAGTTTATATGCCGGTTGTAAACTTAGATAAACCGGATGCCCGCATGGTGATCAACGAATACCTGAAGAACATGAAACCCTGGGCTTTTGAAATGAACTTTAAAAGCGATACTTCATCAATCTTAAAGGATAATAGATTTATCACGCAGACCGGCGCAAAGGTTTGGCTAAACTCGCTTTGGGCGTCACTTAACGCAGGGCACGATGATGACCTTGCCGTTGAAGAAGGCAATACCAAAGACAGCTGGGATTGGTTATTGGCACATGGCGCAACCGTGCTGCAAACAGACCGGCCAAAAGAGCTGATGCAGCACCTTTATCAATTGCATCTGCATAAGAAACCATCGGTTAATTAATATTGAAAAAGACCTGCCCTACATGGCAGGTCTTTTTTATTTTCTCTTGCCTCACAATTATTTATATATTTGCAGCCAATTCCTTATTAAGTAACCCTTTAAATATCGAGGAATCATGACAGAGCAAGTTTACATATCGCCCCTTTCGCTCATTGCCTAAACAGGCAGGTCAATCCCTTTTTACTATATTTTATTTAGATAATTGAACAGATGCCGGGTTCGCCTGTGCTTTGTTTTGCCTGCCTGCTATAACTGATCGTTTGAGCACTCACGAAAGGGTATATCCTTACTAAAAGGATGAAAGGAAGCCAAAGATCAAATCAAGAGAATTTTAACACCTGGTGGATCAGAAAGTAATCATCTTTATGGTTGCAGTATCCATCGGGCCTTAACATTACAGGGCTTTTAGCCCGCAATTTTTATACGCCAAATGGGCAATTTAAGAACAAAAGATCTAAGTAAAATAGGCTATCATGATAACCAGCTGCGCAGCCTGGTAATTGGGGTGGCATCTAAAAACTTTAAACATCATAGCCGGCAGGAATTGTTAGAACTGCTGGTAAACATTAAGAATGATCCGGAAACTTATCTGGATAATGAATTGACTGGCAGGATAGCCGAAAAGATCATCGGCAAAACAGATGCACCTGCGTTTAAAGCTTATGATTTAAAAACCGAACCCGTATTCTGCAAAACGTACGGCAGCAAACACATAGAAGCATCGGCCAAAAAACAGATGGATCTTGCGGTGCATCTACCCGTAAGTGTGCAAGGTGCCTTAATGCCCGATGCGCACATGGGCTTTGGCTTGCCCATTGGTGGGGTACTTGCCACAGCCAATGCGGTGATTCCCTATGCTGTTGGTATGGATATTGGCTGCCGCATGGCGCTTACCATTGCGGATGAGAATGACGGCTTTTTGCAGCGTTATGATTACCAGATAAAACAGGCATTGAAATACCACACCCATTTTGGTATGGAAGGTGGATTGGACATCCGGCAAGAACATGAAGTGTTGGACCATCATCTATTTAACGAGATACCGCTGCTTAGGCCGTTGCGCAGCAAAGCTGTGCGCCAGTTAGGAACATCCGGCAACGGAAACCACTTTGTGGAGTTTGGTGAAATTGAACTGTTAGCCGGTAACACATTAGGCCTACCCGCCAAAAAGTACACTGCATTGTTAAGTCATTCCGGCAGCCGCGGTTTAGGATCATCTATTGCAAGGCATTATACGCAAGTTGCCATGAACACCTGCAAACTGCCCCGGCAAGCGCAGCAATTAGCTTGGCTGGACCTTGACACCGAAGCCGGACAGGAATACTGGCTAACCATGAGCCTTGCAGGCGACTATGCTAAAGCCTGCCACGAACGGATACATGCCAACCTGTTAAAAGCGCTTGGCCTGAAAGCGCTGCATGTTGTTGAGAACCATCACAACTTTGCCTGGAAAGACAAGCTGGTTGACGGAAGCGAGGTTATCATCCATCGCAAAGGTGCCACGCCCGCACACGCTGGCGAACTTGGTATTATACCGGGCAGCATGACAACGCCGGCCTATTTAGTAAATGGCAAAGGCAAGGCCGACTCTTTGTATTCAGCATCGCACGGCGCGGGCAGGACAATGAGCAGGCAGGCAGCAAAAGACAGCATGACGGTTTCTGCAATGAAGAAGCTGCTGAATAACGCAGGTGTAACCTTAATTGGCGGCACGGTTGAAGAAAACCCAACGGCCTATAAAAATATAGATGCCGTTATTGCTGCCCAGGATGACCTGGTTGATATACAGGGCAAGTTTTTCCCGAGGGTAGTAAGAATGAACAAGGAGTAATAAAGTATGGAAAAGATGATCATACAAATTACATCAGGCAAGGGCCCGGCAGAATGTTGCCGGGTTGTTGCCCTTGTGCAGCAACTGATGCTTAAACAAGGCCAATTAAAGGGCATTGACCTGGAAGTATTGGAAAACAAACCTGCAGAAATTAAAGGCACCATGTTATCTGCCACCATGCTTGCATCCGGGCACAATCTTATTGAGTTTATAAAGGAGTGGGAAGGTACTATTCTTTGGATAGGAGAAAGCCCTTTTCGCAAATTTCATAAACGCAAGAATTGGTTTGTTGGCATTGCGGCTTTTAATATCACCCAATTATCAAAGTGGAATGCTAACGATGTAAAGTTTGAAACTACGCGCGCATCAGGCCCGGGCGGGCAAAATGTTAATAAGGTAGAATCGGCGGTGCGCGGCACGCACTTACCCACAGGTTTGCAGGTATTGGCAATGGACAGCCGCTCTCAATTGGAGAATAAAAAACTGTGCCTGGTGCGCTTGGAGCAAAAGTTAATGGTTTCCCAAACGGAAAAGCTCATGGCAGCGCAACAAAGCCAATGGATGCAGCATAATTTGCTGGAACGCGGCAACCCGGTTAAAACCATAAACGCACCGCTTATGTAATGTTGTTTTTTACAGCCTGTCGGGATAGTCGGATATAATGCCGTCAACGCCCAGGGCTTTTATGTTGGCAATGTCATCTGCGTTGTTAACCGTCCAGGGTAAAACCTTAATGCCTAATGTGTGGCATTCATCAACCATCTCCTTGTCCAGCATTTTAAAATCGGGGCTGTAGATGGTTGGTTTAAAACTTAAGCTTGAAAGATTTTCTTTCAGGCTTTTTTTGTTTGACACCAGCCACGCTGTAGGCACTTTAGGATATTGTTTGTGTACTATTTCCAGCGTGCGCGGATCAAACGATTGGATAATTACTCTATCCAATATGGCTTTCTTGATAATAACGGCCATCAACAGGTCTACAAACTCCTGAGGAGCCGGGTGTTCAACATTGTCGCCTTTAGGCGATGTTTTGGTTTCAATATTATAATATGGTGGCTTGGCGCCCTTTTGTTTTGCATAGGCCTCAACACTGTCTATCAGATCGGCCAATGCCGGGATATGTTCCTTTATCTTTTTTTGCTGCGGAAAAAGTGGGTAAAACTTGCTGCCCACATCAAATTTCCTGATCTCGGCGTAAGGCATTCCATAAAGCCTGTATGATCTTGCTTCCTGATTAGTGATGGTATCGCCATTAGGTTTAAGGCTAAAGCGCGGATTGATAAACTGGTCGTGCGATACGATGGGTAGCTTTTCCTTGCTGAAAGATATATCCATCTCAAGCGTAACGCCCAGATCAACAGCATTTTTCATGGACGATATGGTGTTTTCAGGCATTAATCCTCTGCCGCCACGATGTCCTTCTTTGTCAAAAGAGGTTTGCCCATGTACTACAAAAAAAGTAGTTATTGCTACCCATAACATCGAAAATACCCTTGATAGCTTCATATCTATTGTAAATCTCCAAATATAGCGCATACCAGTAAATAGCATGTTCAATTTAGTTTGCCTTTTTGTTAACCATAGTCTTTACTGCTGACATAGGGTTGTCATCACCAGGTGTGAATTTTGGACTAACAAATAACAACAACCATGAATTTTGCATCAGTAAGAATTATTACCGGGGATATTGAGCCGTTGGTTAAATTTTATGAAGACATAACAGGCTGCACGGTAGTTATGTACACACCCGATTTCGCGGAACTGCAAACATCTTCAGGTACCTTAGCCATTGGCAGCATTAACACGTTAGCGCTATTTGGAGGCCAACATATAGCGGAACCAGCCAGCAACCGTTCTGTGATCATCGAATTTCTTGTTGAGGATGTGGACAAGCGATATGAGGAGATCTCAGCTGTTATCGACAACACGCTGGTACAGGCGCCCACCACTATGCCATGGGGTAACCGCTCCCTTTTGTTTCGCGACCCGGATAGCAACCTTGTAAATCTGTTTACGCCGGTAACGCCACAAGCAAGGCAAAAATTCGGCTTATCAGCAATTTAAACGGCAGCTTTTCTGCGAAGTATTTAGCTTTTGATCAGGTCATCCGGTACTGTTCAATGGATATTAATTTTTCTTCATTTAAGCTAACCGCTACAACTAAAATCAGCCGTATGGAGTTAAGTGTTTAAAAAGCATTTAATTATGGAACTATTAGAAAAACAAGAAACAGAAGTTAGCGGAGTTGTAAAAAAATATCTGTCAAATAAACACGGAGACGTTGATGCCTTTGAGATACAAACAGACGAAAAAGCCATTAAAATAAATTTTCCTCCGCATACGGCTAAAACCATTAAAACCAATGCGGTGGAAGGTACGTTTGCCACCGTTGTTTATCAATCTGAAACAAAAAAAGATGAACCCGCGGGTGACAAAAAAGCCAAACTTAAACTGGTATCCATAAGCGGCATACCCACCGGTGAACTGGTTATAAAGGATCTTAAACCTCAGAAATCTGCAGATGAGCCAGTGACCGAAACACTTACTTTAACAGAATATGAGCTGCTTAAAGGTAAAAAGGGTGAACTGACAGGCATCAAACACGGCAATAAGCTCTTCCATGTACATAAAGAAGACCAGGAATTAAGCGATATAATAAAACCTGGAGCGGAATTGGAAATCACCGCCGTGAAAAGAATGGATGATGGTTTTGTAAATGAGCATAACGACGAAGTTTTTCACATTAAAAAACTTAGCACAAACGGCTTAGAATATAAATCCAAAAAGTAGCCCAATGGAGAATAATAATCAAATATGGCTTTATCCCTTAATCATAGTTGCAGGCGCCTTGCAAGCCTGGGGGCCGCCTATGAACGGGGCGCTGCAGAAATCGTTAAGTAACCCCTGGCTGGCAAGTGTTGTTTCATTTTTGCCGGTGTTGGCGCTACTAACCTGCGTATTTCTTTGTTTGCCAAGGCCACTGCCATCCGGCGAAGGCGTGATGACCATGCCATGGTGGGCACCGCTGGGCGGATTAATAGGCTCTGTTGCAGTTATAGTGGGGTTAATGTTTGTGCAAAAAGTTGGCGCAGGCACCTTGGCAGGGCTTACTATAACAGCCAACATCATCATGTCGCTCTTTATAGATAAATACGGCATGTTTGGCATTCAGCAACATCCGCTAAGTTTAGGCAGGATGGCCGGAGGGGCGCTTATGGTAGCCGGGATATATTTGATATCTAAATTTTAAAAGCCTTGTTTGATGGCTGGGATTCTTAACAGTTTAAGAGTACGTCTTCATCATGCTCCGGATGAGGTAGTTCCTCGCCAAAATACCTGGCGTTCCATTGCGCTATTTGCCTTAGGATAGGCAATAAAGCCTGGCCGCGCTCAGTTAGCCCATACTCTACCCGCGGAGGAAGTTCTTTATATTCCTCCCGGGTAATTATGCCATCCGCCTCTAATTCCTGCAGTGTGGTGGTAAGCACCTTGCGTGATATGATGTGTATGCTGGCGGCTATCTGCCCAAAACGCGCCTTACGCTCTCGTAATACCCAGATCACTATCGGTTTCCACTTTGTTCCCAAAATAGCCATTGACCGCTGCATGTTGCAATTGCTGTATTTCAGATTCTGAGCTTGCATAATTACGTTAGTTACCTATTGGTTACTACTAATAACCAATATTAGTTACAAATATAAACCAAAGTAATTTACTTTGCATCATCAAATTTTTAAATATGAATTACGAAGCATTTTTTTCGCCATTTAATTATAAAAGCCTCCACTTACGAAACCGTTTTGTGATGGCACCTATGACACGTGTACAATCGCCGGATGGCGTTCCCACAGAGCAAGTTGCGGAATACTATGGCCGCCGTGCCGGTGCTGATGTTGGGCTTATCGTTACTGAGGGAACAACCATTGATCGTCCGTCATCGAAGAATCAAAAGGACATTCCCGATTTCCATGGTAATGCAGCGCTACAGAACTGGAAGAACATTGCAGATACTGTTCATGCAAACGGCGGTGCTATAGCGCCACAGATATGGCACGTTGGCAATACACCTTACGGATGGCAGCCGCCGGCACCTTTTGAAGGCCCGGAAACCATGTCGTTAAATGATATCCGGGATACTATTGAGGCATTCGGCAAGGCTGCAAAGTCCGCAAAAGAAATAGGCTTTGACGCTATTGAGATACATGGTGCACATGGCTATTTAATAGACCAGTTCTTTTGGGATAAAACCAATAACCGTACTGATGAATACGGCGGCAAAACCCTTAAAGAGCGTACCCGCTTTGGGGTTGAGGTTGTAAAAGCTATCCGTGCTGCCATTGGCGAAGAGATGGCTATCATACTAAGATTATCGCAATGGAAAGGCATAGACTTTAATGCAAAAATGGCTCATAACCCGGCAGAATTGGAAAGTTGGGTACAGCCGCTTGCGGATGCAGGTGTTGACATTTTCCATGCATCACAACGACGTTATTGGGAACCTGAGTTTGATGGATCTGACCTTAACTTTGCCGGTTGGATCAAAAAACTTACCGGTGCACCAACTATAACGGTAGGTTCTGTTGGTTTAAATGCAGATGTTACGAGCTTTTTTGCCGGAGGTGCCGGAGCAGAGAGCGCTGGTTTTGAAGAATTACTCCGCAGGTTTGAGCGTGGTGATTTTGACCTGATAGCCGTTGGCCGCCAATTGTTACAAGACCCGGAATGGGTGAAAAAACTAAAAGAAGGCCGGTTAGATGAGATCAGTGCCTTTAAACCGGAAAGTGCCGGAACCTATTACTAAAAATAAAATCCTGCACAAATTGTGCAGGATTTTATTTTACGGTTATTTTAAAAATTCATACACCAACGGCGAGTTCATGATCTCCGGTACACCATCGCCTGTAACAGTTACTTTCTTATTCCCGAATATATCTGTAGATGATTCGGCTTTTGACAAAAGCCGGCCGCGGCCATCATTAATGGTTACCGATTTATTGCCAAAGATATCGGTAGACCTCTTGATGGTTGCAACAACATTTCCACCATCGGTAATTTTGCTGGTTACATCACCAAAAATGTCGGTAAAGTTTTCGATGCTATACAAAGTTCGCCCGTATCCATTGGTTACTTTTAATTGCTTGTCGCCGAAGATATCTTTGCTTTCAGTAATTTCCTGAACGGTGCGGTACATGTCGTCTTTTGTAGTTCTAACCCGGTTACCAAAAATATCGCGATGGATAGTTGTTTCCTGGATAACCCTTAAAGCTGGACCACGTACAGTTTCTACAGTATCGCCAAATATGTTTACACTGCGTTCGATAGAGTAGGATTGCGCTGATGCCGAACCGGCAAAAATGACTAGTAATAGGATGAGGTAAGGTAATTTCATGATGTTCAGATTTTAGGTGATAGGTTTGACCGGCTGTTCCGTTTTCGGTTTAAACCTGATGAAATTAAATGTCTTGGATCCTTACCAAGGCTATATACGTAACTATTGATACACCCTCACAAAATCCACTTCCATAGTACCTTCGGTAATGGCAGGATCAACCTCGCCACCGAAGTTACCGCCCATGGCTACGTTCATGATCAGGAAAAACTTATCATTAAATGGTAAGGAAGGATCGTTGACGAAAGTGTGATAAACCTTTCCATCCACCGCAAATTTTAGTTTGTTTTTATTCCAATCCAGGCTGTAAACGTGAAAATCGGTTGAAGCGGTTGGCTCCATGGTAGTTTTACCAACGCCGTTAGCACCAGAGTGGCCCGAGTAATGCAGGGTGGCAAATATCTTGTTCTGCTGGTTGCCTACGTGTTCCATCACGTCTATCTCGCCACATGCAGGCCATTGTTTAATATCTATATTACTACCCAACGCCCAAAGCGCAGGCCATGTACCACGACCTGAAGGCAGCTTGGCCCTGAACTCAAGACGGCCGTATGTAAAATCGAACTTCCCTTTAGTGAGCAACCTTGCCGATGTGTAATTAAACCCTTTATAGGCTTCTTTCTTCAGCATTATTTTCAGCTTGCCATCCGCAACAATAACATTTTCGGGTCGATTGGTATAGTACTCCAGCTCGTTGTTGCCCCATCCATCAATGTTACCTATATCATATCCCCATTTGGTAGGATCAGGCGCACCGGGTTTGTCAAATTCATCTGCCCATATAAGCGTTTGTTTACTCGCAACGCTATCATTTGCGTTTTTTGACACATCTGATCTGCTGCTGTAATTTGATTTACTGCAGCTTGCAAGCAATGCAACAACAGCAATGCCCGCAATGGCAATTGATCTTCTCATGAACTTGTAGCTTAAAGAGGTTTACTTAACTGGATACAAAGTAGTAAAACTTATTAAGCTTTACGGTACGGGTTGTAACTATCTAAACAACATTATATTCCGGTTTCCATGCCATCGGCATTTTACCATACAAGGCTGCATTGGCCGAGTGAACACAAATTGCTGTGCGGGCACCGGTAAACACATTACTATCGGGCAGGGTACCATTTACTACGCTTTTATAAAACTCATTAAATGCATACCATGTACCATCTTTAGTTTTTTCGGGAAGGATTGGGCTGCCACCTTCTTTGTTCCAAACAATGCGGGTGGCGCCGGTAACACCGTCAACTAATCCCTTATCAGCCAATAATCTTTTTTCGGGATAAAATTTACCTTCATCGGTCAACAAGGATATGGTACCAAGCGTGCCCTTTATTTTAAATAGGTATCCATCATGCGCATTAGCGCACGTAGCACCAAAATTGCCTACCATGCTGTGCAGGCCTTCGTACCTGAACATTACCTGCACATTATCGTAGGTTTCGCGGCCATCTTTGTAAGTGTCTATTCCGCCGGTAGCAAACATTTGCTGCGGATGGGTTTCAAATGCCCAATTGATAAAATCTACCTGGTGCGAAAGTAGCTCTGCCATTAGCCCGCCCGAATATTGCTTATACATGCGCCAGTTGATCTGCCTTTCCAACTCCGGCGATGGCACAGGCCTGCGCCAGTTGCCGTTGCGGTCCCACCGGCAATCTATTTGGGTGATATCGCCAAGGTAACCTTTGTTTATCATCTCCTTTACCCGGTAATAAAGCGGCGAATAACGGTACTGATGCCCCACCTGCACCACTTGTTTTGGCTTGCTTTTTACCAGTTTGACCAGTTGCAGTGCCTGGGGGATGTTGTAAGTCATGGTTTTTTCCAGGTATAGATGTTTGCCGGCGTTAAGCACATCTACCGCAATGGTGTAATGCATATTCAGCGGC
Organism: Mucilaginibacter achroorhodeus; assembly: GCF_007846095.1. GTDB lineage: Bacteria > Bacteroidota > Bacteroidia > Sphingobacteriales > Sphingobacteriaceae > Mucilaginibacter > Mucilaginibacter achroorhodeus. The sequence goes on from NZ_VOEI01000001.1 coordinate 1,051,946, forward strand.
ACAGAAATTACAACTGCGTCTACATCCTTATTATCAAGCAGACCACGGTGATCTGCGTATACGGCAAATTTGGCATCTTTATTCTGCTGCCGTGTCTCGGTTATCCTGAATTCAAGCACATCGCATATCGCCACTACCTTAAATTTATCGGGCAGTTGATTAAGCACCTGTATGATGCCTTTACCACGGTCACCACATCCAATAACGCCTATCCTGACAATGCCAGCGGGTTTAGCTTCAGCAAAAATACCTGAGGGGTTTAAAACAGATGCGCCGGCAAGTAAGCCCGCGCTTTTAACAAACGTTCTTCTTTCCATTACTTAACTTCAATTGCTTTAAAGTTGCTCGTTGCTGTATCGGCAATGCTGCCGTTTGGTTTTTTATAGATGATGTAAGCTGCCAAATTACCTCTTTTAGCAATAAAATCAAGCGTTTGCCGCATACCCATAGTAACAAATCCGTTATCGAAACCATCGGCCGTTATACCGTCTTTTGCAACAACGGTTACACTAATAACATCTGTTTGGGAAGGGTAGCCGGTTTTGGGATCGATGATATGCGATATTTGCCGGCCGTTTGCCTGCAGGTGTTTGCGGTAGTTGCCCGATGTTGTAACTGCTGCATTACCTGGCGCTATGACCATTTGTAAAGGCGAGGGATGAATATCGTTATCGTCAATAGCCTCTATACCTATCCTGAATGGTTCACCATCGGGCTTATGGCCTTTGATACGAAGTTCGCCGCCTATCTCAGCAACGTAATTTTGAATGCCGTTTTTGTCTAACAGACCGGCAAGCAGATCGGCGGTATATCCCTGTGCAATACCGTTGAGGTCTATCTGTACCTGCGGATCTGATTTGTAAAGGAACTCGCCCTTCAATCGTATCTTATTACCGCCAACATGCTTGAGTATAGCTTTTACCTTTGCAGAATCAGGAAAGGCGGTCGTCTTATTGGCACCAAAGCCCCAGGCATCAACCAATGGTTTCACGGTGATGTCCACCAAACCGCCGGTTTCGCGGTTTATCTCCAATGCCTTCTTTACCAACACAGCAAAGTGATGATCTACGCTTATGCCTTTTTCGGAATGATTGAACTTTAAGATGAGCGAAGCAGGCCGGTAAAGTGATACCGAACTATCTATTGCTGCAAGCAGGCTATCGGTTTGGCTTTGGGTAACCAGGCTATCGGCTGCATAGTAAGTTACTTTATAAGTGGTACCCTGCGCGTAGCCATTTATTTCGAATCGCTTGAGATCACCCGGGTGCATAGAGGTGCTCGCTATGAATAATAGCAGTAAACCAACTATCCATGATGATTGTAAAATGGTTTGCCTCATATGCAGGCAAATATAGCTTAACCAATACTACGAGATTGACCCCGACTCTAATAATGATTATTACTGAATGATCACCGGTAAAGTGAACCAGAAGATACTTCCCTGGCCGGGTATGCTTTCAACCCCTATTTGGCCGCCGTGGAGTTCTATGATCTCTTTACAAATGAATAAGCCTATGCCAAAGCCTTTTACAGTTTTCATCTGCTCGTTCTCTACCCGGTAAAATCTCTCAAAAATCCTGTCGTGGTCTTTCAGGGGTACGCCGATGCCTTCGTCTTTTACACTTACCTGTGCGTGGTTGCCTTCGGTGACACAGGCCACCTGTATGCGCGAGCGCGGGGGTGAATATTTTACTGCGTTATTGATGAGGTTGATAAGCACCTGCCTTATCTTGTCCTGGTCGGCTTCAACCGGCGTAAACTCCACCGGTTTAAATACAACCTCATGCGAGGTAATGGTAGTTAGTGACTCATCTTCGGCTTCTTTCACCAGCTCAGCCATATCAAAGGCACTGCGCTCCAACCTTATCTTGCCCTCTCCAATGCGTGCAATATCAAGGAAGCCATTGATCAGCTTGGTCATGCGGTCGGCCTGCTGCTTGGTTTTGCGGGCTATATCTGCCATCGCAGGCTCTGCCAGTGATTGTGCCTTGCGCTGTAAAACCTGCGCATAGCCGCTTATAGATGTAATAGGTGTGCGCAGTTCATGGCTAACAATGCCAATAAAATCATTCTTGCGGCGGTCTTCTTCCTTACGTTCAGTTATATCGAGTAATGTACCCGAGAACATGGTAGGGCCATGCTCATTAACCATATATGCTTTACCGGTTGCCCTTACCCAACATCGCTTCGTGTCTGAGCTTAATATTGGGTATTCTACGTCATAAGGCTGATTTTCTTCAATTGCGGCCTGTATAGACGAATTTACCAGCCCCCTGTAATGTTCTTCTATCCTGCCGATTGCCGCTTCAAGCGACACTTCTTCAGTCGTTTCAAAACCAAACATTTCCATTGAACGCGGCGATAAACTAAGCTGGTTTGTTTTCAGATCGAGATGCCAGGTACCAAGCTCTGCCGAATCTACTGCCAGGCGCAATTGTTCTTCAGCACGCTCAACTGTAAGCCGGCTTTGTACAATCTCAGTAACATCAAGCGCGGTATTTAACAAACCCCATACTTTGCCTTCCGGTGTTTTAAGGGGTGTAAACGCGTAAGTGTAATAGAATTCCCTTATCTCTCCCTGGTATTCGTAGCTCATGCGGGCATCCTCGTTACGATAGGGTATACCGCTATCATATACCTCGCGCATGGTGGCCGGGAAGTCGAGTTCCCGAAGCTCGGGCAGGGCATCGGCAAAGGGTAAACCGAACACTTCGCCATCTTTATCCCATGCCTGTAACATTCGCGAGTTGGCAAAACGAATTGTCATATCACGGCCAACATGTAACGCCATAGCCATAGGAGCATGTTCAATTACCTCACGGGCCTCGTTTTCCTTGATATACCGCTCGTCCTTGAGCTTTACTATTTCGGATTTGGCATCCTGCAGCTCAAAAAGCTTTTTACGCAGCTCCAACTTATCCATTGTTTGGCGCGCAAGCGTTTTTAAAGATTGTTTCTGATAATCGCTTAACTGGCGCGGTTGCTGGTCAATGATACATAATGAGCCAAGTGCATACCCTTCTTCGCTAAGCAATGGCACGCCCATGTAAAAAACGATGTTAGGCTGCCCGGTTACCAAAGGGTTGTTTGCGAAGCGCAGGTCTTTACGTGCATCCTCAACAACAAAAACCTCTTTACTGGCAACCGTGTACTTACAAAAAGAACTTGCAATATCTGTTTCCCTTAAACCAATACCTTTTACTGATTTAAACCACTGCCTGTCTTTATCTACAAAACTTATCAGCGATATAGGCATATCACATATAGCCGCGGCAAGCTCGGCTATATCATCAAAATCCTGTTCTGTAGCAGTATCAAGTATCCTGAAAGAATACAGGGCAGACAAGCGTTCTTCTTCAGTTTCGGTTACTCCAGGCTGCATCGGTCATCAAAAAAAGGTTGATCTAAATATATTGGCTTACGTTTACTTTGCTTGTGCACTTGACAGAATTTCATTTACTTTTCCCGTCATCTCATCTATATCAAACGGCTTTGAAATAAATGCCGTTGCACCTGCTTCCTGTGCAATTGCCTTGCCATCATTACTCGCCGAGATCACTATCACCGGCAGTTCGCTGATAGCCGGTGTATTTCTTATCGTTTTCAATATTTGGTCACCAGATGTTACCGGCATCCATAAGTCAAGAATAATAAGGTCAGGATGTTCTTTTTGAATCAGGTTACTTACTTTAACGCTATTTAACTCAGCAACCACCGAATAACCTTCATCCGTTAGTACCAGTTCAAGGAGGTCAAGTATGCCTTCATCATCGTCGCATATCAATATTTTATTTGGCATCTTCTTCTAAGTCTGATTTTGTAAGTGGCAATGTGAAACTAAAACTTGAGCCTTTTCCCGGCTCGCTCTCTACCCACAAATTTCCTCCATGGTTTTTGATGATCTCTGAACAGATGTATAAACCTATACCCATTCCCGGAAATTTCTGCTGTATATTTCCTACTCTGTAAAACCTGTCAAATATTCTTTTTTGCTCTTCCCTGGATATTCCCAGCCCTTTATCTGATACAGAAACCTTAACAAAGTTGCTTACTACAGACAGCTGAACATCAACTTCCTTTTCATCCGGCGAATACTTAATAGCATTACTTAACAAGTTTATCATAACCTGTTCTAAATGAGCTTCGTCCCCAACAATTTCAATGCCAGTTTCTCCAATCACATTTATGTGATGCGATGGACTGGCCTGGTGCAAACTGTTTACAGCATTTTGTACCATATTGTCAAAGCTGAATGGCTCCTTGTAGATCTTAAACTTGCCGGATTGTATACGCGAAACATCAAGTAACTCTGTAATAAGATTGTTTAACCTATCAATATAAACAGAAGTTTTCTCGATGGCATTATGCAGCTTCTCGTCGCCGGTTTTTGCTACCAGCTTATCCATCACCTGCACATAACCTTTTACAGTGGTAAGCGGTGTTTTAAGTTCATGACTGGCTATGGAAAGGAAATCATCTTTGCGTTGTTCTATTTCGCGTTTATCGGTGATATCTTCAATGGCAATCAGTATACGGTCTTTATATTCGCCCTCTAACTCTATACGATGGGCATTAAGCAGCATCAGCTTTTTGCCGATGTGAGGGAAATCATGAGACACCTCAAAATCAACAACGGGGTTATTGGTAGGCAGCACCTGTTCCAACAATCTCCGCAATTCCGGTATGTCCCATTGTCCGTTACCTAATTCATAAAGCTGTTTGCCTTCAGTCTCTTCTTTCGAAACTTTAAAGGTTTTTATAAAATCGTGGTTAACGGTAAGCACTTTAAGTTCGGGGGATAAAACCATAAGGCTTTCGCGAATGGTTTCAAATATGCTGGATAGATACTCTTCCTTTTCTCTAAGGCTGCGGGTGCGATCTTCTACGCGCTGCTCCATTTCGGCCTGGTTGGCTTTAAGCTCTTCTTCAGCCCGTTTTCGCAATGTTATGTCATGCTGTACACCAACAAAATAGGTAAGCTGGCCATTATCATTGTATATAGGAGATAAGTACAATTCATTCCAGAACAGCGTGCCGTCCTTTTTGTAATTCCGTATCTCAACAACTGCATCATTACCATTCGCTACAGCTTCACCAAGCTGGTAACGAGCTGCTTGTTCACGATCATCTTTTTGCAGAAAGCGGCAATTGCGGCCAATGATCTCTGATCGTTGGTAACCCGTCATGTCCTCAAAGGCTTTGTTGCAATATATGATGGGATTATCTGGCAAGCCATTATCGGTTATGATTATCCCGGTGACACTTGCATCAAGGGCAGCCTTCAATAATTTAAAATCCTGCTCTAAATTTTGATGCGTGATACCAGAAAAAAAACCGTCGTTTATGTCCACAAGGCAACTGTTTAACAATAATTTGTATTGGATTGTTAACAGGCGTAAACAATATATGTTTCAACTTAAATACAGCCTTTTTTTGAATATCTAAACGGTTAAATTCTATCATTATTTATAGAAAGGTTGTTTACCGTTAACCAGCGCATCTGATCATACCTGGCTGCATGAAGAATAAGTTTTAGGGTTGTATTAGAGGTAGTGCAGCGCCGTGAAGTATCTATATCTAAGGTTATCGACCTAAAACAAAAAACCCTTCAAATGATATCATTTGAAGGGTTTTGCTCAATTTTAATATTGATTTGGCGGAATGGACGGCTCCGTAACCCTATCCACTTATATACTGTTATTCAGTATTTTACCAATTTTCAACTACTGTACTCCCGAATTTTTTCTGAGCGATGACAATAGCATTCAATATCAAATGACACTAACAAAAATAAAAAAAACTGGCAAATAGTAGTCAATTGTTACCATGATTAAAACATAGAGACATTATGTGTTCGTGTGATTGGTGGCCATGCTATTGAACTCACCATTCCTTATTTAACACTTAAGCAACCAACAGCGCGAGCCGGGTAAACTGTCAGGGCCGGGGCGCAACCGCTGAAAGCGGACAATCCGCGCCACGCTTGTATAGCCTTGACTTTTATCCCGGCGGTGGGCTATCTTTGCGTTAGTGGAGAATGAGGTAAATTGAATTTTTATTGGAATTATTTTTATTTTGAAAAGACCATTGGATATTCACCTGGCAATATCCTACTGCGATTCCACTTCAACCGTTACGATCTTGTTGACCATATAAGTTCTTCGGTCTTTATCATGCTGCATGGGCTGTGTATTTCCATTACTATCCGTAGCTCTTGACATTAGCTTATGCCGCTGTTGTCCCTTCGGAACCTGCCAGTCGTATTCCCAAAGCCGCCATGCGAACTTAACGTTCTTGCCAAGTAACTTTGCCGGTTTCCAGGTTTTACCTTCATCGAAGCTGAGCTCAACCTTTACGATATCGCTTTCGCCGCACCATGCAGCGCCATGCACCCGATATTTCTTACCGCCAGGAATTACCTCGCTTAGCGCTGGTCTGGCGATTTCTGCTTTGACCTGTACTTCGGTAACTGCGGTCAGGGTCGGCTGGTCATCAGTGCGTTTCCAATATGCATATTCCAGGGTTTGCCAATAACCTTCAAATGGCTTATCTACCGCTACTATCTTGGTTAGCCACTTCACAGAAGCCATACCATACCAACCGGGGATGATCGCCCTTACCGGAAATCCATGCTCCGGACTAAGATCTTTTCCATTCATTTGATAGGCAATAAGCACCTCTGCTTGCATGGCTTTATTAAGCGGTAAACTCCGGGCGAAATGGATAGCACCGGGAGATTTGGGTTCTTCTGACACCTCGCCCTTATCTGCTCCTTCCAAAATGATCTCGACTGCTCCCTCTTTTATCCCGGCCTTTTCAAGTAACACAGAAAGTGGTACGCCTGTCCATTCTGCATTCCCTACGGCACCCTGTTCCCACAACAAGCCTTTTACCTTTGGAGCCAGATTGGCGCGCCCATTTCCGGCGCACTCCAATGTCGCCATCACTTTTTTTGCGGGTAAAGCACGTAACTCGTCATAGGTGAGTGTGATCTCTTTATTAACATGCCCACCGATCGTCATTTTCCACTCTTTTGCCTGTAGCTTCGGGATTGGGAAATGAGTTCGTATAAAAAACTGATTGTTTGCCGTAATGGCTTTTGAAAGCATTGGAAAAGGGAATTCAAAATTGACCGGTTCCTTTTCCCTGATGATTAAGCCCGGGAAGGAAGGTTCTGATCCTTTATCAGCGTTACTCCCTAAAGAGATACCAGGAATGAACGCGGTTGCCATGACCGGAACTGTCCCTTTCAGGAAAGAACGTCTTCCATTATTGTTCGTTCCGTTATTTTGCACATTGCCCATAATTGGTCGATTTTGATTGGAGTGTTAAATAACTAAGGATTGGCAGTTCATTTTGTTTGCGCAGGCAATCTCGACAGGTTGCCAACAAATCAGCTTTTCAATTGCTTAGATCTTATGGAAATACCAAGCGCAAACACGAACAAAGAAAACATCAATCCCGGTGACCACTTGGCCAATGAACGCACCTTTTTGGCTTGGATCAGGACGAGTATCGCCTTGATGGGTTTTGGGTTTGTCGTAGTAAAATTCAGCTTGTTCGTAAAACAATTGTCCCTCGTTATTACTGATAAGATCATTCTGCCAGGGAAGGGTTTTTCCGCGACCATTGGGATCATACTGGTCGCTATCGGAGCCTTGATGGCCTTATTAAGTTATTTCAGGTATCGCCATATTGAAAAACAATTGCTTAGAAATACCTACTTTCCTTCGTTCGCATTATCGCTTTTGCTGACCGTTGCGATAGTATTGGTTAGCGGGTTGCTGCTTTGGTATCTATTACCCAATACCTGATTATCATTAGAGGGAACAATTTCAATATTATGGAGTTAAATAAACCATGGAATTACATTCAAAATTTATGATATCCCTTACAGTGCCCGGCGATTCCGACCAGCAGTATAAAGTGACGCACCAGGACGAGACATTTGCCGTAGAGACAGGTAGCGGAACGATTACATTGATCAATAACGGTGATAATTCATGGAGCATTGTCACTGGCGATATCTCGCAAGAGTCCGCCAATATTATTGGACAGGCTATTGAAGACCATTTTCAGAAGTAATTCTTTCTGAGCTATCGCTCAAGCCTTTCGATCATCTTTTTCATTTGAATGATCTCCGCCTGCTGTGCCTTAATAATACTATCCGCCAGTTTTTTTACTTCCGGGTCTTTAAGATCAGCGTTCTTGCTTGTTAGTACTGCTATAGAGTGATGCGGTATCATGCCCTTCATCCACTGGACATCGCCGACAGCGAACTGACGTCTTACGCCCCATAAGGCAGTGCCAAAAATGACGATGCTGAATACCATGATCAAAAAATTCTTCTTTCGATCAGTATACATATGGCGCATCATCATCAACATAAAAACTGCCATCGGGCAGATCATCAGCAACGTCATGTAAAATCTTGTCAGGTTAAGATAGATGTGGTCCCACTCATACACATTAAGATACATAACGGCATACATGATCCCAAATGACATGGTAAGCATGATCAGGAAGGAGGTATAAACTTTTTTATTCATGATCGACCTTTTATAATAAAACTCAACCGTTTCTAAAATGTTCATTTGTTGAAATACCATAACCACAGATTATTAATCATCATATTTTGTGATATAACTTCAGCTATTTTCGCCTGTACTTTTGGTATATCAATTACGATCAAAATGAAGCAGCAAGACGAAAATAGAGAAGTGACCAAAGCTTTGGTCAAAGTATCAAAGGCCTTAATAACCGTAAGTGTTTTGTTTGCGGTTTGTATAATAGTGGTGATCGTGACATTGGTGGCCCCAATTGATCATAATCCAAATGAGGATTCCCGACAGGGAAATGGCAGAGCCGACCAACCTGCTATTGTTCCATCTACCGCAGTCTCTGCCGGCACTACACCACGCCCTATTCCGGCTGATGCATGGAAAGCCCCTGATGAAAATGCTATCCCGGCAGGTAAAGATGGCGAGATGATCAAATATGGCAGGGAACTCGTCGCACATACCGCCAGTTATTTTGGCCCTCAAGGCAGCATCGCGAAGATCACGAACGGGATGAATTGTCAGAACTGCCACCTTGATGCCGGTTCACGCCTTTTCGGTAACAATTATGCCAGCTTTATTGCCAGTTATCCAAAACTGAGCAACAGGAGCGGCCGGGTGGAGCAGCCCGAAGAACGTATTGCTGAATGCTTCGAGCGTAGTTTGGCGGGTAAAGTACCTAACCCTTCCAGTAAAGAGATCCAGGCAATGCTGGCTTATATGAAGTGGGTCGGTAAGGACGTAAAGAAAGGTCAAAAACTATTCGGAAATGCAACAGAAAAGCTGGCATTCATGGATCAGGCAGCAGACCCGGCCAAGGGTAAGGAAGTGTTTATAATGAAATGCCAAAGTTGCCATGGTGCTAATGGCGAGGGCTTGCTGAATGCTGATAAAAAAACTTACGCCAACCCGCCATTATGGGGGAAGCACAGCTATAACGATGGTGCAGGCATGTACAGGCTGACCAATTTTGCAGGTTTTGTAAAAAATAATATGCCGTATGGCGCTTCATATCATAGTCCGCAATTAACAGATGAAGAAGCATGGAACGTGGGTGCCTTCGTTAACTCCCAGCCGCGCCCTCATAAGGATCAAGGTAACGACTGGAAAGACCTGAAGAAGAAACCGATAGATTTTCCGTTCGGGCCTTATGCCGACCAGTTTAGCGAGAAACAGCATAAATACGGGCCGTTCAAACCCATTAAAGACGCTCAAAAAGAATTAACTAGTAAAAAATCATAAACAAATAGAAAACATGAAAAAGTACATCATCATTTTAGCAGCCTTTGCGCTCACCGCTTTTGCAAAAAATGTCAAAGCACAACAAACCGATCCCGCCGCCTTCACCGGCGCAACTGCAAAGCTCAAGCATTACAATGCGCTTTATATCATCAATTCCGGCGATGACAAAAAGATCAAGGGGACATTAAGAAACATCAATAATGCGCTGGAAGATCCAAGGCTGAAAGGCAAACTCCATGTTGAACTGATCGCTTTTAGCGATGGTGTAGCTGTTTACATGAAAAGTAGCGCTTATGAGCAAAGTTTAAAGGATCTCCAGGCAAAAGGAGTGGTATTGGCACAATGTGATAATACCATTAAGGAAAGGAAGATCGATAAAGCTGACCTGTTCTCATTTATCTCTTATGTGCCGAGCGGCAACGGTGAGATCATCATCCGCCAGTACGAAGGCTGGGCCACCGTACATCCTTAATCAGTATATCCAAAACAAATTGAAATATATTCATGAAATATCTTCAAAAAATAACACTTACCATAATGGTAATAACAGCCTTCAGTAGCCAGGTTAAAGCACAGGATCACCGATTTGACCCACCCTGGAATACCCCGCCTGAAAGCAAGGTGCAATTTACAGTTCCGGGAGTTGACAATGTACCCGACCTGTTCGGCGACATTAACGATCCGCAACTGGTAGTTTTCTTTGCCGGGAACCAGTTCATGTGTATTGATGACCTGATGTCCGCCTTTAAAAAACAATACCCGCAATACCAACGTGTATTTGCCGAAACCCTGCCACCGGGCATATTGGCTAAACAGATCATTGGGGGTAGTATCGTTATCGGAAATATGCGTATTACGCTTAAGCCTGATGTTTACACCGCAGGAAAAAGCCGTATCGATCAGATGCCGGAATATTTCAGCAAGACCGCACCTTATGCTTACAACCGCTTAGCTATTATGGTGCAAAAGGGCAATCCTAAAAAAGTGAAGGGTTTGAAAGACCTGGGGCGTAATGATGTGCGTGTAAGCATGCCCAATCCTGAATGGGAAGGGATCGGTAAGCGTATAGAGGAAGCTTATGTAAAAGTGGGTGGTGAAACCTTAAAAAATACGATCATGGATACCAAGGTTAAAAACGGTAAAACTTTCCTGACGCAGATACACCATCGCCAAACACCAATGCGCATTATGTATCAACAAAGTGATGCTGCACCGGTATGGTTTACCGAAGCCTATTATCAAAAAATGATCGGGCACCCTACCGATATGGTAGAAATACCAGACGGTGAAAACATCAGCGCGACTTATGTGGCCGGGCAACTAAAAACCGCACCACACGCACAGGCTGCGCAGGATTTTATGGACTTTTTGCTAAGCCCGGTAGCCAAATCAATATATCGTAAATATGGTTTTATAACAAAATAGCATATGAAAACATCAATTATCGTTATAGCCCTTATGGCTAATGTTGCCACAGCCTTCGCTCAAAAAGATACAATACATGTTTACGGTCCCGGCGGCCCCTTATCAGCCATGCAGGATTGCGCTAAAGCATTCACCGCTAAAACAGGAATTCCGGTAAAAGTGACCGGTGGCCCCGAGTCTAAGTGGCTTTCGCAAGCGCAGGCTAATGCCGATGTGATCTACGGTGGCGCGGAATATATGTTGACGCAGTTCATGCAAACTCATCCGGGAATGATTGATGCAGCAACACGTGTAGAACTTTATAAAAGACGTGCAGCTATTTTAGTAAGGCCGGGTAATCCCAAACATATTATCGGTTTAAAAGACCTTGCCAAACCTGGCATTAAAATACTTGATGTAAATGGGGCAGGACAGTTGGGTTTATGGGAAGATATTGCGGGTAAGGAAAACCTGATCGGTGGGATACAGCGAAACATTGGCGGATCTTTTGCCAATACTGCGTTGGGTATTGAGGCTTGGAAGAAAGATCAAAGTTACGATGCTTGGATCACCTATGCCTCATGGCATGAGAATCTGAAAGATGTTACACAGGTTGTAGAACTTCCTTTGGCATCACGGCTATTTCGTGGTACGCCGGTAGCGCTGACATCCAATACCAAACACGCAGCGCAAGCCAAACAATTCATTCAATTCTTACAAAGTACCGATGGCCATGCGTTATTTAAAAAGTGGGGATGGGAATAAAGCTCACTGTTAAACTATAGCAAAAACAGATCGACAGAATCAGTCTGCTTCTGCTTTACATGTTTGAGCTGTTTTTCATAACTTTAGACTATCAACCATCTGTTTTAACAATGAAAATGACTTAGTTTTATGATTGATCTTTGAGACATAAACAAAGAAGATCATGAAAACTATTCAACATTACGTCCATTATGAATTTGATGACCAAACAATAATTATTGGCGACAAAGTTCTAAAAATCGCTGTACCTGTTATCATATTAACAGCAGCTACTTTTCCATTTTTGTTGTTACTTTTCAGACTTAGCTAATAACATTTATCATTATGTTCGATTTTCGCTTACAGGTTTTTCATACGGTAGCCAAGAGGCTGAACTTTACCAAGGCGTCCACGGAACTTTTTATCAGCCAGCCTGCTGTGACCAAGCATATTAAAGAGCTGGAAGAACAGTTTAAAACCACGCTGATAGAACGTAGCGGGAATAAAAAAATATCGCTCACACCTGCTGGCGAAATGTTGCTGGCTTATGCGGATAAATTGGCAGCTGTCTATAACGAGTTGGACTTTGATATGAACCTGTTGGTTAAAAAACATTCCGGCATTTTGCGCATCGGCGGCAGTAATACGGTAGCACAATACGTTATCCCGCCGGTACTGGCAAGGTTTCATGAAAAGTTTATAGATGTACAAGTAAACCTGGTGCCCGGTAATACGGAGCAGGTGGAGCAGGCCTTACTGAATAAAGAGGTCGACCTGGGCATTGTAGAGGGCATCCTCCGTAATCCGCAGTTGAGCTACCAAGAATTTTTGAGTGATGAACTGGTGCTGATCTGTAGTGCCTCGAATACTTTTAAAAAAGACAGCATTAAACCGGAGGAATTAAAAGAACTGCCTTTATTGCTTCGTGAACCCGGTTCGGGAACGTTGGACGTTATTGCTCACGCTTTAAAGCCTTTCAATATCAAATTATCAGATCTGAAGATAGAAATGCAGTTAGGCGGCACGGAAAGTATAAAGTCGTATTTGCTACACAGCAAATGTTTTGCATTTGTATCGGTGCAGTCGATCTTGAAAGAGTTGAAGTATAATGAATGCCGGATCATCGACATTAAAGACCTGACTATTGAGCGGCCATTTTATTTTATCCTGCCACACGGTCAACCTTCATCATTAGCAGAAATATTTATGCGATTCGCTAAAAGCTATAAGAGCCTATAAGTATCTGATATGACTGAAAAGAAGAAAAAAGTCATTATCATGTTTATTGCCGAAGCACCTGGCTCTACCAACAACCATTTTTATTTAAAAAACACCAATTTATTCCGGGCAATGCGCGCGGCCTTTGAACAGGCTTTTGGTAAATTTAGTTCTGCTGACGAATTTCTTGACTTTTTCAACAAGTCAGGCTGCCTTCTGGATCATCTATATCCGCTGGGTAAAGAAACATCAGCTAAATCAACGCCTTATGCTGCCGGACAGTTAGCAGATCGTATCCGTTTGATTCAACCTAAACACGTTATCATTTTAATGAAGCGAATTGCTCCCAATGTCAGGAAAGCAGCTATCGATGCCGGTGTCTCTCCATCTGAAATTCTGACCACCGCATATCCCGCAGGAAGTGAAAAGAACAGGCAAGCCTTTATTCACGATATATCAACATGGTTAAGATACATACTCGATAATTTTTAGTTATCGTTATGTCTGATCACAATCATAGATCTTTTTCTCTTCAATAAGATTTGATAGCTTGGTTGAGCTGGAAACTTTCCCATCATTTGAGGGTTTATTTATCATATTCAAATGCTATGAAAATATCTAAATATATCCACTCTTGCGTACTATTAGAAAAAGACGATTTTCAGTTATTATTTGATCCCGGTAAGTTTACCTTTGTCGAGAACTTGGTAAACGTTGAGCAGTTTAACAAGGTCAATGCTGTCATCATTACCCATGACCATCCAGACCACCTGGACGTAGAAAAGTTGAAAGCCATTATTAAGTTAAGCGGCGCAACGATCTACACCAATAAAGAAGTTGCTGAGGGACTAAAAGGGTCTGATATTTTTTGTGAGTTGGTTGAGCCTGGAAAATTCGATATCGGTCCTTTTGCTTTGCAGGCGATCAATGTAAAACATGAGAATATTCTTGATAGTCCACTGCCTGATATGCAAGCCTACTTGATCGATGGCAGGATCTTAAATCCTGCGGATTCTTTTGGCACTTATGATGATGAATTTCAACAGCCTGAATTATTAATTCTGCCTGTCATGGCTCCGTTCACGACAGAGATAGCGGTAGCGGATTTTGCAGATCGTATTAAACCCAAGGCCGTACTACCAGTGCACGATGGCTACGCCAAGGATTTCTTTTTAAAACAACGCTACGAGACCTACAGTAAGCACTTTGAAAAACAGGGGATCATATTTCATCAAGCAATGCAACCGGGTTTTAGCATTAGCATTTGAAGAAGCAGTATTCGTTAATAAGCCGCAAGCCTGCTAAATTTACCGCATGATACAGTTTGGGCCAGCATTGCAATCAGCATTAGAAGAGAACAGCCAGCGGAAGCAATTACCGGCGGGTACGGTGCTGATGTCATCCAACAGTTATGTGCGATCATTGCCGGTGCTTTTATCCGGCAGTATGCGGGTTATGCGGCAGGATGAGGACGGCCGCGAGATCCTTTTATATTATATCAAACCCGGCGAAAGCTGTATCATGTCATTCCTGGCCGGGATACATGAGGATACCTCGAAAGTACGCCTGGAGGTAGAAGAAGATGCCGACGTCTTGATGCTGCCCATTACCAAAGCCAGCGAATGGGTAAAAAGCTATCCCGAATGGGCCGACTTTATTTTTAAACTTTACCACCAGCGTTTCGAAGAATTGCTTACTGTGATCAATGAAGTTGCCTTTCAAAAACTGGATGACCGTATTGTAGAACTGCTCAAGAAGAAAGCCGCAGTATTCAATTCCCATGAATTTCAGATCACTCACCAGCAACTGGCAGAAGAGCTGGGTACTACCCGCGAAGTCATATCACGCCTTTTGAAGCAAATGGAAAAGAAGGAGATGATCACCCTTTCCCGCAATAAGATCACTTTAAATTTCCCTGTGTAACATAAGTCACCAATTGCCGGGCTGAAAGCAGATAGCTTTGTTCCATCAATCGTCAGGTTTTGGAAATAGCAGGTTACGTAGCATCGGTTTTAATTGGTTTGTCCCTCGGTTTAATCGGCGGCGGTGGCTCCATCTTATCTGTACCTATTCTCGTTTATTTTTTTGCTATTGATCCGTTGTTAGCCACCACCTACTCCTTATTCGTAGTTGGACTGACCAGTACCGCAGGCGCGGTCAGCCATTACCTAAAAGGCAATGTGGATGTCAAGACCGCGTTCATCTTCGGTTTACCATCTTTGGCCGCCGTGTTTATCATGCGGCGATGGGTAATGCCGGTGATACCAGTTCACTTATTTACATTCGGACACTGGACTGTTACCAAAAGCATGCTGCTAATGCTGGTTTTTGCCGGTCTAATGCTGGCAGCATCCCTTTCCATGATCCGGAAGAAAAAAGGATCTCAAATTGCATCGTCTAAGGTCAATTACCGCAGGCTGATCTTGCAGGCCATAGTTGTTGGCCTCATCACCGGTTTTGTAGGTGTTGGTGGTGGTTTTCTCATCATTCCCTCACTGGTATTGTTCGCAGGCTTGCCCATGAAAAAGGCGGTGGGCACCTCACTCATGGTGATGACCATCAGTTCGCTGCTGGGTGTATTGGGTGATATCACCGGGCATGTAGTAATAAATTATACGTTTTTAGCCATCTTTTCGGGTTTCGCTATCGCAGGCATCATCCTCGGCAGTTACCTCACGCGTTTTATCAGCGATACCCGCCTGAAGCCTGCCTTTGGCTGGTTTGTATTAGCTATGGGTATCTTTGTTTTAATAAGCACTTTAACTAATTCACATGGACATCATTAAACAACCGTGGCCCTGGTATGTAGCCGGGCCGTTGATAGGCCTTATCGTGCCGGCACTATTAATATTGGGTAACAAAACATTTGGCATCTCATCTACCTTGCGGCAGATATGCGCGGCTTGTATCCCGGCAAATATTTCCTTTTTTAAGTACGACTGGAAGAAAGATGCCTGGAACCTGTTTTTTATTGCAGGTATTGTCATTGGCGGATTGATCGCGGCGCATTTATTATCCGATCCCGGCCCGGTAGCCATCAACCCTAAAACGACTGCGGCTTTGCAGCAGCAAGGCATTACAGATTTCAGCGGTTTACTACCACGGGATATTTTTAGTTTTAAGGGGCTAACCACGTTAAAAGGCTTTGTATTTATGGTGATAGGTGGTTTCCTGGTTGGCTTTGGTACGCGCTATGCCGGTGGCTGCACGTCCGGCCATGCCATTATGGGTATTTCCTCTTTACAGTGGCCTTCCCTGGTAGCCACCTGCTGCTTTATGATCGGCGGCTTCGTCATGACCTGGTTGATCTTACCTTATTTATTACAGCTATGAAGAACCTGAAGTTTATACTGGTAGGGATGTGTTTCGGTATCATCCTGATCAAATCCGAGGTGATCTCATGGTTCCGCATACAGGAAATGTTCCGTTTGCAATCCTTTCATATGTATGGGATCATCGGTAGCGCCATTGTAGTGGCCATGATCGCTATAGTATTGATCAAACGCTTTAACATTAAAACAATCCATCAGGAGCCTATTGTTATCCCGGACAAGAAATTTAACTGGGGATATGTTTATGGCGGGTTGATCTTTGGATTAGGCTGGGCGCTTACCGGCGCATGCCCCGGCCCGTTATTCGCCCAGATCGGCAGCGGTATTTTGGTTACAACCGTAACACTGCTGAGCGCCATTGCAGGCACCTGGGTCTATGGCTTATTACGTGAAAAACTCCCTCATTGATATGAAGATCGAACAATTTGAAGATAAAGGCCTGTCGCATTATTCTTACGCGATATTAAGCGAATGCGAAAACACGATCGTGCTGATTGACCCATCAAGGGATGTTAAGCCGTATTTGTCTTTTGCAAAAGAACACGAAGCTACTATCATCGGTGTTATAGAAACCCATCCGCATGCTGATTTTGTGAGCGGGCATCTGGAGTTGCAACAGGTTACCGGAGCCGTCATTTATTGCTCCAAACTATTAGGCGCTGAATACCCCCATCAAACATTTGACGATGGTGATGAGATCGTGTTTGGTAAAATAAAACTAAGAGCCTTGAACACGCCTGGCCATTCGCCGGATAGCATCAGCATCGTTTTGGAACACGATGGGCAGGACAAAGCTGTATTTACCGGGGATACTTTATTCATCGGCGATTGCGGCAGGCCTGATCTGCGTGAGCAAGCCGGAAACCTGACTGCGAAGCGTGAGGAATTAGCCAAACAGATGTATCATTCACTGCGCGAGAAATTATTGGTATTGGATGATGCGATTTGGGTTTACCCGGCACATGGTGCAGGTACTTTATGCGGTAAAGCGCAGAGCGATGCTAACCGCAGCACTATCGGCGCAGAAAGAGCAGGCAACTGGTCCTTACTAAAAATGAGCGAAACTCAATTTGTACAGGCCTTGTTGGCAGATCAGCCATTCATACCAAAATACTTTGCTTACGACGTCGCCTTGAACAAACATGGCGCTATGGTATTGAACACGGTTCTGGCCGATGTCCCGACTGAGAAACCTGTTAAGCTGAACGTCAAAGTTTTTTTTATAGATGCAAGGCCTGAAGGCCAATTTAAAAGGGGACACCTACCCGGTTCGATCAATATACAGGATGGCGGCAAATTCGAAACCTGGCTTGGCAGCATCATTGCTCCTGAAGAAGCGTTCTACCTCGTAGCTGAAACCGAGGATAAATTAAAGGAACTGATCGGCAAAACGGCAAAAATTGGTTACGAATCTTTTATAGAAGCGGCATTTGTGGTTGAAACAGGCCACGAAAAGATGCTCCCATTAAATATTAACCAATTTAATAATGCAACCGAAGATTATACAATAGTTGATATTCGCAATATTGCCGAAGTAAAAGCAGATCCGATTTTTCGGGATGCCATTCATATACCTTTGTATGAACTAAGAGAGCGGCTGGGCGAACTGCCCTATAACAAACCGATTGTTGTACATTGCGCCGGTGGCTACCGAAGCGCCGCCGGCAGTAGTATCATAGCCAACGCATTTGGTTCAAAAACCAATGTATTCGATCTGGGCGAGGCTATCAAAAACTTTATATCCTAACGATGGTAAACAAAAAAGAACACTGGGAAAACGTTTATGCTCAAAAAAAGCTGACCGAAGTAAGCTGGTATGAAGAAAAGCCGGAAATCTCGTTAAACATTATCAGCAGTTTTGATCTTCCCAAAGATGCCGAGATCATCGACGTCGGCGGCGGAGATAGCTTACTGGCCGATCATCTGTTGGAGTTGGGTTACTCCAACATTACAGTATTGGATATTTCTAGCAAAGCTATTGATAGGGCAAAATTGAGGTTAGGCGATAGAGCTCATGAAATTAAATGGATAGTAAGTGATGTGCTGGACATTGCAACCGACGAACGATATGACCTTTGGCATGACCGGGCAGCTTTTCATTTTTTGACCAATACAGCAGATCAGAGCAAATATGCTGAAGTAGCAGCTAAACATGTGACCAATAAAGGATGGCTGATCATCGGAACTTTTGGTTTAAATGGCCCTGAAAGATGCAGCGGATTAGCTGTTGAACGTCAATCCCCTGCTTCGTTGTCGAATATTTTCCAGCAGCAGTTTCAATTAACCGGCAGCATAGAACATATTCATCATACACCTTTTGATACTGACCAGGTATTTAATTACAGTTGGTTTCAAAAATTTAAACAGTAATCATGCTTATTAAAGAGAGGCGCTGAAAAACATATTTTTAATGACAGGAAAAAATAAATGTCGGCAATAGCTTCTAAAACTAACCGTAATTATTTTTTCCTGAAAAAGGCATGTTGATACTGATTCCCGTATAAGCAGACAATCTTTTCAGCTTTACCAGCGAAAAATTCATCAAAAGCCATCTTCACTCCGGGATTAATATCAAGCGTAACGCCGTTCTCTTTTGAGTCATTGTAATCCATCAGTACACAAATAGCACCTTTTTCAAGCCTCGGGTAAAGTTGCTCAAAGCAATAAAGCATGATCTTCTTATGAGCGTTCGGGTCGCCACCAAAACCACAGTCAATATGTGCAAAAGCGATTTGTGAAGGTAACTCCTTTGCTAAAGTATCCTCAAACAAGCCTTTATGAATTTGCGGTTGTTTTAGATTTGCAACCTTAAAGTTTCTGATAAGCTCTTGTTCAACATCTCCCTTAAAAGTAAACGGCGTAGCAAAAGTGTCATAAACATGTAGTTGCTTATCCGAGCCGGTTTGTTCAATGACTTTTTGAAATAGGGCTGCACATTGTCCTGTAAAAGTCCCTAACTCAACAACATCGCCCGCTACTTCATAAGCTATTACTTCTTCAAGTAGATGATAATAATTTACTCTTTGTTCAACAGTATTCATATCAAGACTGGTATCCAATGGGCCCACCTGATACCCGGTTTTTAAATATCTTAAACCTTTGTTTATGAAACCTATTAATGCCGAATTCTTACGAGGATTTATGGAAAATGGATACTGGGTTATAAAATAATTATTCATGGTGTACAGCGAAAAAATGATATAATGCTAAATTAATATTTTTGCTTAGTCTATGAAATAAAAAACAGGGTGAGCACATCCAACCTGTCACAGCCATTTGCAGCTAAAACCAATTTGATAACCTACAGTTATCGCTTATTGGCTTTTATGATAAAAATCGCCAAGAAATAAGGCGGACTTTTGGGGTATCAAAAACAAAGGATCATGAATACCCAACATCAGTTAACCCAGTCTCTTACTTTTCTGCACCTGAATGAAAACACCCGTAAAGTTGTTTTTATTCTTTGCGTGATTTTGTGTCTTACCCCGTTTATAAGCCCGGCCATTGCTTTGCTATTAGGTTTGGCGGTCGCTCAATTATCCGGTCATCCTTACCTGCATTTAAACCATAAAGCGACCCACTTATTGCTGCAAGTTTCGGTGGTGGGGTTGGGCTTTGGCATGAACGTTCATAGCGCTATGCAGGCTGGTAAAGAAGGCGTATTGTTTACCATCGCGTCTATCGCAAGCACATTAGTTTTCGGTTTTCTGATCGGCAAATGGCTGAAAATTGAAAAGAAAACCTCTTACCTCATATCAAACGGAACGGCCATATGTGGTGGCAGTGCTATCGCAGCCATTTCACCGGTAATCAAAGCTGAAGAAAAACAAATATCTGTTGCATTAGGCTGTGTGTTTATTTTAAACTCTGTCGCGCTGTTTGTATTTCCTATTGTCGGGCATTACTTCAACTTATCACAAACCCAATTTGGTTTATGGTGTGCCATTGCCATTCATGATACCAGTTCGGTAGTAGGTGCCGCCAGCAAGTATGGCGCACATGCCTTAGAGGTAGCAACTACAGTGAAATTGGCCAGGGCGCTTTGGATAGTGCCGATCGCGTTTTTGTCGACCTTTCTTTTCAAAAACAATTCTAAAAAGGTAGCTATTCCTTACTTCATCGGGTTATTCATCCTGGCTATGATTGCCAACACCTATCTGCCGGTTGTAAAACTGATCAGCCCCTATATGGTAATGATCGCTAAAGCGGGACTTACGTTGACTTTGTTCCTGATAGGTGCCGGTTTATCACGTCAGGTATTGGCCTCGGTTGGATTCAAACCTTTGTTGCAGGGCGTCGTATTATGGATACTGATCTCAGTAAGCGCTTTGTATGCTATCCTGCATTTGGCATAATTTCATAAAAAAATCGCATAATCCCGTAAATAGCTCGATAGCCTTACAAGCTATTTTAGTATTTAAATCATCGGCCGAAGGCGTGATAGCGGAACTAGCGACCGAGGCATTAAATGAAGGTTATAACGGGGGATTTGCCTGATCTCAAAAACAAAGCCGGGGCGTTCAAGCTTTAATAATTGATATATGATGCATACTATCACACAGATCCTTACCGAATTTTTCCTTATGATGTGGGACATCGCCTGGGGCTTATTGTTCGGTTTTCTGCTTTCCGCAGTTATCCGGGCTTTTATCTCAACAGAAACTATATCGTCGCGGCTGGGTAAAGACACTGCAGGAGCCGTCGGGCTTTCCACATTTTTTGGGGCAATTTCATCTTCATGTTCCTATGCAGCTGCATCCATGGCGCGCACGCTGATCATTAAAGGTGCAACCTGGTCAAATGCTGTCGCCTTTATGGTTTCCAGTACCAACCTGGTTTTTGAAATATTTATTGTGATCGTAACTTTGTTAGGTTGGCCTTTTTTCGGCGGGGAGGTTGTCGGTGGCCTGTTATTTATTCTGCTATCTGCCACGCTAATCGTATTGTTTTTCCCCAAATCGCTAAGTAAAACTGCGGTAGTTCAGGCAGGTAAAAATGCCGGAGCTGAAAATGACCCTCACGCCCATCATTCAGCATCTGCCATGCATCATTATGAGCATCATGCACGCCATAAGAGCAAGCCTGAAAGCCCTTTTATCGAGAAGCTAAAACAGGCGAGCGGCCATTTTTATATGGATGTGATGATGGTAGGCAAAGATATATTGATAGGCATAGCGTTGTCGGCTATTTTAATGGTACTGGTGCCTGAAACTTTTTGGAAAAGTCTTTTCCTAACGGGACAAAGCCATTTACCACACTTTATCATATTGGCATGGAACGCTATCATCGGCATACTGATCGCTATTTTCGCGTTCGTTTGCTCGGTAGGCAATATCGTTTTGGCAGGCGTGCTCTGGCATGGGGGGATCTCTTTTGGCGGAGTGATAGCCTTTATCTTATCCGACCTGGTGACCATACCGATGCTGATGGTTTACAGGAAATATTATGGCTGGAAGGTTATGTGGGTTTTGCTGGCTATTCTGTCGACAAGTATTTTCCTAACCGCGCTAAGCGTAGATTACTTGTTTGAAGCGCTACACTGGATACCAAAAACACGTGGACAGGCAATGCAAATGGGGCAAGATCACTTTACATGGGATTACAGTGCCTGGCTGAACCTTCTGTTTATACCACTGGGGGTGTTTTGCTTTTACTATGGCAAAAAGCAAATGAGCCATAGTAAAAACATGTAACTTATTGCAGGGGGGTGAGATGATTGGTTGAATAATAATTCTTTCTGAACCAGAAAGCTAAATTCACTAACGCTATCAGTGCCGGAACCTCAACCAGTGGCCCGATCACCCCTGCAAAGGCTTCTCCCGAATTGATGCCGAATACGCTAATAGCTACCGCAATAGCAAGTTCAAAATTATTTCCTGTAGCGGTGAAGGCAATAGAAGTTGACCGGGAATAATCTGCACCAAAATACTTGCCGACAAAAAAGCTGGCAATAAGCATGATGGAAAAATAGATCACCAGTGGACTTGCGATACGTACGACATCAAAAGGAATCTGAACGATTAGTTGGCCTATGTCGCAATATTACGATTAGTTTTACACCTAACAAATTTTTATTAAGTGATAGATTGTTTCAATCACGAGCATATCTCAGTAACTATAACCTTGCCCTTTTTTCTTTTTCTTTTTTGGCCGGTCTGGATGTGGGGCGGCAGCAATAGGTGCTTGCTCGAGTAAGACATCTAAAAACTTTCCGATTGTAGTACCGGCAGATGCCATCATTTTTTGTGGCGTAGTAAATTTTTGCTGTGTAACTCCTTCAGCTAATTCCTTGACATGAGCTTTATTGGGGGTAAACTGCTCTCCTTTAGAGAGTATATCCATTTGGCGCCTTTGTTCAAGGCTGCCGTTTTTTATTACGTTGGCATACGCCATAGTATCATGTAAGTCACGGTCAAATTTAAAATGTTGATCAAAAATATGCTCGCCAGATTGCTTGAAGGCCACCCTGTCAAATTCGCCCATCTTTTTAGAATGTTCGACATTTCGCCCTCGTGAATTGTTCATTGGGCTGAGCTTTACGGTATTACTGGCATCCTTTCGACTGACAATTATTTGGATATGCATCTGTTCTCCAGGCTTTCGTTCTCCCCTTTTTTTTAAACCCTGTTTTACTTCCTTGTTGTCGTAGCTGTAATAGCGGTGGTTTTCCAATTTGGCAAACCATATCAAGTCATTGCTATCTTTAATATTTGGCCGGTTAAAATTGTGCGCATATTCATCCATCACTAATACTGCATAACCTTTCAGTAGTTCCTTAACTTGTTCCCGGTTATTTTCTGCGAACAGGTGATTGAGTTCCTTTTGACTTGGGCTGATATTTATAAGGAAGAATTTTGCATCATTGCGACCGAGTTTAGCGGCATTACTATCAATCTTTTGCCTTACTTCATACGCGGCAAAACGATTATCTGTCTGATTAAACCAATATTCATGCTCAGCATTATCCAAACGGTTTTCCTTTTCCAGATAGTTAACTAAACCTCCCGCACTGCCTTTGTTGTCGGCAGTTTTACTGTCTGTTATGTTGATAAACATACCTTATCTTAATATTTCTATTTGTGCTTTTGTATTTGCTAACAGTTCTTCCTTTTCCCGACTGGTATTGAAACCACTGATATTTTCCCTGGCTTTGGCATAGCCGTCAAGTATGAGCGCGAATTGCTTTTTCAACTGTTCCTTACCCGTTTGCTGAAGTTCTGAACGCTTTATAACATCAGCAATTAGTTTAAACCTGTCTGATTCTGTTTGCTGCCCGGCCAGTACTGCATTTAAACCTGGCGACAACGTTTCGTTAAAAAAATTTATCACATTCCTAAAAGCTTCTACCATGCGGTCTATTTCTCTCCTCGTTGGTATCAGCAGATCATTTTCCTGGGTTTTGATGAAGCCAATCAAATCTTTATGGTTCTTTACGAGTGCGTTCTTCAGCATTTCATCATTCAGGTCCATAGGATCTTTCTTGCTTTTGTAGAAATAATCTACCATCTGAATAAATATTTGTCGTTTTGTCCTTCCTAATTTCAAGGCGATCTTCTCAAACTTTTGATCAACCGCTTCGGGATACCTTACCGACCGGGTGTTAATATCTTGCATACATCACAATTTTATCGTTAAAACTCTGCTGGTATATAACTTTTATATCTTGATACATCGTTATATAGATAGCCAGTTATATGGGATACCCTAAAGTATCCTGAAATCGCCATTTTTACAGCCGTAGGCTCAGGTAAGTATCCCTGGAGGATACTTAAAACCCTTTTTGCAGCGCAAAAAGCAAGCAAAGTAGGGCTCTGCCCAACTTCCGCTTGCTCCCTTACGGGACAAGCCAGGTCGCCATCCATATTTGCACAGTTGATGTTTGAAGCGGTTGTCGCACTTCGCGCGAAAACCGCTGTTAATGGCCAAGAGAAATATTTGAGGGTGTAGAGTTGACTGGTGGGTAATATCATTCTTGAGATAATTGAGTAATAAATTGATATGCCGCTATATTGGTACACTGATACATGTTTATGCGTTATCCCGATATAAAATAGCTGGATAACTCTATATCTAGTTACAGGGTTATATTGTTACCAACATGGCTTGCAGTGTCATTTACTTTCCAGTTTTCCGGCCAGTTAACCATACTTGCTTTTGTCGGGTGAAAGGATGGCAGGTAAAGAATATAGCCGAAGTCCCGTAACTCTTTAATGCACTTTTGATAGGTGGCGGTGGATGCGATTCTTGACGTCGCCATTAAACCGCTTCTGCTAATTTTAAATGGACGCTGATAGCCTGAGCGCTGCCAAAAAATGAAAAGCCCTGAGAAAAGGCTGACGTGTGTTGGAAACAACCGCTCATCCTTACCCAACGATCTGAATAATTTTGAATAGCCCTTTAAATCCGGGGAAGATGATAAGACTTTCATTTTATTTTCCCTTCTAATAATTTGTGAATGTCTTCCAGCTTGTAATAAAGCATTCCGCCTATTTTAGTAAACCTTAATGTACCATTGATACGCAGGTTTTGTAAGGTGCCTGGTGATATGTTTAAAAGCTTTCGTACCTCTATACTTTTAAGCCACTTTTTCCCCTGGCCTTCTTCAGGCCGTATCATTTGCCTGATCTCCTGGAGCAGGTCTTTTTTAAAATCGTTCAAATCATCTTTCGTGATCACTTCAATTGCCGCCATATTTGATTTGTTTAAATTGCAAACAGTAAAAAATATTTATCCATGCTCCCAACGACAAATCCTACTTACGTGGGAATAGTTAAAATGCCTAAAATCAGGCAGAACAAATTTAAACAATGTTTTGATAAAATACAATATTATCAAAACATTTCTTATTTTTGTATAACTCTTTATTGAAATATTCTAAGTAGGAGATACATTACATTTGGAAAATCATCAGTTGACAGGAGCTTAAACAATGGGGAAGATCGCTTACAAAACATATTTGAATGACAGGCTTAAACAAGCAGACTTTCATGGAACACCTACATTTCCCTTGTATATACAGATCACTTACGAACGAAAAAGCATTTTTTTCAAAAGCTATTATTTCCAGTTACTCTCGAAACGTAAGTACTTAATCGTTGTGCCGGGTATAGGTTCAAGGGGGCCGTCTTTAGAATTTGTAAAAAGCAGGGAAGAAGTGGTTATTAATTATTGTATCGACAAACTTGGTGATAACTTTTCACTCGATACTTTCAAAGAATTATATGATGGGATGAGCACTGATTTGTGTGATATGCTGGAAGGTGGCTTTTTTGAATACCTGTTTAATTTCTTTTGGGACGAGGGAAACCCGTCCATGCGGGATGCTATTCATAATGCAATACCTACAGTTACCCCATATAACTTGCTTCATGATTTTAAACGCATGTTTAAAGCCGATTTTTATAATAAGTTGATAGAAAATTCCTTTTACTACGCGCCCCCGTATTTGCCGCTATATGGTTTTAAAGATGGCCCGCAAAAGGGTGACCCAATCATTTTTTCTGTTATGGATTGGCAGGACAACTCTATTAAAGAGAAATTTCAAACTTACGTGGAGAAGACTTACCCGTTTGCGAAGGCTAATGATGTTGTAAAAGCTGTAGATATCTGGGCAGAAAAATATTTGTCCGTATCTTCTGGAAAATAAAAAGCCGCTTCATTTGAAGCGGCTAAAAGGAGGTATTTTAACGACTGGGGCCTCTATAAGGTCGTAATTCTTGTGTAGGCGAAGGTGGTATGAATTTCTCGACAATAGCATTTATCCGATTGACAAACTTTTCAGGTATGTTACTACTTTGATAAACAAGGCTTCGATTTTGTATGCTAAGCAAGGAACGTAAATGCTGATTACTTTTGGAAGCATCAGCGATCTCTACATTGTCAAAGTGATCGGCAAAACGTTCGATATATTCTAACCCTAAATCGTAATTCTGCTGAATGTTTTTAATATCTACAAAATGTCCACCGTCCTTAACTCTTTCATTAACACGGAAAACAGATTGCTCAATACTCTCTAATGTCAAATAGATCAGGTGGGTAGCATAACCATGCGCTTTAAAATGAGCGACAACATCCATCAATGATTCATCTCTAAAATTAGTTTCTAAAGTAAAGTGCCGTCTATCTTTAACTGCGGCGTTCACCTGTTTGAAAAAATCTTTAGTCGCTTCCTCATATACGCTTCGTTTAGGCATACGGGGTGATTGGGCCTCTATCTGTGCAACAACTTTGTCAACATCAAAAATAATGGCACCGGGTTTCGACAAGTCTTTAGAGAAAGTCGATTTTCCCGCTCCATTTGGCCCCGCGACAAATAATAGTTGCGGGTTATTTGACATAAGATCAAAGGGTTTTTATGAAGTGTTCCTGATATTTATCGTCCATCCACATCAAGTCCTTGCGGTCGGCGTATTCGTGTACTGCATGGGACGTAGTTGGGCAAACTGAGGGATCGTAATAGGTAATGTAACCGCCTTTAGCAAATTTTTCCTTTTTCATGGCCTCATACGTTGGCCTAAGACGTTCTTGCAATTCTTCGTCTGTTAGATCAAAGACTGATTTTAAACGTAGGTCGATGGTGGTTGCGTTGCTCATGGTTTGATGAAATGCTCTCATACAAATATAAAGATTGAAATATTAAGAATTATGAATGTTGATATTTAGGCGGTCTTGGCTACACGCTTCTTTGGTACCAGCTTTGCCTCTAATTGCGACATGTCTTCGCTGATCTTATGATCTAAAACTTTAGCATATATCTGCGTAGTCTTGATGCTGGTGTGCCCCATCATCTTAGATACCGTTTCAATGGGCACGCCATTATTTAATGTAACGGTAGTGGCAAATGTGTGGCGTGCAATATGAAAAGTGAGTTCCTTTTCAATATCACAAATACCTGCAAGTTCCTTTAAGTAAGCGTTCATTTTTTGATTACTCATTACAGGCAATAACAGATTTTCAGCGATACATTGCGGATGCTTATCGTAGGCGCGAATAATACCTGCTGCCACAGGTAAGACAGGGATACGGGAAAGTGTATCTGTTTTTTGGCGCTGGGTGTATATCCAGGTTTTGTTGTCGATTCCTTTTACCAGTTCAGAACGTTTAAGCTTTCGTGCATCAACGTAGGCCAGCCCCGTGTAACAACTGAAAACAAAAATATCCCTTACCGTGCGTAAGCGCGCGTTCGGAATTTTCTTTTTTGTCAACCGGTCAAGTTCTTTGGTGTCGAGCACTTGCCGGTAAACCTTTTGGGTACGTGGCTTATAATTCAGATATGGATCGATCGTCAGCCAGCCATTACCAATACAGATCCGCACGATCTTACCGAGGTTCTTGATATATTTTATGGCAGAATTATTGGCGCATTTACGGACAGTCCGGAGATAATATTCAAAGTCGTTTAGAAATGCAAAATTGATCTTACTAACCGGTATGTCACTGGTATTGTATTGCCATTGCATAAAATCTTTGGTGTGCATCAGAGCGGTTTCATAACGCTGCCAGGTGCTTTTTTCAAACTCCTGCCCAACCAAAGCTTTCATCTTTTCATTATGATCTTCAAAAATGGCCACAAGCGTTCTTGCGCGTTCCAACTTACCGGTATAGCGGTTCTTTATAGTTTCTACGGTTACCGTTTCATCGGCAGCAGTCATCTGCCTATGGATCTCGTAAAGCTGATGTTCAATACTACTCATAAACGCATTAAGGGAGCGGGCATCTTCTTTATTACCGGTCGCTCTGCCGGTATCAATATCCCAGCGGTCAGGATCACATCTCCGTCCAATGGAAACTTCGGTACGTTTGCCATCTACTGTGATGCGCAAATAAATAGGGGCTGAACCTGATTCATAATTCTTTGGCTTTCTCAGGCAAAATAGCACGGTGAGCATAGTTCTCATGTTGTTTTAACTTGCTTTTTAAGTGAACAAAATTGTTAATTAAGTCACTTGAAATCAAGATGCGCAATCATTGAACAGGTTGATATACAGATATATATCAGTTAATTCGGGAGTTGTTTTGCGGATCGGGAGTTAACTCCCGAATTATTGTCATTTTCCTTGCGAAAACTTGAATAATTTGGTTTGGCCGTAAAATAAAAAACCCTTCAAATGATATCATTTGAAGGGTTTTGCTTGGTAATGTTACCTTTTTAGCGGAATGGACGGGACTCGAACCCGCGACCCCATGCGTGACAGGCATGTATTCTAACCAGCTGAACTACCACTCCGTTTGGGACTGCAAATATACGCTTCGTTTTTTATTTCACAATTTTTTTTTAAAAAATCTCATTTTGCCCTTTTTTGGGCTTTATTGGCGTCAAAAACACAGTTTTTAAAAAATTAACTTAAATTCGTTTCCCGATACCCAATTATTAACCACGTCATCGCACATTTAATTTTATACCCATGCTGCTTTTAGGCATCGACATTGGTACGTCTTCTGTAAAGGTTAGCATTGTTGATGCTAATAATCAGAGCGTTATCGCATCCGCCCAATATCCCGATACAGAAGCACCCATCATCTCGCTGCAAACCGGCTGGGCCGAACAATCGCCCGATGACTGGTGGCAGCAAACACAGCACGCCCTTGCCAGATGCCATAAAACCGGCAAGTACAATGCAAAAGATATCGTTGCTATTGGTATAGCTTACCAGATGCACGGATTGGTTTTGGTTGATAAAAACCAAAAATTACTCCGCAACAGCATCATCTGGTGCGATAGCCGTGCGGTGGAGTTGGGCGACCATGCCTTTAACGCCATTGGCAAAGAGCAATGCCTAACACACATGCTTAATTCGCCGGGTAATTTTACCGCGGCAAAACTGGCTTGGGTGAAACAAAACGAGCCGGACATTTACAACCGGATAGATAAAGTGATGCTTCCGGGCGATTACATTGCGCTTAAACTTACCGGCGAGATTACTACTTCACCGTCGGCTTTATCTGAGGGCATCTTTTATGATTTTCAGGAAAACGGTATCTCAGGCGATGTAGTTAACTATTTTGGGTTTGCGAGGGAATTTTTTCCTGAAATAAAACCGGTGTTTGCAGATCACGGCCGTGTATCAATACAAGCTGCTGATCTGCTCGGCATTACTGCCGGTATCCCGGTTGCTTATAAAGCGGGCGACCAGCCCAATAATGCTTTGTCGTTAAATGTGCTCAACCCGGGCGAGGTGGCAGCTAATGCAGGTACCTCAGGCGTTATTTATGGTGTAAGCGACCAGTTAAAGGCCGATCCGCAATCGAGAGTAAACACTTTTGCGCATGTTAACCACCAGGATGATCAAAAGCGTCTCGGCGTATTGCTTTGCATTAATGGCACAGGCAGCTTTTACAGGTGGATAAAAAACACCTTTGCCCAGGTACTCTCTTACCAGCAAATGAATAATGAGGCTGCAAAAAGCCCTGTTGGCAGCAATGGGCTGCTCATGCTTCCGTTTGGTAATGGTGCCGAACGGATGCTAAATAATAAACAGGTAGGAGCGCATATCCAGCATATAAATCTTAACCTTCACACCCCTGCAGACATTTTCAGAGCGGCTCAAGAGGGGATAGCCTGCGCCTTTAGATACGGTTTTGATATTATGCGCGAAACAGGAATGAATCCAACCGTGATACGCGCTGGCAAAACCAACATGTTCTTAAGCGAGGTTTTCACACAATCTTTTGTGGATGCCACCGGCGTACCTGTTGAGCTTTATGAGAATGATGGCAGCCTTGGGGCGGCTCTTGGCGCAGGTATTGGCGCCGGTATATTCGCCAGCCCTAAAGAAGCATTTGGTTCTCAAAAGAAGATCGGCACCATCGAACCCCGGGATATACAACGCATGGAAAACGTTTACCGGAACTGGAAAAGCTTGCTCCAAACTCATTTAGATAAAGCTTAATATTTAACAATCACATACATCGATATGAAAGTAGTAACAGGTAGTAAAGAATATTTTAAAGGCATCAGCCAGATCAAATACGAGGGCGTTGAAAGCCATAATCCGCTGGCATTTCGCTGGTATGATGAGAACCGGATAATTGCCGGCAAATCCATGAAAGATCATCTGCGTTTTGCTTGTGCGTATTGGCATTCGTTCTGCGGCAATGGTGCCGATCCGTTTGGTGCTCCTACTCATCAATTCCCATGGGACGCGAACACCTCTGATGCAGTTGCGCGCGCCAAAGACAAAATGGATGCCGCCTTTGAATTTATCACCAAAATGAATCTGCCTTACTACTGCTTCCACGATGTGGATGTGGTTGATTTTACAAACGATGTGAACGACAATGAGCGCCGCCTGCAGGCAATGGTTGAATACGCCAAACAAAAGCAGGCAGAAAGCGGTGTAAAATTACTGTGGGGTACTTCAAACCTGTTCAGCAATCCACGCTACATGAATGGTGCTGCAACCAATCCGGATTTCCAGGTGCTGGCCCACGCCGGTGCGCAGGTTAAAGCGGCTATTGATGCCACTATTGCCCTGGGCGGAGAAAATTATGTATTCTGGGGAGGTCGCGAAGGTTATATGTCGCTGCTGAATACCGACATGGGCCGCGAGCAGGACCACCTTGCCCGCTTCCTGCATACGGCAAAAGATTATGCGCGCAAACAAGGCTTCAAAGGCACTTTCTTTATTGAGCCAAAACCTTGTGAACCAACCAAACACCAGTATGATTATGACGCGGCAACTGTTTTAAGCTTCCTGCGCAAGTATGATCTGCTTAATGATTTTAAACTAAACCTTGAAGTTAATCATGCAACCCTTGCGGGCCATACCTTCCAGCACGAATTGCAGGTTGCGGCTGATGCGGGCTTGTTGGGCTCTATAGATGCTAACCGTGGCGATACGCAAAACGGCTGGGATACCGATCAGTTCCCTAATGATATTACGGAGGTAACAGAATACATGCTTATCATATTGCAAGCAGGTGGTTTTGCAGGTGGCGGTATCAACTTTGATGCTAAGATCCGCCGCAACTCTACTGATCCTGCCGATCTGTTCTATGCGCATATTGGCGGCATGGATGTGTTTGCACGCGCTTTGGTAACGGCTGATAACATTCTGCAAAATTCAGATTACAAAAAGGTCCGCCAGGAAAGGTATGCTTCTTTTGACAGTGGCAAGGGTAAAGATTTTGAATCCGGAAACCTATCATTAGAAGACCTGCGCCAGTTTGCCATAGCTAACGGCGAACCTGCGGTAACAAGCGGCAAACAGGAATATTTAGAAAACCTGATAAACCGTTACATTTAACCACCAGCAAAACCAAAATTATAGATGAAGACCTTATCAAACGGCGACTACTTTGTATTCCTGATATACTTTGTTGTTGTGGCCGCTTACGGCTATTGGATATACAAGCGCAAGCACGATGCTGATGCCACCTCAAAGGATTACTTTTTAGCCGAAGGATCGCTCACCTGGTGGGCTATTGGCGCATCGCTTATCGCGTCGAATATTTCGGCAGAGCAATTTATCGGCACAAGTGGTTCGGCGTTTAAAATGGGCCTTGCCATCTCTACTTACGAGTGGATGGCCGCCGCTACGCTCATTATCGTAGCCATATTCTTTATCCCCATATACCTGCGCAACAAGATCTTTACCATGCCGCAGTTTCTTAATGATAGGTATAACGGTACGGTGGCAATGGTAATGGCTATCTTCTGGTTGTTATTATACATTGTGGTTAACCTGATGTCGATATTATACCTGGGGGCCTTGGCTATCAGCGGCATATCCGGCATTAATATTATCTGGTGCATACTTGCACTTGCTGTATTTGCTGTCATCATCACACTGGGTGGCATGAAGGTTATAGGTTACACTGATGTGATCCAGGTATTTGTATTAATACTTGGCGGGCTGGTTGCAACTTACCTTGCGCTAAATCTCATCAGCGAAAAATCGGGCACCACCGGTATGTGGAACGGGCTCAACATTATGCGCTCGGAGGCCAGCGATCACTTCCATATGATATTTGATAAAAGCAATCCAAACTACATGGAAATGCCGGGCCTGTCTGTTCTTATCGGCGGCATGATCATCGTAAACTTAAACTATTGGGGTTGCAACCAGTACATCACACAAAGGGCATTGGGTGCCGATCTAAAAACTGCACGCGGCGGTATTTTATTTGCAGCATTCCTTAAATTGCTGATGCCTATCATTGTGGTAATACCGGGCATCGCCGTTTACCTGCTTTATCAAAAAGGCATGTTCCATCAGGAAATGCTTAGCTCGTCAGGCGTTACAGACCCTAACAAAGCTTATCCCTCTCTTTTAAACCTGTTGCCTACCGGTTTAAAGGGTTTATCATTTGCTGCGCTTACCGCTGCAATTGTGGCTTCATTAGCAGGTAAGGCAAATAGTATCGCAACCATTTTTACGCTTGATATTTATAAAAAAGCTATTAACCCAGGTGCCACTGATAAAAGGTTGGTAAGCCTGGGCAAAATATCTGTTGGTGTAGCAATGGGTTTGGGTGTTGTAATGTCGTTACTAATAGGTGAGCAACTGATGGGAGAGGGTAAACAAGGGTTCCAATACATCCAGGAATATACCGGCTTTGTATCACCGGGTATATTTGCCATGTTCATCCTTGGTTTCTTCTGGAAAAAAGCCACTTCAAATGCAGCGTTGTTTGCTACCATTGGTGGTTTTATTTTCTCATGTTTCTTCAAGTTCTTACCTCAAATAGCCGATCTTTCGTTCCTTGCACCATTTGGCTTTTCAAAGGATAATGGCAAAGGGGTTTATGAGATACCTTTTATTGACAGGATGGGCTTCGTGTTTGTTTTGTGCGTGATAGGAATGTACATTATTTCTATGATCGACCAAGCAAAGGGCGTTAAAACCAAAGGACTTGAGGTTGATGCATCGATGTTTAAAACGTCGCGTGCGTTTACCGCAGGTGCCATTATCGTAGGCGGTATTATCGTAGCGCTGTATTCATTCTTCTGGTAAAAGTCTTTATCAATATCGAAGGCGGCCTTGTGCCGCCTTTTTTTGTTTAATATATGCTGTAATCAAAGGTAACTCAATACACTTTCTTTAAATAAGAACTTGTTACACCTGTTAGCCGGAAGGCTGTAAACGAGTTTAAAGCAGATTTATTTCATGGGTCAACCCTTTTTTGAAACTTAATGTTAAAGGCCTCGTAGAAGGCTAATACACTAATTCAAAATCCTCACACAATAAAGAATACTTCCTCATGAAAAAATCTAAACTACTACTAACAGCCATTGCGTTATGCTGCCTTAGCCTTGGCGCCTGCAAAAAATCTACCACACCCGGCCCGCAAGGCCCTAAGGGCGATGTTGGCGCAACAGGTGAAAAAGGTGATACCGGTCCGCAAGGGCCAACCGGAGCCACGGGTGCAACTGGTGCTACCGGAGCCAATGGCACTAATGGCACCAACGGAGCAAAAGGAGATACAGGCGCTACGGGAGCCACAGGTGCAACTGGTGCTACGGGAGCCACAGGTGCAACTGGTGCTACCGGAGCCACAGGCGCAACCGGTGCTACGGGCGCTGCAGGCGCAAACGGAAAAGATGGTGTTGATGGTAAAGATGGGAATGCCAATATCCAAAGCTTTTTGTTGAGCAACAGGGGCGTAACACTTACAGGATTTACCCGCCTGGCAATACCGGCAATTACCCAGGATATAGTTGACAAGGGCATTGTGCTTGTTTATTTCAGGGTTACCGGGCAAACCACCTCTTATTATTCGTTACCGTACAATGAAACAGACCGCTCTATAAGCGTATCAAATTATGGGGTAGGTTATGTAGATATTAAAGCCAACTTTACTGTAGCTTCAGGCCTTGATTTTCGGGTTGTTGTAATACCTGGATCAACGCTTGGCAGCCTGGGCGTTAATCACCCCGGCTTAAACCTACGCAGCTTTAGCGAGGTAGCATCAGCCTTCGGACTAAGAAATTAACATACAGGCAGTTATTGTCTTTATTTCAATACATTTGATCTAAACTTTCACTATCAGCCCCGCCAAAGCGGGGCTTTTATTTTTTATTTATGTAACAATCGTATCGCTTACATATTATAATATGTAACAATGATATGATTATTAATTTTTTGAGTAGTATTTAATGAACATTTGCACAATAAATGCTATTTGCAGTATACAAACCCCTGCTACAAAAGAAATTATTTTATGAAGTACATCTATTTAATATTAGCACTTACCGGCTTAAGCTTTTTGCAGGCTTCTGCCCAAACAGCACGGCCTTTGAGCGGTACGGTTATCGACTCAACAAAACTTACCCTGCCGGGCAGCAGCGTAAAATATAAAGATGAGCTTGGCGACAGCACCGTTACCAGCACTGACGTAAACGGCAAGTTCACCTTCCCGGCTGTAAAGGGTAATAAGATCACCTTAACTATCAGCTCGATAGGTTACCAGGGCATTATTAAACATTACACTATCCCCGCCGATGGCAAAGCGGTTGCTTTAGACCCTATTGTACTTAAATCATCTGTAAGGCAATTAGGTGCGGTAACCATCGTAGGTGTTAACCCGGTTGTATTTAAGGAGGATACCGTGCAGTATTCGGTTAGTGCATACAAGGTACGCGAGAACGCGCCCATTGAGGATGTGATCAAAAAAATACCCGGCATTGATGTGGATAAAGACGGTAACGTTACCGCCCAGGGCAAACAGGTTACCAAGGTGCGCGTAAATGGTAAAGACTTTTTTGGCGGCGATGTGCAAAGCGCTACCAAAAACCTGCCTGCCGACGTAATTGAGAGCGTACAGATAGTTGATGACTATGGTGACCAGGCCAACCTTACCGGCATCAAAACCGGCGAGCCGAACAAGATATTAAACTTCACTATCCGTAAGGATAAAAACTACGGCTATTTTGGACAAGCAACGGCAGGTGATGGCCGTGACCTTTTACCGAAAGAAGCAGATGCCGATGTTAAGAACGAAAACCGCTACGTAGGCCTGTTAAACATTTTTAAATTTAAAGGCGACCAGCAAATAGCCCTATTAGGTAGCATTAACAATACCAACGTTAACACCTTTAGTTATGGCACACCTACCACGGGCGGTGGCGGCGGCGGTTTTGGCGGCGGCGGTGGTGGCCGTGGTAACGCGTTGCGTGGTGGCAATAACGGCTCTACAACTAATGCTAATGGTATCACCAACGCTCACTCTATCGGTTTAAACTTTAGGGATCAGTGGGGCAAAGCACTTTCGGTATATGGTAGCTACAGCTTTACAGATAACACTACTTTCACCAACTCAACCGTTATTCAAAAGAATAACTCGTTAGATGCAAGCACCAGTAATCAGCAAAGCCAAACCACCAGCAACCCTACTAACCACCGCTTTAATTTTAATTTGGAGTGGAAACCGGATACACTGAACTACTTGAAAGTTACGCCAACGTTTACCTATGCTGGCAGTGATGTAAGTAGTGTTGATAACGTAATTTCGCAACGTACCAACCAAAGTGGTCAACCGTTTACCAATCTGGCTTATACATCAACGTCTACAACCAATTCTGTATCTCCAAATTATGGCCTTACAGGTTTTTACAATCGCCGTTTTAAAAACAGCAAACGCAACTTAAACATTGGTTTTAGCGCCAGTACAGGTTACACTTATCAATTTGATAACCCGATATATAACTACACCGCCGGTGCCGGTACAGCCCCTGCAAACCAGGTTACCTATACCGATAGCAAGAACCATAGCTACGGTGTAAATGGTTCATACCTGGAGCCGATAGGCAAGGTATCTTTCCTGGAGTTAAATTATGCCCTAAATTATAGCTTTACTTCGAGCGATAAGGAAGCTGATACCGCTTATGCATTAGACCCGACCCGTTACCACAGGTATGATCTTTTAAGCAACCGCTATCAGTATACTTTTACTACCAACCGTTTCGGATTAAACTACCGCATTATCGAGAAAAAATACAACGTAACCCTGGGTATTGGTGGCCAGCCTGCAAAACTGGATGGTGTAAATTTGTTCACTAACGTTAGAACAAGCATATCAACATTCAATGTTATACCGGCTGCAAGTTTCAATTACATGTTCTCGCGCAGCCAGGCATTACGCTTTAACTACAACGGCGCAAGCAACCAGCCAACGTTTGACCAATTGCAACCGGTAATTGACTTCACCAACGCACTTTACCCGGTACAGGGTAACCCCAACCTTAAGCCCGAGTTTTCTAACAACTTATCGTTGCGTTACAATGCGTTCAGTTTTCAAACGGGTAATATCTTTTTCATCAACGCAAACTATACGCAAACCGATCATAAAATTGTCCAGAACGTAGTGTTTTATCCGGCAAGGTTTACTGCCGCAACATTAGCTGCCAATCCTGATCTGAAAAAATATCAAAACACCAACCTGGTGCAATATTTAAATGCAGATGGTTACTATACCTACGGAGCCAACGTGCTTTACTCGAAACCATGGAAAGAGCGTAGGTACACATTGATATTTGGCTCAGGCATCAGTTATACTAACAATGTTGGTTACACCCAAACGGTAGATTCGCTGAATAACACGTCACCTTTAGCTAAAAACATTGCTAAAACTTTAACCGTTACCCCGCAGCTACGTTTCCGTGTAAATATTAATGATGTGATAGACGCTGAAGCTTTTTCAAGATTGTCTTTAAACAAAATAGATAACACTTTGCTAACTGCCGGCACTCAAAACACCAATATCAGATCTTTAGACTTAGGTGTTAACGGTAAAAATTATGTTTGGAAAGACTGGACTTTCTCTTACGATTATACCAAAACGCTCAACTACGGCTACGACTCAAAGCTGAACGTTAAAAACCCAAACATATTTAATGCTTACGTAGAGCGCCGTTTCCTGAAGGATTATCGCGGTACTTTACGCTTAGCCATGTACGATATATTTAATGAGAACACCGGTTTCTCTGTTACCAACACAGGTAGCATTGTAACTCAAACCAACGTTAACAGGCTTGGCCGTTACGCGTTGCTAACTTTCACTTACCGTTTGCAGAAATTTGCGGGTAAAGCCCCATCTAATCCTGAAAGAGGTTTCCGCGGTGGCGATCGCCCTGGCGGTGGCCCTCCGGGTGGTGGCATGGGTGGCCCTCCTCCGGGTGGCGGCCCAATGTAATATAAAAAAGAAGACCCCGCTGTTCGGCAGCGGGGTCTTCTTTTTTATATGATCTAATCAGTGATTCACCAGTACGGTATTGATTACTTTTTCTAACTCTTCAAGGTCGAAAGGTTTTGCCAGGTAAGCCTCGGCACCAGCATGGTCTGCCAGTAATTGGATATCGCTATTGGCAGAAAAATATACCACTGGGATGTGTTTCAGCTTCTCATCCTTTTTTAGGGTTTGGGTTGCAATAATACCACCTGCATCAGGTATCCAGTTGTCCATTAAAACAACATCAGGTATCACGGCACCAACTTTTTCTACAATGTTATTACAGTCTGTATGGGTATGAACCTCCCATCCCTGTTCTTCGAGAATGTAATTGCAGATAGAAAGAATATCCTCATCGTCATCAAAAATGATGATCTTTTTAATGGTTTCGCTCATGGGTAATGTAGATGGTGAAACTATAAAGAAGTTTTAAAAAAAGCAAATTTTTTAATTAGGGGTGAAACCGCGCCGAAACCCATTTTTTCACCTACGCGCTATGTAACATAAAACTTTTTAGAGTGTTTTAAAAAAACACAAAAA
Organism: Mucilaginibacter achroorhodeus; assembly: GCF_007846095.1. GTDB lineage: Bacteria > Bacteroidota > Bacteroidia > Sphingobacteriales > Sphingobacteriaceae > Mucilaginibacter > Mucilaginibacter achroorhodeus. The sequence goes on from NZ_VOEI01000001.1 coordinate 1,090,152, forward strand.
AACCTGCTTTAATAAAGCAGGTTTAATTTTTTTAACTCTAAGTATTATTTCGCTCCCGGCGGGCAGTGCTCCCTCAGGTATTTGGTGTAAAGCGTTCTTAAGTGCGTACCGGTGCCCGGGCCTTCAGATATGCTGTGCGTACGGTTAGGGTAAGACATTAGTTGAAACTGTTTATTGTACTTAACCAGTTCGTTTATCAGCTCCTCGGCATTCTTGTAATGCACGTTATCATCGCCTGTACCATGTATGTAAAGCAGGTTGCCTCTCAGGTTTTTTGCATAGGTAATAGGCGAACCTTTGATGAATGGCGCACGGCCTTCTTCGTTGGTTGGCACACCCATGTAGCGCTCCTGGTAAATGTTATCGTAAGTAAGCTGGTCGCCAACGGCTGCAATAGCAATACCTGTTTTATAGATCTCAGGGTATTGGAACATCAGGTTAAGGGTTGATGAACCACCACCGCTCCAGCCCCAAACGGCCACGCGGCTGCTATCAACATACGGCCATTTCATGATCTCTTTTGCACCCATTGCCTGGTCGCGGATGTTGATGATACCGATGTTCTTATAAATCGCCTTGCGCCATGCAGCACCTTTTGGTGCAGGTGCGCCACGGTTTTCTAACGATATGTAGATGTAACCATCGCCCGCCATATCGCCTGCGTAAAGGAAATCACGGCCTGCGCCATAAGTGTCTGTTACAGTTTGTGAAGCCGGCTCGCCGTATACGTAAAAAACTACCGGATATTTCTTGCTCGGGTCAAAGTTGGTTGGCTTTTTCATCCAACCGTCCAGTTCAACACCGTCAACCGTTTTCACTTTAAAGAACTCGGTTTTATTCTGGGCATCCACATCAAGCTTAATATTATCACCGCTGATGTGTTGATGATCAGGAAGGCTCACTACCTCGCTTTGCGGGCGGGTGTATGCGTTTGAAAAATTGTGCATGGCCAATTTACCGCCCGGCGCCACTTCATAATCATGCGTACCAGGCTGTGTTGCAGGGCTAAGGCGCTCTTCTTTGCCGCCATTTATTTTAATGCGGTACAAGTAGCTTTGCGTAGCATTAGTTGGTGATGCGGTGAAGTATATATACCCGCTGGCCTCGTCTATCAGTTTAATACCGGTAATATCGTAGTTGCCTTTGGTCACCAGTGTTTCTTTGCCCTCGCGGGTGATCTTGTAGATGTGTCTCCAGCCGTCCTTTTCGCTCACCCATAAAAATTCTTTGCCTTTGTTAAGCCATTCCCAACCAACCGGGTTACCTTCGTTCCAGCGTGCTTTACCGTCTATCCACGCTTTGTCTGTTTCCTGGTGGATAACGCGAGTTGTACCGTTAGATATGTTACCGATAAACACTTTACTTTCTGTTTGTGCGCGGTTAAGTTGCTCCAAAATTATCTCGTTAGGGTTTGTAGAAAACTCCATACGGGTAATGTAGTGCTGCACAGCATCGCCGGGTACAGCCATCCATTTTTTGGCAGCGGTGTTAACATCAACTACACCAATGCGGCACATGCTCGGGTCTTCGCCAGCTACCGGGTACTCTACCGGGATGGTGAACGAGTAAGTAGAATCCGTAGTGTTCAGCATCAGGTAGTTCTTAATCTTGGTTGCATCTATTTGCCAGTAAGCAATGTTACGGCTATCCGGCGACCAGCGGAAACCATCCCTGCAGTCAAACTCCTCTTCATAAGCCCAGTCAAAAGTTCCGTTTATCAGCCTTTTGGTACCATCGTTAGTCAATTTTTTGATACTGTTATCGGCAAGGGTTTCTACATAGATATTATGCTCGCTTACATAAGCAACCTTGCTGCCATCCGGAGAGAATTTGGCAAACATTAATGACGATGCAGGCAGGCCTTTACCTAATTGTACCAGGCTTTTCTTGTTAGCATCATACACCCAGTAATCGCCGCGGGTATCATAACGCCATACCTTTTTTGTGTTGTTGTTTATTAGCACCTTTTGCCCATCATCTGAAAGGCTGAAACGGCGTATACCTATGGCAGGTTTGCCTTGCGGCGTAAGCATATCCTTGGTTATCCAGGCAGTTTGCTTGCTATCATCGCGGGCATCAACCTTAAATATTTCTCCGCTTTTTATCTGATAATATTGGCTGCCGTCTTTAGTCCAGTTAATGCTTTGCGCTTTGGTTGTTTGCCAGCCCATAGGCACAAACAATACCAGCGCAAACCATTTTTTACAGTAAAACTTTATGTTCATTACGGTTAATTTGATTTGTTATATAAAATAAATAATGGTGCAGTAAAAATTGCGTTAAATTAGCATTTTAAAGCTTAAGCTAACAAGTTGATGAAAAAATTACGCCTGCTTTTCTTATCCGTACTGGTAACCGGTCTTTCGGCAAATGCACAAAAGATCGATCGTAGTAAGTTTATAACCGACAGCCTGGATGGCTACATTAACCGTGCACTAACCAACTGGCGCATACCCGGTGCTGCGGTTTGTATTGTTAAGGATGGCAAGATAGTGATGATGAAGGGCTATGGCATTAAGGAGCTTGGCCTGCCCAATAAGGTAGATGCAAATACGCTGTTCATGATAGGCAGTAACACTAAAGCCTTCACGGCAACCGCTTTAGCAATGTTACAAGCCGATAAAAAGATCTCACTTGATGACCGCGTTACCAAATACATCCCCGAGTTTAAGCTGGAGAACCATGCAGCGGGCGAACAGGCCATCATCAAAGACCTGCTATGCCACCGCCTGGGTTTTCGCACGTTTCAGGGCGATTTTACTTTTTATAACAGTAACCTAAGCCGCCACGAGATCATCGAGAAGCTTGGTAAAATTAAGGCTACCTATCCTTTCCGTACCACATGGGGCTATACCAATGCTGCTTTCTTAACTGCAGGCGAGATCATCAATCGCGCCGTTGGAAAACAATGGGAAACCTATTTAAAGGAAAGCATTTTTACACCGCTTGGCATGAGCAACACCCTGGCTTTAACTGCCGATATGCCTAAAGCAACCAACCGCACCGTACCACATACTTTGGTTGACGGCCGCTTAACCGCCTTACCTTATGCCACACTTGATGGACTTGCACCGGCGGGCGCCATCAGCTCATCAGCTAATGATATGGGCAAATGGGTAATGGCTTTGCTGGATAATGGCAAAGTGGGCAACAAACAAGTGATCCCAGCAGCAGCAATAGCTGCTACACGGCAAGCACAAGACTATGTAAGCAATGTAAACCACCTGAACGGCGACAGCGGATTTGAGCTTTATGGTTTAGGCTGGTTTCTGCAGGACTATTGCGGCAAACGCCTGGTAATGCACGATGGTGGGGTTACCGGCTACGTATCTTCGGTAACCATAGTACCAAGCGAAAAATTGGGTATTGTGATTTTAACCAATACCGATGCCAACGCGCTTTATGAAGCTTTACGCTGGGATATTTTAGATGCTTATTTGGGTAACAAAAACTATCATTACAATGATGTTTACCTGGCTTACAACAAAACCAATACGGCTACCATGCAGGCTATTGACAAGCAAAAACGCGATACTGTGATGATGAACCTGAAGCCGCAACTATCCATTGGCAAATACACGGGTAAGTATTATAACGACCTGTACGGCAACATGACCATTGAGCGGGGCGAGGAAGGCAACCAGCTTGAAGCACGCTTTGAGCATCACCCAAAAATGTACGCCAAGATGATGCCTTTGGGTGGTAACAGGTTTGAGGTGGAGTTCTCGGATCCAACTTTTGGAAAATCTGTTTTCCCATTCTTTGTTAAAGACGGCAAAGTGACCGGCATACGCGTAAAAGTTGCTGATTTTGTTGAGAAAGACCCTTACGATTTTAGGAAACTGGATTGATATTAATCCTTGCCATGCTGAACGCAATGAAGCGTCTTTCCGGTTGTATGGCAGCCTTTAGATGCTTCGCTGTCGCTCAGAATGACATTGACTATTATTCCCAAATCGAATAATTAGCGTTCACGGTGTTCACAAGTGTTCATGGCGTGAACGTGAACACTAATCTAAGGCTATCCAAACAGGTGCATGGTCGCTGGTTTTCTCCCATCCGCGTACATTTTTGTCAACTCCGGCAGCCTTCAAGCGCCCAACTAACCCCGGACTAAGCAGGAAGTGATCTATTCTTAATCCTGCATTTCGACCATAAGCATTGCGGAAATAGTCCCAAAAGGTATAGATGGTTTCATCAGGGTTGAGCTTACGCAAGGCATCCGTCCAGCCCTGGTCAACCAGCTTTTTAAAAGCAGCTCGCGTTTCCGGTCTGAACAGGGCATCCTCTACCCAACGCTCGGGTTTGTAAACGTCCTTTTCTGTTGGCATTACGTTGTAGTCACCGGTTAAAATTACTGGCTTACCGCTGGCTAATAGATTGGCAGCATGCTTGGTGAGGCGTTCAAACCAGGCCAGCTTGTAATCGAACTTTGGCCCCGGCGCAGGGTTGCCGTTAGGCAGGTATAAGCCACCAACGGTAATGCCGCCCACTTCGGCCTCAATGTAGCGGCTGTGCAGATCCTCGGGGTCGCCGGGCAAACCGCGGCGCGTTTCTTTGATCTCTAAACCCTTTGCCAGTATGGCAACGCCATTCCAGCTTTTTTGCCCATGCCATATCGCATTGTACCCTGCATCGATAATGGCCTGCTCGGGGAATTTCTCCTGCGGTGCTTTCAGTTCCTGCAGGCAAACTATATCGGGCTGTGTTTCCTGCAGCCAGCGCAGTAACACCGGCAGGCGGCCGTTTACGCCATTAACGTTATAAGTAGCAATTTTCATCGGGATGGTGTTTACTCAAATATATTGTAAATAAAGCAACGCCGGTGTTTAGTTCAGAATTTTCCCGCTCATATCCACCTTGCGTGCAAACGGGTTGATAAAACGGTTGGCCAGCACCGCAAATTCGCGGCGGGTAATGGGGCGGTCGGTTTTAAATTCAGTATCGAATTTGTAATAACTCTTCCAGCTTTTTTGCAAGGCATCGCGCAGGTTCTCCGGGTCGCGCAGGTTCATGTTACTGATGAACGAGATGAGGTTGCCTACGGTAAAAAACTGTCCCGGCTTTTCCTGGTTAAACCAAATGAAAGACCTTGAATAGATCTCATCGAAAAACGGTTTCACTTCTGCTGTGGTAACCAAGCTATCGGGCATAAACAATACATCAGCTTTACTGCCGGTTATTTTCTGTATACCTTTCAACATTCCAGTTGCGCCTACCTGCTGTATGGCCCGCCAGGCAGGGTCTGATTGCTTTATATCAGCAAATGGCATTAGGTAGCCTTTAAAATCCAATATTTCACCTTGTATAACACGTGGCTGCAGGTTTTTCGTCGTAGTGCCGAAGAAAGCACAAAACGCCGCGGCAGCGCCTACGCCCTGGCCCAAGGTCATTTGCACGGCTGGATCGGTAACTGCGCCATTAACAAGGTGAGTGACTGACAAAGCCTTTTCCGTAATAAATAAATTCTCCTGGTCTTTTACAACAACAGCGCCCAGCGGTATGCTAAATGCCGGGAACGGTGGATAATTGATGTGCGGCACACCTGCCTCGCTGTAATGCTGGCCGGGCACTGCATCGCTTACGGCAATTGCAGTGCGGTAAAGTTGCGAACCCCTATCGTAGGGTGTGTAAATGTCATCGATCACCATACGCACCACCCCGGCGGCGCGGCGATTTTCCCGGATATACGGCTGGTAGGGCAAGTGATCGGCAGTTTTAAAATCATCAGCAAAGCCGAGGTTTTTAAATCCTCGTTCTGTCTGTAAATAATAGATCAGTCCTAAAGTATGGAGCCTTGCTTTGGCAAAGGTTTCGGCACGATGCTCAAGCTGCAGATCTTCGCTGGTCACCGAATACTGGCTGGCGCAATTATCCCAGTTGATCATGTATTTATCATTGGGCAGCTTAGCTGCATTCAGCAGCTTTTTGATATCTACGCTTTTTAGACAAACATATTTCGAAGCATCATAGCCTTCGGGTTTAGAAATGGTGTGGTCTGTATTCCTGCCGAAATCCTTTAGAATAGAAATATAACTGATGTCTTCAATCTGATTGGTTGCATTAGCCGGCGCAAGCGCCTCTTTTGTATCAGCGCGACTGTCAAACCCGGCAGTCATTAATACGTTTAGCTTGCTCACAACATCGCCCATTTCGGTGGCGTCAATCAAGGCTTTGGCTTTAACGGTTACTTTTCCTTTATTCTCCACGATAGTTACTTCCCAGCCGGTACCATCTTTCTTTACATCAATAAAAGGGGTGTTTAGTTTTAAGGTGAGGTTCTTAACCGTGTCCGTCAGTTTTTTGAGGATCGCCGCTCCCATAGCAGGCTCAAAAGCAAGCGGTGCAGTAGCTGTTGTATCATATCCGAGGCGCAATTTATAAACATCTACCACGCGTTTGCGAAACTCACCATAAATACCAGATGGAAAATTACGATTGCTTTGCAGGTAACAATATCCTGAAGATGTCAGACTGCCGCCCAGCCAGTTGCCTTGTTCTATCAACAGCGTTTTCACCTTGCTGCGGGCACTTTGTATCGCTGCCGAAACACCGCTTGCACCACCGCCTATCACAAGCACGTCGGTCTTTATGGTTTCAGCATAAGTGGTAACGCAACCAAGGCAAAGCAAAAACAGAAGTAACTTTTTTATCATCAGCGCAGCGAATTTAGCGGATTGGTTGATTAGTTCATGAGAGATTAGTTGAAAAGTTTTAGTTTAGCAATTGTAGATCTGCCAACATCATTTGCCATATCTCTGATGAACTAACTAATAATTTCCAAACGTAAATACCCACCAAAAATGATACTCACTGACGAGCAAATGCGCTATCCTATCGGAAAATTTACACCACCGGTTTCGTACACGGAACAGGATTACCGAAACTGGATCCACGAGATAGCAACTTTACCCGGCCGCGTACGTGAAGCGATATTAGGATTAACCTACGAACAACTGGATACCCAATATCGCGCCGGCGGCTGGACACTACGACAGGTTGTACACCATTTGGCCGATAGCCACATGAATGCACTTTGCCGGTTTAAACTTGCACTAACAGAAGAAAATCCTACAATAAAACCTTACGAAGAAGCGGCATGGGCCATTCAGCCTGATTACCGGCTGCCGGTTGAACCATCCTTAAAAATACTTGAAGGTATTCATCAGCACCTGGTGGCGTTGTTTGAAAGTTTTACGGAAGATCAATGGAACCGCACTTTTGTTCACCCGGAGTCGGGCGCGGTAATACCGCTTAAACGCAACCTGGCTACTTATGCCTGGCATGGTAGCCATCACCTGGCACATCTTACGGAAACGGTGAAAAGAATAAAGCGTTAAGACTGGGTGCTCTCAACCTTCGCGCGTATGCGTTCTTCGGCCAGTTTAACCAGTTCATCAACTGTACCGGTGGTGGGTTCAATCGGCTCCAGCACTTCCCACGTCATGGAGATAAAAGTGTTCAATGGATACAGGCCGTAGCGGATCATTTTCCAGCTGTTAGAGATAGCCACCGGTACTAACAGGGCATTGGGGCATTTTTTTAGCAGCGTAGCAATACCTGCAGATTGGAACGTTTTTACATGGCCATCTTGTGATCGTGTTCCTTCAGGAAATATCATGGCCCCCCAGTTGTTCTCTTTCATTCGGGTGCCAAACTTAGACAACTCCATAATAGAACCGCGAGGATCTTTACGATCGATGTTGGCACCACCGCCATGGCGCAGGTTAAATGATATAGAGGGTATGCCTTTTGCCAGCTCTACCTTTGAAATAAATTTGGCGTGATACTTCCGCAGAAAAAATATCATCGGTGGTATATCAAGCAAACTTTGGTGATTGGCCAAAAATATAATGGGCCGGCCAACCGGTAAATTCTGATTGTTTATAAAGTGCACTGTATTACCAGCAAAGTATACAGCAGCAACCAGGAAAAAGTTAAGGACATCCACGCAACGCTTATGTGCCGAATAGCCGCCTGCTTTAAGGCAAATCCATTGCAAAGGATGGAAGATCAGTAATGACAGGAAAAACACGCCTATGGCAATAGGCGAAAGGATATATCCTAAAAACTTTCTCATATTGAACTTACAAATTTAAGTTTTTTTGAGAAATGGGTAAGTGTTTCAGTTATAAAGTGTTTTCAAGTTGCATCAGCTTTACCTTAAGTATTGCTGCAACTGCAAGGCAATCGGTTATTTCGCCGTTGCAAACCATGCCATAAACCTCATCAAAAGGCACTTTGTTCACTATTAACTCTTCGGTATCTTCCGGTTCAGCTTCAAATTGCTGAAGGCCCTTTGCCACGTAAAGGATGCACAATTCGTCGGTTACAGAATTGGAAAGGTGCATGCGTTGGATCTCTTTCCATTCTGCTGCTTTTAAGCCGGTCTCTTCTAACAATTCTCGCTTGGCAGATTCTAAAGGATCGATACCGAGCGGTCCGCCACCTTCGGGTATCTCCCAACTGTATTGGTTTAAAGTAAAACGGTACTGGCCTACCAGATAGGTATTCATCTCATCATCTAAAGGCAATATACCAATGGCGACGTTTTTATAATGCACTTTTCCGTAGATGCCGGGGTTGCCTGATGGATTGATCACCTGGTACTCGGTCAAATTAATCCAGGGATTATCATATACCGGTTTTTCAGATACTATCTTCCAGGGATTATGCGTAGGGTGTTCCATTACTTTATTTTGTTCGCCGTTACCCCTTCAAATGTCATCTTCACCGGCTTAATGAGACCGTTCTTATCAAAGATCATTTTATCTATACAGGTTACGCGGTGATTACCGTCCGTTTCGCCCAGCGGGCGGCGATGGTAAACAATGTACCATTCATCTTTGCCTGGTACTTGTATCACTGAGTGGTGACCTGCACCGGTTGCAATGGCAGCATCCTGTTGTAGTATAGTACCCACTTTTTCAAACGGACCATTTACGCTATTGCCAACGGCGTAAGCCACTTTATAATCAGGGCCGGTCCAGCCGCCTTCGCTCCACATAAAGTAATATTTGCCTTTGCGTATAAACATGATGGGGCCTTCAACGTAACCTTTTGGCGTCATCTCACGGTAGGTTGTACCGTCAGCAAAAGGCACCAAACCAGTAAAATCGCTTTTAAGTTTGGCGATGTTGCAATGGCCCCATCCACCATAAATGATGTAATACTGCCCGTCTTTATCTTTAAATACAAACTGGTCTATTGGTTGCGCGCCATTCACAATCTTATCTATCAAAGGCTTGCCAAGCAGGTCTTTAAACGGCCCTTCGGGTTTATCGGCAACAGCTACGCCAATACCGCCCCGCTCATTATTATTCTGGATATCGTTAGCTCCAAAAAAGAAATAGTATTTGTCACCTTTCTTTACGATAGCAGGGGCCCACATTGCGCGTTTGGCCCACTTTACATTTGATGAATCGAGCACGTTTTCATGTTTTGTCCAGTTTACCAAGTCTGGTGACGAAAAGGCATCAAAATGCACCTGCTTGTTATAAGGCGCAGAATAGGTTGGATAAACCCAATACTCTTTACCAAATATAGCAGCCTCCGGGTCGGCATACCACCCCTCGGCTATCGGGTTGCCTGATGTTTTCTTTTGTGCCAAACCTTGTTGCGCAAAGCTGACAACTGCCAAAAAACCTAATAATATTTTTTTCATAAGTCTATCTTATTAACGCCACTATGTAGCCTATAACTTCTTTTATATAAATGTTCCAGCTGGCCATTGCTTCTGCGCTTGGGATAACTGTGCCGGTGTCAAAATTTTCCGCTTCTAAATAGTTGCAGGGATATGGTAAAACTTCCAACCCGTTTTTCTCAAATAATAGCTGCGCCCTGCGCATATGATAAGCTGAAGTGACCAATACATATGGCGGCTTCAGCTTAGCACGCAAAAGCAGTTCCTTACTAAATTTCGCGTTCTCCTCAGTGTTGCGGGCTTTATTATCCAAAAGTATTAAACTATCCGGCACTCCCCACAAATGCAACGCATCCTTTACAAACGCCGCTTCAGTGAACTTACTTTGACGAAGTTTGCCGTTACCTCCGGTAAAAAGAATATGCTTTGCTGTACCTTCTTTAAATAACTTTACAGCACTATTGTACCTTGGTGAAGCACCGTTGAAATAACCGTTTCCATTCTCATCTTCAGATACGAAACCACCCAATAAAATCACCGAGCTATATTGTTTACCCTTAATATTTGCTGACTTAACATCCCACAAGCGCCCGAAGGTGTCTACGGTTAACCGTACAGAGAAAAAATAAAAAACTGCGATTCCGGCAACAAGCAGTCTCTGCTTATATTTTTTTGAAAAAGCTGCATAAACAAGTAATACAAATGCCCAAAACACCGGCATTGCAAACAGAAATAGCACCTTAGACAGGATGAAGTACATGAAAGCGCAAATTAAGACTTTTGGAGGATAATACTATATATGACAGCCTGTGTGAATAATACATTTGTATTATAATTAATCATTGGTTGCCCATATATAATCTCAATTTAATATTCACTTTCTATTTTGATTATATTTAGAAAGGATGTTAAACATGAACAGTATACGCATTGCCATAGTAGATGACAAAAAGCTACTAAGGGAAGCCCTTATAAGCAACATTTCCAATTATGCGGAAATTGAGATCATTCTGCAGGCAGTTGATGGCATGGACTTCTTAGATCAAATTGCGGCGCTTGCAGAGCAGGAGCGCCCTCAAATAGTTCTGATGGATATTGAGATGCCAATTATGGATGGTATTGAGGCTGTAACACTTGCTAAAGAAAAATATCCGGGTATTCAATTTTTAATGCTTACCGTTTTTGATGATGATGACAAACTTTTTGATGCTATTAAAGCGGGCGCAGACGGCTACTTACTAAAAGACGAAAAGATATCAAACATTGTAAAAGCCATTGTGGAAGTAGTTTACGAGGGCGGTGTTCCCATGTCGCCACGGATAGCACGTAAAGCATTGGCCCTGCTGCGAAATAAAGCCGATATCATAGAGCAATTTAAGCCTGATGCCGATAACGATCACCTGCTATCCAACCGGGAAATGGAAATATTGAACAGGATTGTAGATGGGCTGAATTACCAGGAAATTGGCGAGCGGTTATTTATCAGCCCGCATACCGTGCGCAAGCATATAGCCAACATTTATGATAAGCTGCACGTATCAAATAAAGCATCGGCTATTAAGGTAGCCACGCAGAAAAGATGGTTCAACTAATCATTTGATCCTCGCGATCAAGAACGTATGATCTTCGGCCTTTAGAGCCGCAATATAGGCAGGGGATTGTACAGTCGTCCCCGATAGCTATCAGGGCTCCTCGTAACGGAGAAAACGAAAAAGCCGCAACTCTTTCAAATTGCGGCTCTGGCACATTGGTAAATCCAACTTATATCTTCACGTTTTCCATGCCGTATTGTTTCAGCACATCGGCAGGCACACCTGTCCACTTGTTAGGGGCATTACCTACATAGCCTATATCTTTAGTACCCATCTCACTGCTCCAGAAACCGGATGCCGTAAGATCACGCATTAAATTAAAAAACTTAACGCCTTGCGCCATTTCTGCTTTGGCGGTGTAAGGGTAAGCTATTTGATCAAGTAACTCGGTTTGTTGTTTACTACTGCATTTGATAAATGGATTGCCATAGTTGTTAAGGCAATAAATATCTATCCATTTAAGGCCGCCGCGCATTGGTAATTTATGTGACGGGATGTCCTTCACAATAAATTCAATAAACTCAGGCACTTTAGCATCTGATGCACTGCCGGAGTGTTCGTCCTTAGGTATAATGATATCGGCAAGTACCGTAATGGTAGCCATCTCATGCTCATCAAAGTATTTTTCGGCCTTTAATTTATTTTCTCTCTCAACCTCTTCGGGCTGGCGGCCGGGTATCGCTTCTGTTTTACCTGCAGCAGCGGTTTCAGGTGCTTTATTATCGCCGGTTTTACAGCCAACACCAACTAAAAAGCCGGTTGTAAGCGTTCCTAAACCTATCGCTTTAAGGGAATCTCTTCTGTTCATGGCGCTTATACGTTTAGTTTTTTACGTTGTGATAAAATATATTCTGCAGTACGCATGCTCAATGCCAGGATGGTCCAGGTAGCATTTTTGTCGCCTTGCTGAACAAACGGAGCGGCATCAACCACAAACAGGTTATCGCAATCATGCGCCTGGCAATATTTGTTAAGTGCCGATTTTTTTGGATCATCACCCATACGCACGGTACCTACTTCATGGATGATCTTACCCGGAGCCTCTAAACCGTAATTGGTTTCAGGGCCCTGCATTTTGCCATAAATAGCACCCATGTTATGCAGCACTTCTTCAAATGTTTCCTGCATGTGCTTGGCCTGGTTTATCTCGTCATTTGTCCATTTATAATGGAATCGCAGTACCGGGATACCGTATTTATCAACTACACCATCCGGGTCTATCTCGCAATAATTATCGGCACGGGCAATTGCAGTGCCGCGGCCTGCCATACCAACCTGTGTACCATAGAAACGGCGATAATCGTCTTTTAAGCCAACACCGTAACCGCCGCCTGCTTTTTTCTTGCCATCGCGGCCCGGAACCGCACCGTTCATATCCTGTATACCGCCGCCGAAACCGTACGATGGCATGTGCATACCACCACCGTACTCGATGTGGTAGCCACGCGGGAAATTCAGTTTCTTGTTATCTAACCACCATGGCGAGTAAATGTGCACGCTGCCTACGCCATCTTCGTTGTAGCGTTTACGGTCCATCAGCTGCGGAAGGAAACCTCCTGCGCCGGAGCCTGTACTATCATGGATATATTTACCAACTACACCACTGCTATTGGCTAAGCCACCCGGGTGAGCCGATGATTTTGAGTTGAGTAACAAGCGGGCAGATTCACCTGCACTTGCACCCAGGATAACTATCTTGGCGTTAACCTGGTATTCCTGCATATCCTCGCGGTTAACGTATGATACACCAGTTGCTTTGCCTTCTTTATCTGTCAGCACCTCGCGCACCATGGCGTTGGTGATCAGTTTTAAATTACCTGTTTTTAACGCAGGGATAACCAAACATGATGATGCTGAGAAGTCGCCATATACTTTACAGCTACGACCACACTGACCGCAGAAGAAACAGGCACCGCGGTCTTTATTATCTTTAAGTGCCTCTGTTAAAACAGAACCACGACCGGTGATCACTTTTACACCGGCTTTGGTAGCACCTTGTTTAATGAACAGCTCATTTAAGCGTGGCTTTGGCGGAGGAAGGAAGATACCATCCGGCTCACTCTCTATATTTTCAACCGTACCATAAACGCCTATCATGCGGTCAACCTTATCATAAAAGGGCTTAAGGTCATTATAGGTAATAGGCCAGGGATCGGTTAAACCATCTTTCGGTTTAAAATCTTCCGGCCCCATACGTAATGATATACGGCCCCAGTGATTTGTGCGGCCGCCCAGCATGCGCGCGCGGAACCATTCAAATTCGGTACCATCTTTAGTGGTATAAGGCTCACCATCAAGCTGCCAGCCACCGTAAGCGGCATCAAAATCGCCAAAGGGGCGTGTTGTACCGGCTCCGCGGCGGGCAGATTCCCATGCCCATTTTAATTGTTGCGAATCTGTTTTGGGGTCAAAATAGGCACCGGCCTCAAGCATCAGTACCTTTAAACCGGAATGCGCCAGTACATAGCCGGCCATACCACCACCAGCACCCGAGCCTACAACTATAGCGTCGTAAACGGTACCGGTCTTTTTAATTTGGATATCTTCCATCTATAAAGAGAAACTATAATTTAAGATAGTAATTATAATTGTTTTAATTTGATGTTTTTGTAAGCCACAACAGCGCCGTGCGATTGCAATGCAATATGGCCTTTAGGGTATTTAGCAAAATCTTTCCAGGTTTTAAACTTGCTGTTGTTCAGCAATTCGGTCCACTCCGGGCTGCCCATCTGTACGTTAATCACCTCTTTGCCGTTTAGCCAAAAGGTAAGATGACCATTATCCTTACGAATTTTTGCAGCGTTCCACTGGCCTGCAGGTTTTGCAGCATTAGCTGGGGCGGCTTTCATATCATATAATGAACCGGCAAGGTGATTTGCCTTTTTATTGTCTGATGCTTTAACATTATCAAGCACCTGCATTTCTATACCCGAAAGGTAAGTAGCACCCAAAGCCGGATCTTCATGCACGCCGAAAATGATACCGCTATTACCGCCTTCAGCAATTTTCCAATCTAAAGAAAGTTCGTAATTTTCGTACTCACCATCGGTAACCAGGTCGGCTTGGTCTGGGGCCTTAGGGTCTAATTGCAAAGCGCCGTCAACCACGCTCCAGGGGCCTGCGTCTTGTTTAAGATAGGCATGCCAGCCATTGGTGGTTTTGCCATCAAACAGGTTTTGCACTTTTTTTGATTGGGCAAATGAAGCATACTGTAACGCCGCCACAGCAAGAGTGCTTAAGATCAATTTTTTCATATTAATGCAGATTTCAGCAATACTGTAACGGTACCGCCGGTTTAATTTAGTGCTGGTAAATCTAACATTTATTTTGTTGGATGATGTTATAACGCAGATTGTCAATCAAAATTTTTACAGTTTAGATTTTGTCTAAATGCTCGTCTGCTTCATCAAAATATGGGTTGTTTTTGCAGTTCTAAAAACCGCAAACCTCCTGTGGCAAACTAAATTTTACTTGCTGAAAAGGAAATTCAAACCTGATGCAATACCCAGTTGCATATAGAAATAATGATCCTGGAAATAGATGTTATAATCATCCTGACCGCGATAGCCGGCGCCAACCACAAAGGCAGCGTTATGCATAAAAGGAAACTGGTAGTAGTATTTTAAACTGGCGTTAAGGCGCCTGCCCAGGTCGGTAGCACTGTATGGTGTTTTACCGGCTATGTAGGTAAAATCAAATTGCAGGCGCTGCCAGTTTTTAAAATCAGACTTGCTTGGTTCAATATCGTCCTGGTAACGTTTAGCAAGGTTATAAATATATGTGCCATTAACGCGCACAAACCCATAATTGCCGGGCAAACCTAATGAAGCCCCGCCGCCGTTGCTGCTGAATAATGAGCGGTGCAGCTCAACACCAAGCGTTCCAAACTGGCTTAAGATGGTGTTGGGTCTGTCTATGCGTTTACCAAGCGTATAATTTAGCTGCATAAAATCAGTGCTGAATTTACCGCTATCAACATTCAGTCTACCATCGGGCTCTAATGAAGGCCCGCGGATCCCGTTTGAGTGATGGGTATATGATGCTGACAGATATTGCGGATGGTAGGCGTCATCATTTAAGCGGTAATACAAATTGGCGCTCGGCATGTAGCTTGGCGATTTTACAGGATTGCCATATTGTTTAAGCAGCCTCACCTTTACCCTTGCCGAAACATCAAAGAAGAAACGGGAACGCGGTGAGTTCAATAAAACAAAATGCGTGTTAATATCGCCCACCAACAGCGTTTTATGCGGTTGGAAAAACTCTTGCCCAAAGAATGCAGGAGCAAGGTTTTGTGTATATATCTTATTGAAATCGCGGTTGATGATGCGGCGGGCAATCTTACTGCTGTCTATCTTGCTATTTACGATACCGGTGTCAATACCTTCAGCTTTTGCACCCATGGAAAATGCGAAAGAGGCAGTAAAGGTTGTCGCAATAAAAAATAAACAGAATAGTAAAGTTTTACGCATAGCAATTGATCATCAACACAAATAAACTTAGCCGTTAATTGTTTGCATGGTTGGTAAGTGAAATTAAAAACCAACAGCCAAATCTAATTTATACTTTAACATTGCAAAGTAAAAACGCCTTGGTGGGCATTTTTTAGTACCTTGCACACACACGTTTAACAATAGAGTGACATTTCAGGATTTTAATTTCGACGAACAACTTTTAGAAGGCGTATTAAGCATGGGCTTCAATACGCCAACTCCTATACAAGCTATGGCTATCCCGGTTATTATGAACGGCGACGACCTGATAGCTTGTGCACAAACAGGCACAGGTAAAACTGCCTCTTACCTGCTGCCGGTTTTAGATAACATTTGCAAAACGCATAAACATCATACCACCGCGTTAGTGCTTGCCCCAACGCGCGAGCTTGCACAACAGATAGACCAGCAGGTAGAAGGCCTTGCCTATTTTAGCGGCGTAAGCTCGCAGGCCATTTTTGGCGGTGGCGATGGTATGGCTTATGAGCAGCAACGCCGCGGTATCGAGAATAATGTAAATATCATTATCGCAACCCCCGGCAGGTTAATAGCACACCTAACATCGGGCGTGTTAAAAATGAACAACATTACGCACCTGGTGCTTGATGAGGCCGACCGCATGTTAGACATGGGCTTTAACGATGATATTATGCGGATTGTAAATTATCTGCCCAAGAAACGCCAAACGCTTTTATTCTCGGCCACCATGCCGCAGCGCATACGTAAACTGGCCAATGCCATCCTAAATAACCCGCAACAAATAAACATTGCCATATCACAGCCTGCGGCCGGTATTGATCAGCAGATCTACCGCGTAAACGATCAGCAAAAAACACCGCTTTTAAAGTTGATCCTTAAAGAAGGTTATCAAAGCTCCATCATCTTTGCTTCGAGAAAAGAAATCGTAAAATCGCTTTATAAAGAATTGAAGGCCGCACATATCAATACTGCAGCTTTCCACTCTGATCTT
Source organism: Mucilaginibacter achroorhodeus (assembly GCF_007846095.1). GTDB lineage: Bacteria > Bacteroidota > Bacteroidia > Sphingobacteriales > Sphingobacteriaceae > Mucilaginibacter > Mucilaginibacter achroorhodeus. Next base: position 1,106,850 of record NZ_VOEI01000001.1, read on the forward strand.
GAACAAAAAGAGCGCGAAGAGATCTTACTTCGGTTTAAAAACAGGCAATTGCCTGTTATAATTGGTACTGATGCACTATCGCGTGGGATTGACGTGGAAGGAATTGACCTGGTGGTGAACTATGATGTTCCACCAGATCCGGAAGATTATGTTCACCGCATTGGCCGTACGGCACGCGCTGCAACTACCGGTACCGCTATCACCTTTGTAAACAACCGCGACCTGCGCCGTTTAAAAACAATTGAGGAACTGATAGAACGCCCCATTAATCAGAAGGAACTCCCTGAAAGCCTTGCAGGCATTGAGCCCATAAAGGAAGACAGGCCCGACAGGCATGGCGATAAAACCAAAGGCGGCCGCCGCAATAACAGGCGCTACGGTAAAAAGAAACCGCCGCGCCCGGCTGGCGGAGAGAGCAAACCGGCTTAACCAATTTAAATCAAGGGTGCGGCGATTCAGCCAGACATAGCCGGATGTTATAAACTCTATTTGCGTGAGGAAATAGAAGAACTTTTTAAAAATTGTTCTATACCCTCTTTTCGCGCAGCAAAGAGAGGGTGGTCCAGCGTAGCGTAGACCGGGTGAGTAATGTTAAACCATTTTATTTTCAAAAGGTCTATTTGTTTTAAAACGCCAATGCGTTACATTTACACAACCAATAAAAACCAATATAATGACATCAAGACGTTCTTTCCTGAAAAGCAGTGCCATGTTATCGGCAGGCCTGTTAATGGCTCCTGAGTTATTTGCAGCAAAAAAGAAAAACTACATCGGTTTGCAACTTTATACCGTGCGTGATGCAATGGCTAAAGACCCGGTTGGCTCCCTTGCAAGAGTTGCTAAGGTTGGCTTTAACTCTGTTGAAGGTGCTACATATACCGGCACGCAAAAATTTTACGGAATGGCGCCTGCTGAATTTAAAAAGGTTTTAAGCGATAACGGCCTCATTATGCCAAGCGGCCACTACATGCTTGGCGAAGGCATGGCTAATGTGAAAGGCACCATCACTACTGATTGGCAACAAGCTGTCGATGATGCTGCTGCCGTTGGTTTAAAATACATGGTTTGCGCATACCTGCTCGATTCTGAACGCGGAACACTTGACCATTATAAAGAGACCGCAGAAAAGCTAAATAAAGCCGGAGAGGTTGCAAAAAAAGCTGGCATACAGCTTTGCTACCACAATCACGATTTTGAATTTGCTTCGCAAGACGGAAAATATCCTTACGATGTGTTGTTAACCGCAACTGATGCCGACCTGGTAAAAATGGAAATGGATATCTACTGGATGTACCGTGCAAAGCAAGACCCGATTGCTATGTTTAAAAAGCACCCCGGCCGTTTCCCGCTATGGCACGTAAAGGACATGGATAACACCCCTAAACAAATGTTTACCGAGGTAGGTAATGGCGTTATTCCGTTTAAAAAGATATTTGCCCATGCTAAAACTGCAGGCTTAAAGTATTTCTTTAACGAGCAGGACATCTGCCCGGGTGATCCTTTCGTAAGTATCACTAAAAGCTATAATTACATAAAAGCTAACAACTTCCACGTGTAACTATTGATTGACTTATAAATGAGGCCGGCCACTGCAAAGTGTCCGGCTTTTTTGTACATAGCGTACGTGGCAATCTCATCACAAACAGCTTCTTAACGCGATGAGATTGCCGCGCTTCGCTCGCAATGACATATTAAGTAAAAACGAATAATTATCCCACTATCTTCATATTCTCGGCATCCCAACGGATAACTTTCTTTTGAAAGTAACTATCGTTACAGGCCAGTGCAGGTGCTGCCGCCCTGAAACCGAATACAGCGTCTTCAACAATAGGTTTGCCGGTGCGGATGGCATCAAAGAAATTGGTCATATGGTCGATATTGGCGCTGTAATTTTCGGGTGCGCGATATACGATAGGATCAGTTTTTGGCGCTTCTTGCTGTACTTTTGTCCAGCGTTGGTTGTAGGCCGCTAACAATTTCTTTTGCTCAGCTTCGGGGTAAGTTTCCAGAGAGTCCCAACCGCCAATGCCCGGCGCTTCGGTAATGTGATTTTTGCGAATGGTAAAGCTTTCGCCCTCACCACCTAAGTCTATTACCCCTTCAGATCCAACGATCTTAGTAGTGCCATAATCCCCCTCGCCGCTTACAAAATTTACGCGTAACGTTACCTGGAAGGCAGGATGCTCTTTTGTTTCGCCATAATGGATCACAGCGCTCATCACGTCAGGCACGTTGCGGCCGTCTTTCCAATAATCGAGGTTACCTATCGAGAATATGGTCTCAGGCCCTTTAGAGCCGGTGATGAAATGAATACCACTTAACAGGTGTACGAAAAGGTCGCCGGCTACGCCAGTACCGTACTCGCGGTAATTTCTCCAGCGGAAAAAACGCAGCGGATCAAAATCATGTTTCTCACTTGCCGTAGCCTGGAAACGCGACCAATCTACATTTTGCAAATTAGCATCATTAGGAAGCGTATACTGCCATGCACCCAGTCCGCTGTTACGGTTAAAAGAAGCTTCGATAGAATTAATTTTTCCTATTACTCCTGCCTCATACATTTCTTTGGCTTTACGATAAGCTATACTGCTCACACGCTGGCTACCTACCTGGAACACGGCTTTGGTCTCTTTCTGTACACGTATCTCTTCAAGTCCCTGGCTTATTTTGTGCACCATGGGTTTCTCACTATAAACAGCCTTACCTTTTCGCATGGCATCGATAGCTATCTGGCTATGCCAATTATCGCTGGTAGCGATGATGACAGCATCAATGTCTTTCCTGTCCAGTATTTCCCTGTGGTCCATAGTGGTGAAAAGGTTTTGCCCGTAAACTTCTTTAGAGCGGGTAAGGCGGCCTTTATAAAGGTCGCACACACCAACCAGGTCAACACCGGGCACAGCAAGCGCTGCACGCGTATCATTGAATCCCATAATGCCCATACCAATGGTTGCAATGCGAACCTTATCACTCGGGCTAACGCGCTTTTGATCGCGCAGTATCCTTACCTCGTTCTCTTCTTTAGCGGCAAAACTGTTCAATGAGGCAGATGTCAGTAATACTGAAGTGCCCAGATGTTTCAGAAACTTCCTGCGGTCTGTAGACATGGCTTATTATTATAATTGGTGAAGGGCAGGGGTGGCGCCCAATGGTTTATCAACGGCAATTTAAACAAAAAATCCAATTTGCAATATTCGCCGCTTGTTTAATATTCAAGCACTTACAACTCAAATATTTAAGTTTAAAAAACTTTTTAATATTATTTAAAAAGCCATAACTTGCATATTGTCTGCAAACCAAACGCTATAACCTATATGAAGAAATTTTCCTTACTGGTATTGTCATGCCTGCTGGCGCCTATTGCCTTTGCGCAAACTACCAGCAGTTTTGCCATTATCCCCGAGCCCGTTAAAACAACGCCGCACGCAGGGCATTTTATCTTACCCAAAGAGATAACCGTACAAGCACCGCTAAGTAATAAGATGACGCCAGTGCTTGATCTTATTAAGAATAAATTTTCTACCTCAACCGGTAAAATGGTACACGTAAAAGCTTCGGCACCCTCCGCGGCGATAAAACTGGTGCTTAATTCAACAGCTGATAATGTTATAGGCAGTGAAGGCTATTACTTGTCAGCAAAAACTACCGGCGTTACCATCAGGGCTAATACAGAGGCAGGATTATACTACGGATTACAAACGCTTTTTCAGTTGCTGCCTAAGGAAATTGAAAGCAAGGAGGTAGTTACCAACGTTAAATGGATGGTACCTGCTGTTGACATAACAGATTACCCACGTTTTAACTGGCGCGGACTAATGCTGGATGTATCCCGCCACTTCTTTACCAAAAAAGAGGTAATGAGCTACATCGATAACATGGCTAAGTATAAGCTTAACTTGTTCCATTGGCATTTAACGGATGACGAAGGATGGCGCGTTGAAATAAAAAGCTATCCTAAATTGACTACTGTTGGTGCTTATAACATCAAACGCGAAGGTGAGTTTGGCAATTTCCAGCCGCCGCGCCCAAATGAACCACGTAACTATGGCGGTTTTTACACCCAGGATGATATACGTGAGGTTGTTAAATATGCGCAAGACCGTTTTGTGAACATCTTGCCCGAGGTGGATGTGCCCGGCCACAGCTTGGCGGCCGTTGCTTCATATCCCGAGCTTTCTGCTACTGCGGGTGCTGATAAATATACCGTACGCTATGGCGAACGCATTATGGATTGGTCTAAACCTGGTCATCCGGCTTTGGTAGATAACACACTTAACCCTGCCGGTGAATTTACTTACCAGTTTTTAGATAAGGTGATAGGCGAACTTTCCCAGCTATTCCCTTTCCAATACATCCATATGGGTGGCGATGAGTGCGCTAAAAACTTTTGGGAACAAAGCGATCAGGTAAAAGCCTTGATGGCGAAAGAAAACCTGAAAACACAGGAAGAGGTTCAAAGCTATTTTGAAAAACGTGTTGAGAAGATCGTTGAATCAAAGGGCAAGAAATTTATTGGCTGGGACGAGATACTTGAAGGCGGCTTAGGACCGAATGCAGCAGTAATGAGCTGGCGTGGTGTTAAAGGCGGTATTGAAGCAGCACAAATGGGCCACGAAGTGGTAATGAGCCCTACTACATTTGTATATCTTGATTATATGCAAAGCGATCGCGTAATGGAGCCACATGTTTACGCTTCGCTTCGTTTAAGCAAAACCTACGAGTTTGACCCGGTGCCGGCAGGCGTAAACGCCAAGCTGATAAAAGGTGGCCAGGCTAACTTATGGACTGAGCAGGTTTACAATATCCGCCAGGCCGAGTACATGACGTGGCCGCGTGGTTTTGCGTTGGCAGAGTGTGTATGGTCGCCTGCTGCGAAGAAGAATTTTAACACCTTCTTTAGCAAAGTAGAAAAACACTTCGCCCGCTTTGATGAGGCAGAAATAAAATATGCCCCAAGCGCCTATGACCCTGATTTTAAAGTTGGCCGTAACCCCGATAGCACTCTTAATGTAACCCTAACCCCCGAGGTACCCGAACTGGATATTTACTATAGCTTCGATAATTCGTACCCGGATAGGTTTTATCCAAAATATACCGGCATACTAAATGTACCAATTGATGCAACACAGCTTAAAGTGATAACCTACAAAGGCAAACAGCCGGTAGGCCGCATGATAAGCATGCCGATATCTGAACTGAGAAGCAGATTGAAATAAATGATAATACGAAAGAGCCGCTTAAAAGCGGCTCTTTTTATTTTACGTGTAACTTAATTGGATGTACGTTTCATCCTCGAAAATGGAAAACCCCCGCAACCCTTTTTGTGATTTTGCCTATCAGCTTTGGCGGTAGCCTCGGCGATGGCATCTGTTTTTGCATCATAAACAGACAAACAGAAGCCCGATTTCCACGGCTCCATATTGTTGAACTGCATGTAGTCGATACGTGTGTATAAGCCGCCCTCTCCAGGGTTTTTATCATCGTTACGTGCAACGATGTACTGGTCCCTCACATTCCACTTTATGATGTGGTATTTACTGCGCGGCGGCTGCATCCACAAAGTATCATTGATAGTATATTTAATGCCATAATCATCAACAAAGGTTCCTTTAAACAGTTCGGGTGCGCTATTTTGCTGCTTGGGGACAAACATCCCAACAAATGATAACAGTATTGATATATATAGAGATATCATAAATTAAACTTTTAATAACGCCTTAAACGTTGATTGAACAGCGAACTTCGGACAATCCGGTCACAAATGCAACTGACCCTGATGTTTGTATATTAGCACAATGAAGAAACTTATCACTTGCTGCATTCTGCTCCTATCGGTAATTTTTGTTAAAGCACAAGATCGCCAGGCCATACTTAAAGTAATGGAAACATCGCGCCTAGCATGGAACAAAGGCGCCCTGGAAAGCTTTATGCAATGCTACTGGAAATCAGACTCTGTAATGTTTGTAAGCCCAACCGGGCCAACCTTTGGGTATGCAAATACGCTTAAGAATTACAAGCAAACCTTCGCCAAAACCAAAACAAGCATGGGTAAGCTTACCTACGCCATAAAAAAGGTTGAACTTATCAATAAAGATAATGCCTTTGTGTACGGCGGCTGGAACTTGAAATACACCAAAAGGTCATCTTCGGGTTACTATACTTTGTGGTTTAAAAAGATCAACGGAGAGTGGAAAATTGTGGTTGATCACTCGAGTTAGATCAATCTCGCTATCTTAAGTAACACAAGGCAGCTGACTTAATGTTAATATTTAATTATGTTAGCTTTGCACACAATTAATCCTGCTTAAATGGCCGAAAACACTGAAGAAAAAACAAGCCTGCATCCCCGTAACCCGCACCGCGGAAGGTATGATCTTGTTGCACTTACTAAGGCGCTGCCTAAACTTGCTCCTTTTGTGTTTACAAATGAGCATGGCATAAAAACCATTGATTTTACTGACGCTGATGCAGTTAAAGTGCTTAACAAGGCTATTTTGAAACTGCAATATAATATCTCATCCTGGGATATTCCGCAGGGCTTTTTGTGCCCGCCTATACCGGGTAGGGCAGATTACATACATTATCTTGCAGACATCTTAGCTAAGGATAACGGCGGCGAAATACCAACCGGCGACAAAGTAAAGGTGCTTGATATTGGTGTTGGTGCAAACTGCATCTATCCATTGATAGGCCATCGCAGCTACGGCTGGCACTTTGTGGGCAGCGAGGTTGATTACATAGCCGCAGGCTCAGCTAAAAAGATAGTTGAGAGCAACCAGCTTACAGATGCTATAGAAATACGGACGCAAAGCTCGTATGAACACATCTTTAAAGGCATCGTTAAACCCGGCGAGAAGTTCGATATTACCATGTGTAACCCTCCTTTTCATGCATCGGCTAAAGAGGTAAATGTCAATTCGCAGCGCAAATGGAAAAACCTGAAACAGGACAAAAACACCGACCTTAACTTTGGTGGCCGCAACACCGAACTATGGTGCGAAGGCGGCGAACCCCGTTTCCTGAATAAGATGATGAGCGAAAGCAAGCAGTTTGCCCAATCAAGCAAATGGTTCTCATCGCTTATTTCAAAAAAAACCACCCTACCCGGCTGCTACAATTCGCTTGATTATTTGGGCGCTCGTGATGTACATACCATTGATATGGCACAAGGGCAAAAGAGCAGCCGGATATTAGTTTGGCGGTTCTGAAATTATTATCTATCCCAAAACGGGTGAGGCTCAATGCCTAACGCACGCAGGTAAACATAACCCTGGCCGCGATGGTGTACCTCGTTATCAATAAAATAAAGGATGGTGCTTATTACCGTATTTTCATACATGCCAAAGGCCTTTACAACATCATGGAAATGGGCGTCAGGTATTTGAGGCCATAGTTCTTCTATCTGCTCGGTAACATCATCCCACGCTTCTAAAAGTGCTTCTTTGGTAGAAAGCCGGGCGCTGTCATCAAAATGATCAAGCTCCGGAGTAGTTGTCCAGTTACCGGTTACAAAACCATTCATCCCGGCGCTTGCCAGGCCTATCATTTCCCCGGCTAAATGTTGGTAAGGCCTCATGCCACCTATCGAAAATTCAAACAATTCTTTCTCCGGGAAGGCTGCCAAAATTTTACGGCTAAGGCCGCGGTGGCTTTGCCAGTGTTTTAATAATTCGTCTTTGTTGATGAGTTGCTGTGTTAATGCTTGTTCGGTTGTCATGGCTGTTTGTTTTTGATTATGAAACAAAGTAACCACCGCTTAATGACAACAGTATGTCAGCAGGGTTTTGGCTCTTAAACTTTTAGTCGCTAATAAATGTAGTCTGCTTATCTTTCGTCGCAATCAGCCACTTACATTGTCGTAATTACACCTCACCACTTCCGGCAATCTGTTGCACCTTTGTATTGTATCGTTTAAAATGTTTTGTCCCCGATGATCGAAGTATTTAAAACCAATGTGCAAAAAGCGGCTCAATCGCGCCTGATGATCAAAATGCTTAAGGTGCATTTTCCGGCGAGCCATATCAATTTTGACCTTGAAGATTGCGACAAGGTTTTACGAATAGAGAGCAAAGAAATTTGTGCACAACGTATCATCCAATTACTTAACTTAAACGGGCATTACTGTGCAATTCTTGATTAACCAATATAAATTATAAAGCCATGATCAAACTTAGTTCATACATCAACTTTAACAACAATGCTACTGAAGCTATGACTTTTTACCACCAGGTATTAGGGGGCAAGCTTAGCCTGATGAAAGTTAAAGATTCGCCGATGAAGGATATGTTCCCCGCCGAGCAGCAAGACATTATTTTACATGCCGACCTTACCGGAGATGACTTTACCATCCAGGGCACCGATATGCCCGACTCTGATGTTCAGGCTTTTGTGGGGGCTGTTTCTATCAGCTTAACGCTGGCTTCTGTAGCAGAAGTGCACGATAAATTTGAGAAATTGCGTGAGGGAGGAAAAGCAAAACATGAAGTAATGAGCTTTTTTGCCGGCACCATGGGCAACGTTACCGATAAGTACGGCGTACGCTGGAACATATTTACTCCGGAGAAATAAATAAAAAATTTATCGCTATGAGCACTAAAGCTATCAAAATTATCTATTGGACCTTAAATGTACTATTTGGTTTGGCTATGCTTGCAGATGCCTTTGGTGGTATCACGCAACAGGAAGCAGGCAAGGTTGTATTGCAACATTTAGGCTACCCAATGTACCTCTTAGTTATTACCGGCATATTTAAGCTCTTCGGCGCCATTGCTATCCTGCAAAACAGGTGGATGGCTATAAAAGAATGGGCCTTCGCAGGTTTCTTTATCAACTTTGTTGGTGCCATAGCATCGCGATATGCCATGCACGATCCCTTTAGTGAGCTGATCCCGCCATTGGTGATGATGGCGATAATGTTTATCTTGTATTACTTTTGGAAGCAATATAACAGAACCAAGATCGCCTAAAACTTATGGATACCTTATTAACTATTGTTGGGATAATTGCCGGTATTATTGCGGTTGTTGTACTACTTGCTTTGATTGCGCCCAAGGGCTACACCGTTGTCCGAAGCATAGTGATCAACAAGCCGCGCCAATTGGTGTATAACTATGTGAAATTTCTCGGCAACCAGCAGTACTACAATAAATGGGTGATGATGGACCCAAACAAGCGTACAAGCGCTACCGGAACGGATGGCACCGTGGGTTACAACTCCACGTGGGATAGTGACGTAAAGCAGGTAGGCAAAGGAAACCAAACCATTGAAGGTTTAGTGGACGGCGAGCGAATTGATATCAGGATTGTTTTTGAAAGACCGATGCCCGGCGTAGCCGACATTTACATTGCAACGCAATCTGTAACCGAAGACAGCACCGCGGTAAAATGGTCAATGCAGAGTAAAATGCCTTTCCCAATGAATGCCATGCTATTGGTCATCAATATGTATAAGCTATTAGGTAAAGACCTGGACGAAAGCCTTTCCAATCTAAAACGAGAATTAGAAAAGTAAGCCCTCCGCCAATTACAGAAACGCCTCAACCAACTGCTCCCATTCTTCCTGCAAGGATACATCCGGTCGGGTTTTCCCTGCTCTGCTATACCAGTAATCGGCATTCCAGATGTCGCCCTCTTTGCGGTGCAGATAGGCATGCACCCAGGCTGATGCCTTATCGTTTAGCTGGTCAACCTCTGCATGTGCTTTAGCCCAATCGCCTTTGCCATCGTACCAAAGGCTTTTTAATTTTACCGATAGGCCACTGTCCGGTTTCGGTAAACTCAATGATGCTTTAAATTCGGTAAACGTTTGCATACGATTCTGTTTTCTACAAAAATACGGTTTCAAACAACAAACGCCGCCTTATGGTTAAAGTAGCGTTTTGTAATTTATAATAAAGTTAAGGTTATTTCAGAAAGCTGTTCATGTATGCAAGAATAGTACTGCTTTGCATCATCAAACCAACATGGCTTTGTGAGGGCACGATAGCCAGCTGCGATTTAGGCATGGGCTGCATATCTGCAGAAACTCCACCGCCTAAAAGTTTATAGGTTTTGCCCAGTTCAACTTTATCTAAGCCATCATTATCTCCCGCAATGATCAGCACAGGTGCTTTTATCTTTGCAATGTTAGCATCGCCCATATCAAATGGTTCACCTGCAAAAATGATCATCTGGGCAATAAACTTGCTCCATTTTGTTTTGTCGGGGGCTACTGCATCATAAGCCGTTTTCATTGGGCTGTTATCAAAAAGCTCGGGCTTAAAAGATTTAAAGGCATCAGCTATCTCGGGCACCCAACCGGTACTTTTATAAGTAGATGAGATAATCACTAATTTATTTACACGTTTAGGATAAAGTATGGCAAACTGGTAAGCTACCGAACCGCCCATACTGTAGCCGGCAAAATCGGCACTATCCACTTTGAGGTAATCCAATACGCCGGCAACATCCTTTGCTAAATTGAGGTTGGTAAATTTCCTGTCCGAGTATGGGGTATGCCCGTGACCCTGCATTTCAATAGCTATTACTTTCCTGGTTTTCGCCAACTCGGGTATCAGCTGGCTCCAGTTACCCTCGATGGTCATAAAGGCGCCGTGTAGCAATATGATAGGCTTACCCTTGCCGTAAACCTCGTAATAAACTTTAATGCCGTTAGCAGGCGCAAGGCCACTGGCTGTTGGCTTAAGTTGCTGCGCTTTTAATTGGATAGTGGTAAGCAAAAGCGTTACGATAGCCAATAAGAGCTTTAGGCTATTTGATCTTGTAGATTGTTTTTTCATGATACAGGTTGTTTTGATTGATTGAACAATACAAATATCTGCCGTATTAAAAGAAGTAATACTGTGTAATAGTGACAAAAAAGGGGCGTTATGCGACATCTGATTATATTGCGAGTGCCTCAACAAAAAAGCCTTAAATCTTCCGATTTAAGGCTTTATACTTTTTTGTACCCCCGACGAGAATTTCTTCGCATTTGAGCCTCAAAGAGTTCTGTCATTTATTGTAGTTCTGTTGTAATGATTGTTGATGGAAGTATTCGTCAGCCCTTTTTATAAACCCTAAAACGATATTAGATTTTACAAATAGAGGAGTTCCGTCGATATAATAATTTTGTGAAGCTGGAGAAGCAGAAAGCACTTCACTATCGTATCCTTGAACGATTCCGACTAACTTATTGTTAGATACCAAAGGCCCTCCGCTATTGCCGTGGAACACAAAGATGTTCCCTTTGATAAGCTTCTCAGATTTAGTTGATGCAGCGACTGTACCTCGAGTGAAAACAGGCGCTACATATGCATATCCCTCCCAAAAAATATTTTTGTTCTCCTTTTGAAAAACAACAGAAGATTTTTCTGTGTAGCCCAAAGTTTCGATTTCTTGACCTTTGATGAGATTGCAATTCTCATCTATATCATTCAGCGCGATTGGCGTGTAGCCCCGTTTTTTCAGAACATCCAATAAGCCTTTACAATACATTTCGTCATCCAAATTCACAACAGCCACGTCTTCATCACGCTTGATCCCTGTTTTATCTGATTCAAGATATTCCATATAAAGGGGGAAGCGATTTGTCATGCCGCTAAACATAATAAAGGGCTTTTCGCTTCCTCTTTTCATCAACATATTGTTATTTCCGTCAATTTTTACACCCACTGTGTAGTTAGGTTTGTAAATGTTCTCTACCAGTATTATCTTTCCTACTGTTGATAATAAAGCGTCAGGATCATTGCCTGTCAATTGTGGCTTGTACAGCATATGTTTAGCTGTAACAAGCATATTTCGACCATTATACTTTAAAAAAATGGCAGTGCCTGCTTCTATTAAAGAATTCTGATCAAATTCTTTAAACTTTTTTTTGGCCTGGTCTCTATTGATTTTCCCGCTTCTAAGCTGTTCATAAACATCAGCTTCCTCGTAAGATCTGCTATAGGAAATCTGTATATTTAAAGTGGCCGGTATCCACTTGTTTAAATCTATGTCCATTTTTTTTTGGCTAAACGAAATCTTAGATGTTAAAAGGAAGGTTGCAAAAAGGCTTACATTGACAATCAACTTTGTTTTCATTTTCATATCGACAATAAGGTTAACTAAGACCACCTTCCGGTATCTGCACTAATGGCAGTAGATGCAATGCACCTTTAATGTTTTTCCAGATCACGTTATCCACAGCTGATTGTGCAAACGGTCATACCAACTCGATTACATTTTAAATGTGTAACAACGTTGTATAGTAAGTAAGCGGCTTATACAGAATTCAAACTACTAAAAACCCCCTTTTCTACATTAGTAAAGGGGGTTTTATAACCAGGAATTTTCTCCTGGATTTTTGCTGTACCCCCGACGAGAATCGAACTCATATCTAAAGTTTAGGAAACTTCTATTCTATCCGTTGAACTACAGGGGCAGTTTTTGAGTATGCAAATTTGCACATTTTAACTGACCCTGCCAATACCCGAAGGGCTTATATTTATTTGCTTTTTGCGTTCTGGCTATCGGTTATCGCCCCCGCTGTTCCAATCACTGCAGCAGCACCAACAACAGCCATTGTTTTTCCATAACCCGTAGCTTTTGAATTGATGAAATAATCGCCGCGCTGGTTGCTAAACTCTTTAAGATGCTTTGGATCACTATTGGTTTTTAGGGTGCGGGATATAAAGAATTTGTCTTCATAAACCACGGGTATATTCTTCCCATCAGCAACCGTGTAAGTAGTTAAATAGCTTCTAAAAGTAAGTGGCGAATTATCCGGTGTAAATAATGCAGTATTCACTTTAGTAAGAGCAACCGTATCCTGCAATCTCTCTATCATCCTTATCTTATGGAAGGCTGTATCCGGCACTTCAATAAAGCCACGTGTTAGCCTCACTGTAGTGTTGCTGCTTTGCGTATGCGGTGGTAAAAAGGTTGTTGTTTTAGGCAAGTTAGCCACTGCATTTACGCTGCCATCCGTGTAAGTAGGATTAAATATACTTCCTTTGTTGTTTCTGAGGTAGCTGTAAGATTCAGCGGAAATATTGCCTTTCAGGCTTATCGATTCGGGCACATAGCTAACGGCTTTATCTCCAATAACCAATGCCGACTGTTGCCAGTCAATATACAACGGCTGATTTAATTTGTTGTAAACATTTACAGTAACCGGTGCATCGGGCCCGTAAAAGGAATAAGAAATACGTACGGAGTCGTTTTCAAATTCGTAATTGCCGGTTTCCTTGTTAGGCTCTTTACCGGTTGTACTACTGATAACGTTGACCTGATACTTACTGCATGATGTTAAAATTGCACAGCAAGCCAAAGTGATGATAAGTGGGAGTCTCATGATAGTTTGGTTGTTATTATACAAACTAAGACTTAAAATTTTACCACAGGTTTAACCCATGGTAAAATTAATATTTTTATCTTACTACCGATCCATTATCCATCGTATCAACCGGAGCAACAAAGCTTAACTTGCCCTCAGCGTTCTCCGCCATCAATATCATACCTTGCGACATAATACCCTTTATTTCGCGTGGTTCAAGGTTTACAAGTATACTCACCTGTTTCCCTATAATGGCTTCAGGCTCATAATACTCCGCAATACCGGATACTACCGTACGTTGATCGATACCCGTATCTATGGTTAGTTTAAGTAGCTTCTTGGTCTTGGCAACTTTCTCGGCAGTTAAAATGGTTCCGGTACGGATGTCCATCTTTACAAAGTCATCAAAGGATACGTTTGCCTTAGCGGGCGTAACTGCAACCTGTTTAGGCGCTGCAACGGCTGCTGCTTTTTTATCTGCAAGTTTTTGAATTTGCTTTTCAATAGCTTCATCCTCCACTTTCTCAAATAAAAGTGCGGCCGGGTTAAGCTGGTGCCCGCTGGCAAACTCCACTTCCTGATCGAGCGCAAATGGTTCAACATTAAGCATACCGAAGATCCTTTCTGCCGTATGGGGCAAAAATGGCTGCAGGCAAGTTGCAATATGGCCTATTATAGCCAGACTGTTGTGCAATGCATTTTTAGCAGCCTCTGCATCGTTCTTAATTGCTTTCCAAGGCTCCTGCTCGGTTAGGTAACGGTTACCTAAACGCGCCATGTCCATTACGTTCTGCATAGCCTGGCGGAAACGATAGCTCTCCAGGTTCTTGCCCAGTTCATCGTAGTAGCCGCCTAATTCCGCGTTTATTTTTGCATCCGTAAGCTTAATATTAGCATTTACCTTACCATCATAATACTTATGCATTAGTATCATTACCCGGTTTACATAGTTGCCTAAGATGGCAACCAGCTCATTATTTACACGTGCCTGGTAATCTTTCCAGGTAAACTCACTGTCGCTGGTTTCCGGCAGTATCGATGTTAATACATAGCGCAGTTCATCCTGCTTACCGGGAAATTCTTCCAAATACTCATGCAGCCAAACAGCATGGTTGCGAGAGGTAGATAGCTTATCCCCCTCAAGGTTAAGAAACTCGTTAGCCGGCACATTCTGAGGCAGTACGTACTCGCCATGCGCCTTTAGTATAGCCGGGAATATGATGCAGTGGAAAACGATGTTATCCTTACCAATAAAATGTAGCAGACAAGTTTCATCAGCCTCGTTGGCCTGCTTCTTCCAGTATAGCTGCCAGTTTTTATTATTATCAATAGCCCATTGTTTGGTGGCCGAGATATAGCCTATTGGGGCATCCATCCAAACATATAGCTTTTTGCCTTTAGCTTCTTCAAGTGGCACATCAATACCCCAGTCGAGGTCGCGGGTCATGGAGCGTGGCTGCAGGCCCGATTTTAACCACGACCGGCACTGACCAAATACATTTACTTTCCACTCGCCTTCTTTCTCATCTATCCATTTCTCTAACCAGGGCTGGTATTTATCTAATGGTAAATACCAATGCTTGGTTGGTTTCAAAACCGGCGCTTTGCCGCTTAATGTTGATATAGGATTGATCAAATCAGTAGGGTTCAGTGAAGTACCACAGTTCTCGCACTGATCGCCATAAGCCCGGTCGTTACTGCAAACCGGGCAGGTACCCGTGATATAACGATCTGCCAGGAACTGGTTGAAATCCTCGTCATAATACTGCTCAGAGAACTTCTCTATAAACTCCCCCTTTTCATAAAGGTTCAGGAAAAACTCCTGCGACAAGTCATGATGTATAGCAGATGATGTGCGGTGATAAATATCAAACGACATCCCAAAATCTTCAAAGCTCTGTTTTATTTGCTGGTGATACTTATCAATGATGGCCTGCGGGGTGGTACCCTCCTTTTTTGCTTTGATAGTGATAGCCGCACCATGCTCATCAGAGCCGCAAATGTAAACCACATCCTTTTTCAGCAGGCGTAGGTAACGCACAAAAATATCGGCAGGCAGGTAAGCACCCGCAAGATGACCAATGTGCAATGGCCCGTTAGCGTAAGGTAGCGCAGATGTAACGGTGAAGCGTTTATATTTATCAAGTTGCGACATTCAAAAGGGATGTTTTATTAATTTGCAAAGATAGTTTTTTAGTCGGTAAGTCGGGAAAGACCGAAAGCCCGTATCATTTGCCGACACATCACATATTTTAAAATTTTATATCTTCCGGACTTATGCGGACCTACGGACTTCCATCAATTATTCCACCATATCTAAAAAAAGGCGATAAAGTTGCCATTACCTGCCCTGCTAAAAAACTACCGGTACCTATTACCGATGCCGTAAACCTGCTTACAGGCTGGGGACTTGAGGTAATTTTAGGTGAAACCGTTTCTGCCGGTCATAATCAATTTGCCGGCGACGACGATTTCCGCGCGGCAGATATGCAACGCTTCATAGATGACGATAGTATCAAGGCCATCTTTTGCGCTCGCGGGGGCTATGGAACAATCCGAATGATCGACAAGGTGAACTTTGATGGCCTTAAGCAAAACCCAAAATGGTTCATCGGCTTTAGCGACATCACGCTGCTGCATTCCCACCTCATTAAAAATTATGGATTAGCGTGCATCCATGGCCAAATGCCGCTTAACATACCTGACGCTACCAAACACTCTTTAGAAACGCTTAGGATGGCTTTATTTGGCCAGGAGTTAACTTATTCGATAAAGCCAAATCCGCTGAACCGGATGGGCGAAGCTTCGGGAATTCTAATTGGGGGAAACCTGTCTTTGCTAATAGCCGCGTCCGGCTCGGTAAGTGATGTTGATTACGATGGCAAAGTGCTTTTCCTGGAAGATGTTGGCGAATATCTTTATTCAATTGACCGTATGCTTCGCTGCCTTAAACGCGCCGGAAAACTAAATGGCTTAAAAGCGCTTATTATTGCTGGCTTTACTGATCTAAAGGATAATGATATTCCGTTTGGGCAAACACTGCCAGAGATAGTAATGGATGTTGTAAAAGAGTACAATTATCCGGTTTGCTTTGATTTCCCGGCGGGGCACGTAAGCGACAACTGCAGCCTTATTTTAGGGAAAGAGATAAGCGTATCGGTAACCGCAAATGAAGTAACAATAAAACAATAAACTAATATCACTATGGCGTATTTAAGCAATTTAAGCCGTTACAAGGATCTCGGCCTGTTAATTACACGTGTTGGCCTTGGCGCAATGTTTATTTATCATGGTTATCCCAAATTACTGGGAGGCACACACGCCTGGCAGGAGTTAGGTTCATCAACCAAATATGTAGGCATTACCTTCGCACCTGTATTCTGGGGTTTTATGGCAGCAATTGTAGAAACACTTGGCGGTTTCCTGCTAATTGTAGGTTTAGCATTCAGGCCGGTGTGTATATTGCTTCTCATTAACATGATAGTAGCAGCCGCCAGCCATATAGGCGGTGGCGACGGTTTACAAGGCGCTGCTCATGCTATTGAGGCTGCGTTTATGTTTGCGGGATTAGTGTTTACAGGACCGGGTAGGTATAGTGTTGATAAGAAATAAAACTAAGCCATATATTTATCATCCTTACAAATGATAAATATATGGCCTTTTGAAATCAATAATTCCATATAAAGCGTTGGCGCTTGGTAGGGTCGGGCGAAAAGTCTGCTTGAAATTTAACTTTGAACACGCTGGCCATAGTCTCACCCTTATAAGTAGCAGGCAACCACTCGATATCAAACAGTTTCTCGCTTACAACAATTTTGGTATTGAATTTAAACCCATCGATACTGTAAAATGCCGAATATCTCGCTTTTCCTTTAGCATCTATGTTAGCAATCAGATCAACATCTAAAGTACCAGAAGCTGATTTATTCTCCTTCAGAGTCTTCCTTTGAAACTCAGTACCCAACAGTGATATATACTGTTCTATAGAACAAACAGGTACCGGGATACTGGCCCCCTTTTTAGCCTCTTCGTTATTTGTTAAAATTTCGTATGTAGCGCGGCCTATGGCGGCGGTATCGGCAGATATTAATTTTTTGAGTGTATAATTGTATCTAACAAATATTGACCCATCCGGGTTAAAAGCATACCAGTTTCCAACACGCTGGTTGTCTTTATAAGCTCCGCGCAGAGTCATTTTACCATCCGGTGTATATAATTCATAACCACCATCTAAAACTTTAGCATCGTTGATGTTATAATTGAGCTTAGACTGGTCTGAAAGGTAAGTGGTTTTTTGAGTTGCGCCTGCGGTAAATGTTAAGGCAGTAGTGACGATTAAGGTTTTAAATAAAGCATTCATAATAAAGCGTTTAGAATAGCAATTTACTAATTAATTTTTATCGGAAGTTATTTAAAAATTAATTTTTCCAATTAGTTTATCTGGAAGAAAATAATACCTGAAAAAAAAGGCCAGTCGATAACTTCGACCAGCCTTTTAAAATACAGAGAAAACCTGTTATTTAAGTTTGATATTTTCGTTAACTACACGGAAACCACCGCCACCTGTATATTGATAATTCAATTTAAATGTTTTAGTGGTTGGGTCATAAGTGTTAGTTTTTCCTGCAACCGGGATAAGTGGCTGAGAAGCACTCACCTGGCCAACTATAGTAACGGTATTGTCAGCCTCGTTAACAACAAGGTTCATAGAGCCGCCAATATCACCGATCTCAGTTGAAACAGTATTTGCGTTTACAGTTCTAAGCGTTTTGTCTCTGTCGATGTTTCTCGGACCTAAAGTTGGGTGATTGAACACGCCTGTAGAGCGATAAACGCCATCGTACTTGTTCCTGGCAGCAACACTCAAAAGAATAGTGTTGTAATTACCACTTATAGTACCTGAAGAAACCGAAGTAATTTTTAATGGTAAAACATACTGCTTGTTAAGGTCAAATTTATCAGTAGCATATGTAATTGTAAACGAAGCTCTCGATTGTCCCTTTTTGATAACTACAGAGGTAGCGTTAACCTTGTAATTTGCAGCAGGCATCTGAGTATAGCTCGTTCCATTCTCGTCGTTGTAGGCTTTAACGGCAACACCATCAGTTAGCGGCGCAACGTTAACAGTAATATCCTGAGGGGCGCCAACTTTAGGCCCTGAATAGGATACCTCAATCGTTTGATCTACTGCCGATTTAATATCGAACCCAAATGTGTATTTCGGATACACAGCAGTTGGGTCGTCATTTTGTGCAGGGTTAGCAAACTCAATTACGTTATCTGACTTACTTGGATCAAGAACTAAACTATCATCCTTCAAACAAGATGTAAAAAAGCTCAAGGCTGTAAAAAGCGTTAGGGCTCTAAATATATTTTTTTTCATGTTTTCTGCTTATTTTAATTTAAATCCCAAAATACCTTAGCCGTGTAAATATTAATGTTCTGAGGAACATTAGATGGGTTAAGGTTGTATTCTGATTGCGGATAAGGCACTCTCGTTATTAATTTATCTGGGCTTGTAGCACGAGATTGTATTGATGCGAACGAGGTGATAGGGTTGCTGGTACTGGTTGTACTGACCGGGTAGGTTGTTCTTCTAAATTCAGCAAAAGCCTCATCATGAGAAATTTCATTCAAAGCAATGTATTTTTGTGTAATAATTGCCTCAAGACGCTGCGCCGCAGTGGTTGCTAAATCAAAATTTACTAAGTAAGACGAAGGATTAGCTGTTTTATAATCTGCAAGAGCCGTTGTTAGGGCAGTAGTTTTACTTCCATCAACCACATTAGTTTGATTCTTATACAAATAACGGAAAGATGCAGTTATACCTGCTTCAAAATCTGTTTTTGCAGCAGAAATACCACCACCAATTAACCCTCTTGCTTCAGCTTCAGCCTTGATGAATCGAGCTTCCGCTAAAAGCATAATAACCTGCCCTTGTGAAGGGCCTTTAACAGCGCCTAAACCAGGTGTGTTAAAGTCGGCTCCGGTGTAAAACGCCGTTGAACCGGCTGGTGGGATAACCGTACTTGCAAGGTTTTCCTGGCCTAACTGATTGGTTTGGGTATTAGGGTATGACCTGTAGATTACACCTCCACGACCTTCATCTGTTAATTTACCACCATTATAAAAGGCAAACACGTATTTGGTTGGCAGAACTGACGTTACACGACGGTTACCATTTTCATCAGCAGCCAATGAGTTATAGATTGGCGCTAATCTGCCGCCTTGTTTGGCATAACCTGGATTAACCAAAGCATCATCTGTGATGATACCGATTGTTGAGTTCCAAGATGCAAGTTCAGTTGTAGCAAAACTTGCTGTTTCTGGTACCGCTGCCATTTTTACTAATAAACGCAGTTTCAAAGTATTGGCGAAACGCTTCCAATCATCCATGTGGTCACTGCCACCAAACATAGGGTCAGCAGGAGCCAGAACTTTTGTTGGAGCACTTGAAGACGGTTGTGCCTGGCCAGCAGTGATTGCAGCTATAGATGCATCAAGTTCCTTAACAAGAGCGGTATAAACATCAGCTGCCTTATCATATTTTGGAGTTAAATTACCAACGCCTTTAAGTGCATCTGTATAGGGTACATCATTATAATTATCTACCAATTTAGAAAACACAAAGCTTTTCATGATACGTGCTATTGAATTGAAATACACGTTTGAAGCGCCTGACGTATTATCAATAATATATTGATAATCCTGAGCATTGTCATACGACTGCTGAAAGGGGCCTGCGAAATCACTGGTGCCATAATTTGTTGTTACAGTAGCACCGTAACCGCCAAAACCGTAAACGTTAGCAAAAAAGCCTCCCGGGTAACCAAAAGATTGGCTGTAATTGTTATTTACTGATGCAGTACCAACAATACCTGCGGGTAGCGTTACAGCAGGTGTACTGCTTGTAGGATTGTTAGGGTTATCATTGATATCCAGAGCCTTCTTACAAGACGTAACGCCTACAGCAAGAGCTCCTACAATGAAATATGAGAATATCTTTTTCATGTCTGTTTTATTATAAGGTAATTGAAATAGTTGCACCATATAGTCTTGACGGTGGAGTTTGGCCTAATGACGTTAAACCAATCGCATTACTGTCTGAACCTGCTGCACTATATTCAGGGTCTGTATAAATATTTGTTTTAGGAGTCCATAAGAATAAGTTTCTTCCTTGCACACTAACACGTGCAGCTTTGATGAACTTAGCGCCGGCTAAAATTGACCTTGGAAGATCATAACCCAATGATAACTCTCTAAGTTTCCAAAACGCTGCAGAGTATGCGTAGTTTTTACCAACGTTGGTGTTGGTTGGGCCTTCTGTCCAGAAAGCTGTACCACCACTTGCTGTAGTAATGTTTGTATTAGCTACATATTGGCCTGTAGCTGGATCAAGATAAGATGAGTTAGGAACTACAAAACGGTCACGGTTAAAATATGTTGTTCTTATACCAGCACCAGAAAAATCATAAGTACCACCACCTTGGTTATACATCATGAAACCACCTCGGTATTCAAACAATGCTGCTAAACGTATACCCTTAAAAGTTACTGCTGCATCTAAACCCAAACGATGTTTTGGCTCAGTGTTACCAATATCAACTAAAGTGGTACCAGCAGTTGGGTAGCCAGTAACTGGGTCTACAATTATTCTGCCTTGTGGATCTCTAATATAGTCGGTACCGCGAAGCAATGGGAATGATTTACCTTCAACTGCGTACACACCTGCGTAAGTATAGCTACCAATGTTAAGTTGCTTAAGGTCGTTGCTGATCGATACAACTTTATTGGTGTTAAATGTGTAGTTACCACCAACGGTCACTTCAAGATCTTTTGTTCTAACCGGGGTTAAACGTAATGATGATTCCAAACCTTCGTTAGTAACCTTACCTGTGTTAGTTAAGAAGCTGCTGAAACCAGTTGTAGTTGATACACCAACAGGTACAGTCTGATCTGTAGTTGCTGATTTGTAGTAAGTAGCGCTTACTGAAATCCTTGATTTGAACATATCTAAGTCAAAACCGGTCTCAATAGATTTAGTGATCTCCGGATTGATACTTTGTGATACAATTCTATCTCCTTGCGTTAAAGCAGGGTTACCGTTGTATGGGTAGCCGTAACCTTGAGAGAATGTTGGTAGTAAAGAGTACGCACCAAAGTTAGTAGAGTTACCTAAGTTAACTTGGCCTACTTTTGACACGCCTAAACGCAACTTCAAGCTTTCAATTACATTTGATGATTTTATCCAAGAGAAGGCATCAGACGCAATGAACGATAAGTCAGCCGCTGGATAAAAGAATGAACGGTTACCGGGAGCAAGAACTGACCTCCAGTCATTACGGCCTGATACGTGTAAATACAAGTAATCTCTGAATCCTAAACGAGCATCAGCGTACACACCAATTTGGCGGGCATGAAAATTTGCTTCGCTTGCAGAAGGCACGTTAAGGTTGTTGCTTAAGTTAAACAAGTCCGGAACCACTAAACCGCTAATGCTTGCTGATAAACCTTTATACTGGTTTTCTCTTAAGCTTGAACCAACAATCACGTTTAAGTTAAAGTCCGTGCTAACTTGTTTGATGTATTGAATTTGAACCTCTGGATTTATCTGAGTATTATAATTTGCCAGATCACCTACACCGCCTAATATGTTAGCGAAGTTTGGTGTGATACCTAACCTGTAATCGCTGTAAGTAAACTTATTGGTATATGATTTTTGAGATTGATTAGCTGTTGAAATACCAACACGTGCCAAAATTGACAACTCTTTAAGTGGGAAGTACTTCAATTGAATATTACCTGTCAAATAATCATTACGGGTTAAGGCGCGATTGTTATCTAATGCAAAGTAAGGGTTTTGATAATACTCATTGTAGTAACCATTAGGATTGGCAAATTTGTTGTTTCTCCAATCTTTATAGTCAGTCAAAGGTATTTGACCTGGTGTGTTAAGAACGTTATCAAAAACAGCTGAAATAGCCGAGCTTGTATTGTAACGGTTCTGAACGTAGCTAACGTTATAGTCAGCAGTTAGGTTTTTTAACAGGTTTCTTTGGCCGTTAAGTCTGATGGTTGCTCTATTGTATTTATCGCCTGGAATGGTAGCTCTTTGATTGAAGTACTGTCCAGAAAGATAAAACGTGCTTTTGTCATCACCAGATTGAATACTAAAATCTGATTGATTTGTTAAACCATTGTTCCAAAAGTTATCTTTTCCTTTGTCATAATTATAACTGTAAGGCACAGTTTGGATTGATCCGTCTGCTAAAGGTTTGCCAATTATACGTGGCTGTCCGTCAAATGCAGGGCCATATTGCTGGTTTTCATACGGGGTGTATGATGGCACATCATCGTTACCTGTACCAGAACCAAATCTGTGTTGCAATTTTGGAAGAAAGTTCACCTCTTCAATACTGGTGGTATTTGAGAAAGTTACTGATGTGGCTCCGCGTTTACCTCTTTTAGTGGTAATAATTAACGCACCGTTTGATGCATCAGAACCATATAGAGCAGCAGCGCCAGCGCCGTTAAGAACGGTGATGTTCTCAATATCCTCAGGGTTTAAGTTACCCAAGATACTTGTTGGCACTATAACGTTATCTACAACAACCAAAGCCTGGTTGTTACCTAATAACGAACGGTTACCACGCAAAACCAAACGGATGTTAGGGTTAACACCGCTTGATACGGCGTTTACCTGTAAACCTGCAACCTTACCTGTTAAGGCACTTGCAACGTTAAATGCTTTACCCTGAGTTAGCTGCTCTGAACGGATACTGGTTGATTGGTTACCTTGCTGGCGGTTTTTAATTGCAACACCACCTGCAGTTACCACAACTTCGTTTAGCTGACGTGTATCAGCAGATAAGGTAACGTCCACCACATTACCCGATCCAATGTTTACCGTAGTGCTTGTGTAACCTAAGAAGGTAACGTCAAGAGACTTTGCGGAAGCTGGAACGTTTAAGGTGTATTTACCTTGCGCACTTGTTTGAGTGCCAATGGTTGTTCCGGTAACCTTTACCGAAACGCCGGGGATGGGCAACCCGTCTTCACGGGCAATAACTGTACCGGTAATCGTACGATTTTGTGCATAAACCTGCGTTACAAACAACGACAGGAAACACAAACTTACTAGTAGAAGTTTTTTCATGTTGTTAATAATAAGATCAGTTAATAGTTAATTACTGCTAAAAGTAGTAGTTTATTAACAACAAAACAAAAAAAAGAGCAATTTTTATAATTAATATAAATCAGACAGAAAATTTTATCGCATTAGAATTGAATTAGATTTGATTTTTTTTAATCCATATTAAATAAAATAGCCCTGATCCTATATGATAATCAGAGCTTTGTAAAAGATAATTATTTTGTCAAATACGTTTAACGGATTTGAAAAAGCATGTAGAGATCAGCTTAATTTATCAAAGAAGATGAGGTGATCAGCACAGTAAAATTACACCGTTTTTTGTTGAGTCATCGCCGATTTAAATCGCAACAACAACGCAGACTTTATTTTAGACATACGCGCCGACTTCTATCAAAAGATTGTGAGCCGGATCCTCGTTCAAAGAAAAGGCCCGTTTGATCAGTATAAGTTATATAGGATTTTGAGAATCGCTAACAAAGGCAAACGGAATGAGACTTCTTTCAGAATGAGTTACAGTAACAGAAAAATAACGGTTTTGGCGAGCCAATTAACCTTTTAAGATGGATGCGATTAGGAAAACCAGTTTTATGAGGGTAAACATTTAAAAATAAAACTTATATACTTTTTAAAATCATTAGCGATTTTTGAGGTAAAAAAAAAGCCCTCTTGTATGAGGGCCTTTTTTAATTAAAAGGGGAAGGTGTGTTACCTTGCACTTTTGTAAGTAAAGGTTTCGTCAAAGAATGTCCGATCAGTTCCCTGAACCATTACATACTTCACTTTTATGACACTACCTGAAGTACCAGGTGTACCAGAAACAGCATTAATACCTGTAATGTCTAATCTGGCAGAACGATTATTGCCAGATGGTTGTCCATACTTATTCACCACAGCTGTAACCTTGTTGTTAGAATCAAAAGTAAATACAGGCGCAAATTGTCCATAAGAACTTAACGTGCCGCCATTTAATATAGCATGTGCAAAACCACTTAATCCTTCATCGAAGTAAGCATTCGTGTTAGCTCCGGTTGTTACAAGATCAACCGTACGAGGATAATTTGATGTTAGGGCTGGATTAACCACATCGTTCATTGTGCCTGTTACGGTATAAACGCCATCATATTTATTTTTTACTCCAACACTGTAAATTAAAGTGTTGTAATTGCTGATTTTTTTACCGCTTGCATCTGTGATCTTCAGTGGTAGTGCGAAACTACCGGAAGGATCAATTTTATCGGTATAAATAGTAATGTTCAAAATGCCCAAACGCTGGTTAGCAGGCACAGTTACTTTGGCCGGAAGCGCATAGTCGGCTGAAGGCAATACTAAGTAGTTGGTACTATTTGCCGAGTTATATGCATCTAATGTAGCTTGATCCACACTAACGGTAACATCTAATGCGCTGGTTAACGGAGCAGGAGAAGCAACGTTAACAGCAACCTGCAGTGTAGATGGTGTGCTTGATATATCAAACGCAGCAGACTGAAATTGGCCGCTATTAGCTTCTAAAGGAAACTCAACGAGAGGTTCGTTTTTACTGAAGTCTATATAGCCGCTATCTTTTAAGCATGAGCTAAGGCTAAGCATAGCCGTCACTCCCAGCAGGATATATGACGTTATTTTATAATTTCTTTTCATATCAATATGTTTTAAATAGAATTACTTGGCCCAGAATATTTTTGAAGAAAAGATATTGATCGTTCCTTGGGTTGCTACGTTGTTAGCATTATTAGAATATTCAGATGCCGGATAGTAAACACGGTTTGGAATAGTGGTTCCGGCAGCTTTTAAATCAACAGAACGCGGTACGCCTGTAGGATAACCGGTCCTCTTAAATTCAAAAAAAGCCTCGCTTCTTTCATAACCTGTTACAGCGATGTATTTTTGGGTTATGATTGCGTTAACCTGGGTTTCAAGACTGCCTCCAGCAGGGTAAGCAACGCTTTGTTGAGCATAATAATTAGCAGCAGCTGTTGATGCATTTGCAACATTTAAGTTATTAAATGATGCAGTAATTGCTCTGTTGTAAAGTGATGTAGCGTTTCCCGAAATATATCCTCTTGCAACAGCTTCGGCTTGTAAAAACAATGATTGTGCTGAAGAAAATACAACTGCATCCATCGTAGGCGATTTTAACAAACCTGTGCCTATACCGCTGGTATTAGGGTTAGGAGATGCTGTTGAAGACCCGAATACGATGCCTGTGTAGGTGCTACCAGAAGCATCGGCTGTTACAGGTGCATAAACCTTTGTCAAACGAGGATCGTTCAGTGATTTTAATAAATTAACTTCAAAAGCATTAGCTCTCCAATAGTCGTTAGATCCACCGATCGGATTACCGTTTTGGTCAAACCCGTAAACTCTCCAGAAAGGGCTCTCCTGGCCACCAAAAGCATCGCTGTTAGTATAACCCGGGTTTAAAGTTGCCTGGAAGGTATCGTCGATATATCCCTCGCTCGCGGTAGTAGCCAATGTTGATTTTGCAGCACCGCCACCCAAATTACTTAAGCGGATAGCTAAACGTAATTTTAAAGTGTTAGCAAACTTCTTCCATTTAGTCATATCGCCTTTAAACATGATATCAGAACTACCTGGATCAACCGCTGAACTACTTGAGTTTATTAGTTTAATTGCATCATCTAATTTAGATGCCAGGTCGTTGTAGATATCCGAACCGTTGTCATACTTTGGGAAAAGCACACTTGGGGCCTGAAACGCATCTGTGTAAGGCACGTTGTTATAGCTATCTACCAACTGTTGAAAATCATAAACTTTCATGATCATCCCGATAGCCTGAAATTTAGCGAATGAAGCATCAGCTAAACCAAACTTAACCAAGTTATTGAAGTTGGTAGCATTTTGGTATAACGGCGTCCAGGTCTGATAAAAAGTATTATCAAAATTGTACTGCTGTAGTTGTACACTTGGTACATAGTTACCGCTTGGCGCCCACTGGCCTGCCCATGTAGCATAGGCATTATATTGGGAGCTCGTATTTGAGATATCAGCCGCCACTTTTAGGGCACCAGCCAACGTAAATTGGGGCGTAGTCGACGAAGGTGCATTTGGGTTTGTTTCCAAACTCAAAAAGTCCTTTTTACACGCGGTTAACCCGAGTGTTAAAAGTGCTATAGTGATTATATTCTTTTTCATATTTGTGTATCAATTAAAATGTTACTCTTAGGTCTGCGCCGTAAATACGTGTAGCCGGAGTTTGAGCTGCGCTGGTAGTTCCAGCACCATTACCGATAGTATCTGAGAACTCAGGATCTGTCCAAGGATTGTTTTTAGGTTTCCATAGCGCAAGGTTACGACCTGTTAACGCAAAGTTTAGCCCTTTGATGAAACCAGTATGTCTGATATATTGGGTAAGATCGAAAGCTAAAGAAACCTCACGTAATTTCCAGAATGCAGCGCTTGAAACAAGCGGAGAGTTAGCCGTGTTATACGGCGAACTTTGCCAGAAACCATAGTTACCATCTTGTATTGATACTGATGTGTTTGGTGTGTAAACCGGGTTAGCAGCAGTACCTGTGTTAATAACAGAGTTAGGGAAAATGAAACGTGAACGGCCTGCTGAAGCAGATACATATGATGAACCACCGAAGTTCATGGTGCTACCAACCTGGTTGTAAATAACGTAACCACTTCTGTATTCAGAAACCGCGGTTAAAGTTGCGATCTTATAGGTCCATGAAGAAGTTAAGCCTAAGATATATTTAGGGGTTGTTCTGCCAAAGTCTTTCGGAGTACTGTTTGTAGAAGGCAGACCAGTGTTAGCGTCTACGATAACACGGCCTTGTGGATCGCGGTTAAGATCGGTACCTCTTAATAAAGGGAAAGGTTGGCCAACTTTTGCAGAAACCGCTGCGGTACCAAAGGTCAAAATATCAAAAGTGTTTACACCTGGTATAAGAGATATAACTTTAGAATCGTTGATTGAGAAGTTACCTTTTACTCTCCAACCAAAAATGTTGGCACTTTTTGTCATCAGGTCGGCAGTAGCCTCAAATTCGTAACCAGATGACTGAACTTCACCAACGTTAAGCAATGAAGCGTTATAACCAGTTGCTGACGATGTTTGAACAGTAAGCGTTTGGTTTTTACTGTTTTGTTTGTAGTAAGTGGCAGATAAGCTTAAACGATTGTTGAATAAAGCTGCTTCTAAACCTGTTTCAATTTCATTTACTTGCTCAGGCTTTAGATCTTGGCTGTAGTAAGTTGTACCTGCACTTAAACCACCCAAAGCACCGTAAGGGAAACCTGAGGTAACGCCGTAGATGTTATTGATCTGATAAGGGCCAATAGATATATTACCTACACGGCTTACAGAACCGTATATCTTCAGGTAATTTAATACTCTGTTATCTTTCATAAACGACAAAGCATCTGTTGGCACAAATGACAATTTAGCTGAAGGGTAGTAGAATGACCGGTTTTTAGCTGAAAGCCTTGAGTCACGGTCATTTCTTAATGTTCCTTCAAAAAACGCATAGTTTTTGTAACCAATGTTTAAATCTGCGAAGAATGCAATCTGACGGATCTTAGCTTCTGATTCATTCGCAGCTGGTATACCACCTATATAGGCAACGTTGTATACATTTGGTACCAACAAACTGTTACTTGAAGTGGCCATTGCCTTATAGCGTTGTTGCCAAACAGTATTTCCTAATAATAAGCTGGTTTTAAAGTCATTAAAGAAAGTATGATGCAAATTTACTGTCGCATCTCCTTGTAACCTTGCGTAACCACTTGGGTAACCGTTTAACGTTCCGTCACCAAACTGGTAAACGTCTGCTACCCGACCCGGAGCTAATAAAGTGTTTTTAAAAGTTGATTGTACACTACTTGCGCCGTAAGGGTCGCTTACTCCATAAGGGGTAAATCTTACTTCGCTTTGAGTGAAACGTTGTTGGTTAACACCAAAGTTATAAGAAACGTGATAAGCTAAATCCATCCATTTAGTTGGGTTTAAGCTTAACTTAAGATTTGATAAAAATACGTCTCTTGATGTATTGATCCTTGAGTTATCAACTATCCAATAAGGGTTGATAGCATAAGCGTCATAAAAATCACTTGGGTTTGAGAAAGTGCCGGTGTTAGCATTTCTAAATTGTTTGATATCCAAAAATGCAGGCCATTGCATTAAGTTGGTATACAGCAAAGAACCGTTGTAACCAGTTCCGTAAGTGCTCACATCCGTTTTTGTATAGCTTACAGAATAATCAGCTTTGAAAATTCCTAAAGTTCTTGCTCCACGTGCACTTACGCTGGTACGTAGATTTTTATCATTAGGAACAACACCTTTAGAATACACGTTTTGTGCAGAGAGATAAAACGAGTTGGCAGCATCACCTTGTTGTACTGAAACCTCGTTTTGCTCAACGATACCTGTATTAAAGAACGATTCGATTGGATTTTTCGGAAGCGCTTTGTAAGGAACAACCAAAGTTGGGCCCGTAGCGCTACCTGCTGGATAACCTACCTGAACTTTAGTATTACCAGTTGGATCATAGGCAGGTCCGTACAATTGATTCTCATAAGGAACATACGTAGCGCCTCCGGTAAGAGGATCTATATAAGGGGCTCCCTCGCCACCATACATACCATATGTGTTTTGAAATTTAGGAAAAAAGCCTACTTGCTGAATTTGAAATGAGTTATTGTAGCTGATAACCGGCTTGCCGTTGCTGGCACCGCGTTTAGTGGTTATCAATACCGCACCATTTGATGCCTCAGAACCATACAGTGCTGCCGCGCCTGCACCTTTAAGGATCTGGGTTTCAGCAATGTCATCAGGGTTAATAGAGTTGATTGCACCATAAGGAGCCGGCACACCGTCAATTACGATCAAGGCATTGTTGTTACCCGCGATTGAACGGTTACCACGAAGCTTGATTGTAACATTAGGGTCGATGCTGTTATCAACAGTTTGGATTGCCAAACCCGCAACTTTCGCTGTTAAACCGTTGGCAAAGTTGGTTACATTGGTTTGGTTGATGTCCTTACTGGTAACAGTTGTAGAAGAATACGCGGTTTCTCTTTTGGCTTTTTGTATACCCAAAGCACCTGTTACAACAACCTCACCTAATTCATTAGCGGAAGATTCAAGAACCACGTTTAGTGCGCTGCCGCTGCCAAGCTGTTTTTCCTGTTTTTTAAATCCAATAAAAGAAAAAGTTAAAGATTTTGCCGAAGCAGGTATGCTTAAGGAGAACTTACCTGCGGCATTGGTTTGAGTACCAATTGAAGCTCCGGTTACGGTTACACTTACTCCGGGCAGCGGTAAACCGTCGTCCTTTGAAGTAACTGTACCAGTAATCGTACGATTTTGTGCATAGACCTGCGTTACAAACAACGACAGAAAGCACAAACTTACTAGTAGAAGTTTTTTCATGCTGTGATTAATAAGATAGTTAATAATTAATAACATAAAAGTAACATACCAGTATCCACCGTTCAAATTTGGAGGGCCCTCTAAGGCCTATTCTAATCGAAATCTAATACGGCCAAAAATAAATCTCAAAAATATAGTACTATGTATTGCATAATACATTCTTAAACATATATCTTTGTATTATGATTGTTGAGAACACACAAACCCAAATGAGGAAAGGCATACTGGAGTATTGCATACTTTCCATAATAGCAAAGGGTGAAATATATGCATCTGATATCATCGCCGAACTGAAGAAGGCCCGGCTGCTGGTGGTTGAGGGTACATTATATCCTTTGTTAACCCGGCTTAAAAACAACGGATTGCTTGCCTATAACTGGGTAGAAAGCACATCGGGCCCGCCCAGGAAGTACTATGTGATATCCGAAGAAGGGCGCAAGGTGCTTGAGCAACTGGACACTACCTGGCAGGAACTGGCCTTTGCCGTACAAACCTCCATCGGCGACAGAAATAACAAACACTAACCTTTAACATCACCCAGATCATGAATAAAACAATTATTATAAACATAAACGGCATCGTCTTCCACATCGAGGAAAATGCTTATGAGATACTTAAAAGCTATATGACGGATGTACAGCGCCATTTTATGGGATCTGCCGATAGCCTTGAGATCACTACCGATATTGAGAACCGCATTGCAGAGATGTTCAACGAGATATTATTAAAAGAAGGAAAGCAGGTTATCATAGAGCAGGACGTAAAATCAGTAGTTGAGCAAATGGGTTCTGTAGCCGACTTTGAAAGCGTGGAAGACGGCAACACCAGTACTATTCATTCAGGCATACACCCTGCTTCACAACCCCGCCGCCTTTTCCGCGATCCTGATGACCATCTTGTGGCAGGCGTTTGCTCGGGCATTGCCAATTACTTTGATTTTAATTCGGTTTGGCTCCGTCTGGCATTTGCCGTTCTGGTTGCCTTTGGCGGTACCGGCCTTATACTATATATAATACTATGGATTGTTGTGCCTAAAGCCAAAACCCGTGCAGACCGTATGGCCATGAAAGGCCAGCGTTTAAACCTGCAGGGTTTTAAAACTAATTTCGAGGAAGAAATGAGCGGCTTAAAAAGCAATCTCTCAAATTTTAGTGACGAGGCACGTCCTTTTGTTTATAAAACAAGAG
This sequence comes from Mucilaginibacter achroorhodeus, assembly GCF_007846095.1. GTDB lineage: Bacteria > Bacteroidota > Bacteroidia > Sphingobacteriales > Sphingobacteriaceae > Mucilaginibacter > Mucilaginibacter achroorhodeus. The sequence goes on from NZ_VOEI01000001.1 coordinate 1,137,884, forward strand.
ATTTTGCCGGCGATGTAGTACAACACACCGGTAACTTCCTTGGCGGCGCAGGTAAGGTTATATTTAAATTGATAGCTATCTGTATCATCATAGCCAGCTTTGCCGGTATAGTGCTCACCGTAGGGGCCGTTATTGTGGGCTTCGCCAGCGGCCATGGTGGTTTTCCTTTTGTGTACCCCTTCAATTCGTTGACTACCGAAAGGTCAAATGTTATCTTCGTGATATCCACTTTACTATTGGTGATAATTCCATTGCTGGCTATTATGCTTGCCATACTTACCTATGTATTTAACGCAAAAGGCATTGGCCGCACACTTGCTTCTACGTTATTAATGTGCTGGATAGTATCGTTAAGTATTGTGATATTCTATGCAGTAAGGATTACATCACAATTTAGGGCAGGTGCCAGCTACAGCCGCACTATTAACATAGCGCCTTCTGCAGACAGCACTTACCATTTGAAACGTAACGATATGAAGTTCCTGACCGCAGAAGACAGCGCACGGTACAATATCAAAGACTTTAAGGGGGGAGTGATATTAGATGATAACGAGGAAAACTTTAACATGCCAAATTCTGAGGTATCGATAAACATTGAACGCAGTGATGTTTCACAACCGGTTTTAGTGGAGTCGTTCAGTGGGAGGGGAGGCGATTATGAAGATGCCTTGGGTAACGCACGTGGCATCACCTATCATTTCGAGCAAACAGGGAACGTTTTAAAGTTTAACCGCAGATTTAAAAAATCAGAAAATATTGCCTGGAGAAACCAGGAAGTACACCTTACCCTTAAGCTACCAATGAATACCAAACTGGTTATTGATGACGAGCTGGATGGGATGCTTAACGGCATCAGTGTTTACGATTGCAAAAGCTGGAACAAGCAAGAGAACGCCTCATTTGCTAATTTTTTGATGACAGATAATGGCCTGCAATGCAAGATAGACACCGTGGTAACTCCCGCCAGGACATTGAAAATAGATAGTGCCAAAACAGACACTTTAAAACAATGAGAACCTTAATAAAGTATATAAGCCTGCTGATCATCAGCGGGCTTATAATACCTTTTTGCATAACCATAGGCAGCCACAAAACAAACGTTGCTGTATCTCAGGCAAATGATACAGCTAATAACATAAAAATGGTGTGTGATACGCCTCAAATGCACTATTTCGGTTTGCAGCAGATCTTGGAATTTGCCATCCCTGCATTAAAAAAATGAATTTCGATGTAACCTTTAGCCCTGTTTCGTCATCTTATAATAAAAACGATCACAGCAACACTAAAGAAATCACATATCGCACATAGAAACATCTACTATCTTAATTAACACCCGCGGCTAACCGCAAACACACAAACTATTTACCGGCAAAAAAAATAGAGGATTCTGTCTTCGTGAATTTCTATTGCCTAAACTTTTTGAACCTATGAAACAATTAACCAAAATATTTATCATCGTTGCGCTGGCCTTTACAGGCGGGCGCTTAAATGCACAAACCACCTCACCGCCCCGGGCTACCGTAACAGGTGCCTTTATAAACGACCAATCTAAACCGGTTGATTATGCAACAGTAACCCTGTTAAGAGCAAAAGACTCTACCGTTGTAAAAGGCACTTTAACCAATGATGCCGGCAGGTACGTATTTGATAAGATAACCGAAGGCAAATACATTATTAAAGGAACAAGCGTTGGCTACCAGCCGGCATTTACCGCGGCCTTTGATGTTGTCAACGGCCAAACCAATGTTACAGCACCTGTACTTAATATGACAACTGCCAGCCGCAGCTTACAAGGCGTAAATGTAGTTGCAAGCAAGCCGCTTATAGAGCGCAAATTGGACCGTACCGTAATGAACGTTGAAAACAGTGTTTTAGCCGCAGGTAACAACGCGCTCGAGATATTGGAACGCGCGCCGGGTGTTACGGTTGATAAAGACGACAACATCAGCCTCAAAGGCAAACAGGGTGTTACCGTAATGATAAACGATAAGCTTACCTACATGTCCGCACAGCAATTAACCACTTACCTGCGCTCAACAGATGGCTCAAATATCCAATCGATAGAGTTGATCACAAATCCATCATCAAAATACGATGCATCAGGAAACTCGGGTATCATTAATATTAAGCTTAAGAAAAACAAAATGATAGGCACCAATGGTAGCTTGACCGTAAACGGTGCCTACGGTAAAAATTTTCGGGACAACACCAGCTTAACGCTTAACCATAAAAACGGCAACCTTAACGTGTTTGCAACCCTTACCCGTGGCGACATTAACAGGGAGAATGTTATAGCGATAGATCGCCGGGTAGACAGTGCTTCTAAAAGCACTTACTTTAAACAGCAAACCAACATGTTTAATAAGATCCATTACAACAACTACCGTTTTGGGGCTGATTATGCTACATCGAAAAAGAATACGCTTGGATTTGTTGTAAACGGCGATTACACAAACGAATATAATGACAATACAGGTATTACCCGCCTGGGCCTCACACCTGCCGCGGCTGACTCTTACCAAACTACCATTGCTGATATGAAGCAAACCTACCGCAGCTTCTCGGCAAACATTAACGACAAATACCAGATTGATACGCTGGGCCAGGAAATAAGCGTAGATGCAGATTACTCTAAATACCGCAACAACTCTGATGCAGTTTATGATACTTATTTTTTCCGCCCGGATGGCAGCACACAAAGGCGACCTTTGTTTATAGCAAACCAAACGCCGTCTACCATTACCATCTGGACTCAAAAGGTGGATTACACGCTGCCTATCACTAAAACGCTTAAGTTTGAAGCTGGTGCAAAATTCAGCTCAGTAAAAACCGATAACGATCTGCAGGCGCAGGTTGACAGTACCGGAACCGTAAATAGTCACCAGTTTGTTAACGATCCAACCCGCACCAACCGTTTTGTTTATGATGAAAAGATTGCGGCCGGCTACATTAACCTGGGTAAAACTTTCACTAAAACATCCGTACAGTTAGGCTTGAGGGCCGAGAACACATCATCAACAGGTGATCTGATTACTTACAACCAGGTGGTTAAACGTAATTATCTTAACCTGTTCCCGAGTTTATTTGTTAATCACACCCTATCAGATAAACACGAACTTGGTTTTAGCTACAGCCGCCGTATAGACAGGCCCAACTATGACAACCTAAATCCTTTCAGGTTCTACCTCGACCAATATACTTACGAACAAGGTAATCCATTCTTAAGACCGCAGTATACCAACTCATTTGAACTAAGCTATACCTATAACAAAACCATTAACCTAACATTAGGCTATAGCCATACTACTGATGTTAGCACACAGGTTATCCTTACTGATACCATAACCAAAGCTACCTACCAAACCAACCTGAATTTAAACTCTCAGGATTCTTACAACGCTAACGTTAACAGTCCATTCACTATAACCAAGTGGTGGACAGGTAACATCAACGCAACAGCGTTCTACCAAAAGTTTAAATCAGACTCATTATTAGGCGGACAATTGAACGCCGGCAAATTTGCTTACCAGGCCCGCTTAACTCAAAACTTCCTGTTTGCAGGCTTTAAGGCAGAAGTGTCCGGCAACTACCAGTCATCATTAAGGTATGGTTTGTTTGATATTAAACCCCAGTATTCTGTAGACGCAGGGGTAAGCCGCTCATTTGCCCAGAAAAAATTGAACATCAAATTTAGCGTGAGCGATATATTTGATACCCGCCGAAATAATGTAAGCAGCCATTATCAAAACGTAAACCTGGATGTTCGTCAGAAAAACGAAACCCGTTTGGCGCGCTTAACACTTACCTACAACTTCGGTAACAGCAAAATTAAAATCCGCCAGCACCAAAGCGGCGCCGACGATGAAAAAGGCAGGGTGAAAAGCGGCAATTAGCCCCCCAGCCCCCTGAAGGGGGAGCTTATGAAAAGCATAAAGCCCGTTCATGTTTTTATGAACGGGCTTTATATTTAATGGTGATGAGTAAATTCCACTCCTCCTTCAGGGGGCTGGGGGCTTCTATTGCCCCACCATAAACAGCGCATTGCTGAATAATAGCTTGCCGTTTTCCCAAAAACTCCTGAACAGCGGATCATCGGCCAGGTAAACTACTGAGCCGCGGCCAATACCTTGTACGCCCATGAGCATACCGCTGGTTAGTTTTTGTTTGGTTAGGAAACCTGCAAAACCTGCAACATAAGCTTTGCTATCTATAGTGCCTACACTCCAATCGTCATCGCCAAGAGGCTCGTAAATATCCTCACTAAGTTTTAAAGTGTAATAAAACTTAGGGAAGCCATAGCCCAGCGGGTGGGTATTATCGATGTTCACTTTAAATATAGCTCCCGGTATGCTTGACCGCAAGGCATCGCGGTTACGATCCGCATAAATACGTTTCTGCGGCTTGGCTTTAGCATCAGGCTTGTCTGCCTTCTTATCTTCTTTAGCTTTGATGTCAAATCCTTTTTTATCAACCAAGGATGCCACTGCATTTTCCATGGCTATGAGTTTACCGCCGTCACTTACCCACTTTTGCAGGTTATCTGTCGATAGGTCATTGTACCTTCCGTCGGGCAAAACAATCACATCATAATCGGCAAGCTTTAAGCGGTTAAGGTCCTGGTACCTGATAAGCGTAACCGGGTAACCTATCTGCTGCTCCATGAAGTGCCAAACCTCGCCCATCGCTTCAGCGTTGATACCATCGCCGGAAACCAACGCTATGCGTGGTTTCTTAATATATCTTATGTCAAAAGAACCGATATCCGATCCCTTATCAACAAAGCCTGTTGAAAGCGGTGTTATCTCATGGCCCAGGTTGGCTGCTATTTGCGTTATCATCCTGTCAAAGTCGGGGCGGTCATTACCAGCGCGAGTTATCAGCAGCGAACCGGCAGTAAATTTTTTACCTCCTGCTTCAAACGGTTCCTGCGAGTACCTTACCTTAACACCTTGCTTCAATAAAGCAGAAAGGAATCTCACGTCAGCAATGGATTGCCAGGCAGATACATAAGCATAAGCTTTTGTGTTGCTCAGCGCAGCCGGCTTAACCACGCTCCAGTTGGCATTGGCCGGCTTGTACGATTCTTTTAATCCGTAAGCCTTTAACCCGTAAGCATAAGGTAACGACCACGCAGTTATGTCATAAGTTGACGAATCCGGTATATATGTCTTAGGTTCCAGCAATACATGCAGCAGTACCGATTTAGGCTGATAGGCATTTATCACCAGGTCGTTATTGCCAACGGTATAGCGTTCATCAGCCCCGCTAAAATAATTATACCCGGTTACCGCTTTGTTACCCAATCCGTAGCCAAATTGTATACCGTTGCGGGTAAGCAGTTTGGCTAATTGCTCAACCTTTTCATTGTTATCGTTTTTTATAACATAGGTTTTAAACTGCCCAGGCGGGTTTTGGCGGCTATTATCATAAAACTTTTTAAACTCGCTAACCACACGCTGGCTATTAGCTGCAACCACTTCAACGGTAGCCATGCTTGTTTCGTGGTGGTGTGCTATACGTTGGAAAAGTGTAAGTGTATCTCCGATGGCGGTAACCACGGCAAGGCCGGCGCCTATACCACCTTGCTCATAGGTCATGCCGATAGAGCCATTGTAAAGCGGATAGGTATCGCCGTAAGATGGGTACAGCAGGTCAAATTCCTGTTTTGTAAAATACATCCAGCCGTTGGCATCAAAGTGTTTAGCATTGTTCTTGCCAATCGTCACCTGGAAATCGCGCTGCCACTGGGTTATGTCTTTGTGGTAAGGCTCGGCCGCCGGTGCAAAATAATAAGGGTTATTATAGCCCTGCTCATGAAAATCAACATGTATCTGCGGCAGCCATTGATTAAATAAGGCTACTCTCGCCTGTGTTTCTTTTTGTGCCTGCCAAGCCCAATCGCGGTTAAGGTCAAAGTAATAATGATTCACCCTGCCGCCTGGCCATGGTTCCATGTGTTCCCTCGCGGTGGGGCTTGCGTTTGGTGCGGCACCAACTACTGAATTATAAAAATTCACATATCGCTCACGCCCATCCGGGTTTAAACATGGATCAATGATCACCACCATGTTTTTTAATTCAACCTGTACCTTGGCATTGTTTGGATCCACCAGATCATACAGCGTCCACATTGCCGCTTCACTTGATGCCGGTTCATTGCCGTGAACATTATAGCTCAGGTAAGTGATCACCGGAGTGTTTGCAGATGCAGCACCACTCTCTATCCCGGCCAGTCGTAGGTTATTGTGCCTTATCTCATCAAGCCGGTTTATATTACCTGACGATGCAATAAATGCTGCAATCTGTGGCCGACCTTCGTTTGTAATACCAAACTGTTGCAGCTTTATATTCTTAGATGTAGCAGCAACGTATTTGAAGTACTCAACAATGCGGTGGTGTGGCGTAAAATGCTCGCCCAGTTTGTAGCCAAGAAATTGTTCTGGGGTTTGCAGTTGTTGCGCAAATACTGCCGCAACGCAAAAAGAAGCTATAAATGTGGTAAGTAGTTTTTTTATCATTTAGTAAAGTCAGTTCAGTAAAGCTAATCTAAGGATTTTTTTTGCTGATACACATGGGGCTGCAATTTCAAATCCGCACCTTTGCCATAGTGATGACTCCTTTGCAAGCCCTTCAAAAGTATTTTGGTTATTCCGAGTTCCGCCATTCGCAGGAAGCTATTATCAATACCGTTTTAAACAACCAGGATGTAATGGTGCTGATGCCAACCGGTGGTGGCAAATCATTATGCTACCAGTTGCCTGCGGTTTTACTGAATGGATTAACCGTGGTTATTTCACCATTGATTGCGCTGATGAAAGACCAGGTGGATAGCCTTAACCTGAGCGGTATCCCGGCGGCTTATCTCAACTCCAGCCAATCTACCGAAGAGCAAAAAGATATAGCTATCCAGCTACAAAACAACCAGCTGCGCCTGCTCTACATAGCACCCGAACGCTTATTTGCGCCCGATAACCGGATGATGGCTTTTTTAAAGACCCTGAACGTAGTCCAATTTGCTATTGATGAAGCACATTGTATCTCGCAATGGGGGCATGATTTCAGGCCTGAATACCTGATGCTTGCCGGATTAAAAAAAGAATTTTCGGGAGTGCCGGTAATTGCTTTAACTGCAACGGCAGATAAACTTACCCAGAAAGATATTTTAGAAAAACTTAATCTGCACAAGCCTTCAGTTTTTGTTTCATCGTTTAACAGGGCCAACATCACCTACCGGGTAGTGCCGAGGCGCAAGGGCTTAGATCAATTGATGGATTTCCTGGAGCAGCGTAAGGATGAGTCGGGTATAATCTACTGCCTGTCCCGCAAGTCAACCGAAGCTTTAGCTGCTGACCTTAAAGAAGAAGGTTATGCCGTTGAGGCTTACCATGCCGGTTTAAATAACGAGGTAAAAGCTCAAAACCAGGAAGCTTTTTTGCGCGATGATGTGAAGATAATAGTGGCTACCATCGCCTTTGGGATGGGCATCAATAAATCAAACGTGCGCTATGTGGTGCATATGGATCTGCCCAAGAATATAGAGGGTTATTACCAGGAAACCGGTCGCGCCGGTCGCGATGGCTTACCATCTGATGCCATGCTGCTGTATTCGCCGGGCGACGCCATTAAATTGCGCGGCTTCGCCATGGTAGATAACAATGCAGAGCAAAGCGCCATCATGCTGAAAAAGCTGGATGATATGGTGAATTATTGCCAGTTGCACGCCTGCCGCCGACAGTACCTCATGAATTACTTTGACGAGGATTTTCCGGACCATTGCGGCTCATGCGATTTTTGTTTAAGTGAGTTCACCAAGTTCGATGGCACGCTTATAGCACAGAAAGCGCTATCCGCGGTAGCAAGATTAAAAGAGCGCTTTGGTAATAATTACATTGTTGATTTTCTTCGCGGATCAAAAAGTGAGAAGATCTGGGCCGACCATAAGGCACTTAAAACTTATGGTGCCGGTGCCGATATCAGCAAAGCCGACTGGCAGCGTTACCTTCGCGAACTGACCGGGCAGGGCTTTCTCCAACAGGCTGATGAAAACGGTTATCCCACCCTGAAACTTACGCCCAAAAGCGAAGCAGTGCTTAAAGGTGAACAAAAGGTTGAATTGATAGCGCATCATATAACTGAAGAGGCGGAATACGAAACTCCTGCCTACGAAGCAGAATTATTGAACGCCCTGCGCCAGCGCCGACATGATTTTGCCGTGAGTGAGAACCTTGCGGCTTACATAATATTATCAGATTCCACACTGCAGGAGATGGCCACTTATCTGCCTCAAAAAATGGATGAGCTCAGATTAATTTCCGGCTTTGGCGATGTAAAACTGGCACGTTATGGGCGCGAGTTTTTAGAGCTCATCGTTAACTACAGCAAGGCTAAGGGATTGGATTCGCTGATCAAACTAAAATCAGCAAAGCGTGAACGAAAACCCAAAAAGGCAAAAGTATCTGACACCAACAAAGCCAGCCTTGAGCTTTTCAAGCAAGGATTATCTGTAACGGAGATCGCACATGAACGTGGCTTATCAACCACAACTATCGAAGGTCACTTGTCATCATTTGTGCAAACCGGGGAGTTGGATGTAAGCACATTTGTATCTGCCGATAAAATGCCTGCTATAAAAAACGCCATAGAAAGTTATGGTGCAGAACGCCTTGCCCCGCTTAAGGAAGTTTTAGGTGATGCTTACAGCTACGGCGAGATAAAAGCTGTTATAGCCTGGATGAATTTTATGCAGAACGCAAACACTTAAAAGCTCAAAGCCGTTTTATATATTCGTACACCATGATCACTACCGAAGAAATTTACCAGCTCTATCTGCAGCATCCGATTATCAGTACCGATACGCGCAATATTGCACCGGGTAGCCTGTTCTTTGCCCTAAAGGGAGAAAAATTTGATGCCAATACTTTCGCCGAAAAGGCTATCGAAGCAGGGGCGGCTTATGCTGTTATCGATAACCCCGAATACGCAAAAGGTGATCAATTTTTATTGGTTGATGATGTGCTGACCGCACTGCAAGATTTAGCGAGGCATCACCGTAAGCAGCTAACCATACCGGTTATAGGACTTACCGGCTCAAATGGCAAAACCACTACTAAAGAGCTGATCAATGCTGTGCTTTCTGAAAAATTTAACACCCTTGCTACTAAGGGAAACCTAAATAACCACATAGGTGTGCCCCTTACCATACTTACCATAAATAGCTCGCACCAAGTGGCGGTTATTGAGATGGGCGCTAACCACCAACGCGAGATAGCGCTGTTATGTAGTATTGCCCAACCAAGCCACGGCATGATCACCAATGTTGGCAGAGCACACTTAGAAGGTTTTGGTGGTGTGGAGGGTGTAAAAAAAGGCAAAGGCGAGCTGTACGATTTCTTGAATGAGGATAGCAGCCGCATAGCATTTATCAATAGTGATGATAACGTGCTGCAGGAAATGCGGAAAGCACGCAACATGCAAAACGTAGTTTACTACGGTAAAAGCATCAACAATGATAACCTGGTAAACGGCAAATTATTGGAGAATGCCCCGCTGCTTAGCTTTAAGTGGAACGACAAAAAAAGCTCATCATACAACGTAAAATCGCAGCTAACCGGCTCTTATAATCTGGATAATATTTTAGCAGCTGTTTGTATAGGTACTTTTTTCGGGCTCAATTCTGATGAGATCAACGCAGGCGTTGAGGGTTACCAGCCAAAGAACAACCGATCGCAAATTGTGCAAACGGCAAGAAATACCCTTATCTGTGATTTTTACAATGCCAATCCAAGCAGCATGTTTGTGGCCATTGATAACATGGACAAAGTAAAAGCCGATCGCAAGGTGGTGATCTTAGGTGATATGTTCGAAATGGGTGAAGAGTCAGCGGCTGAACATACAGCAGTTATCAAAAAAGCGCTCTCTGCCAACCTGGATCAATGCATCTTCATCGGCAAAGATTTTACAAGCCAGCAATCGGAGGTTGAGAGTGCAAAGCTGGTCAACACCACATTTTACCTTACTGCCGAAGATGCCATTAACGGGCTCAAAGAAAACCCGATAAAGAACGCAACCGTGCTTATAAAAGGTTCGAGAGGTATGGCGCTGGAGCGGTTAGTAGAGTTGTTATAATACCCCGTTTAAATTATATCATTGCGAGGAGCGCAGCGACGTGGCAATCTCATCGAACGCATGTAATGTCGATGAGATTAGTTCAAGTTAAGTATTCAGCACCAACTCAGCCACCTCTTCCCCAACTAACGTGCCCATGGCTACGCCCATGCCGTTGCAGCGTACCGCACAAAAGATGTTGGGCTCAAGCTCCTTTACAATCGGCTTAAGCTGTTCGCCAAAGCCCATGATGCCGCTCCACCAATAATCAATTTCAAAAGGAGTGCCGGGCAATATTATAGCTTTCAAATACTCTACAAGCTTATCCTGCACTATTTCTGTATGCCCAAAGTTGGTTGTCTCTTCCGCTTTAAAATCAAGGTTGCGGCCACCGCCAAAAAGTATCCTGTTGTCGATATTCCTGAAATAGTAATATCCCTCGTTAAAGTGATAAGTGCCTTTGAGTTTTAATCCGGCAATAGGTTTGGTAACCAATACCTGTCCGCGCCCGGGCTTCACATCAAGATGGGGGTAAAGCGTTCTTGCAAATGCGTTTGTTGCAACAATTACCGTGCTTGCCTTAAAGCTGCCAACAACTGTTTTAAGTGTTACGCCTTTACTCTCATTATGTATCGAAATAACACCGCAGTTGTTAAGCACCAGTACATCCTGTTGGTAAAGTTTTGATAATAAGGCACGCATCATTTTACCCGTATGTATCTGTCCTTCATAAGGGTTATAGATCATGTGCTTTACCCCAGCAAAGCCGAACCCTGCTATTTTAGCATCCGCAACTGAATAAATGTCATGCCCCTCGATGTCACCTCGCAACAATTCGTTTAACCGTGAAATATTATCAAAAGCCTCTTCTGCTTGCAAAAATTCTTTGTTCATAAACAGCTCATAGCCACCATGCTGATGGTAATCTATTGCCTCATCACCAAGGATCTGCCGCATACGTTGCAGTCCCCGCCATTTGTAATTAACCAAAGCTGCAACCTCTGCCGGCGAGCAAGTTTTCAGCGCCTCCGATTGCTCGGACACGGTACCAAAGCACGCAAAACCTGCGTTTTTAGTGCTGGCGCCACTCGGCAAAAAGCCCTGTTCCAAAACAAGTACCTTTAGCTTTGGCTCTGTTCTTTTCAAATGAAGCGCAGCGTTAAGCCCAACAATGCCACTGCCAATGATTATTACATCGGCATCATTAACAAAAGCGGTTCGCTCCCAGTAAGAAAAGTTGTTGGCTTGCATAAATTCTGATTTACATCATGGCTATTTCAATTTGCACTTATGGCATTATTTTCAAATGGAATGCTTTTTGAAATAGACCATACATCTAAAACTATTGAAAATATGATGAATTTGTTATTTATCCCATATAATTCGGCATGGCTGCTTATGATAGTGGTTACGCTGGTGAGCTTTATTGTGCAGTGGCGTTTTAAAAGCAAGTTTAAAGAATACGCAGAAATGCCCCTTTTATCGGGCCTTACGGGCCAGGAAGTTGCCGAGCGAATGCTTAAAGATAACGGCATTTTTGATGTACAGGTGATATCTGTTGAGGGCCAGCTTACAGACCATTACAACCCTGAGAACAAAACGGTAAATCTTAGTCCGGATGTGTATTACAGCCGCAGCATCGCTGCTGCAGCAGTTGCCGCGCACGAGTGCGGGCATGCCGTGCAACATGCAAAAAATTATAGCTGGTTATCGTTCCGGTCATCCATGGTGCCTGTTGTAAATGTGGCCTCTACCTTAACCCAATGGACATTAATGATCGGTATCATGCTACTATTCTTCACACATAACCCATTTGTATTGGCAGTTGGTGTTGGCGCGCTGGCATTGGTAACTTTGTTTAGTTTTATTACCCTGCCTGTTGAGTTTGATGCAAGCAATCGCGCATTGGCCTGGTTAACCAATAATTACAAGGTGATGCAAACCCGAGAGGAGCATGAACAAGCTAAAGACGCACTCTGGTGGGCGGCCATGACCTACGTTGTTGCAGCCTTAAGTGCGTTGGCTACGTTGGTTTATTATGCTTCTTTCCTATTTAACAGAAGGAACTAATAAAATTTATTTATGAGTTAAATCGCCGGAGAAAAATCTTCGGCGATTTTTTTTGTGTTCACTGTAGCGCTTTGATCAATAATGCCGTCATACTTCAAACACCGAAAGCACGATCACTTTCATACGTGAGAAGTTTGCCGCTTTAAGTGGCAGGCGGATGATCTTTTGGAGTTTAATTAGTTTAGTGAAAAGGGCCGCGCGATGCGGCCCTTTCTATTTTAAACTATTTCTTTTCGGGACTTTTTTTTGCTGCCGGCTTGCGTGGAGCACGCGGTTTAGCAGCAGCTTTTTGCTGAGCGGGAGCAATCACTTCGGGTTCTATGCCAGCAGTTGGGTTAACCTCTTTATCATGTTCAATAACAAGCGCGGCCTCGGGATGCTGCTCGGTTAATGGCTCAGTATGGTCAGGAATAGCTGTATCAGTTATGACATCTGATGTAGCATCCGGCAATGGCTTGCTTACACTGGTTAATTCGGCCAATACGGTACGGCCACCTTTAACAACCTGGTCAAGCTGTACATTTATTTTAGTTCCTAACGGAAGGAACACATCCACACGAGAACCAAATTTGATAAAACCGAACTGGTCGCCTTGTTTAACTGTATCGCCTTCTTTTACATACCATACAATACGGCGGGCCAAAGCACCGGCAATTTGCCTGAACAGTACTTGTACACCCTGGCTGTTTTCGGTAACAACCGTAGTACGCTCGTTCTCGGTAGATGATTTTGGGTGCCATGCAACCAGGTATTTACCAGGGTGATATTTAAAATATTTTACAAAGCCGCTAATGGGGTTACGGTTAACGTGCACATTTACCGGCGACATAAAAACCGACAGCTGTATACGCCTGTCTTTTAAAAATTCAGGTTCGTCAGTTTCCTCTATCACTACAACTTTACCATCGGCAGGGCAAAGCACATGGTTCTCATCAATATCTATATCAAAAACCGGGCTTCGGAAAAACTGTACAATAGTAACAAACAGCGCAAACGACAGGATATAAACTATCCACTTTACCACATGTGCCTCAGGGAAATAGAACTGAATAAGCGCATTCAACACAAAAATGAACAGTATGCAAAGGGCAAGTGACGTATATCCTTCTTTATGAAATCTCATGATCTAAATGGTATTTAATACAAAGCTAAGCATTTAAAATAAAGTGCACATAGGTGTAAACAATTGGCGCGGCGAATAATAAGCCATCAAACCTATCCAAAACACCACCGTGGCCCGGCAGCAAACCGCCGGAATCCTTTACATTGATGCTGCGTTTAAACATTGATTCTATCAGGTCGCCGGTTGTGCCGATAACGCCTATGATGATAGCAACGCTGACCCACTGTTTCCAATCTAATTCCGGGTAGTACAGGCTGATAACAAACGCTGCACCCGCAGCTATAAGCACACCGCCAATAAAGCCTTCCCAGGTTTTCTTCGGCGAATGGCGTTCAAATAATTTGGTACGGCCAAAAGCACGGCCGGTTAAATAAGCACCGGTATCATTGCTCCAAAGCATAAGCAAAAATGCAAGCGGAAAATGGAAGTTATAGGTTCCTTGTATGTAAGCAAGTGCATGAAAGAATGTAAACGGCACAACTGTAAACACCAAACCAAGTATGGTAAACCCGATATTGGCGAATGGCGATACCGATATTTTGTATAGCTCCTGGCCAAAAATACCGGCCATTGTAAGCGTGAGCATAAATAACAGATGATGATAAACAGGCGCGTCATGATAATTGATCAACCCGAACAGCCCGAATATGGCTACGGCATTGATGAACCCTGCGGAGCGGTTGACGGCGATCCCGCTTTTGATGATAAGGCCATAAAACTCATGTAAACAGAGCAGTGTAAGTAACAGGTAAAAACCCATGAAAACCTGTGGCCCAAGTAACAGCGAGCCTATCATTACAATTAAAAAAAAGAAGCCTGTTATGGCGCGTGTCTTCATAAAGTTATCTGGTTCAAGATCATCATCTCGATAGCCTGGCTAAAATCATCCTGGTGCACATAAACCTCTACATAACCAAAATTTTGATGCGAAGACGACTGCCTGTTCAGCAAAACAGCGTCAATATGGTTCCCTGTAAGCATTTGCTTCACAATTTCAGACTGATAAAAATTTGAAGATGTAAATACTTTAACCCAGTTCTTCTCCATTTAATTTGGCGTTTTCTCTGCCGCCGGCTACCTTTTTGTAAACAAGCAGCAAAATTATAATAATTATCAGGCTAAATACATACTGCCACCAAGTAAATACATGCTGGTCATCGGGGTTTAGTTTGATACGCTTATTTTGATATAAATAGGTGGCAACTACCGCTGTGCTATTGTTTAAAAAGTGCCCCCAAACCGCAGGCCATATGCTGCCACTGTATGCAACAAAATACCCAAATAAAGCACCCAGCAACATACGAGGTAAAAAACCATAAAACTCCATGTGGAAAGCGCTGAAAATTGCAGCAGTTACCCAAATGGCGGTATGCTCATTTTTTGTCAACTTCACCAATATGGTTTGCATACCACCACGAAATAAGAACTCTTCTGCAACTGCGGTAAGAAAACCTACCAAAAAAACATTTTTAACGCAATCCCAAACGGTGTGCATATTCAGGATTGCTGCGGTGACTTGCTTAGCGCTTTCTTCGCTTTGCTTCATCCAGTTTTCCACTCCTTTTAAACTTTGGGGTAGAGTAAGCTGCTGGTTAATATTGCTTAACAATTCTATCAGCGGCGAAGAGATCAACATAATGAAAAACGCAACTACGAAAAGTACAGGCGGGATACCCCAGCTTGTTTTTAAATATTCCTGTGGCTGCCGCATAACCCAGGCTGCAAACAATACCGGGGCTACGAAGATGGGAATGGTTGTAGTGACAATTTGTAAAAGATAAAGCGCAGGTATGCTGCCTGGATCGCTAAAGTTGAGCCTGGCTATATCCATAACCAACCCAAAACCGTAAAACAAACCTATTGCAAGTATGCCCAACACATTAAACACCACAAACACACCGGCAAATATCACCACAAAGTAAAGGAATTGCCTTCCCGGAGATGTTTGATTTAGAGACGTTTTCACCATGTAACTCAAATTGCGTAAATTTGCATGGTAAATATAATCATGTCTGTACAAATAGGGAACATAGATTTAGGTGAATTTCCGTTGCTGCTGGCACCAATGGAAGATGTGAGCGATCCGCCTTTCCGTTACGTGTGTAAGCAAAACGGGGCCGATATGATGTATACGGAGTTTATATCATCAGAGGGTTTGATACGCGATGCTGCCAAAAGCCGCCAAAAGCTGGATATTTTTGAATACGAACGCCCTATTGGCATTCAGATCTTCGGGAGTGATATCGAGCACATGCGCGAGGCTACCGAAATAGCCTCACAAGCCGGGCCCGATCTGATGGACATCAACTACGGCTGCCCGGTTAAACAGGTTGCCTGCCGTGGTGCCGGCGCCAGCCTTTTGCAGGATATTGATAAAATGGTGGCCATGACAAAAGCGGTTGTTGAAGCAACTCACTTGCCGGTTACTGTAAAAACACGCTTAGGTTGGGACGATAATACCAAAAATGTTTATGAAGTAGCAGAACGCCTGCAGGATGTTGGTATTAAAGCACTTACCATACATGGCCGCACGCGTGCGCAGATGTACAAAGGCGTTGCAGACTGGTCGCTCATCCGGGATATCAAGAAAAATCCGAGGATCAAAATTCCCATATTTGGCAATGGCGACATCGACTCGCCTGAGAAAGCTGCCGATTGGCGATTAGAATACGGTGTTGATGGCATGATGATAGGCCGCGCCGCTATTGGTTATCCCTGGATCTTCCGCGAGGTGAAACATTTTTTTGCTACCGCTGAGCACCTGGATAAACCAACGGTTGCCGAGCGTATCGATGTGTGCAAAACACACCTGATAAAATCAATGGAGTGGAAAGGGCCTAAAACAGGTATTTTTGAGATGCGCCGCCATTACAGCAACTATTTTAAAGGATTGCCTGATTTTAAAGAGTATAGAATGAAACTTGTTGTTGCATCATCCGTTGAAGAGATAATGGACGTTTTGGAACAGGTTGACAAAAAATACAGTTTGGAGATGGCTTAATATTTGTTCCAAACAAATATATTTGACTTAAAGGTATTTAACATGGCTACAACTATTACTGATGGTGTGCGGGTTTCGGTTGAAACAGTTTACCAACCCGAGTATTCAAACCCGGCAAACGATCATTTTATGTTTGCTTACAGGGTAAGTATTGAGAATATGGGCCAGTATGCTGTACGCCTGATGAGCCGTCATTGGTATATATTTGATTCTAACGGAGCAAAACGAGAAGTTGAGGGTGAAGGAGTTGTTGGTATGCAGCCCGTTATTGAGCCCGGCAACAGCCACGAATATGTGAGCGGCTGCAACCTTAAAACCGACATGGGGAGCATGAAAGGCGAATACCTGATGGAGCGACTGTTAGATAATTCTACATTTAACGTACAGATCCCGGAGTTTTACCTGATAGCGCCTTACCGCTTAAACTAAAATTCTTTTTAAGATATTTAAGCCCCGATAGCAAAACTATCGGGGCTTTTTGTTTGCTGGGACATCTAAAACAATGTCATTTCGAGCGAGCAGAAGAACTGGCCTTGCACGGTGGCGCGACGAGAAATCTTCTGCACCGTAAAGTACCTGGCGTAGAAGATTTCTCCTCGCTATCGCTCGTTCGAAATGACATGGGTGGTTTTAAATGTATAAATTAACGCGGTTAGATTCTTCGCTACGCTCAGAATGACAAATTTCATTTCTTCTTCTTCTCCTGTCAGCAAAAAGATTCGGGCGAAAGCAGGCAGAACAATGGTGGGCTGTGCGGTTATAAGGGCATTGCGGAATCTATTACAGAGGCGGGGCCCGGCGCGCAATGGCATAAGAGATTTCCAGCCCGTGGTTCTGACGGCTTGCAGGGCAATGGCTTCGTGCGCAAAGAAGCCTATTTGCTGACTTGATTTTTGGTTACTTTGTATAAAGACAAAGTAACAGCCTCCGCGGCAATTGAGCGGACTAACATTAATTCTAAGTAGGAAGGTGTGTATCTCAATAAGATTGCTTCGTTCCTGTCAATGGAGCATTTTGCTGGAGAGACGTACACAACAAAAAAACCCGCGTTAAAAACGCAGGTTTTAAATATGCTTTGGTACAATCGCTATAAAAGCGACGGCAATTACACTCTTTTTGACTTGATACGAGCAGCTTTACCGGTAAGGGCACGTAAGTAGTACAATTTAGCACGACGTACTTTACCAACACTGTTCACTTCAATTTTATCAATGTTTGGTGAGTTGTAAGGGAAGATACGCTCAACACCAATACCATTTGATACTTTGCGCACGGTAAAGGTTTCGCTGTTACCAACGCTGTTACGTTGTAAAACAACACCTTGGTAAACCTGGATACGCTCTTTGTTACCTTCTCTAATTTTATAATGTACGCTAACAGTGTCACCGGCTTTAAAAGCGGGGAAGGTATTTTTAACTACTGATTGCTCTTCTACAAATTTTACTAAATCCATGATTTTTAGCTCTTAAAACCGACTTTTAGCCCGTAAAAATCGGAGTGCAATAATACGGAATTTATTTTAATTAGAAAACACTTCTTAAAAAATTTCCACAAAATATTTGTTGTTAACAATTTGACAGCTACCCATATGAGTAGAATGCTCTTACGAATGGCTTCTACACCACCTTCAGGTGGCAGTGGGGCTTATTCCAACAGGTCTGGCCGGCGCTGTTTGGTGCGCTCCAAAGCTTGTTCAAAACGCCATTTTTCAATCTCAGCAGCGTTTCCGCTTAACAGAACGTCGGGTACTTTATGTCCGTTCCAATCTGCAGGTCGGGTATAAATGGGGGCGTCAAGCATATCATCCTGGAAGGAATCTGATAGCGCCGATGTCTCGTCAGACAATACACCCGGTATCAATCGCACCACTGCATCTACCAGAATGGCTGCGGGTAGTTCCCCGCCCGATAGGACGTAATCGCCGATAGAGATCTCGCGGGTAACATACATGTCGCGGATCCGCTGATCTATACCTTTATAGTGCCCACAAAGCACAATGATATTTTTTTTGATAGATAGTTGGTTGGCAATACCCTGATTAAGCGTTTCGCCATCGGGGCTCATGAATATTACCTCATCATACTCGCGTTCGCTTTTCAGCTTCTCAATGCACGATGCAAAGGGTTGTATGGCCATCACCATACCGCTGCCGCCACCATAAGGATAATCGTCAACGTTTTTGTGCTTGTTGTTAGCGTAATCGCGCAGATTATGCACCACTATTTCACTAATGCCCTTTTTTTGGGCCCGTTGTAAAATAGAATGAGCAAAAGGGCTCTCCAGCAAACCCGGCAGTACCGAAATAATATCAAAACGCATGGGGCAAATTTAGTGATTAGTGATTGGAGAATAGAGATTAGTTTTTCCAAAGTTTAAGCAGCTTTTGATATTTTATTGTATACTTACAACTGCTCAACCAAACCTTATCATAAATGAAAATTTTTTCAGTGATCTTCCCAGGATTATGTTCATTACCCAGTAACGAACAATCAGTATTTAATTCAACCAAACAAGCAAAGCGCACTCGCTCAACTAACAAAATTCTATTCCTGTTAATTGGATTAGCATTAGTAGTAAGTTCTTGCAAAAAAATTGAACAGTTTCCTTCTACGAAATCCGTTAAAGGCCTGTCTCCGGCTATAAAAAGCCCTATAGAGACAATTCCTTACAAAGATTTCCTTCAAGCTGTAGATATTAACAAAACGGGAGAATTAAGGAAAGCGTTATCCATTACACCGAATAATAACGTAAAGTCTGTAAATACAGAAAATGAAACTTTTGCATTTGATCTCGACGTAAGCAATGTAAAAAAACTTGTTATTGGCGACACCATTAGTTACGTATTAAGCTTAAAACCCAGAACGCCCGGCGCTGTTCATTTTGAAAATATAACCATCCAAACCTCTAATGGAAAAGTAGCCGCGTTTTTAACCACGTACCTGCCAACTAAAAAATGGATAGACGACTGGCGAACGGTTAAACACCTTGCATTTGATGGCGAAGTATTTGTTAACAGGATAGAATTAAGTGATAACCCTGTCAAAGTAGAAGACGTTAAAATCCAGTCAATCACATCAACCGCCAAAAAAGAAAATGTTATTACTATAAGGAATGTGAAAATCCGCCTGGCTCCGGGCGAATGTGAAACATACGATGTTTATGAGTGGATACCCGTACAGTGTTCTACAGGAGACTGGCCCGGCTTCTGCGAATGGGAAACCAAGCCCTTTTTAATGGGTGAGAATGACAGCCCTCCGGGGTACCGGGTATCCAGAACAACTGTTGTAAACTGCGCTATGCCGGGCAACCCGGGGCCAATAGGCAGTGGGGGCGGTGGAGGTGGCACAACTCCTAACCCGCCAACGGGCTATGACCCTTGTGACCCTGGCGCTCCCCCACAAATCTCGGGCACAAATCCCGGCTTACAAGTAATGGGGTTACCTTCCAATTGTAACCCAACAACACCTAAACCACCTGCTTATCCTTTTAAGGTACAATCACTTATTGATTTTTACAACTTACAAGGCTCCGCCCTATCTTGGGTAGTTAGCAATCAGCAAACCGCTATTGCCATTTACGAAGAATTACAAGCTGATGAATTTTCTCTCGAAGGAAAAGCAGCCGCATTAATGACTATAAACGCAGCAGCAGCAGGCGTTCTATCTACAAGCAATTATAATTTATGCCTACACAGTTGTGAGCCCGGCATTGCCTAACAGTCAGTTTCTGGCTGCCCAGGTATTTGCAACTTACATGTCTATACAGTGTGCGATTATTAAAACGGAGCATCCTGAATATCCTAACTGGAAGGTTTATTGGGAGGCGTCAAAAGAGATGGTTCACCTGTTGTTGGACGGTGTGGGCCTGGTGCCTGTAGTAGGCGAAATAGCTGATCTTACAAATGGAGTGCTTTATACTATTGAGGGCGACGGCGTTAACGCCACGCTTAGTTATGCGTCGGCAATACCGGTAGCGGGCTGGTTTGCTGCGGGGGCAAAATTCGCTAAAAAAACTATTGTACTTGCCAATGGGTCAAAAACCACGCTTAAGTGGGCCGTTAAAGTTGGCCACTATATAAGCTTTGGCAATCGCAGTCAGTTGAGGAAAGTACTGAATTTGGCAGCAGGCGATCCTCGGGTTGCACATCATATTATTCCTTGGGCAAAACAAACCGAACAAGTGATACAGAAAGCGGCTAAATCAAAAAAAGCATTTCATATGAACAGCGCCCTAAATGGTATACCTTTGAATACTTTGGTGCACAATGGTAGTCATGCTGCTTATGATAAGAGAGTTATGGATGCACTTATAGACATAGACGAAAATCTGTCAACAGAAGCAACAGCGGATGCATTAGAGGCGGTTATTGTAAGAATAAAATCGGCCATTATTGCCAACCCAACAACGCATATTAACAATTTAATCTTTTAAGTTAATGATATTTTATAACCTTAGAGAAAGCCTCAGCAGGAAAGTTGCCGGTAAACCCGTACAAGTAGAATTTGCTGAGTATCCATGCGATGTTTGGGAAGATCCAAAATTTATTGATCACGCGAATGTGAGCTTTAAAAAAGTCCACTTTGAGCCGATAACTGCCAAGGCCATTTTAGTAAAAAAGGCTAAACTTACAGATTACATCCAACCTGGTATAATCGGATACCGAAAGAAGCCATTAGTAAGCGGTAAGTTAAAATCTATTCTGGAGATTACAGGTAATCAAGGGCTGCAGTTCCATCGCTCTCCGGTGATTTATCAAGGCAACGAAATAGAAGACTATTGGGTATTAAATCCTTTTTTGCTTGATATGGATACCATAGATTTTTCAAAAGCCAGGGTTTATGTCATGGAAAGAACCGTTACTAAAGTTGAACAGTTGCCAATAGTTAATTTTAAAGATTACGAAAGGGAAAAAAAAGCAGTAGATGACAGGGGCTACCCCTATTCCATTTACATTGAAAATGTGCATATCCTTGATGGAACAACCAGCGACTTTTTGATATTAGAGAAAGTTCAAGGTGGGGTTATGTACCTGGCATCTGAAAGGCTAAAGCAACATTTGGAGGCGGAGGGAATTACCGGGATAGAGTTTCAGCCCTGTAACTTAAGCTTAAACGAGTGGTTGGCGCAAGGTGGACCAAGGGAAAAGTTATATGGTAAGATATAACAACTTATTGCTGTTATCTATAACACATATGAATGATCTTTAAGCAGTGAGTTTAAGAAAGTTGATTTTGAACCGATAACAGCCAATGCTATTTTAGTAAAAAAGACTTAATTTACAAATTGTATACAACCTGCAATAGTCGGATATCGAAAGAATCCATTAGTAAGCGGTAAGTTAAAATCTATTCTGGAGATTATACTTGGCAAAAATTTTTTTAGCCTTCCAAATAAATATCCAGCAAACCATCGGGCAGGTCAACATATACCTCTTCGCCCTCAACATCGATCCCTTTAATGATCTCAACGTTCAGCGGGAAAAGCACTTCCTTATTGTTGAAATATACTGACGCTATTAACTGCTGCGGATATTCAACAATGTCGTCTATCTCCCCCAGTTCGCCATGTGTTTCGTCTACTACCAAAAAGCCCTTCAGGTCTTTAAGCGTAAACTCTTCCTTTTTCTTTTTAGGCTTTAGCTTGTTGGGGAGGTAAATATCTTTTTTGGCAAGCAGGGCAGCTTTCTCAACAGTATCTACATCCTCTAAATTAAGATAGGCCTGGTTATTCTGCAGGTACTTTACCGAGCTTATGAAATAAGGCACCAGTTTACCTGCTATCTCAATAAATACCGAATTGAATTTGATCTTTTCAATATCCTCAAAATCAACATACATTACCATTTCTCCCTTTAGGCCCTTGGTTTTTAGTATGCTGCCTATCCTGAAATGTTCTTCGGTTTTCATGCTTAAAAATATATTAAAATAATAATGGCGAAGAACGTTAGTCCTTCGCCATTTTAAGATCCAAGAATCAAGACTATAAGGATCAAGAAAAAATTTCCTGCCTCTTGCTTCCTGATATCCTGCCTCTGTTGTAAAATTATTCAGCGCTTTCTGCAGACTCTTCAGTTGCAGCACCTTCTTCGGTAGCAGGAGCTTCTTCAGCTGCTTCCTCTGCAGGTGGCGTGTTTTTAGCAGCGATAGCTGCAGCTTTATCTTCTTTCTTTTTAGCTTCAGCAATTAAGGCAGCTTTACGTGCTTCGTCTTTAGCTGATGCTAAGTTTGATTTTTTACCGGTTATTTTACCATCTTTTTGATCTAACCATGCAGTAAATTTCTCATCTGCCTGCTCTTGGGTTAAAGCACCTTTGGTAACACCACCTTGTAAGTGTTTTTTGTATAATACCCCTTTGTAAGAAAGTATTGCACGGCAGGTATCAGTTGGCTGTGCGCCGTTGTTAACCCACTCAAAAGTTTTATCAAAATTGATGTCAATTGTAGCCGGGTTAGTGTTTGGGTTGTAAGAGCCAATACGCTCAATAAACCTACCATCCCTTGGTGCACGGGCATCTGCTACTACGATGTAGTAAAAAGGTTTTCCTTTTTTACCGTGTCTTTGCAATCTGATCTTAGTTGCCATTCTTTGTTTTTTATGTATTCAACATTACCCCCGGAGTTCTTTCTGCGGGGACGCAAAGGTATAAATTAATATTTATATATAAAAGGCTTATAATTAAATCGTTTGTGGTTGGGTTTTAGTGTTGCGTTATAGCAAACGATTGGGGTTTACGTGAATGTAAAATATTATATCATCGCGAAGACACGATGTATATATGGGTTGATGCGAACTCATAGGTAATTCTTCGTTAGGAATGGTAGTGATACTGATGATTGGCAGTGGATGTTCCTTTCTTTTCTCTCAAAAGAAAGGAACCAAAGAAAAGTCGCGGCTACGGTAACGCGCTACAAAGTAAGTGCTCCTGCAGTGCCTGTGCTATCCGCTTGTTACACTATGCCGCATTTTTCCATAAGGTTTAGTTAGTGCTTATAGTTCCAAACAAGCTTTCGCACGACGTTTTACAAGCATAAACAATACTGACAAAATCCTGTCAGCGTTCACGGTGTTCACAAGCGTTCATGGCGTGAACGTGAACGCTAAATGCAAATTTAGAAAGACTGATCTCACGTAAAAAATTTTTAAGCTTTTGTGTAACAACCGTGATACACCGGCATCTTAATAACGCTATGCAGCCAAGGTCTCATAAAGCTGCAAGTTATTGTGAGGGCCCGCACCTTAAGGGTTCCGTTAAATAAATTCACTTAAACAAAATGTCTGAAAATTTATTGATCCAGTTCTGGTGGGTATTTCCGCTGGTGGCTGCTGTTCTGCTGTACAAATTCGTACTGCGGGTTTTCTTTGGTATGATCATCGTTCCGGATGACCGTATTGGTTTAGTTGTTAAAAAATTTACACTTTATGGCGATACGCGCCTGCCAGATGGGCGCATTATAGCCACAAAGGGCGAAGCAGGTATGCAGGCAGCGCCGCTTGCACCAGGCCTTTACTGGCGCATGTGGCCATGGCAGTATACCATTACCATGGAACAATTCACTATTATCCCGCAGGATAAGCTGGGCCTGGTAAAAGCAAAAGACGGTGCCCCTATGGATACCGGCCGCGTGCTGGGTAAACCGGTAGATTGCGACAAATTCCAGGATGGCCGCGCCTTTTTAGAGAACAAAGGGCAAAAAGGCCCGCAAGCGGCATTCCTTACGCCGGGTAACTACCGTATAAACACATTCCTGTTTGAGATTGTGATGGTACCAATCACCCGTATCCATGAAAACAAGGTGGGCATCGTTACCACACTTGATGGTGAGCCTTTGGATAAAGGTGAGATAGCAGGCGGTTCGGTAGATGGCCACCGTAACTACCAGGACCCAATGGCTTTTATTAAAGCCGGTGGTAAAAAGGGTTTGCAGGAAGATGTGATCCTGGCAGGTACCTATTACCTTAACCCCTGGTTTGCCATTGTGGAGCAGGTAGATATGATACATATCCACATCGGTTATGTAGGTGTAGTTAACTCGTTTGTTGGCCCGGAAGGGCTTGATACCAGCGGGGTAGGCTTTACCCACGGTAACATTGTAGCTAAAAACGAAAAAGGTGTTTGGGACGAACCGCTTGACCCGGGCAAGCACCCGATAAATATTTACACCCATGCGGTTGAGATAGTACCTACAACCAACATCGTTTTAAACTGGGCAAACAGCCGTACCGAATCGCATGAGTTGGATAAGAACCTGTGTACTATTAGTGTGCGCTCTTCAGATGGTTTTACTTTTAACCTCGATGTTTCGCAGATCATTCACATACCACGTAACGAAGCACCAAAGGTTATTGCCCGTTTTGGTAACATGAAAAACCTGGTATCGCAGGTATTAGAACCAACTATTGCCAACTACTTCCGTAACTCGGCACAAAAAAGTGGCGTTATCGAGTTCCTGACCAACCGTTCGCAAAGGCAGGAAGATGCGCGACAACAAATAAGCAAGGTGCTGGCCGCCTATAACGTGGAGGGCGTAGATACGCTGATAGGTGACATTGTGCCTCCGGAAGCACTGATGAAAACCCTTACCGACCGTAAGATAGCCGAACAGGAACGTGTTACCTACGAGATCCAAAAAAGCGCACAAATTGAGCGGAAAGAGTTTGAGAGTGCCAAAGCCGGCGCCGATATGCAACCCGAGGTTGTAAAATCAACCCGCCAGGTAGAGATCAACACCCAATTGGCTGCTTCAAAGGTTGCCGCTGCAAGAGGTGATGCGGAATCGCGCATCATCAACGCTAAAGCGGATGCAGAGAATAAAACCATTACTGCCAAAGCGGATGCCGAAGCCAAAACCATTAACGCCAAAGCAGACGCTGCAGCCACAGAGGTTAACGGTAACGCCGACGCCGGTAAAATAAAAGCCATTGGTTTGGCCGAGGCCGAAGTTACCAAACAGAAAACCGAAGCCATGGGTACCGAGCAATATGCCATAGTGCGTGTGGCCGAGGCCTTAGCTACCAACGGCATTAAGCTGGTACCAGAGATATTGGTAAGCGGTAAAGACGGCGGAAGCGGAGGCATGATAGATGCCCTTATCGGCAACGAAATGCTGAAGAAATTGCAAAGAGAGGGAGAAGTGAAGAGTGATGCTGTGAATCGTGAGTAGTTTAATTCCCTCCCAAGGGAGGGGTGCGCAGGGATAAGCGCGAAGGCAGGGAGGGGTTATTTGCACAACGCAGAAACCCCTCCCTACACCCTCCCGAGGGAGGGAATCGCACAAGGCTCCTCGCAATGACACATTTTGATGCATAAAGGAGAAGGCCGCTCAATTGAGTGGCCTTCTCCTTTTATTTATATCGAGAGTATTTCTACTATCTTCAACAAGTTGGGGTTTATCTCTTCTACATGCTTGCAGGCATGCTCAAAAGGTGTGTAGCTGATCTCATTATGAATAATGCCGATCATTTCGTTGCGGTGACCGTCGCGTAGTGCTTCAACGGCGGCAACACCCATCCGACTTGCCAACACCCTGTCCATACATGAAGGGCGACCGCCGCGCTGGATGTGCCCAAGGATGGATACGCGTGTATCGTAATGCGGGAAACGCTCTTTAACCTGTCGGCCTATCTCAAAGGCACCACCGGCATCATCGCCTTCGGCAACTATTACAATTTTTGATAACTTATCTTTTCGGCCGGTCTCTAAACGTTCGCACAAAGCGCCGATGTTAGTTTCCGTTTCCGGGATCACAATGGCTTCAGCTCCTGATGCAATACCGGTGCGCAGGGCAATTAACCCAGAATCACGTCCCATCACTTCGATAATGAACACTCGGTCGTGCGATTCTGCGGTATCACGGATCTTATCTACTGCATCAATAACGGTGTTTATGGCAGTATCGTAGCCAATAGTAAAATCGGTACCTGCCAAATCGTTGTCAATTGTGCCTGGCAAACCAATTACCGGGATATCGTACTCTGCACCAAAAATGCGTGCGCCGGTAAAAGTACCATCGCCACCTATAGCCACTAAAGCATCAATTCCGTGGCGTTTTATCTGGTCGTAAGCAAGTTTGCGTCCCGCAGGGGTTCTGAACTGTTCGCTACGTGCGGTTTTTAATATTGTACCACCACGCTGAATTATGTTGGCTACAGATTTACGGTCCATAGAGAACAGCTCACCATTGATCATACCCTCGTATCCACGGCGGATACCTGTAACATCAATACCGTAATAATATGCTGAACGAACAACCGCGCGGATAGCGGCATTCATGCCAGGCGCGTCACCACCGGATGTAAAAAGTCCTATATTTTTTATTTGCGTCATTTGTAAGAAGGCGCTTTAAAAGTCTGTACAAAAAGAGATACTCTACTAAACACATGTAATAAGGTGTTTTTTGTAAAGTCAGCGCGAAGTTACATTATTTTTTTAGTTAAGGCTCACTTTTTTGTAAGCCGCAATGCCACTGTCAAGATATTTTATAAACTCCGGGATGTTTTGATTTGCCCCTTGCGGCGGCACCAAGGTTTCTCCTTTTTCGTTGATAATCACATAGTAAGGCTGCGCGTTCGAATGATATTTAGCGACTTCAAAATCAAGCCATTTGTTGCCAATTGTGGTAGCTTTTTTACCGGGAGATAAAAGCAGGTCGGTTTGCTCACTTGCCGGCAGTTCGGTTTTATCGTCGATAACCAACTGCAGCATTACAAACTCATTTTGCAAACGTTTAAACACTTCCGGATTAGGGAAAACGTTTTGCTCCATTAAGCGGCAGTTAACACAGTTCCATCCGGTAAAATCTATCAGAATCGGTTTTTTTAATTGTTTTGAAACTTCAACCGCCTGGTCGTAATCGTACCAGTCATCAATCCCTTTAACCTTTGGCAGCCGTTTAAAAATCTCTTCGTATTTTTTCTCTTTGATAGTTGTTGTGGCGGTTGCCGATGCAGCATTTGTTGAGGAACCAGACCCAAGCGTCAGGTCAAAATCCTGTGTACTTAATGGTGGTAGTAATGCGCTGATAGATTTGAGCGGAGCTCCCCATAAACCAGGGATCATATATACCGTAAATGCGAAAGCTGCCATCGCAAAGAAAGTACGTGTAACGGTTAAATGCTGCACATCGCTGTCGTGCGAAAATTTGATCTTTCCTATCAGGTACAAACTCATCAAGATGCCAATAGCAATCCAGATAGATAAAACCACCTCTCGGTCTATCAGGTTCCAATGATAAGCCAGGTCTACATTCGATAAGAACTTCAGCGCGAATGCTATCTCTATAAAACCAAGAATAACCTTAACACTATTTAACCAGCCTCCGGATTTTGGTAAACTTTTTAATGCTGAAGGGAAAGTAGCAAATATGGTAAAAGGCAAAGCAATAGCCAGCGAGAAGCCAAACATCACCACTGCGGGTGCAAGTCTGTCGCCTTTTGTGAAAGCGCTTGAGAGCACACCGCCAATGGCAGGGCCGGTACACGAGAATGATACAACCACCAATGTAGCAGCCATGAAAAATATGCCCGCAAAACCCCCTTTATCTGAGTTGGCATCAAGTTTATTAGCCAATGAACTTGGCAGCGTAATTTCGAATGCACCAAGGAACGATGCACCGAATACGATCAGCATCAAAAAGAAAAAGAAGTTAAATATGCCATTTGTAGCTAAGCCATTCAAAGCCGTTGGCCCAAATATAATGGTGATCAGCAAACCGAAAACCACGTATATGAAGATGATACAAAGCCCATATAAACAAGACTGCCAAATGGCCTTAGCCCGCGTGCCCCCCTTTTTGGTAAAGAAACTCACCGTTAGCGGCAACATTGGATAAACGCATGGCAGCAGGAATGCCGCAAAACCACCCAGGAAGCCTATGATAAACAATTGCCAAAGGCTTTTGGGAGAATCGGTACCATTATTGGTCACACCATCTTTAGTTGCCTTTTTTAAAGAATCTGCTTTTAGTTTTGCTATGGAGTCGGCCTTTTTAATACCCTCGGCCATTTCCTGGCTTTTAGATGGCGCTTCGGTAAACTGTACATCACCGGTTGATACGGTGTCTGCTGCTTTTTGCATTGCATGTGCCGGCTTTAGTGCAATAGCAAAAAACAGGGCTAAAAATAAAACGGTATATCTGAAAAGGCCTCGGCCTGTAGCTGATGTCATCTAAAGCAGTTCTTTATAAATTATTTAACAGGGATGCTGAACTTCACCTCATCCGGCGGAAGGCACTTGGTATCGTTACAAGTCATAAATTCAACCTTACCGGTAACTGTAGTAGCTTTAGCTTTGAGTTTTATTTTTTGCTGAAATATTACTGAATTTTCAAAGAAACCAACATTCATGCTAAACACTTTTTCGTAACGTGTTATAGGTGTTGGCTCAATGGTTTTGCCAACCAAAGTATATTCTTTAGATGGCGTGTAAGTGAAAGTGGTTTTAACCGGCCCACCCTCTTTCACTGTTTGAGAGTATACATGCCAGCCTTTATCAATAGTGGCCTTTATAAGCAAGGTAGCCTCGGTTGGGCTGGTCCTTTTTGCGGCAAATGCCCAGGTAACAGGTGCTTCTATTTGTGCTTTGGCACCTACAGAGAATACAAATAATGCGGCAACCGCTAAAAGTAATTTCTTCATCTTAATTGTTTAAAAATTCTATCTCCTTTAAATTGTAAAGCCGCTCACCTGCATCAGTATGCACAACAAGCAAACCTTCATCTGTAACATTTTTTATTACGCCTTTGAATGTTTCACCGTTCGACTTAAATAAACGCTCTTCGTTTAATCTGTACAAACGGCTCTGGTACAATTCACGTATCTGAGCAAACTTACCCATTCTTAATTGAAGGTAATAACCCTCAACCTTATTGCAAATTTGAGCTAAAATAGTTTTTAAATCATAATCCCTCTGTAATATCTTCTTAATTGATGTTGCATTTGTTGCCGATGGATGAAAATCTTCCTGATTTACATTGAGGCCTATCCCAATAATGGAATGCTTAATGCGACTACCTTGTAAAATATTCTCGATCAGCATGCCGCCAAATTTATTGTTCTGATAATAAATATCGTTAGGCCATTTTATCTTTAAGCTGTCACGCAGCAGGGGGTATAAAGCGTCATATACACCCAGGCTTACGGCGCGGGTAAGGTCAAACTGCTGTTGTACCGATAAAAAGCCGGGATTTAAGAGTATGCTGAAAGTTAAATTTTTACCCGGTTGGGCATGCCAGGTGTTATCACGCTGGCCTCGGCCGGCAAATTGGTCTTCTGCCATAATGACGGTACCCTCTGGTAGTGGCGTGGATTTTGACAAAAGATTTTTAAGGAATGTATTTGTTGAGTCAACTTGTTTAAGCTCCACCAAATTTTGTCCAACAAATAATGCCGAAAATATGTTATTTTGCAACGTATAATAATTTAAAAACCAAAATCGTTCAAAACTAAATCTTTTTGATGGTAAAAAGTAAAGTGATAAATGAGTCTGCCTACCTTTCTGAACTGGCCATACATGGCATGCAGGAGAAAAAAGGGAATGAACTGGTCAGGCTCGATCTTAGAAATATAAACAGTTCGGTAGCAGATTATTTTGTAGTTTGCCACGCCGATTCAGCCACGCAGGTAAAAGCAATAGCCAACAGTGTTGAAGATGAAATATACAAAGCTTTACAAATAGAGCCCTGGAGAAAAGAGGGGCTTGAGTATGGCGAGTGGATATTACTTGATTATGTAGATGTAGTGATACATGTTTTCCGTACGGATAAACGCGAGTTTTATGGCGTTGAGGACCTGTGGGGAGATGCTGAGATACAAAGTTATAAAAGCGCTTAAGCTCAACTATAGCATCGTTATTATTTTACCAATAGCCAATTGAGCTTGTAGAAAATGGAAATTAAAGACAAAAATTCTGATAACCAGAAACCTTTACGCAAGGTTCCGAATAAAAAAATCGCACCGAAGCCCCCTAAATTTAATTTGATGTGGCTATATGCCATATTAATAATTGGCTTACTGATAGTACCGCAGCTTTGGGGCGGCAACACCGGCAAACAGATAGACTTTCAAACGTTTAGCAATACCATGCTTAAAGCCCATGATGTTGACCACATTGTGGCCTACAAAAGCGGCGATCTGGTAATGGCCGAAGTTTACATCAAAAAAGACAGCCTTAGTAAACCGAAATATTCTGACGTTAATAAACCACAGCGTGGTTTTGCCATGAGCAATAGCGAAAGCCCGCAGTATTATTTTACTGATGCCAGCTACGAAAGCTTAAAGCAATCATTAACCGCTGCAGAAAAAGACCTGCCCGATGCGCAGAAAACACCTGTTAAATATGAGCAAGGCAAAGAGAACCTGCTAAGTAACTGGCTGGTACAATGCGTTATTATGGCAGTGCTACTGGTTGGTGTGTGGTTATTTATCATGCGCCGCATGAGTGGTGGTGCAGGTGGCGGCCCCGGTGGCCAGATCTTCAATATCGGTAAATCAAAGGCTACACTGTTTGATAAAGAATCGCAGGTTAATGTGACCTTTAACGATGTTGCAGGCCTTGAAGAAGCCAAACAAGAAGTGATGGAAATTGTGGATTTCCTGAGAAATCCAAAAAAATACACTAATCTGGGTGGTAAGATACCTAAGGGTGCACTACTGGTAGGTTCGCCGGGTACCGGTAAAACCCTGCTTGCAAAAGCAGTTGCCGGCGAAGCACAGGTACCTTTCTTTTCGCTGTCAGGTTCTGATTTTGTGGAGATGTTTGTTGGTGTGGGTGCATCACGTGTACGTGACTTGTTCCGCCAGGCTAAAGACAAAGCACCATGTATCATCTTTATTGATGAGATTGATGCAATTGGCCGCGCACGAGGTAAAAACAATATCGTAGGTGGTAATGATGAGCGTGAGAACACGTTGAACCAGTTATTGGTTGAGATGGATGGTTTTGGAACCGACTCTGGTATCATCATACTTGCTGCAACCAACCGCCCTGATGTACTGGATAGCGCCTTAATGCGCCCGGGACGTTTTGACAGACAGGTATCTATTGATAAACCGGACCTGATAGGCCGCGAACAGATATTTAAAGTTCACCTTAAACCTGTCAAGGTTGCCGAAGGTGTTGATGCTAAAAAGCTATCGGCACAAACACCTGGTTTCGCCGGTGCAGAAATTGCTAACGTTTGTAACGAAGCTGCTTTGATAGCCGCCCGTAAAAACAAAGAGGCGGTTGAAATGCAGGATTTCCAGGATGCTATTGACCGTGTTATCGGCGGCTTGGAGAAAAAGAACAAGATCATCTCTCCGGAAGAAAAACGGATTGTTGCCTACCACGAAGCTGGCCATGCCATTGCAGGCTGGTTCCTGGAGCATGCTGACCCATTGGTTAAGGTATCTATTGTTCCCCGCGGTGTAGCTGCATTGGGTTATGCACAATACTTGCCAAAAGAGCAGTTCTTGTATACTACAGAGCAATTGCTTGATGGTATGCGCATGACCATGGGTGGCCGCGTTGCAGAAGATATCGTTTTCGGTAAAATATCAACAGGTGCACAAAACGACCTTGAGCGTATCACTAAATTAGCTTATGCCATGGTAACTATCTATGGTATGAATGATAAGGTTGGTAACGTATCATTTAACGACACCCAGGGCGAATACCAGTTTAACAAGCCTTACTCTGATAAAACATCAGAACTGATAGATAACGAGGTTCGTACACTGATTGGTGACGTTTACCAAAGCACTAAACAGTTACTGATAGACAAGCGTGAAGGTTTAGAAAAATTGGCCAACAAACTGATTGAAAAAGAGATCCTGTTCCAATCAGACCTGGAAGAAATATTGGGCAAACGTCCGTTTGATAACCGTACCACTTATGATGAATTTGTGAACGGACCAACAGACTCTAACCAGGATCCGGCTGCCCAAGGCCTGGTTCATGAAGGTGTAAGCGATCATTCTGGTACATTTAACCGTAACCCTGAAGAAACAGACACGACTAAAGAATAAAACAAGCAAATGCTTGAAACTAAAAAGTCAAAAGTTCTTATCGAGCTTTTGACTTTTTAGTTTAGTGCAAGTAGGCATTGCATTTTTGACTTTATAATTTCGATTTTTGACTTACTATGCGAGATATCACCACATCAAAAGAAAAACTTTTAAAAAAAGTAAGGAAGGCCCTTTTAGAGAAGCGTGATAATCCTTATCCTAATCTTGAGGAACTTCCGATGTATGTGGAGACCGGGGAAATGCCGGAAGTGCTTTTTGCGGAAAATTTCACCAATGTCAACGGCCAGTTCATTTTTTGTGAAGATGAGATGCAATTTATCGAAAACCTCCTTGAATTGGCCGAAGAGCGCAAGTGGCACAAGATCTATTGCTGGGAACAACCGCTTCAACAGCTTTTATCGCAATATGAATATCCCTATTACGAAACAGATAAAGACTTTGACCAAGCCGAAGTTGGCTTTACGCTATGCGAGGCGTTGATTGCCCGCAGCGGTACCGTACTGCTCTCTAATGCTAATGCCGCAGGCCGCAGGCTAAGCATTTATCCGCCCGTGCATATTGTGCTTGCCTACACCTCGCAGCTAAGAATGGACCTTAAGGATGGCTTTAAACTCATTAAAGAAAAATATGGCAGCCACATACCATCTATGATAACGCATATTACCGGACCAAGCCGTACAGCGGATATTGAAAAAATGCTTGTATTGGGTGCCCACGGGCCAAAAGAGCTTTTTGTATTTCTGCTGGATGGATAACCGGCAGTATACTTCAGCGTTTGATCTTTAATTTATCCAATCTGCATTCTTCCAGCATTAAGCGCTCGCTTATCTTGTGTTTGTAGTTCCACTTAATTAGCCTGATGCAATGGTCTGCTATTTCTATCCCGGTAATATCGCCATCATTAAAGCAGCAGCAGCCGGAGTTAAAGTATGAATCTAAATAGCCGCTAAAGTTTGGCTCCGTTACGCCTTTTAAGTGCAAGCCCGCTATCTGCCTTTCAATCTCGCTCATTTTAGCAACGTTGTTTTCCTTGCGTGCTTCATCGAGATTATGATATAAGATCTCCAGATGGGTCATGGAGCAAAATACCGGCTGGTGGGTGTGTCCCGTGATCAATAACGTGTTACTATGGTTGCTACTCCACTCGTACATCATCCGGTTATGATCTGTTTTCAATTGGTTATTGTAAGCAGGAGTGTTGGGGTTTATGGATAAATAGCCTTGCAGTGGCCCCCAAACATCAGATACGAACCATTTGCTAAACCAGTTGCCATCGCTTTGCAGATCGCCTTGATGGCCATGTGTCAGCAGTATCTCTAAGGGTTTATTATTAAGTTCTGTTTTAAGTATTAGTCCTTCATAAACCTTTATGGCCCTGCCATAGATCTGCGTCAGGCTTAAGGCAGCTAAAGGGTCGTTGTCCCAGTAAAGATCATGGTTGCCAAAGAGTTTGATGAAACGATCATCATTAAGAAAAAGCTTTTCCGCTTCAAACGTTTTTTTGTTATGCCGCTTTACGGTGACAAACAAATTCTCCCATAACTCCTCACTGTCACCAAGATTTATGTAGGTAAACCCTTTTTCATAATAGTGATGAAGTGCTGCAAGATAGTTTTGCTCGCATTTTGCAAAAATATCAGCCCCATCGCGTGCACCTTTATGCTGGTCTGAAAAAATGATGAATTTATCTGCGCCCGCATCAAAAGGCATAAGTGGCCCTTTTTTACCCGGATTATCATGAATATCACGACAAAGATCGGTAAGGGCCTTGTTAACACGTTTTTTATCGGGCCTGGATGAAAACGAGTTCGCCAAGTTTGATACAGGCTTATAAAATAGGCGTTGCAAAAACCGGCGCATGTAATTTTAACATGTACCATGGTGTTTTGTGTTGATACCTTCGGCAATAAAACACTTAGATACAATTGCTATTTGCTAATAATATTAGCAAATTTGTTTTCTATGTCACACGAGGAAAATCCTGAATTTTTTAAGGGCCGCGGCGCTCAGGTAAATACGCATAACCGGTTTTTGAAAAGTAAATATGTGCAGGAGCACATTGAGGGATTAGATGAGCAGATGCTGGAGAACACCCACACCCAGTTATTTGAGGAAAATCCTAAAAAAATAGTAAGCGAATCAAATAGTCCTGACCTTAGTCATTTTGTGTCTATAAACCCATACCAGGGCTGCGAGCACGGCTGTATCTACTGTTACGCCCGCAACAGTCACGAATATTATGGATTTAGTGCAGGGCTCGACTTTGAGCGAAAGATAATTGTTAAACGTAATGCTGCAGAACTCCTGGAAAAGCATTTTAATAAAAAGGGGTATATCCCTGTACCCATCGTATTATCCGGCAATACGGATTGCTACCAGCCTATTGAGCGTAAACTGAAGATCACACGCTCGTTACTGGAGGTATTCCATAGGTATCGTAACCCGGTTAGTATTATCACAAAGAACAACGTAGTGTTGCGCGACATTGATATACTAAGCGATATGGCTCGGATGAAACTGGCTCACGTTAACGTTTCTATCACATCCTTAAACGAATCATTACGCCAGAAACTTGAACCAAGGACGGTTACCGGCATGGGCCGTTTAGCGGTTATTCAAAGACTATCAGAAAGTGGCATTCCCTGCAGAGTAATGGTGGCGCCAATTATACCGGGTTTAAACAGCAATGAAATTCCGGATATTATTAAAGCCGCAGCTGATAGAGGTGCTGTTTCAGCGGGGTTCACCATTGTGCGCCTAAACGGTGCCATTGCAGAGATATTTACAGATTGGGTACACAAAGCTTTTCCAGACAGGGCAGAGAAGATCTTAAATATGATCAAAGCCTGCCATGGCGGCAATTTGAACGACACTGATTTTGGCCGGCGTATGAGCGGTGATGGCCATGTAGCAAACTCCATTCACCAGCTTTACCGTATGGCTTGCGTTCGGTTTTTAGCCGGCCGGGAGATGCCTGCTTATGATCTGAGTTTATTTACCCCAAAGGGAGGGAAACAGACAAGCATGTTTTGACATCAAGTAATATCAATGATTTGATACCACCAGCAGATCCAGATCTTTGCTTGGGATGTTGAAGCGCTCGCCAATGTATTTGTTGGTTAGATGGCCCTGATATATGTACACAGCGTTACGTATACCGGTTTTTTGCCAGATCAAATTCTTAAGGCTGCCCTGCTCGCCAATATCAAGCAATATGGGGGCAAAAATATTTGTTAGCGCATAAGTGGCAGTACGCGCTACACGAGATGCAATATTAGGTACGCAATAATGTATCACATCGTACTTACGGAAAACGGGGTGTGTGTGATTGGTGACTTCAGATGTTTCAAAGCATCCGCCCTGGTCTATGCTTACGTCAATAATAACCGAATTTGGTTTCATACGGCTTACCGTAGCCTCTGACACGATACAGGGACTGCGGCCATCATCTGCACGCATAGCACCTATAGCTACATCACAGGTGGTGATGGCTTTTTCCAATACAATTGGCTGCACAACAGATGTAAACACACGTGCGCCTATATTATTCTGCAAACGGCGAAGTTTATAGATAGACGGATCAAATACTTTTACTTCTGCCCCTAATGAGATGGCAGTGCGTGCAGCATATTCACCAACAGTACCTGCACCAAGTATAACTATTTCGGTAGGCGGTACACCGGTAATGCCACCCAGCATCAGGCCCTTACCTTCAAAAATATTACTCAGGTATTCTGCCGCTATCAGTACAGATGTTGCGCCAACTATCTCGCTCATGGCTCGTACCACAGTTAATGATCCACCCTCATCTTCAAGGTGTTCAAAACAAATGGCAGTAACCTTTTTTTTGATGAGCGCATGCAGGCTTTCGGCTTTAAGTGTAGCCAATTGCAGGGTAGAGATCAACAACTGCCCCGGCTTCATCATTTCTATCTCCTCTGCGGTGGGAGGAGCTATTTTAATGATGATATCGGCCTCGTAAACCTTTTTAGTATCGTAAACTATTTCTGCGCCTTGTTCGCTATAATTGTTATCAGTAAAGTTTGCGGCTTGGCCTGCGTTGCTTTCCAGGTAAACGCTATGCCCATTGTTGATAAGCAGGGCAACAGACAGTGGCGTTAATGCAATACGGTTTTCCTGAAAAGACGTTTCTTTAGGTATCCCAATGTATAACTGCTTTTTGTTGCTTTTCACTTCAAGCATTGATTCCTGCGGCTGCATCATTGCCTGCCTTGCAACGCTTGTGAACCCACTGTATTTCCCTGCACTCATAGTGTGTTAGTTTTTCCGGCTGATGAAGATACGAAAATTATACTTTAGCTAAAAGTTTTCAACCGTGATGAGGCGCTCGTGCTGGTCCTGGATATGTATCCTTACACCGGTGTACGTATCTGGCACCAGGTCGGCAATTTTCTCGGGCCACTCTATAAAACAATAGTTTCCTGAATAGAAATATTCTTCATATCCCATATCCAAAGCTTCACTATGTTGCTTTAAGCGATAGAAGTCGAAATGGTAAACAGGCCCATCCTTACCCTCGTATTCATTAACGATTGAAAAGGTTGGGCTGGTAACATCATCTGTTACCCCAAGCGCAGCACATATAGATTTGATAAGCGTAGTTTTACCCGCGCCCATCTCCCCGTAAAATAAAAAGATGCGGTTTTGTCCCGCTTCTTTTAAAACCTTTTCAGCAGCATCTGCCAGATCATTAATGGTTTTAGTGTGTATTTCCATCAGCGCCAAATATCTTATTTATTGCCGTATGTTACTATCGGGATGATCATTTCTTCTAACGAGATACCGCCATGCTGGAACGTCTCGTTATAAAAGTTTACAAAATGATTGTAATTGTTAGGATACACAAAGTAGCTATCGCTTTTAGCGAACACAAAGCTTGAGCTTACATGCAGCTTGGGCAGTTGGGCATCATGCGGGTTACGGATATGGAACACCTCCTTAGGATTAAAATTCAAATTTTTACCTTGTTTATACCGCAGGTTGGTGTTAGTGTTACGGTCGCCAATGATCTTGCTTGGGTTTTTAACGCGGATGGTACCATGGTCTGTAGTAATGATTACCTTCACCTGTTTTTGAGAAAGATACTTAAGCAGATCAAAAAGCGGCGAGTGCTCAAACCATGATAAGGTTAACGAACGGTATGCAGGGTCATCGCTGGCCAGTTCGCGGATCATTTGCATGTCTGTACGGGCGTGGCTCAGCATGTCAACAAAGTTGTATACCACTACGTTCAGCTCGTTGTTCATCAGGTTATTTACCGATTCGTTAAGCGCCCGGCCTTCATCAATGTTCAGTATTTTGTGATACGAGTGTTTAACATCACGGCGCATTACACGTTTTAAATGATCGGCCAGGAAATCGGCTTCGTAGAGATTTTTACCGCCTTCATCCTCATCATTCTGCCACATTTGCGGATAACGGGTCTCCATCTCCAGCGGCATCAGGCCCGAGAAGATAGCATTACGCGCATACTGTGTTGCAGTTGGCAAAATACTATAATAGGTTTCTTCCTCTTCTAAGCGGAAGTATTCAGAAATAAGTGGATTGATGATCCTGAACTGATCATAACGTAAATTATCGATCAGGATAAAGAAAACCGGCACTTTGCTTTCCAATTTAGGGAACACCTTCTTTTTGAAAAGCTGCGGTGAATTAACAGGAGCTGTATCCGGGTTTTTTAGCCAGCCCAAATAGTTCTTCTCAACAAACTTGCAAAACTGTACGTTTGCTTCGGCCTTTTGCAGGGTCAATATCTCGTGCATGCCGCTATCTTGCAAAGCTTCCAGTTCAAGTTCCCAGTAGATCAGTTTTTTGTAAACCTCAACCCATTCGCTGTAGCTTAAATTGTCATTAAGCGTCATGCCCAGGGTGCGGAAATCCTGCTGGTAAGCCATGGTTGTTTTTTCTGTAACCAGGCGTTTATTTTCGGTAAGCTTTTTTATGGTAAGCAATATCTGCTTAGGGTGCACGGGCTTTATCAGGTAGTCGTCTATCTTTGAGCCAATAGCATCTTCCATCAGGTACTCTTCCTCGTTTTTGGTGATGAGTACAATGGGTATATCGTTGTTAAGGCCCTTTATCTGTTGCAATGTTTCAAGCCCCGTAAGGCCGGGCATATTCTCATCCAGGAAAACCAGGTCGAAATATTTTTTCTTAAACTCTTCAACAGCATCGTTACCATTGGTTACGGTAGTAACTTTATAACCTTTCTCGCTCAGGAACAGTATATGTGGTTTAAGCAGATCTATCTCGTCGTCGGCCCATAGGATTGTGGTTTCCTGCATAATATCTTTATTTTTACAACCCTATAACCGTAAGGTTGTAAGTTTTGTTGTAAAAATACGCAAAGGATTAACATTTATTAACAAATACAAGATGCTTGTTTTGTCATATTTAGCCACCTTTGCAGCCAGAATACCACGCATTTGAATAAGAAAAAAATCATTAACGATCCGGTTTACGGGTTTATAAGCATCCCCACCGAACTGGTTTACGATCTGATAGATCACCCATACTTTCAGCGTCTCAGGTACATCAAACAGGTCGGGATGACTCACCTGGTTTATCCCGGCGCCTTGCATACCCGTTTTCATCATGCTTTGGGTGCCATGCACCTGATGGGTTTGGCTATAGAAACTTTGTGCAGTAAAGGCCAGGAAATAAGCTCGGAAGAAAAGGAAGGTTTGATAATTGCCATACTGCTGCATGATATTGGCCACGGCCCGTTTTCGCATGCGCTGGAGCATACTATAGTTGAGGAAATAAGCCACGAGGATATTTCTCTGATGCTAATGGATAAACTTAACGAAGAGTTTAACGGACAACTCGATCTTGCCATCAGCATATTCAGGGGCAAGTATCACAAAAAGTTCCTGCACCAATTGGTAAGCAGTCAGCTGGATATGGACAGGATGGATTACCTTAACCGGGATAGCTTTTTCACAGGCGTATCAGAAGGCGTAATCAGTTCAGACCGTATCATTAAAATGCTGACAGTTAAAAATGATATAGTTGTTGTGGAAGAGAAAGGGATCTACTCGATAGAGAAATTCCTGATAGCCCGCCGGTTGATGTACTGGCAAGTTTACCTGCACAAAACCGTAATTGCTGCCGAGCAGTTGCTTTGCAAAATATTTTGCCGGGCCCGTGAGCTGGCCCTGGCCGGGGAACGATTCCCACTTACACCTGCGTTAAGTTATTTCCTCGATACAGAAATTGACAAGGCCGAGTTTATGACTAACCCTGCACACCTTGAGGTATTTGCCAAGCTTGATGATACCGATGTAATGGCCGCTGTAAAAATTTGGGAAAACAACAGTGATTGGGTGCTTTCCAACTTGTGCAAAAGGTTTATAAATCGCAGCCTTTACCACACCGACATTACATCCGGACATCCTGATGAGCAATTTGTGAAAGAGCTTACCGGCAAGGCAATGCAAAAATATGGCATTACAGAGCACGAAGCATCGTACTTTGTGTTTACAGACAGCATCAGGAACAACGCTTACAATAAAGGGGATGGCAGTATCCATATCCTGAAAAAGGACGGCAGTATTATAGATATTACGCTGGCAAGCGATAACTCAAATCTTGAGGCCCTCTCCACAACGGTAAAAAAACACATACTGTGTTACACCAAAGACCTGCTTTGAAACGTATTATGCTAAAACTTAATAATTTGTTGCTTTAGTATTAACATTTAACTTTGTACGATGCAATTTACTGCCAAAGATATAGCAGCGCTGCTTAACGGAACCGTTGAAGGTGACGAACTTGTTGCGGTTGACCAACTCGCCAAGATCGAGGAAGCCCAAAAAGGCTCCCTTTCATTTTTGGCTAACCCAAAGTATGAGCAGTTCCTTTACAGCACCAACGCGTCTATAGTAATTGTAAATAACACCCAACAGCTTACCGGCCCCGTAGGCGCCACCCTCATAAGGGTAGAGAATGCGTATAGTGCTTTTACGCTGCTATTAGAAAAGTACAACACATTTAAACTATATAAAGAAGGTATTGAACAGCCAAGCTTTATCCACGAAAGCGCCACCATTGGAGAAAACCCTTACATAGGAGCATTCGCTTATATTGGGCAGGGTGTTAAAACCGGTAAAAACTGTAAAATATATCCTAATTGCTACATTGCAGATAACGTTACCCTTGGTGATAATGTAACGCTTTTTCCCGGTGTGGTGGTTTACTTTGATTGTGTAATTGGCAGCAACGTGATCATCCACTCGGGTGCCGTTATCGGTAGCGACGGCTTTGGCTTTGCTCCAAACGGGGATGGCAGCTACACCAAAATTGCACAAATAGGTAACGTTATCATTGAAGACAATGTTGAGATAGGTTCGAATACCACAATAGACCGTGCTACCATGGGTTCGACTATCATCCGCAGAGGTGCCAAGATCGACAACCTGATCATGATTGCCCATAATGTTGAAATTGGTAGCCATACGGTAATGGCGGCTCAATCGGGCATATCAGGAAGTACTAAGATAGGGTCGAGAGTAGTTATTGGTGGCCAGGTAGGTTTTGCCGGCCATTTAAACATTGCAGATGGCAGCCAGTTTGGCGCACAAACAGGTATTAATCACACTATAAAAGAAGAAAATAAGCAATGGGGCGGCTCTCCGCATCTGCCATACAAAGATTATCTTCGTGCCCACGTAAATATCAGGCGCTTACCTGATCTGGAGCTGCGTGTGCGCGAGCTGGAGAAAATGATAAAAGACTTAAAAAAAGATGTTCAGTAATTCTGGCTCATCGGTATACTAACCAATGAACTATTGAACCAATGAACGAATGAGCAATATAAAAATGAACGTAAAACAAAGAACTATTAAGGCACCGGTATCAATATCCGGCGTTGGTTTGCACACAGGCCAAAACGTTACCATGACCTTTAACCCTGCACCTGAAAAGCATGGGTATAAATTCCGTCGTGTTGATTTGCCGGGCCAGCCCATTATTGACGCCGATTGCGATAACGTTACGGATACCTCACGTGGTACCACGCTAACGCAAAACGGCGCAAGTGTTAGTACTGTAGAGCACGTGCTTGCCGCTTTGGTTGGTTTGGAGATAGACAACGTGCTGATTGATATGGATGCACAGGAAACCCCTATCATGGACGGTAGTTCTATACAATTCATTAACGCTATTGAAGAAACCGGCACTGTTGAACAGGATGCCGACCGCGAATATTATCACATCCCTTATAATATCCACTATTCTGAGCCTGACCGTAAAGTTGATATGGTAGCAATGCCTTTGGATGATGATTACCGCTTTACCTGCATGGTTGATTACAACTCGCAGGTATTAGGTAGCCAGCATGCAACCATCTCCAGTCTTAAGGAATTTAAGCGCGAGATAGCATCAAGCAGAACTTTCTGTTTCCTTCATGAGCTTGAAATGCTGGTTAAGCACGACCTTATAAAAGGAGGCGACCTTAACAACGCCATTGTAGTGGTTGATAAGGATGTTGATACAGAAGAATTAAGCCACCTGGCAAAATTATTTAACCGCGCAGATATCAGTGTTGCACCACAAGGCATCTTAAACAATATCGAGCTTCGCCACCAGAACGAGCCGGCACGCCACAAGCTGTTGGATATGATAGGCGACCTTGCGCTGGTTGGTGTTCCGCTAAAAGGCCATATTATGGCGGCCCGCCCCGGCCACGCTGCAAACGTTGCCTTTGCTAAAAAGATAAAGGCACTTATCAAAAAAGAACGCAGCCGCAAGCATGTAAAGGTTTATGACCCTAACATGAAGCCGGTGTATGATACGGTACAGATCATGGAGATATTACCGCACCGCCCGCCGTTGCTGCTTATCGATAAGATCCTGGAATTAACCAAAACCCACGTGGTAGGTTTAAAGGCAGTTACCATGAACGAGCCTTTCTTTGTGGGCCACTTCCCAGGTGCACCGGTAATGCCGGGTGTATTGCAGATAGAGGCAATGGCGCAAACAGGCGGTATCCTGGTACTAAATACGGTTCCCGATCCGGAAAACTGGCTAACGCTTTTCCTTAAAATTGAAAATGCAAGATTTAAAGACAAGGTTTTGCCGGGTGATACGTTAATATTCCGTTGTGACCTGGTAGCTCCTATCAGAAGGGGTATTGCCCAAATGAAAGGTATTGGTATGGTGGGCGAGAAAGTTGTGGTTGAAGCCGAGCTGATGGCGCAAATAGTTAAATACAAGTAAATATGATACAGCCGTTAGCATATATACACCCTCAGGCCAAAATTGCCGATAACGTAGTTATCGAGCCCTTTGTTACTATCCACAAAGATGTGGAGATAGGCGAAGGTAGCTGGATAGGGTCAAACTCTGTTATTATGGATGGTGCGCGCATAGGTAAAAACTGCCGCATTTTTCCGGGTGCGGTTGTCTCTGCGCCACCGCAGGACCTTAAATATAAGGGTGAGGCAAGTACCGTTACCATTGGTGATAATACGGTTATCCGCGAATGCGTAACCCTTAACCGTGGTACGGCGCTTGATAAAAATACGACTACCATAGGTAAAAACTGCCTGCTAATGGCCTACACCCACGTTGCACACGATTGTGTTATCGGCGATAACGTAATTATTGCTAACGCGGTACAGTTAGCTGGTCATATCAATGTGTATGACTATGCTTTCATCGGCGGAACATCTGCCGTTCACCAGTTTGTTGAAATTGGTGCACATAGTATGATATCCGGCGGATCGCTGG
This sequence comes from Mucilaginibacter achroorhodeus, assembly GCF_007846095.1. Classification (GTDB taxonomy): domain Bacteria; phylum Bacteroidota; class Bacteroidia; order Sphingobacteriales; family Sphingobacteriaceae; genus Mucilaginibacter; species Mucilaginibacter achroorhodeus. The sequence goes on from NZ_VOEI01000001.1 coordinate 1,180,936, forward strand.
TGCGTAAGGATGTACCGCCGTTCACTAAGGCAGGCCGCGAGCCATTGTCTTACATCGGCATCAATTCGGTTGGTTTACGCCGTAGGGGATTCTCTGCCGAAACCATCAGCGAGATACAGGAAATCTATCGCATCATCTTCCTTAAAAAATACAACATCACCAAGGCCCTTGACATTATCGAAGCCGAATTTAACCCAACCGTTGAGCGTGACGAGATCGTTAACTTTGTTCAGAACTCGCAACGCGGTATCATGAAGGGTTTCGGGTCGGTGTAATTGTTGAGTTGATAGTTCATGGTTCATAGCGAATAGTAAACGCTCTTTGACTATGAACCACCAACCATTAACCATTAATTATTGAAAATCTCGCTCCAAAATATAGGCCGGCGGTTTAACCGCGAATGGATCTTCAGAGGTATTGATTATACCTTTGAAGGGCCGAAAAGCTATGCTGTTTTGGGATCAAATGGTTCGGGTAAGTCAACCTTGCTACAGGTGCTTAATGGCAGTCTTCATCCATCAGCCGGTGAAATAAAATATAGTAATGTCGGTGCGGATATTGAACCGGAAAACGTATTCAACTATTTAAGCCTTGCGGCTCCCTATCTGGAAGTGATCGAGGATTTTTCTTTGACGGAGATGATCGATTTTCATTTTAAGTTTAAGAAGTACCGGCCAGGCATAGACAAACAAGTCGTTGCCGATATCCTTAACCTGCAGGGCAGCAACAATAAATTGATCCGCTATTTCTCCTCGGGCATGAAACAGCGCTTGAAGCTGGCATTAGCCTTTTGCTCCGATACGCCGATGCTGATGCTGGATGAACCTACATCAAACCTCGATAACCAAGGTATTGACTGGTACCTGAGCCTGATAGAACAATACAGCGCCGGGAGGTTAACGATTATCTGCTCAAACCAGGAGCATGAGTATAGTTTCTGCGATAATACGTTGAGTATAGCGGATTATAAGAGGGTTTCTGTATAATCTGAAATCTGTTAAATTGGGTTGCTCCTACGGAGCAAAAAGCAATCAATTACTTTTCTACAAAGCGGTTGTCCCTACAGGACAGCATATCTTCAAATAAACATAGGCTTAGATACCGGCGCTTTTTATACCTCGTTAGAGGTTACCGCTTTGTAGCCCGGAACAAATAAAATGTTTGCTCCGTAGGAGCTATCCCTCGAAATGTGACCATTCAAATTACTTGCCCTTCCCGGACATATAATCGAGCGTTAAATTACACAAAGTTTTTACGCCGAGCGTGAAGCCGCTTTCATCGATGTAAAAATCGGGCGTATGGTGTGATGGTGCTGTTAAGCTGTTGCCTCCCTTAGGCATGCCTCCTAAAAAGAAGAACAGGCCAGGCACCTTTTCCTGGTAAAAGCTAAAATCTTCTGCACCCGTTACCGGTGGCACCAGCAGCACATTTGCTTTCCCTGCGGTTTCCTGCAGGGTTGGCAGCATCTTTTGCGTAAGTGCAACATTGTTAAACGTAACCGGGTAATGGTTACTGTATGGCGCCCAAACTTCAGCGGTTGCACCATAAGCCTCAGCGGTTTTGGTAGCTATGCGTTTTACGTTTTCGTTAATCAGCTTTTCGTCGGCCGGGGTAAAGAAACGTAACGTGCCCAGCATCTCTACATTCTCAGGGATGATATTGAAACGGGTACCTCCTTTGATAGCGCCGATAGTAACCACTGCAGGGTTCTCGGTGATGTTTACATTCCGGCTTACAATGCTCTGCAGAGAATTGATGATCTGTGCCGATACCACCATAGGGTCCACGCTCTGCCATGGGTATGCTCCGTGTGATGATTTCCCTTTAACCACTATCTTCAGATCATTAACGCCGGCCATCGTACCGCCGGGGCGATAAGTGAGCTTTCCTACTTCCACTGCCGAGGATATATGCAGGCCAAAAATGGCATCAACCTTTGGGTTTTGTAAAACGCCTTCTTTAACCATTTGCTCTGCACCGCCTTTTTCCCCAACAGGCACACCTTCTTCAGCCGGTTGGAAGATAAACTTCACCGTACCATGCAGATCTTTCTTCATGCCGGAAAGCACCTCCGCCACACCCATTAAGATCGCCATGTGCGAATCATGGCCGCAGGCATGCATGGCGCCTACTTCCTGTCCGTTATATTGCGTTTTAACTTTTGAGGCAAAAGGCAGGTTAACCCGCTCGGTAACCGGCAGGCCGTCCATATCAGCCCGTAAGGCTATCACCGGCCCGGGATGCCCACCTTTTAGCAAACCTACCACGCCGGTTGTTGCTACACCGGTTTGTACCTCAATACCTAAAGACTGCAAATGTTCGGCAATAATGCCCGATGTGCGAACCTCCCGGTTGCCCAGCTCCGGATGCTCATGAAAATCACGCCGCTAGCTGATCACTTTTTGTGTGATCGCATCTGCTTTTTTCGATGCTTCAGTTTTAAGATTTACCTGCGCAAATGCGGGAAGTGACAGGGCAGCAAGTGAGATAAGTAGCAGTTTCTTCATGCCTAGGCGGGTTTGTATCGCTAATATAAGAAATCCAATCCATGTGCGCTTGTCCTTGCCATAAGTGCATTGGCAACTAAGTAACCCCTCCCTGCCTTTACGCTTTTCCCGCCGCACCCCTCCCCAAAGAGGGGAAAAGTTGTAAGCTTGCAGATGCGAGTTGTCGCCTTCTTCTCTTATTTCACTTTTTATTAAAGTAATCATGCACGGCCTGGTCTACGTCCTGCAGGGCTATGTTTGCCTGCAGCAAGCGCCAATTATCATCCAATAAAAAGTAGGTGGGCACAGCCTTTATTTTCCAGTTGGCTACATTAGGCGATTCGTTGCCTTTCAGATCAGATACCTGTATCCATTTGTCGGTGCTTTTAGGTGCGTTCTTTAGCCATGTTGCCTTGTCGGTATCGATTGAAACGCTAATAGTTGCAAACTTCTGGCGATCGCTTTCAGTCAGGATCAACCCATTAGCCATTTTAGCGTGGTTTTGTTCTATTACCGGGCTGCCGCTTTTCCAAAACTCAACCAATATCACTTTCGCCTTAATGGCCTTTTTATCAAATGGCTTTCCATCAGTTGTTTGGCCAACAATATCTGCGGCAACCGAGCCAGGGATCAATTTAACCAATACGGCTACTTTATTACCTACCTTAATACCGTCGTCGGTGTTCTTAGCAGAGTCCGTAAGCATCGAATACACATCTGCATATTGCTGCGCGTATTCATCAAGATATTGCTCTGCAAGGATATGCGCTGCGGCCTGGCTGTTTGGGTTAGCTTTAAGATAAGCCGTCAATATTTTCGGCTCCATCTCGCGGCGCTGTTGCTGCAGATCACGGGTTTTGGCATATAGCGCGGCGCGTTCCTTTGGCTGCATGTCTTTCACTTCGCGGGTATCCAGGTATTTTACCATGGAGTCGATGGTATGGTCAAGCTTGCCGGCCATTTCATTTTCTAATTGATAATATGCGCTAAGCTGTTGTTGTGTTTTAGAGTTGGTAGTTACTGTAGGATAACCTGCAGCCTGCGGCTCAACATTGTAGTCAACGTTTTCAAGATATAAAGTGAACTTGCGTTTGGCGCTTAAAGGCTTTGAGTCGTCGGTAACTGCAATATCGTAGTACCCGGGCGCCGCAAGAGGCTGAGCTACTTTACCCTCCCCGTCTTTTATGTTCTGAGTAAGAATAGTTTCGTTGAATTGGCTTAAAGTAATTTTGCCGTTAGCGATGCTTTTGTCTGTAATTGTTAACTGAAGCTTCGGCGTACTTTTACAAGCGGTTAGTACGGCAATCAAGATGATAAAAGCGTAACGTTTCATTGATGTGGTGTAAGGTTGGCCCGAAATTAACAATTTGCGCCATTTTGTTGATAAGCGATTAAAGCTTACTTTTTTATGACCAAATTTAGATTGTTTCTAAATAGCTATTATCCCTGCTTTAAGCCGAAACCATTTATATCTTTTGGCTTTTAATAGATACTTTTGCGGAAAAATAAATCTGATCTATAATGAGCGAATTTAAACAAACCTTTAACTCCTCACTGGGAAAAAAGCTGATAATGGCTTTAACAGGCTTGTTTTTATGTACCTTCCTAATCGTACACGTGGGTGGTAACCTGCTGTTGTTTAAACACGATGATGGTTTTGCATTTAACAGCTATGCTAACTTCTTAACGCATTTCCCGCCGATAGAGGTTATTGCATACCTTCTCTACTTCTTTATCATCCTGCACTCGGTATATGCTTTGGTGCTAACCATCAAAAACCGCAGGGCAAGGCCGGTAGGTTATGCAGTAACTACGAAATCGCCAACATCCTGGTCATCAAAAAATATGGGCCTTTTAGGTTCTATTCTTTTGCTGTTCATCGTTATCCACATGGGCGATTTTTGGTTTACCTACAAATACAAGGATATCCTTCCGTTTAAAGAGTATCGCACTAACCTTGCAACTAACCAAACAACAGCTTCTGAATACAAGCCGGAAGTACCAACGTTTGAGCGGTCGATCTCAACCGAGAACAACGTTGAGATTGTTAGGGTAAAAGACCTTCACTCACGCATCCAATGGAGCTTTAGCCATCTTTGGTATGTTGTGTTTTATGTAATTGCTATGGTTGCTGTATCGTTCCACTTATTACACGGTTTCCAAAGCGCGTTTAAAACGCTTGGCTGGGTACACAAGAAATACGATGGCATTGTATCGTTTATCGGCACATGGCTTTTTGCGGTGATCATTCCGTTACTGTTTGCGCTGATGCCGATTATTTATTATTTCCAAAGTTTAAATAAATAGTGATTGGCTGATTACGTGACTGGAGAATAGTTAAACGCTTAACCACCTCACACAATCAACCACTCATCACTCAATAAATAAAAAGAAATGAGTTTAAATGCTAATATTCCGCAAGGCCCATTGGCCGAAAAATGGAGCAAGCATAAGTTTAACTTAAAGCTGGTTAACCCTGCCAACAAGCGTAAATACAACGTTATTGTAGTAGGTACCGGTTTGGCCGGCGCATCAGCTGCTGCTTCATTGGCCGAATTGGGTTACAATGTAACCGCTTTCTGTTTCCAGGATAGCCCACGCCGTGCGCACTCAATTGCCGCACAGGGTGGTATCAACGCCGCTAAAAACTATCAGAACGATGGTGACAGCGTTTACCGTTTATTTTACGATACCATTAAAGGTGGCGATTACCGCGCACGAGAATCTAACGTTCACCGCCTGGCAGAGAACTCGGTAAATATTATTGACCAGTGTGTAGCACAAGGTGTACCCTTTGCACGCGAATACGGTGGTTTATTGGATAACCGCTCATTTGGTGGTGCACAGGTATCACGTACTTTTTACGCCCGCGGCCAAACCGGACAACAATTACTTTTAGGTGCTTACTCAGCGCTTAACCGCCAGATAAACCTGGGCAAGGTAAAAATGTATACCCGTCATGAAATGCTTGATGTGGTAATGATTGACGGCCATGCAAAAGGTATTGTTACCCGTAACTTAATTACCGGAGCAATTGATACCCACGCAGGCCACGCCGTATTATTATGTACAGGTGGTTATGGTAACGTATTCTATCTGTCAACTAACGCTATCGGCTCAAACGTAACAGCAGCATGGAGGGCACACAAACGAGGTGCTTACTTTGCTAACCCTTGTTATACACAAATTCACCCAACCTGTATCCCGGTTACCGGTGATCACCAGAGCAAGCTTACGCTGATGTCTGAGTCGTTACGTAACGACGGTCGTGTATGGGCTCCTAAAACCGTAGAAATCGCTAAGAAATTGCGCAACAAGGAGATCACAGCATCACAGGTTAAGGAAGAAGACCGCGATTATTTCTTAGAGCGTAAATATCCATCATTTGGTAACCTTGTTCCGCGCGACGTGGCATCACGTAATGCCAAAGAAATGGCCGATGAGGGCCGTGGTGTAGGTACATCCGGTTTTGCCGTTTACCTTGACTTTGCGGACGCGATCAGCCGTTTGGGAGAAGATACCGTGCGTGCTAAATACGGTAACCTGTTTGATATGTACTATCAAATAACTGACGAGAACCCGTACAAACAGCCAATGCGTATTTACCCTGCTGTACACTATACTATGGGCGGCCTTTGGGTTGATTACAACCTGAGCACCAACGTACCTGGTTTGTATGCCTTGGGCGAGTGTAACTTTAGTGACCACGGTGCAAACCGTTTGGGCGCTTCTGCACTGATGCAGGGATTATCTGATGGGTACTTTGTTATCCCTTACACTTTAGGAGATTACCTTGCTACCATCGGCCCTAAAGCGGTTGATAAAAATCACCCGGCTTTTGCGCAAACCAAACAGGACGTTTTAGATAACGTGAATAAGCTGTTATCGCTTAAAGGCAATAAAACAGTTGTTGAGTACCACCGCGAGCTTGGCCACATTATGTGGGAGTACTGTGGTATGGCCCGTTCAAAAGAAGGCCTTACCAAAGCTAAAGCGATGATTAAAGAACTGAAAGCAGACTTCTGGAAAAACGCGATAGTTGTGGGTGACAACGAGGAGTTGAACCTTTCACTTGAGCGTGCAGGCCGTGTTGCGGATTTTATTGAGCTGGGCGAGTTAATGGTGACCGACGCGTTGATGAGAAACGAATCATGCGGTGGCCACTTTAGGATCGAATCGCAAACAGAAGAAGGTGAAGCGCTTCGCGATGACGATAACTACGCATTTGTTGCAGCCTGGGAATTTAAAGGCGAAAACGCGGAGGAAGAGCTGCACAAGGAAGAGCTGGTATTTGAAAATGTTAAGTTAACACAACGTAGTTACAAGTAGTACTTAGTAGCAAGTATCAGGTATCAAGATCAAAATGGTCGTGATAGTTGATACGAAATACTCAAATCTCTATAATATGAGTCACGAAAATATGAACCTGACGCTTAAAGTATGGCGCCAAAAAAATACACAAACCTCGGGTAAGTTTGTGACCTATAAAGCCGAAGGGATATCGCCGGATATGTCGTTCCTGGAGATGCTTGACGTGGTGAATGAAAGCCTGATCAAAAAACAGGAAGACCCAATCCACTTTGACCACGATTGCCGCGAGGGTATCTGCGGTAGCTGTTCATTATACATCAATGGCCGGCCGCATGGTCCAAAACGAGCTATTACTACCTGCCAGTTGCACATGCGCAGCTTTAACGACGGCGAGACCGTTACCATTGAGCCTTGGCGCTCTACGGCCTTCCCGGTTATCAAGGATTTGGCTACAGACCGTTCGGCATTTGACCGTATACAACAAGCAGGTGGCTTTATCTCGGTAAATACCGGTGGTGTGCCTGATGCCAACTCAACACCTATCCCAAAAGTAGTTGCTGATGAGGCGTTTAACTCTGCTACCTGTATTGGTTGTGGTGCCTGCGTTGCTGCATGTAAAAATGCTTCAGCAATGCTGTTCACATCGGCCAAGATCACTCAGTTAGGATTATTGCCACAAGGCCAACCAGAGCGTTGGAGCCGTGTACAGGCAATGGTTAGGCAGATGGATGAAGAGGGTTTTGGTAACTGTACCAACACCGGTGCATGTGAAGCAGAATGCCCTAAAGAGATAACTTTGATGAACATCAGCCGTATGAATAACGACTTCTTCAGCGCAAAGTTGTTCCGCGAAGAGCATACGCATGATCATAGCGGCAACGGATAAATACCGCTTCTAAAAGCTTTAAATTTATATAGCCTCAAAAGTGTATCACTTTTGAGGCTTTTTTTATCAAAACAGCAGACAGCTAATTTTCTAAGATAAATGACAGCTCTTTTTTTGAGTAAGGGAGAAAATTGTCGACAGCGATGCTGGTGAGGTCATCTGCGGACGGAAGACGTTGTATAGTAGTAATAAAATTCAAATCTTATAAATGCTTTCAAAAGTTTCTATCTTTAAGATAAATTTAGCCTAAATGAAATATCTTTTTTCCTTGCTATTGTCTTTTTGTACACTGGCGGCATTATCACAAATCCCAACACCTCAGAAAGACACTTACGTTAACGACTTCGCCAAGGTATTATCTAAAGATGATCTTAAGAAAATAAACAAAAGCATTAACCAAATTGAAAAGCGCACCGGTGTGCAGTTTGCTGTGGTCCTGGTAGATAAAATACCAAAACAGTACGATATAGAAGAGTATGCTTTGCTTATTGCCCGCCGCTGGAAAGTTGGTAACCATGAAGATGGGCTGGTGTACGTTGCAGCCATAAAACAGCGCAAACAACGGCTGGAAGTGGCGCGAAACCTCGAGCCGATATTTACAGAGGAAACAAGCTTAGCGGCTTTAAACCGCGTTAAACCTTTTTTTAAAGCGAAAGATTACGCCGGGGGTGTTAGCGAGCTTACCGAAGCCATTATGGACGATCTAAGCACCGCACAATATAGTAGTTTGCCCAAGATTGATAGCGCTGTACACAGCTCAAAAGCGGTTGCGGCTGAATCTGCAGTTAAAGATAAAAAGGACGATGACAGTTTCCTTTATGCAGTTATAACGTTGCTTGTAGTAATAATTTTATACGGATTTTTTAAACGACGTAGGGCCGGCGGCTCTTTGGGTAATTATGGTGGCGGCTACGGCGGTGGTGGTTACGGCGGTGGTGGTTCTGGCCTTGGCTCGTTTGTAGCCGGAGCGGCAACCGGTTACATGGCTAACGAAATGATGGACAAAAACCGCGGACGGCAGGAAGAGGAGAACCGTCGCAGGCAGCAGGAACAAGAAGCGGCAGAACGCTATGCAGAGGAGCAAAGAAGGTTGCGTGCTGAAACCGAACGAAGGTCTGACACCTATGGCAATTGGGGATCATCAAGAAGCAGTTCAGGCGGATCGTCTTCAGGAGGCGGATCGTCGTCTTCGTCAAGTGGCGGCTTCTCGGGTGGCGGTGCTACTTCAGATTGGTAGCAAGCATACTTATGGGAAGATACTTATTAAAAAAGAGCCTTCAGTAAAAAGGCTCTTTTTTATTATACATTAATATCAATTAAAATTAACGTAGGCCATGAAGCAGCTAAGCCTTGCTGGTAACCTCCAAAATGTCTTTTACCTCGGGCTGATTTTCAAATGCTTTAAGCAGTTTGCCATTTTTGCCATAGATAGCAACGAAAGGTGTATGCTTTAACTGGTAGTAGCGCTGTACGGTGTAAGTATAACCCTCGGTACCTAATATAAAATTAGGGTATTTGTTAAGGCCGTAATCGTTCTCAAAGGTTTTAACCATGCGGATATCCGTAAAGGTTATCATCACCACCTCAAACTTTTTGAATTTATCCATATCCGGCTTCATGTCACGGATCAACTTCTGGCAGTGCGGGCAATCGGGTGAAAAATAGATCAGTATCACCGGTTTGTTCTTAGGCAGATCGGCAGCGGTAGTGACCTGGTCCTTTGTTGTCGTGATCTTGTATGGCGCAATGGTGTTAGGGGTGGTTTGCGCCTGGCTGCATCCTAAAGCCGCAATTATCGCAAATACTAAAAATACAAGTTTTTTCATTTTATTTAAAGTCATGGGGTATAAGTTAAGCCTCCAGCATCTCTATCTGCCAGGCTATATGTTCTTCTGTTACCGGGTATAACGCATTTTCGCGCACAGTATGATAAACGGCCTCAAATATTTGGTTATAATCACCTTTTACCGATGGCACATCCTCAACGCATTTTTTGTTATCTATCTCAACAATGGTGAGCTTACCCTCATTCCCTTCAGGCTCAATGCCATAAGCGGGATCATCAGGCATCATACCGCCATCTAACTGTGCTTCCTGTACATCGGTGCGGTTCTTGATGAAACTTCCCAGCGTACCATTCACCCAAAAGCCGGGCGTATCGCCGGCTATCTGCAAGCCGGATGTAAGGTAAACATTTAGCTGATTGGGATATATGAGGTGATAATGGAAATAATCAGGAACTTCAGACCCCTCACGGTAAATACCTGTGGTTTTATGGAACGATAGTGGTTTCCCGAATAATGCAATTGTATTATCAAGCAGGTGCGCACCCAGATCATAAACCAAACCACCTGCCGGTACACCTTTGGTTTCTTTAAAGGCTTTAACGCCAATGGCCGATTTGTACCTGTCCATCCGGAAGGTTACTTCTATCAGTTGGCCCAAGCGGCCGCTTTCTATAACCTCTTTGGTCGACAGGAAGCCGCTATCGTACCGGCGGTTCTGATAAACCATCAGGTGGCGGTCAAGCTCCCGGGCGGTAGCAAAAAGGGTTTTAACTTCTTCAGAAGTAGCCGCGGCAGGCTTTTCCAACAGCACATGCTTGCCTGCTTTCATCGCCATCATAGCGTGCTCAAAATGCAGGTTGCTTGGCGTATTAACTATCACCAGCTCCACTTCATCATCATTCAGCAATTCATCTATCGAATTGTACTCGGTGATGCCCGGATAAAGCTTTGAAGCTTTTTTCTCGTGCCTTTCTACAATTCCTTTTAAAGTAAAGTGGGGATTAGTATGGATGAACGGTGCGTGAAATATCCTGCCCGACATACCGTAAGCCATCAGGCCGGTTACTATTGCTGCTGCCATGGTGGTAAATTTATGAGTTAATGCCGCATTTGGCCAAATTATCTGCAATAAAATGGATATACATAAAGGTAGCCAACTGCAGAATTAACTCACCCGGTCTTCGTTACACTTGACCACCCTCTCTGCTGCAAGCAGCAAAGCAGATAAGAAAAACCCTCTTTTCGCGCAGCGAAGAGAGGGTCGACAAGCGAAAGCGATGTCGGGGTGAGTCAGATCTTCAATCGATTTTAAAACAAAAAAGGGAAGAGTAACATTACCCTTCCCTTTCTAAAGAATCAATTAAATGATCCTTATTTCATGCTTTTTTGAATAGCTTCAATTTTTGCAAGGTGCATTTTAACAGCAGGCAATGTTTTTGTAGCAAAAGCCATTAAGTCAGCATCTTTACAGTTTTTAGAAGCATCTTCTAACATAGATTCTACTTTTTTGTGACCGTCAACCATTGCATCAACGTAAGCTTTATCAAAGTCTTTACCGGTTTTAGCTGAAAGGTCGGTCAACATTTTTTGATGATCCGCATCAGGTGCAGTTGGTAAAGTGATGTTTTTCTTTTTAGCAATTTCCATCAGTTCTTCGTTCACTTTAGTATGGTCAGTAACCATCATAGCAGCAAACTCTTTAACTTGTGCGTTAGTTGCTTTTTCTGCAGCTACTTTACCTGCAGCAACTTCAGTCATACCTGCGTTGGCAGCATCAGTAGCAAATTTTGCGTCTTTTTCGTCTACAGCAATACCGGTAGAACCGTTTGTAGTAGTGTCTTTAACAGCGTTTACGCTATCTGCAGCTTCTTTGCTGTCTTTTGGGGCGTTGTTACATGCCTGGAATGATAATGCCGCAACAGCGATCATTGCAGCTAAACTTAACTTTTTCATTTTGATAGGTGTTTTTTTAGTTTTTGTATTGATACTTAACAAACTTTGCACCATAGTGTTTGACGAGGGCAATGCTTATTTGCTTGCGATATAGCTTAAACTTTTGTTATTTTTGAGCACACAAATAAAATGATATGAATTTTCCGGCAGAACTAAAATACACAAGCGACCACGAGTGGGTAAGAGTTGAAGGTAATGAGGCCTACATCGGTATAACCGAATTTGCACAAGGTGAATTGGGCGACATTGTTTATATAGATATCAATACCGTTGGCCAGGACGTTACCAAAGAATCTGTTTTTGGTACTGTTGAGGCGGTTAAAACCGTATCTGACCTGTTTATGCCAGTTGATGGTACTGTATTGGAAGTTAACAGCAAGCTGGATAGCCAGCCCGAACTGGTAAACTCTGACCCTTATGGAGAAGGCTGGATGGTAAAGATAAGCCTTAAAAATGCTGCTGATGCAGAAACCCTTTTGGATGCAGATGCGTACAAAGGTGTTATAGGTCACTAACTTAAATGAAGCTTTCGCTAAAATATTATGGGCCCGCTATTTTGTGGGCCCTCTTTGTTTTAATTATTTGTGCTGTGCCTATCCACGTAAAGGAAGGCGAGGGCATATTTTTTAGAGGGTTTGATAAACTGGTGCATTGCGGGCTGTTCTTTGTACTATCAGTACTATACTGCGCAGGCAGTATCAGAAAATGGAACACCCGGAACATCAGGATAGAAATAGCCATGAAAAATACCATAGTACTGCTAAGTTATGGGGCTTTAATAGAGTTTTTGCAAGCCAGGGTTTTTACCTGGCGCAGCGGCGATTTTAATGATCTGCTGGCCGATGTGATAGGTACCTGTATGGGCATCTTCGCAGTACAGGTAACCGGTTCTGCAATAAATAGTGTGCGATGAAAAAGTGCTTGATTATATATTGTGTTTTAATGATGATGACCTCCCTGTCATCATGCAGAATATTTAAAAAAGATTGCGGTTGTCCGCATTTCGGCGCTATAAAGGCCGCGGAGCAAATTAAACACGCCTGATTTTACCTTAACATTACCTTCTGCTTATTTGGATTTGTTTTAAATAAGCGTACATTTGTGGTCTAATAAAATTTACGCAGATGACGCTTGAGGAACTTGCCGTTGGCGAAACAGGAGTAGTGAAGGAATTTACAGATCTTGAAATGTCTGTAAAACTCATGGAAATGGGTTGCCTTCCCGGTGAAACTGTGAAAATTGCCCGCATTGCCCCCCTTGGCGATCCTATTGCCATACAAGTATCGGGTTACCAGCTTAGTTTGCGCAGGTTTGAAGCATCAACCATTATTTTGCAATAGTACATTCTCTTGAAAGCTGATATCAGAGTAGCACTTGTAGGAAATCCAAACACCGGTAAATCAACACTATTTAATGCACTTACCGGTCTCAACCAAAAAATTGGGAACTTCCCTGGTGTTACTGTAGATAAAAAAACAGGTATTTGCCAACTTACCGATGGCCGCCGTGCCGAGATCATAGACCTTCCGGGTACTTATAGCCTTTATCCTAAAAGTAAGGACGAATCCATTGTATTTTCTGTTCTGGCAGAGAAAGGATCAGATCTTACGCCCGATCTGATCGTTGTTATACTCGATGCAACTAATCTTAAGCGTAACCTGCTTTTATACACCCAGGTTGCAGATCTTAAGATACCCGTAGTTATTGCGCTCAATATGATGGATATGGCAAAGAAGGCCAATATTACTATTGATATCGATCTGCTTTCAAAACGCTTGGGCGTACCCGTTGTGCCCATTGCAGCAAGGCAGGAGAAAGGTATCGAAGATTTGAAACAAGCCATTGCTTATGCTAATAAGGTTGCCTTACAGGTTGACACCATTGATGTACGCAGCATTGCCCCTGCCCTTATTGCAGATATTGAAAGCGCTACCCAAACAGATAACCCATACTTTGCGCTTCAACTGGCCCACCAGCATGAGCATCTTAAGTTTTTAACAACCGAGCAAAGTAATCAGATCGAAGCATTAGAGGAGAAACACGCTTTCCACTCGCAAAAGGCCCAGGCTGCTGAAACCATTTCGCGCTATAATTATATCAACGATGTATTGTACGATACAGTGCAAACGCCCGATACCGCACATGAAGAAAGCATCAGTAACAAAATAGATCATATATTAACTCACAGGGTTTTCGGCTTCATCATATTTATGGGGGTGCTGCTGTTTATATTCCAGTCTATCTTTGCCTGGTCGGCATACCCTATGTCATTAATAGAGGATAGTTTTGTTTGGGCCGAAGGTCTACTACGAAATGTTTTACCCGCCGGTCCGCTTGCCGATCTGCTGATAGATGGCGTTGTTGCCGGCTTAAGTGGCGTACTGGTGTTTATTCCGCAGATTGCTATACTTTTTGCATTTATCTCGATACTGGAAGATACAGGATACATGTCGCGCGTTACGTTTATGATGGATAAGATTATGCGTAAGGTTGGTTTAAATGGTAAATCAGTAGTGCCATTAATAGGCGGCTTTGCCTGCGCAGTGCCCTCTATCATGAGTACCCGCACCATTGAGAACTGGAAAGACCGCATGATCACCATTATGGTAACGCCACTGGTGGCTTGTTCGGCACGATTACCGGTATATACTTTATTGATAGCGTTAGTTGTGCCCAACAAAAATGTTTGGTGGATATTTAACCTGCAGGGCCTTGCACTTACAGGCATGTATGTGCTTAGCCTGGTATCGGCCGTATTGGTTGCCTTTGTAATGAAGTTTATTTTAAAAGCCCGCGAACGAGGTTATTTCATCATGGAGCTGCCAGTGTACCGTATGCCGCGCTGGAGGAACGTTTTGTTATCGATGTACGAGCGTTCCAAGACTTTCGTACTACAGGCGGGAAAGGTGATCATTGCTGTTTCAATTATTCTTTGGGTATTATCCAGCTATGGGCCCGGTGATCGATTCGAGAAAATAGAACAGACCTATAGTCAGCCGAAATATACAAAGACCATGACGCCCGATAGCCTGGCGAGGGTGATATCAACAGAAAAGTTGGAAAACTCTTACGCAGGTGTTTTAGGCCATGTGATTGAGCCTGTAATAAAACCTATAGGCTTCGACTGGAAGATAGGTATTGCGCTCATCACATCCTTTGCTGCCCGCGAGGTGTTTGTAGGTACTATGGCAACCATTTACAGCGTGGAAGGCGATGCCGATCGCATCGACTCCGTACAGGATAAAATGCGAAAGGCCAAAAACCCGGAGACAGGACAACCGGTGTTCACCCTTGCCGTAGCATTCTCATTGATGATGTTCTATGCATTTGCCATGCAATGTGCCAGTACGGTAGCGGTTGTTTATCGCGAAACGAAAGACTGGCGCTGGCCGGCAGCCCAGTTCGCCTACATGACGGTACTTGCGTATGGAATGGCATTTTTGGTATACCATCTTTTAAGGTAAAAGGAGAAAGGTTTGAGGTAAAAAGTTTCAAGTATTGTTTATTTGTTTATCAACGATATAACGCGTCAACCTCAAATAGTATTCTTAATTACCTTTTGCCTTTTACCCTTCGTCATAAACCTTTATTTTTGGGGGTTGGATAAAGTAAAAGTATTAGAAAAATATCTCCCGGCAGAGGCTGCCCCTCTGGTTGCACGCTGGATAGATTACTTCAAATGCGAGTTTAAGATCTCGCGCAACCGCAATAGTAAATTTGGCGATTACCGCGCACCGTTTGATGGTAAAGGCCACCGTATCTCTGTAAACTACGATCTTAACCCTTACGCCTTCCTGGTAACCACCGTGCACGAGTTTGCGCATCTGCATACCTGGAACGAGCACAAACACCGCGTTAAGCCGCACGGCAATGAGTGGAAAGGCAATTTTAAAAAGATGATGCAGCCTTTTTTTGAGAAGGATGTTTTCCCTGCAGATGTAAAACGCGCTATAACCAGTTATTTGAATAATCCGGCAGCATCAAGCTGTTCCGATTTGAACCTGTACCGTTCGCTTCGCCAGTATGATGCACCTAAAGAAGCTGTACACACAGTGGAAAAGCTGCCCATGCATACTATATTTAAACTAAAGGACGGACGCGTTTTTCGAAAAGAGGAAAAACTTCGCAAGCGTTATAAATGCGTTGAGCTAAGCACACGCCGCATTTACCTTTTTAGCCCGGTAGCAGAAGTTGAGGTAGTGGAGGTTTGAAAAGGTTCGAGCAAGAAGTATCTATTACAATTAAAAAAGGGAGCTTTTGGCTCCCTTTCTATTACAAGTTCTTTGTTATCTCTTCTGACAATGGCTTCACTGCTGAACGGTAGCGATGGGTAAGTTTGCCATTCTCATCTATCAGGAACTTCTCAAAGTTCCACTTGATCTCGCCGGTAAAATCAGGGTTCGGCTCTGATGTTAAATATTTGAAGATCGGGGCGATATCGTCACCCTTAACGCTTACCTTTTCACTAAGCGGGAAGGTAACGCCAAAGTTTTTTTGGCAAAACTCTTTCACATCGCTGTTGCTGCCGGGTTCCTGGCTGCCAAAGTTATTTGCAGGGAAGCCTATAACTACTACTTTGTCTTTGTATTGATCTGCAAGCTTCTGCAATTCGGCATACTGTGGCGTAAAGCCGCATTTGGATGCTGTGTTAACGATCAACAGTTTTTTGCCTTTGTATTTGGCCAGGGAAAAATCCTTACCATCAATATTTTTTAGTTTAAAGGTGTAAACAGAACTTGGTGCCGATGTAACAAACATCATGGCCAGTATTAATGCAAATGCTTTCATGTTAAGTATGTGACTAATTGAAGATTAATAATTTAGTTGGGATAAATTTAGCTATTAAAAACCTCTTTTATCCAAATAGAAATCTTCTTTGGATGTCATTTTTTGTTTATCGGTTACAGATTTGTCTTTATAACCTAACAGATGCAGCGCTCCATGTATAATTACGCGGTGAAGCTCATGCTCTTCTGTTACTTTAAATTTCGAGGCATTCTCCCGTATACGGTCAATTGAAATAAAAATATCGCTTACAATAACGCCTTCTTCCTCCGAATTATCAAAGGTTACAACATCCGTGTAGGTATCGTGATCAAGATATTGCTGGTTTATCTGCAGCAGGTACTCATCTGAGCAAAAAATGTAATTGAGTTCTTTTAATTTATAGCCCTCAGCCTCTATGGTATCTTTTAACCATTTGCGAATGGCAGTTTTATTTTTTAGCTTATAGATAATATCTTCTTCAAAAAAACTGATAGCCGGCATTATATCTTAAAGTGTAGTTCAACCTCGTTACCTGAAGCGTTAAATATACATTGATCTGCCAGGTGTTTCAATATAAACACGCCACGGCCGGTAAGTTCTTCGAGCCTGTCTGCAGCGGTAGGGTCTGGCAAATTATTGTAATCGAAACCAGGGCCCTCATCGGCAATTGTCCAAATCATACGGCGGCCATCAACCTCTACGTTTATAAAAACTGTTTTCGTTTCGTCCTGCTTGTTGCCATGTAAAATGGCATTCATTACGGCCTCGTTAAGGCAGGTCATCATATTGGCAAATGTATCCTCGCTTACCTGATATTTATCAGCAACCTCTTCTATCAAAGCTTCAAGCTGTGTAATGCTTTCAACCTTTGATGGCAGCTGTAAAGTATAAAGTTCCCCTGCTGCATGAACATTTGCCGGTTCCATATTATTTTGCATTAAGTTGATCAAAGTAGTGTTTTATTTTCTGTTTATAATATAAATTAAGAGCCGGAGGGGCGGTCCTTAATCTTTCCGTTTGTTTCGCCTTTAGCGCTTCATAATTCTGTAGAGCCTTAATATAACCCGGCGGCAATTCCTTGCCGGCCTTGCTTTCTCGTTTCTGGTCTTGCTCTCGTTCCTGCTCAGCCTTATCTGCCTCAAGCAAACGGGTTTGTATCTGCTGCTGGCGTTTTAAGGCATCATCAGTTATTCTCTTGTTTACGAGATCGTTCTCGGTTTGTTCCATTTCTTTTGAAATTTTATCCAGGTCGCCGAGGCCGTTTCTACCGTCTTTGTTGTTTTCGCGGTTGTATTGCTGTAACGATTGCCTGATGAGCTGCTGCTGCCGAGCCATCTTCGCAAACTGCTCACTCATGCCATTTTGGCCGCTTTTACCCTGTGGCTGATTGCCCTTCTTTTGCATCTGCTCGCGCGCCTGCTGCATGTTCTGGTTAAGCTGTTGTTGCATTTTGCTCAACTGCGATAACGACTGTTGATTTCCCTTGCCTTTGCCACTTTTGCTCTTTTGTTTTTGCAACTGGTCAAGCGCTTCGGTAAGCATTAAAGCAAGGTTATTCATAGATGTCATCGCGAATTGCTGGTTACGGTTAGCTACTGCCGTTTGCCGTTCGCCCATGTTATCTAAAGCCTGGTCAATATGCTCATTTATTGCCGAAATTTCTTTGTTGACTACTGATTGTATTTGAGGTATTCTGCGGCTAAGTGCATACAGGCTGTCTTCCGCAGTTTTTAGGTTATCCTTAACATCTTTTTGTTTTTGAGCCAAAGTTGTATAGTTAGGATCTTGAGAACTTATCCCCTTGAGCGATTGCATGATCTTTTCCTGTGTAAAGGAACTGTTCACTAAAGACTTGAGCAGTTCTCGTAACTGACGGGCATTTACAGCGTTATTGCTTTCCTGGCCTTCTGCATCGTCATCCTGCATTTTTTTGGCAAGTTGCTGCATTTTGTTAGCGGCTTGTTGCTGCACATCAGATGCCTTTTGGCGATCATTATTTTTTAAAGCATCTGTACTTTGCTGCATGTTGGTAGCAATTTCCTGCTGCTCGGCCTGCGGGTTCTTAAAATCCTGCTTATTGCCATTCTGCTGATTCATTTTTTCCAGGTCGCTTAACTGTTTTTTTATCTCATCAAATTGCTGATTTAACTTTTGCTGTTGCTGCAAGTCTTGCGACGTATTCCCCGCCTTTTTGGTTTGCTCTGCAAGTTTTTGCTGTTCGCCAGCCAGTTGATTGAGTTGATTTACGGTTTGATTGACCTTTTGCTCAAAATCAAGTTTTTTATACAGCTCAAGTATTCTATCCAACTCTTTCTTCATGGATTTATTGTCATTCTGCATTTTCGAGAGCTCGTCACGGGTGCCGTCTTTTTGGCTGTCTTGTAACATTTGCTGCAGTTTTTGCAGCATTTCGCGGGTCTTATCATCCAGTACATTATTCAGCAGGTTTTCTATCTGCTTTTGCATTTCCATCAGTTCATCTGTCTGCTGCTGATTTTGCTGACGATTGTAAAGGTTCTTTTTATTTTCGGCCTGTATTTCTTTTACCAATGCATCCAGGTCATTCTTTTTCTGCAGTAGTTCTTCAACCTGTTTCTTCTCATCAAACGACAAGTTGTTTTTTTCCAGAAGCGATTCGTTAAGTTTTTGCGCAGATTTCTCTATCTGCCCAGCCATCTTTACCGCCGACTGAATTTTTTGCTTTACTGCCTGAGTGCCATTATTTAGCTGCTGAGCTAACACTGCGGCATCAGGCATATTAAGTGTGCGCTCAACACTACGCGTAGTTTTAGGACCATTAACACCATCGTTATCACTTACTTCAAAAAAATAAGTGACGGTTTCACCGGGTGGTGTTTTAAGCGATCTGGTATCCCAGAAATAAAAAAAAGCTGCCTCCGAGCCATTCAGCGCTGCTTTAACAGGGATACGCCGCAAATCCTTTTTATTATCACCAACACGGTAACAAAAGTTCAATGACGAAAAACCATGATCGTCGGCCACCTGCCCGTTAAAGTAAAAGGCATTCATACTCACTGAGTCGGGCTTCTCTTCGACCTGTATAGAAGGTAATTGATCAGCAATAACATTTATTTTGTAACTAACAGAATCAGATGTGTTTATGGCGCTATTAAGCGGCGTAAGCGAATAACTTGCAGTTGAAACAATGCGTTCAGCATGCGAGAAGACGTTATCAAATTGCCTGTTTAATACAAATTTTCGGCCTTTAATATCAAACGCCAAGCCCGAGGCGTTTTGGGTAGAAAACTTCCAGCTAACTACTGTTCCGGCAGGAATAGTCAGGTCTCCGGCATTTGTTATGGTTTCCCTTTGCTTGCGCAAGTAGGCGGGGTAAGTAAGCTCGGCATCGAAATGCAGCAACACGGGTTTAAGACCCACCTTTACAGTATATGGTGCTGAGCTAAACCCGTTGCCCGACAGCCTAAAAGTGATACTTTTTTGCAGATTGTTAAACGTGTAATGAAACCTGCTGATGTTATCCTTGTCGAGTTTAAAGGTGGTGTTGCCGGTCTCAATATATACATCTGCCGGAAGCTTATCGCCCGATAGTTTAATGTCGAGCTTAAGATCCTGGCCCTGTACAGCCGAAAGATCTTCATTCAATATCCGGAATTGAAACGGGGCTTTAGGTGCAAAATACTTATCGTGATGGATCAGCCTGTTAGTGCTATCAGTAAGTATAGATGGTGCAGCAAATGCCAATATGCAGATTACAGCAGCGGGCGGTATTACCCACTTAAGGTACTTATTATTTTCTCGCAGGTTAACTGCTGAAGGGAAGCTTACCGGTTGCAAAGTTTCAATACGCTGATTGATACTGGCCTCCAATAATTCGCGGTGTTCCGGGTTTTCCAGTGCCTGGCGCTTTAATTGGAGTGTGTTAAGTAACTTATCATTCACATTGGTAAAATGCTTACCTATTATCTCCGCGGCCTGGTTATGATCAAGTGTTTTACCTAATTTAAGCATGGCCAGCAAAGGCGGTATAACCAGCCAGAAAAAGAGCGAAAGGTTTAACAGGATGAAAAAGTAAAAAAGTATAGTACGCGGAACGGTGTTAAAGTTGCCAAAATACTCTGAAAGCGTAATGACGACATAACCTATTAAAAAGCCCGACGCAAGAAACAGCAAACCGCGCAGCAGGTTGTTGTAATGATATTTGCGTATAAAAACGTTGATCTTCTCCAGGAGCAGATCATAATTTTCAGGTTGGGACATGTACCGGTTAATGAATAATACAGTTACTGAAACGAAAATAAGTATTAATTAATATTGCGATGCCGGATAAGCAAGAAATATTGATTGATTGTAAATAAATAATTACGCACTGTACTAAAAACAATTGGCGTCAACGCTTTGTCGTTCAGATTATAATGAACATCAGTACTTTTAAAGCCTTTCGTAGCCGTAATTACCGTTTATATTTTGCCGGTCAGTCCATTTCATTAATTGGTACCTGGATGCAGAAAACCGCTGTAAGCTGGGTGATCTACACTTTAACACACTCTACATTTATGCTGGGGCTTACTTTGTTTGCCAGCCAGTTCCCATCATTCTTGCTTTCGCTGTTTGGTGGTGTGGTATCAGACCGCTATAACCGGTTCCGGGTGTTGCTTACAACGCAGGTTGCTTCTATGATACAGGCAACCATACTGGCAGTTATTATCCTGTTAAAACATTATGCCGTATGGGAAATATTAACCCTCAGCGTTATCCTTGGTGCCATAAATGCATTTGATGTACCGGCAAGGCAGTCGTTAGTGTTTGAAATGATAGAGGACAAGAACGACTTGCCCAATGCGCTTGCATTAAATTCATCCATGGTTAACCTGTCACGTTTAATTGGCCCAGCCATTGCCGGCTTTGTGCTTGAGACGATGGGCGATGGCATATGTTTCCTGTTAAATGCGGTGAGCTTTATAGCGGTAATTGGGTCGCTGCTGTTAATGCGCTTGCCTAAATACGTAAAACAGGAACATAGCAAGAATGTAATGGGTGAACTGAAAGAAGGTTTCTCTTATCTTAAGAAGACACCTTCGATATCATTTGTAATCATGATGCTTGGGCTGATAAGCTTGTTAGTTTTACCATTCAGTACGCTGATCCCTTATTATGCTCGTGAGGTTTTCAAGGGTAACGCCACAACCTTCGGTGTAATTGACAGTGTGATAGGGTTGGGTGCTTTTTGCGGCGCCATATTCCTGGCCTCGTTAAAGCCGGGCAGTAATCTCAAAAAGATATTGAGTATTAATACTTTAGTATTTGGTATCGGCTTATTATTATTCTCACATGAAGATACCTACTGGCTTGCATTAGTTTTTGCAACTATAGCAGGCTTCGGTATGATGTCGCAGATAACCGTTAGCAATACCCTTATACAAACCAGTGTTGAGCCCGGTATGCGCGGGCGCGTGATCAGCTTTTATGCCATGGCTTATTTCGGTTTACAACCGGTAGGAGGGCTACTCGTAGGTTTGGTTTCTAAATGGATAGGTGCGCCGGATACCATATTGTTTGAAGGTATTGCGGCATTAGGTATTGGCTTATTACACTATAGCTTTTTACGGAAGGAAAAACTAAGACAAAAAAATAACGTGATGGCTGTAGAGGAGCGTCATTTACAAACAGTTAATTAACTTAGTTGCAATGATTGCATTAACTGACATTTTAATAAGGTTGGCTGTGGCAGCGGTGCTGGGCAGTTTAATTGGTTTAGAGCGCCAACGGCATGATTGGGTTGCGGGCCTTAGAACTCACATGCTGGTTTGTGTGGGTGCTGCCTTAGCCATGATCGTTTCTATGGATGGCTTTAATGATGTGGTAAATAAACCTGGTGTAGGGCTCGATCCATCGCGCGTGGCTGCACAGGTAGTAAGCGGGATAGGCTTTTTAGGTGCGGGAACAATATTTTTCCTGAAAAGCGAAATTGTAAAAGGGCTAACTACTGCAGCCGGGCTGTGGACTGTCGCCGTTGTTGGCCTGGCTGTTGGTGGCGGGCTTTACATTCCGGCAGCAGCTACAACCGCCATAGTATTGATCATTTTGGCTGCTATAAAACCCGTGGAACGCAGGCTTTTTGATAAAAATAAATACACAGCCATTAGTGTGCAAGTTGGCAAAGACCGGTTAGATATTCACAGCATTCAGCAGGTGTTAGAAAATCACCTGATAGGTATTAAAGAAGTAAGACTGACGTCGCCCGATGAGCTTACTGATCAAATTAAGATAGCTGTGCGCAAATCTTCCTCAAAAAGCCCGGAATCGCTGGCTGTGTTGCAGGAATTGCAGAAACTGCCTGGGGTAAATATGGTAGAGTTTGTTTCTCACTGATAATATCGGGGGTTGACTAATAATACAAGCTTATTATATTTGCAGCCTTGCCGGTTTTCGGGATGTAGCGTAGCCCGGTATCGCGCCAGCATGGGGTGCTGGAGGTCGTAGGTTCAAATCCTGCCATCCCGACAAATAAAAGAAGCCTTGAGAAATTTCTCAAGGCTTCTTTTTAATTTAAAGGAATCGCTTACTGTTTAGCCGGTTGGTTTTCCGGCGCCTTGCCTATCAGGTCCATAAACTGATCCAGTTTAGGGGTGATGATGATCTGCGTACGCCTGTTTTGTGCTTTACCACTTGGCGTGCTGTTGTCTGCAATTGGGTTGTATTCGCCACGGCCACCTGCAGTTAGTCGTTTTGGGTCAACCTGGTAGTTATTCTGCAAAGCCATCACAACTGATGATGCCCTTAAAGCACTCAGGTCCCAGTTATTACGGATGTTTTTCTGCGTAATAGGCACGTTATCGGTATTACCTTCAATCAGCACATCGTAATTGTTGTAATCTTTAATGATCTTGGCAATTTTAGATAATGTAGCGCCGGCCTTATCAGATATTTCATAGCTGCCGGATTTATAAAGCATATTATCAGCCAAAGAAATATATACTACGCCTTTTAATACTTTCACATCTACATCCTGCGCCTCTTGCTGGCTTAGCGAACGCGTTAGGTTATTGGTAAGTACCATATTAAGCGAGTCGCTTTTATTTTTGGCATTCACCAGTTCCTGTATGTAACGGTTAGACCGGTTTATCTCGTCAACAAGTTTAGAGATATTGATATTGCCTTGCCCGCTTGATGTTAAACACTTATCAAGCGCGCTTTGCAGTTGTTTGTTGTTCGCTCTTTCAGATGCCAACTGGTTGTCAAGACCTTTTACTCGGTCGTTTGCAACGGCCAGGTTGCGCTCCGTTAATAAATATCTGCCACGTACTTCGCGGGTATTGCTATCCAACTTATCGTATCTTGCCTGTAGCTCTTTATACTTTCCGGTGCTAACACACCCGGAGGCTGCAATTATTGCAACCAAAAGTGTAGGAAATATTATTCTTAATTTCATGATATATAAGAATTAGTTAAATAATAAATAACTCACTCTTAACCGTTTTGGTATAAAAAGGTTTTCCTAAAACAAAGGCCCGCAAGCCGTGTTACAACAAATTTACATTCCAAACCGTTATAAATGGTTTACAATGGCCGCGGCCAATTTAAACACACATCTATGAAAAAAACACTAACCTTAATTTTTGCATCTGTTGCATTATTATTTACGGCTTGTTCAAAAGATTCTGATCTGCCTATTATCAACGAGAGTAATTGGTTCCTTAATGGGGTATCGCATGTTGCTGTTAGCTCAGCCCGTACAGAGGCCTCTGGCAGCACTGCTGCAAAAATCGTTTTTACCGATACCAATAAAGACAGAGGTGCAACAATGACGGTATATTTTAAAGCTATGCCTAAAACGGCGGGCGTTTACACCTTGGTGCCGGGCTTAGGTGTTGGTTTAGGAACCGATAACATTGCTGTTTCTGCAACCGATGACAAATTAGGGTCCGACTTTGTTTACAGCGGAGCAGCAGGTACTACCGTGCAAGTAAGTTTTACCAGTAACGGAAGGATCAAGGTTGATATTCCGGAGATCACGTTAAAATCAGCATCCAAAACGGATAGCTATACATTTAAATCAAGTGTTTACGAAGCTAACTAAAACAAAGAGACCCACCGTTGAGTGGGTCTTTTTCTTTTAATAAGAAGTATGATACGTTTATTTGTGGCTAAAAAGCATTGTTAATACCTTGCGGCCGCGTTTACATACTATGGAAAGCTTAAAACACGATACTTTTTTGATCAACCTCGAATGCCCGGCATGCGGGGCAACATACGAAGCAACGGAGCTTAATACAGTATGTAAAGTGGCCGAGTGCCAAAGCACTTTATTTCCCCGATACGATACTGCTAAAACATTCGATAAAGGGCTGCTTAAAGGCCGCCCGGCCAATATGTGGCGTTACTGGGAGATGCTCCCTGTTTTGGATGCAAACCACATTGTTTCAATGGGCGAAGGGTTTACACCGCTGTTACCCGTTATAAACCTCGACGAAGACATCGCAGGTAACCAAGTTTTCTTTAAAAATGAAGCGGGTAATCCTACAGGGTCTTTCAAGGCCAGGGGCATTAGCATGGCAGTTTCCAAAGCAAAGGAATTGGGCGTAAAAACCATTGCCATACCAACAGCTGGCAATGCTGGCGGAGCGCTTTCGGCTTATGCAGCACGCGCCGGGATGAAGGCCGTAGTTTATATGCCCAAGCTTACCCCGCAGCTTTTTAAAGACGAATGCCGCTTATATGGCGCTGATCTTACAGAAATAGATGGCAACATTAGCGACTGCGGAAAATTGATACACGAACAGGCTGCCGAAAAGGGTTGGTTCCCGATATCAACCCTGCGCGAGCCATATCGTGTTGAAGGCAAGAAAACCATGGGTTACGAGATCGCCGAGCAATTGAATTGGGAAGTGCCCGACGTTATATTTTATCCAACAGGTGGTGGTACAGGCCTGATAGGTATTTGGAAAGCCTTTAAAGAAATGGCTGCCTTAGGTTGGATTGGCGACAAGCGCCCGCGGATGGTGGCCGTACAATCCGAAAGCTGCGACGGCATTGTAAATGCTTTTAACGAAGGTAGTGCTTCTGCAACTTTTGTAGATGGAGGCTTTACTATAGCCAACGGCCTGCGTGTACCTAAATCATACGCAGATAAAGAGATACTGAAAGCTTTGAAGGAAAGCTGCGGAACCGCACTTACGATAAGCGATGCTGAAATGGAAGCCGGCGTTAAACAGCTTGCTCAAACACAAGGTATATTGATGGCGCCGGAAGGTGCTGCCTTATGGCTGGCGTATAAAAAACTAAAAGTGGCTCACTGGATAAAACCTGGCGAAACAGTTGTAATGGTTAACACCGGAAGCGGGTATAAGTACCTGGAAAACATTAAGTATTAATCTCAGGGCGAATGTTAATTCGCCTTTTTTGTACTTGAAACACCACTTTTACTGGCAGCAATTTTGTAGACTCTTAAGGGCTCAAATCAATTATTAACCAAATAAACTGCCATGTTAAAAGATTCAAAAGCATTTAGCGGCTTCTCTGTAAAAGACATTGACGCCGCACACAAGTTTTATAAAGAAACCTTAGGTTTAGATGTAGAGCAGCATAATGAGATGGGAAGTATGCTTACCATCCATATCAACGGGAATGATAACGGTATATTGATCTACCCAAAGCCAAATCATGAACCGGCAACTTACACTATTCTCAACTTCCCTGTGCAGGATATCGTTTCGGTGGTGCGGGGCCTGAAAGAACGGGGCGTTGAATTTGAGAACTATGATACCGAGTATCTTAAAACCGATGCTGACAGCATTAACAGAAGCGGTGGACCTTTAATAGCCTGGTTTAAAGATCCGTCCGGCAATTTTCTCTCTGTTATTGAGAATCAGTAAATCGCTTTTATCCTATTAGTTAATTTATAAAACCATTGCTTGTGTAGCAGTGTTGTTGCTATGAAGCCGTTATTAGTGAATAAGTTACAAACGGATATACAACAAATATCATTTAACGGCATTACCTGAGCCGTTTTTATTTGCTGTATCTAACAGTAAACACTGCATCATCATGAGCCTGGAAAAGTATAAACAGAAGCGCGATTTCAATAAAACCAAAGAGCCCAAAGCAGGCCGAAGCAAGGATAAGGACAAGCTGATGTTTGTGGTGCAAAAGCACGATGCCTCGCGTTTGCATTATGATTTCAGGCTGGAGATGGATGGGGTTTTAAAAAGCTGGGCAGTGCCAAAAGGCCCATCAACAGATCCGCAGAATAAGCGCCTGGCCATGATGGTTGAAGACCATCCTTTTGATTACCGCAACTTTGAAGGTATTATTCCGCAGGGCGAGTATGGTGGCGGTACCGTTATCGTATGGGATGAAGGCACCTACGAGCCTATTGAAGAGATAAAAGGCAAAAAGGCTCAAGAAAAGCATCTGCTTAAGCAACTAAAAGAGGGTTCATTAAAAATAAAGCTCCATGGCGAAAAGCTTGAGGGCGAGTATGCCCTGGTGAAAACCCATGGCATGGGCGAGAATGGCTGGTTGCTTATTAAACATAAAGATGATTTCGCGTCAAAGAAAGATATCACCAAGCAAGATAAGTCCGTACTATCAGATAAAACCATTGCCCAAATGGAAAAGACCGGAGATAAAGTTTGGACAGATGGCGGAGAGCACGACCTGAAAACAGAAAGCAAAACATCTCACTCAAAAAAAAAGGCCACGACTGAAAAAGCAGATGATGCCATAGAGGAATTGGCTAAAGACCAACCGGAAGAAAGTGTTGACGTAAAAGCAGTTTTAAAAAAAGCGACAAAGGCTAAAATACCAATCGGTATGAAACCCATGCTGGCAACGCTTGTAAGCGAACCTTTTGATGACCCCGATTGGGAATACGAAGTAAAATGGGATGGTTACCGTGCGCTGGCATTTATTAATAAAGGAGAGGTGGAACTATCGTCGCGCAATAATAAAAGCTTCAATGATAAATATTACCCACTTACAAAACTTTTGCAGGAATGGAAAATAAATGCTGTTGTTGACGGTGAGATACTCGTATTGAATGATAAAGGCGTATCAAACTTTGGTGCTTTACAAAACTGGCGAAGCGAAGCGGACGGCGAACTGGTTTATTACGTTTTTGATCTGCTTTGGTACGACGGTAAAAATCTGATGGATCTGCCCCTGAGTGAAAGACAAGCTGTATTAAAAGATGTTATTCCTACGGATGACGACCGCATAAGAGTAAGCCAAACCTTTAAGGCTAATGGTATAGAGTTTTTTGAGGCCGCCCAAAAGATAGGCCTCGAAGGGATTATGGCCAAAAGGATGAGCAGTACTTATATTGCAGATAACCGCTCTAAGGATTGGCTTAAAATAAAGGTAAACAAACGGCAGGAAGTAGTTATCGGCGGCTTCACTAAAAACGAAGGTACCGCTAAACAATTCAGCTCGCTGCTGTTAGGCGTTTACGAGGGCGGAGAATTCCAGTACGTAGGCAAGGTAGGCACCGGCTTTTCTGATAAGCTGCAGAAAGAAATGATGGCGATGTTTAAACCGCTTGTTGTTGATAAAACCCCGTTTAACGCTGAGCCTGATGTAAATAAACCATCAAGGTTCAGGCCTAATCCTCCCAAGGCTAAAGCAACCTGGCTAAAACCTGAGCTTGTTTGCGAGGTAAGCTTTGCAGAGGTAACCAGCGATGGCGTTTTCAGGCACCCATCTTTTGAGGGTATGCGGGCAGATAAAAAAGCAAAGGACGTTATTCGCGAAACGGAAGTGGAAACTGATGATGTTATTGATGCGCCCGAGAAGAAGGATTTAAAAGAAGAAAGATCAACCGGGCATAAATTGGTTACCGCGCCGAAAGGTGCTGTTAAAAGGTCATTGCTCAACCCCAATGAAGAAACACAGGTAAAGAAAATATGCGGGCACGATCTTAAATTTACCCATCTCAGTAAAGTCTACTGGCCCGAGGACGGTGTTACTAAGCGAGATATGTTCAATTATTATTACCAGGTAGCAGAATATATTTTACCTTATTTGAAAGATCGCCCGCAATCGCTTAACCGTTTCCCAAATGGTATTCACGGCCCAAGTTTTTATCAAAAGGATGTTAAAGGTAAATCGCCGGATTGGGTGCGCACTTTCCCTTATACCACCAGCGATGGCGAACATAAAGAGTATTTGGTTGGGCATGACGAAGCCACATTACTTTGGATGGCATCATTGGGCTGTATTGAAATGAACCCCTGGTTCAGCCGCATCCAATCGCCGGATAACCCGGATTATTGCGTGATAGATCTTGACCCGGATAAAAACACTTTTGATCAGGTAATCAAAGCGGCACAGGAAGTAAAAAAAGTACTTGATGACATCGACGTACCTTGCTGCTGCAAAACGTCCGGCTCAACAGGTATGCATATTTACATTCCCTTAGGTGCTAAATATGATTATGACCAATCACAGATGTTTGCCAGACTGGTTGTAGGCATAGTCCATCAACAAATACCCGAATACACCTCGCTTGAGCGAATGATCAAAAAAAGAGATGGTAAGATGTACCTTGATTTTTTACAGAATCGCCCGGGTGCTACCATTGCAGGTCCTTATTCGCTGCGGCCTAAGCCGGGAGCAACCGTATCTATGCCATTACATTGGGACGAGGTAAAGCCCGGACTAACCATGAAAGATTTTACAATAAATAATTCTGTGGCGCGCCTTAAAAGTGAGGGCGACTTGTTTAAAAGTGTGCTTGATAAAGGAATAGATCTTGAAAAAACGATCAAAAAAGCTAAAAGCGTTTTTGACTTAAGGCCATAAAAAATGCAGCTGGTTAAGCGGCCAGCTGCATTTTTACTTTATTGATCAATGCTGTCATATCAAAGGGCTTTTGCAGAATATCATCCGGAGCCCCGCGCTGCTTTAAAGAGTCGGCCAGATTATCTTCCGATGAACAAATAATCACCGGCACTCCCTTAGTAGCCTTATCCATTTTCAAGATCTGGCATATATCGCGCCCATCCATACCGGGCATTTTTGCATCCATTATCAGGAGGTCCGGGTGGTTGTGTTTCACTTCCTCTATCACATGTTCGCCGTTATACAGTGAAAAAACATCGTATCCGCAATTAATCAATATATAGCTCATCACTTCAACAATGAGCTCGTTGTCATCTACTATTAAAATTTTTTTTGCCATCGCTGTATCTTCCTCTCTTACAGCGAGTATTGCAAAGCCTGTGCCGAATTTTTAAACCAGAGGTTTGCAAAAAGTAAAAAGGGGAGGCGTAAGCCCTCCCTTCAATTTTATCATCGAATGCTAACCGTTAAATGTGTATAAACAACTCATGCTCCGGACGACGAACCTTGACCAATTTGCCGTAAGGGTCATCATCTGCACGGTAACCGATGGCAACAATAACCGATGCCGTTAGCTCTTTATCTTTAAGGCCAAGGATCTCATCAAATTTAGCAGCGTCGAAGCCTTCCATCGGCCCACTATCAACGCCCTGTTCTGATGCGGCTGCAATTAGAATACCCAATGCAATATAAGCCTGTTTTTGAGCCCAGGTAGTAAGCTGTTCTGGTGTGCGGCTATTAATTGTGCCCACTATCGTATCCTCAAAGCCTTTTAAGTCTGCACGAGGAACGTTGCGTACTTCGGCTACATGGTCGATGTAATCTTTCACAAAATCTTCATCAATTCCGGTTTCAGCAGCAAAAACAACCAGGTGCGATGCATCGGTTACCTGGGGCTGTCCGTAAGCAGCTTCGCGAAGTTTAGCGCGTACTTCCGGATTCTCTACCACTATCACACGGTAGTGTTGCAAGCCGAACGAAGATGGAGAAAGCTTTGTAGCTTCCAAGATGTAATTTAGTTTATCAACAGGTATCTTTTTGTCTGTGTCAAATTTTTTAGTGGCATATCGCCAGTTTAATTTATCTACTAATGTCATGGTCATACAATTTTAGTTAAACAAACATATGTGTTGCAACATACATTCCAGTCAGGGCAATGTAAGCTTTATTAAATACGCTAATGGTTTAAAACTCATCAGCCGTTGACCTTTCTTCAATAACATCTCCATCGAAATGGATGGTATTTTTCTGCAGATCAATGCCGAATTCATAATACGAGTGCTGATTGCGGTGATCTTTGGTAAAATCCTCACAGCCAAACGTAAGTTGCATATCATAATTAACACGCATCCGGCCTTTTAATGTGTGTTCATCAAAATGTTCGATGCTGAAAGTTGTGTTACTAATAGATGAAGGGCCGAATTTTGGCTTATTCTCATATTGCAATGCCGATTGCAGGAAAGCGTAGGCCTTACTATTATCACAAAAGAGCCTTTCTATAAACTTGCCCATGTCATCCAGGCTTTCCGGCTTTACAAAACCTTCAGGCAGGTCGATATTGAATGACTGGTTCATTAAGGCATACGATCTTTAAGTTCCCGAACTTTTTCCTTGCCCTCGTCTTTCAACCGGTTCTTTTCTGCTTTAATTTCTTTTTTGGTTTTACCTGCGGTATCAATGTTATCTATCCGGTTTTTATAATCCGCTTTTACACGTTCAATTTCGGCCTTTAAGCGGGCTTTGATAGCATCATTGGTTTCCTCTATCTTTTTCTCTGCGTTAGCCTGCGCGGTATCTTTTTTACCAAATAAGCGCTGGAAAAAGCTTGGTTTTTTAGGTTCCTCATAAACCGGCGCTGCTGCAGCATCATTAGGCGCATCGTCGTCGTTTGCTGTTTGCCTGGTCAGGCTATCTGCGGTAGCGGTATCAATAGGCGCAATTTGTCTTCGTAAGCCTTCGCGTAAGCGCACGGTGTAAAAACCATATGCGTTTGAGTCGGGTTCTGTAAGCCCTCTTTTAGCCATCAGGCGACCGATCAAATTGAAATAGCCATGCAGGCGCTGCCTCAATGTGCCGTCCGCTTCAAAGGCATAAAGCCCGGCCTTAGGATTAGGCACTATGCTTGCCAGGAAAATACTCTCGCCCAAGGTAAGATCTGATGGTGCCTTACCGAAATAGTAATGTGATGCCTCGCTGATGCCATAGATACCCCGGCCCCACTCTATGATGTTAAAGTAAACCTCTAACATCCGGTTCTTGCTCATGATTCGGTTGTTCTCAATCAACCATACAATTAATATCTCTTCAATCTTACGAGATAACGTCTTATTGCGGGTTAAAAACGCATTTTTGATCAGCTGCATGGATATGGTGCTACCCCCGCGCTTAAATTTCTTTTCCTTGATATTGGTAATAAATGATTTGCGGATCGACTCATCAACAAAGCCACGGTTAGTGTAAAAAGAGGGGTCTTCGGCAGTCATTACTGCATTGCGCAGATTAGGCGAGATCTGGTTAAGCGGGGTAAACTCCGGGTTGCTTGGGCCAATGGTGTGCGGTGGCATAGGTTTACCTTGCTCATAAGGCACGTATACAAAAGTATTGTTCAGCTTACCCAGATCGGCCTTGCCGTATTTTACTATCCTGAAATCATTGCTTTTTTGCAAGCCGGAGTTAAACACCATATCATCCAGATGCGAATTGTCAAGATAAAGGTTAAAGTTATAGTTCAACTTACCAGTAACCTGTATTCCTTCCAAAGATTCGAACATCCCGGTTGGAAAAGAATCGAATACATCCTGCGCGTTTTGCCAACTGGTTTTTATTTTAGCTTCGTAGATCTTTACCGGGTTAAGCGTGTACTTGATATAAGGATTGGCAGTAAGCTTTTTAAGGTGGATAACCGATGAGCTATCTAACGAGATAAAGTTAGAGCCTACAACCACGTTTGCGTCTATAGAGCCGCTAGGAACAATAATATCCTGCGTGGAAAGCCCTTTGTGATTAAGTAGCAAGTTACGGATAGACCAAGAGCCATTTATTTTTGTTTCGCCGCTGCTATGGCTTACATCGCTCAGCTTTGTGCTGATGGTATCGAAATTAAGTTTAAGCTTGAACTTTTTCTCTATCAGCGGAAGCTCTACCTTTTTACCATCGGCATAAAGGTGAACGTCTATGTTCTTGTCTGATGGCACCATTTTACCATCGATATGCCAGGTAGATTCGCCGTTGTTAACGTTGATGGTTGATTTTAGCTTGCCATCTTTGATGGTTGCCGTGCTGGTTAACAAGGTAACGGTTGTACTATCATCTTTAAAACTCATCAAAAAGTTTTGCAGAGAAAGATTGTCGGGTATTTTGTAAAGAACTTCGTTGACCAAGCGGTTTGATACATCGGAGAGGTCTACTTTACTTTTGGTATCTGTGGTGTCTTTCTTCTTTTTGAAAAGAAAGTCGAAGTTTTTAACGCCTTTGACGTTGGTAAGGTTTAAGTGGGCGTTTTGCAGCACCACATCGCCAAGTTTGATGTTGCCAAAGAGGAGCGGCATTACCTTAACGCTAACATCAAAACGCTTAACAGAGAACAGGCTATCGCGTTGTTCTGGCACTACGCTGATATCGCTAAAAGCAACGGTAGCCATGCCGATGAACTTCGCTGAACCTATTTTTACATCTAAATTATAATCCCGTTTAGCTTTTGCCGTAGCTTTGCTAATAGCTTTTTGAAGCAAAACCTCGCGCTTAGTATAGGCAACGTATCCGCCTATCAACACTATCACTACCAGGGCAGCAATAGCTATAAGTGCAATACGAAGATATTTGGGGTTAATGTTTATACGGCGCATAGATGATTTTTGCATCAAAACTAAACTAAATATAATGTGCTGCAAACGGATGTGGCGAGCAATTTGTTTTCTTAACAAACGCATGCTGCTACCTGTTTTCGTATTTTTGGCGGTAAATAAACATGAATATTACTAAAGAACAAGTATTACAAGCCCTTAGCCATGTTGAGGAGCCTGATCTGAAGAAAGACCTGGTAACCCTGAACATGATACAGGACATCCATATTGAGGGCAATAAGCTGGCCTTTTCTGTTGTGCTTACCACCCCGGCATGCCCATTAAAGGGACTAATAGAAAATGCCTGCCGCAACGCTATTGCACACTTCATCAGCAAAGAGGTTGAAGTTACTGTGATTATGACATCGCAGGTAACCACGCAGCGTAATACCGGCGTGCCGGGCGTTAAGAACATTATCGCCGTTGCCAGCGGTAAGGGCGGTGTGGGTAAATCAACCGTATCTGTAAACCTGGCCTTAGCGCTGGCGAAAACAGGTGCCAAGGTTGGTTTAATAGATGCAGATATATATGGTCCGTCAATACCAATCATGTTTGGTTTGGAAGGTGCACGGCCTATGGCGACACAAGAGAACGGCAAAACAAGGATAGAGCCGATCGAAAAATATGGGATAAAGCTTTTGTCGATAGGTTTTTTTACCGACCCTAATCAACCTGTACCATGGCGTGGGCCAATGGTTTCCACGGCAGTTAAACAGTTGTTCAACGACGCGGATTGGGGCGAACTGGATTACCTGGTGATAGACCTGCCGCCGGGCACAGGTGATATACATATAACCGTTACGCAAAGTTTCCCGATAACCGGGGCTGTTGTGGTAACTACACCGCAGAACGTTGCCCTTGCGGATGCTAAGAAAGGTATAGGTATGTTTATGATGGAAGCTATCAACGTACCTATCATGGGCATTGTAGAGAACATGGCCTACTTTACACCGGCAGAGTTGCCTGAAAACAAGTATTACATATTTGGCCAGGGCGGCGGACAAAAGTTGGCTGCACAACTTGACGTTCCATTTTTGGGCGAGATACCATTGATAAAAGGCATAAGCGATTCTGGCGATGCCGGCAAGCCGATAGTATTAGAAGAGGAAAGTCCGATGACCACTGCATTTATTGATATGGCACAGCGTGTAGCACAGCAGGTTTCGATAAGAAATGCTGAAAAGGCGCATATTTTGAATGCGGTAAATAATTAATATCTTTACTTAATAATTTATAAAAGATGAGTTTAAACGATCAGGTGGAAGCAGCGTTAGACACTATAAGGCCTTATTTAGAGGCTGATGGTGGCAACGTGTCTATTGAAGAGATAACCCCTGAAAATGTGGTAAAACTTAAGCTATTGGGATCATGCGGCTCATGCCCCATGAGTATCATGACGCTTAAGGCGGGCATTGAACAGGCTATTAAAAAGGCTGTGCCCGAGATTACTGCTATTGAAGCAATAAACCTAACCGACATTGATGACCCCAATGCGGTGCTTCCTGAGAATTTGAGATAGTGTTAAGATTTGTTAAATACGCCTATAGCATCAATGCTTAGTGTATTTTTGTACGCTCCTAACATAATATTATTAAAAGCGGCACGTAATTGGTGTGTGTTTTTAAAATGAAAAGATTAATTGGCATATTGTTTTTACTGCTTTCTTTATCTGCCCTTGGGCAGGATAAGGAAAAGCCGCTGGTACAATTCAGCGGGGTGGTATACAATGCCGATAGCGTTAAGATGATAGTGCCTTATGTAACGGTAACTAACCTTAGCCAAAAAAAGTCAGTAGTGATAAGTAATTATAATGGTTACTTTTCTTTTGTTGCGCACGAGCAGGACTCTGTTCAATTTACAGCGATAGGTTATGCGCCTGTTACGGTGGTTTTGCCGCAAAACATTAGCAGTAAAAGCTATACGGCCAAAGTGATGCTTAAACCGCAGATTACCAACCTGCCAATGGTTCGGGTTTTCCCATGGGCTACTACCGATGAATTTAGGAAAGACTTTGTCAACGCTAAAATAGCTGATGATGATCTTGAAATCGCGCGCAAAAACATTAGCCGCGCTTCAATAGTAGCTATGACCAACACCCTGCCGCGTGATGGCCAGGAGATATCTACTGCTAATTCTCAGCAGCAACATACCAATATCGTTAACTCGCACTCCATCACAAATCCACTGCTTAACCCACTTGCCTGGGGCAGCCTAATTAAATCCATCACAGATGGAGGAGGGAAGTAAGAGATTCAGGATAGTTAGAAGCAAGAATCAAAACCATTAAAATAACAAAGCCACTTAGTTACTAAGTGGCTTTTCTTTTATCTTGATTCCTGACTCGTGCTGTCTTTATTCTCTTCTTAACGACCTTTCTTCGCTGCCGGGAATTTCATGCGGTAGTCAACGTCTACAGCACCTTTTGAAATATCGTTTAGTTTCTTTTCTATCAATCGTTTACGCAACGGGCTAAGCTTGTCTGTAAACAACTTGCCCTCAATATGATCATACTCGTGCTGAATGATACGGGCTGCCATACCTGTGAATGTTTCCTCATGATGTTTCCAATCCTCATCGTAATACGATAAGCGAACGGTTGATTTCCTGGTGACATCTTCTCTAATATCCGGTATGCTTAAACATCCTTCGTTAAAAGACCATTCTTCGCCGCTCTCTTCTAATATGATAGCATTTATAAACGCTTTTTTGAAATTCTTAAGTTCAGGCTCCTCATCATCAAACGGGGTAGCATCAACTACAAACAATCGCATAGACATACCCACCTGTGGAGCGGCTAAGCCGACGCCACGCGCACCATACATGGTTTCGTACATGTTCTCAACCAGTTCTTTTATATGCGGATATTCGTCGGCTTCAATGGCGGTAGCTTTTCTTCTCAAAACAGGGTCGCCGTAGGCAACAATAGGATATTTCATTTTACAAAGGTAAAAGTTTATTTATTTAGGCTCAAACAGCAAGGTTATTAAACCATTGATATCGAATATTTCGTTGCTAATTTCTAGCAGATGATCGGCTGTAACAGCATTTACTTTAGCGAAAACATCTTCGAGCGTATCAATACGGTCAAAGTCCATTAAGCTTTTGGCCATAGATATGATAAGACTCATCCGGCTTTCCTCGGCAAGGGCAATCTGGCCTATAAATTTGTCTTTTGCTTGTTTAAGCTGTACTTCGCCTAAGCGATTATCACGTAACTTTTTAAGTTCCTTGTGAACAAGCTTTGTGGCTTTGTCTGTTTTTTCAGCATCGGTGCCAAGATAAATTGAAAAGATGCCGGTATCAGTAAGCGAAGTATAGTTTGATTCAATGGTATAAGCAATACCGTGCTTTTCGCGGATCTCCAAATTCAGTCGGTTACTCATACCCATGCCACCAAGTATGTTATTCAGCAGCAGCAACCCGTATTTATGTTGATGCGCCGAGGGATAGGCCCTGCCACCAATGATACAATGCGTTTGGGCAATAGGCTTTTGCACTGCATAAATACCCGTTGTTACCGCTTTCGGTGAAATTCGATTTTTATGCGATGTGTTTTCAGGTATAGTACCAAAATACTTTTCACACATTTTTATCAGCTTCTCAAACTTGTAATCACCGTAAACGGCAAAAACCATTTGATGGGTGTTGTGGGTTGCTTTCGTAAAATGACGAATATCCTGCTGTGAAATGGCTGCCACACTTTCATCAGTTCCTAAAATATTGTTACCTATAGGGTGATCTTTAAACAAATATTCTTCAAAGTCATCCTGTATCGCTTCTTCAGGCTGGTCCTGGTATGAGGCTATTTCATCGAGTATCACCCCCCGCTCTTTTTCCATTTCCTCCTCAGGGAAAGTTGAGTGGAAAATGATATCCTCAAACAGATCAACTGCGCGCTGTAGGTGCTGGTTCAACAACGAAGCATGGATGCAGGTGTATTCTTTTGTGGTATATGCATTAAGGTCCGCCCCCACCATTTCCAGGTAATTTAGTATCTGTGTAGTGTTGCGCCGTTTGGTTTCCTTAAACAGCATGTGCTCAATAAAATGAGCCAAACCCTCTTTACCGGGCAATTCATCGCGCGAACCTGCGTTGAAAACAAAACAACAATGCGTTATTGGCGATGGTGAATGTTTAAAAAGGATGCGGATGCCGTTTGATAAGGTATGTATCTGATGGTCTGTCATAAAACGTTCAAAGATAGCGTATAAAGCCGCAAATTGTTTCGCAATTAGTATGTTTACAGCATGAAATTACAAATAGCCGACCTTGAGTTTGAACCCATGTTTTCGCACGAGGCGATACAGCAGCGCGTTGCAGAACTTGCGCAGGATATTAATAATGACTTTGAAGATCGCCAGCCTGTATTTGTGGGGGTGCTTAACGGCAGCTTCCTGTTTATTGCCGACTTGGTACGCGAGATTGTGGTGCCGTGCGAAGTAACATTTGTAAAACTGGCTTCGTACTTCGGTGGAACGTCAAGTACCCGCCAGATCCGCGACGACTTTGACTTAACAATAGACATCAAGGACCGAGACATTATCCTGATAGAAGACATCATCGACACAGGTAACACTATCAAATTTCTGATCGAGAAACTGCAGGTACGCGAACCCAGGTCAATCACCGTTTGCAGCCTTTTACTAAAACCCGATTCCATAGAACATAGCATTGAAGAACTGCGTTACGTGGCCTTCCAGATCCCTAATAAATTTGTGGTAGGCTATGGCTTAGATTACCGCGAATTGGGAAGGAATTTGAGGGGGATTTATCAGAAGGTGGGGTGATGAGAATTCTGATTGCATTGTTATTGATGATACCTTTTGCTGATACGGCTCAGCCTCTGCCACGTAATTACGGCGTCATTGATAGTTCTCAACATTCGATGGCTTTTGCGCAGTTGCACGAAAAGTACGACCGCATTGTTGCCTACACAACAGAAGGTTACTGGCAGTCTAACGTAATACATTATGCATTGATAGCGGAAAGGCAAGGTGTTTATTATAAAGGCACTATCATGTGCGAGCAAAAAGACGACGAAACTTGGCCCGATCCGGTGCTAATAATAAAAACGACTGACACAAAAAAGCAAAAGCAATTTTTGATCAGCTTAGCGCGGCAAACCTTTGGATTATCAACTCAGATTCGTTAAATAATCAGATACATTACAACGCCAACGGTTCCAGTATTGCATCGAGCCTGAGTGATGGCACCAATTACAGATTCGAGTTGATCTCAGGTGACAAATTTACTGCCATAGACGCTTATGAACCCGATTGGTTTGCAGAACGATTGCCCGAGTACATCCAGCGCAAGCAGTTCATCAAAGTCAGGGATGAATTTGTAAAGGCATACAAAAGCTTATAGCCCTCTACTGGTCTAAGTTAGCGACAGCGTAACTTAGACCTAAAACGATCAAAGCTTCCAGCTTGTGTCGTAAGGAGAATTCTTGCCGCATTGTTGGTTGAAGTTGGAAACTTCAACCAGTACTGAGGAATTGGACAGACCTACGCCCAAATAACCCTCATCTCACCTAACAACTCCAGCGCTTCTTCAATAGTACTAACCCGGTCAACGCTTAAACGTAGTGTGTTCTTAACCTCTTTAAGATTGGTGCGCCTTGGGTTGCGTTGCACAAAATTGAGCACCTCCCGGAACTCATCTGTTTCAAAATATGACGATTGCTGGTTGCTTACAAAATAGCCGCGTAACACATTATTTTTAAGCGACAGTTTTTCGAATCCTATCGCTTTACCCAACCACTGTAAGCGGATGGAATTAAATAACTCGTTAACCTGGTGAGGTATCGGGCCAAACCTGTCATGCAGTTGCTGTTGAAACGCTTGTAGTTCGGTTTCGTTTTCCAGTTTGCTTAACTCCGTGTACAAATTATAGCGTTCGCCGATGTTAGTTACATATTCATCAGGGATCAGAATCTCCTGGTCGGTATCTATTTGGGTAAAACTGATATATGGCCTTGGCTTTTCCTCGGGGAACACACCTTTAAATTCTTCGTCTTTTAGTTCGTGGATAGCTTCGTCTAAGATCTTATGGTACATCTCAAAACCTATTTCGGCAATAAAGCCACTTTGCTCGGCGCCCAATAGGTTACCGCTACCGCGGATATCCAGGTCGCGCATGGCTACGTTAAAGCCGCTCCCCAGATCGCTGAACTCCTCGATGGCACTCAAACGCTTGCGGGCCTCATTTGTCAAAGTACTCAACGGCGGACTAAGCAAATAACAGAACGCCTTTTTATTGCTCCTGCCCACGCGGCCACGCATCTGATGCAAGTCGCTTAGCCCAAACATATGAGCGTGATTGATAATGATGGTGTTGGCGTTGGGGATATCCAAACCAGCCTCAATAATGGTGGTAGCTACCAACACGTCGTACTCGTGGTTCACAAACTTCAGCATCACGTCTTCCAGCGCATCGCCATCTAACTGACCGTGGGCAATACCTATTCGGGCCTTCGGAACCAGTTTATGGATCAGGGCGCCTAATTGCGGCAGATCTGCCACGCGGTTATGGATAAAGAATACCTGACCGTCGCGTTCTATCTCGTACTGCACGGCATCTTTAATCAGGGTATCATTAAACACATGCAGCTCGGTAACTACCGGCTGGCGGTTTGGCGGTGGTGTTGATATGATAGAAAGGTCGCGTGCGCCCATCAGCGAAAAGTGCAGCGTACGCGGGATAGGTGTGGCCGTTAGCGTCAGCGTATCAACATTAGCGCGCATCTGTTTAAGCTTTTCCTTTACAGTTACACCAAACTTTTGCTCCTCGTCAATGATCATCAGACCGAGGTCTTTAAACTTCACATCCTTGCTCACCAAACGGTGTGTGCCAATGATTATATCAACTTTGCCATCCTTAAGCTTCTCAAGCGTTTCTTTGATCTGCTTACTGGTTTTAAAGCGGTTAATGTAATCTATATTAGCCGGGAACCCCTTAAGCCTGTCGCTAAAGGTCTTATAGTGTTGTGCCGCCAGGATAGTAGTTGGCACCAATATAGCCACCTGCTTGCTATCGGCAACGGCCTTAAACGCCGCTCTTACAGCAACTTCTGTTTTTCCGAAACCCACGTCGCCGCAAATAAGGCGATCCATTGGGTGCGGCGATTCCATATCTTTTTTAAAGTCTGCAGTTGCTTTTTCCTGGTCGGGGGTATCCTCGTACAAAAAGTTAGCTTCCAGCTCGGTTTGCAGGTAACTATCGGGCGAAAACGCATTACCGCTTTGGGCTTTACGCACGGCGTACAGCTTTATCAGGTCGCGGGCAATGTCCTTAACTTTTTTTTTTGTTGTTTTCTTAAGACGTTCCCAGGTGTCGGTACCCAGCTTATTCATGCGCGGTTGGGTACCCTCCTTGCCACTGTATTTGCTGATGCGGTTAAGCGAGTTGATGTTTACATATAGCAGGTCGTTATCAGCATAAACAAGCCTTATCATTTCCTGCGTTTTACCATTAACCTCCACTTTTTCCAGTCCGGCGTATTTGCCAATGCCATGGTCAATATGGGTGATAAAATCGCCGGGCTTAAGATCTCGTAATTCTTTTAGCGTTATGGCTTGCGATCGCTGATACCCCTTTTTAAGTTTATACTTATAATAACGGTCAAATATCTGGTGATCTGTGTAACAAGCCAGCTTTTGTTCCCTGTCAATAAATCCTTCGCGGATGGAAATATTTACCGGCGTAAACTTTACCGTTTTATCCAGGTCATCCAGTATGGCGTATAAACGCTCAACTTGTTTGGCAGAGTCCGTAAGGATAAAGTTTTCTATCTTCTCTGCCTCGTTGTTCTTAAAGTTGTGGATAAGCAGGTTAAAGTCCTTATTGAATGATGGCTGCGGGCGCATATCAAAATTGATCACCTGCGCATCATTATAAAAAAACTGTTTGCCAAACTCTACCAGCGGGAAATCATGCAATTGGTCGGCTATCAGTTTCTCATCTGTAAAAGCAAACTTAGGGTCTATCCAATCGAGGTTTTGATTTTTTTCCTCGGCAGATAAAGCTTTCCATAAAGCGGTTGCTTTTTTATGGCCGCTTTGGATAATATCCAGCGTAAACTGTACATCTTTTATCCATACCTGCGTGCCTGCTTCAACATACTCCAACAGCGAAATATTGTGTTCAGTTAAGAACTTTGATTGCACGTTAGGAACAATGGTGATCTGCTTTACCTGTTCAACAGAAAGTTGGCTTTCTATCTCAAAAGTGCGGATAGATTCTATCATGTCGCCAAAAAACTCTACGCGGTAAGGCAGGTCATGCGAGAATGAGAAAATGTCTACAATGCCTCCGCGGATTGAAAACTGGCCCGGCTCATAAACAAAATCAACGCGGTCAAAATCATATTCAACCAAAAATTCGTTGATGAAATCGATGCTGAGTTTATTATTGACACTGATCTCAAGGGTGTTTTTCTCTAATGATGAACGATCGATCACTTTCTCAGCCAATGCCTCGGGGTAGGTTACAATCAGTTGGCCATACTCGGTAGAGTGGTTCAGTTCGTTCAATACCTCGGCACGGGCCAAAACGTTGGAACTGTCTGGCTGGGTAAACTCAAACGGCTTACGGTATGATGATGGGAAAAAAAGAACATCTTTACCGGTTAAATTCTCAAGGTCTGATAAGAAATAGGCAGCCTCTTCCCGCTCTGGCAACACAAATATCATGTGCTTATGCTGCAAAAAATACAATGCAGTGGCCATGGCCGCATCTCCCGATCCGACTAAACCTCGCAGCTGTACTCTTGGACTCTTGCCGGCATTTAACGCTTTTGCCAGCCTGGTTATCCGTTCATCAGCCTTATATCGCTCTAAAATATCACGGATGTTCAAATCGGTGCAAATATAAAGTAATTACATCTTCTTGGCCACCTGTAGCCAATTATCATATTTTAAAGCAAACAATTTGACCTTATGTTTACTTTTTAATGATAAATACACAATACACACATTTACAACCTTTACAGAGATGAAGAACTCAGTTATATTTGGGATACTTATCGGGATTTTGAGCATTGCATGGCTGTTTATAATGCGCAGTGCAGGGTATAACCTCACTGAAAGCAAGGCCGCACCTATTGAATATGTATCCGGGCTGATACCGCTTATCGGCTTATTTTTTGGGGTAAAGAGATTTAGGGACGGGGAGCTTAAAGGAAACATGGGCTTTTTAGAAGCGCTTATCCAAAGCTTTAAGATATTATTGGTAGGCGGAGCTATAGCCGTTTTCGGTGGCATTTTGTTTATCAATATAAATAATAGCGGCAACGATACCAGTTTTCAAAGCTTTAGCGGCCGTATTTTTGGTGCCCTGCTTGTTGGTGTAATAGAGGCTTTTGCGGTATCTTTGTTACTTACAACAAAATCTAACAGGGTTGATTAAACGGCTGTTTAACAGATACGCAGAATTAACAATATGGACTGTGGCTTTGGTTTGCCTGGCGTTTACTAACCCGGCAAGTCAGGGCCATTTTAGTTTATGCCCCTTTAAAGCTATAGGTTTAACATGGTGCCCGGGTTGTGGACTTGGACATGCTATATCCTATTTATTTCATGGCGATATCAGATCGTCGTTTCATGCCCATTGGCTGGGTATCCCTGTGGTTTTAGCGCTGTTCTATAGGATAGTTGTATTACTGAACACACGCCATTACAGGTTTAATTAAGGTCGGTAAAAAACATCCACTCTTTTTCGCCGAACATTTT
This sequence comes from Mucilaginibacter achroorhodeus, assembly GCF_007846095.1. Lineage (GTDB taxonomy): Bacteria > Bacteroidota > Bacteroidia > Sphingobacteriales > Sphingobacteriaceae > Mucilaginibacter > Mucilaginibacter achroorhodeus. The sequence goes on from NZ_VOEI01000001.1 coordinate 1,223,518, forward strand.
GCTCCGCTTACCGAGGGTTTAAGTGTTGCCGCCTATTTTGTATAGGCTCATTTTTGTAGCGATATTACCTTTACATCATCAATCACAAACTAAAAGTAAAAGTCATGAACACTTACAACCCATATATGTCATTACCGGGCATCACAAATGAAGAGATGACAGTTTTGCACCAGGCAACAAAAGATCTTAACGATCAGCAAAAAGAAAGTTTTTACATGATCTACTCAGGCAGGCGCAAAAGCCCTCAGGATGTCTTAATATTCACCCTGGTAGGTTTCTTAGGCATTGCCGGTGTACAGCGCTTTATGCTGGGCCAAACCGTTATGGGCTTGCTTTACTTTTTCACCGGTGGCTTTTGTTTAATAGGAACCATTGTTGACCTGATAAACCACCGTTCATTAGCCAACGAATACAACCAAAAAATGGCTTATGAAAGCTACCAGATCGTTAAAATGGGCATCGGTTATTAATACATAGAGTTTAAATATAAATCAACGCAAATCCTAAAACAATGAAAACTAACAATAAACAAACACACAAACTGGTAACAAAATTTGACAAAGAGCTAATGAACATTTTGCTTGGCGACCTTAAGAAAGTTAAAAAGCAAAACGCATAAGCCACCCTATATCTACCACAACCTATCCAATTTTAAAAGGCCGAAACAGCTGTAAGAATTGGGAGCCCGCCGTAAATTGACGTCGACTGCGGACCACCCGAAGAAAATATTACTACTGTTTTGGTCTTTTTTTGGCCTCTCCCCAACCCCTCTCCAAAGGAGAGGGACTTTTTAAATTCTCGCCTTTAGGGGGAGATTAAGAAGGGCTAAACCTGAAATTTGCTACCTTAGTAAACTATGAAACTTTCACAGCTTACTGCTTACCTCGAAACGCTTGCTCCCCTGTCTTACCAGGAAGAATATGATAACAGCGGCCTTATTGTAGGCTATCCTGATCAGGAGATCAGCCAGGCATTAGTGTCTCTTGATTGTACAGAGGCTGTAGTTGACGAGGCAATAGCAACGGGCTCCCAGCTCATCATATCGCACCATCCGATAGTTTTTAAAGGGCTTAAAAAATTTAACGGTAAAACCTATGTAGAACGTGTTGTAGAAAAAGCCATCCGCCATGATATTGCCTTGTATGCCATTCATACCAACCTGGATAATATCATAACAGGCGTTAACGCCAGGATCTGCGAAACCTTAGGCTTGGTGAATACGCGCATACTTGCACCAAAACACAATCTGTTAAAAAAACTGGTTACTTATGTGCCTGTTGCCCAGGCAGAGCAGGTGCGTAAAGCACTTTTCCATGCAGGAGCGGGCAACATTGGTAATTACAGCGAAGTAAGTTTCAATGCAGAGGGTGTAGGCACTTTTAAAGCGGGGGAGGGTAGTGTGCCTTACGTTGGAGAGATAGGTGCCCGCCACCATGAAGACGAAGTGAGAATAGAGTCTATTTACCCGGCTAACCTGGAAAGCAAGATCATTATGGCGCTGGTATTGGCACATCCGTATGAGCAGGTTGCGTACGACTTGTACAACTTAACTAACCAGCACCAGCAAATTGGTAGTGGCATGATAGGCGAATTAGAAATAGCCGTTGATGAGCTGGACTTTTTAGGCGAAGTTAAAGCAGCAATGGATTGTAAGGTGATAAAACACACCGCCTTACGCAATCGGCAGGTAAAAAAAGTTGCTGTTTGCGGAGGCTCAGGCGGGTTTTTACTTAAAAATGCAATATCTGCCGGTGCCGACGTTTTTATTACAGCGGATTACAAATATCACGAGTTTTTTGATGCCGAGGGAAAAATTGTGATCGCAGACATCGGACATTTTGAAAGTGAGCAATTTACGCAGCAACTATTGTGCGAAATTATTCAGAAAAAATTTAGTAACTTTGCCATCCGTTTAACAAAAGTGAATACAAACCCCGTCAAATATTTTATTTAATGGAACAAACTATAGAACAAAAGCTTAAAGCTTTATACGAACTGCAAACCGTCCACACCAAAATTGACAGGATACGCCAGGTAAGGGGTGAACTGCCTATGGAGGTTGCTGATCTTGAGGATGATGTTGCCGGTTTGGAAACCCGCATCCAGAAAATAAAAAACGAGCTTGACGATCTTGAGGACGAAATTGTTACCCGCAAAAACCTGATCAAAGATTCGCAGGCTAACATAAAAAAATACGAAGCACAACTTAACGAGGTTAAAAACAACCGCGAGTACGATGCTATCTCTAAAGAAATTGAAATTCAAGGTCTTGATATACAAGTAAGCGAAAAGAAAATTCGCGAGTATGGTTACGAGATCGCTTCAAAAACTACAATTTTTGAAAAAGCACAGGCTGATCTTGACGCTCGCCGTGCCGACCTTGATGCGAAAAAAGAAGAGTTAGGTACCATTACTGCCGAAACTGAGAAAGAAGAAAGCGAATTAACTGCTGCTGCTGAAAAAGCGCAACAGAACATTGAAGAACGTTTGTTAACTGCTTATAGCCGTCTGCGTAAAAACGCTAAAAACGGGTTGGCGGTAGTTACCATTCAGCGCGATTCTTGCTCTGGCTGTTTCAACCAGATTCCGCCACAGCGTCAGTCTGATATCCGTCAGCGCAAGAAGATCATTGTTTGCGAGCATTGCGGCCGCATCCTTGTAGACGAAGTAATGGCTTTAGAAGAAGAACAAGCATAAGCTAACCAAGCTTTAAGCATATTAAAAGCCTCCTTTTAGGGGGCTTTTTTGTTGTCTTACAGAATCAGCATTGAGCCTCAAGGACTTAGTTTTTAAATAGACTTTCGTGGTTCGTTATAAAATTTAACTTTACAACAGAGAAGAATTGTGTATGGGATTACCGCTACGAATAACATTTAATGATCGGGACTACGTTTACCAGATCATCAACAGCAACTTGATTAATAAGAATACTACAGAGCTTGAGCTGATGCTCAATGGTGAAAAGTTGCACCTTATTAAAGAGAACAATGTTTGGAAACTTCGCGAACCCGAATCTGTTTTAGACCCTGAATTTGTGCAGGCACTTGGCAGGTCGGTATCATTAAGGATGAGGATGTAAAGCGAATCTTCACTGTGTCATGTCATGCGTTCTAATAATTCGTAAAAGGGCGTATATTCTCCGGGTGACTTATTTCCGGCAGGTATTTTTCCGGGATCTCGTTCTCATGGTGTTTTTGGCCATAGTAATCCAGATCAAGCTCCGTGTCGCCGTTTTCTTTAATGGTCACAGTGTACAACATATCATAATCTTGTTCACTAACGGCAGCAAAAGGGGTGTCGGCACCTAATGCGCTCAACAACGGCATCAAAGAGTTGGCATCAGCAATTATCAAAACATTACTTCCCTGAAAATTTTTGAGCAAAGCCTTTGCAAGGTATCTTATGCCTGCGCTGTCTGCTTCATAAACCCTCGGTAATATCCGTGCTTTAACAGCTAACGGCCGGGCGGTTAAACCGCTGCTTTTAAGCTTTGTAACGTAAATAGCTTTGATGTGTTTCCCTTTTAGCTTTTTGGCTAATTCGTTTGCCCGCTGCTGCCCGGTTTGGCTTAAAGCAGGGTCGTCTGCTTTGGGCAAAGTAATGGGGGTTTCTGCATGCCGCACCAAATAAATGGTTGTTTTTTGAGCCGAGGCACTAAAATTGCTTATTACAAGGCAAAGTAAAAGCACTCCAAAAAAGTGTACAGGCCTTATCGCGTTTTTCATACTTGTATGTTAAATAGGTACATGCAGTGTATAACAAATATATCTCAATTTTGACATGAAAGTTTTTAGTAAAGAATATTTCAAACAACTTTGGAAAGTAATCTTAGCTACCTTTAGTGGTTTCTCTGATGATAATGGGTTAAAACTAAGCGCATCTTTAGCGTACTATACCATTTTTTCGCTTGCCCCGCTTATTTTATTGATATTGTCTTTAGCCGGTATATTTTTAAAAGACCCCAGCTATCGCCAGGATTTTTATGATCAAATTCAACAATACATAGGAAAAGACGGTATACAGCAGATCCAAAAAACTATTCAATCTCAGGACATTACCGGGAAAAGCGGTATTGGCCTTGTGATCAGTATAGCAACGTTGCTGCTGGGTGCCAGCAGTATCTTTGTAGAGATACAAGATTCGCTGAATACCATATGGCGTGTAAAAGCCAAACCAAAAAGAGGCTGGGTAAAACTGCTTAAAAACAGGTTTTTATCATTTTCTCTAATAGTGAGTTTAGGATTTTTGTTGCTTGCGTCTTTATTGGTGAACATTGTTATCAGTGCTATAAGCGACAAACTGGTGGCCTATTTACCCAGGTTATTAGGTAAAGATATTGCCAATGTTGTCGGCGAAACGTTTATTTTCGCTGTCAATTTCGGGATTACTCTCCTGGTTATTTCTGTGCTTTTTGCCATCATCTTTAAAGTTTTGCCTGATGTTAAGATCAAGTGGAAAGATGTGCGTTCGGGCGCTATATTTACAGCCATATTATTCATCATTGGCCAATATATCATTAGTCTTTATATTCAATTTACTGCACAAGGTTCGATTTACGGCACCGCGGGCTCTATTATCGTTATCCTGGTTTGGATATACTACACTGCGGCCATCTTATACATTGGTGCAGAATTTACACAAGTTTATGCCGAAGCAAAAGGTAGCCATATTGAACCTGCAGAATATGCGGTTGTTATCCAACAAACCGAGGTTGAGCGGAGATTAAATACAATACCTGTTCAAAACCCCGAGCTACAGGGAAAACTTAAATGCGATACTGAAGAGGAAGACAAAAAATAGATTTTTCTCCTAAATGTTGAAGCCGACATAACGCTAAGAGGCAATGTTTAATTTACAAATTTTAAATGTAGATTTAGCATTACCAATTATTACCAGTGTTAGCCGGGAGAGCCATAAGTGTTTGCATAAAGGCCCTTTTTATTACTGCCTTGCTCTCGTGTGCTTTTAAGTTTGCAAGTGCCCAGTACTTCACACTTGAACCCGGCAGGAAAAAAGTAACCGTGCCCTTTAAGATGATACGCAATGCCATTATTGTTAAAATGCGCATTAATAACAAGGGGCCATTTAACTTTATATTGGATACCGGTGTTGGTCTAATGATCATTACCGACCATACCTTAATTGATACGCTTAATATCGTACCATCCCGGTTCATTCGCTTAAATGGATTGGGAGATGCAGATGCCTCTGAAGCCATTATTACCCCAGCCTTAAATATCGGGATAGACGGCCTGGTAAGTAACGGTGTTGCTGCCGCGATTTTGAAGACCGATTTGTTTGATCTTTCGGGGCATATTGGTATGCCTATTCATGGCTTGCTTGGTTACGAGTTTTTTAATTCACTGGGCGTCAACATCAATTTTAACGACAGCCTTTTAACCGTTTACAGGCCCAATGAGCTGAAACCGCTAAAGCGAAGCCAAAAGATACCTATCACTATAGAAGAACATAAACCATACCTGCAAACCTATGTTACCATGCCTGATGGAACGGCGGTTTTTAACAAATTTGTAATCGACCTTGGGGCGGGGCATCCTATCTCGATAGAGAATATGATCAAAAAATATGGTCTGCCCAAAAATGCCTTCCCTGCAAATTTAGGGATAGCGTTAAACGGGCCGATATCCGGCTACTTAAGCCGCATAAAAGGCGTCGAATTAGGTAAATATAAACTTAAGAATGTCATCACAGCTTTCCCCTCAGCCGATTATCAATCAAGATCTGTTGTGGCCCGGGATGGCAATATTGGCATGGACATCTTAAAAAAGTTTAATATCGGGTTAGACTATACTAATGGTTACATGTATATAAAACCCAGTAAAACATTCAGCGCCCCGTTTGAACATGATATGAGCGGGATAGAATATTACTTAGCTGGAAAAGATCTTTCACGTGTAGTAGTTTCTCGGGTAGCTCCAAAGTCGGCAGCTGATGATATTGGCATGCTGGCAGGTGACGAGATCCTCTCGATAAATTTTAAACCGGTAGCCAGGATGACGACCGAAGAAATAGATAATTTTTTTAAAACTCCGGGTAAAAGTTTGCTGCTCGAAGTTTTTCATGATGGGCGCCGGGATAGGGTTGTTATTAATCTTAGACGCCAGTTTTAATATTTGGCTTTGGTAATAAATATGTTGCGCTTAATATCTGAATAAATAGATATTTTTACTCTTTACTAAAACCCTAATTAATTAAAACATGACCACCTCTCTGCGTTTAAAAACGTATGTACAGGTAGCAGCTATCGCGGCGGCGGCATTGGCATCATCATGTGCCACAAAAAAGCAGGCCGGTAGCACTGTTACCTTAAAAACTACTACAACCCCAGGCGGTAGCGCTACAGCAACTGCAACCGTTGGTGCCGGTAAAAAAGAAGGCATCAAAAAATTCAGCGATCTTGTTGGTAAAACTAAAGGCGATACAGGCCTTTTCACCACTTACAAAGTAGATGGTAAGTATTACTTTGAGATACCTGATAGCCTTTTAAACCGCGAAATGCTGGTGGTAACCCGCTTTGTAAAAACGCCGGTTGGTTTAAAATCATTTGGCCAGCAGTATGGTGGCGAAGAAGTTAACGATCAGGTTTGGAAATGGCAGCGCCATGATAAACAGGTATTTGTGCGTGTGCCAAGCTACTCTGTACGGGCTGATAGCACATCAGACATGTACCAATCTGTAAAAAACTCAAATCTTGATGCTGTTCTGGCTGCCTTTGACATCAAAGCGTACAACAAAGACACTACTGGTGTTTTGATTGACGTTACCGATTTCTACAACGGAGATATCGCTGCCATCAGCGCTCCGGATGCAATAAAAAAACAGTACAAATTAGCCGGTATAGATAACAGCCGTTCTTACATTGATACTGTAAAGAGCTTCCCTATAAATCTTGAGGTTCGTACACTTAAAACCTTCCGTGCAGGCGAATCGCCGACAGATAATAGCAATGCAGCGTTAACTTTTGAGTTCAATACTTCTATGCTGCTGTTGCCTAAAACGCCGATGAAAGCGCGGTTAAATGATTCACGCATCGGCTACTTTGGGCAGCGGCAGGTTGACTACGGCACCGATGCTCAAAAAGCTGAGGTTACCGCATATATCCACCGATGGAAACTTGAGCCAAAAGATGAGGCCGCATACGCCCGTGGCGAATTGGTTGAACCTAAGAAACAGATAGTTTACTACATTGATCCGGCTACGCCGAAGAAATGGGTGCCATATCTAATTGCAGGCATAAATGATTGGAACAAAGCTTTTGAAGCCGCAGGTTTTAAAAATGCCATAGTTGGTAAAGAAGCTCCAACAGCAAAAGAAGATCCCGAGTTTAGTACAGAAGATGCGCGCTACAGCGTAGTCCGCTATTTTGCTTCAGACGTGCAAAATGCTTATGGTCCGCACATTTCAGACCCCCGCACGGGCGAGATACTGGAAAGCCACGTAGGATGGTACCATAACGTAATGAGCCTGCTACGTAATTGGTTCTTCATCCAAACCGCAGCGGTTAACCCTAACGTACGCATGGCTAAATTTACTGATGCACAAATGGGCGAACTGATCCGCTTTGTGTCATCACACGAAATAGGCCACACGCTTGGCTTGCCACATAACTTTGGATCGAGCTATGCTTACCCGGTTGATTCTTTACGCTCTAAAACCTTTACTGCTAAGCATGGTACAGCGCCATCTATTATGGACTATGCGCGCTTTAATTATATTGCCCAACCAGGCGATGGCGTAACACACCTGTATCCGCAAATTGGCGAGTACGACTTGTGGTCTATCAAATGGGGTTACAGCTACTTCCCGGGCAATAAAACGGCCCAGCAGGAAAAGGAAACGCTTGATACCTGGACTAAGGCTAAAGCAGGCAACCCGCTTTATTACTATGGCCGCCAGGGTACATCTATCGATCCGCGCCTGCAAAACGAGGACTTGGGCGATAACGCTATGAAAGCAAGCAACTATGGTATTGCTAACCTAAAACGCATATTGCCAAACATTGAGAAATGGACCTACCAAAAAGGCGAAGAGTATGATGATGTTGAGACATTATACAACGAAGTTATTGGCCAGTACAATCGTTACATTGGTCACGTAACTACAAACATAGGCGGCATGAACGAAAACTTTAAAACCTACGATCAGAAAGGTCCGGTTTATGGGTTCGTCAATAAAAACCTGCAGCACGATGCGGTCATGTTCTTAGACCAGCAGGTATTTACCACACCAACCTGGCTGGTAAACCGCGAAGAGCTTGGTAAATTTGATAACGGTGTAACCTTAAATCGCATTAAGGCGGTGCAGGTAAACGCTGTTGCTAATGTGCTTAACCCTTCACGTTTGGCGCGTATGTATGATAACCAATCAAAGAATGGCTTAAATGCTTACACCGTAAATAACCTGTTTGATGACCTGCGTACAGGTATATTTGGTAAAGTAAAACCGGATGAGTTTAAACGTAACCTGCAACGCAGCTATGTAGATAACCTTAAAAATCTGCTTAATGATGATGCAAGTCGTAGCTTCCCGGGTGTACCGCCTGCACAACTTGCTAACATGGGGATGACACCTATAAATATTGCCTTATCAGATATCAGGCCTATGGTTCGTGTAGAGTTGGCTAAGATAAGCAAGAGCCTGCCTGCTGGTGGAGATGCTCTTACTGCAGCACATTATGCAGATCTGCGCCTGCGTATCAAGGAGGCACTTAACCCAACGCGCCCTGTGGTAAATATGTCTGCCGGTATGCCGGGCCGTTTAACAGACGATGCCGCACCTAAGCAGGATAACAACTGCTGGCCACAAACGTGGTAAATGCAGACGCTCAAATTAAAGAAAGCCGCCATGTTTATACTGGCGGCTTTCTTTTTACACATCTATTTTAACTGACTTATATTGTCGAAAAAAGCAGTCTGAAGATCGAGCAGGGTTTTAACATTCATTTTCTCTCCATACATATCAAAGCACAGAAACCTAGCCTTTGAATGGTCGTTATCTTTTTCCCTTTCAAAAAAATTAAAGGTTTCAAAGAAATAATGATTGGTTGTCACTTTACTCTTTCCGCTCGTTTGTGATGCATTGAGCCTGAAGCCGATAGCATCCATCCACTTATGCACACGTGCATGCAGCGTTCCTTTCAAATTATCCATAGGTTAAATGTTTTTGTCTTTCAACGAAAATCCGTGCCAAAGGTTGTATAATTTGACTAACCTTTTTAAACAAAGGTTAGTATCTGCAGTGTAAAAGTTAAGGGTTGCCTATTATGGCAACCCTTAATTCTGTTATATAACTCTTAATAAATTAATGTCCGTGCTTGCGGTCTTTTTCATATCGTTTTACATCTTTACGATATTCTTTGTAGTCCTTACGGGCATCTTTGCGATCGCGTTGTATCTCTTTGTGATAAGCCTGCCTTTCTTTATTGGCCATCCAATGATCACGGTATTTTACATCCCGGCTATCACGAATGATCGACTGTCCGCCACGGCCACGGTAACCCGCGTACTTAGTACGATACACGTTGTCGCTTAACCAGGGCTGGCGTTCGTTTATTACCACCTTATAGCCATTGTACAAATTGTAATTGCTGTATCTGCTTGGCAAAGATGCTCTGCGTACCCATGAATTATCATCGTAATATACATATTGGTGAGCAGGTACATCATAATAAGCACCAACGTCCGGCAAGTAGTAGTAATCTACATGATCATAGCCAACGGGGCCCCAATCAGGCTGGCTGCCTATATTAATGTTTAAACTAATTTGCGCTTTTGCGTCTTGTTTGTATGCTGCGCAGCTTAAAAATATCGCCGCTGCTAAAATCATCTTTTTCATATCTGTATAGATTTTGTAGATATGACTTAACGCTAAATAAACGGTTTAGTTTGTAGCATCGATGTTACAACACCATTTAACAACAAAAAGGGTAACGTGTTATACGCCACCCCTTTATAAAGCACTTTATTCTTTTAGTCGTTGTCTTCCTTCTCCTTTTTACCGGCCATTGCCAACACTGGTTTACCTATCACTTTAAAGCTCCCTTCACCTTTTAGGATAGATGCCAATTGGGTTTTGCTTTGCATGGTTTTTACAGCTTCTGCCAACTCTTTATCGTATTTAAAGTTGGCTTCGTAACGGCCTTTTTCATAAGCATAGCGGGATGATATCTCGTTTTCCAGCACCTGCTTTATCTCATCCTTATGCATCTGCAGGTCGCTTTGTTTGTTGCTTGCCATCTTGGCTTTCAAAGCATCATACTCTGCCTGTATCTGGGTAAACTGTTTTTCTTTTGTAGCTTCAGTTTTAAGATTTTTTAATATCTTTTCAGATACCGGGGTGTAAGTGTAATTTTTGCCTTGCAGGTATTTGGTGAAATCTGCATAATCAGCATCCGTCAGCCTGAAAGTTTTTGGATCAATTGGCTGCGGGTGAGCGGTGCGATATAAGGTTGCATAATCAAAAATATATAACTTGCTTATCAGTGTTGAGGTGATGTTAGCAAAGCGCTCCTGCTTTACCGGGATATCCGGATAGATACCGCTTCCATCATAAACAGAACGGCCATTACGGGTCTTAAACTCGTGGATGGATGAGTCTGCTACCTTGATCACACTACCATCGTCTTTACGGTGGGCATAATCAAGTTCCTGCACACATCTGCCAGATGGAATGTAGTACTTTGCAACCGTGATCTTCACCAGGCTATTATAAGGAAGATTAAACGTTTGCTGCACCAGGCCTTTGCCATAACTGCGCTGACCGATCACAATAGCCCTATCCAAGTCTTGTAACGCTCCTGCCGTGATCTCTGATGCTGAAGCCGAGCGACCATTAACCACCACCACGAGAGGTAAATTAGGTTCCATTGGTGTAGCCACGGTATTATAGCTGAAATTTTTCCCTCTTATCTTTCCTTTTTGCGACACTACCAGTACATCTTTTGCTACGAAAAGATTAACAATTTTTACAGCTTCCTGTAAGATACCGCCACCATTTGAACGAAGATCGAGAATAATGCCGTTGGGATTGTTCTTTTTAAGCGCTACTAATGCTGTGGTTACTTCATCGGCAGAGTTCTCTAAAAACTTATTCAGTTTAATGTAGCCCATATTGCCGTCAACCATGCCGTAATAAACTACGTTTGGCTGTTTTATCTCATCCCTAACAATGTTTTTAACAACGGGCGCTTCTTCGCCGCGTTTTAGTAAAAGCTTAACAGCAGCTCCTTTTGAACCTTTGAGCAGGGTGCTTATCTGATCGTTGGTTTTGCCGGCAAGGTCAATGTCATTAATCTTAAGTAACTGATCGCCCTGGCGTATATCTGCTTTTTGCGCAGCAAATCCCTCAAAGATATCAGAGATAAATACTTTGTTATCCCTCAGGAAAATTCCTGCACCTATGCCGCCGTACTGCGTGCTAACGTAGTGTAATTTGTAATCCTCTACTTCAGACTCGGGTACAAACTCGGTGTATGGGTCAAGGCCATCAAGCATAGCATCAACACCGGTTTTTACCAGCTTGGCCGAGTTAATGTCATCTACGTAATTAAGATTTACCTCTTTATATACCGATGCAAATACATCAAGGTTCTTTGATATCTGAAAGAGATCGTCCTGAAAGCTCCATAGCCCTATAGCTAAGCCTAAGGCACCCACACAAAGCGCAGGTTTTTTTAATCGATTTAATGTACGTTCTTCCTTCATAGGTAAGCGCATGAACCCTAATATATAAAAAGCCGAACGACTTTTTACTATAAACTGTTTTTACAGCCTGTTAGTATCAATATTTACAAGCGCTTTTTTTAAAGTGAAAACCACGTACTCCCTGTCGCGGTTCACCAGTTCTGCTATGCGGTTTATCAGGCTGTCTTCCTGGCCTGCGGTATATTGTAGTTCTTCGTCGGTAAGGTGATTGTATTTTCGCTGAAGCTTTATTTTAACGCGCTTCCAGTCCTTATCGCTTATAGTGATCTCTGCCATAAAAAGAATTTGTTGAAGCAAAAATATAAAAAACGCACCGCTTAACGTTTAAGATGTTGCATCGCGTTAAACTTTTAACATAAATGCGCATCAAAACGTTTTACCAACAACCAATTATGCTTTACGTACAGGTTAGACTGCCTAAGCAATGGCATAAGCGGTAATTAAAACTAACAACTATGAAAAAGTACCTTTTAAGTTTTGCTATTATTTTAGCAGCGGCGTTTAGCGCCAAAGCCCAATTCTCGCTGGGCGCAAAAGCAGGCATCAATTTTTCAAAGATCAACGCCGATAATGTAAGTGAATCATCAGTAACGGGCTACCAGGTAGGGGCTTTTGCGCGTTTTGGCAGCAAATTGTATTTACAGCCCGAGCTTTACCTGGGCAGCAGCGGTGGTAAATTTGATTTTAATAATAACAACGGCACAACTACCGCAAACGGTAAAGTAACTTTCACATCCCTTAACTTACCGCTATTGGTAGGTAAAGGCTGGGGCGGAGACAACCTCAATTTTAGAGTGATGGCAGGCCCCGTTTACAGCTATCTGCTTGATAAAAACCAGAGTTTTAGCGATAACGTGAGTGGTGCGTATAACGATTTTGGTGATTATAAGAAAAGCACATTGGGTTTCCAGGCCGGTGCGGGTATTGATATCGGGCATATTACAGCTGATTTTAGATATGAAGGTGGCCTTACCAAGATAAACCAAAACTTTGGCCAGCGCCAAAACCTGTGGGCTTTGAGTGTAGGCTTTAAGTTTTTCTAACGGATCTGTGTCTTATTGTATAATGAGCAAAGCCGCGGCATAATACGTCGCGGCTTTGCTGTTTTGTTACTTCAATCATGTCATTAATAACTTAATTGAATGCTTTAGAAATCTTCTTATAAAAGTAAAGCTCCTGATGGGCAGGAGCTTTTACTAACCAATTATAAACCTAAATTATGAGAAGAGCTGTAGGAGAAGGGGTCGAACCTTCAAGGAGTGGTTATTCTTATTGCTAAGAGTTTCCCATTATTCTCCGCCACCGGGACAAGGAGGTGTGTCTGCCAAAAATTTCACCATCCTACAGGATTGTATTAATTCAAAAGTTTAAAGTCAAAATTCAAAAACTTTGTACTTTCTTATTAATAGCTGTTGGGGAAGGGTTCGAACCTTCAAGGAGTAGTTAGCCCGCTTCGGGTTTCCTATGCTCTCCGCCACCGGGACAAGGAGGTGTGTCTGCCAAAAATTTCACCACCCAACAATGTTTTTTATTTTAAAGTACGGTCGGCAACTGTCAATTGCTTAATACAAAAGTAACGGACATGTCTTTTCCTTGCAAATATTTCAACAAAATATTTTTATTTTTAGTTTTATTTTAATTAAACTTGTCTATAAATAAAGATATTTAAAATTATGCCTCACAGGAAACCTCAAAATTTAGAAATTGATAATCTGGATATACAGATTTTATCCATCTTAATGAAGAATGCTACCACTCCTTATACAGAAATTGCTAAAGAACTGATCGTTTCTGGTGGTACCATCCATGTTCGCATGAAGAAATTAGAGGAGATGGGAGTGATAAAGGGAGCAAGTCTTGAGGTTAATCCGCAAAAACTTGGTTATGATGTTACCGCTTTCCTGGGCATATTTCTTGAAAAAGGTTCTCAATACAACGATGCAGTGGCACAACTGAAGAAGATACCGGAAATTGTTGAATTGCATTACACCACCGGCAGCTGGAGCATATTTGCGAAAATTGTTTGTCATGATACCAACCACCTGCGCGAGGTGTTGAATGAGCAGATCCAAAGCGTATCCGGTATACAACGTACCGAAACTTTCATCTCTTTGGAAGAAAGCATTAAGCGCCAGATAAGTTTAGATTAAGTATACAGGTTTCCTATACAAAAAAGCCATGGTCAGTCGCCATGGCTTTTTCCGTTTACATATCTATCAACAGGCTCTCTCCAAATTTTTGGGAAACTGTCTTAGGCTCTTCTCCATTAATACTGATCACCAGCGAATTATCAAAGGTGATTTTTTCCAGCAGTTGTATTTTGGTGCCTATATTGATGCTAAGCTTCTGTAGGTATTGTAAGAATTGACTTGTAGTATCCCTAACGGCTACAACACGGCAACTGCCGCCAACTTTTACATCAGCCAGGGTGGTAGAGTAGCGTTTGGCCATTTTTCCGTTTGCCTTTGGAATAGGGTCCCCATGAGGGTCATATTCCGGGAAGCCCAAAAATTTATCCAGTCTATCGGCAAGTGTTGCATCTTTTATATGTTCAAGATCTTCGGCTATATCATGTATCTCGTCCCAATGATATCCCAGCTTCTCCAGCAGGAACACCTCCCATAACCGGTGTCGACGAACGATCATGGTTGCATCTTTTTGGCCCTGAGCGGTTAATTCAACGCCTTTCTTTTTGTCGTAGCTGATCAGTTGTTTATCGGTAAGCTTTCTTATCATGTCTACAACCGATGCCGGGTTATTGCCCAGTGCATCTGCAATTGCCGTAGGTGATATCTTCTGTCCCTTGTCCTGCCAAAGGCGATAAATGCATTTTAAATAGTTCTCTTCTGAAAGGGTGTTCATTTTTTTATCTGCTTATACAAACATAAACAATTAGTTACAGTTATAAATAAAATTAGCCTTACCTAATTTTATTTATTTAACATATTAAATTTAATATATATGTTTGTTCAAAATATAATTCGATGCGTTATTTAATAATTTTGTCTTCATTCTTAATGTCTGCCACTACTTACGCACAAAACGGCGTGTTAACGGGAACAATTTCTGCTTCCGGCAATCCGCTTGCTTATGCTTCAGTCAGCCTGCGAGGAACGTCATATGGCTGCACTACAGATCAGTATGGCATATTTAAGCTGGCTGGCATAAAGCCCGGCGAATACGTAATGGTATGCTCAAGCATTGGTTATTTTGCAAAGCACATCCGGGTAAAAATATCAGGCGATACCGTTATCCAAAACGCCGAATTGCAAGAGGGAAGCTCAAAGCTCAGCGAGGTGATTGTTACCGGTGTATCGCGCGCTACCGAGCTCCGCAGCAATCCCGTTCCCATTGCGGTTATCACCAGAAAAGAAATACAGCAAAGCATAAACACCAACATCATAGATGCGATTACCAAAGGCGTGCCCGGCGTAACGGCCGTAACTACCGGGCCCAACATATCTAAGCCATTTATCAGGGGATTGGGATACAACAGGGTGCTTACCTTATACGATGGTATACGCCAGGAAGGCCAGCAATGGGGCGATGAACACGGTATTGAGGTTGACCAATATGCCATGGCCCGCGCTGAAGTAATAAAAGGACCTGCAAGTTTAACCTATGGGTCGGATGCACTGGCGGGTGTGATCAACTTGATCCCGTACATCCCGGCCGGAGAGAACGGCAAACTTAACGGGGATTGGACGACGGAATACCACACCAACAACGGCCTTATAGCATCCTCGCTTGGCTTAGCCTACAAAAAAAACGACTGGAAGTACGCGTTTTGGGCAACCGGCAAAACGGCTCATAACTATTACAATAAGGTAGACGGTTATGTTTACAATACCGCTTACCAGGAATATATATTCTCCGGTATGGCAAGGGTTGATAAACCCTGGGGGTACTCACAGTTCAGTGCTGCAGCTTATAACAACAAGCAGGAAATACCAGATGGTAGCCGCGACTCGCTTACCCGCAGGTTTACGATACAGGTAGCAGAGGGGGCAAATGACGATATTAAGAACCGCCCTTTTGCGCCTGTTAAATGGCTTACCTCATACGGTATTACGCCTTTGCACCAGCATATACAACATTATCGTATATATAATAAAACAGAGATAAAAGCCGGCAGCGGCATCTTTTCAACTTCGTTGGGCTGGCAGCAAAGCGTTCGTCGCGAATATAACCATCCAACGCAGCCAGAGCAGCCAGGATTATATGTAACGCTAAATACCATTAATTACGATTTTCGCTACAGTCCGCAGGTCTGGCATGGTTGGGAAACATCTTTCGGCCTTAACGGCATCTATCAAAACAATGCCAGCAAGGATGCAACAGATTTTCCCATCCCCGATTATGGGTTATTTGATATCGGAGCCTTCGCCTTCGCCAAGAAGACATTTGGCAAAGTAGATATCTCCGGGGGGATCCGTTATGATACCCGACACATCAACTGGAATGATTTTTATGTGGGATCAAACCCCACTAACGGTTTTGAGCAGAAGGTATCGGCCAGTGACCCGGCTGGGAAATTGCAGTTTCCGGCATTCAGCCATAATTATTACGGCATCTCCGGCAGTTTAGGGTTTACCTATAACATTAGTGAACACGTGCTGTTGAAGGCAAATATTGCCCGGGGCTACCGTGCACCAAATATTACCGAGATAGGCAGTAATGGCCTCGACCCCGGTGCACATATTGTTTACCTGGGTAACCGAAACTTTAAACCGGAGTTTAGCCTGCAGCAGGACCTTGGCTTTATTGCCTACTTAAAAAACGCAGACCTTGCGCTGGAAGTGTTTAACAACAACATAGAGAATTACATTTACCAATCGCGCTTGAATGATGAGAACGGAAACCCGGTAATCATCGTCCCCGGCAATACCACTTACCAGTACCAGCAATCAAAAGCGCGTTTATATGGTGCAGAATTTACATTTAATCTGCATCCGCAGGCTACAAAATGGGTTGAGTTTGATAATAGCCTGGCTTATGTAATTGGGTTGAATAAAAACCAAAAGCTTATTGAACAAAGTAACGGCGCAGCTAAGTATCTCCCCTTCATTCCTCCTTTGCATTGGCAGTCTGATCTTAAATTTAAATGGAATGCCAGTTTGGGATGGTTCTCCAAATTCTGGTTAAGAACAGGATTGGATTTTTTCGCGGCGCAAAACCGTTTCTACGCCTTAAACGATACCGAAACGCCCACCACTGGATATACTTTAGCACATGCAGGTGTGGGTTCAACTATCAAACGGAAATCAGGCAAACCGATATGCGAGTTATTTATCCAGGCAGATAATCTGTTTGATGTGGCTTATCAATCTAACCTCAATCGTTTAAAATATTTTGAATATTACACTGCTTCACCCAATGGCCGGTCGGGAATCTATAATATGGGAAGGAATGTGAGTTTTAAGGTAGTGTTTACGCTTTAGATGTATCAAAATGTCATTGCGAGGAGGTTGCCACGCTATCGCTCGCAATGACATAGTTTGTTGACACGAGCCTGCGCGATTATCATCCGCCAATTGGCGGATGTAGCGAGGGAATTTGAAAGGCAAAAAAAATTTAAACAAAAAAGGACGGCTGTTTAGCCGTCCTTTCCATTTATCTGTTAACCCGGCTTATGCCAGTTTACGTTTTACTTCTACGTTTTCGTATGCCTCAACTATGTCACCTACTTCAATGTTGTTGTAGTTGGCAATATTCAAACCACACTCGTAACCTTGCTTAACTTCTTTAACATCGTCTTTAAAACGTTTCAATGAAGCCAGCTCACCGGTATGTACTACCACACCATCGCGGATAATACGGATCTTGCTGTTGCGGTTGATCTGTCCATCTAACACCATGCAACCTGCAATAGTACCTACCTTGCTGATCTTGAATGTCTCACGGATCTCAACGTTAGCAACGATCTTCTCTTCAAACGTTGGTGCAAGCATACCTTCCATCGCCGCTTTGATCTCGTTGATCGCGTCGTAGATGATAGAGTACAACCTGATGTCGATCTGTTCCTGCTCGGCCAGTTTACGCGCATTTTGCGATGGGCGAACCTGGAAACCGATGATGATCGCATCTGATGCTGATGCCAGCAAGACGTCCGACTCGGAGATCTGGCCAACTGCTTTAGAGATGATATTAACCTGTATCTGTTCTGTAGATAGTTTCAGCAATGAATCTGATAACGCTTCGATTGAACCATCCACGTCACCCTTAACAATAACGTTAAGTTCTTTAAAGTTACCCACAGCCAAACGACGACCGATCTCATCCAGCGTGATGTGTTTCTGCGTACGCAGGCCTTGTTCACGTTGTAATTGAAGGCGTTTGTTAGCTATTTCACGTGCTTCCGGCTCGCTGTCAAGTGCGTTGAACCTGTCGCCCGCGGTTGGTGCGCCCTGCATACCCAATACCTGTACCGGTGTTGACGGGCCTGCAGATTCTACACGCTGGCCACGTTCGTTGGTTAATGCTTTAACACGGCCGCTGTAGCAACCTGCTAATATAGGGTCGCCCACTTTTAAACGGCCGGCCTGTACTAATACAGTGGTAACAATACCGCGGCCTTTATCTAAGGCGGCTTCAATTACGGTACCAACGGCACGTTTGTTAGGGTTAGCTTTTAGTTCTAACAACTCTGCTTCAAGCAATACTTTCTCTAACAACAGGTCGATGTTTAAGCCGCTCTTTGCAGAGATTTCCTGGGTTTGGTATTTACCACCCCATTCTTCAACCAGGATATTCATACCTGATAACTGCTCGCGCACCTTATCGGCATTGGCACCCGGTTTATCAATTTTATTAAATGCGAAGATGATAGGTGCACCGGCAGCCTGCGCGTGGTTTATAGCCTCGCGGGTTTGCGGCATCACGCTGTCATCAGCAGCAATTACGATGATAACAATATCTGTAACCTGTGCACCACGTGCACGCATAGCGGTAAACGCTTCGTGGCCCGGTGTATCCAGGAAGGTGATCTTTCCTTTATTCTCCGGCAGGGTTACTTCATAAGCCCCGATGTGCTGGGTTATACCACCTGCCTCGCCACCAATAACATTGGTTTTGCGAATAAAGTCAAGCAATGATGTTTTACCGTGGTCAACGTGGCCCATGATGGTCACGATAGGAGAGCGCGGAACCAGGTCTTCCGGATCATCCGGTTGATCAAGGTTAGCTTCTTCGTCCTGTGGTTTCACAAACTCAACCTGGTAGCCAAACTCATCAGCAACAATGCTCAGGGTTTCTGCATCCAAACGCTGGTTGATAGACACGAACATACCCAGACTCATACAAGTACCAATGATCTGCGTAACCGGAACATCCATCATTGATGCTAACTCGTTTGCCGTAACAAACTCGGTAACCTTCAATATTTTCGATTGAAGCTCCTGTTCCATTGCCAGTTCTTCAGCAGTTGCAGCTACGTCGTCACGTTTTTGGCGACGGAACTTAGCGCGCTGTGAGAACTTACCAGACTTACCTGCACCACTTAAGCGTGCAAGGGTTGCCTTAATTTGGTCTTGTATATCCTTTTCTGAAGGTTCTTCTTTTGGTGTTGAAGGCGGCGCATTCCTGTTATTCCTAAAATCGGGACGGTTAGCGTTGCCACCACCTTGCGGTTGCGGCGGCCTGTTCCTGAAATCCGGACGATTTGGATTGATGGTGCCGCTAAGCGGTTGCTGTTGGTTACCACCACCTTCTTTACGCTTACGTTTGCGTTTTTGATCGGCGTTGCTTTGCGCATTGGATGATGATGCCACCGGGCCGCCTCGTTTTGGCTGCTCAACAGGCAATTGTATCTTACCAATGATCTTAGGGCCCGAAAGGCGCTCAGCATTGGCACGGATCACTTCATCATCTTCAGCAACTTCTGCAACAGGTGTTTGTGCAGGCGTCTCGGCTACGGCAACTGGTGCAGGTTCAGGCGCTTTCGGTTTCTCAACCTCAACGGCTTTCTCAACAACAGGTGCAGGGGCGGGTTCAGCTGCTTGTGGCTTCTCAACCTCCGGTGCTTTCTCAGCAACAGGTGCAGCAGGAGCTTCCGGAGCCTGTTCAACAACGGGCTCGGGCTTTGTTTCCGGGGCAGGCTTCGCAGCCGGCTTGTTCAAATTATTAAGGTCAATCTTACCAACTACCTTAACGCCCGGTAACGCCTCGTTACGTTCTTCGGCTTTCTCCTCTGCAGGAGCTGCCGTTTTTGGCTTTTCAGCAGGCGTCGAAGTAAACTGGCCTGCATTTTTGATCAGTATCTCTTCGTTCTCAAAATCACGGTTGCGGCGCTGCTCTGCAGGGCGCTGCTCGGGAGCCGCAGGGGCTTCCTCCTTCCTGATCTTTCCGATACTGATCTGTTTGGCCTCCTCCTTAATAACTTTATCAGCAGCAAATTCCTTCAATAGCACGTTGTACATTTCGCCATCTAACTTGGCCATAGGCTGCTTTTCTACTTTGTAACCTTTTGATCCAAGAAAGTCGACAATGGTACCCATACCAATGTTAAGTTCCTTTACCGCTTTAATTAATTTTATGGATTTGTCTTCTGACATTTATTAAATTTTCTCTCTAATTATCGCAAAAATACGATTTTTAATTTGTTATTCGGTTTTATTCAAACTCAGCCTGCAGAATTGATAAAACTTCTTTTACCGTTTCCTCCTCCAGGTCGGTACGTTTAACCAATTCGCCAACAGATAGCTCCAATACCGATTTTGCCGTATCTAAACCAATACGTTTAAACTCGTCTAATATCCAGCTATCAATTTCGTCTGAGAATTCTTCGATGTCCACATCCTCATCATGCTCATCTGCCTCACGGTAAACATCAATCTCATAGCCTGTCAATTTACCTGCCAGTTTTATGTTATGGCCACCACGACCGATGGCTAATGACACTTGATCTGGTTTTAAGTAAACTGCAGCGGTTTTTTTCTCATCGTCCAGCTTAATTGTAGTGATCTTTGCCGGAGATAAGGCACGCTGAATGTACAATTGTATGTTATTGGTGTAGTTAATTACGTCAATGTTCTCGTTCTTCAACTCGCGAACGATACCATGGATACGCGAACCTTTCATACCCACACACGCACCAACCGGATCGATACGGTCATCGTAAGACTCAACGGCAACTTTTGCACGCTCGCCCGGTTCACGAACGATCTTCTTGATAGTGATCAACCCATCAAATATTTCCGGCACCTCAAGCTCAAACAAACGCTGTAAGAACTCAGGGGCAGTACGTGAAATAATGATCTTGGGGTTGCTGTTCATCATATCCACCTTGCTTACTACAGCACGTACGCTATCGCCTTTTTTGAAATAGTCTGCAGGAATTTGTTCGGTTTTTGGAAGCAGCAACTCATTACCTTCATCATCCAGTACCAAGGTTTCTTTTTTCCAAACCTGGTAAACTTCGCCGGTAACAATTTCGCCAACGCGGTCTTTATATTTTTTGAAGATCTCGTCTTTCTCCAATTCCAGAATTTTTGAAACCAATGTTTGGCGTGCTGCCAAAATAGCGCGGCGGCCAAAACTTTCTAAAGTGATCTGCTCAATAAAATCGTCGCCAACTTCCAGGTCAGGATCAATTTTGTGTGCTTCTGCCAGTTCAATTTCAAGGTCATCATCCTCGCTAAAACCATCTTCCATTACGGCACGCGTGCGCCATATCTCTAAGTCACCGTTGTCGGTGTTTACAATTACGTCGCAATTTTCGTCTGTGCCGTATTTTTTCCTGATCATGCTTCTGAAAACGTCTTCCAGTACGCTCATCATGGTTGGGCGGTCAATATTCTTGAAGTCTTTAAACTCCTGAAAAGAATCAATTAAATTAATATTGCTCATCTTCTCTTATTACTTGAATGATATTAAAACTTTTGTTTCTGTTATTTTATAAAGCGGGATTGTGCTTTCCACAATTTCTGCTTTTTTTCCTTTTTGCTTTATGGTCTCCTCTATCTGTATAGCTTCATCGCCTGCAGCAATTAGTTTACCCTCACGTTTAGTGCCGTCATCCATTTTTATACTCAGGTTGCGGCCAATGTTCTTGGTAAATTGCCTTGTCAACTTCAGCGGCGCATCTACTCCGGGCGATGATACCTCAAGGTTGTAGGCATTTTCTATTACATTCTCTTCTTCCAGATGAAAGCCAACATGGCGGCTGATGGCTGCACAATCGGCAATTCCTACACCGCTATCTCCGTCTACCAACACCATCAACTTACCGTTCGGGTGCATCTTTACATCAACCAGAAAGATGTTGGGCAACTCTGCTAACTTCTCTTCAACCAGCTCTGTTACTCGCTTTTCAATATTCATTATCGTTGTGTTTTCGTCCCGTTTTTACGCCAGGAAAAATTGATCGATAAAAGAAAAGAGGGGACTAATCGCCCCCTCTTTTTTAATTTTCAATGCAAATATAACATGTTTCAAGATAATTTCAAAGCCTTAGGGCTTAAAAATCAAATCGATGTATTTACGCGAGCCAACTTTGGCACCGCCCCGTATATAGTCTGACAGATGATTGGCTGCATCAAGCTGATAGTTACGCACAAAGTATGTTTTTCCTTTTACGAAAGGCGTATCCGGTGTAAAAGTAATGATCGAATCCTTTACCTCGTATCTACCTGGCTGTATCGGCTGATAACTTTTGAGATCGGTATCTGCGGGCATAGCGTAAACCGGCACAAGGCTTTGCCATACCTTGGTATTGGTATCTCTCGATAATTCTCCTATGACCAACTTATCTAAACCATTAAACTGTACAGACCGGTGATTGGGCGATAGCAATAAGCTGATCCTCGATGTTGACGGCTGTGGCCGGGAACAAGCGGTTAATAAGATCAACAAAAACAAACAAAAGATCTTCATATCATAATTACTTGGGAACCGGCAGGGCCAAGCCGCTTTTAACAATATCCATACAAATAGATGATTTAAAGCGCTGTATGCCGGGGTTATTAAAAAACAATTCGTGCGTAAGTTTTTCATACTCTTTCATATTGCTTACCACTACTATCAGCATAAAATCTGCTTCTCCGGTTACATAATAGCATTGCTGCACCTGCGGCGTTTGCTCAAACTTGCGTTTGGTTTTGGTGACCATCTCTACCTTATCGGCCTCCATCTCTACCTGCACAACAATAGTAATAAGTTGCCCCAGGTGTTCCGGATTGAGTACGGCGATGTCTTTTTTTATAACGCCCAGTTCGCGCATGCGGGTTATCCTCCGCTGCACAGCTGGTGCAGAAAGCCCTATCTTATTGCCTATCTCGCGCTGCGATGTTAAGTTATTCAATTGCAGTATTTCGAGTATTTTATGATCTAAAGAGTCTAAAAGTTCCATTTAACCGCTAAAATATGAAATAAAATTGCATAAACAGTTCAAAATTGATGAAAAAATGCACGTTTGTCAATTTATTTTTGCGCCATGGCAATTGAAACTAACAACACCCGCAAAGGGATAATGATGGCTGTGGTAGCAGCTACGCTTTGGGGTATATCCGGTACATGCGGACAATTTTTATTTCAGCAAAGAGAGATAAGCGTTGAATGGCTAATGTCTGTAAGGATGTTAGGGGCAGGCGGGCTGTTATTGGTATTTGCTCTTGCTAAGAAGGACAAAGATGTGCGTAACATCTGGCTGGATAAGCCATCGCGCAGCAAACTGCTGATGTTTGGCATTTTTGGGATGCTCACCGTACAATACACCTACTTTGCTGCCATTAAATTTTCTAATGCAGCTACGGCAACCATCCTGCAATTCTCTGCCCCGGTGATGATCGCTATCTATCTTGCCATACGCCACGGGCAACGCCTGGTAAAGCAGGAGTACCTTGCCATTTCATTAGCCGTGCTTGGGACAATATTGTTAGTAACGCACGGTAACCTAAGGGCTTTAAATATTTCGCCGCTGGCTTTTGGCTTGGGTATGGCATCGGCGGTGAGCCTGGCTACTTATACACTATTACCCGTGCCACTGCTTAAAAAGTTTAGCGCGGTAAGTGTTATCGGCTGGGGACTGTTCATTGGCGGCGTTGCCATTTCGTTTGTTAAAGCGCCCTGGAGGCCGGATGGCGTGTGGGACATTTATACTTATGCCAACACGTTATTTGTAGTGATATTCGGCACATTGTTCCCTTTTTACTTGTATCTGCAAGCTGTACACCTTATTGGCGGACAAAAAGCCAGCGTACTTACTTCGGCAGAGCCGCTTTCGGCAACACTCATTTCTGTAGTAATATTGGGCCTGTCTTTTAAATTTATGGATTGGATTGGTGCGCTGCTCATCATTGCAACGGTATTTATTCTCTCCATGAAGAAAACCAATACTTCGGCAGGGGCAAGTATATAATTCATAAACAGCAAAGCCGCAATTTGGATTGCGGCTTTGCTGTTATTTACTCTTTAAAGTTTCTTCGAATAATTTAAAGATACGTTTGTACTCATCCGTCCAACTGCTGGGTTGTACAAAGCTATGGTCCTCAACCGGGTAAGGGGCTAATTCCCAGTTTTCTTTGTGCAACTCTATCAACCGCTGACTTAAACGCACAATATCCTGAAAGTTCACGTTTTGGTCTACCATGCCATGGCACATCAGCAGGCGGCCTTTTAAGCCATCCACAAAATAAATAGGAGAACTTTCGCGGTAGGCTTTTTCATCAGTGTATGGCTCGTTAAGGATATTTGATGTGTAACCATGGTTGTAATGTGCCCAATCGGTAACTGAACGGAGCGCTGCGCCTGCAGCAAAAACATCCGGCTTGGTGAACATAGCCATCAGCGTCATGAACCCACCGTAAGAGCCGCCGTACATACCGATGTGCTTAGCATTTACACCGTATTTCTCAACCAGTAGTTTAGCGCCATCTACCTGGTCGTCCAGATCGGCGCCACCCATGTGGCGGTAAATACCTGTACGAATATCACGGCCATATCCCGAGCTGGCAGTGTAGTCGATATCCATCACCGTGTACCCATTATCTGCCAGTAGGTTATTGAACATATATTCGCGGAAATAGCTGCTCCACCAGTAATGCACGTTTTGCAGGTAACCGGCACCATGTACGAATATTACGGCAGGCTTGGCAGGATCGGCGTTTTTAGGTACGTAAACCCTGGCATAAATATCCTTACCGCTGCGGTTTTTAAAGCTGATCACTTCCGGCTCGCGCCAGGCATAAGAGTCAAATTCAGGCGAGGTTGAACGGGTAACCTGTACCGCTTTTGCACCAGCCTTGTTAGGCTGCACATAAAGCTCCCATGGTTTGCTGGAGAAAGAGTAACGTATGGCCAGCCATTTTTCATCTGGTGATAGGGTAACCTCATTACCCCCCTTCATGCCTGTGAGTTTTGCCGGGGCACCACCTGTTACCGGGATACGATAAAAGTGGGTAATCCCCGGATGCTCCATATTAGCGGTGAAGTAAAACGATTTTTTATCGTTAGAGATCTGCAGCGTTTGCACTTCCCATCTACCTGCTGTCAGCTGTTTTTTTGTGCCGTTGGCAACATCGGCAACGTACAAATGTGAGTAGCCCGTTGCCTCGCTTTGGTAATAAAAATGCGTGTTGTCGATCCAACCTAAGGTACTGTTGCCGAACCATGCACCGGTGCCCGGTCCGCCTATCCAGGCATCATCGTGCTGCCTGTCTAACAAGGTCAGTTTACCGGTCTCGGCATTCAGCTTCATCAGCCAACGGTCTTTATTATCCTGTGCATCTACGTTAACAATGGCGTATTTTCCGTCGGGGCTCCAGTAAGGGCCTACCAGGTCAACTTTGCGGTCGGCATCGGCCTTTTTCAGAGCTGCTAACTCCTTAGGGTAATCCTTATAAAAATCAGGAATGTCTTTTATTCCGGGGATGTCTTTAGTGATCACTTTATAAACACTATCGCGCTTTACATCAAAAATAAATAACTCGCTTGATTGCTGCGGTGCGCCTACTTTTGTACGATTTGGGATGTCCTCTGTAAAACCTGATGTCGTTACATAGTTAGGAACAATGGTACTTTTTGCGCCTTCCGCAGCTTGTGTTAAACGATAGGTAATATACCTGCCATCCGGACTGACCTGCTGAAAGTTTACGCGTTTATCGCCGATAACAATCTCTTTTAATTTGTCACCGTCGTTTTCTGCCCGCTCAACTGAATCCAGCTTCTTGTCTTTTGCCTCTTTCTTTATTACATCAAACAACTCCAGTTGCTGCTTTTTTAACCAGGCAATTTGCTCGTTATCTTTTGCAGGCTTCTTGTCGCTTGCGTTTTTTACAAAGTTTGTAAGTTGTATCAGTTCGCCTTTGGCAAGTTTTAAGTAGTAAAGGTTATTCTCACGGGTGAAAATTATCGCTGTCTCATCCGTATTAAAGGTTGGCGCACTCTCCCGTTCTGTGGTATTGGTTAATTGCATGGTTTTGCCTCCTGAAAGCTGATAGAGGTACAAGTCGCCGCCCTTTTCAAATACCTCCATGCTGTGCGAGCGGTTCCATTTACCATCTGCAGGCATATCCCGGCGCTCCGTTAAACTCACCTTTTGAGGCTTTAGATCAGTTGGTGTTACAGCGTAAGTTTGATCGCGGACTGCCTTGTCGGGGTTCCAATCGAAATAGATCTTTTTACTATCAGCACTCCAATGGATATCTGAGGGAGAGATTCCCATCCATTTTGGGTCGCGCATTATTTTTTCTACTGTAAGCGGCGCAAGGTTTTGCGCCATGGTACCTGATGCTGTTAAAACTAACAACAGGGTAAATATCTGTTTCATGTGAGTAAGTTAGCCGCTGCAATTTAGCACTTTACCTAAGATTGCTATTTTTATTGCCGTAATTGTTACAAATATGCAATTAGAAGGTACAAATTTCAAGCTTCGCCCATGGCGAATGCAAGACGCACCGTCGTTACAGAGACACGCTGATAACCCCAGCGTAAGCAAGTACCTGCTTAATCGGTTCCCTTATCCGTATACCCTTATTGATGCTGAAGAATTTCTGCAACATATTACCCGCCAGGAGCGGCTAACCACTTTTGCAATTGAGGTGGATGGTGAAGCAGCCGGCGGCATTGGGCTGGAACTGCGCCGTGATGTTTACCGCTATTCGCCACTGATAGGCTACTGGCTAAGTGAGGAGCATTGGGGCAGGGGCATTATGGTGGAAGCGGTGAAAATCTTAACACATTACGCTTTCACAAAACTTGATGCCATTTGTGTACAAGCCTTTGTATTCAGCGAAAACACGAGATCTATGCGGGTGCTTGAAAAAGCCGGATATCAAAAGCAAGGTATTATCAGGCAATCGGTGATCAAACGCGGTGTGGTGATGGACGAGCATATTTATGCAGCCTATCCAAAGGAAAAATAACGAGAAACTTCTCCGGGCGCTAAAGAGCGCCGATTGCACGTTCCGGTAGGGAGGAGTTTCATGGCGACTAAAACCCCTTCCTGCCACTACATTATACAGCCGCCCCCTCCTATGGGAGGGAATTAAAAATTGACACCTGGATTTTCTGTAAAATAAAAAAGGCCGCAGGGTTAACTGCGACCTTTCTATATCACTCTAAAAATTTTTATTTCAACACTTCGCCAATGGCGGTACCAACGTTGCCGTTCGGTGCCTGGATATGCAAGAGTTGTGCTACGGTTGGTGCAATATCCGTCATATGCGTTTCGCGGGTGAGGCTGCCATGTTTAACACCCCAACCCATAAATACCAACGGGATATGGGCATCATAAGGATTCCATGTACCGTGGGTTGTACCCGTTTGGCCATGGCCACTGTACCAACCCGGTTTCAATACTATTTGAATAGTACCACTATGCTCGGGGCTGTAACCATTCTGGATCCTTTCCTTCAAGGCCGCCGGAATGTTCGCTTCTTCTACACGCTGCATATCAACGGCGTAAGCTATAGCAGGTTGCTCCATCAGGTATTGTATCACGTCAAGCTTAATGGCTGCATCGCTAACTTTTTGCTTACGTAGTTCTGTGTTATTAAAGTTCACCTGGTAATTGTTGAAACTTAAAACAGCTCTCTTAACACTGTATTTTTCTTCCAGCATTTTATTTAGGCCTGTCAACGCTGGTCCGTCATTCCAAACACCGGCAGGCACTTTATGATCTATCAGGAAGTTGGCGTTATGTGCAGCGCCGTGGTCTGCCGTAAGGAATACCGTATAGTTGCCTTTGCCTACTTTGCCATCGAGGTAAGTAAAGAAAGCAGCCAGGTCTTTATCAAGGCGCAAATATGTATCTTCTGCCTCAACAGAGTTAGGCCCAAATTGGTGACCGACGTAATCTGTAGAAGAAAGGCTTACTGCCAGGAAATCTGTCACTACATTTTTGCCTAAGTTCTCACCATCTACGGCAGCGCGGGCCAAGTCAAGCGTCATGCTGTTACCGTAAGGTGTAGAGCGAATAAGCCCGGCATTACCTTTGTAAAGCGCAGATGTTTTGATCGGGAAGGTTGGCGCTTCGGTACCGCTGAATTTACCTTCGTGCCCCGGGGTGTTATCCGGTTCGCTTTGTACGTAGGTGTTGATAGGATAAAGTGTGTTCCAATCCTGATTCAAATACTTCTCGGCTGGTTTACCGGCATTAAAGTTTTTAACCCACGCGGGCAGGTCTGTCATGTAATAAGTGCTGCTTATCCAGCTGCCATTTGCATCATCAAACCAATAAGCCGCGTTAGCAGCATGACCGGCAGGCAGAATGCCGCCTCGATCTTTAAGCGCGATACCAATAACTTTTGAACGGAAATTTGTTGCAAAACGCAACTCATCGGTAACTGTGCTGGTAAGCATATTACGCGGCGACATTTTGCCGGCCTTTGAGTTACTACCAACTGCTACAACCGTGCTATCATCTGTGCAATACATTGATTTACCGGTTGCCTGTACAATAAAATCGTTACCGGCAATACCATGTATGGAGGGCACCGAACCGGTATAGATGCAGGTGTGGCCAGCAGCAGTTACGGTTGGTATGTAAGGGATCAACGTGTTCTCGCAGGTAAAACCCTCGTTAAGCATGCGCTTAAAACCTCCGGCCTGGTACCTGTCAAAGTAGCGATATAAATAATCCCAACGCATTTGGTCAACTACTATACCTACAACCAATTTCGGCCGCGGCAGCGTGCTTTGCGCTGTTGTTTGCGCTTTTTTTGTTTGTGCCGATGAAATAAGTGTGGCAGCAGCAAAACCTATTAAAAGCAATAATTTTCTCGTCATAACATCAAAATGGGTAAAAGGCAAATATCACATTTTACATATATATCCTACGTGATATTTATGTTATAAAGGTGTTACAAAGCACAGGAGTTAATGCCGGCCGTATTATAAATACCACTGCCGAAAAGCTTGCTTTATTATATGAGCCATCCATTTCCTTTTAGTAAGTTTAATCCAGATTATGCTTTTTCAATTTAACCTTTACAGCTCTGTTTTACTGGTGTTTTTTAGCCAGCTTATGATCTTCGGGTTTTTGCTGCTGTACCTTGGTTTAAAAGATCAACTTCTGTCATCAAGGTTGCTCGGCATATTCTTGCTGCTATCAGCGTTATTTGTTTTCCCCTGGATGGTTGGTTTTGCCGGTTGGTATGACAATCAGCCGTACAGGGATATTTTATTTTACACCCCGTTTATTCATGCCTTATTTTTTGGCCCTTTGATCTACCTGTACGTAAAAAGCTTATTGAACATCGATTATAAAATCGCTTACAATGATTATCTGCATTTTATACCCGGCTGTTTATTTGTGATCTGGGCGCTGATCGTATTTGTCTACGATAATTTAGTGGTACATCATTATAGTTTAATGAACGGCCGCAACGATCCCGATTTCGATAACTGGTATTCCTGGCTTTGGTCGATAAGTATAGTGGTTTATTTGATCCTTACATACAGGTATTACAAACGCTATCGGACCTATATCATCGACGAACTATCATTTGCCGATCAGGCAAGTTTCAGGTGGTTAAGGAATTTTCTTTTGGCCTACCTGTGCCTGGCGGTCATCGTTGTTGTAGAACAATTTGTGGCTATTTTCCACGAATCAAATTATGTTATTTCGTGGTACTATTTTATGGGCTTTGCTGTTGTTGGCTATTACATTGCTGTTAGTGCCTATGGGCAACAAGGCCGTATCTTGGCTAAGCTTCATTACGTTCCTGTACAAGAGCCGGCAAGGGATGTAAACCGAACTGTTCCATTAAAAACGGATGATTTTGAGGAACCTTCCAATTTAAATTACGAGCTTGTCCAAAAATGGAAACCCGCCGTACTACGGCAATTAGACCATGAACGGATATTTCTTGACCCGGAATTAACGCTTACCGACCTCGCCAAAAAATTGGGCACAAACACATCGCTCTTAAGCAAAGTTATCAATGCCGGTTTTGGCATTTCTTTTAACGATCTGATAAATAATCATAGGGTTGAAGAAGCGAAAAGGCTGATGGCAAGCCCTGCTCACAAGCACTTCACCATGCTGGCCATTGCCTTTGAAGCCGGCTTTAATTCGAAGGCTACTTTTAACCGGGCCTTTAAACGTTTCTCCGGAGAAAATCCATCTGATTACCAAACCAGGCTTCAGCGATAAACTAAATGTTGCCTCATAACATGTTCTGAAGCGCTTATGCTTAGGAGTTGTGGCAATTTGCGCTAAAAAATCGCCTATATGATCACTCTTATTAAAAAGTTAACCAAGCCGCTGTTATTACCGCATTGGTACCAGGACCTACTTTTGGCTATTCCGCGTTTGGTTTGCGGATATCTTTTGACAGCCGACTTTGGCTCGGCTAAATTCGGGCTCCCATGGAGCCCAAAAGATAATAACCTACATTTATTTGAGGTTGCATTTTGGTTTCCGCACGATGTAGCTGCCTACGGCGGGATATTTAAAATGTTCCCCGTGTTTTTTGCCTGGATGGGCGCTTTTAGTGAAGCCGTCGGCGGGATATTTCTGCTGGCAGGTTATCAAACCCGGCTTTTCAGCACACTCATTTTATTGACCATGCTTGTTGCCATGTTTATGCAGCAGTGGCAAAACGGCTTATGGAACATGCTGCCTGCAATGGGTTTTGCCTGGGTAGCTCTTTATACCTCTGTTATCGGAAGCGGCCGCTTCGGTATTGATCACTTAGTAACAAAATAGCTTATGAAAAAGTATTATATATCAACGCTTGTTATGATTGTTTTATTCACAAGCAGCTGCGTTCAGCCAACCAGAAACATTAACATAACCCTTAAACTGCATTTGAAAGGTATGAAAGATGTGCAGCGGGTTGGTGTAAAGGGCAACGATAAGCCTTTGAGCTGGGACCAAGGCTTGCCGATGAACCCCATTATAAAAGATTCTCTGTATACGGTTACCTATACCACAAAAACCGGGTATAATTTTACTGAAATCAAATTCACTGTCGATGACAAAGCGGAGCTTAAAGGACAACCCAACAGGAGACTTGATTTCCCAAACACTAACAGGGTTGTATATGAAGCTACATTTGATAACCCGGCAGCTAAAGCAAACTAAAACCTTTTACTCCAAAAATGTAAGCAAGGCATGCTGGCTTGCCGTGTGGATATCGCGCCAAACGCGGTTAAGTTCGGTGTCGGGCGATGCTGCCAGAAGGCCGCAATAAGGATAGAGCCCGTCAACGGTTTCACGGGCAACGCGGGCTAGCATTCTGCTGGCCCTGCTTACATCTTTCAGATAATTCTCATTAGCGATGTCTTCCCAGGAAAGGTTCACGGCCTTGTAAAAAGCAGTGCGGGCATCGTTCAACAATATGATCGCCGACTCTCGCTCTTCCATCATCAAAGCGGCGTTGGCCTCGCTTACCCTGCGCACATTGGTTGCCTTAAATACAAAAGCATCTTTGCACAGGTCTACAAAATTAACAGCCAGGCCGGATAGGTTTGCTGCCAGCGTGGCTTCTGCTAACTGGAGAAATGGGTACTTATAAATTGTTGCATCAATTACCGTCGCTTCCGGCTTTATTTCAAAACTGCAGTTCTTATCAACATATACGTTATCTATAGTATAAGCATCGCTACCTGTGGCAACCATGCCCATATATTTCCAGCCGCTTTGCAGTTGTACATCCGCTTTGTCTAATACAAAAGACCGGATAATCGGGGCACTATCAACAGTTAACGGAGTTCCTTTAGCATTAACAATACGACAGTTGATGGTGATGTGCGTAGCATGATGAACACCGCTTGCATATTTCCAGTTGCCGTTGATGATAAAGCCATTGTTATGTTCAGTAGCTGTTCCGGTATCGGCACCACTACCGGCAAGGCAAGTCTTTTTATCTGCAAATATCTCTTTGGCAACCTCCGGCACTATAAATCCGCCAAAGAAACCGGCCCCGCTGCATAGGGTTACTACCCAACCCAAACTGCCATCGGCCCAGCTCAGCGCTTCTTCCGTTTCAATCAGTTTTGGTAAAGAATATTGCAATCCGCCGTATGCCTCAGGCACCAGCATATTAAACCATTGCTGTTGATAAACTAACTCCAGCTGCTTTGGATGCAGCATGCCTAAGGCTTCCGCCTCGGCCGCGTTATCCCTTATCTGTTTTACCCAGGCAGCATCTAACAGCTGCGAGGGATGATGAATTGCGCTCATGCTTTTTCTCCTTTCGCAATTTTACGCCAATCCACATAACCGAAAATAGCTACGATGAACAGGATAAGCGTTAATACCGAAAACATCACCAAGTGCTTATGGAACAGCAACGGAATAGCGAACAGGTTACTTACGTTGAGCAGCACCCAGTTCTCAACCTTCCGGCGCGCCAGCAGCCACATACCCGCCCAGGCAGTTGACGATACCCAGGCATCCATTATCGGCACTGTTGATGGCGTATATTTCACCAGCAAAATATAGAGCAGCCCCCAGCCAACAAATGAGATCAACAGCGTTATGATCCATTCCTGCCTGGTGGCAAAGCTTACTTTGACAGGCGGTTCGTTCCGCTTTTTTACCCAATGATACCAGCCATAAACACTCATTACTACGTAGTAAACATTGAGGGCGCTCTCTGCAAAGAGATGTGCATTTAGCAGCAGGTAGATCGATATCAAAGTGGCCGCTATACCGGTGGGGTATAGCGCCACTTTGTTGGCACGCGCCAGTAAAACCTCGGCAACACCTAATAGTACAGCCAGCCACTCTAATAAGGATGTAGCCTTAACCTGCTCTAAAAATATATGTGCCCAGGTTTCCATTGCTTAAAAACTTATGGTTACCGATGTCATGAAATTACGTTTAGCCTGCGCAAAAAAGTAATTATAGTTAACCACCTGCCCGCCTTCAATATCAGGATAGGTTGCTCCGTTTGCCTCGTACTCTTTATTAAAGATGTTGTTCACCTGCAAGCCGAGAGCTATGTTTTTAACATGCTTTACAGCAAAATTGTATCGCACACGCAGGTCGCTCACAAAGTAATTCTTCAGCAGGCGGTCGCGCACGAAGCGGTTGTTACCTGTTGACGTAAAGCCTGCCGGATTGGTGTTGGAAGTGTTATCCAGGTATTGGCTGCTGATGTATTTGTTGAGCAAAGCGATCTCGCCACCTTTGATCGGCGAATAAGCGATCTCGCCCGAGGCGATAAACGATGGGGAGTAGGCAATATCCGTTTTCTTTAAAAACAACGGTACTTGGGTATTGTCGTCATAGTTGCTTAACAGCTGCGTGTAATTCTTGATCTTATTAGCGCTTAAAGTGGCAGTTGCAGCAATACTCAGCTGCTTTGTAGCCTGCACGCGCCCGTCAAATTCAACACCGGCGCGGTAGCTATCATCAACGTTTACACGGATAGGTGTACCAACATCATTAAGTGCCCCCGTTAATATCAGCTGGTTTTTGTACAGCATGTAAAACCCGTTTATGCCGCCTTTAAAAACATCGCCGGAGGTGCGGTAGCCTGCTTCAAAATCATGCAGGGTTTCTGGCTTTGGCCTGGTACTGGGTGTCGAGTTCGTATAATCATCCCGGTTAGGCTCGTGGTTACCAACGGCATACGATGCATATACGTTGCTGTTCTCATCAAGCACATAGGTTATACCCGCCTTAGGGTTAAAAAAGTTAAGGGTGACCTGTTGCTGAACGTTATTTAAATTACGGTCTAAACCAAGGAATGAATAATCAATGCGACGATATTGCAGATCTGCGTTTAGCACCACTTGTCCCAGTCGCCACTCGCCGCGGGTAAATATGTTGAAGTCGTTTTTCTTTGCATCATCCCGGTAGTACTGATAGTTTGGTGGTATGCCTTCTCCTTTTTCTGTATAGATAATATTTCCGTAATGCGCGCCTTTGTACTGGTTATAGGCACCTCCTAAAGTAACGTTGAGGTTGCTTTGCGGCGTATATTTCAACGCGTAGGTAACGCCATAAAAATAATTATCCAGCCAGCGGCGGCGTGCAAGATTGGTAGTATCGCTTGCTGGTGACGGCGCTTTTAAACCATAATTGGCGATCAGGTCGTTGTTCCTGTATTCTTCATAATAACCTTTACCGCGCGTGTAATGTAATGCACCACTGAAAGATAATTTATCTGATAACTTACGGTCATATAATAACTGGTAATGGTTCTGCAGATAATCATCCACCTGGTCGCGATAACGTTGCCCGTTAGACATCAGGCCCAACTCGTTATAAGTACGATGATTGGGAATAGCGTTATCGCTGATAATGTAATCCGGAATACCATTCCAAGCCTGGAAGGTGCGCTCCTTTCCTGTAAAGATATTAGCTCTTAAAGTGCTGTTATTTCCATAGTAAGCACCGCTCACAAAGTAAGACTTTAAATTTGACGATGCAGCATCAATGTAGCCGTCAGATGTGATCTGCGATAGGCGACCATCAACAGCAAACTTGCCACCCATTAAACCCGTACCAAAATTGAGGGTGTTCTTAAAGGTGTTGTATGACCCTGCCGAACTGCTGATATCGGCATAGCCGGTATCTCTCCTGGTGGTAGTTTGTATGTTGATGCTACCGCCGAAGGCACCCGCTCCATTGGTTGATGTACCTACGCCACGCTGCACCTGGATGTTATTTACTGATGAGGCAATATCCGGGATATCAACGAAGAACGAGCCCTGGCTTTCCGAATCATTATACGGAATGCCGTTGATGGTTACGTTAATGCGGCTTGCGTCGCTGCCACGGATGCGGATGCCTGTGTAACCAACCCCTGCACCGGCATCAGATGTGGTAACTACCGATGGGGTTTGATTAAGTAAATAAGGCAGATCCTGGCCAAAATTGTTTTTCTGCAGGTCTTTCTTGCTTAGGTTGGTAAAGGCTGTTGGCGATGTTTTGTTAGCACGGGTTGCTGTCACGGTTACTTCCTCGGTGGTAAAAACGTTACTGCTTAATGAGAAGTTAATGGTTTGGTTGCCATTTACAGCAATAGATCTGGTAACCGGCTGAAAGCCCACAAAACTTGCTTTAATTACATAAGTACCGGCAGTTAGGTTATCAATGGTGTAAAGGCCGCGATTGTCTGTTTGTGTGTTAACGTTCGGATTGCTGATAGAAACAGTAGCGCCCGGCAAAGCCTGCCCGGATTGATCGGTAATTTTCCCTTTGATGGAAAATTGAGCTGATGCCATAAAAGGCAACAACAGGGCCGCAATGGCCACAAATAAGTTTTTCAAAATGTGTTGAACAATAAATTAGTTAAACTAACCACAGTCAGGGTAAAGCTGCAGCATAATTAACTTTTACCTCTCCCTACGCCGGCATTATCCGGATCAGGTGTCGCCCCCCGGCCCCCTAAAGGGGGAGCAGAAGAACTCTAAGTCGACTTTAGAGTTTTAATTGCTCCCCTTCAGGGGGTCCGGGTGATCATGGGTATGATCTCAGCCTGTCTTTCAGTTTGATTTTACTCAAAGCAAGGCACCCCTTGAGAATATTAATGCGCAAATATAGCTTTTGATTTTTTAAATGCAAGTGAATACATTTTGCCCGCAGCAATCAACACTTTTGCAAACTTGTTATGAGGCAATTACAACCCCGTATCACGGGAATTTATACAGCACGCCAAGCGCAAGGCCTTCAGTACCCTGTACCGAGTTTATACCGGTGTTTTTATCAAACAGCAGCGTGCCGTTCAATGATACATTTATAAGGCGGTTAACCTTGGCCGCAAGCACCGCGTCAACACGGTGGCGGGTGTAGCTAAGCGGTTGGCCGTACGGCACAAACATCTCATAACGGGTGTTAAGGTGCATGTTTTGTGCAATATCCTTATCAAATATGGCTACTGCCTGGAATGCAATGTCATTACGTATAGTACTTCCGCGCTTTACGCCATAAGCATCGGTTTGGTCTGGCGCAAATACCTTATCATCCAGTACAAAAGTTTGGCGGGCGGTACCGGTACCTAAGCGCAGGTCGAAATAAGAAACCGGTTTGTACTCAAAACCTACCGACTCTGTTAAATAACCCGGTGCCATAAAGTTTGATATCTGTGTTGGTGGCAACTGGTTGTTAGGGTCGTAATTGTACCCTTTATCAAACTGCGATTCAAAGCTTAATGAACCGAAGAAGAACCAATGTTTAGACATTTGGGTAGCAAGCTTGTTATCCCAAAAAATACGGTCATTGGTTTTGCGCGATCCTACACCTTTACTTTTCGATTTACCGTATTGCAGATTAAGCTCTGATACGTAACTGAATGGTGCTTTATTATATTCGGTATGGTAGATGAATGTTGAACCGATGGCAATAGATGATACACCACCCGCAGCATAATTATTAGTAAATGCGGCCTGATTAAAGTTTAAGCCAAAGGTAATGGCCTTTCGCCAGTAACTCACCTTGTAATCTAACATGGTTACCGGTATCAGCTCTTGCCTTATCTCCAATGATGTTGGTGGTACGGGAATGGCGTTCTTCCTGGTGTTGATGCGGTATTTATTAAGAAGAGCAGTATCTATCTTAACCGTGTCTTTTTTTGCAATTGTATCGGTAGTTTGAGCTGAAGCACCTATCGCGATAGTAAACGACAGTAAAAAAAGCTTAATACCAGTTTTCAACATGGCACAAATAAAAAGTAAAAATCTGTTATTTCATCCTATTAATTAAAAATACCTAAGAAAAGCAAAGAACTTACGCTTGCCCGGGTATTCAAGATCAGCTTCGTTTTTAAACGCCTCTCTTTCAAAAATAATATTAAGGTAGGCAGAATTATGGTCTCGATAGTGTATCAAATTAATTACATAATTTAAAAGGTACAACACATAAAACGGCAGTACCAGCAATTCCGCCTGCTGTCGCAGGTGTATGCGTTCATGGTTAATGAGCACTTGATCATTTTTGGAGGTTTGTTCCTTCACTAAAATAAATGGGAACAATGCCATTCCCGCCACACGCATAAATGGAACTACGATGATCAATTTACGTCTAATTTAATTTCGGGCAGTGGCGGTACCTCATAGGCTCTTGGCCTGCGGAGATAGCGTTTCAGATTGTTGCGTATATAGGAGATAAATTCATAATCACCCGCTGTGGTAACCAGGTAATAACCGGGGCGGTATTTCTGCATAAAATCGGTAAGCTTTGGTTCTTCCAGGTGGGTTATACCTTGTACAAAGGCTTTATTAAACCGATAATCAATCACCTTTTGCTTGTATTCGGCATCAATAATGCCTCTCAACTTTTCGGCGTTCCTGCCGCTTCTGCTAAACATATTATACAGGGCGTCAATACTTAAACCTACACCGCCAGGGCCTAAATTTAAAAGGTCGGGGTTATTGGATGGGCCATATAATTTATTGTACTCGCGTTTAGTATTTTCCAGCTGTTTATCGGGCGATAGATTTTTGCCTTTGATGGTAACTTCCATCAGTTGAATGGCTACCGGTTTAAGATATACGGCTAATGGCTCAAAATCTTTTACACTGATGGTATCGCTGAAATGCTCTGGCTGGGAAAAAGCCAGTTTATCGCC
This sequence comes from Mucilaginibacter achroorhodeus, assembly GCF_007846095.1. Taxonomy (GTDB): domain Bacteria; phylum Bacteroidota; class Bacteroidia; order Sphingobacteriales; family Sphingobacteriaceae; genus Mucilaginibacter; species Mucilaginibacter achroorhodeus. The sequence goes on from NZ_VOEI01000001.1 coordinate 1,261,205, forward strand.
AACCTTTGCGTCAATAGAAAATTCGCCCTTGAGTGAGTTGTATACCGATTTGCCTGATGTAAGGTTTTTTACGCCCACCCTGGCAATGCGCGCGCTGCTGTTTTTATCAAATACTATCCCGCTAACGGTTGATTGCGCAAAGCCGGCAGCACGCAACATTAAAAAACAAGGAACAAGCCATAACTTCATTTGCGAGATTAAAGTTACGGTTTTGGCTAACGATAAATTATGCTTTAACAATCTTTAACACACTATTTCACAACTACCAGCTTCTGGCCTATACGTATGCCGTTATCAGGCAATTTGTTGAGTTCCCTAAGGTCGTCAACAGTGATACCAAAACGCTTGGAGATGCTGTATAGTGTATCACCTTGTTTTACAGTGTAAATTTTATCGTCGGGGGGAGTTTTGCTGATGCTGTCCTGTTGGGGAGTATTAGCTTTGTTGTTGATCTCTTCCAGCACCCGGTCTTCGCGTTTTATCTTGGCTATCTCGCCCTCAGGGCGGTCGTACTGATCGAGCTGATATTTGGTGATGAGGTTGATAAGCAGCTGCGGGTATTTAGGGTTTGTAGCATAGCCACAAGCCTTTAGGCCATAAGCCCAGCCGGTGTAATCATTCTTATCCAGCTCAAAAAGCCTTGCGTAGTTCTTTTTCTTTAAAAAGGTTGAATGATCTCTAAACGATTCTTCGGGATTTACATAAACCCGAAAGCAATCGTTCTCATTATCATCGTTCTTGTAATAGCTTTCACCTGTCCAGGTGCTGCCGCATTTAATACCAAAATGGTTGTTGGCAAATTTTGCCAGATCGCTGTTGCCTGCGCCGCTTTCAAATAGGCCCTGCGCCAGCGTAATGCTCGCGGGAATACCATACGCATTCATTTCTTCAATGGCGATGGTCTTAAACCTGTCGATATACTCAAGCGATGTGAGGTCTTTATGGGCAGCTATACTTTCGCGGTTGCGCTTCTGTATGTATTTGTTGTTTGCACGGGCCTTGCTGGCGCTGATGGTGCCTTTTTTAGCAGAACAGGAAGTAAAGCAGAAGGCAGCAATTAACAGGAATAGTAATTTACGCATGAGTTTGCTTATAGCTTAGCCAAACTTAAGGTTTTAAATAACTGGTTAATTGTTGTTTGCCAATTCGGGCTTTTTTGAAGCTGTAGTATCCGGGGCAGCATCGTCATCAAATTCATTAAGGCTGTATCTTTTGATAATACCCATTACTTGCGACGCCCATTTTTTGCTGCTGCAGTAACCGCTGCGTTGTATACCTTTAGCCCAACCCTTGTAGTCATATTGAGTAAACTTATCAGCCAGATGGCTAAACTGCTTACGCTCTGTCATGATGCGTGCAAAATCCTTGAAAGAATCCATAACGCTATCGTACTTTTTGTAAGACGAGCGAACCTTTTTGTTCCCTTTATAGTACACCGCGCCGCCGCCGCCTTTAACACCAAACTGGTTATTTAAATTTTTTGCGATGGCACTTTTACCGCTTCCGCTCTCATGCATTGCCACACCAAGTATAATACTTGCTGGTACACCGGTCTCATGCATAATACGAATGGCATTATCTTTGAACTTCTCTATGTAAGATTGTGAGGTACTTTGAGCCGAAGCTGCTGAAGTTGATGCAATTAATGCTGAAACTGAAAGAAGAGCAATAGTTAAGAGTTTCTTCATAATTTACTTTTTTCTGATGAGCAATAAGCCATCGCGAACAGGTAGTATGATTTTTTCAACCTGTTTGTTAACAGCTATCTGGTCATTTAGTTTGCGAAAACTTTCTGTGTCGGCGTCTTTCTGATAGTCATCGTACACTTTCCCTTTCCACAAAACATTATCAATTATTATTAACCCTCCGGGTCTTATCTTATCAAGTACTAACTCAAAGTACTTAAAATTATTCCGTTTATCAGCATCGATAAATACAATATCAAAGTTATTTTCTTGTAAATCAGCTATTACGGCCTCTGCAGGGCCAATATGAAGCTTTATTTTTTTATCCACATTTGTTGACTCAAAGTGTGAATTAAGCATTTCTTCATATTCTGCATTTACTTCTATGGTATGCAAAATGCCTCCATCAACCAATCCCTCGGCCAGGCAAATGGCGGAGTAACCGGTAAAAGTGCCAATTTCAAGAATAAGTTTAGGCTGCATCATTTTACTGAGCATGCTCAGCACCCGGCCCTGATAATGACCTGACAGCATATTTGCTTTCAGCATCTTCAGATGAGTAACCCGATTTATCTTTTGCAACCCTAACGGCTCGGGGTCGCAATGGTTATCAAGGTAGCCTTGCAGGGCCGCGTCAAGAATTTCCATGGCGCCAAAGATAAGGATTTTATTTTTTATCGCTTTTTGACGTCAAACCCCATCATTGTGAGAAGGATTTACTTCATAAACGCTACTACTGTCTCCGTAAAAACTTTGGGGATCTCAAACGGCGCATAATGCGATGCTCCTTTAAATATTATAAGCTTGCTATTAGGTATGTTTTGAGCAATAGCGCGGGTATGTTTTTCCAGGATCAGGTCGTGTTCCCCGGCCATTACCAAAACAGGCGATTTGATCTTGTGGATGTCATCAAAGGTTAAATGCGGTTCTTGTAATAGTAACGTTGTTAAGCGTAGTTTAAATTGCGATGCTTTGTCTGTCTTGTCTTTGTAATACGCTATTCTTTGTTTAACCTCATTAAGTACAGTATTCGGCAAGGCATCAGTTGTCGGGAAAAGATTTGCGCCCATTACAGCAAGTTTATTCACATACTGCGGGTATTTTACAGCCATTATTAGCCCGGTATTACCGCCATCGCTCCACCCTAAAATATTTGTCCTTTTTATATGTAATGAATCAAGCAGTTGCTTCATGTCTTCGGCGAATAGGTCATAGGTCAATGGTCCGGTAGATTCATCTGTACTTTTACCATGCCCACGGGTATCAACAGCAATCACCTTAAATTTCTTTGCAAGATCCTTTATCTGGAAATTGAAGGCATAAATTTCGTGCCCGTTGCCATGCAATAAAAGCAATGGCTCACCCTGCCCATAAGTTTCGTAGTAAAGCGTGGCATCTTTTAATTTTACAGTCCCCGATGCTGCTTTATTGTAACCATAAGCTATCGGTTTAGGATCATAATCAGGATTTATCTTTGCCTTTGAAATATCCTGCCCATCTATGAGAACCTGCGCATCATCCATCCAAAGTTTACCGGGGCCGTTTAATACCGCTGCCACGTAAATAGTTTGCGCGTCTATAGGAATATCAACCGTAACAGAATACTCCGCCCAGTCGCGGGTGCCGTTTATTTTTTGATCATAGTTATTCTTATAACCCGACATTCGCGGTATCGCGTTATCTACCCTTATAATTAGCATTGCTGCATCCTTAACATCAGCTATCTTCATCCAGGCTTTAAACGTGATGGTTTTGCCAATAAATTTTGCCGGAATTTTCTCTGCTACGCTACCAAATGATCTTTCATCGCCGGGCGATACCTGTTGTATGAGCACCGAACTTTTACCGCCATGTTTTTCATCGCCTACCTGTGCTAATTTATATTTATCGCTTTTGTGGAAATCAAGCCATTTGTCAGGAAGCTCTTTGCCTTCTGTACGAGATTCAAAACCAAAATTATACGTAGTATCCGCTACCGGAGTCTGGGCAAACAGGCGCAGGGAAAATGACAATGCGAAAAGTAAGGCGCTTAAAGTTTTCATTTAGGAAAGGAGTTTAATCCAAAACTATCTATTTAACCTTCGCTTGCAACAGGTTTAACATCATTTAACAGGTAATCAGAATTTCTGCATCCAGCTTTGCAACAATATCACCGCCGACACAGTATCTACGAGCTCCTTATTTTGCCTTGCTTTTTTACCCATGCCGCTTTGGGCTATTACTGCTGATGCCATTTTCGAGGTAAATCGCTCATCCAACATTTCGACAGGGATCTCAGGAAAGGTCTTTTTCAGCAAATTCACAAAACCCCTAACATGAATAGCCGATTGAGATGGGGTGTTATCCATTTGCTTGGGTTCGCCTACAATAAAACGCTCCACCTGCTCTGCCTGCAGGTATTTTTTCAAGTAATCAACAATGTGCATGGGGTGCACGTTATCCAGCCCTGTTGCAATGATCTGCATAGGGTCAGTAACGGCAATGCCAATTCGCTTTGTACCATAGTCGAAAGCCATGACTCTCATGACTTCGCAGATATGAGATGTGAGATTTGAGATAAGAGATGAATTGTCATTTTAATTAAATTAGATAAGTCAAAGATACAGGAAACGGCTTGCGGTCTCAAATCTCATATCTCAAATCTCGCATCTAATAATTACCTTGCACCAAATGCAGTTTAAGGAGATCATAGGGCAGCAGGAGGTAAAGCTAAGACTGATCAATTCGGTAACTGAGAACAGGGTAAGCCATGCGCAGCTGTTTTTAGGTCCGGAAGGCTCTGGTTCTTTGGCTTTGGCCGTGGCTTATGCGCAGTATCTCTCTTGTGAGGATAAGCAGCCAGATGATTCATGCGGTGTATGTTCATCATGCCGCAAGTACCATAAACTGATGCATCCCGATCTGCATTTTTCCTATCCTTTTTTTGCCAAGCACAAAGATGACAACGCCCTTACTTTTATTGAGCAATGGCGCCAGGCTTTTACGGCTAATCCTTACTTAAACCTTGATATCTGGCGGGGTTATTTGGATGCCGAAAACAAACAAGCTAACATCAACATTGCCGAGTGCCACCAGATCATCAAGAAGCTAAGTTTTAAGCCGTTCGAGTCTGTTTACAAGATCTTGATCCTGTGGCTGCCCGAGTATCTGGACAAAGAAGGCAACGCTTTACTTAAGGTAATTGAAGAACCCCAACCAAATACGTTGTTTTTGCTGGTGGCGCAAAACCAGGACCAGATACTGAACACTATTCTTTCGCGTACGCAACTGGTGAAAATTCCTTGTTTAAATTTCGAGGACATTAAAACCGAGATGCTCACGCGCCACCATCAAACAGAAACGGCGGCTTCAGAAATAGCCTACCTGGCAAACGGAAACATGACCGAAGCTTTGGCTATGCTACAGCAGGACACCAAAAGCTACCATGAACTTTTTGTGCAATGGTTGCGCCTGTGCGTTAGCAATAAAGGCCTTGAGGTACTAAGCTTTGTAGACCAGGCAGCCAAGATGGGGCGGGAGAATCAAAAGAATTTTATAAGATACGGTATAAGTTTTTTAAGGGAATGCTGCCTGCTGCGTGCCGGTGCCGAGCGCATTGTTAAGCTGCCCGAGCATGAGATGGAGATTGCGAAAAAAATGTCGGGCGTTATCAATCTGTCGATGGGGCAGGCGGTAATAGCTGAGTTAGAAACTGCACATTACCACATCGAAAGGAACGCCAATCCAAAAATCTTGTTTTTAGACGTATCTTTGCAGATTATAAAAATATTACATTTGAAAATTGTCCCCCAGGGGAATCACTATATACCGAACTAATTATGGGATGCGGAAGTTGCTCATCCGGCGGATGTACGCCGGCAGGCTGCAAAAGTAATGGCTCATGCCTTACTAATGGTTGCGCCAAACTTGATGTACACGATTGGCTGTCGCACATGGACATGCCAACTAATTATAAGCCTTTTTCGATAGTTGAAGTAAGATTTAAAGGATCGAGAAAGGAATTTTATCATAACAACGACAATATTTACCTGGAGGCCGGCGACCTGGTTGCCGTTGAAACCAACACGGGCGGTTACGATATTGGTAACGTATCCATAACCGGCGAGTTAGTGCGCATGCAAATGCACAAGCGCCATGTTAAAGAAGCCGATGTTGTGAAGAAGATCTACCGTCGTGCAACACCTGCTGATGTGGATAAGTGGCAGGCTGCAAAGGGTTTGGAATGGGAAACCATGCACAAATCGCGCACGCTGGCACTTAGCCTAAACTTATCTATGAAGATAAGCGACGTAGATTACCAGGGCGATAAAACCAAAGCTACTTTTTATTACACCGCCGAAGGCCGTGTAGATTTCAGGGAACTGATCAAAAAAATGGCTGAGGCTTTTCGCATCCGTATTGAGATGCGCCAGATAGGTATGCGCCAGGAGGCAAGCCGTTTAGGCGGTATTGGCTCATGCGGCCGCGAACTTTGCTGCAGTACCTGGCTAACCGATTTTAAAACGGTTTCTACTGCTGCTGCGCGTTATCAAAATCTATCTTTAAATACCCTTAAGCTTGCGGGCCAGTGCGGTAAATTAAAATGCTGCCTCAACTACGAGTTAGACACTTACATGGATGCATTGAAACACATCCCTGATAATGTGAATGTGCTAAAAACCGAAAACGGTGATGCCCGCTTGCAAAAAACAGACATCTTTAAACGTGTAATGTGGTTTAGCTACCCTGGTGCAGAATCATGGATACCGCTGCCTATAAAACGGGTTAAAGAGATACAGCAGCTTAACAGAGAAGGTGTACTGGTAGAGAATTTAGGTGAGGTAGTAGAGGTAGAAACCAAGCCCGCAAAAGTGCTCGACTATGAGAACGTTGTTGGGCAGGACAGCCTTACCCGCCTGGACGAGCGCCGCAACAAAAACAAGCAAAAACAAAAAAGCCGCAATAAAACCCGCCAGGGTGGCGAGCAGCAAGCGCAGCGAACTGAAGGCAATAACCGCCCGCAAAACCAGCCAAGGCCCGAGGTAAAACCGAATGATGGCGGCAACAAGCCACAACAGCAAAATAGGCCTAATCGCCCGCAGCCAAACCAGGCCGAAAGACCTGATGGTGCACAAAATGAGGCGCAAAGAGCTGAAGGCGGTAACCGCAACCGTAATAGACGGCACCGCGGCAACCGGGGTGGTGGCGGTGGCAACCAGGAACGCGGTAATAATGCACCCCAAAATCCGCAGTAATTGTATGGCGAGGATTAAATTGTTTTGGGTATCGGTTGTAGCTATGGCCGCTTTGCAGGCCTGTTCAGATCCTTCGCAGGTTTTTGATAACAACACCGAGATAGCTAATCATAACTGGTCATACGTTAACAGGGTAAAGTATGATGTAGATATTGCCGATAACAGCATACCTTACAACCTTTACTTTAATGTCAGAGTAACCGGCAACTACCGCTACTCTAACCTGTTTGCGCTGGTTAAGATGACATCGCCCGGCAAAAAAACGCTGGTAACGCGTTACGAGTTCAAACTGGCCAAGCCCGATGGCGAGTGGTTAGGCAGCGGCACAGGTAACCTTTACAGCTACCAGATCCTCATCCGTAAAAACTTTAAGTTCCCGGCGGCGGGTAAATGGCATTTTGAATTAGAGCAAAACATGCGCGATAACCCGTTGCACGATGTTTCTGATGCAGGTTTACGCATAGAGAAAGCGAAATAATCAGCCTCTCGCAACGCTCTCCAAGGGAGAGGGGCTTTAAGAGCTTCTTTGGGGTCTCATCTTTAGGAGGAGATTTACAGAGGGCTTATTAATAGCAGGTGTTCACGTTCACACACATGAACAGCGTGAACACCGTGAACGCTTGTGAACACCGTGAACGCTGACCCGTCCTGAAAAAAGTTTACAGATCAATGGATTAATACTGTGGTGAATTTACACTTTATCATTTAATACTGATGGATGTTGATCCTTCATTTCGTTCAATCATTCATGATAGCCTCCTTTCTGTGTGGTTTCCGGTAATAGTTCTGCCATTTTCGTTTTAGCTCACCGGTTTTCAGGTGGGCTTGCTCGGGTGTCATCATTTCAATGCTGCTGTGC
>NZ_VOEI01000010.1 GCF_007846095.1 Mucilaginibacter achroorhodeus
ATACAGACTTCGATAGCCTCCAGGAGCTGGAAGATGAACTGCTTAAATACCTCATGTACTATAACTGGGAAAGACCTCATCAGGGTATCGGTGGAAAGAAACCTATTGATATGGCTACCCTAAGCAACAAAAAATAATACCTAATTCTGTTACCGAATTACCTAACCCTTACAGCAATGACCTTTTAACAAAAAAAGCCCCGCCTGTAAAACAAGCGGGGCTTTGTATTTTATGATCAATTGGCAACTAATCTCTTATCACCAATTAACAGATCTCTATCACTAATATTCCCAAAGGTTTAGCTCCCAATCCATCAGGCTCTTTTTGATCCTGTCGCTTTCGTAGAGCTTATCAATGCCTTGTGCGTAATCACGGATACGTTCGTCCTTATCATTAGATTGCTTGACGATGTAGCTGGTAAAAATTCGCTTTACAAAGCAGTCGTCAAAGCTTAGGCCTGTGGCATCGTTATTACGACTAACCGCCTCTTTAGTAGCCAGTATGGCGCGTGCTTCGGGGAAATAGATCCAGAACGCAGGTTGGTAATCAAGGTCGATACCGGCGGCTTTTGGTTTTATCAAAGGTGCTATACCAACAATACGCGGCTCAAATATTGAACGCTGCTTATCAAACACCCAATCTTCTTTAATGCGGAACTTAACAACGCTATCCGGGTTAAACTCGCCTGCCTGTACCACAGACCCTATTTTATTACCGTCTTTGTCAAACTTGTCAACTACAGCGCTATCAGCCATTTTGCTGCGCGCTTGTGCACCGCTTAAGGGCCTGCTAAAGCTATCGCCGTTAGGGTCGTCTTTAGTCGGTGATGGATCGTAGGCTGTCAGCTCACCTGCGTCAATAGCATTCATTAACACATCTATCAAACGCATTTTTGGTGAAGCCATATACTGGTTCATCTTTTCGCGGATGTCTATCTCTCTCCAGATACGTTTTGCAAACATCACGTCAGCCTCGCGTAGGTTGGCGTATGGCGTAACCTTAGCGCTAAGGATGTTGTTCTTTTTATAATAACCATCCAGCGGGCGGTCAAAAGGCTTTTTCTTTGCAGTATCCGGTTGTAAACCGGCATTTGTACCAACACCCGCACCTGAAACAGGTGCTGGTGCAGCCTGCCTTGTGTTAGCTGCTCTGGTAGTACGTTTGGTTGTTCTTTTTCGCTGCGCAATAGAAACGCCGCAAACCAGGCAAAGTAAAACAACAATGTAAGTCTTTTTCATAATCCTAAAATTAATTAGCCTGCAGCACTATCCCGTCTAATCCACGTTGAGTACCATCGGGACCAACGGCTACAATATCTTTGAATACCACGGTTGAACCAGGGGTAATACCCGATAATGCAGATTTCATTGCACCCGATAACTCTCCACCGTTTGTCGAATTAATGATCGCATCTTGGCGTGGTTTAATTACTATCATGGTGAAACGTGTTACGTTAAACTTGGCATCAAAATCAAAGTTTTCCAACTTAGCAAACACACGGTCTTGTGAACGCAGGTTGGCTGCACTGGTATTACCACCGCTTTTACCCGCAAACATGGCTTTAGGGTCAGGAATGCGTTTTACGCGGAATTCTGATGTTCCTAAAACTGTGCCCTTATCGCCCGTTACCGTAACCTTAGCAGTTCCTATTGAGCTAACTGTTGCTGTATAATGACCACCGGAACCACTTAACGAACCACCACTCATGCTTACCTTCAGTTGGTCTTTAGCAACGCCGGGCGCAGAAACTGAAAGGGGGTTTGGTACGCCTATATAAAGCACATTCATTTTATCGGGCGATACTACTGCAGATGGTTTTGCCACCATGTACTGGCCACTAACGTTGTATGGTTTTGTAGAACCATCAACCTGCTTAACAAGGATCTGCCCCGTCCAGGTGCGTAAACCTTCGCCGCTTGTGCCGGTTGTATAAGTACCCACACCATCAGTAGTAGGTATTTTTGCACCGCCAACTGTTATGCTTGGGTTCGATTTTGAGTCGTAAGCAGTTAAGTAAATCTCCGCTTTGTATGGTTGACCTGCCAGTATATAGCTGCTTGGTGCAACTGCCACCGCTTTGAATTTATCAAGCGTTACAACAGCCTGGTCAACTTCACCCAAGATCTTTTTAACAATTTCGTTTTCGGCGTTCTTGGTATCAGCCTGTATTTTAGCCAAAGTAGTCAGGGTTGCACCCAACGGGATACCGTCACCAAAATTAGCTTCCTGCCATGTTTTTTTGATATCGCCACGTTTAGGCGGGTCAACAGCATTCAACGAGAAGTTAACGCCTGCACGTTCACGCTCAGGTAAGATATTGATCAGCTTCTCGCGTGTTGCATCGATCTTAGCGCGCAGCTGGTCTGCGTTTTTCTGATCTATCATGATGTGTGCCGAAATATCAAGGTTATCCCTTTGAGATACATCGTTGATATCAGGATTAATGCCGCCGCCGGCCTCGGTAAGCTTGGCCTTTAAGGTTTCTATGTAGCTATTCAAATCATTGGCAATTGCACTGGCTTGTTTAGCTTTATCATAGATGGGCTTAGCCCTTTCCGGTTGTTCTTTAAGTTTGGTAGCTTCAAAAGCCGAATAAGCGTTATCGATACCCGTGGTAACGTTCACCCTCGATTTATCCAAACTCAACGTAATATTTCTGAAGGCATCTAACAGGCTGTCTGGCACGTTTAAGGCAATTAAGCCTAATAGTACCAGGTACAAAATACCTATCATCCGCTGCCTTGGGGTTTCTTTACCTCCCGCCATACTGTATATTTATCAGTTTATGCTTCTGTTAAAAATTTGATTAGTTAACTCGCGGTTGGTTCATAGCAGTAAGCATATTACCATATATCGCGTTAAGCGATGCCAGGTTTTTAGCTAAGCGGCCTACCTCTTCTTTAAACTGTTTCGAATCTTCTAATGATTCATTAAAGTTGTTCATGGTAAGCGACAGGTTCTGATAAAACTTGTTCATTGATTTCAAATGCGCGCTCGAATCCTGTAGCTCAAGCTCATAAACTGCATTTAGTGACGACAGGTTTTTAGCCAGGTTATTTACCTGCTCGTGGTAAGCTTTGGTATCAATGTTTGTATTGGCCATTTCTGCCAGGTTAGCAGATGCTTTATCAAAGGCATTGCTCAGGTTATCATAGCTTGCAGTTGCTTGTTTCACTTTATTAGTGTAAGCAATAGTTGCATCGCCTGCATCGGTAACGCGTGATATTGCGTTAACTTTATCACCAAAGGTTCTCAAACCGTCGCCAAGGCTGCTGATCAACTCCGGCCCTATCTTGGCGTCCTCAAGCATTTTATCTAAAGCTGCTGTATTTGAAAAGTTTGATGTTGCAACAGCAGCAGGGCGTGCTTTTACTTTCGGCAACTCGCCGTTATAATCTTCATCCAACTCGGGATAAGCACGTGTCCAATCGATCTCTTTATCTTCCCGCTGAAAACCTAATAATAAGAATAATAATGCCTCAACTGTTAAACCACCGGCAATAAAATAGGTTGAACCCGGTAAGTGAAGGATCTTGAACATCAAGCCGACAATTACAATAGATGCACCCCATGATACGATGTTGCCAATTCCGTAAGGTTTTTTCTTCCCTGCCATAATCTTTTTTGTAGTAGTAGATTTATAAGTTTGTTTTGTTTTTCGTTTATCGTCTGTCGCGGATATCCCTGCCCATGTAATCGGTAACACAACGGAAACCGATGTACGATTTGGCAGTATCCTGGTACTCAAAGCTGCGTGTGGAGTTTTGTAAGAAATACCCGATATCCTTCCATGAGCCGCCACGTACTACTTTGCGCTTTATCACTTCAGCGTCGGCAGCTTTGGCCTCGTAGTTAAAGGTTGGGTTTAAGTCGTGCACAAAGGTTGATGCAGATTCATCATAAGCTGATGAGGTCCACTCGGCAACGTTGCCGGCCATGTTGTACAAGCCAAAATCATTAGGGAAATATGAACGTACGTTAACGGTGTAAGCGCCACCATCATCCGTATAATTGCCACGGCCGGGTTTAAAGTTGGCCATTAAACAACCTTTAGCATTTTTAATGTAAGGGCCGCCCCAAGGGTAATCTGTACCGATACGGCCACCACGTGCTGCATACTCAAACTGCGCTTCGTTAGGCAAGCTGTACGGGCTATTAGGCGGCAGTTTACGCCTTTGTTTTGCAGCATCGCTTAAGCGGGTACGCCATACGGTAAATGCACGTGCCTGGCGCCAGGTAACACCCACAACGGGATAATTACGGAAGGCAGGGTGAGAGAAGTAACCCTCAACCATCGGCTCGTTGGCAGCGTATGAAAAATCGTTAAGCCAAACCAATGTATCAGGGTAAACGCCAACGGTATCGCGGATGATGAAATCCGAACGGCGTTTGTTTTTGTCGTTACGGTAGTTTGATGCCTCACGCAGTGACATGATAGCATAATTATATTTCAACATACGGATATCGATCTCGTTACGATCAAATATGCGGTCATCGCCCTGATAATAAAGTCCCTGAAGTTTTTGTTGGTTAGCAGAAGCATTTTTGCCTCTTAAGCTGAATAACGGGTTTTTAGCTACGTAATCCCAGTTAATGTATTTGCGGCCGTTAGGATCGGCCGGCGCTCCCTTTTTTGGCTGATAGTAATACTTTTGATCATTAAGGTAATTGGTGATAGCTATTGAATCGCGAACCCAGAATACAAACTGCTTGTACTTGGTATTGGATATCTCTGTCTCGTCCATAAAGAACGGTGAAACGGTAACCTGTTTGGTCTGCGCGGTTTGTGCAAAGGTTACATCCTGGTCTGTTTGGCCCATTAAAAAGGTACCACCTTTAATGTAAACCATGCCGTAAGGCGTTGTAGCCCTGAAAGAACGCTGCTTAACACCGGTTACCTCACCGTTGTTGCCGCCACCGCCACCAATACCGCAACCGGTTAATACAGCACCGGTTAAAACTGCAATCACAAAGTATAATTGTTTCATTTTGTATCCAAAATCAGTATTACGCTTTAATTTTTCTAAAAAACTACCGCAACGCCCCGAATATATTAAAATTTAATAGTACGCCAGACCAATTTTTCTATTTTAACGGTAGGTATCTCTACCCTTAGTTAATTAACTTACAAACTGGCTATTACAAAAAAACGGTGAAAATTATTACCCTTAAAGAATAATCATTTTCACCGTTATACGACTGTCTGTGCGGAAAGTTGCACTCCGCAACAGTTAATTTATTTATTTACTTGTTTCACGTACTGCTCGATAGCCATTGTCATTGACGGAGCGGCGGGTGTTGGAGCAGGAATATCCAATATTAAGCCGGCATCAAGTACCGCTTTATGCGTGGTTGCACCAAAAGCGGCTATGCGGGTATTGTTCTGTTTAAAATCAGGGAAGTTCTTATAAAGCGACTGAATGCTGGATGGGCTAAAGAAGGCAATTACATCATAAAACACTTCTGCCAGGTCACTCAGATCACTGCACACGGTGCGGAAAAGCACTGCCGGTGTAAAGTTGTAACCGTTATCTAACAAAAACTTCTGGGTTTCTTCTGCTGCCACATCAGAGCATGGGTAAAGGAATTTTTCTGATGAGTGTTTTTTCAAAACCTCGGCCAGGTCGGCAGCGGTTTGTTTACCGAAGAAGATCTTACGCTTACGGTATTGGATGTATTTTTGAAGATAAAGGGCGATGGTTTCCGAAAGGCAGAAATATTTCATTTCTACAGGCACCTCAAAGCGCATTTCCTCGCAAATGCGGAAGAAATGATCAGCAGAATTGCGGCTGGTAAAAATAACGGCGGTAAAATCGGCCAGGTTAATTTTTTCCTTGCGGAAGTCCTTGGCAGGCACCCCTTCTACGTGAATAAAAGACCGGAAATCGATCTTAAGGTTAAGCTTCTTAGCCAGTTCAGCGTAGGGGTTTTTGTCGTTCTCAGGTTTCGGTAACGTAACTAATATACTTTTAACCTTTTTCTTTCTGTCTTCCAATGCCATTTTATCTACCTAAATCCAATATTAAGCGCCTTTATCAGTATTAATATAGGGCAAATTTCGAGGGCACAAAGATACACAAATAAATAAAACTTATGAAATCGGAAATTTGTTATGATGCTCACGCTGCTGCGCAGGTACTGCCAAACAAATATAATGATAACCAGCGCCAGGGTAATAATCAGCAACAGCGGAATAAAAGCATCGGCTATTAGGCTAAAACACACTGCCACAGGCAAAAACACAAAGGTGATATTAAAGTATGTTAGCGACAGGGTAGCTATATAATCATCAACCAGTTTGCTAATATCAAACACAAACCCTAAGAACTTAAGTACTAAAAATTTAACTGCAAATAACGCAATGATAACAATAGACAGGGTTAGAAAAAGTTGCACACCAGATATGGTGTAATAAACCTTGTAATAACCAGTAGTGAGTAAATAAAGGAACATCCCTGAGGTAAGCCCGAAAAGAATGAACAACCCGATGAACGTCCAGGCGTTAATGGGGCTTTCCTCCTTACCTGCCGGGCCTGCAGCCTTGCGATGATAAAAAGACTGGAAAACATTGCTCACATCCTTCGTGGAGGCAATGTTTAAACCGGCGGCAAACAAAAGCAATACCATAATAACCCCAACGACCCATATATCCCGTGAGGGACGGTTGCGGCCATAACCTTGTTTCATGGATGCTTTGGTAGAAAGATTGAGGAACAGGTCGTTTTTATAAGCATTGGCTTTAAGGATGCTATCTACAAAAGCGTTTGGGCGGTTGGGGTCAGGCGCGGAGATGTAACGTTTGGCCAGCGAATCTGACACAAATTGTTCGCGCAGGGCAGATGCCCGCGCCACCGAATCCAAAAACGGCAGGGGACCAGTAAAACGCGGCCTGGGTTTTACTACAGGTGTATCAACGGCTACCTCGCCGGTATCTGCACTTGTTTGAGCATGTACTGCAGAACAAGCCAGGGTAATCAATACAAATACTATAAGCCAGCGTAACAGAGCCATTTGGCGCAAAGTTATTGTATTTATTGTAAGGTTGAATACAACATATTACACAGCAATTAAAATAATATGCTGATTTTTGCGCCATGGCAGGCATCTATATTCACATTCCGTTTTGCAAACAGGCCTGCCATTACTGCGACTTTCATTTCAGCACGTCTTTGAAATATAAGGACCAGATGCTGGATGCCATGCTACGCGAACTGGAGCTGCAAAAGGATTACCTGCATAACGAAACCATCGAGACCATTTACTTTGGCGGCGGCACCCCTTCGGTATTATCTGCCGATGAAGTAAACAGTTTAATCAACCGCATAACACAATTACACAGCGTTAGCGGCAATGCCGAGATAACGCTCGAAGCTAATCCCGATGACCTTGGCAGAGAGAAAATAAATGCGCTGCGCAAAACGCCTGTAAACCGTTTCAGTATAGGCATACAATCTTTTTTTGATGACGACCTTGCATGGATGAATCGCGTACATCGGGCACAAGAGGCAGAGGCTTCGGTTAAACGTGCGCAGGATGCCGGTTTTGAAAACATTACAGCCGACCTGGTCTACGGCTATCCGTTGCTAACTGATAACAAATGGAAGCAAAACCTGGACACCATGTTTGGCCTTGATATTCCGCATATATCAGCCTACAGCATGACGGTTGAACCGCAAACCGCGTTGGCAGCGTTCATCAGCAAAAAGAAACAGCCGCCCATGGATGAACAGCAAAGCGCAGCACAATTTGCTGATATGCTTGATGCCATGCAGGGCAAAGGCTTTGAGCAGTATGAGATCTCT
This sequence comes from Mucilaginibacter achroorhodeus, assembly GCF_007846095.1. Classification (GTDB taxonomy): domain Bacteria; phylum Bacteroidota; class Bacteroidia; order Sphingobacteriales; family Sphingobacteriaceae; genus Mucilaginibacter; species Mucilaginibacter achroorhodeus. The sequence continues at coordinate 7,803 of NZ_VOEI01000010.1, forward strand.
AACTTCTGTAAGCCCGGGCATTATAGCAGGCATAACTCCAATTACTGGAAAGGCGTAAAATACCTTGGCATTGGCCCATCCGCCCACTCTTTTAATGGCCAAACGCGCCAGTGGAACATCGCCAACAATGCCAAATACCTGCATGCTTTGGGCAGCAACACTGTCCCTGCGGAAATAGAAACGCTAAGCGAAGCCGACCGCCTCAACGAATACATCATGACATCGCTGCGTACCATGTGGGGACTTGATCTTACTAAACTGGACAGTATAGCCGCTGGCGCTTCATCTACTTTAATTAAAGTTGCTGAGGGTCATATCTCGCAAGGGAAAGTTTTAAATACCGGCAACATACTTACGCTGACTTCAAAAGGCAAATTATATGCAGATGCTATAGCTGCGGAGATGTTTTTTGATGTTGAACATTGATGGCTTGATTATTTGATTTACCTGATTTGTCATGTGATCTTGCCGAACCACTTAAAAAGCGCCAAGTATGCGATAAACTTGAACTGACAGTTAGATTTCTTAGCCATGGCATCTCCCCATACGAATCATTCCTAAAAACGGATTACTCCAATCAGCTATGACTCACACCTTTTCAGAGTTTGAAACAAGGTGCCTTTACAAAACTGCTGCACGGCTATCGGCGTATCTTCTATAAAACAAGATAACCTCAAAACAATAATGAAAAAATTGATCATCGCCGCACTTGCTTTAGTAGCTACTGCAATTGCGCCAAACACTTTCGCACAAACTAAAATGGTTGGTGGCGCACCAATGTACCCAACCAAAGATATTGTTGACAATGCTGTTAACTCTAAAGATCACACTACTTTGGTAGCTGCGGTTAAAGCTGCCGGTTTGGTAGAAACTTTAAAATCAGCCGGTCCGTTCACCGTGTTTGCACCAACCAACGAGGCTTTTAACAAATTGCCAAAAGGTACAGTAGAAACTTTGTTAAAACCTGAAAACAAAGAAACGCTAACCAAAATTTTAACCTACCACGTAGTGGCCGGTAAATTAAGCGCTATGGATATAGCTAAACAAATTAAGGCTGGTAACGGTGTTGCCGAACTAAAAACCGTTAGCGGTGGCACTTTAAAAGCCATGATGAAAGGTAAAAAGATCTATTTGGTAGATGAAAAAGGTGGCAAAAGCTGGGTAACTATACCTGATGTTAACCAAAGCAATGGTGTTATACACGTAGTAAACGCCGTGTTAATGCCTAACTAATTTAATTGGCAGAAATTATTTTGCAGATACATTAATGAGCAAGAGCCGTTACTGAATACTGCTAATTAAAAAAGAAGCCCGCACGGTTTGACCGTACGGGCTTTTTTGTCAGCCGAATTTAAAATTGAGTTAAGCTGATGTTTGCTCATCATTAAATAATTAATTTTGGCCGATTTATAATCCGTAAACATGAGCTTGTCCCTTACCCAAATAGATAGAGTTGACAACATAACCAAAGAAGACTTTGTTAACAACTACTTAAAGCCGCGCAAACCGCTGGTTATTAGTAAGGCAACAGAGACCTGGCCTGCGTTACAAAAATGGACTTTTGAGTATCTGAAAGAAGTAGTTGGCGACCAAACCGTGCCTTTATATGATAGCTCAAAGGCCGACCCGTCAAAACCGATCAACGCATCTGCTGCCGAGATGAAATTTGGCGACTATATTGACCTGATACAAAAAGGGCCTACAGATTTGCGTATATTTTTGTTCGACCCTATAAAACACGCCCCGGGCTTACTTGAAGATTACCGTTCACCATCCGATCTGATGGGCGGTTTCCTGGATAAATACCCAAATATGTTCTTCGGTGGGCAGGGCTCGGTAACGTTCCTGCATTATGATATAGACCTGGCGCATATTTTTCACACGCATTTTAACGGCCGTAAGCACATTATTTTATTTGATAATAAATGGAGCGAACGCCTTTATTGTATTCCCTTTGCTACCTACGCATTGGAGGATTATGATATCGCCAATCCGGATTTTGAAAAATTCCCGGCTTTAAAAGGAATTGAAGGACAGGAAACTATCCTTGAACATGGCGAAACGCTGTTTATGCCTACCGGCTTTTGGCATTGGATGAAGTACCTGGATGGATCGTTCTCCATATCGCTGCGTGCCTGGGATAGTTCATGGGCCATTAAAGCCAAAAGCTTATATAACCTTACCATACAGCGCAAGTTTGATGATATCATGAAAAAGAACTTCAAAAGCCGTTATATGGATTGGAAAGAAGAACTCGCGGTTAAACGCGCCAATAAAGCCTTGGCCGAGGGTAAGCCTTATTAGATAAAAGACAGAAGAGTCAGATCTCAGACTCACAACGCCCGACTTTTTAAGCCGGGCGTTTTTTTTCCCTCTTTTCGCGCAGCGAAGAGAGGGTGGTCGCGCGTAGCGCCGACCGGGTGAGTTATTTCGCCGGCTTACTCACCCCGCGACACTTCGTGCGCGACCCTCTCTACTACGCAAAGAGGGTTGAACCGCCACGCCTTTTTAAGAGGGATTGGGACAAGCCCGTAAACTTAACACCCTTTTAACTCCAACCCAACATCTAAACCCGTTATTTGGCCTATTGGCATGAGGTGTATTATTACATTACCTTCCGTTTAACGTTAATGTTTATGAGTTTTAAGCTTTCCGCTATCGATACCGTTGATACCATTAACCCGCAGGACTTTCAGAACAATTACCTCAAGCCGCGCCGCCCGCTTATTATTAAAGGCTTAACCCGTAATTGGCCCGCCCGCGAAAAATGGACGCCGGAATACATGAAAAGCGTAGTGGGCAATAAGGTTGTCCCATTATATGATAATTCTAAGGCTGACCCGTCTAAACCTATCAACTCGGCCGCAGCAGAGATGCCCTTTGATGAATATATTGATCTTATCCGCTCGCAACCTACCGAACTGAGGATCTTTTTCTTCAATATATTTAAAGAAGCGCCGCAGCTTTTAAAAGATATTGTTTTACCAAAGGATCTGATGGGTGGCTTTATAGAAAGCATGCCGGCCATGTTCTTCGGCGGATCAAACTCTGAGACTTTTTTACATTACGACATCGATCTCCCCCATATTTTTCATACCCATTTTGGCGGACGTAAGCATGTGATCTTATTTGAACATAAATGGAAAGAGCGCCTGTATTGCCTGCCAAATGCTACTTATGCTTTGGAAGATTACGACGTTTTAAATCCTGATACCGAAAAATACCCATCCCTTAATGGCATCCCAGGCAACGAAGCTTACCTGGAGCATGGCGACACCCTGTTTATGCCAACAGGCTATTGGCACTGGATGAAATACCTTGATGGATCCTTCTCACTTAGTTTGCGCGCCTGGGACAGATCATGGGCAATAAAGGCAAAAAGCCTATATAACCTTACTATTCAGCGAAAGTTTGATGATGTGATGAAAAAGAACTTCAAAAGCAGGTACATGGATTGGAAAGAAGAGCTTGCCATAAAACGGGCCAACCAGGCTTTGGCAGATGGAAGACCTTATTAATTTAAAGTTTTAGATCAGATATCAGCTTAACATTTCGTTCTCAGTTTGAGATATTTTCAGCGGTAACCTACGGCCACTCAAATATGCGGCCTTCGCAAAAGGTGGTGATTACAGGCATTGCCATGGCAGAAACTTAAAGCATTTTGCGGCAGCCGCGAGTTTTCTTTGGTTACTTTCTTTTGCGGAAAAAGAAAGCAACATCCACTGACGCTTCAAAACGCCCTGCCTTTCCTAACGAAGAACTATCTGTTAGATTACGAAACTATTCTCTGCAATAACGTACCCCCTCTCCATTACTGCAAAAAAGCCTTTCAAAATGAAATGCTTTTTCGAGCATAATTTTAACCGATCGGTATAAAAAAGGCTCCTATCCTGTTTAAAACAGCTTTTTTCAAAAATTATTTGATAAGGCATCCTTTTGGTGGAATGGCCTGCAAACGGTGCAACCGTTTATTAACTATAACTAAAATGGAAGACGAACGAATAATTGTGAGGATCGCCCAATCCTCTGACTGTATCTACGCTCAGCAAATTTCTGAAGAGACCGAACGCTCGGCCATCGCAAGGGGCTCGGGAATATCTAAAAGGTCTATAGCATCTATCCTTGATAAAATGAACAATGGCCGCGCCGTAGTAGCCCTATCTCCGGATGGTAAATGGGCAGGTTTCTCATACTTTGATGTTTGGGACAACGGCAAGTTTGTATCAAATAGCGGGCTTATCGTGTCACCCGACTTTAGGCAGCACGGTGTTGCCCATCAGATAAAGGAGATGGTATTTAATCTTTGTCGCGAGGCTTACCCAAAGGCACAGGTATTTTCCATTACATCCGGCATCGCCATCATGAAAATGAATACCCACCTTGGTTTCGAGCCGGTAACGTATGCAGAAATTGCGCAGGAGGATGCGTTTTGGCAGGGTTGCAAAAGCTGTGTTAATTACAACATTTTAAACAGCAAGCAAGGCCGTAACTGTTTGTGTACTGCCATGCTCTACACACCATCAGAGAACTAAGCAATATAACAATGATACAAGCATTAACAGATACTACAGGCAAAAGGCAGCACAGCAGTTTAGGCCACCAGGCCGTTATGCTGCTTAAAAAACTGATCAGCACGCCATCGCCCAGCGGCGACGAATTTGAAACTGCAGATATTATACAAGCTTATTTAGAGAAACATGATATTACTACTCATCGCCTGCACAACAATGTTTGGGCTTTTAACCGCCACTTTGATAAAAGCAAACCAACCATCCTGCTTAACTCGCACCATGATACCGTTAAGCCAAACGGTGCGTACACTAAAAATCCCTACTTTGCGCAGGTAACTGATGGCAAGCTGTATGGCCTCGGCAGCAATGACGCAGGCGGCTGCCTGGTGTCGCTAATGGCTACCTTTGTAAATTTTTATAACGAGCGCGACCTAAGCTATAACCTTTGCTTGGTTGCCAGCGCCGAAGAAGAGAATTCCGGCAAGCATGGTTTAAGCGAGGTGCTGCCACATTTAGGCGAATTGAGCTTTGCAATTGTTGGCGAGCCTACCCAAATGCAGATGGCCACTGCCGAAATGGGCAACATGGTGCTCGATTGTACCTGCTACGGTGTTGCCGGCCATGCTGCCCGCAATGAGGGCACCAACGCCCTTTACAAAGCTTTAACGGATATTAACTGGTTTGCCAACTACCACTTCCCTAAGCAATCGGCTTTTATGGGGCCGGTTAAAATGACGGTAACGCAGATAGATGCAGGAATGCAGCATAATATCATCCCGCATGAGTGCCATTTTACCGTAGATGTGCGCTTGAGCGACTGCTATAAACCCACTGAAGTGTTGGACATTATTAAACAAAACACCACCTGCAGCGTATGTGCACGTGAAGGGGTATTGACTGCATCTTGCATTGACAGCATCCACCCGATAGTACGTACCGGGTCAGCTATGGGTCTGCGCAGCTATGTATCGCCTACAAGCAGCGACCAGGGTTGGTTATCCATCCCATCACTAAAGATAGGCCCGGGCGATTCGGCACGATCGCACATGGCTGATGAGTATATCTACCTGGATGAGATCCATCAGGGCATCGACACTTATATCAACCTCCTCAACGGCATGATATATTGCTTGGTGAATAATCCCAGATAACCCTTTGCGTCGTTGCGAGGTACGAAGCAATCTCCGAACCATAAAGGTTCGCCCTGAAGAGCAAAGAGATTGCTTCGTACCTCGCAAAGACGCGTTATTAAGAACGCTTTAAGGTACTTGGATAGTTTATTCTGTAAATCCTTAAATCTTGGTACTTCTGATTCAGACCTTTTTTAACTCGTGTGGTCACAAACAATCACCCACTTACCGTTTACCTTTTTAAACCAAAGGGTAAAGTAGCCGCCGGGATTATCCTTTTCGCGGGCAAGGCTCCAGGCACCCATCACAAATGCATCGGTCTTGGTCAGCAATTCAATTTTATCTAACCTAAAGGTTAACTTACCCATGGCGGCTTTATCAGGATAACCTTTCTTATAATTATCTAACGCCTGCTGCCAGCCATAGGTTGGGCCTCGTTTACCAATAAAAACCAGCGAGTCTGATTTCCAGTAGCTTTTCATAAAACCATCCAGATCGCCGTTGCTCCAGTCAATTTGCTGCTGGTGCATTACCTTGGCAATAGCTTGCTTTTCCTGCGCAAAGCAGCAACAGTACATCATTATAAATAGTGATAATAGTGTAAGTTTTTTCATAAACTAAATATAAGTGTTAGTTGTCAATTACCGTCCTTCAACTGTTTTAAACTATACTTTCGTTTTAATAAAGTTCATGTTTAAACAATTGTTAACAAATGGTTAATGCACTTATTATAAATTTAACATTGCATACAGCAAATCCTTGTTAGCTTTACACGATTTTCTGATCAACACGATATGAAAGATAACGTACTATGTTTTGGCGAGGTTTTGTGGGATGCATTTGGCGAAGAAAAGAAAGCCGGTGGCGCACCAATGAATGTAGCCAGGCACCTGGTTCAGCAACACGTTAACGTAAGCTTTGCCAGCCGCGTAGGTAAAGATGAATCGGGCAAAGGCCTGATTACCTTCCTTAAAGAAAATAAGCTGCACTCTAACCTTATACAAAAAGACAATAATCTGCCCACCTGCGAAGTTACGGTTGAGTTAGATGCTAAAAACCAGGCTACCTATATTATTCCTGAGCCTGTATCCTGGGACAACATTCAGTTAGATAAAAACCTTACAGAAGAGGCAAAAAATGCTTCTATAATCGTATTTGGCAGTTTAGCCAGTCGTGGTAAAACCACGCGTAATACGTTGTTAAGCCTGCTTGAGGAAACACAGGCGCTTAAAGTATTTGATGTAAACCTGCGCGCACCTCATTATAACGTTGCAGATATTGAGACCCTTGCGGCCCGGGCTGATGTTATCAAAATGAACGAGGAAGAAGCAGAATTGCTGATCCACGGCGGTAACGGCCAGCTAAAGGAGAAGATAGTAGAGTTTCAAAAGAAATATCATACCCAAACCATTTGCGTTACCAAAGGCGAAAACGGGGCTATTATCTGGCATAAGCACGAGTTTTATGAGCAGCCCGGGTTTAAAGTTGAAGTTGCCGATACCGTTGGTGCAGGTGACGCTTTTTTAGCCACACTTATTGCCGGCATTATTGACAAACAACCGATGGACAAAGTATTGGTGGAAGCTTGCGCCATAGGCTCTTTTGTTACAAGCAAACGCGGCGCAAACCCGGTGTATGTTCGTGATGAGATAACTGCCATTCGCGAAAGCTGATCTGGCAAATGTCATAACAGGTTAACAATTCTGTTTTAAGGGTGCCTGTCTTAAACTTTTAAGATTAATAATCCGTTACTTTATAACAGAAAGGGTAAACTATGCGTGGTTTTGGGTTTTCTAAATTTATACCAAAACAGATCCCCAAAGGCGGATTTGACGAATTACTGAAATTATTTCTTGAATTGCTGAACCACACCGCCGGTGACGCCGGTGAGGCTTTGGCATGGCTAAACGAATTAGATAAGCAATACAACATCACCAATGACGAATACGGCATGGGTGATTTTATTGATGAGCTGAAGCAGAAAGGATATCTCGACGAAAATAAACAGGACGGCAGTTTCAGCATCACCGCCAAAGCCGAACAAAGCATCAGGCAATCGGCGCTGGAAGAGATCTTCGGCAAGCTGAAGAAATCTGGGAAAGGTAACCACCGTTCGCCGCAAAGCGGACAGGGCGATGAGCGTAACGCCGAACGCCGCGAGTTTGAATTTGGCGACAGCCTGGACCAGATAGACATGACACAGTCTATCCACAACGCCCAGGTGAACCACGGTATCACAGGTGATTTCATGATGACCGAGCGTGACCTAGAAGTAGAGGAAATGGATTACAAAACCCTTACTTCTACCGTACTGATGATCGATATATCGCACTCCATGATCTTGTATGGTGAGGACAGGATAACACCTGCTAAAAAGGTTGCCATGGCATTGGCCGAGCTTATACGCACCAAATATCCTAAGGATACTTTGGATATTGTGGTATTTGGTAACGATGCCTGGCCAATTACGCTTCAGGATCTTCCGTATTTACAGGTTGGCCCATACCATACCAATACGTACGCAGGTTTGGAGCTGGCTACCGATATGCTTCGCCGCCGTAAAACGCATAACAAGCAAATTTTTATGATAACCGATGGTAAGCCAACCTGTTTAAAGGAAGGCAACCGTTATTATAAGAACAGCATTGGGCTGGATAGAAAAGTGGTGAACAAAACGCTGAACATGGCGGCACAATGCAAACGCCTTAAAATACCTATCACCACCTTTATGATAGCCAAAGACCCCTACCTGCAGCAGTTTGTACGCAAGTTTACCGAAACAAACGGTGGCCGCGCGTTCTACAGCTCGCTTAACGGTTTGGGCGAATACATTTTTGAGGATTACATAAAAAACAGAAGAAGAACTGTTCGTTGATGTACAGATGTGCAAATTTTAGATGTGCAGATGAAGGATACCAATGAACAAATGAACCATTGAACAAATGAACTACACAGAAATAAAAAACCTTGGTCAGCTTAAAGAATCGGGCTATGTAAGCCGGTCGGTAAAGGATGAATTGAGGGCCAACCTCATTAAGCAACTACAAAAAAAAGAAGGTGGCTTTGAAGGCATCGTAGGTTTCGAGGATACGGTTATCCCTGATCTGCAAACGGCCATACTATCGCGCCATAATATCTTGCTTCTCGGCTTACGCGGGCAGGCTAAGACGCGTATTGCCCGCCTGTTGGTAAACCTGCTTGATGAGTATATACCCTATATAGAAGGATCAGAACTGTTTGATGATCCTTTGGCCCCTATCTCATGGTACGGCCACGAAACAGTAGAGAAGCACAAAGATGCTACCCCTATTGCCTGGCTTCACCGCAGTGAGCGTTATACCGAGAAACTGGCAACGCCTGATGTTACCGTAGCCGACCTGATTGGCGACGTTGACCCTATTAAGGCAGCCACCATGAAACTGACCTACTCTGATGAGCGCGTTATACACTTCGGGCTAATCCCGCGTGCGCACCGCGGTATCTTTGTGATCAACGAGTTACCCGATCTGCAGGCAAGGATACAAGTATCACTTTTCAATATACTGCAGGAACGCGATATACAGATCCGTGGTTTTAAATTACGCTTACCTTTAGATATCGAGTTCGTGTTCACAGCCAACCCGGAGGATTACACCAACCGTGGTTCAATAGTAACTCCGCTTAAAGACCGTATCGAAAGCCAGATATTGACCCACTACCCGCGGTCTGTTGAGATCTCGCGCAAGATAACTCAGCAAGAGGCCTTATTAACACCCGAGCAGCGCGCTACGGTAGAAGCCGATGGCCTGGTGAAGGACCTGGTTGAGCAGATTGCCTTTGAAGCACGTGCATCAGAATATATCGATAAAAAATCAGGCGTATCGGCGCGTTTAACTATCGCATCGTTTGAAAACCTGATCAGCAATGCCGAACGCCGTATGATCATCAACGGTGAGAAATCAACCTTTGTTCGTATCTCCGATTTCCTTGGCGTTATCCCTGCCATTACCGGTAAAATTGAGCTGGTTTACGAGGGCGAATTGGAAGGCCCCGGCAAAGTAGCCAACATTCTTATTGGTAAAGCCATTAAAAGCCTTTTACTGCAATTCTTCCCGGACCCGGAGAAAGCAAAAAAATCAAAAGCGCCGAATCCTTATGCCGAGATCGTTAACTGGTTTGGCGATGGCAATACGGTTTCACTAATTGACAATTTGCCTTTAGCCGAATACAAAAAGCTATTAAATGGGGTACCGGGATTAAAAAGCCTGGTTAAAACTTTCCATCCCCGTCTCAGCGAAAACCAGCAATTGCTACTGATGGAGTTTGTGCTGCATGGCCTGGCCGAGTTCTCTCAACTGAACAAAGGTTTCTTAGATAATGGCTTTGCATTTTCAGACATGTTCAACAGTTTGTTCAACCTGGAGCCGGATGACGATGATGATATAGACCTGGACGACAGGTATTAGTCTACTAAAGCCCTCCCTAACCGGGAGGGCTTTTTGTTTGTCAGTCTGAGCTTGTCGAAGACCTTTACCCGCGATGAGTAGTTCGACAAGCTCACCATGAAAAAGAAAAGTAAGGAGAAACTTTTTTGTCAGTCTAAGCTCGTCGAAGACCTTTACCCGCGATGAGTGGTTCGACAAGCTCACCATGACAATAAAGCAAGGAGAATTGAATAGGCTTAACCACCAATAATTAATACCTTTGCAATACCTATGCTGCAGGCCTTTTACATCATCATCATACCCTTAGTACTTTTAGCTTTAGACTATTACATTCTGCAAGGTCTGCATGCAGCATTCCGCAAATGGCCTATCACGCGCAAGAAATGGTTTTTGGTAGTTTACTGGTCGTTCTCAGTTTTCCTCATTACCGGGATGATGGTAAGCGTTTACCTCAACCTGAGTGTAGGCGTGCGCGGAGCCCTGCTTTTGTTATTTTTCCTAATGCTGATCTTTAAACTGTTTTATGCCTTATTTATCATTGTTGATGATATTCGAAGGGCAATAAAACGCATTATCAGGAGAAGAAAGAAACGCCTTGAGAAACCCCGATCAACACCTGATGATTGGTTTGCTGAAGAGATCCCACGCTCAGATTTTTTGATGAAAGCAGGGATATTAGCCGGGGCCTTACCCTTGTATTTGTTGAAGCACAACATGTCTAAAGGCATTTACGATTACCAGGTTAAAAATGTGACCCTTTACCTGCCCAATTTGCCCAAGGCCTTTGATGGGTTACGCATTGGGCAAATATCTGATATCCACTCCGGCAGCTTCCATAGCGTGCACAACATGCAGGGCGGTGTTGAGTTGCTGATGCAGCAAAAGGCCGACATGATATTTTTTACGGGCGACCTGGTAAACGGCCGCACCGAAGAGGTGAACCGGGTAGTGCCGGTTTTCCAGAAGGTACGCGCACCGCTGGGTGTTTATTCCATCCTGGGCAATCATGATTACGGCGATTACGGTACCTGGCCCTCGCCGCAGGATAAGCAGCGCAACATGCAGGATATGTACCAGGCGCACAAAACCATCGGCTGGGACCTGCTTGTAGACCAGCACCGCCGCATAAAGGTAGATGGTGAGGAACTTGGTATTTTGGGCATTGGCAACTGGGGCGAATTAAGCCGTTTTCCCAAATATGGTAAAATGGAAAAAGCCGTTGCCGGCACGGATGACCTGCCGGTGAAACTGCTGCTCTCGCATGATCCATCACATTGGCGTGCGGAGGTGATCCCAAAATATCCGCAGATAGATGTAATGTTCTCCGGCCATACCCATGGTATGCAGTTTGGTGTGCGCACCAATGATTTTCAATGGAGCCCTATCGAATACGTTTACTCTGAATGGGCAGGCCTTTATCGCGAAAAACACCAGCAAATTTATGTGAATGTGGGCTATGGCTTTTTAGGTTACCCCGGCCGAATTGGAATATTGCCGGAGATTACGATATTTGAGCTGAAAGCCGCAGCTGATCCAGATTACAAAGCTTAACAAGCCGGCCTGCCATTCATGAAGAAAATTTTCGCCAGCGCCTTTGATTTTTTGCTCTTCAGTAATATATTCATGGCGTTGTGTGCGGTTGCACAGGCACTGGTTACTTTCCACCTCATTGATGCGCAGCCAATTCATACGGTAACTGCGCTTTTGTTCACGTCTACACTGGGTATATATAATTTCAGCATTCTTTTAAGCAAGCCTAAGCATCCCGAAAAGTCGCCATACAGGCGGGTGCGCTGGTTTTTTGCGCATTACCGGCTAATGGTAACCTTTACCATGATATCACTGCTCTCGCTGGTACCGCTGTTCTTTCTGCTATCCATGGAGTCGCGTATATTGCTGGTTTTCCTGGCGGTATTGTCCTTTTGCTATAGCCTGCCCTTATTCACCGTTGGTGAACAAAAATTCGGGCTTCGCAATATTCCGGGTTTAAAGCCTTTTCTGATAACACTCGTTTGGACCCTTAGTTCCGTCCTGCTTCCTATACTGGAGGCACAAGAAGCTCATATAGCAGATGTTTCAACCCGCGATATTACCATCCTTATTGCTAAACGTTTTTTGTTAATAGGTGCTTTAACCGTCCCTTTTGATATCCGCGACCTGTTTCAGGACAGGCAGTTTGGCCTCAAAACCATAGCAGTGGCATGGGGTGAGAAAAATGCTTACCTGTTTTGCCAGTTGCTATTGGCCGGTTACATTGTATTGCTATTTATGCTGCGCAACAACGGTTTCTCACCAGATTTTTTTGCGCTGGCGCTAACGGCGGTATTAATGGGATGGCTCATCTTTCGATCCAAGTGGGAGAAAAACGAATATTACTACTTCTTTTACCTGGACGGCGTTTTAATACTGCAATACGTAATGCTGATAGCATTTAACTTTCTATTTGCCAAATTGTAAGCATGGCAAAAGGCAATTACGATAACGCAGCTGTATTCTACGACAGGCTTGCGCGGATGGTGTTCGGTGATAGCCTTACCAAAGCCCAGGTATATATCTTAGAGCGCATTCCTGCTAATGCAAAAATTCTGATAGTTGGTGGGGGTACCGGTTGGATACTGGACGAGATCACAAAAATTCACCCTGCGGGATTAAATATCACTTATGTCGAGATCTCTGCAAAGATGATGGCCCTATCGCGCAAACGAAACCTTGGCGACAATAAGGTAACCTTTATTGCGCAAGCCATTCAGCAGGCAGAGTTGAATAACGATTTTGATGTGGTGCTAACACCTTTTTTGCTCGATAACTTTTCGGAAGAGCGTTTGCCTGCAATTTTTGATCCTATTCATAAAGCGCTTAAGCCATCAGGTCTATGGCTTTACGCCGATTTCCAGCTTACGGGTAAACTATGGCAAAACCTGATGCTGAAAAGCATGTTGCTATTCTTTAAAGTGTTATGCGGCGTAGAATCATGGCAATTGCCAGATGCAGAAGGGATGTTTGACCGGAAAGGCTACAAAGTATTAGCAGAGCAGGAATTTTACGGGCGGTTTATCGTAAGCAGGGTGTATAGGAAATCCAAATAAAATGTATTTGCGAGGCTTCCGATAAATATCGGGAGCTACGGCAATCTCGTCGCACGCTATAAGATTGCCGCGCTATCGCTCGCAATTACATCTTTTTAGTTAATAAACAAACTTATACCCAATACCTCTTACAGTTTGCAGGTAAGCAGGCGAATCAGGATTATCTTCAATTTTTTTGCGGAGGCGAACAATGTGCATATCCAATGTGCGGGTATTTACATCTGCATTGTAACCCCAAACTTCCATCATCAATTCCTCGCGGTTGATCACTTTGTTCTTGTTTTTAAGGAAATATAACAGGATGCGATTTTCCAGGATAGTAAGCTCTATTTTGCGGCCGTCTTTGATCAGCAGGTGGGTGTTTGGCTGGTGCTCCATATTGCCAAACCTGTGCGATTCTGTCTTTTCGCTGTTCAGCGAAAACTTGATCTTGCTCTCTATCATTGCCACCAAAACATCCATGTTAAACGGTTTGGTGATGTAATCGCTAACACCAAAGTTATAGGCATCTATCTTATCAATATCCTGCGCTTTTGCGGTAGTCATGATTACCAGTTTATCAAAGCCTTTTTCGCGCAGGCTGGCACAAACTTCTGAGCCTTGTTTACCAGGCAACATCCAGTCGAGCAATACAATATCCGGCTGTTCTTCCAGTATCATTTTTTCAGCAGTTTCGCCATTGTTGCTTTCCAACACCTTGTAACCTTCGCTTTGCAGGCGCTCGCCCACTAAAAACCTAAGGTTCTCATCATCCTCAACCAGCGCTATTTTAATTTCCTTGTTCATTTTTCTCTGTGACTAACTATTTGTCTAATGGCAATGTAACTGTAAATGTTGAGCCCTCGTTTATTTTACTTGCAACGGCTATGTCGCCGTCCATAAAGTTAACCAGTTCTTTACAAAAAGCAAGGCCTAAACCTACGCTGCCATTTTGGTTATACTGGTTCTCTATGCGGTAAAACTTTTTAAACACGTCGCCCTGTTCGGCCTTGGCCATACCAATACCTTTGTCGGCAAATTTTAATACAACATTGCGGCGCTCTTGTTTGATATCAATATGCAGCTCCTTTTTGCCGGGGTGCGAATATTTATAAGCATTCTCCATCAGGTTTTGGAAAATGCTGCCTAATAACACCGGGTCGCTATTAAAAAGCTCTATCCCTTCAATGTTATAGCTTAGTTTAAAATCCGGGTATTTGATCTTAAAGGTATCGATATAACCCTGCGCAAATTCCTTTAAATTTATCGCCTCCCGATGGATGGTGATCGATCGGTTCTCCAACTGTGTAAACGATAGCAGCTTATTCATCAGATCGTTCAGTTTATCGGCCTCTTCATCCAATATTTTACCGTAGTGCCTGCGCTGGCGTTCGCTTAATTCCGCATCACCCTTAAGATTTGAGCCTGCAATTTTTATCACACTCACAGGCGTTTTAAACTCGTGGGTAAAATTGTTAATGAAATCGTATTGCAGCTTAAATATTTTAAGGTTAATGTTTAGGTTTCGATAGATCAACCAGGTTATCATCACCATAAAAACATATATAAGGAGTACAATTGCACCTATAGGCAAAAACCGCCTGTCTATTTCCCTGTTCAGGTGTTCTTTTGATGATGAGAAATACAGTTTAAAATTAGAAAATGCTCCTGTGAGTGCTGCTTCTGTTATCTTTTTGCCGCCGTCAACATCCAGCGGGTCGTATACCACGGGTTGGATGGTAACTTGCTGGTAAAGCTCGGGATGAGTATTTTTCACTTTCAGCTTGTTGGCATCCAGCAAAAAGGTCATCATATTTTGTTTGTAGAACGCCTTGCTTTCGCTTTTACGTAACAAGGATTGATAAATCTTCACATCCTCACGACGCGGGATATTCATGTAGCTTATCTTATCCGGGTTTACATCGTAAAATGTACGAAATATCTCGTCCTGTGTTGGCAGCCGTGTAGTATCAGCAACGGTAATAAAGTGGTTCAGTTTAAGCGCCATGTGCTTAAAGTCATCCTCGTTAACAAAGGCCATATCCCTTATGCCACGTACCTTACCGCGTTTAAATTTGTATTGATAGATGGCTTTTACAGATATGCCCCGGTTATTGGTAAAGGTAAAGTTGGTTGGTTTGCTGCCAATCTGCAAATCATAAAATAATATCCGGCTTACAAAGGGGTACATTTTAAATACGGTGGCCGAATAATTTGCCGCTGATGCCGAATCTAAAAAGCCCTGGTAAGAAGTGATCTCCGGGATCTTCAGCTGAAAAAAATCATTATATGGCTTTGAGGTTTGATCGAGCACCTCCACCTTTTTTGACGAAAATTCGTTCTCTACGTACTTGGCAGTAAGGTTATAAGAAATGATAACGCCAATTACAAAACTCACCGTTATCAGCACCATTGATGCCGTAATCAGCGTAAAGTTTTTGCGGTATATATTCTTAGGGGCTTTCATGCCAGGTTAGCGTTTAACCTGTAAGTTGCTGCTCAGAAAATTTTCTATCTCGGTGTACATCTCTGTCCGGTTATGCTCGCTCTTGAAATAGGCCCGTTCATTTTCTTTGAGTCTATAGATCACCGGCACGTTGCGCTTCTTCAATTCGCGCACAAATTGGTTAAGCTCGCTGATATTGGCGCGGGGGTCTTTCGCACCCTGGAATATCAGCAACGGACTTTTGATCTTATCGGTATGAAAAACCGGCGAAATGGCACGCAATTGCTCAGCATCGGTCTCCGGATTGCCCACCATTTCGTAGGTCATTTTAAGGTACGGTTTAAAAAACGGCGGAGCGTCTTTTAAATAAGTGAAGAAATTGATAAGACCGTACTTCACTACCGCGCAGTTGTACATACCCTGGTGGAACGACACGCCGTACAAGGCAGAAAAACCACCGAAACCGCCACCAAAGATGGCTATCTTTTTAGGGTTGGCAATTTTGTTGGCAATAAGCCAGTTTACCCCATCAGTGATATCCTGCTGTATTTTACCGCCCACCTGTTTAAAGCCGGCTTTCCTGAACGCCTTGCCATAACCAGCAGAGCCACGATAATTCACCTGGAAAACGGCATAACCCCTGTTAGCTAAAAATTGCACTTCGGCGTCATATCCCCAGGAGTTACGGCCCCAAATATTATCATGCGGCATTATCACCACCGGCAAGTTTTTCATTTCCTTGCCTTTTGGTACGGTCAAGTAACCGCTAAGTTGCATACCATCACTTGCCTTATAGGTGATAGGTTTCATATCGCAAAGCTCTGCCGGTAAAACCTCCGGGTTGGTATCTCCTATTTTAGTTAAGGCACCGGTATTTTTCTCGTAGAGATAGTAAGAGCCGGGATTTTTATCAGTGTAACCCAAAACTATAAACTTGTTCTCACTACTGTCGCGGTCAACAAGTTCTATATTATTGCCGGCTATTTTTTTGCTTAAGTTAGCATACAGCCTGGCCATGTCCTGGTCAAGAAAATACTTTGCAGGCCTTGCTGCATCCCATGCTACCGCCTCAATACGGCGTTTGGTTTTTGAGTAGCTTACGTCCATCAGGTCGGCCTGCTCGTTGGCGTATATCACCCGCTCCTGCTGGCCGCTGCTTGCATCTATCTCAATCAAAGCCGTTTTATCACGGTTAACATTTGATAACGCGTAGAAATTATTGGTTTCCCCTGCAAAGGCAATAGGTTCAACCTTATCATTAAAATTATTTTTGATGATGGTTTTAAACGGAGCATCATCATTAGGGCGAAAAAGCAAGCTTTCGTTTACACCATCTGATACCTTTACCAGGCGTATACGGCCATTAGGATCAGGATACCACTTGGTGATATTGCCGGGATTAAGCAGATAGGGTTTTAATTCCCCCGTTTTAACGTTTAAGCGGTAAACATCAAAGTTAACCGGGTCGCGCTGGTTCATGGCAACTGTAACAACATCAGGTTGCTGGCGGTTGCGGTTTATTATGCGAATGCGGGTTTTATCCAGGTCAAGCAGTTTTTTTAACTGTTGGGTAACCACATCAAGTGTGTAAACCTTAAACTGGTCGCTGGCAATGATATCTTGTGTAAGTACTATCTGGTTGTTAAACGTCCAGGTATAGTCACGTACAGAGTAATCGGTAAAGTTGGTAGCCATGGTTTCAGCCCCTGTTGCCAGCGTGCGTACGTAAATGTTTTGCTTATCTTTATAGGGCTTTAGGTAAGATATGTACTTACCATCAGGCGATATCTTAAAAAAGCTTTTCTCCGGCGTTTTAAAAAACTGGTTAACGGGGATATGCCTTACGTTATTTTGCTTGCAGGCACAAAAAAACAGTACGAGGGCTAAAAAAAATACGGATCTTATGCGGCCTTGCATTTACTTATATCAAATAAATTAAGAGTGCTGAAATTAAATAATTTACTCATAGGTTAGATAAATGTCACTACAATTTTACCCTGTTGCCGCGTTATAGATGTAGTACTTTTATGATGGAAAAATAGAAAAAATAAATGAAGCCGCTATACTTGCTTGCATTACTTTTAACACTTTGCTGTACACGCGTTTATGCACAGGATAACGAATTGTTGCTGGCACAGCAGTACACCGCAAACGGCGAGCAGCAGAAGGCTTTAGACATTTACGCCAAACTTTTTAAGCAAGATAACCAGGCCTACTTTCAGCAATACTTTGGCGCACTTGTAAATGCTAAGAAACTTGATGATGCCGAAAGCATCGCAAAAAAAATGGCCCGTAAATACCCGGGCAATACCATGTACCTTATTGCACTAAGCACAATTTATAAGCAACAGGGCAACACCGCAAAGGCCGATGAGTTGTTTAACGATATGCTAAAAGCGCTGCCTAACGACCGTAACGGCATATCAAACTTTGCGCTGCAATTTTACCAAACGGGCAATGCCGATTACGCCATTAAAATATTTCAGCAGGGCCGTAAAGTTTTAAAGGATGATAACGCTTTCACCTTTGAACTGATAGCCATGTACCGCTTTAAGCGCGATAAATTTGGCCTTACAGATGAATACCTCAACTTTTTGCCTGCCAACCCGGTGTACTTGCCCCAGGCAGAAAATACGCTGGCATTATTATACGATGAGCCCGACGATTACGATATGCTGCGTGTTGAGTTGCTTAAGCGGATACAAAAACAGCCCCAGCAAATAGTATTCACCAGGTTGCTTACCTGGCAGTTTTTACAGCAAAAGCAATATGACATGGCGCTTAACCAAACATTGGCTTTAAGCCGCCGTAACAATGATGACGGCACCGATGTGATGGAATTGAGCCGCACACTTGTGGATAACCAGGCTTATGATGAGGCTATACGCGGTTATGAATTTGTGATCGATAAAAACGACAAGACCAACGCCAACTACGTTGACGCCAAAATAGAACTCATCAACACAAAAAATTTAAAGATAACGGCGGGTAAGTATACCCAGGCCGATCTGCTAAGTCTTGAAAAGGATTATAGTAACCTGCTTGCCGAGTTCGGTAAGAAACCGGGGACTGTATTTGCCATGCAAAAGCTTGCCAACCTGCAGGCTTTTAAGTTGCATAAATTACAGGAAGCGCAGGCGCTGCTTGAAGATGCCACCAAAATACCCGGCGTACGCCCTGAGCAGCTTGCATCCTGCAAAATTGACCTTGCTGATGTGTACCTGCTAAATAAGCAACCATGGGAAGCCACTTTGCTTTACAGCCAGGTAGAAAAAGATTTCCCCAATACAGCTTTAGCACAGGATGCCATGCTGCGCAATGCTAAACTGGCCTACTATACAGGCGATTTTGTTTGGGCGCGCCGCCAACTGGATGTTTTAAAGAGTGCCACAACGCAGTTGATAGCTAATGACGCACTTAACCTGTCGTTGTTGATATCAGATAACTTAAATGCCGACAGTGCTACCAAAGCATTAAAGATATATGCCCGTGCAGATCTGCAGATATTTGCCGAACAACCCGCTAAAGCCCTGCAAACCCTCGATAGCATTAACAAGCTTTACCCCAACAATATATTAGAGGCCGATGTGCTAATGGCAAAGGCCCGAATTAAAATACAGGAAAAAGACTACACCGGTGCCATCGCTCAGTTAAAGGAAATTGCAGAAAAGCATAGTTTTGACCTGTGGGCCGATGACGCCGTTTTTATGTTAGGTGATATTTACGAAACCCAGTTAAAGGATACTAACCTGGCAAAAACCTACTTCCAAAAGATCATTACCGATTATCCCGGCAGCCTTTGGATAAATGATGCGCGTAAACGATTCAGGGCTTTGCGGGGGGATAAGGTAAGTTGATAAGAGATTGGTTAATTAGAGATCAGTTAACTGGGTTGTGCAAGTGGAGATCAAATCGGTGCAAAGATCTAATTACATGAGTGTGATCCAAAAAACAAAATCAGTGCAATCCCAACAAAACAAATTGTAATTTTACCTCATGATAGTTTACAACGATACCGTTATTTTAGATGACACTGCCGAGCAGGAATGGCTTACCTGGATGAAGGAAACTCATATCCCCGAAATAATG
This sequence comes from Mucilaginibacter achroorhodeus, assembly GCF_007846095.1. Lineage (GTDB taxonomy): Bacteria > Bacteroidota > Bacteroidia > Sphingobacteriales > Sphingobacteriaceae > Mucilaginibacter > Mucilaginibacter achroorhodeus. Next base: position 27,468 of record NZ_VOEI01000010.1, read on the forward strand.
GCAACAGGTTGCTTCAGCTCTTATCGCATACTCAGCATCATTGATTCGCCTAATGATGGCGTAACCTATTGCGTGCAATATAACGCCGATAGCATTGAGCAATTCCAGGAATATTACAACAAACACCTATATAAGTTTAAAGAGATACACGAACAAGAATTTGCAGAGCGCTTTGTATTGTTCAACACTTTAATGAAAACCATCGACTAAATGACTATTACCGACACCATTATTCCCGGTGCTTATATTTTTGAACCTAAAGTACATGGCGATAACCGTGGCTACTTCATCGAAACGTTTAACCGTAAATATTTTGTAGAAAAAGGTATCGATGTCGATTTTGTTCAGGATAATCAGTCTGTATCTCACAAAAATGTGGTAAGGGGCTTACACGCCCAAAAAGGCCCTTTTGAACAAGGTAAATTAGTACGCGTAATAAAAGGCGCCGTGATAGATATAGCACTTGATGTGCGTGTAGGTTCACCAGCTTACGGCAAGCACATTGCTGTTGAGCTTACCGCCGAGAATAATAAACAATTTTACATACCACCGGGCTGTTTGCATGGTTTTGTGTCTTTAGAAGATGATACCATCTTCGCCTATAAGGTTACCAACTACTTTGATAAAGAATCTGAAACCGGCATGATCTGGAACGATCCTGAACTGGCCATAGGCTGGAGCATTAACCAAATGGATGCAATAGTATCTGATAAAGACCAATTACTTCCGGACTGGAAGTCATTTGAGAGCCCGTTCGTATTTTAGGTAAAACAGGCCAAATCTGCATTTAAAGCCACATTATTACAATGTGGCTTTTTTCGTTTAAAAACAAAACAACAACTCACAGGAATATTTTTAATATATCTTAATTATTTGTTAACGCCTATAACTTTAATTTCCTAACTTTCGTATACAATAATAGCTGGCCGGCTATCACTAAACTAATTTAATTCATTACTTACTAAACACGTATGAAAACTAATTTTATGTTCCGAACCGGCGCAGCTGCCGTGTTCGCGGCCACCCTATTGTTTGCTTGTACTAAAGAGAACAGTAAAACTACCACAACCGGCACTGATAAGAATGGCGTATCTGCCGCAGTTTTAAAAAACATCTCTGACCTGGGCTTTAGTACCGACCAGGTGCGCAAAGTAAATAACGGGTACCTGGTTGAAGGGGATATAGTATTAACCGACGAAAATTTAGCCGAAACCAGCACCAGCCCCAACGTACGCATAGCCGAAACTGAGCAATACCGTACTACCAACCTGGTAAAAAACCTGCCGCGTACCGTTACAGTATCTATCTCTAACCTGCCTACTGTTTACGGAACGGCAACCCAAAATGCCATTGCGCGTTACAATGCTTTAAATTTAAGGCTTAAATTCCAGTTTGTGAGCAGCGGTGGTCAGATCCAGATCATCGGCTTTAACGAAGGCCCGAGTGGCGGCTACATTACCTTGGGTTCATCGGGCTTCCCTACCAAACAGGGTAACCCTTATGGTCAGATCCAGATGAACACCAATTCACAGGCATATGGTACCAATCCTGATGTAAACTACCTGACTTCTGTATTACAACACGAGATGGGCCACTGTATTGGTTTCCGCCATACCGATTACTTTAACCGTGCATTTAGCTGTGGCGGTACTGCAACTAACGAGGGTGCATCAAACGTGGGCGCAGTGCTTATCCCTGGTACACCATCAACTGCTGATGCAGGTTCATGGATGCTGGCCTGTTCAAACGGCGGCGACAGAACATTCAATACAAATGATAAGGTAGCTTTAGATTACTTATACTAAGCCGAAATATAGCTTTGATAAATCTTAGCAAGTGCTTTACTTTAAAGGGGAATTTTGTTCCCCTTTATTTTTACCCCATGCCCAAGCTTTTTGCCTGCTTTGTTTTACTGTTTACCACTACTTTAGCATTTGGCCAACAGTTGCCAAAGGATGCAGTAATGAGCAAAACGTTTGGTGCTGCGGGGAAAGCTGCTGCTACAGAAAGTAAAAACATCTATCTGGTAAAAACAACTAACCCAATAGCCGGGGTACCGGGGACTAAGGTCTTAAGACGGCTTGCTTTTAATTATTATGTTGTAGCCTCAGATAAAAATCTGACAACAGGAGGAGCAATTGCTTCTGTAAGCCCTGCAAATAACATTTGGAAAGCTGACGATAACCTTATCAATGCTTATCAGCGCTCGCCACAGAAAAAAGTGGCGGTCACACTGGCAACCAAACAAAAGAATGCTGCCCTTACCTTCTCAACCGTAAAAATAAAATTAGCTGATCTTCCTCAGATACTAACTGACACCACTATCACAGCAGCCACACTTGTACGAAAGCCTCACACAGAACTTACCATCAACGATCTTGATCTCGGCGAGAATAACATCGATGCTATTGCAGCATTATACCCCACCATCAATGGCTCAGGCATAAAAGTAAGTGTAAAGGAAGAACAGTTTGACAAGGATGATCTTGATCTGCTTGGCCGCACTTTTAAGTCAATCGATCTGCCGGAAAACAATTCTGCGCATGCCACTATTATGGCTACGCTTATCGGTGGTAACGGCAACTCATTCATTAAAGGTAAAGGTGCTGCCCCTGAAGTTACTTTGACATCTTCAGATTTTTCCCGGTTACTGCCTGATACCATTACCGCTTTCAGGGATTTCGGTATCGGTTTGCAGAACCACTCTTATGGTACGGGTATCGAGAACTTTTACGGCATTGAGGCTGCAGTCTACGACCAGCAGGTCTATGAAAACGATACGCTATTGCATGTTTTCTCATCCGGGAATATTGGCTCAACTTCGCCTTCAATGGGTATTTACGCGGGCATCAGCAATATGGCTAACCTATCGGGTACGTTTAAACAAGCCAAGAACGTGCTGGTAGTTGGTGGTACAGGCTTGACCGGCGTACCTGAAGACCTGAGCTCCGCCGGCCCGGCTTATGACGGCCGAGTAAAACCCGAATTGGTTGCCGATGGCGAAGACGGCACCTCCGGCGCAGCAGCATTGGTTAGTGGTAGCGCCGCTTTGCTTAAACAGGCCTACCGCTTAAAATATAAGCAGTCAGCACCATCAGCGCTGATAAAAGGCTTGTTGATAAACACAGCAGATGATATTGGTAATGCAAACGTTGATTTTAAAACCGGCTTTGGTAAACTTAATGCATTGGAGGCACTCCGCAACTTAAACGCAGGTGATTTTAAAACAGGAAGCCTGCAGCAGGGTAATACAAACACTTTCCAAATAACCATTCCTGCCAATTGCTATTCGTTTAAAACGACCTTGACATGGGCCGATCCGGCGGCTGAGATCAATGCAGCAAACGCTCTTGTGAATGATCTTGATATCAAAATAACGGGCCCGGATGGTAAAAATTATTTACCCTGGGTACTGAGTTACTATCCTTCAGCCGATTCCCTACGCACCTTGGCAAAACAAGGCCGCGACTCGCTCAACAACGTAGAACAAATAACCTTACAAGCACCCCAGGCCGGTGTTTACACCATTAGTGTCTCGGCGAAGCGTATTAAAGCCGGCGATCAGAAATTTTTCATCAGCTTTCAAAGCAAATTGTCAGGGCAATTTGAATGGATCTCACCAACTGCTTTGCGCCCGCTAATACCCGGCGAGGACGCCTACTTGAGATGGCAAAACACTTATGCAAACGCAAATGGCACGCTTAGCATTAGTTATGATAAAGGGCAAACCTGGCAACAGCTTTCAGCTGCGGTTAATCTTAGTCAACGCTATTTCAAGTGGCAGGTGCCCGATGCGTTCACGCAAGCACGAATAAAAATGCAGATCGGTAACAGTGTTTTCACCAGCACCGACTTTGTTATCTCCGCGCCGAGAACCGTGCAGGTAGGTTTCAATTGCACTACAGGCCTGCTGCTGCACTGGAACCCGCAGCCCAATGCAACAGGTTATAATATCTATACCATCAATAACAACCGCCTGGTACAGCTTACGTCGGTTACAGATACTTCGGCAACCATACTTCCCCAGCAACAAACTTCCAGGTATTATGCGGTAAGCGCCGTCGGCTCTGGTTTTGAGGGAATCAAAAGCTACACCATAGATGCTACGGCGCAAGGTGTTGGCTGCTATGTAAGAACGCTGATAGCCACACCTGCTAACAAAACGCAGATAACGCTTGATCTTTCTATTGGCAGCACACAAGGCCTCGCATCCATCACCTGGCAAAGGCTTACCGGTAAAGACAGCTACACCACCATCGGTAAAACAAGTGTAAAACCTGCTGCATTCAATTATAACTTTATCGACAATAATCCCCAGGCTGGCCTCAATTATTATCGCGCGGTACTAACCAAGACTGACAACAGCATAGTTTACTCTGACCTTGCCAGTGCAACCCTATTGCAGGTAAACCAGTTCACCATGTACCCTAACCCGGTGAGCACTCAACTTAACATACTTGCCGGCGATACACAACCCTACACTTTAACGCTTTATGATATGGCCGGCCGCAAGGCATTTAACGCCAACTTTAACAACTTCCAAAACCAGATAACACTTACTGTGCTGCCCGGGGTTTATGTAGGCATTATCACGCTTAACGGCAAAACCTTATATTCCAGCAAAATTGTTAAGCTGCCGTAACAATTAACATTACTATTGCTCTAAAAGCAAAATTTAACACTTTTTAACATGCTGCACCTATATTACTAAGTTTTTAGTTATATCTTGCAGCATCAAATCCTAAGTATGAAAGTCACAATTATGGCACTGGTGTTATACCTGTGCTCTCTAACTGCGCTTGCGCAGCAATCTCCACCTTACTCTGTAAAGGGAGCAGCTATTGACAGCGTGGTAAACGCCAAATTAACCAATGCTTCCATCAGCGTGTTAAACGCAAAAGATTCAACCTTAGCTAAATTTACCCGCGCAAAAGCCGACGGTACATTCAGTATCACCGGACTTAAAAAAGGTAAGTTTATCTTACTGATGACCTATCCCGGTTACGCCGATTACGTAGAGCAGTTCTCGCTCGATTCTGTAAAGACAACACACAACTTTGGCCGTGTTACCATGGATCTTAAATCGCGATTATTGAAAGAGGTAATTGTAAAAGGGACGGTAGCAGCCATCAAAATAAAGGGTGATACCACCGAGTTTAACGCCAAGGCATTTAAAATTGAGCCTAACTCAAAGGTAGAAGACCTGCTGCGCCAATTACCTGGCATACAGGTAGATAAAGATGGAAAGATTACTGCGCAAGGCCAAAGCGTACCAAAGGTTTTGGTAGATGGCGAAGAGTTTTTTGGTGACGACCCGACGCTGGTAACCAAGAATATCCGAGCGGATATGGTAGACAAGGTGCAGTTATATGATAAGAAAAGCGACCAGGCTACCTTTACCGGAATTGATGATGGGCAAAAGACCAAAACCATCAACATCAAACTAAAAGAAGATAAAAAGAACGGATACTTTGGTAAAGTAAATGGCGGTGCGGGCACAGATGGTTACTATGAGACCCAGGCCCTCTTTAACATGTTCAGGGGCAAAAAGAAATTCTCTGTTTATGGCACTATCAGCAACACCGGTAAAACGGGCTTAGGTTGGGAAGATAACAACAGATTAGGCACACAGGAAGGTATGACTTTTGGCGATAACGGAGATATCTACATCACCGGCAGCGGAGACGATCTCGACTCGTTTGACGGCCAATACAGAAATTCAGGCTTGCCGATTGCGCGTACAGGTGGCGTGCATTATGATGCAAAGTGGAATGGTGACAAGGAATCGATAAATGCCAACTACAAGATCGGTTCGTTAACCGTTGACCAGGTGCAAAGTTCCCTGTCTCGTAATACCCTATCAGACAGTTTGGTGATCGGTAATAATTCGAGCCAAACCAGCCATAATTACATGTTCAGGCAAAAGGCGGATGCAACTTATAATATTAAATTAGACACCACCTCAAACCTTAAACTATCTGTTGATGGTACTATTAAAAACTCACAAACATCTACTACAGATAAATCATCTTCTTTTAGAAATGACACACTGATAAACGATCAGAACCGGAGGTTAAATAACGAATTGGATGGAAAGATATTTAATGCAACAGCTTTTTATACAAAAAAGCTTAAAAAGCCGGGGCGTACTTTATCAGTTAACGTAACAGGAGGTATCAATGATAGCAAAGCAAATGGCAACTTATACTCGCAGATTAACTACTACAACAAGAACGGCTCAGGCGCGGTAGACAGTGCCAAATTAATAGATCAGTATAAAACGAACGACCTAAGGAGTTCGAAATTTTTAACTAACATCACCTACACTGAGCCGTTAGCAAAGGGATTATCTCTTGTATTTAACTACGGCATAAGTATTAATAATAGTGATGCGGATAGAAAATCGTTTAGCCAGTCCGCGCCCGGTAGATACGATGTATTGATAGATTCGCTTAGCAGTGATTATAAGTTTAATCAATTAAGTAACCAGGTGGGCGCTATATTCAATCTAAAAAAGGGTAAGCACAACTTAAATTTTGGTACCCGTGTAGCTGACCTTCGTTTTAAGCAAGTAGCTACATTTATGCAAAACGGCGGTGTTGCCGACAATATTTTAGAACGCCATTTTACCAACTGGAACCCTCAGTTAAGTTACCAATGGCGTTTCTCGTCCCAGGGTTCTTTCAGGTTTAATTATAACGGTAATCAAAGGCAGCCATCTATAGACCAGATACAGCCGGTGCGTATCAACAACGATCCGCTGAACATAACAATTGGTAATCCTAATCTCAAGCCGTCTTTTAACCACCAATTTAACATCGGTTTTAATAATTACAAGGTTTTAACAGAGCAATACATCTCATTGTACAGCGGCTTTACCTTTAATCAAAACCCAATTGTTAACAATATCACTACCAGCACTACAACTGGTAAGAACACTATTGAATACGAAAATTTGCCCGGCAAATCGCCGTTAAACTATTATGGCGGTTTATACCTGGGTAGAAAATTGGGTTTTTGGGGCATCAATATCGGCGGCAATTTCGGTTTTAATGGCCAGGAGTTTTATAGCTTTAAAACCGATGATGTTACCGGTAAACGATTGAACCGCACCACATCGAATAGCTTTAATGGACAGCTTGAAATAAGTAAATACGTGCAAAAGAAATACTCGTTCAGTTTAGCTGCCGGGCCGGAATTTACGAGAGGGCAATCATCGCTAAGCCCAAACATTAACAACAATAGATATGGTTTCACCGGAAACGGACGCGCATCAGTCAATTTGCCTTTCAAAATACTGATTGCTACTGATGGAAATTATACCTACACGGGAGCTGCACAATCTTTTGGAACAGATTTTAGACAGTTTATCTGGAACGCCAGCATAGCTAAATCATTCTTCAAGTCTGAGAATTTAAAATTTATAGTAAGCGGTAACGACTTGTTAAACCAAAATTCTGGTTTTAACATCAATTCAAATGGTACCAATTACAGTGAAACTCGTACCAATAACATTAGAAGGTACTTCTTATTTACAGTATCATGGGATTTTAATAAAATGGGCGGCGGAGCGCCTGCAAAAAAATAAGATGAAAAATTTATTGATAACCTTTATAGCTTCGCTGTTTTGTAGCAGTTTGTTTGCACAGGCAAATGCACACTTTACCACAACAGGCACAGTGGAGTACGAAAAACGCGTAAACATGTATGCCATTATTAAAAAGCGTTTGGGTAATGATGAAGGCGGCTTTGCTTCACAGGCGTTTGAGAATTATAAGAAAACACAGCCGCAGTTTAAATCTCTTAAAAGCACTTTAACTTTTACAGGAAACAAAACGTTATTTACACCCATACCACCTGCAGAAACAAGTAACAACTGGTTTGGCGACATACCCGAGTCAAAACAACAAAATGTGATCTACACAGACCTTAATACCAATGTCGCGACAGCGTCAAAGGAGGTTTTTGAAGAGAAATTTTTGTTGAAGGACACCGTACGCAAAATCAATTGGAAAATTACAGATGAGACCCGCGAAATTGCCGGTTACAATTGCCGCCGTGCCAACGCGGTTATTATGGATTCGGTATATGTAGTGGCATTTTATTCTGATGAGATACCGTTATCAGGCGGCCCCGAATCTTTTACTGGCCTACCCGGAATGATATTAGGGCTTGCCTTACCGCACGATAATATTACCTGGTTTGCTACCAAAGTAACTGATATGCCGGTAGCCGAGAACCAGATGAAGGTTCCCGTTAAAGGTAAAGCAACTACTTACAAAGGCTTTGAGGCTACCATGAAAAAGGTAATGAAAGATTGGGGTACCTGGGGTCAGTCATACCTCAAGATATTCCTTTTATAGCTTAACGCTAACTCTTTAAATTATGCCAGCCGCATGCTTTTTAAGTATGCGGCATTTTTTTGTGCGCTTTGCAACGGTGTTTCTTTGTAAAAGCGGCTCTGCTCTACAAAAAAGTAATGCATACCCGTGTCCAACCCTGCTGCAATAAACTTAGGAAAGTTGATGATTCCCTGCCCCAGATCGCAAGCAGATTCTTCTTTACTACCTTGTGGTAAGCGTTTTTTCAGCACATCGCGCATGTGTGCCATTGTAAAACGGCCTTTGTTTTTTTGCATGTATGCGTAAGGGTCGGCACCCTCGGTAACTGCGTAGTAAACATCCATTTGATAATGAACAAGTGCTTTGTCCGTATTTTTTAGTAGCACATCAATAGGTAATTGTCCATCAACAGGTTTGTACGGATAATCGTGCGGATGGTAACCAAACTGCAGGCCGTGTTTCTTGCAGATTGCACCACGCTCGTTAAAATCTTGTGCGAAATTTTTAAACGCGTCAATGCTTTTTTGCGGTCCCAACCATGGGCATACCAGGTACTTCATACCTATTTCAGCGGCTTGGCCGGCTAACTTATCAAACTCCTGCAAACTGCAGGGGTTATAATGCGAACTTATCAGTTGTAACCCAAATGCGCCTGCAAGCTTCCTGAAATCTTTATTGCTATATCCCCAGAATATACCTTTATCACTGCCGTAGCTTTCAATTTGCTTATAGCCCATTGCGCCAAGTTGCTTAAGCGTACCGGCCGGGTCGCGTTCCATATCTTCCTTTACCATGTATAGCTGGATACCTAAGGCTGGTTTTTTATGCCCAACTACCGCATCAAAAGCAATCGCCGGCGAGGCTGCCAGCGCAGCCAACATGCCCGCGCTGTGTATAAAGTTTCTTCTGTTCATATGGTTGTATCTTTCTTTTTGTCATTGCGAGGAGCGTAGCACCGTGGCAATCTCATCGCGTTTATTTACATGCGACGAGATTGCCGCGCTACGCTCGCAATGACACTCGTGAGTGCCTTATAAGTCCCTCACAATTACTTCACCCGTCTTTTTATCTTTAAGGATAAGCTTGCGCTCGCCATGTGGCAATATCTCCTCTTTAATGAGATAGTATTGTTCATCAAACTCTGCGAATTTGGCACCATGGTTATCATCAGTACGGCCACGCCAGTCGTCAATTTCAACGGGCTCCCATAAACCGCTTTTGGCTGATGCGTAGGCCGCATCGATAATGGCATTTACCACGTAACCATCGTAAAAAGTCTCAAAAGGATCGCGATTTTGCTCAATTGCCTCAAACATATCGGTAAACATGTGATTGTAACCTAATTCGTTCACCTCATCCCCAACCGGGAATAGCCAGCCGGTGTTGCTTTCGGCTTTTTCAGCAACGTATCCGCCTTCTTTTCCGGTACTGAACATATCAAAGCCGGTGCGCAGGAAGTTATTGATCCAAATAGTCCCTTCGGTACCCATTACTTCATCGCGCAGGTCCATACCGCCCCTAAAGCACCAACTCACTTCAAATTGACCGATAGCGCCGTTTGCATACTTTACCATGCCTATCGCATTATCTTCGGCATCTATGGGATGTACCTGTGTGGCTGCCCAACACATCACCTCAACCGGGCGAACATCTTTACCGATATAATTGCGGGCGATCTCTATGCAGTGGCATCCAAGATCCACAATGGCCCCGCCACCGCTTTGCTCTTTATTCCAGAACCAGTTACTGTGCGGGCCGGGATGTGCCTCGCGGCTTTTGGCCCAAAGTATACGACCCAAGCTTCCTCCTTTAACGCTCGCTAATGATTTGCTGAACTTTGGTGTGTAACAAAGATCCTCCAGATAACCACCCATAATGCCGGCCTTCTCTACCATATCCAGCATTTGCTTAGCTTCGGCAGCCGTACGGCCAAGCGGTTTTGTACATAGCACGTGTTTGCCCGCTTTAGCACATGCTTCAACAGCAGCAAGGTGCAGATCGTTAGGTAATGATATCACTACGACATTTACTTCGGGGTTATTAACAACCTCTTCTAAACTATCGCTGTAAACAGGCAATCCATAATCGGTTGCAAATGTCCTGGCCTTTTCAATATTTCGGGAGTATACAGCATGTAATTTATCGATACGGCGATGACCTATCAATGAATCTGCATAAAACCTGGCTATAAAGCCGGAGCCGAGCATAGCGATTTTCATAACGATAAAAGGGAGTGGTTTATGCCGTCAAGATAGCTTTAGAGCGGCAGATATGCAAGCACATGAATTATTTAGTCCTGAATATTAAGTTGGCTGCTTTCAATAAATGCTTTTATAGCTAATACAGCTTCACTGTCCTTGTTATCCAGGTCCAATTCGTTTAAAGATTTAAGATAGCCCACCAATTTCTCTGTTTTGTTGGCATCAGTTACGGCGAAGCCCATTAACCATTGCTCAAAACTCTTTTCGTCGGTAGTTTGGTTTACAAGAGTGATAACATTAGTGTGCCGCTCGTCGGCCTGTATGCGTTTGTAGAGTGCATCGATGATCTTATCACGCCCCTCTAACAATTGTATAAAAGTTCCTTCAGAGTAAAGCAATACGCCCGAAATATTTACTGCTGCATTGTGTATGCGAGAACTATGCAAAATATCAAGCAATTGGTTCTCATGCATAGGATAAGCCGATTTACTGATGTAGACAATAGTTTTCATGATGTACGTAGATGCCTCAATATTAATAAAAATATTCGGGCAGGCAAACTTTTGTTAGTCCGAAAGCGACGGCAAACCTTGAGTTGGTGACAAAAATGTGTCAGCGTTCACGGTGTTCACGGGTGTTCATGCCGTGAACGTGAACACCTATGTTACGGGTTGAGTAATTTGTTATGAGTGAAAAAAGTAAGCCAAAGTAAGGCCATAGTAGGGTACTTGCGGGCCAAAGCAGAAGCACAGGGCGGCATTGACCGACTTCGCTGGGCGTACGAGAAACTATAAACGCAAAAAAGCCTTCTCCTGTTTCCAGTGAAGGCTTTCTAATAAAGGTTGGCACCGACCTACTCTCCCACATTTTACTGCAGTACCATCGGCTCTGGCGGGCTTAACTTCTCTGTTCGG
>NZ_VOEI01000011.1 GCF_007846095.1 Mucilaginibacter achroorhodeus
CCCGTGTTTGCTTGCTAAGCTACGAAAACTTAATCCGCCCAACTCGCGGTCATGCCTTATCAATAACTCTTTTATACTGTTCATCGTTTACTTTTTTGTGTAAACCTATTTCAGGACAAGACATGCAAAAAATTACCTAAACCTCTTCATCTATCGCCCCGGGGTGCCATCAGCATCCCGGTTGCGTTTGTAATCCCGGTGGGTAGGGATAGTATTCTTTGCCTAATGCTGTTGCGTTTATGCCTACTATTGCGTAATTACAATAGTTAAACCATAACCGCACCTTATGAAACAGTTCTTATTTTTACTTATCCCGGCTTTATTTCTTTTATCCTGTAAAAAAGATAACACCTTGCCCCGTACAGAAACCACAACATCCGGCAGCAAGTGGGGAATCAGGGTAGGGAGTTCGGCAGCCGATGTTTACACACAGCTGCAGGCATCGGCAAAACTGAATAATTTTGAGGATGTTGATGTTATCGGACAAAAGCTAACCTTTAGTAAGCCAGAGGAAGTGCAGCAAAGGTTAAAGTTTTATAGCATGTTAAATGTGCAGAAAGACGCAGACGGTGCGTCAATAGTTTACAATGAATCTAACGTCATAAATATAACTGGCGCAATACCTAAAACTTTAAATAAATGGCCGGAAACAGCTGCCGATGAAATTGCAGTAAGGCAGAACGAGCCGGTGGACAATATCTACAAGAAGCTTTTGGCTATTTACAAATTGCCTGCATATGCAGATTACACCATAACGCTGGCTTATAAATCATTAACAAAAGGCTTTGACCCTGATATGGGCAATTACAATGAGTGGTCGTTCTATATCTTCAAAGATGTGAAACCAGGCCTGAGCGGACGTAATTATGTGCGGCTGATATTTAGCAGCGGAAAACTTAAGCAGATCATAACTGAATACAATGAATTTGAGGTGTACAATACCAATCAATGATTAGCCGGATCCTGCCCGAAAGTTTTGCTCAGAAGATCATAGAGCTCAGGGTGTTTGGCTTGTAATTGATTGGGTTTTTCAAAAAAGTATTCAGAAACCACTGCAAAAAATTCAGCTTCATTAGTAGCACCGTAGGGATCGATGTCTGAATGTCCTTCTTCAATCCTGCTGATCTCTTTGTGCATCATTTGCACCCAGGGCTTTATATTTTCATGCGGAAGGAAACCCTCGGGGATGCCGTCTGTAGCACCGTCGGCTTTGTCCAACAGATGCACAAACTCGTGGATGCCGGTATTTTGCTTGCCGTTATTTTTTGAGAAACCTTTTTGCAATGCCGCGCGCGATAGGATCATCTGCCCGTTCATGTAGCCGCTGCCCACCATGCCCATAATGTTGCGGTCATCGCCACCCTCAAACTGGTAGTCCTTATCAAAGGTGTCGGGGTAGAGCAGAACGTTGGTTACGTTACGGTACGTCCAGTCTTTAAACCTAAAAATTGGTATCACTGCGCTGGCTGCTACCATTATGCGGTCGGTGTCGGTTACTTCAAGGCCTACGCCTTCAATGTTTACGGTATCTAAAAATTGCTCTATCTTATCAATGAAATATGCCTTATCATCTTCAGACAAGTTATTATAATACTCGATATGCTCGGCAAGCAGCACTTTCTGCTTATCGTTCAGAATGGTTTGCGTAAGCGCGCCGCGTTTTCCCTTACGCTGAAAATATAACCAACCCGCAAATACGATAAGAATTATAAAGACGTAAATCATGAGATTTTAAGTAAGTAGGCTAATTATTGTTACTGGTTTGTTGACTCCCCCCGACATCGCTTGCGCTCGTCGACCCTCTCTTCGCTGCGCGAAAAGGGGCAAGGAGTTTTCTTTTACCCTCTTTGATGGTTGCAACAGAGAGGGTGGTCCAGCGTAGCGCAGACTGGATGAGTCACCTATGCGAATAGCTCTTTATCTTTTAGTTCCTATTTCAGATTATAGCTAACACTAACCGTAGGCAACAGGGTAGCATCGTTCAAGGGGATCTGATCTCGTGCTACGATAGGCTTGCGGCGTTTGTAAAACTCGTAGGCAGCCTTCTGTACTTCTGCCACACCTGTTGCAGGTGCGTTATAGCTTATGGAAAAAGGAATAATAAAGTCATGGAACTTCTCTTTATCCGGGATGATCCATTTTTTATTTGATTTTTTTAATGCATCAATAGCCGGCAAAGTTATCAGATAGTCATCAGCATAATAGATCACTATTTTTTGTACTACACCATTTACATCAGCGGTAAATTTAAGTACTGCCGTGCCACTCGCCTTTTTTGCAATAATATCCTGCCCAACAACAAGGCTATCTTTAAAAAAGCGGGTCATGATGGGTGCGCCACCCTGAAAAGGGAAGGCAAGTTCTTTTTGCGCGTGCGCATATACCGATGATAGTACAAACAGTATAACAAGTAATTTCTTCATTTAATCTTCTTTTGGCTGGCGTTTGGTGCCTTCGTAAAGTTCATATTCAAATAAACGGCAATCTAATTTACCATTATAAAATTCTATTTTACGGCTGGCTTTTAAACCTATTTTTTTAGCCAGATCCGGGTTGCCTGTAAAAACATAACCGCGATAGTTAAGGCATTTCTTTTTCAAAAAATCACCTATACGTTTGTAAGTTATCTCCAGTTTAGTATGCGTTCCTAAGCGTTCGCCGTATTCCGGGTTAAACATCACAACGCCACCACCTTCGGGTACCTCCGTAAGTTCGAAATCACAAACGTCAAAATCAATTAAATGTTCTACACCCGCAGTATTTGCATTGCGGCGGGCTATGTCAACAGCATCCTGAGAAATATCTGTAGCGATGATCTTAAAGTTTATTTCTTTTTTGGCTTTATCTTTCAGTTTACGGCGCTCCGTAAAAAATACCTGCTCATCATAACCCATAATGTGCATAAAGCCATAATTCATACGGAATAACCCGGGATGTTTATCGGTAGCCAGCAGGGCGGCCTCAATAGCCAGCGTGCCAGAACCACACATCGGGTTAACAAAATGGCTGTTGCGGTCCCAATTGGTAGATATAATAGTAGATGCCGCTAAAGCCTCTAACATTGGTGCCTTGCCCGGTATTTTACGATAGCTGTGTTTGGCCAGTGTTTCGCCTGATGTATCCAGGAAAACATCTGCCTTATCATCCTGCCAGTACAGGTGTACAACGGCTTTATTTACATCGGCACCGCTGTTTGGGCGTATGCCTTTCTTGTCTTTTATACGGTCAACAATGGCATCCTTAACCTTAACGTTAGCAAATAAAGGTGTGGTGATGTGTTTGTTGTTTACGTTTGATGTTACCGAAAAGTAGCCGGTAAAATCTATCAGTTCTTCCCACTCAATTTTCACCAGCTCGTTATAAAGCTCTTGCGGGTCGGCTGCGTTAAAGCTTTTTAAAAGGTACAGCACCTGGCTTGCGCAGCGCAAATTAAGATTTAAGGGGATGGTATCATTAATAGTGCCTTCTAACTCTACGCCTGTTGAGAAAACGCGTACAGGCGTATATCCAAGGGCCTCAACTTCCTGTTGCAGGTAAGGCGAAATGCGCTTGTTGCAGGTAATAATGATCTTGCTTTTTGTGTGGAAAACTTGCATAATATTTTGCCAAAAATATGAATTAAATACGCCGCTATTTAATTTGAGGTTATTAACTTTACATTTTAATCATTTTCTGAAATTATGGAAGTTAAAGGCAAGGTACATGAAGTATCGGCAACCCAACAGGTTACCGAGTCGTTAAAGAAGAGAGAACTGATCCTCGAGTATATCGAGAACCCACAATATCCTGAGTATTTAAAGTTTGAAGCAATACAAGACCGTTGCAATCTTTTAGACAATGTTAAGGTTGGTGACGATATAGAAGTGTTTTTTAACCTTAAAGGCCGCCCCTGGACTGATAAGACTGGTAAAAAATCATACTTTAATTCTTTACAGTTATGGAAAGTTAATGTGCTTGGCGGTGCAGGTAGCGCATCTTCGCCAGAGTATGCTGCCCCGGCTGACATCAGTTCGGCACCGGATGATGACGATCTGCCATTCTAAGAATTTGCAGTTTTGAGTTTGCAGTTTGCATGCTTGATAAGAAATAAAAAAGCCTTTCTGGATTCAGAAAGGCTTTTTTATTATTAATTGCCGTCGACTTTGGTCAACGGCAATGATGATTTCCTGCAAACTATTCTTTTACAATCTTCTTTAACGCTATTCTGTTCCCCTGCTTCACTTGCAGATAATAAACGCCATTTACCGGCAATGCAAACTTCTTAGTAAAGCTCGTGGCTGATGTTTTATCGGCCCAAACTACGTTGCCGTTACTTGAGGTAAGCTTTAGTTCTTTTGACCCGGCCGGTAAGTTAACCGAGAGAATGGTATTTGCACTGCTGAACTCGTAATTAAGATTAAGCTCTGAAATCTCTAAGTTAGCTTTATCGGTACCTGTTAAGGCTTTCAACTTATCGGCAGGGGCATCACTAACACTATAATTTACATTAGTCGTAATACCGTCCCCATCGGTGCGGCTATAAACAAACGACTGGCTGTTACGGCCGTTCATTGTAAAAGGCTTGTGCCCGGCGCCGTTTGATCTGAAAGTGTTGATCTTAACATCCATTGGTGGCAGATCGTTATCAAAACGATAAGTGAACGCACTATCTGTTTTAAGTCTTTTCAGGCGAACCCGTTTTTGAGTTTTCTCACCATTCGCTGCAACCGGTTCATTGGTTTCAACGGTAACATCCCTTTGGATGGTAATATCCTTGCCATTCTTATTTTCTTTTAAGAGGAATGTAGATTGATTGCCGGGCGCCGGCGGCGGCAGTGGAGGTACGGGTGCATCAGCCATTGCTGCAAGCGCGTCCTTACGCTCGGCTGATGAAAGTTGTTTTATGTTTTTACCATTGATGGTGGTATCTCCATTTGCAATCTTGATATCGATGCTTTTTTGGTTTTGTGCCAGCACCAGCGGAGGTAATCCTAATATGGCTATCAGGCTTAATGAGAAAATGAACTCGAAGCCGGGCTTAACTATCTTTTTCATGTTGTGCTTACAGGTTTGAGTAGCAAATTTATAAAACTGTTGCAAATGAGCTTATTAAATAAAGTGCAATCATTTGTTAAAATTTGTTAAAAGGATTTTACGCGGCATAAAATCAGATATTTTTGTTGTTGCATGAAAAAGAAAAGCATAGCATTGATTATAGGGCTGATGGGGTTTGCGCTATTGGGCGTAGTGGCTATGCAATTATATTTCCTGCGGCAGTCTTACCAAATGCAGTCAGAGTTGTTTAACCAGTCGGTTAACGAGGCACTGAACAGCGTTGTGAACAAGGTATCAAAACAGGATGCCATCAACTTTATCAATGCCAAAACGCAACATACTTTTGCAGTTACTATCAGCGACAAAAAGAATGATATCAGCATCAACGGGCAAAAAATATCTGCCAGGGATTCGGTAACAAGCTTAAAACAAAGCAAACGACAACGTAAGCTGGCTATGCTGCGCGATAGCCTGCGCCGCATGATACTGCACAAAAAGCAGGATGATGAGATAAATGCGCTAATGCAGCAGGGATCTGTAAACCTGCGCATACGGATAGAAGAATATACTGACGAGTTTGGCGACGTGCACGGCCGCTTTATCCCCGAGATTGTAAAGGGCCCAAAACCAGCGAAACGGAAACTGCATAAGTATGATACCCTGTATGCTACTTACATAGATCCTCAATTTGGCAAGCAATTGATCGCTGCACCACAGTTAAACCCCTTATGGGTGCGCGAACAGCAACGTTTGCAAAAAGAACGGCAGTTAGCGCAGATAAGGAAAATGCTTGAGGCAGATTCGTTGGCTAACATGCCCAATAAAGGTAAAACCGCAAACGTTATCGAGAACATAGCAGAAGAATACCGCAAATCTGACGAGCCGTTGTACAAACGCCTTAATGTTTTTTGGATAGACTCCCTATTGCGTTTTGAATTGCATAACCGGGGCATATTTCTGCCATTTAGTTATGAGGTAGCTATGGCTAATAAGGATTCTTTGATCTTTTCTAAGGCTATGGATATGAGTGGCGAAAAACCACAATTCATCCCTGCCAACACCTACCAGAAAACGATATTTAATAACGAATTGCTTACCGATCCTGGTAAGCTGCGGGTTTATTTTCCGCAAAAAGATTCATTGATATTAGGTAACATGAAAGCCACCATGGGCACTACCGCCGGCCTTTTAATGGTGCTGATATTCTGTTTTGGTTATACGATATTCTCTATCATCAAGCAGAAAAAGGTGTCGGAGATGAAGATAGACTTCATCAACAACATGACGCATGAGTTTAAAACGCCTGTATCAACCATTATGATTGCCAGCGAGGCGCTTAAGGATGATGAAATTGCGCAGGATAAGTCGCGGGTATCAAGGCTGGCTAATGTTATTTACGAAGAAAATTTGCGCCTTGGCAGCCATATCGAGAGGGTATTAAACATTGCCCGGATAGAGAAGAACGACTTTAAATTGGATAAGAAGCCGGTTGATGTTAACGATATGATCTCGGTAGTATTGGATAGTATGGCACTTAAGCTGCAAAAACATGAGGCCATTACCAAACTTAACCTTGATGCGGAGAACCCGGTTATCATGGCTGATGAATTGCACCTGAGCAACGTGCTTTATAATCTGATAGATAACGCCGTCAAATACAGTAAAGATGTGCCGGAGATAACCATAAGCACTTATAACAAGAACAACGAACTGGTAATTAAAGTGGCTGATAAAGGCATAGGCATGAGCCGCGACCAGCAATCAAAAATATTTGAACAGTTTTACCGCATACCAACCGGCAACCTGCACGATGTTAAGGGCTTTGGCCTTGGCTTAAGCTACGTTAACACCATCGTTAAGAGATTAGAAGGGGCGATCAGTGTACGATCTGAGAAAGAAAAAGGCTCAGAGTTTGAATTAAAATTTGCTGCAGTGTAACAAGCGCGGAGTCCGCAAGTCCGATAAGTCTGGGAAGTGATTAGCAATATCCATCTTACGGACTTTCAGTCTTACTGTCTTACCGACTAAAAATAACCATGAAGAAAATATTACTTGTTGAGGACGATCCGAATCTTGGTTTATTATTGCAAGACTACCTGCAGCTAAAAGGTAAGTTTGATGTAACCCTGTGTAAAGATGGTGAAGAAGGCCTGAAGGCTTTTACCAAACAACCTTTTGACCTGGTTATTCTTGACGTAATGATGCCCAAGAAGGACGGATTTACCCTTGGTAAAGACATCCGCAAGGTAAACGCCCATGTACCCGTAATATTTGCTACCGCCAAAGCCATGATAGAGGATAAAACGCAGGCATTTAATCTTGGCGGAGACGATTACATCACCAAACCTTTCCGGATAGAAGAATTGCTGCTACGCATAAACGCATTGCTTAAACGTGCGGAAAATGCTGAGAAGAAAGGTGCGGATGATACACCAAGCCAGTTTAAACTCGGTAGCTATAATTTTGATTACACATCGCAATTGATAACCCGTGGTGATGCTATCCAAAAGCTTTCAACCAAAGAAGCGGAATTGTTGCGCCTGCTGTGTCTTAAACGTAACGAAGTGCTTACCCGCGAAGAAGCATTGCTAAACATATGGCATGATGATAATTACTTCAATGGGCGCAGTATGGATGTTTTTTTGAGTAAGATCCGCAAGTATTTAAAAGATGATCCATCGGTAGAGATCATCAACGTGCATGGCCGTGGCTATAAGCTGCTTATCAATTAATCTTCGTCGTATTCCTGTATATCTTCGCCAAAGTGAATGATATTTCCGCTGTTATCCAGAATGCTGAATTGACGCATGCCCCAGGGCATATCTTGCAGGTCGCCGTTTGGATGGAAGATGTTCTTCGGTTTTAACTCCTGATATAGCTTATCAACCTCTGTGACGTTAACGTAGCAGCCTGTTGCTTTCGGTATCTTGGGATCGTCACAAGGCCACAGGTGAATAGATATACCGTCCCTGCTAAATATCAGGTAGCCGTCCCAAGCGGAATGAAATGTAAAGCCAAGTTTTTCTGTATAAAATTTTATGCTCTCTGCTTCATCAAGCGATGCTAATATAGGTACGGCTTTTAGTAGCATATAAAGTTTATATCGCAAAGGTTAATGTATTAAACTTCGTAATTTCTTAAATTTATTGATTTAACAGTAGAGCCATCTAAAATTTTATCGAAATATTTATACTCTTTTTAGTTATATATATGTAACTGTTATACTGTAAGTTACAAAATTATCTCGCAAGGTAATCTTGTAAAGGGTAAGCTTTTATTGTGATTTTAACAGTTGTAACAAACCTGTGGCATGCCTATTGCCTGCACCACCTAAACAACAATCATATGAAAAAGATTACTCTACTATTAGTTTTAGCTGTTGCGTTCGGCATGTCTGCTTCAGCACAGATCCAAAAAGGAAACGTTTTAATGGGTGGTAACCTGTCAAACATCAATTTAGGTTTAGATGACCCAAAAGTTTTCAGTTTTGAAATTACCCCAAAGGCAGCTTGGTTCATTCAGGATAACGTTGCGTTGGGTGGTTACGTAAATTTGGGTATCCAAACTGCTAAAAATACCCCAACCACAACTACTTACGGCGTTGGTGCTTTAGGCCGTTACTACGCAGGTAAAGATACTGAGGTATTGCGCCATGGTCGTTTCTTTGCAGAAGGCACTGTAGGTTTAGGTGGTACTAACGTTAGCGATGGCGGTGGTAAAACAAATGGCTTAAACTTAGGCGTTGGTCCTGGTTTTGCATATTTCATTACGCCAAGCATTGGTTTAGAAACTTTGCTTAAGTATAATGGCTTAGTAGGTTTCGGTAACCAAACTTACCAAAGCAACCTTAACTTATCATTCGGTTTCCAGATCTATCTGCCAGGCAGAAGCACCGTAAGAAAAGTTGAAAGCGACATTAAATAATTAGTTGCATTAACAATTATGGAAGGGGATAACTGCTTTAGCGGTTATCCCCTTCGTCGGTTTAAGGGCTACAGTTGTAACAACTTTGTTAAACCTGGCTTGCACATTTTACGAAGCCAAATAGATAAGTTTGTTACTTAAACTTTAACTGACTCATTATGAAATTAAAACTACTTTACACTGCTTTGGCATTAACCGGTCTAACGGGTACGGCATTAGCACAGGAAACGGTTGACCAGGCCGCCGTTACCAAGATCCGCGAGGAGGGGCTTAACCACTCCAAGGTAATGGAGACCGCTTTTTACCTTACGGATGTATCCGGCCCTCGTTTGGCAAATTCACCGGGTTTAAAACGCGCGCAGGCATGGGCCGTTAACCAATTAAAATCATGGGGATTAAGTAATGCCAAGTTAGAGCCGTGGGGTAAATTTGGTAAGGGCTGGGAGGTGCAAAAAAACTATGCAGCTATAACAGTTCCCTACTACCATGCTATCATTGCTATCCCTAAAGCATGGACACCCGGAACAAACGGCCCTATCAAAAGCGAAGTTGTTCTGGTAAAGGCAGACTCTGTTGCCGACCTTGATAAGTACAAAGGTAAGCTGGTCGGTAAGATCGTGATATTTGATACTAAAAATACCTTAAAACGCTCTGATAAACCTGATTTGGAGCGCTACACTGATGCCCAGCTGGCTGAGATGGCTGCTGCGAAACCACAAGCCCGCGGTGAGCGCCGTGCATTTGATCCTAATAGTCCGCAAATGGCAGCCCGCAGAAAAATGATCGCTATGCGTGCGGCTATGAGCAAGTTTATGGTTGATGAAAAAGTTGGTTTGATACTGGCACAAGGCCGTGGTACGGATGGTACTACCTTTACAACCAACGGTGCATCGTATGCCGATACTGCTAAAGCAGTTGCTCCGGAACTGGAGACCAGTGGTGAGGATTTTCTGCGCATTTTGCGTTTGGTGAAAGCCGGACAAAAGGTGGAGATGGAAGCGGATATCAAAACCCAATTTATTACTGATGACCTGCAAGGATATAATGTAGTTGCCGAAATACCCGGTACAGATAAAAAACTAAAAGACCAAGTGGTAATGATAGGCGGTCACCTGGATTCATGGCATGGTGCTACCGGTGCTACCGATAATGCTGCGGGCAGCGCGGTGATGATGGAAGCTATGCGCATCTTAAAGGCAATTGGCTTTAAACCGAAACGCACATTACGCATCGCCTTGTGGAGTTCAGAAGAGCAGGGCTTGTTTGGTTCACGCGGTTACGTAGCGTCGCATTTTGGTGATCCTAAAACGATGGAATTAAAACCGGAGCAAGCTAAATTGGATGCCTATTACAATTTAGATAATGGTACCGGTAAGATCCGTGGTATTTATTTGCAAGGCGATAGCGCTGCCGGCCCTATCTTCCAAACCTGGTTAAATCCGTTTAAAGACCTTGGCGCCGGTACAGTTACCATCGGCAATACTGGTGGTACCGATCACCTTTCGTTTGATGCTGTTGGTTTGCCGGGCTTCCAGTTCATCCAGGATGCCATGGATTATGGTACCCGTACCCACCACAGCAACCAGGACACCTATGATCGCCTTAGCGAAGATGACCTGAAGCAAGCCGCTACCATCGTAGCATCGTTTGTTTACAACACATCAGAGCGTAAAGATATGATCCCACGCAAAGAGTTGCCAAAAGCGCAACCGGCAAGGAATTAAACAAAAAGGCGATGATTAATCATCGCCTTTTTGTTTACACTTCGTTGTTATAGAGCCCGTCGAACCATTATCGCTTGCACAGGTCTTCGACAAGCTAAAATATAAGTAAGGTTGGTCGCATTTTAGTATTGAACGGATAATTAATAATTATTCCAAATATTTGCTGTTCTCGCGTTGTAAGGAACGACTTTGCACTTGAAGTTTTTTTGAATGTTAAGTATATGCTCGTAATCTTCGTCAGAAAATACGCCAATATAAACACTCCATAACTTGTCTTTAACTTTCTGTCCATTCTTAGTCGCAATGTTAATGGCATCTATAATGTGGGTATCATAATCTCCGAAATTAAATCCAAATGATATAAGAGATCCCTCAATGCCGCACAATTTTTCATAACAAAAATTTAAATACTTATTATGCATTATGTGGGTCAGCTTTTCCAGACCATTGCCAGCAGTTACAAAAATTGGATATTCATTCTTTTCGACTCGGTCTTTAACGTTTTGTAGTAAAAAATGTTCCGTGTCATATTCAACCTTAATTATATTAGTACCTGTGTCAAATATTGGCAGTGTTCCATGTAAATAAAACACCGATTGTTCGTCTTTATGCTTTCCCCATCGCAACTCTGAATATTCAAAATCTTCCTTCGGAATATAGTCGTCTGTGTTAAGATCTGTTTCCAAATCTCTTCCGAAACCGTCCACTGCGTTTTTTGCTTCATTTCTCATCAACACCCAGTAAGCAAGTAAATCATAGTTTGTGGAGAATACATAACCGCCATAACCCAAGTATTCTTGTAAGAATTTCAAGCAAGATTGACTTTGTTCCTGTGGAATTTAAAAACATGTTCCGGGTGGAGCTCCTTTACTGCATCAATTAAACTCGTTTTCAATTTATTACTTACCACCTTAATTTTCTCTACTAAAGATTTATCATCGCTAAAGATATTCGCTATTTCACAGAAGTTATCTAACTGTTGCATTATCAATTCGAAATTCTTGGTGTTGAGCTTTTCAAAAAGACTATTTATTAATGGGTCGCCTGTATTTTCTATAAACTTGCTCAAAGCGTTATAAGAAAATATTTTGCTATCATAAGCCATACTAAAGCCATTACCAAAAAGTAGGTGTTTTTTTCGATTTTTCTGTTTTAAAGTTTTTACGACAGCGTCATAAGTTAAAAGGCTATCAATTTTCATGGAAGGAGTATATTTAAGGTTTAGTGTTTTAAATATACAACTATTCGTTAAATTTTAATATTATAGACTTTAGACTTCCTCATCACTGGTCGAAGTTTTTAACTTCGACCTAAAATGACTCAAGGATCCTCCTTGAGTGTTAAGCTGAAAGCTTAACGTATTCTGGGTCTAAGTTGAAAACTTAGACCAGTTAAAGAAATCCTCTACGGTCGATACTTACAGCGCAGAAGATTTCTCCTCGCTGTCACTCGTTCGAAATGACAATGAAGATAAAAGGCAGTAAACAAGAAGAGCGATGAATATTCATCGCTCTTCTTGTTTTATGAAGCTATTGTCTGGTGTGTTTCTCGTTTGATACCGTGCTTTTTAACGCGGGCGGCTATTGCTACCGCGTCGTATCCGCACTCGGCCCATAGCTCCGGTTGTTCACCATGTTCTATAAATTCATCAGGTATACCTAAACGTACTATTTGCGATTTGTAATTATTATCGGCCATAAATTCTAACACTGCAGATCCCATACCACCTTCAAGGCAGCCGTCTTCAACAGTTATCACGTAAGGATATTTCTGGAATACCTCGTGCAGTAAAGCCTCATCAAGCGGTTTCACAAATCGCAAGTCATAGTGCGCCGGGAAGTACCCGTCCATGTGTAACTGCTCAGTGGCTTTTACCGCTTCGTTACCGATGGCGCCGATGCTTAGTATTGCTACTTCTTCGCCATCGCAAATTTTGCGGCCTTTGCCTACTGGTATGGCTTTCATTGGGCGCTGCCAATCTACCATAACGCCATTACCACGTGGGTAGCGTATCACAAAAGGGCCCACATCATCTTGCTGGGCAGTGAACATCAGGTTACGCAGTTCCTCCTCGTTCATCGGTGCCGATATGGTTAGGTTAGGGATACAACGCATATAAGCCAGGTCATAAGCACCATGGTGGGTAGCACCATCTGCACCGGCAAAACCGGCACGGTCAAGGCACATTACCACGTTAAGCTTTTGAATGGCCACATCGTGTATCACCTGGTCGTAAGCCCTTTGCATAAAGCTGGAGTATATGTTACAGAACGGAATTAAACCCTGTGTAGCCAAACCCGCACTAAAAGTAACGGCGTGCTGCTCGGCAATGCCTACGTCAAACGCACGGTTAGGCATGGCTTTCATCATCAGGTTTAATGAACAGCCTGATGGCATGGCCGGCGTAATACCCATAATTTTAGGGTTAGCCTCGGCCAGTTCTATAATGGTATGCCCAAACACATCCTGGTATTTAGGCGGTTGCGGCTTATCGTATTTGGTCTTTTTTATCTCGCCGGTAATCTTGTCAAACAAGCCGGGAGCATGCCATTTGGTCTGGTCTTTTTCGGCCAGCGCATAGCCTTTACCTTTTGTGGTAATGCAATGCAGTAGCTTAGGGCCGGGGATATCGCGCAGATCACGCAGTAATTTTACCAGATGGGTTACATCATGGCCGTCAACCGGGCCAAAATAGCGGAATTTAAGCGCCTCAAAAAAGTTGCTGCGTTTAAGTAAAGTGCCTTTAATGCTCTTCTCGATCTTCTTTGCGATCTTGAAGGCATCAGGCCCCATTGATGAGATCTTAGCCAATACCGTAGCGATATCATCGCGGAAACGGTTGTAAGGCTTTGATGTGGTAATATCAGTAAGGTATTCCTTTAATGCACCCACATTAGGGTCTATCGACATGTTGTTGTCGTTAAGGATCACCAGGATGTTCGAGTTTTCGATGCCGGCATGGTTTAGTGCCTCAAAGGCCATACCTGCAGTCATGGCACCATCGCCAATTACGGCAACGTGCTGCCTGTCTGTTTCGCCTTTATATTGTGAAGCAACAGCCATACCCAAAGCAGCAGAGATAGATGTTGAAGAGTGGCCTACGCCAAAAGTATCAAATGCGCTTTCGCTGCGTTTAGGGAAACCGCTTATGCCGCCGTAAATGCGGTTGGTATGAAAGTTATCTCTGCGGCCAGTTAATATCTTATGGCCATAAGCCTGGTGGCCTACATCCCAAACTAATTGATCGTACGGGGTATTTAAAACGTATTGTAGTGCTACTGTGAGTTCCACAGTTCCTAAGCTGGCAGCAAAGTGGCCACCATTAACGGATACAACGTCAATAATATATTGGCGCAGTTCGTTACAAACTTGTTCAAGCTGGTCTTCTTTTAGTTGCTTAAGATCAGTAGGAAAGTTTATTTGACTTAAAAGTTCACCGGCGGGTACCTGCATTTAATTTTTAGTGACTGTAATATAACTTACAAAGTAAGGTAATTTAATTGGAATATATTAAAGGTAAATATTGTTTTGCTTAATGCGATTTATATTTTTTTATAGCTAAATAGCTGTATTTTTGACAAATGACCGATGATGCGTTTGCTATAAAATTGCCGCAGTTTGAAGGCCCTTTTGACCTGCTGCTGTTTTTTATTGAACGCGATGAACTGGACATTCATGACATCCCCATTGCCCGCATTACCGACGATTTTCTGAATTACATCCACCAGATGACGGTATTGAACATGGAGCTGGCGAGCGAGTTTATCTTTGTTGCCGCTACCCTGATGCGCATAAAAGCCAAAATGCTTTTGCCTCGCCACAACACCGGTGAAGAAGAAAACGAGATGGACACCAAAGAGGGGTTGATCCGAAAACTCATCGAATACAAAAAGTTTAAGGTTTTATGCGATGAACTGCGGCCTTTTGAAGACGAGCGATTTAAACAGGAGAAACGCGGCAACATCAAGGCCGATCTTGAGCAGGTTGAAAAGGTTACCGTGCCAGGCGAAGAACTATCAGAGCTGAACCTGTATAAACTGATGGTGGTTTATAACCGCCTGATGCGTAACTATAACTCCCGCAGCCAGGAAGTGCACCATACCGTTGTGCAATATCCTTACACCATAGAAAAGCAAAAGGAAGCCATTAAACACCTGCTCAGCATCAACAAAAAAATGGACTTTAAACATATTGCCGGCAACAGCGAAAACAAGGTGCATTTTATCTACAATTTTTTAGCCGTGCTTGAAATGCTGCAGCAGGAAGCCATAGAGATTACCATTGGCCTGGGCTTTAATAATTTTTGGATTGAACCGAAGGGTGAAGTAAAAAGTTAAAAGTCATCAGCACGATTGTCATGAATTAAATTTGTCATGCTGAGGTACGAAGCATCTTCCAGCGTTCTCTTTATTCTGAAAGATTCTTCGCTGTCTCTCAGAATGACAGGTTTTTTAAACTATCGGCAAACTCTACAAATCAAGTAGTCAATCTCAAATCTCATATCTCAAATCTCACATCAAATCTCTAACTTAGCCGCGTTTTTAAAACACAATAATGAAAAGAGACAAATTAATATTCAAGCTATTAGAAGAAGAGCAGCAGCGCCAGGAAGAAGGCATTGAGCTTATCGCATCAGAGAACTTTGTTAGTCGCCAGGTAATGGAAGCGGCAGGTTCTGTGGCTACCAACAAATACGCCGAAGGTTTGCCGGGCAAACGCTATTACGGTGGTTGTGAGGTAGTTGATGAGATAGAGGCCATTGCCATTGAGCGCGCTAAGCAACTTTTTAATGCAGAGTGGGTCAACGTGCAGCCACACTCTGGTGCACAGGCCAACGCTGCGGTAATGCTTGCGGTACTTAATGCCGGCGATAAAATATTAGGTTTTGATCTTTCGCACGGTGGTCACCTAACCCACGGTTCATCGGTAAACTTTTCAGGTAAATTATACGAACCGCATTTTTATGGTGTGGTAAAAGAAACAGGCTTAATTGATTATGAACAATTAGAGCGTGTTGCTTTAGAGCAAAAACCAAAACTGATCATCTGTGGTGCATCAGCATACTCACGCGATTGGGATTATGCTTTTATCCGCAGCGTTGCAGATAAAGTTGGCGCTTTGGTACTGGCAGATATTTCGCACCCGGCAGGTTTAATTGCCCGCGGTTTGCTTACAGATCCGCTACCGCATTGCCATATTGTAACTACAACAACCCACAAAACCTTACGCGGCCCTCGGGGCGGTTTAATTATGATGGGTAAGGATTTTGAAAACCCATGGGGCTTAAAAACACCAAAAGGCGAAGTAAAAATGATGTCGTCTTTGCTGGATATGGCTGTATTCCCCGGTACGCAGGGTGGCCCGTTAGAGCACATTATTGCTGCTAAGGCAGTTGCCTTTGGCGAGGCTTTGTCTGATAGCTACATGAAATACATTACGCAGGTTAAACTTAACGGTGCAGCAATGGCAAAGGCTTTAGTTGCCCGTGGTTACGAGATCATATCAGGCGGTACCGATAACCACCTGATGCTGATAGACCTGCGCAACAAAAACATTACAGGTAAAGCTGCAGAAAAGGCTTTGGTGAGTGCAGATATCACGGCTAACAAAAACATGGTGCCGTTTGATGATAAATCGCCGTTTGTAACATCAGGTATCCGTTTGGGTACAGCTGCCATTACAACCCGTGGATTAAAAGAAAAACACATGCAAACAATTGTTGAGCTGATAGATGCTGTAATTGTTGACCCTGAAAATGAAACATCTATAAAGAAAATCCGTAAAAAGGTTCATAAATTGATGGAAGATTTCCCGTTGTACCGGGAGGACTAACCTAAATAATGAGCAAAACGGATTTACAGCATCCTACAGAAATTGAAGACCGGCGTTTAGCCGCCCTAAATTCTTACGATGTTTTAGATACGCTGCCCGAAAAAGAATTTGATGCCATTACCCGCCTGGCATCCTTTATATGCCAGGCGCCATTGGCCTTTATCACTTTCATAGATGATAAAAGGCAATGGTTTAAATCAAAGGTTGGCTACGATATAGATTCCGTTCCACTGCAGGATGCCTTTTGCAGGCATACTATCCTTAGTGATGATCTGGTTGAGGTACCGGATGCTACCCAAAACGAATTATTTTGTGAAACAGAACAGGTAAAAGGCGCTTTCGCCATTCGCTTTTATGCCAGTGCCCCATTGATAGATCCGGATGGTTACCGCATTGGTACGCTCTGCGTTTTTGACCAAAAGCCCAAACACCTTACCGCTGAACAGCGCGATGCTATGCTAACGCTGGCAAGTGAGGTTATGTCGCATCTGATCTTACGAAAGCAAAAAAGAGAGCTTGAGCAAAGCCTTGATATGCACCGGCAATACTCAACGCTGTTCAATAGCTCGGCAGACATCCATTTGATCGCTGGCAGCACATCTGCAATAGAATATATAAATGATGCTGTTACTGATATTTTAGGTTATACGCCGCAGCAAACCACGGGCAGGTCGCTATGGGATTTTGTGGTAGGAGAAGACCGTGAAAAATATAGGCATCTGATAGAGGAAGCCATCAGCTCACAAAAATCTTTTGAGCTTGAAACACGAACAAACACGCAAAGTGGCGAGATACGGCAAATAAGCTGGACAGCCGTTTACAAAGCCGGTAAATGGTATGGTAGCGGCAGGGATATTACCTATCAGCAGAAACTGGTAGACGAAACCCGCCAGCAATCGTTAGTTGCCAGTAAGATCAAAAATGGCGTGGTCATCAGCAATGCTGATGACAAAGTGGTTTGGATAAACGAAGCCTTTGAAAATATAACCGGTTACAATTTTGATGATCTAAAGGGGAAGTTTTTAGGCGAAGTAGTACAGGGTAAACCTGTTGATGCCGAAAGCGAACGCCAGCTATTGGAAGCGCGGGCTAAAAACCAACCTTACGAGGTTGAGTTATCCATGCAAAGTAAGCTTGGCGGTCCGCTATGGATACTGGTAAACAACTCGCCGGTTTATGCAGAAGATGGCTCTGTAGAAAAATACATCCGGGTTATAACCGATATAACCAAGCGCAAGCAGGCTGAGCAGAATGTGCAGATTTTATCCTTTGCGGCCCGCAAATCGCCAAGTGGTATATTTATACGTGATGCCGAGGGACATATCATCTGGATGAACGAGGCTATGGAAGGGATTATCGGTTACAGCCTTGCCGATCTTAAAGACCATACCGTAGGCACCCTGTTGATAGGTGAAGAGACCAACCTTGAAGTTTTCCAAAGCGCAGTGGAAGCAGTTAAGGCCAAACGTTCTTACGAGATCGAAATAAAGATATACCGTAAAGATGGCGCCACCGCATGGGTATATATCTCTAATAGCATGCTGTTTAACGATGAGGGGGATGTAGAGCGTCAGATAGGTGTAATGGTAGACATTACCGAACGCAAAAAGAAAGATGAGCAGCTAAAAATGCTATCGCTGGTGGCCAGCAAAACTAATAGCGGTGTTGTTATTAATAACGCCGATGGGCAGGTAGAATGGGTAAACAGTGCATTTGAAAAAATAACAGGCTACACCCTTGCCGACGTACAGGGAAAACACCTGGGCGATTCTTTAAAGGGCGAATTAACCGATGTATCTATCATCGAAAAAGCGCGCGAGCTCTCTGCCCAAAAGCAATCTTTTGATGTTGACCTGCTGATCTACCGTAAAGATGGCGAACCGCTTTGGATAACTGTTATTAATTCCGTTGTGACCGATGATGAGGGGAAAGTTGAACGCTACATCGAGTCGATAATTGATATCACCGCTAAAAAGAAAGCCGAGTTAGAACTGATCGCTGCTAAGGAAGAGGCATTGCAACTGAGCCGGGCAAAGGATATTTTTATGGGAGTAATGAGCCATGAAATTCGCACCCCGCTAAATGCAGTGATAGGCATGTCGCACTTGTTGGCAGAAGACAAATCCTCCGAATCGCAGAAAGAGAATTTAGAAGTGCTCAGATTTTCTGCAGAGAATCTGATGACCTTAATTAACGATGTGCTTGATTTCACCAAAATTGAAACCGGCAATATAGAGTTGGAAAGGGCAAGTGTAGACTTGCGCGAGATGCTGCAAAGCATTATTGCGTCTATGCGCTACAAGGCCCAGGAAAAAGGCATAACGCTAACCAGCAATATTGAAAATACCGTACCCGACAGGATCATTGGCGACAGGGCACGCCTTGTTCAAATATTATTGAATTTGGTAGGTAATTCTGTTAAATTTACAAGCCGTGGCGGTGTAAGTATTGATCTGAAAGTTATAGAACAAAACAGCAATACCGTCCGCATCAGGTTTGCTGTTGCTGACACCGGCATAGGTATCGCAAAAGATAAGCAAAGTACTATATTTGAGTCGTTTAAGCAGGCCGAAATGGATACCACCCGCAAGTATGGTGGCACAGGCCTGGGATTAGCAATAAGCAAGCGTTTAATAGAGCTGCACGATTCGCGCATTAATGTTGACAGCGCGGTGGGTGAGGGCTCAACCTTCTGGTTTACAATTACTTTTGATAAGGTTGTTGACCATAAGAATAACAAGATAGATAAGGTGAATACAAATTTAAATGTGAATGTTTTAGTGGTTGATGATAACCAGATCAACCGTTTGCTTATCAATAAGGTGCTTAAAAAGTGGGGCGCCACTGCCGATTTCGCCGAGAATGGCCAGGAAGCAATTGATAAGCTGGAGCAACACAGAAATTTTGATGTTGTATTAATGGATATTCACATGCCTGTGATGGGTGGCCTTGAAGCTACCGGATTGATCCGTAAAAAAGACGAACCTTATTTTCAAAATCTGCCGATAATTGCCCTTACAGCTTCAATGCTTAGCAACCAAATGGGTGAGATAGAAAGCGCCGGCATGAACGATTACATCCTTAAGCCATTTGACCCGGCAAGCCTGCACGAGAAACTAAGCAGGTATCAGAAACAGTAAGTTTTTTGAGATTAGAGATTTGTGGTTAGAGATTAGGCTACTCTGCGCTTGCCCTCATTGCGCGGAGTGAAAAAAGCTATGTCATTGCTGTAAGGGTTAGGTAATTCGGTAACAGAATCAGGTATTATTTTTTGTTGTTTAGGGTAGCCATATCAATAGGTTTCTTTCCACCGATACCCTGATGAGGTCTTTCCCAGTTATAGTACATGAGGTATTTAAGCAGTTCATCTTCCAGCTCCTGGAGGCTATCGAAGTCTGTAT
>NZ_VOEI01000012.1 GCF_007846095.1 Mucilaginibacter achroorhodeus
AGAATAATATTTTTACAGATTTCTATTGATTGAGTTAATAGGGTCTGGATACAAACAACACATTTTACAATGGAGAGTTTGATCCTGGCTCAGGATGAACGCTAGCGGCAGGCCTAATACATGCAAGTCGGACGGGATTGAGAAGCTTGCTTTTCATGAGAGTGGCGCACGGGTGCGTAACACGTATGTAACCTACCTTAATCAGGGGGATAGCCTCTCGAAAGAGAGATTAACACCGCATAAAATCAATTTATGGCATCATAGAATGATCAAATATTTATAGGATTAAGATGGGCATGCGGAACATTAGCTAGTTGGTAAGGTAACGGCTTACCAAGGCTACGATGTTTAGGGGATCTGAGAGGATGACCCCCCACACTGGTACTGAGACACGGACCAGACTCCTACGGGAGGCAGCAGTAAGGAATATTGGTCAATGGGCGCAAGCCTGAACCAGCCATGCCGCGTGCAGGAAGACGGCCCTACGGGTTGTAAACTGCTTTTGTACCGGAATAAACCTTTGTATGTATACGAAGCTGAATGTACGGTAAGAATAAGGATCGGCTAACTCCGTGCCAGCAGCCGCGGTAATACGGAGGATCCAAGCGTTATCCGGATTTATTGGGTTTAAAGGGTGCGTAGGTGGCCTATTAAGTCAGGGGTGAAAGACGGTAGCTCAACTATCGCAGTGCCTTTGATACTGATGGGCTTGAATACACTAGAGGTAGGCGGAATGTGACAAGTAGCGGTGAAATGCATAGATATGTCACAGAACACCAATTGCGAAGGCAGCTTACTATGGTGTCATTGACACTGAGGCACGAAAGCGTGGGGATCAAACAGGATTAGATACCCTGGTAGTCCACGCCCTAAACGATGAACACTCGATGTTGGCGATATACGGTCAGCGTCTAAGCGAAAGCGTTAAGTGTTCCACCTGGGGAGTACGCCCGCAAGGGTGAAACTCAAAGGAATTGACGGGGGCCCGCACAAGCGGAGGAGCATGTGGTTTAATTCGATGATACGCGAGGAACCTTACCCGGGCTTGAAAGTTAGTGAATGAGACAGAGACGTCTCAGTCCTTCGGGACACGAAACTAGGTGCTGCATGGCTGTCGTCAGCTCGTGCCGTGAGGTGTTGGGTTAAGTCCCGCAACGAGCGCAACCCCTATGTTTAGTTGCCAGCATGTAATGATGGGGACTCTAAACAGACTGCCTATGCAAATAGAGAGGAAGGAGGGGACGACGTCAAGTCATCATGGCCCTTACGTCCGGGGCTACACACGTGCTACAATGGATGGTACAGAGGGCTGCTACCTGGCAACAGGATGCCAATCTCTTAAAGCCATTCACAGTTCGGATCGGGGTCTGCAACTCGACCCCGTGAAGTTGGATTCGCTAGTAATCGCGTATCAGCAATGACGCGGTGAATACGTTCCCGGGCCTTGTACACACCGCCCGTCAAGCCATGGAAGCTGGAAGTACCTGAAGTCGGTAACCGCAAGGAGCCGCCTAGGGTAAAGTCGGTAACTGGGGCTAAGTCGTAACAAGGTAGCCGTACCGGAAGGTGTGGCTGGAATACCTCCTTTCTGGAGCATTATCCCGCTAACTACTTTGTTAAACATAACAGCACTGCTGTTACCTGCATTATCTTTTCTTATTATAATGAAACACAAACCCGGAAGATGAAGCCATCAGGGAGCCTGGCACAAGCCCGGAGCACAGTTGGCAGTCAGCAGTTGGCAGTAGGCAGTAAAACACTGATAACTGCGCACTGAAAACTGCAAACTAAAGGAAACAGTCCTGTAGCTCAGCTTGGTTAGAGCACTACACTGATAATGTAGGGGTCAGCAGTTCAAATCTGCTCGGGACTACGAGGTGAAGGTAGCAAATAGCAAGTGTAAAGTAGCAAGAAAACGTCTTGATACTAAATACTAACGACTTGATACTAAAAACATCTGAAAGGGGGATTAGCTCAGCTGGCTAGAGCACCTGCCTTGCACGCAGGGGGTCAACGGTTCGAATCCGTTATTCTCCACCATGCTAAGGGTAACAAGTAGCAAGTATATAGTAGCAAGATTAGTCTTGATACCTGATACTAGCGGCTTGATACTAAGCAAAACGTTCTTTGACATATTGGAAGAAGTAAATTGAAGAGAAGACAACAGTAGGGACTTTTTGAGTCCGAAGTTGAAAGTTCAAAGTAAAAAGTCTCCGGACTTGATACTTGCTACTTGATACTAAAGACTGAAAAGACTCGAAATAATAAAATCGTATCGTGCTGAGCAAAAGCAGCAATGATATTAGAAGAAAGTAAGAAAGGGTACACGGGGGATGCCTTGGCTCTCAGAGGCGATGAAGGACGTGATAAGCTGCGATAAGCACCGGGGATCAGCAAATATGAATTGATCCGGTGATTTCCGAATGGGGAAACCTAACTATTTGAAGAATAGTTGCATAAATGCGCAAACCTGCTGAACTGAAACATCTAAGTAAGCAGAGGAAGAGAAAACAACAGTGATTTCCAGAGTAGTGGCGAGCGAAATGGAAGAAGCCCAAACCGGCTATGTTACGGCATAGCCGGGGTTATAGGACCACAATATGACTACTAAAATGAACCGGAAAGGGGTGGGAAACCCTGCCATAGAGCATGATAGCTGCGTACGGGTAAGTAATAGTAAGATAGTGGTATCCTGAGTACCGCGAGGTTGGAGACGCCTTGTGGGAATTTGCCGGCACCATCCGGTAAGGCTAAATACTCCTGAGAGACCGATAGTGAACCAGTACCGTGAGGGAAAGGTGAAAAGAACCCCGAACAGGGGAGTGAAATAGAACCTGAAACCGTGTACTTACAAGCGGTCGGAGCGGACATGTTCCGTGACGGCGTGCCTTTTGCATAATGAGCCTACGAGTTACTCCTCTCTGGCAAGGTTAAGTGGTTAAGCCACGCAGCCGAAGCGAAAGCGAGTCTGAATAGGGCGTATAGTCAGAGGGGGTAGACGCGAAACCTTGTGATCTACCCATGGACAGGTTGAAGGTGCCGTAACAGGTACTGGAGGACCGAACCGATAAACGTTGAAAAGTTTCCGGATGATCTGTGGGTAGGGGTGAAAGGCTAATCAAACTGGGAAATAGCTCGTACTCCCCGAAATGTTTTTAGGAACAGCGTGGTGGTAAAGTTAGATAGAGGTAGAGCTACTGATTGGGTGCGGGGGAGTCAAATCCTACCAAATCCAGACAAACTCCGAATGCTATTTAATATACACTGCAGTGAGGCTATGGGTGCTAAGGTCCATGGCCGAGAGGGAAAGAACCCAGACCATCAGCTAAGGTCCCCAAATTAACGCTAAGTTGAACTAACGAGGTCCGATTGCACAGACAGCTAGGATGTTGGCTTGGAAGCAGCCATTCATTTAAAGAGTGCGTAACAGCTCACTAGTCGAGCGATCGGGCATGGATAATAAACGGGCATTAAGCGTTATACCGAAGCTATGGATTTACAGTAATGTATCTGGTAGGGGAGCATTCTATATGTCGGTGAAGCAGGAAGGACAACTGACTGTGGAGATTATAGAAAAGCAAATGTAGGCATAAGTAACGATAAGGCGGGAGAGAAACCCGCCCACCGAAAGACTAAGGTTTCCTGATCAACGCTAATCGGATCAGGGTTAGTCGGGGCCTAAGGTGAAGCCGAAGGGCGTAGCCGATGGACAACTGGTTAATATTCCAGTACTTTTTATAACTGCGATGCGGTGACGGAGTAGTGAAACTGACGCGAACTGACGGAATAGTTCGTTAAAGGCCGTAGGTATAGGGTTTGTAGTTAAGTACGCAGACCTTGCTGAAAGCTGATAGTACTCAGAACCTTCGGGGGACGGGATAGTTCAGGTAATCAGACTTCCAAGAAAACCCGCTAAGCTTCAGGTTATAAAAACCCGTACCGTAAACCGACACAGGTAGTCGAGGAGAGAATCCTAAGGTGCTCGAGTGAATCATGGCTAAGGAACTCGGCAAAATGGCCCTGTAACTTCGGGAGAAGGGGCGCTGGCAGCAATGTCAGCCGCAGTGAAAAGGCCCAGGCGACTGTTTAACAAAAACACATGGCTTTGCAAAATCGAAAGATGACGTATAAGGCCTGACACCTGCCCGGTGCTGGAAGGTTAAGAGGGGATGTTAGTCGCAAGGCGAAGCATTGAATCGAAGCCCCAGTAAACGGCGGCCGTAACTATAACGGTCCTAAGGTAGCGAAATTCCTTGTCGGGTAAGTTCCGACCTGCACGAATGGTGTAACGATCTGGGCGCTGTCTCAGCCATGAGCTCGGTGAAATTGTGGTATCGGTGAAGACGCCGGTTACCCGCAACGGGACGGAAAGACCCCATGCACCTTCACTACAACTTAACATTGATATCGGATACAGGATGTGTAGGATAGGTGGGAGGCTGTGATCCTGCTTCGCTAGGAGTAGGTTAGCCAACGTTGAAATACCACCCTTTCTGTATTTGGTGTCTAACCCGATCATGTCGGGGACATTGTTTGGCGGGTAGTTTGACTGGGGTGGTCGCCTCCAAAAAGGTAACGGAGGCTTTCAAAGGTAAGCTCAGTACGCTTGGTAACCGTACGCGGAGTGCAATAGCATAAGCTTGCTTGACAGTGAGACAGACAAGTCGAGCTGGGTCGAAAGACGGATATAGTGATCCGGTGGTTCTGCATGGAAGGGCCATCGCTCAAAGGATAAAAGGTACGCTGGGGATAACAGGCTGATCTCCCCCAAGAGCTCATATCGACGGGGAGGTTTGGCACCTCGATGTCGGCTCGTCACATCCTGGGGCTGGAGAAGGTCCCAAGGGTTGAGCTGTTCGCTCATTAAAGTGGCACGCGAGCTGGGTTCAGAACGTCGCGAGACAGTTCGGTCCCTATCTGTTGTGGGCGTTGGAAGTTTGAGTGGGGCTGACCTTAGTACGAGAGGACCGGGTTGGACTAACCTCTGGTGAATCTGTTATGCCGCCAGGTGTACTGCAGAGTAGCTACGTTGGGAATAGATAAGCGCTGAAAGCATCTAAGTGCGAAACTAGCCACGAGATGAGACTTCCTTATAGGATCGTAGCAGACTACTACGTTGATAGGTTACAGATATAAAGGTGGTGACATCAAAGTCGAGTAATACTAATTATCCGAAGCTTTCTCTAACAGAAGAAATTGCTGTTGTTTTCTCTAAAAATTACTTCTTTCAATAATATGTCATTGTTTGATGATGGTAGCGAGTATATAGTGTCAAGTATATAGATACAAAGCATGCGAAAATCATAAACATATAAAATCTTGTTAGCAGTGTTGGTAAAGGTCTTGATACCTGATACTAACTACTAAATACTAACAAAAGATCTTCAGGTGCCTATATCGGCGGTGTCCACCTCTTCCCATTCCGAACAGAGAAGTTAAGCCCGCCAGAGCCGATGGTACTGCAGTAAAATGTGGGAGAGTAGGTCGGTGCCAACCTTTATTAGAAAGCCTTCACTGGAAACAGGAGAAGGCTTTTTTGCGTTTA
>NZ_VOEI01000013.1 GCF_007846095.1 Mucilaginibacter achroorhodeus
AAGGTCTTCGACAAGCTCCTTTAGATTTGCATAATTATTTTAGTAGGATAAAAGATCGCGAGGAGGCAGGGTGAACTATGACTTAGGCTCTGAGCTAATGGCTCATAATCTGAAGAAGACCCTGCCCCTTTTCATCAACAAGAAACTCAAATAGAAATTCGGGCTGGAGACCCATTATCAAGGAGTTGAGTATGTTGATGATCCCGATCAATAAAACTTCAAGACAAAATTATGCAAAAGCAAACAATTGTTGGTATCGATGTGAGCAGCGCGACATTGGATATCTGTGTAAGTAACGAACAGGGGCAATTATCATTTGTTATCAAGAATGAGGTAAAGAGCATCAAAAAGTTCTTCAGTTCTTACAAAGAACAACTGATCATCGGTATGGAGAATACAGGTCGCTACAATTGGAACTTATATGAAGCATTCAAAGAAACGGGGCATCGCATCTTTGTTGTACCACCATTGCATCTAAAAAAGAGCCTGGGTCTTGTCAGAGGAAAGAACGACAAGATAGATGCAGTAAGAATAGCAGCCTTTATTAAGAAAAGCCATGCAGAGCTTCCGCAATGGAAACCATCCTCTCAAACCATTCAGAAACTAAAGATCCTGCTTACCGAGCGTAACAGCCGGATCAAAACCAAAGTTCAGCTACTTAAACAACAGCATGACTACGCCAAGATGAAACACCTGGGCATATACAAATATCTGTTGAAAATGAACCAAGAACAACTTGCCCTGATTGGCAAGCAGATCAAAAAGATAGAGACAGATATCGAAATGGTCATTCGTGCTGATGAAAAAATGGACACGCAGGTGAACCTGATCCGTTCTGTACCGGGAGTTGGCAAAGTATTGTCCTGGATGATGCTTGCCAAAACAGAAGGCTTTGAACTGATCACAGAGGCAAGAAAGATGGCTTGTTATAGTGGCGTCGTCCCCTTTGCTAATAGTTCCGGTACTTCGATAAGGGGACGGCACCAGGTATCAACGTATGCTGATAAAGCGATCAAATCTGTACTGCATCTGGCTGCCATGAGTGCTATCCGACTTAAAAATGACCTGCAGCATTACTACCAACGTAAAGTAGCTGAAGGCAAGAACCGAATGAGCGCATTGAACGCTGTCAGGAACAAGATCGTTCACAGAATATTTGCCGTCATTAAAAAACAGCAACCCTATCAAATCAGTTTGCTTTTGTCATAGAAATCAGACTGAC
>NZ_VOEI01000014.1 GCF_007846095.1 Mucilaginibacter achroorhodeus
CTCGCAATTGTAAAGGTCAATTAATTCGGTAACAGAATTAGCTTTAAAGAATAAA
Source organism: Mucilaginibacter achroorhodeus (assembly GCF_007846095.1). Lineage (GTDB taxonomy): Bacteria > Bacteroidota > Bacteroidia > Sphingobacteriales > Sphingobacteriaceae > Mucilaginibacter > Mucilaginibacter achroorhodeus. The sequence continues at coordinate 56 of NZ_VOEI01000014.1, forward strand.
GCAATATTGTTATGCGGAACATTAATAATGACCTTACGTTAAAGCGGAATTATCTGAGCAAATACCGTTTTCTGATCAGCGAATACGAGCAGGTCAAACGCAGGGAACATCCTGTTTATCGCTTTGCCATGGATTTCTATTTGGCTCATGATACCGATGCCCGAGCGTTTTTGAAATACTACAATCTGTTCAAACAATCGGGCAATGAGCTTGATCTGCTCCCGCAGAAGCGCGGGCCGAAGTACGGCAGTCGCAGGCCTTCTCCGGTTGAGGAACAGCAAGTGCTCGAATTGCGGGATAAAGGCTGCAATAAGTTCGAGATCAACAGCCAGCTCAGGCAGAAATCCAATACCTTTACACCATCGCCATCAGGTATTTACAATATTCTGAAGCGCAATGGGCGTAACCGTTTAAAACCGGTTGACAGGGAAATCAAACAAAAGATCGTCAAGGAGCGCATGGGCCAGTTAGGACATATCGATTGCCATCATTTAAGTAAAAGCGTTATACGCGGACAAAACAGAAAGCTGTACCTGCTTTGCGTACTGGATGACTACAGCCGCCTGGCATGGGCACAGGTGATGACAGATATCACAGCACTCACTACGATGTTCACCGCAATGCATTGCATGCAGGCGCTCAAACGGGAGTTCGGCATCCAGATGGAGGAGATCATTGCAGACAACGGACCGGAGTTCGGAACGGCTGTAAGTCAAAACAAAATGAACCACCCCTTTGAGCGTATGCTGGTCGAAACAGGTATCAAAAGAAGATATATGAAACCCTACCGGCCGCAAACTAACGGCAAGGTTGAACGCTTCTGGCGGACGCTCAAAGAGGACCTGATCGAAGATACAGACTTCGATAGCCTCCAGGAGCTGGAAGATGAACTGCTTAAATACCTCATGTACTATAACTGGGAAAGACCTCATCAGGGTATCGGTGGAAAGAAACCTATTGATATGGCTACCCTAA
>NZ_VOEI01000002.1 GCF_007846095.1 Mucilaginibacter achroorhodeus
AGGGTCTTCTTCAGATTATGAGCCATTAGCTCAGAGCCTAAGTCATAGTTCACCCTGCCTCCTCGCGATCTTTTATCCTACTAAAATAATTATGCAAATCTAAAGGAGCTTGTCGAAGACCTTGCCACGCCATGAGTGGTTCGACGTGCTCACCATGACAAATAATTCATCATCACGCCTTAAATAACAACAAAAAAGCCCCGATCATTTTTGACCGGGGCTTTTCTATATCTGTAATTGAAGATTACTCTGCAGCAGCTTCTTCAGCAGTATCAGCAGCTTCTTCTTTCTTTGCTTTTGGAGCAGCAGCTTTCTTAGCTTTTGGAGCCTCTTCAGCTACCGGAGCTTCGACAGCTTTTGCCTCTTTTTTTGCAGCCGCTTTAGGAGCAGCAACTTCAGCAACTGGTGCATCTTCTAAAGGAAGTACTGATACGTATGAACGGTTATCAGCTTTCTTTTTGAAAACAACTTTACCGTCGATAAGAGCGAATAAAGTATGGTCTTTACCGATACCTACATTAAGGCCCGGGTTGTGTTGTGTACCACGCTGGCGAACAATGATGTTACCTGCAATAGCCGGCTGACCACCAAAAATTTTGATACCTAAACGTTTGCTATGCGATTCGCGGCCGTTTCGTGAACTACCGGCCCCTTTTTTGTGTGCCATTTCTTAATATTTTTAACAGGAATTAAATTCCCGCAAGTTTAAAATCTAATTATAAAGTGATACCAGTGATCTCGATCTTGGTGAATTGCTGACGGTGACCGTTTTTCTTTTTGTAACCTTTTCTTCTTTTCTTTTTGAAAACGATTACTTTATCACCTTTTAAATGAGACACGATCTTAGCTGATACCTTAGCGCCTTTTAAATCAGAACCTAATTTAAATTTACCTTCGTTCTCTGCTAACAACACGTTGTCAAATTCAATATTAGCGCCTTCGTCTCCTTGTAAACGGTGTACAAAGATCTGCTGGTCTTTCGCAACTTTAAACTGTTGCCCGGCTATACTTACTATTGCGTACATTGTTGATTAATTATTGTTTTAAATTTTGAGGTGCAAATATATGCATTAATATGTAAATAAGAAACCTTAATTTATTTTTACTTCCAGGGCTTTATTTGATATTTCTGAGCCTTGCTTCATTCTCATCAAGTTTCTTTTGTATTTCCTTTATCAGGCGCTCGTTGGCATCTTTCAGCTTCTCATTACCATCATAGGCCTCATCATAAACTACACGTTTGGTTTTGCGCTTGTACTTATACTCTATAATGTAACGCATTGAGCGTTCTTTGGGGTCTTTCTTGATTTCGTTTGCGGGGAAATCCCAGAAACCAAGCTCAGCAGCTTTGCGGTGCAGATAAAGCAGATCATCTTTGCTCAGGTTCATGTGCATTTTCACCACAGAATCTTTACGGTTCACAAACTGGTAATCGCCGGTTGCAGAATTGTACTTGTTTAGCAAACTGTCATTAAAACCATATTCCAGTTTCAAGCTTTCAAATTCGGCAAATTTATAGGGTGCGTTCTTAACCATCATACCGTAATAGTAAACACAATACAGCATAAACGGCACAACAACACTTAGAAGAAGAAATATTTTTTTTGCACGATTAGACATCTTTATTTAATTATCGAATTATTGAGTTATAGAATTATTGAATTTGCGAAATAACGAATTATTGATTACTTCTTTTTTGATTATTGGACAGTTTTACGAGATGCAGACACAACTTTGAGTATTTCATTAGCTTCCGTCATCAATGTAGAGATCGCATCTTTAGCAACAACTTCTGCTTCAATTAATACTTCCATCCAAAATACAGATTCATCTGCCTCTTCGACTACTATAGATAATTTAGCATGAAATTCGGCCTGAGAACGAGCCCTGCAAACTGCACGATAATTAGATCCTACAGATGATGATGAGCGCAATAGTTGTCTTCCTATTATTTTGGCCTCTTCAGTTTTTGGCAGCGTTCTGAAAAATTTGATATTATCAACTACGAATTTCTATGTCCGCTTTTTAAAAGCTTCTGCAAACTCTATTCTTTCGTTACTCATCAATTCGATAAATCAATAATTCAATAATTATTTTTCTCCTTCACTAAGTCCCTCATTAGATAGCTCTCCTTCCCATTTGCTTACTACTGCCGTGGCCATCGCATTACCCAATACGTTAGTAGCGGAGCGTCCCATGTCGAGCAGCGGATCAATACCTATCAATAACGCCAAACCCGCCTCAGGGATGTTGAACATGGAAACGGTACCTGCGATCACTACTAATGATGCTCGCGGCACACCTGCAATTCCTTTACTGGTGAGCATAAGTACTAATAGCATAGATAGCTGATGCTGAAACGAAAGATGGATATTGTATGATTGTGCTAAGAACAATGAAGCGAAGGTCATGTACATCATAGAGCCATCAAGGTTAAACGAGTAACCAAGGGGCAATACAAAGCTTACAATTTTGTCTTTACAGCCAAAGCGCTCAAGCTCTAACAACACTTTAGGATAAGCGGCCTCGCTGGTTGATGTACTAAAGGCGATAAGTATAGCATCCTTTATCCTGCTTACCAGGTTAAATACCCTACCCTTCAATACAAAGAATCCGGCTAACACGATCACCAGCCATAATAATAGCAACGAGAAATAAAACTCGCCTATAAATATGGCGTAAGTAGATAAAATACCTAACCCCTGTTTAGCGATGATCGCTGTAATAGCACCAAATACCGCAAGCGGTGCCAGTTGCATTACATAGCCGGTTATTTTCAATATCACATGCGCAATGGCATCCAACGCTTTAACTACAACATCACCTTTTTCACCAATGGCAGCGGTTGCCACGCCAAAGAATAGCGCAAAGACCACTATCTGCAGAATCTCATTATTCGCCATTGATTCCACAAAACTTCTTGGGAACACGTGGCTAATGAAATCGCGCAGCGAAAGGGCCGTTTTTTGAATACCAGTTGATAAATGGCTATCAGGCAATGGTAAATGCATAGCCTCGCCGGGGCGGAAGAAGTTTACCAGCATCATACCTAACAGTAGTGATACCAGCGTAGCGCTTAAGAACCAAAGCAAGGTCTTACCGCCTATCCTGCCAACAGCTTTAATATCGCCTACCTTAGCAACGCCTACAACCAGCGTTGTAAATACCAAAGGCGCAACGATCATTTTTATCAGGCGAAGAAAAACATCACTCAAGATGGTAAAAATCTCCAGTTTATCCTCACGGGCTTTGTCGGCATCCTTGCGAACGGTAGCCTGGGCAGCGCGTTCTTTCTTCAGCGTTTTGAAGCTTATTGCCGTGGTATCAGCACTAACGGCAATTTGCTCGTCTAATGTTTTTATCTTTACTTCGGCGGCGCTTATAGTGGTATTAATGTTGTTAATAACCGTGGCGTTGTAAGTATAGCCGGCAATTACGCCAAGCACCAAAGCAATAAAAATGTAAAGGGTAAGTTTGCTCTTCTGCATTTTTTAAGTATGGCGCAAAAATAGGAAAATAAAGCTAAGGTTAACGGATGAGTATTACTACCTACGGATTACAGCAAATAAAGAAGGAATTACAGCACCTACCTGCCGAGCAGTTGGCCGAGTTATGCCTTCGCCTTATCCGCTACAAAAAAGAAAACAAAGAGCTGCTGGCTTATCTGTTGTTTGAATCGCATAACGAGCAGGATTTCATAGAGTCGGTAAAGGCCGAGGCCGGTTTTATGTTTAGTCAGCTGCCTGTACAACCATATTTTGCAGCTAAAGGCCTGCGCAAGATCTTAAAGATGCTTACCAAATACATCAAATTTATAGGCAACAAAACCGCCGAAGTTGAATTGCTTATAAACTTTTGCCAAAATTATATGCAGTATGTTGTTAAGCAAACTTCCCATAAACCCATCAGGCTCATCCTAACGCGCCAGATAGATAAAATTAAAGGAGTGTTGAGTAAACTGCACGAGGATCTGCAGTATGATTACATTAACGACTATGAGCAGATGATTGCCGATGCCGACGGCAAATACGCCTGGTTCAGTAAAAAAAGTTACGAGTTGTAACTTTTAGTGCTTTACTTTGTCAAACCTATAAATTATTAACAAGTGGCGGATAACAACGAAGAAGCTTTCAGGCGAATATATGAGGCCAATTCAAAAAAGATCTTCCATTTGTGCTATGGTTACACAGGTGACGACGATGCGGCTAACGACCTTTTGCAGGAAACCTTCCTGAAAGTTTGGCAAAATCTACACAAATTTCGTAATCAGGCACTAATCTCAACCTGGATTTATCGTATTGCAGTAAATACTTGTTTAACTTATTTGCGATCAGAAAAACGGCAGGCTAAGGACGAGCTTACCCCGCAGATAGCCGAAACCAAACGCGAGGAATTTTCTGAAAAAAATGAGCAGGTTGCTTTGCTATACAAGTGTATATCAAAACTTGAGGAATCGGAAAGAATTATTATAACATTGGTACTTGATGAAGTGCCGTATCCCGAGATCGCAGAGGTTTCGGGCATATCAGAAGGAAATTTGAGAGTAAAGATCCACCGTATTAAACAAAAACTGACAGAGTTATACAATCATCATGAAGGACTTTGATCACTTAATGTCGGTTTGGCAGGCACAGCCGCCTAAAGAGCACTTATCTGTTGACGACGTAGTCAAACAGGTTAAGAAGGGCATCCGTGCGTTCACTACACGCCTGTATTGGGGTATTGTGGCGATGATAGGCACCGTTGCGGCAGCATTTATCCTGATGTTTTTTATGGCGTTTAAATCGCCGGCCACTACGTTCGGTATCCTTATAATTTTATTTGCAATGGCTATCTATCTGTATTTTATGATACGCCATTACCATATGCTTAACAAGCATGATCTTACTCAAAATCCCTCAGACTATTTGGATAGCCTGAAGCAGTACCAAAAAGACCGTTCACGTACGGTGGGCTGGTTTTATTATCTGTACATATTGTTGCTTAGTGCCGGGTTGGCTTTATATTTTGTTGAGGTGTTGGAAAATGCCTCGGTAGGTTTTAAAGTTGCCACTTACGGACTAACTGCCATTTGGTTCCTATTCACCACATTCTATATCAAGCCACGCATGATGCGCAGCGAGGAAGAAAAGCTTAACCTGATGATAGATCGGTTAGAGCGTCTGCAGCAACAATTTGATTAATGAAGATTACACTGAGGCGTGTTGATTTAAACGAAGCTGATCTATTGCTTAACATAAGGCAGCAAACTTTTTTTGATGCTTTTGCCTCAAAGAACGATCCTGCCCACATGCAGGCCTATGCAAAAGAAGCATTCACTATAGCAAATACAATCGCTGAGCTTTCCAACCCTGAATCTGAAATTTACTTTGCCTTGGCAGATAACGAAGTTGCAGGTTACCTCAAGCTAAACTTTAATAATGCCCAAACAGAACAACAAGGTAATGATGCATTGGAACTGGAGCGCATCTATGTGTTAGAAAAATTCCAGGGGCAAAAAGTTGGTAAATATTTGATGGATTATGCCATTAATAAAGCCATGGAAACCGGAAAAAAATTTATCTGGTTGGGCGTTTGGGAGCATAATGAAAAGGCGCTTGCATTCTATCAAAGCAAAGGTTTTGTTGTGTTCGGCAGCCATCCCTTCAAATTGGGTGCCGATAACCAGTTAGACCTTTTAATGAAGAAAGATTTAATTTGATCAAATTCATAGCTGGCGCACGCCTGCCGCGTGTATCCTCATTCGCCAATATGTCAAATTTATTTCGTGAGATCTTTGACTACCTATTGAAAAACTTCTATCCAACTTATTTCAAACCGTATCCAAGCCAACTTGTTAGATTTTAAAACAAAGAACTAACATGGAACAATTTGATGCAGTACTCACCGGTACAGATACAGATGTCAACGGCGTAGTTACCGCTAACGCCGGTGTATATACCTTTAAAGCTATTGATGATAGTATTGAACTAAGCATTGCCAAGGATGCCGAAGGCAATTGGGAGCGCATTGCAGGTTCAGAACCATATTTATCCGGCTGGATAGATGAACTTGCCGAACAGATACAAACCAAATAAAGCGACGTGATATAATGGAAAAACGTGAATTAGGAAAATCAGGCATTGAGGTGCTTCCACTATGTTTTGGGGGCAATGTTTTTGGTTGGACGGCAGATGAAAAAACATCTTTTGAACTGCTGGACGCCTTTGTTGACAAAGGCTTCAATTTTGTCGATACGGCCGATGTGTATTCGCGCTGGGCTCATGATGGTGTTGGCGGTCAGTCGGAGACCATTATAGGTAACTGGTTTAAACAAGGTGGTAAGCGTGATAAGATCATCCTGGCAACCAAAGTTGGCAAGCCGATGGGTGATGATAAAAAAGGGCTGTCAAAAGCATATATCACACAGGCCGTTGAAGACTCGTTACGCAGGTTGCAAACTGATTATGTCGATCTTTACCAGGCGCATGACGATGATCAGGAAACGCCTTTGGAAGAAACGCTTGAGGCATTTACCGATCTGATAAAACAGGGCAAGGTAAGGGCCATAGGTGCAAGCAATTACGGTCACCAGCGTCTGCGCCAAGCGCTGCAGGTAAGTCAGGATAACGGCTTCGCCCGCTACGAAACCCTGCAACCCGAATACAATTTTTACGACCGGGAAGATTACGAGCGCCAATACGAAGCACTTTGTCATGAAGCTGGTTTAGGCGTTATTACCTACTACTCGCTGGCAAGCGGTTTCCTTACAGGTAAATACCGTTCAGAGAACGACCTTAATAAAAGCAAACGTGGCGGTGGTATCAAAAAATATTTGAACAGCCGGGGGTTTACTATTTTGCGTGCGCTTGATGAAGTTGCCCAAGAGTACAATACAACGCCTGCAAGCGTAGCTATAGCCTGGCTTATAGCAAGGCAGGGTATTACCGCTCCTATTGCCAGCGCTACAAGTGTTAAACAATTAGATGATCTGGCCAACGCAGCACAACTGGAGCTAAGCCGCGAAACTATTGAGCAGCTAACGAAAGCCAGCAGCTATTAATAACTGCAGATAGCCAAGAAATAAAGCCTTCGGTGGATTACCCGCCGAAGGCTTAATTGTTATATATAGAGGAGGTAAGTTTAAAAGCGTGGTTGTCTCGCGTTTATACCACCATTAGTTTGTGCAAATTGTCCGGCAAAGCCACGTCCGCCACGGTCGCCTCTGTTGCCACCATCATTATTCCGTCCTCTGCCGCCCCAGCCTCCGCCGTTACCGCGATCTTGTTGCTGCTGTGGTTGTTGCTGGCCACCACCCCAACCGCCGCCGTTATTGCGTGGTTGGCCCCAACCGCCATTATTACCGCGGTTATCGTTGTTGGGTTGCTGGCCTCTGCCCCAGCCGCCGTTGTTGTTACGGTCCGGGCGGTTCCAATTGCCGTTATCAGGCCTGCCACCGCCCCAGTTGTTATCCCGGTCCCGGTTACCTTTGTTCCATCCTCCATTGTTATCAGGGCGGTTGTAACCACCGTTCCAACGGTTATTGCCACCGTATGATCCACCTGCATAAACGTTGCCTCTTCTGCTCCAGTCGCGGCCACGGTTAAAATCTCCACCCCAACGATTGCGGTAAACATCGTGGTTAAAATACGGACGGCTTGCCCTTATTTCGTAGTGGCGGAAAGAACGCCAGTCGTAATTGCGGTAAGCACCGGGCAGGTAAGCTGCAGACACCCATTGACCGCTGTTCATGTAGTAATAGCAATGGCGCGGCACACTGTAATAAGCTTCAACCTCCGGAAGATAATAGTAGTCGTCGCTGTCGTCAAAATCGTCGTCGTCATAAACGTCAACGGGTTGAGGCGGTGGTGCAGGTGCGTACACCGGCCTCGCAGGAATATTGAACCCGAAATGGATAGATACCTGTGCTTTGGCGCTGTTATAAAACAAACTGCCAAATATTATTGCTGAAAGTAAGACTGACCTTTTCATTTTATTTAATGTTTGTATTGATAGGACGGCCACCGATAATGAAAGTTTAATGCCTTACATGATATATTTTACCCACACCTAACTGATTAAACTTATATTTTACTTCAGTATATAAATACAATATTTAATTCGTAAAATACATTGATATAGCAGATCTGGACTTTAAAAATTCTGTAACCTTACTGTTTAAGTTGAAACAGATTTCGTAATCAACTGTATTATAAGTTAATTTGAGAAAACGAGGATAAACTCCCCTATCTGCTTAAAACTCTCACGAAATGAAAAAGACACTGAAACTAACTTTACCTGCTTTGGCGGTTGCCGGCGCGCTTTTTTTTAACGCCTGTAACAGCGATAGCAAAAAAACCGCTGCTACCGACACACTGACCGCAGGCGGAGACACTACCAAAACCGAAGCCGGTATTGCGGTACCTGAGGGGTTTACCGCAACAATTATTGCTAAAGACCTTGGAGGTGCACGGCATATTGCAGTATCGCCCAAAGGTGTTATCTATGTTAAATTGGGTAAACCAAATAAGGATGGCAAAGGAATTTTGATGCTGATTGAGAAAGATGGTAAAGCCGAAGTTAAGGCAGCATTTGGTGGATACGGAGGTACAGGTATCACTATCAAAAACGGCTATCTATATGCTTCATCAAATACAGAGATATTCCGTTATAAACTAAACGATGCCGACGAGGTTGCCGACACTGCTAAAGTGGAGAAGATTGTGACCGGCCTTATTGACCGCCACCAGCATGAGTCTAAATCAATCGTTTTGGATGACGCAGGTAATTTATATACAAACATCGGCGCTTATTCTAACTCGTGCCAGATCAAAGATCGCGAGAAGGGATCATTAGGTAAAAAAGATTGCCCTATACTTGATTCTGCAGGTGGTATATGGCAATTTAAGGCTGATAAGCCTAACCAAACCTATAAAGATGGGCAACGTTACGCAACGGGATTACGCAACGTGGTTGGTTTAGACTGGAACAAACAAGATAACCAGCTTTTTGTAATGCAACACGGTCGTGATGGTTTACATGACCTGTTTCCTGATCTGTACACTGTACAACAACAGGCAGAATTACCGGCGGAGTGTATGTATGCTTTGAAAAAAGGTGATAATGCAGGCTGGCCTTATATTTACTATGATCAGCAACAAAACAAAAAAATAGTTGCACCAGAATACGGCGGCGATGGCAAAAAAGAAGGAGACGCTAAATTTATCGATCCGGTTGCAGCCTACCCTGGCCACCTTGCGCCTAATGCATTGTTATTTTATACTGCAAGCCTATTCCCGGCTGAGTATAAAGATGGTGCTTTTATCGCCTTCCACGGATCATGGAACCGTGCACCCGAGCCACAAGCCGGTTACTATGTAGTTTTCCAACCGTTTAAGGATGGTAAGCCAAATGGCGAGGGAAAAGTATTTGCTGATGGTTTTTCCGGTTCGGCAGAGAATACTGCTAAAGGTTCGGCGGTACACCGCCCATGTGGCCTGGCACAAGGCCCGGATGGCTCACTGTATGTAAGTGAAGATTCTAAAGGCTATATCTATAAAATATCGTACAAAAAGTAAAAAGAAAAACGGGGCTCAAAAGACCCCGTTTTTTTATTCGCTTTGATATTGATACTTCAGCACCGATTGCATTTTAGCTTTAACGCGTTTAATGCTCTCCTCTATCTCCTCCATTTCCTCTTTATCAATAGCATCCATAAAAGCACTGTGGTAAGCTTTAAGGGCTTCGCCAAAGCTTCGGCGCTTCTCTTCATGTAAGCCCAGCTGCTTGTAGATCAAAGCGGTATCGACTCCCGGCACTTTTAAAGCAGCTGCGGCAACGACCTTAACTTGCTTATCCATTTGCAGGAAAACCAACAATTCCAGATAACGTGTATAATTATCCGGGAATGACGGCTCAAGTGCCATACAAGTTTTAAAATGATATCCTGCGGTTTGATAATCCTTCAAGTCCTCAAAATTCACCTTACCTAATAAATGATGAGCGCGCGCATATTCAGCATTATTGGCAATGATCTCGTTGAGCAATTGCAATGCCTTTGCCGACTCGCCATACCTATATTCCTCTGCCGCCTGCGCATATTTCTCATCAATGGTATAATATATATCCATAAAAATTCTGTCAAAAAAATTAACTACGCAACTGATAAGTTACGCCTGTAAAATTAAAATTGTGTGTGATGGTAAACGGGTTTTTAAAACCTTATCGTTGTGAGAAAAGTGCCGTAATTGAGGCAATACCTTTCCCTTGCAGCACCATGGGCTGTTTCTGTAATTGGGAAAGTTTGTTAAATAGCATTGTAGTAATTATTAATCTGGCGGCGAAGTTAATAATTAAGGAGAAGAAAGTCAAACGTTTATAAAACGTTAAAGTAGTAGTGATAAAAAAGGCGCCATTACCGGCCAGCTTTTATTGCGGCTGATAAGGCATTACAGCACCTGTAAAGTGCACTCCGCAAAAAAGTTTGTTAACGACGCCACCTGTAGCTGCTTACGCAGCTATGCTAACTTTTACCTTCTCTATCTGGTAGTTATTCATCAATTCATTTTCTGAGATGATGACGCTAAAATCCTCAAATTTGATCCCGTTTTCGAATGCATAAAGCGTGTAACCACGTTTATTGCCATCGTATGCACCAAGCTCAAAAATCTCGTCCTGGTTTTTTGCCTTTATTTTGGCACCGGCTACCAACTGGTAGGCGTCAAATATATTTTCAAAAGTTGTGTTTTTCATAGTACAAATGGCAATACAATTTCTTTGCCATTTGTTATGCAAACCATTCAAATAGTTGGTTTTGTTGTATATGAGTTTTTTCTGCACCAGAAATATCCTTTAAGATCTGCCCTTCGTGCATTTGAATGATTCTATTGCCGTATACAGCGGCATCCCGCAAGTTATGTGTAACCAGTAAAGCGGTCAGTTTGTATTGCTTTATCAGGTCATCAGCAATCTTTAAAACATTGTTTGCCGAGCGCGGGTCTAAAGCCGCCGTGGGCTCATCAAGCAATAATATCTTGCACTCATCCATCACGCTCATTAACAAGGTAAGTGCCTGCCGTTGCCCGCCGGAAAGGGTGCCTATCGGCTGGTCCAGTTTATTCTCCAAACCCATGTTAAGCGCAGCGATACGTTCTTTCACAAGTTGTTTAAATTGCTCAGTTTTACCGATGATCAGGTTTTTACTCTTTGTACGGAGCGCAGCTAACCTGAAGTTGTCTATGATGCTCAGATCGGCTGCCGTGCCCGATAATGGATTTTGAAATATCCGTGCTATCCATTTACTGCGTTGGTATTCTGCCAGTTTGGATACATCGTTCCCTTCTATATTAACACTACCCCCTGTTGGCAACATACTACCTGCAATAAGATTTAAAAGCGTAGATTTTCCTGAACCGTTGGAACCAATAACTACCAAGTATTCGCCTTGTTTAATTTCAAGGTCAACTGCTTGTAAGGCAATAACTTCGTTAGGTTTACCTGCATTAAATGTTTTTTTTAAACCTGTTATCGATATCATGCTGCCCTCCCTGTTAAACGTGGTAAACCGACAATCACCAGTACAAAAGCAGCAGTTACCAATTTTAATAGATTGGCATCAACACCGATGCTTAAGGTAAAGGCCAGCACCAGTTGAAAAACTATTGCCCCGGCCAATACCAATGTCAGGCTAAGCCAAACGGAGGTGATCTGCAACCAATTGATCACCGTTTCGCCAATAATAACAGAACCCAGGCCCGTGATCACAATTCCTATCCCCATGCTGATATCCGCAAAACCCTGCTGTTGCGCCACCAGATAGCCGCTTAGCGCTGTTAAAGCGTTTGCCACCGCCAAACCGATTATCTTCATCCTATCAGTATTTACACCAAGCGCACGAACCATTGCTTCGCTGTTACCGGTGGCGCGCATGGCAATACCAAAGTCGGTTTTAAGCATATAACCGATGGCCAATGTAATGGCCGCAACAAATATTAATGATATAAGAAGCGCATTTTGATTAGGATTATCAGCAATAAAATTGATGGACATAAACAAGCCAGGCAAACCCAGCAAAGGCAGGTTTGAGCGGCCAAGTATGGTTAGGTTAACAGAGTAAAGCGCCGTCATGACCAGGATACCGGCAAGCAAGGCGTTGATTTTTAATTTGGTGTGGATGATACCTGTTAATGCCCCGGCAATAGCTCCGGAAACAATAACTGCCAGCGCAATAACAAACCCCGATTGATGATGAGTCATCAGCGAGCCGGTCACTACTCCGCCCAAGGTATAGCTTCCGTCTGTAGTGATGTCCGGAATGTTAAATATTTTCATGGACAGGTAAATGCCCAGGGCAATTCCCCCGAAGCAAAGTCCCTGTATAAGCGCGGTGATGTAGAAATCCATTATTATTTTACAGCTTCAAAACCTGCTGGTATGATGACGTTGTATTTTTTTGCAGCAGCAGGATTGTACACATGCTTACGCACCTTCACCATCTCCAGCTTTAAGCCATCTGTTTTATGCGTTTTTAAATATTGAGCTGCCTGTAAGCCCGATTGGTAGCCCCATTGATAAATATCTGCACCAAAGGCCGCTACAGCCCCGCGCTGGACCAGGCCGGCTTCGCTGGTAAAAATAGGTATGTTCTTATCGTTGCAACTTTTAAGTATAGTTTCGAAAGCGGCGAACACCGTATTATCCGGATTGGCAAAAAATGCATCGATGCCTTTGCTTAATAAGCTTTGTGTAACCAGTTGAGCATCTGCAGAGGAGTTTAGCGGCAGGGCAACCACTTTGATGTTCATTTTACCAGCCAGCGTTTGTATACGTTGCAGCGCATCTGCAGACTGCGGTTCAGACTGATTATAGATCATCCCAACAGTTACTTGTCCGCTTTTAGGTTTTAGTAATTTCGGTATCAGTGCAAAAGAAGTGTCAATGTAATTAAGGTCTTCCATCGTCCCGAACAAATTTGCAGGCCCCCTGCCTGATGCATCTGCAACCTTCATACGCTCGGGCGTAGGCGACACCATCTGGAAAATAGGGATAGTTTTAGTTTTTTGGATGGCAGCCACCGTAGCCAACGTGGTCGATGTAGCCAGCAGATCAACTTTATCTGAAACAAACTGGTTCACTATCTGCGTTAGCGTTGGGATACTCCCCTGTGCGTTATTGTACTTAATGGTAATATTACCTTTCTCCTCGCTGAAACCGTTTTGCTTAAGGGCATCAATAAAACCGGTTTTGGCTTGCGATATGGTGGCATCTTCAAACGCATCAATAAAGCCTACAACCGGCACCCCATCTTTCTTTGGTGGGCTGCAGGCAGCAATAGCGATAATAGCGGCAAATAACGTAGCTAAACGTACAATTTTCATATTACTAAAGTAGATAATCAGCGGCAAAGCAAAAACATTTTAATCAATCAAATCCATAACAGATAACCCTTAATGGCCCGCTTGGTTTGGGCTTTTATTATAGCACATAATTCTTCTATATTTGGTAGCCGCGCAACTATGCGCTTATCACATGCCATCGTTCGAGTCGTTTATACATTTGGTTTTTATGGGTATCATAGCCCTTTTCCCGGTAGTTAACCCTGTTGGGTCGGCGTTTATTGTAAGTCCATACTTTGAGCACCTTTCGCGGGCAGAGAAGCGTAAGGCAGTACGCCGAATTGCATTTTATGGTTTTTGCGTTTGCACCGTGGCCCTATTTGCCGGCCACTGGATACTGGAACTGTTCGGTATTTCTATACCCGTGGTGCAACTTGCCGGTGGTATCATGATCTGTAAAATAGGTTGGGAATTCCTTTCGTCAGACCAGGTATCAGATACCTCAGATGAAACTGTTGAGATAAAAACACCTATATCTGCTTACGAGCAGCTTACCCGAAAACTATTTTACCCTATCACCTTCCCGATGACAACCGGTGCAGGAACCATATCTGTATTATTTACCCTTAGCGCCCATGGCGAAAAATTTGGGAGCAAAGAATATTACATCAGCCTGCTTGCTGTGATGATAGCTATCATTGTAATGTGCGTGTTGATCTACATCCTTTATCTTAACACTAAAACGCTTATTAATTATCTTGGCAGCAATGGCGAAAACATCGTGAACCGCATCTCGGCCTTCCTGATATTTTGCGTGGGTTTGCAGATAGCCATCTCCGGGCTGCGGGCCATTTTTAAGTTTTAAAAAATACAACAAGCTCATTCTGAATGACAGATGCGATATTTTTAAAAAATTATTGCAAATAGCACGCAATTTTCTATTTTTGCAATCCCAACACGGTAGATGTAGCTCAGTTGGTTAGAGCATCGGTTTGTGGTACCGAGGGTCGTGGGTTCGAGCCCCATCATTTACCCAAAAGCCTCTCATGAAAATGAGAGGCTTTTTTTGTTTTACCACCAATTATACACTGGATAGCTTATATCCCTTATAGCTCAAAATATTTTATAGATTTATTGCTTAAACTATATCATGATATGAGATACACTTACATTGCTTTAACGTTTTTACTTGCATTAACTGCCTGTAGTTCGGCAACAAAGAAAGAAAATGCAGACACTACATCGGATACGCTGAAAAGTAAGACTGAAATTACAGACAGTGCAAAAGTACAGGAGCGAAAAGATACTACAACTAAAGATGGTACAAAAACAGCTGATTCAACAGTAGTTAAGCGCGACTCAGTAATCAAACCTCTTGGAAAATCTGGCAAGAAAGGTGGTTGAAATTAACAACCACCCAAATTAACACCTATAGGGTAAGCGCCTAATTCTTACCTTTGCCGTCATGATTGAGATCTTTACTGATGGTGCTTCGAGTGGTAATCCCGGGCCGGGAGGTTATGGTGTTATTTTGCGTTCAGGGCAGCATTATAAGGAACTATCAGCGGGTTTCCGCAAGACAACCAATAACCGCATGGAATTGCTGGCTGTTATCACGGCACTGGAAGCGCTTAAATCGCCTAATCAAAACGTCACCATTTACTCCGACTCTAAATACGTGATCGATGCTATTGAAAAGCGTTGGGTTAACGGCTGGGTTGCCAAAGGTTTTGCCGGCAAAAAAAACAAGGACCTTTGGATGCGTTATCTGAATATAGCCAAATTACACAAGGTTAAATTTGTTTGGGTGCGTGGCCATAACGGCCACCCGGAGAACGAGCGCTGCGACCAGCTTGCCGTTGCCGCAGGCAAACAGAAGGATCTGCTTATCGATTCGGTTTTTGAAGCAGAAGCAGCGTCGCAAGCTTAAAATCAAAAGTAGTTAGCCCGAAGTCACTTCAAACTTTTGACTTAACACTTTCGACTTTAAACTACCTTCCGCCCAATTCAATCACTTCCAGGTCATGTATTTTATCAGCTGTAATGCTGAAACGCATCAGCGTGCGTACTTTATGCCAGCCGTGTTTACCTGCCGCACCGGGGTTAAGGTGCAGGCAACTTATCTTTTTATCGTAAATAGCTTTGAGGATATGAGAATGTCCTGCAATGAAAAGTTGCGGCGGTTTGTTATAGATCTCCGGCTTTACCAAAGGACTATACCTATCCGGGTAGCCGCCGATGTGGGTCATCCATACATCTACTTCTTCGCATTTAAAGCGTAAATGCTCGGGATAAACGCGGCGAATGTCAGCACCATCAATATTACCGTAAACACCGCGTGTAGGTTTAAAAGCGGCAAGCTGATCGGCCAGTTTCAGTGTGCCAAAATCCCCTGCATGCCATATCTCGTCGCATTTATCAAAATGCTTAAAAACGGCATCATCAAGGTAACCGTGGGTATCAGATATAAGGCCTATGCGGGTCATGCTCAAAATATCGTCAAAAAATCTTTTAAAAGCGAGGAGTATTGTGTTGTGTAAACTTTTGGTGATTCATAGATAACCACCTCGGTCACCTCATTCGTTACGTTATCTTTACCAAATGTTATTACCTCACGGTGTGGATCATCGGTAGCAAATGATCTGATATTGATAACGCTTTGTAAATACAAGGAGTTTGTAGCTAACATACCTATAACTAGTTCTGACGTTGCCACAGGCAGTATTAGTTGGCATATTCCTTCAGCACTCAAATTCTCAGCAGCAAAACTCACCAATCGTTCAAAAAATGAGCTATCCGTATGGCGCGCGAGTGCCTTATTATCTTTTGCAGATCTAAGGGAATCGATAAAGAACGGTGGATTGGAAATTATCAGGTCGTATTCCATACGCTCCAGATTGGCGAAGTCGCCCTTAAAAAGTCTCAAGCGTTCAGCAAATTTTGAATTGGTAAAATTTTTTGTCGCAGTATCGGCGGCATGGTCATCGATCTCAACTGCATCTATGTAAATCTGAGGAAAACGCTGCGCAAGCATTAAAGCCACTACACCCGTACCGGCACCAACATCCAGTATTGTTTTTGCATCATGTCCTTTAGCTAAAGCAGCTAATAGCACGCCGTCTGTGTTCACCTTCATGGCGCAGCCGGTTTGGTCAACATCAAACTGCTTAAACTTAAAAAAGCTCATCTATTTACCGGTGAACAAACCGTACTTGAGTATACAATAGATAGCGCGGAAGCCATCCTTCCATCCTATTTTTTTGCCTTCTTCATACGTACGGCCATAGTAAGAAATCCCTACCTCGTAAATACGGATCTGCGGAATGCGCGACATCTTGATGGTTACCTCAGGCTCAAAACCAAAACGTTTTTCCCGCAAGTTAAGCGACTGTAAAAGCTTGGTATCAAACAATTTATAGCACGTTTCCATATCCGTTAGGTTTAAATTACTAAGCATATTGCTCAAAAACGTAAGCCAGCGGTTACCTATGGTATGCCAAAAGAAAAGTATGCGATGTGGATTGCTGCCCATAAAGCGCGAACCGTAAACCACATCGGCAAAGCCCTTGCAAATGGGTTTAAGCAGGTCGTTATATTCTTCGGGGTCGTACTCCAGGTCGGCATCTTGTATAATCGTATAATCACCTGTTGCCTGGGCAATGCCGGTATGAAGCGCGGCACCTTTGCCCTTATTTACAGGGTGTTTAAAGTACCGGATATTCAGGTCAGGGTTTTCGTCGCGATAAGCAGCAACGGCTTGTTCGGTGTTATCGCGCGAGCAATCGTCAACTATTATGATCTCCTTTTGAATATTATCCATTAATTCAACTGCTTTTATCTTGTTTAAAATGAGGTGGATGGTTCCGCCCTCGTTATAAGCAGGGATAATTATTGATAATTTATCTATTTTCATTCGGTGATATCTATGCCAGCTAAATAATGCGGATCAGCAAAAAAAGTTTAAAACAGTACGTTAAACGGCCAAAAGTAATTATTAGTGCCGCTATTTTACTGGCTTTGTTGATTTGGTTTTCATTTTGCCTGCCCAAACCTTTATTTAAAAGCACTACTTCTTATGTAATTGACGATGATAAGGGCCAGTTACTCGGGGCTTCCATTGCTGCAGACGGCCAATGGCGCTTCCCTTATAATTCTAACGTTCCTGGTAAATTCAGTAAATGTATTATTGCTTTTGAGGATAAGCGCTTTAATAGTCACTGGGGGTTTGATCCTTTGGCATTCGGCAGGGCCGTTAGGCAAAACCTGCGCAATAAGCGTGTAACCAGCGGTGGCAGTACCATTACCATGCAGGTGATCCGTTTAGCAACACACCACAACCGTACCCTATGGAACAAAATTGCCGAGATATTAATGGCTACCCGGCTGGAGATTGGTTACAGTAAAAAAGAAATAATGGCCATGTACGCAAGCAATGCCCCTTTTGGTAGCAATGTTATTGGGTTGGATGCTGCTGCCTGGCGCTACTACGGGCGAAGCGCAGATAAATTATCCTGGGGAGAGATGGCCGCATTGGCAGTGCTGCCCAACTCACCATCGCTGGTACACCCTGGCAAGAACCGCCAGATCTTATTAAAGAAACGAAACCTGCTGCTCGCCCGTTTGCAGCAGCAAGGCACTATTGACAGCACCACCGCTGCCCTGGCCCGTTTTGAACCCGTGCCTGATAAGCCCATGCCATTGCCGCAACTCGCTCCTCACCTGCTGCAGCGCTTTAAAGCGGATGCAAAAGCGGCTCATTTAACCGACACCCATATAGCAACATCCATTAAAAGCAATCTGCAGCAACAAGTGGCAGATGTGGTAGAAAAGCACCACCAGGTTTTAAAGGCTAACGATATCAATAACCTGGCGGCGGTAGTACTCGATGTGGAAAAGGGTGCTACGCTGGCTTACGTTGGTAATGTATCGCACCGTGAAGATCCTGAAACGGAAAGCGATGTAGATGTAATAGGCGCACCCCGCAGCCCGGGTAGTACGTTGAAACCTTTGCTTTATGCCAGTATGCTGCATGATGGTTTGATTCTTCCAAATAGTTTAATACCTGATGTACCCACGCAGATTGCTGGCTACCACCCTGAAAATTTTGACCTTGGATATGATGGAGCCGTACCGGCATCGAACGCGCTATCGAGATCATTAAATGTGCCCGCAGTAAAAATGCTGCAGCAGTATAAGTATGAGCGTTTTTATGATATGCTGAAACGCACAGGCATCACTACCTTGAATCAACCTGCCGACCACTATGGGCTTGCCCTGATCCTGGGCGGGGGGGAAAACACATTGTGGGAATTAACCGGCGCTTATGCGGATATGGCACGCGTGCTTAACCATTACAACAAAAATGGTGGTAAGTACAATGCTAAAGATTACCATCACCCGCAATACTTTTACGCCGCCGCAAAAGAACCTGATCTGCAAAACAATGGCCTGTTGGATGCCGGTTCTATTTACTACACCCTACAGGCCATGGAAGAAGTAATGCGACCGGGTGAAGAAATGCTTTGGCAGCAATTTAGCTCCAGCCAGCGGGTAGCCTGGAAAACCGGCACCAGCTTTGGCTTTAGAGATGGCTGGGCAATTGGCGTTACGCCAAAATACGTGGTTGGCGTTTGGGTTGGCAATACCGACGGCGAGGGCCGTCCGGGATTGACCGGTATTAACACTGCCGCACCAGTTTTATTCGAGATCTTTCGTTTGTTGCCAGCTGCACGCGAATGGTTCGATGTGCCATCAGGCGAATTGGTGAAGATCAATATATGTAGGGAAAGCGGTTACCGTGCCGGCCAATATTGTACTGATCCCGTTGAGCGATATGTACCCAAAACTTGCTTAAAAGCACCGGTTTGTCCATGGCATAAAATGGTGCACTTGTCGGCAGACCGAAAGTACCAGGTAACGGCCAACTGTGTTTCGCCTGATAAGATGGTGAACCTGCCCTGGTTTGTGCTGCCGCCATCTATGGAGTATTATTACAAAACAAAAAATTACCAGTACCACGTGCTGCCACCTTTTGCGCCGGGGTGCGAACAAAATGACGCTAACCCTATGGAACTAATATACCCCAAAGATGGTGCAAAGGTTTACGTACCGCTTGAGGCAGATGGCAAACGCGGCAGGATGATCTGCAATGCAGCGCACCGCGTTGCCGGCAGTAAAATATTCTGGCACCTGGATGGCGAATATGTAGGGCAAAGCAGCGCATTTCAGCAAATGGCTCTAAACCCTAAGCCGGGCAAACATAAGCTTACCCTTGTTGACGGCGAGGGTAACACTATCAACATAAATTTTGAAGTACTGGATAAGAATAAATAAAACAGTCATGATAGTTTCCAGACATACATTTCGGTATCGAATATTTAAATACCCGTCTATGTTGTTGGTTTTTTCTACTGCATGGTTAGGATGGAGTTTCTTTACGGAAAGGCAATTTATTTTCGCCACATTTTGCTTTATCGGTGCGGCCTGGATGCCTTATTTCATCTATAATGAATTTAAACAAATCTTTATCGATACTGAGAAAAGAACAGTCACATTCAAAGCTTTTCCATTTAGAACAATTAAAAAGTATCCATTTGATTATTTTGAGGGATACGTTGAATCAACAGTTGATAGCAAGGGTAACCCAGACGGATTTAGCGAAGACTACAGATGTTACTATCTGATAAAAAACCGCAGGGTGAAATACAAAATTACAGGTATTGAATATGACAACATCGATGAAATAGAAGAAGGTATAGCTCACCTTCCCTATTTGGGATATCAGGAAAATACGTTTTCGCTATCTTTGAAAATAAGACTTAACCGGAGAATAGTTTAACATGCTTGAACAATACGACCTTGGCAACCTTATGGTGCTGGATATTGAGACTGTGCCGCAATACCCTTTATATAACGACATGCCGGAAATACTGAAGGAGCTTTGGGCGCACAAAACCCGCAACATGCGTGGTGAAGCAACAGCGGAGGAATTTTACGAGCGCGCGGGTATCTGGGCCGAGTTTGGTAAGATTGTTTGTATCTCCGTTGGCATTTTCATCAATAGCAGTGGCAAGCGGCCGGGGTTAAGGATTAAATCCTTTGCGGGACACGACGAGAAAGAACTGCTGAAAGAGTTTTCAAGGATGCTGAGCGGACAACCATTGAGTGTTATCCTATGCGCCCACAACGGCAAAGAATTTGATTTTCCATACATCTGCCGCAGGATGTTGATACACGGCATACCTTTTCCACCGCACTTACAAATGCAGGGCAAAAAACCATGGGAAATACAGCACCTGGACACTATGGAGCTTTGGAAATTTGGTGATTATAAGAGCTATACTTCGCTGAATTTGCTAACGGCGATATTTGATATACCAACACCCAAGGATGATATAGATGGCAGTCAGGTAGGCCACGTTTACTGGGTTGAGGAAGCTTTAGAACGTATTTGTACCTATTGCCAAAAAGATGTTGTTGCTACGGCACAGCTCATACGCCGTTACCGCGGAGAAAGTTTGATCGAGGATGAATGTGTTACGGTGGTGGAGTGAGGAATACTCCCGGTAACGGGCTCTACCTTATATAGAGCCATCATTATTCCTTAAGTTGCGTATTTGTTCTAAGGCGAGCACATCGCTTCGGTCCTTAGGCCGATCAATTACCTTTTTATTTTCGATTAGCTGATTGATGTGCAGAAAAGGAACCTGCACGCCATCGATTTCTGCAATTGAAGCCATTGACATACATTCATCAAATGAATAGGTTTCCAGACCTTTCATCTCAGTCATGATGTCTAATTCTAAACCATTGTTCAAGCGAAACGATGTCCAACCGGCAATAAATTGCATTGTTTCTATCATAGAATAATCGGGCATACCATAATCTAAAAATGCCTGACGGAGACTTTTACGATTTTCAAGTGTATCTTTAAGCCAAATATCCATATCTCCTGTAAAGCGCTGATAACCATGTAAATTTAAAGCGTATCCGCCCACCATTATATATTTTACCTGATTATTCTCAAGTGCTCCCCAAAACGCCAATATTTCTTCATCAAAAATATCCATTGGCTTATTTTGCTATAGATGATTTATGAGTAATCTTGGCCTTTTGCATGGTAAGCTGGGTTTTATATAGCATGGTACAAAAAAGAAAACGGTCCTTGTAAGTCCGTTTTAAGCCTTCTTTCAATTGGGAAATTTCAGCTTCAGTAAGTGTTGCTTTTTCAGTCATGACCGTTGTTAATTACAAATTTACGCAAAAACAATACCCTAACAAATTCATTGATCATCATTACATCAAATGCCGCAGGTATAACTCCGGGTTATTTAAAAAGGATTTGGTAAGCGTGAAATGTTCAGTGTCAGTGTAACTCACTTCAGTTATTCCACTATCATCAAATTGCAGCACCGTGGCACTCGGATAACAAAGTAATATGGGCGAGTGTGTTGCTATCAGGAATTGCGCCCGGCCTCCTTTTTCCAATTCGCTGATCACCGACATAAACGCCAATACTCTTGCAGGCGACAAAGCAGCTTCCGGTTCATCAAGTATATAAACTCCACTCTCGAACTGGTTGTTAAATAAAGCTAAGAAAGATTCGCCGTGAGATTGTTGATGCAGCGAACGCCCGCCATATGCGTTTAAAATCCGACTGTCTTCTTTAGCGATCTCATCAATATAAGAAGCAAAATTAAAGAAGCTTTCCGCCCGCATAAAGAAACCTTCTGTTACCCGCCTGGGCGACCAGATCAATTTTAGGTACTCTGCCAGTGCCGATTCATAGCCTTCAAACCTGTGACCGGTATTTAAGTTATGGTTCCGGTTACCTCCCCGCAAATTAAAGCCACATTGTTCTGCTATACCCTCCAGCAAAGTAGATTTTCCGGAACCGTTCTCGCCCACAAAGAACGTGACGTTACTTTTCAACTCGAGATTTATGCCATTGCTTAGACTGGAAATCTGTTGCAAGTAGCTGTTCTCAATTGGCGGGCATAATATTTTATTTAAAGCAGGCTTCGCTTTGGTAAATATATCAAATGGAGCAATGTAAACCTGCGGAGTGCTCAACAAAAAAGCCCCGATATTGCTATCAGGGCTTTAAAATTGCTGTGCGGAAGAAGGGACTCGAACCCCCACGCCTCGCGGCGCCAGATCCTAAGTCTGGTGCGGCTACCAATTACGCCACTTCCGCGTTTGGTTTTTAAGAGACCGCAAAGATAGCGTTTCTCTGTAAACTATAAAATCAAAATATTCAATTTTGCGTATCTGCCTCATTATTTGGCGATAAATTTTCAATTAGCGTATTAAAGTATCCCGGCGAATGCAATAAACGACTGCCATACCATGAGAAAAGCTCACCGTCAACCAGTTTTATTTGGGCGTTTGGTAACATCGCTTTAAACTCAGTAACGTGTTTTTCTGCAAAGGGATAAGGCTCTGAGGATAGCAGCAGTATTTCAGGGTTCAAATCTTTGAGGGCATCATCTGTAAGTTGAGGGTAACGGCTTTCTGTTACCAGGTTTTTAAAACCGCAGCGTTGGAGCATGTCATTGATAAAGGTACCCGAACCGGCGGCCATGTACGGGTTCTTCCAGATGAGGTAAACGCAGCTAAGGTTTGCTTGTAGACCTGCAAGCGCATCAAATCCCGATCTGATATTGTTTACCATCTGCACGGCCTTTTCGGCTGTGTCTGTAATCTGGCCTACGCGTTCGATCATTTCAAGCGCAGTGTCCAAGTCGTGAATGTCGCTTATCCAAACCGGATAATACTGCATCAGGTCTTCTACCTGGCTTTGCTCATTCTCCTCCTTGTTGGCAATGATCAGGTCGGGCTTTAGGGAATGGATCTCCTCCATGTTCAGTTGCTTTGTACCGCCAACTTTGCTTACCCGTTTCACCTGGTCTGCCGGGTGGATGCAGAATTTAGTGATGCCCACCACCCTGTCCGCAAGGCCAAGATCAAACAGCAGCTCGGTTTGCGAAGGTACCAGCGAGATGATGCGTTTTGGTCTATCAGGCATCTCTACATTACGGTTCATCTGATCAACAAATAGCGGCATATTTTTGGCTTGATTTGTACAACAGTAAAATTAGTAGTTTTGCGATGATGAATTATTTTGAATTTTACGACATCCCCGAGAGCTTTCACCCGGATGCCGCCCATATAAAGAAACAGTTTTATGCTTTAAGCAAGCAGTTTCACCCGGATTTCCATGCCAATGCCGACGATGAAAAGCAGCAGGAAATACTGGAACTTTCTACGCTGAACAACAAGGCTTACCAGACCTTAAGCGACCCAAATAAGGTGCTGGAGTACGTTTTAAAGCTGCACGACCTGGTTAGCGAGGGTGCAAAACCACAATTACCTGCAGATTTTTTAATGGAAATGATGGACATCAACGAGCGCCTTATGGAAATTGAAAATGCGGAGCAGTTTGGGGAGATAAGCGCAGAAGTTGCTGCCATTGAGGGCGATATGAACGAAGAACTTAAAAGCCTTACCCGCGATTACGATACTTTGAACGATACCGCTAAAGAAAACAGGCTTAACGAAATTGCAAATATTTACTACAGACAAAAATATCTTTTGCGAATTAAAGAGAGTTTAGATACATTTGCAGCCCGCTTATAAGCAAACACGCTTAGCAAATGCCCAGATGGCGGAATTGGTAGACGCGCTGGTCTCAAACACCTGTGGGAAACCGTGCCGGTTCGACTCCGGCTCTGGGTACGACAGACGTCGATTGATCCCTGTAACTTTAAAAAGTTACGGGGATTTTTATTTTATGATAAACATGATTATATACGACTGTATTGTTATCTACTATCGGTACAATATCGACAACTTTATCGAATAAAGCGATTTTTAAGGTCAATGTGAAGCTTGGCTCCCTTACTGTTATCTACAACAGGCATAATCGTTACCTCGAAACCTTCATAAAAAATTAGCCTGAAATAACAGTTAAATTCTCCATTTATGTTTCCTTCAAAAAACTGGAATTTAAATACCTCCGGGTTTGAGCCATCAAAGATATTGTAATTAATATGTTCGAAACCTGTTAATCGAAATTGTATGTCGGTGATACCGTCATCGGTCAAAAATCTATTATAGAATGGGGCAGGTCGAGATTGCCAAACCTTTTTGTATATGTGATAATATAGTCCATAACCGATTTTACACATCACTGAGTCAACCCTTATACGGTCATGAAGAAATGAGTCTTCAAACCTGGTCTTAAAGGTCCGTAAGAATAATTTTGGACTATTAATGTAACCTCTCCTTACACTATCCTTCCAAAGACCTAATGCAGTTCCATTATTACCTGAGGATGAAATTATGATTCCTCTTACATATTCATCATCCTTTGATGTTGCATTATTATGTAAAGTACAAGAAGGGACGGTAATTAAATTTTCCCTTTTATTCTTTGGGAAATAAGATTTTGGGGGGACGTGCTCAACTGTGGTGGCTGGCTGATCACACATATAACAAGTGGCTTTAGACATGGATAAGATTTTGGCTGAGCTAAGATAAGTTAAATATCTTATTCGCAGCATCGTCAAGAATTTGATAGTTCCGAATATCCTTGAAGTACTGTCGGTGCACTTTAAAACTACTCTACCCTAAGAGCTCTCGTCGCCATGGGGTTTGTGGACCTTATCAATGGCCATCCGCGCGAATGTGTTTCAGACGATGTGGGTCGATAGCGGTTTGGCAATGTATGTTTTTTAGCTAAACCTTTCAGCTCTTAATTTGCAATAATCACGCATACAGATTTACAGTCTAAGCGCCTTTGTTTATTTTCGAATAAAGGCAGCTTTGAATACTTAAAAACTATTCTCCACCCAAATAAATCTTAACAAACCAAAGACAGTGATACTGTAGAAATTCCATATCATTACTAACAATGAACACCTTACACAGTGATACCATTGATTGGCTTCCGGGTAAAAGTTGGATAGCTTTTATTTTTGCAACCCTTGCTGTTCTTTGGCTTGCACATGCGGTTGCCTTCTTCCCGCACGAATATGCGCATGCCTTTACAGCCTGGATACTCGGCTGGAAAAGTAATCCTGTAGCTTTAAATTACGGGAACTTTAATCTGGCTAATATACTTATCCAGATCCAGATGGATGAAAATGTAGACTACGCGCCTATCTTCTCAAGCGGCCACGGGCACCAGGCAGGCTTTATTGCGCTTGCTGGACTACTCATCGGCAACCTTTTAATTACTTATCCGCTTAGTTTGTGGTTGTATTATTATGCAAAACGGCGTAAGAAGGAATACTTGGCCTTTTTCAGCTATTGGCTATGTGTAGCCAGCGTGGGTAATTTAATCGATTATGTTCCGGTGCGAACGTTCGGGAAGTCGGGCGATATGTATACACTTGCCAAAGGGTTCAATATCTCGCCCTGGGTCATCTGCATAACGCTTGGCGTTCTGTTCATTCTCATTCTGCTACATTTCCTGACACTTTTCGCGCCAAAAGCGCTTCAAATTATTTTCCCGCAATCAGCTGCCCGACGTGTTGTTACCGTTATACTTACCAGCGGCGCCTTGTTCGGTTTTTACGGAGCTGTAGGTTTGCTCCAGGACAGTGAAACCTCGCACATGATATCCAAGGTATCTATATTCCTCCTGATACCGGTAAGCCTTGCATTGGGAATATGGCTAACCGAAAGGAAACGAAAGTCACAGCTTAGCTGATAAAACTTCTCATTAAAACCACTTCTCTAAAGTCAATCCATAAGTAAACAGCAAGTTCTCGCTTAGCGTTCGGTTTACGCGGTTGTAGTTGAGCGAGGTGGTTAGCGCCAGCCAGCTTTGCAGTTTAAAGGACAGGTTGGTGGTTGAGCGGATATTGAAATCGCTGCCACGGTCGAAGGAATTTTGCAGGAAATTAGAACCATCGAGCACTACCCTATCCCCTATGTTAAACCTGAACTGCAGCCGCAGCGAGTTGCGAAAGGTTGTGTACTCATCGCGTGTGTTATCAGGCAGCATCAGGTCGCTGGTGTCAAAAAGCACGCCCTCGCTCAGGTTAAGGTAGTTATTTTTGCTGTCTATAAAGTTATAGGCTATACCCGCGCCGGTTAGTAACTGGTTATTTATTTTAAGCGAGTAGCTGGTGTTATAATTGGCCAGTCCCCAGTAATAAAAGTGCGGAATGCCCTTATACAGGTTAAAATCTAATGACGACGAAAAATCATTATTGCTTAAAATGCCGTTCTGCTTGCCATACACCCAACTGTTATTAAAATTGAGCGAAATATCCTTACGCTTTACATTAAACTTTAAGGCATTGTTTAGCAGGTAGGCACTGCCATCGCGGGTTTTATTGATGGAGCCGGTAGACTGGAAAGCGGTGTGGTAAAAAGTGCTGTCGTTAAATTGCGCAAAGGTTTTATTGCCAAGCAGCAAACAGACGGCAGCTGCGATAAGGGTTATTAAATACGGCCTTTTTATTCCCATAAGCTTTAAAGGCAACAATATTTTTAGCGGGATGGTTTGCGGAAATGTCTATCAGATATGATCAGCCACAAATTACATCGCCTATTTAGCCAGAAACGGGTTAAAAGTTCGCGCCCCTATTTCCATGCCCGATGCGCGGCAAATGGTTTTATCGCCAAACCTGAAATTAATATCATCCATGGCCTGGTAAAGCCGTATGCGCTCCTCGTTATCCTCAAACAAATTGATCTGGTAGCTGCCGCTGCACAGGTTGCTTAATCGCACGCCTATCAGCCTGATGGGCCGGTGATGGTTCCAGGATTTACGCAGCAGGTTTTTTATGCCGGGTATCAGAATATGTTCTGCGGCCGTAAAAGCTATCTTTTGTTGCTGGGTATGGGTCTCAAAATTAGCATAACGGATCTTGATGGCCAGGCATGATGCCAGCTTGTTCTCGCGGCGCAGTTTGCCTGCCAGTTCTTCCGTCATGGCTATCAGGATATTCTCCAGTGTACGCTGATCTTTGATGTCGCTTTCAAAGGTGTGTTCAATAGAGATAGATTTCCTGTCGCCATGCGGCGCAACCTCGCTATCGTCAATCCCGTTGGCCTTGTTGTAAATAAACAAACCCATCTTCCCAAAAACAGCTTCTAAAAACTTAAGGTTTACGCGCTGCAGGTCGCCTATTTTCTCCAGTCCGTATTGATAAAGCTTCTGGCAGGTACTCTCGCCCAGTCCGGGTAGTTTCCGAATATTCAGCGGCGCTAAAAACTCTTTCTCTTTACCATGCGGTATCCAAAGCTGTCCGTTAGGCTTAGCACTGTTAGTAGCCATTTTTGCCAGGGTTTTGCTTGATGCCATGCCGAATGAGATAGGCAGGCCGGTATCTCGGATCACTTTCTGCCGCAGCTCGGTAGCCAGTTTGTATGGATCGTAGAACCTGTCCATCCCGGTAAGATCGATATAGAACTCATCTACCGACGATTTTTGGTATAGCGGCACCATATCATGGATGATCTGCGTTACCTCGCGCGAGGCATCTGAATAGCGCCCATGGGTGCCGCGAACTACAATAGCATGCGGACAAAGTTTAAGCGCCTGCCTGGTAGGCATTGCAGAATGGATGCCGTAAGCCCGGGCCTCATAACTGGCAGATGATACCACCCCCCTGTCCTTTGATCCGCCGATGATAACCGGCTTGCCAATGAGCGAAGGATCAAACTTTCGCTCAACGGAAACAAAGAAAGAGTCGAGATCAATGTGTACGATGTACCGCTTTGCATCCATACACAAATATGAAAATTTATTTTCATTTGCTAAAATAATTAGCAAAATTTGTCAGACCAATTCACATCAAAATGACAGGTTACGCCGACTATCTTTTCTTATTATCGCCACCGCAACCTGTTATTGACGAAGTTGCGCGGTACAAAAAAGCCTCGGCCAAACACATTGGCGATTTCAGCAGCATGAACTCTAATGCGCATATCAGCGTTATGACAGCCGAACGCCAGAAACCTTATTTTGCGGAGAATACTTTAAGTCGTTTAGAGCAGCGCCTGGCCATTATGCCGCCCATATTGTTGCATATTGATGGATTTAAATACTTTGAGCACCTGCACGATAAAAAAACAATTTATGCAGCCATAAGGAACACGCCTGCTGTTGATGATTGGTTTGAATTGATGAGGAAGAACCTGGGTATCAAAAAAGTTTTTTTGCCGCATGTAACGGTTTGCCGCAACATTTCAAATGAACAGTTTAACACGTTGTGGCCCCATTTTAGGCACAAACGCTGGACGGAACCGTTTTGGGCCAACGAGCTTACCATAGCCCGCCGCGAGACTTTTGAACCCTTCGCCAAATGGCAAACACTAAAGCGCATTTCTTTCAAAGGGAACAAGGGCCTTGCTGAAACAACTAACAAGACCGATAGTAACGAACAGATAAACTTGTTTTAAGATGACGGACGTGCGGCAAATAATGTTTATGAACCTGATCTCGTTACCCGACGAGAGCAACGCACATATTATGCGGTTTAAACGCGCATGTGCCAAACACATCGGCCAGTTTGCAAGCATGAACTCGAGGGCGCATATCTCGTTCCCAGCTTTGGTATTTGATGAAAATACCTCTGCCACTTCCTTTAATTATGATGATTACTACCGCGTGATAGAAAGCATTTTGGGAAACGTGCCTGCAATCAGTTTAAAAGTGAAGGGTTTCGAGTACCTGCAGCACGGCGACCAGTATCGAACCATATGTGCTGCGCTTGAACTTGATCCGGTTACTATGCGCTGGTTTAGCTTTTTTGAAAAAATCTTCCCTGCTAAACAGAAAATTAAACCCCATATCACTATCGCGCGCAAAATACCTGTGGCTTCATTCAATAAACTCTGGCCGCACTTTCAAAAGATCGATTTTAAAGACCGCTTCACTGTAAGGAACATAACCGTGCTGCATAATCCCAGCAACCAGGCCGGGCCTTACCAGTTGTACAAGGATATCTCGCTGAGAAAAGGAAATTAGGTTTCAATACTTACTGACAAATTTTTGTCAGCGTTCACAGGCGTTCACGATGTTCACAAGTGTTCATGCCGTGAACGTGAACACTTACTTTTTTGCCAAAATATCATTAATTATCATGTCCGCGTGTATGCGCGAGTTCTCAATGAACCACAAATGGGTATCCAACCCGCCACATACTACGCCCGCAAGGTATAAGCCCGGCTGGTTCGTCTCCATGGTTTGCGGGTTGTACTCGGGTATGAACTTATCTTCAGTAAGGTTGATGCCAAGCTTAGCTAAAAACTCAAAATTGGGCTTGTAACCGGTCATGGCCATTACAAAATCGTTCGGAATGGTGACACGGCCATCGGGGGTATCGATGTCTACTTCGGTTTCGCGGATAGCTGCGAGGTTGCTGTTAAAGTAAGCCTTAACGGCACCTTCCTTAATGCGGTTGATGATATCCGGCCTTACCCAATACTTTACCCGGTGACTGATCTCGCTATCGCGTACTACCAGGGTAACATTGGCACCCTTGCGGTAGGTTTCCAAGGCCACATCAATGGCCGAGTTGCTGCTGCCCACTACCACAATGTTCTGCATGGCATAGTAGTGCGGGTCTTTGTAGTAATGTTTAACCTTTGGCAGGTCTTCGCCGGGGATATCAAGGTTCACGGCAATATCATAAAACCCGGTAGAAAGGATTACCTTTTTTGCCTGGTAAGTTTGCTTAGCTGATGTGATCTCATACCCACCGTCTATGGGCTTAACGCCGGTTATCTCTTCAAACAAATTGATAGGCAATTGATTAGATACTGCAACACGGCGGTAATACTCCAATGCTTCGGCACGTGTAGGTTTATTGTTGATGGTGACGAACGGGATGCCTCCTACCTCCAGCTTCTCTGATGTGGAAAAGAAGGTCATGGTAGACGGGTAATTGTACAGCGAATTAACCAGGCACCCCTTTTCAACAATTACAAAGCTTAGTCCGGCTTTTTGAGCCACCAAACCGCAGGCAATACCAATGGGGCCACCACCAATGATCAATATATCAAGCATGGCAGCTAATATAAGCAGCACAGCCGAGGAATGCTTAGTAAAGGGTGCTTAATTTAGAATTATGAATTTGAGGAGACTATTACGGCCCAAACCGAATTTTTGGGCATAAAAAATGGGTAAGCTACTTTTATCGCGCCGCTCAACTCTCTACCCTTGCTGCGTTCCCACCCTGGGGGAGTTCAAGAGGAGCTGGCCGTAAAAGACTTACCCGGGGCAAAGATAGAAAAAGATGCGTTTTTGATTAAGAAAATGTTAAAAAAGCAGCCTAACAAGGTTAGTAGGTTGATTATGAGAAGCTTTATTTAGCTTTTAAATAACCATTCATCTACAAACTCCCAGGGGCTACCCTTATATTCCCAAAGGGTTAAGCCCTGGGCTACCGCTTTAAACGGCTCAAAATGGTCAGAAACTTTTAGTAATGTTGATTGTGCAACTACAGGATCTACCTTGTTTTGTATAGTAATATGTGGCCAAAGCGTGTGTTTATCCTGCGGGATAAGCCATCGTTCCCAAAGTGCCTGCATGTGTTTGTGCATCATCAACAGTTGTGGTGACTCTATCTTATAGGCCACGCCCCTGCCGATGTGTTTTGGGCTGGTGATATCCATTTCAAAAACGGAAGTAGATGTGGCGATATCGACAACATCTCTGATTATCTGCTGTTCACCCGCAGGCAATTGATGAAATAGCATTACATGAGCATCAAGCCAGTTGCGATCGGAAGGGAAATACTGCTTGCGCAGGGCATCAAAATATTCTTGTGTTTTGTTGTCTATCTTTAATGTTAATAATAATAGATCGGCATGCATATTTCACCAGGAAACAATACTCGTGCCGAACGTTTCTACCACCAATCAATGCTTACACGCATTTTGTGAGTTATATTAATATTTCCGTATTGTAATGTTTTAAGTTGAGGTGTAAATTATCGAAGTTTTTTCTTGCATAAATAAAATTTAATGCAATAATTTGCACAAATTTTAAAAGCAACCACCTTTTAATTAAAATGAAAAAACAAAACATAAACAGAATGAATATCAGGTCAGTAATTGCGCCTGCTATCACTGCTTTAATGTCTGTTGTTTTGTTCTTCCCTCCTAACCGACGACGATTGTTTATACCAAGGGTTTGAATTGATTTTAATCATCAATCAACCGGAAAGAAGATCAAACTTCTTTAAACAATGTTTCTCTAATTATAAGGCTTAAAAGGCCAATAATTTAACGGTATTTCCCTATAATAATGACCATACAAGATTTTGATATAATTGTAGCATCTGCACAGCACGCAGACTATGCCGCTATGATATGTGATGAAATGGCCGAGTCTGCAAAGGCACGCGGTACCGGTATTGCACAGCGTTCGCCAGAGTATGTTGCCAATAAGATGCTGGAAGGTAAAGCTGTAATTGCTTTGCACAAAGATGGCACATGGGCAGGTTTTTGCTACATCGAAACCTGGAGCCACGGCGATTTTGTTGCCAACTCCGGCCTGGTTGTAAGTCCGATATTTCGCAAGGTGGGTTTGGCTAAAGCTATCAAAAAAGAAATATTTAAGTTATCACGCAAAAAATATCCCAATGCAAAAATATTCGGCTTGACTACCGGTTTGGCTGTTATGAAGATCAATTCAGATTTGGGTTATGAGCCTGTTACTTATTCTGAACTAACCCAGGACGAGGATTTCTGGAAAGGTTGCAAAAGCTGCGTTAACTACGATATCTTAATGAGCAAGAACCGAAAGAATTGCATGTGCACTGCCATGCTTTTTGACCCGGAAGAAGTGCAAAAGCAATACGAAGAGAAGATGAAAAAGATAACGCACAAAGCGACGCTTTTAGAGCGCATAGAAGCAGCAATTAAGCGGAGAATGGAGAAACTGGTAACCGTGCATTAATAAGAGCTGCGTCGCTTCGCTTCTCCCCCAAAAAAGAATACAACACGCGGTGACCGCGTTTTAGATAACATCAGATGCCACGCGGCATCTGTACCATGAGAAAACAACAATGGACAAACAAAAAGTAGTATTGGCATACAGCGGCGGATTAGATACATCTTTCTGCTGTATTTATTTAACACGCGACCTGGGTTATGAAGTGCACTCAGTAATTGTTAATACCGGTGGTTTTAGCGAAGAAGAGCTGAAAAACGTTGAAGAACGTGCTTACCAGATGGGTGTTACATCACACCACGTGGTTGATGAGACCGAAAACTTTTACAATACCTGCGTACGTTACCTTATTTACGGTAACGTGCTAAAGAATAATACTTACCCGCTATCGGTTAGTGCCGAGCGCGTGAGTCAGGCTACAGCCATTGCCAACTATGCAAAAGAAATTGGCGCCGTTGCGGTCGCCCACGGCAGTACCGGTGCGGGTAACGATCAGGTAAGGTTTGATATGATCTTTAACATCCTTGTTCCCGAGGTGCAGATCATTACACCTATACGCGACTTGAAACTTAGCCGCGAGGAGGAAATAGAATACCTGAAAAAACATGGTGTAGAGATGAATTTTGAAAAAGCAAAGTACTCCATCAATAAAGGTATTTGGGGAACATCTGTGGGTGGTAAGGAAACCCTTACATCACATCTTGGCCTGCCCGAGGATGCGTGGCCAACACAAGTTACCAGTTCAGAGCCAAAAACGCTCGAGTTAGTTTTTGAGAAAGGCGAATTGAAAGCTATTGACGGGACGCATTATGATCATCCAACTAAAGCCATACAAATTTTGCAAGCCATTGCACAGCCCTACGGTATAGGCAGGGATATCCACGTTGGTGACACTATCATCGGCATTAAAGGCCGCGTTGGTTTTGAAGCCGCTGCTCCAATGGTGATCATTAAAGCGCACCACACCCTGGAAAAACATGTTCTTACTAAATGGCAGTTATCATGGAAAGACCAGTTATCTTCTTTTTATGGCAACTGGTTGCATGAAGGTCAGTTTCATGATCCAATCATGCGTAACATTGAGGCTTTTCTAACGGATACCCAAAAACAGGTTAGTGGTAAAGTATTTGTTGAGTTACATCCGTATCGCTTCCAGGTTGTTGGTATCGAATCAGATCATGACCTGATGAGCAATAAATTTGGCAGCTATGGCGAAATGAACAACGCATGGAGCGGCGAAGATGTAAAAGGCTTCAGCAAGATATTTGGCAACCAGGTGATGATATATCACAAAGTAAACGGACAGGACTAATTATGGCAAACCCCATTTTTTCGAGAAGCGAATGCTTAAGCACCTACAAATGGGGTGATGACTGCTATGGCTGGAACTACGTTGACACAGATGCGCTATCAATAAAACAAGAATTGATGCCTCCTGATACATCTGAGCAACTGCATTATCACGAGAGGGCTTCACAGTTTTTCTTTGTGCTCAAAGGCAGAGCAACTTTTACCATTAACGGTGAGACAAGCATTTTGAAACCTGAGCAGGGTATTGAGATAAAACCCGGTCAGCAGCATTTTATTAGTAATAAAGAAAGCAACGACCTTGAGTTCATCCTTTACTCCTCACCATCTACTAAAAATGACAGAATTAACCTCTAAAATAAAAGCAGGCATTATTGGCGGTGCCGGTTACACCGGTGGCGAAATGCTGCGGATTTTGATCAATCACCCCAACGTTGACATCATTTTTGTTCACAGCAACAGCAATGCGGGTAACTATGTTTATGATGTTCATAAAGACCTGTTTGGCGATACCGACCTTAAGTTTTCGGCTGAACTATCAAACAACGTTGATGTGCTGTTCCTTTGTGTTGGCCATGGTGATGCTCGTAAGTTTTTAGAGGCAAATCAAATTGCCGATCATGTAAAGGTTATAGACCTAAGTCAGGATTTCAGGCTGAATCAAAATTCAACAATCAAAAGCAAAAACTTTACATATGGCTTGCCCGAGTTGAATAGAGATGCCATAAAATCAGCTGATAACATCGCTAATCCTGGTTGCTTTGCTACCTGTTTACAATTAGGCCTGCTGCCTTTGGCATCAAAAGGTTTACTAAAAAACGAGGTACATATTACGGCGACAACGGGTTCAACCGGTGCCGGTCAAGGCTTGTCACCTACTTCACACTTTACATGGAGAAACGATAACCTATCTGTTTACAAGGCTTTTAACCACCAACACCTAAACGAGATCGGACAATCGCTTAATCAGGCTGCAAGTGCTTTTACTCCCCCTTCAGGGGGTTGGGGGGCTCTAAATTTTATACCATATCGTGGCGATTTTACCCGTGGCATTATTGCATCCATGTATACGGAAAGCAACCTTACCGAAGCAGAAGCATTAAAGCTTTACCAAGATTACTATGCGGAGCACCCGTTTACACATGTAACTAACAAAGATATTGACCTTAAGCAGATCGTTAACACAAACAAATGCTTTATACAGGTTAAGGTATTTGATAATAAGGTATTTATTATCAGTATTATAGACAACTTACTTAAAGGCGCATCCGGCCAGGCAGTACAAAACATGAACTTAATGTTTGGCCTGAACGAGAGCGCCGGATTACGACTGAAGGGGGTGGCATTTTAATTAGGATGAACGGATAAAGGTCAAAGGCGAAAGGTGACCCCATTCCAATCATCAACAAGGAAGACAAAACCTTTATTCTTTCGCCGTTAACCTTTTACCTCAGTATAATGAAATTATTCGACGTATATCCAATCAATCCAATCAATATAATTAAAGGCCAGGGAAGCCTGGTTTATGATGATAAAGGCACAGCATACCTTGACCTTTATGGCGGCCATGCGGTAATATCAATCGGTCACACTAATCCACATTACGTAAAACGTTTGGAGGATCAACTGCACCAGATAGGCTTTTATTCAAACTCAATTGAGATACCATTGCAAAAGCAACTTGCAGAGAAACTTGGCCGTGTTTCTGGCAAAGAAGATTACCAGTTGTTCCTTTGTAATTCGGGCGCTGAAGCAAATGAGAACGCTCTAAAACTTGCATCATTTTACAATGGTAAAAAGAAAATTATTGCGTTTAAAAAAGCTTTCCACGGCCGCACATCGTTGGCGGTGGCGGCAACTGATAACCCTAAAATTGTTGCACCGGTAAACGAAACCGATAACGTGGTTTTTCTTCCGTGGAACGATGAGGCAGCTCTTGAGCAAGCTTTTAAAGAACACGAGGTATCTTCAGTTATCATTGAAGGCATACAAGGTGTTGGCGGCATACAAGTTACCGCGGTTAACTTCCTTCAAAAAATAAGATCACTTTGTGACGAACATAACGCTGTTTTCATAGCTGATTCCGTGCAATGTGGTTATGGCCGTACAGGTAAATTCTTCTCGCACGATTTTGCCGGTGTCAACGCTGACATTTATTCAATGGCTAAAGGCATGGGTAATGGCTTCCCGGTCGGCGGTATCATTATCTCGCCAAAGATAGCGCCTTCGTATGGTATGTTAGGTACTACGTTCGGTGGTAATCACCTGGCTTGTGCGGCAGGCTTAGCCGTTCTTGAAGTTATTGAACAAGATAACCTGATGCAAAACGCCGCAGAGATCGGCGATTATCTGATAACAGAGCTTAAGAAATTTGATCAGGTGAAAGAGGTGCGCGGCAGGGGTTTAATGATAGGCATTGATCTTCCGGAAGAATTATCTAATGTGAAAAAAGATCTGTTGTTTAAGCACCATATCTTTACCGGAGAGGCTAAACCAAACGTTATCAGGCTCTTACCTGCACTTAATTTAACAAAAACTTACGCAGATAGGTTCCTGGAGGCATTTGACGCAACTTTAAATAACGCATAATAAATTATACGCTATTCAAGCCCTCTTCTTTTAACGAGGGTTTGAATAACGCAAAACAAGGCTCATGAAACTCTTCTCTTCTGTAAACGATGTTACTGATCTACAGGCACTGGTAAAACAGGCTTTAGCGGCAAAAAAAGATCCGTTTGCTAACCAGCATTTGGGCAAAAACAAAACCATAAGCCTGGTTTTTCTTAATCCCAGCCTGCGTACACGCATGAGCACCCAAAAGGCAGCCATGAATTTGGGTATGAACGTTATAATACTTAACATCGATAAAGAAGGATGGGCTTTAGAATTGCGTGATAATGTAATTATGAATGGTACTACCGTAGAGCACATCCGCGAGGCTGCGGCAGTGATGGGTGAATATTCTGACATCATTGGAGTGCGCTCGTTTCCAGGTTTAAAAGACCGTGATGAGGATTATAGCGAAAGCATATTTAATAAGTTTGTTGAATTTTGTAAGGTACCTGTTGTTAGCCTGGAGTCTGCTACACGCCACCCGCTGCAAAGCCTTGCCGACCTGGTAACTATCGAGGAATTAAAAACCAGGTCACGCCCAAAAGTGGTGTTGACATGGGCCCCGCATATCAAAGCACTTCCGCAGGCAGTGCCTAACTCATTTGCAGAGTGGATGTGTAAAGCAGATGTTGATTTTGTGGTAACACATCCCGAAGGATATGCCCTTTCAGAACAATTTACTGAGGGAGCAACTATAACAACCAATCAGGAAGAAGCATTAAAAGACGCAGATTTTATCTATGTAAAAAACTGGTCGGCTTATGAACCTTATGGCGCTGTTACCAACGGCAATGAAGATTGGATGCTGACCAATGCCAAATTGAATGAGCTTGCACCCCAAGCAAAGGTAATGCATTGCCTTCCCGTTCGCCGGGACCTGGAGCTCTCATCAGAGATATTAGATGGCCCGCGTTCTATCGTAGTACATGAAGCCGGCAACCGTGTTTGGGCTGCGCAGGCAGTATTAAAACAGATGCTGGAAGCCTTATAATAAGCATCCACGACTGTCTTCACTTCTGACTCTTATATTTCCTGATTATTTGCAAAATGTATATACCTAAACACTTCCAAATAACTGAAAAGCAGCAAGCTATCCACTTTATGCGAAAGTATAGCTTTGCTTCAATAGTGACGGTACTGAATGGCATACCAGAGGCAACGCACTTGCCTTTTGTGATTGAAGTGCGTGGTGATGAGGTTGTATTGCTCTCACATTTTGCGAAAGCAAATCCACAGGTTGATGTAATTGAGCAGGAAGCATCTTTAGTGATATTCACCGAGCCACACGCTTACATTTCGCCAAAGAATTACGAGAAAGAAACCAATGTACCTACCTGGAACTATATAGCTATACATGCCTACGGCAAAGCCAAACTGTTAAAAGACGAAACAGCCGTAGGCGCCCTGCTGGCTAAAACCATCAGCACTTATGAGCAGGATTATCTGAAACAGTGGAACAGATTGCCAGGCGATTATAAGCACAAGATGATGAACGGCATTGTAGCTTTTGAGCTTGTGGTTACGGACCTGCAAGCCAAATATAAACTAAGCCAAAATCGCAGCGAGATTGAGCAGCAAAATATAATCAACAACTTAGACAGCTCAGAAACCGACAATGAAAAAGAAATTGCGGATTACATGAAGCAATTAAAGCACTAACTCTCGGGGCCATTTTTGTAAATG
This sequence comes from Mucilaginibacter achroorhodeus, assembly GCF_007846095.1. Taxonomy (GTDB): domain Bacteria; phylum Bacteroidota; class Bacteroidia; order Sphingobacteriales; family Sphingobacteriaceae; genus Mucilaginibacter; species Mucilaginibacter achroorhodeus. Next base: position 37,837 of record NZ_VOEI01000002.1, read on the forward strand.
GCATTAATAACCTTATTAAGTGTTAGTCCCTGGACAATGATTGAAAATATCACAATAAAATAAGTTCCGGCGAGTATAAAATGTTTGTATTCAGATGTTGGCAGAGAAAGCGCCAAAGCTATGGAAATACCACCACGCAAACCCGCCCATGTTAATATATTGATGCTGCCATAATTAACGTTAAGACTTCTGCGCAAAAATGTTAAAGGCAGCATAATGCTTCCCCAGCGTGCTATCAGGATAAGGGCAATACCCAAAGCCCCCGATAGCCAGTAATGCTGTAAAAATGGAAAATTCACCATTTGCAAGCCTATCATAACAAACAGCATAGTATTCAGCAGTTCGTCTATCAAGGTCCAGAATTTTTCAAGCGCCTGGTGCGAGCGGTCCGTTTTATCAACATTGATAGAGCGACCACCTGCAAACAGCCCGGCAGTAACCACAGCCAAAGGAATAGACAGGTGCAGGTAAGTAGCTATCAAAGAATTAGCCATAACCAAAGCGAACGAAACCAATACCACGGTTTGAAAATCATCTATCGATTTCATTAGCCTGTGTGCTAAAAACCCGGTGATTGCACCCAAAGCAATACCTCCAAACACTTCCTGCACAAAAAGTATTACTGCTTTGCCAAAATCAACATTGTTAACGCCTGATTGCGTGATCTCCAATAGCGTAATAAAAAGCACCAGCCCTATACCATCATTAAACAATGATTCGCCTGATATAATGGTTTCCAGATTGTTTGGCAGCTTAGACCCGGTGATAATAGCACTTACTGCAACCGGATCAGTTGGTGAAATAAGTGCTCCGAATAGCAGGCAGTATATGTAGGGCATATCTATCTTGAGCAGATTGGTTATGAAATACAGTAATGAACCAAATATTGCAGTAGATATGATAACGCCTATGGTACTCAACACGAAAACCGGCCTCATCTCCTTTTTCAAACGCTTTTTATCCAGGTTAAAAGCGCTTGCAAACAATAAAAACCCCAATAAAATATTTAACACCGTTCTGGAGAAGTTGATATTTTTAGCCAGCATGGTAAGATAATCTGCAATGCTGGGGTCTAACTTGTCTATTACGATGGTAATTAGCGACCCAATGATAGCTAAGGACATAATGCCGATAGTACCGGGCAGCTTAAGCCATCGGGCATTGATATATGAGTACAGGGCGCTTAAAATTACAAGTAGCGCAATTATAAAGAAGAGATGCATTTACATGGTTTGAAGATACCTTAACTGAAAGCCATCCTAACGAGGGACGGGATCCACGGTCATGGTATCGGTTTTAAAGTATCGGATCACTAACCTGTTATCACTGTTGCGGGTTAGATAGTTTATAGCCCAATTTAAGAAAACAATCGCTTTATTGCTAAATCCGGCTAACGATAACAAGTGTACAAACATCCACAACAACCATGCAAAAAAGCCCTGAAACTTAAATTTCTTAAGGTCGGCTACCGCTTTATTACGGCCAATGGTGGCCATGGTACCCAGATCGTGATATGCAAATGGCGTTGTCGGTTTACCCTCGATAATGTTCCGGAGGTTTTTTGCCAAATGCTTACCCTGCTGCAGGGCCACCTGCGCTACCCCGGGGTAGCCAGCCGGATTAGCATCAGTTTGTACAAATGATACATCACCTATCGCAAAAATATTGCTGTAGCCTTTTATGCGGTTAATGTCGTCGGTGATCAACCTGCCACCTTTTGCAACTGTTTCTTCGGGCATACCGTTGGGTACTTCGCCTTTTACGCCAGCAGCCCACAACACGTTGCGCGTTTGAATAACCGTACCGTCATCTATTTTTAAAATGGACCCGTTGTAACTTGATACGTGAACACCGGTATGTATGCTCACATCCATCTCTTTTAAAAATTGCTTTGCCTTCAATGAAGCTTCTGATGACATAGCGGCTAACAATTCTGGCTTGCCCTCTACCAAATAAACCTTCATATCAGCATTGCACAAGCCGGGATAGTCTTTACAAAGAATGTATTTTCGCAGTTCTGATATCGCCCCGGCAAGCTCCACCCCGGTTGGCCCTCCGCCAACTATTACGAAAGTAAGCAAGGCATCACGTTCCGCTTTATCTGAAGTCACCAGTGCCTTTTCAAGGTTTTGCAACATCAAACTGCGAATGTTTAAAGCTTCCGCAATATTTTTCATGGGCATGGCATAATGCTCAAGTTCCTGGTTGCCAAAGAAATTAGTGTTAGCCCCCGTAGCTATTACCAGGTAATCATAAGTGTAATTACCGGCATCGGTTTCTACTGTATTGGTTTTGGTATCGATATTGTCAACGCTGGCCAAATGAAAAGTAAAGTTCTTTTGCCTGCTGAAAATCCGCCTGATTGGAAAACCTATAGAATCGGCCTCAATTGCACCTGTGGCCACCTGGTATAAAAGCGGTTGAAAGGTGTGATAATTATGTTTATCTAAGAGCAGCACATCTACCGGTGCATCTTTTAATTTTTTTGCTAACTGTACCCCGCCAAATCCTCCGCCTATAATTATAACTCGTGGTTGTTTGTTTTCCTGTTTATTCATAGCAACAATGGCCTTGTGCATCTAAGCTACAAACCCTGATGAATATTGCTAACATGATAACCACTTATGTGTTTTAAATGAAGGTATTTTTACAATAGCAAGTAAATTATTCTTACAACCATAAAATAGCTATTATTGCTACCGAACTCATATAGTAAATAATATGCAAGCGCTTCATGTAATTAAAATTGGTGGTAACGTAATTGATAATTCTGAAAACCTGCACAGGTTTCTAAAGGATTTTACCGCACTTGATGGCCATAAGATATTGATACATGGTGGCGGCAAAGTTGCTACCCAGATCTCTGAAAGTATGGGTATTGAAGCTAAAATGATTGATGGCCGCCGCATAACTGATATTGATACCTTGCGCATTGTAACCATGGTTTACGGCGGTTTGATCAACAAAAACATTGTAGCCCAATTGCAGCGATACGGCAATAATGCTATTGGCCTCACGGGTGCAGACGGTAACCTGATACACGCACAAAAGCGCCCGGTAAAAACCATTGATTATGGTTTTGTGGGCGATCTTAAAGAAGAATCTGTTAATGCTGAAAATATCGCCAAATTGCTTGATGGAGGCTTTACCCCTGTTTTTTGTGCCTTAACGCATGATGGCGAAGGCCAATTGCTTAATACAAATGCAGATACTATTGCCTCAGCGCTGGCAGTGGCGCTATCAGATAAGTATGAAACCACGCTTATTTATTGTTTTGAAAAAAAAGGCGTATTACACGATGTTAACGACGATGAATCATTGATCAGGGAGATTAATCCCGAACGTTATCATAAACTTAAACAAGAACAGGTGATACATAGCGGCATGATCCCTAAGCTGGATAATGCATTTGCAGCCATATCTTGCGGAGTAAAAGCTGTAGTCATCGGCCATTCTGACGACCTGGGGCAATTGAAAGGCAAACATGCCTTTGGTACACGTTTAAGCGAATAAAACACACATGGAAACAAAACAACACATAGCCATTTTAGGCAGCGGTAATATTGGTTTGGCTTTAGCCAAGGGGTTGGTAAAGGCGGGCATTTTTGCGCCGTCGCAAATTACGCTAACGCGCCGCAACGTTGCGGCTTTAGATCATCTTGCTATAGAAGGTTACAAAGTTACAGCCAATAATGCTGAAGCCGTTACCAAAGCTAATATTGTTGTCCTGGCCATATTGCCGCAACAACTAAATAAGTTGCTTGATGAGATAAAACCGGCTGTTACTTATGGTAAGCATTTGCTCATCTCTGTGGTATCCGGGGTAAGCTGCCAGGATATCCGCAATCAACTTGGGCTTGATGTTGAGGTGATACGCGCTATGCCCAATACCGCTATAGCCATTGGCCATAGCATGACCTGTATTGCTACAGACACGGCTTCTGCAGAGAATATCAGTTTGGTAAAATCACTTTTCGATACTGTAGGTGTAAGCATACAGATAAACGAGGAGTTGATGACTTCAGCAACGGCCTTATGTGCTTGCGGTATTGCCTTTTTCCTGCGTTCTATACGTGCGGCATCGCAAGGCGGCACCGAAATTGGTTTTCATGCACATGATGCGCTTAAAATGGCTGCACAAACGGCAAAAGGTGCTGCAGATCTGCTGCTGCAACTGGCATCGCATCCCGAGCAGGAAATAGACAAGGTTACCTCTCCTAAGGGTTGCACCATAGCCGGACTAAACGAGATGGAACACAACGGATTCAGTTCGGCACTAATTAAGGGCATCAAGACATCAGCCGAAAAAGCTGGTGCGCTTTACAAAAGCGAATAAAACACCGTTATGAAAACGTATCTTAAAAGAGCCGCGATCGCAATGTTTTCATTAGGATTACTTGCTTTTACGGTAACTCGACCATCTAAAGTTAATATCGTATTTATCGGCGATAGCATCACTTACGGCCAAAATAATGCCGAGTTGCAGCCTTCGGTTTATGCGCTGAATTTCCTGAAAGAGAAATTTCAAGGAATTCAATTCATACAGGCCAACCGAGGAGTGAGCGGATACACCACTAAAAATTTTTTACCCGGTGAACCTGACTTTGAAAAGGTGGTGAAAGATGCCGATGTTTATTACAGAGACAACTCTGCACAGTTGATATTCTCAGTTATGCTGGGCACTAATGATAGCGCTATAAATGGCCCTTATGGAGCGCCGGTCTCTCCTGAACAATATCTCAAAAACCTAAGCACAATTGCTGATAGTATTTTAAAACGTTACCCCAATAGCAAAATAGTTTTCAACTCCCCTATTTATTTCAGCCCCAACACCTATAACGGTGCGATGTATTTGCAGGAGGGTTTGGATCGTTTGCAGCTTTACTATCCTCAGGTAGATGCTTTAGTAAAGCATTACAACACAGCCAACCCCAACCATGTATATTTGGGTTACACAAATGGCTTTGCTGATTTTAAAAAGGACTATCTACACCTTTTTATACCCGAACAAGGCCATCAGGGTGTATTTTACCTGCATCCCAATAAAGAGGGTGCAAAAATATTAGGCCAAAACTGGGGAAAGGCTTTGGCTAAGGTTATCGGTAATTAGTTCTACTGATCTTCGTCGGCAGATTTTTGTTTTTGAGTGGGTGGTGTAGAGGTTAGGTTACCAAATTCATCAACGTAAGCTATATCATCTGCGCCAGTACCATTTTCTTTGCGTTCTTGCTTGCGCTGTGCTTTATCTTCTTTCTTTTTCTGGCGATTTTTTTCCAGTTGTTTCTTCATAAATGTTGCTTGTGATTTAGCCATATTTTATATATCGGGTTTAAATGAAATAAAAAGCACCTGCCGGTTAGGCAGGTGCTACGATTAAATTTTATAGTGATTTTTTAAATTACTTTTACATTTACCGCGGTAAGGCCTTTTTTGCCTTCTTCTACATCAAACGTTACTTTATCGTTTTCACGAATTTCGTCAATGAGGCCAGTCGAGTGTACAAAAACATCGCTTCTGCTTTCACTCTGAGAAATGAATCCAAAACCTTTAGTGGCATTGAAAAACTTTACTGTTCCTTCTTTTTGCATTATTATTTTTAATTAAGTACGCAATGTAGTCAATAAAATCCGCCTTTTACTTAAAATAAAATTATTTAACGTTGTTTTAAATATTTACAGAAGCTATATTACTGAATGGTAACAACTTATCCGCAAGCGTTAATTGTTAAAAATAAAATGCGCTGATTTTCAATATATAAAGACTACCTTTAAAAACCTCCTTAGTTGCATTTCGCTGCAAAACAAAGCGGTTGAATATTTTCTGCCGTTTAAAATTTAACTTATATATAATGAGTAAAGAGAAAAAAAGTTCGAAAGAGAACAAGAAAGCGCCATCTGTTAACGTCAATAAAAAACAGTCTGATTATCAGTCTGGAAAAAATTCAGTGTCCGCAGTTATACCTGTTAAAAAGAAATAACATGACTGATAAAGATATAATATTTGAAACCAGCAGGTATGTATATGACCTGACAAATCTTGCAAAAGAACACGGCTTTAAACCAGAGGAGAACTGGGAATTAAGTATGCAAAGTACTGTAGGCAAAACCAGGATCCAGCGTGATTTTTATCCCAATAATGTAGCAAAAATTTCGCCGGATATACTGCTTCAGGTATTACACTCTATAAAAACCAAGCTAAACCTGCCGCTTACGCAGGAAGAAGAGGCAGCGAATAAACAAACCATCAATTTAGATGAACTGCAGTATTTGGTTGCCTATAATCCCAAGCGCCCGCGTAATTAACTATAAAAGTTCGTTCGCAAGATTTGCAAGTTCACTGCGTTCACCTTTTTGCAGGGTAATGTGCGCGTAAAGCGGATGTCCCTTTGCTTTATCAATAAGATATGACAGGCCGTTACTTTCGGCATCAAGGTATGGGGTATCTATCTGGTAAATATCGCCCGTAAAAACAAATTTACTGTTCTCCCCTGCCCTTGAGATAATGGTTTTAACTTCATGCGGTGTAAGATTTTGAGCCTCATCTACTATGAAGAAGATCTTACTTAGCGTACGCCCTCTTATAAAGGCCAGCGGAGTAATGGATATTTTATCATTAGTGACCAATTCATCCAATTTAGCCTGCATTTTGGCATCCTCTACAAACTGGTCTTTTATAAATTTAAGATTGTCCCATATCGGTGCCATATAGGGGTCTATCTTTGAAGATACATCGCCCGGTAAAAAACCTATATCCCGGTTGCTAAGCGGGATGGTTGGGCGGGTAACAAATATTTGCCGGTAGTTTTTGCGTTGCTCCAAAGCGCTGGCAAGGGCGAGCAAGGTTTTGCCTGTGCCTGCGTTACCCTGTATGGTAACCAGTTTAATATCCGGGTGAAGCAAAGCATGTATGGCAAAGGCCTGTTCAAGGTTACGGGGCTCTATATTCAATACAGGCTGCTCATTAACTTTCTCGACCGTTTTACTCTGCGAATTATAGAACGCCGCTGTGGTGCCGTTTTTACCGTTAAGTATAATAAAATGATTACCCGCATTTTCGGGTATGTTAACGACCTCTGCACCAATAGATTCTTGTTTGTTAAGCTTACTTAAAACTTTCTCTGTGATTTTATTGAGAGTGGTTTTACCACTATACAACTCTTCCAGGTTTTTAACCTTACCTGTTTCGTAATCCTCTGCGAACAAGTTTAACGCCTTTGCTTTGAGGCGCAAGCAAATATCTTTTGATACCAAAATCACTTTCCTGTCGGGATGTTCAAATTGTACGCCGAGGGCAGCATTAAGTATGCGGTGGTCCGTTTTATCCGAGCCGAAAACCAGTTCGGCATCGGCGCTGGTATTTTTGGTATCTAAAACTACTTTAAACTGGCCATGACTTTTACCATTTAGCGGCAACCATTGATTGATGAGACGGTTCTTAGCCAGATCATCCATGATGCGGATAAAACTACGCGCCTCAAAGTTGCGCGTGTCGTTTCCGGTTTTCATGTTGTCCAGCTCTTCCAGCACTTGGATAGGGATAGCAACGTCATGTTCCTGGAAATTTTCGAAGGCGTTATGGTCGTACAGGATAACCGAGGTATCCAGCACAAATATTTTCTTTTTTCCGTCTGTTTTTCCTGTAGATTCCTTCATAGAAGGCTAAAATAACGAAATAGTTGTGAGATGTTTAATTGTTGTGCTGCTAAATGTTTGATTGGAATCAGTAACAACAACAGGTATATAAAATGGAAAACGGAAGCCTCTCTTGCGAAACGACTTCCGTTTTTCCTTTCCTCATGTTGGCCATAGCCGCAATGAAGCATCAAGTTTTGTGTGATCTTTAACCGACCCGCTCTCCTCGTTGTTATACTGCGAACGCTGATCTATCTTTTATCCTTGAGAATACCGATGGATCACTTTGTTGGTACGTATACAATGCACATTGTCTGTTACCTTGCGGAGGTGCTTTATCATACCCTGCCAAACCTTCGCTATGTCCCTGCTCTTGCGAGCCTGGCAGCCTTAATGTTTGCGGATGCTGATCTGCCTTTCCTCCCGAGGGGAAGTCGACCCTGTCATCGTTCCGTGCAACACTGATCATCTTCTTCTGTAGTGAATACCGATTTCTCTTTGTTACGCTAACGCCGATTCCTGCTGCGATCATTATCTAAGCCATTTTTTCCGTAGAATTGCTTGGCTATATGATAATACCCCGCTAATTACCTTCCAGGTAAAGTGCCGTAGCTCTTTGCTCCTTTTCGTAATTCAGGCACGTCCCTGATCTTTAGTTCGCCCGAAAGTTCACCCGATTCAGTTTGTGTTATCCTGTGAGGCTGTCAAAGTACGTCGTTCTTGATATTTACAATATCGGAACTTTTTGATACCCATGTCAAGTATTTTATTTAAACACTTTATTAACATTTATATAATGGTTATCAACAGGGCTTTTAAGGTAAAGTAGGAGTTTTGATTGGTTTGTTAACACTTACGGTTATTAACATTACGCCTGAATTTGTCACTTTGAACGAGCAATTAAATTAGCAATTGCAAAGAAAGACGAAGTTTTCGATCCGTACAAAGCTGCATGTCCTCAAGGGAGGTTGCTTTGTTCCTTGCAATGAGGCGTAAGAAAGCATTTCCAATTTTCAGTAACTATATTTTCTCCGTAAGATGTTTCCAGTATCGTTTGGGGATATGCCTCACATGCAGTTTGGTGTTTTTGCGTGAAGTGATATTAACACTCTTAAAATAATTTTTCCAAAGATTTTGATACATACCTTCATCTTCGGTATAAGCGGCAACTATATCAGCCTGACGACTGTTCTCAGCAAAATCGAGCGTAATAAATTGCGTGTCGTGCAGATCATAATAAATACCGTACTTGCGCCGAAGGTCGTAGATCATCCATTTCATATCAGCGTACCGACTTCTAAAATGTTTGATCAATAATGGCAACACGTTAAAATCCGGCTCGATAGCAGCGTAGAAAGATCCGTCACGCAGTTTTTGAAAACGAATAAAGGCTTCCATACGGTGTTTCTCGCGCCTTACCATACGCACCATTTCTGAAACCCGCATCACATATCTGTTTCCGTAATCCTCTTCTATATTCTCATCGGTATCAATAGCGTAACGAATAAAGCCAAGCAAATTATTATCCTCCCCGGGGATTTCAGCTAAATGCGCCGCATATAAACGTTGAACTCCAAGGGTTGATAATTTAAGCTTTAGGGCTTTTAACACACGGCCTGCGCGGGTTTCGTCAGTAATAACCTGCATCTTTTCGTCAAATAGTGCCCCCTCTAACCACTCACCCTGATGCAATTTAACTACATCCAGTTTATGTGCATAAACATCAAAAACTGCTGTTAACAATCCTTCAAAAGTACCGTCGTAAATAAGCGTGGTCATTAAAATAGGTTAAGCTGGGTGTGAACATTTTTGATGTATTTGCTATGCGATGTAGCCAAAATAAATTGCTTGATGGCGTTACCTGTTAAGTCCCGGCGCTCAAACTCCTTACTTTGACAAGTAATAAAATATTTAGCCCGATTAACACTTACGCCCATTCTTTTCAAATGTTCCCAATTAAGTTTTCCGAACTTGCGCGCACTCACTATCTTCTGAGCAGATAATACGCCAATGCCCGGTACACGCAATATTATTTTGAGGTCAGCGCGATTAACATCTATCGGAAATTCTTGCATATTCCTGATAGCCCAACTTAATTTAGGATCGATATCAAGATCAAGGTGTGGCTGATGATTATTAACAATTTCGCTTACATGGAAGCCATAATTGCGCATCAGCCAATCGGCCTGGTAAAGCCTGTTCTCGCGTACCATGGGTACGCTGGTATTAAGTGCAGGTAATCGGCTATCTTCCAATACAGGCACATAACCGGAATAGTAAACTCGTTTTAGCTTAAAGTTCTTATAAAAATAATTAGCAGAGTGCAGTATCTGGTTGTCATTTTCAGGCGTTGCACCAATAATTACTTGAGTGCTTTGCCCGGCAGGCGCAAATATTGGCGCTTTCTTAAACAGCTTTTTCTCTTCGGTATGTTTAATTATGGCGTTTTTAAGATAGCCCATCGGCTTTATCATTTCCTGATGACTCTTATCGGGTGCCAGTAACTTTAAACCAGCCTCTGTAGGCATCTCTAAATTAACGCTTAATCTGTCGGCATAAAGCCCCGCCTCGTTCATCAGTTCGTCACTGGCACCAGGTATAGACTTAAGATGGATATAACCATGAAAATTATGCTCCAACCTTAGTTTCTTCGCCACGCGCACCAAACGCTCCATGGTAAAATCGGCATCTTTAAAAATACCTGAACTTAGAAATAAACCTTCTATGTAATTACGCCTATAAAAATTAATGGTAAGGTCTACCACTTCCTGTACGGTAAAGGCAGCACGTTTTATATCGTTACTCTTCCGAGAAACGCAATACGCACAATCAAAAATGCAATGATTAGTGAGCAGGATTTTCAATAGCGAGACGCAACGGCCATCCTCCGTGTAGGAATGGCAAATACCGTTACTGGCATTGCCAAGGCCCTTATTTTCGTTTTTACGCTTGCTGCCACTGCTTGAGCACGACACATCATACTTAGCTGCATCAGCTAAAATATTCAGTTTTTCGGTTATCCTGTCTGCATCCATATCAAATCAAAAATACTAATATTTTTAGCATTATTAAATTAAAAAGAAATATTATTAATCTTTTTAGGAGTATAGCGTTACTGATGGTATGATGTTGGTTACGCTTTTAATAAAATGTACTACTATGAAAACTGCAGAAAAAGAAGATAAGCAAAAAGCGGAAAAGGAAAATATCTACAAAGAATTTAAGAATGCTGTTAACATGAGCGCCTCGGCCCTCGAAAAGTGGCTAAAAACCGATGAGTCAAAAAAGGTTGGATGGGACAGCGGCGACGGCGAATCAGTTGGTCATAAATCCGGTGAAAGGATAATAGATATACTGCACAAAAAGAAAAGTGAGCTAACGGCGACCGATTATAAACACATGGCCAAGGTGCACGGTTATATTTCCCGCCATTTAGCTCAAAAACCAAAGGATGCAAAAGATTCTAATTGGGATTATTCTTTGAAGAACTGGGGCCATGATTTTTCTAAAAAGTAGAGCTCAATATTTTGAGCTTTACTATATTTAGGCAAACATTATCTATATGCCCGATTTAGATCCCGGCTTTTGCCAGCACCTGCAAGCTATCAGCGAAATAAAATTAAGCGACGAACACGTTTGCGTAGAATGCATAAAACAAGGTACTACCTGGTTTCATTTACGTACCTGTCAAACTTGCGGGGTTACACTCTGCTGCGATCAATCGCCGGAACAACATATGACCAAGCATTACAATGCCAGCAGTCACCCTGTTATTGCCTCTGCGCAACCCGGTGAACGTTGGCTTTGGTGCTATCCGGATGAACAATTTGCAGAATATTGATTTTATTCTGAAGCTTCCTCGCCTTTTTCGCCAAGCTCCACTATATCGCCTTGCTTAAACAAAATGGCTTCGAGTGTTTTACGCCAAACAGGTTTTTTACGTAGCAGAAATTCCAAGTCCATACCAAAATGCTTAAATTCTTCGTGCTGGGCGTTTTGCATAATGGCTTTGGCTTGTTCATCTGTTTCAACAGATATACGTTGCTCGTACCAGTTAATGGCTTCAGCCTCTTCGCCTAATGATACGATCATGCGGGCGAAAGTGCGTGTTTCTGCAGAAAGTTCTTCTGGAGGTTCGTGATATTGGTCAAATCCCATGGCGTTTATATTTTTAGTATAAAAGCAATGCTATGAGATTTTGTTTTTTAATTTACATCGCCTTTAAGCGCTTGCTCAAGCGTGTACGGTTTATAACTAACACCAAGGCGTTTAGCATTTTCCTCAACAGTTTGCGGGAAGCCTGCAGCTTTTCGACGTTCGTTCACATTAGCCGCATCTTGTATAGGCCACACAAACATTTTAAACTCAGGCTTGCCGGTTTGCTTGTTAGTCATGCGCATGCCCTTAACCTGCGTACCCCAAATTTGTTCTTTGTTGTTATACATCAGGGAACGATCTTTCATCATGGCATATAAATAGAACGGCAATTCCTTTTCGTGTGCTGCCTTTTCTACAATGGGAAGATACTTGTCTATTACCGTTGAATGCTGCAAAACAAAAAAAGCAGCCTCGTTAGTTGGTTCACCTACAAGCGACTTTCCAGGGTAACCATATTGCGCTATAATGGCTTCTACCCTTTTTGTGTTTGATGAATCGGTATGATCAGATATTTTATTTATCTGTGAAAAAAAATCTCCATCCCTAAGATTCAATGCCTTCTTTATGGAATCTATCTGTTTGATAGTCAACTTCTCTGACATCATTGCCCGATAATGTTGATCAAGTGCATACAAGCTGTCGAGCTGATGTTTGAGGGAAAGATTAATCTTACGCTGTGCTTTAACTTGAATAAAACACAGCGTAAGAACTATAAAGAAGAATACTTTGCGGTTCATAGCAGGTTTACGATTTACGTAAAACTACAAACCGAACTTTACATTAGGAAATTAGAACACCTCGTTAATGCTCATTTCACGCAGTTCTTTAGGCTCGTTAGGGCGGCCATTCTTAAATGCCTGGCGGGGTTTTAATCCTAATAGTTCAAACATGAACATGTCCTCGTCAAACGTAGGATTTGGTGTAGTCAGCAATTTCTCGCCTGCAAATATCGAATTAGCGCCCGCCATAAAGCATAAGGCCTGCTCAACGGTACTCATTTCAGTGCGACCAGCTGATAACCTCACCACTGTTTTAGGCATTATGATACGCGTTGTGGCGATCATCCTAACCATATCCCAAACAGACACGCGGGGTTGCTCTGCCAGTGGCGTTCCTTTAACAGGTACCAATGCGTTAATAGGCACTGATTCCGGGTGTTTAGGCAGATTTGAAAGCGTTTTAAGCATCGAGATCCTATCAGCTGTAGTTTCACCCAAACCAATGATACCACCGCTGCACACAGATATTTTCGCTTTGCGAACGTGCTCAAGTGTGGTTAAACGCTCATCATAGGTACGGGTAGTAATAATACGTTTATAATCATCCTTAGAGGTATCCAGGTTGTGGTTGTAAGCATATAAACCGGCATCAGCCAGGCGTTGTGCCTGGTTTTCGGTAAGCATACCCAGGGTGCAGCAAACTTCCATATCCAATTCGTTTACAGCTGTAACCATATCCAACACTTTGTCAAAATCACGGTTATCGCGTACCTCGCGCCATGCAGCGCCCATACATAACCTTGACGCACCACCTTCTTTAGCGCGCTTTGCAGCAGCTATGACCTCTTCTTTAGGCATTAAGGCATGCACATCAACACCGGTACTATAACGTGCTGCCTGCGGGCAATAAGCACAATCCTCGGGACAACCGCCTGTTTTTATAGAAATCAGCGAACTGATCTGCACTTCTGCATAGTCTTTATTCTCGCGGTGAATAGTAGCTGCGCGGTAAATTAAATCCAATAAAGGTGAGTGGTATATTTTTGAGATCTCTTCCTGGGTCCAGTCGTATCTTACTTCAGTCATATGTGTGATTACGTTAACAGTAATAAAAGCGTGGCTTAACAATGCAAATATTCAAAGATTATTTTCTATTTCAACAAATGCAAATCACTTTAATGATATTGATTTGAAAATCAAGCTACAATAAAAGTTTGCTCGCCAACCATAGAGGTAGCAGAAATCCTATACAATCTGTAAAAGTAGTAATGATGATGGACGATGCCACTGCCGGATCTATGCCCAGGCGTTTTAATATGAGCGGAATGCCCGCACCCGTTAAACCTGCCACAATGAGATTACCAGTCATAGCCAGGAAAAGCACCAAACCGAGCATCGGGTTTTTATCATACAACAAAGCAAACAACAATACGATCAGTCCATTGGCCATGCCGTTGATCAAGCCCACTGAAATCTCTTTAATCACCGTGCGATAAGTCTGCCTGTCTGTAAGGTCACTTAATGAGATACGTCTTACCGTAACCGCCAGGGCTTGTGTTGCAGCGTTACCGCCCATACCACCAATAATGGTTACGTAAGCAACTATAATGGGCAACTCCTCTTCTACGTGCGTAAACTGCCTGATAACCGCCGCAGCCAGAAATGCTGTGCCCAGGTTAATAACGAGCCAGGGCAAACGGCTCTTTACTGCATCTTTCCAGTTACCGCTCAATTCCTCATCTTCAGATACACCGGAGATCTTCAAGATATCCTCGGTGTTCTCCTCCTCCATTACGTCGATAATGTCATCAACCATAATGCGGCCCAGCAGTTTCATATGGTCGTCAACAACGGGGATACTGGTCAGATTATATTGAGATATCAATTTAGCAACCTCTTCCTGGTCAAGATCAGCTTTTACAAACACCGGATCGTGCTGGTATATATCACGGATCTTAACCTCACTACGCGCCTTGATGATATCTTTGATGGAGACAATACCTTGCAATATCTTGTCATCGTTCACCACATAAATGGTGTAAAACTCCTCCATCTCTTCAGACTGGCGGATGATCTCGTCTAAAGCATCTTTCTTATCGGAATTAATGTTCACGCAGATCACCTGCGAATTCATCAAACCACCCGCAGTATCTTCATCGTAGTTTAACAGTGCACGAATGCTGATAGCATCTTCCTGATCGATCTCCTGTAGAATTTCCTGCTGATCCTCCTCGTCCATCTGGCTGATGATGTCGGTAGCCACATGGTAATCCAGTTCCTCAACAATTTCGGTACGCTTCTCGGGGTCAAGATTTACCAGTAAGTCTTCCGGATGGCTTTCTTCGTCCATCTCGGTAATAACTTCTGATGCTTCTTCGGCAGGCAGGATGTTGATGATGCGTTCGCGGGCTTCCTGCGGCAGTCGCTCAAATAAAATAGCGATCTCTGAGGCATGGTAATCCTTCAGAACCAACTCTAATTCAGCATCACCACCCTCAAGCGCGGTTTTGATGCGGAGCAGATCTGATTTATCTATCTCAAATGATTGCATATGCAGGCAATTTAGGCATTTTTATACAAAAAATGAGCCTGCAAAGCGTGTAGTTTCAGGAAGAATTTTGCAAAATATCAGCCGCTGTAATCGTATCTGATCTTAGCGCCGGTAAGCTTGTTGAGCTTACTCATTACAACTTCTATTTGTGTTTTACGAACGGAGAATTGGATAGAGCAATTTAATTCCGAGCGTTGCTCTAAAACTTGTAGCTGTTCATCTTTAATGATGCGCATTACATCATTCATTTGCGGATAATCAAAGCTTATGGTGTAAATATCGTTAATGGTTTTCTCAATAATACTTGCTTCGGCAAGTGCCATTTCCGTTGCCGTTTTATAGGCGTTTATTAAGCCCGGCACACCCAAAAGCGTACCTCCAAAATAGCGCACAACGACCACCAGTGTATTGGTAATATCTTTGGATAGCAGCGTATTTAAAATCGGTCTTCCTGCTGTACCGGACGGTTCGCCATCATCATTAACGCGGAATACAGAGCGATCTATCCCAAGCCTGATAGCCCAACAATGATGATTTGCCTTTGGATGATCTGCCTTTAGTTTTGCGACTATGGGCTTAATATCGCTATCGCTGCTAACCGGGTAAGCGTAAGCAAGAAACTTGCTGCCCCTGTCGCGAAAAATAGCTTCGACAGGTTCGGAAATTGTTTTGTAAGTATCTTGAAAAAGCATTTACCAGTGCATAATATTCACCGTAGTGATCATGATAATTGATATGATGGCAAGTGCCAAACCTAACTTGTTGAGCTTGCTGAGCCGTTCATGGAATACAACCAAACCCACCAGGGCGCCAACAGAAATTACCCCAATATTCATTGCGGAAAACACAAGCGAGGGGCTTGTTGACAAGGCCTTATGCGCTTTTAAATAAAATAAAATGTTACCAAAATTGGCTACACCCAATATTAACCCAAACATAATGTGCGCCCAATGTACACGTGTTTTACCTGAAATAACTTTTACTGCAAGGCTTATGAGCGCAATAACAAAAGACAATGCATATATGAAAAATAAAGAAGTGGTATAGGGTACAGCGGTAGAAGCTGCTACCTTCTTGAACAGGATATCAATGGCACCGAAGCCAATGAAAACGCATATCAGGTATATCCATGCATTACTTAAAACTTTGCGGTTAGCCGTTTGCTTTTGCCATGGAATAGAGCACAATATTGCTGCAAAACCTACTGAAAAACAAGCTAATCTTGCAAGGTTAAACTGATCACCAAATAGCAGGAAAGCTGCAAACAGTGATATAAATAACGAAAGCCGTTGCGCAACATCGGTACGAACAATGCCGGCAAGTCGTACTGATTTGGCCATTATCCAGAATATCAGCGGCAATAAAATGCCAACGGCAATATATACGCTAACCGGTGCTTGCTTTATTTCAAAAGTGCCGAAATTAGGTTTAAAGAAAAACCAGGTAAGCAGGATAGCCATCCCGTAGTTCCAGGTTATGGCCTGAAAAACGTCAATGCTGTAGCGCCGTGCAACTTTTAATAGCACCGATACAATTACACTGCAGCAAACGCTTAGGAAAACGTATAACATTAAATAAGCTTTTAAGGTTGATTGGTAAATATCTGTAAAATATCACTGCCAATTGTTTGGCTACCTTCATTTTTACCGCTTAAACGTGGCGCTGGTATCCCTGCACGTAAAGTGGCCTGGCCGGTGAAGATCCTTGCTTCATCCCACAACCCGGCATCGATAAAATGCTGTGATGTTTTTGCACCACCCTCTATAATAACCGACTGTATATCCTGCAGATATAGCTGGTACATGATGTATTGTGGTACGTAATTGTCAAAATCTTCCAGCTGAATGTATTTGATATTATCATCAACATCAAACTTTTCTGCATTGAAAACAAGCGTTTCTACTGTTTTATCAAAGACATTAAAAGTCTTATCAAGTTGCAATTGCCGGTCAATAACCACCCGCCTGGGCGAGCGGCCTTCAGCATAGCGTACATTCAATTGCGGGTTATCCGCTAAAACAGTGTTCTTGCCCACTAAAATCGCATCTTCTTCCGCGCGCCACTGATGAACCAGTTTACGGCTTTCGGCGCCTGTTATCCAAAATTGTGAACCATCCGCCGGGGCAAAAAAGCCGTTGGCTGTTTGCGCCCATTTAAGAATGATGTAAGGGCGGTGCTTTTGCACCCGTGTAAAAAATCTCCGGTTTAACCAACGGCATTCGTGTTCCAAAACCCCGGTAGTTACATCCACACCGGCAGCCAGTAATTTTTCAATGCCCTTGCCATCTACCTGCGAAAAAGGATCGCGGCACCCAACAACCACGCGTGGTATCTGATGTTTAATGATCAGATCAGCACAAGGCGGGGTTTTACCGTAATGTGCACAGGGCTCAAGTGACACATAAATCGTGGCCTCTTTTAGTAATTGCGCAGCATCGGTATAACGATCAGTCACCATCTTAATGGCGTTTACCTCGGCATGGGCTTCGCCGTATTTACGGTGACAGCCCTCACCTATTATCCTGCCGTTATGAACGATCACAGCGCCAACCATCGGGTTCGGGCTTACGCAACCTGCTCCTAATGCCGCCAGCTCTAAACAACGCTGCATGTATATTTCTGCTGATGCCATTGTGCAAAAGTAGCTTTTATGTTACTTTGTTGCATGAAAACTATTAAGGATGCCGTATTATCCTTCAAAAAACAACTGAATGATCTCTACGGCCCTCAAGAAGCAGAGGCGATTGTTATGCTGGTACTACAGGAGCTCACTGGCATGTCTCGTGCTAAAATAAAGGCATTTGAGGATGATGAACTGCCGTCGGAAACAGCAGATAAATTACCGCAAATATTGCAGGAGCTCTCAACCGGCAGACCTGTTCAGTACATTTTGGGAAGTACTGAATTTTATGGACTCCCATTTTTGGTAAATGCTGCAACGCTAATTCCCCGACCGGAAACGGAAGAATTGGTTGCGTGGATATTGGAAAGTCAAAAGTTAAAAGTGCAAGATCAAAGACCTTTGCGAATTTTGGACATCGGCACAGGCACCGGTTGTATCGCTATTACTTTGAGTAAAAATACTACTAACGCCTATGTGAGCGCGATTGATATTTCGCCGGAGGCCTTAAGGACAGCAGAAAGGAACGCCATTATCAACGAGGCAAAAGTTGATTTCCATAACGTGGATATTTTGGACAAAAACAGTTATCAGGCAATTAATAACAGCTATGATATTATTGTCAGCAATCCTCCGTACGTTACGCCGGCAGACAAATTAAGGATGCATGCAAATGTTACTGATTTCGAACCTCACACGGCCTTGTTTGTACCGGAAGAAGACCCTCTAAAATTTTATATCGCTATAGCCGATTTTGCTAATACACAACTGGATAAAGATGGCCTGCTGTTCTTTGAGATCAATGAAGCCTTCGGAAAAGAAACCAGCGAGATGTTAATTGCGAAAGGTTTTGATAAGATTGAACTTCGGCAAGATATGAGCGGCCGAGACAGGATGATCAAAGCTATTAAAGCATAGCCCTCTAAAATAGAGAAGCCCGGTATTCCGGGCTTCTCTATTTTATTTAATTAAATCTTCAGGCGTTTTGGATTGAATTATTCCAATCATTCGCTGTACTTTTTACTTTAGATTTTGCATCATCGTAACCGTTTTCGGCATAGCTTTGTGCTTTATCTTTAGCATCTTCATAGGCATCTTTTGCATCGCCCACTACACCGTTAAATTTTTTTTTAACGTTATCAACAACATTGCTGCTGTAATCTTTAACGTTTTCGGCAGTGTGTTGCGCTTTGTCTTTAGCTTTATTTACAAGGTCGTTTACGTAATCAGCAATGTCGCCGCGTAAATCCTCACCTTTTTCTGGAGCCAATAATAAACCTAAAGCGGCGCCCGCTGCAGCACCAACTAATAATGCTGCTATTACTTTTGCTTGATCTTTCATAATTGTTACGTTTTGTTGTAGACGATTTTATACTTAATTAACAAATACCATACCGCTGTGTTTAAATAATTACAAAAATAACGCTTGTATAAAGTCTGCATTTACTGCTGTCCACACAAAATCAATAGAATGGTTGTTGCCTTAAGCAATGAATTGGAGCAATTTTATAGCGGATATGCAGGACCTTCATTTTAGAAAGGTCTTCTTCCTGGTAGTGTTTATAGCAGCGGGTATTTTGCTTTTATTAAAATACCGCTTTTTACGTCATTTTGATCGGCGCGAGAACCTTGCACATCGTATACTAAGGCGTACACTTGACGTGTTAATTCCACTTGTTTTTGCACTGATTGCTATATCATCAGTAGCATTTTGGATAAGCGGTAACAACTGATATAAAACAAGAACATCCGCCCTTTTGGAGCGGATGTTCTTTTGGTAATCTTAGTTATATGATGATATAATTAAACTACTTTTACGTTAACGGCATTTAAGCCTTTGCGACCATTTTCAACGTCGTATTCAACTTTATCGTTTTCACGAATTTCGTCGATAAGGCCTGTTGAATGAACAAAAATCTCTTGGCCACCATCTTGTGGTACGATAAAACCAAAACCTTTTGTTTCGTTGAAAAATTTAACTGTTCCTTGTTTTTGCATTATAATATTTATTAAAGTGCGCAAGGTATGCATAATAATCGGGATTACAACTATTTCATGTAATAGCTTATCAGCTGCATAACAGTGTACTTTAAGCTACTACAGATAGTTGCCTGCCTCCTAAGGTGTTTTCAGAATCTTTAACAATGGTTTTGATCTTCTCGTCGAGCTCATTAATGGTCACTTCCATCAGGTCGAAATAATCAAAATTGATCTTTTCCATCTTGATAAGGTCCATAATACCCAATAAAGAAGCAACAGGACGACGCAGTTCGTGTGATTGGATAAGGGCTATTCTTCTTAACGCTTCGTTTTGGACGTTTATGTAAGCCTCCTGCCTTTTATGACGTGTTATATCTGCTGAACTTAGTGCAACACCTATAATATCACCATTATTATTTTTCACAGGGATAAAAGTGGTTATCTTCCAGCATGCGTTGATAGTTCCTGCCATCATCATCCACTCGCGTTTTATCGCACGCCCCGATAAAGCCATTTTAAAGCATTTTTTAAACTGGCTCAATATATCAGTATCGGTATAATCTAATATGTTATCCCGATAAGCCAGGGTGTGCTTATAATTCTGTTTAACAAAATTTTCGGCTGATTTATTGAAAGCGATGACCTCAAAGTTGCTGTCAACCAACAGGTGCATATCGGTAGAACTGTCAAATATAGCCTTCAGTTTTATCTCAGATTCGCTTATAGCAAGTATTTGGGCCTGCTCTATCTCATGTTTATGTTCAAGAGTTTTTAAACTCCAGTTCAGTTCCATCAGGTGTACTACCTGTTTTGCCATTACCAGTAACGTAGTTTTTTGGTGCTCGGTTAGTACACGCGGCTTGGTATCAATTATACAAAGGCTGCCCACCGCAAATCCGTCTTTAGTGATTAATGGTGCACCGGCATAAAAGCGCACGAAGGGGGCGCCTGTAACAAGTGGGTTACTTTTAAAATGTTCGCTTAAATGAGTGTCAGCTATAACGTTAAGTCCGGTATGTTTAATAGTATCGTTACAGAATGCCACCTGCCTGTCTGTACAAGTAAGATCGGTTCCTACAAAGGCTTTAAACCATTGGGTGTCTTCATCAAGCAGGGTCACGAGGGCAACCGGCGCGTCACATATTACGGCCACAAGGTTTACAAGTTCGTTCAGGTCGGTAGTTATATTAGCGTCGAGCTGTTTAAATCTTTCAACAGCTGTAAGCCTTTCTTCCTCCGTATAATTCATGCAGTTAGGTATTGCTGTTTACATAGTGCAAATTGCACCTATTATACATTAAATGCCTTTAAATGTTTGTTATACCAATTTGTGGTGCAACACATTCATACAACTTTATACGTAAAAAATTTAGCTAACGTTGGCTTCAAGCCTAAGATTTTCGAAATTTTTTTAACAAAAACGACAACCTAAAGGAATATTATGTTTTAGACGGTCAATATATTGCTTGACCGTAAAAATCAGAGTAATGTAACTTTTTAGTGATAATCATCTAAAAACGTTGAAACAATAAAAACTGAAGTGCAAAAATTATTCAGAGTAAACGCTTTCCACTTTATCGCGCAGATTATAATTTGAAGCCATCACTTCGCCATAAGCACCTGCCGTACGTATAGCGATCAGATCGCCACGGAAAGATTGCGCCAGATCTACATCTTTTCTGAAACAATCCGTGCTCTCGCAAATAGGGCCAACAACGTCGTATTTTGTCGGTGCAGAGTGTGCAGCATTACCAGAAATATCTCCGGCTCCTTCGCTCCTCGCTTCGGTACCTCTACTCAAATTTTCTATCTCATGATAAGCCTGGTATAGCATAGGGCGCATCAGCTCCGTCATACCGGCATCAAGGATAAGAAAGTTTTTCTTTTGGCCGTTCTTCACATAAAGCACTCTGGAGATCAGCGACGAAGACTGTGCCACTAATGCACGACCCAATTCAAAATGCACTTCCTGACCAGGTTTAACATTCAGGAACTTACTGAATACCTCGAAATAGCTTGCAAAGTCCGGTATGTTTGTATCAGGATTATAATAGTCGACCCCTAAACCGCCGCCCGCGTTCAAAACCTTTATCGGGAAACCTCGGTCTTCAAACCACTCGGCTATTTCGTTGATACGTGTGCAAAGATTTCTGAAGACCTCCATATCCGTTATTTGTGACCCGACATGGAAGTGTATGCCTAAGAATTTGATGTTCTTAAGGTTGCGTAATGCTTCGGCAACATCGTTTAATTGCCAGGTATTGATACCGAACTTATTTTCGTCAAGACCTGTAGTTATAAAATGATGCGTATGCGCATCAACATTGGGGTTAATGCGGATAGCAACGCTTGCAACTTTTCCTTTGGTCTGTGCAAGTTCATTGATGATCTCTAACTCCTGAACGGACTCTACATTAAAACAAAAAATATCGGCCTCTAAAGCGTAATTGATCTCTTTATCAGATTTGCCAACACCTGCAAATACCACTTTGCCTTTATTAAAACCATGTTCAATGGCAGCTTTAACTTCGTTGCCGCTCACGCAATCGGCACCAAATCCATATGATTGCACCATACCAACTACCTTACTGTTAAAATTTGCCTTCATGGCGTAGTGCACATGGAAATTGTATTTCGCTGAAGCATCGAGACAAGCATCAAGCGTATTTTTTAACACGCCAAGATCATAGTAGTAAAAGGGTGTTTCAATATTGTTGAAACGTTGTATGATGTTATTGTTGAACATGATTGTAAGTCAAAATTAACAAGCCAAAAATATAAATGACTTCCCGTAATGAGTGCTTAAAACAATCTGCTGTGCAGACTTCTTAAAACCTCTGTTTTTTGTTCTGTTTTAACCAGCAATGATAAGTTATGATCGCTGCCGCCGTATGATATCATCCGCACAGGAACATGCTTTATGGCATCAAGTACCCTCGCTGCGTACCCGTTCTTTTCGGCAGCAAAATCCCCTACCACACAAATTATGGTGTGGTTTATATCTACGTCAACAGTACCGAATTTGCCAAGCTCTTTATTAATCTCATCCAAATAAGTAGTGTCATCTATTGTTAATGATACTGCCACTTCTGATGTGGTGATCATATCTATAGAAGTACGATAACGCTCAAACACCTCAAATACCCGGCGTAAGAAACCGTGCGCCAGCAGCATTCTGCTACTTTGTATCTTAATAGCCGTAATACCATCTTTCGCCGCTATGGATTTTATTTTGTCCTTTTCGCTGGTATTGGTTATCAATGTGCCGGCAGCCTGCGGATCCATAGTATTAAGTAGACGAACGGGAATCTTGTATTTCTGCGCCGGAAAAACGCTTTGAGGGTGCAATATCTTGGCACCAAAGTAAGCAAGCTCGGCAGCCTCATCAAATGAAAGCTGCGCAATAGGTTTTGTATTGTTAACTATCCGCGGATCATTGTTATGCATACCGTCGATGTCCGTCCATATCTGCACTTCCTCTGCATGGATACCTGCACCGATCAGTGAAGCGGTATAATCGCTGCCGCCGCGGCGAAGGTTATCTATTTCGCCAAATGCATTACGGCAAATAAAGCCCTGCGTGATAAATAGGTTTACATCCGCATGCTTATCCAGTATAGGCTGTAAGTGCGTGGTGATATGGTCAACAATCGGCTCATTATCCTCATCTATACGCATAAAATCAAGTGCCGGTAACAGCACTGATGGCACACCAATTTCTTTAAGGTAGATATGGTACAGCGTGGTAGATAGCAGTTCGCCCTGCGCCAGGATAATTTTATCTTCAATAGATGTAAACAGATCATTAGCAAAGCCGCTTAACAAACCAAAGTGATGATCGATAACCTCCTTCGCTTGCGCCTGATACTCCGGGTTACTGAAAAGTTGTTTTACTACAGCTTCATATTGCTGTTTTAAAGAAGATATCAGCGAAGCTGCTTTGGCCTTGTCAGAGGTGAGGTATGCCTGCCCTATCTCAACCAGGCTATTAGTAGTGCCAGACATGGCCGATAGCACTACAATTCGCCGTTCATTCGGGTTTATAATATCCAGCAGTTTTTGCATACGGGCGGCACTACCGACCGATGTTCCGCCAAATTTTAAAACTTTCATTGTTTATTTCCGTTTACCACAAATGATTGATATTCTTGTATCAATATTTGAGGCGCTAAAAATAGGATTTTAAACCACTTATCTTCTTAAAATGATTAAAATAAAATTCGGAACGGATGGCTGGAGAGCTATCATTGCCGACGACTTTACCTTGGAAAACGTTAAACGCGTAGCCTATGCTACTGCGCTGTGGCTTAAAGACAATTTTGAAAATCCATCGGCTTTGGTTGGCTGCGATCCCCGCTTTGCGGGCCCTATGTTTGCCGATGCAACTACTTGTGTACTGGCATCACAAGGTATAAAAGTACATCGTGCCGAAAACCTGTTTGTTTCAACTCCGATGATCTCTTTGGGTACGGTACGTACTGGCTCATCGGCGGGTATAATCATTACTGCCAGCCATAACCCGCCTGCTTACAACGGTTATAAAATTAAAGCGTTTTACGGCGGCCCTGCTACACCTGATGATATTGAAAAAGTAGAAAGCCAGATACCTGATACCATCGACCTGCAATTAAAAACCGTTGCAGATTATGTTACTGAAGGGCTTGTTGAATATATCAACCTTGAGGATATGTATGTTGAACATGCAGAAAAAAGCTTTGATATAGCTGCAATTCGCGATAGCGGATTACAATGGGCTTATGATGCCATGTATGGTGCAGGCCAAAATGTAATGCGCCGCTTGTTCCCGGATATTACCTTCCTGCATGCAGATTACAATCCAGGATTTGATGGCCAGGCACCAGAGCCTATCCAACGTAACCTGCAGGAGTTTGAGCAACTGATCAAATTGTCTGAAGGCGAAATTGCATCGGGTTTGGTTACTGATGGTGATGCAGATCGTATAGGTTTGTATGATGCTGATGGCAACTTTGTAGATTCGCACCACATTCTTTTGTTACTAATTCACTACATGTACAAAGTGAAGGGCGAACGCGGCGAAGTTTACTCAACCTTTTCTTGTACCAGTAAAATACAGAAACTGTGTGATGCTTACGGCCTTAACAATACCGTTACCAAAATCGGTTTCAAATACATCTGCGACCTTATCGTAAACTCAGGCAAACAATTTATGGTTGGTGGTGAAGAGTCTGGTGGTATTGCTGTTAATGGCCACATCCCGGAACGCGACGGCGTTTGGATAGGTTTGATGATATGGGAGTTTATGGCAAAAAGCGGCCGTTCGCTTAAAGAACTTGTTCAGGAGATCTATGATGTTGTTGGCAAATTTGCTGTTGAGCGTTATGACCTTCACGTTACCGAAGAAAAGAAACAAGAGATCATTAGCAATTGCAAAAGCGGTAAATACCAATCCTTTGGTAACCTTAAAGTTGATCGTACTGAAGACCTGGATGGCTTCAAATTCTTCTTTGAGAATGAAAGCTGGGTAATGGTACGCCCATCTGGTACCGAGCCTGTATTACGTGTTTACGCCGAGGCACCAACTACTGCCGAATCATTTAAAATATTAGATACTGTAAAAGCTGATCTTTTGAAATAAAGATCAGAATTTACAGGATTTTAGAATTATCAGAATATAAAAAGGCTTGCTTCGGCAGGCCTTTTCTATTTAACTTCTTGGATGATATTCAGTAATAACGCTTTTAAGATACTGCCTGTCCAGGTGGGCGTAGATCTCGGTGGTTGTGATGCTTTCGTGGCCCAGCATCTCCTGCACTGCACGCAGGTCAGCGCCGCCTTCAACCAAGTGCGTGGCAAACGAATGCCTGAAGGTGTGCGGACTTATAGTTTTCTTTAACCCTATTTTCTCTGCCAGTTCTTTGATAAGTAGAAACACATAAACTCGCGTAAGCCTTTTGCCCCTTCTATTTAGGAAAACAATATCCTCCTCTCCTTTCTGTACCGGGGTGTGCACACGTATCTGTTCTATCCATATTTGCAACGCTTTTATGGCTTGCCTTGCAATAGGCACCAACCGCTCTTTGCTGCCTTTACCTTTCACTTTTATATACTCATCATCCGCATGCAGGGAGAGATTAGATAAACGCAGTTCCGTCAACTCTGATACCCGCAAACCACAGGCATATAAAACTTCCAGCATGGCTTTATTACGGCCGCCTTCGGGTTTGGATAGATCGATGGCTGCTATCATGTTCTGGATATCATCGTAACTCAGCGTATCCGGCAATTTGCGTGCTACGCGCGGCATCTCCAAAAGCTCTGATGGGTTGCTTTGAATAACATCATCAAGCAACAGAAATTTATAAAAAGATTTAATGCCTGATAGGATGCGCGCCTGCGACGTAGCGGTCATTCCTAATTCACTTATCCAATTGATAAAATCTCGCAGGTTTTGAAGCGCAAATTTATCAGGTTGCAGACCAGTCAATTCGGCGTCAGCAAACTGATGCAGTTTCTCGATATCGCGTGTGTAGGCCTCGATGGAGTTGCCTGCAAGCGACCTCTCCAGCTTTAGATAGGTCTTAAATCCTTTTATTGCCGATGCCCAATCCAAATTATTTTAGTTTTGATGCTTTATAGCTAAGTTTGAAAACAAATGAATATACAAATTATCAACGGGCCAAATTTAAACCTGCTTGGCGTACGCGAGAAATCCATTTACGGCAGCGCCGATTTTGAAAGCTACTTAGCCGAATTAAAAGCAAATTTTCCGGATGTTAATATCAGCTACTTTCAAAGCAACGTTGAGGGCGAAATTATAAATAAACTACATGAAGTTGGCTTTAATTATGATGGTGTAGTACTTAACGCCGGTGCTTACACCCATACATCCATAGCTATAGCTGATGCCATTGCAGCAATTAATACACCCGTGATTGAAGTACACATATCAAACGTTTACAAACGCGAAGAGTTTCGTCACCATTCTATGCTTGCCGCAAGTTGCAAAGGTATTATTGCCGGTTTTGGTATGCACTCGTACAGGTTGGGAATAGAAAGTTTGCTACTTAAATATTAATCCGCTGAGGTGTTCACGTTCACGCACGTGAACACCGTGAACATACGTGAACGCTCGTGAACACCTGGTGGCAGGTTAATAGCGCCAAGTTTTTAACTTTTGACTTTCTCCACTTCCAGCTCGGTAAACCGGTGCTTTTTACCGAAAAAGAAATCCCAAACAATGCTTCGGTAATACATGCCGGTCTGGCTCTTACCCCATGCAACTTTTGACTTTTGACTTTTAACATTTGACTTAAACAACTGCCTGACAAAGTTTTGATGCGCCCGACTTACCGCCCAGGCATCTTTGCGTTTACCTTCCATCATAAAACGCACCAGGGCAAGGAGGTCCATCCAAAAACGCAGATTGATCACCCAAAAGGCACGCCATGCAGGCAGATTATTCTTTAACAGCAACAGGTTATTACGGAAATTAAGGTAAGTTTTAAACGGGTTTTCGGAATTAAGCGTGCCGCCACCTACATGGTATACGGTTGATTCGGCGCAGTACATCACCTTATATCCCATGTTTTTTAAGCGCCAGCAAAGGTCTATCTCTTCCATATGCGCAAAAAAGCTTTCGTCGAAACCACCGGCTTCGTCCCAATACTTTTTCTTTACAAACATGGCCGCACCTGTAGCCCAAAAAACCTCGCAAGTATTATCGTATTGCCCTTTATCTTCTTCTATCTCATAAAAAATTCGGCCTCTACAAAACGGATAACCAAATTTATCTATAAAGCCACCAGCGGCACCGGCATGCTCAAAATGCGTTTTTTGATGATATGCCAATATCTTCGGCGCAGCAGCAGCAATAGCATCATCACTTTCCATTAAGGCTATAACCGGTTCTATCCATCCGGGCTGTACCTCTACGTCGGAGTTCAGCAAAATGTAATAGTCAGCCTCAACCTGCGCCAATACCCGGTTATAGCCACCTGTAAAGCCATAGTTCTCTTTATTCTCAATGATGCGTATCTGCGGGTACATACCCTGCAAAAATGCTACAGACCCATCGGTTGAGGCGTTATCGCCAACAACGATATCCAGGTTAGGCCAGGTAGATGCAAGCACATAGGGCAAAAAATCGCGGAGGAATTTTATGCCGTTCCAGTTCAATATCACCACGGCAACTTTAGGGGTGTTCATCATAAGTTCAGGTCCTCCGGCTTGTATTTCCACCGGCGATGGCTCCACAGCCAGTATTGCGGTTTTTCCTGTATTAATTTATCTAAGTATTGTACGTGCGCTTCGGTAATTTCGTGTCCTTCAGTTTTCTTAGGCTCTTCAATCAAAGGCACCAGGGTGTAGGTATAATAGCCTCGTTTAACCCTATCTATGCGGTAAAATAATACAACCGCATCAAGCAGTTTAGCTAATTTCTCGATCCCTAAAAAAACCGCAGTTGGCTGGTTCAAAAAGGTAGTGAAATAATTTATCTCATGCATATTAGGCGTTTGGTCGCTCACCAGAACGCTAAAACTCAGCTCATTCTTAATGGCGATCATCGTCCGCAACGTTTGTTTCATAGAAACCAAAATGGCACCGAAGCGTGCGCGCACTTTGTTAAACAGGTCGTCGAACTGCGGATTTTTAAGCGGCTTATAAACTATCACCCTCTTCTCTTTGGTAAGCAAACCAAATGCAAGTGCGGCCATCTCCCAATTGCAGTAATGCCCGGCTGCTGCTATAATGCTTCGGCCCCGGCTAAAGTAATGTTCTACCATCTCCGGGTTAGTAGGCTTCATACGCTTGCGCAATTGGATCTCGCTAACCGTTATCATCTTAACGGTTTCAACCATCAGGTCGGCAAGGTAGTGGTAGTACTGCTTTTCAATTTTTCTGCGTTCAGCCTCACTCCTCTCTGGGAACGCGTTCTTCAGGTTCTCGCGTACTACGGGCACACGATACTTTACCAGGCTATACAAAACAAGGTAAATAACATCGGCAATGGCATAAAGCAGCCAAAAGGGCAATAGCGAGATAAGGTATAAAAAAAATATACCCGCACCCGAAGCCGCTTTTCTTAACATTTTTACCAATTTTGCCACAAACATAAAAAATATATATGATTGCCAACGGTGCTGTTTTACCGATGTTTTACCTGCCCCCGGTTGAGTATTTTACAAAGCTGAATACCTTTAAGCCTGATGTGGTTTTTGATGTGGAAGAACATTTTCCAAAACAAACCTATCGTAACAGGGCCAACATCTATTCGCCGGATGGTTTGTTAAGCCTGGTAGTGCCCGTAGTAAAGGGATCAAAAAACCACACCAAAACTAAAGATGTTAAGATAAGCTACGATTTTAGATGGCAGCGTTTACACTGGATGAGCCTACAGGCATGCTACCGCCGCTCGGCTTACTTTGAATATTACGAGGCCGATTTTGCTCCTTTCTACGAAAAACGTTACGATTACCTTTTAGATTATAACCGCGAACTGTTTGAGCTGCTGCTTCGCCTCACCAAGAATAAACTGGAGGTCAGTTTTACCGATACGTACGAGACCGAATACCCCGGCCTGACGGATCTGCGAAATGCTTTTAACGCAAAAGCAACCCTCGCCACAGAACAAAAGCAATACTTTCAGGTTTTTGAAGAGCGGAACGGCTTTTTGCCCAACCTCAGCATTGTAGACCTGCTGTTTAACCAGGGCCCGCAGGCTGCAAACTACTTGTAAGCATCACAGTAAAAACATGAAGTCATACTCAGGCAGGGTACATTATAAGCATAAACGGCGCAAGTACGAGGTTGGTTCGCAACCCGGCACTATTGACATACCTGAGGATGCTAAAAAACCTAAAATTGAGGTTTATTCATTTAACGATAAAGACCTGCAAACCAGCAAGGGCACTAACATGGAAACCATCACCAAGCAGATGGCCAAATGTAAAGACCATACCCACTGGATAAAAATAAACGGCCTGGGCGATGTGCAGTTGATGGAAGACATTGGCACTTTTTTAGGCATCAACCATTTGGTGTTAGAGGATATTGTAAATACACACCAGCGACCTAAGTTTGACGAGTATGAGGGTTATGTATTTGCTACCAGTCGAATTTTATACCTCGACAAGAATAACGAGCTAACCAATTGTCAGTTCAGTGGGATTGTTAAGGATAATATATTCATAAGCTTTGAGGAAGATTACAGCGATTACTTTGCGGCTGTTAAAACCCGCCTTAAAGCCGGCAAAGGACTAATTCGCACCGGCGGACCAGGTTTTATCCTCTACTCGCTAACCGATACCATACTGGATAACTACTTTGTGCTACTTGCGCAACTCGGCGACCGTATTGATGAAACTGAGGATCTGCTATATGACCACCCTGACAAGCGCATTATGTTTGATGCGCAGCAATTGAAACGCACGCTTATCGTGATCCGCCGTGCGTGCTGGCCCGAGCGTGATAAGATCAACGACATGATCCGTAGTGAAAACCCGGAGATAAATAAAGATACCAAAATTTACCTTCGCGATGCTTACGACCACTGTATACAAGCCATGGATATGGTGGAAAGCTACAAGGAGGTTACCAGCAGTATCATTGATCTTTATCTGAGCATGGTAAGTAACCGCATGAACGAGATCATGAAGGTGCTAACCATCATTTCGGTTATATTTATACCACTTACCTTTATTGCCGGTATCTACGGGATGAATTTTAGCAGGGAAGATGCTCACGGCCGTCTTATACCCGATAACATGCCAGAACTGTATGCTCACCATGGTTACGTTTATACCCTTATCGGGATGCTTGCCCTTGCTGTAGTACAACTATTTGTATTTTGGAGGAAGGGTTGGTTCAATAAGTTATAGATCTATGGAATCCCTGAAGTTTGCAGAAAAGATCATCATCAACCAAGCACCATCTCTAATTTTCGACTACACTCAGGATTATAATAGCAGGTTAAAATGGGATACCTTCCTTAAGGAAGCAAGACTTATCAATGGTGCTACCGAAGCGGGCAAAGGTGTACGGGCATGGTGTGTTGCACATAATGGCTTGGGCATGGAGACTGAATATGTATCTTACAACCGCCCAAAGGTTACCGCCATTAAAATGACCAAAGGGCCTTACTGGTTCAGATCTTTCTCTGGATCATGGAATTTTAAGGAGCTGGAAGCTAACGAAA
Source organism: Mucilaginibacter achroorhodeus (assembly GCF_007846095.1). Lineage (GTDB taxonomy): Bacteria > Bacteroidota > Bacteroidia > Sphingobacteriales > Sphingobacteriaceae > Mucilaginibacter > Mucilaginibacter achroorhodeus. Next base: position 68,672 of record NZ_VOEI01000002.1, read on the forward strand.
CTGAAGTTTTGTTCATGTACTCTTTCCAATTACGTTTTCCTTTCAATCTCTTTAAAAGTCAAATAAAGAGAATTTTGCAGAACAATGTTAAGCAACGCCTCAATGACCTTAAACGAGCCGTTGAGGCACTGCCTTTATAAATTAATAACGATTTGGAAACCCATGCGCAAGAGCCCGCTGCGGGTTAACCAGCTCTGCCACGGTTACATCTAAAACCTCTGCAACCTGCAGCAATTTTTCAACAGTTAATTTTGAGTAACCCAACTCTAACTTTGAGTATGCATTTTGCGAGCATTGCATCTTTGCCGCCATATACTCCTGGGTGTAATTCCGTTTTTCGCGGATCAACCTTATATTAAAAACGATATCTTCAATCTTTTTATCAAACTCCGACTTCATAGTTTAAATCTGTGTACTAAACAGACTTACGAAGCAGATTAAGGCTTGGATTTATCGACTGGTTTAATTTTTTAGTTTAGAATTAATAATTCAGAATATTATATGCGGCTGTATCTCGCTTTTATCTCCCGGAGTATCTTATCAACGCCATTTGTTTTAATCTCGAAAACTGTGCTCAGCATCATGCCCAGTTTGCCGGGCGGGAAACCACCACGACTTTGCATCCATTCCAGGTAGTGTACCGGTATATCGCAAAGCAACTGGTTTTGGTACTTGCCGTAAGGCATACGGGTGTTTACAATATCAATCAGTATCTGCGGGTTTGGCGTAACGTTCTCCACGCTGTAAAAGTAACACAATATAGCTTACCAAAGCTGTTTAACTAACCAAAATGCCGCCACCGAAGCCGCTAATGCCAAACCGACTGTTTGTTTTCTATTAGTTGTTTGCGGGGGGATATAACGCACCCCGTTTTCATCGGCTATGGCGCTGCTGCGCACATAACGGCCCTCTTTTGGTACGGCCAATGCCTCAAACCGGTTGGCCAGAAAACTTAGTGAAGTAAGCAATTCGCGGCCACGCATTACCGGCCCGTGGCCGGTGGCTACAATACGTGGTTGCAGCGCTGCCAGCTTACGCACAGAGCGCGCCGCAGCGTACCAATCTGTAGTCAAATATTTTGGCGGGCCGCTGATTTTTTTTATGTAACTGAGTGCATAAATTGCAGATTCTGTACGCGTTGTTGTAAACGCATCGCCAGCTATCAGTGTTGTATTCAGCGGAAAAAACAGTGATATATGGCCAGGCGTGTGGCCCGGTGTGTGTATAACCTTCCATTCGGGCAGTTCGGGGATACCATCATACGGATCAATTTCGCGCAGGTTGCGGCTAACATTGATGGGCGTTGTGCGCCACATCCACGAGATAAGCGTCATGAAGCCGCCGCCTACACTGGTATCAGCCGGCGGGTATGATGAACGGCCTGTTAAATATGGAACTTCAAGCGGATGAACGTAAACCGGAACATTCCAATGTTTGAGCAGTGCCTTTAGCGAACCCGAATGATCTGCATGGCCATGAGTTAGCACTATAGCGGTAGGCTTAGTACCCAAACCAAACAGACTCTCCGCCATTTCAATAATCTTATCTTCCGAACCCTTAACGCCTGTATCAACAAGAACCCAGCCTTTGCCTACACCACGGCGATTTGCGATCATGTAAATGTTTACGAATAACAAGCGCATGCCCCACACACCCTGCCCTACCTGGAAATATTTAGAACTCATTACGTTAACTTAGTTTTAATTGGTTATGATTTTAACACAAGCATTCGGCCAAAGTTTATAATGTAACTAAAATTGTTAGTAACAGTGTTGTTGTGAAAAATTTTAGAAAACAAAAAAGGCGATAGTTACCTACCGCCTTTCCAAGTCATAATTAAAAACTATTTCTTTTTATCCCATTTCTTTTCAAGCACTTTCATCCAGTAACCACCTACTACGCTGCGCGCCTGGAAACCTACCTGTTTGCCGTTGGTAGTTTCGTGCCAGTCGCTTAGCGGTACGCGGGTTGGCGTTTCTGTAGCGTATTTATAGATAGGACCTACCAACGCCTTAAAATCATTGGCATCACTTGTTAAAGAGCCTGTCCACATGATCCAGTCTGATTTAGTATAAGTTTTACGGCTATCAAGCGGTAAACCAAACTCGTTCTGTTTAGTAAGGTAATATTTTATCTCACGATCATATACACTCTGCGGGAACAGATTTAGCTTAAGCATTTTATCCCAAACTAAGTTATACTTCTGGCTCCAGGTATCAGGTTTTTCAAATACCAGTGAGTAATGGTCGCCAGCATCAGCCATTTTCATCCAGCGGCCAACGTAATCTTTTGCAATAGCGCGGTATTTTGTGGCAGTTGCTTTGTCGCCAAGCATGTCGGCCATCATAGCATAGGCACCTATACCATTGATAGCCTTTAAAGACAAGTTTGCGTTACGCGCCAGGTGACCGGCAAAGTCATCGGTACATAATTGGTTTGCGGGATCTAAACCATCCTTTACCAGGAAGTTAACCCAGGTAGTTAGTGTTTTCCAATGTTTTTTTGCATAAGCAGCATTACCCTCCGCCTTTGCAATTGCGGCGGCAGATAAAACCATATTACCTGATTCTTCAACCGGCATATCCTCGCCGTAGGTTTGGCCGTTGGCTTGCGGGTAAGTGCCCAGGTCATGGGCTGCCCATGGCTTGGAAAATTTGCCGCTCTCGCTGTAGTAGAATATACCATTCATCATGCCCTTAAGCAGATCGGGATTATAAACCAGGAACAGCGGCGCCGATGGATAGGTAATATCCACCGTATTGATAGAACCATTACTGAAGTTTTCTTTAGAAAGGAACAACAATTCGCCCTGCGGACTACGTACCAAAGCGTGTGCAGCAATGGTTTGGCGGTATGCAATAGCACAAAGCTTAGCATACTCAGCACCACCGGCAGCAGCCGCTTCGTTGTAGATCTTAGCATCAAAGGCCTTGCATTTAGCCACTGTAGCTTTATAGTCTGCAGCAGCTTGTTTTAACTGGCCAACAATGGTTTGGTTACCGTTTTGGTTCCACCATGGGCGCAGGTTTTTACCGAAGTATTGGATGGAATAAATATCATCGTATCCCAATTCAACAAATTTTTCCACCGGTGCCGCACCTACCTTACCAAACGGAATAACCGTATTAAGAAAAACGCTTGTACCTTCTGCTATCGGGCCGGTTTTAACATTGCCGGCAAATGAACCAACTGCCTGGTTATCATTGGTGATGTACTGCGATGCTTTTTCTGTAACCGGTGCAGCTACGTAGAAGTAACCCCAATCAATACGCACATCATCTCCGCGTTTCTTAAGGATAGGTTGTTCTTTAGTACCAGTTTTTAAGATGCTTAAACCGTTGCTAATGGTTTCTGAAGCCGTTACTTCCTGCGTAGGTTTGTTACGGGCCAGATCGGCAGACGCACCTAAATAAACCTGCACATTATGCGTTTTACCGTCATTGGCTTTCACATTGTAAGTTATATAGCTAACAGGCCTCGCCATCAGGCTTAGGTTGTCCATTAGCAATGGCGAAGTAAAAGTTAGCTCCAGATCGGTTTTACCAGCTTTAAATTTGTAGATGGTACGGGTAGCAGTAATTACTACCGAGGTTTGCTTTGCGTCTTTAAGACCTTCATATTCTGCAGGTTCTGATTCTTCGGCAAAACCGGCATCAAGCCAGGCACCGCCGCCGGTATTCACACAATGCATAGCAAGAACGTTCTCACCATCGCGCAATTTGTTTATAGCACTTTTGCCTAACTCAATCGCTTGCAGATCGCCGTTGGCGCCATCGCTATGATTTATTTTTTCACCGTTAAGGTAAACATCCGCCTCATCATCATGGCGAAGGCGAAGTATCAACTTGTTGATATCCGTTTTAGTGAATGTGAAGGTACGTCGTATCCATAGGTCGTGCCCGTTCCAAACAGTTTTTACCTGTTTAGCATCATCACCAAATGGCGCCATGCCGGTTTTCCAGTTTTTATCATTAAAGCCGGTTTCCTCCCAGCCTTTGCCCGGGTCGGTTTCCGTGTACTTAACTGAGTGAGGTTGTTCTTCACCGGCAGGTACCAAAGTGCGATAGCTTACGGGTTGTTTACCCATAAAACGATAAGTTTCGCCATCAACTTTGATCAAACCTAAAAGTGACTGATGTTTACCTGTCCAATGATTAGTGGTAGATTCATTCAACTCATCCGTAAAAGACCATACGCTAAAATACGGGGTATGGGTTATCAATGGATAGGCGGGCGCTTTGGTTGCCTGCGCCCCCGCAAATTTGCATGCGAATAGCGCAGCCGCCGTTAAGGCGTACTTGAAAGTGCTTTTCATAAATAGATGTATGTTTAACAGTTATTAATTGATATCGCTAAGATAGTCAATTAATCGGTTTAGCCTAATAATTGTGGCTTAGTTGTATAAGTTTCCCAAAGCAACTCGCCAAATAAGGTATTTGCCCATGCAAACCAGCTACGGGTAAACTTAGTTGGATCATTTTTATGGAACGACTCGTGCATAAAACCTGTACCGCCATGTGTTTTGCGTAACATCTCAATACATTCTTTTATCTCTGTATCATTGTTACTGGTAAGCGCACGAATGATGATACTGATAGGCCAAACCATATCCTTGCCAATGTGCGGGCCGCCTATTCCCTCGCCTGCCGTGCCTTTAAAAAAGAACGGGTTGTTCAGTGATAGAAGCATTTTGCGGGTGTTGAGATATACCGGATCAGTATTTTTGATCGCATCAAGATAAGGTAAGCCCAGTAAACTCGGTACGTTGGCATCATCCATTAGGTTGAAGCTTCCGAAGCCATTCACCTCGTAAGCATATATCTTTCCATAATCCGGGTGATCGATCACGGCGTGTTTCTGCAGGGCTGCATTTACCTCGTTTGCCAAAGCCGTTAACTGGCCGGCAAGGGCTGTATCTTTTGAGATCGTGCTTACCATCTCCGCAGCTTGGTTTAAGCTCACTACTGCAAAGAAATTTGAAGGGATAAGAAACGAATAGATAGTAGCATCATCGCTTGGGCGGAATGATGAACAGATCAAGCCAACAGGCTTTACAGGGTAGCCAAAACCATTCATCGGCACACCATCTGTAGCCCATGCTGTTTTACGCTGGAAAGAGTATGGGCCGTCGTTTTCCTTACGCTGTTGCTCTTTAAAGGTTTTCAATACGCTTTGTATGGCAGATTTCCAGCGGGCATCAAATGGCGAAGTATCTCCGGTTAATTTCCAGTATTTGTAACCCAAACGGATGGGATAACATAACGAATCGATCTCCCATTTACGCTCATGCAAGCCCGGTTTCATATCGGTTACATCATCCTTCCACTCGCCTACTTTGTTAGGGTCGTCATAGAAAGCGTTCGCATAGGGGTCGCGCAGTATATTGGTAACCTGACGGTTGATAACACCCGCAACCAGGTTCTTCAATTCTTTATCTTTATTAATGAAAGCAAGGTACGGCCAAACCTGTGCACTGCTATCACGCAGCCACATGGCATCAATATCTCCTGTAATTACATAGGTGTCAGGTTTGCCATCAACCAGTTTATAGGTAACGGTAGTATCAAGCGTATTTGGGAAACAGTTTTCAAAAAGCCAGCCCAGTTCAGGGTTTTTCACCTTTGATTTAAACTCACTTATCGCTTTCTCAACAGAGGTACTTTTAAAGTGGCGTTTAGCCGCAGGTACTCTTACAACCGGAAAAGCAGCCGAAGAAGCTGCCAACGAAAACTTATTCATTAAAACGCCTGCACCAAGTAAGGTGGTACTGCCTATAAATTGCCTTCTCTTCATTATTCTATTTTGGTAGTGAAAATTTTTTGAAGTAAAAATAAAAAATCTTCCTGCTTTGCAGCCGGAAGATCGTTCTCAATTGTTTAAAGTTTTCCCGCAGCCTTCAGTACTGCAGCAGCCTCTATCGTAGTAACACCACTTATTTGGGTGGTTAGATCTGTCGCCCCTGATGGTTTTGTTTTCCAGTCAGGACTCACCATAAAGTCCGGCCTGCTTATCCCTTTAGCAAAAAGGGTTTCCGCATTGTATTTTAAAAATGCAACGTATGCATCCCTGCTTGCCGATGGCACATCCTGCTTAAGCGCTACCAGGGTTAGGTAACGTACCAGTATGCCTTTGAACAAACCGCCATCGCCCTGGCCTTCGTTCCTTAGCAAGCCGCCGGGTGCAATATCAAGGTCTTTGGTAGTTGCAGTGGCGTTAGTGGCTGCATCATTCAGGTAGCTTGCATCGCCGGTTGCGTTGTAAAGCTCAAGGGCAGCTCCCATAAACACACCCTGGTTGTAGGTGAATTTATTTTTGTCGATAGCGCCGTCGCCTTTAGAGTTTACGCCATCCCAAACTATACCACTTGCATTAAATAGCTTACCCTTTAACCAAGAGTAAAGTTCTTTAGCCAGGTCAAGATCGGCCTGATTTTTCTCTAATTGATATAAACGTGCGGCAAAAATTATCGCCGGTGCGTTAGCAGGTGTATTTTTATAACCTAACTGCGATTTTCGCCAGGCTATGCCGCCACCCTGCTGATCGTTCTTACCTTTTTTTATGTCAGTCCAAAGTGTTTTGGCTGCGGTTAGGTAATCAGCGTCATTAGTAGCCTGATAAGCGCGCAAACTCGCTAAAGCCAGCCACTCCATATCGTCATAGTAATCGTTCTCATAACGGTTACCATTAGCTTTGTAAGTGCCCGTTAATAACGATTTCATGCGTTGTTTGTAAACATCGCTTTTGGTACGCAGGTAGGCATCGGTAAAGGCATCAAGCGTATGTGCCTGTGGCCAGTAATTGTAAGTTGTATTGCCTTGGTTGTTGGCAACAAAGTAATTACCGTTTGCAGAAAGGAACGTTGAATATGTTTTATCCTGCAGCGTATCTGCTGTTTTGCTGTAGGTAAAATCAAATTTTTGAGACACTGCCTTATCGCCGTAAAGCGGAAAAGGTTTGTCTTTTAAGCAGGATGTGAGTACCAGCGTTGCTGTACACATCAGTGCAAACCGCTTTATATTTTTGATATCGATTATCATATTAAATTGGGTTTATAATGTACGGCAGGTTATGCCTGCCGTACGGTTAAACTTATTTAGATGCTGTAACGGTGTGCGTGTAAGCCGCTACATCTGCATTAAAGATCACCTTAAAATCGCCTGTCTTGTTATCCAGGTCATGATTAAATTTGAAGGTGTAATCGTAAACCGAATTATCAACCGGCACCATGTAGAAATAAGATGGTGCAGTTGCGGCTGTTGCAGCGCTGTTATCCCTGTTAGAGCTACCAAAGTATTGATCTGTTGTTGTATTATCAGCATTCTTATAGGTGAACCTGAACTTATAACGCTCATCGCGGCCCCAGCTTTCCTGGTGGAATACGATAGACTTGTTCTTAGCTTCCCAGGTTCCATTGCCTGTGTAATCAAGATCGAACCAGATTTTGCTATCGGCAGAGAACCACAAGCCTAACCTGGTTAGTTCGGTTGCTTTAAACAACGCATCGTTAAAGCTTACTTCTATCTTGTAGATCTTGGTAGCGCCTGTTACGGCAGTTTCGCCTTGTTCAACCAACCTGGTACCGTTGTATGAGTATTTGTTGATAATACCTGTTTTAGCATCTACAAATTGGTAGCTACCGGCTTTTAAAGAAGTGTAAGCTTCAAATTTACCTTCGCCCACTTTTTTCATTTTAATGGCGTTGGCAATCTCTGCACCACCTTCAGTTGCCGAACCGGTTAGGTAAACCGCATCCGGACTTTCGAACCCAACAGGGCGCTGTACCGAAATGGTACGTTTAGCTGATGCCGCTGAAAGATTGATACCTCTTGATGAACGCACAGTCCATATCAATTTTGCGATCTCTTCAGGTTTTGCGCCTGCCAATGAGGCTATTTTGTTTAAGTCGCTATATGATACGGTAAGCTTGTTGTACAAACCGTTGCCATCTGATGGAATAGAATAAAGTGGTTTTGAAAAATCGCCACCTTCTTTATCAAATGCAACTTCGTATTGAACCAAACCGTTGTCTGATGCGCGTGATTGCTCCCACTCAAAAGATACAGACCCCGATGCCCCGGAAGGAATTTTCACAGCCTTTGCATCTTCCGGTGCGAACAAAGTGTTAACAGGTGTAACAGTGGCTTTATCTAATGATTTATCTTCTTTTTTGCAGCCTGCCATAACCAGCAGTACTGCGAAACCTGCAACAATGCAGTAAAAAATATTTTTCATGATCTTATTTGATTATAAAATTTTTCTAATGATGATTTTTGATTACCAGCCCGGGTTTTGAGTGAGGTTAGGATTAATAGCCCTCTCATCGCGCGGTATTGGCCACAGGTAATTTTTATTCTTATCAAACGTGCGGAGGTTAGCACGGATATAACCGTTATCTATGCCAGCAGCACCATACTTAGCGCCGTGTGCCCAACCGTTCAATACATTTTCAGCAATTTTCCAGCGGCGGATATCAAATACCCTTAAGCCTTCGAGGGCGAATTCAACACGACGTTCGTTACGAACGATCTCGCGCATATCGCTTTGGCCTACTGCCGGATAACTTAATGCATTTGCATCGGTAAAGCCAGCGCGCGAACGCAGCGCCCCTACAGTTTGAGACCATATTGAAGCGTTCATCTGGCCAAGCTCTGTTTTTGCTTCAGCATACATCATCAGCACATCTGCATAGCGAATCAGGATAAGGTTTATACCCGAACCGAAATCATCAACCTTTGAAGTACGGTCATAGTATTTGTGCACATAATAACCCGTTGGTGACACCGTTGAACCTGGTACATACTCGTCTAAACCTGGTTGGTTTGGATCAGTTCCAGGTTTAATGTAAATGGTCTTTAAAGTTCCGTCACGTAAGTCCCATTGGTAGTTGTGGTAAACAATGGTATAGGTTAAACGAGGGTCGCGGTTTACATAAGGGTTGTTTTCGTTGTAACCTGAACCCGCGTCGCCTGGTTTTTTACCGTTAGTCATCAGGTAGCTGTCAACAAGCTCCTGAGTTGGGGCAAGCGCATTTAAACGACCGCCTACGGAAATTGGCACCATATCCCTCAGATCGGTATAATACCTGTTGTTGCCGCTTACTGTTGTCGGCATGTATTCCAGGTCAAATATCACTTCACTATTGTACTCGTTCTGCGGCGCAAAAATGCCACCGTAAGTAGAGAACAAGGCGTAGGTACCATTATCAGTTTTGCCTATCAGTTTTTCGCACTCTGTAACTACATCGGCCCAGCGGCTTTCGTACAATAATACCCTCGCCTTAAGTGCAATAGCAGCGCCTTTGGTAACCCGGCCACGATCTGTCTGCGCGTATGTGGTATTTGCAGGCAGAGCTGCAGCGGCATCATCCAGTTCTTTAAGAATAAATGACACTACATCCGCTTTAGGTGTACGGGCAACGGTTTTAGATTCATCTATAGTAATGTCTTTCTGGATCAGCGGAACATCTCCCCACCAGGTCTCCAACATAAAGTAATGCCATGCCCGTAAAAAACGTGCTTCGGCTTTCATCCTTGCTTTAAGGGTAGCATCCATATTCGGAACCCTGTCTACATTCTCCAGGAAAATGTTTGAGGTTTTGATAGCGCCATAATGAGCTCCCCAGTCCCCTTTGAAACGGCCTAACGACGGATCATAAGTTCCTGCCGCGATCGAAGCAACACCGTTATTATCTCCCCTTCCGTTGAACGCGTTATCAGACATCGCTTCGTTAAAGAAGAAATCGCCGCTGCTCATTATCTGCGAGTATGCAGTGTTAAGGACGTTGTTGGCCTTGTCTGCAGTTGTCCAGTAGTTGGCGTCAGTAAACCTGTCTTGCGGCAACAGGTCCAATTTTTTACATGCTGATAATACCGTAACCAGCACCAGCACTAACCCTATTTTATTGATATTATATCTCTTCATGTTAATGTTGATTAAAGTGTGATATCCAAACCAAAACCGTAGTAAACCGGCAGCGGATATGAGCGCGCACTGTTTGCACCATTAGCAGTAATGTTACCGCCCAACTCTGTTATTTCCGGGTCGATGAATTTTACCGGTGAGAATGTAAGCAGGTTTTGGCCTGTTAAGTAAGCCCTCACTTTTCTCATACCAATGTGCTTGGCGACGCCAACCGGCAGTGTATAACCAATTTGTACGTTCTTAACGCGTAAATACTTACCGTCAAAAATGTACATATCAGAACCACGGCGGAAGTTGTTCTCGTTAGACTGGCTTCCGCTTGCTGCAAGGCGCGGGAAACGTGCATCGGGGTTTTGAGGTGTCCAGTAATCTAATTGGTGCTGGTAAATTACCTGCGAGTAGTTTACGTGGAAAGGCTCAACCTGCTCACCTCTGATGAACATGTTACGCTTACCAACACCTTGTAAGAACAGGTTAAAATCGAAGTTTTTAACAGCAAGGTTGTATGTAAAACCAAACGTTAAACGAGGGAAACCGTTACCGAAAACAAACTTGTCATTATCATCGATAACACCGTCTTTGTTAACATCTACATAGCGGTTATCGCCGGGAGAAAGCGTTAAACCAGCCGGTTTTGGGCCTGCATTTACCTCATCGATGTTTTGGAAATAACCATCGCGTTTTAAGGCAACGTATGAACCTATTGGCAAGCCTACTTTGTTGAGCAATTGCATCTCATCGTAGCTGCGCAGTTGGTCGCCACCTTCAAGTTTTAATATCTTGTTCTTGGTGTCGCCTACGTTAAAGGCAAAGCTGTGGTTAAACGCACCTGTTTTAACGCGATAGTTGATATTTAACTCCCAACCGCGGTTTTGTACTTCGCCTGCATTATAATCAGGTAAGCCTGCACCGAATACGCCCGGTACTACCGGCGGCAGCAATATGTCTTTTGTCCTTTTGTTAAAGTAATCGGCAGAAACAGTCAAGGCGCTATTGAAGAAGGTTGCATCAACGCCTAAGTCAAATGTTGCTGCACGTTCCCAACGGATATCCGGGTTGGCAAAGGAAATACCTGCACCACCTACCGGTGTACCGTTAAAGCCATACACGGAATTGTTGATAGTACCATCACCATTTCTGATAGGCCCAATGGTGCTTAGATATTGATAGTTATTTACGTTTTGATTACCCAGGATACCGTAAGAGCCTCTCAGTTTAAGGTCACCTACATTGCTGCGGTAATCCTGCATAAAGTCTTCTTCGGTTAAACGGTAACCCGCAGTTACTGACGGAAAGAAAGCATTACGATATTTTGATGCAAACTTTGAAGATGCATCAACCCTAAAGTCGAACTCCGCATAATACTTGTTTTTGTATGAGTAAGACGCACGACCAAACAACGAATTTAAACTTGTTTCGCTCGTGTTAAGGTTAGATGGTGAAGCCTCAACCGTTGTACCTGTTATTGGCGTACCTAATTCTGGGTCGGTAAATTTAAGGCGGATGTAGTTTGACCGGTCTGTAGTCGACTCATTAGCCACACCTAACAAAACATCTACGTTATGATCTTTCGCAATGGTTTTGGTGTACTGCGCCAAAAACTGTGCGTTGGTGAACAAGTTTTTGTTGTTATCATCATTTGTGTTCCTGTCTGCACCGTAGCTACCTTTTGGTAGAAAGTTCACCTGCATTACCCTCGTAAACAAATGGTTTGACAGCAACGTACCACCAAACACGCCTTTCAATTTAAAATCTTTGGTAACGTTTAATTCAGCTGTTAAATTACCAAACACATTATCGTTATCGCGTTTGCGGTAACCACCTTTTTCAAGGATACCCAGCGGATTAAATTCGGCTAATACATCGTTAGTTAAATAGTTTCCGTTGGCATCTTTGATTGGATAGTAGGTTGGCGTACGGCCTGCATCAACGATCAAAGTACCGGTATTAAAAGAGTGCTCTTTAATTTCGGTACGAGAATATGATAAGATACCGGTTACCTTCAATTTCCCAAATTCAGAAGTCAGGTTCATGCGGTAGTTGTACCTGCGCAGACCGTAACCCGGCCCAACAAGATTGTTACGTTGGTCTAACACGCCAGCAGATATCAGGTACGATGAATTTGCATTACCGCCAGACAGGCTCAAGTTATGGCTTTGTTGCGGTGCATTCTGTAGTATCTCATCCAGGAACCATTTCTGATCGCCTGTTTGCTGAAACTGGCGGATCTGCTCTGGCGAGTAAATAGGTGTTAAACCCGCATTTACAACTGCCTGGTTACGTAATACAGCGTTTTCCCAGGCGTGTACCGGTTTGTAACCTACGCGAGGAACCTGTATACCCGCCTGACCATTGTAGGTAAGCGATGCTGCAGTGTTTTTACTACCTTTTTTAGTAGTAACTAAAATTACACCGTTTGATGACCGTGAACCGTAAATAGCAGCACTACCTGCATCCTTTAACACCGAAACGCTTTCGATATCATTAGGGTTAAGGAGGTTAAGGTCGCCGCCGGTGATGCCGTCAATTACAATGAGCGGGTTGTTATTACCAAACGTACTAACACCACGAATGTTAATAGTTTGGTAAGCACCCGGCTCATTGCTTGTTTGTTGTATGATAAGGTTTGGGGAAGTTCCTTGCAGGGCCTGCGTTAAATTCACTGCAGGTTTACCTTCTATAGCTTTTGCAGTTACCTGGTCAACAGCGCCGATAACGTTTACGCGTTTTTGTGTGCCGTAACCCACAACTACTACTTCGTTTAAAGAATTTTGCGATGCTTTAAGCTGAACTTTAAAATTAGTTCGATTACCCACAGGAATTTCCTGGCTATCAAAACCAATAAAGCTGAAAACCAATACTGCATCAGGGCCCGGTGCGTCTAAGGCGAACCTGCCGTTCACATCGGTCACGGTACCTGTACCGGTGCCTTTTACTTTTACGCTTACACCTGGTAAAGCAAGGCCGGTATCATCTACAACGGTGCCCTGTACGCGTACCGCGTTAGGTGCACCAATTGCCGACCCTGTTGTGGTTTGTACCTCGCTCCTGTCTGATATAACTATTACATCGTCAATTACTTTGTAGGCCAGGTTAAACGGAGTTAAAACCTGGTTGAGCACTTCTTTAACGCTCTTGTTGTTTACGTTGATATTTACCCTGTACGACTGCTTTAACAAGTTATCTGCGTAAGCAAATTTAACTTGATTTTTAGATGCGATCTTATCAAGCACATCCGTAAGCTTTTGGTTCTTAACCTGCAACGTTACGTTTTGCTCTAAAAATCTCTGTCCGTAAGATGTATCTGCAATGGCAGTTAAACACATCAAACAAACTACAAAGCAGGCAAGCGAGGTATATTTCATTAATATTAATGCATAACGAACTACTCCATTTGATAATAGAGATATATTCATAGATTTGAATAAATTAAAGTGTTTGAAATTCAAGTGCTACGTTAAGAATTCGACCCTCTGTTACGTACACTTAATAATAACCCGGCATTTTAATCGCCCTGTTCAAATGCCCATTTGACAGGGTTTTTTTATGTATTTATCTTCTCATTCAGTATTAATTTAGGTGTTAATGGATTTTTATCTATTAATTACAATTGGTTTTCTGTTTAAATTTTTAGCAGCCTTTGCCCTTTAATTGGTAACTGTTGCCATCCGCGCCTTGTATCGCCTTCCCCTTCACCAGTTTAGAGATGATCTTCATTACATTTTGTAAAGACACATTGGTAAAATTGGCGGTTATTGAACATTGCGAAAGGTTGTTATCAGCTTTGATTTGTACACCAAAACGGCGCTGTATCACATTCAAAACTTCGGCAAGCGGCATATTTTTTATAATAAAGCTGCCATCCCTCCAGCCGGTTAATGCATTTACATCAACATTTCTGGTGGTGGTTACTTTACCTGTTTTGTTATCAAGTATTACTTCCTGCTGAGGTGTCAAGAACACAGTTTGTTGTTTAGGTGCCATAACACCTACTTTACCTGTTGCTACGTCAACCTTTACAAAGTTTTCGTTAGGATAAGCCTTAACGTTAAAGCTTGTGCCTAACACCTGCGTACGCACGCTTCCGCTACGGACGATGAAAGGAATTTTGTCGTTGTGAGCCACTTCCAAAAATGCCTCGCCGGTAATTCTTATTTCCCGTTTATCTCCTCTGAAGGTTTCGGGATAGCTTAGTTTACTACCGCCGTTAAGCCATACCTTTGTACCGTCAGACAACGTCAAGTTTGCCACCTGGCTGCCTGCTGTAACCTGTTGCTTTTGCGCAATGGGCGATACCACATCCATTACCTGGTCCATGTTTTGGTACAACGCACCTGCAGTAGCTAATACTGCAATAACAGATGCTGCTGCTATCCACTGTTTCTTGCTATTCACTTTAACTGCCGGCATAGCATCAATTTGTTGCGTTATGCGGTTATAAACAGCATCGTTATCAAAGCCGGCAGCATCCGTTTGCTTGCTTAGGTCAAGCTCGTCAAAATATTTTTGCACGAGGTTTTCCTGCAAAGCGCGGTCTTTGGCTTCGATTTTTTTTCTCAGAAAAGTGAACTTTCTCATTCGGTTTATAGATGTAAGATGCCACGCCAAAGGCTATCCCCTAAGCAGGCATAAAATATTTTTAGAAAAATAAAAACAATTTGATTTGGCAAGTAAGCGGTTTAAAACAACTGCAAAAGAAGTGCAGCTATTACCGCAGGCAGGTAATCTGTAAGGCCGGTGCGTAAATGGCGAAGAGCGATGGTCATTTGATTCTCTACTGTTTTAACCGAGATGTTTAATCGCAGCGCTATCTCCTTGTTTGAGAGGTACTCTTTACGGCTAAGTGTAAAAATTTCCCTACAACGATCAGGAAGGCGGCCTACGTTTTCGTCTAAAATGGCAGCGATGTCATTTTGAATCACTTTACTATCTGTGCTGCACTTTTCAGTAAGCATGGCGATCGCTGATAAGTCTAAAGTGGCTTTTTTTGAGCGAATGTACATCAGCACCCTGTTTTTGATGGCAACTTTTAAGTACCACTCTAACGACGATATCCTGAGCGTTGACCGTTTCGCCCAAAGATCTATAAATAGCTCTTGTACAAGATCTTCACATACATCCTTATCTCTGAACAGGTTATACGCCACAGCATATACCTTTGAGGAATACTTATTATAAAGTACCTCAAACGCCATACGGTCGTTATCCCGAAGCATCATAAGCAGGTCTGCGTCGGGCCACATCTGATATTCCTTCAGTGGGTGCATAACAAAAAATGAAGGGTGTCTGTTGATTAAAATTGGTACGGCATAATTACAAAGTTTATTCGATATTTAAAACACCTTAGTGTAATTCGTTTGAGATTTTATAGATAGCTTTACTCTGTTTGTAAAACCCTACAAACAATAAATATCAAACTATGGCAACGGTAGCGTTAAGTAGTAAGGCCGGTAAATGGGTAATGGTATCGTGCATAATGGCATCGGCCATGGCGTTTATTGATGGCACTGCGTTAAACGTAGTGCTGCCTGCCCTGCAGAAAAGCCTTAACGCCGGCGCTACCGATCTCTTCTGGTTGCTGAACGCCTATCTATTGGTACTTGCTGCGCTTATTCTCATCGGCGGTTCGCTGGGCGATAAGCTGGGGCGCAAAAAGGTTTTTATGGCCGGTATATTTGTATTCATTTGTGGTTCGGCGGCCTGCGGTTTTGCTGCAGATGTTACCTGGCTCATTGTATTCAGGGTTTTGCAAGGGTTGGGCGGCGCATTTATGATACCCGGCAGTTTATCGCTTATATCCTCTTCTATCGATGACAAAGAACGCGGCAAGGCCATCGGCACATGGTCGGCTTTTACTACCGTGGTTACCATGGGTGGCCCAATTTTGGGTGGTGCTTTCGCAGATGCCGGTTTATGGCGTTACATCTTTTTCATTAATATTCCGATTGGCATAGCGGCGTTGATCATTTTGTGGAAGCAGGTTGCCGAAAGCCGCGAAGCGGATGAAGACCCTGCAATAGATATTTGGGGGGCTGTTTCTATAGCTTTGGGATTGGCCACTTTAACATTCGGCTTTCTGCGGATGCCAGCCTTGGGCTTTCAGCATTGGCAGGTATACGGTTCGCTCTCAGCCGGCGTGATTTTGCTTTTCACTTTCGTAATGATAGAAAAGAAAATCTCTTATCCTATGATGCCTTTACAGCTTTTTAAAAACATGACCTTTAGCGGGGCCAACCTGCTTACGCTGTTCCTGTACGCAGGCTTAGGTGCGGGCATGTTGTTCCTGGGTTTAAACATGGTACAAATACAGGGTTATAGTCAACTTCAATCAGGCCTAACCTTCTTGCCTTTCACCTTGCTGATGATTAGCATTGCCCGTTTTGCCGGGGCGTTAGCCGACAAACACGGCCCAAGATCATTTTTGATAGGCGGCCCTACCCTTGCCGGTATAGGCTTGCTGGTGTTATCATTTGTAAAACAAACCGCGGGCCCTTCTGATTACTGGACAACCTTCTTACCCGGCATCATCCTGTTTGGCTTGGGCATGTCATTCACAGTATCGCCTTTAACTGCCGCAGTGATGGGTTCAGTAAGTGAGCATTTTTCTGGCGTGGCATCTGGTGTTAACAACGCAGTTACCCGTGTAGCCAATGTTTTCGCTAATGCTATTTTGGGTGCGCTGGCAGTAGTATTTTTCTCGGGTGCATTGCAAACAGAATTAAAAAACGTAAAGCTATCCGGTAATACAAAACAAGAAGTTTTGCAGCAAAGCAATAACCTCGGTAATGCCAAACCGCCAAAAGACATCCAGCAAAGCGAAAAACAAACCATAGAGCAAGCATATCAGCAAAGCTTTATTTCGGCCTATGGTAAGGTAATGCGCATCTCGGCTTTGCTTGCTTTTACCGGTGCATTAATGGCTTTGCTTTTCATCCGGAACAGTGCTGTAAAACAGCAAACTAACAAAGCATCATCAGAATAAATTACCGCGGCTTATGGTAATCATCATAAAAAATATGATATTACAGCCGCTTATTAACCTATTTTAAACCGACATGAACAGAGGCAGTTTTTTAAAGAACAGCGCGCTCGCAGCAGGTGCAGTACTAACAGGTAACGCCGTTTTGGGCAGTACAGCGGCAAGCTGTAATAGTGATAATGCTACAGCCACAGCTACCACAGGTAAAACATTTAACCTTAATTATGCCCCGCACGATGGCATGTTTAAAAACTCTGCCGGTGCTGATTTCCTTGATCAGATCAAATTCATGTATGATCAGGGTTTCCGTTCAATTGAAGATAATGGCATGGCAGGCCGCTCGCCTGCCGAACAGGAAAAAATAGGAAGCCTGCTTTCAAAATTAGGTATGCAGATGGGCGTTTTTGTGGTTGATAAAGGCGGCAATGGTGCAAATACATTAGCAACAGGCAAGCAGGAAAATATCGATATATTTTTAAAAGGATGCCGGCAGGCTGTTGAGGTTTCAAAACGCTGCGGTGGCAAATTAGCGACGGTAGTACCCGGAGATTTTCAGCGCAACCTGCCGTTAGATATCCAGAGTGCAAACGTAATTACCGCCCTGCGCAAAGGTGCTGAAATACTGGAGCCACACGGAATTATAATGGTATTAGAGCCTTTAAGCGATACACCTGACCTTTATTTGCGAACATCTGCGCAAACTTATATGATATGTAAAGGGGTTAATAGCCCATCATGCAAAATTTTATATGATATGTACCACATGGCTAAAAATGAGGGTAACCTTATAAACAATATTAAGCTAACGTGGGACGAGATAGGTTACTTCCAGATAGGCGATAATCCGGGCCGTAACGAACCCACTACAGGTGAAGTAAACTACAAGAACATCTTTAAATTTTTGCACGAGAAAGGCTACAAAGGTGTTTTGGGAATGGAGCATGGCAACTCCCGGCCCGGTAAAGAGGGCGAGCAACGTGTTATACAAGCTTATCGTGAAAGCGATAATTTTTTGGGATAGTTACCTCGGCTCATAAGCGTAAACTATCTTAAACGGAACACTCTTTAGTTTAGCAGATAGCTGGCCAATACTTAGATCCTCTGCCTGTGGTGTTGGCTCGCACACAGAGTATGCTTTACCCTTATAAATAATGGGCTCACCTACAGGCTTGTTAAACCCTACCGCCATGGTAATGTGCGTAGGGTAAAGCATAGCTATCATGGGCAGATTATAGATCTCTTTCACTAGATAGAAAAACAGGGCTGCCCTGTCGTCACAGTCGCTATAGTTTGATGCAAGCGTTTCGCCGGGCGACAATCGTTTTTCCTTACCGTAGTTCTGTTCATCGTTCTCATATAAGAACGCGTAACGGGTAAAACGCATCAGGTAGTCAACACCTGTTTTCTCATCCATCCCGATGACGTTTTTCTTAAGTATCGGGATTAGCGAGCTGTAGGTTTCCTTACTCAAGGGTATATTGAAATAAGTCTCAAAATCAACGCCTGGATAATTGATAAAGGCATTCTGCTGATCGGCATTTACCTTTACTTTAAAGTGGTAGGTTTTATGCGCATACTGAAATGAAAGGTCCTTCTCCACTTCCATATTCGGCCGAAAATCGGGCATCAGGTTTACCTTGTAAGAAAAGGATCTTGCATCACCGGGCACAGGTAGCGGCACTGGTTTCGGCGGATCGTCATTCAAATTAGCATTTGCATAATCGTGGATATTTAAACAAACGAACTGCTTGTCATCCACCATAAAATATGGGATATCCCTTATCTCTTCTTTATTATAAACGTAAAAGATAACCTTGTTGTGAGAGAGCGCCAACCGTGCATCGTACCCGGAGCCATTTAATATAAACCACTTATAGAAAGTGTATTTTGCATAATTTATGTCTTTAGGAGCTATCTGCTGCGCAACCCTTCTGATCAGTTGATAATACATCCAATCGTTCAATTTATGCTCGTTCTTGTACGCAAGCAGTGCGTCTATCAGGGGCTTGGTGTTAGTTATCTGTAATTGCTGTTGTGCGGCCTGCAGGTTTTTGGCCGTTGGATTATCAGGTAAGTCGACATTTAAAGACTGACCGACGTTAATCACAAATGGATCTTTGTAGAAATCAACACGTATGATATTGCCTTGCGCGTGCAATACATCCGCCAACAACATAAGGCTGGCAATCAAGGCATATCTAACAAATGCACGCATTGGCTTAACAATTGGATAACATTAAAGCTACGATAAATTAACGTTTATTTAATGCGATCAATTGTTGATTTTTTAAGCAATCTTAGAAGGCGGCTTACCAAACTTATTCTTGAACGCAAAAGAAAAGTGTGAGAGATCTTCGAAACCAACGTCGAGATAAACCTCAGAAACAGGACGACCTTTTTCTTTTATTTGAAAATATGCTTCCTTAAGTCGCCTGTTTAATAGCCATTTACCTGGAGTAGTATTAAATTTTTTTTCAAAATCGCGCTTAAAGGTTGCCAAACTTCGTCCTGTCAAATAGGCAAAACGCTTCATCTGCACATTAAAATGGAAGTTCTTTTCCATAAAACTTTCCAGATCTATCTTTCCGGGCTCGTTAAAATCGAAGAGGATATCGGCCAGTTCAGGTTTGGTTTGCAGCAGGATCAATATGGCCTCATTAACTTTAAGCTTCTGAAGTTGCGGAAGTACTTCAGTCCCGGCATCCCTGTACGGACTTAGAGAATCCATAAAACTTTTATACAGGTTATTAGACTGAAGGGTTATGATCGATGGCGTACCCAACTGATGGGTTGATGTATAGCCATTAGCAATACAAAAGTTCCGCAATGCTTCCTGGGTAAGGTAAATGGAAACAGACTTAAATTCGCCCCCCGTTGCAGGCGGCTGTTTTATATATTTTACAAGGCTATTTCTTTTAATAAGCCTAAAGTCACCCTCGTTAAAAACACTTGTAGCTGTTGCATCAGTTATCGTAAGCGTACCTGATATTTGATAACTAAAGGTATGTTCTGGCACAAACTGCTCCCCTTCGCGATTTCGTGTAAAGTAGCAGGAATAAGAGATCATAGGTTTTTCAATTTGTGACATAAATCAAAATAACAAAAAGGCAAGGCCTTAACAGCCTTGCCACGATAATTTTATTTTTTCAAGCTTAGAAAACGCTTTCCAACTTCTGACTCAAAAAAGTTTTCTGCATCATCAGCATCTGTAGACATACTCACCTGCTCCCACTTTTCCAACTCTCTCAATTTAGCGGCTTCAGAATGTTTTGCAATCCCTACCGCATCACTACCTAACAGCAAGTGTAAAGGGGGCTCCGTTTCGTTAACAATGTTGATGATAACCTCTGCTGCCTTATCCGGATCGCCTGTGGGCTTAAAATTTCCGCTTTTAAATTGAGCTGATCTTTTATTGACCGTATCATAGCCTTCAATTTCGGGAGCATACGTCATTGAGTCGCCGGCCCAATCTGTACGGAATCCACCAGGTTCTATGCAAGTAACTTTAATGCCAACGTCAGCAACTTCAATTGCTAAGCCTTCACTAAAGCCACTTAAACCAAATTTAGCTGCCTGATAAACAGATACGCCGCCGCTACCAACGCGCCCACCAATTGAACTGATTTGCAAAATATGCCCTGATCTTTTTTTGCGCATGTGCGGAAGAACGGCACGCGTTATTTCTATAGGTGCATATAAATTAGTTTGCAACTGGCTGCGGACCTGCTCATCGCTGTAAGCTTCTACAGCGCCGGTGATCCCGAACCCGGCATTGTTAACCAACACATCTATACCGCCAAATTTTTCGATAGTGCTTGCAATCGCGCTGTGCACTTCCTCTTTATTATTCACATCCAACTGCAAGGGTAATATTGAGTCTCCGTATTGTTCAACAAAGTGCTCTAAATTTTTACTATCGCGCGCAGTTGCAGCCACTCTATCACCGGATGCTAAAACTGCTTCTGTAAGACTACGTCCTAAACCTCGAGACGCGCCTGTTATAAACCAAATCTTTGCCATAATTATCTTGTTTTGATAAAGCAAAGGTAGGCTGGGCGAGGAAGAATGATTTTGTTTTAAAGCTCAAATTAATTTGTTTTAAAGCTCAATTGCATCTTAGGCTTAAACAGGCCAAAATTGGTAGCATTACTTAACCTTCAGATCATTGATATCATCGAGCAGAAAACAGTGACTAAAGCTTGTCATTCCGGTTTTTGGATAATAGTTGACTGCTTTGGGTGCAGCTAATAAGATCAATTTTGCCTTTACAGAGTGTTTTTTTGTTTCGTAGATGAGCCTGGCACCTATACCCTGCTTCTGATAACTTTCGTCAACAGCCAGATCTGATAGATAGGTACAGAAGGCGAAATCCGTTAGCGAACGTGATACGCCTATCAACTTACCATTGTGGCGGGCGGTGATCATAAGGTTTGCATTTTGCAACATCGCTTCAATGCGTTCGGCGTCATCAACCGGCCTGCGCTCTGCAAGCGTGCTACGTTTTAATACATCAACAAACTCTTCAGAACTGAGCGTTAACTCACGTTGATAAACTATTAAAGGTACAGCCATCGTCTTTAATTTAGATTGTTCGTATCCGACTTAGGATTCAGAAATGCTTAGCCGAAAAGCTAATCTACAAAAAGCACCTGTGGCTTGCTCAATATTCTGTTATTAAAAATCTTCTTCTATCAAAAGCTTATTAACGTATGCACTTGTAAAGTTTCCTGCGGCCACAGCGTTGGCAACGCTGCGCATGGGCGACGCACAATCCCCTATTGCAAAAACACCGGGAACTGAAGTTTCACCAAACATATTGACCTGGATATGTCCGGCTTTAGTTAAATCGCAACCAAGTTGCATTGGTACGTCACTTTTTTGACCAAAAGCAGGCTTGTAAAATATAAAATCAACAGGTAGTGCACCGCCGTTTGTCAAAGTAACGTGACTAACCTGCCCATTATGATGTATCAATGAAGCAATGGGCGATTCAATAATTGCAATGTTATTATTCTCTAACTTAGCCCGCTGTAACTGGGTAAACGTGGCTGGCCCGTTGGTAAATACCGTTAAATATTTACTCCAGTTATGGATAAGCCGGGCGTACTCAAAACCCTCATCGCCGTTGGCAATAACCGCCAGCATTTTGCCCCGCTCTTCATAACCATGGCAATAAGGGCAATGAATGATGGATGTTGGCCAGCAAGCAGCAAATCCTTCTATATTTGGCAAAATATCATTAACGCCGCTTGCAATTATCAATGTTCGGGCAGTAAATAAATTACCGGATGCAGTCCTCACATCAAAATGGGTGTTGTTGGGTCTTGCTTCAAGAACCGTATCATTCAATATACTTACCGACGGATATTTTAACACCTGTTGCCGCGCCGAAAGAGCTATTTGTGCAGGTGAGGCCCCGTCATGTGCAATAAAGTTATGCGAATGCGCTACCTTTTTATTACATGGGTCGTTATTGTCTATAACCATCACGTTCTTTAACGATCTGCCTAACCCCATCGCTGCCGATAAGCCTGCAAAACTTCCACCTATTATAATTACATCAACCATACTCAATAATTTTTATTGCATCAAAGTTGCATTTAAAATATTTTCAACGAAAATTTCTTTTGTAAAACTTGTGTCAGCCTTTGAACGTAGATGAGAATGTTTTTTAGTAATATTAGGCCATATTATATACGCATGAAAAAGGTATCAGTTGTTACCATTAATTTTAATCAGGATAAAATAACCGAAGAGCTTTTAGTATCTATTGCCGAAACCAATACCTACCCCGAACTGGAAGTGATCGTAGTGGACAATGGCAGCACCGTAAACCCGGTACCGCTGTGGACCACTAAGTTTCCGGATGTAAAGTTTATCCGGTCTGAAACCAATGAGGGCTTCTCAGGCGGTAACAACATCGGTATTGCACAGGCAACCGGCGACTATTATTTTCTGGTGAATAACGATACCGAGTTTACGCCAGGACTCGTGCAAAAACTGGTAGAGATATTAGACACTCACCCTCAAGTAGGCATCATCTCTCCAAAACTGGTTTACGATTTTGACAGAAGCATTATTCAGTATGTTGGGTTTACCCTGGTTGATTACTACACCTGTCGCAACCGCGCGGTAGGCAAAGGCGAAAAAGACCTTGGGCAGTACGATAACCTGCTTGGCCAAACCGGTTACTGCCATGGTGGTGCTATGATGGTAAAGAAAGAAACCTGCGAAAAAGCAGGCTTAATGGCCGATAATTTCTTCATCTATTATGAAGAGGTTGATTGGGGCGAACGTATCAATAAATCTGGCTACCAGGCCTGGGTGCGTGGCGACGCTACCATATACCACAAAGAATCGATGACAGTAGGTAAAAAAAGTGCCTTTAAAGAGTACTTTATGAACCGCAATCGCATACTCTTTATCAGGAGAAATGCGCCTGCCTTTAAAGCGCTGGTATTTTATGTCTACTTCGTTTTATTGGTTGTTCCCCGTAATATCATCAACTACACAAAGGAGAAAAAATACAACTTCATCAGTATCCTTTTCAGGGCTTTGTGGTGGAATGTTGCCAATAGTAAAGACAGTACTAAACTTGGTTTTACGGTTAACAAGGTATCATGATTGCGGTACTGTGGATCAGTCTTTTTATAGTTGCCTATACTTTTGTGGGCTACGGATTTCTGCTTTACTTTATAATCAAAGCCAAACGGGCGGCTAAAGGTAAACCTATCTTGCCTGTTGTTGCCGATGATGAGTTACCAACCTGCACGCTTGTTGTTGCTGCCTATAACGAATCTCATTTCATTGCGGAGAAGATCAAAAACAGCCTGGCGCTGCAATACCCGGCAGGCAAGCTTAAATATGTTTTTGTTACCGATGGCTCATCAGACAATACGCCGGAGATCATTGCTCAATTTCCGGAGATAACTTTATTGCACAGACCGGAGCGCGCCGGTAAAATTGCGGCGGTACACCGTGCAATGGAATATGTAGATACGGAAACCGTAGTTTTCACCGACGCCAATACCTTTTTGAACCCAGAGGCCATAGTGCGGATTTGCCGCCATTACAGCGACCGCACGGTTGGTGCGGTTGCAGGTGAAAAACGCGTGCATATTGATACTAATGCAGATGCAAGTGCCGCTGGTGAGGGTTTCTACTGGAAATACGAATCAACATTAAAGAAATGGGATTCTGAATTGTACTCTGTTGTTGGTGCCGCAGGCGAATTATTCAGCGTACGACGCGACCTTTACCAGGATGTGCCGGCTGATACCGTGTTGGACGATTTTATGATCTCGATGTTTATAGCTGAACAAGGCTATCATATCATTTACGAGCCTGATGCTTACGCCGTAGAAACGGCATCAGAAAACGTTGCTGAAGAATTAAAACGCAAAATACGTATAGCAGCAGGCGGCATACAATCTATCCTGCGTTTAAAGAGCCTTTTGTTTTCATTTAAATACCCTATCCTGTCGTTTCAGTATGTAAGTCATCGCGTTTTACGCTGGACCGTTACACCTTTCTTTTTGATACTGGCATTTGTAATTAACATGGCCTTGGTTATTAATGGCACAACTTGGTTTTACACAGCCCTGTTTGCAGCACAGGTATTATTTTACTGCCTTGCATTTTTAGGTTTTGTAATGGAGAAGCGACAGATCAGGATAAAAGCCTTGTTCATCCCCTACTATTTCTGCGTAATGAATTACGCTGTATTAGCAGGCATTATCCGTTATTTCACAAAAAAGCAAAGTTCTGTTTGGGAAAAGGCGCAACGGAAGATGTGAGATATTTGCCTATATAATTTTATCCTGTAATCAATCCTTTACATATCTAAACACTGCCATCAAATTATCGGTAATTGGGCTTGCTCCATAACTGCAGTTACCAGCCAACGAAACTAAGATCTTTTACTGCATAAATGAATGGTTAGACTAACTCGCCTTCATAATTAGTTATTTCTTTACAGTGGGCTATACATTATCTAAAGGTCTTTTTCCTTCCGCATCATACTAAGGAAGGCCGCTGTGATGCCCAAATAGCTGGCAATGTGTTTTTGATTGATACGCTGCTCAAGACCGGGATAATGCCCCCGAAACTCCAGATATCGTTGTTCGGCAGTTAAGGAAAGGTTTGAGGTAACCCTTCGTTGGTACATGTCAAATCCGTTCTGGATCAGGATTCGGAAGAACCGCTCCAGTTTTGGAACACGATTAAAAAGATTTTCCAGATCCGTCAGGGTGAAATAACACAGCTCAGAATCTTCAAGCGCTTGTATAGTATGAGTTGCAGGCTTTTTCTTAAAAAAACTAACATTATCACAAGCCCACCAATTTTCAGGATAAAAGCAAAGATTATGCTCCTGGCCATCCGTATCAGTATGATACATCCGCAAACAGCCTTCTTCAACAAAGTAGATATGCCTCTCTGTTTCACCAGGTGTCACCAACAACTCCCGCTTCTTAAAGCTTTTACGATGCATTAATGTAAGTACCTGCTCCTTTTCATCAGGAGCAAGTACCACATGTAAAGCAAAATTGCGCAAAATAAGTTGAGACATTAGGCAAGTATAACCTTTAAAAATCAATTTGCCGGGTCATGATCAGTTTAAGTTCCGCAGTCCCGGCTATGCGGAGCCGGTTAGCTATTGTCTGATAAATCTCGCTTTGCGCAATGGTGATAAAGGCTTCAGCACTTGGGTACTCTACAAGTACAACCTCGTCCCATTGTTCGTTTTCATCGGCAACTATGTTTGCCACCACTTCGCTTACAAACCTTACCTTAACACCTTCAATAGCCAGTTGCTTTACCACCTGCTCAAAAGCCGGGATATACTCATCAAAATAAACCTTTTTGTCTTTAAACTTTATCAGGTTCAGCATTACTACAGGTCCTTGACCTTGTTTGATATCGGGAAATTTGATCTCTACCATGCCACAAAGGTCGCAGGCGTTTGCCGAAAAAAAGTTCAGGTAGTTGAAGAGTTTAAAGCGATGACGGCTTCTTTTAATAACTTAATTTTAATTCGCTCGCTGATCTTTTATTACCTTAAAATATTGGAGTATAAAAGCTTTTTATGACGATTGATCCTCTCCGGATCGCTCAGCTTCATTAAGATGAACGATATCCGAGTTCGACCGCTTCCTTCGCATCAACTCGTAAGACTGTCTGATGTAAACGAACAAACCGGGTCTGATATCATCGGCTGTATCTACACGGATATGATTTTCAAATTTGTTTCCAACCGCTTTGCTTTTGATGACAGGCTTTTCGGGATGCGGCCCAGCAGAATAAAATTTAATATCCAACCATTTTTTCATTGGCCGGATAATTAAAAAGCCCACCCTTCGCGTAAAAACGATACAGTTTGGCGTTACACCTACCAGCACTTTTTCCCAGTCGGCCACCTCCGCAAGTATCTTATCAAACGCCAGCACTAAATCAGGTCATCGACCTTCGAACAGGGTATCAAGACTAACCCGTTGGCAATAGTGCCGGTAATCCTTCTAGGGCAGTTCACGATCGCAACTTGGGCAAGTCCAGCTCATATCTGATATACGAGCTAAAATAATGCCGAAGATGAGCAAACCGAATTAACGATATGAACTTTGAGTGACCTACAATTAAGGTTTGATTTTATTAATTTTGGCACATGTCAAACGAAGAAACTACCGGCATCCCTGGGTTGGACTTAACGGAGTTAAAACTGACAGGGTTTAAGGTGCATGCGCTGTCGCATTCGGAAGCTGTACCGGTTAGCGCCGGCCGCCGCGACTTTTATAAAATGGGCCTTGTGAACGGTGACATGACCATCAATTATGGCGGGGAATTATTGGAGATCAAAGGAACAGTATTGTTCTTCATCAATCCTAAAGTAGCGCATACACTCGTCCGGCGCGTACACCGCACCAGCGGCTATGCTTGTATTTTTACTGAAAATTTCATCAGTGCCCGTGAACTAAAAGATTCTCCCCTTTTCAGGATTGGCGAAAATCCGGTTATTAAGCTCGATGAGGCTCAAACAGCTTTCATGACTGGCATTTTCAAAAAAATCTTATCCGTGTATGACGGAGATTATCCGCATAAAAGTGACTTGATCAAAAACTGCATCTCCCTAATTATACACGAAGCTCTGCGCATCCAACCACCAAAAAATCTTTCACATTCCAGAAATGGCGCAACTCGTGTTGCTCGGTTATTTATGGATCTGCTTGAAAAGCAATTCCCCATAGAACGGAGTAGCGAACCGCTTAGTTTACGTACGCCCCATGATTATGCCGAACAATTATCGCTGCATGTAAATTATTTGAACCGGGCCGTAAAGGAGGTAACCGGCCACCCGACTTCGGCTCATATCGCCAAACGCATTATAGCTGAAGCCAAAGCCCTTTTGCATCACAGCGATTGGAGCGTTGCCGAGATAGCATACGCGCTGGGTTTTGAGTACCCCGCATACTTCAATAATTATTTTAAACGTGCTACCGGCACCACGCCTAACGGTTTTAGGAAGGTTTGATAATTATAATTATTGGTTTGGTAGTGATTGGCAGATTATCCCGCCATAACGGAGCTTTGTGGGACATTAAATTTATGAACTATGAAGATTCTTGTAACCGGGGCAACCGGAAAAGTAGGAAGCAGATTTGTGCCAAGACTAATCGCTAAAGGACATGATGTAACCATATTGGTAAGGGATGCTGATAGAGCCGCCGAACTAATTACAATTGGTGCAAAACCTATTATTGGCGACCTTTATGACCCCGCAACTTTGCCGCCTGCAGTGGCAGGTATGGATGCAGTGATTCACCTCGCTGCGTTATTCCGCACCTTTACAGACAACGAAGGTATTATTAAAACCAACCGCGAAGGCAGCATTGCCCTTGCGCAAGCAGCTATGGATGCCGGTGTAAAGCGATTTGTATTTACAAGCACCAGCAACGTATATAGTTCGGGATATGGCCGACCTGCCAGGGAAGATGAGCAAGTAGATATTAATGATCCGAGAGCTTATTCTTCCAGCAAGATAGCGGCCGAACAGGAGCTGCTCAATTTGCAACGAGAACACGGTTTCGATGTAAGGGTACTGAGACTAGGCTTTGTGTACGGCGACAAAGACCCACACATTGCTGAGATCATTCCGTACATCAAGAAGCTGCAGATGCAATCGGGGGCGCGCATGCACATGGTGCATCACCTTGATGTAGCGCAGGCCTTAATGGTTTTATTGACCACCGAAGGATTGGGCGGTGAGATATTTAATTTGGCCGATGATGCACCGATTACACTTTATGAATTGGCAGAGTCGGTTGGCCAGTTAGATGGAACCTTCGACGAAAACGAAGGACCGCTTAACGATCCTTTTAAAGGTATTCAGGATGTTTCAAAACTACGTAGCCATACGAGTTTTCGACCACTGGTGCCAAGCTACTATGTTGCACGAGACCTTGACATTTTATAAGGATAAAAGGCGGTCAGTATCGGTTTGATCGAATTTCGCCCTGAATGCCAGCGGTGAAAAGTTGGTCTTCTTCTTAAATCGTGCTAAAAGATTGTGCGTATTCAAAACCAAGCGCGGAAACGATCTCACTTACCGAGAGACTGGTCGTGGAAAGCCATTCCCTGGCTTTCCCGATCAGTTTTTCATGGATATGTTGTTGCGTTTTTTGACCTGTATCCGCCTTCAGCAAACTTATTTATATAAGCGCATTTCAAATTTACTTCAAAATTGCAACATATATTTGTGGTTATGACAGTACTTGTGCTTGAAGACAATCAACGACTTGGAGCCAGCATCGAGGATTTCCTGGTGCGAGAAGGCTACATTTGTGATGTGGTCGATACCTATCTTAGAGCGCGTGACAAACTGCTGTCAGTTGATTACGATTGCGTACTGCTTGACATCATGTTACCCGATGGGAACGGCCTTGATCTGCTGAAACTTATTAAGCAGGAGAACATCCAAAGCGCTGTACTCATTATATCTGCAAAGGAAGCTCTTGACGATAAGATCAGAGGCCTTGAGGGCGGCGCTGATGATTACATTACCAAACCCTTTCATCTTAGCGAACTGCATGCCCGTCTGCGTGCCATCTACCGTCGTAAAAACCCAATGGCAACAAATGCCAACGTTGTTAGCTTTAATGAAATAAACCTGAATACCGATACCTTACAAGCTTTTATCAATGGTGAGTTGCTTGATATAACCCGTAAGGAATTTGACCTGCTGATGTATTTTATAGTCAATAAAAACAGGGTATTGTCAAAACAAGCTATTGCCACCCATCTTTGGGGCGACTATACCGACAATTTGGATAACTTAGACTTTGTTTATCAGCACGTTAAAAATCTAAGGCGCAAAATATCCCAATTAAACGGCACCGACTATATTGATACTGTTTATGGGTTGGGTTATCGTTTTAAAGAGGCAGGGGTATGAAATTAATTAATAAGCTTACTTATTGGATAATGGGCGTTGTGTTCTTGGTAACGCCGTTCACCATGATCATTTCGTATCGCAGCATAAAAAGCAATATCAACAAAGCAGAGATCACACGGCTTAGAGACGTTACTGATAAAGTTGCCGAACAATTAAAAGCAGGCCAACCACCGCATCAGTACATTTTAGACAGACCAATAACTGTTAAAGAAGTTGCTACCATGCCTCCTGTTAAAATGCAGACTAAAAACTATAGTTTTTACAATGCTGAATTAAAGCGGGATGAGTGCCGTATGGATGTTACTTCGTACTACAAGATCAATAATAAGGTGTACGCGGTATCAACCTACAATTACGTTACCCAAGGCAAGCAGATCATTATGGGGATGGTTTACGCCCTGGCCTGGAAGATTGGTTTGATCACCCTAAGTGTACTCATCAGCGGCAGGCTGGTATCAAAGTATATCCTATCATCCTTCAAACAAACTTTGAAGAGCATAGAACAATTCACACTCGGCAATAAAGAAAAACTGGTTTTACCGGCTACCTCTACTGCTGAATTTAAAGAATTGAACAGCTTTCTGCAAAACATGACAGACAGAGCTTTAAAAGAATATAACGCTGTAAAAGAATTTAGCGAAAATGCATCGCACGAAGTGCAAACACCACTTGCTGTTATGCGTACCAAGCTTGAACTTTTATCGGAAACCGAAATAAATGCTGAACAAGCTCAATTGATAGGTGATATGCAATATTCGATCGAGAAGCTTGTCAAAATAAACCGCTCGCTGCTGCTGCTAACAAAGCTTAATAATTCAGAATATCAAACTACAGAAAAGGTGAAATTCTGCCGTATTGCTAAAGATATGGTTAGAGCGTTGGAGCCGCACATTGAAGTAAAGGGCATTGAATTGCGTAATCATATTGGCAGCAATATTCCGTTACAGATACACCCGGTACTGGCCGAAATACTGTTGAATAACTTATTGGGTAATGCTATCCGCTATAACAACCCGAATGGTTATATTGATATTATCCTCACTCAACACCACCTCACTATAAAAAACCCGGGATTAGCACCGGAGGTTGATCCGGCAAGTTTATTTCAGCGGTTCAAAAAATCTAATCAGTGTGAAGATAGCGTTGGCCTTGGTTTATCCATTGTTCAGCAAATATGTGCTGTGAACAATTTTGAAGTTAACTATAGTTACAAAAACAGTGAACATATCATTCGCGTCGACTTCAATTGTGAAACTGTTCCGCAGGAGCAAACTGTAGTTGCAGGAGAGACATTTCTTACTAAAAAGCCAGCTATAGCGTAATAATTTTGTCATAAACCTAATCACAAAATCAATTTTATAACATTACTTCAAAATTGCTTCAAAATGTAGCGGTAGTCTTGCCATGCGTTAATCAATCGATTAACAGCGCTTTTTTGAAGTAAATGAAACGACTTTCCATTATAGTTTTATCCTCCGCTTTATTACTTGCAAACAGTTCAAAAGCACAACAACATCTCAGTTTAAAAGAGGCGCTGCAATTGGCCGCAGACAATTATGGTACTGTTAAAGCCAAGGCAAACTACGCCAACGCATCCAAAGCAAGTGTTGACCAAGCAAAGCGGGAGTACTTACCAAATCTAAATTTGGGTGTAGAGCAGGCCTACGGTACCATTAACGGAACAAACGGACCGCTGTATGCGTTTGGCGGAGCTGTTGCTTCGTCGGGCCCGGCTTTGGGCAAGCAAAACTGGAACGCTGCATTTGGTGCACTTTATTTGGCAAATATGAATTGGGATTTCTTTGCCTTTGGCCGGGCACGTGACCGGGTACGTGCTGCTGTGGCCGTTGCCCAACGCGATAACAACGATTATCGACAAGAAACATTTCAGCAAAAGATCAAAGTAGCAGCAGCTTATCTTAATCTGGTAGCCGCCCAGCGCATCACCACATCATACCGTAAAAATCTTTTACGTGCCGATACTTCACGCTTAGTAGTAATTGCACGGGCTAAAGGCGGTTTAATAGCCGGCGTGGATTCGTCTCAAGCTAATGCGGAGATCTCCGGGGCAAAAATATTATTGATACAGGCGCTGAACGCCGAGCAGGAACAGGCAAAAAATTTAGCGGTGCTGATAGGCTCGCCAAACGCCGATTTTGTTTTAGATACCATATTTACTTCCAGGATACCTGCAGATGTCGCCGCAGCGTCGTCAGTGGACAGCATCTCAGCAAAACATCCTGTATTGGATTACTATAAGAGCCGCATCACGGTTAGTGACAAACAGGCCGATTACTACCGCACATTCAGCTACCCTACCTTCTCCTTACAAGGTGTATTCCAATCAAGGGGCTCAGGGTTTAGCAGTAACTATATAGCAGACCAAACTGCTTACAGCGGCAATTACTGGGACGGCGTTAATCCTACCCGTTCAAACTACCTAATAGGTGTTGGTGTTAGCTGGAATTTCACACAGCCTTTCCGGGTGGCTAAACAGGTAAAAGCACAACGCCTGATCAGCGCAGGGTTAACAGACGAATACAACCTCGCCCGCCAGGAACTTACCGCTCAGGTAAGCTTATCTGATAAGAAAATCCTGAATGCCCTTACCAGTTACCGTGAAGTGCCCGTGCAGATCAAGGCCGCCGGCGATGCCTGGATCCAGAAATCGGTATTATATAAAAACGGATTAACCAATCTGGTTGATGTAACACAGGCGCGTTACGCGCTAATCCGCGCTGAAACCGACCGCGATATTGCATACAATAATGTATGGCAGGCCCTGCTGCTTAAAGCTGCTGCCACCGGTGACCTGAACCTTTTTGTAAATGAACTATAATATATACTGATGAATTTAATTCGTTTTGCGTTGCGTAAACCTATCACCATTATGGTGCTGGTTGCAGGTATGCTCTTCTTTGGCATAAAAGCGGCCACTACCATAAAAGTTGATATCTTCCCCAAGCTGGATCTGCCCGTTATTTATCTTTCACACCCATTCTCGGGCTACACGCCATCACAAATGGAAGCCATGTTTGGTAAGCAGTACGTTAACGTGCTGCTGTTTGTGAACGGTGTAAAAAGTATCGAAACAAAAAACATACAGGGATTAACGCTGATGAAGATCAGCTTTTATCCCGGAACCAATATGGCGCAGGCGGCTGCCGAGGTAAGTGCATTCTCTAACCGTGCACAGGCTATCTTCCCTCCCGGCTCAAATCCGCCGTTCATCATCAGGTTTGATGCTTCAACCCTGCCTGTAGGCCAGATAGTATTAAGCAGCAACAAGCGCAGCAACAATGAATTGGCCGATCTGGCTAACGTTTACGTGCGTGCATCATTCACACAAATACCGGGTTTGGTGGGCCCGCCGCCTTCCGGTGGTAACGTTCGTACCGTGGTTATTAAGGTTGATCCGCAGCAATTAAGGTCACACAATTTAACGCCCGACCAGTTAGTTGAAGCTCTGCGTGTAAACAACTTAACTGCACCTTCAGGTAACGTACGTGTGGGCGACAAAAACTATATCACCCCAACAAACACTACCGAGCATAATATTAAAGATTTCGAAGACATTCCGCTGTTTAAAGGTGGCGTACAGAACCTTTACCTAAAAGATGTAGCTACAGTTGAAGATGGTGCCGATGTAACATCCGGCTATGCATTGGTTAACGGCCGCCGTTCGGTTTACCTTAATATTGCCAAAAGTGCCGACGCCTCAACCTGGGAAGTGGTACAGAAATTAAAAGCGTCCCTGCCGAAAATGCAAGCCCAATTGCCTGAGGATGTGAAACTGAGCTATGAGTTTGACCAATCTACGTATGTGATCAACTCCGTAAAAAGCTTATTAACTGAGGGGGGCATTGGTGCACTACTAACCGGGTTAATGGTACTCCTGTTTCTTGGCGATGTACGTGGTGCTTGTATTGTAATCTTAACCATACCCATCGCTATCATTTCGGCAGTGCTATTCTTAAGCCTATTTGGACAGACCATCAACATCATGACCTTAAGTGGACTTGCGTTGGCCATCGGGATATTGGTAGATGAAAGTACAGTAACTATTGAGAATATTCACCAGCACTTTGACATGGGCAAACCAAAGGCACTGGCAATTTGGGATGCCTGTAAGGAGATAGCTTTCCCTAAATTATTGATCCTGTTTTGTATACTGGCGGTATTTGCGCCGGCCTTTAGCATGGGTGGTATACCAGGTTCGCTGTTCCTGCCGCTGGCATTGGCCATTGGTTTCAGCATGATCGTATCTTATTTCCTGGCGCAGACGTTTGTGCCGGTAATGGCAAATTGGTTGATGAAGATCAAACATCACCACAAACCAAATGGCCAAGAAATGACCGATGCCGAAGAATTTGCAGCAGCTGGATTAGCGGATGAAGGGGAGCACGATACCTGGGCGCAAAAAGGCCAATTGGTTGAACGTACCGACAGCAACCATGATGGTAAAATCAGTCGTTTTGAACGCATCCGCATGAGCTATATGCGTTTTATTGATAAGATGGTGCCCTTTCGCAAGCCTATTGTTATAGGCTATTTACTGGTAACTGTGATAGCTGCAGGTTTTATGATGAGCACTATTGGCCGCGATGTGCTACCAAAGGTAAACGGCGGGCAGTTTCAATTGCGTATTCGTGCTGCTGAAGGTACCCGTATCGAAAGCACAGAAAAGAAAACTTTAGAAACCATCAAAGCGATCGGCAGCATCACCGGCCCGGAGAATGTGGCCATTAGTTCTGCCTACGTAGGTACGCATCCGGCATTGTTCTCTATAAGCCCTATTTTCCTTTGGATGGCTCAACCGCATGAAGCTATTATACAAGTGGCTTTAAAAGAAGATTACCACGCCAATTTGGATGAACTGAAAGAACAGATCCGCGCCAAAGTGGCTAAAGAGATACCTGATATTAAACTTTCTTTTGAGCCGATAGAATTAACCGACAAGATATTGAGTCAGGGTTCCCCTACTCCGGTTGAGGTAAGGATCTCGGGTCGTAACAAACAACTGAATGAAGAATATGCCAATAAACTGATAACTCAGTTACAAAAGATAGATTACCTGCGCGATGTACAATTAGGCCAGTCTACCAAGTACCCGGCTATCAAAGTAGAGGTCGATCGCCAAAGGGCTGCGCAATTAGGCGTAGATATGAACGATATATCCCGCTCTTTGATCGCATCAACTTCATCATCCCGCTACACGGAGAAAAACATTTGGATAGATGAAAAATCAGGTTACAGCTACAGTGTGCAGATACAAGTGCCTGAAGCGAAAATGAGCAGCATAAACGATATCGGCGAAACCCCTATCCTTCGCAATTCAGATCGCCCGGTATTAAGCGATGTTGCAACTTTAACGCCAGGCACAACCTACGGCGAAAATGACAACTTAGGTGCCATGCCCGTGCTATCTGTAACAGCCAACCTGAACAACCACGATCTGGGTTCGGCATCAAAAGTTGTACAAAAAGCAATTAATTCCCTTGGCGAACTGCCACGCGGTTTAAATGTGGAGATGATAGGCTTAACCCAAACCCTTGGCGATACCATGAGCAGTTTGGAGAACGGTTTGATCGTGGCCATCGTAGTGATATTTCTGATGCTTGCGGCTAACTTCCAATCGTTTAAAGTATCGGGTGTGGTTTTGGTCACCGTGCCGGCAGTTATATTGGGTTCACTATTGTTGCTCATTATATGCGGCTCTACACTTAACCTGCAATCGTACATGGGTATGATCATGTCTGTGGGTGTATCCATCTCCAATGCCGTATTATTAATTACCAATGCCGAGCAGTTACGTAAACACAATGGTAACGCTTTGCAATCGGCAAAAGAGGCTGCTGCCCTGCGTATGCGCCCTATTGTAATGACCGCCCTGGCAATGGTTGTGGGTATGATACCGATGGCAAGCGGTTTAGGTGAAGCCGGCGACCAATCATCACCACTTGGCCGCGCTGTTGTGGGTGGCTTGGTAGCTTCTACCTTTGCAGCGTTATTTATTTTGCCGCTGGCATTTGCATGGGGTCAGGAAAAGGCGACTACTCAAAGCGTATCCCTTGATCCTGAAGACAAAGAAAGTAAATTTTATATCAACACAAATAATCCTGTCACTCACTAATATGAACAAGTCATCCATCATAAATTTATTAAAGGTATCTGCCGTGGCGCTGGCCTTGCAGGCCTGCGGTTCGTCTGAGTCAAAAGATAAAAAAACAGAACCTACCGAAGCTCCTGCAATTGAAGTAGTAAGCGTGCAAAAAGGTTCAATCAGCACATCATTCAACGTTCCCGGCGAGCTAATAGCCTACCAACAGGTTGATCTTTACGCCAAGGTGAATAGCTTTATTAAAAAGCTATATGCCGATATAGGTACGCAGGTTAAGGCAGGTCAGCTATTGGCCACTATGGAAGCTCCGGAAGTAAACTCACAGCTATCAGGAGCACAATCAAGGTTGCAATCACAAGAAGCGTTGTACCAGGCCAGCAAAGCCACTTACAAACGTTTGTTAGAAACCAGCAAAACCCCTGGCACGGTATCGCCAAACGAATTAGATCTTGCTTTAGCCAAACAAAACTCAGACCTGGCTCAGCTACAAGCTGCACGTGCTGCTTACAAAGAGAGCGGTGCAAACCGCGATTACCTTACCATTCGTGCACCATTTGATGGTATCATCACAGCACGTAATGTAAGCGCGGGCGCGTATGTAGGCCCATCAGGTAAAGGCTCTGAAATGCCTGTATTTACATTGCAAGAGCAAAAGAAATTGCGCCTTGCCGTAAGCGTACCGGAAAACTATACCGGTGCCTTGAGCAATAGAAGCGAAGTAAGTTTCACGGTAAAGGCATTCCCCGGAGAAACCTTTAATGCTAAAGTGAATCGTTTGGCGGGTGCATTAGATTCTAAATTGCGTGCACAACGTATTGAGATGGACGTAACAAATACCGGTAAAAAATTACTGCCGGGCATGGTGGCAGAGGTTCATATACCGGTTGCAGGTGACGGCGGTGCTTTTGTAGTACCAGCCAAAGCGGTGCTTAACTCCACCCTTGGTGTTTATTTAATTGCCATTGAGAATGGCAAAGCTAAATGGGTACCGGTAACTGCCGGTCGCCAGGCTGATGATAAGATCGAGGTATTTGGCCAGCTTAACCCCGGCCAGCAAATTGTGAAAGTGGCCAGCGAAGAAATAAGAGATGATAGTGAAGTAAAAACCACACCTGCGAAAGATTAATACTCCGTAAGGTTTATTTGTTTAGTTGAAAAGGCCGCCTGTTAATGGCGGCTTTTTTGTAAAATTCTAACAACACCTGTAATGTCAGTGTAAACCTATTTGTAACTGCTTAAAACCGCAAACTTTTACGCCTGGTAATTCCATGGATCGTGCTTGACCTCATCACCTTCATTAACGAGGCGTCGATATTCGCGCACCTTTTTTGTGTAAAAAATGATCTGGCATGATTGAATTCGAATCAGTTAAACTTACCGCTTTTGTATCTTAGATCTTCATTCAGGCATTTTAAGTTGCAGCCCTTCAAAACTTATGACACCTTCCTGAATTGCCTTGCCCACAGCCTCGGTTAACTGTTGTTTCATTTCCTCAGTGATCCTGGCAAATCCTAATGACTTAACGATTAAAGGGAGCGCCTCCTGCTCTGTAATACGAATTGAGTTGTTAACGACTTGCTGTATTGCGCGCTGTAACTCTTGTGGTGATATTAAAGAAAGTTTCTTGTATGCAGGCGGCAGCTTATTCCGGTCACGGACTTCAACAGCCTGCCCGGGCAGCAACAAAAAGTTTTCCTGTATAACTACTTTGCCTGCCTGGATGGCCTGTTCTAACGCTTGCGAGAGCGTATACCGAATTCTTGAGCCCACCTTTGAGATCCCCGCCGCTTCGGTGATCCTTTTGGCCACCTCATCAAAATGTACAGGTCCTTCAATTGCAACTACTTCAGTTATCCAATTGCCTAATTCCTCAAAAGTGTATAGATGGAATTCAGGGCGGATATCTTCAATATGTATTTCGGCAAGACGATATTCATTGATCTCTGCAACACTTTGATTGTTTTCTTCGCGCGTCAATTCCAGCTCGTGGATTTCATGATCACGATCATTTTCGACAACAAGATTCTTTGCTTGTTCAACCGCCTTGAGTAAGCGCTGTAATTCTCTGGATGGATTACGATACCAGTCGGTGCTCCATACGCGATATAAATTCCAGCCAAACAATTCCAGTACCTGGTTTCGGAGCCGATCGCGGTCTGTAGCTGAGGTGGCGCTGGCATAGGCATTACCATCGCATTCTATACCCAATAGATAACGACCAGGATTTTCCGGATCGACGACTGCCAGATCGATGTAAAATCCAGGTGAACCCACCTTGCTGCGAACGGTGTGACCTGCTTTTTCCAGTTGCGCGGCTACTTCCTCTTCAAATGGCCGAACATCATTCGAAATGACAGGTTCAGATTGATCGAACTTAGCATGTTGTGCAAAGTATAGAAAGCTCTTCAGCGTCCGCAGACCAAACCGGGCGGACTCTCCTACTTTGATATCTTCTGAGGTAATATTTGTAAACACTTCGCACCGCATTTTGGCTCGTGTTATCAATACATTTAAACGGCGCTCGCCGCCTTCATTATTGAGTGGCCCAAAATTCATTGGAATCTTTCCATCTTCTGTCCGGCCGTACCCTATACTTATAAGTATCACATCACGTTCGTCTCCCTGTACGTTCTCCAGGTTTTTGATAAAGAACGGTTCATCTGCACGGCTATAAAAAAACGGCTCGGTAGCTGGATTGGCTTTGCGTTCTATCTCCAGGGCGGCCTGGATGGCTTGCGCTTGTGCCGTACTAAAGGCAACAACGCCGAGGCTTCGGGATGGATACTTAGCGGCATGCTCTATCACCGCTTTAGCAACGGTGACTGCCTCAATCGGGTTCGTCCGGGTTTTACCGCGGTCATAAACCGCATTTGGTAGATAACGAAAGCGCAGGCCCAGATCTTGCCTCGAGCCCGGACTTGGGAAGATAACCAGTTTATCTTCATAAAACTCATGATTTGACAAAGTGATAAGGGACTCGTGCTGGCTGCGGTAATGCCACTGCAGCATACGCGTAGGTGCACCTTGCCCATCACACATACCTAAAATGCTTTGCATATCTGCGGTTACGTTATCTTCTTCTTCGATATCCGTATTTAACTTATCAAAGAAACTTGTTGGTGGCAATTGACGGGTGTCGCCTACAACCACTAATTGCTTGCCTCTGGCAATTGCACCAATAGCGTCAACCGGTCGCACCTGGCTCGCCTCATCGAAAATAACAAGGTCAAAATCTATCGCTCCTGCAGGTAGAAAGTTAGCAATAGACATAGGGCTCATCATCCATACAGGTTTCACAGCCTGCATGGCTTGCCCCGCCTCTTCTACCAGTTTGCGGATGGGTAGATGACGGGCTTTTTTATTGAATTCGGTCTTTAAAATATTTACCTGCCCGCCTGCATTTGCTTTAGGCAGATCCTCCCAATGTTTAAGTGCAACCCGTGCCCGGTTGTAGTACAAGTTTACCTGATCCAGTCTGCGAAACTTAGCTATTGCCTCTTCATGGCTGGCACGCTCGAATTTGGACAGTTCCGGGCTAAGCTGGAAAGCTTTTGTAATTAAATATTCATACCAAGTCTTTTGGAGACTTATCTTCAATAATTCACTTGCGCCCTCCCAGTCAGTTGCTGCTTGCACAAGATAGCCAAAACCGTTCTTTTCAGCTTGTGATGCCAGTTGATTCCAGTCGATAACTATTTGAAGGTCATCAAAATTATTTATCCAGGTTGCCCATTGGGCCGTTTGTTCTTTGAACATTTCCGGAAAAACACCTATCTGTAACGCGTTGAGCGCCTGCTGTTTTTCCCGGTCGACTAAATTAATAAGTTGGTCTAACGCATTCAGGTAACTGCCGGCAGTCCCGGCCGGTTTATGCATTGCCAAATAGGCAAACAAGGTTGAATCGCTAACACCGGCTAAATAAACCGCCGCCGCGCTAAGCGACGCCCAATCAGAGCGTTGTTTTTGCCAGCGTGTACCAAACAAATTAGAAGCAAACTGATCATACTGGATAAGCAGCCCTTCTAACCGCCTGGCTTCAGAGAGCACATCGATCAGTTTTAATTTTTCGTTGGCTTCTGATGGTAACGTAATTTTTAACAAAGCCGCCAGTTGCTGCTTACTTTTACGGTAGCTACTGTTGAGGTTACGATACCATTTATCACCATAGGTAACGATGTTCCGGCGAATTTCCAGGATATCCTGGGTCCATGCCTCAACCACAAAGGTATCCTTATGATCCCGGTACAGTACAGCGAGTTCTGCTCCGGCCTCAATTAATTCTTTGATATCTTCCGCTTTGGTTGACCAGGCAGTGTCAGCTAAGTTTAAACCAGTCAGATCTGGCGCGGCTGCAGCTTGTGCCAAAAAATCTTTAAGTAAAGGCAAGTCCAACGCCTGTTCCGGCATTGTAAAGCCCGTGGTTTCGCTTATGGCGATTAGTAGGGTAAATAATTCCGCTAAGGAGTGTTGAGCGGTTTGCAGCCGCTGGAGAAGGGTAGCCTTATCATGTTGTAAAAGGAAGAGCAAACCGCTGCCGTAGAACAACAACCCGGACGGTGTTCCGACATCTTTCAAACGCGCCTGAATTCGATCAGCGGTTTCTTCTGCCAGCCTGATCTTACCGATATCCCATTGCTCAATATCGGGAATATTTAGCTTCATCAGGTTTTTACCATCTGTCAGCTCATCAATCTGCAATAAATATCCAATGACCTGCTGCGCACTCAATCCGCTTCCCGAAAGCTGGTGATTTACAGCACGGCAGTATGCATTAAGCTCTGCTCTGTAAACTTCCAACATTTGTATCTCTAATTCCAGCTTTGCGGTATGAGGTTTACCGAGATCCATCACCCTTTTGATCTCCTGCAGTACCTCTCTCTTATTGGTCTTATGGCTATGAAGTTCCAGGCAGGCCACACCTAATTCAATTTGATCAAGCCTACGTTTAACCACATCAAGCGCCGCCATTTTCTCAGCTACAAAAAGCACTTTTTTTCCGTGGCCAACAGCATTAGCGATAATATTAGTGATCGTCTGAGATTTGCCTGTGCCGGGCGGGCCTTGTATAACCAGGTTGCTGCCGTCTTGTACAGCCAGCATAGCTAATAATTGTGAACTATCAGCATCTACTACCCTAAATAGCTCATTTGCTTTGGTATCCGTATCCAGATCCTCTTCTTCGTCCAAACTGTCTTCATGAAAACCCGTTGCCAATAATGCCTTAACGTTAGGGTGTGCTTCAGGCTTAATAGGGTCCGGCCACTTCGATGTATCGAGATCATTATATATCAGGAATTTACCGAAAGAAAAAAAGCCAAGCTCTATTGCGTTGTCATCCACTGTCCAGCCCGTTTGCATCTTGATATGCAGACGAACAGTGGCCATATATGCTTCAAGATCGAACTCTTCGGCTTCGGGAATATCAGGAATATTGATATTGAAGTCGGTTTTCATTTTTGCCTGTAGAGACAGGTTGGCACCTATTTCGCTCCCTGTGTAGCGCAGACGAAAACGTTCCTGGGCACTTGAGCGTTCCAGACTAACCGGTATCAAAATCAATGGTGCTGAGCGTTGCGTATCGGCATCGGCGCTATCATGCCAGCACAGCATACCCAAGGCAAGGTAAAGCAGGTTAACGCCCTGTTCTTCGATACTTGTCCGTGCAAAATAGTAAGTATTGAGTAACCTGGACTGTAGTTTTAATTCATCTTCTTCTGTTTGTAGCTTAGTATCGTGATATTTTTCTTCACCTTCAGGAAATAAACCACCTTCTTTTAAAGCCAGAAAGGTCATGGACTTTTGCTGGCGTACCAGGATATCATATACTGCGGAAGAGCGCTCGTCGGCTATGTGCAAGCCTTTACCCTTAGTGATTTTATAATTAAGTAACGGATTACGAAGCCCCAGATCAAGGAGTTCTTTCCTTGATGATTCTAAACGCGAATGAATAGTTTCGTCCATAGCCAAAACTAATGATTCTCTATGATTTTTGAAGTAACCTTAGAGCCGGGCTAAACTGTAATCCATAAGCATGATAATATCATCTATACCAACAACGCCTGCAGGTGGCGTAGATGGCAAATTAAATTCATTAAGCTGATTGATACTTTTCCAGTATCACAATTCCGTCTTCATTGCCTTGCTGCGCTGCAAGGTCAAACACCGACATGCCACGATTATCCACCAAGGTTATATCAGCATTATGTTCCAGCAATAATTCAATCAATTGATTTCGACCAAACATTGCAGCAAACATAAGCGCCGTTCCACCATTTCCATGCTGGCGGTTAAGGTCTGCACCATTTTCTATAAGTAGTTCAGCGATCTCCGGATACCCTTTAAAGCAGGCACCCATTAAGGCAGTATTACCACCAAGGTCGGCAGCATCGGGGTCTGCACCGGCTTGCAATAGGTACCTGGCTGCATCCAGGCGGTTATTGTAACAGGCTATAATGAGTGGTGTATAACCTTTTTCGTCAGTCGCGTTTAGGTCAATGTCGGCAGTAATCAGGCCTTTTAAGGTATCAACGTCGCCCATTCGGGCGGCGTTGATAATAGGTTGAATATCGTTGTTCATAGATACAATTTAAATTAAGCAGGTATCAGTCTTGGTTTTTCACGCTCCCAAAAACGGTGTTGCCCAATCATTTTGATCAGCAGGTTGGTAAAGTTCTTGTCGGCTTTCCCAACCAATATACCTTCGCGTAACACTGATGCTTCAGAAAAATCAGAAGGTATCTTTTTACTGAAATAAGTAGCACCGATCACTTGTAAAGCATCGTCGGCAACAGCGATAGGTTTGCAATGCTTAAATGCTTCGTTTAAAAAGTGAACGGCATTAGCTTCTGCTTCCAGTGTAGCTACTGCGTTGGTGCCGCCGGCAACATAAACGGCATCGAATAGTACAGATGCAGCGGTGAGAAAGCTTTGGTCTACAATGATCTGTGTGTCATCCGCTGCAGTTATATAGCTCTGTCGCGGTGCGATCAGTTCAACGGTAGCTCCCTCGGCAACCAGAGCATCCTTAACAACTTTAA
This sequence comes from Mucilaginibacter achroorhodeus, assembly GCF_007846095.1. Classification (GTDB taxonomy): domain Bacteria; phylum Bacteroidota; class Bacteroidia; order Sphingobacteriales; family Sphingobacteriaceae; genus Mucilaginibacter; species Mucilaginibacter achroorhodeus. The sequence continues at coordinate 111,175 of NZ_VOEI01000002.1, forward strand.
TCGAGGCGGCGTCTGCACCATCAGCTGTCAGCAAGGCAATTTTTCGGCTTTTAATGGTGTCCTTTACCGTGTTAGCCATACTAAGTGCCTCTGATTTTGCTAATGTGCCTTCCGCCTGCACAGACTGGTAATCGGCCGGATCTCCATCCGCCGGGATACTTTGATTAGTAGATGGACTTTCGGGTAGGTGTAACCTAAGCCCGTAGGCCACCTGGGTAGCTAACCCCTTGTCAATCTGCAGCAAAATGCCCAGCATCCGCTCACGGATAGCTATAGTTTTAACTTTACCCAACTCAAAGGTGAGTGCGTCAACGATGTGATTTCTCTCCGGGTCTGACTGGCTATTAAGAAACAACCTGGCCTGGCTAAAATGATCAAAGAAGCTTCTATTACGCAGGCGCTCCTTACGGGCCTCAATGCGCTCGCGGTAACTTACAAATCCACCTGCCGATTCTTTGACCTGCTGAGGATCGTTATTGCCTATCAAATTAGGATTATAGCTCACTTTACCACGGTTGATAGTTTGGCGCATAAAGCCATCGCGCTGGTTATTGTGTACCGGAACAATTGGACGGTTAATAGGAATTTCCTGGAAATTGGGCCCGCCTAAACGGGTCAACTGTGTATCGGTGTACGAGAACAAACGTCCTTGTAACAGCGGGTCATTTGTAAAATCTATACCCGGCACTACATGCCCAATGTGATAGGCGACCTGTTCTGTCTCCGCGAAAAAGTTGTCGGGGTTGCGGTTCAGTGTCAATTTACCAACACGCTGTACGGGCACCAATTCTTCCGGTACAAGTTTAGTCGAATCTAGGAGATCGAAGTCATATTTAAATTCGTCTTCTTCCGGTATGATCTGTAAGCCCAATTCGTATTCAGGAAAATTACCGCTTTCGATGGCGTCCCACAGATCCCGGCGATGAAAGTCAGGGTCTTTACCAGAGATGTTCTGCGCTTCATCCCAGGCAACTGAATGGACTCCCAATAATGGTTTCCAATGGAATTTTACAAAACTTGATTTACCTTCAGCGTTGATGAGACGAAAGGTGTGAACGCCAAAACCTTCCATCATTCTTAAACTACGAGGGAGAGCACGGTCACTCATTGCCCACATAACCATATGCGCCGATTCAGGCATCAGCGATATAAAATCCCAAAAGGTATCGTGCGCTGAAGCAGCCTGCGGAATTTCATTGTCAGGCTCGGGCTTAACAGCGTGAATCAGGTCGGGGAATTTAATGGCGTCCTGAATAAAGAAAACCGGCATATTATTTCCTACGAGGTCAAAGTTTCCTTCTGTCGTATAAAATTTGGTTGCGAAACCGCGCACATCACGTGCAAGGTCTGAAGACCCTCTTGAACCCGCAACTGTGGAAAAGCGTACAAACACCGGTGTTTCGGTCTCAGTGTCATTCAGAAAGGCAGCTTTGGTATATTCACCTAACGGTTTATATAATTTAAACACACCATGCGCGCCAGACCCACGGGCATGTACCACTCTTTCTGGGATACGCTCGTGATCAAAATGAGTCATCTTTTCCCTAAAAAGAAAATCTTCAAGCAATGAGGGGCCACGATCTCCTGCCTTTAATGAGTTTTGGTCATCATTTATCGGTAGTCCGGTGTTGGTATTCATCTGCTCGCCTGCAGCGTCAGCAGTGTGCTGAGCAAGACTTTGGGTCTTCGCGTTTTCGGGTTGAGGTGCCAGTTGTTTGTCAATAGCCGCCTCGGTACCCATTTTTGGTGATGGTGTCTTTGCCATGTTATGCTTCGTTTGCTGCTGTGTAGTTTATATCGTTCTCTGCTACCTGTGTTAATTTCTCATCTGCTGCTTTCTCTTCCGCCAAAGTTTCTGCAAGCAATGCTGCGATGTTATCCAAGCCAAGCGTAATGGCCAGTTGATGCAATCCGCCGTAAGTGGCGATCTCGTAATGTTCAACCTTTTGTGAGGCTAAAATAATTCCCACATCCCGTGTCGCCGTTCCTGACTCGGTGCTTTCTATGATGCTTTCGCCTTCCTTGGTCAGGCCCTCCATTGCATCGCATTTTTGCGCCTGCACTTTTTCACCCAGTAGTTCGAACACTTGCTCCAGGCGATATACGTGATTTTTTGTTTCTTCCAGGTGATCTGTTATACCATTCGCAAGCGATTTTGATGTTGCCGATTCGATCATTTTTGGCAGGTTTTTAACCAAATGGTTCTCTGCCCAATAAATGTCTTTAATGCCGTCTACAAATAACCCCAGCAAGGCCGGCTGATCTGCGGGCGATGTTTTAGTGCTGAATTTCGGTTCTCCTGATTCTTTTTTCATAAATATGCTACGAGTAGATGATTTGTTAGATTGCGTATGCTGGTCTGAACTGCAAAAACAATAAGATGATGCGGCACGGCAATGAGTAGTTCTGATTAAACCATCAGCTTAGATAATTGTTCTGCTTTTTTATTTAATATTTAAATATTTGAATTATTACTCAAAATCAAGTTCGGTAAGGTGAAAGCTCGTAGTATGAGCTCAGGGTGCATTAGCCCTATAAAAAGGATAATCGAAATTTTCAGCACAACATTGATTGTATTAATATACAACGACTTCAGGTGATGATTTATACTGTCGCACCAGTGCGTTGGTCAGATATAACAAATGCCGGTACCAGTAATCCATTGCAGTATAATGTTAACTTTTTAAATAAAAACATTATGTCGTGCAATGCTGTATTATATATAACCTCTCTCTTAGCGATTCGTTCCCAAACGGTCAACCCGTCGCTTTCCCAGCAGGCGTACATTTAACTAAAATTATTATGAAAAAGTTAAGTATTTTTATGATCGCAGCAGGGCTGCTCTTGATCATCTGCGGTAATGTATTTTACAAACATCATCAAAACCCGGATGATAGCGGAGGTTCCGCTTCAATAACCACTTTAAATGGCAATTGGTCAGTTAAGATTCCTGCGTTTATGGGTGGCGTCGTATTCCTTTTTGGTGCAATATTTTTATATGTTGATGCAGATATAAAAAGAAAAAACAAGGGCTTATTGCAATAAAGACATTACGGTTATGCTGTCGCAACCCATCGCTTTAGCTATTTGTATCCGGCTGCGCCAATAGATCTGTCTTATTGGTGCCGGATCCATTTTACCCTAATAAGTTGAAACGGCTTTTAGTCATTGGCGAAATCGCGTGTCATAAAGCTTAAAACATGCTTTTGTTGCGCACTTGTTATCATGGAAAACAACATTGCAGATAAACCTGATATTACCAGACCCCGATCTCTGCAATTGCAGAGTTGCGGTTATTGATTGTTCGTTTAGCAGCAAGTTTAAAGTATCTTGCAGTAATTGGTTTACGAAGTGATACAATTTGCTTTATAGGATTTGAAATGATATTGGCAAATTCTCCAATTGAATTGGCAGACCATGTTTTACCGTCATCACTGGTATAAAATTCATAACTGCTGATGATGCCGTCAGGCTTCTTGTCTTGCCTTGGGAGATAAGTGAATGCGGTGATCAATTTGGGTTTACCCATATCAACAATGATCTCGCGCATATCAGACTCTTGCTCATTTTTTTCGTCGAACCAAAAAGTTTGCTCATTGTCGTCAATAGCACGATTTAAAGCCTCCGGAATAGATGGTAAAGAGGACGAAACGCTCCAACCGTTTTTATCCTGATCAAAAGTGGTTACTGCTACTGCACTTTGTTTTTGGGAATTAGAAAAACTCAAAGCTTTGACCGTACCTCCGTCTACCAGGGAAAATGGGCCATTATAGACTTTTGAGAGAATACTTGGTGACTTGCCGTCAACAGTATAGCGTAATGCCCTTACCGGCGCATCAGTAGTTATTTCAATTTTACCGTCTTTGGTTTTACGGATGACCGGTGGGCTCAGATGGTCTGGTTCCCTGAAAAGGCCAAAATCACTCAAGGCTATACAAACCGGAGCGAAAATACTTAACCTGATCTTTTTAGCCAAAATATTTGTTTTAAGCCGAATAAGCCGGTTTGCTCCAATAGAGGTCACACCGGCTATTTTCACCCAGTTGTTATTAATAAAAGCATCTATCCTAACGGAATCAATACGCTGCCCGAGCTTGATGTTTTCCCGGAGTCTTATCACATTAAAGACTTCCGGTCTTTTGAGATCGATCATTAATTGTGGATGGGCGACGTTGTCATTTGTTGCCCAGTAGCTATATCGGTCAGGATCAGTTAAATGCTGTGGTCCAAATAATCCTGCATTTTTTCCACGAACATCTGAGGCTGTAAATTTAGCTTGTTTGGCAAGGTTCACGGCAAATGTTGACCGGATGATCGCACCAAAGTCTTTCAGGTTTTTGGTGTCTTCCATTGTTAACAATCCGCTTTTATCAGGTGAAAGGCCCAAATCCAGGCATGCTCCTCTACCTACACTTTCATAATAAAGCTTAACCAATTGATATGGTGTCTTGGACTGCCCATCTTCCGAATGGTGATAGAACCACCCGGGTCGCAACGGCACATCGCACTCCGCAGGTATCCAATACTTGCCATCACGGGTTCCGTTCACGCTTTCCCAGTATTTAACGTTTCCATTGGTGGGGATGTCTCCCTCAACGGCATGAGGCGTAAAGGTCTCCCAGCAAGGTTCGCCGGCAACACCCTCCTCATTACCTATCCATCTCACATCTGGCCCCGCGTCTCCGAATATTGCGGCGCCCGATTGCAATTTCCTTGTTATCCTAAACGTGCTGTCCCAACCGTAATAATTGGATTTATCGATCTTACGTTGTGATCTGGCACCTCCGTAAAAGCCATCACCCCCATTCGCACCATCATGCCATGACATAAAAAGATCACCATAGTTTAGATACAGTTCTGTCAACTGTTTCCGGTAAACTTCCGTTACGTATTTACGATCACCATACAGTTGATTATTTCGGTCCCATGGAGAACAATAGATACCCATTTTTAAGCTCAATTTTTTACAAGCCAATTGGTATTCTTTAACGATATCGCCTTTCCCGTTTTTGTAAGGGGTATTGCTAATATTATGGCTGGTTGTTTTGGTAGGCCATAAACAAAATCCGTCGTGATGTTTGGCAACAACAACAATACCCTTGATACCTGCCGCTTTAACGGTAGCAAGGATTTTTGAGGCATCAAAATGCGAGGGAGCGAACGATGAAAGCGGTTCATCACCATATCCCCACTCTTTGTCACTGAACGTTGCCATGCTAAAATGAATTATGCTATACATTTCTGTTTCCTGCCAGTGTAATTGCCGTTCGCTGGGCAAGGGGCCATAAGGCTTCGGAGCAGATTGGGCAAATAAAATTACAGGGATAAATAAGAATGAGGTGATAATCAGGGTTGAAAATCTCATTTTGTAATCAGTTATGTTCAGTAAAAATCATTTTAAGAATGCACTTAGCTATATCATGTTAGCGGTCTTTAAAAGTAATAAACCTTAATAAAACAATGAATATCAAAAGAATAGGTATCACCCAATAAATCATCAAGAATATCATATGTTCCAAAAGCTTATATATCATTAGTAACATTTAACAAAAAAGTGTCGCCCGCACTTGCGACACTTTTTTAACGATTTTTGGACGGAAATAAGAACTTCGTGCGTAACATTAAATCAACTAAACATTAACAAAACTTAATTATTCGTACACATTTATCTCTGTAAATGATTTGTAATATCCCACCTGTAACCGGACATATCTGGCGTTTATCGGATTAAAGAAATTAATGTAGTTATTGACCGGCGCAGCCGCTGAACCTCCGGTGTTAGCTACGGGTTGATATGTACCTTGTGACGTCCAGTCTGTGCCATTGGTACTTGTGTATACCTTTACGGATGACGGGTAATCCTCAATACTAAATTGAGAAAGGATGCTATTGAATGCGTTACTGTAAGCGATTGTTTTCACCTGATGAGAAGCGCCCATATCAATCGTGATCGATTCGGTGCCGGTTTGGTAATTGGATACCCAGTCTGTGCTGTTGTCTCCATCGATTGCATTAGCTGGCACATAATTGGATCCGCCGTAAAACGAGCCATCGAATGAGGCTGTCGCATTAGCCAACCAGCCTTGCCTGTTTAATAATTTAGAACCCGCAGCACTGGTATTATTAGTGTTATTCAGGTTATTGAATGACAGCTGGACGTAAACAATCTTATTGGCATTTAACACGTATTCATCGCCATTAATCTTTGTGATCATCAGAGGGAGCAGGTAAGATTTTGTTCCATCAAATTTTGACAGATCAGGAATGTTCACGTTGAAAGAAGCTGATTGACCGGAACCTAAGTTTAAAGTTGTCGCAGAAAGCGAATATGAACCATCAGGAAAGGCAGTAAACCCACTACCATAACTTGCAATCTTTGTATTGTCCGTAGCAACGCCGATGGTTAAATTATTAGGTGATGTCGGGCTCACATTAATCGTGATCGGTGTAACTGCTGCAGCACCTTTAGCACCCACAGGATAGGTAAGGGATACCAGATTACCGGAAGTTGTGGTAAGCGTAGCAACCGGTTGTTTTACGTCACTAAGGGTAAGATTGATATATACCGTTCTTACCGAGTCGCTTAAAATTGCCGATTTATCACCTGAGACACTTAAAATGGTCACCGGTAACAAATAATTGCTTGCTCTCAGGCCTTTCAAATTCTTAAAATTCACTTTCACAGAATCGGTAGAAAATAAATTTCCAGCCTTAATGGTTACACCATTTCCAGGTGCCTGCAAATCATAGTAAGTAGCGGGCAATAAGCGAAACTGCGTCCCATTGACCGCATTATAGTTTGCAACTTTATTAGTATCTACACCGATGGATGCCGTAATATCTGCCCCAGCCGCCTTGGTCAGGTTTAAACCAACTGCAGCAGTACCACCTGTGGTACTCAGCGTTGTAAAATTTTGCGTACGATTCAAGTTCCCGGTTCCGGAAATTGACAGGAACAGATTATTTGAGGCAGGCCTTTGACTATATTTGATATCGCCATTATCCTTTTTACAGGCAAAAAGCATTATCATGCAGAAAGCTGTTAAACCTGCCGCTATTATAAACGCATTGTATTTTTTCATGTTACTTATAATTGAATAGTTAGTTAGGACATCTGATACCTGCCGCCCAATTAGCGTCAGCATCTAATGAAAAGGTATAACCATGGCCTGAATAGTCATTTATAATTTTTCCTTTTCCTTCGTTGAATCTCCAGTAGGCAACCAAACCCGGTGACGAGGGGTCTACTCCACAAAAGCCATTTTGCATTTCACCTGTCGTTAACGCCTTCGACCAAAGTCGAACTTCACTCACATATCCGGGTAGCGGTTGACCGTCAAACAGCAAGTCTAATTCATTAAAATTAAATTTGGCCCCGGCGGCTGGGAATGATCCATCTGCCACACCATTTACATACATGGTGCAAGTGTTGCCATCAAACACACATGAAACCGTATACCATGTATTGGTGGCAAATCGTGTTTTTGAGGATATTTTACCGGCAGTGTTTATCCACTGCAATTGATTTATATCGTCAGATAATTCACCAAACCTGAAAAGATTAAAGGAATGCCTGCTATTATCAGCTAAAGTGTCCTGAAAAACCCCTAACCTGCTGATATGAAAGCCGGAACCGAATTGGGAGACATTTATTCGAAACTCAAACGTAAAATTTGGTAGACTTAAAACCTTGGGGAAAGTTCTCACAAAACTTCTGCCGTTTGTGGTATTAAAAACGCTTGTTACTACCACTTTATTCAATTTCACAAAAGCGGTTTTTGAGGTTTCCAAAACCTCCAAGTTCTGTTTCGGAACACTTATAGATACCGGGATCATGTAGTTACGTCCGTCAACAAAATTGTCCGTGTTTACTATCTTCAATGACACGGCACCAGACACATTTGTACCTGCTTTGATAGTACCTTCATTTCCTATTAATGTGAAGCTACCCGCTGGTGGAACGCGGAAATTCGTTCCGTTTTTTTGGTTATAGGCTGCCAGTAAGATAGTGTCTATTTTGAACGTTACGTTTACATCCTGGTTAACAATGCCACTGGCTGTAGCCGTGATAGCAGTACTCGATCCTGCACCGTCAACAGTAAAATTCACGATGTTGTTCACATCAGTGCCTGTAACGAGCACCTTATCCTGATAAGCGGGTTCTTTTTTGCAACCTACAACTGCGACACCGGCAACCAGCGCGATCAAACCCAAAAAGAATACTGAAAGGCTGAAATATTTTGTACGTATGATTTTTTGATTTTTCATGATTTATTTTTTTGCAGGATTACAAGCCTGTATGGCTTGCCTGATGTAACCATAAGGAGCAGGATTATAATAATCACGCTGTCCATAGAATACCCCAAAGCCCCCCTTGCGGCCTTGCGTAGGGTTCCATTGACCGAAACCCAACAAAGATGTCACCGTGTTACCATTTACGTCTTTGAACTGAACGCCCCCTGTCGAGTAATAGTCGCCGAAAGTTTCGGCAGGATAATATTGACCTGGTTTGTAACCGCCGCTTATGCTATTGTAAGCGCTCTGTAGCCCTGCTGCAGATCCATTACCGTAAGCTTGTTGCACAACAAAGTCAACATAGGGTGCTAATACATTGGGCGGGGTATCACCATAATAATCGATATCAAGGATTTTTCCGGTTCCGGATTTTGGCCCAAGAAATTGAGAAAGCCTCAATATTAATTTGATAAAATTATCCTGATTCTGATAAAATCCGCCGTTAGGTTCGTAGTCCACATCCAGTCCATCCAAATCGTTGTCATAGGTATCTTTAACAAGTGCATCTGCAAAATCCCTGATGCCTTTATCATCCTGTGTATATCTGGTTAAGCGGTCTTGCGTTATCAGTGTTACATTGAGCATCTTTGTCCCTTTAACCCGCTGCGAAAATCTCATTTCCTTGTAATCGTTCGGATTGTTCACAGAGTCCGGTATCCCACCCCAAAGACTGATAATATCAACGCTGTCGGGGACACCGGCAAAACGTTCCCCAAGTGATGCGGTAGTGGCGCCTTTTACATTATAATCTGCCAGCCAAAGAAAGAATCTGGCGTGGTCCGAATTTTTATAGGCACGTAATTTTATGTAATAATCGTCGCTGTAAACGGTAGGTTTTTGCAGGTCCAGCGGTGCCGGTATATTTTGTTTTTTGCACGCAGCAATCGAACATGCACATACAAGCAAAAAGCCCAGTTGAATGCATCTTTTAAATTTCATTTTCATAATCTATTAGTAAATGCCTAAACGTTATTTTTTATCCCACCAAAGCTTTGTCCCGCCATTATCCGGACCGCCAAGCAATGCAACGCCCGAGGCAACACCTGCAGGATTGGTGCTATATTGGTTTTGGGTGAAGGGTAGCCTCCGTATTTGTGTAGTGGTGTTGATAGTACCAGAACTGTTGTTGACCAGCACCGGCAGAATTTTTGGATACCCGGTTCTTCTGAATTCACTCCAAGCCTCCTGTCCGTCAGGAAAAACAGCGATCCATTTCTGCGTTATGATTCGTTCCAGGCTTTGCTCAAACGAAGCGTTGTCATCCCATTTGATTGTAATGTTGCTGGGGTTGCTGTTGAAGCTATTGCTGCTATTCACTGGATCTGTGTAACTTGTTGGCGTGCTGGTAGCGTCACTTAGATAACCCGATGCATCACCTGCGTTGTTCTGCGCAAACGATGCACTTACACCCTGGGCGTAAAGAATGCCTGCACTGCCCCCTCCCATGTTCCAGCCTCGTAATGCGCCTTCGGCACGCAGAAAAAGCACCTCAGGGTAACTCATCCAGGGTGTTGATGTGGTTTGATTCACATTTATTGCCGAACACTTGATGTAACCGCTACGATCAACATTAATTCCGGTACGAACACCATGATAGCCCCCAAAATCAGACGCCTTAAAATACGAGGAGATACGAGGGTCATTATAGCCTTTCAGGTAGCACTCCATCGTGGCACCCATCCTTACATCCCCAAAACTGTTGGTTATCACTTCCAGTGGGTTGTGATAGTTGTAATTCATATAGGTGCCCAAAGCAGCGTTGTCTGCATTTGCCGTAAATACACCATAAGAATCATTGACTGCATCTTCTGCGTTTGTTTTGGCCAAAGCAGCATCAGCGTAAACAATACGCATAGCCATCCGCAGCCTGAGGGAATTAGCAAATCTTATCCATTTGGCATAGTCACCCGCATAAACCGCGTCGTAATTTACCAGTGGCTTTCCTGAAGGGTTTTTCACGAGGTAATCCTTAAGTACAGTTCTTGCGGAGTCTAACTCTTTAAAGAAACTCTGGTAGATCACCTGCTGACTATCGTAGTTAATTGTCGCATCTGAACTACCTGCACGTGTGTAAGGCATAGGGCCGTACATATCTGTAGCACGCTGGAAGGCCGCAACTTTCAAAATTTGTGCTAAGGCGTAAACATCAGGCGCCTGGGTTTTAACCGTTTGCTGTATGGTTTTATATGCGGCAAAAACCCCGATATAGGCGCGGTCAAAATAGGCACCGGTCCAGCTGGGTATCAGATTGTAAGTTGTATTATTTGAACCACCAAACCACGTACCTGTTGCCCCTTGTTGTCCTGAAAATATATCCCCAGTCAGATTTTGCGTGATCTGATACATTTCGTCCCCGAAGTTGTTCGGCCCGGTACCCTGGTTGGAGATCGGGAAGACATTTTTCTCCATTTGCACGATAAATACCCCGATGTAACGGTTATCTGCCTTGAGCATTTCCGGTGTAACCTGCGTAGGGTCGGTGTTAATGGCATCAAAATTCTTCGTACATGAGACGAGGACACTGATGGCAATTAGGCTATACGCCAGCATCGCTCTTTTGATGCGTAAGCAGCGATAAATATTTTTGATCATTTGCGTATGAATTGATGTTATTAAAATTGAACCGATACGTTAAAACCTATACTGCGGTAACTCGGCTGTCTGAACATATCGATACCCTGATAAAAAGTTCCGGTAGAGGCGGTTGACTCAGGATCAAACGGTGCTTTATTGTAGAACATAAACAGGTTTTTCCCGGTCAGACCAAGGGTTGCTCCTTTCAATTTATTGCTGAAAAAAGAAGCCGGAAAATGGTAACTCAACGTTGCCTCCCTCAGGCGCACGTTTGTTGCACTGTAAACGTAAGGCGCGCCGATACCTGTTGCGCCACCGCCGGCAACAGCATAATAATCTTTCGCAGGAACGAGCCCCCCGTTGATAGAAACGCCACCGGCTTCGCGCGCCTCGGCAGAAGCCTCGGAAACACCATACCTATCCATAAGGGCCTGGGTAGCAGATACACCTACTCCACCTATTCGTGCATCGACTAAGAATCCCAGGGAAACCCCTTTGTAGGTAAAGTTGTTACGCATAGCGATGTTATAACGCGGATCGGCGGTGCCGGCATAGATGTAATTGTTGTTATCTGCAAAAACCTGTCTGGTACGCGGATCAACTACGATATAACCATATTCATCCGTCTTTAAAGTGTTAACATAAATATCACCTGTAGTACCACCAACGGTTGGCCTTTGCTGATAATTGCCAAGTGTTGCAGCTATCACAGAATCTTGAGGTATAAGTTTCCCGTTAGCGCCGGGTTTGCTGTATAACTCACGTATCTTGTTCCTGTTAAGCGAAAAAACAACGTTGGATGTCCACTTCACCGGGCCAACTGTGGTATTTGCTCCCAAGTTAACTTCCATGCCCTTATTATCTACCCGGCCTGCGTTAACACGTACCTTGCCAGAATTATTTCCACCAGCCACATCATCCTGGTAATCAAATATTTGATTATATGTCGAGGATTTGTAAACTGTTACATCAAGGGTAATTATACCATTAAATAAACGGGCATTCACACCAGCCTCATAAGACTTCGTCCGTTCTGGCTGTAATGTGTTGATAACACGGATGCCTTCAGTACTAACTGTGTAATTGCTAAAAAGATAATTAGGATTAGTAAGATAAGCATCTGGCGGAGTACCTACCTCACTGTAAGAGCCGCGTACCTTTAAATACGGTAAGGTTTTTGAACTTATGTTAAACAAATCTGTTATGACACCAGATAAGCCAACTGACGGATAAAAAAGCGACACATTTGTTGAACGCGATAGCCCTGAATTCCAGTCGTTACGCCCGGTTACATCTAAAAACAAACTGTTTTTGTAAGCAAATTGAGTAGTACCATATACAGCCTGGTTTTGCGTACGGTTAAAGCCGGGAATTATTTTAGTTCTGGGGCTACCAAGATCGACATTTGATGTGATAAAGAAATTTGGAATTGTGGCTAAGTCGCCACCGAAATAATTTGAAGTTCTCTGCCTATTGTCATAACTGGCACCTAAAAATGCATTAACGCTAAAATCTTTTATTTTGTGAGTAGCATTTAAAAGAACATCAACATAAGTTTGATATTGACTGGTATTATTTATCGCGTATAGCCCATTAACGCCTGCTAATTCTGTGGTAGTGGAAGCACTATTTTTAGTTTCATTGACCAATTGTGTATTATCATACTTAGCGCGCGATACGACATTTAGCCAATTGTTGATCGTATATTTAGCTGTTGCATTAAGTAGATAGCGGCTGGTTTGGTTAGTATAAATATCTCTGTTCACTATCCAATAGGGATTTTGCATGGCATAACCCTGACTACCATAAGGCCAGAACTGCGTTTTGAAATTCCGGGTGGCATCATAACGCTCATAAAGCTGATATTTCGCTATGTCCTCATCTCTGGGCAATAGATATGCGCTTACCAGCGGATTGTTGTATAAACCCTGTGTAATCAGATTTTGATCGTTCTGCTTTACATACATCACCCCGAGGTCCATCTGCAACTTATCGTTGAAAAAATTTGCGGTATTGCGCAAGGTTAGGTTCAGGCGGTCTAACTTATTATTAGGGATAATTCCGCTACCATTTGTTTTTGCAGCCGAAATATAAGTTTGGTTTTTCTCAGTACCGGTTGATAAGCTCACACTATTATCCAGGTACATACCGGTTTGAAAAAAGTCTTTCGGGTTGTACGTAGAGGGTGTAGACAATTTAGCGCCCCAGCTATCAAATGCGCCAGGACTTGAAGCGCCGTACGTATTTTGAAATCTTGGTAACACGAAGGGACTAAAAAAGCTGGTACTACTTGAAAGGCTGACATTGGTTTTGTTAGCTATGCCTTTTTTGGTCGTGATCAGGATAACACCGCCTGAGGCGTTGCTCCCGTACAACGCGGCTGCTGCGGGGCCTGTCAAAACAGATAATGATTCGATGTCGTCAGGATTTAGCTGCGAAATACCATCGGAACTTGCATTTGCACCATCAAATACACCGGGAACACCAGTACCGGCACCATTGAAATTGAAAAGTGGCACTCCATCAACAACATAAAGTGCGTTATTTTTGCTGTCGTTCAGCGACTTTGTACCTCTTAAAACAACTCTTGCTGAACCACCAATTCCGGTAGCACTGGTATTAATAGTCGCACCTGCGACCTTACCAATCAAGTTATTAACAAAGTTACCGTCATTCTGTGCGTTGATGTCGTTACCCTTAAGTTCCTGAACATTGTATGTAAGAGCTTTTGCTGACCTTTTAATACCCAAGGCGGTAACCACAACTGCGTTGAGTTCATTTTTAGCTTCCTGGAGTACGATATTTACAGGGCTCTGGTCTTTAATAGTATACTCCGTTGCTACGAAGCCAACATAAGATACCACAAGCACGTCACCGATTGTAGCATCTATTATAAAATGACCATTTACATCACTTACAGCACCTTTCGTTGTGTTCTTTACCTTTATGGTAACACCTACAAGGGGCAAGCCCTTTTCATCTGTGATTTTACCTGTGATTTTTTGCTGTCTTAACTGTGTCTTCGGTGACTCAGCTGCAGAATTGTCTGTTTGTCCAACACTCAGCACAATTGTCTTATCCTGCAACTGGTATCTGACAGGCTGATCTTTAAATATCATATCCAGCACTTCAGGCAATTCAGTGTTCTTAACCATTATGGTTACAGGTTTGGATTGTTTGTAAACACTTCCGCTGATAATAAAGGAATAGCCAGTTTGCAAACTGATGTTTTTGCAAACTTTTTTTAGTGATGATCCCTTCTCGGTAAGGCTTATTTTTTGCGCCAGTGAAGCTGCACTGACATGGATAAAAGATGCAATTAGCATCAAGGTGGTCAATCTCATAATTTGCAGCACTTTGTTTACGCACCGATTGGGCAAAGCACACTTAGGCGTATAATTTTTATACATTTGTATAACTGGTTTAAAAGTTAATAGGAATAGGAAATTGTTAACGTAATCCAGCCTTGGCTATTAGTGTTCGAGCACTAATAGCTTTTTTTGTGATTACGACCATGTAGAGCGTAATTATTCTTTGATCATAATCCTCCTTCCCGTCGTAACAATGTGAATCTTGGGTGATTTTACAAGTGTCAAAACCTGATTCAGATCCAGAAATTTAGATACCCTGCCCGTAAAAGTTTCTGAAGGTATTTTTCCTTCAAAAACAACTTCCACGTCATACCACCTGGATAATTCCCGCATTACCGTTTGTATATCTGCATCGGTAAACTCGAAATAACCTTCTTTCCAGGCAACTACTTCCTTTGTATCGACTTCTGAAACAGTCGTCCCGACCACACTGGCAGCAGCTTGCTGACCAGGTTTTAGAATATTTTTAATGCCATAAGCCGTTACCTTTACCGAACCTTGGAGCAAGGTTGTTTTAATGTCCGGCTCATTGGCGTAAGCATTTACATTGAAATGCGTTCCCAATACTTCAATCGTTTGCCCTTTAGAGACAACTTTGAAAGGTTTAGCAATATCATGTGCAACTTCAAAATAAGCTTCCCCTGATACCTCTACAATTCTTTCCTTTCCAGGGAACGAAGTTGGGTACCTGATGGATGATGCTGCATTTAACCATACGTTTGTTCCATCAGCTAAGACCAGGTGATATTCGCCACCGCGCAAAGTAGCCATCGTGTTATATTCCACCTTACTGCTCAGTGATGTCCCGGTGTTATAAACGATGTTATTATTACTATTTTTCGTGATTGTTGCGTCACCCTGATTTGCCAACACGCCCGCTTTCGCGTCATTCAAGACTATCTGCCGACCATCACTCAAGGTTAATAATGCCTTTGAAGGGGCAGGTTTGATCAAAGCGGCAGAAGTCAAAGGCTGAACCGAATCATGTTTAAGGTAAGTTTGGAGTAATATAAATCCCGCTCCGAGAGCAACCAATACAATTGCTGCAATAGCAACAACAGCGCGGATAATCTTTTTGGAATTGAGTTGTGGTTGCTTAGCAGTGCGCTTGCCAATCTCATCATAGATATTTTCAAGTAACCTGCTTCTCTTTTTAGCCTTGGTAAAATCTGACATACCGTCCGCATATTTTTCTGATGACGGCGGATTATCGTACCAAAAATCTATTTGCCTTATTTCATCTTCGGTGGCTATCCCCTCCTGATATTTGGCAATCAGCGTCAGTATATGCTCATCGTGGTTACCTTGCTTTTTGTTCATATAAGTATACTCGAACAAAAAGCACTGAGGTTCTACTCAAGAAATAAAAAAAGAGTAAAAAAAATATAAATAACTGATATACAGTAAATTATTTCATTGCAATAATTATCCCTTGGTTGACAAGAAAATCAGCAGCAAAAACAGCAAATCTGCTTCGTTCTTGTTCATTTCCTTGCGAATTAATGCGGTTGCTTTGCAGATATGCTTTTTAACTGTGCTTACAGATATACCCATGCTTTCGGCAATCAGCTGATGCGAAAGGTGTTCGAAACGACTTTTCACAAAAACTTCCCTGCACTTAACCGGCAACTTTTCAACTATTTCCATAACATCACGTTGCATTTCTTTCAAAGACATTTTCTGATCGGGGGCGTCATAATTAGTAGACGTTTCAGAAAGGATATTGCTGATGTGCCTTATATGCATTTGTTGCGAGCGGTAAGCATCGATCACCTTATACTTTAAGGCTGCCCTGAGGTAAATTGTAAGCGAAGTTCGAAGTGAAATTTCCTGCTTTCGTAAGAATAGACTTACAAATACCTCCTGAACCACCTCTTCTGCATCCTCACGGGATCCGAGACGACGATAAGCGATGTTCAGCATTTCTTCCCAGTGCCTATTATAAATTTCCGTGAATGCGGCATCGTCCCCTCGTTTTAAATTAAGGAGCAATTGTTCTTCATCTAATTTTTCGTAACCAGGCACGGGTTAATTGGCTTATAATCTGCTAAGTTAATAAACGTTAGAAGATTATTACTTTATTCTTGAGACATTTGTAATTGAATTATTTTTGGTTTGAGGTAGCCGTCAGCTGATGCACGAAGACTCTTTTAAAATTTGGCCAAACCATACATCAACCTGATGCCATTCACCCAATTGATCAAACCCCGGCTAATTAAAACTGACTTCAAAAGAAACACCCCTGTAGCTGACTTGATGGGGGTATTGATAGCAAACGCCATGCAATACGTCAGCGATAAAGTAAACTTGTCAAAATCTCGAAGCTGCCACAGTAACTCAACACAATAAAAAAGGAGAAGTAATTATTTACTTCCCCTTAAATCAGTTGGTGGAATATTATTGAATCTTATACCTAAAGTTTAGGGAAATAATAGGTTTTCCCCGCATCCTCAAACACTATGTGCTCGCCTGATGGTTGCGTTTCGTATTCCTGTTTTGCTACGTATTTGCTAAAGGCATTGCCTGCAAATTTCTTTAGATAACCTACCAACACGGCATTTTTATTAAGATTACCGGCAAAAATGTAGATGATCTTGTTTACGTCGCCACCGGTATCCTTGTAATTTTGCGGATGGCCATTCCAGGCATAGGCCGGCAACCACCAGTTAAAATGAAACATCAGTTGTACGGCATCTTTACTCCAACTACTTGCATTTACATGGGCAAATAAAGTTGAGTTAAAAGTTTTAACAAAGCTCCATTGTGCATCTAAGAAAACTTCCTTGTACTTATCATTTAACGAGATGTCGACAAGGAAATCAAGAAGCTTTTTATCGGCTTTAATTGTTTGCAGTGCAAAACTTGCCTCTTTAACACAATTCTGGGTTGTATCAACCACCTGCAGTATGCCGTTGGTGTTTAAGGCTATACCAACGTTATTAAACTCTGTTTGTATATCACTATGAGCACTGAATACACTTTTAAGCACTTTGGCAATATTGGCACCTGCTACCCCCCTTCCCCAGGTAACCACCATATTATCATAAGTGTTAATTGAGGTGTAACTGCCCTCGCTCCGTAGCTCTTCCCATATCCAGGCATCTACAGTGTTGGGCTGTATAGATGCGGGCTGTGGCTGTGATTTGCCTGAGAATGGATCATACATATACCCATTCTTCACCTTATTTTTATCGGTAAGATGCTCGGGTACGTTGGCCCGGTTAGCTTTTATGGCTGTTATAAAAGCCGCCAGCTCATCACCCGGAGAACTAACATGCGACTGGCTTAAATTGCCGGGCCATGCTACAGCAACCGGCGGGGCAGACACCAAATTGTTCTCTTTTGGCGCTTCTGCCTCATTAGATGACTGCTGGCCGCCGCCATTGTTGTTTTTG
Source organism: Mucilaginibacter achroorhodeus (assembly GCF_007846095.1). Lineage (GTDB taxonomy): Bacteria > Bacteroidota > Bacteroidia > Sphingobacteriales > Sphingobacteriaceae > Mucilaginibacter > Mucilaginibacter achroorhodeus. Next base: position 128,810 of record NZ_VOEI01000002.1, read on the forward strand.
GGAAACTCGTCTTCAACAAGGGGTTCTTTTTCTTCGTTATTACTCTCTTCAGGTTGCTCTTCACTGCTGGGTGTTTGTTCTTCCTCGGCATTACCTTCTTCAGGCGTTTCCTCTTCGTTGGTTGATGTTTCGCCCTCTTCAGTATTACCTTCTTCTGGCGTTTCTTCTTCGTTGGTTGATGTTTCTCCTTCCTCGGCATTACCTTCTTCAGGCGTTTCCTCTTCGTTGGTTGATGTTTCTCCATCTTCAGTATTACCATCGTCAGGAGTTTCCTCTTCGTTGGTTGATGTTTCTCCCTCTTCAGTATTACCATCTTCAGGAGTTTCTTCTTCGTTGGTTGATGTTTCTCCCTCTTCGGTATTGTTTCCGTCGGTTGCGCCGTCTTCGCTGGTGTTCTCGTCAGCTAACTCTGTGTTATGCTCATCAGTTGCGCCATCTTCAGAACCGGTTTCTTCGTCTGAGGTAACGTCCTCGTCAGTTGCGCCGTCTTCAGATGTGGTTTCTTCGCCTAAGGTTGCATCTCCATCGGTTGCGCCTTCTTCGCTGCTGGTTTCTTCGCCTGAGTCTGTTGATGTCTCATTAACAGGTTGTTCATCGTCACCACCCCCGTTTCCGTTTATATCGGGGCTTCTGTAAAATAATTGCTTTTTCATGGTTTGTATTTAGTGTTTGTTTAGTTAAATCCTAATGATGTTGCCGTAAGGTTAATCACCTTGCCTATTCTGTTGATATCATCAATCAGCACCGGGTCTGTTGCTAACTGAGCTGTACCATCAGCAAATGTTATTACCGTGTAGTAAATGGCCGACCAGTTGCTTAGATAATTAGCTACAGGTAGAATAAAAGAGATATGATTGATAACCCCGTCTTCGGTGATGCTCTTTGTTGCTGACGTAAGCACGTTGGCTGGATCTGTATCGCCGGATCTGGTAATGCTTATGTAAAAATCTATCTGCTTAATGTTGTGCTTGGCAAATAAGCCGGTATTGTTTGTTACAATAATGCTGTCATCAACCTCGTCGGCGTTAAAACGGAGCTCTTTAAGCACCTGCTTTACATAGCCTTCATCAGCTTTATAGGCATAGTTAAGATCGCTAACATTGCTGATAGCCGCGCCAAAATCTAATGATGAAGTGGCTACTGTATTGTTACCGCGTATGAGCGCGGGAGGGGTAACATCTGTAGTTGCCCCACTATTGCTGTAGCTGTTTATGGCAACATCATATAAACTATTGTTCGATAGATATTTAGTATCATCCGCCACATTTACGCTGTAACTCAAAGCATCGCCTGTAACAGCAAACAGCGAGAGTTTAACTGCCGATTGCACAACAATATCTGCAGGGGTATCAACTTTCCACACAAATTTGTCTACAATGCCGCCGGCTGTTGATTTTAACAATCCTGCTAAAGTTGCAGCTGTACCATCATGGATAGGCACTTGTTTAAATTCAATATGGAATAAGTTTAAGCTATTGGCCTTGCTGGTAGTTGCACCCAGGTATACTGCCTCGGCCACCGGGATGTTGTGCCCGTTAAATAATTGCTGGCTCTGCGCAGCATCTAAAACCTGCGGATATTCTATGTAGATATCATTGACGGTTTTACCCAGGTTTTGGGGCAGGTTTTTTACTATCAGCTCCTTTATTTTACGAACCTGCCACGCCGATAAATTGGGCGCAACATTGAACTTAAAGTTGGCGGTTGATTTGCCAACGCCATCCGCATCATTGAGATCTATAGTTGTATTCAGATATGCCGATGGTACAAGCTGTTTGGTATCGGATGGATCTTCTAAAACAATAAGGTATTGCTCGGGCACAATAAGGTAGTTGTTATTGAGCTGATTGCGGTAGATGGCGTTTATACCATAATGTTCGTCTGACAACGAGCCCGTTAAGATAGAAAATTGCGCATACGCATGTTTACTTGTTATACTGGTGTCAAAGGGTGGGTTACATCCAAAAACTGTCTGGCTATCGCCATCTACAACAACATAATTATTGGGATAAGTTGCGCAATCGAAACTCACAGGTATAATTGTAATGTAAGGTACATTATCTACTTGCTCGTACTTTGGCGCATCATCTTGTGGTACTTCTTCCGGTGCAGTTTCAGGCACCTCAGTGATCTGTGGGTCTTCAACCGGTGGGGGTTCTTCGGGAGGATTTTCCGGCGCGACGTAGGGATCTGGAAGATCAGTATTCTCAGACACCTCGTCAACCCCAAGGGTTCTGAAAATGCGGCGATTTACGGAAAAGGCGGGCTGAACCTCAAGCGGTTTTAAACGTTGGCTAAAAGCCACAGCTTGGTTTAGCTTAACAAAATTGCGAAACTTGATCAGTTTCTGCGGTTCTTGTTTTTTTCTGAAACCCCAGTAAGTACCCTGGATAACAAGTGAACAAAAAGGTAGTGATGTAGGGTCTGACAGGATCTTGTAGAGGTTAGTTAAAACGCCAAGATCATCTGCATTAAAAGTTAAGGTACAAACGGTGCCTGCCATGGCAACAACCGGCTGGTAAGTAAGCACCTGGCCATTAGCCAGTTTAAAATTTAAAACTGCCGTTATGTTGTTTAAGGGCAATACTTTGTCCCCTGCTATAGTAACATCCTGATCGGGGGCCGGCAGATTGGTATCCAGGTTAATAGTAATGGTCCCAGTGTAGTTATCAATGATATTGCCGGTGCTATCGCTTGTTTTGCCATTTTTTGTACACGCAAAACTAAAGCCACCTTGTAACGGGGCTTTTTTAGTGAAAGTAGGGAGCAACCACTGACTGTTGCCATGTACATCCTGAAACACCGTTGTAGAACCATCATCAATGATAGGCCCTGTAACAGCTACCTCTGCCGGCATAATGTAATTTACCAGCGGCACATCAGCAAATTCCTGAAACCGCATGCGGGTATTTAGCCTTGATATTGCAGCGGTAACCGTAGCAGTATCCGGCGGTGTCATTGCTATAGGTTGTACCCGGGTAAAAAGCGCCGGGTTAATTTTGTTGAACTTAATATTTGTCATTTTGCTATCCCTCAATTGATTAAGATGGTTACCAGGTGACTGGTAGTGTCATCCTTACTTACTTTAATTTCTATCGCCGACGAAAAAGAATCAGACAGGCCCAGTGCCTTTGCTTTTTGCAGATCAAGCTGTATCTCATATTTCACCAACACGGTATCGTTACTGTTACTGGCAAAAACTGTTTTTAATATGCTGCCGCTATTACCTGCCACCCATATCATAGGTTGCAGGGTTTGCTTATCGCTATTGAGTAAGGTGCCCGAGTTTTTAAAAGTTATATAGTTACTAATATCGGGGTAACCAGTTTGCATGACTATTTTGTCAATCAGTGTCCCGTCAAGAACAGCACTACTATCCTGCTTTATATATACCGATGCGGTAAATGATATTTTGCCAAAAACATCACCGCTTTGCTTTAGCCTAAGGTCAAGCCGGGCTATAACACCCGGAATGGATGGCCATTCCAGGTGTTGCTTGTTAGCCTCTTCTATTGTTTTTATCTGTGGCATTGCTTGGGTATTAAAAGTCTATGAGGTTCTCTGCTGCTTTTTTGAGCTTTTCTATTTGCTCTTTTAAATCAGCTGGAGGGAACGGTGTTTTTGCAATAAGCGGTACGCTGCCAGCCAATTCGATCTCGTCGCCGGTGTAGGTAACCGATGGGATGCCAGCTACACGGCTTTCTATGATCATAGTTACCTGGTAACTCCATTTTACAGCATCTTTAGGGTCTGCCGTCCAGGCTTCAAAAAATTGCGGGTTGGCAAGTGTGTCGGCAGTGAACCTTAATGTTACCGGGTCGCGATCTGGCCTTCTAAAGGTGATCATCATTTTGGTGCGGTCATCAAGCGTGGTATCCAGTTCAATGGGTCCAACACGTAAAGTACCCAGCACCTCGGCTTTTACTTCAATGCTGTGTTCGGTAGTTTTCTCTTCGCTGATCTTGAGCGTATGATCCGGCACTTCTACATTTGGTTTTTCCAGAAAACGGATCTCGCGTTTAATGTAGACTACGCTTTGCTGATCGGCAGGCAGGTTGTCCTGGCGCTCGAAATCAAATATGATAATGCGGTCTTTAAACTTGCGCGTCCACACGGCGGGTGCCAGCGTTGTGGATTTTTCTGCGCCCACACTATCCATAAACAAACCGGAGTTTTTGTATACGATGCCCCCTGTACTATCAGGATAACCTACCTGTAGTAATAGCTGATCTATCGGGTCTCCCCCGTTACCATTCTCGTCCGGCCAGAAAGCACGGGCAGATGCAATAACATGTATCTTGCGGAAGCCTTCGGCCAGGTGTACAGTATCAAAATATTTTGCCTCGTTTGCCGGATCGTCTTTTAAGGTCTCGTAAAAGCCCATCAGGTGGGCAGATATGGTGTTATCTTTTATGTACGTTTCATTGATCTCTTCCTGAAAATCCAGTTGCAGATGGGTCTCATTGTGCTCAAATTTCAGTGCAAAACTTACACCTATTGCGCCCGTATCAGCAGCTTTTGCGTTCTCTACCTTTGGCGGTTGCGGGTCAAAGATCACCTTTTGGGCAACTTCCATAAACTTATCGAAGGTTTTATCAACCTGGGCTTCGTACAATTTCTCGCGTTCGGGTGTCAGTACCTCGTTATCGATCGTGATCGATTTCTTGATGATACCTTTTTGCACAGCGCTGTTAAACGCAGCCTGGATCTCTCCTTTTACAAACAGGTAAGAGGCCTTCACATCTGCAGAAAAGTGGTTATAAATTGCGCTCCAATCGCCGTGGATAGATGCGTTGAAAGAGCCTGTATAAAATTTATGCTTTAATGTGTTGTGCACAAAAATGGGGCTTGATGCGCCATGGAAACCCGCTTCTAACAATTGCGCAGGGTACTGGCCCACCATAGCGGTGTAAGCGTTGTTACCCACCGGGTTAATGGTGCCCTTACCTTCGCCCTGCATTTTCCATAACCATGGGTTATCAGGTCTTTCTGTATTAGGGTCGGCAACATTTTCAGGTGATAGCGATGAAATAAAAACGTCGTTATCGATAATTGGCACAACACCGAGATCAACCAATTGGGTATCGCTGCCTGCTTTAAATAACCTATCGGCGCTGTACCTTGGGTTATCGGTAATGTTCTTTTTAAGCTCGGCAATCGTGTTAGTAATAACGCTATCAGGTATTTTTAATGTTGAGGTAAACGCCAATACACCACCTGCTACTTCAAGCTGCCCGGGCGAAGCCACCGCGATATTATCGTCGGCAGTTAAAACACCTGCAAATTTTGTAAAATGGAACATGTAATCGCCATTTTCAAAGCGGGCCATTCGGGGAGAATCTGGCAGGTACCAGAACTGCAGCGGCCTGCCCGCTGCCCGCAGCTGCTCGTTAAACAGATCGGGAAAAATGTTAAGCTGATAGGTATTTCCATCTTCGTCGTTTTTTACTACCAGCATTCTGTTTGCGCCATAGTAAGGTCCAATTGGCGTTCCTGTAAATTCGTAAGCCATGATCTTTATATTTTATGGGTAAGTATTTTTGTTTGATAACCTGCACGCTCTACCCGTGCAGGTTTATTTTATGAAAGGTTAGGCATCAAGCTCGTCCAGCTGTTTAGATTTTTGTTTGTATTCCGTTAAACGGTCAAGCAGATCATCCGGCATCTTGGGCAGGTTAATAGAGATACCGTTAGGGTAACTGCCAGACATAGGCACTTCATCGCCTTCGTAAATGATGGCATCAAGCGGGCCATAGCTTTTGTAAGTCACCTTCACTTTGTATGACCATTTCATTACCTGGCCGGCATCGGCTGTCCAAACCTCAAAAGAAGGTTTCTCTGTTGCATTGTCGGTAGTGAACATTATGGTTAAAGGCGAAAAGCCGTCTTTATTGAAAGTAACCTCAACCTGCATGTGTTTATTCAGATCTGCCGCCAGGTAAATAGGTGCTACCTTCAGGTGCCCTACCAGGTCTGCTTTGATCTCTACCTGTGTGTTGGTGGTTGTTTCTTCGGGTATTTCAACAGTGTTGTCGGCGTCTATTTTAACGCGCTCATCTTCTTTATAAGTGATGGTACGTTTAACCGAGATCTGGTTACGTTTATCGGCAGGTACATTATCATCTACTGCAAAATCAAATACGTATACCCTGTCTTTGTTATCTTTCGTCCAGATAGCCGGAGCAAAATCTTCAGAAAGTTTGCCAGCCAGGGTATCATAATATCTGCCCGAGTTACGGTACTGCACAACGCCGTTTGAATCGGGGTATCCTACTGATAGCAACAGCTTATCTAAAGGCTGCTCGCTGGTTTCAGTTGGCCAGTTAGCCCTGGAGGTTGCTATAACGTGGATCTTTTTAAAGGCATCGCCCATGTTCACAAAGCTGAAATACTCGTCTTTTGCCTTGGGGTCTTTGCTTAGCTCCTGGAAAAATCCGCGCATATTGCCGCTTACTACAGTAGTTTTAAAATAAGGGCCCTGTATAGTAGTGCTGTCTTCCATGTGGGCGGTATCGGCAGAAAAGTTTTTGTTAAGCGCATAGCTGTAACCGTTGTCGCTGTCTTTCCAGCTATAGGTGGTGCTGCTTGATCTTACCAAGCCAAACCATGATGACGACCTGTGCGACTGTATCTCCAACTGCTTTGATTTGGTATCGGCAGCCTCGGCAGGAGCCAATTGAACCGGCTGGCGATCGAAAATGAACTTTTTAACATTTTCCATTATCAGCGCTTTAGCCTGGTTGGCCATATCGTTATAAAGCTCTTTGTCCTTGTCGGTCAGTTCCGCATCGCCATAAGTAATAGTAGTTTTGCAAAACCCCGAAAGGTTATTTTCCTCAAACATGCTGTGAATGTTGCTTTGGGTCCAGTTGTCTTTATACTTGGTATTTTCGGTATAAGCGTTATGGATCTTCGAATAATCGGCAACAACCTTGATCTCTACAGACGGGATATAAAAGCGGAGTTTAAGTGCATTCTGCACGAATAACGGCCCGCTATCTCCTTTAAAGCCGGCTTCAACCAAGGCAGCAGGGAACTGACCCATCATTGCAGTACATGCATTTTTGCCGTTAGGATCAAGTGAACCTCTTCCGTCGCCCTGCATTTCCCAAAGCCATTTATCAGTATTATCCTGCGGCGTAGCAGGGTCATTAATTTCACCAAGCGTAGCGGTTGATATGGCCACTATGTTCTCTTCTACCGGTACAAAGCCTAATTCAAACGCAGGCGCATCAGGGTTTTTAAACATAAACAGCGGGTTGCTATTTAGGCTGGCATTCTTTTTTATTTGTTGGGCAATTTGGTCTTTAAGGCTGTCTATAACACCCGGCGGTAATTCCAACGTTGAGGTAAACGATACCATACCGCCTGCTACCTCTTCCTGACCTTTGGTGCCAATGTTGCTGTCTTCAGTTAACACACCTGAAAACTTTGTAAAGTGAAACTGGTATTTGCCATCATCATTCCTGGCCATCCGTACGGAGTTTGGCATAATATAGAAATGCATAGGTTTACCTGAGTTTTTTAAATCATCATTACAGATATCGGGGAAGATTTGTAAAGTATAGGTTTCGCCTGCATCTGAGTAAGTTACCTGAACGGTATTTACGCCCCAAAGAGGGCCTTTTGCCGAGCCATTAAATTCTACATACATGGTAAAAAAGATTAGTGGTTATTAATTTTTTGATTGAATGTTTGTGCGATAAGTATGAGCCTACAGCGGCGGGTTTGCCTCATAGTTGGTTGCCCCTATTTGCACATGATAGTGGTTAGCATGTGCTTTTCTAAGCGATGCATCGGGGTGGTCCGGGTGGCAAATAAAGGACGAGACCGTAGGTCGATTGTATTCAAGCATCCTGTCGGCTTGTTCGCTGTCGCTCAGCAGGTCGTCCTGGTTTTGTGATTTATCCTGGCAGTGCTGCATGGCGTAGCCATAATAGTCGCGGGCCAGGTTATAAATAAGCCCGTCGCTTTCCTGTAACCTGAAACAGGTTTTGCCGCCGCTGGTAACCTCGGGCTTTTTGCCCCAATCGTTCAGGATATTAAGCGTAAATGTTGAACCGTCTGACAAAGTGCCTGCAAGACCACCGAAATCAATTGCCCTGCCGGTATTATGGCAATCAAAAAGATGGTTTGGATTACCATGGCCAATGCCAATGTGATGCACTTCGGTGACGGTACAGTTGTTATTTGGCCCCCAAAAATCCCTGAACCAGGCGGTCATTTTGTAAAGGAACACTATCATACGTGGATCGATGTTGTCCATAAACCCTATCACCTTGGCGGTAGTGCCGGTTAAGTATTTAAACTGAATGCCGTTTACCACATCAGGCTTAATGCGATAAGCACGCACAACCGCTTTTGTTTCGCCATTGCCGCTTATCACGGTAGTAACGTTGGTTTGATTAACAGCCCCGCCATTTATCTGCAACTGTGCATCTGGTTCGTTTATTAAATGATCGACTATTTGTAATGCCTGCCCAACAGTAATTTTGCGGGTTGGATAATCGTTACTTAACCAGGTATCAATTTCAGATGGTTCAGTCGGCGTCTCTTCTTCAGTATTATTGCTTTCTTCCGCTGTCGTATTCTCCTCTTCAGTGGTGTTATTTTCCTCTTCGGATTTATTTTCCTCTTCAGTAGTGTTATTTCCTTCTTCTGGTGTATTAGAGCTATTATCGTAATAAGCTTCTATAGCACCGTCAATAGTTGTCCAGGTTATTACACCATTTACAAATTCACTTTTACGGCCGATGGTTGCATTGTCGGTTGTGTCATCCTGCTCATCGCTCAACGGGTAGCCCAAAGAACTTTGCTCTGCACCAAGGTCAATGTAACGCGCCAGTATGTCGCCGTTTACCTCAAAAGCGCCGTAATCAGGGTGGTAGTAAATGGTACCAACATCATAAGACCGGCTGGAGCCAACGCCATCAGCTAATAGTATTTCATCGGTTGTTGCCGCTCCAAGATCCACTCCCTGCGAGAACAGATCATCGTATTTTTCATCAATTGCAGACATAGTAAAAAGTATTTATCTTTAGTTAATTATTTTCATTATCGCTTATCATTCTCATAAGCGAACAATCCAAAGTTGAGGCAAATTCAATTGGAGGTAAACAGTACGTATACTGAAAGTTATGCGTATAACTACGGAGATATTTTGCGTATAACTACGCAATGGCGCTGCTGATTCTTTATCTATTTTTGTTTGGTATAATTAACTATAGATAAATCGTACAAATAAACCCGTAACCCACATAAGCTAATCATATGATCACTTTTAAATCTTCTATTAACCTGCTGGTGCAGGGAGTTTTAACTGCTACTTTGTTCACCGCCTGCCAGGAAAAAAACCACGGTAACGGAAAAATACCTTATGACCAGAGGAACGCGCAACGGCATGTTATATCTGTTAGCAAAGCAGAAGAATTAACTACACGTTACAGACAAGGGAAAAATGAGTTAATGAGGCAACTCAGAAGCCCCGATTATCTTGACAAAAGCTTTAGCATGCCCGACGCGGAGATGTTTAACCGCGACGCGATTGCATTACTGCTAAACCAAAAAGGAGCAAAAGGTATGCGTATTTATGTGGGGCAGGATGATAAAGGCCTTATCCGCTTTGTATTAGTAGGCGTTGACGCAAAGGGCGAAGATATATTAGGTAAACGCGATACTTTGGCAGCAACAGCCGCATACTCCGCTGCATCTTCAGGTTCCTCGCCTATAATATTGGAAGTGGGCCAGCGATGCCCTACATTATGCAGTACCCTAAGCCGGAAATAATAAGCTTGCTTAGCATGAAAACTGTATTTACCTTTCTTTTAAGCGAGTCTATTTTGCTGCCTATTATAGTGGGGTTACTTGCAATAAAAAAGATAAAGGATTGCTGGCTGCCATTTTTTTGTGTGCTACTGCTGTCATTTGCGGCAGAGTTGCTTAGTTATTACGACATTGAATATTTAAGGACCAGCAATGCTGTTGTAATTAACACCTACAGTTTGTGTGAATGCTGTTTAATAATCTACCAACTCTATATCTTAAATAACAGGCGCTCGCCTGTTATTTTCTTTGGGCTGATGGCTTTGTGTACCGCATTTTGGCTCACCGAAAATATAGCTTTTAAAAATCTCAATAATTTCAGTCCATATTTTAGAGTATTCTACGCTTTCCTGATTGTTTTACTAAGCATAAATTTGATAAACCGTTCCATGGTAGATCAGCGGAACAGCTTATTAAAAAATCCTGTTTTTGTGCTATCCCTATCATTTATCATTTTCTTTATTTATCAAATAATTTATGAGGCATCTTTTTTCATAGGATCAGATAAATCCATGGTTGCCAATAAGATAATTGTTTTATTTGCATATGTAAATGCTATTACTAACATAATGTATGCCTGCACAATAGGGCTTATTGCCAGGTATAATTACATTGCTTGCCGTAACAAGAAATATAACTTTCGCAGTTATTAATGGAGGATAAATTATTTTATACCGTTGTTAGTACTTCGGTTATCATTGCGCTTATCATTATGTTCTTTGTGATATCGGTTATCAGATATCACAGGCGTTACATACGCTTGCAAAAAGATATGATACGCGCGGAAATAACCATGCAGGAACTGGAACGTAAACGCATTGCAAACGACTTGCACGATAGCCTTGGCCCATTGCTTTCATCGGTTAAGTTATACATGCAAAGTATTGAGAACATCAGTGCCGACAACAGGGCATTGCTCAATATAGCAAACTCGCATATCGATGAAACAATTACCGGGTTAAGGCAGATCTCTTATAATCTCTCGCCCGAAAGCCTAAGCAGGAACGGTTTGGTCAAAGCAATTGAAGAATATCTTTTCAGGATAAATAGTTCGAAGGTTATAGAGATTGATTTTGATGCTAAAAAAGACATCAAATTACCCGAAAATATCGAGATCCACTTGTTTCGTATCATCCAGGAAGTAGTTAATAATACCATGAAACATGCGCAAGCCACAAGTTTACGGTTAATTATAGCTGTTGTGGGCAATCAAGTTACCGTAATGTCAATTGACAACGGCATTGGCTTTAACCCTAACGAAATGGGAAAGATGGCAAGAGGATTAGGCTTAAGCAGTATCAGGAGCAGATGCGAGATCTTGAATGCCAGTCTAACAATCACATCAGCCATAGATCAGGGCTGCAATTATGTAATAAAAGTACCTCTTTCTTAGGTTTTTATCTTTTAAATTTTTTAATTTTAGCTTAATTTAAAGATACGCTTTAAGTAAATAGAAAAAATCATGCATCACAACATTGATATTGTAATAGCAGATGATCATGAAATTTTTTTGGATGGGCTATCTTTAATGTTATCCCGCCAGCATGGTTTCAAAGTAGTTGGCCGTGCAAGTAATGGAGCGCAATTATTAGACATAGTAAATAAGGCAAAACCAGATGTTGTTTTAACAGATATTAAAATGCCGGTTTTAGATGGTATAGCAAGCACCAGACAGATGTTACAAACATGGCCTGATCTTAAGGTGATAGCACTATCTATGTTTGACGAAGAGAACCTGATCGTAGAAATGCTTGAAGCAGGCGCAAAAGGCTATCTGCTAAAAAACGCACACAAAAACGAAATAGCTGAAGCAGTAACAAGTGTTTACGAAGGTAAAAATTATTACTGTGCCAAAACGTCAAGCGCCCTTGCAGGCATGATCGTGCGCAGTAAATTTAAATCAACAACCTCAGATCCTATCATTGAACTAAGCGAACGAGAAAGAACCATTATACAAATGATCTGTTGCCAGCGAACCGCACAGGAAATAGCCGATACTGTATATTTAAGCAAACGAACAGTTGAGGGTTGTAGAATTAAGATTTTTGAAAAAGTAAAAGTTAAAAATTTAGGTGGGCTTATCATATTTGCACTGAAACATAAACTGGTGCACGAGAACGAACTGATTTAATATAGAAAACAAAAAAGCCGCTAAATCATACGAGTTAGCGGCTTTTTATTTGTAGCATGTTTCTCAGCGGTGAGGGAAGGATTCGAACCGCCTCTCGCAATAAACTATAAATCAATTATTTATAAACACCGAAAAAATCTGCAACCACGAATGTTACACTGTTTTAATGCACCTATCTATGCACCGTTCATCGCCTAATATACAAAATATGTGCAGATTCAATAAACTTAAATGTGCATTTCTCGAAGCCTGTGTATATTGAATAAAACAGGCATTGACATTCTTGTTAATAAAGTTTCAATCGAATTTAAGCCAAGGTTATCATTAAATTCATCTACGTTACAACTGCTATTTCGATGTTTATAAATTGTACTTATTAAAGCGACGTACTAACGCTTTCTAACTTTTAATCATCTTTTGCATAATAATGTGTTTTGTTGATACAAATGTAAGGGTCGGAAGAGACGAATGTTAGTTGCAGACGTTCAGTTGTTATCGCAAGACAATCAACTGCTTCTGAGAATAACCGCTGTCCTTTACTGAACTTTAGGTCCACATATAAATGGCCTATGGTTTAATTATTTGATATTGTTCGGAATCATTTATATGGAATATAGGCAACCACTTAAAATGAATTGTAAATCAAAGATTGCCAGTGTAATTTCCAGTTGAATTGGCACAATAGAGGTGTAAGATTGTGTATCGTTGTCTATTATATATAACTGACCAATGATGTATTAAACCTCATTTACTTCCATTATGTTTAGGGGAATTTGAAAGTTATGATTTCGAAAACAGTAGGCGCTGGGTCAAAAAGCTAATTCATTATTATCGCGAAATGGCGTGGAATTAGCTATTGTAAATTAGTTTGAAGCCATAAATCATTTCGATAGAAATAAAATTTTAAATTATCTTCCATGCATTTTGACTTTTTTCACTTGTTGATGGTCGGTTTTGTATAAAAAAAAGTCCTAAATTGCTAATACCTCAATTTTTACATCTACTAATTTTAGTTCATCCGTATCTGTAACGGTAACTGCTATTTATAAAGCACCTAAATTGAGGAATGATGTACTGTAGAGTTATGGCTATTTGCGCGTTGTATGCGTGCTTTTTTCTAAACAATTGTTTCGGCCAACCCACAACTACCAGCCAGGTTTGGGGTAACTGGACCAAATGGGGCGACCAGGGGAACGGCACCTACCGCAACCCTGTTTTACCTGGCGATTACAGCGACGTGGACTGCATACGCGTAGGTACTGAATATTACGCTGTTTCATCTACCTTTCAATATTCTCCGGGTTTTGTTATTCTAAATTCAAAGGACCTGGTAAACTGGAAGATCCTGGGCCATGCGGTTAACGATATCGCATCCATATCTCCGGCCATGACCTGTGAACAAATGGACCGATACGGCAAAGGTATCTGGGCCGGAGCTATACGATATCATAACAATCGTTTTTGGGTATATTTTGGCGACCCTGATGAGGGTTATTTCATGACATCCGCCGAAAAAGCCGAAGGACCCTGGGCGCCTTTGACACGCGTATTGGCAGAAAAAGGTTGGGATGATTGCTGCCCTTTCTGGGACGAAGACGGCCAGGCATACCTCATCGGGACGCATTTTGCAGATGGATACAAGATACAATTGTTTAAAATGAGTGCTGATGGCAAATCGCTTATAAAGGGTTCTGATAAAGTTATTTACCAATCAGATGGCAGCGAGGCTAATAAACTTTACAAGATAAAAGGCTACTATTATCATTTGTTCAGCGAGGTTAGGAATAATGTACGCGTGCTAATGATGGAGCGTGCTAAAAACATATGGGGACCTTACGAAGGCCCAAGGCAACTTAGTGAAGGCCAACCGCAATATAATGAACCTAACCAGGGTGGTTTGGTAGAAACCCGATCAGGGCACTGGTATTTTTTAACGCACCATGGATCCGGAGATTGGTCTGGCCGTATCTTGAGTTTACTACCGGTAACCTGGCTTGATGGCTGGCCGGTGATAGGCCAACCCAACCAGGCAGCTATTGGTGAAATGGTTTGGGAAGCCAAAAAACCAGTAGCGGGCCAACCAAGGGTAACTCCGCAAAGCAGTGATGAGTTTGCAGGCGCTTCAATTAAACCGCAATGGGAGTGGAATTATCAGCCGAAGCAAGATAAGTGGTCGTTAACAGAGCGAAAAGGCTGGTTAAGGTTACATGCTTTTACGCCGCTAAAAGATGATCTGCTTTATGCAGGCAACACGCTAACCCAGCGTACATACCGCACAACCAGCAATGAAGTAACCGTAAAAATAGATATCAGCGGAATGGCTGATGGGCAAAAAGCAGGCTTATCTCATTTTGGCGCGCCATATTATTCAACCTTAGGTGTGATATGCACCGGTACAGAAAAGAAACTGACCTTTAGCACCAAAGATAAAACCACAGAAGGCCCTGTAATTAACGGCGAATATCTGTTGCTACGTTCTGTCTGGGGCTTAGATGGCTTAAGCACATATAGCTACAGCACCGACGGCAAAGATTTTAAAACCTTTGGTGAAAGCTACCAGCTAAGATGGGCCTCATACCGCGGCGACCGCTTAGCTATTTACTGCTACAACACCAAAGCTGATGGCGGTTACATAGATGTTGACTTTTTCCACTATAAATATACCAATTAAGTAAAAGCCCATTGCCCTGTTGATGAAACGATTGTTTACACTTATAATAGGCTGCATATTAGCTATCCCTACCCTTAATGCGCAATCATGGAGTGCCGATAACGGGAACGGAACCTACACCAATCCGCTTTTTTACGATGAATTTTCTGATCCGGACATCATCCGTGTAGGTAACGACTTTTACATGACGGGTACCACCATGCATAGCGTTCCGGGTTTGCCCGTGCTACACTCAAAGGACTTGGTGAACTGGCAAGTGGTTAGCTACGCGCTTACACGTTTTAACCTGGGGAAAGAGTTTGATCTGACTGATGGTAGAGAAGCTTACGGGCAAGGCATATGGGCACCTTGTATCCGGTACCATAAGGGTACTTTTTACGTTTTTTCTAACATAAACAAACATGGGCTGCAGGTTTTTACAGCAACAAATGCTGCCGGCCCATGGAAACAGCATAACCTTGGCCGCAATATTTACGACCTTTCCGTTTTGTTTGAGAACAATAAGCCTTACATCGTTTTTGGCGTTGGCGAGATAAAAATGATAGAGATGAAACCCGACCTAAGCGGTTTTATAGTTAACAGCGAAAAGGTAGTCATCCCTGAAGGTAACGCCTTGGGCGAGGGTAACCATTTTTACAAAATAAACGGCAAATATTATATAACCAATGCAGATGCAGGCCGCTTACAGTGCGCACGCGCTACAAATATCTACGGCCCTTATGAAACCACGGTAATAAGCGCTAAAGAAACCATGGGCACCGCTTTAGGCTGGTTTACAAAAGATGTTTGGCTTGATACCCCCTTGCCTTCCGACACAGATAAGCTAACCATTGTTAAACAGAACGACAGGGTATTCGGTTCGGTGCCCATGCACCAGGGCGGTATAGTAGACTTGCCAAACGGCGATTGGTGGGGATTCTCCATGATGGATTTTCGGTCGGTAGGCAGAACAACGTTTCTATCGCCGGTTACCTGGAAAAATGGCTGGCCTTTCTTTGGCATTGAGGGAAACCTGGGCCGATCGCCACGTACATGGTTTAAGCCTAAAGTAAGCATACCTGAGAAGCCTCACCCACCCTACCAGCGAAGCGATGATTTCAAATCGGGTAAATTGGCTTCGGCATGGCAATGGAACCATAACCCTGTCGACAGTAAATGGCAGCTAAAGGCAGGTTCGCTACAATTAAATACCATGCCGGCTAAAGATTTTCTTTGGGCCCGCAACACGCTTACGCAAAGAGGTATTGGCCCGGAATCATACGCAACAGTTCAACTAAATGCCAAAAACCTCAAAGACGGCGACGTTGCCGGCCTTGGTTTAATGAACATCCCATTCGCATGGGTAGGCGTGTTACGCGACGGAAATCGATACATGTTGCGCATGTTTGATCAGTATAAACAACAAACAATTGATAAGCCTTTAAACTCCCCTCTTGTGCATTTCCGTGCATTCGGGAATTTTGACGATGATATAGCACAGTTAAGTTACAGTGCAGATGGCAACGATTTCGAGAACATTGGTGATAGCATCCGCCTGCCCTATCAGCTAAAGACCTTCCAGGGAACCAGGTTCGCACTTTTTGCATACAACACCAAGGGGCAAGATGGTGGTTACGCAGCCTTTAGCCGCTTTACCGTTACCGAGCCCATGGCTGGCAGAACCAATAACCTGCCTATCGGTAAAACCATTATGCTTACCAACCGTGCTAATAACCGCATGGTTTGGGCCAATCCGCATGGGATGCTTTGCCCGGGGCAAACCTACAAACCCGGAAAAAAAATTGAAGCCTGCTCGTTTAAAGTGCTTGACCGTGGGAACGGAAAAGTTGCTTTACAGGCCGTTAAAGGAAACTGCTTTGTTACCGTAACCGGACTTGGCTTAGCTGCTGATGTGCGCTTGCTACCGCAAGAATCTGAGGCCAGTTTATTTGTTTGGCAGGATATGCTGCGAGGCCAATGTATGCTGCTATCGTTAAAAACAAACCGCTTTGTTGGCCTTGACCCTAACACGGGCGAAGTATATTCCGCGGATTGGCCAGGCACACTGCCAGGCCGTAAAGACGGTACCGTTTTTATGTGGCAACAAGTAAACTGAACTATTTAAATATGTTCTTGATCATTTTCTCATCGGCAAAAATCACCGATCCATATCGATTCGTTAGTCCGTGTTTTCCCATTTCAGCTAAAATATGCTTTAATTTTCTTGGATAGTTTTAATCGGGTCAGCAAGCTTGCTAACACGCTTTTAGAAAAATCCGACGTTCGAACTATAATAACTTTTGAGTATATCCCTTTGACAAATATTATAGCTGGTAAGCTTCAGAGAAACGAATATGGCTAACTGCATTAACAGCGAACTAACGTAAGGTAAGCGCGCTATTTGAATTTGATTACATCCACTTTGATGGTATAATCATCCGTAGTGTGTTGATTTACCTGTCGGTTGATCTCCGCAAAGATGACACCGTCCCCTCCTACTTCCTTTGTCTTTTCGATTGCTGATTCCCTGGTTTTATTTTGACTAGACGCTGAACTACCGGTGGCAATGTTCATATGACCAATGACTTCATACGACTGTTTGACGTCGGAGGCAGAATAAAAAGATTGAACATTCTTTGTTGCGGGATACTTAGATCCGAAGTAAGTTGGGGAATACATGGAACGAGCCGAAAGGCACAGGGTCAGGATTGATACAATAATGGAATGTGATAACTTCATAATTGATGGTAATGGTTAATGCTTACTAAATTTTTTAGATATAGGATAGCCTTAAATAGTTTAACCAGTTGAGAAATTTAATGATCAATATTTTTCTTAAAGAATGCTTTGAATTCTTATCAGGCTTTGCGAAATACCAAGGGTGCTTTAGCGGAAATCTAAACGCATATTATACAACGATTGACTTGACGTAAAAGGGTCGTGGAACTGCGACCCTTTTTTTGATTACTTATTGTAAGGCCGACAAACTTCAAAATTATAACGGTTATGTTTTTTGAGATATATAGATATAAACTTATTGTTGAATTCGTATCATCTCCATGGTAGGCTAGTGTCTGACAATCCTCCGGATTAGGTATGGTCGTTCAGTTGTTTACAGTGTTCCAGCTTGTATCCAACACATTGTGCTGTAAATGATCGCTATGTATGTTACAATGGCGGTGTAATTACCGGTGAATATTGCCTTCCGCAAGACCAATGTCATTTTTTAAGACGCTGGTCCAGAGTTGATAGCCTTTACGGCTAAGATGAAGACCGTCGGCAACAAAATATTCCGGATCCGGTCGATCACCGTCGGCCAGCATAGGTGTGAATATATCTACCCAATGCCAGTTGACATGCTTGCTCTCTATAACTGCAGATATCAATTCGTTGGCATATTTAAACTGTTCAATCAGTCCCCATCTTGCGAGACTTGGCTTCAGGGAAATAAAATAACAAGGTATGGAACCATATTTTTCCGCTACCCTTTTTGTTAAATATTCAAAAGATATGGCGATCTCTTGCGGGTGACGTCCATCAGCGAGATCATTATCACCTGCGTAGACAACAATTCTATTCGGCGTGTAATCAGTGAGAATACGTTCAAAAAACCAAGCACAGGCAGCCAGCGTGCTACCACCGAAACCAAGATTAACAGGGTTCATATCCTTGAAATCTTCAGCCAGTTCTGTCCACTGCCTTATAGAAGAACTTCCATAAAACACAGTTTCAGGCTGGTAATTCAATGATGCGCGCTGCATTTCTAAAAGTTGAATTTCATCTTCGTACCAAAGCATATGAATCCGGTTAAATTCCAAACCTAATTAAATGATTTCTAAAATCTGCATTTGAGACCGATTCTCATGCAAAGGATTTATGAACACCCATTGTGAACGACCAGCAGTTGTCAAACAGCAATGCCTATATTTTAGCTTTTGTATAAGGAGTCCTTTCAAGCAATTAATTTTTACAAATTGTAAAAATATTAAAGTTTTAATTTATTTTAGATGTGTCAGAAATCCTTTGTCCAAGTCACCATTTTCCTCTTATAATATTTATATATGATTGATCAGGTCGTAACCGTAATTATGTTTTGCCAGGCCGAATTATCAGCGTGCTCATTGTATTGATCGGTTTGGATATTACCTTAACCATCGATCAGTTGAGAAATTGTTTAATATTCAAATAATAAAGGCTATCAACACACTCAATTATCAAAATTACATACAGCAAGTAACGTGTACGCGCGAAACGGCAGAAGCTGCCAATTGTAATTTCAATCTCGAAGTGCAAAGCTTCCTTCGGAAATGGGTTATTCGTTATCAAACTGAAATGCCGCTCCGGTTCGATCAGTCGCTGGAGGAGTACTTGTCAAATAATGCTTTGCGAGATTTTTTCTTACATTCAGCTCATCCACTAAAGCAATTATTGCAAGAGGGATGTATAGCACGTCATTTGGTTAGAGGTATAGACCATGTCCATTTTGATCCGGTGAGTGGGGATCCACTATTTGCGACGGCCGAACAGCGGATCTACAACCTTGCTCACCGGATAGACAGTGAAAACATGCACGTGCCGTTCCGTTCCGTACAACCTGCAAAGCAGACCGAGGCCGGGGACATTGCAGATATTTCCACCTATCCGCCTGAATCAGACCGCTTACGATATAATAGCGGCAACCACTTTGCAAGCCGTCCGGCTAATAACAACGTATTCGAAGAGAACAGTAAAAAATGCGTTGTCAAGTCTGCCGGTAATGTGCACGTCGTTTTTGAAAAGGGTTACCTGGAAGAACGCCTGCATGAAGTGAAACAGTGGATGGTAGAGATAAATCACACGGGTGTCGATACCTGCCAGTATTTTGTGATCTGTAGCCGCCATTCGCCTAAAGAGGGTCACTTCGGTGCTTCGTTGCTCATCATGGACCCGGTAAACCCTCATTTCCCGATACGCGTATATGTTTGTGACACTTTGCTTAAGGATCTGCCCCATCACCCCCGATGGTGGAACCATTTCATAACCGAGTACTCCAATGTTTTTGGGGATGCAATTGGTGAAGTTATAGAAGACCTTTCACACCCTTTACAGAAAGTGAATGTCAAAAGTGATATGCCGTATAGACACGATTGGGATTGCCCCTATTATGTCACGAGCATGACCGAAGCCTTGGCTGATCTGTCGCTTGCCGATCCCTATCTGTTGGCGAGCGGAAGCTTGAAGGAAGTACACGATGCGATGAAAATTTTGATGCCGGATTATTACCTGGCTGACCAAAGCATCAAAGAACGCGGAGAAATTAAATTTGTCAATCTTATGAAACGCTGGAATAGTGGAGTAAAAGTGATCAGAGATCTGTTGACAGATGTCAGGGACAACCTATCTCTCGAGTTGTAATATTTAATTAATTAAAATCATACTTATTATTAATTAAGCGTTTTAATGGGTCGTTGATATCACAGCTGAATCTCGTACTATATTGTTAGAAGCAGAGCTGTCATCTCATTTCGCAGATTGATAATTGTAGGCGATTAAAGATTTAGGTCGTTTCATCAAATCAGCATTTGGCCGCGGAATATATTCGGTGAAAATCAATGCCTTGTTGGAATAAGTTACGCAAAAATCATCTCCGCGATGTGGTCCCAAATTGTTATCCATATAATCTTCACAAGATTTCGAAATAAGATTATTAGGCGTCATTCACCACTGCGTATGAGTTGACATGAGTTCGCTGGCAAGGCGCTTCTTATCCTGAATTCTCTTAATCAGTTATTAGGAAAGCCCGTTGATAGTATTTACTTGACTCGGAATCGGGTAAACCTAAAACAAATGAACACCATTGTCACGACATTAGTCATTTTGCATATACAATAAAATTATATAACAGGTTAATATTTTAGTGACATTAATTGTAGAAAAGACAATAATCAATACCCTATATTGGTGGCATTATTAATCAAATGAAAACTAACCCCTATAGCGTTCAGGCATGCCGTTGCGGCGCAGCCAAGGCAGATGTCGTCAGAGTAAAAAGAAATTTTATAATGCGGTTTTTGCTGTTTTGGTTGCCACTAAAAAGGTACAGATGCATGCGTTGTCTTAAATATTCCTGGAAAGTTGACTAATTGCTGATACCTGTATATCGCTAAGCAGTTGGTAAATTCATCACTTTTTGCTTTAAAATCATAGTCAGTGAGTACAGCTCACTGACTGTAATGTGCATCCTGCTATATCATTACCACTCCAGCGCCTTCTTGGTAAGCGTATCAAAATATATATCCGATAATGTGCACCAAGCGTATTGCCATTGAAAGTGTCTCTATTTTTAATTTAATGCCATTCTATAACTTACATTAAACTCAAAGCTGTCATCCACCCTATCTGACACTTTAAAAATTGAGTAACATCCACTACAAGCTCGATACGGTAACGGATAGCATTTTTTCAAAACCCTCGAGAAATGGCCAATCTTGGCATTTGACAAACAATCTCAAAATTTCTCCTAACAAATCCACATTTAAAAGCGTTTCGTTATGGTAATAAAATTTACCTATTTAGAAATTCATCGCAGCAAAAATGAAAAAACTGGAAAACCCGGCCGGCAAGTATCCTGCCCCTCCGTTTGATAGACAACCTCAGGAAGTACCTGGCCTCGCTTCTAAAATGAAACCGTTGCCGGATCATGGCGAAAAAAGTTATAAAGGATCCGGCAGACTTGAGGGTCGCAAAGCGCTGATCACCGGCGGCGACTCAGGCATTGGCCGTGCCGCAGCAATAGCTTACGCCCGCGAAGGTGCCGACGTAGCCATCAACTACTTGCCTGAAGAACAAAGCGATGCCGACGAGGTGATTGCTCTGATCAAAGCGGCAGGGCGCATTGGTGTCGCGATTCCTGGAAATATAACCGATCCTGAATTTTGTAAAATATTGGTATCCACAGCGGTTGCTGAATTAGGCGGGCTGGACATACTGGTTAACAATGCAGGCAGGCAACAGGCAAAAGATTCTATTCTGGACATTACTGAAGAAGGGTTTGATGCTACCATAAAAACCAATATTTATGCCCCGTTCTGGATCACTAAGGCAGCTTTACCGCACTTGCCAGAGGGATCGGCGATCATCGTTACCACCTCTGTTCAGGCATATGATCCATCAGAAAACCTTTTCGACTATGCACAAACAAAAGCTGCCAATGTAGCCTATGTTAAGTCGCTGGCTAAGCAATTAGGCCCTAAGGGTATCCGCGTGAATGGGGTAGCTCCTGGTCCGGTGTGGACACCATTACAAGTTAGCGGTGGCCAACCTCAGGATGCTATAGAAAAGTTTGGAGCAGTTACGCCTTTGGGTCGTCCCGGCCAGCCCGCCGAATTGGCTTCTATTTTTGTTCAGCTGGCTGACGCTGAAGCAAGCTTTGCCACAGGCCAGGTTTATGGAGCAGCAGGTGGTAACGGCCATCCGTAATCAAGAAATAGACAGCATTTAACCGGGCCGGAATCCGGCCCGGTACTTTTAGCCGATAACATTGTATGAAACAACCCCCTATCTCTTCACTGGCAGTGATCAGTGATCGAAACGCGTGTGCATTACTTGACCGTGAAGGGACGATCAGCTGGTATTGCCCGGGTGCGTTTGACCACGACGCTGTTTTTTCAAGCCTTATCGATCAAGACAAGGGGGGTTACTGGCAGATCAACTTTTCTGATGGTATCTTCCTCAACAGGGCATTTGAGCAAAGAAGCAGTATTTTGTACACCTATCTTCAGGTGAATAGCCAACAAGTTAAATTTATCGACTTTATGCCGATGAATTCATCATTTAAAGGCATCTGCAGAAAGATTTCCAGATCACCCGTGGCGTTTTCCGGAGAACTTTCCCTGAGATCTGACTATGGCTTACAGGCTACGGATGCGTTACAAACCCAAGCGGAAGTGATACATTTTCCGTCGAAAAATCTTTGGCTGCATAGCTCGCACCCTATCACTTTAGAAAATGATGTCATTCATTACCACGTTACAGCGGGGGAAAGCTCATGGGCTGCGCTTACGGACTGCGAGCAACTGACCGAGCCAGACATTGATGAAGCGTTGCAGCTAACGCGTGAAGCGTGGATAAATATTGAAGCACACATAAATTACGAAGGTCCTTTTGAGCGCGAGGTACAAAATTCGCTCCGGGCACTGCAGCAAATGGTTTACGAACCTACAGGTGGTATCATCGCTGCCCCTACCACCGGTCTCCCTGAAGTAATTGGTGGTAGAAGAAATTATGATTACCGTTTTGTCTGGATGAGAGACGCAGCCCTGATCACTTCATCCTTGGTGGGATTGCAAACAGATGGGAAGGTTGAAAGGTCCTTTATGTCATTCGTATCCGGTGCAATGCGCAAAAATGGCCAATCGCATGTTTCCTGTTTTTATGGGATAGATCAAACTGTCCGAAAAAACTTCAAATATCTTTCTTTGGCGGGTTATCAGGACAGTCGACCTTTAATGACCGGCAACACGGCAGCAGATCAGTTCCAGCTCGATGCGGAGGCGAGTATCCTGCTCGCGTGCGGAGCCATCTATGCAAAAACGGATGAAAGGCCTGAATGGGAAATTGTCGAATCTATTGCGGATTACATTTGCAGAAACTGGGAACGCAAGGACAACGGGATTTGGGAAGAAGAACAAGTGCAGCATTATACATCAAGCAAAGCGCTTGCAGCACGGGCACTTGAAGTGATGGCTCCCTATCAAAATAACCAGGAAACCGCAGAACGTTGGCGATACAACGCAGGTCTGATCAGAAAATTCATTAACGAAAATTGCCTCACGAGCTATGGCGCACTTGCGGTTCATGCAGGTTCGGAGGACGTAGATATTGCTTGTGCCTTACTGGCTCCTTTTGGCTTTGCTAAAGCAGACGACAAATATTTAAAAGCAACGATTGACGCTATTGAAGAACGTTACAGCGATGGCAATTTGTACCGCCGCCATTTACAGGAGTTTGACTCAAGTCAGGAAGGTGTATTTCTTGCAGCAAGCTGCTGGATGGCCCACCACTATGTACTGGCAGGCAACCTTGATAAAGCGAATGCCATACTTTCCGCGGTACAAAACTGCGCAAATGACCTCGGTTATTTCAGTGAGGAGTATGACACCGAAAACAAAATCATGCTCGGTAACTTCCCGCAGACCTTTGTCCATTCATCTTTCATCTGTGCGGTAAATGCGCTTGAAAACGCCGTGCGGTAATGATCGTGACGGTCTATTATTCTTATAACCGGAGAGAGCCGATGAGGTATATGCAAACAGTTTTGTGCATTAAGATTATTTAATCACCGACGTACTGCACCTCGATTAATTAATTATTAGCTACTAACCAATAATTTATATTTTCAACCAATTTACACTGCCGACAGCAAAGGAATGGTAATTTTTTCTTAACGGGATGCTATAAACCTGATTTTTTCTGCAGTAAGCTTACCACATCTAATATCTAATAGAAGCTATAATTGGTGCGCAAATTCAAATTTACGGCTGTACATTGCGTAGTAATTTTTATTACATTTATTTTTTTCCTGATTATATCTTATGAAAATAGCTTAAATAACAAAAGCTATGTCATGATTTGTGAAATGTAACTGCGAGTTTTCGTCATGAAAAGGCCTTTTTACTTACTTACACTTGTACAACGCTAAATTTTCCATTTCTTGAGGTAGAAATAAATCACTTTAGGTAGCTATCGATATTGTCTTATGTGATAGATTATGTAATATGATGAGTCCAATTCGTCAAAGTGTAATTGTCATCAATATCAAATCATCTTTTGTTCACTTTTTCAGTGATGGATAAAAGAAGCTGTTTGTATGGGGTTTCAAATTTTATTATCCCCTCCGTTTCCAATTGCAAAGACACTTCTTCCATATCAATTCCAGCCTGCGCTTCTCCAAAATAGCCAGGGCATGTTCAGGTTGCTGTTCAAGCCTGTTTGCAGGCAGACCATGATCCTTAAAGGCGTCTATTGTCGACAACGGGACCGTATTGACGGTGTCTGGGCCAATTAGTTCTTCGACATAAACTGTGTCTTTAGTCTCTGGATTTTTGTTGCCAGTACTTGCCCAAAGCAGCCGCTGCGGTTTTGCTCCGGCTGCCGCTAGTTTCTCCCAGCGTTCGCCGCTGAAGATTGTTCGATAAAGGCCATATGCTGTTTTAGCCGAAGCTATAGCAGCTTTGCCTGTGAATTCAACCAAGCCTTTTTCTTCAAGCAAAGGGTCGACAAAAAGATCGATGCGGCTTAGGAAAAAGCTGGCCACAGAAGCAATCCTGTTGATCTTCTGTCCGGCAGCAAGTCCAAGTTCCAATCCCTCGATATAAGCATAAGGCGATTTCTTCATACCGTTCCAGGCCAAAAATGAGAGTGACATTTATATTAATCCCCTCACTAATTGCTTTTTTGATAGCAGGGAGACAAGGCAGCGTACCAGGAATTTTGATCATCACGTTCTTGCGGTCAACAGCCTGCCATAATTCCCTGGCCTGGGCAATCGTATTTTTTTCATCCAACGCAAGCAATGGTGATACCTCAAGACTGACGTATCCGTCTGCTCCATCAACTTCCTCGTTGTACACCGGCAGAAAAAGGTCAGCCGCCGCTTGTATGTCTTTGATGGCTAGTTGATAGAAAATATTCTCTGGATCAGCGTCAGATTTTGCGAATTCTTCAATATCTTCATCGTAATCAGAATTCGCACTGATCGCCTGCTCAAAGATTGCAGGATTGGACGTGACCCCCCGGATGCCATCTTCATCAATGAGGTTTTTGAGCTTGCCTGTACGCATGATCGCCCCGTCTATAAAGTCCAGCCAGATACTTTGTTTGAAATCAGTATGGATCATTTTGACCCGATTCAAAGTTGTTGTCATCGTTATATTCTTTATCCTTAATTAAGCGTTTCAGCCGGCATTGCTATCATCCGTCAGCTCCGTCGATGGGAAAAGAAGGCTTGTCCCGTCATCCATTTTTATCGTGATCGAGTCGCCTGTCGCATCGACAACTTCACCCTTGCCATCTGGCGTGATCACACCCTGACCTTTTAAAAAAAAGTGTTCATTCATAATTAAACGTTGATCAACCACCTGTTAATGGTATTCCGAATGCGGAGAGGGGTCTGCGTTATGTAGCAGTATATTACCCAATACTCAAGACGTTACTATTACAACTTAAAGGAATGTATAGAGTTTGCTAATTGGAATTTTTTATGATTGAAGGTCGACTATCATTCCAGTTGATTTCTAACCTAAAGTGATATTTGCAGTCATGAATTTTACACTCGGGGTGAAAATGGATTAATCAAAATAAACTTCCCCTGATAATAGAAGGATAATAGTACATCAAGCTTGTATATTGACTCACATTGTTCAGCCATATCAAACAATGTCGATCTCAAAAGCATACCATTTAAATCAACCATTTTCTGATAACAAAAGTTGTTTCGGTCTAACTTAAAAAATACGTTTCAAGTTATAATACTTTATATTTATCGCTTTTCGATTAATTTCAAGCATTCTCGGTCAGTCTCTTCACCGTTGTCAAAAAGTGAATAAGATCAAACGGTTTGGATATGACCGCATCACAGTCGTAATCTAAAGTTCTAACAGCGCTTTACTATCTGCTGAAAAAAGCATGATCGGTATATTATTAAGTTGAGCATTTGTCTTGATCTCTCTGTACAGTTCTCCGCCGTTGCCATCTCCTAACCGATAATCCAGGATCATAAGATGAGGTAAATACTGTTCTGCAAGTTGCATGAAACCGGGTGTAATTGTCCGCATTTTTAACATCTTAGTTTTGTATTTTAAAACACTTTCTGCTACTTCAAGTGAATCTGGGTTATCTACCAGCGGCGACAGACTGATTGATCAAATTCATGAATTTAACCTTAGTTATACGAAAATAAAGCCTGCTTACTATTTGTCGAATTAGTGATCCACAACCTTTGGCTATACCAGTGCGGGCATTCATACACTCATCTTTTTCATATCATCCATGGATCTCTGGAGTCAAATATTTCGGCTACCGCAGGGAGAATCTCTCGCCATCATTGAATTGCCTGATAGCGTCCTTAAATCAGACCTTACTTAATTATTAATTTAAATTATAATATGCGCTCTGACGGAGAAAACGTTCACAGGGCCACGATCAGCGTTATAGGCAGGGTTTTGAATGAACTGATAACCGAGGGATATCTTTAATGATGTATTGATCAGGGCGCTGTAATATGTTTCCAGGACGTTTTCAGTTTTGAAATCGGTTAGTTTCCCATCACCTATTATGAACCCGTAACCACCCGCAGCCAAATATGCTCTGTGCGAAGAAGAAATACCATTAACAACAGCTGCAATGCCAAATGTGTCATTTGGACGATGCCAGGAACGGCCGGACAAGTTGATGCCTAAACTGCCGCTTCGATCGATCTCCGTAAAAGCCCAGGTGGCAGTTTGACCATCATTCCAGCTACCACGAAAGAAAAATCCCAGGTCATTAGTCAGTTCCTGATCGCAATTGATAGCAAACCCATATTTAACCCCGCCGTATTTTTGACCGTTGATAACATTAAGTGAATCACTATGGTTGATGTAACCATCAATAACTTCTTTATAATTAGCAGCTTTGGAAACATTCCGGAACGCTAAAACACGCAGACTCCCTTTCCTTTTTCCAAAAACCATATTCTTTTGTACCTCTACCACATGGCCATGTGCCCTGCCATAATGGTAATCAAGATCAGGCCCGTTTGCATAGGTGGGAACTAACACAGTGCCAATCCGTACCGCCCAAGCCGGCGTAATGTATTCGATCACGATACCATCGGTATAACCTCTGGTGTTTGCGGGATAATCCCAGGCACCGGCACTCATTAATGACCAGTTCATGAACTGCGTGCGTGGATCATGGCTAAAACTGTTGTTATCAAACATATCTGCTATAGCGAACTTTCCGGCGGTGACCGTTATCCGCTTTAGTGGAACCAATTCTGTTATCTGATTAGCATCATCGCAGGCAGTATCCACTTCTTTACTCAACGCAATATGTTGCCTGTAAAAAAGACGCGCAAGATAAAGTGCCGGTGCTGAACTGCCGATACGAAAGGTTTCTCCGTTTGGAAAACCCGCTACCCCGACCGCGCTGCTGAATCCCCTGCCACCAGAAATTTCCGGGTTGAAATATATCGATGCTCCCTTCCACAACCTTGCTCCGATAAACATGGTTGATGTTAACGATAATGCCTCCTCAGCACCAGGTTGCAAACTGTTTCGGCCGCTGTATGGCGCGTGAAAAGCAGGATGACTTTGGTTTATCGCCGTCAGCTGGAAATGAAAATTGATGCGCTTTTTCAAGGTATCTGTCTGCTGAGCTGATACTGCAGTAACTGAAAAAAACAATATTGTTAGAAGTGATAATAATCTTTTCATTCTTTAAAAATTTGGGCAAAGCAGATCCATCATTCTTATTTAAGAACTTGCTTTACAGGTTAAATGATCTGTTAATTAATGCTGACGCTGCAAAAAGAAATGGTCTACCAAAACATTAAGGATCACCAGGATGATCATGGCTAACAACCACCAGCGCCACTTCGACTTTTTCTTTACAGCCATTGGTTAAATTTGCTAATAAACCAGTTTTTAATAACTTGAGTAAGTACACAATAGCTTAGTAAAATACCGATGAGCCAAGGGAAATAACTCAGTGGCAAGGCCTGTAATTTTAAAGCCGGCGCCAGAGGTGAAAATGGCAGCGCAATTCCAATAATCATGATCAGGCTTGTTAAAGCCACTACCGGGGCTGCGGCCCAGCTTTGAACAAAGGGGATCTTGCGTGTCCGGATCATGTGCACGATCAATGTTTGCGACAATAAACCTTCGATAAACCAACCGCTTTGAAACAAACTTTGATGCGACGGTGAATTGGCTTTGAAAAAGAAAAACATTACAAAGAACGTGGCATAATCAAAAATTGAGCTTATTGGGCCGATATACAACATGAATTTGCTGATACCCCGGGCGTCCCATTTTTGCGGCTTCTCAATAAAATCCTCATCCATACTATCCCATGGAATTGATGTCTGCGACAGATCGTATAAAAGGTTCTGTACCAGTAACTGGATGGGCAGCATAGGCAAGAAAGGTAAGAATGCGCTCGCGCCCAGCATGCTGAACATGTTGCCGTAATTGCTGCTGGCAGTCATCTTTATATATTTAATGATATTGCCAAAAGTTCGGCGGCCGTAGATCACACCCTTACGTAAAACCATCAGGTCTTTCTCCAGCAGGATAATGTCAGCGCTTTCTTTAGCAATATCCACCGCTGTATCTACCGAAATGCCTACATCTGCATCACGCAATGCAGCAGCATCATTAATACCATCGCCCATAAAACCTACGGTATGGCCTTTGGCCTGCAGCAGTTTTACTATTCGTGATTTTTGGATCGGGCTCAGCTTGGCTAATATGCTCGTCTTATCCAGTTGTTCAGTGAGTTCACCATCACTCAAGAATTCAATATCCTTACCTAAAAGGATACTTTGTACGGGGATACCTACATCTTTACAGATCTTGCGGGTGACAATTTCGTTATCCCCGGTAAGCACCTTAATTTCTACACCCAGTTTATGCAAACCTTCAATGGCTGGCTTGGCGGATGGTTTAGCAGGGTCTAAAAATCCGATGAACCCGGTCAATACCATATTGCTTTCATCGGCAACCGAATAGGTTAACGGACGTTTGTCATCCTCTTTGATCGCGATAAGCAGTACACGCAAACCCTCTTCATTCAATTTGCGGGAGGTATCTAAGATGATCTTCCGCATAGCTGCATCCATCAGCACGATCTTATCGTTTTCGATGTGCAGCTGTTTGTCTTCACCCGGATCAAAAGCGTGCGAGCACAGTTCCAGCATTTCCTCAACTGCGCCTTTGCAGATCAATAAATGCTTACCATTTTTTTCTTCCAGGATGACGCTCATTCGCCTGCGCTGAAAATCAAAAGGGATCTCATCTATCTTTTTGAAGTGTTCATCTGCATTTACACAACTATGGATTTCGGCGTGTTCCAGCACAGCAACATCTAACAAGTTTTTCAAGCCGGTTTGATGAAAACTGTTCAGGTACGCCCATTTCATCACTTCATCATCCTCATCGCCAAAAACATTCAGGTGCCTTTCCAGCACGATTTTGTCCATGGTGATTGTCCCGGTCTTATCAGTGCAAAGAATATCCATCGCGCCTATATTCTGGATGGCGTTAAGGCGTTTCACGATCACTTTGCGCTTACTCATATTTTTGGCCCCTTTAGCCAGGTTAGCGGTAACAATCATTGGCAGCATTTCGGGCGTAAGGCCAACCGTTACTGAGATACCGAATAACAGGGCTTCAAACCAGTTACCTTTGGTGAATCCGTTAACCAAGAATACCAACGGAACCATTACCAGCATAAAACGAATAAGCAACCAGCTTACTTTATTTACGCCTTTATCAAAACTGGTTTCAGTACGTTTCCCAGTAATGGCTTTACCGATACTACCAAAATAAGTGGCGTTGCTCGTATTTACAACGATGGCGCTGGCCGTGCCGCTCACAACATTAGTACCCATAAAACAAATGTTCTCCAGGTCAAGAGGCGATCTATCATTTGCATCTCCTATAGGATGCTCACGTTTCTCAAGTGGTAACGATTCGCCGGTCAACATCGCCTGGCTAACAAAAAGGTCCTTAGATTGGATAACCCGACAATCTGCCGGAATCATATCACCGGCACTTAAATGAACAATATCTCCAGGAACAAGTTGCCTGATGTCGATTTCTTTTATTTCCCCCTCATTACGCAGCACGGTTGCAGTGGTTTTAACCATACTTTTAAGTTCTTCCGCCGCCTTATTGCTGGTAAATTCCTGCCAGAAGCGAAGTAATGAACTCAGGCTGATCATCACGCCGACGACGATAACGGTTTTATAGCTTTTGTCTGCCGGGGCAGCGATCATTACATCGGTAATGAAGGAAACGATAGCCAAAATGATCAATACGGCTATGAATGGATTTAGAAATGCCTGGAAGAGCTGCACGTACCAGGCTGGTGCTTTTTCATGTTGGATCTCATTCAGCCCGAATTGTTTTCTTTTTTCTGTAATGTTGGCTGCGGAAAGGCCTTTTTCCCTACTATCCAGCATAGCCATGATATTATCGGCCTCACTTGCCGAAACATGCTGTAATTTATTGACAGCCATTTTATCCATCTCACTGGCGGGTCTGCCGTTTATTTTAGGGGTGATATTTTTAATGGTCATGATGTTGAACGTTGGTAATGGATGAATAAATTAAATTGGAAAACGAAGCTGATTACCTTTCTTTAAAAACTTCACTGATGAGATGATCCGGTATTTGCAGGGCAAAGCTGACACTATCCCGAAAGCAGAAGGTGGGAGGAAAACGGCGGTCAGGTAATAAAGTAGAATTGGCGGTTTTAGACTTTTTTGATTTAAACCTAACAAGAAGTGCTTTGGTTCTTTTCTCATTTTTGCGCATAACATTCGTTTTGTCCCGGTAAACCGGGACTGCGTCGAAAGAGCGGTCCGGGTTTACCGGGAGGTGTTTGTATTGATTTTTGTATAACTCGGACCTGTATCCATTTAATTGATGTTAATTGCAAATTTTCTGATTTGCGCTGCAAAGGTATTTGCCTCAGTTTTCAATCACTGTTAGAGCTCCGTTATAATTTTATTATAAATCCATTAGAGCGAATGATCTTTCCCAGAACATGGCTAATTTTGGGGATGCTTAAGTTATTGATCATAGAGGACGATGAACGTGTTGCCACAGTGATCCGCCGTGGCCTTCTGGAAGCAGGCCATCATGTAAGCGTGGCCTATGATGGTAAGATGGGGCTTAAACTGGCTGTTCAGGAAGATTATGATGTGGTCATCATGGATATAATTCTACCTCAGATCAACGGCCTGGAGCTTTGCAAGATGATCAAAAAAGAATGCCCGCAGGTTCCGGTGATCATGTTGACAGCCTTAGGCACCACCGACGATAAAGTAGAAGGTTTTGACGCAGGAGCAGATGACTACCTGGTTAAACCTTTTGATTTTCGGGAACTGGAAGTTCGTGTCCGCGTGTTAGCTAAAAGAAATAACATCGCTTTGAGATCGGAAACGGCCATTATCCTGCAAACAGGCGATCTGGAAATGAATACAAAAACCAAAACCGTGCGCCGTAACGGTTTAGAAATAAATCTGACACCCAAAGAATTTAAGCTGCTCGAATACCTGATGCGAAACAGTGAGCGTGTACTGTCAAGGTCTGAGATCAGTGAAAACGTGTGGGAAACCATATTTGACACCGGCACAAACTTCATTGATGTCTATATGAACTATCTCCGCAAGAAGGTAGACCGGGATCACGCGGTCAAGCTTATTCACACTAAACCGGGTATGGGATTTATATTTAAAGCAGAATCATGACCATCCGTAAACGCCTTTCGCTCTTATTCACTTCTATCATAGCGCTGCTGCTTCTGGCGTTTGCACTGGTCATTTACTTTTCCTTTTCTCAAAACCGTGAAGAGGAATACTACAGCTTGTTGCATCATACTGCAACTACAAAAGCGAACCTGCTATTAGATGCCAAAGTAAAACCCGATGTTTTACAGCTCATTTATAGAAATGCCGAGAATTCGTTATTTCAGGAAGAAGTTGCCATTTATGATACTTCTTTCCATTTGCTTTACCATGATGCGGTTGATATAGATAAAGTAAAGGAAACGAAAGAAATGATCGATGAAATCGTGAACAAAAAACAGATCCGCTTTTACCAGGGCAGTTTGCAAGTGGTCGGGTTTTTATATCATCATAAACAAAAAGATTATGTGATCACGGCCGCAGCAAATGATGCATCAGGTTACAGCAAACTAAACAATCTAAAATTAACCCTCATTTTTGCTTTTTTTGCAGCTATTGGTTTCGTTTATATGGCGGGCGAGTTTTTGGCCAGCAAGGTGCTCCAACCAGTATCGGACCTGGTCAAAGAAGTAGAAGAGATCACGGCAACTAATCTTGACCTACGTGTTGGCGAAGGAAATGGTAAAGACGAGATCGCCGAACTTGCGATCACGTTCAACGCCATGCTTAATCGGCTGGAAAGATCTTTTGACGCACAAAAGGAGTTTGTTTCCAATATCTCGCACGAATTACGTACGCCACTTACGGCAATGCTTACCGAATTGCAGGTAACAGTTGAAAAGGGAAGAGATAATCAATTCTACAAAGATTCAATCAACCATGCTATTACGGATGCGCAGAAACTGGTTAGGCTTTCCAATAGTTTACTTGATCTTGCTAAGGCCAATTATGACCATACTGAAATCTCATTTAAAGAGATCAGATTGGATGAAGTGTTGTTGGATGCACGTAATGACGTGCTGCACAATCATCCGGGCTATAAGATCAATATCGTTTTTGAACAGGAAATAGAGGATGATGATTTTATTTCGGTAAAAGGCAATGAATACCTGCTTAGAGTAGCTTTCATGAATTTGATCGAAAACGGTTGTAAATTTTCTGAAAAACATGAATTGTCCGTTGCGATCAGTTATCTGCCCGACAAAACGATTCTTCGTTTTCAGGATCATGGGATAGGCATAGGTGAAGAGGAGCTGGGTAAAATCTTCACAGCGTTTTACCGTGGGCAAAACAAAAAATTTACTGAAGGTAATGGCATAGGCCTTTCGCTAACTCAAAAGATCATCGAATTGCATCAGGGAGACATAGCGGTATATTCACAACTCCATCAAGGTACAACTTTCACTATCGAGCTTCCGCACGTATAAATAACCATCGAACATCCCCCTTTAATAATATCAGCAAAGTCGCTTGTAAACACCTAACAACCGCCAATAGCGTTATTGTAACAAGTTATACTTTTGGTAAGGTAAATATAAATTTGCTGCCGATTTTGTCTTCAGGTTGTTCCACCCAGATCCGCCCTCCATGCCGGGTAATGATCTCACTGGAAAGATATAGTCCTGTGCCAGAGCCTTCCACTTTACTCTTTATTTGATCAGACCGGTAATATTTCTGAAATATTTTGGCATACTCGTTTTCTGATAAACCGATTCCCCGGTCACGTATGCTAATCTTTATCTGATCTTCAAGCTGATCGACCACCATGACGATTTCCGAAGAATCTGGTGCGAACTTAATTGCATTATTTAATAGATTGATGAGAACCTGTCCGATCCGGTCTCGATCTGCCATAACTAAGGCAGAACTTGAAGCATGCAGCCTAAATTGCGTTTGAGGGCTGACCATATTAATACTGGCAATGGTATCTGCTAAAAGCGTACAAACGTTAAACTGCTGTTTTTGCAAAATAATCTGATCTCCTTTCTGTATTCTGGGTCTGCAATCTCCTTTAAAAGCCTGGTCATCCTTTCAGTTGCATCCAAGCTTTTTTTTGAAATATCAGCGAACCTGGTGTTACCAGTCTTTTCTATGAATGTATAAAGTATTTGAAGATAGCCTCTGATGACCGTCACCGGGGTCTTCAATTCATGTGTAGTAAAACTAAGCAACTCATCCTTGAGCATTTCCATGTCCTTTTTAGCTGTAATGTCGAGGGTAGTGCCAACCATTCGGTATGGTTTTTCATTCTGGTAAAGCACCTTCCCATTTGCTTCGATCCAGTGCAGGCTTCCGTCAGGATGTATGACCCTATATTGAGAGTTGTAGGTTCCTCCGCCCGGCAATAATGCAAGTGCCACATCAGCTTGCATTTTTTCCCTATCCTCAGGAATGATGGCATTGATCAAGTCTTCGTAACTTACTGTTGGCTTTTCACCTGCACCTATATTGATCTTACACTGAGGAGTGCAAATCATTCTCGGGTTCTCCAGTTCCAATTCCCAAAAGCCAAGTTTAGTGTGGTTCAATGCAATGTCAAGATGTTCCTGAGAAACATATAAGGTTTGATCATGTCCCATAGAGAAAATTTCAGTAAAGATACTATAACATTAGTAATTCAGATGCTATGCCTTTTATAGGTGAATATCATTCTTTTACGTACCAGTAGTGACCATATAGCCTTCTAACACCTGTTCATGAATGGTTAAGATGATTCCGGGATGGCCGGACGTAAAAACATCGTTACAGAACGAGATCACGCCTTGCGGGCCGCTGCCCATACCGACCGGAACCGGGTGATTCATGAACGCTTGATTTATAAGTCCGTTAAAGCTGTCTATGTTTCCCTTTTTCAATCACTTCTTTAGTAAAGCGATGTACTGATGCTTTACCAAAATGGTTACGGAATACCCCGAAAAGTTGAAATGATTTTGATAGAAGACTTTCAGGTTTTTAACTGATGGGTACAGTAAAATAAAATTTACTACCAAGCCCTGGAATGCTTTCAACCCCTATTTTACCCCCATGGCGTTTAATGATCTCTGCGCTTAGATAAAGCCCTATCCCAAACCCAGAAACTGTTTTTACAGCTGAATCCTGAACCCGGTAATACCTGTCAAATAGTTTTTCTACATCCTCGGAACGAATTCCAATCCCGGTATCTTCGATAGTAACCAGTATGTCGTCTTGCTGCAAAATGCAGTTTACATTTATATCTGTACCCTTAGGGGAATATTTAATGGCATTTCCCAGTAAGTTTGTAATCACAGAGGCTATTTTATCTTTATCTGCACGGACAACCACTTTATCACATGCGTTTAATGTGATGTTGTAGGTCAAATCTGTAAGTCTGGCTTCTTCTATTGATTCTCGAAGCAGATCGCCGAAAATAAACGGCTGCTTGTCGATTTGCAGCTGACCGGACTCAAGTCTTTAAATATTCAAAAATCCGTTAATTAGCCTGGCCATTTTTTTCGTTTGTGATGTTGCCTTATCCATGGCGCCCGCCAACCAGGGATCTTCAGACTTTTTAAGTTTCAACGCTGCCACCTGAACAATACTATTTAAGGATGTGAGTGGTGTTTTGAGCTCATGACTTACCATACCAATAAAGCTATTTTTACGCTGCTCTTCTTCCTGCTGTTGCGTTACATCCTGCACGACCCCGGAAAACGAAATTTCGCCCGAAAGCCGGTCTTTAGATACTTGACCGGTAGAGCGCAGCCATATCACCTTACCATCATTAAACCGTTTTTGTTGATAAAGTGCGTTATAATATCCTCCATTCTCAATTGCGATATTTATTTGTTCCAGAAGTTTGTCCTTAAAACCAGGAAGCACCTGCCCTATCGCCTGCTCGTAAGTCATGGATTCTGAACCCTCATAACCAAATATCTTCGCAAGAACATTGTTATATTTCAGATCTTTAGACGAAGGTTCAATCTGCCAGGTTCCTATTTTTGCTGCAGTAGTGGCAGTTTCCAATTGTCTGTTAACATTTCGCAAAGCATCATTTAAATTAGAAATAAGCTGCTTTGCCTTAACAGCTTCTGTAACTTCAACTGCCATATTCAAGATACCATCCACTTTGCCATTGTCATCTACCCAGGGTAAATAATTAAAAGTAAAGTAACGGTCTACTGTCGGTCCGCCTTCGTAATCGGCAAGCGCGACCAAAGATTCTGAGAAGCTATAAGGCATGCCTTTGTGGTAAACATTGTGCAGCACCTGTTCAAGCGGCGTACCTTTAAGTGCAGCTACCGCATCGAAAAAACCCCTGCCTGTCAGCTTTCTCCCTGGAAGGATTGCCTGATAAGTTGCATTGTGAATGGTGTAAATGTATTCAGGTCCACGCATCAACGCAAGACCTGCCGGGGCCTCCATAATGAACCTGTTCAAAAATTGCTCATTGCGCGAAAGTTGCTCTATCTTGTTGCGTAATTCAATGTTGATCGACTGAAGGCGGTGCTGTGTATCAATCAATTCATCATTTGATTTTTCCAGGTCTTTTATAAGCTCAAATTCTTTTACTTCCTTCTCTGTCAATACTTGCTTTGCAAATAGTCTATCGTTTACATTCCTGGCAGTACAAATGATAGCTATCGTGCTGCTGTTTTTGTTCTTAACCGGATGATATTCTATGTCAAAGTAATTAGTTACCAGATTGCCGTTAAAGTCAATATCTGCAGGCGATTCTTTAAGGACAAGATTCTCTCCCTTATCCCATAAAGCTTTGAGTATTGAAAAATAAGGTTCCAGTTCAGGAGCAAAATCTTCTAAACGTTGGCCTTCAACGCTTTCTGGTTTGTTGAGAATGCGAAGCATGGCAGCGTTAATGTAACCTACATGCAATTCACGGCTGGTGTATACCAACGTTGCATCTTGCGAATGCCTTAAGATGTTTAATATTT
The DNA here is from genome assembly GCF_007846095.1 of Mucilaginibacter achroorhodeus. Taxonomy (GTDB): domain Bacteria; phylum Bacteroidota; class Bacteroidia; order Sphingobacteriales; family Sphingobacteriaceae; genus Mucilaginibacter; species Mucilaginibacter achroorhodeus. The sequence goes on from NZ_VOEI01000002.1 coordinate 165,757, forward strand.
CCGAACTTAAAATACCAGTAGATGCGTTGCTTACCAAATGGACTATATTTTTTAATAAAGGTAATACAACGTAAGAACACATCATAGGTAATTATCGATATTCTTCGACAAGAAGTACGACTCTTTTTAAAGCGCTGAAAGGCCGGTATTGTCTCCGCTGACCTGTTTTTACCACTAAACGTAATTAATTAAGTGTTTTTACTACCTGATCAATTTTTAATTATATAGAACAAGTAGATAATAAATCTCTGAAAAATACAGGTCATCATGCCCGCGTTGTGAGTGTGACGGCACTAGTCTGAGCAGGTCAAAGCGATCAGGCACTTCAGTTCTGGTAGGCCTGTATCGCCGTGAGCTCTCGCCCTTTATTGACTTCGGAAATGCATAAACCATTTTTATCCCATATCGAATTGATCTCTGTGTCGGTCGGGCCTGATATCTTTACCCAAGACAACCTAGTCACACCCCGCAATCGAATAATATTGGTAAATTCATTATTTTCTAACTACTGAACAAGTTAACCCCCATACGTCCTGCGCATGGGGATTTTGATAATCTAACGCCCGGCCAGTACCGGACCAGAATCATATTCATCAGCGGTTTTAGTGTCTTGAAATGATTTATCGCCTGCAGGCGTACTTTCAAAATCATCCAATCTTACCACCGGACCGTCCTTAGCCAGTTCACTGCCTTCCACTTTTGATTTAAATATAGGCCAAAGCAATTGTGCATACCATTGGTCGCCCTCGTAATGGGAGATACCGTAAGCTTTTGGATATTGGCGCGAAATAAGTGCCGTGCCGAAAATGATATCCCAGATAAAGAACATATTACCGAAGTTGCCTTTGTAGTAACCCACGCCATCATCTGTTGTGGCAGCATGGTGCGCATGGTGCGTGGCCGGGGTTGATATCACCCTTTCTAACACCCAAGCTATTGGATGCAGCACTTTATATTTATAGAATGGCTTGTCCCATGGGATGCTGGAGTGGGCCAGCGTGGTGATAGTGCCTTTGATGCCGCGTACCACCAGCGCCGGTACGCCCAGACCCATGTAAACCAGTGCGGTGGTTAAATAGGTTTGCGAAAAGAACAGCGTATAAATAGCATTTTGCCTGCTGGCCATAGCCATACCCATGTACGATGCCGAGTGGTGCGTGCGGTGAAAACGCCACAACCATGGCACTTCGTGGTGCAACCGGTGATACCAGTATTGGGTAAGGTCGTCCGCTACTGCTATAATGGCGGCTCCCCACCAAAATGGCACCCAGCTAAATTCGTTCTTCAATCCTGGCAATACTTTTGGTAACAGTTCCAGACCAAAATACGCTACTGCCGGCCTGATGATCAGTCGTGGCAGAGTAAAGCAGGCAATATCGACCCAACGTTCGTTCTTTGGCCATTTACCGCGGTAAAGGCCGAAAGAAAATTCCGCCACGCCTATAAAAAATACCAGGAACGGAAACCCGAAACCATTCAGGTTATCTATCAATTTTTTAAAAAACTCAATCGTTGCTTCCATCTTGTTTATTGTTTTTGGTGTTTATTGAGGTGTCAGTTTCAGTTTTGTGTTGCTGTTTCTTTGTTTCCCATGGGCGCTCGCCGGTAAAATAAAACGTGGTGAACATTGCCGCGATGGGCAGCAGGAAAATAAACAGGCTTAAGAACACATTGCGCACAATGCGGTCTTTGGTGGCTTTCTCCATTTTCATAGTTTATGGCTTTGGTATCTGTTTAATAATGGTATCGGGTTGTTTGGGTTTGTGGCTGCTGAGGAGTTTGGGCGTAAACCACAATCCGGTGAAAATAATGGCGAAGGGCACTATGGTAACAATGATGCCCACCAATATCTTCTTTACTAAAATGTTTACATCTGATAATGTCATAGCGTTAGTTTTTATGGTGATGAATTAATATCCGGGGTTTTGAGTAAGCTTTGGATTTTGCTGCAGCTCTATCAGCGGTATAGGATACAGTTTATTTTTATCGCTCGCTGCCGATTTTGCAGGGAGTGTGTGCAAAGCATCAACCAAGTAGGTACCGCCGCGCCTCACCAGATCAAACCAGCGGTGGCCTTCCTGTATAAACTCTTTGCGGCGCTCCAGAAAAACCGAATCGCGGAAAGCCGATTGGCTTAGGCCTTTGGTTAAACCGCCAATCTGCGCACGATTTCGTACCTGGTCAATAGCATTGTAAGCATCTGTTAATGGTGCTCCATCTATCTCATTGCGTACTTCGGCATAAAGCAGCAGAATATCGGCATAGCGTATTATGGGATAGTTGATACCGCTTTGGCTTTGCGTGGTTAACGGCGTAAGACTGTAATCAACAAACTTGTTAAAATAAGGTGTGTAAGCGTTGCTGTACACCACCGTTTTGCCGGTTGCAGCGTTGTACACCTCGCTGTAGAAAGTAACTGCACGGCGGGTATCATTTGTGCTGAAAAGCTTAACCAGGTTCTGATCTGCCGGAATATCTATCGGCAGCGTACCGGGGTTAAACGAACTAAAACTCTGGCTCAGGTTCTGCACACTGTTGGCGGCACCAAGATTACTCTCAAACTGTGCTGAGAAAATATGCTCCACACCATTCTTTGTCGGCTTTTGAAACACATCGCGGTAGTTGGTGAATAACGAATAACCATAACCACCGTTTATCACCTGATTAAGCTCGGTTAATGCCGCCGGCCATTGCTGACGGGTTACGTAAACTTTTGCAAGTAGCGCATGTGCCGCACCCGATGTTGCCCTGCCCTTGTCAGACCCGCTATAGGTTTTTGGCAGAGACGTCGCATCTTTAAGGTCGGCTACTATTTGCAGGTAAACACTATCTACAGGTGTGCGTGGTTGTTGCAGGTCTTTCAGTTGGATAGATGTAGGATCATGCAGGATGAGCGGCACCGCGCCATACAGCCTTACCAGGTTAAAGTAAAGCAAGCCGCGCAGGAATTTAGCCTCGCGCACCAGCCTGTTCAGTACTACAGTATCGGCCTGTATGGCCGGTATTTTATCTATAGCGATGTTTGCACGGTTGATACCGTAATAAAGCTGTTGCCATACTTTTTGTACGCGGCTATTGGCTGATATATAGGTTTCGGTACCTAAAGCCCTTACATCAGGATTGGTGTTGCTGGGACTGTAGATCTGGTTATCGCTGCCGTTCTCTGTCAACAAATTTAACTGACGACCATACAGCGGAAAGTCTCCTGCAGGATCGCTGTTCAAACTGCTGTAGGCTGCATTTACGGCAGATACAGCGTCCGACTGTGTTTTATAAAACTGATCGGCAACGATCACCGAACTTGGGGTTTCCGTCAGTTTATTGCACGATGCAAACAGCAATGCAGCGCCGGCAATAATTAATGTGATATGTGGTATGTTCTGTTTCATGGTGATGCTTTAAAAGGTGACATTTAAACCCAGCAGAAATGTGCGCACGGCGGGGTAGCTGCCGTAATCAATACCTTGCTTGGTATTGTCGTTGTCATAAAAATTCACTTCGGGATCAAGGCCGGTGTATTTGGTTATCGTGGCCAGGTTTTGTGCCGATGCATAAATGCGCAGTTGTTTGGCGTGTAATTTAGCCAGCAGATCACTGCTGAAGTTATACCCCAGCGAAAGGTTCTTTAAGCGCAGGTATGATCCGTTCTCCACATACCTGTCGGTTATTTGTGGTACCGGCGCATTAGTTGCGCGGGCTACCGTACCGTTAGGGTTGCTTTCGCTCCAGCGGTTCAGCAAAGTTGCCGATGCATTGAGCGACAGCGTAGGGCGCTCAAGCGTTTGCTGCAACAGGTTAAAGATCTTGTTGCCATAAGAGCCAGTAAAGTAAACCGACAAATCAAAATGGCCAAGGGTAAAGGTGTTAGTAATACTGCCTGTAAACTTAGGCTGTGCACTGCCCAGGCTGTGGCGGTCATCGGTAGTTACTACGCCATCGCCGTTGGTATCAACATATTTGGTATCGCCTACCTGTTGCGGCACGCCGGTAAGCACAGGCACGTGGTTAGCTATATCGGCAGCGGTTAGTAAACCGTTGGTTTTGTATCCCCAAAAAGTTCCTACCGGCTCACCCACCTTCACAATAACCGGCGACTGGCGGCCCGTTGGTGCCAGCGGGAAGTAACTGTTTACACCTGGCCCAAGGCTAAGCACCTTATTACGGTTAATGGCAAATACCAGGTTAGTTTTCCAGCTAAACGAACTGGATTTGATATTCTCGGTATTCAAACCCAGCTCAATACCCTTGTTCTCCACACTACCAACGTTTTCCAGCGCGCTGGCATAACCGGTATAAAGCGGAAGCGGCACGTTCAGCAACAGATCGGTAGTTTTCTTGTAGTAGGCATCAAACACCAGGTTTACGCGGTCGTTAAATAAGCCAAGGTCAAAACCGGCATCATATTGCGTTGTGGTTTCCCATTTCAGGTCGGGGTTAGCTAATTGCAATGGGGCAATACCCGTAACCAGCGTGCTGTTGAAATAATAATTGGTTGGTGCCAAAGTAACCAGCGAACTGTATGCCGGCACTTCAGAGTTACCTGTCTGGCCGGCACTCAAGCGCAGTTTAAGGTTGTTAACGGTTTTGTTGTTCATCAGGAAAGCTTCCTTATTCACGTTCCATGAAAGGCCTACGGACGGGAACGAACCCCATTTGTGATTAGCCCCGAGTTTTGACGAACCATCCAGCCTTTCAGATAAAGTAAGATTGTATTTATGCTGATAAGAGTAATTCACCCTCGCCAGGTACGAGTTTAACGAAGCACTACGACCTGTAGATTGCGGCAGATTGGCCACACCTGCATATGATAAATTATTGAAGGTGGTAAGATCATTAGGGAACTTTTGCGCGCTGGCTACTGATGATGCCACCTGCTCGTGCTGGGTGGTATAGCCGCCCAATACGGTAACAAAATGATCTTTGTTAAAAGTATGACTCCAGGTAAGTGTATTCTCGTTAAGCCAGCTGTTGGCATAGCCCGAGCCAATTGAAGCGTACCCCTGCGCCGCATAACCGTTAGAGCTGCCCGCCGGTGAGCCGGTGTATGATGGCGCGTAGTAATTTTGCGTGGTATTCAACAAGTCGGCACCTACGGTTACTTTCAGCACCAGTTCATCCAGCAATTTGTACTCGCCGGCAATGTTGCCTAGTGTTCGGGTAAGCAGCGATGTATTGGTGGTTGAGGCAATATCCTGCAGCGGGTTGGTTGGCGTTGCATTGAACGCGTTAGCCGTGTTGTAACTGCCATTTGCGTTATATATAGGTGCAATTGGCGAGGTACTTATCAGGTTGGCAAAAGCACTGTTAAAGTTGATGCTGTTGTAACCGCTGCCATAAAGCTTATTTTGTTTTGAACGGCTGGAGAAGATATTGGCCGATACCGTGAATTTATCATTGATGTTCCGCTCTATGTTTACCCTGCCGCTGTAGCGTTCAAAGCCGGTATTCAGCAGCGTACCATCCTGTTTAAAGTAATTGCCTGATATCAAATAGCGTGAGCGCTCGTCACCGCCAGATACAGATAACTCGCCATTGTATTGCGGCGCGTTGCGGATGGCTGCACTTTGCCAGTCGGACCCATTACCGAAGGCTGCTACCTGCGCCTCGGTATAGGTTTTGGCTACGTTGTCGCTCACGTTCACATCGTTTATCAGCGATGCCCACTGCGAGCCGTTCAGCAGCTCTAACTTTTTAGATACCCTTTGCTGGCCCGCATAAGTGCTAAAGCTTACGTTGTTGGTTCCTTTTTTACCGCGGCGGGTAGTAATGATAACCACACCGTTTGCACCACGCGAACCATATATGGCCGTAGCCGATGCATCTTTTAGCACCTCTATGGATTCGATATCGCTCGGGTTGATGGTCGACAGTGCGTTTACACTCGGCCCGTTGGAGCCGATGTTCACGTTATCATTATTGTTATAGATAATAAATCCATCAATAACATAAAGCGGCGCGTTACCGAATGAGATGGAGTTACCGCCCCTGATACGTATAGTTGCAGAACCGCCCGGCTGCCCCGAGTTTTGTGTAACTGCCACGCCCGATACCGATCCTTGCAAAAGGTTATCGAAAGATGCCGCCGGTTGTTTTAAAAGGTTTTTTGATACCGATGCAACAGAGCCGGTGATATCTGTCCGTTTCTGGGTGCCGTATCCCACTACAACTACATCGTTAAGCTGATTAACATTCTCTATTAATTTAATGGTTACGGGGCTGCCTTTGGCTACCAGTTCTTTGGTTTTATAACCTATAAATGATACAGCAAGTATATACGGAAAACTTTGGCCGGTAACCAGTTGAAAGCGGCCGTTAACATCTGATGTTGCCGCGTTGGTAGTCCCTTTTATACGGATAACCGCGCCCGGTACGGGCTGGCTGGTGATTGAATCGAGTACGGTGCCTTCTAAACGTGAGTTGATGGTAGGCTTAGGCTCATTTTGCCCGAATGCTACCACCGGAGCTAAGATCAGAAGGAGTATTCTGAGAAACTTTATAGGTAGATTTTTATCATGGATATAATATTCCATATCTTTAAAAATGTTTATGTGATGATTGGGTTCATTAGTAAGCAGAGGATGAAGATCAGTGAGTGATTGCCGTTACAGAGCTGATCTCACATCCGCACACCGGCAAGGCTACCTTGCCGGTTTTTTATATCCGGACAAATTATTTCATGGTGGTAAAATGGTGTAAATAATAATGACTGCAGTCCTCGCTGCAGATCATTAGATGTTTGACTATGGAAAAAGTATTAGCAGCAACAACAGCGGGTACACGCAAACATGGGCAGAGATACCATGTTAAGCAGAAACTTTGATCCTTGTGTTGGATGAAAAATATTCATTTTGCGTGTTGTGTTACACCGCAAATGTAAAAATTAAATCAATATCTACAAATTCTATAGATTTTATATTTTATTTATTTATTTTCCTATCAATCTGTTTTTTAATATTGTGCTTAGTGGATGGACAGAAATTAGTATATCAGACAAATATTTACGGGACACCCTCTCAAATTTACTTAAGCACAAAAGCCACCATAGTAGGCCTGATGTGATCTTATTGTCTGGCATCATATACCTTTGACTGCACGCTGTCAAGATAAACGTTCAGCTGTTTGGCGTCCTCTCTTGTTCCGGTGGCACGATTAGCGTGAGCATTCCAACTTGAATACGCCCATTTACGCTTTACAGACATTTCCTTTTCTTGTCCATCAACCGTAACTCTAAGAATGATGTACATCAATCCTGTTTCTTCGTTGCGCTGTTTTCTGAGGTAAAACAATAACCCAAAGCTTTTTTCTAACATAAAGTCACATTTAAAAGGGTGAATAAATATCGAAAAGTGGCATTTAGGAGTCAAGATGTTTAGTTATTGACCATGTTGTATGTCAGTAACTTACAAGCTTTTCAGTGTGACTTTTCTTTCAAAAAAAAGTCACACTGAATGTTACACTAAAACTTTGCGAAACAGGACATATTTTCAGTATTTTCGTAAAACAAAAAAGCCTGTAATCGTATGATTTACAGGCTTTTGAGTGTTTTTGATAGATCTCTAAGCGGTGAGGGAGGGAAATGAACCTACCATACAACGTTTTGATTTACAATATCTTAAAAAGGCTATTTTGAACTACTCTCTAAATTACTCGTTTCTAATTGCAATGCTACGAATCAGCGCGATACTAATATACAATTTTATTTAGTAATCAAATATTTTAAGTGTACTAAACTAAGCACAAAGCTCTTTTTTGCACAGAAATTCGTCCTAACATGTTTGGCGTTAAATTTTGTTTTATTACTGTAATTGTATGATCTTAGTATCGGGACTAATTCATCAACGACCGTAAATTTTATGTGCAGGAAACGTTCATCCGCTTTTTCTACGCAGGAGTATTGCGCAGTGGAAAGAGTGAAAGCACAATGCTTAAATTGCAATTGTTAGCCTCTGTGTTATTGGGTACGCCGTCAATGCTGATAAGACCTAAGCTTCTAAAACTGGTTAAGAAAAACCAAGCTTACTTCTAGGCTTAATAGATCAGTATTCGCACTATCATCATATGTGCGCTGGTGATACTTATAAGCGGAGTAGAACGAAAATTTAGCAGCGATGCAACCGCCAAACAGATATATGTGACTGATGTTGTCTTTGACGCAAAGATATTGGCGCTGGCTCCTTCTCATAGAAATATCCAAAGGACTTGCGGCTTTTAAACTTGGCGATGAACACCTAAAGTCAAAAGTCCATACACAAGCCGTTCAAATCATTTGGATCTCGGCAGAGGGAATGATAAAATGAAGGTCGTTCCCATACCTGGTTCTGACGTGGCCGATAACAAAATATTATTTTGGATCGCAAAATCCTTAACCAGTTGTAACCCTAACCCTACTCCTCTTTCATTAGACGTTCCACGACTGGAAATATGTGCTTCATTACCTGTAATGATTTTGTTAAGGAACGCTTGTTGCATACCAACGCCCCTGTCCGCGATCAATAGATCGATATATTGTTCACTGATCACAAAACTGATTGATATCGATCCTCCGGATGCCGTAAATTTCAGTGCATTCGAGACCAGGTTTTGAATGATTATCCTGAGCTGGTCAGCGTCGGCGTAGATCAGCGGAAGACTAGGGCGTTCCATGTCTATTCTAATTTGCTTACTATCAGCAGCCGCCTTAAAGAAGCTGATCACTTTTTCGACCTTTAATGGAAGGTCAATAGCAACCGGCTGTGTCACGACGCCCCTGAGCTGATTGGCTGCCCAGATCAAAAGGCTGTCGAGCATCAGTGAAGCCTTACTGACCTGGTCTGAAAGATCTTCAACGATATCTGGAAGTTCCTCCGGAGATATGTCATGGTCTTTGAACAGCATCAATGTCGTTTGCAGCGCCGAAAAAGGACTTCTCAGATCGTGACTCACTATCGATAATAACCGGTCTTTATCGCGATTTAGTTGCTCAAGTCTGAAGTTATCGTCCTCGAAAGCTTTGTTTTTTTCGGCCTGAAGTGCCAGATCTTTAAGCAGCAATTGATTACGGTAAGTGGTTCTCTTGTAAAATATTACCGCTATCAAAATGCCGAAAATAAGCATGAATACAACTCCTATAGCAAGTAAGCGATCTATCGCCTTTTGTTGGTCAAGCAAAAGAATCTCATTTCTTAGCGCAGTATTCTCAGCAGCCTTTGATCTTAGCTCAAGCGTGCTGATCTGTTTTTCTTTTCCGGCATTGAATAAGCTATCGGTAATTTTCTTATAAAGCGATAATCGCTTATAGGCGATCTTGTATTCACCAATGCCCGAATATGCATGATGTGATAGATCAAGTGCCTGAGCGGCATCCCACTTAGCTTCCGTAACAATGGCCAATCTGTAAGCCAGGTCAGCATAAGTTGCTGCAGATCTGAATTGTTGTTTACGGAGGGCGATCTTTGCCAATCCGGCGTAAGCGAAACTGTTCTCCCAGTTATCCTGATAAGCGTTATCGCGGATCACACTTTGGAATATAGTCGCTGCACTGTCGCTTCTGCCTTTTCTGAAATAGAAGTCGGCAAGATGGTTATTACCCATTGCGACAAGGTTAGCAATTTTGTTATCATGACTAATGTGTAGCGATTCCTTCATGATGGCTATTGCGCTGTCAAGTTTGTGAAGGTCAGCGTAAACCAATCCAATATTGAGCAGATTAGCAGCTAATCGATGAGCGTTTTTTAGCCTTTGATTAATCAATCTGGCATGACTGAATCGAATGAGGGCTTCAGAGGTCCGGTTTTGTGATAATTCAACCAACCCTATCAGATTTTCTGCATCTGCAATAACACTTGAATCTCTGACCAAAACAGCTTTATGTAATACTTCAAAAGCAGTATTTAACGCCGGTGAGTAATTTCCTTTATTATAATCTAGCTTTGCTGATCGGAGGTGCTCTATGATATTTGGGGGAACAGATGTAGTTTGGCCATATATCTTAATGGTGCAACCCGCCTAGATTGTAATTAATAATATCCATGTTCGATATTTTAATACGCAAATGTTCAAATCAGTCATTGTTCGATAGTTTTGCATACGATCAAATCGGATCGCTGTTAAACCCTGGATCAAAATAAGGCGGCGATAGCTTATCAAAGCTAATTTAATGTAAATTATTTACTGAATAGGCGTTATCTGTTCAAGTCTACGGTTCAAATACATTTAAAAATCTTCAACATATTCATTGTTGCGACGCAGCCTTCGGAAGTGCGTTTGCTGCACAGATTAATAGTGTTAAGTTTTGCAAAGATCGCGGGAATTACGCTATCTTACCCTTGTTGACCTTGAGTTCAGAACACCTAAACTACTCTCCAGTTGTTTCCGTGCATTTTCAACTTTGACCGCAGTTTCTGTCAGACCAATCAGGCTTAATTCCTTTGATACCTTTAATAAAATTTCCTGCAGAGACTTGGTATACGCATGATCACCCATAACTGAAAGAGCAAGTAGAATAACTGCTTCACTGCGGTTCTGCAATTCCGGTGACAACTTCCTAAGCATATTTATGAGCGTATGTAATACGCTAATAAAGACTTGATGCTGCATTGATTCGGACGACACGACCAATAAATTCTCAAACCCACTCATTAACTCTTCAAAAACATTATCTGTGTATACGATAAAGTTGCAATCTTGGTCTTTATGTAATGAACCCTCATCTGCTAATACGCCTAAAATATTATGCATGAGATTTACACAGAGCACACCAGGAGCCGGGTTCGAGTGAGCTGTTGAAATTGATGTCCAGGCGATTGTCTCAATTTGACTGATGCCATATCCTGCATCGTTGTCCAAGTCTCTTTGAATATCGAACCTGATGTGATTTAAAACAGCTTTTTTGATTTGGTTTTCGTGATTCTCGCCATTAATAATTTGGGCAAGTTCCTCACCGTAGGCCACGTAATCACCCAAGCAAATGGTAAAGGCAACTTTGCTTAGCGGGAAATTGGATTTCATGAATTCTGCAAGCAGTTTTGTATCAATATCTGTAACATAACCGCCCTTCTCACAAAGTATTACGCTTTTACTTTCGTTAATGAATTCAACATCAGAAGTTGTAAAGGAAAATGTTTTAAGTTGCCTTTCTCTGGCAGCTACGATCCGATAATATATCGCATTAACAATTTCTGCAGGTCGCATCTGGTTGATGGTAGTATACATCAACAACACTAAAAAGTAAAGTGCCAGGGCAGTCAGGCAGAAGGCAGTAGTCCCACCCCAAACTGGATTGAAAGGCTTGTTTACTGTAGCAAGGATAATCATCGAATACAACGCCAAACCAACAAAAAATCCCAGGTAAAACTGATTAGTTTTCCGCCGGAGAAATTGATCAAATACCTGCGCTGTCATTGAACCTGCGGATTGCTGAACAATTACCAAGAGTAGGGTTGTTGTCAATGTCGTTACAGAAATGGTGCCCGATACTATCGCGCCCAATAAATTGCTCGTCGCTTCCGGATCGGCAAAAATATGTTGCTGAAGAAATTGACGAACCGGCTTCAAGGTTGTGATTCGTTCTTGGTCTAAAAAGCTGGTTAGTCCTGCCAAAGCCAAAAACAAAATAATTACGATAGAAGGAAGCAGCAGAAACTCAGAGAAAGCACGACGCACAATTACAAAAACGGAGTCGCCGGTTTTAATCTTTGGCATTTTTAGTGTCTAAAGCGGGAAAAAATTTCAAAACTGAGTTAACGCAACCTTACTAATCTTAATCTCTAAACGAGTAAATAAGTTTGTTTATCTGGCCCTGTAGTCAAAAAAACTTTAACCAATAAAAGAAATTATCTGATCATAGAATTATTTATCAGAATTAATTATGACTTGCTAACTATACTAAATTAATATTTATGTCAGAAACCACCCTTAGAACGGGTCTACAGACGAACAAATATTAATACTGCTTTGTGATAAGGAGGGGCTTCTTTTTCTATGATTAACCAGGGCATCATCAATAATTAAGATTTGCTCCATAAATGCCGGGCAATGGTAGCAGCAGGCGGCTTGAGGTTCTCAGGCCGCCTGCTTCCTCTTAATATTGCTATCCGTTGGCAATTAAGCAGCGCTAAAGTAAACATAAGCGTTATGTGCTGTTAAACATGAAAACGAACACTAAATACTCACTAACAATCTATCACATTCGTTGCCATATAAAATAAAAAAGATGCTGAAAGAGCTAAAACTACTGTTTCTTCTTAACGACCGTCGTAGTTGTTTTCTTCGCTGCACTTTTGCTTGATTTATAACGCATATCCATTGTACCATCTTTTTTCAAATGTTTATTGGCATTGTACCGGCGGTCTAGCTTCCCGCTTTTGGTCATTTTCGTCGTATCCTGATAAGTACTTGCAAATGTAAGGCTTGACACGCCTAGCATAAGCGCGACAGCCAGTGAAAAAATCTTTTTCATAATGGTAATTTAAGGGTTTATTTTATAACCGAACGAATCCGATAAATGTTTGACCGATCCTAGTAAGTGTTATCTACAGGTCGTTCAGTTTTACAAAATTTACCAATTATACTCTGCATAATTAAAAAAAAGTCGGTTTCTTGTAATAAATCGGCGTTTTGATATAGAGCCCAGGTGGTGCGCACAAAATCCGGCATCGGAGACATCGAAAACTCGTTAAATCGCTGATTTGAGGGTTCATTAGTTAACCCCTCTCCAACCCTTTGTATATTCAGTCGTTCTGATCATTGTTTGACCCTATTCTGCTCACTCTTAGCACCGTTAGCATCGTGCTTTCGTTGGTTTGCAATAGCTTTACCAAACCGATAACTCAAAGTTAGCACCCCATAGCGCGTGAATAGTGTATGCGTTTGCCTTACAATACTTCTTTATATTTGCATTTGACCTCCATTTCAACAAGTTTATGAAGCTGCATTTTATCGATCCTATCTCTGCTGGCGAACTGCATTTGACTATACGAGAGGGCCGTTTCGACAGACTGTTCTTTCAGCGAGACCGTAATGATAAGTTTCTGACGATTGCGTGGAATAACGGACCTTCACAAAGTGTCAACATTGACGGTATCGATTATTTGTTTCCCGCCCAGACAATCCTACCGCTCATGGTCAACCAGACCTTTACGTTTGAAAAGCCACAGCATATCATTGCCTGGCAGTATAACCGGAACTTCTACTGCATCGTAGACCATGATAAGGAGGTCAGTTGTGTGGGCTTTCTGTTTTATAGTTCCGCAGAAGTAATGTTTATAGAGCTGGACGAAAAGCATAAAAGAAAACTAAACTTGTTGCTCGAGGTATTCATCGACGAATTTGAAGAGGCGGACGGTATACAACGTGACATGCTTCAAATGATACTCAAGCGGCTGATCATTATTGTAACCCGCTTAGCTAAAAAGCAATATATTAAAGAACAGGCATTGACCGAAGATAAGCTTGACGTGCTGCGTAAATTCAATTTAATGGTGGAGAACAATTACCGTAAGCATCACGCGGTGCAATTTTACGCCGATCAGTTAAACAGATCGCCCAAAACACTAGCGAACTATTTCGCGCTTTATAACCACAAATCGCCCCTGGCCGTCATACAGGAAAGAATCATACTGGAAGCAAAAAGGCTGCTGATGTATACCGATAAATCAGGCAAGGAAATCGCTTATGACCTGGGTTATGATGATGCGGCTTATTTCAGTAATTTCTTCAAAAAGCAGACCGGATCTGCACCATCAGACTTTCGGAGTGCCAAAGCTACCATCGTCACTTAAAACTTCGTAAAGGCAAATATTACATCACAACGGGAAGTATCTCTATTCGCCAGGCCTGCTCGTAAGCCCACCTTTGTATTGTCAATCAAATAGACATTACAATTAAAAAAGAGCAAGTCATGAAAAATTTCCCAATTCCAATTAAAGAACAAGTATCACCTGCTAACCAAGCTATTTTTGATAATTTGAACGGCATGGTAGGTTTCGTACCAAACCTATATGCCATCTTCGCCCACTCCGATACGGCGCTTAGCGATTACCTGGCGCTTCAAAACAGAAAATCTTCTATTCGTGCAAAAGAACGCGAAGTGATCAATCTGGTGGTAAGCCAGGTAAACAACTGTTCTTACTGCCTAAGTGCTCATACCCAATTTGCCAAAATGAACGGTTTTACAGACGAGCAGATCTTAGATATCCGTAGAGCCAATATCGGCTTTGATGCCAAACTGGATGCTTTAGCCAAACTGGTAAAAAGCACAACCGAGAATCGTGGTCATGCAAGTACAGAAGCGCTGGAAAGCTTTTACGCTGCCGGTTATGACGAGGCAAACCTGATTGATGTGGTGATCATCATAGGCGACAAGATCATCACCAACTACCTGCACGCCCTAACCGACATCCCGGTAGACTGGCCTTTAGCTCCGGAGTTGGAAACGGCAACTATATAATAATATTAGGGAGGTAGCAAGTCTCCTCCCTCCTTTCTTCTACTATTCGCACTCACTTTATCAAACAACATCAAATAATGAACACACAACCTCTAGATACTGCATCACTGGTTAATGCACTGGCCGACTTTCAACGATCATGGAATGCCAAAGCACCTGAAGGCTTACAGGATAAGTTCGAGAATGGAATCAATGAGATCAAGTCATTGAATAAAACCGCGTTGAATTTGGGGGATAGGGTTCCGGATTTTGAGTTAAAGAACGCATTGAATAAGCCGGTTAAACTTTCAGCTTTATTACAAGACGGCCCGGTAGTGTTAACCTGGTATCGTGGTGGCTGGTGTCCATACTGTAACATTCAATTGCGCTACCTGCAAAGCTTTTTGCCCCAATTTAAAGCAGCTGGTGCAACCCTTGTTGCATTGTCTCCCGAGCTACCGGATAGATCACTGGATACCACAGAAAAGAACAACCTGGAGTTTGAAGTATTGACCGATCACAACAATGAGGTAGCCCGGCAGTTCCGTATCGCGTTCACCTTAAATGATGAATTGATCGAAATCTATAACGACTTCCACAAACTGGAAACTTATAACGGTGTGGCTACGAATGAACTCCCTGTGCCTGCCACTTATGTCATCGGCACAAATGGTATCATTAAATATGCTTTTGTGGACGCAGATTACCGTAAACGCGCTGAACCTGCAGAAATATTGGAAGTACTTAAAAATTTATGATCATGTGGAATCTCCATCGTAAAAAAATTCTGATCACCGGCGGCACTAGAGGTATTGGCCATGCCACCGTCATTGAAACCTTGAAGCTGGGTGCACAAGTGCTTTTTACTGCAAGAAGTAAAACTGAAGTAGCATCCTTTGAACAGGAACTACAAGAACAAGGGTTACCCGCAACGGGATTGGCCGGTGATATGGCAGATGCTCAGCGTCGTCAGGAAATTTCCAATTGGATCAATGCACATTGGGGGGTATTGGACGTATTGGTGAATAATGCAGGCATGAATATCCGTAAGCCTACGCTTGAATTTACAGTACAGGAATATCAAAAGATACTCGAGGTCAATTTGATCGCGCCATTTGAACTTTCCCGGAGCTTGCATCATCTATTGGTTCAAGCTAAGCATCCGGCAATCGTGAATATCGCTTCTGTTGCAGGCTTTCTGGACGTACAAACGGGTTCTCCTTACGCCATGTCTAAAGCAGCGTTGATTCAACAAACCAAAAGCCTGGCTGCCGAATGGGCAAAAGACGGTATACGTGTAAATGCCCTATCACCCTGGTTCACCGAAACATCGTTAACAGAAGCTTTATTGTTGAATGAGGCTAAACTGCAGGATGTGCTGAGCCGCACGCCTTTGCAAAGAGTGGCCCGTGCTGAAGAAATGGCCGCAATAATTGCTTTCCTGGCCATGGATCATTCGTCATATATCGCCGGTCAGAATATTATTGCCGATGGAGGTATGAGTGCAACAGCTTTACTTACACCAGTTATTTAATTCAAGTAAAAACGGTAGATCAAACAATTCGAATCAATTTTAAATTTCATGATTATGGCAAAAAAACAAACAGTATTAATTGTTGGAGCTTCTCGCGGACTTGGATTCGCTTTGGCTGAAGAGTATTGCAAACGGGGGTTTCAGGTTATTGCAACCGTAAGGCAAGCAGCGTCAGCGCTCGAAAATCTCCAAAAGCAATATCCGGAGAATCTGGAGATACACGAGCAGGTGGATATTGTTAATCTTGAAAGTGTCCGCAACCTGCATGAACGCATTGAATCCCGCCGCTTAGATGTCTTATTTGTCAACGCCGGCATAAGCAGGGCTAATGAACTAACGCCACTAAACGTTAAGGAGCAAGACTTTGTAGACATGATGCTGACCAACTCACTTAGCCCGATGCGTGTGGTAGAGCTCTTTCATGAAAACGTTACGCCAACCGGTGTGATCGCACTCATGTCGTCAGAACTGGGCAGTATTACCAATGCAAGCGCATTCTGGGAATTGTACAGCTCGAGCAAAGCTGCATTGAATATGCTGGCCAAATCATTTGCCGCACGCCATGCCAATGATCCAAGGGCCATGCTGCTCATTGCTCCGGGATGGGTAAGAACAGATATGGGCACTTCAGATGCTTTATTGGATGTTTCTGAAAGCATTCCTTTGGTGGTGAATGTTGTAACCGAAAATGCTGGTATACCGGGCTTACGATATGTAAATCGTTTTGGAGAGCCTATATCATGGTAAAATAAGAATGCGTCATTAATAGAGCATTTCCAATTTCCGGGTGTAAATATATAGAATAAATCAAAAAAAAATTCAAGATACTACCTCTTATCACATAATCAATTGTTCAACGTTGTTTCAGAATTTAACGCGTCAATTTGCTTGGGAATATGAAAAGGTTTTGAACACAATACGTGGATTTGAACACGTGCTATTAATCCTGTAGTCTGATATTTGATCCATATAAATGATCAGTAAAAGATGAAAATTGTCGTAACAGGTTCGGTAGGAAATATCAGTAAGCCATTGGTGATTAAGTTGATAACACAAGGGCACGAGGTAACTGTAGTAAGCAGTACGGAGTCAAGGAAAGATGAAATTGAAAAGTTGGGCGCAAAAGCTGCAATTGGAAAAATAGAAGATATCGCTTTTTTAAGCAAAGCATTTGCAGGTCAGGATGCAGCTTACTGCATGATCCCGCCATTCAATTTTTTCGGGGAAAGGGATCTCGATTGCCGAAAGAAAACATCAGATATCTGTAATAATTATTTTCAGGCAATTCAAACGGCAGGCATCAAAAAGGTCATTCATTTGAGTAGTGTGGGTGCTGAAAAGCCGGCCGGGGCCGGGGTCTTGGATTTTCACTATCTGGCAGAAAGTATTTTGAAGGGACTTCCTTCTGACGTCAATGTGACCCATTTAAGGCCTGCCTCATTCGATTACAATCTGTATGCTTTTACGGATATGATAAAAGGCAACGGCTTTTTGAAAAGTATCATTGGTAAATTGATCTACTTGAAACATTACGGTTTTAAAGGGCTGCTTAAAGGATATTCCGGGATCATCTTGTCAAATTATGGAGAAAGTGACAAAATAGCTTGGGTCTCTCCTATTGATATAGCATCCGCAATTGCGGATGTAATCAATGATGAGCAGAAAGGTAAAATCGTGAAGTATGTGGCCAGTGACGAATTAACCTGCCAGGAAATAGCAACGATCTTAGGGAATGCTATTGGTAAACCATATTTGGAATGGGTACTCATCAGCGATCAGCAAATGACCGATGCCTTTATCAAAATTGGCGCGTCAGAAACAAATGCGAAAGCATTTACAGAAATGAATGCCGCTATACATCATGGCAGCCTGTTTAAAGAATACTTTAAAAACAGACCAGCCAAACTAGGAAATGTTAAAATACAAGATTTTGCGAAGGACTTCGCTTCAAAATATAGTGCTGAATGAAAAAATTATTATCATCATTTCTTTTCTTGTCATTTTCAAAGATGTTATTTTCACAATCTAATGCTGACAAAATTATAGGTACTTGGTATAGTCCTGTAAAAACTGGTAAAGTGCGCATCTACAAAACGCAGCAAAAATATTTCGGTAAACTCGTAGAGCTCAAAGATTCTTTGGATAAGGAAGGAAAACCTATGCTGGACGTCAATAATCCAGACGTGGCAAAACGTAACAAGCCATTGGTAGGTATTACTTTACTAAGTGATATTACTTATGATACCCGAAAAAAAAGGTGGAAAGGGAAATTATATGATTATGACGGAGGCAAAGGAAAGACCTATGACTCTTACCTGACCATCACGCAAACTGGCGATCTTAATATTAAAGGCTTCTGGGGATTGTCATTCTTTGGTTTGAATCCGGGATTGACGTTGCAAAAGGTCGCTGAGAAATAGTTTGCTATTAAAATGTTAATACGATCCGTATGCAACAACCGTATAGAATAAGAACGATAAAAGAATATCACAAGATCTTAGGCGTTGGCGGCCCACAACATCCAATGATAAGTGTTATTGATCTCAACGAGATCACGCCTTACAAAAATGAAGAAAGCATAAAAGTGATCTTCGATTTTTATCTTATTTCACTTAAGAAAGTAGATGTTGGACGTGTTCATTTAGGTTATGGACAACAGCAATATGATTTTGATAACGGTATATTGTTCTTCATCGCTCCCAACCAGGTTTTTACATTCAGCGCGGATCAGGATTTTAAAAGTTCAGGTGTAATGTTGCTTATCCATCCTGATATGCTATGGGGCTTCCCTTTGTTAAAAACCATCAAAAAGTTCGAGTTCTTTGGTTATGAAATAAATGAAGCTCTTTTCGTCTCAGAAAAAGAAGAGAATATCTTGATAGGTTTTATTAAAAATATTGAGCAGGAATACCATTCACATATCGATAAATTCAGTGATGCCATTATTATTTCCCAAATTGAATCACTCCTTAACTATGCCGACAGGTTTTATACGCGCCAGTTTCTGACCCGTAAAATATCAGGAAGCCAGCTACTTGACAAATTAGAGAAGATACTTAATGATCATTTTGATGAAGATGAAATTGCGAGAAAAGGGTTGCCTACCGTTCAACATGTGGCCGGACTTTTAAATAGTTCGCCAAACTATCTGAGCAGCGTTTTGAAAACCCTCACTGGGCAGAACACGCAACAGCACATTCACAACAAAGTAATTGAAAAGGCTAAGGAGAAACTGTCCATTACGACGCTCACCATAAGTGAGATCGCGTTTGAACTGGGGTTTGAATACCCGCAATCATTCAGCAAGCTATTTAAAAGCAAGACTAAGCTTTCTCCGGTAGAGTATCGGGCTTCGTTCAACTAATTTCAATTACCATCCTATGATCGACCCATTGACTTAGCTTAAATCACGAAAAGCAATCGCCGGACCATGGTTATATTGGACAATGTAATTTTTAAGGGTGAGCACCATTTCATTCACCTGCAAATCTTTTATCTTTTCTTGATTTTCGTAACCTATTACTTATCGCTGAAAAGTTTTCAGCTTTACGGAATCTATAGAACGATCATGTTTACGATCGAGCACCGCAATATAACAGTGGACAAATTGATAGATGATGAGGATGGCAATTTACGCAAGCTTGAAACTAAAATTTTACATGAGCCGGAATTCATCAAGGCTAAAAACTTATCCCTTTTTTGGATCGGGCACGGTAGGAGTTGCATGCGAAAAAATATGGACTTTCTTATGTAGGTATTAAGTTAAATCCAAATTATGCAACAATTGCACGGAATAGACTCAAAAATGCCAAGTTTCTGAGATTTGACAGCTAATCAGAGTATCGACTGTCACAATTATTATTAGCGATTTAAAAAGCTATTTAAACAAACCAATAAAGGATACAGAACAATATCCATTGTACAATGACACTTTTAATATCTCTGTTTGCAACCATTTTAGCGCTCAACGGTTTAACAAGGTACCAAAGCGTTATAATGGAAACAGGATTAGCAGGACTATTTATATACCCGGATTTTATTAATGAGGCAAGGGAAGACCAGTTACTTGAAGAAATAGATAGCCAGACATGGATCGTTGATTACTTAAGGCGGCTGCAATATTATGGCTATCGTAACGAACTGGAAAAGCCTTACGCTTTGATCCCTTTCCCTGTAGCCATGCCATCGCGAATCCATCAACTATCTGTTGAATTGGTGGAGCAGAAGATCATCGATCTGCAACCTGATCAGGTCATCATTAATGAGTATGTGCCTGGTGAAGGTATCAAACCTCACAAAGACCGTGCTTATTATGAGAACCAGATCTGCGGTGTGAATTTGGGAAGCAGTTGTGTGATGCGCTTTATCAAAGGCATGGGTCAGGAAGTATTTGACATAGAGATACCAAGACGTTCTGTTTATGTCATGCAGGATGATGCCCGTAAAAAATGGAAGCATGCTATTCCTCCCCGCAAAAAGGACAAAGTGGATGGTGAAGTCTATCACCGCGATCGTAGAGTTTCCATTACTTATAGAAAGGTCAAACCAAAACAGGTTCACCCGATCGATCCCAATGGCAAGGTCGCTCAAATTTTACAGGAAAAATTTAATATTGGCGCAGCGCAGATCGCTCAGCTAAGCAGAGGCTGATCAAAGATCACGGCAGGATGTGCAGGCGTTCGTTCAGTCCCCATTTTGGCGGGAAGAAGTACTCGATCTCAAGGTCATTTCTGCAGTATACTTGTTTGATCCTTGTCCTGCCGGATATGCCGCTAACTTCGGGATGCGCAACGCGGGCATACTTGTCCGTTTCACAGAACAGGTTCTGGCAATCGATCAGTTGCAGCGACCTGCCCCATAAGGTCTTAAAGTCTATATTCAGCCGCTCGAACTCTTGTTCCTGCTTTTCCGTAATATAGCGGATGATATCCGCTTCACTAAAATCTCCAAGGTCGACAAAACATTTCCGAATGCCGTCACGAGCACCGGGGCCAGGCATGACAAAGTCCATTTCGCTGAAGTTGGTGAGCGTACTATAATTGATATCGGTCGCATACTGGTAAGCCAGAAATTTCCCGATCGTTGGGTAGCTCCATAGCGCCTCGTACACCTCCCCCATCGATGTTGCTTGCTGTACCTTATCAACCAAACGTGAACGCATCATGTGCTCCATCAGCCGCAAATGGTTCTCGTGCTTTCTTGAATAACCATAGGCGGTAGTGCCGGAGGTCATCAGGTACGCGCCGGAATAGATAGGTCCGCCTGCTTTGATAGCCTGATCCAGCAACTTGGTGTAGCGTTCAAATTTGAACTCTTTCCAGGTCACCTCCCCGAATTCTTGCTCGAACAGTTGCCAGGTCTCTATCTTATTGAATAACTTGAAGAGTATGATCCGGAACAGCAGTTCGTCCGGTGACCTGGCCTGATCATAGATGACGTTCCTGATCAGGTATTGGCATACCCGGTCAGCCGCCCTGTATGCATTGGTAAATTTATGCTTGCGTAAGATCGGGTCATCGGTCAAAAGACCTTTACCGGCAAGCCGCGCAAAGAATATCTCTTGCCGCGCTGCTGCGAACCTCCAGTAGGTATCCAATACTTTTGAAGCAACAGGAGGTTTGCTGACGATGCGGATGTTCATACGCTAAGCGAATACAGGTCCTGAAGCTGATCGAACGAATGCTCGAAGGCAAAACCCGACCGGCTTAAAACTTTGCGGGCGGGTATATTCTTTCTGTTCACGACAGCTGCCAAAGGCTGAACACCACGGTCCTGGAGTTTATCTACTAACTTTGGCAACAGATCCGACATGATCGAACGGCCAAAGACCGTGCTCTTCAAATAAAACTCGATGAAAAAGGGATAGTTTTTAAGCTGGTAATATTCCCTCGCCACGTTCGGTGGTATGATATCAATTATACCCAACAGATCGCCGGAAGTCAGTGAGTGGATCAAATGGGTTTGGTTCCGGCCGCACTGGCTGTTCATCAAGGAAGTAAGGAGCCACTGCCGCGCACTTTTCAGATCAATGACCTCCTTTTCAGGTATGAAACGTAAAGTGGCCTTATCTGACAACAATTCAAAAATATGACGAACCAAATGAGGATAATCATTCAATGCTATCTGGTCGATACGGCGTATAGAAAGGTCATC
The DNA here is from genome assembly GCF_007846095.1 of Mucilaginibacter achroorhodeus. GTDB lineage: Bacteria > Bacteroidota > Bacteroidia > Sphingobacteriales > Sphingobacteriaceae > Mucilaginibacter > Mucilaginibacter achroorhodeus. The sequence continues at coordinate 187,848 of NZ_VOEI01000002.1, forward strand.
AAGTTCAAGAGATATCTGCGGCATGGTAAGGTTGACCGGAATGGTATGAATATGCTGGCTAAACGGGAAATTGATACGATTGTTTGATTCGCCGTCGCCGTTATTCAAATTTGTACCGTTCATATAATTATTGAACTACCATCTGCACATACGCCTAAACAAATCTCTCGCTGATGATCAATAAGCACCTTTTGGGCACATCCGAATTGAACGAACTTAACAATGCTCCTGTCGCTGCTTTCGTCACATATCCCCGGAACAAGCTACTGACAGAACCTATTTAACTCGGTTGTCTTATGACAGCTAAGATCAACTCATTTTTAGAAAATGATTGACCCTTTTTGACGTTTGTAAGTGGCACTCAACAGACCGCTTTGTTTGAAGTATCGTAAAAAAGATCTTTATCCCTATCTTAGTGGTTCAGGCTTTTCATGCAAGACTTAAAAAAATTCTTGTTCTCGAGGGTCAACATGACCGAAGAGGATCTTACAACCGTCATCAGTTATTTTAGACCCAAAGTATTGGACAAAGGAGATCTGCTGCTCAAACGCGGGCAAATAGCGAGCTTATACTATTTTTTGAGAAGCGGTGGTCTGCGCTTTTACTATGATGAGGACCATGAACTAACCGCCTGGATCGTGCAGCCTGGCGAATTTTTTACGGAGATCTCCAGTTTGAGTCCGGAAAGAACTACCAGATTCAATATCGAGGCGGTCGAGCATGCGGAATTATATTGCATCAGTAAAAAAGACATGGAAGTGCTTTACAAACAGTTACCCGCCTGGCAGGAATTCGGCCGCAAAATGTGGGAAGGAATGGCCATTCGTATGATCGATGAGATCATCCGCTTCCAAACCATGACCGTTGAAGAACGCTATCTCGAATTTTTAAAAAAGCCGGGCTTTATGCAGCTGGTATCCGTCAAACAGATGGCCTCCTACCTCGGCATAACACCCAATGCATTAAGCCGCATCAGGAAAAATCTGCGCTAACTGCATATTCTACCAAATGGTAGCTCGGCTAGGTAGATAACCCCATAGTTTTGCAGGACAAATACGTTAAAACTATGGAGAACCTTATTTTAGTTGCTGGAGCTACCGGTCATCTGGGTGGCAAACTATGCAGATCATTACTTAATAAAGGCGCACGCGTACGGGCTCTTATAAGGGAAGAAAGCACCAAGGAAAAGGTCGAAGCATTACGGCAATCCGGAGTGGAGGTGATCGCGGTCGGCTTTAACGACGAAGCGGGGTTGATCTCAGCATGCAAAGGCGTTTCATGCGTTATCTCTGTACTTGCGGGTTTGCGTGACGTGATCATAACGGCACAAAGGCAGTTGCTGGACGCTGCCGTCAAGGCTGGCGTTCCGCGCTTTGTTCCATCGGACTTTTGTACCGACTTTACCCAAATAGAACCGGGGGAAAACAGGAACTTTGACCTGCGCAGGGAGTTTAAAGGAATCCTTGATGCCAGCGACATACAAGCAACTTCTATTTTCAACGGAGCTTTTGCATACGTCTTACAATATGATATCCCACTACTGGATACCAAGTCAAGATCAATAACTTATTATTCCGGCAAAGCTGATTGGCAGATCGACTTTACCACTGTAGAAGAAACGGCCGACTTCACAGCATGCGTGGCATTGGATGCTGAAGCGCCAAGATCTTTACGCATTGCAAGCTTTCAAACAAATCCTAATGAACTGGCAGCACTTACCCAAAACGTCTTTAGTGAACGGTTCGATCTTAATCAACAAGGTACGCTGGAGCAGTTCTCAGCTTATATCAAAAAAGCACGCGCAGAAGATCCTGAAGGAGAAAACCAATTGTATCCGCAGTGGCAGCAAATGCAATATCTCTACAGCATGTTTGCTGCACATCACGAAGCGCTGGAAAACGACCGATACGACGGATTAACATGGCAAACTTTAGAGACCACAATCAAAGAAATATACAACAACAAAAAAGCATAAAGATGGAACAGATATTCAGTGATGATGAACTTGTTAAGCGCTGGCCGAACTTTACAAGTCATATGATGAATGTAAACGGTACGAGATTGCATTTTGTAGACAGCGGAGGTAACGGTCCCGTTTTGCTATGTCTGCCTGGTTGGCCGCAAACCTGGTATTCTTACCGTTCCGTGGCGGTGCCTTTGTCTGAACATTGCAGGGTGATCGTCGTGGATATCCGGGGAATGGGCAGTTCGGCAACACCACCTTCAGGCTATGACAAAAAAACAATGGCGGCTGATATTTACGAGCTGATGAGATCGTTATATATTAATAAAGCTTATGTTTTAGGTCATGATATAGGCGGTATGGTAGCAGCTAGTTTAGCGCACAACTATCCGAATATTGTTGATCGATTGATCCTTGCTGACGGGCTTCATCCCAATGAGGGAATGATGCAGATGAAACTTATGCCATCTCCGGGAACCTTTGGCAAAAAGATAGATCATCAGCAACCTTACACCTGGTGGATGAGTTTTAACCAAGTTAAAGGACTGCCTGAACAATTATTGCAGGGACGTTACCGATACCTGCTCGACTGGCTTTTTGACTATGTAATGGTAGATAGTTCTAAGATTCCTGATTTTGAAAGGGATGTATATGCATGCGTTTACAACCAGCCAGAACGTATACGTGCCTCTAACGCCTGGTACCAAGCTTTTAACCAGGATATTGAAGATGCTAAAAATTATTCAAAGCTTCAGATGCCTGTTTTAGGCATAGCCAGCAATGTCTCTTCCGGCTTTTACCAGTACGCTTTACCAGCCTTAGCGGAAAATTACGAACTGGTGAATTTGGCAAATACTGGACACTATATGTTTGAAGAGGATCCGTCGGGTGTATATGAAGCGGTTATTGCTTTTTTGACAAGCAAAAAGCTTGGTGGTAACTAAAATCGCTATATACTGATCAACATTAACAGTTCCGCAATGTGTTACAAGGCTTTAGCAATTTTTTTTTAAATTTCATAATTAATGATGTATCCACTGCCTATAGGATAAGCTTTAATTATCTATTCCTATTAAGTTTAATCTCTTACAAGTTACAAATCCAGGGCCTTTTTAGTAAGTGGGTCAAAATGTATCAAGTAATTGGCTCCAAGTGTATTGCCTTCAAAAGCGTCTCTACGAATAATTTCCTCCAGTGTATAGGGCACATCAAACTCGAACCTGTCATGCATCAGATCGACTAACCCAGTAGATAGCGTGGCATCCACTACAGGTTCAATGCGGTAGTGGATGCCGGAGTGTGGCAATTTAAAGATGACAGGAGAATAGCCCACGCCCAAAAACCTCCCGGTTGGGCGCCCTACGGAGTAGAACCGATCCCCCATAGCCAAATGGGAAATTACAAAAGCGCTGGCACCAGCCGAATAGATGTTCTCGTTTCCGATCATGACGATTTTCCCTTTAAACCGGATAGAAGAATCGCTTGGAACCAAAACCGAACTGTGCTGAGTATATTGATAGAAGTCAAACTTCCTGAGAAATGGTCTTCGTTCGCTAATCACACTGTCTTTTTGAATTTCTCGGTCTTTTAAAAAATCTGCTCCCAAATTATTTGGATGTGGGCCGTCTAAAATAAGAGGATAGCTAAGAGGCTTTTCTAGTAATGCTTGAAAGATTGTTTGCCAGACAACGTCATTGCCGCCAACGTTATCCCTCAAGTCTATAATTATTTTATCTATAGGTCTTTTTCCATCCCGGTAAGCTGCGATCTTACTTTGAAGTTTGGGGATTAATGCATTATCCATACGGAATAGCTTTATGTATAAAACTTTGAATTCTGACCAGTAATCTACCTGGTTACGAATTGTATCCCGGTTTGGGCGGGCAAATGTCAGTCTCTTTTCAGTGTCAAAGTGTACAAGCGCAATTCCTTTGGCCGAATCTTCGAAAGTGATTTCAATATAGCCGTCCTGCACAGTGCGCTGGTTCTCCCAAAAATTTTCTGCATAAAATTTTTTGCGGTTCAGGTCGTAGCGCATTACCAGTTCACCGGTTAAGCTAGCGACAAATGCATCTGGCTTCTGACTGTTGACCGCTTTCACCCATGCCCCGGCGGGTATGGTCCGGTTATTCGCTGTGATGCTTCTGGTGAGTAGATACTTTCCGTTTACATAAGCTAAAGGCAGGTAAAAGTGGAACTTAGTATATGGCTCCTGGAGAGCTGCCGGACGGTCCATCAGGCTGGTATGGTAATCCTGACAGGCATTGAGCGCCTCGCTCACAATTAGCTCAAACGCTGCTGTGCCGCGAGCTGTGTCAATCTTGGAACGAATCCTGCCCATTTCCTTTAGCGCATCATATTTCCAGAGGGCTTTTTTGATTGCAATGTGTGGCGAAATAGCCTTAATCCTACTGGTGAGCATATCAAAATCTTCGTACATTTGCTGCCGGGTCAATGCATTTTGACTTCTGGCAGAAAGCACGGAGAAACACAGGAGCATAAGGACATGATATAATCGCCTCATAAATAGATATTTAAACGTCTTCCAATAACAACGATATCGTTTGCCTAAAAGACGCAATAAATCATCAATCGTGACATAAAAGCGCCACGAAATTTTATCCAATATTCATGCATCGTTTTGTTAATGCAATCAATCGTTAGTTAAATGATCGATGGATTTTTGAGCAAATAATTTGTAATTAAAGTTGCTCATACTATTGGACATCCGATACGCTTTGCCAGTTAGGTAAGTGAAATAGAAAGTAAGCAATTAAGACAAAGCGACAAACGCGGATACCGGGTGAGTTTCCGGGTCGCCAGCGGCAACATAACCGGTCAAGCCAGCTATCACAGTAAGTGTAAAGCCAGCATAAGCCCATTCTCTCAAGGCACCCTTGAGTGATCGCAATCAACAACATCAACAATACCACCAGCGTGCCAGGTATTTGGGCAACAACAAGTTAAATGCGGAAGTAATACGGAAAACCACAATGTCTGCAAAGCATTTTGCCGCCTAATTCCTAGAATAAGCCTTCGCATTAAATAGTATCCATAAACCAAAATAACTGTAGACACCCAATACCGGATCTTGATATTTCTCTAGCCGAGCAGACTAAACGGTTACAACCAGCCGTTTGCCCCCAGCTATATCAAGCTGCCATAAACTGCTGATCTCTTTGATCGGAACCTGAACCGTTTGAACTACCAATTCACCTGCGGCAGCAAGAGAGAATATTTCCGGAAGGATTGACGAGAATAACTCCTTTACCTGTTCCCTGCTCCAGGAGCCAAGTCCGGATCCTGTTATCTGGATATCGGTACTGCGTAGAATTGTCGCTGATAGGTTTATGACATCGCCTGACATGGTCCCTACTGATACATAACGTGTACGGGATGTAAAACCGCCATCACCTTTTAATGCGGTTAGGATAAGCTCTGCTGTTCTTCCCCATAGATAGTCGATCACGATATTGATCGGCGTTTCTTGGTGAAAGCTTTGTATTTTGGATTTAAACTGCGCCTCATCCAGCAAAACCGAAACTGCTTCGTCGGCACCAAGTTCTAAAAGATCGCTCAGCGACTGTTGGTCCCGCCCGGTAACGATGATCTTGCCGGCACCGTAATGTTTGGCGATCTGTACAGCAACCCTTCCCGTGAAGCCGGTCGCTCCGTTGATCAATATCACATCTCCCGGGCGTATGCTCGCTTTAAATTTTAATGCCATAGCTGCGCCGAAGACCGCGTTAGGTAATGCCGCCGCGGTAGCATCGTCAACGGCATCCGGCACTTCTACAAAACGTCCCTTCTCAATAGTTGCCTGCTCCGCCAGCATCCCACTTACCCCGACGGCGTAAACGCGGGTTTTATCTGGCAGGATACAAACGCCATCTCCGCCAATTACCTTACCGCCTTGCCGCTCTATAGCACTGCTGTAATGCGTACCGCTGACTACACCTTTGTCAAAGTGTTTAATGGCAACAGCTTTTACATGGACCAATATTTCGTTGTCATTTTTAGGTTGTGGAGGCGAAAAATCTACATATTGTGGAATATCCGACTTTTCATAAATTACTGCTGCTTTCATGTTATTAATTATTTAATAGGACAAAATTGCAGCACACGGAAGGTTGGCGCATTAACATATGTTATCAATTTCAAAAATGCAGATGCCCCTTGGCCAGTTTGCTTTTGATGCGGCTTAGATGAACGGCGCTTACGCCAAGATAGGATGCAATATAGTGTTGGCTGACACGCTGAATGATATGGGGACGCTCCTTCAACAAACGCTGGTAACGTTCTTCGGGTGTGTCCCTGATAAACGAAATAAATTCACCTGAATAGTGTGTCAGCCTGCGTGCTGTAATTTTCATGAACATCATCAGGAAATCCGTTTCATAGGTCAGTTCTTCCATGAGTTGTAAAACATGTTTTCTGGACAAAAGGTAAACTACCGATGGTTCGATCGTTTCGATCGTATAAGGGCTTGGCAAGTTGTTGATAAAACTATCCAACGAACTCAGCCCTTCCTCTTCAAAAAAGAACTGCACGGTGGTTTCTGTTCCATTGTTATTGAAATATGTGCGAAGACAACCCTTTTCTACATAAATAGCCTGGTGCGAAACAACGCCTTCCTCCAGCAGCTTTGTTTTCGCAGGTATTTCCAAACGTTTTTGTAAAGGAAGGTAACGGTCCCAGTAGGCGTTCAATTGCGGAAACTGTTTTTGAAACTGGAATATCATCGGCTCAAACTTCGCTGAATATAAAATTAGCCCTTTTAACTTAGTTTAGAAAAAAATTGGTTTAACAATAATGGGTGATGTAACATCAATTTTTAGAAGTCAATAAAAGTTTTAGAATCTCCCGTTTAAGACGTTGCGATTCAGAAGGTCTTGGTGCGTTTAAGGTTGTTACACGGCCACTACGATTTACCAGTAAATAAGTTGGGAAACCGGAAATATTGTAGCTTCCCATAAGGAGCCTGGTATCATCAGCATTCAAAAAATATTGCTCACCTTCAAGCTTTCTATCGTTGACCAACGCCTTCCATTTTTTTTCGTCTGATTGCATGCACAGGTTAACAAATATGACGTCTTGACCAGCAAACTGATGATGTATCGCGGGCGCAAATTCCATTTCTTTTAAACATAGCCCACACCAGGTAGCATAGATATCAAGATAAATGACCTTTCCGGGATATTTCCTAGTGAGTAGCTCAATGAGATCTGCATTAGCTGTATTAGTTACCCCTCCATTTTGCAGACAGCTTATTGTAGAAATCAATGTTTTTGGAAGACTGACGGTGCGCGTGCGTTCAGCAGTCCTTTCCAGATAGGTATATGTTCCTTCGTCAAAGAATTGATTTTTTAAAGATGGTAATGAATCTGTAAATGATGGAGCACGTTTAAGAAATCCTTCAATGTAATTAAAGATCATATAGTCCTTGCTTATACTCGCTGTACTGGATGATTGAATTAATTTAATGCCACCAATGAGCGCTTCGCGATTTCTTCCTTCCCTTTTAGCACGGACTACCGTGCTGTCTTCGCTGATTTTCCAGTATTGGAAATTAGCCAAGTGATACGGATACATCATCGTTACAAAATTACTGTCGTCATTTATAGCAAAGAATGGATCGCGAAATAAGTTAATTCGCCCTGCCCGGTCTGACGATGAATTACTGCCCTCATCAACGTAATCAGCGATCCAGTTTGATATCGAAAATTTAATATCCTTAAGAAAAAAAGAGCGCACAGCCGGGTCAAGCGGATGTGATTTTTCGTACTCAGTCATAAAAGATAAGTATCTCTTATAATCATTTTCACCGTATCCAACATATTAGGCACTGATACTGAATAATCGTATTTATTGTATGGAAGTTTACTGATAGCATCGTGAAGCAAATTAAGTTGGCTACTGAATTGGGCATGATCCCCGGAAATTTTCAGCCACTGAAAATTCGGTTTGTCAAGTAATGCTGCGTCAATAGCAATATGCACGGAGTCGCCAGGGAACTCATATAAGTTAATAAAAGTATTATTATAAGCGATAGTCATGTTTTGGACGAACTTCATTCTTCCAGTTATTGAGAATTGGGATCGGCTGTTTAATGTCGCACTCATTCTGACATTCTCAAAAGGATTTAAAAAGTTAAATCCTAACACCATAGGGGTCGAAAAAGTCCGGTGAATAACAGTACCCGTAATAGTGACATGCTCTTGAATCTTTGCTGTTGAAACAGTGGATTTCAAGCCCCAAAAAAACAATAGCATCGTTAACAATAAACTAAAAGTAAAACCAGGCTTCCATTTAATTTGGTAGCCTGATTTTAGCATTAATTAGTTTAAAGATAATAAATGGATAACTTTTATATTGCTATCTGCTAATGAAATCAATTAAATCTGCATTTAATCGATCCTTGGCAGTAATAAATAGTCCATGCGGCTCGCCTTCGTAAATAATGAATTCTGAACCACTGATCAGTTTTGCGGCCTGTTCACCTGTTGGTTGGATGGGCACGGTCTTGTCATCATCACCATGGATAATCAGCGTTGGTACGTTAACAGATGAAATATCTCCACGAAGATCAGTGCTGGAAAAAGAAACCGCACATTCAAGTGTTGATTTTAGGGTTGCCTGCATCGCACAGATAAGATCAAACGTCAGGCGCTGTTCACTTACTGGATTATTGAGTAAACCCACCCCATAAAACTGTTTACCGAAACTACCAAGAAAACCGGGCCGATCCTCTTGAATATTCGCTGCAATCTGATCGATCTGTTCCTGTGGTACACCATCAGGATTATCATCTGTTTGCAGCATGAATGGTGCAATAGAACTGATCAACACTGCTTTGGCAACGCCATGACCACCGTAATTACTAAAGTATTTTACCACTTCTCCCCCACCCATGGAAAACCCGATCAATACCACGTCTTCCAATTGCAGTTCATCAATTAGTGCTTTGAGATCACTGGTCAGGGTATCGTAATCATATCCCGTCAATGGCTTGTTTGATTTGCCGAACCCGCGTCGATCATAAGCTATGCAACGAAAGCCCGCATCTGTTAGTGCAGCTACCTGATAGTCCCACATGGTGTGATCCAGTGGCCATCCGTGAATGAGGATAACCGGCCTTCCGTGTCCGAGGTCTTCATAAAAAATCTTTGTTTCGATTCCGCCCGAATCCTTACTGGTAATGAATTTCATAAATAAATATTTCTTTTACCAACAGAACCATTGATTGATTGTTGGATTTCGAAATAAATAACATTACTCCTTTTTTGTGTAAATGATTAACACTTTAGTTTATTAAACTAACTTTTAATTAAAAAGTTAATGCGGGTATTATATTACTTGAAATATAAAAAGGCGCTGACATCAGTATCCAATACTTAAATACCAACACGGAATTGCTTAGTAGATTATCAGTGCGATGAATCCAAATAAGACTGGCAAATGATGATTTTGATATCGTTATATCTTAGAATTTAACTAAACAAATTACTCCGTATTTAATTGGATGTCTATTTTTGTCTGATCATGGAAATCTACGGGTATCTTTAGCGGCAGTTTCATTCTGATAACTGAGAATTTTAATGAGTGGGTTAAGTGAACTAACGGTAACCGATCCTCTTCGATTCAAATAAATAAGCTTGTTCCCTCGCGAAACAAGCTTCATTGCACAAAGATTAGCGTAAGCTATAGAAGTAAGGTACCGTCGATCAGTACGGTAAGCTGATTATGCAAGATCACACTGCAAGTTGGTCACTTATTTAGTCACGATTATTGAAACCTTAATTACAAACGCCGAGTAATGTTCGATGATCAAGCTGTTTAATCGTGCCTTGATTAATAATTTTTATTCTGGATCAATTTCGGACTTCCGCCTGCGCCTGAAAGATCAATTTGTCTTTGCGGAATAGGATAAACTTCATTTTTTCCTGCAGTAAACCTACCACCTCTCACATCTTGGGTAAATTTTCCCTGGAAAGCAAGATAACTATTGATCTCCTGAGCAGCAATCCCCCAGCGCACCAGGTCAAAAAAACGATGCCCTTCGAGTGCAAGCTCAATCTTTCTTTCATAATAGATCGCTTTCAGTGCGCTTTCTTTTGTAGCAAAATAGCTCATATCATAAAGGCCGACCTTGTAATTCGCTGCTGGTTGATCAGAAAATCCCGCGGTTGGTTTATCAGGGTCTTTGTATTGGTATACCCATCCGGCAGGGTTTGCGGCCCTTGCCCTGACCATATTAACCAGTTCCATCGCCCGGAAAAGATTTCCGGTCTGTGCCTGCGTTTCTGCGTCCATCAGCAAGACATCTGCAAAACGGATGATGTTATTGTTTATACCTGATCCCGGAGCCCAGGAGTGACCGTCGCCTTCCGTACCTTGTGCTGCTTGCCCATAAACCATCTTGATCGGTGAATAAGGACCTGCATAAGCCTGATTCCGGACCCAATTATTTCCCGGATGAATTCCCCAATCAAGATAAGGTATTCCCCTTCTGCCAGCCGTCCAGTCCAATCTTGGATCAACTGTACCCTGGTCTGGCGTAAAATCTTGAGCAGATGAAACGCCCATATCAGTTTTTAAAGGATGATCATTGTAAGCATCCAGGTATGGCAGGCCTGTAGCCGGATTCGTTCTAAAGTGGTTAACCAGGTCAATTGAAGGCTGGTAAAATCCGCAACAGCCAAATGGGCTGCCATCACCGTATGGGAAATTCAGCATGTCACCGTTATTGGCATTCGATATCCCATTAGGATCTACGTTGGCAGCAGCCTGAACAGCGAATACCGATTCGGCACTGTTGTTCGTTGCTGCTCTAAAGTTATCTTCGAAATTATCATTCAGCTTGTACGGCTGGCCGTTTGCTGTCGTACCCTGTGTAACAACGGTCTCAAAAATTGCCCTCGCCTCTGGGAATTTATGCTCGTACAAGTAAGTTTTTGCCAGGTATGTGCCCGCCGCCCATTTATTCGCCCTTCCTGCGTCCTCCTGCTGACCAAGCAGATTTTGATAAGCGTACGTAAAATCTGCCTCTATCTTCGGCCAGATATCTACGTTGTTCGGCTGATTGAAGTCAGTCGTGTTTTCATCGATATATGGCACTTTATCAAACATTTTTTTGAGGTCAAAATAGTAGTGAGCTCTCAAAAAACGGGCTTGAGCGATAATATTCTCTTTTTTCCCAGTGGCGTAACCGTTTACTTTAGCAACGGTCTTAAGCACAAGGTTAGCTCTGGAGATCCCTTCATAGTCTGCCTTCCATTTGCTGTTTAAAAAACCGTTCGTGGGATCTGTTGTAAATTTCTGAATAGATTCGATCGGGGTTTGATCGCCGGGATCACTGCCTTTGTTGGCATCACCGGCGGCTACACCTCCGTATATCCAATTGTCCGGCGAGGCCTCCCAGGCACCACCGCCGCCGATAGCGGCATCGCCGCCCTGCTGTCCATCCAGCACCGCATAGGTACCGATCAGTAGATCGCGAACGCCCTCTTTTGTTTCCAGCAGCGGTCCTTCAAGCGCCCCGGTTAGGGGCTTGTCAAGATATTTTTTGCAGGCGCCCAGACTTATCGTTCCTGCTAATATGATGATCAGTTTAATTTTAAATTTCATAGCTTTATATTTTTTGATCATAATGAGACATTTACACCTATCAGATAGGTACGTGGTGTAGCGTACGTTCCTTCGTCAATACCGAAATTCAATACACCGCCATTAAGCTCAGGATCTGTGCCTTTGTAGCCAGTAATGGTAAATAGATTGGTTGCAGACACATATATCCTCAGCTTTTGTATACCCGCTTTTTTTAGGTTAGTGAAAGTGTATCCAAGCTGGGCATTTCGTGCACGGACGTAGGATCCGTTCTCGACAAAATAAGAATTAGGTGTTGAGCCGCTGCTGGTTGAAGCATCCAGTTCCTGTATAGGCGCTTTTGCATTATGATTTGTTGGCGTCCACGAATCATAAAGTGCAGTATAACTCTTAGCCGTCTCAAATGACGCATAAAAATCTCTCCAATATTTGACGTTGTTCCATATCTGGTTACCGAATGACCCATACAGCAAAATGTTGAAGTCGAACGCTTTGTAAGTGAGGCCCAAATTTAATCCGGCAGTAAAATCCGGATTTGGATCACCGATAAAAGTACGGTCGGCATCGTTTACCACCCCATCACCATTGACATCAGCGTACCGGAAGCGCCCGGGCTTTACATCATTCTGATAAACGGCATTCGGATTACCGGATGACTGTACTGCTTTTGCATTGGCTGCATCAATTTCATCCTGGGAATTCCAAAATCCCACAACTTTATAACCATAGAATTGTCCGATCGGATGACCAACTTCATTCCTGACCATATTAACGTCGAAACGTCTGGATATATCGGAATAGAAGTATGAGGAACTATTGGAAACCTTTGATATTCTATTGTTATAGGTCGTTACGGAAAGCGTCGTATTGAGCGTCAGATCGGATCCTATTTTAGTTTTCCCTGTTACGGCTACATCCAGTCCGTCTGTACGCATCTTTGCAATATTTACATATGGCACTGTGCCATTACCAACCGTCCCTAATTGTTCAGGATTGAACAACAAATCTTTGATATCCTTTCGGTAATAATCTGCGGTTACGGAAAGTGCCCCTCCAAACAAGGTCGCATCAAATCCAATATTGCTATTGATATCTTTCTCCCATTTCGCATCCGGGTTACCGATCTGCTGCTGATAAAATCCAGGCACGATCGTTGTGCCTCCTCCGATCGGATAATAGGATTGACCGATGCTCGATCCGTAAGTGTAGTAAGCGTTAGCCTGTGTCAGGTTCAATTGATTGCCCATAATACCCCATCCACCGCGGATCTTAAGGTCGCTTAACCAGCTCACATTTTTAAGGAAATTTTCCTGCGATAAACGCCACGCGGCACTGACCGCTGGAAAATAGCCGTATTGATTTTCTTTTGAAAACTTAGATGAGCCGTCTCTTCGGATTGTCGCGTTAAACAGATATTTACCCCCATAACTGTAGTCAACCCTGGCAAAAGCGGATAACAGTGTAGATGTACTGCGTGCGCCATAATTACCGATCCCTGATGCAGATCCTGTGTTCAGGTTAACATAATCCGGATCAAAGGAGAAGTAATTCTGCCTGGACGCGCCGATATAACTATCATATTCTTCAAACGCCTCTGTTCCCGCTACAACTTTTATATCATGTTTTCTAATTTCTTTATGAAAGCTCAGCGTGTTCGTCCAGGTGTAGTTCCAGTTGCTGTAGGAATCTTCACCATAACTGTTGGTCTGTGTGTTTTCCTTATTTTCATAAGTAGGATAATTGAAGTAGTGAGAGTTGCCATTAGCGATATCTCCTCCAAATGAAGTACGGAAAGTGAAGGAATTAAGGAAGTCAGCTTCGGCGTAGATGTTACCGAACAACCTGTATCCAACGTCCGAATTTACCTTTGACCGTTGCTGAATGGCTACCGGGTTGTTTGCATCACCAAGCCCAGAACCGTAGCTGCCGGCATAATTACCGGCAATATCATAAACCGGAATGATCGGTTGCTGCCGTAAAGCCATCGTAATCACGCCGTCCGGGTTATTACCGCTGACCTTGGGGTTCTTAGTTACCGAGTAGGCCAGATTTTCGCCTATCCTGATATGCTTATTAAAATTGAATGTGCTGTTTGCGCGTAGGGTATAACGTTTCTGGTATGTATCGATCAGGGTTCCCTGCTGATTATAATAGTTGGCAGAAAATAAATAGCTGCCATTCTCCCCACCTGATCCAACGGCGATATTATGACTCGTTATTGGCGCACTTTTGAATATCTCGTGGTACCAGTCTGTACCGGCTTTATTGGCTTTCGTGATACGGTTAAAATTATTGAAATCATCACCGGATGTATAATTGGGGTTTACGTAATATAAAGAAGGATCCGTTGCCGGATCGCCATTTTTGGCGCCCGCGGGTACGATATAGTCGGGCAGCGTATACCTGCTTGCTTTTCCATCCGGGTTATATTGTTCGTCTGTAAAGTCCGTGATCCCGGAATTGGTCTGTGCCAGATGTTTCAGATCAGCCATTTCCTGCGGATTGAGCGTTTGCCATACGTTGCCGCTTTTGGGTACCTGGGTTCCGTAATAAGCATCGTATTGAATGGTTACTTTACCCCTTCCGCGTTTTGTGGTGATGATGATCACACCATTGGCAGCTCTGGCGCCATAGATCGACGCCGAACTGGCATCTTTCAATACTTGAAAGCTTTCTACATCGTTAGGATTCAGGGTACTGACATCCTGCGTTGGAATTCCATCAACAACGTATAGAGGTGTGTTGTTGCCAAAGGTATTAAATCCACGAATCCGTACCTGCGGCTCTTCGCCTGGCTGACCGGACCCGATCACTGTAACACCGGGTGCCTGCCCCTGCAGCTGTGTATTGACAGATGACGAAGCTGTTTTGTTAAGATTTTTGACATCTACCACTGAAACAGCTCCCGTCAGATCTTTTTTCCTTTGTGTTGTATAACCGACCACTACTACTTCCGTCAGTGCTTTTGAGTCGGCGGTGAGTCTGACATCAATACGTTGCTGGCCGTTGACAGCTACAGTTTTTGACACAAAGCCGATAAAGGTGAATTCAAGGTTACCTTCACCGGAGGGCAGGGTCAGGCTATATTTCCCTTGTACGTCTGTGACGGTAGCTAAGTTTGTACCGGAGAGCTTCACTGTAACACCGGGTAAGGTTTGTCCCTGCTCGTCTGTAACTATACCTGTTATTGCAAATATCGGTGCAATAGACGCGCCGCTGGGTTTGATGATAATCAGATGGTCGACAACATGATACGTTAGCGCCTGGCCTTTCAAAACTTGTGTCAGCAGATCTTCTATACTGGCCTGGTGTGCATGGATAGTCACAAGCCTGTTTTTATCAAGTTGATCTAGCCTGTAAAAGACAGAATATTCACTACTCTGCTCGATTTGTTTAAGTACCGAAGAAACAGTCACCTGCTCCTTATCGATGTTGAATAATTTCTGTGAAAATACGTTGGCATGTACTTGCAGCAGCCCCGTTAGGAGCAACACGAAAACAAGCTTCATCATTGTCAGTAATTTACGGCAAACGGGATTTCCCGAAAGCGGCTTCCTGTAAAAAATAATCATAAATTTGTGTTGTTTAATTAGTTAATACGATGCTTCCCCAAGCTGTAGGGTATTAGCTATAAGAATGAACAACACCCGGGATGTTGACGCATTCCGGGCTGTTTTTGTATATTTAGATCATAGGCCGACACCTCCTATCGTAATATTATTCACATTCTGATGATAGTTGATTTCGGTAGTTTCCTTGATCACTTCCAATATTTCTGTGGCTGAACGGGCATGTTTGAAAGTGCCGGAATATCTGATCTGCTTTAAACGCTCCTTTTCAATAACAATCACGGTCCCAAACCGCCGGTCCAATGTCTTGGCGATTTCCTCAAGGGAATTGCCGTCAAATGCAAGAACATCGTTTTTCCATCCGACAAAATTGACTTGCTGTTCGGGCTGTATCTGGACGATCCGGATCTTTTGAAACCGGCCATCTGGTTGTTCCAATTTGGTATCAGCATTTTTAGATCGATCAGACGAAGCGCTGAGAACCTGATGCGCTTTTAAATAAATGCGATTATATTCATTGTTTTTTGACAACCCGTTTTCAATTGATATCTCACCCTGGACGACGGAAGCTTCAAAAGTATCGTCTTCAGGATATGCCTTGATATTGAATTGAGTTCCGATGTCCCTGATCGCGTATTTATTTGTTCTGACCAGAAATGGCAATTTGCTTTTCTTACCCTCGATCTCAAAAAATGCTTCCCCGGACAATGAAACCGTACGATTCACGGCGTTAAAACCTTTCGCTACGGTCAGAACAGAACCGCCGTTCAACCAGATTTTCGTTCCATCTGATAACTTAAAAACTCTGCTTTTTCCCTTTGATGCTACTAATTTTACTTCACCCTCTGTCGGGAACTTACGAGCTGAAAATATCCAGATGCCAAATGCCAAAATCAACAAGGCAGCAAATGCAAAGCCACTGTAAAACAAATTGCTTTTGTTGATGACCGGCTTACTGAGGTGTTGCTTCCGGAACTCTTCATAGGCCTGGTCCGTATTAATTGAGGCATAATCAGTGACCAAAGCCTGATGCCATAGCTCGTAAAGCTGAGCAAAATGCTGTTCATTTTCGGGATGGGAATTGATCCATTTACTTACATACGCGCTCTCAGCCGAGGTGGCCTCATTGGTGATGTATCGAATCAGTAACTCATCGATGTTGTCGTCGTGCATCATAATCCTAAGACAACTGAACTTTTATATACCCCCAATGTTATTTTGATTTTTGTGCATTTGATGGTGATTTATTGCGAAAAATTCAGAATGACCCGATTTTATTATTTATTTTGGTAATAATTACACCGGTATTATTATATTGTGCTTGCGAAACTGGCGTGTCCTTCATGCAGAAAGATCAAGATTCCCTATATGACAGATTGCGGTCAGGCGATCATAAAGCTTTTGAATCATTATTCAAAAGTCACTACCGGTTGATGACGCTTTTTGCAAACAAGATGCTGAACGACATGGAGATCGCTCGGGATATCACGGATGATGCATTTACCACGCTTTGGGAAAAGAGATCAGAATTAAATGTCACAGGATCATTAATATCTTATATGTATAAGATGATCCAGAATCGCTGCCTGAATCATTTCAAGCATCAGGAAACCAAAAACCTTTTTTTAGACTATCTTCAACGTCATAATTTACTGAATTTGCAAGCCGAAAATTTTGAGCGCGCTTATCATGACAAAGAAATTGGTGAAAGAATCAGATCGGCGGTAAATGAATTGCCGACCCAATGTAAAATGGTTTTTTGCATGAGCCGTTATGAGCATTTTAAATATAGAGAGATTGCCGAACAGCTCAATATCTCCGAGAAAACCGTAGAACGGCATATGACGCTTGCATTTGCCAAGCTACGTCAGGCTTTAAAGAACGATTATTCAGTTTGGTTATAATAAACGTTACGTGATAAAAACTACACGCGCAAACATGACCGATTCGCGCCTTTAAAATTCAAAATCGGATGTCATGGCTGCTGCCCTGGTCATTCCCTAGAATCAAGGCGCCGTGTTTTGTCTTAGGATCATTGGTCAGCTTTTTCATTAACAGAGATCGGCTGACCCAGTTTTGCCCCCGCTTTAATTATCTTGATCGAATACGGTGGAAGAAGCTTCGCACCCAAAATTCAACCAGATACTGATTGAATGACATCAAACATGCGCTGCCAACTACCGCTAAAATTTCATAATTCAGCATAGTAATCATTAAATTCCTGATTTAACTTGTCTACATTACAAAGTGCGTCTTGAGCAGATTAATAAAGTAATTAGCTATCTCATATCCGCATAAATAAGATCGATAACATCTATGATTGTTTTTTTTATGACCTCCTGCCCTGACCTTTTTTGAATATCTATCCCGCAGAAAGTGTTCTCAAGCATCTTTGCGTGGAGCGTAAGGTAATATACCCCTCCCATTAATAAAGCGTATAAGGCTCTGAAGTTCACAGGACCATCTTTGAACCTATCATCTATTACAGCGGCAAGAATCTCATTACCAACGGTTTCTCTCTTCAGATCCAATTCTTTTAGATGAGAAGATCTTTGACTTAGTCCCCAGGTAATGATCTGGCGCATCTCTTCATTACCTAACAAACTGCTGAGTTGATCGACCAGCACCTCAGTAGCAAGGGTTTTACCTGAATCATGCAGGTTTGCCTGGATCACATCACCAATATCTTCCGTTTGGATCTTCCAGTAATCGTGGCTCTCCAGATATTCCTTAACAAGGCCATCAAGATTTCCAAAATAATTGTAGATAAGCTTTCGGTCTGTTTTGGCCTCATCCGCGATCCTGGCAACATTAAGTTTTGAAAAGCCATCCTCTTTGAGGATCTTGCCCGTTGCCTTCAAAATATTGGCCTTGGTGCGTGCTTTATTTCTTTGAGGCCCATCAATAGCTTTTCTTTCCATCTCTATATACCATTTTTGCGATCGGATAAATGTAACGAAAGACGCTGATAGAATGAAAATGATGGGATACATCGTTTGCGACCTGACCTTTACGATAGGTATGCATCGGTGAAGTATTTTAGTATTGCATAGGAAAAATATCCCTTTTACGCTTATGCCATTGGGAGGGGGAAAGCTTTACCAAATTTAAGGCTGAACTTTTCAAAACGAAAAGAAGTATTTGATCATGAGTGTCCTTGGCCTTAACGGCATTTCAAAAACAGAAAGTTGATTAGTTGTGCTAATGATCTGTTGATATGTTCTTTCATTAAGCAAATTAAGACCCTGCAGTTCAAAATAACCACGCCATTTGTTTGGCAAGAATCTCAAACCGATCTCTAAAAAATCGTTCTTGATGACAGCCCTCTGCGATTGCCTATATGCCATGTGGTGGTAGGATATCGTATAAGACAAATTTGCTGTGAGTTGATGGCTATATGCCGCTTTGAATTTCTGACGAGAGTTTGAATTGCGAATTACCGTGTCGCTAAACGTTCGCTGGAGGTTGGTCCCTGTACCAAATTCTCCACTTAACCGCAGGGTCATCTTTTTAGATAACTTTTTTTGAGCGCTAAGGGCTGCATTAAATCGGTAATTCTTATACGGGGTGATCTGATCGTTATAGAAAGCATTACCTTTTTGTAAACTTAAGCTGGTTTGAGCCGATAGCTGTGAACCTATAAAGAACAAGTACTTTGAAAAACCAGTGTTTAGCGTATAGTTATCGGTTTTATTATCAAAAGGGATAGCTGTGGACCTGGTGAGTCCGTTGGTAATGACATAAGAACTGATAAAGTTCTGAGCGGTACGATCATAACCGAAATAGATATTGTAAAACAATATATGCAGCGGGTTTCTGTAGCTATATCTCGCACTATATGAGCTCATTCCTTTCTGAGGAAGCGGAGCTGCATTGTAATTTAATTGCCTGTAGTTAACGAGGATAGTACCTGTGTAGATATCATTGATCTGACCAAATACGGTCTCATGTTTATACCTCAATTCCAGCTCGCTATAATTATTTAAATGCTGACGGAATTCAATAAGCGGATTGAACAGAAAGTAGCTGCTCTTAGCATTTAATGCGTTCGCATCATTGTACTTGATGACCGTATATGCCGGACGGGCTTCTACTAAAATAGAATTTTTATCGGTAAGATAAGTGGCCGACGGCTTTGCATAAAACACCAGCTGATCAAAATTAAGATCATTCGCAAAGCGATATCCAACTGGCTTAAAGATGCGTGTACTGTCCATTTTAAGCAGAGCGCTGGAAAGCCGGTCATGATCAACGGATGCTCCCGAAGAAACAGACCCGACCCATCGACCAACCTTGATCTTGTAGCTAGCATGTTGATCGATAAAGATATTCGTAGACCGAACTCCTTGTTGGGCTAATAGATAAGGGATACTGTCGTTAAGAAAGTTTTGCTGAACGCCAGGCGAGATCGAAAGTTGCTCGCTGTTTTTGTAGTATTGAACGATACTGTTGTATTGCAGTACCTGATCTTTGGCCACGGCTTTTACCAAGGCTGTCTCATTACCTAAAGATAGATAATTGTTCGGTTGTTGCTGATCGAACGACACCGCATTCTGTGCAGTTCTGCCTATTCTGCTCCACTTGGGCAGATCTAATTTGGTCACGGACCTTAAATACACAGAGGAAGTGTTCTTTTCAGCCTGAAGTTGCACTTTCCAATGATCGAGTTTTTCAGTTTGATCCTGTAACTCTTCGTAACGTATCGTATCGGAATTAGCCAGGAAGTAATTGACGGAATTACGATAATTGAAATTTCTTTTGAGCTGAATGGAAGCTGCATTTATCCGCCAGGACCAGTCACGGCCGGTCTTCAATAAAGCGTTGACGTTTCCTGAAAGGTCATGATTCATGAGATAATATCGCTCATCCACCGTGGGCAAAACTTCGGTAGCCATGGAAAGATAAGGCAGTGCGCTTTTAAGCGACACTTCATTACTATTGAAAGACGACTGGAAATTTTCATTATCATCCTGCAGGTTCTCCCCGTTATTGTTACCTTTTAGGCTATTGATGGTTTTGATCTTTTTCTGAAAGATCAGGTTAGTCAATTCTCCGGTGTACACCTTATTGCCGATACCTGCAGATCCATTATTAATGGTAGTGATACGCGCACTATCTGTCAATTTAAGATTGAGTGATACGTCGTCTGCTGTTATATAACCACTAAGGGCCTTGATCGGCTGATCGTGTTCGATGACCTGCACTTGTTCAACTGAATTCACTGGGACTTTACCGGTCGCAAGCCGGTAGTTACCATCCAACAGATTATCGCCATCAATGTACACATTCGAAATGCGCTTGCCATTATAGCTGATGCCACCTTTTTCGTCGACCTGCAGGCCGGGAAGTCTAGCGATCAGATCGGCAATTACCCTGTCATTTTGATCTTTGAAAGCTTTAACGTTATATTTCAGCGTATCTTTCGAAACCGTGATCTTATTGTTAGATCTGACCACGACCTCCTGTAACGCCGTCGCTGATCGCCGGAGCGTGATGGTCAGTGCTGCCGCGGCCTCAGGGATCGGTAGCGTTTGCGGTTTGTACCCTAACGCATTAAATTTAATGAACAGCTTTCGATCACCGTCGTTTTCGTAAGTAATATCAAAACCGCCTTTTTCGTTCGTTCTCGCAAAACCTATCCCGATGCCAGAAAAGGTTGAAATGGAAATCGATACTCCTTCAACAGGAGATCCTATACTATCTTTAACCACCCCATTTATATACGCCTTCTGTTGGGCTGATAGCGCAAGGGTGGAAAAAAGCAGCACGATCAATGACAGGATTCGTCCAAGGATCAAAGCACAGCCTATTTATCCAATTCTAATGGATAGTTAACAACATCTTTTTTGCGTGCGGGATTCACGGTGGCACCATTTAAGGTCGTTTTATCTATCTGAACATCTTCTGTCAGATTACCTCCCATATCTAAACCCTCTTGCGAAGCTTTTTCCATTCGTTTATAATCCGCGGCATTAGCGGTGATGGCAGATTCAGGAAGTTTCAAGGATACACCCTTAGGTAAAGCATTTGCTAAACTTAGCTTGGTACAGTTGAACCTGATACGTTCTTTAGCGTCGTAGGCCTCAAGGATCAAGCCCGGTAACCCCCTTAATTTCCAAGGCCCTGCATTAACAGGAACATCTGTAGTGAACCACGCGGTATAAAGCCGTCCCTTACAAACTCCTGTAGCTTTCTGGCAATTATAGCCTAGAATATTTTTAGTCTGTCTTTCGATCTTCCAGTTGACCGTTGGAAACGGCTCTTTGATGAGATATTTATTACGTCCGAACCTTTTTTCTGTGTATAGTTCCTTTTCTTCATCATGACCATAGATCTTTTCCGATGTGGTAAGCTTCATGACGCCCATGTCTATGTAACCAGCATCCGAACTCATCGCTTGCTGAATATTGGCAGCCTGCGCAGTACGCTGATCGATGCGCGTCTGGCTTGTGTACAAGCTTTGCTGCTGGTCAAATACCAACAGAAAATCTTCCTGAATAAAAATGGATGATTCAGTAGTATCACGCATATGGGATAAATGATACCGGGCTAGTCCTGTGTTACCTTCTTGCGCCTTGGCATTTTCACGATCAAGGGCGCAGATCAGGAGATAGAAAATAGCAGCGACTAAAAAATTAAAACGAGTATACATAGATCTTAAATCGATATAAGTTAGCAATTGATCGCCTGATCATTGGACTCCTGATGGAACATGGGTTTTGCCATCCGGCAGCTCATGCCGAAAAATGGATCAGGGCAACACTTAAATTGCCGCCCGGCTAACAGCCAGGCGGCAATTTGTCGTAAATGGAGTTTAGATCGTTTTATATAAAACAACCAGTAACCATATTCATTTGCGACTCCGCGTAATCCGCTGCCGCATTCCATAGCGTAACATCTGATAAGCTATTTCCTCCAGAAACGTAAACGATCATAACTTTTCCACAGCTATCACGAAATCCAAAGGCCATTTGCCTGCGGAACATGTCGTTGGCTTGTCTTTCGGTGGAAACTTGGACATCATTCACATTAGCGCTTGATTTTGCCACAACAGCTGGCGCAGCCGGTTTAACATTGATCTTCAGGTCCTTAGCAAATGCACTGATCCCGATCGCTGAGCACAATAAGCTCAAAAAAAGTTTTTTCATAATGTTTTGTTTGATTATTTAACCTCGATCTGGATGGATGACCAAATCCATCACTTCACAAATATAAGTCACATATGTGTGATATTGTTTAATTTTTTTTCCCTTTTTGGAAATTGGTCCATTTGTGTCTGATCTTGACGGTGGATCACTCGGATTTGCCAGCTATAGATATGACCCTTATAGCTACTTTTTACTAGCTACTTTTTTTCGGTATTCAATATCCAGCTCTTTGAGCTGCTGATCGTAATTCTTTTTATCCATAAATACTGATGGCCGATAGCTTTGTGCAGTATTATACTTTCGAAAAAGGTCGAATTGTGAGCCATGAGCAGCCAGCCAGATGTCAAATTTTAGCTTTCTCATAGCAGATAAAGTATAAGCATAGTCCTTAGCGATCTGCGGATAAGCTGGTATGGCATTAAAATCTTTTTCGGTGACTATCGTTGGCAGATTGGCTATTAACACTCGGTAAATACGGCTCTCGTCCTTCACATCGAATAGGTAGCTGCATGAGCCTTTAGTATGTCCCGGGTGATGCAGCATGGTCAAATTCATTTCGCCTAACACGATGTGATCAGCATTATGAAGGGTACGGTCTACATTAACAGGTTTGAAGGTTCGATATTTACCGTCGAGGCCATAATCAGACAACCCTCCAATCGGTAATAATTGGTGCATCAGCATAATCAGCAAACATTTTTGCACCGGTTACTTTTTTTATTGCCGCCATAGCGCCCAAGTGGTCAAAGTGGGCCTGCGTGGTCAATAATATTTTCACATCGCTTATTTTAAAACCTAGTTTTTTGAAGTTATTTAATATGTTTACCACTGAAGATGCCAGGCCTGTATTAATTAAGATATGGCCGGCTTTTGTGGTGATCAAATAACATGCAAGGTCGGCGGTGCTCACGTAATAAAGGTTTCCGACTATTCTAAACGGTTCGATAGGTCTTGTCCATTCCGGATATTTTGTTGCGTTAGGCTCTCGCACCACTTGCGCGTAACTGGCTACTACAACTGTTAGCAACACAAAAATGAACAAGACCTTCCTCATAATTGTTGATTTGCTTTTCGTAAATATACCTTCCCCGGGCGTTTTACAACGTAGTTTTAATATTGCTGATGAACAGTTTACTACCGTTATCATATTGCCACGGGCCACTAAAATAAAAGTATTTGGCGGCTTTTGGAGCGAATAGCTCAGTTTCCGCAAGTTTGGTGTCATCAAGATAAACGGCCATTTGTGTTCCGTCAACATCCAGTTTTACGTGCAATGGTCTGTTTGTAGTAGATGCCAGGTCAAACGTGGTACCAGTTTCTTTCTTGAGTTCATAATTCCCAATATTCACAGCGTCAGCATCCCTATAATGCAGCTGTATAAAGGCTCCCGCATTACTCAGATGTTCCCTCGCAGCATTGTCTTTAACAAAGCCAAAACAAACCGGTGCAATATCTTTTATACTTTCAGCCATGGCCAGCACATCAAATTCAAGAATGAAACGTGCCGGAAACGCTGTTAACCGATTAAGCTTGTAGGTAGCCTGATCTTTTACTAAAAGCCATTTGCCATCTTGTCCTTGCGGGTGCATAATAATGGCTACGCCATTGGTTTTAATGCTGCGAGGCGACGCACCAATTTCATACGAGGAGAAATCTTCATTAAAAGGTTTATCCTGGGCTTGGGTTATGCTGCTAAAAAGTATGATACCAAAAAAAGTAAGTGCAGTTATGATTTTAATGTATCGTTTCATTTTCTTTTTATTGAAATGTTAAATCAGTTATATGGTGCCGAAAATTTCCCATCAGTTACCGTCAGGTATTCGTCCCCGGTCAATAATCGTAACTTGCCGGAGAATGTGCCTTTCACGCCCCATTTGGTTAAGCTGGTGATAGTCATGGTGAAATTGCTGCCGTCAACGTCGCCACCATTATATATGGTTGTACCCAGAATTTTTCCGTCTTTCATTTGCTGGATGTAATATTTGCCCGATAGCAGTAATCTTGCTGCGCTGTTAGAAACATACGATCCCTCTTTAGCGCCCTTGTCTATCTGCATATCGATACCAAAGCCGGTAACCATATCCGGTTTTTCCCAACCGCCAATTACAACAAAGTGTACCGTATCGGTAGCAGGTTTATCGTTGGCGTTAACGTGGTAATTAAACTCGTGGAGGGTTCCGTTGATTTTGCAGGACATGTATATTTCCTGCCCTCCGTTGGCATCGCCGCTGCTTTTTTTACAGGAAATAAAACTGCAAAATGCGATGGCGAGTAGCGCAATGAAGGCAAAACGTTTTCGTGATAGCTTGTTTTTCATAAATGGTGATGTGATAATACCCGTGCGGGTAAACGAAATTTACCCGTACAGGCATTAATAGCAATAAATAAGGGTTAGACTTTAATTTACCTTTACGGATATTTCGCCGTCGTCCATGCCGTCGATGTTCTTTTCTGCAAAAACATCAGGTGCGGCTTTCTGTAATGACTTTAGGATATCTGAGGTAGACCCGGAGTGCTCTAAAACAATGGAAGAACCGGATGCTTTAAACTTCATTTTTGTGCTTTGAACACCCTTTGCCGATTGTAACTTATCATTAATAGCTTTAAGCGTAGAAAAATTAACACCGGCAATTTTTACGGTTGTTTTTTCTGTAGCTGTTCCATCCTTTTTCTTCCCGAAGAAACCCAGTATTTTTTCGCCGGTACTTTTGGTACGGTCCGCAGTGTGGCCTGCGCGGTCAGCTTTATCTGTTGCCCGGTCCATTTTATCTAAGATAGCCTGGGCGCTTGCAAACCTTGGGCTAAAGAATAGCATGCCTGCGAAAATGATCATGATCTTTTTCATAGTTGATTGATTTCGATGTTAATATGATTGGATGATACCGGTTTATATTAGTAAGTGTAGTCTTTGGTAAGATCTGCAGACTTCGTCACCGTAAAGCCGTTAATGTCTTCTTTTACCTCACCGTTGACTTCTGCTTTATAACTTACTTTATAAGCTTCGTTGCCCGGGCTTAAGCATTGAATACCTACACTGATGTTGGAAAGCGGTTTTACAGATTCAATAACATAAGTATTAGTGTTTCCACTAAAATCGTTCTTGCCCAGGCTTACCGTACTTTGGTTATTTTGTACGATTCCATTTACTTTCCAAACTGTTGCATCGGAGGGGTTGTTGGTCAACCCTACCACTACAAAAGACAAATAGGCTGATTCAGGTGCGCCAGTAGCGGTTACCGTAAATTTTGCGGTACGACCTCCGTTTGATGGCGGATTTTCATTGGCGTCTTTTTTACCACATGACGTAAGTGTAGAAATAAAGCCGCATAAAGAGACGGCCATTAACAAGTTTCTTAAAATTGCTTTTTTTTTCATGGTTTTCAATTTAGATGATAGATAGACTGCAAAATTATCTCAGTCATAACTCATATGAAATCCCATGAATGGTGTGTTTTTTTCTCCTCATTTTTAGGTATTTCATACCTGCAAATGCCCGTTATGTAGCTGGTTTGGTTTTTAAGGTCGATATTTGAGGATTACGTAAGCTTCGACTGCTAAACATAAATTAATGTTACTCCATGAAATTACGCCTGATCTGCTTGCTTGTTTTTTCTGTTCTTAATACGAGCGCACAGCAGCAGGTGCCACTTAATGAGAAACGCCATGTAGACAGTTTGGAAACACTATTAAGATCTGCACGTACAGACAGCAGCAGAGCGGTTGCCAGTTTTATGCTGGTGGAATATTGGAAATTTAAGGATACGATTAAAAGTAAGACTTTCTTAATGCGCGGCAAGCAATTAGCAGGCAGTTCGCCCTATTTAAAGGCTTTAACATACTTTTATGAGGGGCAATATTATTTTAACTGTAACACTACTCAAGCCTCCGCAGCTTTTAAAACAGCTCAGCAAAAACTTGCGGCTTTTCACACACCGCAAGCTTATGGTAAGCTGGCAGCAGCCTGGTATAATTACGCGATCATGAACCGCGGCAAAGGATACGAATTCATTACCGGCATCACAACCCAGAAGACACTTCCATATGCTGAAAAAGCCGGTGACCAGACCATGGTTGCCTTTTACTATAGCCAGCTCGCTACCATATTGATGAATAACTACCAGTTTGCGAAAGCTAACTTTTATAATGAAAAAGCGATCGCCGTGCTGGAGAAAAAAGATCCTAAATCTACCAACTTGCTATTGGCTTACCTTAACGGAGTGAGCATTGGTTGTTACGCTGTAAAGACCACTGCTGCAAAAGAACTGCTGCAAAAGGCAAAGGCATTATTAACACCCTATCCGGGTTCGCTAAATTACACTTTGTATTATTATAACGAAGCGCTGTATCACACCACTATTGAATCATACAAAGAAGCCATTGCAAGTGCGGATAAAGGTATTGTATTGGCTACTAAGTACAATCAGAAACAAATGCTTCAGCAGCTTTTGTTTCGCAACTATGAAGCTTATGTGCATTTAAAAGCCTATGCTAAAGCCAGGGGTATTTTGTTAGGCATCGCAAAGGAAGGTACGATGTTAATCAGTGCAAACGATAAAGCGATGGTTTACGGAGAGTTGGCTAAAACCAATCAGTTGATGGGTAACTATCAGGAGGCTTATGATTGGCAAAATAAACATCAGCAGTTGACCGACAGCATGCATAATAAGCAGTTAGAAGTTAAAATAAATGAACTGGAAACTAAATATCGTTCTGTGGAGAGCCAAAAAAAGATAGCTGAACTGCAAGCCAAAAACCGGCAAACTGAATTAAAAAGCAAAAACGAAAAGCTATTCAACTGGCTCCTAGGAAGTGGGTGCTTAAGCCTGCTCGCTATTCTGACGGCAGTGTTGTTGAATGCACGAAGCAATCGGCAACTCGCGGCACAAAAGGAGATTAATTACAGGCAGCAACTGATCGAAATGGAACAAAAACAGCAGCTTCACATCGCCAAAGCAATGCTCGATGGCGAGGAGAATGAACGCGAACGTGTGGCTCGCGACCTGCACGACGGCCTTGGTGGCATGTTAGCAGGTGTAAAAATAGGATTGTCCGGCCTTAGCAGTACCAACAACGAGTTTGCACAAGATAAAGAATTGTTTCGTATCATCGGACAGTTAGATACATCTGTAACAGAACTACGTCGCATAGCCCGCAACCTGTTACCCGAAACGCTATTGAAGTTTGGCCTGGAAGTGGCGATCAAAGACCTCAGTGAGTTTCACATGCGCGACGGGCTGCATATTGATCTGCAAACCCTTTCTATCGAAAAAAGTATTACCCTTAACGTGCAGCTCAATATCTATCGCATCATTCAGGAATTGTTATCAAACGCGATCAAACATGCAAACGCGAAAAATGTGCTGATACAATGCAGCCAAAATGGTTCGGTTTTTTTCATCACTGTGGAGGATGATGGCATCGGTTTCGACACCAAAATTTTAAAAGGCCTTAAGGGTATGGGGTTGGAGAACCTGAAGAACAGAGTAAGTTACTTGAGAGGCAGGTTTGAACTACGTTCTGTCATCAACGAAGGTACAACCGTTAATATTGAATTAAACACTCACGAGTATGCTTGAACTGCTTACCGCTATTGTGGATGACCATCCGATAGTAATTGAGGGGTTAAAGACCTTACTTGCCAACGAAGAGAATCTAAGGATAACTGAGGGATTTTGCACCGGGGCTGACCTTTTAGCTTATATGTCTGCTCAGCCGCTTGACCTGATCCTGCTGGATGTGACCCTGCCTGATATCAGTGGAATAGAACTTTGTAAGAAGATAAAAGAAATATCGGTATCCACCAGGATCCTCATTCTGAGCAATCATACCGAACGTAGCATCATCATGCAGTCCATACAGAATGGTGCAAGTGGTTATTTACTCAAAAACAGTTCCATTGATGAGTTACGGCACTGTATAGCGGAGGCCGTTATAGGCAATATTTGTTATAGCAAAGAGGTCATGGAAATCATTAGCCGGCCCGACAGAAACGAAATGCAGGGCGCCCCTCGTCTCACCCGTCGTGAGAAGGAGATTTTGGGCCTCATCGCGGCAGGTAAAACCAGCCAGGTGATCGGGCAGGAACTTTTCCTGAGTCCGCTTACCGTAGACACACATCGTAAAAACCTCATCCAAAAATTCGGTGTCAAGAATGTAGCCGAACTGGTGATGGCGGCTGCCCAACAACAACTTTTATCAGGTTCGGCAAAATGGATCAATCAATGATCACGAGAATAGATAGTTACAAATTCAGTCCTGAAACTACGGCCAACCGGGACGACATTTGTGCCCATGACGATTTCGGAATTATTTTAACCGGTTGCGTGTTGTGAATTGATGATAAAAAATCGATGGACTCTAACAAACCCGTTGTTGAAAATTTTTCTAAAACTCAGTGATTGTGTTTTTATTGAGGCAAAGCTGATTATGAGATCATTCCCCTGACTTTCTATGAAGCTAATATCAGCCATATTGATTTTTCTGTTGACGCCTTGTAGAAAGTGAATGTGGAAATGATCACCAGGGAAGACCTCGAACGCTTCAAAGAAGAACTTTTCGGGATGATAAAAGATTTAACCGGCAAGCCGCAATTCGGCGAGCAGAAATGGCTAAAAAGCTACCGGGTGAAGAACCTGCTGAAGATCTCGAACGTTACCCTGCAGGACCTGTGCTTGAAGGGAAAGCTGGCCTACAGTATCTGCGGCATCATCTATTACAAGTACGAGGACATGGTCAAGGTCCTTGAAGGGCAAAAGAAAAATATCCTTTTGCACCTCACCCGCTCAGCGAGTAAATTTTTTATTCCGCTATCGCTAAGTGATCGTTTGGATTAGGCATTTGTCACACGTGTTTAGGAGC
Source organism: Mucilaginibacter achroorhodeus (assembly GCF_007846095.1). Lineage (GTDB taxonomy): Bacteria > Bacteroidota > Bacteroidia > Sphingobacteriales > Sphingobacteriaceae > Mucilaginibacter > Mucilaginibacter achroorhodeus. The sequence goes on from NZ_VOEI01000002.1 coordinate 216,992, forward strand.
AAACCATGTTTTTGCTATGCTTAAACGGGCTTGCTCCTGCGGAGAGCGGAGCGAAAGTGATCTTAAAGAGACCGCAGATCGCCATGCCGAATGTGAGCATCTCGTAAATTACTGTTCGTGTCTGAACGAGATGTGTCCAGCGGGGTACATGGAGTAAATTCGCAAGACTGGACCAAAGCGTATTCGTCCTTTACTATGTGGTATCGATGACCGGGACAGATCGGGCGGGAAAGTTCTTTTCCGACCTATAATTAATCAGAAAATAAAAGCATTATGCTTTATTTGCCGCTATCTTTTGCGAATGATCAGGTGGGAAAGGGATGGATCACTTAGCAAACGTTCCATTTCCAGCTCAATTATATTTTTGATATCCTTTTTGATGTCCAGGTAATTTCGCTCCACTACAGCCGGATTGATCTTTTTTATTTCAGGCAAGGGCTTGTAGCTATCGATCTCCTTTTTTAATGCTTCATGGTCATTGACGATCTCTCCGTGATAAGCTTTTAATTCGATCTTACAATCCGGATTATCTGCAACGAGGCCAACAAACTCGCCGGAACTAAGCGCAGCGATCCGCGAGGGCGGTACTGCGGCTTCCAGTTGCCTGGAGCGGCTGATGGAGGTATCGTTGCGATTGATGGACAAACTTTCCCGTTCCTGCATGATGCGCCCGATCTTTTCTGACACCAATTTTGCCGTATCGCCGGATACCTGACCGACCGCCATATTCCCGACGATGTTCATGATCACGTCGGCCTGTTCCCTTCCGTAATCTTTACGCAGTTGGCTGGCGTCCTGGATGCCCAGGGTCGTCGATATCAAATTGCTTCGACCGGTGCTTATTGTTGGAATAATATCCGTCGTTAGTGTCGGAAATTCGTCAAACACCAGGCTGCACTTTAGCTTATTTTTTTGGTTGATAATCTTTAGCAGGCGGTTGGTGAACAGCGATAGTACTGCGCCATACACCTGTATCTTTTGCGGATTATTGCCCATGCAGACGATCTTCGGCGCTGCCGGGTCATTGATGTCCAATGTAAACTCATTTCCCGAGAGCACATAGTACAATTGCGGGGAAGCGATGCGCGCCATGGTGATCTTGGCAGAGGCGATCTGCCCCTCCAGTTGTTCGACAGCGTCCCGCTTGTAGGCACTGATGAACGGATTGATCAGCAAGTCAATTTCTTTTTGTGTACCTAATAAAGTGAACAAGCTATCATAGTCCGCCTGCATCAGCTCGATCACATGCGGCAACGTACAAAATTTCCCATCTTTATATTTTCGCAGATACCAGATGATCGCGGTTAGAAAGTTGATCGGCGACTCGACAAAAAAGTCCCCCTGTTTCTTGATCCATTCCCGGTTCAGGCCGAGCAGGATGGTTCGGGCAGATTCCACCGCATCTGTCAGGTCGAGCATCGCAGATGGATCAAGCGGGTTACAACGATGGCTTCTTGAAAGGTCGTCAAAATTGATCGAATAGAACTTGGGTTGCACCTCATAATCCTTTTTATACTTCAGCCAGGTATTATAAGCGATCACCGCTAGGTCAGGCATTTTAAAGTCGTAGACGAACATGGCAAAACCTTTTCGGATATGCTGGGTGATCACATGCCGGATGATGAAATAGCTTTTACCCGATCCGGGAGAACCGAGTACCACCAGTGCACGGAACAGATTGATCAAATTGATCCAGCCATTCCGTATCTTACCCTTCAGAACATACGTCGTCGGCAGGTTAACGGAGAATTCATTTTCCAACAAACGTTCCTCCTGCGGAAAGGTCTCCTGGTCGCGGTTAAAGATATCGCCAGCCAGCCTATCCCGGATGATACGGGACAACATCGTGCCACCGCTCAAAATCAGCAGGTAACCCGATCCGGTCAAGGCCATATAAGCCAAGGCAACTGTTTGTGCTTTCTCCTTCACCGATAAAGCCAAGTAACTTGTCAGAAATAAAATAAGGCCGGTCGCGATATATAAAACAGCCGTCTTCCAGGTCTGTTTTTCATCCTTCCTGCCCTTGACACCGATCAATGCGATCATCAAAAATACCAGGCTAATTAATTTTGGGTTTAGGAAGCTGCTGAATAACCCGGTGGCTACAACATTGACCATCAGTCGGTCTGTCAGTCCAGACGCCAGGTGCCAAGCTACAAAAGCACCATAACATTCCCTGTAAAAATGCAATAATAACACCGCCACACTGATCAGCCTGGTCATGTCCAGGATCTTGCGCAACGCCTGATCATTTTCTCCCGTACCCATCTTATCCCCTCCTATCTTTCCGTTTTTGAATTTCGCCCCAAGCCTACCCAAGATGGCATCATCATTCCAGGTCACCCATAAAATACTAACCTGCAGATAACCTGATCCGCCTTTTTTTCTTTCGCTTCGTGCGTTTCAGTTCCCAATCCATCGCAGCCGTCTGCTCGCCGTCCACGATCAGGGCATCAGTGAATCGCGAAACACCATGATCAACATGAGCTATTTCCTGCGACCCGGCGCAATCTCCGGTCGCATTCCCAACACCTTCCCTACCCGGCTGGCCGGCCCCCTCAGCAGTTACCACAGTTTGTTTTTTTCCCTCACCGGTCATCCGATCAGTGCAGCGATCCAGTATGGCCTTCGCGCTAAATCCTTTGCCCAATTCGTTTCCATTAAACACGACTTTTTGTTCGTGATCGACAAAGGTCAACCCATATATGACCCCTTGTGGATTTTGGCGAACGACCAGATCGATACCCTTTTGGCGCAGTGCAACACTTAGTGCATCAATGGAGTTTACATTTGTCAAGAAAGCCATGCTGATCATATTACTTACCCGGCTTTTACGCCCTGTTTTCAGCGGCTCATTCTTTATAAACTTTTCCCTTAAGTTTTTTAAAGTCGGCTTGCCGGCAAAGTCGCTTGCTTTGATCGGCACACCGACCTTCTCGCCCTGACCATCCAGCATTCGGAATACCAGGCCCTGATGCTGTTTGATCCTGGAGTCTTCGGTACCGGGATCGGCCACCAGGTTATACAATCCCAGTACTGCATTGAGTTGTGCCAGGGAAGAAAAGCAGTATTGATCTGTGACGACGTTGATGATGCTGCTCATTGTTTTTTTCGTTTCCATTCTGCCGTAGCGCGCACGCCGCACATCGACCGGTTTAAAGCGAAGCGCAGCATCTTGCTGTGCGTTTACAGCCTGAACCAGATCATATTTCAATTCGATCTCCTCACGTGCTTTTTTGGACTGATTACGGCCAAGATTATGCATATGGATGGCGGTACCATCCGCTTTTATATTGGTTGTCAGTAGGTGGATATGAGGGTGCCCAGCATCAAAATGCTGGTATAACAAATAAGGCTGACCGCCAAAACCTATTTTCTCCAAATAGTTGGCTGCGATCTCTTTGAGCAATTCTTCGGAGGGCTTTTCCGACGGGTGAAAATTCAGGGAGACGTGGAGGGTATTTACCTTCGTCCGCTGGTTCAACGTCGTCAACATTTCCAGTCGGCGCAATTTCTGGTGAAAGTTCAGATCAGCTGCCTCCATTGGATAAAAACCGGCGTCCAAACACGCCGCAAAACCGGTCTTCACCTTTTGCTCGTTATAGTTTAAACACGCTCTTAAACTCCGATGCGTATGCACTACTGCAACCATTGGGCGCTGATAGAATTGATCTTTGACCGGACCGCTCCGAACAGTTCAAAATACCGGTCGCGATCCGAATTGAATTGCTCCAACCAGGCCTGCATGTGCTGGGAATGATCTGTCCTGTTCAAGCGGTGGACCGCCTGGTTAAAGTTCACGCCGATCGCATGCAGTTCCCGTCGCAAAATGATCAGTTCTTCCAGCAATTCATCCGCTGATCTGTTGCGCTTGTAGACCGTGATCCGCTTGCCGAACAGCAGCCGCCGCACGAACTCGGAAAGCTTCCTGATCGTACTGCCCTTCCAGCTCTTTTCCAGCTCACTAAACTCATCTTCTGTCAGGCGTAAACCGATGATCCGCTTACGCCCCGCTGCTGAATACTTATCCCGCTCACACATCTTAATCCTCCAAAAATCCTATTCATTAGATAAAAACCAGAAATCAAAACCCAACAACAAACTTAAAACTTACCAAGATCCGGCATTCACCCGCCCCCGAGTTCCGAGGAAGGGCGGCCAGATCCAGTTGTTGTTAAACAACTGTACATCTGGCCGCACGCAAAATGAGCGTGCTTAAAGATTTATCCGGTGAGGGAAAAAATCTAAATCAATCCAGAAAAACTTAAAAGCTAAATAGTCCGCAAGCCGAGTTTTTGTCGCAAACGAGGTATTTCTCCACCGTGCACCAGCCATTCATTCAAGTCTTTAAATTTCTCATAAATCCCGCTTCGGTCAATGAATCGGGAATCTAAACCCAAGGCGTAGTCCCGGTAAGCCAACCCGGTGACATCCCTGTCGAGCCATAGGTTGATGTGCTCGTGCGTCATCAAGAAAGGGATCGCGCGGTCAAATAAACCTGCACCATTAAGCACCACATGGTCAACCGCACGCGATGGCTCGCCAGGGTGGATACTACAGTAAGATAGGAAGTCCATAAAGCCTTCAAAAACATGCACGGAACGGGCGCCGTTACCCAGGCAAGTAATGTCTTTCGGCGAGGAACTTTGCTTGAATTTTTTATTGCGTATCTCCCAACCCCCGGCATCATTTTGAAAGCCGATACCATAATAAGCATGGCCCTCAATCTCGTAAGAAACTTCCTTGCAAAAAATAGCTGCTACCGACAAAGAAATGCATCGGTCATGCAAATAATTTTTGATCGGATAGGCATACAATGGCCGTACTTCTTTAACCACCAATTTGCTGTCCATTTCAACGCGTCCTTCATGCAGACATCGATCATATTTGACCAATGACGGCGTATCATTATAGCTCGCGAAACGCTCCAACAATTCCGGCAATGAACACCGGTAATATCGAAGGCAAAAGTCAAGCGGATTACCGCCGGCCATCAGCCCGAAATCAAACCATTCGTTGGTCAACAAATTGACGTGGAAACTAGCTGTCCTTTCATTGCGCAAAGGCGACAGGTACCAAAAGTCTGTATTGTTTTTACGGTGCTTGACCACCGGGTATCCCATAGCATCCAGAAGTGCCGGCAAGTCCAGTTCACGGATCCGTGTTAACGACTCCACTTTATTGTCATTCCTTTCCATCCCTTATCCTTTACTGTTAACAATAATCAAAAGTAGAACACGCAATTAAAATTCGCCCATCCTCCCCAAATATTGGGTAGGATACTTACATCGTAACCAACGACCTTTGAGGTAATAATTAATTTTAAAATAAAACACTTATGGCAACGACAAATGTGTTAGGGACGGTGTATGAGACCCTATTGTGCAGTCCGGGAATGAATGAAGCGATCAAACTGGACCTGAAGTTAAGCCGCAAAGCGGTTCTGCTATTGAACAGTTTAATACAGAACGGACTGGAGAATGACAGCGAAGGAAAGGAACTCCTTGCATTTATTCCAGGTGAAGACAAGGAAGAATTGCGAGCTTTCGTAGATGAGTGCCTTAAAAAAGCCGGGCTTAAAGAACTGAACGAAAAAATGAAAGGTTTGGTCAGTAAATAAAATGACACCCTTTGGAAGACCGGCGTTGATTTCACCTACCGACCGGAAGAGGACCTGATCTATCAAAATAAGAAGTCTCCGAACACTCGCTGCAGGAGACTTCAACCTAAACCTTATCACAATGTAAATGCAAGGCGCACTTACGTTATCAACAAAGATAATGATTTGGCTTTTAAACCGGGAAAAATAAATCCATCGACTTACTTTTTGAGCGCCTGTCCGGAAGCTTCAAAATCATGCGACCTATTTCTATTTCCGGAGACCTAAGCTTACAAGAACATAATAGCTGAAACAGCAACTGCCTTTGTTTTGTGTCGGCGCAGGAAGGCGTCAGCCGTCTGCGCAGGCGAAGCGTAACCAAAACAACGGCTGTTGCAACAGCGCAAAAAGCGGGTGAACCGCAGCTGTGTGCGCGCAGCGCCTAAAGCGCAGGCGAACCGGCTTTTCCGCAATGGATGAAGACAGATCAAAATTGTATTTTCACCTGTTGTGCGCGGTCTATAGTGAGCTCTTATTTTCTATGACGTCAATCACCCTCCTGCTCACCCGGATCATTTAACCTTTCAATATATTGACGAAAGTTTTTACCGCTGTTTCAGAAGCCAGGATAAACTATATCATCAGGTCAGCCGCGCCGCTACCGTCAGCACCAAGCTCGCAATATGTCAACATAGACTTCCCTGTATCATTAGGTGGTTTTACTCATTGGTTCTTATAATTCAAAACAACGAGGTCTGTTCAGCAGTCGGCGGATCATCCTGTCCATATTCCGGCAGCTTCTTGCCCCAGTCATAAAAGCCATTGGGGACAATACCATCCGGTTTAGGTTTCCGGCTTCGGATGGAATAAACAGGGTGATGTGCGATAGCTTCTGAAGGCATTTCGAAATGAAAGAACTCGTCCATATCATCATCACTCAGGTCATCCAATACCCATGCCTTTTCCATTTCGGGCGTTAAAAACAAGGGCATGCGATGCCTGTTGTCACCAGAGTTATGGATCCACCGCATTTTTTCATTGGCATGCCGGGTGATCATCGTAAATGTGGCCATGTTATACAGTTCTCCTGTGTGTTGATCAACTTCCTGACTAACCTGATAAAGCGCTGGTACATAAAATCCCTTTCGCCCTTCCAGGCTGATATGATACGGGATCTTGTTCTTGTATCCCTTGACTTCCCGGTGCTCATAAATGCCTGTCGCTGGTATAAGACAGCGATTTTGACGTATCCGGTGCCAATATGACTTCTTATCACCGATGATGCGTTCAGAACGTGCGTTGACCATATTCGAGCGCTGCAATTGCCGCTCCCGCGGATCTTGTATCCAGGTGTTGATCACCCCCCAGCCCATATTGGCCAGCACCAATGCCTTACGGTTGACGACGATCGGATAAGTTGGCAAAACCTCGCAGGTCACATGGATCATGTCATTCGGATAGTGAGCAGGATCTGGGGCTAGTTGAATACCCTTAAAATCCTCTGTGATCACCTGTATCTCGGAATGAAAGCTGATATCCCTGCACATAAAAATTGAAATATAAATTACTTGATCATGTCGTAAAAAAGAGCGGTGTGGCTTTGTTCACCGGAGGTTATCTCAGCTTTTAAACGACCATATTCTACAAATATACGGACATCAAAATGATCCTCCTTTTTCATTTTAATTCCATGAATGTAAGTCGAAACTGCCTTCTGATAAGCTTTCTGCAAACGCTGCTCATGCTTTTTATCTATGGTGCCATTGAAGAACAGATTAATACCCGATCCTGTTTTAAGCAGCTTCAAAACCGACCGGTAATGATCCGTCAACAAAAGGTTTTGCATTTTACCTTCCTTGCTGCCGAGTGCCGTCTCATGGTAATGCGCTTCAGATTCAACAGCATAAGCAGACAACAAAAAAGTTTGCTGCAAGTGCATTCCAGGCCATGGGAACCGCTGGATGACCACAAATGATCGACCAGCAGCCATCAGTTTAGTGACAGTGTCCTCCCTGATCCGTAAAAAAGGATTATAAAACAAGTTATCAGCCATTTAGCTAACGTTAAAATTTATTTTCAAATATAAATTAATTGCTAATATTTTTAGTATTAGTTTTGCATGACGTTTCTTGAACGGAGAAATAAACAACTTAAGGTAATCCACAACTGATCGTTTTTAAGCGAAGAAATTGATGTAAAATGCGCACAGACCGCCAGATCATTCATATGGACCAAGACGCTTTTTTCGTGTCCGTCGAGGTCCGGAAAAATCCCGAACTGAGGGGCAAACCCGTGATCATCGGCAGTCTATCAGACCGGGGCGTTGTGACATCCTGCAGCTATGAGGCCAGGAAGTTCGGCATCCATGCGGCAATGCCAGCACGTATGGCCAGGATGCTTTGCCCGCACGGCGTATGGGTACGCGGTAATATGGACGAGTATTCCAAAGCTTCCCATGAGATCACTGAAATCCTAAAGGAAAATGTACCGCTTATTGAAAAGGCCAGTATCGATGAGCACTTCATCGACATGACCGGCATGGATAAGCACTTTGGTACGCTCAAATATGCCAGGGAACTCCGTGTCAGGGTCATGAAAGAGACGGCCCTACCAATCTCTTTCGGCCTTTCTGTCAACAAAACGGTTTCTAAAATGGCTACAAATGAGTGCAAACCTAACGGTGAACTAAATATTGAAAAGCCCGTAGTACAGCCTTTTTTGAACCCACTGTCAATAAGAAAGATACCTGGTCTGGGCGAAAAGTCATTCATCAAATTGAGCGACATGGGCATCAGGCGGATCTACGAGCTGGCGCAGGTCCATCCTGAATACATGAACAGTATTTTAGGGAAGAACGGGATTGGGCTATTGCAAAAAGCCAAGGGTATAGATGATTCACCGATCATCCCTTATCACGAACAAAAATCCATCGGTACGCAAAGTACATTTAAGAATGACAGTATCGACCTGACATCGATCAACCACTTGCTGACCGCTATGGTGATGGACCTTGCTTTTGAGTTGCGTCAGCAACACAAGCAAACTGCGTGCATTACTGTCACCATTCGTTACTCAACACGTGAGGACGTGACCAAACAAGCTAGTATCCCTTACACTGCCCTTGATGCACCGCTCATCACAAAGGCCAAGGAACTTTTCAGACAGGCTTACCAGAAACGGCTCCTGATCCGCCTCGTCGGCATCCGCCTGTCAAACCTGGTAAACGGATTTGAACAGATCGACCTTTATGCCGGATCTGAACAACAGTACAGCCTTTGCCAAGCGATGGACAGGATCCGGAGAAGGTTCGGGCCGGACGCCATTAAACCCGCCTCTGTGATCAACCTTGATATTTGAATCTCATGTACCTGAATGTCCATTCTCAATATAGTCTGCGGTACGGAACCATGTCTATCCCGGCTTTGGTCGAAGAAGCCATATCAAGTGGCGTGACGCAGATGGTCCTTTCTGATATCAATAATTCCACCGGTATCATGGAATTCATGCGCGAATGCAACGAAAAAGGCATTAAGCCCATTGCCGGAATGGAATTCCGGAAGGCTAAGCAGCTGTTGTACTTAGGTATCGCCCGCAACAAAGAAGGTATGAAGGAGTTAAATGATTTCCTCACCGAGCATAATTTGGAGCAAAAACCTTTGCCGGACACTGCCCCAGAATTTTTAAATGTTTATACGGTATATCCTTACGGTAAGCATCATGGAAGCCTAAAAACAAATGAATACCTCGGCATTCGCCATGAGCAACTCAACAGCTTGTTTGGAAAAGACCTGCGCAATATCAAGGAAAAACTGCTTTGCCTGCAACCCGTCTTCATCAACGACAAGATCGAATACCGTTTGCATGAATACCTACGCGGCATCGATCTCAATGTTGTACTTACGGAAGTGACGGAAGCAGATAAATGCCAAAAAACAGATCGTTTTTTTCCGGCTGGTGAATTGGAAGCCAGGTTTTCCAGGTATCCCTTTATTCTCGATAATACCCGTAACCTGATGAACTCCTGCGTCATGGACTATCCGAAAGGACGTGTCAACCTAAATCGCCGTACCTTTACGGGTTATAAAAAGAATGACCGGGAACTTTTGGAAAAGCTGGCCTTGGCCGGAATGGAATACCGTTACGGCAGATCCAACAAGCAAGCGCTTACGAAGATCAAGCATGAACTGAAAGTGATCTATGAGCTCGATTTCTGCGCTTATTTTTTGATCACCTGGGATATCATCCGTTACTCCGGTTCGCAGGGTTATTATCACGTTGGCCGCGGTTCTGGCGCCAATAGCATTGTGGCTTATTGCCTGAAGATAACCGACGTTGATCCTATCGAACTCGATCTCTATTTCGAACGGTTCCTCAATGCGCAGCGCACCTCACCTCCGGATTTTGACATCGATTATTCTTGGGATGAACGGGAAGATGTGCAGGATTACATTTTCAAACGCTATGGCAGCCAACATACCGCATTGCTCGGCACCATGTCGACGTTCAAGGACCGCAGCATTATCCGCGAGATCGGCAAGGTTATGGGCCTGCCTAAAACGGAGATCGACGGTTTTACTGATCAGACACGGGCGGCAATTAACCAAAACAATACTACCTTTCAGAAGATCGTCGCTATTTACGAACGCATGGCCAATATGCCCAATCAGCGTTCCATACATGCCGGCGGAGTTTTGATCACAGAAGAACCGATCACTTATTACACCGCGTTGGACCTGCCGCCTAAGGGCATGGCCACCGTACAATGGGATATGTATGAAGCCGAGAAAATCGGCTTTGATAAGTATGATATCCTTAGCCAGCGCGGCATCGGCCACATCAAAATGGCTGTCAAACTCGTGGAAGAGAACCAGCAGCGCAAGATCGACATCCATCAGGTCAAGGATTTTATGAATGACCCAAAGGTGAACTTCAACCTCAGGACCGGTAATACCAAGGGCTGTTTCTACATCGAGTCGCCCGCTATGATCCAGCTCAACCGCAAGCTCGGATGTGACAGCTATCGTGTCCTGGTCGCCGCCAGCTCCATCATCCGTCCGGGCGTTGCCAGTTCGGGCATGATGGCTGAATACATCAGGAACCATCACCATCCGGACAAGGTCAAATACCTCCACCCGGTAATGGAAGAACGATTAAAGGACACTTATGGCGTCATGGTCTACCAGGAAGACGTCATCAAGATCTGTATCCACTTTGCAGGTATGGACGGCGCGGACGCTGACATCTTAAGAAGGGGTATGAGCGGCAAGTACCGATCTAAGAAAGAATTTGAACGTCTTGTAGAACGCTTCCACGAAGAAGCTAAAAAACTTGGTCGCCCGGATCATATTGTCAAAGAAGTTTGGCGGCAGGTATCCTCTTTCGCAGGTTACAGCTTTTCCAAAGCACATTCTGCCAGCTTTGCCGTTGAAAGTTATCAGAGTTTGTACCTCAAGACCTACTTTCCGAGGGAGTTCATGGTTGGCGTACTCAACAATTATGGCGGGTTCTATGACCGTGCCCTTTATGTGCAGGAATTGCAGAAATGTGGCGGCATTGTTCACCTGCCCTGTGTCAACCACAGTGACAGCCTGGTGAACATCAGCGGCGCAGATGTTTATCTCGGCCTCGTCGGCATCCATGGCCTCAATGAAAGGTTTATCGAGCTGGTCCCCGAAGAGCGAAGGACGAACGGCCCGTACACAGGTCTCGAAGATCTTGTCAAGCGGACAAACATCGGCCTCGAACAGGGCATTATCCTCATCCGGGTCGGTGCGCTGCGGTTCACTCATAAAAGCAAAAAAGAACTGTTATGGGAGATCCACCTGCTGATGGGCGCCAGAACAAAACCCGGCAACATCAATACCGAACTTTTCACTATCGATGCAAAAAACTATGCGCTGCCGGTACTCGTCAATACGCGACTGGAAAATGCTTATCACGAGCTAGAGCTACTTGGATTCCCATTGAGCATGACTATGTTTGAGCTGCTGCAAACCGGTTACCGGGGCGACATCATGGCGAATGATCTGATCAATCATATCGGACAGACGATCCGCATGGTCGGGCAATATGTCTGCGAAAAGACCGTGCATACCAAGAAGAACCAGCGGATGTGGTTTGGTAATTTTCTTGATGCCGAAGGCAACAGTTTTGACACTGTTCATTTTCCGAACCATACACCTATGTATCCTTTTCGGGGTAAGGGCTGTTACCTGATCCTGGGTAAGGTCGTGGAAGAATTCGGATTTGCTAGCCTGGAAGTGCTCAGGTTTGCTAAACTACCCATATTGCCTAACCCAGTTATTTCCTAAAAAACGACATCATGGAAAGGATAACCATCAAATGCCGGCTCAGCGGCGAACAAGCGGAAACCGAATTGCAACTTGACCGAAAAGCGATGCCGGGTGAACCTGGTCCTTCTTTCATGGTGACCAGCGAAGGCTACTTTAAAGGTTATATCACCCGTCAAAGCAACAGGGTCTACTATGCGATCGGTGATACTCATTTCACTGCACAAGACCTTACCATTATTGGTGAACACCTCAATAAGAAAATTCGTTGATGTAGATATCGCTGTGTACAATACATCCCCACCCAAATCCTGCGGATCTTCAAGTTAAAATAAGCGCACCTGCTCTGTTGCCCCATTGCGTTGCTCTTCATATGCCCGGATCATGGTCAGGATCGCTGCGCCATAGCGGTTAGTCTTTTCCGGCCCTACCCCTTTGATCCCACTCAGTGACTTGAGTGTCTGGGGTAGTTTTGCGGCGACGAGGGCTATTGTCTGTTCAGTGAAAAGCATGCTGCCCAAGATATTTTCTGATTGTGCTGTCCGTTCCCGCCAGTTCATCAATTGTTCCAATAGCTCTTCATTAGGTCTGGCGTTCAGTTTTTTAAGCAGGGAGTTACTTAACTTGGTACTTTTACGCCGTGTTTCCAAATAAACACTCGTGCTAAAAGTCGCTGAGCTGAACTGCTCAAGCAGGGCGCATCTGTCAATTATCCACTGAAGGAGCTGATCGGCATCAGCAGCCAGTTCCCTGGAAGTTCCGACAAGGCCCGGCAATCCCGGCTGCAGTGCAGCGGTCATCAATTCCAGTTTTTCCTTAAAATAGTTTGAAGCTTTACGAATACGCTCGTCCGAATACATAGCCAAAGCAGCCGACATTTTTTCAGCAACCGACAGTATTTCGGTTTCTGCGTTCGGCATCAGTTCCTTAAATTTCAGTACGTGCTCTTTCCAGGTGCTGAAATTAAAAAGTTCGGACAACAGGAAAAGGCGGTATTCCTCCTGGTGTTGCACAAGGGTTTGCCTGTTCGCAGACAAGTGAACGGTTTGTGCATTAAAGCGCAGTACTGCGGGATCGGCAATTACGTTTCTCATGGTGACCGGGCTACGCAACACCAGCCCCTCCAAGGAACGACAACGACTCAGCGCAACGTAAGCCTGCCCATGTGTAAAAGCTTCGCTAACATCAATAATGGCCCTGTCAAAGGTCAAACCCTGGCTTTTATGGACCGTAATGGCCCAGGCGTGTTTCAGGGGGATCTGCGCAAAACTACCGGCATTGTCCTCGCTGACGGTATCGCCGGTCAACTCGTACTTAATATTCGTCCACTCTACCGCCTGTACTGCCAATTCCTGCCCGTTAGGGCTAGTGACATAGACCGTATCTGTCTCCAGCCTGGTAACGGAGCCGATCTTACCATTATAATACCGTTTTTCCGCTGAACTGTCATTTTTGACGAACATGACCTGTGCACCTACCTTTAGTTTCAACATGGTATCTGTCGGAAAGGCGTCTGCCGGAAATTCACCCCGAACGACCGCCCTGTAGCTTATTTCGTCACCATCTAACGCCCCAAGCCTCTCAGCATTTAATTCCTGAACCATACGGTTGTGGGTACTTAGTGTAATAAACGGTTGATCAGTTCCGGGTATAAAGTCCGGGATATGGCGGGTGTTTAATATTTCAAGTGCGGATTCACTTATCTCCTGGTCGCGAATGGCATTTAATATTTTCACGAAGACCGGGTCACTTTGGCGGTATACCGTTTCTAACTCGATCCGCACAAAGGTGTGTTTCCTCAGGACCTGGCTGCTAAAGAAATAGGGAGAATCGTAATAGGGCCGTAGCAATGGCCACTCTTCCATGCGAATGATCGGGCTGAGCTGTGCCAGATCTCCGATCATCAGCAACTGAATACCACCAAAGGGAAAAGTATTGCCCCTGAGGTTGCGCAGGATCATGTCGATCTGGTCGAGGACATCCGGCCTGACCATACTGATCTCGTCAATAATCAGCAGTTCCAGGGTTTGTAAGAGTTCCCGCTTTTCAGGATCATACTTATTTTCCGGACCTTCGGCAAGCCCGGGAAGCAAGGGGCCAAAAGGCAATTGGAACATAGAATGTATCGTCATTCCGCCCGCATTGATCGCGGCTACGCCGGTCGGCGCAACAACAGCAAGCTTTTTTGTCGAGGTCTGCCTGATCTGCCGTAAAAACGTCGTTTTACCTGTTCCTGCCTTGCCCGTCAAAAAAACCAGGGCATTGGTCGAATCGATATAAGCATTGGCCAAATCCAACAATGCATGCTCCATTATGCAAATCTAAGCATTACATGATCGGCTGAGCAGGTAATATTTTTCTAAAGTTGATCAATTAAAAGATTTTGTATGAAAAAGGACCTTTCTGACAAACCTTCAATCGGAAACGTCTGCATAAAATAATTCACTTTGGCTATTGATTGGCAATAAAGTTCCCCCAACAGCGTACTGATGACACCAGACTGAACACCGGATGCAATTAATAATAATCTTTGATCTTAGCCATGAGCTTTTGCAGTACTTCTAGGGTAACTTCAATATCATGCGCCTCTACTTTGTAGGTACTCGAACGTGCACTTTTCCAGGAAAACGTTTCCATGCGGTCAGTTGACAGATAAGGGACGATATGCCGCAACAGTTGGCTGAACGACTTGGCCGAGCATAGTCGTATCTCATCTGCAGCTTTCAACAGCAGCCCGATCTGGTCTACGCTAAGATTGCATAACACCTTTATGGACGCCTTATCTACATTTGCATTTTCCTTCAGACCTTTTAGCTGGCTGGCAAAGCGCCAGGAGATCTCTGCTTCTAAAGTTTCAAGGCCATTTAAAATGTCCGATGCCAAACCGTTCAATGATCTGTCGTCATCAATTGCCGATACAAATGCGCGAAGGTCACTGATCAGGTAACTGAGGTTTTTGAGATAAGCGCTGATGACCGCTTCGCTGTTGTCCATATAATTCCTTTTAAATACATCGGCTTTGAGCTGCTGATAGACCATTCTGATCTCTTTTAAAAAATACTGCCGGATGTTTTCGGCTTCCTGCAGATTCGGGTGTTCATCGGCTGACAAATTTAGCAGATCATCAACGACCTGATCTAACCTGGCAAATGGGTAGCTTTCATTTTCCATATAAAGAAGATTACGAATTGAAGGACAAATTTTAAAACGACACAATAATCTACACAAACTAATAGTTAATAATTGTATAAATATTAACTGCAAGGTAACTTTAAGGTATTTGCGAATCACTGACGTAAATCAAAAAAAGCATGAATGCGGATAAGCTGTTGAACCTGTTAAATTTTATTGCCCCTTTCAGTGCTGCTTTGGATCAGCGTTTCCGCGATACGCTCAAAGAAGAACATCATCAAAAAGGATACTTGTTACTGCGTGAGGGTGAGACCTCCAGAAAAATCTATTTTATCAACAAAGGTTTCGCACGTGCTTTTCACTACAATGGGGACAAGGAATGTACTACCTGGTTTATGGGTGAAGGCGACCTGATGATCTCTGTTTACAGCTTCTATACCCAGCAACCTGCACCGGAAAATATCGAATTGCTTGCAGATAGTGCACTTTTATCCATGACATGGAACCAGCTTCAATCCATCTATGCAGATTTTCCGGAATACAATTACATTGGTCGCATCGTCACTGAAAAATACTACATGATGTCCGAGGAGCGCACCATTATCCTGAGGACGATGTCTGCCGCACAACGCTACAACCTGTTATTGAAAAAATATCCGCAGGTATTGTTGAACGCAAAGCTAAGCCAGGTGGCCAGCTTCCTCGGGATAACGCCGGAGACGCTTAGCCGGGTGCGCGCCCGAAAGACTGTTTTGACATAGATCAATTTTTTCACCAACGTTTAGCTTATGAACAGACCCAATATTGACAGGATAAAAAGTTTGATGTGTTATCTATTTTACATTTCGATCTGTATGACCTCCTGTAAAAAAGATATTGATCAGCAAACACCTGACGATAGTTTTAGCATTCTGCCCCGGGAAGAAGCGCAAACCTGGTTTGAAAAATACACTGCTAACAACGACGGGGCGTCCCGAAATATGGCAGACGATAACCTGACGCGAAAGCCATTAAACATAGACTGGGGGCGATATACCTCTGCAGCGACAAATGAGCTTTCTTATGGCTTGATCGCCTTAGAAGGAAAACTTAAAAGTCATGGTTACGCCATCGGTTATCGTAAGTTGCTGATCACAAAAAAGGAAGGCGATCTTCATGCCTATATCTTGGAGATCTTACCGGATGCGCTTTACCTACAGCGGAAAGGAAGCGCTACAAGAAAGGATTTTTACGGCAGGATCTTCTTTTATGACACCAATTACCATTTGATCAAAGGGTATATCTATATCAATGGGCAGGTAAGCGGCGAGATCAAACCTTTGGAAAGTGATCGAAAGGAAAGCAAAGCGAAGAACCAAAGCATTGGGATCGCCCTCACTCCCGTTCAGGAGATCTGCAGCTGGAACGAAGACAATTATGTTAATGCTGATGGAGAGGTCGTGGTTTTCGCTTCAAGGCAATGCACCTATTCCGTCATTTCTGACGGGCTTTCGGATGCCGGAGGCCCATCCGGATCCGGCGGCGATTATGCGGGCGGTGGTGGTGGATCCGGCGGAAGTTCCGATAGCGCGCCGCCCGTTGCTGATCTTCCGGGTGAAAACAACTCCAGGATCGACCCCAAAGCGTATATGAGCTGTTTCGGATCACTGCCCGACATCGGTTCTAAAATGACCATCACGGTCTATGTTCAGGAGCCTGCGCCGGGGCTTCCCTTCAATGTCGGCACCAATTCCGTTGGCCATACTGCAATCGGATTGACAAAGACCTATAACGGACAATCTATCACGCAAGTTATCGGTTTCTACCCTGACGCGACCGGCAAGGCAAAAATGCATGCACCATCCAAGATCCTTGATAATAGCGGTTTGTCTTATAATGTCAGCATCTCCTATCCGATCATCGCGTCGGAATTTTCCAAGATCGTGAATTTTGTCAGCAACCCGCCGGATACCTACGACCTGACCCAGTATAACTGCACCAGCTTTGTTTACAACGCCTGCCTGGCCGGTGGTATCAAGCTACCCGACCCGAACGGCAATATGGGACTTGGTATGACCGGCATGATGCCTTCTGCTCTCGGCAATTCTATCCGTAGCGTCGGAAACGCCGGAAATGCCAATGTTAACGGCGGAACCGTTGGGAAGAACCATGGGCCATGTAATTAAAAATTCGCTATGAAAAAACTGATCTTACTAACAGCCATTGGTATCGTGCTGATCGCGAACTTCACTCCTATCTCCTATTTGCTGGACGAGGGATATGCCTATACGAATTACAATGGCAAGTTTAAGTTTAAAGAAGAAGGCAGCGGGCATGATTTCAAAATGGCTAAAACACTGTATAAGTGGTATTTAGAATCACATCCAGATGACGCAAAGATCGACCCAAAGCTATACCGTACCTTTAAAATCAAGCTTTGGCATTTTTGGGAATGGCGTGCAATGATCTTTGACAAAGAGCGATATCAATTACCATACCGACCACCTCAGGTCAAGAAGTGACCATCAGATCTGTGCATTCCCGCGTAATCCATCCGTCCGTTTTAATTGACTGGTCAGATCTCTTTTGATGGTATTAAAACGCTCTGGTCAAATGAGCTTGACCTTCCGGACCGGAAGAAATGTGTCGGAAAGTGATCGTAAAGGGATTTCGTGTAGCGCCCGTAACAGCATTAACCTGAAAATACCAGGTTTGATCATGAGATGGTTTTTCCAACGCTCAATCTTTTAAGAGTTCTCTGGGCATGAGGTCGTCGAACGGCACCTTAAGCGCTCTGGCAAGTGAAACGATGGTTGCTAAGGTAGGGTTGCCGGTGCCGCGTTCGATCTTACCGATCTGTGAGGTCGCTATCCCGGAGATCAGCCATAACTCATATTGGGATAGCTTTTGGCTATTCCTGATTTCACGTAGCTTTCTTCCAAATAGCTTATTGATTTCCTCCGCCCGATCGTACATCGGCATCGAATTTCAGCTAATCAAAAAAAATTATTCAGCTCATATATGAGCGATTTTACTTA
This sequence comes from Mucilaginibacter achroorhodeus, assembly GCF_007846095.1. Classification (GTDB taxonomy): domain Bacteria; phylum Bacteroidota; class Bacteroidia; order Sphingobacteriales; family Sphingobacteriaceae; genus Mucilaginibacter; species Mucilaginibacter achroorhodeus. The sequence continues at coordinate 235,030 of NZ_VOEI01000002.1, forward strand.
TCTTGTCATATGAAAAAAATCGCTGTCTTAGAACGTTCCATCCACGACCTCGGATTTAGCGAAGCGTTTTGCAACACTTGCTATGAGTTGGGATTCAATACCTTGTCGCAAATCTTGGCGGAAGAAAGGTCAGCATTGATCAGGCGACCTGAGTTTAGTTTCCACTGGCTGGCAGAGTTGGTTTCCTTCCTGGAGAAGGAGGACTTGGGTTACCTTTTGCATGACCTGTCTATGGAAAGAACTTCCGGTTAAGGCGCACCAGCATTCGCTGCAGTAGGTCACGAACGCGACCGGCTGTATGCTGATCAGTGGCATAAAACTCCTTCGATAAGCTTCCTTCAGATATCAGCGATTGTTTCTTTGTACGGATATTACCGTTCACCTGACGGAATATTCGGGTAAGGGATGTTTCAAATAAAAAGCCTTCTTCATAAAACAGGCGGAGCAGGCATGCGAGGTGAGCAACCGAAGTATTCAAATGCAATTTTTCCTGCAAGGTAGCCGGCGCTTCGTGCCGCAGCGCAATTTCTTCATCCAGCCACCCTACGATCATTTCCTTTAAAGTACACCATGATGGGTCAAACGCGGCCCCCTGCCTGACCGGGATAGCCCGCAACGATGAACGCAGGCGCGCTAGATCTGCAAGATCATCACCCTTGATCGTGAGGGTCAGCGACCGGAACAGTCCGGTATGGTTAAAATTTTCTGTCACCAGATAACACAGTGTCTCTGGTTCCGTACGCGCCTTCCCGAGTCCGACTATGAAAACAGTCAGGTAACGGACCTGGCCAAAGGTCAGGGAAAGACTGTCCCAGGATCCCAGAAAAACGCTTAACCAATCCGACGGAATTGATGGTAGCGGACAATGCCAGCCTTTTAAATGTTCACCTATCCGGGCAAATTCCCGACGGATAAAGGCTGGCGGACAAAACAGGTTCTCATTCAGAAGTGACCGTCTTGAATCAAGCAGTCCGTCAATCAGCGATAAAAGCGCTTCCTGTATCTGGTCTTCCCCTTCTTTCCCGCATCGTTCCGAAAGTGAGGATAACACTTTAAGATGATCACTAAAATAACGGCGCAGGCATTCATCGCTGACATCCTGAAAAGCAGCAGCCATCCAATTTTGCTGGATGGCTGCGGTAACCTTTTCCAGGTCTCCGGGAAGAAAAGCTGACCGATCAGCGATCAATGCGCGTAATGCCTGCAGTTCGTCCCGAAGTTCCATGTTTAAAAATGGGTCGTGGTCAGCGAAAGCGTACTTGTCGGGTCGGTATCAGTTGGAAAAGCATTAACCTTTACCGGCGCAAATTTGTGTTTGGTCATTGTTTTTTTCTTTGGAAGAGCAATGGTCTTTTTCATATATTTTGTATTTTGATTTAAATTACCCAACACAAGCCTAAACCTGAAATTTTTTCTATGAACGCACGCTTTTTCCATATTAACAACAACAAAGACTCCCCGGCGTTGCTTCGCAAATTTGTGGTCCACGCTTTATGCTGGCTGATATACATCACCTATGAACTCTGTACGCTTTATTACCTCACCGGTAAACTTGAACCACCCAAGGTATACATCGTCTATTACGGTGTTAACATAGCTTTCTTTTACGGTGTAACGACAATCTTGCAATACACGTTTGACAGGAGGATCCCGCGATATTTTATCGGTTTTGCGGGCATGGCCGGTCTGCTGATCCTGTTGTTGACTGTCAAAGGACTGCTGAACCCGGAACTGCACTTTCGTCAAAACTGGCTTCATATCCGACGTGGCGAAGTGTTAACTTTTGTGATGACCGCTTTATACCGGGCCGGTTTTTTTTTCCTGCTGGCAGTTTTCTATTGGGCACCCCGTCACATGCTGTTATTCAGGGCTAAGGCAGACAGGGCTGAGAAAGCGCTGCTACGGCAACAGATCAATCCTCATCTGCTCTTAAACTCCCTGAACTTTGTGTACAGCCGGGTCATGGACACTTCCGAGGAAGCTGCGCAATGTATCGTACTGCTTTCGGAGTTATTGAGGTACAGCATGGACTATACTGCTGCTGAAGATAAAAGTTTATTGCTGGAAGAACTGAAACAAATGCAAAATCTCATGGAGATCAATCGTTATCGTTTTGGCAAACGGATGCAAATGAACATGGAATTCACAGGAGATCCCGGTGATCGCCGAATTCCCCCGCTCATCCTGTTGACCTTATTGGAAAATGTATTCAAACATGGAGACCTGACCGATCAAGATCACCCTGCGAGCGTTCGGGTCGACATGACAAACGATGGTTGTCTTTCCTTTAAAAGCCAAAATATGAAGAAGTCAAGCCTTCGTTCCGTGATCAGGAGCCATCAAGGCCTCCAGAACCTACGGGCCAGACTTTCCTTTATGTATAGCAAGGACCAATACGCGCTCAGCGTTCATGATCAGGAAAACCAGTTCGAAACTTACTTAATGATCAAATTATGAAGTTACAATGTATCGTTGTCGATGACGAACCGGCCGCGCTCGACATACTGGCCCGTTATATCCAAAGAACGCCCTACCTCGAACTAAGCGCAACTTATCTTAACCCTTTGGAAGCGCTGTCCGCCATTCCGCCGGATCTTGCTTTTGTTGACGTTGATATGCCCGGCATGAACGGATTGGAATTCGCAAAAAAATGCTCCAAAGAAACCATTATCGTCTTTACGACCTCTTTTCGAGAATATGCCGCCGACGCATATGAGCAGGCAGCAGCAGATTACTTACTTAAACCGGTCAGTCATGAACGTTTTCTTCGTTGTACCGCGAGGATCATGGAGCGGCTTCCTGCCCGTGATCCGTCACCGGCCCTTTTGATCAAGGATGCCTTGAAAGCCCAGGTCGTTCAGATTCCGGCAGACGATGTCATCCGCATCTCCGGTGCGTTGGATTATGTGGAGTTTCACCTGAATGACCGGAAGCTGATGGCCTATAAAAGCATGGATAAAGCACTTAAAGATCTTCCATCATTTTTTGTTCGCGTCCACCGCTCACACATCATCAATAGCCATCATATCAGCGGTATCAGACCGGGCTTGCTTACCATGGACGATCATACTGAGGTGCCGGTTGGCAGGAAGTACCAATCAGCATTGAAGGCTTACTTAGGAGTACGCTAAATGCATACGATCACCGGCAACGGCTGCAAGAAAAGTAAATCCAGACCGTGTTAAAACTGGCATCGGCAAACTTTACGTCGATGCAAACGACCACCACTGTAAAGGCCCCGGTCAATTCCATTTGCATATCCATCTCAAATTTGCGATCGGTCCGGTCGTAACCTTTAGCCTGATACCGAAAATTTCCCGGCTTCAATTGAGATGTAAGCGGGTAAGATTCTTCTCCACTTTTAAGATCTTTCAAAGCCCGATCACAATCAACAGGAGGCATTGCAACATCTGTATAGTTGATGTACATTTTTAGGTTGGCTAAGAGCGCTTCTTGCTGATCAGTATTCGAAGCTGAAACTGACCATATCGGGGCGGATCGACAGGAAGACCTGCTGTCTTAAGATAACAGCGTGATAAAACTGATCTCAGCAACTTTTGCCACCAGGCCATCCAACGCCCTGACTTCCCGTGCAAGCATTTCTTCAACGAGGCTCAACCCGCAGGGTCAGGCCTTTTGAGCCATTTCTGTAGAAAATACCAAAGCTCCATCTCCTTCCGGCGTTGTGTGGAAGCGAATGAACGGTTGATCTGCATGTGGCAGAGATCGGCCAGTAGTTTCCGGTCACCGTCTGCCACGAGCTTTTGAATGGTTTCGAGCAGTCTGCCGGTCTGCTTCTTTAGCGGGCGTTCCCGGAAAATAGATTCCAACGCCGGCCGCAGCTCCCGGTAATCCGCATCGAGCGCCAGGCGCTCGGTCTTCTCTGTTTTAAATTCTTCTTTAAAAGCATCTGCCCTTCTTCCAACAAAAAGCACCCTTTCCACTTTGTCAGGCAAGAAAACCTCGCACATCCGGGCGACGGTCAGCAGTGCAAAAGACATCTCCGGCAGGCCTTTGACAATTGCCGCCATCGACAATTCGCTGCCTGCAGCAAAGACGGCCTCCACCGCTTCCATACGTTTCGCGCCATAACGCTCCAGTTCACGCTCATAGGGCTCAACCTGTACGGACTTGATCAGGTCCAGGCTGCCGACCGATCCGGCACGTTGGGCGATCAGGGCGAGTAAAAGCCCGGAAGCCGGGTCCTTGCGCCTTAGACGCAATCGGATATGTGGGTCAGGGTCCGTATAGCGTATAAAGAACCACTGGTCAAAGTCATCCTTAGCCTGACGGAGGACCGGTCTGACGACATCAAGCAGCACGCGGTTTGTCATGGTCTCCTGAGCATATAATTTCAAGTAGAGCCATTGCGATCCGGGTAAAAATCGGCGTTGCAATGGAGGAGATTGGTGAGCGATCGGCGTCGTTGACCTTTTAAAAACTTCCTGATCATGTGCCAAAAAAGCCAGGTACTGGCCTGCGAGTTCCCGGTGCCCGCACATCACCGAACGACCGGGTGCCAGGTATTCTGTCAGCGTAACCTTTTCCATGTTCTGCACGAACTTTAAAAAAAACTGCGCCTCGTCCTCATCGGACAGGTCGAAAATCAGCTTCTGGTCACCGGTGCCACAACTCAGTTGCCGCGGCAGGCTCAGCCGCAACCGCAGTTCACGAAGCTCATCTATTCCGCCCGGTATTTCGCCTTGCTGCAGCCGCCATTTGGCCGGCTCCAGGATACAACGGCCATAACGTATCCTTGGGTAGGCCGGCATGCCCGGAAACAAAGCCTCCAGGTCAAAGCCCGTTGATGCCTGCCCCTGGTACTGCAGGTCGCAGAGCAAGCGAAAAATCCCTAAACCGTTATGCCGGGGGTTAAAGGCAGAGGACAGACGCGGCACCACCCGTTTTTGCAAACGCTGAGACTCTAAAATTAATTCATCGCCCCTTACCGACAACAACAGGTCGGATGGCATCAGTATATGTTCCCCGCTTTGATAGGCGCCCAGGGCTATCTCGTAATCGTAGATGCGCCTGCGCAGATTGATATGATCCACATGTCGCCCGCTCGGACAGCTGATGTCCGCGAATACCACTCCGGGGTTGGATAAAGCTTCCCGTTTCACGATGTCACGGCATATTTCCAACAGGCGGTCACTGAACAACGTGAACCGGCCGGCAAGGGCTGTTGCAGTTGCTCCACCAACGTGTTCCAGCAATAGATCGTCCCCGGTCTTCCGGAAAAGCACGGAAGCGGTCGGCGAAAAAACCTTATCAGTAGCCAAATTATTCAGATCCAGTTCGTGTAACACGATTTCCTCCTGCAGTCCCTGTTTACCTTCACGAATCCAGCGTTTCAAAAATAACCGGTGAATAGCTGTCCATTCATTTTCCGGCTGAGCGTGATCGTCCCCATAGGTCAGCCCCGCATCAGGGTCAAGTGCAAGCAGTAGCGGTACCTTGCGATCCCCGAACCGGTCGGCAAACGCTTTTCGGAAATTGATCAGAGCTGTCCGCCTGGCCGTCCCCGGAGAAAGAAGCTGTATGACCCTGACACCTGCTTCCAGTTCTTCCCGGTCGGCCTCCGAAGGTCCACCAGCCCCATCCCGCTCTAAGACGGCATAATCCGAATATCCTACTCCCTTCAACACGGCAGTATTCCTGATCAATTCACCTGCACCTTCGCTGATCAGCAGTCCCTCAGCAGTTAAAAAGCCTATATAATCTGCTGATTCCGCAGCTGTGCAACCGGTTAAGGCAGCAATTTCGGAGATAAGCTCTTCTGCCTTTAAAAATCCTTTTTCGAGCAGACCAAAAAGCCGGACCAGCAGGGGCTCAGCTGCAATGGCATCCAGGCTGAACACGTAGCGGTCTGCAGCGTTTTGATCATGCCGACGAACATAGCGAAATTCCTTACCCCGCCGGTAGAGCATCGGATTCAGCTCTAGTCGTCTATCATCCTGTTCAGGTTCAGACCACAGGAATAGTTTTCCTTCGCCCTCATCTACCTGTGCATTCCCTGTTCCGAAATCTGTCACCGTAAAGGAGGCGAAAGCGCCGAAAGGAACCGGCCGGAAAGACATACGATTATAGTACTTCATCAGGGTGAAGCGCTCTTTCTCAGTCAACAGGTCAAACACAAATCTTTTTGCTTCCAGCGCCGCGTAGAGGGCAGGGCTTGCCAGCATCACCGCACGGCGGAACACTTCTGTTCCGAGCACCGATGCAAGCCGGACAGGGGCATAACGCGAGGCGCTGTAAAAAGGCGCACGCAGTACAAGGCCCGGGAGCAGGCGGTACACGCTCACAGCCGGTCCCTCCGTAAAGGGTATACTACCCTTTTGCCACTGTTTTCGCTTTTGAATAGGGTCTTACTTTGTCTCAACATGAGAAAGCTACTGCATAACGTTGCCCCCGCTTTGCTTGTCCTGCTGTTCACATATGCGGCGGCAAGCAAGCTGATCAATCCCGTTTCCGCCAGGCATGAGATGCATAACCAGCATTTTCCACCTGAAGTTGCCGATGTACTCTGGTTGGGTGTACCGCTCTTCGAGTTAGTCGCTGCAGCAATGATGCTGCTTAATGAAAAGTGGCAGGAACGGGGCCTGCTCCTGTCATCCATCCTAATGACCGTTTTTACCGGATACATTGCGCTTGTCTTGCTGGGCTTTTGGGATCGCGTGCCCTGTTCCTGCGGCGGTGTGCTCAAGAACATGTCTTGGAAAACCCATTTCATCTTCAACCTATTTTTCCTAGCCATCAGCACGACGGCCTGGTACCAACGATATAAGGGGAAAGCCGAAAACCTTCGAAAAGAGTAGGCAAAATCAATCATTTTCAATTTTTAATCAGATGAAAAACCTGAAGTTCAAATTAGCAGCCGCCGCCCTGGTATTGGGTATCGGCAGCGCACTGGCCACCGCCAGCAATCCGTTCGCTAACAAAACATGGGGCCGCCAAAGCAACGGTGTGTATGTCGACCTGACCGGACACAGCCCGGATGAATACAACTGTACGGCTTCGAGCAGTGTTTGTACTGCTATTTACCCGGCAACCCAGAATCCTAACACCAACCCTGCTAACCCGATCAGCATCCAGCAGGGCGCCTTCAGCGGCTTGTAATCAAGCTACCTGGCCTTATGAAAGGACTGCCTTACGGGCAGTCCTTTTTTTATCTACCTTTCGTTCTGCACCAGGCCATTCAGCCGGATCTCGTCATCAGGGATCGGATAGACATACCTGGGACTACCCGCTTCCAGGCGGTACACCTGCCCGTTCGCCGTTCGCTCGATAGACAAATTCAAACGGCGTACGTCTGCCCAACGCAGGCCGCGGCCAAGCAGCTCTTTACGCCGCTCGGCCAGGACAAGCGCTAAAGCCGATGTCGGGTCTGCGGCCGCGAACGGTATAAAAGTACCCGTGCGCCAGCGCGTTACCAGTAAGCTATTCAGGTCGTCCATAGCGCCCTGCACGTTACCTGCCCTTGCGCGCGATTCTGCGCGGATCAGATACACTTCGTCCGTTGCCAGCCCGGCAAACAATGTTAATACGCCGGCGTAATTTCCACGGAAGCTGTACCTGCCGGGTGATTGCAGCCGAAAGAACAAAGTTTTCCTGAGGTCATCAGTAGCATAACTGTTATAAAGTTCCGGCACGACCCAGGTCGCTGCCGAAGGCGGATCGAATGAATACGGGAGGACCGATTCATGCCAAAGTACCTCGGCATTACCGTAGGGTAGCACTCTTGGAAAAGGCCGGGCGGCTGCCGGGTTGAGCGTATTGTAATCCAGGAGCGGCGGTTTAGCGGCCAGCACAGAATCCCCGTAACGACCTGCCAGCGTATAATCTTTCATGGTTAGCGCGATCCTTGCCCGCATCGCCCATAATGCATTCAATGTCGGCCTTGTCTTCACGGTAACGGTTTCCGGTAACAGCGTCCGCGCTAAAGCCAGGTCTTTCAGGACCTGCGCGTAAACATCGCCTAATTTTCCACGATCGACCCGTTCGGTCACGTCGGCGTGCAAACGGACCGGAATACCCGGCTGAGCAAGATTTTCCGGACTGTATGGTGCCGCGAACATTCCGGCTAACTGGTAGAAGGCGACTGCACGGAAAAACAGTGCCGTTCCGCGTATCTCACGTCCCTCGGCAGATGACTGTTGATCTGCAGGAAGCTTATTCAGGCCTTCGAGGACGATGTTTGCATAAAACACCTCCTTGTACAAATTGGCCCAATCAAAATTTGGCTCCGTACCAAATATATCTTTTGCCCAGATATAGCTATTCCTTTCCATATCCAGGTTATAGGTCTGTAGCCCCGCCTCGTCAGTAAAATAATCGCCGTCCGCCAGCGACGTCAGCTCGGGTGCGATATTAAATACCTGGTTATTATTCAACAGTAACCTGAGGTCATCCAGCGTGGTCGGTACGAGCAAGGCTTTATTTGGGCGCGTGTCCAGAAAATCCTTCTTACACCCCCAGGACATGGAGCAAAGCAGCAGCAACAGGTAAACAATTTTCTTTTTCATCAGTGATCATTAATAGGTTAAACGAATACCACCGGCCACTGTACGGGGCTGTGGAAAACCATTACCGGCATCCGGGTCTAGTTTCGCGCGGTTGGCCCGCCATAGGATGCCCAGGTTTGCCGCGTACAGATATACCTGCAGCTCCGCCCCCGGCAGGAATTTGATACGCCCTTTTGTAAATTGGTAGGACAGGTTCACGTCCTGTAAACGGATGTTGTCGCCCTTTTCCACGAGCGCCGAGGAAAAGCGATAGAAGTTATCCCGCTGGTTATCCGGAGCAGCCGGTAATGAAGGAATGACCGTATGTTGCTCGTCTCCAGGCCTTTGCCAGCGCAGCGCGTAATCCCCGTTCTGCTGTGACAAACCATAATCATTGCCATAGTATACCGAATTTCGCCGGAAGTAATAACCGAGCCGGTAAGCAATATTAAACGACAGGCTGACCGACTTATAACCGAAAGTATTTCGCAAGGCGCCGAAGGTCACCGGCCGCGAAGGTCCGTTATAGACCAGGTTCTGTGGCGTTGCGGCGGCCGCCATCGCAGCGTAATCGCTGCTGACCTGACCGTTCAGGTATCCTCTCGGGTCGCCCGTTGACGGGTCCAGTCCGGTCGAGCGGTAGCTGTAGATCGCATATAAGGGTTTCCCTTCCAGCGCATACGCACCGATATACCCGAAGTTCAGATAATCCGATGGCAGTGACTGCTGTTGATATCTGGACACTTTATCCTGTACGTAACTGAGAAAGAAAGCCGTTGACCAGTTGAAATCCCCCACGATGTTACGCGTGTTCAGGCTGATATCTAACCCCTGCCCTTTCGTACCCGCGGTATTGCCTGTAAAGACCATGATCCCGGAAGAGGACGGATAAGCTGTGCTGCCGATGAGGTCCAACCCTCGTTTATAGTAAACTTCCGCTGAGCCCGAGATCCGTCCGTCCAGCAAGGAAAAGTCGGCGCCTAAATTGACCTGGCGGTTGCGTTCCCAGCGCAGGTTGGGATTTGGCGGGTTCAGTACTTGTGCATAAGGCAGACGCGTAGACGTATTGGAACCGTCAAAGTAATAGGCCGTGGTATAAGCCGAAAGGTTTTTGTTGATGTTACCGTTATAACCAAATGTCGCCCTCAGTTTCAGGTAAGGGAGCGCCTTCACATGGTAAAAGCCTTCCCGGCTCAATTCCCAGGATAAGCCTGCTGACCACAGCGGGACGCCCTTTTGATTGGTGTTCACCCCGAACAGGTTGGAACGGTCCAGCCTTGCGCTGCCTGATAACGATATCCGCCGGTCATAAGTGTAGGCTGCATTCGTATAGTAAGAAAGGAAATGATCGGTCGCATCGCTTTCCGACAGGTTAAGCGGGATGGTATTTCCGGATGCAGGGTTATCGTAGTAGCCGAAATAAGTGATGCCATCCACAGGCTGCATCGTGGCATGGTCGGCATCATAGCCATAGACCGTGTGTTCGTTCCCTGTCACCCGGAGGCTTTGCACCTGGTAACCGGCAATGGCGTTCAATTCATTCTTACCATCCTTTCCGAATGCGCCGTCATAATTCAATTGCAGGCGCCCATCGTGATTGACCGACCGGCCTGCACCAAAATCAAGCACACCGCCCCTGGGTATGGGGAATGACAGCGTACCGCTGCCATCATCCTGCGTGTACCTGTTGATGATGTTGCGCGCAAAGAAACTTTCGGCAACCATCAGGTTTCGTGATGAACGGTTACTCTCATCATATTGGTACAGGACCTGCGCGGAAAGACCGTTCCATATTTTGTATTTTAAGCCCGTATTCAAACGGACCTCCGTTTCGCGTCGTTTGTTGTCTGCAAGCCGAAGATCAGCCAGCGGGCGGTATGACCAATCCAGCAAACCTGCACCAACAGCACTATTGACAAAACTTTCCCGCAGATCATGGGTCACCGCTAACGGGTTGCCTGCTGCATCCGCCAATTGTGCATAGGGGTAGATCGCATCCCCGTTGTTCCAGGTCAGCGGCCCGGGATTGCCCGTTGCAGTATTGACCATTGAGATATAGCCTCCGGCATTCGCTTCCAGCCGCCCCTTGAGCAGCTTCCAGGTCTCGTTGCCATTCAGGGTCAGACGCTCGAACCCGTTACCCACTGCATTGTCCAGGTTCCGGTCATAACCACCCGAAAAATAATATCGCTGCTGGTCGGTCCCGCCATCCAGGCTAAGTGCGTATTGCTGGTTGACACTGCGCCGATAAAAATAACGCGACAGGTCACGCCTGACATCTAGGGCGGACAGCCCCTTTAAGCGCAGATCCAATTCACCAGCAGAAAGCTGCCCATCGCGATTCGCGATCATCAGTTCAACGGCAGGCGACAAAGGCGCATGCGAGACGGAATTTTCCGCAGCGGCATAGTAGCCCGAGGCAAAAAGCTTTTGCTCGATACCGATAAAATCGGCTGAAGACATCCTGGGCTGGTAATACAGGTCCGGCCGTTCGCCGACATTCACGCTGGCACTTGCTGACACCCGTATCGGCCGATTATACCCTCCCTTGTTCGTTGTGATGACGATCACGCCGTTGCCGGCACGTGCCCCCCAAATGGAGGCTGCAGCCGCATCTTTGAGGACAGTAACACTGGCCACATCCGCGGGATTCAGGTTCTCGATGGGCTGGTTATAAGCGAACCCATCGACCACGATCAGCGGGTCCGCGTTGGAGAACAGTGTGTTCTGCCCGCGGATGCTGATGCGGGTGCCCAGGTTATTAAAACTTAGTCCCGGCACCACATCCCGCAAACGCCCGATGACATCCGTCGTCACGCTCCGGTGCAGCAATGCTTTATCAACCGCAACAAAAGAACCGGTTGCCCTTTCCTTGGGCAGTTCCTGGTAACCCGTCGAGACGCGCACCTCCGCAAGTTGGCCGGAAGCACTTCGCAGCACCACTTTTAAGCCGTTAGAAGGTACGCGGACGGACCGCATTGCCGACGCAAATCCTACATAGGATACGCTCAGCCGGTAATTTCCTTCAGGGGCAGGAATAACAAATTTTCCTGATGTATCCGTCAGTGTCCCATAACGCGTGCCTGCAAGAGACACGCTAGCACCCGCCAGCGACCGTCCAGCTGTGTCGGTCACGGTACCCGAAAGCGATTGTCCAAGAACACTGCCCGTCAAGATGAACAGGCAGCAGCATAAGTAAAGAAATTTCATATGGAGATCAAGGTTTAGGTATAGGATTATCCCGAACGACCAGCAGGTCGGTATCGGCATCTTTTTCTACGAATTGCAGGCCATAACCAGCCAGGGCAGTATTCAGGGATCTCGGGTCGACCATGGAGGCGTTGAGCTTCATATCCACCGGTTCGCTGTAGCCGGTTTCGTCAACCAGTGGCAGGGTGCCCTCGCCGAGGAACTGCACCTCCATCCGCTTCAGCCACCAGGACAGCGGCACATTGCGCAGGGATGCCGAGAAGGCTCCGACCTCAACTGATCGCTCACCACCCGAGGACCGCAGCTTATCCGAACCGGAAGTCCTAACCAGCACCAGGCAACGCGTCCTGACCTTCTCCACCCCTACCCGGTATTGCGGGAACAGGCGCCGCACATCTTCCTGCATCATTGTGTACGCCCCAGCCGAAAGCGATCTCGGCACCGTCAGCTCATAGCTCCAGCCATTGCCTGCCTTCAGCCAGGCCAGGAATGCCTGCCCTGAAAGCCGCGTTGTCATCAAGGCCGAATCCCGGGACAACAAACGCATCCGCGGTCCTGAGAACCAGCGACCATGATCGCTGTAGGCCATCCGGAACAACCATGTCAAAGGCGAGTTCCGCACGTTTGCCCGAAACCCGTTCAAACTGTCGGGGAGTACGATATCCATTCCCCCGCGCAAGCCTGGCACATAACCGGACAACACGGAGCGGTAGCGGATCAGCGAATCCGTCCCCCCAGCGACGGCAGCTCCATCGGAATCAAAGAGCAACTTAGAATGGTCATAGCTTACCTCAACATCTTTCTTTTCAGCCAGCATGACCGGTTCATCATTTAACAACTTTTGAATATTTGCTCCGGTGACCGCATTATTTTCGGTCACGGCCTTCAAGCGGCCGTCTGCACCGATCCATACATAATGCGGCAGCGTATGGTGCGGGAACAAACGGTGCAGCACCACATCGCCGGTCACTTCAGGCAGGTTAAAGGGCTTTACCTTTTGAAGGGCGCTCAACACCGGTGAAACTTGGGACAAAGACTGGTAGGTCACTGATAGGAACAACACCTTATTATTACCGAAGACCCGTTGTAAACTATCCATTACGGGCATCATCGAACGACAGGGCGCGCACCATGTTGCCCAGAAATCCAGTATCAGCAGTTTGCCCCGAAAGGCAGACAGCCGCACAGCTCCCCCATCCGCAATTGTTTTCCCATCCAACCGGAGGCCCCGTACACCAGAAATAAGCACATCCGGCACTTGTCCACCGATAGGCGGCGTTACATCACCACTGGGTATGTTGCCCTCTTCAATTATATTTTTATCCTGCCCTATCACCCGAAAAATCGGGCATAAGAGTAGCAGGACGATCAAAAATCTTTTCATCATCAGTTGGTTAAAGCAAAAAATCGATTAGTTTATTTCCCCTTTTTGGCCCCGCAGATCACACAGTTGGGTGCATCCGATAAACCGGAACGCAGATCCTCTACCGCTTTCACCAAAGCGTTGAGATGATCGAACAAATTAGCCAGTTCCATCTCATCATCACCCGGCACGCGATCGCCCGCAACGCGCATGAATACCTTCAACAATGCCGCATTAATCGCCTCTGAGCTATATAGCCTGTAGAACACCCGAACCGCCTGCTCCGGTGTCCGTACCGCAAAATCTTTCAGATCAACAATCGTAGCATCCATAAGAAAAGGCAACAGCTTTGCGATACACCTTAATAAAAGGCATAGCGATATCAACAATTTCAAAAATCAGATCAAAGGGAAATCAAAAGAAAACAAACGGCAGCCGAGTATTAACTATTAACTGACAGGCTGCCGTTTGCTATAGATCACGTGGGAGATTTTATAATGTTCTTATAAATTCTCTTAAAAGAAACATTAGGCGGTAAAGACCACTTCTTTAGGGAATTAAGGATAAATAAGGTAGTTATAGCAGTGTCCATCAGTCTCTTGTTAAAATTTTTTTTGAGACCTCCTAAAATGTAAAAAAGGGCTGGCAACCCACTTTGTTATTACAGCTTGGCTCTGGTAAAGCCTCCGTTTTTTCAAACGGTTCTCAGCAATAAACATAAGCGAGCACCAGCCCTACTTTTCAAAATAGGGATTGGTTGCTACACTTACCATCGCTGAGATTAAATTTACCAGATTTAGCTGCGAGGCTCGTTAACAACGCCTAAAAACGTTGCAATTATAATGAATATTTAATTTTCATTTTTACTAAAATATAAAAAATTAATGCAAAACAAAAATTTATTTGAGTTTTACATTTATTAATTGACTTTTTACATTAACAAACATTCGATTTGATGTTTCGACGGGATAGTATATTTGTTTACACCCGTTTCAAAATGGCGAAAAAGGACGAAAAAATACTTTACAACCGCATTAAATCCGAATTAGCAGACGCACAAATTAGCAACCAAGAATTAGCGAAAAAACTTGACGTAGCAGTTGAAACCGTCTCGAGCTGGTGCACAAATTCAGCTCAACCTTCAATTAAACGGCTATTTGATATTGCAAGAGTATTAGATATAAATGTTCAAAAACTTCTTGTTCCAACAAGGCCCAATCGTTTAGGGTAATATATTTAAACAGTAAGCTTATAAGCGCTAGATAATGATCGGTTGCAAGCAAATTAGTGTATTTATTTCTCTTGCTTGGAAGGCAGAGAACCCTAAAAGCAAGATACTGGATATTGTGCCAACAAGACTTCTTCTTGACCAACATAAGGAACATTGCAAATTTGCACTAAAGGCTTGAACGCATTTACCATAACATAAAAGAATTCACGCCGATTCCATAATTGATTTTTTTCCTGATTTATTTCTTAATGACAACTTCATAATTTTTAATTTTTGTAAACAAGCTTTTTTAAAAAATGTTATTTAAGTAAACAGCTAACCACAAAGAAATCAGTATTTTGTGATTAGAGAAACAAATACCAGATAAAAGCGCTTAAAGATACTGTGGCGTTGTAGCAGCAAGATGCGGCGAGTTTTGAGAATTCGCAAGGGTTATAGTAGTATTAAGTTCCGGAGGCGGTTTGCCGGCGCATTCTGTAAGGAGTGCGGATTATTGGTACTGTGGCGTGCGAAAGTTCCGCTGGCGAAAGAATGAGCGGAACGAATGCAATATCTTTTACATATTAAATTGGAACCATGTCTTCCAGTTGTTAACTCGCTTCACCCATCATCATGTGATAATGTTCCTGGTGCCGCGAATGTTCGAATATTTTTTTAAATACTTCAAAATACCTTTCTGTTTCATCACCTTGCGTGTCAATGAACAAATCATCAGGGATTGTATGCGAGCCGTCGTTGATCCAGCATAACAGCGACCGGCAGATCTGCTGATCTTCATAGTCTTTAAATTGCTGGATGATCTGATCGTCACCGAATTTTCCAAGTATTTTGAAATAGTGTTCGATTATGCGACGCATGGTATTTTGTAGAGTGAGCGGAGAACTGTGCTGGCGGTTTTGAAGTTCTTTCCATAAAAGCTGATAAGCGGTTTGAATCGGATTTTGACGACCATTGGCTTGTAATTCCGATATGTTATTATTCTTACGCAGAATCCAATAGCTGGTATCTGCGCAATCTTTGCCCCGGCCATCGATAAAGGAAACTTCTTTATGAAAGTAAGTATTGTGGGTAAGCAGGATTAATTGTTTGATCGTACCGTTGCCTTGCTTTACATTTTTGATAATTTCTTTTAAAAGAGAACTCACTACATAGAGTACATTGCTGTCTAAACTGGATATCGGATCGTCAATGACGAGTACGCGGTCTTCAGTTATAGTATGTTCGGAAAGTCCGCCTTTACAGAGTTGCAGGAAATAGAGAAAAGTAATGAAAGTGATCTCGCCTTCGCTAAGGGTTGTTTCCGCGATATCGCCATTTTCGCGTTTAATCTGGTATTTATTTTTGTCAGCTGAAGGAACTATTTCAAAATTCCGGAACCCGAAAGCTTTCAGTGTTTTATTGATTTGATTGATAGAGGGTTGAACGCTAGTTACGTTGTTACTCAAAGTTATAATCTCCTGTTTAACCGTTTGGTAATTTTGCCGCGCGGTCTTTACGGTTGTTTCGATGCCGTTAATTGCTTTTTCCAAGTTCCCTTTTTTTTCGGTGAACAATTTGATCATGGCTTGGTGTTCATCGATGAGTAGTCGCCAAATCGCATTGATTAGTTCCTGTTTCTCTCGTGCGAAATTGGCAACGATCTGGTTATGTTTGGCGACTTCCACGTTTGCCGATGTGATCAACGCAGCGATCTCCTCCAGTTGCGCTTTGACAGAGATTAGGTCAATGCTCCTGCTGGGTTCTTTGATCTTATTATTTAGCTGTTCCTGGTTTGTCAGCAATTGCGTTGAAAAGGTGTGTATATAGGCTTTGAATAAAGTAACGTCAAGTTTGGAGGTCGTGTGCTTTTCTTCTGAAGCGCTAATTTCATTCAAAATGCCTAGCAAATTCTGCGTTTTGCGCAAGTAATCTGCGGCGTGAGTGCCGACTTTTGCGGTGTCATTGACGAACGTCTCGTCGAAATAAGTTTCCAGCTGATTGCGAAAGTCTGCCTGAATAGTCGATTGCTGACAAAATGGGCAGGTTTCACCGGTCTCCTTTAAAAAGTTACGGCCTGTATTTACCCAGTCATTCATTTTCAGCCGCTGGATCAGCTTGGCGATGTCCACATCTGCTTTACCAATGATCTTTTTTTGCCAGATGTCAGCTTCTTCAAGCGTTAGTATTATAGTTGGGTCAAATGTTGGTAATATCGTGAGTGAAACCGGTGGTTGCCCGAAGATTGTTTTCGCTTTTTCTATTAGGCTGACCCGGGTTTGTAGTGCCGAAGCATTTCCTTCAAATTCATCCAGTATCTTTTTCTTGAAGTTTTCTTTGGTCATGAAACCGGCGAACCCCTCTTTGAATACCGATTCATTTTTCTTATAAATGTCAGACCATACTGTTTCCTTAAAATCATTTTCGTGAGTTGCCAGCTCAGCCGTTTTTTTGTCCCAAGTATCTTTTCGTGTTTCCCAATCTTGTTTGTGTTTCTCCCTAATTTTTACCTTGGCCTCAATTTCCTCAAGATCCGCTTTAGTGGCCTGACCTAAGGTAAAGACGCCATTGATTTCCCCTTTACCAAAATTCTTTTCCCGGAACTCTTTATTATATACCAACGTGCGTAATGGTAGACTGTTCTTCCATCCCAGGGCACATTGCGCGTAACGAGGCTGTTTGCCGTCGGTTAGAAAATTACTGATCGTGGTTTTCCCGCTGCCATTGGCGCCGTAAATGAAATTGATCTTTTTGAGGTCTATAAATTCGATACCATCTAGGTTATAAGTGGCGACCCCTCTAAGTAGAATGTTGGTGATCATTTAATGCGATTAAGGTATAATTCAAATATAAAATGAAATTCTAAATTTCGGTAACCAGACTTTTCAGCAACTTCATCATGATGTTCATCGCGATAAAATTGCAGATCAGAGGTACCCGACAAAATATGCACTCCGTTACAGTTATTTTTTCCAGAAAATCTGTTTAGTACATAAGCTGTGAGTTCGATAAAGCAGACCACATTTTAAGTTCGATCAAAAGGACGGAGTTTCTCCTTAGCATCAAATACGCCAATGTCAAATAAGCCCCCTTATAAGCTTTCCAACCAGGCTCCCCACTATATGCTTGTACGTAATATAATTCCGAACCAAGAATACCGTCCCAATTGATTTAGGGACCATTTAACCCGTGATTATTCTTTAGTAAATCGGATACTGCCGATTCGGCTTTCCTAGTATTATTGACAGCTTTATATCACACTAATTCAACTAATGTTTTCAACTCTTCCCTTTTTCCAATCTTCCGATCACATCCAGCAACTGTTCACCATATTGAAATAGCTCGTCCAGTGACTTGACCTCGTATTTGATTTCTCTCTTCGCATCATCTAGAACGACCAGATATTTCTTAGTCCCGTTAAAATATAGGCGACAAATTGTCTTACGATTATTATCATCCAGCAGTATTGCGAAATAAGACAGCGCATCCCGATAGGTTATCCGCTTTGCATCCACATGCTGCCGTAAAAGAGATTTGACAATGTAAAATCCCTCTAGTTCCTCCTCTGTGGTTACGATACCAGATTCCTGTCCTAAAGATGCCGTTACATCATCCTGTTTAACAGTTTCTGCCGCTTCCAGCTGTTTTTCCTGGTTTAAGGCGGATTTCAGTCTTTCATTGATCGCATCACTGATCAGCGAACTGAATGACCGCTTAATGATCGGGCCGAACTGTTCTTTTACCTTCGCAGTTACCTGTCCGGAATAGACCTGCCTTGCAAAGAAAGTGATAAAAACGTCCGAAGGTGCTAGCAGCTCTTTACTGATCAGGTTACGCAACTCGTTCAAATATTTTAATTCGCTGGCTGTATTAGTGATGCTATCGACATCGAAATAAGATTTGTGAAACTTTTTCAGTTCGATAATATCAGCCTCTTTGATCTCGGTAATGTTGAACTCAAAGAACGGAGAGCTGTCCATCTTGTTGGTTTCCACCAAATCCGTGTAAAATCGATAACTCAATCCATTTGTTAAAAGACCAAATTTTGCCTTTGTTGTGTGGAAATAACGGAATAGTTGAGAGTTATGCGGGTCCAGCTTTTCGAGGTGGTGCTTACATTCTACCAGGATAGCTGGTTCTCCTTCTTTCATAATCGCGTAGTCGACCTTCTCTCCTTTTTTGATGCCGATGTCCGCGATAAATTCAGGATTCACTTCAAAAGGATTGAATACATCAAAGCCCAAAACCTTGATAAAAGGCATGATAAGCGCATTCTTTGTAGCTTCCTCTGTTTTGATCTGTGGTAATAGTTTTTCGACCCGGCTAGCTAACTGCATCACCTCGTCCTTAAAGTCCATTGTCATCGGTTTAAATTTTATTTTAACAAACTTAGATGACTATGAATTGCAATATGTGCGGTAAACCGCACGTAGAAAAATTTATGAACACGAAATTAGGATTTACAGATATCGAATCAATTGACCGTCAACACCTCAACCCTTCTATTTTTTCGTCTACCTTCTTCCGTACCATTCGATGCAATCGGATTTTCAACTCCTCTGCCTTTTGCTGTCACACGACCTTCTGCCACTCCCCGTCGAATCAGCATGTTCTTGAAGGCGTCTGCCCTTTCCTGCGATATGCGCTGGTTAATCTGCAGGCTACCCTCACTGCTCGCGTAACCTAGCACAGTAATCTTAACCGAAGGATCTTTCGCGAGTTTTTTCTTTAATCCGTTTACCACTCCTCGAGTCATGCTCGCCGGTTGCACAGCGCCTGATCTGTATGATGCGGCGACAACAGCCGGTTCGACACCATGTGAAGCATTGTCCTTACTTGCAATGTCGCCCTCAACGGGATTTTCCATTTTATCTGAAACAGGACGCATCGTATCCCTTATGACTGAATCTTTCCCTACTTGCTGAACCACGGTTGGTTTATTGTTTTGATGGCTATTTGTTCCGCCGTTGTTGTTAGTAGCATACCAATACCCACCGCCAGCCAACAATAAAGCCAAGCCGAACAACCACCATTTTGTGGCTTTTGCAGGTTGATTCAATCCTGCTGAGTTTGATCCCATTTGTTTTGATAGGTCAAAATCAGTTTTCCTAACCGGTCTCGTCCGGCCATCGTTTTTATTTAAGTTAAATGACATAAATTAAGATTTAGGTGTACATATCTACTAAAGTTTGCAAGCTGCCCGTATGAGCCCTGCCCATTGCTTCGAACTCCCAGGTATTATCTACCCGGAAAAGACGTCCAAATTCTACCGCATCTTCGTTCGTGTACTGATCCTTCAGATCATAACGGAGGATCTCTTCGCCTGTACTTTCATTTACGATACGGATATAGCAGTCCTCCACCTGACCAAAATTCAGACTGAGTGTGCGCCTATCTTTCTTTGCATCATTGGGATACTTACAGATTGTACAGCAGATAATGATTTGCTCAACCTTACTGTTCACCCGACTTAGGTCTATAAACATATCCTCGTCATCATCACCATCGCTTCTGCGACCATCCGGATCATCAATCGCACCTGTGATCGCGCCATCCTCAGTCAGTGGACGGTATAGCCCTTTTTCCGTGGTATCCTCCACCTTATTTCCCATATTCACCTGACCGTAGAAAACAAAATATGAGTCCGAAGGAATTCTAAAATCTGAACCGATCGCAAACGCGGAAACGTCCAGATCGAAATCCGGTCCGTTCGGCTGGTCATTCGGGTCCCAGCCCATACCGATCTTCACCAGAGACAGCCCAGGAGCGGCCTTAGACAGTGAAAACCTATCGCCTTTACTTAAATTGAAACTTGCCATATAGATCTATTTTTTAGTTATTGATACATTTCTACTAGTGTCGCTAGACCGCCTCCGAAAGCCTGGCCTACAGCCTGAAGGTCCCACGCTTCTTCATTTTTGGTCATAGTCGCGATCAGCAAAGAATCTTCTTCAAAAAAATGCTCGTTCAGACGGTACTCACACAGTACATTTCCTGTGGCAGTGTTCAATATTCTGATGTAAGCGTTTTTTACATGTCCAAAATGATGGCCCCGCTCCTCTGCATTGTCTATGGTAACAGCGAAATACAGATATTCCACCCGGGGATCCAGCTTTGTAAGGTTCAGCAGCACCTGCTCATCATCTCCGTCACCATCACCGGCACGGCTGTCCCCCGGATAAAAAGCGGCACCATCGGGGCTTGTGGGGTTATTATAAAAGACAAAGAATTCGTCCCGGATCAGTTTACCATCACTGCCCATCATGAACAGAGAAAGATCAAGGTCGACCGAATGCCCGTTAATTGAAGCTGGATCCCAACCCAGGCCCGCGGTGAGTTCGCGTAAACCATTGCTTATCGCTGAAAGCGAAACTTGCGCATTTTTATCTAATTGTATAGCCATAGTTATTTCTTTTTTATTGGAGGTAACGGCGGCGGCAATTTCGACTGTGGCGTCTTTGCCGCAGGTGCTAACGGTCGGCCAGCCGGCAAAGGCGGCGGCGCAGCTGTTCGTTTTGGAGGAAGCGGCGGCGGTGCAATGCGGGCCGGTTTATCTTTTAGCTCTTCTATCGCCGGCGTTTTCTTCAATGCAGTTACACTGGAAGAACTTTTGAAAACCAATTGCATCGCACCATCTTGTTGAACCGGCAAAACTCTCTGAACCCTGCTGTAGTCTTTTAAGATGCGCTGATAAAAATAAGGCGTATCTATCTGCTCACTGCCCAGCAACACCACCACATCGTTAGGAGATAATCCACTGAGCCGCAAGAGTCCAGCAATTCCTTCGCCTGCTGAAATGTCTCCTGAGTAATATTGAAGCCGCTCTTCTACCATTTTCATGTTGATCCTGAACCAGTACTTATTTCCGTCCAGCAATTCAGTCTCACCCTGTAAGATCAATGAGGGATTCTTTAGGAGCTGTGCGCAAAAAGGCAACACTGCTCCAACCTCGGCTTCCCTTTTCAGCTCCAGATGAAAATTTTGTTCCGTAATGTAGTCGATGATCATCTCTGCAAGTATGCGTATCCTAGGATCCGCACCCTGCCCAACCACTTTTACACTTCTGGCGGCAGAAAGCTCAGCCGGCAAATAGAGATCCGCATACAACGTATCTTCCACTGCTGAAAGTAAGACGGCCGGCCTTAAATGACCGATAGCCCCGCAAGCGCGAAGATGGACCATCAATATATCTGTATACGATATCACCGAAACCAAACCATAGCCTGCCTCGGTGAACATTTCCGATATCAGGGTGCGTTCCGGCTCATCAAGGTCGGGACCAAAAAGAAACTTGAGCGGAAGCACCGGACGGTGCGCCTCAATGCCATCGTTTTTATACAGAATCGTCGTTAGAAAATGTGACAGGAACTGCTCGATGCCATAA
This sequence comes from Mucilaginibacter achroorhodeus, assembly GCF_007846095.1. Lineage (GTDB taxonomy): Bacteria > Bacteroidota > Bacteroidia > Sphingobacteriales > Sphingobacteriaceae > Mucilaginibacter > Mucilaginibacter achroorhodeus. The sequence goes on from NZ_VOEI01000002.1 coordinate 256,698, forward strand.
TAAAGCAACTGCTTCATCCTCTTTTGATTTCCGTGCAAGATAAAATGCTTTCGCTGATCCTTGATTAACTCAAAATAGTTAGCGAATGCATCCGGATCATGCTGGTAAAAGCGCTCTCTCGCGTAAGCCCCGAACACGAACGCGTTGTTGTGTACATGGAAATATAAAGGGACCTCCGAAGCACCCTTGACCACCAGCGGTTTATAACGCTGGCCGTTGGCCTGATACCAAAACGCAACGGATTGTCGGGAGACCTTTATAACTACGCAATACCCCATCATCAGTTCGCTTGAATACCCTTTAAAAGATGTTTCTCAAAAAACTTCATTCCTTCAAGAATGATTACAGGTGCTACATAATCGAATTTCTTCTGTTCCCGCTGTTTACGGTTACTGGCTGCAATAAATTCCGGTATTGCCTTAATGTAATTTTCGATATTCATATCCTGAAAACCTGCCATAAAATCACCGGGTGTCATCTTCAGTCCAAACATGGAGGAGCTTACCCTATAAAACAGGTCAGCAAAATCCATGAACCGCGGACAGGGTGGCTTACTGCCCTCGACGCGGTGAAGGAAATACCGACCAATGTGCTCCAGCATCTGTGGAGACACGGAGTTCGTCGACGGAAGATATTCAACCCTCCCGTCTGGGCGGACGATACAGAAGTTGTCCTCACCGAGAATTTCGATGGCTTGTTTATTTTTTGGTACAAGGATGTGTGTTTGTCCAGTAGGTATTGCCAGACCCTTGGATACCTCGTACTTGACGTCAGCATTATCTTTCCCACGCTGGGAGTTGATGTCAACTATCTTTAAAGGATTGAGATTGAACGGAACAATCGTCTGACGCGCCACTGCCTCTCCGCCAATCCCCCTAAGGAACATTTGCGTGTAGTAATCCTCAGCGGCCTTATCATTCACCGCGTTAAACCAGTCAAAGATCCTTGCACCTTTACCAGCAAAAGCAATACGAACTTTAGGATTCGTTTGCTTGACCAGAGGTGTTGCATCCTCTGAGCGGACGATTTCTTGACGTAATTTATGGACTAGCTGCCCGGCGTAAAACATGATCAAACCGGTGATATACAAATTTACACTCATCATCTCCCTGCATTCAGCAGCGATCAGCCGGTAAAAAATATCATAATCCGATGCATCTAGTCTATCCACTACCTGCTCGAAGTAATATGGAGCAGTATTGTCTGAGAATTTATTCTCTCCTCTATTTAACCCCTGCACAAAGATCTTTTTCTGCTCACACATTCTTAACAGGACATTTTTAAAGTTTGGGGAAAACCTCGTGGCCTGCGCCAGCCGTTCGGCTGCAAATCTTATTGAATTCTGCTTGATCATTGCCTTACCTCTACCAAGGTCAGAAAGCACAGTAATATCTGTCGTACTGCCGCCTATATCGAAACAAAGCAACAATTCGCCCTGGCTGACCGAGTAGCCGTCTTCGGGACGGAGCATGTAATTCGCTACGGCACAGGCTTCTGATAGCGATTCATTATCACGTAATTGCTCAAAATCGAAACGAAGCGGACCGTTGTCAACCTGTATGTCTACCTCCTCCTCAACGGTTGTAGGAGGTGTGCCCCAACCTGTTTCTGCCGGTGCCGGAGCCCAGTTACTTCCTGGTTCTGTTATCCATCCAGAAGATGATGACGGGGAAGAGGACGTTGTACTCCAACCGGTACTGCTGGGATTCGACTGGTTCCAAATTACTTCTTCACCGGTGTCTCCAATATCAGAAAGGTCAGATGGACGATATATTTTCAACTTTACTGAACTTTTTAATGGATTTATCGCAACAAGCGAATCCCATATAGCCCGGTATTCATTAAGCATATCTTTACCCATGGATGAAGGATAAGACCACTTCAGGGTGTGTGGTTCATGCCCTTCAATAAAAAGCTGAGCATATATATGCAGCAGTAAGGAGCTCAGGTACGCTGTCTTGCAGCTTTTATCAAGTTCCTGAGATGACCATTTCATATTGTAAACGAGTTCCGCGCTGCCTGCTCTCGGATAATTAAGAATATATCGATTTTCGGTTGCGGAATCAATGGGCAGATTCTTTTCAAAACAAGGGAAGCCACCCTTCACCGCCTGAGATAGCAGGGATCCCAGTTGCAGACCACGATCATTGACCACGCGCCGTGTATCATGCAACGTCAGAACAGATTTAATAGAATTGGTCTGAATCTCGTCATTTTGAAAAAAGAAGATTTCATCCTCTACAGCAGGCCGTTCATCATTATTTTTAATGTCAGTGCCCAACAGAGAAACGCGTTTATTACTTAGCCTAAGCTCGCGGCACACCCGATTCTGGGTTTCTGACCAATAAGCTACTGAAGTGTTTGTACTTCCGAAATCCACACCTAAGGCTGCAGAAGAAAGTGTTTTGACCGAACTGAGCATGTTGAGCGGCAGCATCTTACCGCCGGTCAGTCCGGTGTAACGGATGATGCCGAAGCCGCATTCGTTACCAGCATGAGAAAATCTCAAACCTTTAAAAGGCTGGTTACTTTCGTAAATTTCATACTTGTACTTATTATCTGCAACCGCTGTACCTGAAGAGATATGCAAACTGGTCTCCAGTCCCGTACCCTCCGGAGCAACGTTACTACGGCCCTTCGAAGCCAGATAATAAGGCCTTCCACTACCATCCAGTGCTATCCGGAAGTAATCATCACCGGTATTGCCAATAAAAGGAGTGGCCTGAAATGTTGCGTCATTATGCGGAATCTCCGAATAGAGAAAATAACGTCCCCATTGCCTGGAGATAAAATTCGGCCAAATCAGGATATCACGCCCCCTTATGGTGTCCGCGATAATAGGATACACCACCTGTTTGATGATCTCACTTCCTGAATCCGTAATAAGTTTAAGCTGTACGGTCAGTTTTTCACCTTCCTGCTGTGTCGGGTCATACATACCCGATAATCTTGATCTTACATTGGCCGTATCATTCAGGCCAAGCAATGCTTCCAGATTAGCACCGAAAACGTTTAATGCGAGTGGGGTAAGCGGGAGCGCAAAATAAGCATATTTGTCGGCTTGACCTTTCGTCTCTGCGGGCAGGATTAATATCGGTTTATCCCGGAGATAGCCCTTGGTAATGGTGCCAGCCATACCAAAATCGAACTGTGCAATCTCTGTTGAATCCGGTAAAAGGAGATCTTTAGGATCAAAAGCTATACTCACATCAGATGTCGCATCCGCTGAAACTACTCCCTCAGATCCATATAATATGGTCGAATAATTAAAAAGCTTGGCAAAGGGCTCCTGAAACAGGGTACCGGTCTCCGGCGGGGTTTGCAGGTCAAGCTTGTTGAAGTTGCGTGATTGCTGGTATTGGATCATATCCCGGATCCACTCCTCCAGCGCGTTAGCGACATTACTGTAGTCAGGTCGCAGGTGTTCGTCAAGATCAGCATATTGCATACGAAACTGCTCCAGTTGACCTAATATGTACTTTGCATAACCATATAATTTATCAAGTTCCTCCGGCCGGAGGTCTGACCTGAGCGGATCGGTTAGCTTACCATTTTCGACATCGACGAATGGCAGGCGCTCGCCTATCCGATATGACACTGAAGTGAAAAGTAAACTATCAGGGGACGTGCCGCCCAATACTTGCCCCTTATAAGAGATCACATCGATGAACGGTATCTTCTCCGCATTTCCAGCGAGAGACTGATCGCACCAAAGCAGTTTTCGTTCGAAAAGTGCATTTCCAAAAGCACCCTTCGGCTCATAAATATTTTCTGTTTGTGAAATTACAAGGCCGTCGGTGTAACCCAGGTGCACGCGCTGGATGCTGATATCTTTGTAATTCAATGCAAGACAACTGATCAGCCCTTTCCATTCGCTGAGAAGAGATTTATAGAACAGTAATAACCCAGAGGCTTCCTTTTTATCTCTGATCAGCCGAAGCGCGTTATCAAACAGCACGGAACGTGCATATGCGGTCGGCATACCGGATACAACGGAACCGATACTGACTGGTGCGGCCCCTTTCTGGTCCCCCCCGATTTCCGGAATCAGTATGTTTTTTGTAAAGACCTCCATTTGCGGAAGCTTGTCCCATGCGAAAGACACCCCGGGCGGCTCAGTCGCAGGATTCACTTTAATAACCAGTGCTTTGATATGATCAGGCATAAGTAATGTTTTTAATTAAGTTTGAACCCCTGTGAGGCCGATAGAGCGTTGTAAAGATGAGCGAGGAACTTTTCTTTGGTCGTATTGACCTTCTGTAGTTGCTCTGCAGGACCAGAGTCGATCAGTTTGTTAACAAAAGTATTGTAGCGGCTGCTGATCAGCGATTTAGGCCAGTGATGCCGTTCGTCGGAAAAGACAGAACCTACATCAAGCCGGTCAAGCTCGGTCCTGTTGTCGGCAAAAGCCTTGCTATTGAAAATAAAATTTCCGGGCGCTATGGAATTCCGCACCTGGTAAAGCCATCCTCTGACGAAATGGTCTTTATCATAAGTATAGGCAAACAATTTAAAATAATCGTTCAGATCAGCACACTCGGCATCGGTGATGCTAGCATACTGTGTCAACCTCTGTTTGTGCAGCAAATTCAAAAATGCTTTAATTCCCAGGTCGCCCCAGGCACCGCCGTTTGCAGTTAAAGAAATATGTGCAAGCGAGAACATAGCGCCTAATCTGTTAGCAAAGATCTCCGCCGATCTTTCCTGATTTCCGAACAGGTCTTCTGCTGTGAAACTAAACGTATCGTTCCGGAATGGCGCTGATTTATACAAATATTCAGCCTTCTGACCGTCCGGCATATACTGACGTATAAAGAAGTCGTAAGCTGCGCAGGCCGCAATTAATTCCGTTATATGACAGGCATTCTTTTGCTCGGCGCCGCCCGTTATTGTCTTTCCAACGCCTGCCCCTTCGTCAGCATGCCTGCTTTCAACCGGCCAGCCAATGTGATATAGTAACTTATAAGAACGTTGTACAGTCGTATCGCTCTGATAGAACTGCAAAGCTGCCTGGCTGTTCAAAGGAAAGAAAGAAGCATCCGCTATTACGCTGTCTTCTTTCGATCCTTTCTGTTTTTCATCTGGTTTTCGAAAAGTAAAGTATTCTGTTAAAAGCGTAGCGCCAAACTTCGTCTTTGACAGATCAATTGAAGAAGCCCCGTTGGAACGGACTGAAACAAAATCCTTCAGGGCTTTCGGTATAACCGGAATGGCGGATGCCCCTGTGCCACCGAAAACCGAACCGAATACAAATACCCTTGCCGATTCACCGGCCAGCTCCAGTTTTGAAATAAAGTGTTCCAGTTCTCGCTCCTGAGGTAATACATTGGTTCCCTTAAGGATATTCCTTGCCGCCTCAATAATCCCGTGATATATCAGCATGGATCCGAGGTGGGTTTGGGCACGATAGCCATGCGCCAAACTAAATTCTTGAACAGATGCATGGTCAAGGAAAAGGTCCGAAAGCAATTTATTGTCCCGTTGCTGCTCCGGAGAACCGGTACTGAGTTTCACAAGGTCTTTATAGTTTTCTCTTCCCCTGCCAGAATAGTTGGTGAAAAACCGGTAGAGGTTTAGTTTAGCAGAAAAAAAAGTATCCGCGTTAGGCGTGCCGCCCTCCTGCGAATCAGAGGACTTTATCCGGTTATACAATCGGATGAGTTCTTCGACTTTCCCTTTGTTACCGTTGGTCTGGTCGGTATCTAAGGTCAGCACCTCGACTTCACGACTGTCGAGCATCCCGATCGCACACAGGTGTACAAAAGATTCCAGACAACGCATGCCGGTGCCGCCCACTGCTATTACAAATAATTTATCCATCATTTTAGTGATTAAAACCAATGACCGATCTTACCGTTCCTGAATATCCTGCTCAGAATAAATCCAATTAGCAGGTATATTACAAAGCCGCATGCCGTGCCGATACTCAACGCTGTCACGTAGCGCTTAACAACCATTATATTGGCTTCCGGCTTAAAAGCGTAGTAACCCAGCAGGAATATAAGGCCCGGATTTAGAATCGCTAATACCCAAAACCATGTCCGGCGTCTGACCGGATCTTTTGGACGGCTGCCCTTTTCATAGTTGATAGCGTTAGCAATTATTGCACAAAGCAATAGCAAAATCAGCGTGGTTACTCCAGCTAATACATAAGCGGTGATCGATTGCATAATATCGTTATTGAGCGGTTTTGATATAATAAGTGAATATTGTTTTGTTGACCGGGCGGAGGTCATCCAGTGTGTTCCTGACAGATTCATAAAGTGCTGTATTGGCTATGCCGTCAGCATTTATCCATCTAAATTTATCCATAACAGTGTTAGTTGTGTTGACTTTTACCTTGCTGATATTGATCACCACGCGGACCAGGCGGTTCGATCCTGGCGAATTTAATCCCTGAAGATCATCGGCAAGAGATAAGCCTATCTCGGTCTTTGACCTGTCGTCATGGCTTGTGTTCATAAAAAGGGCCTGGTTTAAACCGAATACGCCGTTTATCAGCGGTTGCTCAATCGGCTCATATTTATATTCGGCCTTGATCGTACCATCTGAGTTGTAACAATTTAAGGCGATCTCATCACTTTCATTGTCAGCAATTTTCTGCTCGCCGTCTCCCCCTTTGATAATTCTTGGTTTATGCTTAGATGCCTCCACACATTTTGCATAACGTTCGAAATCGTTTGTAGCATCGTATGCCCTGACGTCAAGTCCCTCGATTTCGTAACTGTCGATATTAGAAAGATCAACAAACAGCTTCCTGAACATGTCTTTGAACTGGCCTGAAGACGAGTACTCTTTTTTTGCCTGCGCAATTGTTTCCCAATCGACGCCAAGGGGATAATACTCAAAAGGATTATTGTTGTTAGCGGCTGAAAAAAAGCTCGGTTGAAGATCAAGCACATTTTGATGCTGCATATCTTTAGCTTTCTCATCGCGGAATATTCCACCTTGACCGGGTTCTGGGTATTCAGTTTTCAGCACATATGGTTCTGCTGATAGATCAAACTTTGCAGGAAGTGCTGAAAGTACCGGACGAAGCTTTGAAATCAGACTTTTCTCAGTAGGACGTCCGTAATTAAATACCGTAAAATAAATGTGCTTATCGATTTTGCCCTCTTTGTAATCTGCAATGAAGAAACTTATCGAATTACCTCTATGTAACCATTTGGAAAATGATATTTTCAAATAAGCAGTAGAGGTAACTTCGGCCCCATTTTGAAATTCCTCAAAGTCTGTGATTAGCAATGCGTCACTTTTGCCATTGACGATCTGCTCCACAGCGACCTGAATTGGTGCTCTCCTGTCGAGATATTGTTTCGGGTCGTTAACGATCTGTCCAAGTTCTGTGCTATTGGCTACAGTAATGGGTGTAACTTCATCCTGCACCAGTTTAAAAACAGAGAATTGCTGTTCCAGCACGATATTAAAACTCTGCGCCATTAACTGTTTGATATTGCCGGCTCCGAAAGCGGTATACATTCCTGCTGAAAAATCAACATACATTGCCGGTGCAGCCTTTTGCGCTTTGCCGCCCCCATTTTTCACGTCGTTAAAATCCGTTAAAACACTGCGGCGATCTTTTCCATAGAGATCAGGAAAAAGCTCAGATTTTCCGCCGCAACTATATGCCGTGGTTGCCAGGGCAACACCAGCCAGAAGTTTGTAAATATGTTTCATGATAATTATTAGGGTCGTTGCCGACGATGAGCCGGTTCAATGCGATGATCTTTTTGTCTCGGAAAATTGAAGAATAAAGAAGTAAAGATGGGCAACACAAAAACCGCTACGGTAAACAGGGATATGAATACATCTGCCTTTTCACTGTTAAGAACGTGGCTCAGGTAGGTTTGCGGATAGAAGTGGCTATAAAGGGATGTTAGAAGTTTTATACCAAGTACGGCGATCACAATAAATGCTACGCTTTCCAAAAAAGGAAATTTCTCGATCAGTCTGACAAAACCCTGTGCGACAAAACGCATAGCAAGTATGCCAATAAAAACGCCGACGCAGATCAGGTAAATATGATTTGTAAAGGCAACTGCGGCAAAGACGTTATCGATGGAAAAAGCCAGGTCCATCACTTCTACCAGCACAACGGTAGCCCAAAAGGCACCCATTTTTCCACGCGTTATCCGGTAGACCCATCTTTCCTGACTGCCTGCTACATCCTCCTTCTGCTCATCAACATCTTTGCCCTTAAAATAGTCAATTGCCAGATAGATGAGGTAAATTCCGCCCAGCGGTTTCAACCACCAAATTTTTACTAGCCAGGCTGCGAGTAATAAACAAATACCTCGCATCACATAGGCGCCCACGATACCGTATTTAAGCGCTCGGCCTCGTTGTTCTTTAGGTAGGTCAATAACCATCGTTGCCAGCACAGCTGCGTTGTCAACAGACAGCAGGCTCTCAATTACGATCAGGTTCATGATGACCAGCAAACCGGCTTTGACATCATTACCCGGTATAGTTTGTAACAGGTCCATTCTGAAAGATTTGTTATTTTACTTATTGCATTCGGGAAGGTTGAGCAAATTATCGGACGTAACCTTATCGGCAACCGTCGTGACATACTTGGTTCCGTTTTGGGATATCCGCGAAACCAGCTTTGCAATATTTCCGAAAGCATCACTTACGTAAGCTATCCCTCCTTTGTTAAGCCAATCATGCATTTCTTCCCTTGAGGTCGTGCCGGTACTATTATTTTCCTCATTAATCCAATTCATAGCGCTTATCGCAATAAAGGGATTCTCATGATTACCGTCATCCTTTTTGATACAAGTGATCTTTATTGACATAATGTTATATTTTTGGTTGCCTAATTTTCCCAATGACAAAGCGTTTTACCATTTACCTTGGCCGTTTCTTCTGTAACTTTGATGATGCGGTAAGTACAATTAGTCAGACCTCGGCATTTTTCCTTGAGATGATAGCGCTTTGCCCCTGGGCTGTCACATACGAATACCGTTTTAGGTTCCGCCAGTCGGGGAAAAACCGATAGTGTTAAAAAAATTATTAATTTCATTTAGCGTGATTCGAATGCGTTGAGCAACCTGTCAGACAACTGATCGGCTTCTACCATTTCTCCATCGGCCAGGATCGCACCTTTGAACAGCAATACTTTATATTTCATAAATTGTGATAAGGTTTAGGTGAACTATGTAACAAAGATAGTTTGGTGAGATAGGCAGTTTATGCGGGAACCCGCACAGCCTAATTTTTTGTAGATTGCAGCGCGTAATGAGAAAACTTTTTGTCAGCGGCTTTCCGCTCGAGATCACTGAAATGGAACTTGCTGTCCTGATCGCACCGCATGGGGATATCAATACCATCAAGATCGTGCGTGATAAAAAAACAGGAAAATGTAAAGGCTATGCTTTCGTGGAAATGGCAACCGCTGAAGGAGCAACCAGGGCTGCCGGAGAACTTGACGGTTTAAATATTAAAGACAGGGAACTGACCGTAAATATCAACCCGGATACGCCTGAACAAAAAGGCGCGCTTGCATCACCGGTGACTAATTCGCAGCCTGTAAAACTGGTGGAAGAGGCTAGGATAAGTTCAAGGATCGTTAAAGCGGAGATCGAAAAGCCAAAAAGGCCGAGAAGGCCTAGATTGTGAAGCTCCGTTTGCTTAGATCAAACCCGCATCCTTGCAGTAGGCGACTAATTGCTCATTGTTCGAAACCTCCAGCAAGGCACGCGCTCTGTTCAAAGCTTTTTCAACGCTGCGCAGGCTTGCGTTAGCCATTTGCTGCGATGCCAGCCAATCCGGCAATTGCTTTTGCAACATCCCTCCTGCCAACTGCCTGATGATCGCACGCTCATAATCTGTCAATGCTACTGCTACCTGCTGTATCGACTGACGGTAACCATCCGGCAGATATCTCCGGTGCTGACCGATCATGGCGATAGCTGACCGAAGATGCTCAGCATCGTGACGTGCCTTTCTCACATAGCCATCGATCTGTAACTCACTGAACAAACGCCCTATCACCGCCGGACGCTGCTCTCCTGAAAAAACCAGCACTTTTAATCCCGGCTGGATCCCTCTTGCGGCCAGAATAAGCTGTTCCCCATTTTTCAGACGCTGAGCCGTACCGTCGTCTTCAAAAGAAAGGTCCGTGATCAGTAAACTGAACGGTGCCTCATCCTTAGCCTTACGGATCATATTCAATGCATCATCACAATAATAAGCATGCACATAAGGCAAACCAAGGTCATCCATGGTCTTGCGTACAGAAATATTAGCAGATTCGTGATCTTCAGCAATGAGGACTTTTTCTATCATAGGAAATAAGGTTACGCCGATGGAAAGGATATATGAATTTGCAACCCACTTTCACGGCTGGTCACAAAATTAATATTACCGCCGATAGCAGACATGCGGTTTTCCGTATGGGTGATGCCATTACCCCGTCGGAAATCGGACATACCAACGCCATTATCGGTGTAGATGATTTCACACTGCTTGCCACTCCGCCGAAAAACAATCGTCACCAGCGTGGCGCGGCTATGTTTGCGCATATTAATCATCAATTCCTGCAGGACAAGCGATAGTTCCTGCTTGACGATGTCAGTTGTGCCTTTCCAGAAATCCGCTGTACAGCCATCAGGCAGCACCTTTGTGGTCTCGGTGCCAAAGGCATTCAGCATGCCCGAAAGGTGCAGTTCAAAGTTTTCAAGCGGTACCGGTTCATCCTCATAACTCAGGTCACGCGCACGCTGGTAGACGATCTCAAGCCGGTCAGCCAACGCAGTGTTAGCGCCCGCAGTCCCATTATCCAGGTCTGACATGATCCGATAAAGGTCATTAGCCAGTACATCGTGCACCCTTTTTGCCGTTCTCAGTTGCTGAGCGCGCAGACGCTCTGCTGCTTCCCGCCTTAACCGCGCTTGACGGCGTCGGACGAAACCGATCACCAGCACTGCAGCGACTGCAATAACCGCCAAGAGGCAGTAAAGAAGAAATTGCTGACGTAGCAAGCGGTACCGCTGATCCGTATTGTCTTTTTGCAACGTCAGATTATCAGCCTTTGCTTTTTCCGTTTCATAACGGATGACAGCAAACCGGCTGCCAGCTGCATTGCGGGCGGCAAGCAAACTGTCCTGCAAGGAAGCATACCGTTCGAAGTAACGACCCGCCGCCGTTGCCGGCCCAAACCTGGCAAGTTTTTGTAACCCTTCAAGTTGGTCGTCGGGACTCTTCAGCTGCCGAGCGGTTGAATACATCAGATCCGCATATTTAAAAGCTGAATCACTATTAATCCGGCCGTAAAAATCTGCAATATGTGCATAGCTGGCATTCACTCCCCAAACATCGCCTATTTTCTGTCGCAACCGCAATGCGGTAAAATATCCTGGTAATGCATCATACGCCGGATTGATCTTCCATCTGACCCAATGGTAATTGTCCAGTGATCGTGCGTATTTTTCAGTATCCGCTCTCAGCAATTTATCTGTCAGTAAATTTTTGAATAACCCAAAAGCCTTGGAGTACCGGCCAAGTTCCGTATAAGTGACTCCAAGATTATTGGCATAAACAAGATGGTTAATGCTATCGGTTTTCATGGACATCGCACGTTCGTACCAATCAGCCGCACCTTCGAAGTCCTTTAATTTATATTTATTGATGGCGATAGCATTGTAAACTGAGGGAAGGTAAGAATCGTTTGTAGAAAAATAATGCAATGATCTGATTGCCATTTCATCACTTCCGTAATAATCACCCTGATCGCTTTGGATGATGGCCATGCTGACGAATATCCCACCTAATTGCGCGCTATCCTTCGTTTCGGCAGCGGCCTTGGCGTAGTAATGATAAGCACTGTCCTGCTTGTGCTGCTGATAAAAAGCCCAGGCTTTCGTATAAGCGGAACTGCCGGTGCCAGGTGAAACCTTTACACTCTTTTCGCTGCAACCGCTCATTAAAGCAGCAAAAAGATATAGTAGATTTTGCGCAATTGTTCTTTTGGTCAGGTTCACCCCACTAAACTAAAACATCCTGCTGTATAAAACAACAGGGCAGAATCTCTTCTGCCCTGTTTCTATTTAACCATGTGGTGGCGGTGGCGGAGGTGGCGGGGTTTGTCCGGTTTGTCCACCGGTATCTTGTGTTGTAACGCCCCCATTAGATCCGGGCGCAGGTGTTCCAAGCGCTAAACAAAGCGCGATGATCAATTCTATCATGTTCGAAAAAATTAAAGGTTAATCAATGGCGGTCGGTTGCCGGACTATCCGGCAAGCAGCCGCAAACCCTGCGGGAGCACGTCCCCCGCAGCTTTTTCGGGAAATGGAACTTTTCCTGCAATGTCAGCTGACCGTTTCCCGAACCGGGTCGCAGCCATCACAGGCATCGTTCCTATTGAGATCATCTTGTGCACAAGTCCCCGCCGGCCGACGTGGATCTTTTGATTTCGAAAACAAAGGTATGGTCATTAAACTGCTCATTACAAGCGGATTCCGCCGTATTCCGCACCTGGCTTACAAGACACTTGCGGATTCCCGCATAATCCTGTAAATTCATCGTATGACCTTTACACAATGACGACGGAAGAGAAAACCGAACTCTTAGCAGAGTATCACCGAAGAAAATCAGCCGGAAAGCTTCCGGCAAATCTTCATTCCCCTGTTCCATCCCGAATCAGAGATGAATGTCTAAAGCAATATAAAGCCGGCATACGGCCGGATGGATCAGCTGTACTTGAGGGCTATTTCAAAAGGAATCACAAAGGGGATTTTCATTCCGGGGTATTGGACATGGACCGCGACCGTTTCAAGTCGACCGCTGACTTGCTTAGAGGAAGAGATTTTGAGCCGGAAGAAAAAAATTATGAATTGCTCGCATGGCTGCTGGGACCGGAAAGGTTACCGGTGAGCGGTCCTATCATATTCCCAACAAACGAACGTAGTACGTTTAAGAATTTAAGGTTGAGACTCAAAAACAATAAAAGTGCATTCTTAATGGCGACGATCGCTTTATGCGTCATCACGGGGGCAGGAATAATTATCAAAAACATGCGGTCTTGCATGCTGTGGAATGGGAAAGAGTATCAAGTCGTTTCATGCAACGTTCCCAGCCCGGGTAACACAATATATGCGAGCGATCAACGCAAGATTGAAAAATTTAAAAAAGTAATGAGACTGGATACTGTTACGGAAGCTTCAATAGGGAAGTTATGGTATTTCAAGATCAACAAGCACCTGGAACTTTTTACAGATAGTGGTATGCACCCTTTATGGAGAAACCGCAGGCTTAAACCTTTAACGCACTACATGCTGCTTAAATATCTCACGCAGGATACGACGACGATTAAATCTGTTACCACGGCTGTAGTCACTGCGGATTAAACCCTTTTAACTTGCCTTTGAGTGCATCGTTTTCGCTTCAAACAAAAGAAGTCTATGTTAATGATTACGGATTATTTTTGCTAAAGCCTTAAGGTTAGCGATTAAAGTAAAGGGATCATTAACGTATGGTGATCTGTTAAAAAGGGCTTTCATCAGCTTTTATCGTTAGCTTGATGCCTGAGTTTATCGAATTTTCTTTTATACAGGTTCATCATAAACAATGTTCAATTCAATGAGCATGAATCGAAAATTAAAGCGTGATAAAGAAAATTGATACATGATTGTAATTAAAATGGCAAATTTGGCAGCTGCATATTCCCACTTTAAGAAGCTGGCCATTTCTTTCTTAAACAAAAACCGCTAAGAAAACTTAACGGCGCAATCTCACATTTTGACACCCTAACCGACGTAATTACCTTACCTAGCGAGTCAATTGATGATTTTTCAGGTTAAGATGTCGCTCATATTTTTGAAAAATATTCTAAAAATAGTACCAACATCCGGTTTACTCTCCACGACAATATCTCCACCCTGGGATTCGATTTGACTTTTGACCAAAAATAAACCAATGCCGTGCGCTTTCGGGTTATCTGTAAACGTTTGGTATAACCCAAATATCTTATCGCCATGCGCTTCAAGATCAATGCCTATGCCGTTATCCTGGAACTCCAAAATAGTGCAATCGCAACCCTCATCTTGGTAGGTACTGATAAAGAGCTTAGGATATTCGTCTACCTTCTTATACTTTATCGAGTTACTGATCAGATTGCTGAGAATACTATTAAGATAGACCTTAGGAAAATTGATGGCCGGTACAACAAAATCTGTTTGTATGTCCGCTTCACTTTGTCTTAAGTCAATATCCATCAAAGCGGTTACATTGTCGAGTGCATCACTAAAATTTACCTGCTCAGATGCGATCAGATCTTCTTTAACATGTATAATGTCCGACAGCCTGTCAATTGTAAACCGTAGATTTTCGGAGACCTGAGCAATCTTATCAACTAACTGTGCATTGCCGGCATCAAGCGATTCCTTGCTCATCATGCCTGTGAGCATGCAAATGTTATTGACATGATTCCGTAAGTCATGTGTTAAAAGCTGATTGAACGTGTTAAGTTGTCGATGTTTTTGCTTCAGTAGATCAAATGCGATTTCCTTTGTGCGGTATTTATCAATGTCCATTAAGAAACCTTCGACTTTTAGAATAATGCCGTTTTCGACAACAGCACCTCCGTAAGAACGTACCCATATATTGTTGTTACTGGCTGTCATCATTTCCAGTTCAAGATCCCATGAAGTCCCGGATTGACACGCGTTTGCGATCGCCTTTCCCAGCATCGCTTTGTATGGCTCCTCAAATGAGCTTAGCGAAAAGATATTACTGGGTTTTGCATAATAGGGCAAGTCCAAAATGTCAAAGATCGCTTCCGACCAGGTATATTTACTGTTTGTTACATCGTACTCCCATTTACCAATACGCGGCAAAGGGCTACTGTGGACTTTTGATGCTGAAGACTTCGATTGCGTCAATATCTTTTCAATTTGCATTAAGATTTATAATATTATGGTTTGAAGCACTTCATGAGCGCTTTATGAAATTTCATTTGGCTTTAAAATGAGTAATACGCAAATGCTTTTTCAGCATTACACATCTTTCTACTGCTAAGCACCGAGTTCAAGCTGATTCTTGATCAGATCAAAATATCGTCCCCGGCTAGTTGTTAGCGACTCGTGCGTTCCGATTTCGACTATCTGCCCTTTATCCAAAACGATAATCTGGTCTGCATTTTTTACGGTGCTTAATCGATGTGCGATCACGACAACGGTCTTGCCGATAAAGAAAGTGTCCAGTTTGCTCATGATCTCTGTTTCGTTATTGGCATCCAGGCTACTTGTTGCTTCGTCAAAAAACAAATAATTGGAATTTTTATAAACTGCTCTGGCGATGAATAACCGTTGCTTTTGTCCACCACTTAGATTTGACCCGTTATTGCCCACCTTCGTTTTATACTTCAGCGGCATTTCGTCAACAAATTCATCCAGGTTGCTGGTATACACTGCTTTTTGGAACCTATCCTGATCGACTTCTTCGTCGTTCATCGTAATATTCCTGCTCACGGTGTCATTAAAGATATAGCCATCCTGCATCACTGTGCTATAATTACTGCGCCACAGACCCGGCGAGATTTCGGTGCTGTCACGGTCGCCGATCTTTAGCTTTCCTTCTGTTGGCTGATAAAATCCGATCAGTATTTTCAGTAATGTGGTTTTTCCGCTACCACTGGCACCTACGATAGCAGTTACTTTTCCCTTTGGTATGACAATATCCAGATTTTTTAATGTATAGGGCGATCTCGGACCTTGATATTGAAAGCTTAAGCCAGATAAGACCAGGTCTTCATGAATGTATTCGGGTGTTGCCGGATCGAAATTACCGGAAGCTTCCTCCTCCTTTTTATAATGAACCTCATTCAACCTGCTAAAACTTAATTTTGCAGTTTGTGCGGATTTAAAGAATTGCACTAACTGCTGAAAAGGCCCGTTTGTCTGGCCGATGATGAATGAAATGCTAAGCATCACACCAAGAGAGATTTCATGGCTTACCACCAACATCGCTGCGATGTAGGAAAGAGACAAATTTTTAAATTGGGTCAGAAATATAAAACCGGATTGTTGCATCTGTTCAAGTTTAAGACTCTTCATTCCCAACTTATACTGCCTGATTTGTAGATGCTCCCATTCCCAACGTTTCGTTAACTCTGCATTATACAATTTGACCTCGGTCATACCTAAAATCATTTCGATAAGCTTTTCCTGAGTATTTTTCTCCTGGCTAAACCTCACATAATCAAGTTGCTCCCGTTTTTTCTGGAAAAGAAATATCCAGGTTACAGCTACCGCAGAAAATATAAGAAAGGTCGCCCACAGAGAAAATTTGAACGTAAGCAGTATTGTTGAAAAGATCAAGATCTGTAACACCGAGAACAGGGTTGTAACCACATCCGATGTCAGAAAGGTCTCAATTTTATGGTGATCATTAATCCGTGTGGTCAGATCACCAATCGATTTACTGTCAAAAAACTTAATTGGCAGTTTCATGATCTTTTTGAGAAAATCAGAAATAATATTTAGACTGATCTTGGCATTCATGTGCAATAAAAGCCAGCTTCGGCAAATATCGAGAATGCTGCTGCTGATATATAGAATAAGTTGTGAAAGAATAAATAAGATGATCAGGGAATGGTTCTTGCCAACAACTCCTTTGTCTATCAACCCTTTGGTCATATAAGGTAGACAAGCTGTGATTCCAACGGAAAATGCAAGTATTGTCAATAACCTTATGAAAGACTTTCTGAAAGGACGAAGATGTTTCAATAAGTACCGCCATTCACTTTCTCTGGTATACTCGTTCGTGTTAGCGTAAAATGCAGACGTGGGCTCCAACAAAAGGGCTATACCTTGCCCGACATTGTTCGTATTCCAGCGATTTAAGAATTCATCTTCATGCAGTGTGACAAGGCCATGATCAGGATCTCCGATCACAAACTTCAGACCTACCTTACCTCTCAGAAAACCCTTTTTGATCTTATATAATACAACGAAATGATTTTGGTTCCAATGTAATATCGCGGGAAGCGGACAGTCCTCCTGCAGGGTTTTTAAATTGACCTTGAGCATCAGGTTTCTTAAACCGATCTTCTCTGCTCCCTGACTGATGCCAAGTAAACTAACACCTTCCCTTGTGATGAAACATTGTTCTCTTAAATAATCAAGACTTAAGAGCTTCCCGTAAAACTCTGAGACCATTTGCAAACAAGTGGGGCCGCAGTCAAACGCATCAAGCTGCCTTCTGAATGGAAACTTCATAATCATCTATACCTTCTAATACATTGTATCCTTAAAAACAGGTCATAAACGCTGTCCTATCTTACTTACTCCAACACCGGAATTAACCGGTAATTTATGCGACGTTACTAACGATCATGCGTAGTTCAGCATACTTTATGACGTAGCTTCTGCCGCCAAACGTTTCTCATCACTTTTCTTTTTTATGAAGTAATCCAGCAAAAGCTTGTCTTTGTAGTTCGATTTAAATGGAGGACAGGCAGGCGTACCTTCTATCCATGATTTTGGGCAGCCGCCGCCGCAGATTGGTAAGTGTGTACAGGTCTTGCACCATGTGGCTCCCGATTCCAGGATTTCATTCCAGTTCCGAAGGGTTGCATTGGTGTTATAGGTTTCTTTGGGAAAGAACAGATTGCCGATCAAACTATCGCCCGAACCATAGGTCTCAGAGTAAGGGAATTCCCAGCACGCATAAATATTACCGAAAGCATCGTAAACCTCTGAGTCTTGCTTCTCAGCCATGCAAACAGAATATTGACGCTTTGGCATTACACTGATAAAAATATCATTCTCATAACATTTCAGTAGCCATTCGATTTCCTTATCAGCGAAAAAGTTTTTGGGCAGGCTGTCTTTCCCGGCGTCATTACCTCCAAAGTCGACTATTGTTGCGAAGTACATGCTTACCTTCCTTTGTAACCCATTGTCCTTTACATAATCGATCAGCGGATCAACGTATTGATAATTAGTCTTGTCAATATTCACCCTGATATTAATCTGCGCCCGCTGCTCACGGTATATCGACATCGAGGTGACATCTTTGATGTTTTTCATGATGATATCAAAGGTGGCCTCCCCGGTCTTGGTAATCCTGCGCTGATCGTGTGATTCTGCTGTACCATCGATGGTGATCTGGAAGGTTTTTACTTTGCAAACCTCGACCAGTTCTGTAAAAAGTTTTGGTTTCAGGCTTAGCCCGTTGGTAACCATGTCACTGATATAGGTCATGCCTCTTTCATTTGCAAGTGCTATAAATTTCTCAGAAGCTTTTTTGATAGAAGAATAGCCAGTAAGGGGCTCTCCACCATACCAAGTTATTGCCAGGCCATCATAATGTTTTTGAGATAGCAGGTAAACGATCCGCTCGTAATATTTATCAATTACAGCGTCACTAGCATAATGCTTGGAATGCGTTTGCCCGCAGTAATGACAACCCAACTGGCAGTTTGCCGAAGGCTGAATCGTCATGGAAAGAAAGTTACCTTGCTCCTTGGCTGTCTTATTTTGAGAGATTACATGCGCAAATTCGTCTTGTTCAACAGGTACCAGAAATTCCTTCTGTTTTAAGGTTTCAAAAAGCTCACTGTCAATTCCATCATAATTCCCAACTGCAAGATTACCAAGCAACGAGTTATCCACTAGGATGGAAGTGGCGGTCCTGGTTGAAAATATGATCTGTTTGTTATAAAGACCAACCTCATCAAGGGGGTCGGTAGATAGAATGTATTTTGATAGTTTCATAATTTGGGTGAATTAGGGACATAAAAGCTGATCGCCCTTATGCCCCGTTAAGGATTAAATTGATTAGGATGCTGAAACCGGATCAAAAGTTCCGCATGTCACCAAATTCGGACAGTCGCCGGTGTATTCCAGGCATTTTTCCAATTTTTGACAAGTGCTCACACCTCCCGAAAAATCCATGGCTTTTTCGTCATGAATAATTTCAAACTGATCACCAGTATTCAAATTACTGTTCTCTACCAGTGATTTAAGCGATTTTTTTAGCATGGTCGTATAATTTTGTAGTTAGACATCAGGGAAAGTTTTTCGATATTACCCTATCTTGATCGGCGCATTAGGCGATACCGCTGCCGTAGTTAAAGGTTCCGCAAGATGTCAGATTTGGACAATCGCCATAATATTCGACGCATGTTTCCAATTTCTGACATGTTGCTGTACCACCCGATACATCCTGTGCGTTTGGATCACTAATGACCTCGAAACTGCTTCCGGAAGTGTCTCCGGAACGTTCCAGCAATGATTTTAAGTTTTTCTTTAACATTGTTTTAAAAATGATAGTTAAGGGATCAGAGAAAGTTTATAGATGTTACTCTACCGTTGATCTTTTAGGCCTCGGTATGATTATACCGCTGGACTGCTGTACGTACCGCAGGTCGTCAGATTGGGGCAATCACCTGTGTATTCATCACAAGAATTTAATTTTTGACATGTTCCGCCGCCGGCAATGCTCATTGCATTTGCGTCATAGATCACCTCAAAATTCCCTGTGCTGTTCAGGTTGTTGTTTTCAACCAATGACTTCAGATTTTTCTTCAGCATGTTGTTGATATTGAGATTAATAAATAGGAGAAAGTTTCACGATTTTACTCCACCGTTGATCGTTTATCAATGTATTAAGTAACCGTTCACTATATTGATCATGATGGCTTGCGCTACCTGACCCTGTTGATATCCTGGTTGACCGGCCTTTTTTTCACTACGCTGATCTCTTTGCCGAATTTGTATCTAACGGTCAACATAAGCTGCCGGAAGTCATAATAATTTCTATTGGTGTTGATGAATTGGGGGGTGCTTGTGGTCGAACCCTGAGAATTTGTCTTCAGGATATCCTGACCGGCTAAAGTGATGAGCAATCGATTCTTGATTAGAGACTGCGTCAAACCGATATCAAGACTGGAATAGCCCTTTCTCTTTGATATGTAATAACCGCCGCCCGGAAGAGTGGCGGAAAAATTAAGGTCAGCGCTTAAATTCTTGTTGATCTGAAATGACTGTGTCGTAGACAGGTTAATGTTGACAGGCTTGTTATTAAAATAGTAGGCCAGATCAGTTCTCAATTGATAGCTGCTGATTCCAAAGCTAAAGTTGCTTTGCAGGTTCTTGATCAGATCAACACTTCCATCAAAATTAAACCCGTAGTTTTTTTGAAGGCCGTTATTTTGTTTTGCATTTTCGATAACATTTCCCATGTTGGTGGGTACAGTGATCACGGGGTCATGGATAACGTTGTAAAACGCACTGAACAAAAGCTGACCCTTTAAATTATAACTTAAATTCAAGTTATCCTGCAGGCTTGGTATGAGCCTGGGATTACCTACATAATAGGAAAAGATCGAGGAGTACAGCCTAAAGGGATTGACATCGAACAAGGATGGTCTTATGATCCTCCTCGAATAGGAGATCGTGGCTGAACTTGCGTTGGGAAGTTTGTACTGAAAGTAAACGCTTGGAAATAAGTTGCCAAAATTGTTTCTGAAGACATCGTTGCCTGATGTTCCCCTTGTCAAGGTTTGCTCGTATCTTAAACCCAGTTTTACCGTAAATTTAGCGTAAGCCCTATCTGCGGAGATATAGGCCGCAATGTTCTGTTCTCTGTAATTAAACGTGTCGCGAGTGTTTATACCAGTGAAGATCGTTCCGCCATTTATCAACTGATCGTAGTAGGTTCTGCTATTGTTGTTAAAAAGGGTCCATTTACCACCAGCCTCTACGTTATATTTAAGGAATGCTGCGGGTAAGCGAAAATCAAACTTTGTACTGGTTACGTTTTTAGGCAGATGGCCTGTACTGATCAGATCGTACCTATTGCCTGTTTCAGTAGACAGATCTGAGAAATAATTAGACGTAGTTGTCAAAGAGTTTTGATCATTGGACCTATTTACGTAATCCACCGTAACATCCAGTGTATTGTTCTTTCCGAACTGCGTATTGTAACCAGCGTTTAACAAATGCGTGTCACCATGGTTATTACTTCCTCCTTTGGTCAATCCCGTAGAATCCGTGGACCCGTAATTTTGATAACGAATAATGTGATCTTGATCTGTTTTACCCCGGTTTGTGACTAAATTATACGAAGCGAAAACCCTTGATCTTTTGCTTAGTAGGAGTTCGGTGATGACCGTCAGACGGTTACTGTTGATATGGTTTTTGTTAGATGCCTCATCCCTGTAGTCAGTCAGATGATCATCTATAAAATTTGATTGATTATAAAGTGTTTCCCGATAAGCTCCGACCGAGTTGCCATAAGAACCAGAAAGGCTGAAATTTCGGTTTCGAAAGCTCAGACCAAGCGACTGATCTGCTTCCCAATAAGAATTTTTGGTAGCTGCTGATTCAATATACCCGAACAAACCCGGTGTTTTTCTTTTTTTGGTGACGATATTTACCAATGCAGAACCTTGGGCATCATAATTCGCCGCAGGGTTAGTGATCACCTCAACACTCTGGATATCATCCTTATAAATATTTAAATAGTCGAGTAAATCTTTACTTGACAGGTAGATCATACGATTATCGATCATAACCGCTGCGGGGCCCGAGCCTCGGATCTCAATGGATGAGCGGGTTACATTAAGCCTGGGAATATTTTTAAGTATATCCGTGACGGACTTGTTCTGGTAAAGCGAAATACCATCAACCCGATATGACACCCTGTCGATTTTTGAATCAAAGCGATTCTTTTTTGAAGTAACGACCACGCTATCCAATTGCGTGGCGCTGGTTTTTAGATTTATCTGTAGAGCTAATGAATCCTTTAAATAAATTACGGTGTCGGCACTTGTAAATCCGAGATGGGAAACGTAAACATGGTAATTACCGGGGGCCAGCCCTCTAATCGTGAATACTCCTTGATTGTCGCTGGTGCTCAGCCGCTCAACTTTATCATCCCCCTGAACCTTGATATTTGCAGAAGCTACCGGTGAGCCGGCAGAGCTTACTTTTCCATAAATTGATTGCGCTTTGAGGGTGCCTGCTATCAGTAAAAGGAAAATTGCACAAGCGTATTTCATATAAATAATTATGATAAGGTTTAGGTATCCGTCTTTTTGGCACCTAAAAGGGGGAATTCTGATTTAATTAAAGCTACTTATAGAGAGAAAAATTCTACAATCCTTCTGTCAAGGAAAACCACCCTTTCATCAAGAAAACTTTCTCATTCCAATTCCAAGCGAATGACAAATACGGTAAGTTCCTTCAAAATGTGCTCATAATTACCCTTCGCTTACAGTGGCCTGACAGTGATATATTGGCGCCAAATCGTAATGTAAGCCACTGTACATTGCTATCTGATCTTATTCTTTAAACCTCCGGACGGTAAAAAAGTCAATCAGATCACATCCCTTTCATATCATGATAAAAACATTTACCCTATCATTGATCTTCTTATCATTACTTTTCACAAAAAGTGTAATCGCTATAGACAGACCTGTTGTCGATCAACGCGTAGAACTCTTGAGTATCATTTTTCGGCTGGCCGGTAACAAAGAGTTCAATCAAGATGAAAATCTTGATTATGTAAAGGCTATCCATAAACATTTTGACAGCTACTCCGAACACCCGATGATAAAGTTCGCGCGTGAGTTACATGACAGTAGCGGTATCTCGTATGACGCCGTCATGGCCATGGCTGTACATCTCTCCTATCCACCGCAGATCATGTTAAACGTACCCTTTTATCCGACTGAACTAAACAACAGATGGAGCGCTGAAAACGCAAAAAAATTCATATCGCTGTTGCGTGGGTTTTATGCCGATAGCGATTGTAGCTCGTTCTTTAGCGAACAAAAAGGAAGATACGCGTATGCAGAGAGCCAGTTCACCAAGCTATTCCGCAAAATAGATTTTCAGTGGTTCAACACGTTTTATGGAGGCAGATCAGCAGAAGAATTCAAGGTGATCATTGGACTTGCCAACGGCGGAGGTAGTTACGGCCCTCATCTGCAGTTATCGAAAAGTGAGCGTCAGGTATTTGCAATTATCGGGGCTGCCACTTTTGACGAGACGGGAAAACCGACATTTGATGATACATTCTACGTCAACACGATCATCCATGAATTTAATCATTCATTTGTGAACGATTTGACGGCCACTTTCCGGAAAGATCTATCAAATTCCGGCCAGCTTATTTTCGAAAAACAAAAAACGAAAATGGTCAATCTGGCATATAAAGATTGGGAAACCATGTACAATGAGGCTATGGTAAGAGCGGCTGTGGTTATCTATCTTAAAGACCATAATTTGGCCCAGCAAGAAATTGATCGGGAAATCAAATCCCAAATGGCATTGGGCTTTATCTGGATACAACAGTTGATCGATCAACTACAAAACTACCGGTCCAAAAGGGAGCGCTATGAAGTACTTGAGCAATACATGCCATCTTTAGTTGCGTTTTATAGAACGCTGGATAGTGATCTGGAGCAGTTACAAAAAGACTACTTCGCGAATTGTGCCAGAGTTATTGCCGTTTCACCCTTTCCAAACAGCAGACAAGTTGTGGATCCCGGTATTACAGAAATATCTTTCGATTTCGATAAAAGCCTTGATGGTGTTCGATATTTTTTTGGCGCAGGACCCAAGGGACGGGCACATTATCCGATCCCTGAAAAATTCATATTTTCAAACGGCAACAGACGGCTCACGATGAAAGTGAAGTTACAACCCAATACCGACTATCAGATTTATATGTCCGGAAGCAGAATGCGGACAAAAGATGGTTTTTGTGTTTTGGATTATCAATTAGATTTCATAACCGGTGAAAGCGGCGTACGAAGTAAATAATCAATTATTGTATTTTAACACTTAGGTGTTTGGACAGGTAACACGCATTACTGGAGATCGTGTCGATCTAAAAGTCGGGAATGCCTCTAACTCATAAATAGGGTCAATTTTTTGAGTTGTTTTTCCTGGTAGTCTTTAACAGTTGATTGCTTATGTACCGGTCAAATGCCGGCTTAAACTTTTCACCAACGTTGAATTGTAACATGTTGTTCAATTTCACCAACCCGCCCTCGATATATCGTATATAAGCAGTCGAAATGATGAAAGCTCTGTGAAATTGTTGAAATTGTGGCTTGTCAGCAACAATCCCTAAGACATCCCCTATCGTAAGATAAGCGGTGATTACTTTACCATCTATCAAGTGGATCTTTACATAATTGGTCGCACCTTCGAAAGCGACTACATCTTCAAATGACACATTTAAGATCCGCAGGTTCTCATCCTTATTTTTTACAAGAAAATGGTTCGCTGAAATATTATTTATCTCTTTTTCTGGTGGAAAAAGCTTGTTAACAGTTAATGAAAACTTTGCGAACGTGATCGGTTTAAGTAAGAAAGCGTCACCATCAACTTGATAAGCATCAAAAGCGTATTCAGAATGAGCTGTAGTAAAAACTAACTTTCCAACTTTATCACGTAAGGCTTTTGCTAACTCGATCCCAGAAAGATTAGGCATGTCAATATCCAGAAAAATGATATCCGCCTGATCACTGCTTTTTATACATGAAAGGGCCTCTACCGGATTACGATAGGTCGCAATAACGTTTAATTGGGGCAATAGCTCGATATAGCTTAATATAGAATCTATTGAAAATTGTTCGTCGTCGATGATAATGGTTCTCAGCATATTTAAAACTACTTATTTCGATTTAGTGACACAAATTGATTTTATCGGCTATCAAAACTGTTTTCATAACACAATTATTTCCATGGAAGCACAAGTCATAAGGATTTTTCCTTTTCACATTGACCCCTTAATTTCCGAGACACTAATTTTTAAAGAGATGAAAACTTACAAATGTATTATTATCGATGACGAGCCTATGGCTGTAAACTGGCTGACAGATTACATCAATGAGTTACCGACACTGCAACTTGTTAAATCTTATACAAATCCGGTTGAAGCACTTACTGAACTCACTTCAGGTAATACTGTTGACCTGATTTTGCTGGATGTCAATATGCCTTTTATTTCCGGTATCGATTTGTCCCTTAAGATAAAATCCAAAACAAATAAACTTGTATTTACTACCGCTTACCGTGATTTCGCCTATGAAGCTTTTGAAGCCGATGCAGACGCTTTTCTGTTAAAGCCTTTTTCTCTTTCCAAATTTGCTGCGACCATAACAAAACTTTTTCCTAAACCTGTTTTGAGAGATCAAGCTGCGCCGGTTGACGATTTTTTCCTTGCTAAAAATTCTAATGATGCCCTTAAAATGGTCAAGATCAGGTTTGCTGATGTGATTGCTATTGAAAGTAAACAAAATTACGTCCTTATCCACACGGTTTCGGGTAACATCCTGACCCATATGACGCTTCGAGAGGTGGCAGCAGTTCTAAAGTCTTACCCGGGTTTTGAGCAATTTCAAAGAAGTTTTATAATCAGTAAAAACTATATCGAACATATATACGGAAACACCATTAAAATGATCAACGGCCTGCAAATTACCATTGGTGATATGTACCGCAAGGAATTTACCAGATTTTTGGACACAAAACTATTGAGAAGCCGTAACTAAACGGCTTCTCAAATGGCTGGCTGCTAAAATCCTGTTCTTGTAATAGAAATGATCGTAGTCGTAGGATCAGTTTCATTTGTTGGATTAGCAGGGCGAGCTTTCGATTTGAATACGCCCAGAACTTTTTTTTCAATGGTGATCTTTTTTGTTTTCATATTTTTTTCTTGCAACTAAGGATAAATCAATGCCTCAAAAAAATTCTTGGGATAAAAGGGCTATATTGCTGTGTGAAACATCTGGAATTGATGATGAAAGCTTTTCTGCAATGGGCCGTACGAAACCGCGTTCACTTTATGTCCTGGCTTGCTTTCATTCTATGGGAGACCTTATTTATCGGGCTTTCATTTGGGGAATTCGGCCACCCTATGACCTATGTACTTCATTACCTTTTGATCATCGGGTTATTTTACTTTAATTCACTGCATGTTTTGCCTTGGGTGTTTAAGAAAAGCGCACAGTTTTTGTGGCGACTTCCTCTTGCATTAATCTTCGAAATCTCCTTTTTTATTTTAGGCTCTTACCTGGTTGACCTCTTGCTAAAAAAAATAGGTGCTTTCAGTTCGGCAGTCAGCGTCAATCTCACCGGGGTGTATGTGATCCGAACACTATACCGCTGTGTTCAATTTCTTGGGTTCTCGACGGGGTATTACTACCTTGTTACGCTGATTGACGCCAGAAAAAAATATGACATGGTTGAACGACAGCGTTTGCAAGAGATTATACAAAAGCAGATTGCGCAAAAGGAAGCGATAAGGGCGCAAAATGCATACCTGACCGCTCAAATAAATCCTCACTTCTTTTTTAACACATTGGACTACTTTTACCACAATGCGCGTAAGATCTCACCAGACTTGGCTGAAGGTATCAGCTCCCTGGCAAATATCATGCGCTTTGCCATCCATGCGGATAAAATTGGTGGGTTTATAAGGCTTGGAGAGGAACTTGAGCAAGTACAGGCGCTGATTTATTTGCACAGCGTACGTCAAAAGCAATTTATAAATCTGGACTACGATGAGGAACTTGAGGACATTCTTTTCATCCCTTTGATTATTCTTACCCTGACGGAAAACGTATTTAAACATGGCATCATGCACGAGGAAAGTGCTCCGGCGATAATAAAAGTTTACGCTGATAGCGCGAACCTGATCATCGAAACTTCTAATAAAATCAATTATGGCGTCACGCGCCCGACCTCTTCAACAGGTCTAAAAAATATTGAACATCGATTGAAGGCAAATTATGGAAATCAATTTCAATTTGATTATAGCGTCGGTTCCGAATCTTATTTCAAAACCAAGCTTGTGATCAAATTTGAAGCACTTAATGATCTTGAGGCCTTTTCATATCCTTCAGCTGATACTGATACAACAACGCCTCATGCTTCCGCTGCTGATCAGGAAAAAGCCGGTTGACACGCAAGTGAATAACATCAGCTACAAGATCGGCAACGGTTGAACGATCACCCACTGCCAAACATCTTTGGACTTTCTTCATCAACAGCTTATGTTTCCTGTGTTTTTTAAAAAAAATCGGGACAGGGCTTGATTTAAATAATTTGTAGCCTTTATTGATTTCCTTAAATGAGGAGCCATTTAAATCAAATTCCCTGTTAAAATATTCAACCATTTGTTGGACAAAGAGTACAGCATCTTGTTGAGAGGAAAAGGCGCATTTTAACAAGTCATTGACAAAGTCAATTGTCGAGGCATATAAAGCGTTAAGCGACGGACCATGTTTAATCGTGGAGAGTACAATTTCCGAATCAGCATGAAAGAGATCTTCCAGGATAATCATGCGACAATCACCGTATCTTTCGATCTCCCGCTTATACGTTTTTATTTGGACGTCAGCTAATTTCCCGTTTCTGAGCAACTCATCAAGCAGATCATTCAAGGATATCATTAAATGTGACACCGCAGATCGGTCCTTTAAATGTATCCTAAGCCTGATATGTTCCCCTTGATCAGCGTATCTGATAAAGAACCATTTACGAATATATGAGCGGTATGTCTTAAAAAAAGGTGCAATGAAATTGATCAGCAACTCATTACTCACCGAGTGATGTGTATACAATTCATAATACAGCCATTCGCTGCCTGGCGATAAGTTCCTGCATATTGAGTCGGGTGCAAGAGACGAAGGATGTATGTCGATCGGTTCATATATTTGTTTGCGATGTGCTGCCGACAACAACATCTCAGCAGCATAAGAATGACCGTTTTCGTCGATGACGTCACTTCGTTCTGATATCAATCCCTCGGCAAGGTAAGCCTGTGTTACCTTCTGCTGTTTGAGGAATTTAACCAGCATCCCGATATCCAAAGGATCGCCTGTATCAAAGATCAGCGTTTGATCGCCGTTCCCGGCTCGAAAGATTGAGCAATTTAAGTTGCTTAGCCATTCCCTTAGCAGAATAACTGCAGCCTTACTACCCAACGTTCTTAACTTATCAATCAATGATCCAGGTATTAACCAGCGTTCCGGGCTTAATATGATATTTTTGTAACTAATCCGCGGATAATGCTTCATGCCGGGAACAATATCGTCTATGTTTATCCCGAGGTTTGTCCGTAAAGACTGGTTTTGGAGATCAGACAAAAATCTATAAAGCGCTAGGTCCGAACGCCTGTAATTATAAGCTGTCGCTATTCTCGGAACAACTCTTTTACGCAAGCTTCTTGAATATAAAATGACCTCGTTCCTGCGCACACCGACAAAAATATCGTTTCCGTCAAGTATAATACGTCCTTTTCCATATCCCGAAATCGGAAATTCGATATTGTAAAGATGCTTTCTGCGGTTGATATTGTCTACATGCTTTTCTGCCTGGTAACTCACATCGAAAAATTCAATGCCTGGATTTGAATGTTGTTCCAGTTCGGCAATCTGCAAACAAAAGTCTTCTATGGCATCAGAAGTAAGCGAAAATCGTCCCAGTAATTGATTAGCGGTACAACCACCTATGCTCTGTAAAACTACTTTGTCACGAAATTTACGATAAAGTATGCTTATACTATTTGGAAGACGCGGTGCCTCGATACTTTCTTCTGCTATCATGTCTGCCAGGTCGACATGGTGCTGGCCCGAACACATTTCGTTCAATATAAATCTCCTGACCGGATCATAGCCTATCGTTGTACTACTCTGTCCAGAATATTGACCAGCAAATATTTTCTCATTTATCATCGAACCATGCTGAGCAAACTGAAGATCGAAACCCGCATATTTGATACCTAATGCCGGGTCCAGTGCAATATTCAAAGGGACGAACCTTAGATCAAATTTTTTAATGAAAGCTGTTTTAAAGTCAGACATTGACAGATTTTCACTGTAAGGCAAATTTTTATTTAAAAAATCGACAGCTTCCCTAATCTCAGCAGACAACGGTTCGTGATAGTCAGCAACTTTGACCTTTCTTTCTGTCAAAAAATACCGTTGACAGTTATGGCTAACATCACTTGCTGATTCCGCTTTTCTACTGCCGATAACGTTTGTCGATTTATCGGACCACAACAATTGAATATCAATCAACTTCTCCAGCAATTCTGCAAAAGTTTTTTTTGAGGTATTGAATTTTCGACTGCCTTCGGAGATAAGCTCATTAGCAGAAATAGTGTGTCTTGATTGTTCCAATATCCAATTCACTTCCGGCCGCTGGACAACTTCACAAAGTTCATAAGAACCGGCATTTAGATGAAGATACCTTTGATGCCCATGGACTGCGTAAGCTGTTGCATTTGTTTGTAGGTTTTCTCCAATATGCGAAGCTTTTTTGTTTAAAAGATCAAATTTTTTCAGATCGTCCCAATCCAGAACGGATACCGGATCGATGTCCGCGTAAAGCTGAATTTTACTTGCTTCAAAATTGGGTGTTCGACAGAGGTCAATTAAGGAAACGGCTGCCAATCTACCGAACGGCGTAGCCCGAAAGCGTGCGCGATTGAAATATTTCCACACCGCGAAGTCTTGCGTGTGCATGTCAATCAGGTCATTTTTTTGATCTCCTTTTTGAAGTGATCTATAAAGCTCAGGTGACGCATCCCTAATATACTCATAAAGAGTACTTCGCTTGATACAAAAATCAGAATTTTGAGCAAAAACAGGTGTTCTGCATAAAATTTTTGGCAGAAAGTCTAATTCCATGGTTGTTGACTAAATAGACTTAAAGCAATAAAATTTGAAAACCTGTCCATAATATCTGGGACAGAAGGGTGAAAAATTGTTTCAGACCTACCAATTGAAGTTTCGAGTGAATTCAGGAAATAATGGAATAGCCCGAGTTCATGTTGTAGTGTCAATTCGATCTTGATTTCTTCATGAAGCAGTTTTTTTCAAAGAAGATCTTTGACTCACCGGGCGCCAATTCAAAAATGATGGAGTGCTATCTGTTTTAAAATTACTTTAGTGGATGGGGCCGCTTTCCGATAGCACGAAATTCTGGTGTTATGTCAAAATTGATTTCCAGTCGGATATAACCAAAAAGTGCTCATAAATCTTAGCTCCATTAAAATTTGCGCGGAAGATTAATAACCGGCTTTGAGAAAAAACGCAAAGAAAAAAAGAAGTGATAAGCTAACATGTTTTTTATTTCAACACGGATTTATGATACAGCACTCCAATTATAAGGAAATAAACCAACAATTATATTTTGCCAAGCTAATTCTACCAGTAAAAAACGCCAGAGTGATCGACTCTCATAATTCACTTTTATCAGATATCCGAAACAATCCTAAAGATCACAGGCCACTACTCGACATACGAAATCGACCAATTAAATGCAGGGAGCTGACTAAGTAGCCTATAATAATCCAAAAACATCATATGTTAAAATCAATACAAAAAAGCTGCTAGTAGCTTAATATCAGCATCAATCAAACTTAAATGCTTTCATTGCCGGATGGCAGAGGCTGGACGCACGAGGTGTGCGCTTAATATAATATTCGGTATCAAGCAACGAGGTGAAGAAGAAGTCCACTGCGTTGTTAAATTCATCTAAACTCACTTCTGATACCGGTTTGTCTTGACTATCCAGCGCTTCAAACAGGTAACTACAGGTCTGCACAAATGTACCATCTTCCTTGTATACCGCAGCTTCAAGTACGGCTGTGCTGCAATCTTCCGTTAACTTCACATTCTTTCTCACCCTCATCTTAAACGGTCTGCTGAAGTTTTCTATCATCGTCCCTTCTGCTGATAATTGCACCTTGTAGTCACTCATGTTTGTAAGATTAAGCACCACAAATTTATGCTAATATTTTTAGCAATTGCAAATCTTTTTGTAAATTTGATATCAAATCGTAATCGTAAAGAGTCATGGCAAATGAAAGTATTTTGATCCAGGTAAGTGCCTTTTCTGGTTTGATCGGGGCGCTGCTTACGCAAGGACTCACTGGGATATTCTCCTACCTTGCTGACAAGAGAAAGTCAAACAGCGAGCTTAAGAAAACCTATCGGGACAAAAAGATAGACATAGCGGAGAACTTTTACTTTGTTAACGGTGAAAAGATGGCCATTGTCAAGAAGAACATTGAATACTGGAAGAACTATCACAATGCCCGAAGCGAAAAGAGCCTTGACTTCTTAAATCAGGAGCTGAAGAACATGAAAGCTTATATGGATGAGCTTGACAAGGACAACTGGAAGTACAACCTGGTCAGTCTCTATTTTGATGTCTCGCTATCTACTCAAGAAATAATCGCATCTAACTTAAAGTCCAAAGAACTTTATCTTACTGTTTTAGACCTGACAGATGCCATCAGACACGCGCTTGCTGAATCGAAAAGTGATCTTTATGAGCTATATGAAAAGGCGATAAAAGAGTTATGTGACCACTATGAAGCCATTGTTAAGAAGATGGCAGATGATATGCATATTGTCAAAAGTAGTTTATTGCAGCAACTCAGTTAGCGTACTTATCGCTTTTTGCAGAGATTTGCCTTATCAAAGACAGGTTTCACCTTCTCTTTTCCCCAGATAATGTTTCCTGCCTTTTTAGGGTTTGCCTGGAAGAATTTGTTCCTCTTGTCAAAGTATTGGTCAATAGCATTTGTGCAAGCGTCAAGCGATTTATAATCACTGTTGTGAATGACTGATTTGGACATACCGGAAAACACCGATTCGATCACATTTAGAAACTGTGCACTGGCTGGTAGTGGTGCAATGCCAATCTCCGGGGTATGATGTTCTTTTCGGTACGCTTCCGAGTTCAGTTCGTCGATATAACTAAGCAGTTTTTTTGACGAGTGGAAACTTACTGCATCCCATGATAGATACAGTTTACGCATGCCCTTATACTGTTCGATAAGCTTGTCGATCAAGACGATCATTTCATCAGTATCTTTCTTCTTGGTATAAAAGTGTGTGACCTGATTGGTAGCTAATTCCAAAGCAGCATACATAATGAACCAATTGACACCTGCTCTTACTTGTTCGAATATTGGTCTGGTGCCTGGAATAGCCAACGCTCTTCCACCCTTGGGGCGTACAGATGCAGGGCCATATTCGTCAATGGAGAAGAAGCGTTCATCCGGACCAAGATTTTCCAAAATGGCCTGTATCGCAGAAAACTTCTCTCGGAACAGCGGATCAGGGCTGGTCAAAACTTCTTTAGCCCGTCGTGTTGTTATACCTTGTTTTCGCAGATACCAAGAAGCTGCGGCTGCGGACATCCGCTGATTGTGTACCCTTTCATAAACTTCAGCTAAATCTTTGGTAGACCAAGCTGTTTTATCCAGCCCATGGATTTTGGGACTTTGCTGCAGCAGATGCAGAACGTTAGCCATCTTTGTCTCCATTCTCCGTTTGACCTCCGGGTTCATCGTATACGTCCATTCAAAACCGGACAGTCCTTTATTTTTATAAATTTTGATCCATCTTAGCGCAGTTTCAAAGCAGCATTCGACCTTAGCAACCGTTGCAAGTAGTGACACCCGTGTGTTCGCAGCTTCCAGAACAACGGCTATCTGCCATTTTTGATGGTCGTTACCTTTTCGCCAGTTACTTAATACTTCTTTGTCCTCGTCTGGAATAATAGGGATGATCTTATTGCAGATCAGACTGATATTGTTTTCCTTGCAATACTTGAATAAAGCGTCTTTGAACGGCGAATAAGAATAGCCTTCCGGGAAAAGCTTGATGTAGTTTTGATAAGCTGACCGTGCGCTTAATCTTGGTTTACGTTCCAATGCGATCACTTCAGGCAACAGCTTAATTGTCGCGCTATACAGATCCGTAAGCCGGTGTGAACGCTCACCACGGGGCATGTAGAAGTTCATATCATTTAACTTTTCGGGAAAATGCTTCTGGATCTCTTTGAACTCCTGGAAATATCTGAATATGGTTCGTCGGTCTATGTGAAGGTCGCGTGCTGCTGCGCTCTTATTCACTTTGCCGGCAATAAACATCCTGCGTAAAGCAAATACTTTGAGATTTGGGACGTTTCTTACCATGGTTATTTCCTCCGCTTTTTCGGTTGATTGAACCGTTAGGATGCTCTCACCCAGCCCTATGGGATTTAGCAAATAAAGCCCTGACATTAAACTACTTGTGATTATTGATTTAAATATACTGAATTACCATATTTATTTCAAAAGGAACCAGGTTTGATTCCGAAGGGTAATAAGATTGTGGATGTTTTGTAACAGCTCGGCGTTAACTGCCAATTGATTTTCAGGCCTAACTGCAGGACAGGTTTATAACCTGTAATCAAATCTTTGATGTTGAACGATCCGGGCCAAATCAGCCTTTTGATCCTCAAGGAACTCCCAAATATATAAATCACTTGGCTTTCAAAGCTAAACAAGTGATACTAACTATTTAAATCCTTTGCAACTTGAAAGCCTAACGAAGTCAATAAAAAACCTTACGGTGTCGACTTCACCTAAGTTAAAGCATTGATATACAACAGGCTTCAACAACTGCAATTGGGCTTCAAGAAAAGTTGAAGTTTATGCGCATTGTCAAATCGGATTGCTTTGTACTCAGAAAGGCATACAGCCTTATCGAGAAACAAAAGCAATTCAATATGAGCCATCTATTCGATCACATCAGCTGGAATACCTACATGGCAACGGTAGGTCTTTGCGGCGTCGCCTGGTATGCCTTCGTCGCCTGGAGATATTATCGTGAGGAGATCACAAAGCTGATCCGGAAGTTTACCGGGAACCATGATCACGCAAATCATTTGCCCGAAGCATTGATCTACGAACCGGAGACGCAGGAAGCTGTGGATCCGCAATTTCCTGAAAAGATACCAGAAGAAGCCACCTGGAAACCACATGTCTTCAAGGGCGAAAGTAAGACGTTGGCTGACCGTTTGCGGGCATACATCCGCGCTGCGAACGGTCAAAAGTATGACCCGCAAAAGCTGGTTCCCCAACTAAAAAAGATCCTTAACGATTTCCCGGACATCGCGTCAACACCCGAGCGCGACCAGATCAATGACCTGATCGTCAGAGAATGCGAAGATACCGGCACGGCGCTGCTGAGCAAAAGTGAAGTGGACGCGTGGTGGAGCGCTTAGCCCGCCGTGCCTTCCCGGTCCCCGCGTTCAGCGGGGCTACCAGGGGGAATTAGTTTAACAAGATCAACTGCCCCGGCCCAGTGCTGAATAGCCATTTGCCACAAGTGCGGGTCACGGCGGCAGCTTTGTCCCACCCCTCCCGGAAACACCGGGAGCGGGTAAAGGACACGCTTGACCAAATATTACAACAAACGATATGAAGATGAAAAAGTGCAAAAGAAGATCGTTCGGCTGTGTCCTCAGAACATTTGCCCTCGCAGCAGCGGTCGTTACCCTCAATTATTTTAAGGCCGGTGCGCAGGACGGTAATGCCGGCATCCAGCAGGCCAACACCCAGGTTCGCAGCTATTTCGAGAGCGGAACCAGCCTGATGTATGCCATCGGTGCCATTCTCGGCCTGATCGGCGCGGTCAAGGTCTACTCGAAATGGAACGCCGGTGACCAGGACACCTCCAAGGTCGCCGCTGCCTGGTTCGGCTCCTGTATTTTCCTTGTGGTCGTGGCCACCATCATCAAATCCTTTTTCGGCCTTTAAACCAGCAGCATGAAAACATTACTTATCGGCAAACTGCATAGTTACATGGTGCAGCATCATACGGACCTGCTCATCGCCCTGCAGGAGGACCATCGCCTCAGCCATTACCTGGGCAGCAAGGTCGATTCCATCAGCGGGCTGATACAACAGCTGCAACAGGAGAACCGACCGGGCTATGTGATCGAGGCGCTTTGCCTTGAGGAACTTACCCGTGACCTCCGCCCCTCCCGCTTCAGCTGGATGAGAGAGTTGCTGGAGGACGAGTTCCCGCAGGTCCACCGTCAAATGCAGCGCAGCGGCATCCTCACCTACGAACTGATCAATATGAGCGGCGCCTGTGAACCCATCTTCGAGGTCTTTGGCTTCGGTGAAGAGCACGAAGACCTGCCCGCGCTGCGGGCGGCCATCACCGGTATGATCGCCGAATATCTCGAAAACCAAAATCCGTCAAATTAAGCTTATGGCCTTTCAAGCCCTGCAAACGCTTCGCGACAATATCGCAGCCATCCGTATCGCGCTGGCCTACCGCCCCGGCGATCAGCTGGGCGCGGAAAATATGGCCATGCTGCGCAAGTATGCCGGATTCGGTGGATTGAAGGCTATCCTGTTCCCTGCCGGTGAGCGGACAGAATGGCAAAGGCTCAATGCTTCTAAAGCCGACCTGCAGCTGTACCCCTCCATCGTGGAGCTGCACCAGGTCCTGCGTGAGCACCTGGACGAAAAGGGTTATCTCGATGCGGTGCGATCATTACGGGACAGCGTGCTGACCGCTTTTTACACGCCTGCTGTTGTCCCGCAGACCTTGTATGCTGTGTTGAAAGAAAATGGCATCCAGCCGAATTACTTGTATGAACCCAGCAGCGGTGCCGGTATATTTATCAGTGAGGCGGCGAAGGCATTCCCGGAACTTACCGCGGTCAATGCGGTCGAAAAGGATCACCTGACCGGCAAAGTGCTCAACGCCCTGTCCGCTACCCTGCCCGTTCCTACGCAGGTGCAGGTCATGGGTTTAGAAGAGACCGCTAATGAGGAGAACGGCCGGTATGACCTGGTCGTGAGCAATATCCCCTTCGGGAATTTCCGCGTGCACGATCCCGCCTACCGGAACCATCAGCTTTCCGGCAGTATCCATAATTACTTTTTTGCTAAAGGGCTCGACAAGCTTGCGGACGGCGGCATCATGGCCTACCTGACGACCGATGCCTTTCTGAACAGCCCATCCAATGAAGCAGCCCGGGTCTACCTGTTCGGGCGTGCCAAGTTCATCAGTGTCAGCGTGATGCCGGATAACCTCATGCAGGCCAATGCCAATGTGGAAGCACCGACGCACCTGCTCCTTGTTCAAAAAGACAACCAGAAAGTATCCCTGAGCGAGGAAGAACAGCTACTTGTCAAAACGGTAGCGCGCAGCAATGAGCTGGGCAGCTACCAGGTAAACGCCTATATCGATCAGGCCGGGCTTAGCGTTGTGGCAGCGGAGGTAACCGGGGCCGGTAAAAATCAATACGGCAAGGTTTACCAGGAACACCGGGTGATCAGTGATATGGACCGGATCGTCCGGACCAGCCTGCAAAAGCAACTGTCGCAGGGGATCAAGGCGCGCTTTGACCTTAACGCTTTCGAGGCCATCCGCATCGATCAGCAGCAGGAACCTTCCTTGCAACAGAAGCCGTTGCTGAGCTATCTTCCCATGCCCCAGGCCCAAGGGAATACCGCAAGCGTGCAGTTAGGGCTATTCGACACTGCGCCGGCTGCAAGCACTAACCGGGCGATGGACTACATTAGCGTTGATGATCCGCAGGTCATCAGGAACACGGCAAGGCTCATCGGCAGTATCAGCACCGGCGACCGGCCGGCGCATGAAGCCTTGGTATTGGTCACCGCTAAACTCCATGTCAGCAAACAATATGCCTACCGTATCTTTGCCAATGTTCAGCAGCTCAGCCATCATCATAACTGGCTTAGCGGCGCCGCCTTCGCTGAGGAGGTCAAACAACTTGCCCCGTCGCTGTTGCAATACAACCATGACTACCATTTTCATGGTGACCAAAGCCTAAAGGAATATTTTCGCTTTGAAAAAAATACCGAGCTGTATTTTGATCAGTTAGAGAACCTTCACCGGGAGGGCACGCTGGTTATTTTGGATGAAAAGATCGGGACATTAAGCCGGATCGACGAGCCCCGTTCACAGGCGCTATTCACCCCGCTGGCCGACCAAAAGGATGCAGCCTTTTATCGGCACTATATTACGCTGCGCGACCGCTACCTGGCTTTGTTCGACGCCGAGACGGTCACGAAAACGGCCCACCCATCGCTGCGCGAGGACCTGAACACCGCTTATCGGAAGTTCACCGAAAAATACGGTCAATTAAACCGGCCGAACAACCGTCGACTTATCCTGGCCGACGAACAATATGGGTTTAAAACGCTTGCCTCCATCGAACGCAAGGAAGATGAGCAATACCTGCCCGCGGATATCCTTGTGCAGCCGGTCTTTCAACCGAACGAGACTTACCGCACCGATGATCCGGTTGCTGCATTGGCCCGATGCCTGAACGAGATGGGCCGGGTAGACACCGCCTTCATCGCCCGAAGTACCGGCCTAAGCGAGCAAGAGGTCATTATCAGCCTGGGGAATCATATTTGTCTCAACCCCGCCACGCGCCGATGGGAGACCGCTGACCAGTATTTGTCCGGGAACGTCGTGGAGAAACTGTCGACGGCGGAACGGATAGCCGCAGAACGGCCTGAAGACGGGCAGATCGCCCATAGCCTCCGGGAGATCCGCCGTGTTCAGCCTGAGCCTATACCTTTCGAATTGCTGGACTTCAACCTGGGCGAACGCTGGTTCCCGCTTCACTATTATGAACGCTTTGCGAGTGAATTCTTTGAATTGCCGGTCACCATCCATTATATGCAGGCATCAGACAGTTTTAAAGTAGACGTGCAGGGAACAAATCTGAAGATCAGCCGGGAGTTCGCCATCCAGCCGAAAGAAAGCAACCGCAGGACCTATGGCTATACCCTACTGGAGCATGCACTGGAAAACACATCGCCTTATTTCAGTTACGAGGTCAGTCTTGGCGGTGGTCAGACGAAACGCTACCCGGACAACGAAGCCATTCAACTGGCGCATGAAAAGATCGAGCAGATACGTACCGGCTTTGTCCGGTGGCTGGGTGAACTGCCGGGCGAAGAGCAAAAAGACATTCAGCAATTGTATAACGATACCTTTAACTGTTATGTCTTGCGTACGTATGAAGGCAGCCACCAGACCTTTCCGGGCCTGGACAAAGCAGCATTGGGCATTGAGGATCTTTACAGTTCGCAAAAGAACGCCGCCTGGCGTATCGTCCAGAACCGCGGCGCGCTGATCGATCATGAGGTCGGTCTCGGCAAAACGCTGACCATGATCGTGGCTGCGCAGGAAATGAAAAGGCTGGGCATCATCCACAAGCCGATGATCCTGGCACTAAAGGCCAATGTCAAACAGATCGCCGATACTTACCTGAAAGCTTATCCTGCTGCGAGGGTCCTTGCACCCGGTGAAAATGATTTTACGCCCGATAAGCGCCTGCGCCTCTTTCATGAGATCAGGAACAACAACTGGGATTGCATCATCCTGACACATGACCAGTTCGGCAAGGTCCCACAATCCACGGAGATCCAGCAGCAGATCTTTGGCGGCGAACTGGATAATGTGGAGGCCGACCTGGCCACGCTGGCACTTGAAGGGGGTAAGATATCAAGACGCATGCTCAAGGGCCTGGAGATCCGCAAGAAAAACCTGACCGCTAAGCTCAAAGGGTTGGAAGCCGATATCGCCGGTAAGAAGGACAAAGGCATTGATTTCCGGGAAATGAATGTTGACCACCTGTTCGTTGACGAATCCCATAAATTTAAGAACCTGACCTTTACCACGCGCCATGACCGCGTGGCAGGATTGGGCAATACGGAAGGCAGTCAGAAAGCATTGAACATGCTGTTCGCCGTAAGGACACTGCAGGAGCGTTTCAACAGCGACCTTTGTGTGACCTTCCTGAGCGGCACGCCGATATCCAATTCGCTGACCGAAATGTACCTCATCTTCAAATACCTGAGGCCAAAAGAGATGGAGCGCCAACAAATCCAGAACTTTGATGGCTGGGCGGCCGTGTTCGCCAAAAAAACGACCGATTTCGAGTTCTCCGTCACGAACGAGATCATCGCGAAGGAACGATTCCGCCATTTCATCAAGGTAC
This sequence comes from Mucilaginibacter achroorhodeus, assembly GCF_007846095.1. Lineage (GTDB taxonomy): Bacteria > Bacteroidota > Bacteroidia > Sphingobacteriales > Sphingobacteriaceae > Mucilaginibacter > Mucilaginibacter achroorhodeus. Next base: position 295,511 of record NZ_VOEI01000002.1, read on the forward strand.
CTGAACTGGCGCTTTTCTATAATGAGATCACCGATTACAAGACCGCAAGGCATATTGCCCTGGACAAACCTGCCCTGGATGAACAATTGGTCAATATCAAGCCGACCCCGGAGCAGCAGGATTATATCCGCAAACTCATGACATTCGCAAAAAATGGTGATGCCACCCTGCTCGGGCGTCTGCCGCTTTCCGAAGACGAAGATAAAGGCCGTATGCTGATCGCGACCAATTACGCCAAAAAGATGGCAGCGGACATGCGCCTGATCGATCCCATGAAATACGAAGACCATCCCGACCATAAAGTGAACGTCTGCGCCCGGAAGCTGGCAGAACTGTACCGCGAAAGTACGCCGCAACGCGGAACACAGATCGTCTTTTGTGACATCGGCACGCCGAAACTAGGTGTCTTTAATCTTTATGATGCCCTCAAGGATAAGTTGGTCAGGGATATGGACATCCCGGCGCAGCACATCACCTTCATCCATCACTGGACCGATAAGCAGAAACCCGAACTGTTCAAAAAAATGAACCGCGGTGAGATCCGCATCCTCGTTGGCAGCACGGAGAAAGCCGGTACCGGCCTTAACGTACAGGAACGCGTCGTGGCCATGCACCACCTGGATATACCCTGGAAGCCCAGCGAGCTTGAGCAGCGTAATGGCCGCGGCGCAAGACAGGGCAATCAGTTGGCCAGGTCCCATTACCGCAACAAGGTCCTGAACTTTATCTATGCCGTTGAGCAGTCGTTGGACAACTATAAGTTCAACCTGCTTAAGAACAAACAGACCTTCATCAGCCAGATGAAGAATTGCGAATTGAACGTGCGCACGATCGATGAGGGCAGCATCGACGAGAAGAGCGGTATGAACTTTTCGGAGTATATCGCCATGCTGTCCGGCGACACCTCTTTGCTGGAAAAGACCAAGCTGGAGAAGAAGATCGCCGTTATGGAAAGCCTCCGGACGGCTCATTTCCGGGAGATCGCCCGTGCACGCTACACGTTGGAAGATCTGGAAAAGCAAACTGTTCAAACAGCCAGAATCCTGGCGGAGGTGAAGGCTGATCATGAGGCCTATCACGGCGTGCTCAAAATAGAAAAAGATGGCGGCAAATCCAACCCAATCAGGCTGCAGGACCTGGACAGCGCCGATGCCAAAGCCATCGGTAATTACCTGATCAAAATTTATCGTACATGGAAACCGGAAGCTGGTCGGTCTACCGTCAGGGAGCTGGGCGACCTCTATGGCTTCAAACTGTATATCCGTCAAGACCGAGAGCGAAGTTCAAGGGAAGGAAAGCTTTTCGAGAACGGATACAACATCTTGTATGCGGAAAGGCCCGGCAGCAGCATCCACTACGCGGCGAGTTCCGGCGTGCCAAACACTGATAATCCGAAGCTGGCGGCGCGCTATTTCATCAGTGCCATCGACAAGGTAGACCACCTGGTGGAACGCTACAGCAGGGAACTGGCCGAACAGCAGGCGCAACTTCCGCAGCTCAGGCAGCTTTTGGACAAACCCTTTGACCGGGACAAGGAGCTATTGGCGATGAAAAGTGAGCTCAACGTGTTGGAGAAGGAGATCACCCGCAAGATCCGTGAAAAGCAGGAAGAACAGCAGCAGACAGAAAGATCAATTACAGAATTGTCTCATATCCCGGATGCGGCTAAGCCACCCAATAATCATCCGCCACTGGAAGAAGCCATCATCGTTTCGCTGGCCGGTGAGCGGGCATTCCATCAAAATCATGCGCAGGAAAACGAAGCGAGACTGCGCAAAGGCATCCGGCTATCATAGATACAACCATGAAAAACAGCATTTATACCATCAACAAGGGCATTAACAAAAGCATCGAGTTCCGCGGCTTGAGGGCGCAGTATATCTGGTACTTCGCCGGGCTGGTACTCGGAGTGATGATCCTTTTCGCGGCGCTTTATATCGCCGGTGCCGGCACGCTCGTCTGCCTGGGCGTTTGCGTTCCTGCCGCCGTCTTCGGCAGCTTCAGGATCTTCGGATTGAGCAATAAATACGGTGAGCACGGCCTGATGAAGGCAATGGCCCGCAAACGCGTGCCACGCGTCCTGAAATCCTATAGCCGCCGCTTCTTTCAGCAATTAGCAGGTAAGGAGGTGAACGCATGAGACCGATCAAAGAACCGGTGATCTACCGTATCGAGCAGACCAGCTTCGTGGTGGATGTCGAGAAACAGGTACTTCGCCAGACCGATGAGCAGCTGAACGAGATCTCATTCATCAACCAGATGAGCGACCGGGGCGACCACTACCTGCTGGCATGGGATCCCGCCACCAAGAATGCAGCCATTGACCCGGCGCATGGCATGACAGTGGTTGTGCCGCCGCTTTCCAGGCTTGATCCTGAGGGCATGTCGCAGATGTATGGCGTGCCGCTGTCAGAACTGGCCGGGAGGACCGATTTTGAGATCGTTGTGGACCCGGACGCGCTGAACAAAAGGCGGCAAGGCATTTTGCCGGAGATCGATATCGCCGGTGAGCGGTTCATCATCGACCTGAAATTGCAGGAACTGCGCCATGCGGCGAACTTTTCCCCGGTGATCAGCCTGAAAAGCTTTGAGCTGACCGATGACGGCTGGCATTACGAGGCCTTTTATGAGCCGGTCATGAAACAGGTTGTCGACCTGGACCTCAAACTAACGGAGTTCCCGAACGGCATCGTCAAGATCAAAATACCGAATGAGATCGGCTTGGACCCGGTCGCCACTGCCAGGGCTTACGGCATGGATGAACGCGCCCTGCTGCGGCGCTACCCGATCCCTAAAGAACTGAAGGCGGAGGTGATTCCGCTCAGCGAAACGCAGGTCCCCCGGCTCATCCGGCAGAATCGTGAACAATTGCGGCGGGAACATGAAGCCATCAAACACCGTCATCAGCCCGGCAAACAGCCACGCTTATAAGCATTGTTCATTCATTTTTTTCCTCACCTAAAATAGTTAAAGACCCTAATGGAAAAACAACTTAAAGATATATTACCGGTACTCGGGATCGAGCAGGGTGCCATCCTCTCCAAACAAGGAGCCTTCACGCTGGCCTTCCGGCTCACCTTGCCGGAGGTCTTCACACTGTCGGACGAGGACCACGAAAGCCTGCACCAGGCTTGGGTAAAAGCCATTCGCGTACTGCCAAAAAACAGCGTGCTACACAAACAGGACTGGTTCCTGAAAAAACAGTTAAATATACAGCAGACGGCAAGTAAGCGTACGTTCCTCAGCGAAGCCAGCGATCGTTATTTCAGCGGCAGGGAATACCTGCATCATGATTGCCTGGTCTACCTGACCCGCCAACCGCAAGGGCGCAGACCGGCAACCTCCCTGTTCTCCAACCTGATCCGGCCGACGCTCGTTCCGCGCGACGTGCTGGGCGCGCAGGCGATACGGGAGTTCCGGGATATCGCGACGCAATTCAAACGCCTGCTGGAAGATACCCGCCTGATCAGCGTGCAGCAGCTAGGCACTGAAGAACTACAAAGCCAGCGTAAAAAAGCGGGACTGATCGAGCGTTATTGCTTTCTTGCCGAGAACGATGAACAGCAGTTATACCGCGATATCAGCTTTGAAGACACGCTGAAGATCGGTAACCGCCAGGTGGACATTTATACGCTTGGCGACACCGACAGCCTGCCATCGGTTTGCGGACCGCGTTTGACCTATGGGCCCTATTCGACCGATCAGACCAGGTTCCCGGTCAGCTTTGCATCCCGGCTCGGCCTATTGCTGAACTGCAGCCATATTTACAACCAGTACATCCTGGTGGGTGATGAGCAGCAGGTGCTCAAACAATTGGAGAAGAAAAGGCTGCGTCTGCAGTCCCTGTCCGCTTATTCGCGCGAGAACGCCATCGCGCTGGACGCGACAAATGACTTTCTGAACGAAGCCATCAGCCGACAGCGTTTACCGGTCAAAGCGCATTTCAATGTGATGGTCTGGTCTGACGACCGGGAGAAATTGCAGACAAAAGGGAACCAGGTGCTATCTGCGATGGCGGCCATGGATGCTGCGGCCAAACCTGAGACGGACGGTGCTGCACAGATCTGGTGGTCAGGTATTCCCGGCAATGCCGGGGACTTCCCTGTAAATGATACCTTCGATACTTTCGCCGAACAGGCGGCCTGCTTTCTGAACATGGAAAGCAACTACAAAAGCGCCGGCGCCAATGAGGGCATCCGTTTCTGCGACCGCTTGTCCGGCAGACCGGTATATGCCGACCTTTTTGACGCGCCGCGTCAGGAAGGTATCACCTCCAACATGGGTACGCTGGTCTGCGGCACTTCCGGAGGCGGTAAATCAATGACCGTCAACCATATCCTTCGATCGCTTTATGACCATGGAGCGCATTGTGTGACCGTTGATATTGGGGGTAGTTACCTGGGGCTGTGTGATACGGTCAAGGGTTATTATTTCACTTACACGGAAAGCGACCCGATCAAATTCAATCCTTTTTACCTCTCCGGGGGGGAAGTGCTGGATACCGAAAAAAAGGAAAGCCTGAAAGCCTTGCTGGTCTCCTTGTGGAAGGGCGAGAACGAGACCTTTAACCGGGCGGAATACGTCGCGCTTTCCAATGCGCTGCAGGGTTATTACAGCTACCTCACTCAGCATTCTTCGGTGTTTCCCGCCTTCGATTCCTTCTACGAATACCTGGAACATGATTACCGGGAGGTGCTTAAAAGCCACCGTGTAAAGGAAAGCGCTTTTGATATGGACAACTTCCTGTATGTTCTGCGTCCGTATTACAAAGGCGGCGAGTTCGACTACCTGCTTAATGCACGGGAGAACCTCGACCTGCTGGGCCAGCCCTTTATCGTGTTTGAGCTCGACCAGATCAAGGACCACCCGATCCTTTTCCCGGTCGTTACGCTGATCATCATGGAACTGTTCATTTCCAAGATGCGCAAGCTGGCGGGTGTACGGAAAGTACTGACCATCGATGAGGCATGGAAGGCTATTGCGAGATCCGGCATGGCCGAGTTCCTGCGGTATGCGTTCAAGACCATCCGCAAGTTCAACGGGATCCCCATCGTGATCACCCAGGAGCTGGAAGACCTGGTATCCTCGCCGGTGATCAAGGACGCGATCATCAATAACGCCGATATCAAGATCCTGATGGATATGCGCAAGTTCCAGGGCAAGTTCGACAAGTTGCAGGACACGCTCGGGCTGTCCGATAAGGGCAAGACCATCCTGTTATCGGTCAACAAGGACCACCGCGAGATCTTTGTCGATATCGGCGGGCAAGTCATGAAGGTCTACAAAAATGAGCTGTGCCCGGAAGAATATTTTGCCTTTACGACGGAGGGCAAAGAACGGGTAAAGGTCAGGGAATATGCGGCGCAGCATGGCAGTCTTGAAGCCGGTATCGCCGCCCTGGTCGCAGAACAGCATACAAAACCCCACATCCTATGAAAAAACAGATTTTCTTTTTCCTCACCAGTATGCTGATACTTTTCGCACGACCGTCCGCCAGGGCGCAGGTCCCGGTAGCCGGCGCCTTTACCGGCCTGATCAAAAGAGTTATTGTCGCGATCGACCTTGGGGTGCAGCGGCTGCAGAACAAGACCCTGGTACTGCAAAATACGCAAAAGGAACTGGAGAACAACCTGCACCTGAACAGTCTGAATGACATTTCGGGTTGGCTGGAAAAAGAGCGTAACCTGTATGCCAGCTATTATCAGGAACTCGCGCAAGTGAAAATGCTCATCGCGGACTATCAAATGGTCAAAGACGTGATCGATCGCCAGCGGCAGATCATTTCGGAATACCGGCAAGCCAGCGCCCTTTTCCGGAAAGATGCGCATTTCGCGCCGCGAGAACTGGCATATATGGGGAATATCTACAGTGGCATTTTACAGGAGAGCCTTCGCAACCTGGACGCTGTCCGTTCTGCCGTGACCCCGCTGACCACGCAGATGGGTGATGCTGAACGCTGGCTGCGGATTGACGAAGCTGCCCAAGCCATTCAGCTGAACCTGGACCACCTGCGGCAGTTCAACCGCCAAAACGTGCAGCTCAGCCTGTCGCGATCCGCTGACGAACGGGACAGAAAGACCGTCCAACAACTCTACGGACTGAAATAATGAATCATCAATACAACACAAAATGACAAAGCGCATCATCACCCTCCTTATTTTATTCTCCACCCGCGTTTACCTGAGCCAGGCGAGTGCGCAATCGTTCTCCTTCGACGATCTGTTCGCTCAGCAGGGTAAGCAAAAAAAGCTCATGACCCAGCAGATCGGCAGCCTTTACCTGTACCTGGGAGCGGTCAAAAGCGGCTATCAGGCCATGCACCGCGGCCTTGATCTTGCCGGGAAATTCAAGGGCGGCACCTTTGGCCTGAACACTGCTTACTATCAGACCCTGAAACAGGTCAACCAGGTCGTCAGGAAAGACCCCAAGGGTAAGTTAATCGCCGAACTGTTCGATGAGATCGATCATACCTTCGATGCCGAGATCGCCTGGCAGAAAAAACAGCAGCAATTTAAGGCCGCAGAACTGGCCTATTTGGAAAAGGTAGCTGACAACCTGCGCAGCCAAGCCGGCAAGGACCTTGACGAAACCACCGATGTGCTGACGCCCGGCAAGCTACAGCTCACGGACCAGCAGCGCCTTGAGCGTCTGGACAAGCTTTATGCGGCAATGAAAGATAAATCTGCCTTTGCCGGCTCCTTTACTGCCAAATGCCGGACGCTGGCGTTAAGCCGGCTGAAGGCCAAAGCGGAACGCGAACAGATCCAAAAACTTTACCGCATTTATTGACATGAAAAAACAACTCAAAATTTTAGGGATGGCGCTGGCCTTTTGCATCCTGCTGCCGCTGGCCGGGAGGGCGCAGTCCGTGTCCGATTGTATCGAACAACTGATCCTGGACTATCAAAAGCTGGCCGGCATGAAAAGCGTGCTGTCCGAAATGTACAACGGCTACTCGGTCCTGCGTCAGGGCTACGGCGTAGTGAACAATGCATCGCGAGGCAACTTTTCCCTGCACCAGCTCTTTCTGGACGGTTTACTGGTTGTGAGTCCGGCAGTGAGGCACTACCCGCGTGTTGCAGACATTATCAGCGACCAGGCGACGCTTTTCTGGGAATACAGGGCCGCCGCGGCCAGCTTCAGCAGCGGCGGTAGGTTCAAGCCGGACGAGCTGCGTTACATCAGCGCAGTTTACGACCATTTGGCAGACGCCAGCTTTCAAAACCTTGACCACCTGCTGATGGTGATGAGCGACCATAAACTGCGCATGAGCGACGCCGAGCGGCTGGCGGCGATCGACCGGATCTTCGTTGAGAGCCGCAACCAGCTCAGTTATCTGCGCAGATTTAATAACGAAGCGAAACAAACGCTCCGTCTGCGCGCGCAGGCAAGCAAAGAAAAACAGACCTTAAACGGCCTTTACGGCATCAAATTACAACCATGAAGATCAAGATCATTACTTTATTTGCCTTGACGCTTGTGGCGGCTTTGTTACCGCAGCTGGCACATGCAGAAGGCGTTGCCGACGACCTGCACGGTCTGCAGGGCGTTCTGGCACAGCTCTATGATCAAATGCTGCCGCTTTGCCGGGGCATGATCGGCGTTGCCCGGGCGATCGGGGGATTCGCCGCACTCTGGTTTATTGCCGCGCGCATTTGGAAACATATCGCTGCTGCAGAGCCTATCGACGTCTATCCCTTATTACGGCCCTTTGGTTTGGGCATCTGTATCGCAGCCTTTCCGGCTGTCCTGGCCCTGCTGAACGGCATTTTGCAACCGGTGGTCACCTCCACGGAGGGTATGGTCACCCGTTCCAATGCCGCCATCGCCTATTTGAATTCACGGCCGGAAGAGGAAGAACCGATCGGACAACAGCAGGCCGACCCCGACAAATGGTACCAGTACAGCCACCCTGACAACGCGGGTCCCGATGGCAGCTCGCTGAACCCGATCAGTGACGCCTTTTCGGGTTGGAGCATTAAGAGCATGGCGCGCAGGTGGATAGCCGAATTGCTGAATGTGCTATTCCAGGCGGCAGCGCTTTGCATCGATACCATCCGCACCTTCAAGTTGATCGTCCTCGCCATTCTTGGCCCGCTTTGTTTCGGCCTCTCGATCTTCGACGGCTTTCAGCACACGATGAAGCAGTGGCTGGCGCGTTATGTCAATGTCTTCATGTGGCTGCCGATAGCCAATATTTTCGGGGCGATCATTGCCAGGATCCAGGTCAACATGATCGCCCTGGCGGATAACGGACAGTTGCAGGGCAACGCCTTTGGCAACACCAATACGGCTTACCTGATCTTTCTGGTCATTGGCATCCTCGGCTATTTTACGGTGCCAAGCATTGCCAATTATATCATGAATGTCGGTGGGCATGCGCTGTTCAACAAAACCTCCGCCCTGGCTTCGATGGCGATGACCTATGTCAGCAGTTCGATCATGCAAAACGTCTTCAGCAGCAATGTGCTAAGCAGCAACCGGCAAGGTGGCCGTAACGATACTCAAACGAATCATTACCATACGGACAAGCTGAAAGGCTCGCCCGGAAAATCCGAATAACATGTTCAAGAAATTCAGAAATCTCGAGACCGCCTTCCAGCACGTCCGCTCCTTCACGCTGGTGATCATCGCCTGCGCTTTCCTCGCCACCGGTTTTACCGTCTACCAGAGCCAACAACTGATCGCGAAGATCCAAGGCCGGGTGTACATCCTGTTCAACGGCAAAGTGCTGGATGCGGTGGCGGCCGACCGCAAGGATAATGTTGCCGTCGAAGCGCGTGACCATGTGAAGGCCTTTCATGAGCTCTTCTTTACGCTTTCACCCGATGATAAGGCGAACAAGGCGGGCCTGAACAAAGCGCTCTACCTCGCGGATGAATCCGCCAAACGCGCTTATGACAACCTGAACGAAAGCGGCTATTATGCCAACATCATCTCGGGCAACATCAGCCAGCAGCTCCGGGTTGACAGCGTGCACATCGATCTGCGCAATTATCCCTACCCCTTCCGGTGCTATGCGACCCAAACGATCATACGGACCAGCAGTACCGTCACCCGGAGCCTGGTCACCAGCGGCGAACTGCGTAATGTCAGCCGCAGTGATAACAACCCGCATGGCTTTCTGATCCAGCGATGGTCGACCATCGAGAATGCAGACATCAAGGTCGTCAATCATTGAGTGCATTAAATCCATCCAAACAGACAAGAAAATTCAGATCAAAAAAATAATTATATGGAAACATTAACCATTCAACAACAACACAAGCGAAAAGCACTATTGGTGGCACCGCTGGTCGTCTTCGTGCTTACCACTCTCCTCTTCTGTGTACTTGGCGGAGGGCAAACCGGAACCGGCAGCGACCATCGTTCTGTGCTGACGGGCTTTAATTCACATTTGCCGGAAGCCAAGGTCAAGGAAGATACCGGGCAGAATAAACTAAGTTTTTATAACCGTGCCGCCGCGGATTCGGCCAAACTCATGCAGGAACAGCAGACCGACCCCTACGCCAGGTATCACGCCCTTGCCGCAGGAAAGGACATCGACACGGGTGCTGTTTTTTCCCCTCACCAGCCGGAGGTTTTTAGTAACAAAGCCATTGAGGAGGCAAATAGACCAGAAGATAAAGCGATCTTACTGAACAAGCGGCTGGTTGCCTTACAAGCTGCTATCAATTCACCGGCAGCAATACCTGACAATTACTCAAGTATTCCCAGCACGGCGAATCTAAAGGTTAAGCGCATTTCGAACAGCAGTCAGCCGATATCCGCTGCGCAGGATGACCCTGAGCTCAAACAAATGAACGGCCTGCTTGAAAAGTTGTTGGACCTCCAGCACCCGGATCGGGTCACACAAAAAACAGCAAAGTCTGACATTGCTTCCGCCGAGCAGTTTAAAGCTATCCCTGCCGTCGTTGACGGCAATCAAAAGATCGTCCAGGGTACGGTCATTCGAATGCGGCTTCAAGATTCTGTCCGGCTAAACGGCCAGCTTTTCCTTAAAGGACAGCTGATATACGGTAGCGGGGATTTTTACAACCAGCGTGTTAAGGTCAATATCAAACTGATCCATATCGGTTTGAACATCATTCCGGTCGACCTGACCGTCTACGATCGAACCGACGGACTTGAAGGGATATGCGTGCCGGAAGCAGTGACCAATGAAGCATTAAAAGATGGAATGCTGAATGGTATGCAGACCGTGGACATGATGAACATGGACCCGTCTATGACAGCGCAATTGGCTACAGCGGGGATCAATACCGCTAAAGGCCTTTTTTCTAAAAAAGTCAAGCAGGTAAAGGGCAAGTTAAAGAACGGGCATGAACTATTGCTCAGGAACAACGTGCTAGTCAATGCTGGAAATCAAAGTAAATAAATCAATCTATCATCATTAAAAATCAAAATCATGAATCAGGAAAGTTATCAGTACACGGCCGACCAACTAAAGAACCTGGGTTTCGGCGAAGAGATCGCTAAAGCCTTGCACGTGAAAATGGATCAGAACCTCACGGAATTTACGTTAAACCACCGGCGTGAGTTTGGCAAGGACGTCATGGAATCTGTCCTTTATTTCTCGAAAGGAGATGATGTTGCCAAGGACCTTACCTTTTTTAACCGTTATGATTCGACGTTGAAAAAAGAAGGAATGGAAGACCTGACGCAGACCTTTTTTGTCGGTCAGAAATACAACTACACGCTTCAGGAACGCTATAACATGATGGATGGACGCGCCGTTTACCGGGAACAACCGGTGATGGAAAAGCAGCTTGTTGATGGCAAAGAAAAAATGGTACCGACCGGTGACACTTATTTTGCCTGGCGGTCCCTCAACTTTAAAGAAGCCGATCAGTATGGCAACTTTAATCCAAAAACGATCTTCTGGGACCATGAGAAGGAGCTACAAAAATATCCGATCAAAGACATCGAGGAAAAATATGACCGCAGCCGCATCATGCGCCCGCTGGAAAAAGGGAATATCGTCCAGGTTACCCTGGTCAGGGATGGACAGGGCATACCTGCCAATGCGGTTGCCAATCCCCGTATGATGCGCCTCGAGTTCCACGACGCGGCGGGACAAACCCTTACTGTTGGCAAAAAGCAGTCAGTCAATCAATCACAAAAGACGGTCATGACTCCTCAGGAGGTACAGCGTGCAGCCATGGCCCAGGGTGCAGGACGGTCAACGGTTAAAGCGCATTCAGCCGAAGCTTCGTTCAATGCTACAGAGCAGAAACAAGGTGCAGGTCAGAAACGCAGACCAGGCGCAAGGATCTAAATATGGAACGTTGCAGGCCGTTGACGGCATTCTTCCAGAAGATCAAGACAGATCCAAGGATCTGTAGCACGCATATCGGCTTGTTCGCGACCCTGGTGGAATACTGGCAGGCAAATGATTTTGCCGAGCCTTTGCGTGCCTACGCCCATGAGATCATGCCGCTCGCCAAAATTCTAGCTAATACGACCTATCATAGGTGTATCCGTGACCTTCATGATTTCGGTTACATTAACTATGAACCGTCTTATAAACGGAACGAGCGAAGCAAGATCTATTTAAAACTATAAATCAAGTCCCGTCAGCTTTCCTGCACGGCTGATGGGGACTTTTAATCATTAGAAAATGAATGTTGAATTGGTAACGAATGAAGACTTAAGGCAGTTCAAAGCAGATCTGTTGATGGAGATCAGGCAGCTCATGCTACAGCCTGGCACCCAGGAAAAAAAATGGTTAAAAGGAATTGAGGTGCGCCAAGTTCTGGGCATCTCCGCCGGAACCCTACAGAACCTGCGCTTGAACGGTACGCTGACCTTCAGTAAGATCGGTGGAACGCTGTATTACAAAAGTATGGACATTGAAAAATTACTGGAGGGCAAGCGATGAAAAACAACCCACGCTCAAATCACATCCAGCGAATATTTTGCAGCCAGCTCAAACGACTTTGCCAGGATGAAAACCTGCTTCCCTCCCATATCAGTTTATTCACCGCGATGCTGATCTGCTGGCAAAACAATTATTTTAAGTTCCCCTTTCGGGTTTCGCGTAAAACATTGATGTCTGTCAGTCACATCCGCTCGACCTCAACCTATCACCAATGTATGAATGAACTGATCAGGCTGCAATATATCACTTACCGGCCTTCCTATCATCCTATCCAGGCCAGCTTGGTCTGGTTTGTCGATAAAAAGTGAATCATGCTGATCATCTCTATTTTGAAGCTTCTTCATCAAAGTTGATTAATTGAACTACGGCGGGGAAGCGTAAAACGCACAAATGTTCAATGGCAAGTCTATAAATGTTTTTATTTTTGCCGATGATGACCCTCCTTGAATTTAATGCGCTTAGTCTTTACGATAAGGCCAACGCCGTATGGCACGGTACGTTTCTGGCCGATCGAAAAGAGAAAGGAATGGTGATCCAACTCTATTCGCTGGCCGGGTTTTATGTTGAGGTATTTTACGATCAGAGAGATAACAAGATCATCGATCTTCGGTCTTTCACATCTACTCAAAAGCTATTCCCATACCTGGCACAAATCAAGTTTATTTAGCATGAAAAAAAATTTAGTATATGTCGCTGCATTGGGCAGCATTCTATTTTTGGCCTCCTGGGGTTACAAAGGCCATCGGGCTATCGCGGCGATCGCTCAAAAACATCTTAGCAGCAATACAGCTTACGTGGTTTCAGCTTATCTGCAAGGTGAAGCGATGTCGGAGGTCGCCACCTGGGCTGACGAGAACCGAGATAGGAAAACCGCTTCGTGGCATTATCTAAATCTACCATTGGGTTTGACCCATGAGGCTTTTGTGAAAGCGGTCACTCAAAGTGACAATAACATTTACACAGCGATCCTTAAGACGGAGGCTAGCTTAAAAGAAAAGGAGCTACCTGCCGAACAAAAAAATGAAGCCTTGAAGTACCTGATACATCTTGTCGGAGATGCGCATCAGCCCATGCACGTGAGCCGCAAGGAAGATAAAGGCGGTAATACGATCCAGGTACGTTTTGATGGAAAAGGTTCGAATCTTCATAGCCTATGGGATAGTAAACTGATCGACCATGAGGGACTAAGTGAGCAGGACATCAGTAAAAATTATGATGTAGCCACTGCCGCCGAGATCAGCAAATGGCAATCTGACAGCCCCGTAGAATGGCTATGGGAAAGCTACCAGATCAGCAGTAATCTATATGCGTTAACAAGATCCGGCGCTACGATCGATGAGGCGTATTACGAAAAGTTCATTCCGGTGATCCATCAAAGGATAAACCAAGCGGGTATCCGTTTAGCCGGAGAGCTTAACAAATTATTTAATGCGGCAGCCTTGCCCCCTTTGGCGACCCGTTTTTCTAAAACGATGGAGGGTAAAATAACCCGTGATAGTACGACGGCTATTATCGCTTTGACAAACATTGCAGATTTCACCGGGAAAACCGTCAGCACCAGCGGCAAGGTCTACAGCATTAAAGATATCGGCAGTATGGTTCTGATCAATCTTGGCGGGTCCTATCCTCATCAATTGCTAACCGTTGCGCTTAAAGGCAAAGCTAAACGATTAGGTTCGGAACTCTCTGATAAGGTGATACAGGTGACCGGGGAAATTATCGATTACAAAGGCAAACCTGAAATCATTGTAACCGATCCTGTTAATATCAAGATCCAATGAATTAACTATGTTTAATTACGATGCTTCACGAGCATGTTACGCTTACTATAAAGCGCGTTTGGAACGCCGGGGCTTCACTAACCGCATATCCGTCCTTATTCAAGATCTGGTCTTATTTTTGGAGCCGGACGAAGAAGGGGATATCGCGCATAAACGCTTCCACGTTTTTCATCCATCAGCCGCGTCTTCAATAATGAACCTTCATAGATGAAGCCTTTATCACAGACGACACGTTTTTTAATTATAACTGTATTTTTATCTTTTTAATTACTATTACTTTACGGTCTTTAGTTTTAATAAACTTATCACTATTGTTTCCTTGACACTCGCGATATTAAATGTGCCGCCATATGTTGCGCTAATCCCATAAAACGGTGTGACATTTTTTAAATTGATAAGGCTGGTATTTTCGAAATAAGATCTTGGATTATCATTCAATCCAAGAAATGCTGCAAAGGGATGCCATTTTATGGGTTGCCATCCAAAACGTGCATGTCCCGCCATCTGAATGCCTCCCGAGATAAACCTGATTATCATCAATATTGTGTAATGACTTGACCAGGCTGACCTCTTTCAAAATGGTTTCAAATTCTGTGAAACTACGTAATAAAGATAAAGTAACACTGTACATCATGGCCAACATAAGTAAGTCCTAAGCATCAAGCAGTCAAAATTTAACTTATTTAGCAATCATTTTCCATATACGATCGATCAGCGGTGTGATGTCTTCATCAATCATCAAAAAGCGGCATGGTTCTCAACCCCCATGCCGCTTTTTGCTAACGTTTTTTCTCTCCCGGCTTATGTACATGCGGTTTTAGGGCCGGGTGTTTTGGAGCTGTTGGGAGATCTTTCCTTTGTCTTGTGTCCGGACTGCAGTCCTGATTGTCACTTTTGGGCCGGGGTTTAATGGCTTCGATCATATTTTATTCTTCTAAATTTCCGTAAAACTTCTGATTCAGCTTAATCGATTTTTACGGGTAACCATAAGAACAGTATGTTCAGCCGACGATTGTACTATACAATGAGGTTTAAAATAATAAGGGATTGCACATACAATGGCGTGACCTGAACATCCTGTATGTTGCTTTTGAATTTTCTGTCAATGCTCGTAGGTCTTCAAACGCGAACAGATAACAACGATCTTTTATGGGAAGCGTTTTTGCTATTGTTCAAATTTCTATAGCTCAAGCTTCCTCTATTTTGCTTCATCCAGCGTAAGTTCGATAATTGTATGCGTGCAACTACTAAGACCCCTGCAGTCGTTTCTCAGGTGATTTTTTTTGCTCCGTTATTATCACAAAAATAAAGTAAGAATCAGTTAAATGCCTGTCTAAACTCCATTGGCGTAAAATCAGTTTTTGACTTGAAGAGCTTACTAAATGATTGCGAGTGCTCAAAACCGAGGCTATAAGCAATTTCTGATACGGACAGGTTAGTAGCAGAAAGCAATTGCTTTGCTTTTTCAATCAATTTGTTATGAATAAATTGTTGGGTACTCTGCCCTGTCAATACTTTAAGCAGTGTGCTTAAATAATTAGCAGATAGGTGTAATTCATCTGCAACCTGTTGCACTGTTGGAATACCTTCATCAATAAGTTTATCCTCCGCAAAATGCATTTGCAATAAAGCCTCCAGCTTATCAAGTATTTGGTGATTATTTATCTTGCGTGTGAGGAATTGCCTGTTGTAAAAGCGGTCAGCATAAATAAGCAGGTACTCCAGTTGATTGATGATGAGTGATTGGCTGAAACGGTCCATATTCGATTGATATTCCTTTTCTATCTTTCGAAATATTTCTGCTATTACAGCTTCTTCTTTTTCAGAAAGAAATAAAGCTTCATTTACCTTATAGTGAAAAAACTCGTAGTTTTTAATTTGTGCGGCCAGTGAGGTATTCCAAAGCAAATCCGGATGAACTAGTAAAAGCCACCCGGTTTGGTTTATCTCTACATGGGGTTTTATCTGCACCTGTAGTAATTGTTCGGGAGCAAAAAAGGACAGTACGCCCGAATCAAAATCGTAAGGTTGCTGCCCGTAATTAAATTTAGCCTGCACATTCCGCTTTAATGCGAACATATAAAAATCCTGCAGCCATTTTAGCGTTCCGGTATCATCCGGATATTTGACCTTACTGTAGTCTATCAAACTGATCATTGGATGTTCTGGTCCCGGCAAGCCGTAATAGGCATGCAGGTCTGATAGGGTATGAAAGCGAAATGTGCCGGTCATAAGCTAAATTATTTATTTTCCTTATAAAAGATCATACCGCCGTGGTAAAGAACACCATCGCGGAATTCTCCATCGGCAGTAAAACCTGTATCATCTATATAGTCGATATGGTCGCCATCGATCCGGTACCTACCCTGGTAGGCACTTTCAAGGGCGCCCCGGGCTTCATCATAACGACCGTTCGGCAATAATTCCTGGCGCACATGGCCGTCTGCGGTTACCCACATGCCCAAGTATTCTTGTGTTTCTTCTATTGTCTTTGCCATTATTCGGTAATTGCGGTCGATTCGGTCAGTTCCAGGTTGGCTGCCAATGCCTTTTCAATGATGTCTATTTTACCCTTAACCAGTGGTACCGCATCCACGCCTATAAAGAAATGCACAGGGGGTTGTTCTTGTTTGCTTAACTCAATAAATACGTTTGCAGCCTTTTTGGGGTCATTAGGCTGATTGCCACTGATCTCGTTCAGGTGCTGTGCTTCTACCTCGCGGGCGTTCACATAGGCATCTATGGCCTCGGCCGGTAGCATGGCTGAATTTTTTTCCAAAAAGCTGGTACGGAAATAACCAGGGTAAACCAGCGTGGTATGCACACCGAATGGCTCTAATTCAACCGCTAATGCCTCTGTATAACCGGCCATCGCGAACTTAGTTGAACAGTATATGCCGAACGCCGCGTAATTGCCGACAAATCCTCCGATAGATGCAATATTGAAAATATGGCCTGAGCGCTGTGCTCTCAGGTAAGGTGCAGCATGGCGAATAACGTGTAAAGGCCCAAATACATTAACATCGAAGTTCCTTTGTACCTCTGCGGCAGAAAGTTCCTCTACCGCGCCGATCTGGCTGAAGCCGGCATTGTTCACAATTACATCAATACGGCCGAATTTATGTACTGTCTCGCCAATAACTTTTTTTACATTGTTGTCATCAGTTACATCCATATTCAATGGCAGGAAGTTTTGATGTTCCCCGATTGCCTCAATCAGTGCTTCTTTTTTTCTTGAAGTGGCGGCCACACTATAACCTTCCGCCAGTAGTTGCTTTACCAGGTCGGCACCCAGGCCTTTTGAAGCCCCGGTCACGAACCATACTTTTTCTGTTTGCTTTGTTTCTTTGTTCATTGTATGATGATTTGATAAAACAAAGGTCAGTAATGCCATGGTCGGGAATGTATCCTATCCTTGGATAGTTGTAGCCATTTCTCAGAATCTTAGTAAACGGCTTTATAAGAGTAAATCCTCTTTGCGTTAGATGGCTTTTGGCATGAAGCAAGCCGACATGCAAATCCGTTTCAAGATTACTCTGACGAAAAGATTCTGGACATTATTAAAAAACGTTCGAATTTATTAATGACAGACCCTAATTATCTCATATGGTATTACACATTCAGGCCAAAAGGTGACGACTACTTAGGTTACTATGCGTGGTGGGATCAATAGATGTATTTCGTTGATTTTTTTGATAACCCTATAAATGCGACGGCTGCCAACACTAACGGATATTTGGGTAAATTGGGACTCGAAAGCAACCCCGCTGCTAATGTCAACATTGAGACCAATGACGAGACCGTAGGCAGATACGATCAGACCGACTTTGGTACCTATCAACAAAACAGCACATGGCCGATGGTAAATCCTGTAATTCACGGGAATAAATTCATTTCTTATGATCAAGCATTGCCTTACACTAGCCAAAAAACAGATCGCAATCGCGAATTATCATGAACAAGAAAGAGATCGCACAGCGATTCACGAGGCAAATGTTAGGACAAGAGCCCAGCAACGATCAGCAGGAGCAGGTAAATCCGCCGCAAGAGGAACAGCAACCGGAATTGACGCAGATACAAAAGTTGCTGCCGGAAATAGAAAGGCTACACAGCAAGGCGCTGAAAAACTACAGGATCAGAGCAAAAGATAGCAGATACCAGCAGGCGGCTGGAGCTGATGGACAGTATGGCAAGCAACCTCGCCTTTCAGATACAAAGGATTGTATCCAGCGCGGAGCAGATATACAAAGCCAACAACAAGATCGGCAGCAGGTGGGTCATCAGGCTTTACCTGGTAGCGATCTTATCGGGAGTTTGCTCGGCACTGGTCATCCTGCTGGTGATATGGATCAAAATGCATTGAATGAGTTCAAACGCAAGCGCAAGAAGAGAAAAGGGCAAAAATTGTGTTAGATTGCGATGCATTCTGTTTAGTTTATTCCCAAACTGGAATGTTAACGAAACCGTCATTCCTCCACCATATCTTTAAAGGTTCAGCTGCATCCCTTATTGTTTCATCGCTTACATCCTTCCCCGTTCCATAGTTAATTTGTGCAAAAGGATTTTTATCAATGTCGAGTACGACCAATAGCTGGCTACCTTTATCCAGCCTTTTGCTTGTCAACCGCGACTTATTGAATGTGATTGTCTCAAGTTTTCCCGGATGCAATAACTTTCTTTTTGTGGGGTCTTTAGCATAACTGGCACGGCCTACGAAATAAGACAATTCGAAGTATTGACCATCCGGTTTCACTTCATATAGGGTAACTCCGATGTCCATATCTTTTTTATTGATTATGGCTTTCAATTCACCATTGAAAAGGCCGTTAACCTCGATGGACTTATCAAAGGGCTGGGTGAGATAAAAGATTCCTGTATCATGATCTAGTTGTGATTTATTAAGTGGGAAAGGATAATAATCATTGTTTGAGGATTGTCTGTCTGCGAAATTCACTTCCTGATAGACCAAGCCATTTTTCGATGGTTTATCCATAGAAAGTACGTAGTTGCTATCGGTTCTGATATTGGTTAAATAGAGTTTAAGCGTTTTGTTATGCATTGTCTGAACAGACGGAACGTGCTTCCATCGATTAGCGCCCATTACCTCAAAATTGATTTTATCTTTTAACAGCTCTGGCCTCTTACCATGTTTGAATATGTAATCGAACCATTTAAAAGTGACCTCTTTAGTGTTGATCAGCGCAACTGAATCAACCTGATAGCCACGTAGAACAGGTACACCACCTTTTTGTGCGCCAAAATGATCGTAAGGACCGATGATGAGGTAATGATCGGCTTTTGAATTAAACCTATAATGATCCAATAAATATTGCATTGCCGATATCTGGCCGTCGTCATAATAACCGGTTATTGTAAGCACTGGAATATTGATCTTGGAAAAATCAGTTTTATACGGAACCTTATCCTGCCAGTATTTATCATAAGAGGGATGCTTTAACCACTTTTGCAGCCACGGATTTGGCGTGCCATCAATACTGTCGATTTTACGGTATGCAGCTCCGCTTTCGTACCATTTAAAGTTTAGTTCCCGCCAGCGCTTCTTGTCGTTATTAACCGAATCGTCGGTATATTTATTATTGGTTATATAAAATGCCCATTGATAATTGGCGTTCAGGAATACATTATTTTCCATAGGTAAACCTTGTCCGGGTATTGCGGCCACATAGGGTACTATCGTCTTCAAAGCTTTACTCAAATGTTTGGTCGCAGCCCACTGTGCATATCCTGAATAGCTTCCGCCATACATGCCCACACGTCCGTCGCTCCAAGGCTGCTGCGTAATCCAGTCGATCACTGCATTTACGTCCTGCGTTTCATGTTCATAAGGTTCAATGAGATCGGGACTTAAGCGTTTACCTCGTGTGTCGGCAACAATACCTACATAGCCGTGATCGGCGGCATACTTTGCCTCTGTAAGACTGCGTTCCAAATTGGAATAAATAAAGAAAAGCAAAGCTGCTGGTTGGGGTTTACGGATCCCACGCTTGCGCACGACAACAGCTGAAAGGGTCGCTCCATATTTTGTTTTAATTATAACGCTATCTTCTATGATATAACGTTTGTTATCCTCTGCCGTGACTTGTTGAGCATGGCAATACGTAGCCAGTGTAAGGCATAGCAATGCCATACAGATCATTCTGTTCATCATTTTTATGGAATTTTCAGGTTAAACTTTCAGCAACTTTTTCAACTTTACAGATTGCCGTTCAGAGACATCAAGCACTTCTCCCTGTTTAAGGGTTATTTGCAGCTTCCCCGTATTGTCAGTGGTGATCTTGTCGACGTAATTCAGGTTGATCATGTGTGCGCGATCTATACGGAAAAAGGTATGCTCATCTAATTTTTGCTCAAGCTGGTTTAGGGAGGTTTTAAGGAATACGCTTTTATCATCAAAAAACAAGCGCGCATAATTATCCATCGATTCTATCAGGTAAACCTTCTTCCAGCTTACGAAATGGTATTGATTACGATCTTTTACAAAGATTCTGTCATCCATGTGCTGCGCAGCCCGGGTTCTGACCTGTTCCATTGCCTTAGCAAAGCGTCCCTCACGAATTGGCTTCATCAGGTAATCAATGGCGCTAAACTCAAACGCTTTTACGGCATATTGATCGTAAGCGGTAGTGAAGATCACCTGCGGTACTGTGACTAATGACTCCAGTAACTCAAAACCTGATTTTTCGGGCATCTGGATATCGAGAAAGATCAGATCAGGATTTTTCGCTTCAATTAGTTCTTTTGCTTCAACCGCATTTTTTGCTTCGCCCATTAAGACCAGTTCCGGATAAATCGCGATCAGTTTCTTAACTTCTTCCCTTGCATTGCGCTCATCATCAATAATTAATACCTGTAGCTCTTTCATACTAATGGGATGTTTAGAATCATAGTTACTATATTTTCATCATGATGGGTGGATAGCGATGCTGCGTCGTTATAAAGTAATAATAAACGCTCCTTGAGGTTTTTAAGGCCGACCCCATGTAAAGAATCATGACATTCAAACTTCCCGGGATTTTGAACGGAAATTCGGAGTTGATGATTGACCTGTTCAACTTTTATAACAATCAGGCCACCTGCCATTAATTTACCTATACCATGTTTTATCGCATTCTCGACCAGCAGCTGTATAGCAAATCTGGGGATCTTTATATTTTGTAAACCATCAACAAGTCGGATACTATAAGTTAAACGCTCCTCGAACCGCAATTGCTCAATGTCAAGGTAATCGTTAACGAGACTCAGTTCTTCTTCAAGGCTAATAAATTCGGCTACTTCGGCATAGAGGCCCGTTCTCAAGATTCCTGATAATAGATCAATTGCTCTTCTGGCAGATTTTGGATCGTCAGCGATCAACGCTTTGACTGTATTTAGTGAATTAAATAGGAAATGGGGATTAATCTGTGCAGACAAATTATTCAATTTTGCTTCGCGACTTATAAGTTCCAGTCGCACGTTGTCTCTGATTACTTGGAGTTCACGTTCTCTATAATGGTAAAGGTGATAAGCCAGTAGCCAGATAGCCATTAATCTGACTCCAGTAATAAAAATTGAAGTAACGTTATACTGAAAGAATTCTTTGTAGGGTACAGAATAGTTGTCATTAAATGCAATCCTCAACAAATGAATTTTTACCGTTATAATAAAGGTATAAATTATTCCCAGCACGATAACAGCTGGAACGAGGCGCCAAATTAACTGTTTTAAAGGAAGATTTTGAAAATGGTTTCTTCGCGAGAGACAGCGGTACGAATGCGTGATCAACACACAGATGATTACATCGGTCACGAAATGCAAAAGGCCCAGCCACCAGTTAAAACGACTGCCCATGTACCCCTGGTATCCCCAATATAAAGCTGCAAACGACCAGCCTAAAAGTTGACATTTCCAATAGAGTGATATGTTTATCTTTCCTATCAACATTACATTGTTTGAAATCTACAAACCAAAACAACAAAATCTGCCATCAACTTAAAAAGGAAAGTACATGAGTGCGGTGAAATGGGGATGAAAGTAAAGTTAAGTTGCTTTAGGTTCATATCAGCGTCATCCAATGCTTCAATAACCGCTTCAGCCCCTCCGGTCATTCATTTCAATAAAGGTAGCGCCTTAACAAATCTGCATCTTCTAATCATGCATGATCTCGATAGTGCTAACGTCACCATGCGGTGCAAATAATTTGGCCAGCTCCATCTCATCGATCTCCAGCGGGAAACCGCCAACGAATAATTTTACTAATTCCAAAATTATCCTGCAAATGTAGATATAGAAATCTAGATTTCTCTCCCAATACCTGCCTTACTTCTTCCAGGTAGATGTTGAGCTTCCTACCTTCAACAGTCGTAGTTTTGCACATACCTTTCCGTACGTCCCAGCACCTTGTAGCAACGCTATGCTTGAGTGCCAGCATGGCTTTCTCTCCATTGACTTTAATTGCCGCATAAACCGGCGCTTTTCCTTCTTTTCCTTTTTCTGTCCGCAAATTGAAGTGGACACTGAATGTGTTGATCGCTTTCATAACATTGATCTAATTAAACCATTTGCATTTATTTGGTATTAAATCATACCCAATGGTATCAAAAGATCAGCTCAAATCAGCGCAAAACAACGCAGATTCGTTGCATTGTAACATATTGTAATACAGTAATTTAAACCAATTTCAAATACCTCAAAAATATGAAACGAAAAGAGGTGTTCAGTTAGATGACGGACAACTTGCGATGATTTGATATAATTTGCGTTGGCAGGAAAACAAAAAATACTGTAAGTCAATGATTTACAGGCTTTCCATATCGTTTGATATGTGGTATCGTCGGGATGGCAGGATTCGAATCTACGACCTCCAGCGTCCCATGCTGGCGCGATACCGGGCTACGCTACATCCCGAACGACCGCAAATGTAAGTTTAAGATTGATATTTATCATCAGAATTTTGATCACCGGAATCTTTGCTAATCGCTTTACGTCTAACAGGCATTGTAACATCCATCTTCTGCTTAAGCGCCCGCATATCCTCGCTTACCTTTATATCTAGAATTTTAGCATAGTGCTGCGTTTGCTTCAGGTTTTTGTGGCCTAGCATCTTAGATACTGATTCAATTGATACGCCCTGACTTAGTGTTATTGTGGTAGCAAAAGTGTGCCTGGCAACATGGAAAGTAAGATTTTTATTTATTCCACAAGTATCTACTATTTCTTTTAAATAGGCATTCATTTTCTGATTACTCATAATAGGAAGGACAGTTCCTTTATGTAGACAAATTGGATGGTCTTTATATTTTTTAAGGATCTTGCATGGAAAGGGAAGCAATAATATCCTTGATTGCCTATCTGTCTTCTGTCGATTGGTATGGATCCATTTTTCTCCGTCGAAACCAATAACAATCTCAGATCTTTTTAACTTTTGAACGTCAGCATAAGCGAGCCCTGTATAACAGCTAAACAAAAAAATGTCTCTGACAACAGATAAACGTTCTGAAGGAAATTCCTTTTCTGCAATTTTTGCCAGTTCGATTTCAGTTAGAAAAGGCCTGTCCTGCTCCCTCCTTGCCAAGCTAAACTCTGCAAAAGGATCCTGCTTGATCAATTTTCTCTTTACGCATAACAGAACGATCTTTTTAAAATAGGTCAGGTACTTAATGGTTGAATTATGTTGACATTTCCTTTCTGTTTTAAGCCAGAACGAGAACTGATCAATAAAATCATAATCAAGTTTCCGCAATTCAAGATCCTTGGCCTTATACTTCCATTCAATGAAGCGTTGCGTGTGTAAGAGCGTCCGTTCAAATAAGTCAAGCGTTCCTTTTGAATATTCTTTTGGCACCAGTGCCATTATTTGTTCGTTGTGGGCTGCAAACTCCTGTAATATGTACCTTTTGTCATCGACTCCTAACAAGACGTTCCTGATGGCCTGCGGTGTGATATCCAAATCGGCATCTATCAAAATCCTGCGTGCCTCATGAACTTTATTAGTTAAAGTATCAAGATAAAGATTAAGCAATTTAGCATCTTCTTTAGTACCATATGCCCGACCCGCCCTGTTATTCCAGCGTTCCGGGCTCCAGGTACGCTTGGCTGAAACGTCAACGAAAAGACCTTCTATCGTGATCCTAAAATAGATCTGGTAAGGATCATTCTGTTTGTGGAACTTAGGCTTTTTCAAATACATTAATAAACTGAACGTTTTTTCCAACATAACATGCTACAATTAAAGTTAACAAATATTGATATGCAGCACTTAAGAAACAAGATGTTCGATTATCGAACCATTTGATGTACAGTTATTTAAGCCCAACTAAAAGAGTAGTTAACTAACAAAGTAGGTACTCGCTGAACTACTCCTTTTTATTTTGCTATTATATGTACAATTTGGGGTACTACTAAAAATAGAAAACCCCCTAAATATTGAATTTAGAGGGTTTTAGCTTAATTTGACATGTTTCTCAGCGGTGAGGGAGGGATTCGAACCCTCGGTACAGTTTCCCGTACGTCAGTTTAGCAAACTGATCCTTTCGGCCTCTCAGGCACCTCACCGTGTTTTTTGAAGAAACATCCCTTTTTTCAGGGACTGCAAATATAGTAATTCAACTATGCTGACAAAAAAAATTATCAGATTTTTAGTAATCAATTCGCACGTGATAAATACTTGCCAGCATACGTTTAAATATCTGTTTTATCGTTTCCAGATCTTTTAAAGTTATATCGCTGTCGCTCAGTTGGTTTTGATCAAGCTTATATTTCACTATCCGGTCAACAAGTATGCTGATAGATTCTTCATCCGGCTCCTTAAGCGAGCGCGAAGCCGCCTCAATTGAGTCGGCAAGCATTAAAACCCCAGCCTCTTTGGTGAACGGAATAGGCCCCGGGTAGCGGAAAATATTCTCGTTAATGAATTTTTCGGGGAAGTTTTTCAAAAACGACTGATAAAAATAGTCGACCCGGGTGTTACCATGATGGGTACGGATGAAATCGATAACGATCTCAGGCAGGTTGGCCTTCCTTGCCATCTCAATTCCCTTGCTTACGTGCCTAATGATGATCTGCGCACTCTCCTCATAAGGTAATTTGTCATGCGGATTAAAACCCGAGATCTGGTTTTCAATAAAGAACAAGGGGTTCTCCATCTTACCGATATCATGGTACAAAGCCCCTGCCCTAACCAACAACGCATTGCCGCCTATGGCAAATATGGCATTCTCAGCCAGGTTAGCAACCTGCAAAGAGTGTTGGAACGTTCCCGGTGCGCTGAAAGCCATCTCGCGCAACAACGGCGCGTTGGTGTTGGTAAGCTCTATCAGCGTTAATTCTGATGTAATGGCAAATATCTTCTCGAATAAGTATATCAGCGGATAAGCCAATAAAGTGAGCAGCACACTTACTGCAAAAGGCACAAATTCCGCCCAATCTATTGTGAGGAAAGACCCTTCACGAATAAGTGATATACCAATAAAGGAAACAAAGTATGTGAATGTGATGATGACTGCCGATATCAGGAATTGCTCACGGCGTATCAGGTTCTTGATGCTATAAATAGATACCATACCCGCTGTTATCTCATAAAAGGCAAACTCAAAACTATTGGGAACAAAAAAACCGGCTATCAACACCACCAGCAAATGAATATTTAGTGCCAAGCGCGTATCAAACAATATACGAATGATGATAGGCACTATACAATAAGGTATATAATAAAAGTTAGGTAGCTCCAGCTTTATAGCTAAAGACAACGTTGCCAACATTGCGGTAATAACCAGCAATATCAAACTCACTAAACGGTTATCCTGGTAAATATCTCTTCTGAATAGATACAGGAATATCATCAACAAAGAAATAGTGATGCCCGTTAACAGGAACTGCCCTAACAGCACCAATCCCCTATTGCCGTTATTGCGCGAGTTATCTTCAAAGGCCTTTTTGTAAGAAGCGAGTTTTTGGTAAGCCTCATCATTGATAACAGAACCTTTAGTAATTATAGTCTCCCCTTTTTGCACCATGCCACGGGTTATCGAAAGGTTTTCAGTAACGTCGTGTTCTAACCGGGCGGTGAGCTTAGCATCAAATGAGAGGTTGGTTTGCAGGCGGTCTTGCACCAGGTTAAGTAAAAAGGCTTTATCAAGCGCTTTTTGTTTGCTTATCTCAACATCAGCATATTCAACGGCTCGCTCACGGGTAAACAGATCTGATGTGCTTTTGTCTGTTGCAACGTTATCACTCAGGATCGTAATACCGTAATCCTTTCCCCCTATCTGATATTTCGGGTTGAGCTTGAGCACGCCCTTGTCATAAACCGACTGAAGCACGTTAATACCTGTTTGCAGATATAACGGCTTTAACCTATCGGGGAAACCTGCGTTATGCCATTTAATTTCCAGGTCATTCCTAAAACCCTCCAGCTGCTGCACAGGCATATCGTTATTACGCTGATAAACCGGTGTGATGGTGGAAAGTGCGGTTTTCTTATCGGCCTCTATCTCTGCATCTGTTTTAAGGATAGCAAAGCTATATGGCGATACTAAGTCGCGCTGATTCCAAATACGGCCTTTTTCAAATTCGTATCCAAATTTGGCTTGTTTAGGCAGCGTATAAACAATCAGAACAACGCTCACCAGCGTCATTAAAAATTTAACGTTAAGCGCATATTTGCGTAGCAAAGCCTTCTGTCGTGATGTGGTGAGTTTCGCCATATATCTGTTTAACCAATCAAAATTAGCATAAGTTTCTGTTTTACGTAATTGTTCTTGCTTTTGTCAATTCAAATTTGATATCTTTATGATATCATTTTAAATCTATACCATTATGAATACCGAACGAGTTATCACAGCACCATCAGGCTACCTGGCCTTTGTTTTAGTCTTGATCTTAACCGGCGTTGCGGCATTTTGCTTTTGGGCGCAACAGCACGTAATCGGCACAATTATTTGTGTTATTAACTACTTTTTGATACTACCGGGGCTCACCATCGTCAAGCCAAACGATTCAAAGGTGCTCACTCTATTTGGTAAATACACGGGCACCGTAAAGCAGGACGGTTTCTTTTGGGTAAATCCTTTTACGGTAAAAAAGAAGGTATCATTAAAGGCTTATAACTTAAACGGGCAGCAATTAAAAGTGAATGACAGTGCTGGTAATCCGATAGAAATAGCTGCGGTTATTGTTTGGCAGATAAAAGATACTGCTAAAGCTGTTTTTGCGGTTGAAAATTACCTGCAGTACGTAAACATACAAAGCGAGGCGGCAGTACGCCACCTGGCCAATACCTTTCCTTATGATCATATTAACGAAGATGATACTGCCAGCATTACCCTGCGTGGTGGTGCCGAGCAGGTGAGTGCGATGTTAGAGACCGAACTAAATGAACGACTTGAACGTGCCGGCATTGAGGTATTGGAAGCACGTATATCTCATTTGGCTTACGCCCCTGAAATTGCACATGCCATGCTACAGCGCCAGCAGGCCGCTGCCATTATATCAGCCCGTAAGCTAATTGTTGAAGGTGCAGTAGGTATGGTAGAAATGGCTCTGCAAAAAATGGAAGAGAAAAATATCATTGAGTTAGATGAGGAACGAAAAGCAGCTATGGTAAGCAACCTGCTGGTAGTATTATGTGGTGATAAAAGCGTTAACCCTATTGTAAATACCGGCACCTTATATCACTAAGATGATGGAGCAGACAAATAATTTCAGAAGTGTAGCGCAATTACGCACCAGCGAGCTTTTCATCAATCGCATTGGTTGGTGGCACCCTTATTACGAACTAAGCGACGGGCAATTTACTTATGCCCGGTTGAGTTACAAAGGCGTATTTAAACGTTATGATATTATTGAATGCGCCGAAGACATGTTCACTATTAAACGGAAATCATTGATAGGCCGAACTATGCTGCTTAACCGTGGCGAGGACGAATTGATTGGCGAAATTGAGCCGTCTGTGTGGAAACGGGATGTAAAATTGCGTATGGTGAACGGCTTTGAAGCTAACTATATGTTTAAAAAACTGTTTGGCAGATCATTCACTTTGGTAAATGAAAATTACGGCGACATTTTGGAGATAAAACAAATTATATGGGGATTTAAAAAACCATTTTCTGTTACTCTTGCGCCTGATAACCAGCAAACGGGCAAGCCCGATATAGCGCTATTAGTTATGATAGGTGTGCATTTTATTTTAGTTAGACAAGCACAAGCGGCAGCGACAACCTAAATTACAATGGCGGAGAAAAAAGCATTTGTTTTACGCATAAATCCCGATATGCTTAAAGAAGTTGAGCTATGGGCTGCCGATGAGTTTAGGAGTACCAACGGTCAAATTGAGTTTCTACTGCAAGAAGCCTTGAAAACACGTAAAAGGCTTAATAAGAAAAAAAAGGAGTAGCTATTTATTATGCATGCATAGTAATTTTAAAATCCTAAATTTGCCATATATCAATTATCAAACGCAATTTCTACAATGAAAGAAGTATATATCGTTTCGGCTACGCGTACTCCCATAGGCAGCTTCGGTGGCTCGCTGGCTTCATTATCAGCAACGCAATTAGGGGCAACCGTAATAAAATCAGCTGTTGAAAAAGCAGGTTTGCAACCATCAGACATACAGGAAGTTTTTATGGGCAACGTACTTTCTGCAAATCTTGGTCAGGCCCCTGCTACACAGGCCGCTATTTTTGCAGGTTTGCCGCATATCCCCGCTACAACTGTTAATAAAGTATGTGCATCTGGTATGAAAGCCATTATGTTTGGCGCACAAAGTATTGCCAACGGTGATGCCGATATAGTTGTTGCAGGCGGTTTCGAGAGCATGAGCAACGTACCGTATTATCTTGACAAGGCACGTAACGGCTATCGCTTAGGTAACGGGCAAATAACGGATGGTTTAGTAAAAGATGGCCTTTGGGATGTGTATAATGATTTCCACATGGGTTCTGCTGCCGAGCTTTGCGCTGTAGACTGCAATGTTACCCGCGAAGATCAGGATGCTTTTGCTGTTGAATCATATAAACGCGCTCAGCAGGCACAAGCTGATGGCAAATTTAAAAACGAGATCACGCCGATTGAGTTGAAAGATAAAAAAGGCGAGGTAACGCTATTCAGCGAGGATGAAGAACCCGGCACTGTTAAGTTTGATAAGATACCATCACTTAAACCTGTATTTAGAAAAGATGGTACCGTTACAGCTGCTAATGCCTCTACCCTTAATGATGGTGCTGCTGCAGTAGTTTTAATGAGCAAAGAGAAAGCCGAATCGATGGGTATTAAACCGCTTGCCAGGATAGTTTCTTTTGCCGATGCACAGCAGGCACCCGAGCATTTTACAACTGCGCCCTCAAAAGCTATTCCGCTGGCTTTGCAAAAAGCAGGCATAACCGGCGAGCAGATAGATTTCTACGAAATAAACGAAGCATTTTCGGTGGTTTCGGTTGCCAATAATAAAATATTGGGACTTGATCCTGGTAATGTAAACGTTAACGGTGGTGCAGTAGCTATAGGGCACCCGCTGGGTGCATCCGGTACACGTATTATAGTAACCTTGGTAAACGTTTTACAACAGAACAAAGGCAAATATGGTGTAGCCGGTATTTGTAATGGCGGCGGCGGCGCAAGCGCTATGGTTATCGAGAATCTTGCTTAAACGGCAATTTAATGTAATTTAGGAAGCGATTTGTCGTTTATAAGTATCGTTTAAATTTTGATGAAAGGTTTTCTATTAGCGCTTGTATTTTCATGCGGGTTAACTACGGCTTTTGCCCAGCATTCTAACGAGGCCACCAACTTAAAAAACTTAATTATGTACCAGGATAGCCTGCGCATGCTTGGTAAAAAGTTTGTGAACAATGCAGATGATATGGAACGCAAAAATGCCAACTACCAATTCATTCGCACGTTGGTTAAGGCTTTAAGAGTTCCGCACTCATTTAATTTCACGTTTGATTCGCTTAAGATGGTGAGCATACTTAACTCACCAGATAGCCGTTTCAGAATATTTACCTGGCCTGTGATGAACCAGGATGGCAGCTATCGGTATTTCGGTACAATACAAATGAATACCGGCGACCGCCTGCTTATGTTTCCGCTGGAAGATTACACGCCCCTTATTAAAAATCCACAAGATACTGTAACCGATAACCGTAAATGGTATGGGACACAATATTATAAAATAGTGCGCGTGCCTGCTTCGAGGCCTTATTACGTGTTACTTGGCTGGAAGGGAAATAATGTAAAATCGACCAAAAAAGTAATTGAGGTACTTTCATTTGACCGCGACGACAAACCGGTGTTAGGTATGCCGGTTTTTGCTGGGGATAAACAACGCAAAAATGCTAAACGCATTATTTTCGAATATACTCGCCAGGCATCTATGTTATTGCGTTATGTTCCTGATGAGAACCTGATCGTATTTGACCACCTTGCTCCGCCGGATGAGAAAATGAAAGACAGGCCTGAGACTTTCGGTCCTGATCTTTCTTATGACGGGTTCAGATTGCAGAACGGCCAATGGCAATTTGTAGAGAACCTGGATATGCGCAATATCCCACAGGCTGCAGATGAGGGTTTTGTTGACCCTAAAATACAATCCAGATTAGACAAGAAAACAGTGCCGTTGCGTAAGCATAATTAATCCCAATTAGCCAAACATTCCCCTACCTGGTGTAATAATTTCGGTATAAAATTTCGATTAATTTTATTTATACTATTTTTAGCCCCTGATATTTAAACAATAATGCAAGAAACCCAAGCAACGGCTCTTAAAACAGAGAAGCCAAAGTCCCGATTTCCGAAGAGTGTACCCTACATTATTGGTAACGAAGCCGCAGAGCGTTTTAGCTTTTACGGCATGCGTTCTGTCCTCACACTATTTTTAGTTAATCAATTTTTTAATCCTACAGATAATCCCGCCTTAACCGATCAGGCTAATGCACATGCCAACAAGCTGCACCATTTATTTGTAATGGTAGCGTATGCCCTACCCTTCGTAGGCGGTATGATAGCCGACTGGTTTACCGGTAAATACAAGCTTATCTTATACGTATCTATCATTTACTGTATTGGTCACGTAATGCTGGCTACCTTTGACGGCGGCCTTACAGGCTTTGAGTTTGGCCTTTTGGTAGTAGCAATAGGCGCAGGGGGTATCAAATCATGTGTTTCTGCTAACGTAGGCGACCAATTTGATGCTACCAACCAGGATCTGCTTTCAAAAGTGTACGGTTGGTTCTACTTCAGTATCAATGCCGGCTCAATGTTATCCACGGTAGCCATTCCCTGGACTTATGAGCACTTTGGGCCTAAGTGGGCATTCGGTATCCCGGGTGTATTAATGGCATTGGCTACCATTATCTTTTTTGCCGGCCGCAAAATGTACGTAAAAGTACCGCCGCAGGGTGTTAACCGTAACAACCTGGTTTTTATAACCTGGTATGCCCTAACTAACCAAAGCAAACGTAAAAAAGGAGAATCCTTCCTTGATGTTTCTAAAAATAACTTTGATCCGGAACGTGTTGAAGGTATCAAAGCCGTATACCGCGTGATGACTGTATTCTTCTTTGCCCTGGCATTTTGGGCAGTTTGGGATCAGTGCTTATCTGAGTGGACCTTATATGCTGAGAAAATGGACCGCGTGATCAATCTTGGTTTCGCCAAGTTCACAATATATCCGGGGCAATTATCAACATTCAACACAGTATTTCTGCTGATGTTTATTCCATTGTTTAACTATGTGATATATCCATGGCTTGATAAGCGCGGATTAAAAACTACGCCGTTACGCCGTTTAGGAGCAGGCTTATTTCTAACCATTTTATCATTTGTGGTTATTGGCGTAATACACACAAATTTAGATCATGGCGGCTCACCCTCTATATGGTGGCAGGTACTCGCATTCTTAATTCTTTCTGCGGCAGAGGTTTTGGTGTCTATAACGGGTTTGGAATATGCTTATACCCACTCACCAAAATCTATGAAAAGCACAATGACGGGCATCTGGTTCCTTGTCGTTTCATTCGGCAACCTGATAACCGCAGTTGTAAATGGCCTTATAGAAGGTGGTGGCTGGTGGGCAACTACCCTTAAAGGCGCAAACTACGAGTGGTTCTTTGTGGGCTTTATCGCAATATTCCTTATCATTTTTATCATTGTATCGCCTAAGATGAAGGAGCGTAACTACATCACCAACCCTGTTGTTGATGGCGAAGTCGCAGCAAATTCCAACCAACCGTAAGTAAAAAATTTAACACAAAAGCAGGGATGGGTATAATTCCCTGCTTTTATGTTATGCAGGTGCATCAAAATAAATTAATTTAGCGGCCGCATTAATTTAATACAGACAATATCTAACTGTGCCAGATAGTATCGTTATAATCCCCACCTATAACGAGAAGGAAAACATTGAGCGGATGATACGCAAAGTGTTTAGCCTTCCGCATGATTTTCACCTGCTCATTATTGATGACGGGTCGCCAGACGGTACAGCAAACATTGTTAAAAATCTTCAACCAGAATTTTCGGAAAGACTTTATATCGAAGAGCGTGCCGGAAAACAGGGCCTGGGCACGGCTTATATCCACGGTTTTAAATGGGCCATTAAAAATCATTACGATTTTATCTTTGAGATGGACGCCGATTTCTCACACAATCCAGATGATCTGCTTCGCCTGCGTGATGCCTGTATTGAGGGTGCTGATGCAGCTATCGGTTCCAGATATATCAAAGGCGTTAACGTAGTCAACTGGCCGATGAGCCGTGTACTGATGAGCTTTTTTGCATCTGTGTACGTTAGGTTTATAACCGGGATCGACATACAGGATTCAACAGCGGGCTTTATGTGCTACAAGCGCAAAGTTTTAGAAACCCTGAACCTGGATAAGATAAAATTTGTAGGGTACGCATTCCAGATAGAAATGAAGTACACAACCTTGAAACACAATTTTAAGATTGTGGAGGTACCTATTATCTTTACCGACCGCACAGCCGGTGCATCAAAAATGTCTAAAGGCATATTCAGAGAAGCTTTCTTCGGGGTGATACAAATGAAGATCAACAGCATTTTTCGAAAGTATCCGGAGGGGTGATTTTGGAGGCAAAAGGTTAAAGTCAAAGTAATTAGCAGCTAGTCAACTCGTGATTAGTTAATTGAATATTGGTGCTAAAATTTGTAGTATTTTACATAGCTTTGAACTATTCATTGATAACAAACTCACTGAGCAACTAATCTCAGCAACTGCATGAACGAGCATCTTGATCCTGATGGCGAACGCCTTACTAATACTGATCGTGATATTGAAAAAGTATTACGCCCGGCTGCTTTTGAGGACTTTACCGGTCAGCATAGCATATTAGCTAACCTGAGGATATTTGTACAAGCTGCGCGCCTTCGCGGTGAGGCGCTTGATCATGTGCTTCTACATGGCCCGCCGGGACTTGGTAAAACCACCTTATCTCATATCATTGCTAATGAAATGGGTGTAGGTATTAAGATCACATCCGGCCCTGTACTTGACAAGCCCGGCGACCTTGCCGGCTTGCTTACCAACCTGGAGACAGGCGACATCCTTTTTATTGACGAGATACACCGGTTAAGTCCGCTGGTTGAGGAATACCTATATTCAGCAATGGAGGATTTTAAAATAGATATTATGCTCGAAAGTGGCCCAAATGCCCGCTCGGTGCAGATTTCACTTAATCCTTTTACGCTCGTTGGTGCCACTACCCGCTCGGGTCTCTTAACTGCCCCTCTACGGGCAAGGTTTGGTATAAACAGCAGGTTAGAGTATTACGACGCAAAGCTGCTTACTACAATTGTGCTGCGTTCATCGTCCATTTTACGCACGCCAATTACTGATGAAGGCGCCTACGAAATTGCGCGCCGCAGTCGTGGTACACCTCGTATAGCAAATGCTCTGCTTCGCCGCACACGAGATTTTGCACAGATCAAGGGAAATGGCCAGATAGATACAGATATTGCCAAATATGCGCTGAATGCGCTAAATGTTGATGAGCACGGCCTGGATGAGATGGACAACAAAATACTCGCAACCATCATTAATAAATTTAAAGGCGGGCCGGTTGGCCTTAAAACTATAGCCACCGCCGTGGGCGAAGACGAAGGCACTATTGAGGAGGTTTATGAACCATTCCTGATACAAGAAGGTTTTCTGATGCGTACAGCACGCGGCCGCGAAGTTACCGAGAGCGCCTACCGCCATTTGGGCAAAATCAAGCCCAACAGTGCTCCTTCCCTATTCTGAAAGTTAATTACATCTCAAGGTTATATTGCGTTATCGTAAACAATTCTTAATCAAAAGATTATCAATACCAACCTTTTGCACATTGCGATAAAATATTAACATTTAAGCATAATAAAGTTGCTTTTATGGTTTTTATTTAATTATTTGCCCTACCAATTCTACCTGCATAAATGACTTTACTCAACGAAAAAGAGCTTCTGTTAGAGGTGGCTCGCGGAAGCGAGCATGCTTTTAGCACGCTTTTCACCGCATACAGCGGCCGTTTGGGTAATCATATCTATCGTATAACAGAATCTATTGAACTGGCCGAAGAAGTTGTGCAGGATGTTTTCTTAAAGATCTGGCTTAACCGCGAGGCGCTTATAGGTATAGATAGCTTTAAGAGCTATTTGTATGTGCTCTCAAAAAATCATGCGCTTAATTGTCTTCGCAAAGTTGCCAAGGAACGGATTCAACAAAAAGCACTTGAAGTTAACGCGATAGATTTAGTTTCTGAAGATAATACAGATAAGAACAGCTACTACGAATTGCTTGACAAGGCAATAGACCACTTGCCCCCCCAACAACAAAAAGTTTATCTGCTAAGCCGCCACAAGCGCCTTAAATATGATGAGATAGCTGCTCAAATGGGCTTATCTCGGGAAACTGTAAAAAAATATCTGCAAGGTGCAACGCATTCTATCACCAGTTTTGTACAGTCATGCGGCAACATTTCCGCTGTTTTGGCGATACTTTGGACTTTTTTAGAAAATTTCTAAAACTCCATACCCCCTTTTTTACCCTGCTTTGTGTCTTACTTTAAAAGCGACCCCTGCTTTTAACACTACCAATTATAGAAAAACTTTTAATGAGTACGTCAAGGCTTAGGTTGCAATACCTTTTTGAGCGCCATTACAGCAAAACGGCCACGCCACAAGAGCGTGCTGAACTGTTTGCAGTAATAAACGCAAGCAACAACGATGAAGAACTGTCTGCTCTCATTAAAAAATCCTGGGATGATCTCGACGCCAGCAATGATATTTTCGGCAACGAAAAATCAGAGCGTATGCTTCAAAATGTTTTACGGGCAGAGCAAGCTACACCTGTAAAACCAATCAAAAACAAATTTAGAAAGTGGATGCCTTTGCTGGCGGCTGCCATTTTACTTATCACGGGAGTTGCGCTCTATCAGCGCGATAAATCTGTTGAGAAACCAAAACCGCTCGTTACCAAAAAGAAACAACCACTAAACGATGCGCTACCTGGTGGCAATAAAGCAATTCTCACTCTGGCTAACGGCAAAACTATTACACTTGATGATGCCGCTGATGGAACAATTGCAGAGCAGGGAAATACGCTTGTCAAAAAAACGGCTGAAGGACAGATTATCTACAACACTGCAGCACTTGACGATGCTAACTCGCCCCCCGTACTGAACACTATAACCACCCCGCGAGGCGGGCAGTACCAGATTGCATTGCCTGATGGTACACAGGCCTGGTTAAATTCTGCATCGTCTATAACATTTCCTACGCGATTTACAGGCAACAATCGAGAGATCAGCATTACCGGTGAGGTCTATTTTGAAGTTACCAAAAACAAACATTTACCTTTCGAAGTAAAAACGCACCGGGCAACGATTGAAGTTTTGGGCACCCATTTCAACGTAATGGCTTATGACGACGAGCAGGTGATGAAAACTACATTACTTGAGGGAGCAGTGAAAATAAGCAACGGCAACTTTACAGCGCAACTTAAGCCTGGTCAGCAAGCACAAACCACATCTAAGGGCGATAACAAGGTCTTAAACGATGTAGATCTTGATGATGAAATAGCCTGGAAGAATGGCATTTTCCAATTCAGGGATGCTAAAATAGACGTAATACTACGCCAGGCAGCACGCTGGTACGATGTAGATATTAAATACAATCATCAAATACCTAACAAAGAATTTAACGGACGGATATCGAGAAATGTAAAGGCCTCGCAACTGCTTGAGATGCTTAAATATGCAGGCTTAGATATCAGCATTAAAGGAAACAGTATAATAGTAAACTAAGCGCAAAAAAATCTTTTATAAATCAACAAAACCAACAAACAAATTATGATGCAAAAAATACCACCCTCAAGTTAAAATTAAAGGGATACCCGCTGGCCGCTAAAGGTTGGCTATAAAAAAACCGGAAAGTGTTTCGACCCACTTCCCGGCATAACGCCTGGGTTCCCACCACATCGCAATCGACGAATTGAAACTTTATGTTTAACCCAAACACACAAACTTATGAATTTTAATTCTAAGGCCATGCCTTCGGCGTGGTCTAAACTGTCCAAAGTACTATTGGTCATGAAACTAACTGCAATTTTAATAATCGCAGCCCTCACCAACGTAACCGCAAAAACTGTTGCACAAACAGTTTCTTTGCGTCAAAAAAACGCGTCGGTTGAGAAGATCCTCCGTTTGATTGAGAAGCAAACAGGATACCACTTTATGTATGATAAGAAAGATGTTGCACAAGCAGGTAACATTAATATCGACGTAGAGCAGGTAAGCATAGATCAGGCGCTTACCAAAGCGTTTGCTAATCAACCGCTTACGTATAAAATTTTCCAGGAAACAATCGTAGTAAAAAAACGCGACGATGCTACTCCCGATGCAGAGATCAAAGCAGTTGACATCAACGGTACCGTTAGCGATGCAAAAGGCCCCCTGCCCGGCGTTAACGTTAAACTTAAAGGTACTGATGTTGGCACCACTACTGATGCTAATGGTAAATTTAAACTTAATGTACCTGATGCTAATGGCACATTAATATTCAGCTTTTTAGGATACACCACGCAGGAAGTTCCTATTGCCGGTAAAACAGTTGTTAACGTTACGCTTGCAGAAGAGTCAAAGGCCTTGAACGAGGTTGTAGTGGTTGGTTACGGTACTCAAAAACGCGTAGACCTAACCGGTTCTGTAGGTAGTGTGAACTCAAAAGCCTTACAAGAGCGCCCGCAAACCAATCTTGAGCAAGAGCTGGCCGGTAAAATTGCCGGTGTTAACGTATCACAAAACTCAGGTGAGCCCGGTGGTAATACCCGTATCCGCATCCGCGGTTACAGCTCTATCAACACCAGTACCGATCCGCTTTATGTTGTAGACGGTATCATCTGGACAGAGGGTGGTAACTCCATCAACCCTAATGACGTGGCTTCTATCGATGTACTAAAAGATGCATCATCAACTGCTATTTACGGTACCCGTGGTGCAAACGGTGTAATTTTGATCACCACCAAACGTGGTGCAAAAAATCGCCCAAGTACTGTTAGCTATGATGGCTATGTGAGCGTTGGCCATATTGCCAAAAAACTTGATGTGTTAAACGCAAAAGAGTTTTTAGCCCTTGAGGATAAAGCTTATGCAAACATAAAAAAGTACGACCCGCAAGGTTGGGCTGATGGTAAATATGTTGACCAGGATCCTGTTAAACTACGTACACCATTAATAGGCAAATTATTTGACGCCAATCTTAACCCGCTTTATGATGTTGACTGGCAGGATGCGGTAACACGCAACGCAGTTAGTCAAAACCATAACGTATCGGTAACCGGTGGTTCTGAGAACATCAATTATGGTTTATTCTTAAACTATGCAGATGATGAGGGTATCATTCTTAATAGTTATTTAAAACGCTACAACGCCCGTTTAACTGTTGATAACCAGGTAAAACCATGGTTGAAAATCGGGGCTACATTAAACTACAACTCGCAAGATCAGCGTTCTGCAAGCTACGGCCAGGGTGGTAACAATATCCCTCGTATGTTGGTTGAAATGATCCCTATCATCCCTATCAAATACCCTGATGGTACCTATGGTAAACGCACAGACTATCCTAACATGGAAGGCGGCGACAACCCTGTTGCACAGGCAAATGAGATACAGGAGCTTGCCCGTGTGCGTGTGTTTAGCGGTAATGGTTATGCTAACATAAACCTTTTCAAAGGTTTAGAGTTCCGTTCCGTATTAGGTGTAACTACCGCGGCTAATTACATACCGCGCTTTTCAAGCGGATTAGTAGGTGGCCCAACTGCAGATCAAAAATACAGTTCCGCATCTATAGATGAGTATAACCGTACATTCTGGCAATGGCAAAACTACTTTACTTACAACAAAACGTTCAATAAGATCCATTCGTTAAACGTTGTGGTAGGTACAGAGCAACAAAACTTCCAGCAGCTAAGATTAAACGGTGCTACATCAGGTTTATCTGATAACTATTACCAGTTTTATAACCTTGGTGCAGGTGCAATACCAGCGGTACCAATTTCAGACTACACAGCATGGCAGATGCAATCATTCTATGGCAGGATCAACTATAACCTGATGGAGAAATACCTGTTCACCTTAACCGGCCGTGCAGATGGTACATCAAGGGTTGCAGCAAACAAAAAATATGGTTTCTTCCCTTCTGCCGCATTTGCATGGAGAGTATCGCAGGAAGATTTCATGCAGGATGTTAAGGCTATATCTGATCTTAAGTTCCGTTTAAGCTACGGTGTTACAGGTAACTCTGAAATTGGCCAGTATGGTTCACTTGCACGTATCAATACCAGCAACTATGTAATTGGTGGTGCACAAGCTATTGGTACAACATTGACCAGTATCGGCAACCCGCTTTTAACCTGGGAAAAAACAAACGAATATAACATCGGTGTATCATTCGGATTATTTAACAACCGCGTAACAGTTGATGCTGACGCATATTTGAAGAAAACACAGGCTTTATTATTAAATACGCCACTACCAGAGACCAGCGGTTTCCAAAACGTACTTAAGAACAATGGTAAACTGGAAAATAAGGGTTTGGAGTTATCTATTAACAGCCAGAACATCAAATCAAATGATTTCAGCTGGACAACCTCATTCAATATCTCTTTCTTAAAGAACAAGATCATTCAATTGGGCGAGTCAAATGATGATATCTTCCTTGACCCTACTTTCTTATCACAATTTAACCTGATGCGTGTAGGCCAGCCTGCAGGTAGCTTCTACGGTTACAAAGTTTTAGGTACATGGGGCACAGCAGAAGCAGCTCAGGCAGCTTCTTACGGTTTGCTTCCGGGCGATTTGAAAATACAGGACACTAACGGTGATGGTAAAGTGACCTCTGCTGATAAAGTTATCTTGGGTAAATCTATCCCTGATGGCTACGGTACCTTAACCAACAACTTTGCCTACAAAAACTTTGATCTTGGCATTGAGTTACAGTTTAACTACGGTAACCAGATCATGAACCTGACCAAACACTCAGGCCAGGACCGTACCGGCCAGGCTAACAGCTATGCAACAGTATTGAATGCATGGACACCGGAGAATCAAAACACAGACATCGCCGAAACAAGGCCGGCTTACGTACGCTACCAAACCGAGATCTACTCAACCAAGGTAGAGAGCGGCAATTTCATCCGTGGCCGTGCGGTAACCTTAGGATATACTTTCGGAAAATCAGTTTTAGATAAAATAAAACTCACCAGGTTAAGAGTATACGCACAGGCGCAAAACCTGTTTGTAATTACCAAGTACACCGGTTACGACCCAGAGGTATCAACCTATAACGGTAATGCCAACTTTAACCAGGGTGCATCAAGTAACTTTACTCAAAACATCCAGTTTTACGATTATCCAAAACCGAGAACATTTATCCTTGGTGTAAATGCAAGCTTTTAATTAAATCAAATCTATATCGATCATGAAAATAAAAATCAAAAAATATAGTATAGGTTTGTTAGTTGTATTAAGTATAACAGCAACCAGCTGTAAGAAATATCTTGATGAGAAAAATTACAGCAACTTTGATAAATCGAACTATTTTCAAAATGCAGGCCAGGCGCAAGCTTTTGTAAAGGGCATATACACTTTCCTGTACATGTTCCAAAATGGTGATGCGTACGGCGAAAGCCCATTTATCACCATTGAGCTATTTGCAGGGCATGCAACCTCGTTAGGGCAAAGCGTTAACAATGGTAATGTAATTAACCAACGTACTGACGCTGTTAACCCCGGATTTGAAACCGTTTGGAGAAACAGCTACAGCGCAATTGCAAATGCCAACCTGGCAATTGAGCGCATCCCGGCAATGACCATAGATGAAAGCTTAAAGAAAAACCTGTTAGGTCAGGCTTATTTTTTAAGGGCCTTCTTTTACTATCACCTTGTAAGATTATATGGCGACGTGCCTTTAATTGTAAAACCGGTTGAAATTAGCGACCCTGATCTTTACGCATCAAGAGCGCCACAAGCCGATGTTTACAAACTGATCATCGCGGATCTTGAAGCTGCAAAGACTTCCGGTCTATCAAATACAGATCAAACAGGTTTAGTATCATTAGGTGCTGTTAAGACATTGTTAGCGAGCGTTTATCTTACAACTGCTGGTTATCCGTTAAAACAAACAGAAAATTATGCTAAAGCTGCATCTGAAGCAAAGGATGTATTGCCTTTATATACCCTATTTACAGATTATGCCTATCTGCATGATAACGCACACAAAAATCAGGGTGAGCTGATATTCCAGATCAACTATTTAGTTGGTATACGTGAGAACGCTATACCGCAATTAACTTTACCGTTCAACCTTTTGGTAGGTGGCTACGGAGATCACTTAGGGGCGATGATACCTACTAATGATTTCTTTAATAGCTATGAAACCGGTGACTTACGTACGCAGGAACGCCAGTTTTATTTCTCAAGCTATCCTAAATACAAGGATCCTTCAACAATTATAAACTTTGGTTCACATGCCTTATACAAGTACTTCCATGTTGAAAGTGCTGCGGACAACGGTAATGCCAAAAGCGATGAAAACTGGACATTGTTACGCTTACCTGAGGCACAGTTAATTTATGCTGAAGCCAGTAATGAGGTTAACGGCCCTACCCAGGATGCTTACGACGCTGTGAATGCTATTCGTACACGAGCAAAACTGGCTAATCTAAGCGGATTAACAAAAGACCAGTTCAGGATAGCGATCTGGAAAGAGCGTTACCACGAATTAGCTTACGAGAACAAGGCATACTTTGATGTGCAGCGCACGCACCAAACTTACAACCCTAAAACCAACACCTTCGGCGAGGCTACCTCTACGCCAACCGAACAGGGTGTTACTTTTAAAGAACAATACTATTTATGGCCTATACCGCAACGCGAGATAGCAACCAATAAAAATTTGACTCAAAACCCAGGTTGGTAAGCTAAAAATTACAATATAAAAGACCGGCTTTAACAGCCGGTCTTTTATATTTACAGCCACTAACAATCAGCTTTAACTAACACAAATGAAAAAAGGACTACTTTTCATAAGTTCATTCTTATTAACGGCTAACATTTTTGCCCAACAGGTCACCAAAGTTACCGACCCTGTAGAGTGGATAAACCCACTAATGGGCACGCAATCAAAATATGATCTGAGTAATGGTAACACCTACCCTGCCGTTGCCGTGCCATGGGGCATGAATTTTTGGACCCCGCAGACCGGTAAAATGGGCGACGGCTGGCAGTACACCTATGACTCATATAAAATAAACGGCTTTAAACAAACCCACCAGCCATCGCCATGGATGAACGACTACGGGCAGTTTGCCATTATGCCGGTAACAGGTGCTTTAAAGGTATCGCAAAACGGCCGCGCAAGTTGGTTCTCTCACAAGGCAGAAATATCTAAACCGTACTACTACAGCGTTTACCTTGCCGACCATGATGTTACAGCAGAGATTGCTCCAACCGAGCGTGCCGCGCAATTCAGGTTCACGTTTCCTAAAACAGATAGCTCATACATTATTGTTGATGCATTTGACAGAGGATCTTACATAAAAGTATTGCCAGGCCAGAAAAAAATAGTTGGCTACTCAACTAAATATGCGCGTGGCCCGCTTAAAAACTTTAAAAACTACTTTGTTATTTACGTTGATAAACCGATTACCACATCACAAGTGTATTCGGATAGCACGCTAAAAGAAGGCAACGAGCTAAAGGATAAACACGTAATGGCTGTAATTGGCTTTAAAACTGCTAAAGGCGAAAAGGTTAACCTGCGCGTGGCCTCATCTTTCATCAGCGAAGAGCAGGCCGAGCTGAATCTGAAGCGCGAGCTGGCTAACGATAGCTTTGATGCTACCAAGCAAAAAGCAAAAGCTGTGTGGAACAACACCTTAAGCCGCGTTGCTGTTGAAGGCGGTACTGTAGACCAGATGCGCACCTTTTACTCTTGCTTGTACCGCATGCTATTCTTTCCCAATAAGATGTACGAGCTTGATGCAAAAGGCAGTCCGGTGCACTGGAGTGCGCAAAACGGCGAGATACTACCAGGTTATAAATTTGCAGGCACAGGTTTTTGGGACACTTTCCGCGCCTTATATCCTTTCTTAAACCTTGTGTACCCATCTATTAATAAAGAGATGCAGCAAGGTCTGATAAACGACTACAAAGAAGGTGGCTGGCTGCCGGAATGGAGCAGTCCCGGTTACTCGGCAGTAATGATAGGCAACAACTCAGCGTCAGTAGTATCAGATGCGTATATGAAAGGTTTGCGCGGGTACGATATCAACACTTTGTACCAGGCGCTACTTCACGGCGCTAACAATGCCGGCCCTGCTGCTACAGGCCGTGAGGGTGTAGAATACTATAACAAACTGGGATATGTGCCTTATGATGTTAAGATCAACGAGAATGCAGCCCGTACTTTAGAATACGCCTATGACGATTTTACAATCTATCAGTTAGGTAAAGCGCTTGGTCGCCCGGCGTCTGAAACTGATGTATATCGCAAGCGTGCCATGAACTATAAAAACCTGTTTGACCCTTCA
Source organism: Mucilaginibacter achroorhodeus (assembly GCF_007846095.1). Classification (GTDB taxonomy): domain Bacteria; phylum Bacteroidota; class Bacteroidia; order Sphingobacteriales; family Sphingobacteriaceae; genus Mucilaginibacter; species Mucilaginibacter achroorhodeus. Next base: position 338,251 of record NZ_VOEI01000002.1, read on the forward strand.
ACCCGTTTTATGCGTGGCAAAAATAAGGACGGGAAATTCCAGTCGCCATTTAATCCAACCAAATGGGGCGATGCCTTTACCGAAGGTAATAGCTGGCATTACACCTGGAGCGTTTTCCAGGATGTACAAGGCCTTATAGACCTGATGGGTGGCAAACAAAACTTCAATGCAAAATTAGATTCGGTATTTACAATGCCACCAGTTTTTGATGATAGTTATTATGGTGAGGTGATACATGAGATCCGCGAAATGCAGATTGCTGGGATGGGCCAGTATGCGCATGGCAACCAGCCTATTCAACACATGATCTATTTGTACAACTACGCAGGCGAACCCTGGAAAACTCAACTGCACGTGCGTGATGTGATGAATAAAATGTACAAGGCTACGCCTGATGGTTATTGCGGAGATGAAGATAACGGCCAAACATCTGCGTGGTACGTTTTCTCTGCCATGGGCTTCTACCCTGTTACGCCCGCTACGGATCAATACGTACTTGGCGCACCTTTATTTAAGAAAATAACATTGAAGCTGGAAAATGGCAAAACGGTCATCATCAATGCTGCAAACAACAGCGCCGATAACAGATATGTAACAGCGTTAACTGTAAACGGTAAGCCATACAGCAACAACTGGCTTAGTCACAAAGCTTTGCTGCAAGGCCAAACGCTCAACTTCAACATGTCTGCAACGCCTAATAAAGTGAGGGGTTCTAAGCCAGCCGACGTACCATATTCATTATCTACCGATAAAAAATAACTAAAACATGAGGGTTGCGAAAACACTTTTGGGGCTTACTATTGCTGTTTGTGCATTTGCAAATACATCAACTGCTCAGGTAGGCAAACCGTTGCCGCTGCCGGTACCGCCGCCTGCGGTAAAACAATCACCAGGAACTTTGGCGGTGGCCAAGCCCGTGATGCTAAGTACCATGCGGTTGGGTGTTGCGGGCTTGTCGCACGATCATGTTCACCTTATCTTGAGCGACTACCGCGACGGCAAGGTAAATATGGTAGGCATCGCAGAAGCAAACAAAGATCTGCGAGCCCGTATGCAAAAGCAATACAATATCCCGGACTCTTTGATGTTCGACGACCTGAAGAAAATGATATTGGCCAAAAAGCCGCAAGTTGTATTAGGTTATAACCCTGTTGCCAAGCATGTTGATATTGTTGAAACCTGCGCCCCTTTGGGCATATCTGTAATGGTAGAGAAGCCCCTTGCTGCAACTTTGCAACAGGCCAGGCGGATGGAGTTTTTGGCGCTTAAATATTACATAAGGCTGCTTACGAATTATGAAACTACCTGGTACCCTTCTTTCAATAAAGTACGCGAAGTTGCCAATAAAGACAGTATAGGGCAAATTCGCAGAATGGTGGTACACGATGGGCACGAAGGGCCTAAGGAAATTAATTGCAGTAAGGACTTTACTGATTGGCTTACCGACCCGGACATGAACGGTGCAGGGGCTTTAAACGATTTTGGCTGTTATGGTGCTAATTTAATGACCTGGTTATTAAATGGCCAGCGCCCAACCGCAGTAACGGCCATAGCCCGCCATTACAAGCCACAGACCTATCCAAAAGTTGAGGACGATGCTACAATCATTGTTGAGTACCCAACAGCAACAGGTATCATTGAAGCATCATGGAATTGGCCATACTCCATTAAAGACCTCGAGGTTTTTGGCGACGAAGGTTACATGCATGCTTTTGACAAAGACAACATCCTTACACATATTGACAAACAACCGCCGGTAACTTCCGTTGCGCCGCCAATAGCTGCTCCTTACGACAATCCGATTACCTACCTGGAGGCGGTGGTAAAAAACCCGATGATCGGTATTACCGACAGGTCTTCATTGAGAAATAATATGATCGTAATGCAAATACTTGACGCTGCCAAACGCTCCATAGCAGAAGGTAAAAGAATAGTTTTATAACCATTTTTAACTTAACAAAGTTCCGCTTAAAGCGGAACTTTGTTGTTTATACCAACTATTAAAATCGTATTAAATTTATTAACACTTAATACTGCGCCATCAAAATATTTTATTTTAGCGCTTCAAAATCATCACCATCTATATTATGATCAAACAACTTTCGGCATTGTTGCCTTTCTGCGTTGTAGGTATGCTCTCATGCCAGTCTAAACCGGCAAATTCTGATAGTTCTGTTAAAGCAGACAGTGCTTCGCGTACTGCTGCAGCTACTGAAAATACTAAATCGCCTGTAGCGCAAGTGGCTAAGGGAGCCATTGATAAAGCTGCAATAATGGCCAAAAAACAAGTGCCTGTAATTTGCTACCACCAGATACGTGATTGGAAACCAACAGATTCCAAGGGTGCTAAAGATTACATAGTACAGATCGCTGCCTTTAAAGATCATATGAAAATGCTGGCCGATAGCGGCTATCATACCATCCTGCCCGATGAGTATTATAACTATCTGGTAAATGGTGCTAAATTACCTTCTAAACCCATTATACTTACCTTTGATGATACTGATCTTGATCAGTTCACTATCGCAGCACCAGAGATGAAAAAGTATGGTTTTAAAGGTGTGTTCTTTGTAATGACGGTATCTATCGGTCGCCCGCATTACATGACAAAGGAGATGATCAAACAACTGAGTGATGCTGGCCACATCATTGGTTCACATACCTGGGACCACCACAACTTTAAAAAATTCCAGGGTAAAGATTGGGAGATCCAATTAGATAAACCAACCAAGAAGTTAGAAGAGATAACCGGCAAAAAGATCACCTGGTTTGCTTATCCATTCGGTTTATGGAATGCACAAGGTATCCCCGAGCTTAAGAAACGCGGTTTCATAGGCGCCTTCCAATTAGCTGAGAAACGCGACCCCAATGAGCCTTTATTCACCCTACGCCGTATCTTAGATAGCGGTTACTGGAGTACCAAAACTTTAAGCAATAGCATTAAAAACAGCTTCTAAGTTTAGAACAAAAATATTGAAGCCCTTTCCTAACAGAAGGGGCTTTCGTTTTTAATTTTTGTTGGTTACTTTTAGCCATCATGACCAATACGCTTCGTGCCATAATTACTTTTATATCTATTGCTTTAATTGCTTCTTGTAACCAGGAACCTGAAAAGCCGGTTACCGTACCCGGCGAGCAGTCGCGTAAATTGATAGATCTTCATTTTCAATACCTGAATGATCATAACCTAACCGACCTGGTTAACCAATACGCGGAAAAGGCAAAGATCACAACATCCGATTGGGATGGTGAAAGCTATGGCCGGCAAGGTGCTGATCAAATGTTCCATCAGGTTTTTTACGTGTCGCCTGATGCGAAATACCTTGTTGACAATGTGATCAACAATGATAGCACTATGATAGTTGAGTATGATGTAATTGGCCTCAGAGACAAGGCAAATAGCCCCATAAGGTATGACCTGCGTAACTGCAGCATTTTTAAATTAAAAAATGACAAGATCGTAAGTGAGGCGACATATTCAAACTCCCGCCTCTATCATGCCAAATAACAACGAAATGCCCCTCAAATGATAAGGGGCATTTTGTTGTTTACAAATTTTCTCCCGAAGGCCCCTGGCCTTTATTTGACGCTGTCTGGTCTGTGGGTTTTTCCAATTCCGGTGTATCGTTTGGCACGTCAGGTTCTGTTTCTGGTGTCACCGTGGGAATCTCTTTCGCAAGATCTGGGTTGTCAACTTTCTCATTAGCCTGAGTATCGTCATCCTGTTTCAAGGTGTCGTTATCTACATTTTCGATATTCCCTTTTATGTCGTGGTTTTGGCCTTGGTCATTGGCCCTGTCAAATCCGCCTGAATAATTTTCCATGATGGTAATTTAGATGTGTATTAATTAGATTATAAACTATTTAGTGATGTTTTTAAATTTTCAATCTTTTGCCGATACCCATTTAACAGCATCATCAAGTTCGTTCAACGCAAAACCTTTTGATTTTCCCGGAACAAAGAATTTGAAAAGATCAGATAACCATTGTACACCTTTCTGGTCGGTTACCACTGCGATCTTATTCCATTTGGTGAAGTTCTTCAGGCCCATTTTAACGTCATTCCACCATGCACCCGCTGTCCAATTCTGTACATCGGTCTCTAACACTAATAGATAATTTATCTCACCTTGCTTTTCAACAAGTTCGTTTATCCTTGGCATCAGCACGTTTTCTACGTCCTCTTTACTCACCTCATCTATCGCATGTATGCCTACCACATGAGGTTCCAGATCGTTAATAAATTGCAGCATTTTTAATTTTAAATTAAATCAACCAAAAGCCATACCACAATCAGTCTATCAAATACCATTATGCTCTTTATCTGTATCTTTGCGGGCAGAATGAACAGCAAGCTTTCGCAATATTCGCAATTGATAAAAACTGAGGCTAAAAGCCTTGGATTTTTATTCTGCGGTATCTCTAAAGCGGAATTTTTAGAAGAGGAAGCTCCCCGCCTCGAGGCCTGGTTAAACAAGGGCATGCACGGCGAAATGAAGTACATGGAAAACTACTTCGACAAACGCTTAGACCCGCGTTTACTGGTTGATGGAGCAAAATCTGTTATCTCATTGGGATTAAATTACCACACTGACGTTTTACAGGATGACCCTACCGCCCCAAAAATATCCAAATACGCTTACGGAACTGATTACCATACAGTTATAAAAGATAAATTAAAGCAACTTTTAACCTTTATCAATGATAAAATTGGAGAGGTTGGTGGCCGTGCATTTGTAGACTCGGCGCCTGTGTTGGATAAAGCCTGGGCAAAAAAAGCAGGTTTGGGCTGGATAGGAAAGAACACAAACCTCATCAGTAAAAAAACAGGTTCATTTTTCTTTTTGGCCGAATTGATAGTAGATATTGAACTTAGTTATGACATTGCCCCAACCGCTGATCATTGCGGCGACTGCACACGCTGTATAGACGCCTGCCCTACCGACGCCATTGTAGGCCCATATATAGTTGATGGTAGCCGATGCATCTCCTACCTCACTATCGAGCTTAAGAACGAACTACCGCAAGAATTTAAAGGCAAGATGGATAACTGGATGTTCGGCTGTGATGTTTGCCAGGACGTTTGCCCCTGGAACCGTTTTTCAGTACTACATCAGGAACCTGCATTTGCTCCCCACCCCGATCTGCACGGCCTGAAAAAGCAGGATTGGGAAGACATTACGCAGGAAGTTTTCCAGAAAGTTTTCAAAAACTCAGCTGTTAAACGCACCAAGTTTGAGGGGCTAAAAAGGAATATCACCTTTTTGAAGAAAAGTAATTAGAGATCACGCGACTATGAAATACAGAGTCAGCAATGACATGATTTAATTCATCGCTTCAAAGATTCTTCACTATCGCTCAGAACTCCAGTTTTTATTTAATGGATCAGTTAACTAATCCCTGATCGCCAATCACTAATCTCTGACACTACCCCTTTTTAAATTTCATAGCTAATTGTGCCAGCATATCGTCATCAACAGGTTTTGCCGGTTCTTCTTTCTTTTTAAAGGGCTTATTATATTGCTGGTTGCCCTGATTAACATTAGGGCTGCTTTTAGGTGCATTGTTTTGAAATGCAGGTCGGCTCTGTTGTTGCCCCTCAGTCGCCGGCGTTTGCTGGGCCCGGTTCTGATGACGTTCGGCTGCCTTCTTGGCGTTCCAACGCTTGTATATTTCTTCTAACTTACGCTTGGTGTATAAAGGAAAATCGCCCTGCATCATCCATGAATAATAGCTTGGCTCAACATTTAAAACATCTTCAACGCGTTTGCCTTTGTGCTTACCAAAATTTATTAGTTCTTCACCATCCTCGTTGTAAACCATGCGGCCGGCAAAATCAACCGGGCGGCTAAGGTTGGTAAATTTATGCAGCGCCTCAACATCCCCTACAACTGGTTTGCTTCTGTTACCTTTTTTATCTTCCCATTCTACATCTGCGTACTTTTCAAGTTGCGCCAGTAAAACTTCCATGGTTGCGCGAGTATCTGCCTCTGCAGAGTGTGCATTGATAATCTCTTTCTGGCAATAAAACTGGTAAGCTGCCTTTAGTGTGCGCTGCTCCATCTGGTGGAAAATATTCTGCACATCAACAAAGTGACGGTTATCGAGGTCAAAATCTACACCGGCTCGCAGAAACTCTTCCATCAGCATTGGTATGTCAAATTTGTTGGAGTTGTATCCGGCAAGGTCGCTCTCCTGTATAAAATCAGCTATTTCCTTGCCTAACTCTTTAAATTGCTTTTCGCTTTGGATATGTTCATCATAAATACCATGCACTAATGACGACTCCAGTGGAATTGGAATTCCCGGATGCACGCGCCATGTACGAGCTTCGTCAGTTCCATCAGGATGAAGTTTGATAACAGATATCTCTACTATTCGGTCGGCACCAATGTTGGTACCGGTTGTTTCCAGATCAAAAAATGCAAGCGGACGCTTTAACTGTAGTTTCATATAAGTTGTAAGTATACAAAGGTGCCAAAATCACCATCATTTTTGTTATTTAATTTTAAGTAATTTTTAATATTTTCAGGCTAATAATTGATCCCTAAACTATATGTACAAATTTCTGTTTAACCTGCTGGTAATCATATGCATGGCTACCTTCTCTCAAGCGCAGGATTTCCCATTCGGTTCGTTCACCGTTGACGAACTACAACAAACAAATTATAAAAACGATACTTCGGCCCACGCATACGTCATAAAGGAGTTTGGTTCGACCAAGCTTGATATGGGTAATAATGACCGTATCAATATGTTTTACAAGTACCACGTAAAGATCAAAATACTTGATGCAAAAGCTTTTGATAAAGGTACTATCAGTATTCCGTTCCGTAGCTATGATGATGTTATTGAAGATGTAAGTGACATTAAAGCGCTGACTACCTATATGGAAGATGGAGGTGCCGTAAAAAAAGCCGAATTAGATAAAAGCAAGATTTACACAACAACCATAAATAAGTATTGGAAAGAAATAAAATTTGCAATGCCTAATCTGCGCAAGGGCTGTATTATCGAGTATTCTTATACCAAGATCATACCTGGCTTTTATAGTTTCCCATCATGGGAGTTTCAAAGCGATATACCTAAAATGTATTCTGAGTATGAAGCGCATATTCCTGCCTTCTGGACGTACACCGCAATGATGCGGGGCTCGCTTAAACTCACCAAAAGCAAAGCAGATATTGAAAAGGAATGCTTTAGCTCAAGAGGCTCAAAATGCGATTGCTCATTCTTGTCATATGGCATGGCAGATATACCCGCGATGGTGGAGGAAGATTACATGACCGCGCCCAAAAATTTCTTATCCGCTGTTTATTTTAACCTTCAGGAATGGGTAAATCCTTACACCGGGGTTAAACAACGCGAAACAAAGGAATGGGCGGATATAGATTACAACCTTAAACATGCAGATTATTTTGGATCACAAATTAAAAAGAACCTGCTAAAGCCATATTTACTACCGGTTATTGCAGGTGCTAAAGACGATCTCTCAAAAGCGATAGCTGTTTACCAATACATTCAAAAAAACATCAAGTGGAACCAGATCAGATCTACCGGAAGTGAGAGTGTCAAAAAGGCATTGGAAAGCCACAGCGGGGATGTTGCTGATATCAATCTTGGACTTGTAGCTGCACTAAATTCGGCGGGTATCAAAACCGATGCTGTATTGGTATCAACGCGCGATAACGGCATTGTTAACAGGCTTTACCCCGTTGAGCGTGAGTTTAATTATGTCATAGCAAAAGCCACTATTGGCTCAGATGATTACCTGCTGGATGCCACTGATCCCATGCTACCATTCGGCACTTTACCAATGCGTTGCCTTAACGACCAGGGCCGTGTGATATCATTTGATAAACCATCTTACTGGCTGGACCTGAACAACAAACAACGCAAGGCCACCACCAGTTCGCTGGATTTAACCCTGGAAAGTAACGGCAAATTAAAAGGAACAATCACCACCTACTCAAGCGGATATGATGGCTATCTTAAACGTTTGGCCATCAAAAAATTCAACAGCACTGATGAATATGTTGAAAATCTTGATGAGCGGTTAACGCATGTTAAAATATTAAAATCGGATTTTACAAACCTGGACAGCCTGGATAAGCCTTTGGCAGAAAAATACGATGTTGAGATCGACCTTTACAACGGCTTAAACCATGATAGAATGGCTTTTAATCCGATGTTGTTAGACAGGATGGTTGTTAACCCGTTCAAATTGACAGAACGCGCTTACCCTGTTGACCGTGGCATGCCATCGAGCGACCGTTACACCATTACTATGCACCTGCCGGCCGGATACAGCATTGAAAGCGCTCCGCAACAGGCTAACATTGGCTTGCCAAACAAAGGCGGCCGCTTTATGACCGACTTTAGCGGTGAGGGAAATAACTTTGTCTACTCAAATGTTATCCAGTTTGATAAGGCCATTTATGCTCCGGAAGAATATCCGTATCTAAAGGAGCTTTATAATAAAATAATTGCCTCAGAGAAAGCAGAAATAGTGTTTAAGAAAAAATCATGAGACGTGTTTTAACTTTTCTTTTCTGCCTTTTTTTCGCAGGCGTTGCAATGGCACAGGCTAATTACGCCGTATCGGCAATACCTAAAGATCTCCTACCCTATGCCAGCGCCGTGGTGCGCAACCAAAACGTAGTTACGGAGATAAAAGATCCCGCTAATACTATTTACCGGATAAAAAAGGCGGTTACCATCCTTAACGAAAATGGCGATGATATTGCGCGAATAGTGTTGTTCTACGACAAGAGCCGAGCTATAAAAAGCATAAAAGGAGCTACCTATGACGAATTTGGCAAACTGGTAAGTAAATTCTCAGAAAAAAACTTCAATGACGAAGGCACCAGCGATGGCTTTTCTTTATACCAGGATTCGCGGGTTAAACACTATCTGCCAACCATCGGATCATACCCATACACTATTGAATATGAGGTGGAGATGCGTTTTAAACAAACCCTGGTACTGCCCGACTGGAACCCTGTTAATGAACCCGGCGTTGCTGTAGAAAAAAGCACTTACTCCTTTGCCTGTAAACCCGATTTTAAGATAGCCTACAAAGAGATAAACCTACCGGCCAAAATGGTTAGCGGCACTACCAAAGAAGGCTTGGTTACTTACAATTGGGAAGTAAACAATCTAAAAGCTTATCGCAATGAACCATATAGTCCTATTGCCGAAAACTATTTTGCCCGCCTAAAAATTGCCCCTAAAACTTTTACTTATGGCGGCATCCCCGGCAGTAGCAGTAATTGGAATGAATTGGGTAAGTGGACTTACGATAATTTACTAAAGGGCCGCCGCGATCTGTTACCCGCTACCAAAGACATGGTTAAACAGCTAACTGCCAACATTACCGATCCCAAAGAAAAGGCTAAAAAGATATACGAATATATGCAAGGCAAAACCCGGTACATTAGCGTGCAGATCGGTATTGGCGGTTTTCAGCCCTACCCTGCCTCTGAGGTGGACCGATTAAATTACGGTGACTGCAAGGGCCTGGTGAATTACACACAAGCTTTATTAGAAGCAGCTAATATACCCTCGTGGTATTGTGTTGTTGAGGCCGGAGCTGGTAAAAAGATAAGTATGCTGCCTGATTTTGCCACGATGGATCAGGGTAATCATATTATACTTTGCCTGCCTTTTAAAAACGACACCACTTTTCTGGAATGCACCAGTCAAAAAATACCTTTTGGCTTTTTAAGTGATTTTACTGATGACCGCACTGTGCTGGCTTGCACGCCGGAAGGTGGTAAGCTGCTGCATACACCTAAATACACGGCAGCCCAAAACCTGCAAACACGTACTGCGCAATTCAATATTACTGACAGCGGCGACCTTATAGGTGAAGTGACCGCCATATATAAAGGTACCCAGTACGATAACCCTGAAGAATTGGTTGATGAGCCATTTACCGAGCAGGTTAAAACCCTGCGCAAGCAGTACAACTATTTACCCAACCTGGAGATAGAAAAGCTGAGCTTAAAGCAGGATAAATTGCAAATGCCGGTATCTACAGAAACAATTAAGCTTAGTGCCGGAGAATTTGCATCAACGGATAACGGCAAGATCTACTTCTCGCTTAACCCTTTAAACCGCAGCCGGTCTTTGAAAGGTGTTAGAAACCGCATCAACCCGGTTTATATTAACCGTGGTTATACTGACGAAGATGAGATCACTTATATTTTGCCTAAAGGATATCATCCGGAAACAGAGGGCTGGCACGTAAACATAGATGAGCCTTTTGGCAAATACCATGCGAGTGTTAAGATCGCCGACGGTAAGCTGACCTATAAACGCAGCCTAAAGGTTATTGATGGCACCTACGGCAAAGAAACTTATAGCAAGCTGGTTGAGTTTTACCAAAAGATAGCAGATAACGATGCATACACTGTATCGCTGGTAAAAAACTGATCTATTAACTAAAAATAATAATGCCGAGTATGATGCCGACGATCATGATCACATAGAGCATGATCTCGGTGCCGGCAAAGCGCTTATATTTTGTCCAGAAAGAGTAATCTTGTTTTTCCTTAGCCATTTCTACAAAAATAAACCTTTTAAATGGGTGATAGCTAATTTACTGACCGTCTGTTTGGGCAGTAGCCGTATCATTCACAATTATCGAGCCTGCACGTGAGAAATATTTGTAGATGCCAATGTCATGCAAACGTGCTATCATTACACCCTTACGGGTACTGGCATGCACAAAATAGCCGTTTTGTAAATAAACACCCACATGGCTAAACTGCTTACCATCAAAGTCAAAGAATACCAGGTCGCCTTCCTGTAACTCCTCTTCATATTTACGTTTGATGATGCCAACCTGCGTAGCACAAGTGCGTGGTACAGATTGGTCATAAACCTGCAGTTGCAGTAAAAACACCAAACCAGAACAGTCTACGCCATCTTTATCCATCCCACCAAAACGGTAGGGTGTGCCGTACCATTCATCAATAAAACTGTACAAACGGCCATTTTGTATATCGTTACGCTTGATACCCATCAGTGCCGAATATTTATCAGCAAGTTTCTTATCTGGCTTTACCATCACATACGGGCCGCGCTTAACGGGGATAGCGCCATCAGCATAATCAGCAGGTTTACGTGGTGTCAGCTTATGCGAACACGATGATAAAACTGCAATAGCAGCTGCAAATAAAATAAGCCTGTAGTAGCGTATTAACATAATTACTTAAAGTTACTCCGAAAGCTAAAAATGTTACAAGAGATGTTATAAACATTTTAACATTGAAAATTATACTTCGTATAATTCAAGCGGCAAGCCATCGGGGTCGTTAAAGAAAGTGAAGCGTTTGCCGGTAGTTTCATCAGTACGTATCGGTTCGGTGATAACCCGGTACTCGTTTAAATGAAAAATCGCTTCTTCAAGGTTGTTTACTTCAAATGCTAAATGCCGCAAACCCAAAGCCTCAGGTCGGGAAGGGCGCGGCGGCGGCCCCGGAAAAGAAAAAAGCTCGATCTGGTAGAGTCCGTTGACTTCCAGATCAAGCTTGTATGATCTACGTTCTTCACGATACACTTCCTGAAGCACAGTAAAACCTAAAATTTCAGTATAAAACCTTTTAGATTGCTCATAATCTGAACAAATGATAGCGATGTGGTGTATCCTGTTCAGCTTTAGCATCTTATTCGTCGCCCAAAATTACGTGCAGCACATTATCGTGCACCATTTTAATATCGGTAATGTTGCCGAACAGCTCACCGTCAACAGTAGCGTTACCTAAACCGTTTACTGTACCTAATAAGCTAAACTCGGTTTCACTGGTAGCCATCATCTCAATAAAGCGCTCCTGGTCATCAGGTGTTACGGTAACTACTACCCTGCCCTGCGCTTCACCAAACAGGAAAGCATCTTTACGTATGCCGCTATCGCTCTCAATGTCAAAACCTAAACGGTTAGGCATAGCTGCTTCAGTTAAAGCAATGTACAAGCCACCATCCGCAACATCATGCGCAGATTGAATAACTTTATGTTTGATCAATTGCTTAACAACCTGGTGCATTGCATACTCTTTTTCAAGATCAAAATACGGAGCCGGAGCTTTTAATATTTTGTGGTACGATGCCAGGTATTGTGATGATGCTATATCATTTTGCGATTCGCCGATCAGATAAATCAGATCGCCCGGTTGTTTAAAATCTAAGGTCATCAGGTTATCCAGCTCATCCATCACACCTAACATACCAATGGTTGGCGTAGGGAAAACAGGGCCTTCATCTGATGATTGATTGTAGAAACTTACATTACCACCGGTAACGGGGGTTTCAAATTTAGTACAAGCCTCGCCCATACCTTTAATAGCACCAACAAACTGCCAGTAAACTTCGGGCACGTAAGGGTTACCAAAGTTTAAGCAATTGGTAATAGCTACAGGTTCGCCGCCTGCACAAGTAATGTTACGCGCAGCTTCGGCAACGGCAATTGCAGTACCTTTCTGCGGATCAGCATATACATACCGCGAGTTACAATCACAGGTAAGCACAATAGCTTTATCGGTATCCTTTACAGCAACCACAGCCGCATCGCTTGGGCGATTGGTGGTCATGGTTGATGTACCTATCATGGAATCATACTGATCGGTAACCCAACGTTTTGATGCCAGGTTGGCATGGCCTATCAAATGTTCTGCTACCTCTACCAAATTTTCAGGTTCGGTAACATCTTCAATCTTAAATTTCTGATTTTCGGCATAGTAAGCTGGCTCGCGATATTCGCGCTTGTAAACCGGTGCACCGCCACCCAATACCAGGTCATCAGCAGGCACATCAGCAACCTTTTCACCGTTCATAAAATACTCAAGGCGTTGGGTATCGGTTACTTCACCAATAATGGCGCAGTTAAGGTCCCACTTATCAAAAACAGCCTCAACAAGGGCTTCTTTACCTTTCTCTACAACAATAAGCATACGCTCCTGTGATTCAGATAACAGGATCTCGTATGGTTTCATGTTTTCCTGGCGCATCGGCACACGATCAAGGTGAATGATCATACCATGCTCGCCTTTAGCACTCATTTCAGAATTTGAGCAGATAATACCAGCTGCACCCATATCCTGCATGCCAATTACAGCACCTGTCTTGATTACCTCAAGCGTAGCCTCCAGTAACAATTTCTCCTGGAAAGGGTCGCCTACTTGTACAGCCGGTAAATCGTTTACCGAATCTTCTGTAATATCTTTTGATGCAAAAGCCGCACCGTGTATTCCATCTTTACCGGTTGCAGAACCAACGATATAAACCGGGTTACCCACACCATAAGAGGTTGCCGAAACAGTTTCTCCCGCCTTAACAATACCGGCAGAAAAAGCATTAACAAGCGGATTAATGTTGTAGCATTCATCAAAGAAAAGTTCGCCGCCAACTGTTGGGATACCAAAGGCATTACCGTAATGGCTGATACCTTTTACTACGCCCTTAACCAGCCATTTGGTTTTATCAAGGCTTAGGTCGCCGAAACGCAAAGAGTTCATCTGAGCGATTGGCCTTGCGCCCATGGTAAAAATATCTCGGTTTATACCGCCTACACCTGTTGCTGCGCCTTGGTAAGGCTCAAGCGCTGATGGGTGGTTATGCGATTCGATCTTGAAAGCGCAGCCAATACCATCACCAAGATCAACTAAGCCAGCGTTTTCTTCCCCTGCTTTAGCAAGCATGCGAGGGCCATCTTTAGGAAGGGTTTTAAGCCATGTGATAGAGTTTTTGTAAGAGCAGTGTTCGCTCCACATTACCGCGAAAATAGAAAGCTCGGTAAAATTTGGTACGCGGCCTAATATTTCTTGTATGCGGTCAAATTCTTCAGGTAAAAGTCCCAGATCGCGGGCGGTTTCAACGGTTGTTAATTCCTGGTTCTCCAATGTAGTTTCTTTTATGTTGAAAGGATGCGCGAAATTAAGAAAAAAGTCCGTAAGACCGAAGTCCGAAAGCTAAAGATGATGTTCTCTTCTTCGGATCTCCGGACTTCGAACTTCTTAACCTACGACTTGAAAAATCACTCACTCAACTGAAAATTCATGGGGATGCTGTATCTCACCCTTACTGCACGACCGTTCTGTATGCCGGGTTTCCATGGTTTGGCCAATTTTAAAACCCTAATGGCTTCCTCATCCATTCCGTAGCCTGCCTTCCCTGTAACGGTTATGTCTGTCAAGCGGCCATCCCGCTCTACCACAAAGCTTACCATTACCCGGCCACTTTTACCCTCCTCTTGTGCTTGTGACGGGTAACGCAGATTTTTGCTTAAAAATTTTGACCAGCCGGCTGCACCACCATCAGGCTCAGGCATCACTTCTATTGTACTAAAATCTTTTATAGCATTAAGATCAGTTTCAGTTCCATCACCACCGCTACCCAACGCCGGTGCTGGTTCTGCTATTTGTGGTATGCCGCCATCACCTTTTGTAGTTTCAGCACCAACTTCTGTCTTTGCCAACTCATTGATCGTTGGCATATCGGTGTCAACCTCTTTAGGCGTAATATGCGGTATTGTGAATTTTGTTGATGCCGCTGCAGGTAAAGGCTTTTCCGGGGTAGCCGTTGCTGCAGCCTTTTTTGGCTGCTCGATAATTTTGTCTTCCTGTTTGGGCGGCGGAGGAAGATCCGGAATAGTTAGAGTTGTGATATGTTCTAATGGTTCTATATGCTTACTTTTAGCGTAGGTGTAAGCACCTGTAACAATGATGATAGACCCGAAAGCGATAGCCATCGATTTTAGAATGGTTGCACCATAAGTTTTCCTTAGTTCATAAGCGCCATAGGCCTTATTGCGATTATGAAATACAAGCTCGAGCCACTCGGGATTGTAAAGGTTTAATTTTTCGTTTAGCATAGCGTTTAAAATTTTATTTTACTAATTAACGCATTTGCCAAATAAAATGTTGAATTTATTTGAACTTTTACAAAATATTTATTTGAATATTTATTTTTTTAAGATTTTTATATCGTATTAAGAGTTAAAGTAAAAATTTTATTTGGTATTAAACTACCAATTACCTGTATGTACCTTCTTAACCTCGGGCCGCTTCATAACCGGTGGATTGTTGTCAATGGCTTGCTTAAGTCTCAGTTCCGTAGTAATACATCCAGTTGCTACCTGGTTATAAATGTCATCAGCTTCTTTTTGGCTATATTTTGAAGTTAAGTTTTTCAGATCGATGTGGACACCTTGCACAGCTACCATATTTCCGTATCTGTCGCGTTTATACGGGGTGTAAACAAAATCACCAAATTTATACTTGTATCTTCCATCCGCTGCCTGAAAATTCAGAGTGTAACTTACCTCCCCGCTTTCTTTTCGCACCAGTGAAGTGCCGGTATAATTCATAAACTTACCCGCTACGTTAAACGCTTTATCAGCTTTACCCTTTTTGGGTTTTGCATCTTTGCTTAACGCCGCAGCAAATTTCCACGCCCGTGCGTAAACACTGTCAGCAGATAGCTCCGGCTTAGATACCACTTTATAATACACATACTCGTTATTCTCATCAAGCTGCAAAGAATCTTTCTGTGCATAAAGCTCCGCAGTAGCAAACAATAGCGTAACTAATAACAATGCTTTTTTCATACTTATAAAGATAAGCCATCCGCGGTTAACCGGGATGGCTTAAAAATTAAATTAAATCGTACTTATTATCCTTTAGAAAGCGTAAACAGCTGCCAGTACAAACTGCGATGCTGTTTTGGTTAAACCACCACTTTTCGTAGTAAAGCCGTCAGTATCGTTCTTGTTGTTATCCAATCTGAACTCTGGTATTAAAGTTAGCGGCCTGGCTTTCACATTTGCAGTTAAGGTAGCAGCAAACACGGAACTGCCCGGCGGCGGACCTAAAGTTGCATAAGAACCGCTTTTAGTTTTAAAGTATTCACCACGAAGACCCAAAGTAACATCTTTAGATACACCTACCTGCGGATAAAGCGCAACACCGGTAAAACCACCCGTGCCAACAACAGCGGCAGGTTTAAAATCAGCTGCATTTAAGCCTAATTTAAATATATCTGTGATCTGGTAAGATGTAGTAAGGTCAAACTCGGTACCTGATAATTTGCCTGTAAGCACATTTAAATATGCAGTCCAACCGGTAACAGGCGAAATCATGAGCTGAGCGCCAAAAGTGTTCACCTTATTAACGGAAGTGTACAAATTCCATGAATCGTTGAAGATACCGGCCATTAAACTAACCTTACTGCTAAAGGCATAAGTTGCTTTAAAGCCAGGGTTTTGGAAAGGACCATTAGTGAACAGATACGATGTAGAATAATTGAAGTTACCTACCGGGCTTATCACTTCGTAACCTACAAAAGTTGCCATATAACCACCCGTTAAGTTTAACTTATCGGTAACATCATATGAAACGTATAAATTTTGGATGTGAAAGCTGTTTGTTTTCTCGTCATAAACCCCAGCAGCGTTTGGAATAGATTGCGCTTGCCCGCGCGGACCAAATGATAACTCCCCAACAAATGATGCTTTACCAACCTTCTTTTTTAACGCAAGGTCAACCATACCTATCGAAACTGAATTTTGATCTGAAGCGAAGCTGGTTGGAATGTTATTGTGTTTAGAGAAGTCATATTTATAATACGTGTCAACAGAACCGGATATAGTTAGGGCCGGATCTGTCTTGGTTGTGTCCTGCGCTTTCGCGACGAACACTGCTAAAATTGAAAATGATAAAAGTAAAAGTCTTTTTTTCATGATAATGGATTAAATTTCAAAGTGATTAGTTAATTGTTTAGTTTATTTGTTAGTTGTCAGTAAAAACCGTCGCAAAAAAACAGATCACCTCACAAATCCATTCTACAATTAAGGCAATTAAAATAAAATACCTTGCCATTTTTATATAAAAAAGCTAAATTATTAGCTAATCATTATAAAAAAAAGCCATCTGTTTTATATTTTTTCTAAAATCAATAATAAAATCAATATTAACAAGGATTTTATGAACAATTTTTAATATATATTAAATTAAACAATGTTTTTGTTACCATCTTTTTAGATAAATCGCATTATAAATCATAATTCAATTAAAATAGAACCAAAAAATCCCATTTACATCACCTAAAATTTTTAATATTTAAATCAGACGGTTTTTTCAGCAATTACCTCTACTGTTTTATGGATTTATTTTTGTTAGGAATGACATTGCCGCAATCCCTAAACTTTGAAACAACTATTCATCGTTTATAAAAGGATTTTCTAATTTTGGACGCAACCAATTAGAAAAATTATGGCAAACACCCGTTTTCAGGCATTGCAAGCTGTGTCAAATCGCGAAATCCCTGAAATAAAGCTTCCTTCATCAAAAATCTCTGATTATTTCGGCGTAAATGTTTTTGATAAGCAAAAGATGAAAGAATTTTTGTCAAAAGACGCTTACGCTGTGATTGTTGATTCAATAGACAATGGCGTTCCTATCCCTCGCGATATGGCTGAACAGGTAGCGTCGTCGATGAAAGCATGGGCAATGGCTAAGGGTGCTACACATTACACGCACTGGTTTCAGCCGCTTACTGGCTCCACCGCCGAAAAGCACGATGCCTTTTTTGAGCCGACAGCGGATGGTGGGGCCATTGAACGTTTTAGCGGTGATGCATTATCGCAACAAGAACCAGATGCATCCAGCTTTCCGAGCGGAGGTATACGCAATACCTTCGAGGCACGCGGTTATACGGCATGGGATCCGTCATCGCCGGCTTTTATCATAGGCCGTACATTATGCATACCTACGGTATTTGTATCATATACCGGAGAGGCGCTTGATTATAAAGTACCTTTATTGAAGGCATTAAGCGCACTTGATAAAGCTGCGGTTGATGTTTGCCATTATTTTGATAAAAGCATAGAGAAAGTAAACGCCTCATTGGGTATTGAGCAGGAATATTTCCTGGTTGATACCGCTTTATTCAATGCCCGCCCCGATCTTTCGCTAACTGGCCGTGCCCTATTTGGTCACATGTCCGCCAAAAACCAACAGCTGGAGGACCATTATTTCGGTGCTATCCCAAGTCGTGTTTATGCCTTTATGCAAGACATGGAAACAGAGGCGCTGAAGTTGGGTATACCTTTAAAGACCCGCCACAACGAGGTTGCACCATCGCAATTTGAGTGCGCTCCTATTTATGAGGAGATAAACCTTGCCATAGACCATAATCAATTGCTTATGGATATTATGGACCGCGTTGCGCAACGCCACCACTTTAAAGTATTACTGCATGAGAAACCTTATGCAGGTATCAATGGCTCGGGTAAACACAATAACTGGTCGCTGATCACAAACACCGGAAAAAACCTGTTGTCTCCAGGCAAAACTCCGAAGAACAACCTAATGTTTCTCACCTTTTTTGTTAACACCATTAAAGCTGTACATGACCATGCCGATCTGCTTCGTGCGTCTATTGCATCAGTAAACAATGATCACCGCCTGGGTGCAAACGAAGCGCCGCCTGCTATTATCTCTATTTTCCTGGGCAGCCAGTTAACGGAAGTGTTAGATGATATAGACAGCTCGCGCCTGAGCAAAAAAATAAAAGAGGAAAACTCCTTATGGCAGGGGATTCCCAAAATCCCTCAGATTCTAAAAGATAATACAGACCGCAACCGTACTTCTCCTTTTGCCTTTACCGGTAATAAGTTTGAGTTACGTGCCGTAGGCTCATCAGCTAATTCTGCCAGCCCTATGACCATTCTTAACCTGATAATGGCAGATCAGCTTAAGCGGTTTAAATACGATGTAGATAAACTGATAAAAAAAGGGGAAAAGAAAGACGTTGCCTTAATGACCATTATTAAGCGTTACATCAAAGAGTCGCGCGCCATTAGGTTTGAAGGCAATGGATACAGCGAAGAATGGGAAAAAGAAGCAGAAGCCCGTGGCTTAGCCAATGTTAAAACTACACCTAAAGCGCTGGATGCTTTGATAACCGACAAGGCTGAAATTTTATTTGAAGAAACAGGTGTTTTCACCAAGCGCGAAGCGCATGCGCGCCATGAGATTTTGCTGGACAACTTTTATAAAAAATTACAGATAGAAGCCCGGGTAATAGGTGAATTAGCTATCAACATACTTATACCGGCGGCGCTCACCTACCAATCAAGATTGATTGAAAACGTTAGGGGTTTAAAAGATATAGGTTTGGATAAAAGTACTTATGTGGCTCAACTTGATATCATCAATAAAATTGCAGAACACGTTAACGGGCTTAAACAAAATGTTGACGATATGATAAACGAGCGCAAAAAGGCCAACAAAGTGGAAGACCTGCGTGAGCGCGCTATTGACTATGATGAAAAGGTGAAAAGCTATTTTGCTCCGATAAGATTCCATGCTGATAAACTGGAAACTTTAGTGGACGATAGCCTGTGGCCGCTACCAAAATTCAGAGAGTTGTTATTTATCAAATAAAACAAAAGCCCTTCAAAAATTTGAAGGGCTTTTATTTTAGCGTGCAAAAAGATCTGCCTGCTGGTTTTTGTGGATAATTACCTCCCGGTACTTATTAAGCACCGCAGACTTCGATATAAAGCCTATAAATACACCGTCTTTGACTACGGGCAGCTGCCAAACTTCCAATCCATCGAAAGCTTCCATTACCTCACTCATTGGTTCATCATGGTCGATTATCGCCGGCGGGGCTACCATAATATCTTCAACCGTATGGCCTTCCTGCACTGCAGTGAAAAGGCTTTTTCTTATCTCGTCAAGCCATATCACGCCCTCTAATGAGCCTTCTATATTTAACACCGCAAATATGTTAGCTTTGGTTTCAGCGAGTATCTTGTAAAAATCGGCCACAGGCATATTTTTATTGATAGCCTTGTAATCATAATTGATCACGCTATCCAGCCGCATGGCATTCAGTAAACTAAAGTCTTCATCGGGCTGTATGTTATCATCATGTATCAAATGGCTCCAATACATATTGTGTTTGTTAAACATCCTGGCAATAATATATGACATTGCTGATACGATCATCAGCGGAATAAACAGCACGTACCCGCCGGTTATCTCTGCAATAAGGAATATTGCCGTTAGCGGTGCATGCAATACACCACTTAGCGCACCTGCCATACCTACAGCCACAAAATTACTGGTGCTTAACTCTATCAACCCGGTCTGATTGACCGCATAAGCAACAAATAGTCCTAAGAACGCACCGGTGAACATGGTAGGTGCAAAACTCCCACCGTTACCGCCGGAGCCTATGGTAATCCCGGCAGCAATTATCTTTGCGAATACGAGCGCTGCAATAAACAGCAGCATTACCCACGGATTATCAAGCCAACTGCCAAAAATGATATCCTCTTTAAGCACATCAACGTTGCCATTAAGTATTTGCTGCAGATAGTGATAGCCTTCACCAAATAAAGTTGGTAAGATCATCAGCATTAAACCCAGAAGTAACCCGCCTGCAATAGCCCTTACATAACGGTTCTGCTTCAAAAATATCCCCTTTTCTAATTGTCCGCCAACTTTGGCGATGTATACAGATATCCAACCGCTTAAAACACCTAAAATAACATAAAACGGCAAGGCGCTCATATGCCAGCCGACCGTCACCAAATGAAACAGATCTTGTGAGTAAAGCATCTTGGCGACAACCACACCCGTTGCCGAGGCTATGAGTAATGGGATAAAAGTGGGGATGGTTATTTCCCCTATCAAGATTTCCAAAGAGAACAAAACACCGGCAATGGGGCTATTAAATACAGCAGCAATACCAGCTGATGTACCTGCCGCCAATAAAACCGTTTTTTCGTATGGGCTAAGATTGAAAAATTTACCCACATTAGAACCAATTGCCGCTCCTGTACATACGATTGGCGCTTCCAAACCTGATGATCCACCAAATCCTACAGTAAGTGAACTTGTAATTAGATGAGAGTAAAGATTATTGGAACGAATGTTTGAACGGTTCTTTTTGATGTTATATAATATCTTTCCGATCCCCTTTTGCATCTTGTCACGATTAACGATATGCTGCCAAGCTACGGTAAGGAAAATACCGAGCGCAGGTAAGAACACATAAATGACATGGAAAGGAAGATGCGATGATATGTTACGGCTCAACTCTTCCATCAAATGGACCAAAAACTTAAGGGTAACAGCGGCTAAGCCACCTATGAGGCCAACAAATACACTGCAATAAATAAGAAAGTTACGTTGGGCGTTACGTTTAAGGCGCCAGCGGTTAACTTTATGAGTAAACGTTTTGAACATAGTAGTGACGGGGAGTTCGGCAATGTAACAAATTTACAGCGTACAATACGATTAAGCAGTATATTTGCCCATGACTTCTCCGCAAAGATACGATCAGCGTGGCGTTTCAGCATCAAAAGATGATGTGCACAATGCCATTAAAAATATTGATAAAGGGATTTTTCCGAAAGCGTTCTGCAAGATAATTCCCGATATACTAACTAACGATCCGGCTTACTGTAATATTATGCATGCAGATGGGGCAGGGACCAAATCGTCATTAGCATATACCTACTGGAAAGAAACAGGCGATATTTCTGTTTGGCGCGGCATAGCACAAGATGCCATTATTATGAACATTGATGACCTGCTTTGCGTAGGTGCTACCGACAACATTTTACTGTCATCAACCATCGGTCGTAATAAAAATCTGATTCCGGGCGAAGTTATAGCTGCTATAATTAATGGCACAGAAGAAGTACTGGCAGATCTGCGAGATGCGGGCATCGGCATTTACTCAACCGGTGGCGAAACTGCCGATGTAGGCGACCTGGTACGTACAATCATTGTTGATTCTACCGTTACCTGCCGTATGAAACGCGAAGATGTGATCTCTAACGACAGGATAAAACCCGGCGATGTTATCGTTGGCTTAGCGTCATACGGCAAAGCAACTTATGAAACTGAGTACAACGGAGGCATGGGTTCAAACGGTTTGACATCTGCCAGGCACGATGTTTTTAATAAATCAGTAGCCGAAAAATATGGCGAAAGCTATGATCCCGCCGTTCCGTACGATCTTGTATTCAGCGGGAGTAAGACCCTAACTGATAAAATTGATATAGGCAATGGCGAAACTGTTACCGCAGGGAAACTGGTACTATCGGCAACACGTACCTATGCGCCTATTATTAAAGCCATTTTGGAAAAATACCGCAGCCGGATCAATGGGATGGTACATTGCAGCGGCGGTGCACAAACCAAAGTATTACATTTTATTGAGAATTTGCACATCATCAAGGATAACCTGTTCCCTATCCCACCCCTATTTAAACTGATCCAGGAAGAGTCGAACACCTCATGGCAGGAAATGTACAAGGTATTTAATATGGGCCACCGTATGGAGCTTTATGTGCCGAAAGAAATTGCAGAAGATATTATTGCTATCTCCAAAAGCTTCAACGTAGATGCTCAGATAGTTGGCCGCGTAGAGGCTGCTGACAAAAAACAGGTAACAGTTACGTCACCCTATGGCGAGTTTGTTTATAATTAAATTTACTATGTAAACAAAAAAGGGCTGCCGGTTGGCAGCCCTTTTTTATGTTAGGATTTTATCAATAAAAAGCCCTTCGAAATTTCGAAGGGCTTTTGAGTTATCAAATGATTGATAATTATTGAGTTATCTTTTGAATTACGTTACCCAATGAACTTGCTACGTAAATTGTACCTGTTGCATCTACAGCAACCGCTACCGGCGAGTTAAACGGAGTTATCAAATTTAAATAACCACTGCCTGCAACTGAAGTTACAGTACCAGCAGGTGTAATTTTACGAACGAGGTTATTGTTTGTATCAGCAACGTAAACATTACCGGCTGCATCAACGGCAACACCTGTTGGGCGGTTGAATGAAGCTGCAGTACCTGCACCATCAGCATTACCCATATTACCACTACCTGCAAATGTAGTTACAACACCTGCCGAAGTTACCTTGCGGATCACGTTGTTAAGTGCATCTGCTACATAGATATCACCTGTAGCGGTATTCAAAGCGATACCACGCGGGCCGTTAAATTTCGCAGAAGTACCAGTTGCGTCTACTTTCCCGGCACCGTTACCTGCCACAGTTGTTACAACACCGGCTGAAGTTACTTTGCGGATAGTATGATTGTTATATTCAGCAACATAAACATCTCCTGTTAAAGGGTTTACAGCTACGCTTGCTGGTCCGTTGAACCTTGCTGTAGTACCGGTTGCATCTACTTTACCAGAACTTGTTGAACCAGCCAAAGTACTTACAACGCCTGCGCTTGTAATTTTGCGGATCTGGTTATTGGCAAAATCAGCAACATAAGTGTTACCTGTAGCATCAACAGCTACACCGCTTGGGTTATTATAAGCTGCAACTACACCAGCCGCTGATGCATTAGTACTTCCCTGTACAGTTGAACCAGAGAATGTAGTGGTAGCACCAGAACTGATCACGATCTTGCGGATCTGATTATTCGCCTGATCGGCAACCAGAAGGTTGTTACCGGAAGCATCGATTGTGATACCTGTTGGGTAGCTGAATACTGCTGAACCAGCAGTACCGTTAGCAAAACCAGCAGCACCTGAACCAGCTACGGCAGATACTTTACCCGTTGTAGTAACAGGTATTGGATCTGGAGTAACAGCATCTTTTTTCTTGCAAGACGACATAACCATTGCAGGTATTGCTGCAATAACCGCCATTTTTGCTATAGTGATGAAATTATTTCTTTTCATGATTTGTATTATCTATTTCTTAAGCAAAGGTTTGATTAATTAAAGATGTACCTGATACCGATCTGAGCTTGCCATCTTGACGCTTGAGACACACCGTTACCAAATGAGTTGGTAAGAGGGATCTGGTTAGTGTTGTCAAAGTAAGGGAAAGAGTAAGTAGGTCTGCCGGTTGCAGCATCAACACCTTTGTAAGTTAACAAGGTAGTACGGTTTACAAATTTGAAGTTACCCCATGCTGAGTTTAGGAAGTTACCTAAGTTGATGATGTTGAATTCAAACTGTAGTGTGTTTTTAACCTTGCCGGTTGTTTGATAAAGATCCTGAGTGAAGTTAAAGTTTACCAAATGGAAGTAAGGTAACACTAAACCATTACGCTCAGCATATTTACCTCTGCGTTTGCTTAAGTATGGATCTTGATTTATGTAAGCATCTAACTGACCGTAAGTTTGAGCAATGGTACGGGTATCTGATGCATTATCTTTCACCAATACAATATCATTAGCATTCTTAGGAACGTAGATCAGGTCATTGCTGGTTTGTCCGTCGCCGTTAACATCACCGCTGTATACATAAGAAGCAACACCATTGTTAGCAGCTTCGTAAGTTAAACCAACAGAAGTTGTTAAGTGGTTTAAGTATTGCTTGCGGTATGATGCTGATGCAATGATACGGTTTGGCTGATAGAAGTTAGAATAAGAAGTAACATCAGCGTTAGGGTCACCTGATACTGAACGGTCTCTCCAGGTTGATTGTGCAATAGAACCACCATCATTAACCGAACGGCTATCAGAGTAGGTATAAGCTAAGCTGAAGTAGAATTCTTTAAAGGTGCGTTGTAACTGACCTGTAATACTATAAGTATAACCTTTATTGGTATTCTTAAGCAAAATAGCGTCAGTAATGTTAGGGTTAGCAGCAGTGTTACCGTTGGCACCATTAGCAAGTGTAATTGCAGGGTAAACAGTTGTATTGCTGTAACGCACACGGTTATCGCTACCAACAAACGCAGTACCGGTTGATGGCAATGCAACGTTTTGGTAATAAACCGCATTGATATCTTTAGAGTAAATACCCTCTAAAGTACCGATGAAACCGAAAGGTAATTTTTGGTCGACCGCTACGTTTGCTCTGAAGTTTGATGGGAACTTGAAGTTCTTATCGCTGATAGCCAGGTTGTACTGAGTGTTTGCAGCAGCGCCCTGTGGCCTGTTTGCATTAACATCAGGATTGAAGGCTAAACGAGGATCTGTGGCAGTAACACCAGCCTGACCAGGTACCAAGGTATATGAACCAAATTGAACACCGTTGTTGCTGGCCTGGTTAGAGATGTATACATAAGGTACCGGACCGGTAAATATACCAACACCACCACGTAATTGAGTGGTACCTTGTCCATTAACATCCCAGTTGTAACCAACACGTGGAGAAAGCTGAACACGGGTTTTAGGATACTGAGAGGTATTAACCTGGTAGCCATCTCTAAAGCCTGTTAAAGCAGCAGCATTTGAGTTGAAATCGCTTTGGGTGTTATAAACCGGAAGATCTGCACGTAAACCGTAAGTCAACTTAAAGTTGTCGTTTACCTGCCATTTATCCTGCACATATAAACCAATAGTGTAAGCTTTTACATAAGCAAACGGGAACGAGCCATCAGCCAAAGCAGAATATTGGTATGCATAACGTGCCGCATTTGTAGCGCCAGTATTAGCAGACGCATAAAAATCTGCTAAGCTGTTAAAGCGATATAAACCGTTGTAATTAGGTGCAAAGCCGTTTTTAAATTTGTTGAACTCATTTTGCGTACCAATGTTGATCTCGTGTTTACCGGCAAATATGGTAAAGTTATCACTCAATTGGTAAGTATCGGTATTTAACAAGTTATTAGCAGTGAAAGGCTCATAACCAAATGAGGTTAATGTACCTGTACCCTGTGGGTTCAAGATATCAACCAACGGGAAAGCGCCGCCACCTGGTGATTGACGGAAATCGCGTAGCGCCTGGTAACCTAAAGTTAGTTTGTTGGCAAACTTGTCGCTAATGCGGGTATTTAACTCTACTATACCAATATTAAAGTTGTTATTGATAGTATAGTAAGAAGAGAAGAACGGCAAGCCGGTAAGGCCAGGGCTACGACTACCTTGAGCACCAGAGCTGCTTGGAGGTACATCACGGAAAGATTTCAGATAAAAATACTTCACTGATAAAGTGTTGTTTTTATCGATGTTCCAATCCAATTTAGCGGTGATCTTATCTGATTGTGTACGCAATTGGTAATTTTCAAAAGCTCCCGGATCATAATTGTACTTAGTTTTTAAGAAGTTGCTAAGTGTAGTAAGATCATCATAAGATGCTTGCGAGATACTACCGCCAGAGTTTTGACCTGCACGTGCTGCTGTATAGGCCGTTGCAGGGTCTTTAATACGCTCTTGCTCACCAGAGATAAAGAAGAACAATTTATTTTTGATAATAGGGCCACCTAAACTGATACCGCGTTGGTTGTAGCTGATCTGTGGCTTAGCAACCTCGGCAGTCATAGCTTTTAAACCAACCAAGCCTGCAGAACGGATGTAGGTGTAAGCAGTACCTTTAAACTCGTTAGTACCTGATTTGGTTACGGTGTTGATACCTGTACCTGCGAAACGACCCTGGGTTACGTCAAACGGAGACACAGAAACCTGGATCTGCTCAATCGCGTCAAGTGAAATAGGCTGTGAGTTTGCCTGGCCACCTAATGTGTTCGATAGACCGAAAGAGTTGTTAAACAATGCACCGTCAACAGTTAAGTTGTTACCATTACCGTTACGACCGCCAAAGCTGTTACCTGCACCGTTAGTATTAGCGGTTGGTGTTAATTTGGTGTAATCGTAAATAGACCTGCTGATGGTTGGTAAACGATCGATCTGTGCGCGTGTAACGATCTCTTGGGAACCGGTACGTGAGTTGTTTATTACCTTGTTTTGCGTGCTGGTTACAGTAACCTCGCTTAGCTGTGTGCTGGTTGGTAATAATTTAACATCGATCTTAAACTCCTGACCCAAAGAAAGCGTAATGTTTTGCTGGGTGTTTGGGTTGAAACCGATGAATTTAAAACTTACTGTGTACGGACCACCAACACGTAGGTTGGGTAAGTTGTACCTACCATCGGCACGTGTAACAGTTCCGTAATTAGTACCTGTAGGGCCATGAAGAGCCTGTACAGTTACTCCGGGAAGTGGAAGGCCTTTTTCGTCTACCACCGTGCCCGACATGCTACTTGTTGTTACCTGTGCAAAAGTGGCAACAGTAGCAAACAAGAACATAATTGCGAGAAGTAAATGTTTTCTCATACTTTGTTTTTTGTGTTTAACCGTTAAGTGAATTAATCAATATGTGATTTAATGCCGCAAAGATAAATAACAAAGGACGTTAGTATATTAAGTTAATGTTAAGAATACAAGGATATTTTTCAACACTTTACGCCCAATTTTAATAGAAAATGAAAATTTAATGAACTTTTAGAATGAGGTTTGCATTGCTAAAGTCATTTTGTTCAGTAAATATTAATCATTTACTCAATTAGTCCTATATTTTCGCCGCCAATTAGCTAAGCAGTGCAATTTTTCAATTACGCAGGTTTTATTTAGCTTTGGCATTCCAAAATCATAAAAGATACATACTAATATGGATTACGATTTAATTGTTGTTGGTTCGGGCCCGGGCGGTTATGTTGCTGCTATTCGCGCATCTCAACTGGGTTTAAAAACCGCTATTGTAGAAAAAGAATCACTTGGGGGAATTTGCCTTAACTGGGGTTGTATCCCTACCAAGGCTTTGTTAAAAAGTGCCCAGGTTTTTGAATATTTAAATCATGCCTCCGATTATGGTATAAAAACCAATGGCGGCGAAGTTGATTTTGAAGCCGTTATTAAACGTAGTCGTGGTGTTGCCGATGGCATGAGCAAAGGTGTTCAGTTCCTGATGAAAAAGAATAAGATCGATGTAATCATGGGTTTTGGCACACTTAAAGCAAAAGACACCGTTTCTGTAAAAAGCAATGATGGAGCTACTAAAGACTTTAAAGCCAAAAACATCATCATAGCTACAGGCGGACGCTCCCGCGAGTTACCTAATCTGAAACAGGATGGTAAAAAAGTAATTGGTTACCGCCAGGCGATGGTATTGCCACAACAGCCTAAATCAATGGTTGTAGTAGGTTCAGGTGCAATTGGTATCGAGTTCGCATATTTCTACAACTCAATAGGTACCAAAGTTACCGTAGTTGAGTACCTTGATAATATCGTTCCGTTAGAGGATGAAGAAGTGTCTAAAGCACTTTTGCGTTCACTAAAGAAACAAGGCGTTAACGTAATGACAGGCTCTACCGTTGAGTCGGTTGATACAAATGGCGAAGGTTGCCGTGTAAATGTAAAAACCGCTAACGGTAACGAAGTTCTTGAAACAGAGATTGTATTATCGGCAGTTGGTATTTCTACAAATATTGAAGGCATAGGCCTTGAGCAGGTTGGCGTTAAAACTGATAAAGGCAAAGTTTTGGTTGATGACTTCTACAAAACCAACATCGATGGTGTTTACGCTATCGGTGATATTGTAAAAGGCCAGGCTTTGGCACACGTAGCATCGGCAGAAGGTATCATCTGCGTGGAGAAAATAGCCGGTCAACACCCGGAACCTTTAGATTATAATAACATCCCTGGCTGTACTTACTGCTCACCTGAAGTTGCTTCTGTCGGCTATACCGAAAAAGCGGCTAAAGAAGCGGGTTACGAGATAAAAGTAGGTAAATTCCCATTCTCGGCATCTGGTAAAGCAAGCGCAGCTGGCGCTAAAGATGGCTTTGTTAAAGTTATCTTCGATGCTAAATATGGCGAGTTCCTTGGTGCGCACATGATAGGCTACAACGTTACTGAAATGATCGCTGAGGTTGTTACAGCCCGCAAACTGGAAACTACCGGTCACGAGATCATCAAATCAGTACACCCTCACCCTACAATGAGCGAAGCCGTAATGGAAGCTGCGGCCGATGCATATGGAGAAGTGATCCATTTGTAATAGAATGGTGCAACATATTAAAGCCTCCTTGTTTGACAAGGAGGCTTTTCTTTTTTAAAGGCATTGCATCAAAAAAGCAGGCAATGTGAATAACACAATGCCTGCTTTAAAACTTTAAATTCTTAAGGTTACTTAGTATATTCCTTATCTAAAAATGTATAACGGGCTTTTTCCTGCGCGCTTTCTTTAACAGGTTTTGCTATCACGTTGATGTCAATAAATGATGCCGGGCTGCCTTTGATGTTCGCATTCCATTTAGGCAAACCCTTGCCATTAGGATTGCCGGTTTTGATGAAATTAGCAAAATAGCTTTCCATTGTTTCTGATACTTTGTAATCTTCGGGTGTCCAGGCGTAAGTTTTGTTGGTAGCGAGGTTCCCCATCGCGTACTCTATTTCTGAAGCGTGTGCGGCACCATTGTACGGAGCAGGTTGTTTGGGCGCTTCAGGCTTTTTGCCTTCATCTTTGATAATACCACCAGCAAGCCCTTGTTTTGCATTACCCATCGCAGCTGTCATAGGTGGGCGCGGTTTAGAGAACAGGTAACGATAAACAGGTTTGCCGCCTGTTTCCGCATGTGCATCAGCCCATTTCCAGGTACTATATGATATGAAGCGGTCGCTGGCCAGTTCTGTAGCCGATTTAATTACTTCCTTCTGTGTATTGCCGGGATATAGCTTCAAAACCTCATCAGCTTTTTCACCGTACAGGCTTTTGACTTTTTTAGCATAATTTTCCGGCGTAGGTGCTTCGCCCCACATCAATGCCTGGTAAGGTATTTCTGCGTTATTCCAACCTACTAAAAGCGGCACTTTAGCTTGCTCACCCGCTTCCAACGTCTCAATTGGCTTTTTAGTGAAAAAATATCCATCGATGGCCGCTGCTACAACATTTTGCACACCAGGTTTTGATGCCATTTCAAGCAACTGGTCGGCAGGTATTGCGCGCAGATCTGAAAGCGATTTGGCGCCAACTTGTCCCATAAATTTAACACCGTTCTCTTCGGCAACTTTAAGTGGCACGCCAGGTAACGTTGGCGCGATCATGGCGCCGCTTTCACCGATGGCTCCGTTGATCAGATCTTTTGATAAAGAAGAAACCATTTGTGCCGATACCGATATAGAGCCAGCCGACTCACCTGCTATAGTAACACGTTTAGGATCGCCGCCAAATGCTGCAATGTTAGCCTGTACCCAACGCAGCGCTGCGTTTTGATCTAAAAGTCCGTAGTTCCCGGAGGCATTATGTTTTGATTCTTTGGTCAGCTCAGGATGTGCCAAAAAGCCAAACACACCTAATCGGTAGTTTACGGTGAGTGCAATTATACCGCGTTTGGCCATGCTTTCACCATCGTATCTCGCCTCTGAACCATC
This sequence comes from Mucilaginibacter achroorhodeus, assembly GCF_007846095.1. Taxonomy (GTDB): domain Bacteria; phylum Bacteroidota; class Bacteroidia; order Sphingobacteriales; family Sphingobacteriaceae; genus Mucilaginibacter; species Mucilaginibacter achroorhodeus. Next base: position 368,398 of record NZ_VOEI01000002.1, read on the forward strand.
TCCCGCTACAAAACCACCACCGTAAAAGTAAACTAATACGGGCAGTTTAGCTTTAGGCTTGCCTGCAGGCACCCAAACATTAAGATAAAGACAATCCTCGCTCATACCAGCCGAGCGAAAACCCATATCACCGAATACCTTTTTCTGCATGCCATTATAGCCAAATGCGTCACATTTTCTTACGCCTGTCCAGTTATTTACTGGTTGAGGTTCTTTCCACCTTAGTTCACCTATCGGCGGCTGGGCAAATGGTATTCCTTTAAAACTGCTTACCCCGGATTTTTCGGTTACGCCCTCAACTGTGCCGTTAACCGTTTTAACCTGCATTTGTGCATAAGCCCCAAGGCAGGCACTTTGCAGCAATAGCAGATACAATAGTTTTTTCATGGTTTTATGTTATAATTGGTTATTGTTGGATTGCTGAATGTAGCTAAAATATATTCAGCATCAAACATCATTATGTCTTTGTGACACAATTAATCTAAAACAGCTATGAAACCAACAATAGTGATCGAATATTGCCCAAAGTGTAACTGGATGTTGAGAGCTGCATACATGGCCCAGGAACTTCTAACCACTTTTACAGATGATGTTTACGGAGTAACGCTGCAACCGAGCGAAACATCAGGTAAGTACAATATAAGTGTTAACGAAAATGTAATTTTTGATCGTAAGGAACAGGGCCGTTTCCCTGAGATAAAAGAATTGAAGCAATTGGTGCGTGATGTAGTGGCGCCTGAAAAGGGCCTTGGACATAGCGATAGAGGGCAATAAATTACTATGCCTGCATATTATGTCGTCCAAATTTGTTTGTTTACATTTGTGCTGTATATTTATTAAATGCTATCCAAAAAGACTAAATACGCCATTAAAGCTTTAGTGGTGATGGGCAAGAACATCGATAAACCACCTATGCAGATCTCTAAGATCGCAGAAATGGAGCGCATACCTAAAAAATTTCTTGAACAGATTCTGCTCGACTTACGAAACGCTGGTTATTTATACAGTAAAAAAGGTGCAGGCGGTGGTTACAGTCTCAATAAATCTCCTAAAGACATATTTCTTGTAAGTATTATGCGTATTACCGATGGCCCTATCGCCATGGTGCCTTGCGCAAGTTTAAACTTTTACCACAAATGTGATGAGTGTCACCAGGAGCATACATGCGGTATACGTGATGTATTTATCGATGTACGAGATGCCACTTTGAAGATCCTCTCTGAAACCAGCATTGCCGATATTATTGATCGAGAGAATTCGCTGATCGTAAAAATGTAATATCAATCATTCAGTTTATCTGATATATTCTTGATAGCTTCATCCAATTTAGCAGCCGACTCCTGCAGGTACGGTTCAACCTGTTCGTAATCCTCGGGTTTGTTCGCGCTGTTCTTCAGGATATCGATGATACCCAAGATGTTAGTCAAGTGTTTCCGCACCTCGTGCGAATTGATAAAGGCTAATTCTTCTTTTTTAGCGGCAAATAACAATTTTTCGTAATGGCGCTTTTGTTTTACCGTGCGGTATATTAGCGCAATGGCAATTATAACTAATGCCGCGACTACCACTATAAATATCAGCCAAAGTCGCTCTCTTTCATAAATGGCAGCACGCTGGTTATAAGAGCTTTCAGTCTCATCAAGCTTTATCTGAGATGATATACTGCCCACTTGCGTTAATCGGGTATTGTATTCACGCGCTTCGGCAAGGGCTTTTTTAAAGTTCTCGGAAGCAAAACTTGCACCTTCCTGCTTCTCTGCAATTTGTCCCAGCAGTTCGTAAAGATGCTGCTTTATCTCCGGGTGGTTGTTTTCCCCATTTGCCTCTAATAAACGTTGAACTATAGTGCGAGACGAATCTAATTGCCCGGCTTGGTAATAGGCGTCAGCAAGGCGCTGATCTTCCAGGTCACTGTTAGTGTATTGTTTATTTGCCTTAAGATCTTTGATCTGCTTTATGGCAATATCATACCAATGTTGTAGCAGCGATACGTAATATTCTACACGTTTACGGTAAGTAAATATTTTGTAATTTCTATTTTCAGGAGCAAGGAGCTTTTTATAATAAGCTTTTAAAGAATCAAGCTTATTCATTCTAAAATAATTCTCAGAGATATTATATAAGATAACACTCGAGAGCATCTTTCTGCCAAGTGTATCACCTTGTATAAGCAACCAGGCCTTATTAAGATAATTGAGCGATTCCGGATACAAGCCTGATTTATAATAAAGATCTGAGATGTTTATATTTAGTGATGCCTCCCTCCTGTTATCCTTAAACGTAGTTCTCAGTTTACGTACCCGTATGGTTGCTAAGCGATAATTATAGATAGCGCCAATGTAATCACCTTCATCTGTTTGTATAAAACCAAGATGGCTTAGCAGTTGAAACATCAGGTAATCTTGTTTCTTGGTTTCTGCCTCCTGTACCGCTTTGGTCATCGCCAGCTCCGCCTGTTTAAGGTTATGGAGTTTATTGTAGGCCATGCTTTTTGCGAATAATAAGAAAATGTTTTTTTCGGGAAAGTTAAAGCGGTCAAAATACTGGCTTAAGGTATCCTGTACATCATTTAGTTTGGCAGGTTCTGATTGTTGTATGCTTGATTTAACAAAAGCAATTAGTCGCTTTTGCTGGGGTAATACATCTTGCTGATTTAGAATATCAGTTAGTGTATCCTTATTTATAGCCCTTTGGCGTATAGGCATGGCATTATCCTGCCGCCCGCTTGCAGTTGTAATTAAAAAGGGGAAAGTGCAAAAACTGATAAGAAGAATAAGCCTTTTAAGCATCAACTATAATTTCAATAAAAATACGTTTGCCTTTTGTAAAAACAAATAAACTAAGCAAAAGGCAACCTATAATTTTGAATTTTCGTATAACGAAGAAATAATTTAATTTTGCGTTTATAACACAACCATATCAACATGAAAAAAATTTTTTACCTTGTTTTAGCCGTTGTTGTAGTTGGCATTTATTCTTGCCAAAAAGACAACATGGCACCTGCCAAGCAGGGCTTTAACAGTGGTATTGCTTCTAAAAAGAAGGATACTACGCCACCAGATCCAACCTTTACAACATCAAGGTTGATCAAAAAAGACACTACGCCACCAGATCCAAGGTTTACTACTTCTTCTGCTAAGAGGGATACTACGCCACCAGATCCAAGACGATAATCTTTAAATAAGCCCCATAAAAATATGGGGCTTATTTTTTAGCTGTCGAATTTATCAAGCAGCTTTAATAGTGTCTCAAAATCTTTGGGATAAGGGGCGTGTATATTCACATCTGCGCCAGAAGGTAGTTTAAAAGCCACCTCATAAGCATGCAGGGCAAAACGCTTCATAATCGGTTGTTCTTCCTGGTCTTTACCTAAAGTATATTTGCGTTTTAATTTAGAAAGAAACACCGGCTGGCCCTTGTACATGTCGTCACCGGCTATTGAGGCGCGTTGAGTGGCCAGGTGTATGCGTATCTGGTGCATACGGCCTGTTACAGGGCGACACTCTACTAAAGTATAGTGTTTAAAATATCGTAATGATTTGAACCAGGTTTCGGCACGTTTACCATCTTGCCTGCTAATGGTAACGCTGCTTTTACCCACATTCAATATCGGCAGATCAACCAAAAGGTCATCAAATACATGCGTTCCGTCGATAACAGCGTGGTAAACCTTTTTTACCTTACGACGCTCAAACTGCATGGATACTGTACGATATGCTTCAGGATTTTTAGCAATGATAAGCGCTCCCGAGGTTTCCTTATCCAAACGATGGCATATTTGTGCATCATCGGTATACTGTTTAGCAAGCCGCAGCATATTGATTTCCCCCCCTTCGCGCTCATCTAACGATGCTATAAAAGGCGGTTTATTAACCACTATCAGATCGTCATCCTCAAACAATATCAGGTCTGCAAACTTTGGAACTTTCATTGCCGCAAAGGTACACTTTTGTAGGTTAAACTCCTTAGGGTTTTAAGTAGTGCAGCAACCTGCACAATCAGCTGAAAACAAAACTTATACAGCAATGTTAAAAAGGCATCTATCACACCTAAAAGAGAAACATTATGAGCACATCAAAAACACAGCCTGAAGAAAAAGGCTTCTTCGAAAAGATAAAAGAAACCATCGAAGAATTTTGGGACGGCACAAAAGAAACAGCTGAGGATGTAAAAGAAGCTGCGGCAGATAAAGTTGATGATCTTAAAGCTAAGGTTGTTGCCAAAAAAACAGCTACTAAGCGTAAAGCCAGCCCTGCTAAGGCCATAGCTTCGGCAACCAAAACAACCATTGCAAAAAAAGCTTCAGCTACTACTGCTGCTGCTAAAAAAGAAGCCGGTGAGATCAAAGAGAAGGCAACTGAAAAAGCTAAAGAGGTAACCTCAAAAGCAAAAACAGCTGCTGCAAATGTTAAAAAATCTGCAAATGACACTGCATCTAAAGTTGCAGCCAAAGCGAAGGACGTTTCTGATAAAGCTAAGAAAGAAGCTACCGCAGTAAAAGCAAAAGCTACTACTAAAGCTAAAGCGGCTGGTGATACAGCCAAGAAAGAAACTACAGCGGCCAAAAAATCCGTAGCTGCAAAAACAACAGCTACAAAACGCGCTTCAAAAAGTGCATAATCATTAAAAGATAAAGGCCCCAGTTATTGGGGCCTTTATCTTTTATGCTTCAAATTTATAACCTACTCCTTTAACCGTAGATACACAATCATCTCCTAACTTTTCGCGGAGTTTGCGTACGTGCACATCTATGGTACGGTTGGTAACTACTACAGAATCTTCCCAAATATTTTTCAGGATCACCTCTCTGGTGTAAACCTTGCCCGGTTTTGATGCTAAAAGGTATAATAGTTCAAACTCCTTTTTGGCCAATACTACCTTTTCGCCTTTTTTGTAAACCAGGTAAGCTTCGCGGTCTATAACCAGGTCGCCTATTTCCAGTTTGTTGTCGGTAACTTCCTCTGGCGGTGCGTTACGGCGCAGTATAGCGTTTATGCGGCTTACTAATGCACGTGGCTTAATTGGCTTGGCTATATAGTCATCAGCACCTACGTTAAAGCCTGCAATTTCTGAATACTCTTCACTGCGAGCGGTTAAGAATACCATAAAGGTATTTTTAAACTCCGGCATGGTACGCATAATACGGCAAGCCTCAATGCCATCCATTTTAGGCATCATTATATCCAATACAATCAGATCGGGTTGGGTTCGTTTAGCTTCGGCAACGGCTTCCTGGCCGTTACGGGCAGAATATACCTGATAACCTTCTTTTTTAAGGTTATATTCTATCAGCTCTAAAATATCCGGTTCGTCGTCAACAATTAAGATCTTCTGTTTGCTTGAACTGCTCATGTATATTTAATTTTGGTATAAAAGTATAACCTTAATTAAAGATAATGGTTAATCCTATGTTAACAAATTGTAAACAGCAACACTTAGTTAATCTTATGTTGAGACTATTTGAATGTTTTCTTTAAAAAATCTTCAAGATCGGAGCCTGTGATGTTTTTAGCAACAATAACACCATTAGGGTCGATGATGAAGTTTGATGGTATGGCTTCAATACGGTACAGATGCTCTGTAGGGCCATCAAACCGCTGAAGGTCTGAACCGTGAGACCAGGTAAGTTTATCTGCTTTGATAGCTGCTGCCCATGGGGCTTTTTCCGTGTCTAAAGATATCCCAAGTATATTAAAGCCTTTTGGATGAAAAGCTGCATATTGCTTAACAACATTAGGATTTTCATGGCGGCAAGGCACACACCATGATGCCCAGAAATCAAGCATCACATATTTTCCCTTGAAATCGCTCAACTTAATATCTTTCCCATCGATACCTTTAACAGTAAACTCAGGTGCTTTATGGCCGATTGAAATAGGCTTTATTTGATCCATCTGTTTGATAAAAGCCTGAACCGTTGGATTGTCTTTAAACTTATCTTTTATCTCATCAGCATAAGAAACCATTTGCTGCTCGTACTTGTAACGGTCTAAAGATGCAGCCGCAAAGAAACCGGCAAGGTTATCTTTGTTGGCTTCCACAAATTTCATCACCTCTGCACTGTAATCGGCAATGTTTTTTTGAAATAGCGGACGGTAAACATTGATAAGTGAATCAGACTCTTTTCCCAAGGCCTCAGCCTTAGCACTATATTCATCTGCCAGCTTGCTGTTCTTTGCACCGTAGGTGCTGCTGATGTTGTTGAAGTCTTTGATCTTTTCAGATACATCCGAACCCTTTACATCATATTTGTGCAGGGAATCGGCCAAATCGGTTTTAAACTTAATGTCGTCACCGTTTTTAACAACAATATCAAAGATATCGCCATTCATACGTAGTTTGTATAAATTCTCGTAAGGTGCGCTGCCTTTAAACTTAAACTGGCCGCCGCTTAAAGTTATAGAATCGATAACACTCATGCCGGTGGTATCGGTCTTAAGCAGGTAAACATATTTAACCTTATCAGCGTGTTCAACATTACCCTCAATGTTAAAGGACTTATTGTCTTTACAAGCGGCCATCAATAGCACCACGGCCGAGGCTGCACAGGCAGCAAATATTTTCTTCATACAGTTATTTTGATTCTAATTCTTTGATCAACAATTGATTGGTTTTTTGAGGATCGATCTTACCCTTTGAGCTTTTCATTATCTCGCCCATAAACAAGCCTAAAACGCCTTTCTTACCCTTTTGGTATTCTTTCACTTTATCGGGATATTTTGCCACTGCCGCTTTTATAAAAGCCTCAACCTCATTGCTATCATTACTGATTAACAGGTTAAGCGCACTTGCTATCTCTGCTGCCGATTTATCTTCTCCTTTTAACAACTCAGGGAATATCTTTTGCGAAGCAATAGTGTTATTTACCTTACCCTCATCAACCAAGGCGATCAACCCGGCAAGGGCAGCAGGTTTAAGTTGCAGTTTGTCTGCAGAAAGGTTGTTTTCATTTAAATACGAGCGCACTGCACCCATCATCCAGTTAGCAGCAGATTTATAGTTTGATGTGTGCTTTATCAATTCTTCAAAATAATCTGCAGACTCCTTTTCGGCGGTGAGTACGCCTGCATCGTAATCAGAAAGGCCTAAGACGTTTGTATAATTTTCAAACAACTGATTAGGCAATGCCGGCATACCAGCACGGATATTAGCAAGTTGCTCTTGTGTTATTTGAATTGGCAGCAGATCCGGTTCCGGGAAATAGCGGTAATCATTTGCCATTTCTTTGGAGCGAAGTACTGATGTTTCGCCAGTATCGGCATCAAAATTCAAAGTATTTTGATCAATATGACCACCCGCTTCAATCACATTGATCTGTCTGATAAACTCGTGTTCGATAGCTCGCTGCACATTACGTATCGAGTTGAGGTTTTTTACCTCGCAACGGTTGCCATATTGTGTAGCGCCTTTTAAACGAACCGAAATATTGGCATCACAACGCATGCTGCCTTCTTCCATATTGCCATCACATATTTGCAGGAAGCGCAGCAAACGGCGCACCTCCGTAAGGAATTGCCCTGCTTCTTCGGCACTGCGGATATCAGGCTGCGACACGATCTCTAAAAGCGGTACCCCTGCCCTGTTCAGGTCTATTAAGGAATATTCATCATGTTGATCGTGAGAACTTTTACCCGCATCATCTTCCATATGGATGTGGTGGATGGAGATATCTTTTGTGCTGCCATCAGACAGTTTTACCTTTATAAAACCACCCAAACAAATTGGCTGCTGGTCTTGCGTAGTTTGAAAACCTTTAGGAAGATCGGCGTAAAAATAATTCTTACGGGCAAAAGTGTTACTAAGATTGATGCTGCAGTTACAAGCAAGACCCATTTTAACAGCATACTCTACCATACGTTTATTTATACGTGGTAAGGTACCCGGATGACCTAATGATATAGCACTTACATGGTGATTCGGATCGGCGCCAAATGCTGCTGAATCCGATGAAAAAGCTTTACTTAAAGTGGATAGTTGCGCATGTACTTCTAAACCGACAACCAGTTCATACTTATCGCTTACGCTGCTTTCAGAAACTGTCATATACTCTTTTAAACTATATCCCGGCGTTGATGAAGCCTGCCAAATATAGTTTAATTTATATTTTTCGGTTGCATTTTTTGAAATGATGACGGCTTAGGCAAACAATTTTTTAAACCTTTTATTTAATGAGATGTCCATTTCATAACACAACAATTAAAGAAGATCCAATTGATATGACGAAGACCAAATTTTTAGGAGTGCTTGCCGGGGTAATAGGCCTCGCTTCACTCGCCACACAAACAAAGGCGCAGGTAAGCCTTAACGTTAATATTGGCACCTGGAACCCGCCAGCTACATACGCTGATGCCAGCTATTATTACCTGCCGGATGTAAACAGTTATTATTACGTGCCAACACATCAATACATTTACATGGATGGCGGCAATTGGGTTTGGAGACGAAGCCTACCTGCTCAGTATAATTACTACAACATTAATAATGGCTACAAAGTGGCGATGTACCGCGACAGGCCATATCGTTACTTTGAAACGGACCGTGTAAGATATGCGCGCTACCGGGGTGTAAAGAACGTTATTGTTAGAGACCGTTATTATCGCCCAGGCAGAGTAGTGAATAACGTAACTTATATAACCAGAGGCCCGCGCGGCCGCGGTCCTAAAGGCTGGGGACCTGGTGGTCCCGGCAGAGGCCCTAAAGGTTGGGGTCCGGGTCACGGGCCCGGTGGACCGGGTCATGGTCCGGGCGGACCGGGACATGGTGGCCCAGGCCACGGCAGAGGACATCACTAATAAAAAATGGGCTGCAATAGCAGCCCATTTTTTTTATGATATAAAGTTTTTAGCTTTTTCTAAAGCGTTATTCAGGCCACTTGCGTCACTACCTCCGGCAGTGGCGAAGAACGGCTGACCGCCCCCGCCGCCTTTTACTTCTTTAGCAAGCTCTTTAACAATGTTGCCAGCATGTAAGCCCTTCTCCTTAACCAAGTTATCGGCTATCATTACCGTTATGTTCGGCTTTCCGTTTATCTCGGCTGCTAAAACAAGGTAAAGATTAGGTACAATGTCTTTGAGATTGTAAGCAAGGTTTTTTATAGCATCAGCATTAGGTAGCTCCACACGCTCAGCTATAAAATTGACACCATTGATTTCTTGTGCTTTTTTAGCCAACTCATCTTTTAAACCTGATGATTTTTCAAGGATGGATTTTTCGATCTCCTTTTTTAGTTTAGCATTTTCCTCAAGCAGGCTTTCGATGCTTTTGGCAATGTCCTTAGGATTTTTAAGCAGCTCTTTTACCTGGTTAAGCAACTGGCTTTGCTGATTGATGTAAGCATCCGCAGCGGCGCCGGTAATCGCTTCAATACGGCGTACACCTGCAGCAACAGCACTCTCTGCAATAATTTTAAAATAAGCGATCTGCCCGGTTGCTTTAACGTGCGTACCACCGCAAAGCTCTTTGCTGAAATTATCATCGAAAGTTATAACACGCACATATTCACCGTATTTTTCACCAAACAAAGCTGTAACACCAGTTTGGATAGCTTCAGCATAAAGTACGCTGCGTTCTTCTTTTAATGCGATATTCTCACGTATCTTCTCGTTAACGATAGACTCTATTTTTGCGATCTCCTCATCGGTAACCTTCGTAAAGTGCGAAAAGTCGAAACGCAGGTATTCATTGTTAACTAACGAACCCTTTTGATTTACGTGAGTGCCTAAAACCTGTTTCATGGCAGCGTGCATCAGGTGGGTAGCCGTATGGTTACTTTCGATACTGTGCCTGCGCTGTGTATCAACAATTGCTGTTAAAGCATCGGCGGGATTAGCCGGGATCTTATCTGTAAAGTGAACGATCAAACCGTTCTCCTTTTTTGTATCGGTTACATCAATGATCTCACCATCCGGGAAAACCAGCTCACCCTTGTCACCTACCTGGCCGCCGCTCTCCGCGTAAAATGGCGTTTTATCGAGAACGATTTGATATTGGTCTTTACCTTTTGCAGATACCTTACGATATTTAACAATATGCGCAACCGTTTCCGTTTCGTCATATCCGGTAAACTCTACCGATTCGTCATCTTTTATGACTACCCAATCGCCTGTATCAATGGCCGTGGCTGCACGTGAACGTGTTTTTTGTTCCTGTAAAGCGGCTTCAAAGCCAGTAGTATCAACCGTCCAGCCTTTTTCACGAGCCATAAGCTCGGTCAAATCAATTGGAAAACCGAATGTGTCTGAAAGCTCAAAGGCAGCTTGACCACCAATTACATTATCAGCACTTACGTTTAAAACTTCAGTAAATTTTTGGATCCCCGCAGATAATGTACGTAAGAAAGCCGTCTCCTCTTCTAAAACTACCTTCTGCACAAAATCCTTTTGCGAATACAATTCGTTAAACACGCCTTTAAATTGCTCGGCTAATAAAGGCACCAGTTGATAAAAGAATGGCTCTTTAAAACCCAAGGTCTGATAGCTGTAACGCACGGCACGGCGTAAGATCCTGCGGATAACGTAACCGGCCTTGTTACTTGCCGGTAACTGCCCATCTGCAATCGTAAAACTTACCGCGCGCACGTGATCTGCCAGCACTCGCATCGCTACGGCAGCAGCCCAATCTTCATCACCCGGTTTTGCAGCGCTATTATATTTCTTGCCGCTTTTTTGAGCAATAAAATCAATCAATGGCAAGAAAACATCGGTATCGTAATTAGATGTTTTGCCTTGTAGAACGCGTACCAGACGTTCAAAGCCCATACCGGTATCCACGTGCTTGGCAGGTAACTGATGTAGCGAACCGTCTTTAACGCGATTAAACTGCATAAACACGTTGTTCCATATCTCAATAACCTGGTCATGGTCGGCGTTTACTAATGTAGCACCATCAACCTCTGCGCGCTCACTATCCGGGCGACTATCAAAGTGGATCTCAGAACAAGAGCCACAAGGACCGGTCTCGCCCATTTCCCAAAAGTTATCTTTTTTGTTTCCGGCGAGGATATGACTTTCGTCTACAAACTGTTTCCACAGGTCGTAGGTTTCGGTATCTTTTTCAAGGCCTTCTTTTTGGTCGCCTTCAAAATAGGTAACATATAGGCGGTCTTTAGGGAGTTTATAAACTTCTGTCAGCAACTCCCAACTCCAGGCGATTGCATCTTTTTTAAAGTAGTTGCCAAAGCTCCAGTTACCCAGCATCTCAAACATGGTATGGTGATAGGTGTCAACACCCACCTCTTCCAGGTCGTTGTGTTTACCGCTAACGCGCAGGCAGCGTTGCGTGTCTGCCACGCGTGGAGCCTTCGCCGGTGCTTCGCCTAAAAAAATATCTTTAAACTGGTTCATACCTGCGTTGGTGAACATCAGCGTAGGGTCGTTTTTTACAACAATAGGTGCGCTGGGCACAATAATGTGGCCTTTTGACACGAAAAAATCAAGAAAAGCTTTGCGTATTTCAGAAGCGGTCATAGTGGTGCAAATGTAGTCCGAAAGTCGGAAAGTCAGAAGTCCGAAAGTAACAAAAACTTTTACAGAGCGACTTCCCGACTTTCGGTCTTCTAACCTTGCGGACTTCATCTGCAAAATATTACATTTGCGTATGCCATATAAAGAACGCGACATCACTAAAATGTACTATACCATGGGCGAGGTATCGGCCATGTTTGATGTTAATCAATCACTCATCCGTTTTTACGAGAAAGAGTTTGATGTTCTTACCCCCAAGAAAAACAAGAAAGGCAACCGCTACTTTACGCCCGAGGATATTGAGAACCTGAAGATCATTTTCCATCTTATCCGCGATAAAGGTTACACTTTGCAGGGCGCCAAAGACCAGCTTAAAAATGATAATGGCAACGTACGCGATAACCAGCGCGTTATAGATTCGCTTGAAAACCTTAAAAAGTTTTTGCTGGAAGTGCGCAACGAATTGTAATCACCAGCAGAACGCTTATTTTTATTGCGGCGATACCTTATCATATTGTCCGCACAGTAAATGATTGCTAGCCATAAAGGCCAGATCCCATTTTTAATATTGTTATTGCCATTTATGGCGGGGATAGGTTGTGCTATCATTTTTCCGCAAGTTGATATTAACTGGATTTTATACAGCGGCATATTTATAAGCTTGCTTTTTGCTGCGCTGAACGTCTTTTATAAAAAGCTGAAGGTTTACAGATATAATTGGATAGGCGGTTTGCTTATCCTGCCTATGTTGTTAGCTGCAGGTTGGTACTTAACAATCCAACACAATGAATTGCGCGGCCAAAACCACTTTAGCACGCAAAAGGCTTCGTTCTTATTAGTGAATATTGCATCAGAGCCCGTGGTTAAAAATGATATAGTTCGGTTTACGGCGGATGTAGTATCTACCGTTAATGGCAAAGAACATCATCCGGCAAGCGGAACGCTGCTGATCAGTATCAAGGATGAACTGGCAAAAAATCTTTTCTATGGTGAACAGTTGTTGGTTCCTTCAAATTACACTGCGGTTGAGCCGCCTTATAATCCCGGTGAGTTTAATTACAAGCAATACCTGGCCAATAAGAACATCTATTACCAAGCTTATCTATATCCTAAGCAATACCGAATTGTAGATGCTGGTAAAGGTAACCCGATTATCGCAAAAGCATTGGATATCCGCCAGCAACTGGTACGGAAGCTTGCGTTAAACATGCGCGACACCACAGCCATTGCCGTAGCTTCAACGTTGGTACTTGGTTACAAAGCCGACCTGAGTAACGAGGTGATGCAGGCATATTCCAAAACCGGCACTATACATATTTTATCGGTGTCGGGCGGGCACGTTGCAATTTTATATGGATTGCTTGTTTACATATTCGGTTTCTTATATCGCCCTCGGGAAAAGATATTGAGAGCGACAATTATCATCTTTGCGATTTGGCTCTACGCATTGCTAACAGGATTTTCCCCTGCTGTCTGTCGCGCTGCGTTGATGATCACTTTTGTTATTGCTGGCAGAACCTACAGCAGGCATGTTAGCAATTTAAATATCCTCGCGGTATCGGCTTTTGTGCTATTACTTTACAACCCCTACTGGGTTGCTGATGTGGGATTTCAACATGAGTATATAGCTGTATAAAAGCAGTTAAATAACTGATATACAATAGATAAAATATTTTTTATTTTATTGGTGTCTCGATAAGGTGTCTCGGTTTTCGTGTGTTTGAATTTCGCCCTATTGCCCACAATAAATACTCCCATTACCTTTGTTGCCGTCGAAAGACACATAATTAATCGCACATTACGATAGCGCTGTCTGATGTAAGATTCGAGAAAAAAGAAGAACTTCTCGAGCCAAATAAGGCTGAATACCTACTTCTATTTTTTTAATCAACACTTACTGTAAATAACAAGAAGTGAGTGTTCAAAAATTTAGAACATGAAAAAGAATTTTATTCAAGCGAACACAGTAATTAAAGTAAAAACAGCTGATTTATCATTAGACGATGTTCTTAACAAAATCTATACATATAACGATATTGATGCGATTGAGGAACTGGGGCAATCTATGTTACAAGTGGGGCAACTACAGCCTATCACTGTGGATTCTAATTTAAAAATTCGCTCTGGTGGCCGTAGGTTCAAAGCTGCTTTAAATGCGGGTATAGAGTATTTGGATGTTATAATTGTTGACACTGATAATTCAAATCAGGCTCTCATTGCAGTATTCAGCAATCAACATAGAACTAAATCTTTAACAGAAAAGATAAATGAGGCTGAAATCCTTTTAGACCTTATTGGTAAGAATCAAGGCCAACGAAACGACTTACTGAAAGAATATGATAATGTATTAGGTAAAGGTAATCGGTTTGAAAAAGCAGCTCGAATTATAGGTGGCATATCTGGATCAACACTTCGTAAACTTTGGGAAATAGTTCAGTTTGAAAGGTTATCTCCGGCACATAAAAAGATTGAGTTTATAGAAACGATGATTGAAAAAAATCTATCAATTGACAGGGCTCATTCTATGATGATAGCTATCAAACCATCATTAGAGACCGAAAGAATTGTAGGCAAGATTGTATCTTTTAATAAGGTGATTGCACCTCGGTTACCATCCTTCAATCATGCAAATAACAAAGAGGATAACGTTGTAAATATATCGGCACCCAATTTTAGACCTGCCTTCATTACTGATGATGTTAAACTATACAACCAGTCATGTTTTGACTTGACCAATATACTTGAAGATGAATCGGTAAACGTTGTTTTCACATCTCCCCCATACTCTGGTTTAAGAGTTTATAACAATGGTGAAAACGAACTGGGATTAGAAAGTTCGGTTAATCAATATGTAGATGCTCTTATAGAGCATCTAAAAGAAGTCAAGAGAGTACTTAAAAAAGATGGTTCATTTTTCTTAAACATAGGTGAGTCTTACAAAGATGGTTGTTCTCAAATGGTTCCCGCAAAAGTTGCACTGGCTATTGCAGAACGTTTAAATTTAAAATTAGTGAATGAAATAGTATGGGCTAAAACAAATTCAATCCCTATTTCTAATGAAAGGAAGTTAAAACCAACTTACGAAAAGATTTTTCATTTCGTACTTGATACAACTACTTACTACTACAATGAAGTAAGGGTTAGCACTGACAGCGAAATAAGAATCGTATCTGGCCCCAATGACAGAAACACTAAACAGACAGGTAAAAAAGAAAGTGGTTACACTCTAAGTAGGCCATATTTTAGATTAAAGGATTTCATGGATGCTCAAGACGTTGAAAACGTCATCAAAGGTCATAATGCCGCAGTTCGCCAAAGAGAGGTGACTGCACTTGGTGGAGTTGACCATCCTGCTTTAATGCCAAGCTATCTACCAATTTTACCTATTCTATTGACATCAAGGCCAGGCGATGTTGTACTTGACATTTTCAGTGGATCAGGAACCACTGGTGTTTGCGCTACTGCTCTTGATAGAAAGTACATTGGTATAGAATTGAACCCAGATAATTTTGACTTGAGTATCAAACAGTTTACTTCACAAGCAATTTGCGAAGCAGCATAAAAAAATAATGCCCCGATACTATCACCGTTCGGGGCATTATCATTAACACACCAAAACAATTACTTTCCTGACTTTCTCCTATTATCGTCTTTGCACAACATCTGCAAGTTCGATTCGATAGTTTTACCACCCTCGTGCCATGGTGTAATATGGTCACCTTCCATTTCAGAAAATTTAAAACTTTTACCACACTTCACACAAATACCATTTTGCCTTTCATAAACTTTCATCTTCATGCTATCAGAGAATGCTCTGATACCCAAATATCTTTCATCGCGACCAAGAATGTATGGATAAATACCCTTTTTGTTTTCTACGTCATCATCTGCTATTAGTTTAGCAGTTTCTGCCTCAATTGCTTTAGTGTCGTACACTACGTCTTTATATTTATTATAAAGACTTCCCCAATCAACGCCCTTCATAAACTTACGTTTAATGGTGAAAGTTGATTTAACCCAAGTTATAACTGATTGGAAGTACAACCATAAAGCAGATGCGTTGGAATCGTGTTGGTGAGCCGACATATAACCCCGAATGTCACCATTAGATATCCAATCGATTGCAGTCTCTAAATACTCTTGTCTAATAGGTGACCCATTCATATAATCACTACCAAGACCATATGCAGCACAGCCGGTTTTACTGAAATATCTTTTTGCGTCAGAAACCCAAGACCCTGAATATACAGCGTTCCTTAATTCTTGGTCAAACAGTGGCTTGCCGGCAATGTTAATTGTTTTAAACCATTCTAATTTTTCACTATCAGTGCCGGAGCAGAAATAAACCATAAGTTTATAATTCAATATTTGCTCTTGTTTGTCATTTTGAAGATTGTGAAAACCTAATCCTTCAACTGAAAAATCACCATTAACATACTGGCAAATTGATAGTGTTCTTTGTTGTCCATCTATGACTTCAAACCCACCATCTTCTCTAACAGCCCAGTACATAACATTCAATGGAAAATCCTTCTGCAAAGTATCAATTACCGCCCTACGTTCTTTTTCTCCATAGATAAACTCACGCTGATAAGGTGGTCGAATGTCTAATTTTCCATCAAAGCCAACCACACCGTTTTCATTATTGTCTTCATAACCTCTAATTAATTCTTTGACAGCAACTTCTTTAAGCTCAATCTTCATAATTACAACTTCTTATTTCTAATAATTACCCGGGCATAAGTCTTTTCCCCGTTAATTTTGGTCAGGTACTTGCCTTTGGTTTCCTTAGTAGCGCCATGAATTAGACTATACCTTCCGATAGCATCCACAATTTCAAATTGCTCGGGATTATACTTGTCTAAATATGTTATGGGAACACCTATATAACCTTTATAGTCCATTGGTATATCCTTAGTCTTATCACAATTGATTGCATCATAATAGTCGTATTTAGGATATTCACTCTCATTGCCATAAAAAGACTTGTATAGAATCAAATCTTCATGACGCTTTTTAATTTCTAAATTTGTAAACCAAGTGACGCCTGAAACTCTAATCATTCCTTCTTTGTGGTCACCCGCCGTCGCATAGTTTTCGTAATGTCGATTTATGAAATGGGCTGCCCCACCGTTAAATCCGTAACCCAACCAAATTTTATTCTCTTTAATAAGTCTAAAAATATCGACATAGGAAATAGCGTTCTGATGTCCGACTATCACAAATTTCTTATTATATTCTATCAATTGAGCTACATATTCTCTAAAAAGCGAGAATGGTGGATTTGTAACCACGATGTCAGCTTGTTTGAGAAGTTCAATGCATTCACGACTTCTAAAATCACCGTCTCCATTCAAATATTTTATTCCGATTTCCTCCGGATCTGGAATTTTGTTTCCATTCTTATCGCCTTCATATTCCAAATAAATAGCTCTTTCAGAATTGTTCTCACTAAATAAGTCGGCATTTTGATTTTTATAACAAGTAGCTATCAGTTTTTTTAAGCCTAATTGTTCAAAATTGTAAGAAAAGAAATGGAAAAAATTACTTACTCGCGGGTCATCACAATTACATAGAACGACCTTGTCTCTAAAGTGTTCCTTATAATGATTTAACTCTTTTTCAATGTCTGAAAGTTGTGTATAAAACTCATCTTTTTTGGAATTTCTAGCTACGGTTAGGTTTTTATTAGAAGACTTACTTTCCATCAAATATTAATATTTGATGGTAAAAGTAATATAAAATAATTGGAAGGATAAACGAGAAAATAACTATTCGGCACCTTATTCAGCTTTATCATTTGGATTTACATCTGGCAATTTTATTTTAGAATTTATATAATCTGCCAGCTTGTTCTTTATCGTCTCCAAAATATTTGTCCCGGTTATAACACTGATGTTTTCTAAAATTGAGTAAGCCTCAATCATTGCTATAGTACCGCCAATCAATCTACTTAAATAAAAATCAGTTTCAGTTTGCAAGATTTTCAAATCTATTTCAAAGCCGATGTAAATTGCCAAAGAATAGAAAAAGTATTTTACGATTGTATCTCGTAATCTCTTACTGGTGATTTTCTGTTTAGCTATAAGAGCTTTATAAACCCCACTAATGAGGTCAATAAACAGCAGAATATAAACGCAAAGTAAATATCCCTGAATAGGTGTTAAGTAAAGAAGAAAAGCCAACTGCAGCTTCCATCCATAGCTGAAAATTTTTTTAAATAGATGTAGTATGAAGTCCATGTTTGAGGATGATGTTTGTTTGATTATGTAGAAAGTAACACCACTTGGCAGTTGTTACCTGTATTATTAATAGTTCCTAATGTTGGTGGCATAACTCCACCTGATACGGTATTAGTTGCATCTCCCAGTAAAACAGTATTTCTAAAGAAACCGCTACCACTGTTGAATGTGCCATAGGCTAATACTGTATTATCCGTTGGAACCCATGCAGACCAATAAAACCCTGGTGATAATGTAATTGGCGTTACTACATTAGCTTCGATTAATCCAACATTTGATGCTGCTGATGGTGTTGTGTAAGTAAGTCTATTACCAGCTTCTGAATACACACCCATTTGAACTGTCGCGCCGGCTGCACCTGGTGTAGTTATATGCGTTGATAATTTATTTACCAAAAGAGTGAATGGTAAATAAAATTTTGTTACCACAATGACATTTGCTCCGTGCCCCTCTGATGCATCTTTCGAATTTGGAAATACACCCAACGGTGCATGAAAGAATGTACCAGTTATACTTGCACCACTTGACCCAGTTGCACCCTGCAAACCTTGTGGCCCCGTTGCACCGGCTACACCTTGATTACCTTGTGAACCTATCGCACCTTGAAAACCTTGTACACCTTGATTTCCTGTTGCGCCTACATTTCCTTGAAATCCTTGCAATCCTTGCAATCCTTGCATTCCTTGGGTACCAGTTGCCCCAGTGTTACCTTGAAAACCTTGAACGCCTTGACTTCCTGTTGCACCAATATAACCTTGAATACCTTGAACACCTTGACTTCCTTGCAAGCCTATAGAACCTTGAAAGCCTTGAAATCCTTGCAACCCTTGAGAACCTTGAAATCCAATTGCTCCGGTCGCTCCCATAATGCCCTGTACACCTTGAAATCCTGTCGAACCAGTAGCTCCAGTAACACCAATAGCACCCCTTTCACCTTGTGGACCCTGTGAGCCGTTTCCATCGCCAGTAGATAAATTTTTCAATATCAAATCAGCTTCAGTAGTTCCAGAGGCAAACCAGTATTCAACTATTTTTCCGCTCTCAAAAACACCTACAGTTTTACCCTGCCTGACAATTGGTGGAATAGTAGTAAACACCTCATATTTGCTTGAGTAAGCAATATTACCACCACCATAGAACCAGTCTACATTTCCACCGTTGGTTAACTTTATTCCTATAGGTCTTTCTTCGCCTAACATTCATACTTCTTTATTTTATCGTTATTCGATGGATATGATTCTCCGAATAATTAATTGCTTGTTGCATTACATATAAATCATAAATAACGTAACTATCAGTTAACTGCCCCATTGGTTGATAAACTTGATTTAACAGCAAATCAGATGCACTTATGTCATTAATGCTGACAATCGAAAAATCATTTAATACAGCCACAGCAAACATTTTATTCGCACCAGTATTAAGTAAAACTGTCATCTCATTTGTTGAATTTAACGTCACCAAATCGCTCCAAGTTGGTAGATGACTAATTACACCATAAAACATTTTGGGTGCATCAGGTGACACAGGATCTGTTGTATTAGCCTCAATAGGGATTATACACTTGTTAGCTTCTCTGAACTGTGTAAATGTGGCAACAAAAACACATCCGCCAACTTTGTCCACGTTTCCATCAGTAAATTTTTGGACAGTAATATTTTCATTTATCTCAAAGTCATCAGTTTGATTAGCAAACCAGTCAATGAAATCAGTTGCTATTAGGTTACAATCATTGTAAATCTCTAAAGCAGCATCATTAATCTTCGGGTCAAACAGGTCAGCGATGATAATCTCAAACTGATGAGCGATGCTATTTCCATTGATGTTTTGAGTTATATACTCACAATGCGCTACAGGATAAACAATCTTGCTATCAGCATTGAAGTCAAACTCGTCACTGCATTTCACAGTATTAATTTGATGATGTTGCAAAAAGAAGCTCTCAATAGTTCTTATGTATTGGTTGATAGTAATCATTAATAGATGAACCTCCTGTAATAGCCTGTCTTGTAAGCAGATGATTTATAATATTCATCTTCGTTGAATGAATTATCGGGGATGGCAATTCCTGAAATTCCAAACGATGTATCAATATCACACTGAGCGTTGGTGTCTGGGTCATCATCATTAGCGAGGTAATCAACTAATAGAGCTTTGTATCTGTCAAGCTTGAAAGTGTAACTTGCTCTCAATGATTCAATGTCAGTTCTATCACCGGTTTGTGAATTAGTATCAGTAAGCTTTTGGATGCCCTTATTAGTGATTTTAAAATGAAGTGGTGCTAATGAGTAAAGCAATGCGCCATATAACATGACAGGTTTTATTTTAGCAAAAAGCATTTCATCAGCGACACTGTAAGTATAATCATCAATGGTTGCACCGCTTACTAATACATTGTTAAGTCTTTGATATAGAGATTTACCTAAAATCTGCTCCAATTCAAGTTCCTGAAATTCGAGAATAGACTGATTTAAGATTTTCTCATCTACATTAGTTTGAACTGGTGAACTATCAATTAATTCCTGCACCGTTAAAAACTGGATTTTTCTCATTATGCATTAGCTTGTTTTTTTATGACACGCTGCATTACCCACTGGTGTCTACATTGATTCTCCGCATTTCCAGTGTCAGGATTGGTGTACCAACCACCTGAATGTGTAAAAACATCATATCCAAAAATTGATGACATCGTTTGGATGTCCTCTCGTGTATATAACCTATCATTCTCAATTAACTTCACACAGAAACCTCTTGATGTAGAAATAAGTGGTGCTCCATAGCCAACCTTAACCTGATAGTCATACATTACTTCAACAGTACGGCCACCTTTATCTACTGATTTTATCTTGTTTACTTTACCGTCCTTGACATCACTTTCAATAATCCCAGCATCGGTAAGCTTCGAAATTTTTATCTCTAAATCTGCCACTGTAATCGCGATTCCTAAATCTTTTCTGATAGCAGCTTTGATTTCAGTTAAGGTTTTACCATCCAAATCATTGTCCATTAAATAATTTTCAATGTCCTTATCATCATCGAACTGCAGTGCAGCAGATTTAAAATTCTCTGCCGTGTCCAATATCGAGAAATCAGATTTTGATGTTCCTAAATGTTTTACTGACTCGAAATCCTCTTCAACTAATATTCTCCCTGTTTTGTACCTTTCATCTGTTTTTGATAAAGTAAATTTGGTCAAAGAACTGGTAGCAGTAGTTGATGTAGTTGAACCGATTAGTTTAAGACCTTCACCATTAGTCAATGCAGTTTTTCCATCCAACGCTCTTAACTCATCAATAGTCAATACTTTTTGGCGTGTTGTGGCATCTAATGAAGTAGTAAACAGATTAGTTTTATCTTTAAATTCTACTGTTTCAATGCCAGCATCAGAGAATAACTTGTTCAAACCTGTCTCAATGATGTTTCTGTTATTTTTGACATAAATGTTTTTGAATAATTCATAAGCAGTCTCGATTTCAGTTGCCCCACCCAACTGACCTTCTGTTTTTATTCCAAACATTATAGGAGACGTAATTTGATGAGCTGTAAGAATATTGGTTTCTATTTTCTTATTAACCTCAACTAACTTACTTGCATAATCTTCACTGGCTATAGAATCAACAGCTACACCTTTATCTTCTGTGTTGTTATAATTGATAATATATTTTAGTCCGTTTACACCCGAATATCTTTCACCGAATTTTTTCTCAAATTGCCTTGCATCATCAGATGTCGGAATGCCTTTGAAAAAAGATATGATGTGAGCAGCCGAGAAACCATCTTCTAATGAGTTTTTATTGAAATCATTAACCAGCATTTCAGTAACCATACTTGTAATGGCTGATTTATATTTTACCTCTGGATACACGTTGTTGGCCGATGGTACATAACCTTGATAGAAAAACACTTTAGACTTACCATCTTCATTTTGACCGCGAATCCATCTATCATAAGTCAACACCTGTTTCTTAGCCTGCCAATCATCACACACCCAAAATTTGGTTTTTGATTTATTAGCTCTAATGAAATGGGCTGGTATGTGATTGAACCGGAATGGTTTATTTAAAAGATTATATTGAACTTCAACAGCGAAAAAATTAAAGATTACATAGTCGAATGTTATCTTTTGAACTATTTCTTCGAGGCTGTCAGAAATACTAATATCAAACTTCGCCAATTTACCATCAGATTTAGTAACCAATCCATCACCAATTAAATAATCAACCTTTGATGTGGTGATAGACTGATGTAATGGTACCTCTCCATATAGCTGTAATAAGAAGTTTGGATATAAGTTATCTTCGCCCCAGTAAGTCGGTTTGTCATCACCGTTACCTTGTTTCCTCTCAATTGGTTGAGGTGTTGGACGTCTATTAAACTCTATAAATTTTACATCATTATTTTGCATTAGTGATAAATCAAGTAGCTATCATTTCTTATAGGGCTAATAATCTCTACTTGCTCGATTTCGCCCTTAACTAATAATTTCCCTGATTCTAATGACTTACCTAAATCAACATCATCAGTAATTTGTACATCGTGACTAAATTCATAAATTGAGTATGAGTAAAAGCCAGGCACAAGCTTTTCGAACTGACTTGTGAGCATTGTAAATGAATCAAATCTTGATAGATACTGTGATTCATTATCAGGCAAATGAAATCTAAAGAACGTTCTCAAAGCATCGGATTGTACCACCATCAAATACTTAGGATTTTCAATCGTTGCCAATTCCGAAACAGTAAGGATGATAAGCTGTGATAACTTTGATTTATCTATTAGAATCATCGTATTAGTTTCTTGTATATATTATGTTTATGTATCAATAAAAAACCCTTTGGTGAGATTGCCAAAGGGTTTTAAGAATCAAGAACTGATTATGCTATGAGTGAAGCGATAATAGTCGGATCAACTGGTTGAATAAATTCAGTGTCAGAACCCGAAAGTGTTACTACCCTACCATTTGATGCTGTATCAACAGTACCGGCGATTGTTTTAGCCATAAATTGACCATTAAGACCAAATGCTATCCAAGTACCTGTTTTTAACTTAACCAAAGCAGCTACTGGATTTGCTATCAAATTGGTTACAGCTGCTCTCGCATCTACTGAACCTAAATTTGTTAGTGTGAATGTAAGCTCCTTCACAATGTCAAATACACCACTTGTTTCTGTATAGGTGTAATCTTCTTTTATAGAAGCCTGATTTACTAACGTGCCATATTTTACGAATTTACTTGATGCCGTTACACCAATCGCGCTGATTAACCCTTGAGTCGAAGTGTACTTCTCTGTTGAGCCAGCTATATATGCCAAGTCCTCATAGCTTATTAAATATACGTCACTGTTAAGACCAGCACGGACGTTTTTTCCGCATTCTTTGCTTAACGCAACTAATGAACTACATGAAGCCATTTGAATGTTTTATTTTTTTGAAAAGGAGCTTTAGACAGCCCCTTTTTAACTTATGTTTTGATTGCCAATTGGCATAATTTAGAATTTGCCATATCCGATTTCGTTCACGTAAACAGGGACCACACCAAGTGAAAATCTTGAAGAAATCTTCACAGTGTCATCATCGTTTGAATACCATGACTTGAAGTCAATATCTGTCATCTCGCCACCTGATTGAAGATTTCTCAATCGCGCTGCAACAACGTGACCACCGTTAAGACCATTAACAGCAACGTACTTACCAGTAGTTCCTAAGATTGTACCCTCTTCTGGTAGATTGAATAAGTTCTTTTCAGCTAAGTCAGCAACATATTGGTCGAATACGTCTTTACCAACGAAAATTCTGAAATCATCCTGAGTCCTAACTTCTATAGGCATTAACGAATAAACCTTTTGCAGTTTTTGTAGTGTAGTTGAACCTGTAGCACCTGAAAGATTTACGTATGAACCAGCTTTGATTTGCTTTATAAACCCATCAATCATTTTTAGTGAAGATGATTGAGTTAAACCAGTATCACCTTGCCACACCATTTTTTCTAATTCTAACGAAGCTTTTTTACTGTTTAACTCTGCAATGTCAGAGTAAAAAGCCATATCAGTATAGTCTTGGCCTTTTTGCAATTCACCTTTAGCCCATGTTTTTTCTAAATCTCTTGAACAATATTCTTGGTTGATTTTTAGTGGTTTTATTGTAAGTGTTGCTTGTGATAAAACAGCACCACCATTAGCATTAAAACCACATGCTTGACCGTCTTGAATAACTACATCAGTATCTAACAATTGAATTGAGTTAATGCCTTTTGCAGTCGGATCAAATGAACCTGCATCATTTAGCATTTTAATAGTTTGTGATTCTAATATTGATTTAACCACAAATGCTTTGCCCTCTGTTTGGAAGGTTGGTAGGGCAGAAATGTTATAACCCATTTTTAATTTAATATTTTTATTATTTGCTGAATCGCGCAGCAATTTTTTTGTACTTATCCATCTCGTCAACCTGTACTTCAACACGGTTATCACTTGAGAACTGGGTAGGAATCTTCGACAAATCAGCGATTGCTGATTGCAATTCGGTAGAGAAAGACTTTAAATCTTCTTTGCTTGGTTGGTCAGGTTTAGCATCAGTTAGTGACTTGATAACTTCTTCGATTTTTGCTATCCTCGACTCTAAATCTTTAATAGCTTGTGATTCCTCTTTTACGGTTTCATCAGCTTTTGATTCTTCATCAGCTAACTCTTCTTGCTCTACTTCGGCAACATCACCATCTGATTTGATTTCAGAAATTTGTCCATCCTTTACCTCAATAATGACATCATTTACCAATGTGTATTCACCATCAGATGCAGGCTCGGAGCCATTTGGTGAAGAAATAGAAACGGGTGCACCAACTTCTAAAGAACCATATTCAATCACGGTGTCACTATCTTTAACCTTTACGGCCTCAAACTTTTCTTCGGTTGTCTCAGTGAAGAACTTCAATAACTTTTGAGCCGTTTCCTTTACAAGCTCAATTTTGTTTTTGTCCATTAATTCTTGTTCGTTTCCACTATATATTATGTGTTGGCGATGAATTAATTAATGAGTGCTTTGAGTGAGTCAAGGAAGTCATTAATCAGTGTTTCAGGTTCGTCAGATTTAGTAAGGCTGACACTTTTGTTAGTGTCTAATAACTTGAAGATGCCTTCAACAGAAAACCCCTTTATTTTGCCTGCTTTAATGTTATTCCAGACAGCCTCATCTTCAACTTTAACTCCTATTACCCAACTGCCATCAGGTGCTTTGATGCCATTTGGGGCATTTATATTTTTTGCTTCATCAGTAATATATGATTGAAAAATATATGAGTCAGCAGGTATTAAGGTATGTTCAATATTGGTGTTACTGAACAAGCCTTTTTTGGCAAATACCTGAGAAATTTGTCTGATGGTGGTTTTCGAAAAAACACAAGCATATTCACCAGTTTCAGGTGAGTTGCGATAGATAGGTTTATCAGGAATCAGGGCAAGACCTAATAACTCTTTTTTCTCATCGTTGACAGAGAAATATTCTTGAGCCGTTGAAAATGCAATAAAATCTGATTCAATGGCTGGGTTTTCAACTAACGCAATAGCAGAGACAAATGAATTATCCTCGGGGTTGATTTGTAATTCAATTAGTGGTAGTTTCTTATCTAACATATAGAGCCGTTTTGCCTATATATTATGGTCTGTAAGAAAGAAAGTGACTTAATGTAATTTATAGCAAGTCACTCTCTTTAATAGGTTGATTTGAATTTACCCAAGGTGCTTGAGTCTCTTTGATTATCGAGGTCTTTAGCAACTATGTATGCCCTTAATGGC
Source organism: Mucilaginibacter achroorhodeus (assembly GCF_007846095.1). Lineage (GTDB taxonomy): Bacteria > Bacteroidota > Bacteroidia > Sphingobacteriales > Sphingobacteriaceae > Mucilaginibacter > Mucilaginibacter achroorhodeus. The sequence continues at coordinate 393,892 of NZ_VOEI01000002.1, forward strand.
TTCTGATTGTCATTGTTTGTGGCAACAGCATCAGTCAGATCCTTTGTACCATTGTTCTGCCTGGTTATCACCGTTGAATTAATGATAGGTGCAGTAAAAGAGCCAGTGTTACTTGAATCACCTTTGGTAGTTGGGATTTTAGTTGAAACAATCTTTTTCACGTTAAGGAGACCAGCAGCGATTACAGAGGCAGCAGTGGCAAAACCTAAAACACCCCCTTGTGCAAATGCTTTATTGGCTCCCACATAAGTATCAATAGTAGCAGCAGCCACGGCCATGGCCTTACCGGCAACAGTTTGGTCACCAACTAATCCCGACAAACTTGCTAAACCACCACCAATAGCTTCATAAGTGGCTAACTTTGCTTCTCTTTCTTTTTTGTCTAATTCGATACGCGCATTGACACCATCCGCTGTAATGTCTCCCAATGCTTTGGTATGTTGTGCTAATAATTCTTGTTCAGCATCATATTGACCTTGTACCTGTGTTTGTTTAAGAGCATAGGCAGCATTTTCGGCATCTAACTTAGCTTTTTCAATGGCTGTAATCTTTGCTGCTGCTTCATCGGGTGTATCAGTCGGTGATGGACGATTAGCATTTTCAGCATTAACCAAATTTGCATTTGCTTTTTGAGAATTAGCAGTTGCGGTTTCTTGTTCTGTGTTTCGAGATAATTGAAAGTTTCTATCAGCCTCAACACTGGCTCTTTCTTTTGGGGTAACTCCTTTAGCTAATAAATCATCAGCTTTTTTATTAATCTCCGCGGCCTTTTTTTCAAATTCTGTAAAATAAGCTTGATTAACTTCATCATCATATGCTGCGATTGCATCAGAATATTTCTTATTGATTTTCTGCTCTTCCAACTTTCGAGCAGTAACAAGATTAGCATACTCGACATTATAATCTTTAATATCTCTTTTGCGTTTCTCAAGTAAAGCAAATTCCTTTTTGTATTTTACATCAAGGTCGTTTAGCTCTATGGTTCTCGCATCTTTTGACCCGTCTCTAATGATTTTTAAAGCATCATCATTATTCTTCTTGATAGAATCTAAATCAGCTTTTCTTAATTGAGCTGCTTTATCGGCAGCAGCTTTGGCTATTTTATCAGCCTCATCTTTTCTCCTTTTAGCTTCAGTGTTGACTAAAACAGTTAATTCAGATTCTGCGTCTGCTTTATTCTTGGCATATTCTTTATCATCTTTATCAAGTGTGGCAATCCTAAGCTTTTGATTTTTAACTTCTAAATCATAGATAGATTGACCAAGAGCTTTTCTTTCTTTAATGATTCTCTCATTAGCTTCAATTTCTTTTTTGACACGTTCTTTTCTTTCTTCTTCTGCTTGTTCTTTGGCCTTTGCAGCAGCACCATCTTTATAGTTTTGTACAATGTCGAACCCTGACTTTATGTCATTCATTGCGGCAGTGAAATCGCCCTGAATTACATCTATTAAAACTTTTATAGGAGTGATTAAATATTGTAGAATTGCATTCCCAACACCAAATACTACTTGTGTGATTTCTTTAAGAATGCCACCAGTTTTACCCAGTGATGGAAATAATTTTTCAACCGCTGTCTTGACCTTTTCCCAGTTAGTTATCAGGTACGCTAATGCAGATATAATTAAACCTATACCAATAGCCTTTAAAGCCAAACCAAACCCAGTTGTGGCGACGGTCGCGGCCTCGGTAGCAACGGTTGAACCCTCCATAGCGAGGGCTTGGGCACCAGTGGCAACAGCGGAGGCTTCTTGTATAATGGCTGTCTCTGCATTAACTGTATTGTTGACCTGTGTAGCAACAGTTTGTTCTTGAGTGGCTGCTTTGGATAAGCCCAAGATTCTACCAAGGTCACGCCATGTGTCTTTTAAGTCGTTTACACTGTCAATTGCATCGGCGAACGCCATGATGCCTTGAAGTTTAGCAATAGTTTCGGTAGCCGTGCCTGATTCAACACCGAGAAAGGTTAAAGCTCCAGCGTAACCCTGAACAGCTTTAGCACCAAAAGTTGCAGCATTACCTAAAACCCTAAATTTGTTATCCGGATCAAGAGCTTTGATTGAATTTCTCGTTTCATCTATTTGATTTCGGATATCAGCAACTCGCCTTGCAGTTTCGGTATATTCTCGTGTGTTTTGCTGACCAGCAGCTAGCATCCTTTGAAGTTGGTTGGTCGCCTCTCGTAATTCTTGCTTTAAAGTCTTAGCGGGAGCAGCCATATTTACTTGCCCGGCCTGTTGTGCTGACTGGTTTAAATTTTTTACCTGTTGTTGTGCTTGAGATACTTCCTCTTGCCCAGTGACGCTAATATTTATAAGAACGTTGCTTTGTTGTGAGTTACCACCACCATTTGCCATTAATAAGTAGTCATTTACTACTATATATTATGGCCGTTAAATCATAATCATAGGTGGTCTTGGTGGTATGTTGCTACCAGTTCCAACACTTGAAGCAGTGCCAGCTACCACTGGAAAGTAAGGTGTGATATTAATCTTTTGTGCTTTGAGAGACGAAGTTTCAAACCTATTAGTGTATTCCAATTCCAAAATTTTATAGTAAGCATTGCCATATTGATTGTGTATGAAAATTGGAGTTTTCAAATCGAGATTTGATATGTTAGATTCATTAAACAAGACATCACAGTTTATTATAACATTATTTGTATCGGTTATCTCTTGCAACTGTCTATCATAATGATTTGTAAAAAGATTTGGTGTAATATAAATTCTATCACTTACTGGAAAATAATATTGACCAGTGATACCAAAGTTTAAATCTGAAAGTATATTACTTACATCTGTGCTACCATTAGCATACCTCAAGTGAGAAGCTTGACCATAAGATGAATAGATACCAGTTGTTGGGATTTCTATTATTGGAGTAAAATTCCAATCATTGCCTGATTGAATCATAGTTCCAATTTGATAGTCCGAACAAATCTTTACACCATTATAGAACAAGATTCTTGGGTTAGATTTCATTGGCTTATGACCACTATCATCTGATGTATAAATCTCGGCTGCAAGTCTACCAGTGTTGGCAATATTTACAATAGGTGTCGGTGAGAAACTTAATTCTACAGTCTTTGCCTCGGCTGTACCTTCTGTATAAGTTTCAGTAAATTCACCATAGATTTCTTTGTAGGTATTTGTATAAAGCGTGTTATAAAAATCAGTGTCTGATTTATATTTAAAAGTGTATTTGTTGGCAACTTTATCAAAGGCTGACATGACAAAATCTTTGTTATAATCAATCTTCAAAGTGACATCAATGCTGTTGGTGGCTGAAATGATATTCTGTGGTAAAGTCTTAGAATAATAATCGTTGTAAGTTTCGAAGATGATGTGTCTCGGATTAAATAAGTCGGAATAACTGAAAAGATTAAACATCAGCGATAGGGACTTGATGAAATCTTTCTGTTTTAAGTTAGAAACAGCTTCGGGTTTAATTGTATCGCCTTTCAACACACTATAAGAAACTGTGCTAGCAGTTACACCGGGTGTTCTAACAGTACCACCATTTAAAGTAAGCGTGTACTTTTTATCAAACCTTTGATTGTCAGGCTGTAATAAATCAACTGAAATATAAAAGTCACTATCACCAGCTAAAGTTGTTTGAGCAACGTTTAAGGTAATATCATTTCTGGTCGTGCTTGTGCCATTACTTAAATCACCGACTAAAACTTCACCTAATAAATTATAATTTCCTAAATCAACCCAGTTCCCGTAATCGGTATCGTGATTGCGTTTTGAACGTATGTAAGCTCTTAAATAAGCTTTTAGTTGACGGCCTGAATTATTCGCAAAGTAGATGCTGTTAAAATGAATAGATATGTCAGAAATCAAAGTTCTGTTAAGTGTAAAAAGAGTATTATAGTTACCATCGTACATCCACTGTGATGGAGTTAAGGTGTTATTGTTGATGGATGTTAGACCATCAGGGAATTTGATTATGTTAATCAATCTTGCACCACCCTGATAATGAGTATCACCATCATTATATGAGAATGTTTGAGTCCCGTTAAGGTTCATTGAAAACAATTGTACTCCCCTCACTGATTGAGACAAAAACTCTCTATTATCCGGAACTATCAATTGATTAAATGCAGTTTTGAAATCATTTGAACCTTTCAATTCATAAGTGAAACCAGCTAAATCATCTTGAGCAAACATTTTGTCTAAATAGGTTTTGACATATATAGATGGTCTGAAATTATTGATGTGTATCTTGTTTATATCTTCTGCTTTGGGGCTATTGCCCTCACCATAATTTATAAAGGGATAAACATAACCCGACCCAGTTGCCGATAACGTATTGACACCGTTAATAGCATTCATGTTGTACCAACTATTAGTGATGTTATTCACTCGATACTCATGTTTATACTCTGAAAAATCAAGGTCACTTAAATACTTATCACCTAACAAAGAATAAAAGTTGAAGATGTTTCCTGTTATGATACATTCATAAACTATCTCTCCACCTTTCATTGTAGCTTTCTGAAATTCTAAAAAACCCTTTAAAATTAGAGTAGAATTTTCAAAGACCTGACATTCTACCTGTTTGTTAACAGAAAAATTAACAAATAAGTTCCCCACAATTTCAGGGTCTACAAAACGAGATTGGTTAAATACATTGCCGAAGATTTTATTATTGGTTTTAGTTCCTTTAAAAGTTAGATTCTTACTTAAATTATCTTTACGACTACTAATATCAGCTATATCAGTTATGCTAAATGTTGTAATCAAATCCAAATCTTCACAGTCTAATTCAGCGTAGTTATCCACATCATCAAGCAAGAAGATTTGATAGTTTAGATTTTTCATATTCCTTTCTTATATATATTATTACTACACTTGCATTAATCAATAATTGTAACATCATAAAAGAAGATTATGGCATCAACAGACAAAGCATTAGAAGTATTACAAGAGACTCTTACATCATTAGAATCAGGATTGATAGATTCGACCACAATCATTAATTCAACTTATAAAGAAGCGGTAGCTTTAGCAAACAAGGCACATAAAGATGCGATTGCTTTAGCAGAGAAAACTAAAAAAGATTCGTTATCTAAATTCACCAGTGAGAAATTAGAAATCACTAAGATTAAAACGGCAATTAAGGCTTTAACTGGTGATACATCTAAAACAGTAAAACCAAAAGAAACAAAAAGACAGCCCAAAAATTGGAATGATAAAATAGCCGCTGCTTACAAGGAATTACCAGAGGGTTCACCGAGAAAAGATGTCATTAAAAAAGTGGCTGAACTTTTCCCTGAAGTCGACTTGTCTAAAGACAAAGTAAATCTCAATGCAGCTATTGGAACATATAATAGAGCCAACGGTATCGAACCTAAGAAGTAACTAATCGAACAAAAAGGCTACCGCAATTGGTAGCCTTTTTTATGCTTTTACTTATTGTAAATTACATCAGGTTAATTATTGATTACCTCCTCGATAATCATCGAGGTAACACCTGACCTATCACCACTTGTATTTTGACAGTTGATGCTAATCATTGGTGAAGTATAGCCATCATTGGCTGCATCACCTGACACTGCAGGGAGTGATATGAGAGTTGGTGAAACGTTATTTAGTGTCAATATCTGTGATACGTTACCACCACCATTGATAAATTTACCTGTTCCAGTGCCATTTGCTCTAACTAACATCGTTCCATCTACTCCATCATATAGCCAGCTATAAAGCTTGATGTTATATATCTTGGTTGTATCAAGTTTCATCAAGGCAAATGTTAAATAAGCCTGTGCATCTGAACCCATTACTGCGGTTACTGTTCTTACTTCAATTGGGAACTGACCATTTACTGGGTCACCAGTGGTGAAATATGATGCAGGGTTACTACTAACATCAATAATATTCTGTAAGTGTGATGTTGGATTACTTTCCACCATCACGAACTTATAAGCGGTTATGGCACCGCTATCTGTTTTAGTTGGTATCACTAATTGAGAATTGTTGTATGACCTGCCTGTCAGATTGTAATGGTTCCAATCGTTGGGAGCCGATGAAATATTGGCATCATTAGTCATGTTAATTTTAATACGCTTACTTAACAGTGAAGCATCGTTAAGTCTGTTAGTAATCGTTTGATTTGAAATTGAGTTAACTTTAACTCCATAGATTGATTGCAGCGTACCATTTACACCATCATAAGAAAATCTAATTGCATTTGATGAATTAGTAACTGATGCAGATAAATAAACGTTAACTTTAGTGTTATCAGTCGGGTTTAATCCCACAGATATTGCACTAATGTATCTGTTAAGTGTACCAGGTGCTTCAATCACGGTGAAGTAACTTTCAAGACCCGATGGATCATCAATTGGCAAACTAAACTGTAATGTTAATCTATCTCCTGAATAGCCAGTTTGAGCAGATTGTAAAGTCGGTGGAACTAATGAAATTGGGTCAGTCGTAGTGTTTAACGTAGCTGTATAATTACCATAAGATAACCCTTTAAACGCTCTTAATTTGTAGTAGTAAGATGTGTTTGCAACTAATCCATCGTCTTTATACGATGTTGCCGTGTTTGCAATAGTCGCAACCTTTGTATAAACACCGGCTGATGCATTACTTCGCCACAATTCGAACCCATCAATGTAATCAGCATCAACTTGACCATATGTCCATGTAACAGTAATTGATGATGGCGATTTTGATGAACTATTAAAGGCACCAGGCACTGCAATAACTTTAAGTGTTTGTACACCGTAGGATGTAGTAGTATTTGATAAAACATTATCCTTTTCAAATTGCAATCGATAGTAATAAGTGGTGTACTCATTCAGACCATTATCTGTATAAGTACCGTTATCGATGTACCCATTATAAATTTCTGTAAATCCAGTCGATGGGTTGTTACTTCTATATACTCTTGTATTATTGAGACCAAGATTTTTATCACTCCACACTAATTTAATTTGGGATGGTGTCAGAGCCTGAATAATTACATCCATTGGGTCAGTCAATTTTGCTGTACCAATGTTGTAGGTAAAGATGATTTTCGGTGTGGCTGTAACCGCTGTCGTTAATTTTCTCGCGCTACCATCAAGTACTGTAGATGTATTGCCATTTGTACCTATTTCAAGGTGAGAATTATGTAAATCATCAAAGCTTATCCAATCAATAGAACTTTCAGATCCACCGACCTTAAAATCAATATTTACTGATTGCGTAACGCTATCATTACCTAACCACATCACTAACATTGGTTTCCGACTATTGTCAACAGGTTTATAAGCCAACACCCATAAATCAGGGTCAGTAGTTTTTGATACCACCTCATTTGTCATTGCTGCACCTGATAATCTTACAGCATGACTAAATTTATATCCAGCCATTGCTTTTTGAAAGGCAGTAGCATAGTAATACGCTTGAGTTGGTGGTCTATTAGCTGCACCATTGGGACCATCTAAATAACCTGATGTAGCGAAGGTTACCCAAGGGTTGGCAATGTTAGGTGGAAAGTCTGATAACCAGTTCAAACCGAAAATTGCATATTGAAGTAACGTATCAATCCCCAAATAATCGGCAATTAAAAATGTTCTCAATGTCCAAAGTGCTTTTTTCCAACCTCGTCTAACATAATCAACATCATTTGGAGCTATGATTGAACCTTTATGTTCATCATAACCTATTTCAGAAATCATAAATTTCAAATGCTGTGCTGATGGATATCTATTCCTGAAATCAACATGTGTATTTGCATATTTAATGAAATCTCCCCTTTCAGGTGGTTCGCCATAGAGGTCATATCGCGCATAAGCATTATCATAATTAATAGCACCGCCAGTAACATTGTAGAAGTGTTCATTAATAAAATGAATTGGGTAATCTCCCACACCTCTATTTACATCCCACCATCTAAGCATTGCCATCTTGTAACCAATTGGAACAGATGTCAAACCTACCATCACTGCCACAGCATCAGGGTCAGCATCTTTAATACCGAAGCCAGCACCCATTGCGCCTTTATGCCCATCGTAGCAAGCTGATATTATAGCTGCTAATTCTTCGGGATTAGTATATCTTTCTGTACTTGTAGAGGCTGCTGAACATTCATTAATACCCAATTCATAATACTTGACATAACCCAAGCCTTTTTTGATTGTATCTGATGGATGTATTCTGAATAAGCTATTAGGCTGATTTGATTTTGATCCATAACGAGCTGCAACTTGCCAATAAAACTGGGCTATGAATTTATAATTTAACGGATTCGTTGTGTACTCAAGAGTCATAGGATAGCCCCAGTCAAGGGGTTTTCTCTCTCTAACTGCATCGGGTGGTACATCATCATTTGATAAGAAGTATGGAGAACTTACAACACAGAATATAATGTCCATTCCATTATCTTTTACTGATTTGAAATAGACATCACTATCACCTACATTACTTTTAGCAAACTTATACTGGATATTCTCAAGCGTGACATCTGCCCCACCACCCTGTTGGTACATAGGTGTTTCATCATTATACCAAACTGGGTTGGAATAAAGTCTCACCGTCTTAGCTACTGTTGCAGTGAATGGTACATCATTAACAATATTTGAGTTTGTTCCAATACGCTCTGGCAAAGTCAATGACGGTGAAGTATTCTTATATTTTACTCCTTTTAAATTTTGTGCAGAAAGTCTTTTTCCTTTGAACACAACCCCATACCAAGAACTACGCTCATTTGGTGCAACTGTGATTTTGATAAATCTTACATCAGTTGAAAAGCCCGGATCTAAATCAAGTCCAGTCCATTCATTTTTAGGTTCTTCGCCAGTGTACTGACCAGCATAATTATAATTAGTACCATCAGATGACGTATATACATTTTTCCAGTCCGAACCCACTGCAGGATTCAAGAAAACAGTGTTGACTTGATATGCATCTTCTAAATCGAAGATGAATGTTTGCTCTTGATTATAATAGTCATCTTTGAATTGGTTGGTATGTACCATTACCATTGGTCGAGCAGATACGCCCACAGGCAATCCGTTTTGAAGGGTAATGCTACTATAATCAACTAACCATTTTTCATCTAAAATAATTCCATCGGTATCTACTTTAAACAACGTACTGTAAGTAGTGACATTTTCCGATTTAACTGGAATCAGAATATCTACATCTCCTGATGAACCGCCACCCTCAAGAGGTAAAGTAGTGAACTGAATTACATTTGATAATGCCCCTTCACGAGTTTTGCCATACGTGGTTTTGGTAGCCACAACAGCAACATAATAAATTTGCTTCGGTGTTAGTTTTGTTAGGTTAAAGCTCTCTAATTGACCTGCTGCTTTAGGCACATAACTGTTCTTAAACACACCCAAAGAGTTTAACTGAACAGTGTTATCAAATGGAGCATTTGAATAATAGATAATGTACTTATCAGCGTTTAATGTTTGATTGCCTGATGGTGCAGTGAATTGAATTTGCACAGTTGTAGCATCAAGATAGTTCCACTTTAAATCTATGATTGCACTTGGACTTGATATATCGTCCGCTGGGGTTAGTATCGTGCTATTCCAATAGATACCCGAGTCATCTACATAGTATTCCAAAAGAGTAGTTTTGTTGGGCGTTGGTTCAACTGTGATATTACCGAAATGACCTTCGGGTAACGTAACGGTATGAAATCCTACTGAATTTTGGCGTACTAAGACGCGACCAGTTTCTCCCAATGTTGGTGTACTCACACCTAATTCTAAATCACTTGTAAGAAGTATCTTGTTTAACTTCGACATTCATAATATTTAATTTTATCAGATGCCATCTTCGACATTTGCATCTCCATTGGCATCTATTTCTAAGTAGCCAAAGGTTGGGAAATCAGTATCACTATAACAATAGCTATCTACTTCAACGTAAGGTATGTTTGGCGGTAAGAAATCATCATTTAATGGTGCATAATTGACAATATCTATACCTGTTGGGGCAGTAAATTGTATTGTTTGCCTTATCAATCCATTGCTTAGTCTCACCTTACCCACTTCATAAGAAGTGTTATTGATACTTATTGGCTGGTAAGTGCCGTCTGATAGTTTGACATACACTTCGGGAGACATAAATAATTGCTTCAAATACCTTGAATCAACATCGTTTAACGGTTGGCTAACAACTGTAAAAGTTGATTCGGTATTAACGGTAATAGTTCTCTTTTCAGAATTGAAGATGTTATTATTGATGTTACTGTATAAGCCACTATCATTGAAACCGAATGATGATTTCGTCATTGTAGTCTTGCTAACGTTAATCGCTTCTTTCGGATTTATGAAGTAACAAGAATCATATCCACCTTTAGCATTAGCATGAACTAAAATGACTGGCTCATCCTGACACTTCAACTGTTCATATTGATAGAATCTTAACTTTGTTTTCTGTACCCCGTTAACGTCTAATAATTGCAAGGTGAAATATTTCACTGGTTTGAAATCAATGTTGAAATAGGTAGCCAATGCTAAAGGTGATGCATTGATTCGGAATGCAGTTGTGTAGTTCGAATACGTTAGCCCATAGTTACCTATGTAATGATTATTTCTATCATATAACTTCAAGGTCAAGACAAAGGACGGTAAGTCTTTATTCAAGACATATAGCAGCTCTGTTGAATGATAATGAACTTTTGAGTAGTTAGGCTTATCGGTAAGAAATAATGAGTTAGTTGCGCCCGAAAAGGCTTGCAAAACGAAGTTATTGTAGTCGTAATGGTTGTACTGGGTGTTATTTAAACTGCCGTTCCATATATAATACACATCAGTCTCAAATGCTGCGCCATTGATAATATCATTGCCACTTACTACTTTTTCTGTAATGATTAACTTGAAATCTTTAAGAATTTCTGTAGCCGGCTCGATTAAATTTAAAGAAACGTCTAAATAATAATCAGTCTGATTTGATAATATAGATGAAAGGTCAAATGATGTTTTCTTCGGTTGATTTGGAAAGACCTGGTATCGTTGATTAGCAAGCAACATTTCAGAGGCTGTCATTACCTTAACTTCAAAATACAAGATGTTAGAATTATCTGATTGAAGTTGAAATATCACTGGGCTTTGAACTGGTACAAATAGCTGAGGTTGCTGAATGAGCGTAATCATTTATAGAGCATCTTTACTCTATATATTATGTTTCAGTTTACTTTTCTGATATTAGTATTATGAAATATTACCCACTTAAAGAAGTTGCTAAGCTTTCAGATATAGACATGTTTGTCTTAGTTGAATACCTTAATGAAAAAGGCTATGACATTGAATTGGACGAAGCATTTGACTACGAGGATATTTCAGAACATTATCTCCAATTGGTATTAGAAGAAAAGGTTATTATTAAACAGCGGGAACTTTTGAGAGTTGCTGAAATTAATCACAAACTCAAATACTTGAAAAACAAAAAAGACAAACTTGATGAGGAATGGGGCGCAAGCAGAAATTTTGAGGCTGTCTCAAATTTTATAAATGAAGAATTAGAAAAGATTAATTCATTTATAGCTACTATTAACAAGTTACGTCATCAAATGATGGATTATATCGAAGGTCCATACATGCCAAGAAATTCCGACAAAAACAATAGATACTATATTTATAACTCTTATGGTTTCGTAATGGAAGTAGGAACATTAGAAGAAGCAAGGGAGCAAGCCCGTCAGTTCAACGGTGTCATAAAGGATATTCGCGACAATACAGTTCGATAGTTATCTACCCATTGCCTTGTTATAAATATCAGTACCGTATCTATCTGTAATGCCCGATGTAATTAAATCAGCCGTGAACCCAGCCACAGATTTTGATAAATCTTCGACCAATTTGGGTAGCTCTTTAGAAAAAATGTCTTGAGGCTTAAAACCTTCATTGTAAACTTTTTTCGCCATAGCCCAAGATGCTGACTTAATAGCCTTATCATCCCCTTTCATATCATCAAATGGTGATGGATTACCACCGTAATTCTCTTCGTTTCTAAGATTGATATTTTTGCGTTTGATGTATTCTTCAAACACATTAGCCGGTGGCATCTTGTCAGTGTATTTAAACGGGCTATTTGGTGCCAATGTAGATGATTTGGCACCCTTTACACCCTTATCTTGATAGATTAAATAAGCTTCACCTATAATATTGATACTCGTTTCTGTAACTTGTAACTTCAAGTCCTCAATCTTCCCAGTAACAGGCATATCAGCGGATTGTATATTGGCTTTAACTCTTTCGATAAAAGCGGCAGCGTCATTTTCCATGGTGGAAAACACATCTTGGAATTCAAAGCTACTACGATTAGAGCCAAGTGAATCTAATTGGGATAGGGCGTCTTGTCTTGCCTGCGCTCTTGCTGATGATAAACTATTTGTTGCCATTACTTTTTATACTTTGATTCTATCAACGCTACCTTTTCTTTGAGTAATGTTGCCAGTGTCAGCACCTCGGCCACATTTCTTTGCATGGTCTGAAACAATGTCTCCCGTGTGTAGTCAGCTACATTTTTAGCTATTTCGAACCAGCCCCAGCGTTTATTGAAGTCATCCTCAAGTGATTTATTTAACTCACTGATTAATGACTTCGGCTGAACAGCTTCAATATCATTCTCCATATCTGTTTCAGACTCATCTTTACTAATCGCTTGGCCAAAGAAATCTGAAAAGTTCTCAAAGATTTCTTGGTTGATGTTTGCAGCATAAAAAAACCCTCGTACACCTCTGATACGCTCATTGATTCAATTTCTTGTTCACTACGATTTGCAACTACTAATTTCATTATCTCAGTTACGTGATTTAAATGATTTGGCATTAACTTCTGATAATTGACAAACTCATCATAAGTCAGGCTATCAATCACCTTAACCTTTAAACTGGTTTTAGAAGGCTGTGGCTCATTATTAAAATAAGCTATGCCATTCATCAATGGAATGATTTCAGTGACTGGTAGCCGTTCTAAATCGATAACAGGGATATTCAGTAGCTTAGACAGTATTGAGAATTGTATGTAACTACCCCATTCTTCATCATCTTCTATCCAATCAGGCTTTTCACTCGGCAAAGTGTTGATAATATCGAAGTATATTTTGTGATTCAGTTCATCATAGGACTTAGGCAATCGGTTAATCAGGCTCATTTCATTAATCATTTCTACTATATATTATTTAACCAAAGCCAAATCCTGATAAGAAGTTACCATTGGCTGGGACTTGTTTCAAGCCACGATTAGCTAATGCTAATGAGATTACACAGTCATCATGGCCACCGGGTGTGTTACCATAAGTTATATGACCGGTACGCGAATAAAAATATTCGAAAATTGAAAGTTCACGGGCTGTAACGTCATTGAACTTCAAATTGCCTTTCTCAATATCCAATATCATTTCAGTGATTAACTTAGGCTTCGACTGGCCTGTGAACTCAAATCCTTGAATATTTGCAACTCCTTCACGCTGCAACGATTCATAGATAGCGTCACCGATGGATCCGTGTGTACTGTCAATTACTTTAAGTATGTGTTGCGGTAGAGCTTTAATTCTTTGCTTAGTAAATTCATTATCTCTTTGAAATCTTTCAAAGTATGTGGTCACTCCCAATTCATCTAACCCTGTGATAACGGTGTAATCTGAATACTTCGCTATGTCAATACCATACACCACGGTTTGATTTGTTGATAGTGTAGATATTGTGTTGGCTTCGATATGGTTTAGAGCAACGACCGCATTGCTATTAGCGTTTGGAATTGCTAAGTACTCTTGTTGAAAAGCGGCCTCGGGTAAAGATGCTTTCGCAGCATCTATCTCATCATTATCAATAAATGGGTTATCATAAGTTGAGTATTGAAATGATTGATAACCATTTTCACCATTCAGCCCCTTGAGATACAATGTGTAGAAATAGTTTTTGCCTCGGGGTGTAGAGATGAACAGAGCATTACCCTTGTAGTCAGTCAGGGTCGGACGGATAGAATTTAGCCAGGCACTTTCAAGGTCGGGAATGTAAGCAGCTTCATCAATTATTACAGTGTGAAACTTCCTGCCGCGAAATGCGTCTAACCTCTCTCCAGTAAGAAATGAAAGTGTTCCACCAGTTCTAAGCGTGATAATCAAATCGGACTTGTTAGCCGATTTAATAAGAGCAACTGGAATGCTTCTAAGAACGTCAGCAAAAAATATTCTACCCAGTTGATATGTTGGAGTTACATAGGCAACATGCTTTCCTTCAATAACACCAAGTATCGATATGATTTGGCTGATTAACGATTTGCCCCAACGTCTACCACATAAGAGTACTTTAAAACGTGCCTTACTATCTAAAACAGCTTTTTGTCCAGCGTGTGGCCTTGGTAGTTTAATGCTGATATCCAATTATTCATCAGCATCATTTTTATGGTCAATATCTTCGAAACTTATGTTGATATTGATTTCACCAGTATGTTCTACCGTATCATCATTCTTATTTAATGTTGGTAGCACATATTTGGCAACAGCATTGAGAATTGTCCACTGTTTAAACTTATCCATTTTGGCTAAATCCTCTGCTAATTGGTCAACTTTATCAGAGAGTACTAATTGGATAGCATCACGTATCTCTTGTGTAGTTTTATTTTTCGTGCCTTTTTTTCGGCCACCTGTCTTTTGCTGTCCCTTATGAAACATAATATTCTGTTCTCCTACAGGTATATATTATGTTTTGAGAATTATATTTAGCTTTACCGAAACACTAAACCTACATGGATAAAGCAAAGCTGACTAAAGCTGTACAATTTATTGCTGATACTGAAACGCCACTCGAAAGATGGTTAGATAAAATCGATGAACCCAGTAAGGTTGAATTAGATATATTCAGTTTGGTTTATGGCTGGATTGTTATCAAAGACAATGATATTGTTGAGTTGACTAAAGAAAACGTTGATTTCTATTTGTCAGAATTTATTAGGCTAGTTCCAAATGCTGATGACTTGTTACACATCGATGTTTTACAATACGTATTCACTGACAGGTTTCAAATCTATCAAAATGAACTTGCTAAGATTAGAGCGAGCCAGCTATCAGATAATGTTTACCTATCTAATTACTTTTACCAACGGGTCTATGTCGAGCCATTAGCTTTAGATGACTTGCCAGAAACAGTAAAATATAATTCCGATGATTGGCAAGATTATGAACTGGCGGATATGTTTATCCATCAAACCAATCATTTATACGATTACTTTTCAAAACTATGAACCTAACCAACGACTTCACAAGCTACTTGTTAAATAAAGAGAATATCTCAGAACACGAGCATGCAATTTCGAATCTTGATTTGAAAATTAATTCTATTCTTGACGAGCAGGGCGAAATTTTAGATGTAAAGACAGTACAGATACTGACTGATTTATACAACGAACAGGAATTGCAAACCAATCACAAGGATTCATTACTGGCCGCTCAAGATATTTTAGCCCGAAATATTAATGAGGCTATCGATGTAAATTTCTTAGGTAAATCTGTAACCGTTGAAGTTGAGATAAATTCAGAGAAGGACGTGTTTATTATTCACCCCTCGATGTATGCCGAGGAACTAAACTATGAATTAGGAGAATGAACAAAGCCCTCAATATTCATCGAGGGCTTTTATTCAGTTTTCATGCTTCAAGTTACTTAGTCAATCATCCTTTGTTAAACATCTTCTTGTAGATAGCAACATTTCGAGCTGCTTTCGCATCTTCAATTTGCTTGTTAACTACTGCCATTGCAGCCAAATGTTCAGCCATGGATAGTGGCTTGTTTGGTGTTTGAGTTAATGCCGAAGCAGCAACTGATTTGATTTTAGACCAAAGTTCGATGCTCACACCAGGTGGCTTATCCATTGCCAAAATCTCCGCTGCATAAGAAGCAACCTGTTTTGAGGTTTGTTCATTACGTACCATATTATATCATGTAGCTTTGTTAATACTACATAACTAATTTACGAAATACTAAAGTATTTAGCACAACAAACTTCTACACATTGTTTAAACTTCTCAACATTGGAATTGCCCTTTAAGTCTATAAAACACACTGGTCAATATCTGAAACGTTTCTCTGATACAAGTTGAGCAACTCGAATTAAATGTTCTACTCATGTGTCCACCGGCTAACTCCTGCAGCTTTGGGTAAAGCGATTTTATCAAGTTGACATCATCAATAGATAATGTCCCACCCTTACTGGTATTAAACAGTTCCATCTTTGACTCTAACACTTTCAATCTATCATAAAATTCTTTATCGCTCATTATTTATATTCCTTCCTCAATGCTTCATTTTTATTGGTGATAAATGTTCTCAACTCATTGACATCTCTAAAAAGCTCATTCTTCACAGCAATCTCTTCTAAAGACTTTCTACCTTTTTTCTTCTGAAATGGCTCAACCAATGCACAACCCTCTGTGAGTTTATAGAAAACGAATCGTTGCTCCGGTGTCATGTGGTCGAATAGTTCTTCAACTGAAAAGCCGTAATCTGATTCAAAGGCATCTATTGTTTCTTGGCTATCATAAATCACTAACACATTTTCATTGGTATTAAAGTCAGGTTCATCAGACATCACTTCAATGTGATTAATCATTGCGTTATTTCTGTTAAATACTGATGTAAAGTTTAAGGCTTTAGCGAAAGAGTGATTTGGGTTCATCGTTCTCTTATCAACTGAAAAAAGTCTAAGCACGATGATTCTTAAAATGTAGCTCATTAAGACATTATTGCCTAAGTTGTACAGTTCGATAAATCTATCAGTGGGTATCTTGTAAAGGTGTAGAAACAGCTCTTGATAGCAATCATCGAGGTATTCGCTATCAGGCTTATACATCATATTTTTAAATAGTTGGATCTCGATGTATTTTTTTAACTGGTTCGCTGGTTTAGTTGATTTGGATAGTTGGCCGAAGTAACGTTTGTCAATACGTCCAGTATTATATAGTTCAATTATGATTTTGTTTTTTAAGGCTTCATTCTCGTTATTCATTAATGTTCTTGATTTTTTTTAATTCAATGATATTGGTAGGGCATTTATGGTTCTTTTAACCAAGACTGTAAGTACCGGAGCTGTAACAGCCAGTGTGCTGTACGTGGTGATGTCCCAGGTCACGCACAACAGAATAATGTTCAGCCAGAATGTTAGACAGTATTCACATAAAAAGGGCTTGCCAGGCAGTCTTAAAATCGATATTAAGTTTCTATATGGTGGCAACATCATCAACCAATTGATGAATAGTGCTTCAAAGATTAGCTTGGTTAACATACTTTCTCTTTTATTTTTAATAGGTCGGCTGCAGTTTCATACAGTTCGACTTCACACACAGCATGAATTACTTTATCTATCCACTGGGCTAATCGGTCAGTCTCAACTATATGGAACCCTTCAAGAAATTCTTTAATATAGGGTTTGATTACTTGTGGATGAGCTAATTCTAATAATTGAGTGATAATGTCTAAATCACTCAAAGCTTCATTAAATTCGTTTTGGGCTGTATCAAGCATGTCCATCAGCTTCTCGACTGGTGTAAAGACATCTTCACTATTCACTTTTATTTTCTTCATTCATATCAGTAGGGTTTTCTACTTCTTTTTCTTTCAGAAGTTGGTTGACACGGTCGGTCATGTATTGTTTAACATGCTGTTTGCGGTCGGGGTGGTTGAGTTGATACTTGCTCATGGCCAATATCATATCAGTATCTCTTGATGATTTCATATTAATATATATTCAGTACTGATAGATACTTTTTGAAAGAGTGGATTTTTTATAGACCATAAAAAAAGCCCCTTACTTTCGTAAAGGGCTTTACAGTCTTTATATTTAATCTCTATTTATCAAACCGTCTTTATAATTAAAGCTCCAGTTTTCTTCTCCTGCTGTTACTCTAAACCTATTCCCAACCCAAGCAACGTATCTATAAATTATCCATTGCCTTAACCTCTCATTTAATACGGTGGTTGGCAAATTATACCAACTCTCGTTTGTAATAGATAATATCGAACCGAAATCCTCATCCGAATGATGAGCTATGTCACCTTTATACTGTGAACCTCTATAAGCAACATCTTTAATGTAATCTAATGTTTTTGATGGTTCTACATCAATGTACTCTTTTATAATGTTATGATAATAATCGTTGACATCAATTATAAAGTATTCAAATGGTGTTTGCTTTGACCCTTGACACTTGATATAGAGCCGAAGTGCTTTCAGCGATATCCGTATAGCCGGATAACCGCTCATAGTCATTCTTAGCAACTGCGATATAGGAACATTCTGGGAATTATTTCGCGGTTTCATTATCAAGCCCATGTTCTCCAGCGTGTCCAGTTCGGTGTCTACTTTTAATCGGCTATTGCTTTCCATTATAGCACATACTTCGGCATAATCAATTTTCTTTTCTACTGCTGTAACAACACCATCTAAGCGAGAGGCATCAATGCTATTAATGTTGATTGTTTTGTCTGTATTTTCACAGAGGTAGGTGAGTAATTTGACTTGCGATGAGGTTAAGCTCTTTAATATGTCAATGAAAAAAATATTTTCATCTTCCTCATAACGGTCGCAAGATGAAGCAAATAGGCCAGCCCACATTTCAAGTAAAGTATCATTACTTACTTGCGAAGCATTCTCTGCAATTTGAAACGCTACACGTGTATCAATCACGAGCTGTTGAGTTGATGGGTCAATTTGCATTTTCCCTTTTGCCTTCTCAAGCATTTTGATAGTACTATCTAAACGATGGTATCTAATAGGTGTGCTTATCATTAGCCCAAATTCTTCAAGCAATGGTTTGCAAGTTAATTTTAAAAACTCTTTTGCTCCTTCGATACCGAAGTCCACAATTTTTTCACCTGTTCTACCTAATGCTCCTAACCCTAATGGGTCACTTGGATTATTTGTACTCATGCAATAAAGTTAACCAAATCTGACTTCAAAACATAAAGCGCTGTAACTGTGAAATTCTCTTTTTTATTGCTATCACCTAATTCGACTGGTCTTTCAATAACGGGAATGTTATTGTCTTTTAAAAACAACTTCACTTTTTTTACACTAAGTTTAAGAAGCTTGGTCAATTCAGTCTGTGAGTAATAATCACTTCTTTGGAATACTGTCATTGATAAAGCTGCTTGCTGGTACTGAAACGCCTTCGACTAAATAATAGATGTCATCCAGTACGTCTACAACTCTTGTAACAAAAAAGTAATCTTCGGTTCTCTTTACGATGCTATTTGTTGTTACTGGCTTGATAAAAGCTTCTCTTTCGATGTCTGTATTTGGTGTATTATTCATATTTAAATCGCTGATTTAAGCCAAGTTAAGGAACGGATTTGACTCCACGGAATCCCTAATTAATCGGTCAATCATTACTTCTCGATACTGTGGAGCTGTAAGAGTATAGCAATCAACACTTGTGAACCGCTTTGACCTATCATATATTTTAGTGACATAGATGTAAGTGTCACCATCTCTATAGAATTGATTTTTAATTACTGGTGATGGTAGAGCGATGAAGTCCAACTCTCGGGCAAATGATTTCACTTTTTCTATTTCGGTCATGTCAGATGTTTTTCTATTATATATTAAAAAAATGTCCTTCCCTTATAATTTTTTATATGTGTGAAGATGGATTGATGGGCACTACTCAAATTCTATATCCTGATAAACTCCTTTGATTTGTCCCTCCTTTAAATTATTAGTGAGCGACAGTACCAATGATATATTATATAATACATACTGGTATACTCGACACTTCATCATTATCTTTGAGAATGTCAAACCAAATCACAATCAAAAAAGAGAATGAGGAGCAAGCTACTCTTGAGGAGCTACAGTTTATTTTTAGTCAATCTGAACGTTTGCTGACAGAATCTGTAGGGTCAGGTGAATCAGTTTTATCGAGAAGTACGATTTTAATGACTGTTTTGCTAGCAATAGCTACATCTGAAATAAGTTATATGATAACAGCTTTGACTTCTGACCCAGTGCCAGGCAAGATGCTTGGAACAATAGGAATCGTATGTATCTATAATTTATTTACAATTTACAGTCTATCAACTAATCTATTCGGGCATCAATACAGTTTAGCGGGCAGCCAACCGCATTATCTACTTAATAACTGGTACTATGAAAATAAACAGGATGAGGATAGATTAAAATCTATGATGATTCAGGAGATTAAATCTTATCAAGATAGGATAAACACAAATGAAGCAGTCAATAAAAATCGGTGGAAATGCTTTGAAAATACAATGAGATTGACATTAGCTACACCACTGATTTTTATTTTCTGCTATACCGTCTTTACTATTTTTTTATAGTAGTTGAGGTATCGCCCTTGGTAAGGGTCGAACCACCGGTACTGATTGGTTGTCCTTCTTCGCACATATTTTTAAGATTTATATAAATATACGCAAAAAAATAATACAAAAAAATTACCCTTCTTTGGCTACTTCAGTAGTGCTTTTTTAAACCTGATTTCAGGATATTTTGCTTTACAATATTCTAATACCCTATCAACATCTTTCTCTTTTACAATAACGGAATCGTGTACTGGTAGCGCAAAATCACAAGGTATATTAGTCAATAAATCATCTATCCAAATTTTGCTCTCTATTCGTTGAAGTAATGAACCACCACTCTTGTAGTTACCCTTCTTAATACTCTTTAAATATTTAGAGGCAATAGGGAAAAGATTATGTATTTCGAAGTCAGGTACGTAGCCGTTACCATTAATCCAATGCATAAACAGATCCTTTGCATCTGCTCTCTTACTTTCTTTGGTACCAGTGAAATCTAACTTCTTAGCCACTTCCGAATAGAAGTCTAACTCATTATTAAATATCCTCATATACTCCGGGTCATTGATGCCTTTGTCTTTGAAATATTTATAAAGTAGTCGAGGCTGAGAACATTGAGAATCTATAGTGTAATAGCCTTGAAAGTCTGTTTTATAGTTCCTAATGGCTGAATGCCAAACGCGTCTGCCAAAGTCATCACGTGATATTTTGACATCAAAGCCAGCTTCAATTAAACTATTCTCAGTAATGTTCCACCATCTATTGGTTCTGTTACTGACCATATCAACATTTACTTCATCACCCACTTCAACATTAACCAGGAATCGATACTTAGCACATATTCCTAATTCTTTGTTGTAGGATTTTCTATAAATCGTGTTGAATATATCTTTATCATCCGTGTAAGCCTTCTTATAATAATCGATTAGGCCGCGCTCGACAAAGTAGTCAAGAATCTTATAATATCTTTTATTAACAGCAGCTAAATAAGCACTTGGTACAGGAAAGAAGCCGGTGGAGTTTTTCAGGTGAGATTTGCTGTAAAGAGCAGCATAGATTTTAATTGCATTTTTCTTCACAGTGACGTTAAAAGGCATCTTATTGATGGCAGTCTTAAATTGATTAGGTAAGGTAACAAGCATTATAACAGTATTTTTTATACTGTATATATTAAGTTTATCCACTCCCTTTACCCAGTTTTAGTATTAATCTTCAATTATTCTATAAAGAGATTAAAATGTGAGCAACAGTACCAATGATATATTATATACTATTTATTCTCATCATTAAAGTAACTCTCATGTACTAAGTAATAGCCATGTAGCTTATACTCCGGCACTGGTTTATTTTGATTGTATAACATTTGGGAATCACTCTTTGCCCTTTGATTTTGCTGTTGACAAATCTTATTGGCATAATCTCTTCTGCGAAACATGTTGACCATTTCATACCCATGTTCACCGAACACTTTATTGTCCTCAACTATAAGCCATATTTTCTTGAATGTTCGCTTAGCCATAGAGTAAAATTATACATTACTAAAATAGTTAGCAAATATGTTGGTATTTAAGTTAAGTACACGACACCCAGTCGTGGACGATTTAAACCAATAAGGATTTTAAATGCTTGATAGCATCAATCAAATCCATTTGCTTTGCTGCATACTTTTTAATAAACAGTTTCTTTCGCCTTACATATTTTGCCTCATTAGATTTACAAGCTCTTGAGCAATATTTAGCGTGTGGTCTTTTGTTGATGAGTTCTTTATTGCAATTCCTATAATGACATATCTTGTTTTCCATACCATTATATATTTAGAAATTGTCCTGCCCTTTCAAAAAACTCTGCCAAAGTCTGACTGGGTTCTGAAAAAATAATATACTACTCCGAAAGGGGAATATGTCCTGTAATATATATTAAATCTCAAGACTCATTTTCTTCAAGAATCTATGTCTTTGGACAAAATTTCAATGTCCGATTTTCAAATCAGAGACTTTGAAATGGATTACGACAGTCCAATTTCCTTTCGGAATTATTTATTCGGAAATTTGAATTGATTTTCAGTGACTGGAAAATCGAATTTTCTGTCCGAACAGGAAGAAATTCGACGTAATTCGAAAGAATTATTCATAAATCGAAAAATCCGTCCAAAAAAAATTGAATTTTGCAAATACATTTTCAAAATACAAATGGCTGATTGTCAGTTATTTAAACACTATTTTAAACAGTAGGATTTTCTAATGAAAAAATGACATGCAAGAAAAATAAAAAATTTTTACTTTTTTATTTTTATATAACCATTTGATTATTAGATATTTGAATAGACAAAAAAATTGTCCAATTAAGTTGGATAAAACGGATTCGTTTTATAATAAATAATTATTAATTACTTTTGTATTGTCAATAGACAATAAAGTCCCCCAAGATTCTGACTCTCGGAGGACTTAAAAAGATAATAAGGTCTGAGGGAACTCCTGAACGGCAATGGGCTTCAAAAGCCACCCCTATCAGGGTCAAAGGTAAAAAAGCCTGAGCTTGTCAGGGGTTCTTCCTTTTATCTTTAATAGCAAAAGTACCTATTTTTAGTACACTCAACAAAAATCTTTTTAGCTTTTTAAGTAACACGCTGTTTTTCAAGAGTATTCATTTTACACGCGTGCCTATTTTAATATATCAACTGGCCGTAACGCAATATTTAAATGGCTTTGCACTTCTGATGTTGATGTTTCTTTCACTGCTGTAAGCACTATCGCAAAGCAGTTTTAACATTCATTTATTATTAATCTATATTCATTATGAAAACAATTTATGATTTCAAAGAATGGTTGACTCTAATTGATAACGACAATCCTCCCGAATTATCGGAACTATTTTATTCAGTTCGAAATGTGGAATCCAATTCGACTTTTTCTTGCGAACGTTTGTCTGGAGAAAACTATGTGATTACTTGCTCCTACATCCCCGTACAATTAAAGCTCTCGTCGGATAAGCAACTCAAATATTTCCTAGACTATTTGGAATCTACTTACGCGGATGGTGATATCGATGGAAATGAGGCATTTCACCGTGCGATGGAAAAGAATGATTAGTTAATTAAGAAGGACTTCATGTTATTTACATGAAGTCCTTTATATAATCTATCGAATCTTTCACAGATTTCGCTTCAACTGCATCTTTCTTTCTGATATTGCCAAGGTCATAACTATCATGTAAGTCAGACATTGCTTGATTTGCTTTATGGGCTAAAAAACGTGGTAAATATCTGTCAGTGATACTAATTGACGAATGTCCCAGTAGCCTACTGATTGTGTAAACATCAAAGTTCTTTTCTACCATCAAATACGTAAATGTATACCGGGCTGTGTGTGTTGAAATAGGAATTTTAAAATCAAAGTGGGTTCTTATTTTCTGCAACAAAGCATTGTATCTCTTACTTTGATTCATGTATTTTAAATACTGGTATGGGGAGATGTTATGAAAGTCATTTCTACCATCAACATTTTTGAAGTCAGTATCTTTGAGCATCTGAAATATAAATGAATTTGGCTTTTCGTTTGAGTATCTTTTAAACACGCCTTTTAAGTAATCATTTTTTAATTTAATGTATTGTTCTCTCACCCTTATTAAGTTCGCCAAATAGTTCTTGTAAGTGTTTTTGTGTGATTCAAACAAAGTATAGGCATGTTCCGACTTATCCTCATAATATTCATCCATCATAGCTTTAATGCTTAATCTTCGACCACGCTTAAAGCTTTCAATAGCAGCCTCTATCTTTTCAGTTTCTTCATCAGTGACCACAAGCTTACCGCTTCGATAAAGGTCACTAAATGCAAGTGCATCTATTTGAGTTCCTTTTTCAATGAAATTCTCAAACTTTAAAATTTCTTTATTCAATTCTTCAAAGTAAACAAACCCTGTTTCCTCGTATAGGTTGAGCAATGTTGTTTTAATGGGAATAGGTTCATGTTGCTGAAAAGGATGTCCCATACCCACTGGATTAGCGTTCATTTTCAAAACCATCGCGAGTGAGTTAGTTAATAACTCGGGCTTCTTTTCAGTTCTTTGAACGTTTTGGAACGTCCTTGCGCAATCAGCGCATTTTAAGGTTTGCCTAACACCTTTGCCATGACTATAGTTACCACCTGATTTAATATTTTCTGATTCACATTTAGGACAGGTTATTTTTGTTGCCGGTCTTTTCTCATCCTCAAATCTGTCGACAGAATCTACAAAATGTTGCAAAAGCCAAATGAGATTATTTGTAAGGTTGAAAGTCATTTCCTCACCTGTTTTGTACATTGTATATTTTATCTGAGCATGCTTGTCTCGAAAGTCTAAATTATTCCAGCGAAGGAATAATATATCGGACACCCTCATACCATTAGAGAAAATCTGTGTAATAAACATTAGCCTTGCTTTCTCGATTGGTTGAAGAATGATATTTCCATTGGCATCAAATTCCTGGTAGTGGCCGCGTACTGGATTGGTCAAAGGTTTGGACATCAACAGTTGCTCTACCTCTTGAGGCAATAGAAAGCCTTTCTTTGCTTTCGGTGCTTTATACTGTTTTTTGTAGAAAACATTTTTAGATGGAAGGTATACATCATCACTGATTGCTTTCTCATATACAGCTTTGAACTTATACATCCTTACACTTACAGTACTTGCTTTAAGGTTCTTGGTACCTTCAAGGTAGGTTTTAAAGTCGTTTACAAATTCGGTAGTGATGTCTGGAAAAAGCATCCTTGTTCGATTAGTTTGGATTAAGAAGTTATTGAGATCCTTTTTTAAAGTAATATAACTATCTCTGGTACCATATTTCTTCTTCTTAAATAAGTCATCAATCTGTTTTTCGAGAAAGCCAAGAAAATCGAATTTGGTAATTACACCATAACTATATGATAAGTTAGTCACTCGGTCTAATTGGAGACTGAATAAGTTGTTCACATCATCAGCATTTTCAAAGGTAGCTCGAATGTATTTGCCTTGTAATCTTAACAGCTCGAATTTGCCTTTTTCTTTTTCGTTCTTTCCACCCCAATGGATTTGAGATAAAGGAAAGTTCATGTTTAGTGATTGCAACTTGACCTTTTTTACACCATCTTCTGTTACGGAATATTTGATGTAAGCATACCATTCTTTGCCCCCGTTCTTGTTCTTGAAAATTATTGAAGGTTTCATTAGTGTCTTTAAAGTGTCTCAATATATGATTAAAATCGTTAAAGTAATGTTAATATTTTTTTATTAACTAACTGATTTACAAATATAATAAGATTATTAGTTCACTGGATTTCAATTATCATACGTCGCCGTCGCCGGTTTAGTAGTTTTTCAACCGATCATTTACAACTGGTTAAGCTTTAAAAATAATTTTGCAAATAAGCTTTGGCTGGCGTGCTCGGTATCTATAGCCGCCCAAGTTGCCACATTTCCGCTAAGCGCTTATTATTTACACCAATTCCCGGTTTACTTTCTTATCAGCAACTTGCTCATTATCGTTCCCGTGGCTGTCATCATGTATGCGGGATTAGCCTTGCTTCTACTTCCACAAATGGCGGTGATATCATCTGCCTTTGGCTATGTATTGGAAAAATCTATCATTCTGATGAACAAGATGCTCAACGTGATTGAACTTACGCCGTATGCCAGCATCGGTAAAATTTGGATAACAAAACCAGAGCTTGTTCTTTTTAATATCCTTATTTTAATTGCCTTTTACTTTTTCTATTATAAAATTAAAAGACTGTTATTCGCTTCGTTAGCCTGCCTGCTTATATTATGCTGCAGCTTTTCATTTAAAAAGATCATTGCAGATAAAACAAACCTTGTTGCGTTTCTTAATCTCAGAAAACACCAAGGAATAGTTTTTAAACATGGACGGAAAGGCATTGTACTGACAGATCTTTTAGAGACCGATAAGAGCTTTCAATACGCCATACAGCCGGGTTTGGACAGTATGAAGATAACTGATTACCAAGTAATAGGATTAAATAAAGATTTAGCCAACAGTTTTCTTCTGAAGAAAGCCGGCATGATATGGTTCCTCGATAAAAAGTTGCTGTTGTTAAACGATAGCGTGAGTTTTAAGTCTATTTCAAATAATATGCATTTAACTGGCGTTTATGTAAGTAACAATACGCCAGTTGATAGCAGCTTGATTGATATACCGCTTATTATTGATGGAAGTAATAGTAGCCGATACATAGACCTTTTAAACAATAGTGGCAAAAAATATACTACGTTAAAGCGTAACAAAGCGTTATTATTGCTCTCTAATTGAAAATGATAATTAATTATTATCATAAAAAATTTTGCACTCAGTTAATTACACACTAAATTGTATTCTCAAATTAAAAGTATGAAAGGTAAATTATTTACTGCAGCATTGGGCCTTGTGCTTTCTGCAACCGCAATGAACGCCAGTGCCCAAAAGGTATATAAAGAAGGCGTTATCACAATTGGCGCCAGCATGCAAGGCCAGTCTGTTGATATTAAATCTTACTTCAGGGCCGATTCAAGCGCTACTGCTTTCAACGCGGGTCCTGCGTCTATTAAGGTTTTGACCGATAAAGATGCCAAATCAATGGCTATTTTGGTTGACGTACCTGTAGCCAGCATCAAAAAGGCAGCTATTGCCACCCCGGCCGAGGTTGAGGAAGAGCAAGCTAAATTGCCTGTTTTCGATTTTACGCCAGGTACCGAAAAGAAAGTTATCAACGGCTTTAATTGCAAAAAAGTGGTTGCTAAAGATACCAAAAGCGGAAAAACGTATGATATATGGGTAACTAACGATGTTACTATCCCACAAACTGGTGGTTCTAAAATTTATGCTAAAGCAGGTGGTGTACCAATCCAGTATTCTACTTTCCAAAACGGACAATCTGCAGAAGTAACCGTTAAAAGCATTGTAGAGCAAAAAGTGCCTGCAGGTACATTTGGTATTCCTTCTGATTTCGAGAAGATTTCGCTTGATGATCTGAAATCAATGGGTGGCGGCGGTAATTAATCGCAAAGCCTACCTATAAATAAGAAAGCCACCGATATATCGGTGGCTTTCTTGTTTTAATGTTCTCCGCTCCTCTGGTAAAAATTCAGATAGCTTAATTCACTTCCTTCGCCAATCCCTTCACCCACTTATCAAATAAAGCGCTTTCCATATCCACTGCTTTTTGGGCGTGAAGCTGCCATTGCGGCGAAAAATGTTGTAACTGGTTGATCATCTCTTCAAGGTGACCTTCCTCTTCCAGGATAATTGATTTAACGTTTACTTTGCTGCCTGCTTCATCAAGCGCATCCTGGTAAACCGGGTAAAGCTCATCGGCACGGACCTCAATGGCGTAGGTAACCAATAAGTAAGCTGCAAAGCGAAGTTCTGCGCCATTAAGGCTTAATTCTTTTTTAAGATACCGGCACACATCTATATCCAACTGGTGCAGGTAATGTTTACTATCTGCAGGTGCTATCAAATACTCCAACGCATAAGTAGGGCAAAGTCCTTGTCCCGCCTTTTCAATCTGTTTTTTCAAATAAAAAGCATGGCGGTGTTCTTCAGCAGCATGTTTTAAAATAATGTAGGTAACTGTAACCGGGTCTTCGCTTGCTGATATTTTCCGTGCACCGGTATTTTCCATTAATGATAGGGTGTTTAACCAGCGTGCATGTAATTGGTTATCGGCAATTATTTTAGGTAGTATAGTAGCTAATTCCATAATTTAAATAGTATCGAGCGCCTCTTCAATAGCGGCGTAAATGTAGTCCAGTTCATCATCAGTTGTGCAATACGGAGGTAAAATATAAATGATGTTCCCCAACGGACGAAGGATGATGCCCTTATCCAAAAAGAAATGATATAGCCGGTCGCGCAGGTTGCTAAAGTAAGATGTATTGCCACCCGTTTCCCACTCCAAAGCCAGTATCGTTCCGGTTTGGCGGTAGTTGGCAATGTGTGGGTGGGCATTAATTCTATCAGCAAATGCCCGATGCTTTTCTACAATCCTGTCTATGTTCTTTTGCGTAGCCGGATCAAGGAACAGATCTAAACTTGCCAGCGATGCAGCACAGGCAACCGGGTTAGCCGTATAGGAATGCCCGTGAAAAAGCGTCTTCATTTTATCATCAGACAAAAAAGCATCGTATATCTGCTGTGTACAGGTTGTCAGTCCGAACGCCATGGTGCCGCCGGTAAGTCCTTTAGAGAAGCACATGATATCTGGCTGCGTTTGTACGTAGTTACATGCAAACGGCTTACCTGTACGGCCAAACCCTGTAAACACCTCATCATCTATCAGCAGTACCCCTTCTGCTTTGCAATGTGCCATTAACGCCTCAAGATGGCGGGCTTCATACATGATCATACCTGCTGATCCCTGCACCAACGGTTCAAAGATGAAACAAGCTAAGTCAGATTTGAGATTTGAGATGTGAACTTTAAGATCATCAATATTATTATCATCCGGCAGCTCAATAAATTCTACCTCAAACAACAAACTATCAAAAGCAGCGGTAAAAGCACTCCTGCCGCTAACAGACATCGCACCGAAGGTATCGCCGTGATAGGCATTTTTAAATGCCAAAATCTTCGTCCGCTGCTGTCCCTTATTATTCCAGTACTGGAGACACATTTTAATAGCTACCTCAATTGCTGTAGATCCGTTATCTGAATAAAATGCTTTTTTTTGGGTATCAGGAAGGATGGCTAATAAACGTTCGGCAAGTTCTATTGCACCGGGATGTGTAAAGCCGGCAAATATCACGTGTTCCAGCTTTAATAATTGATCGGCAACCTTTTTGGCAATGTAAGGATGCGAATGACCGTGAATATTTACCCACCAGGATGATACTGCATCAATATAACGTTTACCATCCTCATCAAAAACACAAGTTCCTTCACCACGAATTATAGGTATAGGTGGCAAGGCAGTTTTCATTTGCGTATAAGGATGCCAGATTACCGCAAGGTCGCGTTCTGCTAAATTCATAGGCTTTTAATTAACAACTCGGCAACGTACTGATCTATCGGAAAGGTAAAATCCTCAACCCGTAGATCGTTGAGTTTTATCCAGCGGAAAGATTGTAAAACGTCACCTTCGCCGTCAAAGTCAAAAATGTTAGTTTTGATACTAAAGTGGAGATCGGAGACTGCTTTGACCATGTAGTAAACACTGATGATCTGCGAATCGTTAAATGCCGATTTTACAAAAAAATCAGTCGTATAGAAATGATTAACTACTTCTATTTCTGTATTACATTCCTCAACAAATTCGCGTTTAAGGCCTTCAATCAGTCCTTCTCCGTATTCTAAACCTCCACCGGGCAGTTTTGTAAAACGCATGCCTTGCTCCTGCTCATCACTTATCAGTAACTCATTGTTATCATTAATCAGCAGGCCGTAAACCCGTACATTAAAAAATCCTTTACTGCTCATAATGTTTTTTGTTTCGCATTACATTCTCTAAGGTCCACGGGATATCTTCGCGCTTGGCCTCGGTGCGTATTGGGCAATTGGGCATGCTACAATAGTGGCAGCAATAAGGCAGGCATGGGTCGGTATGGATAAAGAACTCCGTACGTATGCCAGCCTTTTCATTTATCATTTTATCTACCAATTTAACTTCGTCATGAACACGATTAAGGTCAAAATAATTAGGTAAAGTCAAGTGACAATCTATGTGCAGCTCATGTCCGTACTTTTGCGCACGCAGGTTATGGATGTCTATCCATTCTTCATGGCGTTGTTCGCTAAGCACTTTTATCACTTCGCTCACCACATCAAAATCGGTCTCATCCATTAAACCCGCAACTGAACGGCGCACCAGTTTGTAACCGGTGAAAACAATGTAGCCGCCCACCAAAATTGACAGCGCGCTATCCAGCCAAAGTATCTTGGTAAAATAAATAAGCAATAAGCCTACAACCAAACCTGCGCTGGTAACAGTATCGGTGAGCAAGTGTCGGCCATCAGCCTCTATGGTAATAGATGGGATTGATTTACCCTTTTGTATCATATAGTACCCCAGCAAACCGTTGATGAGGCCGGTACTACCAATTATAATAGCACCAAGTAACAGATCGTGTATCTCTTCGGGGTTAAAAAAGCTGTATACTGATTTTAGGATAATGATGATCCCTGCAATGCCTATTAAGGCACCTTCTATAAATACGGAGAAAAACTCCACTTTACCGTGTCCGTAAGGATGGTTCTCGTCGCGAGGAATAGACGCAAGGTAAATACTATAAAAAGCAAAACCGCTGGCCACAACGTTTACAACACTCTCGGCTGCATCCGTTAAAACAAAATTTGAGTTGGTAAGTAAATAGGCGCTGAACTTTGAGGCCATCAACACAATGCCGGTGATCAAAGAGACGAGGATGATGCGTTTTTGCTGTTTCAAAACCTGCTTTTAAAATAGAGGGCAAACTTAAGCAAAATAGTGCCCTGCTCTTTCTATAATTTAAAAATTGGCTAAATGTTTTCAGTGAGTTTCAATGGCAAATTAATTATGAATTTGATAATAATAACCCCGCTTTGATTGCGGGCAAAGTAATTTTTTATATTTGCCGCACTAACATAAATAATATGAGCGCATTAAGTAACAGGATAAACAACCTGTCAGAATCTCAAACCATTAAAATGGCAAAGATGGGCCGCGAACTGGCCGCTAAAGGTGTAGACGTGATCAGCCTTAGCTTTGGTGAACCCGATTTTCATACTCCTGAGTATGTTAAGGATGCTGCCAAAACCGCCATGGATAAGAACTTTACATACTATACACCGGTTGCCGGTTACCCAGACCTGCGCAAGGCTGTTGTAAAGAAGCTTAAGGATGAGAATAACCTGGATTATACTGATACGCAAATTGTAGTTTCAACAGGTGCTAAACAGGCTATAGCTAATGCTGTGCTTTGCCTGGTAAACCCCGGCGAAGAAGTTATTATACCTACGCCTTACTGGGTATCATACTCAGAGGTAGTTAAACTTGCGGAAGGTGTAAGTGTTTTTATTGATACTACTGTTGAAACTAATTTTAAAATAACGCCTGAGCAATTAGAGGCTGCCATTACACCGAAAACTAAATTGTTTATGTTCTCGTCGCCGTGCAACCCTACCGGCAGCGTTTACAGCAAAGATGAATTGGAAGGTTTAGCCAAAGTATTCGAGAAAAACCCTCATGTTTATGTTTTAAGCGATGAGATCTACGAGCACATCAACTTTATTGGCGGCCATGAATCTATCGCACAGTTTGACAGCATAAAAGACCGTGTGGTGATCATCAACGGGTGGTCTAAGGCATTTGCCATGACCGGCTGGAGAATTGGCTATACGGCATCAAACAGTGAATTTGCAGCTGCTTTTGACAAGATGCAAGGGCAAATCACCTCAGGTACATGTTCCATCACACAAAAAGCCGGCGTTGCAGCTTACGAAGGTGGCCTTGAAACCGTGCACCAAATGCGCGATGAATTTCAGAAACGCCGCGATCTTGTTTACGGCTTGCTAAAAGAAATTCCTGGTGTTGAAGTTAACTTACCGGATGGAGCATTTTACTTCTTCCCTAATGTTACATCTTTCTTCGGAAAAAGCCACAATGGTAAAGTTATTAACGATGCAGATGAGCTATCTATCTTCCTTTTAGAAGAAGCACACGTTGCAACCGTGGGTGGTGATTCTTTCGGTGATAAAAAATCTATACGTATATCTTATGCCGCGGCTGAAGATAAATTGGTAGAAGCAATAAGAAGAATTAAGGCTGCACTTGCTAAATTGGCTTAAACGATTCGAAAAAAATTGTAACATCAAATAAGAAAGCCTTTCAAAATGGAAAGGCTTCTTTTTGTTGTGATTCTTGCTGTTTTAATTACAATGCGAAACCGTATGCTACGCGTAAACCAATGGTGCCGTAATTATTGTTTTGGCCAGAGAAGTTTTCGTAACGTGCACCGATATCCCAGCTATTGCTTGCCCAGCCGATACCCGGCGATGCAATCAATTTAGTGTTGCCATTGTCACGGGTCTCAAAACCGGCACCTATTTCTGCACCTACGTAAATGTTATTAGAAACAAATGCTTTGATACCGGCTTTAACTGGTACTATCCCAAGATCTGGATAATTTACGCTTGTATTACCTATCTCTTTACCGAAAAAGTTATAGTAACCGGATGTTAAAGTTAATGCTACGTTAGAACCCAATCCGTATTGTAAGCGTGCGGTACCACCCAAACCAAAGTTTGAGGCATTATGTAAATTACCTACTGGTGCTAAGCCTTCAACACCAATACCAAGGCGCCATGCGCTTTTAGGTGTAGTTTGTGCGTTTACGTTAGTTCCGATAAATAGAGCTGCTGCTGTAAAAGCTGCGGCTATAATTTTGGTCATTTTTTTCATTGTCATTTGTTTTAGATTAACATTTTTAAAATGTGATATTGCCCCTTTCGCAAATAGTTTGCCAATATCATCTCAATTAATGTTTTTAAAAACACCGTACACAGAGCTTTTAATCTATTTATACAGCTTACAACAAAGCAATATATACTGATTATCAATTTGGTTCATGTTAATTGTATATTAATTACAGGCTCTTAAGACATTGTAAAGAACCATAAAAATTTACACCAAATTCGTTTATGAAAATAGACAGGCAGTGTATACTCTAATCTATTACAGTCGCTAACTGGGTGGCTATTTTCATCTGTTTTTCATGCCATTATCGCTAAACTAATAAAAAAGCCTCCCTTTTTGGGGAGGCTTGTATTAATGTTAATCATGCTGGCCTTCGTGATCCAGTTTTGCATCCGGCTTGTAGTTTTTCTCAAGTTCGGCAAGCTTCTCCTTACCATAAGCAAACTTGGTGATGATGTAGTATAACACCGGCACAAAGAATATTGCCAATGATGTTGCGGTAAGCATCCCGCCGAATACCGTCCAGCCGATAGTCTTACGTGATTCCGCACCCGCACCTGATGCAAACAACAACGGCACAACACCAAGTATGAACGCAAGTGACGTCATCACGATAGGGCGTAAACGAAGCCTTACAGCCTCCAAGGTGGCTTTTTCAAGTTCCATACCTCTATCCACACGTTCTTTAGCAAACTCTACAATCAGGATCGCGTTCTTTGCTGCCAAACCTATCAGCGTGATCAAACCTATCTGTGCGTAAACGTTGTTAGTTAGCTTTGGCCAAAATGATAGGAATAGAATCGCACCGAATGCGCCAAGTGGTACGGCCAACAGAACCGAGAATGGTACCGACCAACTCTCATATAAAGCAGCCAGGAATAAGAACACGAATACTATTGACAGTATAAAGATGTAAACCGTCTTAGACCCTGATAACAATTCCTCGCGGCTTAAGCCTGAAAATTCGTAGCCATAACCTTGCGGCAGGGTTTGCGCGGCAACTTCCTGCAAGGCCTTAATAGCGTCACCGCTACTATAACCTGGTGCCGCGTTACCGTTTATCTCCGCAGAGCGGAAAAGGTTATAGTGCGATATTAGTGGTGCATTCTCTATAACCTTATAAGAAGTAAGGGTGCTTAAAGGAACCATCGCCCCTGCGTTATTGCGCACAAAATATTGACCAATGTTACCAATATTTGTCCTGTAGTTGGTATCTGCCTGTGTTACCACCCTAAAATTACGGCCGTAAATGGTAAAGTCGTTAACGTAGGCACTACCCATATAAGTTTGCAATGCGTTGTTTACGTCAGAAAGTTGAACACCTAACTTTTTGGTCTTCTCGCGGTCGATAGTTAACTGATAGGCAGGCGTATGAGCAGTAAAGAACGAGAATGCTTTTGATATCTCGGGGCGTTTATTGATCTCGCCAATAAAGTTCTGCAATACCTTTTCAAAGTTAGTGATCTCACCTCCGGCCTCTTTTTCCTGCAAAATGAACGAAAAACCACCGGTGTTACCCAAACCCGGAATGGCCGGCGGAGATATTACTACCACGCTGGCTTCTTTAGTTTGCGAAAGCTTCTTTTGCATGATACTTATCAGCGAATCCTTTTGCGTTTCAGGAGTTTTACGCTCGTCCCATGGTTTCAACTGAACAAATATGGTGGCACTATTTGATTTGGTTGCAAAGTTAACCGCATTTAAACCGCCTAATGCCGCATAGTGATTGATACCGGGAATACTATCCAACTGTTTCATCATCCGGTGCAACACGTCCACGGTACGTTCCGTAGCAGAACCTTCAGGAAGGTCATAAGTTATAATGATACGTCCCTCATCTTCCAAAGGAATAAAGCCCGAAGATTTACCTCTGAATAAAAGTACAGTGCCCACAATAATACATATCAACACAATGACGATGTATTTCGAGCCTTTAATGCTTTTATCAACCGCATTACGGTAACGGCCTGTAACCCTGTCAAACCACTTGTTAAATTTATAGAAGAATTTATTCAGGCCACCTGAATTTTCATCGATCTTGTGCGGGCGAAGCAACAAAGTACATAAAGCCGGCGTAAGTGATAAAGCCACAAAAGCCGAGATCAATACTGAAATAGCGATAGTGATCGCAAACTGTTGATAAAGCCTGCCCACAATGCCCGGTACAAAACCTACCGGTACAAACACCGCAGCTAAGATCAATGCGATAGCGATAACCGGTGCGGAAATCTCCTTCATGGCTTCATGAGTAGCATCCTTAGGGTTCATGCCGTTCTCATCCATGTTATGCTGCACCGCTTCTACCACCACAATGGCATCATCTACCACAATACCGATGGCGAGCACGAAACCAAATAGCGTAAGTGTATTAATGGTAAAACCTAACGGGATGAAGAAAATAAATGTACCCACGATGGATACAGGAATAGCCAATACCGGGATGAGTGTTGTACGCCAGTTTTGTAGGAATAAGAACACTACCACAATTACCAAACCTAATGCGATCACCAAAGTCTCAATTACCTCGTGTAAGGAAACCCTTACCACAGTAACTGACTCAAAAGGTACCACATAAGCAATATCAGCCGGGAAAGCTTTTTTAAGCTGCTCCATGGTAGCGGTTACATTATCCGCCGTTTCAATGGCGTTGCTGCCTGGTGCCTGGTAAATCAACAGGTATGATGCCCTTTTGCCATCAATAAATGAGTTACCTGCGTAATTAAACTTACCCAATTGCACACGGGCAACATCTTTTAGGTAAACAAGCGCCCCTGTGCTTGGCACTGTTTTAACTACTATATTCTCAAACTCCTCGGGCTTTACCAAACGGCCTTTAACCAATACGGTATATTCAAAAGTTTGCCCTTTAGTTTGCGGGGTTGCACCAACGGTACCTGCAGCTACCTGCGCATTTTGCTCTTGCAAAGCGTTGGTAACATCGGCGGCCGTCATGCCCAAAGCAGCAAGTTTATCGGGCTTTAGCCAAATACGCATACTGAAGTCATCAGCACGTGTAAATACGTCACCCACGCCTTTGGTACGCAACAGCGCATCTTTTACAAATATGTTGGCATAGTTATCCGTAAAAGTAACATCATGCGTTCCGTTAGGAGAATATAGCGCCACAAGCAATAAGATACTCGGGTTACGTTTACGCACCGTTAATCCTAAACGCTGCACCTCTTGTGGTAAGGTGGGCTGCGCAATACCAACTCGATTCTGCACATCAAGCGCTGCAATGTTAATATCCGTACCTACTTCAAAGTTTACGGTCATGCTCATTTGGCCGTTACCGGTACTATTACTTTGCAGGTAGGTCATGCCGGGTGTACCGTTCACCTGCACCTCTACGGGTGTGGCAACGGTTTGCTCAACGGTTAACGCATCTGCACCGGTGTAGTTACCGGTTACCTGTACAGTTGGCGGCGTAATTTCCGGGTATTGCCCAATAGGCAAGCTCAATATGGCCAGCACCCCTACTATCAGGATAACCAGTGATATTACGATTGCTGTTACCGGGCGTCGTATGAAAGTATCTGCGATCATTGTTGTGTCTTTTGCTTAAGCCGCCGGATAAAATCCTTTGTCTTATAATGTAAGCTATTCTTTATTTACCTTGTGCGCCGCCTTTATCTCCGCCCGCACCTTGTCCCTGTGAAGCACCAGCCGGTTTACCCAATGTTATTTTACCGCCGTCTCGTAAGCGTTGAAAACCTTCCGTAATTATCTTTTGGCCTGGTTTAATACCCTCCATGATCACCACGTTAGATTGTATACGGGGGCCTAATTTTACCTTCACCTGTTTAGCTATGGTATCTTTGGATAAGAAAACAAAGAACTCGCCCATCTGCTCAGTAACAGCCTTGTAAGGAATTTGCACACGGTCTCCGGAGTCATCATTAAGCACTTTAAGCACACCGCTCATTCCATCTTTCAATTGATCTGATGGGTTAGGGAATTGAACACGTACCTTAATTGCACCTGTTTGGTCGTTAACCCCCCTATCAATAGCGAAGATCTGTCCGCTCTCACCAAAATTGCTGCCATCTGGTAATTGCAGCCTAAACGTCGTGTCGGTATAAGATTTCTGCAGTTTGTAGAATCTGTTGATATCCTGTTCATTGATCACCACATCAAAACCCACAGGGTTTTCACTTGAAATGGTATTTAGTAAAGTTGTCCCCGCGCTTACCTGCGCACCTAACTTTACCTGCGAGATACCAATGCGGCCTGTAAATGGTGCCTTTATGGTGGCATAAGAAAGATCAGTTGCTGCAGACTCAACACCAGCCTTTGCCACATCAACCTGGCTCTTGGCAGTTTCATAAGTTGCTGATGCCTGGTCAACTGTTTGGCGCGCCACAGCATCATTCTTTAGCAACATGTTATAGCGGTCTATATCTTTTTGAGCCTTGTTGAGGTTAGCCCTCGCGCTTACAAGATTTGCTTTGGCCTGCTGATAGGCCGCTTCATATTTACGTCTATCTATTTCATATAAAGGCGTACCCTTTTTTACAACAGTACCCTCTTTAAAGAATATATCGGTTATAAAACCTGATACCTGGCTGCGCAACTCAACATTGTTAAGCGCAGCAACTGTACCCTGATAACTATCATAGTAAAGCGCATCTGATTTTTTTGCCTCGATAACATTTACAGGAGTAGGCGGCATTGCAGCACCCTGCTTCTGAGACTTGCTTTTGCAGGCAGATACCGACAATAGCGCGAGTGCGGCAATGCAGTAGTAGTATGTGTTTTTCATTTTATTTAGTGTCTCTTGAGTGATGTTGAGTGTATCTTTTTATTTATTGAACCGGTAATGTGCCTAATGAACGTTGCAGGTCTATCTTGCTTGAAAGTAATTGAAACAATGCATTTAAATAATTAAGCTGAGCGGTTCGCAGATCCGTTTGTGCAACAATCACGTCCAGATAAGTTTTAATACCTTCACGATATTGCAGGTCAACTACTTTGTAAACGTCACTCGCCAGCGATACGTTTTCGTTAAGTGCTACCCAATTGGTATAAGCGCTCTTATAATTGGCCAGCGCCTGTGCGTATTCGGTACCTATGGAGTTGCGGCTATTAATGAGATCAAGATCCGTACGCTCTACCTGAAGTTTTGCCTTGGCGAGGTTTTGCAAACGCCTGCCTCCCTGGAAAATAGGTATACTAACCGATAAACCGGCAAACGAGGTTGGGAAGGCATCGTTGTAAAGCTTTGAAAAATTATCATTGAAGTAAGCCAAACTGTAACCACCAACCGCTGATACAGATGGTAAAAAGCCCCATTTGTAGTAGGATACGTTTACGTTATCGAGGTTCTTTTGCGTCTGCAGCATACGATATTCAATACGATTAGTATAATTCAATACCTGGTTTGTATCGATCATCGCATCTGTATTTAACGCAGTTGAATCATATGCCAGGCTTATCTTACGATCGGGATTTAAACCCATTACCTGTTTTAAATATGCTGATTTACTTTTGATAGATTCCTCCGTTTGCTTAAGCGATGCAAGGGAATTGTTTAAAGCTATAGTAGCCTGTTTGTAGTCAGTTTTATCAACTACTCCTGCCTGGTAACGTGCATAAGCATCTTTTAAACTACGGCGCAGCCTAACGATATCTTGCTTGATAATATCCAGTTGGCGTTGCGATAACAACACGTCATAAAAGGCTTTACTTACATTTGATACCAAGTCTATTTTAGCACCTTCTGTATTTTGCTTGTAGTATTGCCTGCTATATTTTGAAGCCTTTGAGGCCTGCAACACTTCGTTATTGTAAATAACCTGGCTGGCCGAAACGCCCAGCGTTGAAGTATTATGAGCAATTGCTAAATTTTGCTGCGTTGTGCCTGTACTACCTGTACCAGCACCTGTTCCGGTTCCTGTACCACCAGTGCCAGTACCTGTTCCAACGCCTGTACCGGTTCCGGTTCCTCCGGTGCCGGTACTGCCCCCAACTCCGGTAGCTACACCACCAGCTATAAAGGCCGGGCGCTGAAAATAATGCTGATATTGGTTACTTGATGTAATTTGCGGTAACCAGCTTGCCAAAGCAATTTTAATATCACGTTCATTTATCTGCTCGTCAATGTTTGCTTGTTTTAATTGCGGTTGGTTGCGAAGTGCAAATGCTATACTTTGCTGCAGTGTGACAACTGCCGTGCCTGTATCTTGCCGCGTTTGAGCAAACAATGTTACGGGCAATGTTAGCGTTATAGTGGAAATAATAAAGTATCCAATTTTTTTCATAAATGCTTAGATGCAAAGCTTTAAAACGAATACGGCATACAAAGGTTTGTAGCCTATAAATTAAAAACAGATTAGAAGCCGCGAATATGATATTATTCTAAACTAATTAAAAAACGGCAACAGAAATATTACGGTTTTAGGAGATTACGATGATAATTGGCATAATTTTTAAACTTTTTAGAAGATTTTAAAAAATTGTGGTGGCGAATAACCAAAAATTTTAATTAATTTGCCTGATGAAATTGTGTTAACTCTGTATTAACGGCATGTGCAAAAAATTACATTGATAATGCAAGACATGAAATTATTCATGGTATTTTTACAAAAAATTTAAGCAGTGTTTATAAATGGTTAAAAAATTACACGAGAAGATCGCCCAGTTCCAGGATGCAAATATGATCAGGGCACAGGGACTGTATCCTTTTTTCAGCCCTATTGAGTCTGGACAGGATACTGAGGTGATAATCAATAATCAACGTGTGTTAATGTTTGGTTCAAACTCTTATCTGGGTTTAACCAATCATCCGAAAATAAAAGAGGCAACCAAAAAAGCTATTGACAAATATGGCTCTGGCTGTGCCGGTTCACGATTCCTTAACGGTACGCTTGACATCCACATCGAATTAGAAAATCGCCTTGCCCAATATGTAGGCAAGGAAGCGGCTGTATTATTCAGCACCGGCTTTCAGGTTAACATTGGTGTTTTATCGTGCATTACCGGCAGAAATGATTATTTGATACTGGACGAATATGACCACGCCTCTATTATTGACGGCACCCGTCTTTCGTTCTCCAAAGTTATCAAGTACGCCCACAATGACATGGCTGACCTTGAACGCAAACTGAGCATATTGCCGGAAGAAGCTGTTAAGGTTATTGTGGTTGATGGTATCTTTAGCATGGAAGGTGATATCGTTAAACTACCTGAAATTGTTGAGCTTGCTGATAAATATGGTGTTAA
Organism: Mucilaginibacter achroorhodeus; assembly: GCF_007846095.1. Classification (GTDB taxonomy): domain Bacteria; phylum Bacteroidota; class Bacteroidia; order Sphingobacteriales; family Sphingobacteriaceae; genus Mucilaginibacter; species Mucilaginibacter achroorhodeus. Next base: position 433,781 of record NZ_VOEI01000002.1, read on the forward strand.
CATTATGGTTGACGATGCACACAGTTTGGGTGTTATTGGCCACAATGGTGCAGGTACATCATCGCACTTTGGTTTAACTGATAAGGTTGACCTTATCATGAGCACTTTCAGCAAATCATTAGCGTCATTAGGTGGTTTTATTGCCAGTGATGCTGAAACTATAGATTATATTAAACACCGCGCACGTTCATTAATGTTCAGCGCAAGCATGACCCCGGGTTCTGTTGCCAGCGTAATTGCTGCCTTAGATATTATAGAAAGCGAACCTGAGCGCATACAAAAGCTTTGGGATAATACCAATTACGCCATGAAGCTTTTAACAGATGAAGGCTTTGACATAGGTGCTACCGAAAGTCCTATCCTACCAATATACATCCGCGACAACGCTAAAACCTTCCAGGTAACTAACTACCTGCAAAAAGCCGGGGTTTTTGTTAACCCGGTAGTATCTCCGGCTGTTCCGTCAGATTCATCGCTGCTGCGTTTCTCATTAATGGCAACGCACACTTTTGCACAAATTGATGAAGCAATTGAAAAGCTGATAGATGCATTTAAAGCGGTAGGTGTAAACACCATCAAAGAAAAAATGCAGTAAAGAAATAAAGTAATATTCAACAGCGCCAGTTTTTAAACTGGCGTTGCTGTTTAACCCCTATTATTAAACCCACACCCACAAAACAATGAAAAGAATCATCCCGGTACAGTCGAAAAAAGAACTGGGCGCGTTTATCGACTTTCCGCACGAGCTTCACAAGAACGACCCTTATTATGTACCGGAATTATTTATTGCCCAACGCGATTTGTTAACTACACATCCGTTTCACAAGCATTCATCATTACAAACCTTTTTAGCTTACGATGGCGATAAAATTGTAGGCCGTATTGCTGCTATTTACAACACCAACCACAACAGCTTTAACAACGTTAACGAAGGCTTTTTTGGTTTTTTTGATGTAATTAACGACCAGGAAACAGCAAACCTTTTGCTTGATGAAGCCACAAAATGGGTTAAGGCTAAAGGTGCAAACAACTTGGTGGGCCCTGTTAACCCTTCTACAAACGAGGTTGCAGGTTTATTAGTGAAAGGTTTTGACAGCTCACCAATGGTGATGATGCCTTACAATCCTGAATATTATGTTACGCTTCTTGAGAATTATGGGCTTGCTAAGCTAACAGACATGCTTGCATGGCATTGGGATGGTAGCAACTACAACGATAAGTCGTTACAGATGTTGGATAAATTACAGGAGCGTTTAAAACGCAATAGCAATGTGGTTATCCGCAAAATAGATATGAAGAAATTTAAGCAGGAAGCCAACACCTTACGCGATGTATACAACAGCGCCTGGGATAAAAACCTTGGATTCTTCCCGATGACCAATGAGGAATTTGACTACACTGCTAAAGACCTTAAAATGATCCTCGATCCTGATTTTGCTTTATTGGCAGAACAAGATGGTAAAGTTGTTGGTTTTGGTGTTGCTATACCGGATATTAACCCCATCCTGAAAACCATAAAAAAAGGTCGTCTATTACCAACAGGTATCTTCAAGCTACTTTTCAGCAAAAAGAAGATCAAAGGTATACGTATCATGCTTTTAGGTGTTATTGATGGCTACCGCAAACTGGGCATAGAGGCATGTTTATATGGCTCTATCATAAAAGCTTATAAAGCAAAAGGTTTGGAATATGCCGAAGCCAGCTGGACACTTGAGAAAAATGATATGGTTAACCGTGCTATTGAGGCCATCGGCGGCGATCAGTACAAAACCTATCGTATCTACCAGAAAGCCATTTAAAACCCTTTTTTCATCTGCCTGTAATCTTTATAACTTTTATAAATATTACCACTTGAATTTTGGTTATTTGCCCGGCGTTTGACTAATGCCCCTACATGGTCAAACAACAATAAAATTCGATAGTTAAAGCGGCTTGCACCATGCCGGCCGCTTCACTATATAACAAGTAATGAAAAACTGATGTACTATTTATCCGGCTGTACTCTCCCTGGGTAAGCTGAATTTACGGCTACATTGCCTTTAAAAACAAACAATAAATAATGAAAATTAACATTAAACCTGCTGAAGGTAAATTAGGTATTTTAATCCCTGGTTTAGGTGCAGTAGCTACTACTTTAATTGCCGGTGTTGAGGCTGTAAAAAAAGGTATTGCCCAACCGGTTGGCTCTTTAACTCAAATGGGAAGCATCCGTTTAGGTAAACGTACCGAAAACCGCAACCCAAAGATCAAAGATTTTGTTCCGTTGGCTAACCTTAACGATATTGTTTTTGGTGGTTGGGACGTTTATGAAGATAACGTGTATGAAGCTGCGGTTAATGCTGCAGTACTTGAGCGTAGCCTGTTAGACCAGGTAAAAGACGGTTTGGAAAAAATTAAACCAATGAAAGCCGCCTTTGATAAAAACTATGCAAAAAACCTTGATGGCTCACACGTAAAAACCGGTACACGTTACGAACTTGCACAACAAGTAATGGAAGACATCAAAAACTTCCAAACCGAAAATGGCCTTGACCGCGTTGTTTTAGTATGGTGTGGTTCAACAGAGGTTTACTTTGAAGGCTCTGAGATACACGAAACACTTGCGGCTTTTGAGCAGGCTTTAAAGGACGATGACAAGCGTATTGCCCCAAGTATGATCTACGCTTACGCAGCTTTAAAATTAGGCGTACCTTTTGCTAATGGCGCTCCTAACTTAACAGTTGATATTCCTGCAATGATAGAACTGGCAAAACAAACCGGTACTCCAATTGCAGGTAAAGACTTTAAAACAGGCCAAACTTTAATGAAAACCATCCTTGCGCCGGGCCTTGCAGCACGTTCGTTAGGTGTACATGGCTGGTTCTCTACCAACATTTTGGGTAACCGCGATGGTTTGGTACTGGATGATCCGGATAACTTTAAAACTAAAGAAGTATCTAAACTTGGTGTGTTAGAGGATATCCTTAAACCGGAAGACAATCCTGAGTTGTACGGCGAGATCTTCCACAAGATCCGTATCAACTACTATCCTCCTCACGGTGATAATAAAGAGAGTTGGGATAACATTGACATTTTTGGCTGGTTAGGCTACAAAATGCAGATCAAGATCAATTTCCTTTGCCGCGACTCTATCCTTGCTGCCCCTATCGCGTTAGACTTAGCTATTTTCTGTGATATGGCAAAACGTGCCAACATGAGCGGTATACAGGAATGGTTATCATTCTACCTTAAATCGCCGCAAACTGCGCCGGGTTTACATGCAGAAAATGATATATTTAAACAACTGATCAAGTTAGAGAACACGCTTCGTTACCTGATGGGCGAAGACCTTATCACTCACTTAGGTTTAGATTATTATGATGATATGTTTGCCGGCCATCAGGCATAAGCAAAGCATATAATATTACTTTTAAACGGGGCTTTCCGCAATAGGAAATGCCCCGTTTTTATTTTGGGCTTATTTTGCGATATTCGCAGAGGCAAAGATATTTAGCTAAAACCCCTGTTTTTCACGCCCCCGGCATAATAATCGGGCTTAAATTTCGTAGATTGTAACAGTTGCTTTACAAATACGTCTACAGAGTGGGATAGCTATGACAGTTGAAATTTATCCATACAGATAAAACATCAACGATATTAGGAGCCGTATTTAAAACACAATGGCAACATTTGTAAAAGCGCAAGCCTCGTCATTTGTGGCTTCTGTAGTTGATTTTGGCCTCACCATCTTCTGTAAAGAAGTGCTTGGCATTTGGTACGTTGCTGCCAGTTTTATAGGCACTGTAAGTGGCGGGATTACCAATTTTTTATTGGGCCGAAAATGGGTGTTTAAAAACCAAAAAGAGAAGACTGTACCCGTGCAAGCCGCAAAATATGTTTTGGTTTGGTGTGGTAATTTGGCTTTAAATACTGGTGGTGTGTTCCTGGTAACGCATTTTTTAAAATTAGATTACAAGATATCAAAGGTAATAGTATCGCTTTTGGTTGGCATATTTTATAATTACTTTCTTCAGAAGAAGTTTGTATTTGCTTAATTTTTAAACTTTTAAATGATTTTTAGCTACCCGTATAAGCATCTGTTACTTATACTTTTTTTATTTACCGGCGTTAGTGCCTTTGCACAAAGCACCGTAGTGACCGGTACGGTTACCGATGCTGCAAACAAGCAGCCACTTCCTTTTGTAAGTGTTGCTTTTACGGGTACAACAGTAGGTACCAATACAGATAACAACGGTAAATTTGCAATCAGCACATCGCGCGCCGTTACTGAGCTTAAGATCACCTATTTGGGTTACCAGGAAACCGTTATTAAAATACAACCCGGTAAAGAGCAGGTAATTAACATCAGGCTTAAGCCAACCTCACAAAGCCTTAAAGAGGTTACCGTACAATCAAAAAAGCGCGCTAAATACGACAACGAGAACCCTGCAGTAAAACTGATAAGACAAGTTATTGCCAACAAGCCTAAAAACAGGCCGGAGGCTTATAACTATGTCGAATACAAGGAATACGATAAAATGCAGTTCTCACTGAGCAATATTTCTGAGAAAACTAAAGAACGTAAGCTCTTTAGAAAATACAAGTTCATTTTTGAGAATAAGGACAGCACTACCTATCCCGGCAAAACGCTTTTACCCATCTATTTAAAAGAGCGCTTAACTCAGGTATTCTATCGTAAGAACCCTGAAGCCACCCGCGACAAGATCCTGGGTGAAAAGTCGGTGGATTTTGGGCCCGGATTTGACACCGAAGGCATTGGCCAATACTTTCAGCACCTCTACGTGAAGGTTGATATATACGATAATGATATTCTTTTGTTGGGCCGCCAGTTTTTAAGCCCTATCTCGGATAACGCGCCAACGTTTTATAAATACTTTATAACCGATACCATTACTTTGGAGACCGGTAAAAAATTGGTGCAGTTAAGTTTTACGCCGCGCAACACAAACAACATTTTGTTTGAGGGTGATATTTTCATAACACTTGATGGTAACTACGCGGTACAAAAAGCAGCGTTGATCGTAAACAGCAACATCAACGTTAACTTCGTTCGTAGCATGAATATCGATCAGGACTTTGAATTAAGTCCTGATGGGCGTTACCATTTAAGTCGCAGCAATACTTTTGCAGACTTTGGTATATCCTCCAAGCGCAAAAGCGGATTATTTGGTTCGCGCACTATTGCACGGCGGGATTTTGTGATCAATAAACCCCGGCCTGATACCACATACCTGACCCCGCCTGAAGTGGATGACGAAGAATTACGCAACAGGCCCGATAGCTTTTGGGTGAAGGCACGTTATGATACCTTAAGTACTGCAGAATCAAAAGTGTATAAAAACATTGATAGCCTGGTGCATATGCCATCTTTCAGAAGAACGGCTGACATTGTTAATTTACTGTTTGCCGGTTTCAAAAACTTCGGCAAATTTGAGGTTGGCCCCGCAAGCACTTTCTACAGCTTTAACCCCGTTGAAGGCTTCCGTCTTCGCTTAGGAGGTCGTACTACCGCAGATTTCAGCAAGAAGATATTTTTTGAAGGCTATGGTGCGTATGGCTTTAAGGACGAACGTTGGAAATACTTTTTTGCAACTACCTACTCGTTAAATGGCAAAAGTATCTATCGTTTTCCGCAGCATTACATAAGGGCAAGTATCCAGCGCGAAACAAAAATACCAGGCCAGGAACTTCAGTTTATACAGGAAGATAACGTATTGTTATCCTTTAAACGTGGCCGTAACGATAAGTACTATTACAACGACCAGTATCGATTAGAGTATGTGAGCGAATATGCCAATCACTTTTCTTATAAGATCGGTCTTCGTAACCTTATCCAAAGACCGGCGGGTAGTTTAATACCATTCATAAATACCGCAGGTACGCAAACATTTGATAAGCTTACCACTTCAGAAGCAACTATCGGGTTCCGTTATGCTCCTAACGAACAGTTTTACCAGGGTAAACTTTTTAGGGCACCCATTATTAATCAATATCCTAAACTGTCTTTAGAATACACCGCCGGTTTAAAGGTATTAGATGGCCAATACAAATATCACAAGCTTGATTTCAGGGGCGAAAAACGTTTTTATGTAGCGCCATTTGGTTTTTCTGATGTCATACTGGAAGCTTCGAAAACTTACGGGCAGGTGCCGTACCCATTGCTGAATATATCACGTGGTAACCAAACGTTTGCTTACGTAATAGATCAATATAACTTGATGAACTTTTTGGAGTTTGTTAGCGATAAATCAGCCAGTATCATTATCGACCATCACTTTGGTGGCTTTTTCTTTAATAAAATACCGCTGTTTAAAAAGCTTAAATGGCGCGAAACTGCATCATTCAAATCGCTGTGGGGTGGCTTAAGCAATGAGAATACACCAGCCTTAAATCCAAACCTTTACAGGTTTCCGGCAGATAACAATGGTGTACCAATTACATACGCTTTACAAGGTAACAGGCCCTATACAGAAGTAAGTGCGGGCATCGAAAACATTTTTAAATTTATCAGGTTAGACTACGTTAGACGATTAACATATCTGGAAAACCCTGATGTTGCTAAATGGGGTATCCGTGTGAAAATCAAATTTGACTTTTAATCAATAATAGTTAACTTAGGTTTATCTACTTTTACCTTTGAAATGGCACAACAAACATCTATCCGCACGAGCGTACAATTAGGAATCTATAAGGTTATAGATCCTTTTGTTAAGTTATTGATAAAATTAGGTTTAACACCTAACGCGGTCACTTCAATAGGTTTTGTGCTAAATGTAGGGGTAGCAGCAATTTTTATTATTGGTTCTGAGCACGGTAACCGCGGCGATCTCAGCTACGTTGGTTGGGCAGGCGCCCTTATATTGTTTGCAGGTTTGTTTGATATGCTTGATGGACAAGTTGCCCGTTTGGGAAATATGAAATCTGTATTTGGTGCCCTTTATGATTCGGTACTGGATAGATACAGCGAATTGATCATGTTCTTAGGCATTTGCTATTACCTTGTGGCACATCATTACTTTTTAAGCTCGATATTTGCCTTTATAGCGCTTATTGGTTCAATGATGGTTAGTTATGTGCGCGCACGCGCAGAAGGCCTTGGTGTAGAAACTAAAGGTGGCTTAATGCAGCGCCCCGAGCGAGTAATTACCATTGGTGTATTTGCAATTGCATGTGGTATCAGTTCATCTTACATTGGCGGCGATTATAAGCTATTTATTCCGGGCATCAAATATCACGTGTTCGAGACCATGTCAATCTTCACTATTCCTATCGCAATACTGGCTGTATTAACCAACTTAACCGCGTTTGGCAGGTTGATGGATGCGAAAAAGGCATTGTCTGATAACGAAGAATGATCAAAACCCTACTTAAAGTTTTCTTTGCACTATATTTCTTAAACGTTGGCCTTAACGCAAAAGCGAACAAGCTGATGCGTTGCGACACGCTTGCCGCGGATACTATCCCTCAACGTGTTGCTGCTGATGGCCGCCCATTCCCTACTCCGCCAGACAATCCGCATCGTCTTTTTTATTTGCAACGCACGCCTAACATCAATGCATTATGTTACGACGTAAATATTGATAAAAAAACAGGCCAGGCAGACGAAGACTCGCCGATACACGTTTATTGGTTACAGTACGCAAAACATAATGGCGAACCTGAGGAATTAAATTTTATACAGCGAAGATTTGCGTATGGATATTCGTCAAAAGCCCTGGGTAATGGCAAGTATGATATCAGGCTTGTGTCATACAAGAAAATTCCGTTTACTTTGATGAAAGGAGCCGACGGAAAATATCATATCTTCGCAACTATTGCAAAAAAACACCTGCAACTTAAAAGTATATTTATTCAAATCAATGGTGGGTCTATGTGGTCGCCAAATGTTATTTTTGTAGAAATGAAGGGTACTGATCCTGCGAATGGCAAAGAGGTGACCGAACGTTTTAAACCCTGATTACTATGGCTAAGAAAAATTTTGTTTCCAACTCTACAGAGTCGGTAAGGATGTTCAAGAGTAACTTCCTTGAGAGTTTATCAAAAGTGCACTATTTTGTGCCGCTTATCATATTTGTCCCTGTTATTTTAGTTTGCAGTTATTTTGCCTACAATAGAAATATCGGCGTGATAAACTATATCTGGCTTTTTTTAGCCGGTCTTTTTGTGTGGACGCTTACAGAATACATCATGCACCGTTTTGTATTCCATTTTGTGCCAAAAGCTAAATGGGCCTTACGCTTGCATTTTATCTTTCATGGTGTTCATCATGATTACCCAAGTGATGCCATGCGGTTGGTTATGCCGCCATCTGCAAGTATACCTTTGGCTACAGGATTTTATCTATTGTTCAACGCATTACTACCTGCCAATTACATCTTTGGCTTTTTCCCTGGGTTTATCCTTGGTTACCTGGTTTATGATATATCACATTATGCCATCCACCACTTTAACTTTAAAGGCGCATTCTGGAAAAAGATCAAACAACACCACATGCTTCACCATTACCAGGACCCGTCAAAGGGTTATGGCGTAAGCTCACCAATGTGGGATAAGGTATTTAATTCAGATTTCATTAAAAAACAGAATGACTAATGTTTATGGCAATGAGATACGTATCAATGCAAAAACTGTAAGCATTGTAACTGCGTTCTCCATTGCTTACTTAATTCTGTCGTTTTTACTGGTTGGCTTTAAAACTGATCAATTGGTGCTGCTTGGCATTTTTAATGTGCTGTTTTATGCATCAGCTATTACACGCAAATTTATCCTGGGTTTTACCATCTTCATAGTATACTGGATCATATTTGATTATATGAAGGCTTTCCCTAACTACAATTTTAAAGATGTAGCTATAGGCAGCCTTTACAATGCCGAGAAGAGTTTGTTTGGTATAAACATTAATGGAAAGATCCTAACACCCAACGAGTACTTGCATTTGAAAAGTACTGATGTGATTGACGCCCTTGCAGGTTTCTTCTACCTCTGTTGGATACCGGTACCACTGGGTTTTGCGGCTTATCTGTTCTTCAAAAATAAGCGCCAGTTTTTGTACTTCTCGTTAACCTTTGTGCTGGTTAACCTGTTGGGCTTTGTTGTTTATTATGCCTACCCAGCTGCGCCACCCTGGTACATTCAATTCCACGGTTTTAACTTTCATCCGCTAACGCAGGGTAACACTGCCGGTTTGGCAAGGTTTGATAAGCTATTCAACATCCACCTTTTCAAATCTATCTACGAGAAAGGCTCAAACGTATTTGCAGCTATGCCATCGTTGCACTCATCCTACCCGGTAATAGTGCTGTATTACGGTATAAAAAACAGACTTGGTTTGGTCAATGTGTTTTTCGCATTGGTAACCATAGGTATCTGGTTTACGGCCGTTTATGCCAGCCATCACTATGTGCTTGACGTTTTAGCGGGAATTTTGACCGCAGTTTCGGGGATAGTACTCTTCAATTGGCTAACAGCATCTTCTAAAAAATTTCAACACTTTCTATCAAGTTACGAAGCGGTTATCCGCTAATTGTATAGAAAAACCTACTGCAAAAAAATATGATTACTTACTGTAAAGCCGTTTTTGCACTGTGTTGATAAATTGCTAATAATCAAAGTTGTTAGGTATTTCTGTTGGTTTATTGTAATTTGCAAGCCCCCGCCGTTCTGGAGTTGTTATCGGGGCACGCATTTTGAATAGATAATTGCGTACTTATTTGGATAACCAGATGAAGAAGATATTTATACTTATTGCAATTTTAGCCGCTACTACTTCCTTACGTGCGAGTAATGATACTTTGGACAGCCTTAAACAAAAGCTCCAAAGCACTAAAAACGACACCCTAAAAGGCGGCATCTGCACTAAAATAGCTGGCGAATATTTAAAGTTTGATACTATAGTCAACCGAAATGTCCGTAACTATTATCAAACGGAAGCTATCCACTGGACTTTAACAGCTTTACAGAACTATTCTTTTTACGAGGATACTTTAGGGATGCGCCGCAGCTTCGATGACTTGGCGCGTGTCTATATCGCACAGCACAAATACAGTCAGGCAAAATGGTTCTTGTTGCAGTCAACAAAAATTTCACGGAAATACAAAGACGCACCTGCTTTGATCAATTCGCTGGTAAAGCTTGCCAACGTTAAAATGGATAACAAGGAAACTAAACTTGCTATGCGTGACCTTAACGAAGCGCTCAATTTATCTATCAAATATAAGTTGCCTGCAATGGAAGCAACAGTGCAGCAAAACTATGCTTATCTCTATAATCGACTTAATGATAATGAGAAAGGTGATATTGCGGCCAAACGTGTGGCAGAAATAAACGAACAGATCAAAAAGGATCAGGAAGTTAAAGATTTAGCTGCAGCCATGCCTAAGGATTCCATCACCGTTAAAAAGCCTGACTCTATCAAAAAGAAAAGGGTATTTACCGATAGAAAGAGCAACAAAACCGTAGCTTCCACAGCCAAAAAATTCGCTTCATTGTAAGCACAAAAATCTCCGGCACATATATCGGTTTTAAACCTGCAAGCGTTTAAGATGTCAATAACAGCATGAAGAAATACTTTTTGTTTTTGACGTTTTGCCTGGGTACAGTAGTTTTGTGCTCCTTTGTTAAACAAGATGACGTTGACTTTGCGTCATTCAAGCAGAAATTTTTAGCGCTCATCAATCAAAAACGCGCTACCGGTTGCAATTGCGGTGGAAAGTGGTATCCGCCAGCACCCCCGCTAACCTGGAACGACGAACTGGAGGATGCCGCCCGCGGCCACGCCAAAGATATGGCCCGCCAAAACTATTTTAGCCATGATAGTAGAGACGGCCGGAGCATGAACACCCGCATAGTACAAGCTGGTTACGAATTTAAGGGATGGAAAAACTTTATGACCGGCGAGAACATTGCCTTTGGACAGCAAAATATTGAGGAAGTGCAGGCTGGTTGGTTTAAAAGCGAAGGCCATTGCAAAAACCTGATGAATCCTGGCTTTAAAGAAGTTGGCGTCGCTGAAAAAGACCGCTTTTGGGTTCAGGATTTTGGAGGCCGCGTTCCATTTAGCCCTGAGCAGCAAAGGCTAATGAAAGAAGGCAAAATGCGTTTGATACAGAAGTATTGAGTAAAGTCTAAAGTCAGTACAAATATTTTTTGCAACTTAAGACTCAGAACTTGGGACTTTTTTCTCTTTAGCCGGCATGGGGCCACGTAAGTGTATAACCAATCCGTTTAAGAAATTGCGCAACAATTGGTCTTTACATTTCACAAAGTTAGGATGATCTTCGGCGCGAAAAATAGCACTTAGCTCTGTTTTAGTAGTACGAAAGTTTACCAGTGCCAATATGTTAATGATATCCTCATCGCGAAGCTTTAAGGCCACCCGCAACTTTTTCATGATCTCGTTATTGCTCATAGCACAAATATAATCTATTATTATTCATCATAAGCCCAACCCATCAACTGCATTACCGATTGGAACTCGAGCTGCAATTTGGCGCTTATTATGATCTCCTGGCAGCTAACAGGATGAGCGAACCGCAATTGTTTAGCATGTAGCAGCATGGTCTCCATTTCCCACTTATCCTTAAACATTTTATTTTGCTTATTACAACCATGCGTTCGGTCGCCGATGATGGGATGGAAAACATGCGCAAAGTGTTTACGCAGTTGGTGCATACGGCCAGTTTCTGGTTCTGCCAAAACCAACGAATATCTTGAAGTTGGATGTTTGCCTAACGGAATATCCAACTCGGCCTGTTCAAGGGTTTTGTATTTAGTCAACGCATCCTGCAAGGCCCCATTCTCTTTTCGCAACGGATAATCAATTGTTTCTTCATCAGGTGTAAATCCTCTCACTATGGCCAGGTATTGCTTTTTAACCCGGTTTTCCATAAAGGCCTGTTGCATGGCTATCTCACTCTCTTTATCCAAAGCAAATAGCAGTACGCCTGCCGTTTTGCGGTCGATGCGGTGTGCCGGATAAACCTTCTGACCAATCTGATCTCGCAACAATTGAATGGCAAATTCAGAAACATCGGCAGCAATGGATGAGCGGTGCACCAGTAAACCGTGCGGCTTATTGATGGCGATAAGGTGCTCGTCGCGGTAAATGATCTCCAGCATTAGCTTAAGGCAAACTGAAACTGGCCTGTTACCTGGTTAAGCACATGGCTTTCGCCGGCTGCAAGCGGTTGCGGATCTATCACAAAAACCTCGCTCTCATAGTACCTTGATGCAATGCTTATTTTGGTCTCACCGGCGTGCTCGGCAAAAAATTGCAGCGCAAGTTCAGGATCATTATTGTCTTTAGATAGATGCGACAAGAGCACATGGCTCATGTAAGGTGGCCGATGCTCGATGAACATCTCCAGAGCCTGACGGTTTGAAAGATGGCCCTTGCCACCGCGGATCCGCTTTTTTAAGAAATAAGGATACCTGCCCTGCTCAAGCATTTGCTCATCATAATTAGCTTCCAGGAAAACCGCATGGCATTGAGCAAAATGGCGGACGAGGTGTTCGCAAGGAGCACCGATATCTGTAAACACTCCTATCCGCGTGTCACCGTTAGTGATCATAAAACTGTGAGGTTCCACGGCGTCATGATGTTTTGGGAAAGGCATCACTTGCAAGTTACCTATCTGTACCATTTCGTATGAGCGTAAACTGAAACAAAGTTCTCGTGGCACCTCACCGCAATGATGTACGGTACCATCGGTAACATAAACCGGCAACTGGTATTTTTTTGCCAGCACGGCCAAGCCACGTATATGGTCGCTATGCTCATGAGAAATAAAAATGGCCTTCACTTTTTTTAGCGAAAGGCCAAGTCTAAGCATCCGCTTTTCCGTTTCGCGGCATGATATGCCAGCATCTATCAATACCGCTTCATGCTCATTACCAACATAATAACAGTTGCCGTTACTCCCCGAATTCAATGACGCTATAAACACCGGCATAAGCTGCAATTTAATGGTTTATACGGAAATACTAAAAGTTTTAGTTGAGAGATTTTCAACACTTGATTATCAAATAAATCTCACTTTAATGATACCAAATACGTTGACGGCATATTATGATTATTATTGTGTAGAAAAACATACCTATGCTATCAGAACCTACGTACCTGCCCGCCCGTATCGTGGCACCTGAGATTGAGGAGCACTTTAAAAAATACCAGTTAGCGGCTAAAGGCGAAAATAATAACAGTGTGGCTTCAGCTCCTGACCTGCACATCATAGAAGCGGTTATAGACGTAGCATTTTGGGCCAGCATGCGCCGCGAGGAAGGGCATTCGCCTAACATTTCGCTGGCTTTATTGCAGCCTTACCAATCTGAGAAGCCCTTGATATTTGGAGAGAAATTACGACTAACGCCACAGAACCTAATTAAATTGGCACCTGCTGTTGAACAACCCGGTATTCACTTGGGCGTTTGGCTTGATGGCGACGACCTTTTTATATGGGGTACAACGCACTACGTACCCGCTTTATGCTTTGTATTGGAGGTGATAGAGCCGGGACTGCTGGTAATCAAACACCGGCGGGTAGATGGTTTTGGCAAATATGTTAATGTTGCCGTACTACAAGGCGACCAGATAAAGGTGCTTGATGAAACTACCATGGGTATAGCTGACTGCCCGGCACTAATAAAATCGTTACAAGCGATGCCTTTGCCTGCTTACATGGGCGAATCGTTTAGTATACTGGTGCAACTGGCGGCATCAATGCGTTTACATAAGCGGGGCGGCCTGGTGTTCATCGTACCGGCAGGAACAGAAACCTGGCGCGACTCGATCGTTCAGCCTGTTAAATATCCTGTTGTACCGCCTTATACGGCAATAAATGACCTGATGAAGCAAAAATACCAGGCAATAGATAAACTGGAGTGGAGAGAGTCGTTGTTAGAAGCTATCGATCTGATAGGCGGGTTCACAGCTGTTGATGGTGCAACTATTATTACTGATAAATACGACCTGCTGGCATTTGGTGCAAAAGCTGCAAGGGCAGAACATAGTTTACCCGTTGGTGAGATCATCATGACGGAACCTGTTGCAGATGGCCGTGCGCGACGAGTGCACCCCGCTCAAAACGGCGGTAGTAGGCATCTGGCAGCAGCACAATTTGTGAGCGACCAGCACGATGCTATTGCCTTAGTAGCATCACAGGACGGGCAGTTTACGGTTTTTGCGTGGTCGCTGCAGGTTGGCTTGGTGCATGCGCACAGGATAGATGTGTTATTGTTATGATCTATCAAGATGTACTCAAGAAGATACATAAAGTGAAAAGCCGCAGAGATTCTCTCTCTGCGGCTTTTATTTGTATACTCGTTGTTTACTACAATTTTATGCAACTATCCTGTCCCACTCCGGATGTTTCTTTAAAAAGATCTGCACATACGCACAAAGCGGAACCACTTTCTGGCCTTTGCCTTCTATAAAACTAAACGCCTTTTCAACCAACGCTTCTGCCACACCCTGGCCTTGCAAAGCCTCAGGTACTTCGGTATGGATAAGATAGATCTTCTCGCCGCGCACCTGGTAGTCGATAAACGAGCGTTGACCGTCTATCGTTAATTCAAAGTTGTGAATAGCTTCATTATCTACAAGTTCAATATCATCAAATTTCATGTTTCATTTTTTGATTTAAATACCAAATCGTTAGCCAGTTTAACTTCATCATAAGTTACTGTATGTGGCCTGCTCGGATAAACTTTTAAAGTCACTTGTGCTCCCAAGCCTTTCAAAACTTCAACGCTTTCCTCAACCCGACTTAGCGGGACATGCTGATCAGGATCACCAGTAGAAATTAAAACCGGCGTGTTTTTGAAATCGCCTTTGTAATTGCTAACATCCAATTCCTCTCCTATTAATCCACCGGTAAAAGCAATTACGCCTCCATATTGTTTGGCATTGCGGGCAACATACTCTAAGGAAAGACAAGCTCCTTGTGAAAAACCTGAAAAATAAATGTTCTCTGTGGCAACACCATCGGCGATAGCCCGCTTAACCGTTTCATCTATTAAGGCTAAAGCCGAAGATAGCGCAGGTTCGTTCTGTACAACAGGCGCCAGGAAACTGTAAGGATACCAGCTGTTGTTTGTAGCCTGCGGCGCGTAAATGGCTGCATTCTCTATCTTAAATTCTTTGGCTAAACGCATAATATCATTTGCGCTTGCACCTCTGCCATGTATGGCTATTATGGCAGCATTTGCACCGGCAGCAGCTGCGCCACCGGTGATTATTTGCTTGCTATGTGTGTACATCAGTCTAATTTTGGTAAAGTGGTTTCTAAACTTGCCCTGTACTCTTCGTATTGCACCGGCAATTTTAAGTGCGTACCTAATTCTTCCACGCTTTCATCAACGGCAAAGCCAGGGTTATCGGTAGCTATCTCAAACAAAACACCACCCGGTTCGCGGAAGTATAACGAGTAAAAATAGTTTCGATCAATCTTTTCAGTAATGTGCAATCCTAAAGCGGCTATTTTATCACGATACTGCATCAATACCTCATCATTTTTCACTCTGAAGGCTACGTGATGAACAGACCCTCCGGCAACGTGACCGGCAACTTCTCCCGCCACCTCAACCAGGTCAACTATATTTGCATTGTCCACCGCATCGGTTACAAAGCGGTAACGGTTAACGTGCTGCTCCAACAATTTATACCCAAATATATTTGTCAATATATCTGCAGTTGGCTGCATTTTATTAGTAGTGATGGTAATGTTGTGAAAGCCTTTTGTAGCGTTTTCTGCCTTTATCTCGTCAGTCTCCCAAGGCAGGCGTTTATCAAGTGTTTTAGAAACGATCAGCTCCAGTTTTAGGCCATCAGGATCTAAAAAAGTAAGATACTGCTCACCAAATTTCTCGGCCGGCTTGTTGTAAATCACATTGTGCTTTTCAAAACGGTTAAGCCAAAAATCCAGGCTTCCCTCTGGTACAGAGTAACCAATTTCACTGGCTTGTCTGGCACCTCTCCTACCTGCGCTAATTCCTTCCCAGGGGAAGAATGTTAATATAGTGCCCGGCGTACCTCCTTTATCGCCATAATACAAGTGGTAAGTTTCAGGGTCATCAAAATTGACGGTCTTTTTAACCATCCTTAAGCCCAAAACTTTTGTGTAAAAATCGTGATTTCGTTTTGCGTTGCCGGCTATCGCTGTGATGTGATGAAGGCCGTTTATAGTTGTGTTTTCCATGATCTTTCGTTTTGTATGATACAAAGATAGCGGCAAAGCACAAGCCCCCTAATAATGTAAATTAAGGCGAAAAGTTAATGTAGATTAAGCTGATTATTTAACCAAAGTGGTATTCAGCATCTTGCTTAAAAACTCCGGCGTTACACCGATGTAGGATGCAACTTGTTTTTGCGGAAGCGAGCGTATCAAAGATGGATAAAGCTCGCAAAAGTTGGCGTAGCGTTCCATAGCAGCCAACACAGAATTATCAACCTGCCTGTGCTGGTAGGTTGCCAGCGCCTTTTGGGCAAGCACCCGGTTAAAATGTTCAAATTTGGGGATGCGGGTATTAAGCTCCTCAAAGTCGTTTTTAGTAACGTAAAGAACCTCGGTTTCGTCAATAGCGTCAATGTTTAAACGGGCCGGTTCGCCGGTAAGGTAGCTGCGCATGTCTGTTATCCACCAACCTGCAGGAGCAAATTGCAGCACATGCTCCGTTCCGTTCTTATCCACGGCATAACTACGTAAACAACCCGAAATTACAAAGATGGAACGATTGCTAACGTCACCCGCCTCAAGCAAAAACTGCTTCTTTTTTATTTTTTTATAGTGAAAGCGGGAAATGATCTCCTGCTGTTCATCCGCGGAAAGCAATACGTAGTTGGCAATATTATCTAACAGAAGCTGGTGCTGCATTTACGAATATACGTATTTAAGCCTTTTTAAATACTGCTATGCCGTTATGGCCGCCAAAACCGAAGGTGTTGCTCAACGCAACATTAACCTGCTTGTCTATCGCCTCCTTAGTAACAATATGTAAGCCGGCCGGTACTTCAGGGTCTATAGTTTGTGTGTTGATGGTTGGTGGAATAATATTATCCTGGATAGCCTTAATAGCAACTATTGCTTCGATGGCACCGGCAGCACCAAGCAAGTGACCAGTCATCGATTTAGTTGCACTTATAGCGAAATTTTTATTATCGCCAAACACTGCGTGGATAGCTTTCGACTCGCTTAGATCGCCTACCGGGGTTGATGTAGCATGTGCATTTACATAGTTTACTTCATCAGCGTTAAGGCCGCCATCTTCAAGAGCGAGCTTCATGCCACGGATAGCGCCCTTGCCTTCAGGATGAGTGGCGGTAATATGGTAGGCATCTGATGTCATGGCTGCACCTGCAACCTCGGCATATATTTTAGCGCCACGGGCTTTTGCGTGTTCATATTCCTCAAAAATCAAAACGCCGGCGCCTTCGCCCATCACAAAGCCATCGCGCTCTATATCAAACGGACGAGATGCCGCTAACGGTGAATCATTACGCGTTGATAAGGCCTTAAGTGCATTATACCCTCCAATTGAACCTTCGCTGATAGGGGCATCGGCACCACCGGTTACAATGATCTTAGCTTTACCCCAACGGATATAATTGAACGCATCCATAATTGCAGTATTAGCTGAAGCGCATGCAGAAACTGCAGAAAAATTTACGCCCATAAACCCGTATTTTATGGATATGAGGCCCGATGCCATGTTCACCAATGTTTTTGGGATAAAGAACGGGTTAAAGTGCGGGGCATGATCTGTTGCAGCATATTCTTTCATTTGCTGCTCAAAGGTTTCAAAACCACCTTGTGCAGAACCCATTATAACGCCTATATCAAAAGGGTCAACGCTATTGGTGTCGAAGCCTGAATCTTCTACAGCTTGTTTAGCAGCAGCCAGGGCATATTGAGTGTAGAGGTCGCTGCGTTTAATTTCGTTACGGTCAAGGTGGTCGGCAGATCTGAAGTCTTTCACCTCACAAGCAAAATGTGTTTTAAAATGCTCAGCATTAAAATGCGTAATGGCGGCTGCATTGCTACGGCCATTAACTATGTTAGTCCAAAAACTTTTGATATCGTTGCCCGCCGGGGATACAACACCCAAGCCCGTAATAACCACTCTCTTCATAAAAATTAGCTTGCTAAAAGTCGGCCAAAGTAAAGGCAGCCGCAGCAATTGCGGCGCAAAGGTAAATAAGTATGTAAATAAATTCACATCCTTATTGCTAACTTTATTTACAAGTTAAACTCGGTTAACTTAAAATGATATTTTTGCGCACAAATAATAAAATTATGCAAGAACCATTTGACGTACTGATTGGCGGCGTTGTTTACTCCGTTTTTCCTGAAGAAGATAATGTATATACCATATTTAAGGCTGGCGAAGAATTTGGTAAAATTGAAAAAGACACTGATAATGTGTGGATAATGCTTAACCCTGAAACAGAAACACCCATGTTTGGCGATATACCGGAGGTTGACGCCATTGGCCAGGCCATTAGCAATTACGTTCACGAAGAGGACGAAGAAGCTGAATAAACATTTGTATATTTAAGCAACCTCTAAAACCCCCGATATTAATGAAAAGACGCTCGTTTGTTAAACAATCTATAATTGGCGGGGCTGTGGCTGCCATTACACCATCCGTTGCTATGTCTCATGCTAAAACTGCTGCTACTGAATATTACGAGTTGCGCGTTTACACCTTTAAGGATGAGCGCCAGCAGAAACTTACCGAAGA
Organism: Mucilaginibacter achroorhodeus; assembly: GCF_007846095.1. GTDB lineage: Bacteria > Bacteroidota > Bacteroidia > Sphingobacteriales > Sphingobacteriaceae > Mucilaginibacter > Mucilaginibacter achroorhodeus. The sequence continues at coordinate 452,516 of NZ_VOEI01000002.1, forward strand.
TTTTTACCGGGATGTATTTGTCCCGATTGTAAAAAAGCTTACCAACGAGCCGGTTGGAGTATTTACGGAGCTTAGCGCTGCAGGGCAGAGCAAATTGTTTGTATTGATACCTTACGCCAATTTCGCACAGGTGGACCATCTTTTTGACCTGCTGGAAAGTGATCAAGATTATTGGGCTAAAGGTGCGGCATATCTTAACGCACCCGCAAATGATCCGGCTTTTGAACAGTTAGATACATCAGTTTTAAAGGCATATAAACATTCTCCGGTTAAGGAGCTGCCCGCGAAAGAAGAAAGGATTTTTGAACTTCGCCAATATAAAAGCGCCAGCGAGGCTGCGGGCAAAAAGAAAGTAGGGATGTTTAACGACAAAGGCGAGATAGATATTTTTAAACGCCTTGGCTTTAAACCCGTTTTTTTCGGCGAGACTGTGATCGGTGATAACCGCCCTAATCTTACCTATATGGTTACCTTTAAAAACATGGACGATAAGGCCGCTCACTGGAAATCATTTGTAGATGATGCCGAGTGGAAAAGGATAAGCGCGCCGGCAGATTATGCCGATGCCCTGCTGGTTTCCAAGATCACATCAACCATGCTTAAGCCAACCTCATATTCGTTAATATAGATCTTTACAAACACTTCCATGCTCCAAAGGTTACTTAATAAATAACCTTGAGGATGAAAGAGATAAGATTAAAAGGGAAAACCATAGTTATAACCGGCGCATCAAGTGGTGCCGGGCGTGCTGCTGCTGTTGAATTTGCACAGCATCAACCCAATTTAGTACTGGCCTCGCGCAATATTGATGCCCTTGATGAAGTGGCAGAAGAATGCCGCGAGTTTGGTGCAGACGTACTTACCGTTGAAACAGACGTAACAGACCCCAAAGCGGTGATAGCTTTAGCCAATACAGCTAATGATTGGCGCAACCGCATTGACGTATGGATAAATAATGCAGGTGTATTAGCTGCCGGTGATTTTGACAGTACGCCTATGGAAGTGCATGAGCAGGTTATCAAAACCAACCTGTTGGGCTACATGAACGGCGCACATGCTGTAATGCCTTTTTTTAAATCGCAGCATTACGGTACGATCATAAATAATATTTCTGTTGGAGGCTTTACTGCGGTACCCTATGGTGCGGGCTACTCTGCCAGTAAATTCGGACTGACCGGTTTTTCAGAAGCTTTAAGGGGCGAACTTACTAAATGGCCACACATTCACGTTTGTGACCTGTATCCCGCTTTTTTAGATACTCCCGGCATACAACATGCTGGTAATTACACCGGCAAGCAGCTTAGACCTGCCCCGCCGGTGTATGATCCTAAACGCCTTGCAGAGGCCATGGTGAACGTGGCTGACGACCCGAGAACCAGCACTTACATAGGCAGTACCTCTTTATTGCTTAAAGTATCACACGCTTTATTCCCCGAGCTAACAACCAAATTAACCGGCTCTATTATGCGCAGGTACTTTAAAGGTGCAGCGCCGATATCACCAACGAGCGGTAATTTATTCAATACCGTAAAATATGGTATGGCACCATATGGCGGGTTTGGCATTCCGGGCAAGCCAAAGGCACATCGAAAATATATAGCGGCTGGCTTAGCCACAGGCTTGGTGGCCGGATTGTGTTTAACGCTATTTAGAAAATAATAAAACATTTATAAAGGCTGGGGCTCTCCCAGCCTCTTTTATTTACTTAATACATAGCCCAATATCGGTACGCGTGTTTTGAAACCAATACGTTCGTAAACTTTTATAGCGCCTGTATTTTCCTGTAAAACATGCAGAAAAGGTATCTTGTCTGCGGCGATGATGCGTCGGGCTTGCTCCAACAGGAGTTTAGCTGCATGCCCTTTTCCGGTGTGTTCCGGGTGAGTACAAACGGCGCTTATTTCTACATAGGGCAAGGGCTGCATACGATGCCCGGCCATGGCAATCAAATTACCATCGGTGAAAACGCCTGTATAATTACTGAAATCGATAGTGCGTTGCAGGAATGGACCAGGATTAGTTAACTTGGTTAACGCCAGCATTTCCTCAACATGCTCATCATCGAGACTGGTTATAGAACTTTCCATTTCAGTTGGAGGACTATCTGCCTCATAAACCATCTGGAACATCTTGAAGTGCCTCAACACCTTAAAATAATCAGGGACATTCACTTGTTCAGGAGTAAAAATTACAAATACCCTATCGTCAGTTGCGTTTTTAAGAAGCGCTTCAAAATCAGCAGCAGAATTGTTTTTCATGCCCGCAAACGGTGCTACATTATCTTTAAAATAAAAAGCGCCGCCGGCCTCAACTGCTAAATGTTTATTACCTGTTGTTAAAGCGTTGTAGATGGGATTATCGAGTACGTGTGCCATGGTGAGGCCAAACTTAAAATATCCCGCACGTAATGGCAACCAGTTAACTGATTATTACCCTAACATGGCTTAAAAATCTACTGAATACCGGGTTGAAACCCGCAGGTATGGGTAGCGCTTGTTAACATCAGGGTGTTCATCGTACTTACCGCGTAGAAACAGGTAACCCGGTTCGGCAGCAAGCGATAGCTTTTTACTAAATGCGTACCGTGCCTCACTTGTTACGGTATGTAAATAATAGTGTGATTTGTTGCCATTGATGGTATACAGCCATCCGCCGCGGTAATCAATACTCAAAAAGAATTTATCCATTAGGTTAAGCCCCGCCCCGCCATTGATCCCAAAGCCCGAGGTATAATCGTAATTTCGACCATTAGCATTATAAGTATTTGGCACTGCTGCCAACAGCGTTGGGCCTAAGCCTGCATTGGTGTTAAATGTTAGTTTTTTGCTTGCTTGGAAAGTTGAAAACAGATTTGCTTTTACGCTTTGCCCTCCATAAAAGAATGCCTCATTGCTGATATAATCATAGTTTGCAGATAGGATGATGAGATGCTGCAAGTCGCGATTAGATTTGATTTCCCAACCTGCCAAAGAACCTGAAACACTAAGCAGGTTAACCAAAGAGCTGTCATCCTGACCCATCTCCACATTGATCATGATATTACTGAAAGGCGTGCGATAATCCTTATAACGGTTACCATAGATCAATTTAGCCCTGCCAAAAATACCTGTTTTGCCTTTACCGCTTCCGTTGCCCGTAATACTGCTAAACCTGCGTAAACCCAGGTCGAATTCTGCGGACACCTGTGTGGAATCGCGATCAGCGGGGTTACCGTACACCTTGCCCCATTTGCCATCAAGCAGACGGTTTAAGCCGTTCATGGGGTTTGCCAGGAATGCTGCAACCTCCTCCATTTGCCTGCCAAAACCGGTATGGCGGTTATTTACGATCTTGTTTGATAAGCGGTAACTCATCTCCCCCAACACAATACCACCGAAACTGGTATTGATAAAGTCGTTTGGCGAAGGCCGTTCATTCTCACCAAAAGTTTCCCAAAAATAACTACCTGCTACCGCTGCCGGCGCCGACTGCCAAAAATTATATCCGTTGCTTCTGAAGGCACTAAAGTATAAACTCCCCTGGTACGGATGCCCAAACTGGTTGGTGCGAAAAATATCTTTATCCCACTGCCAGCTTCCAGGGTTCAGATTTCGCCATATGGTTGCCGTAGTTACATTAGAGTAAGGTGCATGCGCAATAAATTTACCATAACTAAACGGTATCACCTGCGCTAAGCCCCATTCGGCTGCTGCCCTGCCAAAGCGTTTAGTAGTATCGGGCACGGTACCAAAAAAGGGTGTACGTTTTCTGGCTGCCCTGGGCACTGTATCAGTTATAAGTTTCTGTGCGTCCTGGGCGCGTTGTGCGTAACTATTTACCGGGCAACAAAACCCTGCTGCTATCACTAAAGTAAGGATTGGCTTGTGTAAAAATTTCAATATCAATGGCTTTAAGGTAAAGTAATTGGCAACCCTGTGTTAAAAAATCACCAATAAATGCTATAAGCAGTTAATAAGGAAAATAGTTTTATTTTTTTAGCGCTTACAACAACTGGTGGTAAGATGTATGAGTACAACTATACCCTTCTACGCTAAAGGTTTATCGTCATTTGTCAAAAATTCAAAGTTCAAAAGCTCAACTCATTGACTATCAGATAATCCATTCATAGCTTCGCGTTATCAAGACTAAGAAATTTTTTATATTCATAAGATAAAAGCACTTGCCAAATTGCGGGGATTTTTTATATTTGAATGGGTAATTAAACTATTGAAGATCACTTGGAGCCAGCAGAATACACCTTTAGGGAATTGGTGAACTTATCGCCGTTTCCTGTATATTTATGTACCGGCGAAGACTTGGTGATCACAGTAGCTAACAGCGCCACATTAAAAGCCTGGGGGCGGGATTCTTCCGTAATTGGCAAACCCATAGCCGTTGCCCTTCCCGAGCTTAACAGTCAACCATTTTTAGGTTATTTGCAAAACGTTTTTCTTACGGGCAAGCCGCATCAAACCGATATTTCGCGAATTGATCTTATGCGCAACGGCACAATGCAAACCTTTTATTACAAATTCAATTACCTGCCAATGCGCAACTCCGAAGGCAAGATCTTTGGTGTTGCAGCATTTAATACTGAAGTGACCGAATTAGAGCGTGCGAAGCAGGAAGTAGAAGAAAGCCGGATGGCACTTTACAATCTGATAAGGCAGGCCCCCATTGGTATCTGCATCATCCGCGCGGCTGATGTGGTAATTGACGTGGTAAATGAGTCATACCTTGAACTTATTGGCAAAAAGCGGCGCGAGGTAGAAGGCCAAAACATGTGGGATGCAGTGCCTGAGGCCAAAGATATTTATGCGCCGATAATGGATGGCGTAATAAAAACCGGCAGGCCATTTGAAGCCAAAGAGGCGGAAATTACGCTGATACGCAACGGTGTGCCTGAAAAGGTGTTTATTGATTTTGTATACGAGCCGGTAGATCATTTTGATGGTACAATAAACGCTATAATGGTTATTGCTTTTGAGGTTACCGATAAAGTAATGGCACGGCGGGCTATTGAGGATATTGAGGAGCGCAACCGTTTGGCTATTGATGCTGCCGAAATTGGCACGTTTGATTTTGATATAGTTAATACCACGGCCATCACTTCTGACAGGTTTAACCAGATCTTTGGTCACGATGCGCCGGTAAGTCACTTCCGTTTGTTAGACGCTTTTCATCCTGAAGATAAGCACATACGGGAACGAGCACATCAGGAAGCGATCCGCACTGGGTCTCTATTTTATGAAGCCAGGATTTTGCACCCCGATGACTCCCTGCATTGGATACGGGTGCAAGGTAAGATCTATTACGATAAAGCTCAAAAACCTGTACGTATATTGGGAACGGTACTGGATATTACCGAATTTAAACGCTTGCAGCAACAGAAGGACGATTTTATAAGTGTAGCCAGCCACGAACTGAAAACACCTATGACATCCATCAAAGCATCCATACAGATATTGGATAAGTTGATCAGGACTGGAAATAATCCCGAAAAGATCTCAACCTTTATTGATAAGGCCAGCACCAGTCTTAACAAAATGCAGCACCTGGTAGAGAGCCTGCTTAATGTATCGCGTATAAGTGCCGGGCAGTTGGAACTAACCAAAAGCAGGTTCAATGTGGCCGAGATGATAAATGAAAGTTGCGATTACGTGCGGCTTGCCGGCGACCACGAGGTTAAGATAAACGGTGACAAAGGGCTTGAGGTTGTTGCCGATAAACAAAAAATTGAGCAGGTATTAGTAAACCTGATAAACAACGCTGTTAAATATGCGCCATGCTCAAAGCAGATCATCATTGAGTTTGCCCAACGAAAATCAACCGTAAAAATTTCTGTGCAAGATTTTGGAGAGGGCATTTTATCTGACAAGATCCCGCACCTGTTCGAGCGTTATTATCGTGTCGAGTCCTCCGGTGTTCAGTATTCAGGGCTGGGTTTGGGTTTATATATCAGCGCTGAGATTGTTGAACGACATGGCGGCAAAATTGGCGCAACCAGCGAAACCGGGCAAGGCAGCACCTTTTGGTTTACGCTGCCCGTAGTTGAAGATTAATCCCAAATACCGTTTTTATCTGTGAAAATAAATGGTTCGCCCCCTGTAACCATAATGGTATGCTCGTGCTGTGCCACAAATCCGCCTTTGTTACCTATAAGCGTCCAGCCATCATCCTGCGTCTCTGCAATGGTAGATCTCGTTGAGATAAATGTTTCAATAGCCACAACGGAGTTCTTTTTGAAACGGGTTGTATTAAACCGATCGCAATAATTTGCGATCTCGTGCGGCTCCTCATGCAAACCACGGCCTATGCCATGGCCGGTTAGATTCTTGATTACTGTGTAACCCATTTTTTTAGCTTCAGTCTCTATCAATTTACCAATTTCAGAAATCCTTACACCGCCTTTTATATTGCTGATGGCTCTTTTCAATATTTCTTTAGATGCATTAACTAATTTGCCGTGGCCGTAAATGTCATCACCCAAAATAAATGAACCGCCGTTATCAGCCCAAAACCCATTTAGTTCCGCAGAAACATCGATGTTAACCAGATCACCTTCTTGTAAGATCCGATTTTCAGATGGTATACCATGTGCAACCTCTTCATTTACACTGATGCAGGTAAATCCCGGAAATTTGTAGGTAAGATGAGGTGCCGAATTAGCGCCCATTTCTTCCAACAATTTGCGGCCAAGATCATCAAGTTCTTTGGTAGATATGCCTGGCTTGGCATGTTCGCGCATTTTCCTGAGCGTTATAGCTACTGCATCGCTTATTTTCTGTATACCGGCTTTTTCTTCGTCAGTTGATATTAACATCGTTAACTTTTGTGGAATGCAAATTTAACAATAAATACATTTTTTAAGGTTTACCGACAGTCAGATTACTTTTTTGTCATTTAAACCTACAGCGAATATGGAGCAGTTGTGACATTTGTTTTATAGTACCTGTGTATTTTTGATCGTTAATTTTGTTACAATGTTAAAGAACGTTCTAAGCCTTGCAATTGCTATCAGTATTTCTTTTTCTGCGTTTGCTCAAACCGACTGGCTGCTAAGATCAAACACAAATGGAATAAAGGTTTACACAGGCAGCATTACCAATTCAAAATTTAAAGCCATAAAGGTTGAGTGCACGTTTAATGCCAGCCCCGCTCAAATAACTGCGGTGCTGCTTGACGTAAACACCTGTACAGAATGGGTTTACCACACCAAATCAATTAAACTACTAAAGCAACCTGCAGCTAACGAGTTATACTATTATTCGGAAGTTAGCTTGCCTTGGCCGGCTTCAAACCGTGATTTTACAGCGCATTTGACTGCGACACAAAATCCCGAAACCAAAGTAGTTACTGTGAACGGCCCCGCTGTTGACGGACTTGTACCTGTTAAAGAAGATATCGTTAGGGTTACTGAATCAACCGGGAAATGGGTTATCGCACCCGTAGAGGGCGGTCGATCAAAGGTTGAGTATACCTTGCACGTAAATCCTGCAGGTGCATTACCTGCCTGGCTGGTAAACCTGTTTGCTACCGAAGGCCCAACCAAAAGCTTTGAAGGCTTGCGCAGGCAATTGCAGAAACCGCAGTTTAAAAATAGTACTCTCGCGTTTATTAAAAATTAGTTCTCATCGCTGTGCTCCAGCTTTCTGATAATTGTGGCGGGGTTACCTACTGCTAAGGAGTCATCAGGAATATCCTTTGTAACTACCGCCCCTGCCCCTATCACGCAGCGGTTTCCTATGGTAACACCAGGGCAGATAATGGCGCCTCCGCCGATCCAGCAATCGTTACCGATAGTAACTGGTTTGCCGCTTTCCTGGCTCCGCCTCAATACAGCATCCAAGGGATGGGTTGCTGTGTAAACCTGCACCGCAGGAGCAAAAAACACATTGTTGCCAATGGTTACTTTACAAACATCAAGCACCACACAGCTAACGTTAAAGTATACATTGTCGCCTGTCACTATGTTGTATCCGTAGTCGGCATGGAAAGGTGGTTCTATGTACAGGTTTTTACCGGCGTTGGGTATCAACTCGGCCAGTATATCATCGGTAGCCTCGTCAACGACAAACTCATCAATGTTTAATTTTTTTAAAAGTTGCTTGCAACGTTTACGCTCTTCGGCCAGTTCGGGGTCATTGGCGATGTAGGGTTGCCCGGCTATCATTTTTTCTTTCTCGGTCATTTGGATATGGCTTGTCTATCTGCAAGATATATAAATTATTAATCAGCAAATAGCCGTACTGTTTTAACGTAACGTTTTTTGTAGTATTCGTTTAATGGTGTTTCTACAACGCCCTTATTGTTGTGGCCGGATGTTGAATGGATAAAAATCGTAGAATCCGGAGAATGAAAAGCAATAATACCCATGTGGCCAACATCCCTGTCTGTTTCATCGGTGCCGGTGAATAGTATCAGGTCGCCGGGTTTGGCTGCGTTGATATCAACATCACGTTTTACGTGCAAAAAATCAAATGAACGCCTCGGCACAATAATGCCGAAGTGATTGAACACATAAGTAATGAAGCCGGAACAATCAAAACCTTGCGTTGGATCTGTTGAGGCATATTTGTATGGTATTCCCTTTAATTTCTGTGCGAAAGAGACTAATTCTAAGGGCTTTAAATTGCCTACATCAACTTTGGTGAACAGCCCCGCGCTATCCGGCAAAGCCGACGGCAGGGTATCTCTCCTGTTATTAGCAACGGTGTCGCCGCCCGCAGTTATTACGTAGGTAGGTTCGGGGTTATGGCAGGCTGCCAAACCAAAGATCAGTAACAGATAAGGAATTACGCGTTGCACATGAACAATACAGTTGATTTGCCAATAAGTTCATGGACAAATAAATAAGGCGAACAACCAAACGGTTATTCGCCTTTAATGAATTTATTAAACCGATAAGCGCTTACAGCGTAGCCATATCTATCACAAAACGGTAACGTACATCGCCTTTTACCATGCGCTCATAAGCTGCGGTAATATCTTTAATATCGATCATCTCGATATCAGACACTATATTGTTAGCAGCGCAGAAATCAAGCATTTCCTGGGTTTCTTTAATACCGCCAATACCTGAACCTGCCACGCTTTTACGGCCGCCCAATAATGAGAACGGCTGGATAGAGTATGGTTTTGATGGTACGCCCACGCACATCATTACACCATTTGTTCTTAGCAACTTAAGGTAAGCATCCATATCGTGCTCTGCAGAAACGGTATCCAATATAAAATCAAATGTACCTGCAGCAGCTTTCATTTGCTCAGCATCTTTAGTAACTACGAAATGGTGAGCGCCTAATTTTTTAGCATCTTCTTCCTTATTTGCAGAAGTACTCAATACAGTAACCTCAGCTCCAAAGGCTACACCAAATTTAACGCCCATGTGGCCTAAACCACCAAGGCCTAAAACGGCTAATTTATGGCCTTTGCCAACGCCCCAGTGACGCAACGGCGAATAGGTGGTGATACCTGCACAAAGCAAAGGTGCAGTTGCAGCCAAATCAACATCTTCTGAAATATGCAGCACAAACTCCTCGCGCACAACAATAGTGTTAGAGTAACCACCGTACGTTGGGCGAGAGCCATCGCGCTCCATGCTGTTATAAGTTTGGGTGTTGCCCTCTAAGCAGTATTGCTCAAGATCTTGCTTGCAGTTCTCACAAACCTGGCAAGAGTCTACCATACAACCGGTACCGGCAAGGTCACCTACCTTGAAATTTTTAACGTGATCGCCCACTTTTACCACACGGCCAACAATCTCGTGGCCAGGTACCATCGGGAAAATTCCCGGGAACCAGTCGTTTTTGATCTGGTGAAGATCTGAGTGGCAAACGCCACAGTAAAGAATATCGAATTGTACGTCGTGAGGGCCAACTTCGCGGCGCTCAAAATCCCATGGAGCAAGATCTGTTTCAGGGCTTTGTGCGGCGTAACTTTTTGCTGAAATCATAATGATATTTATTTTTATAAGTTAGTTTTTCGTTTGGCTACAACAGCAGCCGATAAATATAAACAGCAATAACACCGTGTTTGTTCGGTGCCATTGCCCTATTAATTTAAGCTGTAATTTCATCAAAGGCGGTGGTTGTACCAACAACACGCCAGCACTCCAAATCCTTTGTTAGCCTGCCCATTTTTTGATAGGCAAGGTCATAGGCATCTTGGCCTAAAAACAAGTGCAAAGGCGGATTTGCAGACTCTGCCACGGCAATGATCGCGTGTGCAGCTTTTACCGGATCGCCAGGTTGGTTCCCGTTGATCTGATGCTGATGTGCCGACTGGACTTCTCTTACTTCGTGGTACTCCGCAATTTCATTTTTTGGTGTCACTAATGAATCAGCTTCTAAAAAGTTAGTACGGAAATATCCCGGAGATACTACCGTTGCGTTGATACCGAATGGCTTCACTTCTGCATGCAATGATTCGGTAAAGCCTTGTACTGCAAACTTAGTTGCGCAATAAATACCAAAGCCCGGATAGTTGCCGGTAAAACCGCCAATGGATGATATATTAAAGATGTGACCAGCGCCTTGTTGCCTGAAGAATGGCATCATGGTACGGATAACATTTAACGAACCGAATACATTAATATTAAAGTTCTCGCGAGCTTCTGCATCTGTCAATTCCTCAAGACTACCGGTAAGTCCGTAACCGGCGTTGTTAACCACAACGTCGATCCTGCCAAAATGTGCTATAGCTTTTGCAATGGCTTCTGCGACACTTTTTTCATTAGTTACATCCATTTGCAGTGGTAAAAAATGCGGGTGATTAGCAACACCCTGCTCCAACGCGTTTATGTTACGAGATGTTGCTGCAACTTTATGCCCGGCTTGCAGCGCCTGGGTAACCAATGCCAGCCCAAGGCCCTTAGAGGCACCGGTTATAAACCATATTTTCTTGTTTTGCATGTTGATTGAGTTTGAGTGATTTTGATAATTAAGCGTTGTAAGCCATTGCCCGGCTCAATTCTTCGTTAAGCTTAAATTCCTTTTCAAGCTTATCGAGCTTGCTCATGGCCCGGTCATATGCGTCTGAACCTAACAGAAGGTAAAGCGGTGGATTTTCTTCCCTGGCAATATCGATTATGGACTTTGCTGCCTTTTCCGGGTCGCCGGCCTGGCTACCGTTCATATTAAGGTAACGGGTGTGCATTTCGCGTACCTCGCGGTAAGCATCTATCGGATGCTCGGCTATCACTAACGACTCGTTACTTAGAAAGCTGGTACGAAATGCACCGGGTGCAACTACTGTCACTTTTACACCGAATGAGCGCACATCGTCTGCCAGTACTTCTGAAAGACCAACTACAGAGAATTTGGTTGCTGCGTACACTGCCCAGCCGGTGACACCCGTTATACCCGCTATTGAAGCAATATTAATGATATGGCCGGACTGCTGTTCACGTAGAACAGGCATTACGTTACGGATAACGTTGATGGTACCAAAAACGTTAACATCAAAGCTATCGCGGGTTTCGCGGTCGGTAAGTTCTTCAATACTGCCACCTATACCGTAGCCGGCGTTATTAATTATTACATCAATGGTCTTGAATTTTGTATGTGCTGATTCGATCGCAGCTGCAACGCTGCTTTCATTGGTAAGATCTACCTGTAATGGTAAAAAGTTTTCGCCGGCTTTACCAGCTGCATCAACCAATTCGGTTAAGTTCCTGGAGGTAGCAACTACACGCTGACCTGCAGCCAGCAACTGCTTCACCAGGCTTAAACCAAAACCTTTTGAGGCCCCTGTAATAAACCATGTTCTTTTGCTTTCCATAAATTTCTGTGATTTTTAATATCACAAATTTATATCTGCAAAGGGCGGAAGCGTTTGCGCTATTCAAACCATTACTTACAAAAATCAAACAATCCTGAAATTAGAGGGGGTAGTATTGGTCTGCTTTTTAAAAAAGTTATTGAAATGGGCCGGTTCATCAAAACCCAAGGTGTAACTAATTTCAGATACGTTCCAATTGGTATGGCGCAGCAAAGCTTTGGCCTCAGCTACTAATCGATCAGCAATGTGACTTGTGGTAGTTTTACCTGTTGTTTGTCTGATAGCACGGTTTAGATGATTAACATGCACCGACAACTGATCTGCAAAATCCTTAGCCGACCGCAGGCCAAAGCGCTGAGATGGCGTCTCTATAGGAAACTGGCGTTCTAACAATTCAGTAAATACCGCAGTTATCCGCGAATTGGCATCAGGGTGTTTGTAGAGCGTCTCTGCAGGTTGTACCTTTAAAGCGTAGTGTATCAGCTCGGTAACGTAGTTACGCAGCAGGTCATATTTAAATCGGTAATCAGAATTTATCTCGGCAAGCATCTTTTCAAATATGCCGGCTGCGTTATTAAACTGATCTACACCTAATTCGTAAGCAGGATGACCACCAATGGCAAACATGGGCAGGTCATGCGCGCTGCTACGCAAACTTTCCGTAAAAAAGGCTTCAGTAAATATGCAAAAATAGCCCTGGCGGTTTTCGCCAAACATTTCAATAGTATAAGGCACATTAGGGCTAAAGAATAATAGCGTATTCCCATCTACCTCAATGCTTTTATCGGCGTGGTGTACAATGCTACGCCCCGTTGAGAGGCTGATCTTGTAAAACTCGCGGCGACTGTATTGGACAGGTGCAGCCCCGGGTTTTAAGCATTCCTCTATCCTAAAAACGTTAAAGTGTCCAATGTCCCTGCTCAGGTTGTCGGGCAACCAATTGAATTTATTTTGATAGAATTCTTCGAGTGTTTCTGTAGATGCCATGCTCAAAGTTACATAATTCAAACTAAATACAAACTTTGAGCACTAATCTTACCCACTTTTACATTTAAATGAAATTAACCTTTGATGGTGCCTTCAATCAAATGACCATAAAAATCAGTAACGTTCATACCGGCGGCCCTCACCTGTTGCGGTATCAAGCTATTGGCCGATTGGCCCGGTGTGGTATTGATCTCGATGAAATAAAAATCCTCAGAACCTTCTAACAATATAAAATCCACGCGGGTCATTCCACGGCAATTCAAACGCAAATAAACCTGAGTTACTATTTCGGCTATTTGGATGTTCTTTTCGGCAGGTATATCAGCCGGAGTTACTTCGTTAGTAACACCGGGTGTGTACTTCGCTTCATAATCGAAGAAGTCTTTTGAGCTGATGATCTCTGTGGCAGGCAACACGATTACCTTCCCGTTGAGCCTGGCAATACCGATGCTAAATTCGCGGCCCTTTATAAATTCCTCTATCAGGATCTGATCGTCTTCCTTAAAAGCTTTTTCAATAGCTTCATGCAGGCCGCTCACATTGTAAACTTTACTCATCCCAACGCTGCTGCCACCATTGTTAGGCTTTATAAACAGCGGAAATTTTAATGTGGCAGCAATTGCGGCAATATCATGATCATCTTTCTGGTGCAACTGCACTGACTTAGCCGTGTGCAAACAATGTATTCCATTAACAATGGCTTTAGTATAAGCTTTATTCATGGTAATGGCTGATGTTGTGGCATCGCAGGTATTATAGGGTATGCCTATCATATCCAGATAGCCCTGCAGTTTACCGTCCTCGCCGGGGGTACCGTGCACGGTGATAAAGGCGTATTCAAATTTTACCTTTTCGCCATCAACAGTGATGGAAAAATCGTTTTTATCAACGTTTATCTTTTCGTTTCCATCCTCATATATCCACTCATGGCGGCCAATTAAAATTGTATATACTTTATACTTTGATGCATCCAGGCTGGCTGCGATATTTTTAGCGCTATTTATCGAAACTTCGTACTCGCCGGTATAACCGCCGGCCAAAAGGGCTATATTGATGGTATTCATGATAGCCAAAGATATGGTATTAGCCCGAAGTGTAAAACGTAAGTTTAATGTACTGTAACAGATAGCTATAGTTTAAGCAATTAAAATTTGCCAAATCAAATTGTTATGTTTGACGGTAAATTCTGAATAAGAGGTATGAGTAATTTTGGGGCTTATTTAAAAACCAGGCAATTTCGAAACACCATATTATTGGTTGTAGCAACAACTATTGGCATTGTACTTATTGCATTTTTTAGCCTTAGTTACTATACCCGCCACGGCCAGGGCATACCTGTTCCATCCCTAAAAGGCATGAACGTAGACAAAGCCATGCAGGTATTAAAAGACCAGGGCTTTAATTACAAGATAGACTCTGTTTTTGTGTTAGACCAGGCGCCGGGTACTATTGTAGAACAAGACCCTGATGCAGGCACTAATGTAAAAGAAAACCGTACCATCTATCTTACTATGGTAACGCAGCAGGCACCCAATGTTTCATTACCGGATATTATTACTGAACAAAGCATATATCGCGAGGCTGTTGCCGTGCTATCGAATTATGGCATTAAAGTAGGTGATACTTCTTATGTATCAGATATTGCCCGCGACCGTGTGCTTGAAGTACGCATGGGCGGCCAGGTTATAAAGCCAGGCACAAAAATACCTAAAGGCTCAAAGGTTGACCTGGTATTGGGCAACGGCGAAGGCGCCAGTGAAGTGGAGATACCTGAACTGGTTAACTTAGACCTTGATGCTGCTAAATTCGCCATTCGCGGGGCTAAACTCACAGTGGGATCTATTATCTACCAGGGTGCCATCACAGATTCGGCAAACGTGGTAGTAGTATCGCAATCGCCTGCTAAAACCGATTCTTTGAGCACTACCAGCATTGGCACCCGCATTAACCTTACTGTTACGCAAGGCAAACCCTCTGATGTTCCAAATTGATGCTAAACACTTGAATGAGCTTCTAACAAATGGCGCGGTTTTGCAAATACTTGATGTAAGGGAGCCAATAGAATTTCATAGTTTTAATATAGGTGGCCAAAACATCCCGGTAAATAAACTTCGCAATAACCTTGATGCTGTCAAGTACAACAAATATGATGAGATCATCGTTATTTGCAGTGCAGGCATACGCAGTGAGGGAGCCTGCGAAATACTGGAGGCTAACGGCTTTAAAAGTGTCACAAACTTAAAGGGCGGTTTAATAGCTTTGCAGAGAACAAAAAATTAAATTTAAGATCTACCTTAATACACATGAAAAAATTTTGGATCGCACTGGTTATCATCGTTGTGCTATCGCTTATTGGCACAGGCGTATTTTATTACCTGCGCTTTTTTGGGCCAAATGTAACTGATAACCAAAAATACCTTTACATTAAAACAGGCTCAAACATTGATGATGTTTATAAAACTGTTGTGAAAGAAGGAATAGTAAATGATACTACATCATTTTTACAGGCCGCCCATAGCATGAAATACCGTAATGTAAAACCCGGTAAGTATCGCTTGAAAGAAGGGATGAGCAACCGGAACTTAATTAATATGCTTAAGGCCGGTAACCAGGAACCGGTTAATTTCTCTTTCCATAACTTTAGATTAAAGGAACAATTTGCTGCCTACGTGGGCAAAAATCTGGAACCTGATTCCGCCGCAATGATGCAATTGCTCGATTCGGCAAAATTTGCGCAGCAGTACGGGCTTACCACTGATAATATTTATACGGTATTTATTCCAAACACCTACCAGATCTATTGGAATACAACTCCCGAGAAATTATTTAAACGCCTTTATGCTAACTATGAGAAATTCTGGACGCCGGAGCGCAAGCAAAAAGCGGCTGCAATAAATCTTACCCCACAGGAAGTTTATACACTGGCTTCTATAGTAGATTCTGAGGCTTTGTTTGACAGTGAGATGCCAACCATTGCAGGTTTGTATCTTAATCGCTTAAGGAAAGGTCAAAAGCTGGAATCAGACCCTACGGTAATTTTCGCGTTGAAAAATTTTACTATTAAGCGTGTGCTTAAACGCGACCTGCTTACCAATTCGCCCTACAACACTTATTTGTACAAAGGTTTGCCACCTGGGCCAATCATGATGCCGTCTATTGCAGCAATCGATGCGGTGCTGAACTACGAGCATAACGATTACATTTATATGGTAGCAAAAGAAGACTTCTCGGGTCATCACAATTTCGCAAAGGATGAGGCCGGACATCGCGAGAACGCCCGCAAATACCATGAAGCCCTGAACGAAAGGAATATTAAACGCTAATGTTCCAAAACGCAACAAAAATAAGGGTGCGCTACGGCGAAACCGACCAAATGGGCTACATGTACTATGGTAACTATGCCGAGTTTTTTGAGGTTGGCCGTGTAGAAATGCTGCGCAGCCTGGGGCTAACTTACAGCCGGATGGAAGCCTCTGGCATAATGATGCCTGTACTCGAGATGAAGTGTAAATACCTAAAACCGGCCCGTTATGACGAGGAGATAACCGTAAACGTAATAATGGACAAAATCCCCGGCGTTAAGATTCATTTCCGCTACGATCTGTTTAACGAGCGTGATGAATTGATACATATTGGCGAAACGTTACTGGCTTTCATTAACATGAAAACCAATCGCCCTTGCCTGCCCCCTACCGAATTTCTTGAAAAATTGAAGCCATTTTTTGAGTAATTTTAAGCCTGATGAAATGGCTGCATCGCTTTTTACTGCATTTTAGATTTTACCAATACTTTACTGACTGGACCAAAACCGTTTACATACCCGGTTTTAGGCCTCTGCCGCTGCATACGGTCCTGGTATTCTTTGCATCAGAGATACAAAAGTCGTCGCTTAATAACCGTGCGGCTGCCTTAGCATACAACTTTATGCTGGCGCTATTCCCAGCTATCATCTTTTTGTTTACGCTGATAGCGTACATACCTATTAATAATTTCCAGACCTATCTGCTTAACCTTATCGCCTTAATATTACCTCATAACGCATTTGAGGCCTTTAAAACAACCCTTGTTGATATTATCAAGATACAACACGGACAATTGTTGTCCATTGGTGTGATAACAGCCTTATATTTTGCAACAAATGGCGTAAGTAATCTGATGCAGGCTTTTAATAAGTCATCATTGGTTTTGGAAACCCGCAGCTGGATAAAAAGGAGGCTGGTAGCCATTGTACTTACTGTGGTTATAAGTATTGCTTTGCTTATCGCTATTGTTATAATGATAGCGGGACAAGCTGCCATACACTACGTGCAATTAAAACTGGATGGCAAAGGTTATTTTTGGGGATTGTTAATCGCTTTACTACGATGGCTGATCATACTGGCAATATTCTTCGTTAGTATAAGTATCCTTTACCGCTACGGGCCTGCTAATAAGAACCGTTGGAAGTTTGTTAATCCCGGGTCTATATTGGCGACGTCTCTGGCTATTCTAACATCTATTGGGTTTACTTATTACACCAATAATTTCTCATCATATAATAGCGTGTATGGCGCAATAGGCACCCTCATTGTGGTAATGATATGGTTATATCTAAACTCAATGGTTTTGCTTATCGGTTTCGAATTAAATGCATCTGTAGACCTTTCTAAACGCACAATTCGGATCGCGAAACCACGTTTTAACACGTTTAAATCGAAAAAATCCAACCCGGACAAGCAATAATAATTTGGCTATCAATACCTTACAATTATTTTAAAAAAAGTTAACATCGAATTTGGCAATTCGCGCCGGATTTGTACTTTTGTCCCCGGAGAGCTGGCAGAGTGGTCGATTGCGGCAGTCTTGAAAACTGTTGACTGTAACAGGTCCTGGGGTTCGAATCCCTAGCTCTCCGCCAAAAACATAAAGCCCTGTAAATCAAGCATTTACAGGGCTTTTTTAATAAGTACGAATCTCCCGAACCTAACTTTTTAAAAATAAAAAACCCTCTAATTTCGCTAATTAGGGGGTTTTTCATTGTTGAGTTTGCTTAAAAACAGGAAAAAACGTTAAATATCGCAAAACTCATGAGCGTCTTTTGGAGCGTTTTTTAGCCCTAAAAATGACTCACCAAGTTCTATTTTACAAAGCAAAAACTTATTAATAAAGTGTTCCTCATATCTCAAGTAATACCCCGGATTTGAGATCTAAGGAATGTAAAATACTATTCTTTTATTTCAATATAACCTTTGACAGCTTTGTCGAAATTTAAAAAGAACACATGTTAGAAAAAAGCTTCGGTTTGCTTTACTATTTAAAGCAAACCAAAAATCAAAAAAATGAAAACAGATATATTTATCTACGTATCACGGTAGACGGAGAGCGCCGGGAAATATCAACCAAAAGACAATGGATACCGGATCAATGGAACGCACAATTAGGCAGGACAACTGGTATCAGCGAAGAAGCAAAAGAATTGAATTCTTATTTAGATTTGATTTCTGTTAAGGTTTATCGGGCGAAATCCAAACTACTGGAAAGTAATCAACCATTAACCGCCGACAACATTAAAGATGTATTGACTGGAAACAATGAAAAAAAGCATTTCATTGTAGAAGCCTTTGTGCGCCATAATAAGCAAATTAAAGCTTTAGTAGGCCGGGAGATTGCTCCCGCCACATTAACCCGCTACAGGACAGCCTGCGACCATGTACAAAACTTCATCAAATGGAAGTATAAAAAAGAAGACCTGGAGCTTAGAAGTTTAGACTACGAGTTTATCTCCCAATTTCTATTCTGGCTTAAAACGGAGAGGCATTGTGCAAATAACACTGCTATCAAATACTTGGGGAATTTCAAAAAAATAGTCTTGGAGTGTCAACAAAAAGGGTTGCTTATCAAAGATCCGTTTTTAGGTTTTAGAACAAAACGAGATGAGGTAGTACCAGTAGTCTTAACCGGAGATGAGTTGATCAGGATAAGGAATAAACAATTCGACACACAAAGACTAAAACATGTCCGGGACATATTTCTTTTTAGTTGTTATACCGGGTTAGCATATAGTGATGTTTACAAACTTCGCATTACTGATATTATGATTGGTATAGATGGCGATAAGTGGATCATCACGACCAGGCAAAAAACTAAATCAAGCACAAGACTTCCGTTACTTCCGAATGCACTGGCTATTCTTGAAAAATACAATGATCATCCTAAATGCTTAACAACGGGCACTCTCCTACCTGTCTTAACTAATCAGAAAATGAATTCTTACTTAAAGGAGATTGCTGATGTGACTGCTATAAATAAAAAGCTAACTTTTCATACTGCCAGACATACTTTTGCCACTACCATTACGCTTACTAATGGCGTACCAATGGAAACAGTGTCAAAAATGTTGGGACATAAGTCACTAAAACAAACACAACATTATGCTAAAGTTCTTGATGTAAAAATCAGTAAGGATATGAAATTATTAAAAAGAAAATTGGAGAGGGTTTAAATTGGTTATTACCTTTTGGTAATGGCTCGTTAGTAAACAAGTAAAGCGCAAGGTTGCGCTTTACTTGTTTACTATTAACTTATTCAAACAAATGATTCAACTGTTACTGTATCATAAACATGAGATTAATTTATTACCGCCTAAAGTAAACTCCACGTATAAATGCCCTACATGTCAGGTAATCGTTGATATGGATTTTGTAAATTATCTTTGTTCGTAAACCTACTTTTTGCGTCAATAGTAGAGTAAAGAACACTATCAATTTAACTAACTGATTGTTAAAAGAAGAATACCGTAGTTCAGAACTCTCCCTCCTATATTTAATCACGATAATATTAAAATTTCGAGGTAAAAGAAGCGACCTCTCAAATTGATAATGCCATCGTTAATGATACCATATGCCACTGGGCCGACCTGGGCTATGGTTCGAGGACTTTTACCTTGGCCTCGTCGACTATTTTAAATAAAAACAGCCAGATAACAGGGATTGACCGCTAACCGCAGGAGTTTTGGTCTCCAGAGATTACTTTTAAATGGATTTTGTTACCGGTAAATTCGGGCCCGTTGGACTAAAGGGCATCCTTATTTCAAATGCTTTACATTTTGTGCAGATAAACTGGCGAAGATCCGGAAGCTGGGAGGCTGTTTTGCGGATATTTCGCTTTTTGTTTGGTCGCATAGGTTATAAGGTCTTAAGAAGGGTGATAAGGCTTCGGCCTTTGGCGGGCGACTGAATTTTGCATGTGTTAGTCGTTAAGTTAAATTGCCTTTGAGCTGTGCGGGCAGCCGGTTCACCTGCTTTTACCCGCAGGAGCACCCGCCGCAATTTTGGTTGCGCTTCGACAGCACACGCGGCTCTCGCCAACCCTGCGCTGACTAACCCAAGGCCGTTGAGGTTTTATTTGGGGTGATGTTATTTCTTTGCAGTTTCAGGTTTCTTAACCAATTCGTTCATGGCCGTGAACGCGGTCTGTAGCTCAGGCACCTGACTGTAAATCAATTCCATATCTAGGCTATCAATGAATCCGGCTGCACGGCGGCCTTTTTGATAGTGTTTACCGTAGCGATGAAAAAGAGCGGATAGTTTGCGGTTATCGCATTTATCCTTATTGGGAAAAGCGTCCATTTTGCGCTGGGCCTGCGGCACCTCCAGATAACGGTAAATGCCTTCAAGGTCATGGAAGAACCATGCTTCGAGGTCTTTGGTAGCGATAAGCGGATGGATCTTTTTGATCCGGCTGCGTTTGCCGATAAACTCTTTTTCGAGATCTTGCAGTTGCAATTGCGAAGGTTCATGTCGCTCGGCTTCGCGATCGATGGCGATAAAAACATGGATCTGGTTGCAATCTTTGAACTTATCGTTCAGCAAGTAGGTCTTAATCTTGCTTTTCACCTTATCGTTCAGACCATAGACGCCCTGCAGGTTTCCGGTATTGAGCCGGATGACGCGTTCCGGAATATAGCGCTCGAACAGCTTTTTATAGAACTCACCTTCTGTCTCACCTTCATAAAGGAACAGGATTGAATTGGGATTAATCGTCTGCTTGGCCATTAGTCAAAATCCTCCACTTCTGACTGGTCAAAGAATAGTTCATCTGCAAAGTTGGTGGTCCCGGAGCGCAAGCGGGCTTTCAGTTCTTTGCGGCTGCTGACGTTGGCAAATTCGCTCATTCCGTCTTCGGTTTGACGGGCGGTGATGATCTGATCGACCTTGCTTTTATTCAGCAGGACAATGGAATGTGAGGTAATAATGAACTGTTTGTATTCGGCAAAGCTCTGCAGGAAGTTTACGAGATCGACCAGGGCTTTTGGATGCGTGGAATTCTCGGGTTCTTCGATGAAGAAAATATCATGGCCACTGTTGAGTACTTTGACGATCAGCGCGATCAGCAAAATACTGCCGTCGGAGAAGTCTTTTAGGTTCTTGATCGACCGGGCATGGGTAAAGCTAAGGTATTTGATCTCCTGACCGCTGTGATGACTATTGTTGCCGATCTTGAAGCTGCCGATATCGACGTCATCAATACCCAGGACGTGATGGACAGCGCTTTTAAAAATATGCCAGCTCGGGCTTTGTTCCAGTTGAATAATCTCTTCTTCCAGTTCAAACGCGATGAGCCTGCCGTTATGAATATTGAGTTTGTCTTTGCTGTTCTTGGTGAGTTCGGTATGCGAAAAATAAAATATCGGCGTCTTTAAAACCTGATTAAGAGAAGTCAGGGCATCGCTGTATGCAGGGTTTACGGTGCCCAATACCTGGAGCAAACGAATGGTGCTGACCGAGGGCGAGAGGCTGGCCTCTGATTTAAATTTTGGAAAATCTGCTCCGTAAGTGACCTTATTTTCATGACGGCCAAAAATCCGGACGGATGTACCTGGTTTGCCGAGGTCTTTGTAGGAAAGACTTTCGCCGTCGATATAAAAAATAGGTGTCATGGCCACCGACCGGCCGGCTCTCCAGCTCAGGGTCAATCCGTAGCTAAATCGTCTGTTGGTCTCCGTGTTTTCCCACTCCATCTGAAAACGTATACTGGGAACGGCAGCGGCGTCTTCGGTGATATAGTGTTTATTGGGCAATACTTTTTCATACAGCCCTCCTTTAAATCCGGTCTCAAATGCTTGATTGACTTCCTCGGCTGCAGCGTTGATCACGAAATCCAGAAAGCCGAACGATTGAATGAAGTTGGATTTACCGGAGTTATTAGTTCCAATTATCACGTTATAGTTCTCGAAATTCAGTACTGCAGACCTGATATTCCGGTAATACGATAAATTATAATTAACAATTTTAATCATCTTTATTAAATTTTGACATCAATGTCAATTATTTACAATCAAATATAATACAAATTACCTTATCAATATAAATAATAAGGGTTATTAATCATTTTTAGTATTTAAATTGGTATGATTGGAGAAATACGTATAGGCCGTGGTGTTAATAATTACTGGTCGTATGCCATAAGCAATAAGTTTTGGTTGCGAAGGCGATTGTTCTGACTTATCTGATTTATCATTAGCATTTTACAAAAACCAGTATGCGCGATTACCCTATTGGTTGATTATTAAATGATTACCATTGGGAAGATCGGTTCTACTGATAAGACCAATCATAAACAGGCTATCATTACGAAAACGTTTAAAGCGATCGCTGTGATGGATGTTAATAGTATGTAGCTAAGCCTTTTCCAAAGCTTTATGACTAGTCAGATGTGTCAAAGAGCTCACAATAATAGTTGGCATCGATCACCTTTTAAAGATAGTTGTCATAGCCCGAAGGACCGATATGCCCTTATCAATACAGCACAAGGAATCTTAACTTTGGCGTTTTTCCATGTTCAAATGAACAATAAATTCACGCAACCAATAAGCATCTGACGACTGTTGCTCTACCATTTGGTCGAGTAACCACAGGTAGTTCGTAAACAAGGTCTGGTCCTGCAATAATTCGTTCAAATGATTGTAATATACGCGGCCAACCAATTGCTCGATATGCTTGATCAGCATAATGGCAGGTCGTATATTTTCTGCCTTCAGTTTTTCTATAAGCCAGTTTAGCATAGGCATCAATAGGGTCTGATCACCAATATGACTTAGCAGATTCACAACGGCGTTTAGGCTATCTTCACCATATAATTTGATATACTCGATGAATTTTTCGCGCTGACTTTCGATGGGTGGCCAACTTATTACATCTTGCCGCCAGGTAATGTCCCAGCTCAACAAAATAGTGCTGCCAAAAAGCTTTGAACCTAATGTACGGGAGATCTCGTCAAACTTTGTCCAAGTAGCGGCAAAGCAAGCTACGGTATGGCTGGTATCCTCCGGCTTGTCCAAGGGCAAATTTTTGTCCGCTATATTGATTAGTTTTTCTGCTATGCTAAAGAAAAATTTAATAAAATCGCCTACTTTACTTTTTTTACTTTCAGAACTAAGCTTGATGAAGCTATGTGCAGCTTTGATGAAGTGCTCAAACAAATGATTGGAGCGTTCACCTCGATTCCAGAATATCAAACTACTCACTTTTTCCTCTACGACCCACTTTAAGCGGTAGTTCAGTTGAGATCGATCCAGGTCATCTTTATCTTTCCACATCTCGGCCAAACAAAGGTTGAATACCTTTTCTGTAAATTGATAGACAAGCGGAAGGTCTGTTTTATCCGGCAATATTTTGGTGGCTCTGATCAAATATTCCAGTGCATGCGTGTCCGCTGTAATTTTGTCTATCTCCGGGATCGCTTCGGTCTCGCTTATAAGCGATTCGATCAGTGTGTTATAGTCCTCCCAATACTTTTCTTCCTCTGCTTCAGACCTTGGCCGGAATCTTTTCGGTGCGTGTTCTTTATAAAATTCAGCGAATCGGATAAGCCCATAGAGGCCTTTATAAGCTAAACTTTCGTTTAAATTCCACATATCTTTTTTTAAGGCTTGAAAAAAATCGTCGGCATCCGGATCGTTCTCCTGGAATGGAGCAGTCAGAAAATACAGCGCGAGACGTTCAAACTCTTTTTGTTCCTCGTCTTGCACTAACGTAGTTAACAATGGAAAGACCTCTATAGCCGAATCAAAATCAATCGATGAAAATCCAAGATCAAGATCGAACGGTCGGTAAGCTTTACCCACTTTCTTTTCCAGTATCGAAAAAGTTGTTTGTTTACTCCAATGTTTTTCTTCTTCCTTTAATTCGGTCCATAAGTATCGTATACCTGTTTCAGCGACCATACTCGGGCGATGATGTATGATACTGTAGCTTTCAAGGCTGATGTAGTAAGTGTAGACCTCGCGCCAATAGGTAATCTCGGCCGTCAATTCACATTTTTGAACCTTATGAAGCCAATTAAACTGCGTGTTTTCCACATCGATTTTTGCCTGTTCCTCTTTGAGTTCAGCAACATAATCCTTAATATCGTCGTGATAGACCGGTTCAATAATGAAGTTTCTACTTTCGGGATTTTCGACAGTTTTGGTAATTCTCCAGGTGCGAATATCCATCTCATCCAGCATCTTTAGCCAATTCAGGTCCTGCGGGTCAGCATTTGTCCGAAGTTTGTCGAAGAGCGCGAACAACTGTAAGTTGGCGGCGCCGTAATTAAAACAGTAAAAATTGATAAAGTGCCGTAATCCGCCGTAATATTTTTTACGGTGAGGCAAACCGTTCGCCGCCAGGCGTTCCTGGTCGTGAAGGGCATGGAAAGTATTCATGGTGCTTTCCCTGTCATGTACAAAACGTGAAATATCGTAGCTGATGAACTTATGGTCTGCGTACAGCGGCACAACAAAATTGTCTGCCATAGCAGGGTAAGCCTGCGCGACACTCGCTATAACCGCGGTGGTCATGACCGATACGCTGTTCCTAAAAAGGAAATCAGTCAAATTATTCAGGGCATCCCGGTTCTTTTCACCTTCAGCACCAAGCTCCAGCAGGTACTTTTCTAAAGCCATCAGCACAGATTGCAATAAATATGGCGATACGCGTCCTGTGCCCCGAAATACCTGCCAGAGATGATCACTGCCATAATTAATGACTTCCGTACCGTCGTTGAGATGAAGGGTCGTGACCCCGATCGTATCGTCCGATGCAAAGTCAGAATAGCGGTAGTTTTCGGCACACCAGTTCACCATTTCGGTAATAAATATGGCTGCTTTTAAGGGATGATACCTCAGCAACCACAGCGCAGGCGTTTGGTAGGCGCTGCCGGGGAAATACTCCAACCTGTCTTCCCCCCGCAAACCAAAATCAACATTAACATCCGTTGACCTTACCGGCCGGCGATGTATCTGGTACATCATCCGGTCATGTTCGGTCTCTGGGTAGCGAACGGCGCAGGTTCTATGGAACCAATGCTCATTTGCCAGGGCAATGACCGTATCCGGCATATACTTACATAGCTGGGCACACACAGGGCCATTGAGCGCCACCTTGATGATCTTGGTTTTTAGCTTGTCTCCTTCAAAAAAATAATCGCTGTCTGCATAAGGATCATCTTCGTTTACCTCCTCATTATCCTCGGGTTTATCGCTTTTGATAATAGCTGTAATTTCTTCGATCAATCCTCCGGTGAAAAGGCATAAAAGTTCCACCGCGGCATCAGCTTCGGAATTCCTGTAGCCATCTAAACTGATATGTTTACCCAGGAGCTTTAACAGGATCAGGCCGGCGGTGCGCGTACCCTCGGGCAATTCCTCCTGGCTGTTGACAATCTTGCTCCAGTCACTGAGTATTTGATAAATCAGGTCATATTGTTCATTGTTGATCTTTTCAAAGTCAGCTAAAATAAGTTGGAATACCGGAGCCCAGCCATAGCCCCTCGGGAGATAGTTCTTCGCATAAAAGTTGCCAATGTTTTCCCGGCAGGCCGTCCGCATAATTTGTATCAGGTGGAATAAAAAACGATAGTCATCTTTAACCAGTTCTGCACGATACTGTTCAAAAAACACCGCGCAATATTCTGAATACAGGATGGCGATCAGCGACTCATCGCGCCAGTAGCTATCCAGTTCGGCGGTAAAAAGCTGTCCCATCACAAAAGTTAGTTTTGCCGCCGCTCTTGTCTGCAATACAGACTGCACCCAAAGCCGGTAAGCCCGGCGCATGCTGGGTTCCTGCCCCAGCTCGTCAAAGAAGGCCTGATGATCCGTTTGTTTCCGAAAACAGTCATCCACGTACCTGATCAAGGCCCAATCTTCCAATACATCATGGGCTGGTACAAACTCCCCTCCATCGTGGCTTTCAAGGATCACATTTTCTTTAAGCAATTTTTCCAGCGCCAGCGGATCATCCAAGGTGACGGGTGTAAAAGGACGCATCAGCTTGGAACGGTTTACTGCGACATGCACGAACAACCGGCTCCGGCGCTCGGGCAGGCCGTCATGAAATTCATTGATCTTGTTTTCGATGATCGTTTGCCACAGCAATTCACGGAAATCTGCTTCGCTGATATTATCCAGGTTTTGATGGCTTTGCCCGATCGCCCGATAGGCGAAGTCCAGATATTTTGGCACACGAATGAGTGATTTAAGCCGGGGGTTACCGGCTAAAGCACGCAAGGCCGGAACCTCCTCATATACTTTCGTGAGCTCGTCTTCGGTGAGTACGGCGATCTCCGTTTTGGCATAGTTCAAAGGACTCAGGTACTTCATCTCGATCAGGCCGAGGTTTGATTTCCGGCAGGTGATGAGTACCTTGACATTCGTAATGGATTTTAAAGCGCTGAGCAATTGGTTTGCCGCTAAACCATCTGCTTCCAAAAGCTTTTCCATTGCATCGATGTAGATCAGGTTCGACTTAAAGAGTCCAAATAATGAAAATATATCTTTGAGCGAATGCTGTATCTGATAGCTGCTGAAGTATGCCGTCAGGCTATTCGAACTTAATTCATCAGACTTGAAATTAAGCACGAACCCATCGCAGCTACTATGCATTTCACTGATTACGGCTTTGGCTACTGCTGATTTCCCTGTTCCCGGATCACCGGCAATAACGACCACGTTGGTGGCATTCAGCAATGTCCTGACTTCATCGGTCAGGTTATCACGCCGTAACGAGTAGCCGCCGATGGTGTCTTCTATGGCATCCAGTATCTCCGCTTTTTGAGCACCGAAGCGCTGCAACTGGCGTACTTCCCGCTGATAGTTCGCCGTATTAAAGATCGAACGGAACTCTTCAGACAGTGCGTTTTTTTCGTAAACACCGCCTTTGCTGTTCGCATCCATCAGGTGAGACGAAAGGCTGCTCCATATTTGCGCGGCACTGAGGTCTTCGTTCTGTTTATAGTTATTGATCAGGCCGTAAAGGATCGCTTTCTGCTGGCTGTTGTCCGTTCCGTAATCCAGCTCCAAAACATATAAGGTCTTTAGAAAGTCGATGTAAACGGCGTCCTCGATCTTTTGGTCTGGTTCAATGTCGGCAATGATCCCCCGGATCAGATCAAAGTATTTTTTCTTTTGCTGAATGCGGGAAACTTCATTGATAAAATCTGCCGGAGGCGCTTTCTTTACGCGGGCCCAATCCAGGATAACCTTCAAATGGTTCTTCTCATCCAAAGTCAGGTTACTCTTTATAATGAATATCTTATCGGTAGCGGAAGAAAAAAGATCTTTATTGTTAAAGTCCTTCCAGGCGGCCTCGAGCACTTCCTGAAATATCTGCCCTTTAGCGGATATGACCAGGTTATGTTTGATCTGCATGATGATTTTGGAAGTCACACCGTTTTCAACGGAATACAGCAAAAGGTCATCGGTCTGATAACCTAAAGAGCCTGATTGCTGACGATAGTATGTGATCGTCCCTTCCTGCGTTCCCGGTACGATCAGCCCTAACAGAAACGAAACAAAAAAACCCGTTTGAACTTCGTTTTCGTAAAAGCTGCCACCACTACCCTGAGAAAATACATTACTGTTCGTTGCCATCTTAACCGTTAATTGTGAAGCACTAAAATAATTAGCTTTTATGGAATCGCTGTATTTAGTTTTTCACATCGTAAGATGACATGATTATGCGGTAAACCTGCTGACTTGATCAGAATAGTTACAGGGAACAGACGGTACTGTTAACCGGACAGCGCGGTTATTCTAACAGGCTGTACGGTTGCCATTTCCCTAACCCTCTTAAACTCTTTATTTTTTCTTAACACGGCTATTACCAGGCATTCCTTAGAGAATCTTTCATTCCAGCAACCTCCTTTTTTTTAACGAGCATGCTAGACTCTGAAGATTCATTGGCGTCTTCAGACAGACCGCCTTGATTTAATTAGTCATAACGTACCAGAGTGCTTTAATCATTTGTTTTCTTCGTGTGGCTTATCAGGAATGCTATTGAAGGTCAGGTGTAAACCATCATTTAATATTAGTTCGACGATATAGTCACTATAACGCCAGGCACGTCCGGGCCAACTGTTATCAGACATTTCTTCAATATAAAATGCCCCTTTTTCTTGAAGGTCTTGTCCTAAGTCCGCTAATAACAGATCAGTCAATAATTTGATTTGCAAGACTAACGTTCCTTTGCTGAATCGTCGTTTTTCTGCTGAAAAATAGAAAAAGTATTCACCGGAAACATCCCCGATAGTCAAAATATTAAAGTGCTCGAAGTATATTTTAGATAAGGAATATGTTGTGTATTTGGTATTATCGTTTTCGTGTTGGTTGATGCAAGATAATTCGTTTAGCCTTAAAAGTTCACCTGTCAGCCCTGCCATATTATCATGAGGCCGGGGACCAGCCTCTACCCATTCATAAAATTCTTTAGCGGACATCAATTGCGGATAAATGTCAGTGGCTTCATACATGAAGCTGGCTTTAGTTAAAAAATCCTCATCCTTAGAGACGACGATATCGCAGTAGCCGCCGAAAAAGGCATGTTTGCCATCATTGGCCAGGTTGAGCATTTTTTGTTTTGCCGGTTTGCCTTTTACTATGCCTAAATATTCCAGCACATAATACATTCTTACAAAAGCTTCATAAATATTGGAGTTTGCCATATTTTTCATGCAGAATGTCGAATAGCTGCTAAGAAATGTATCGCGGTCCGTGATCTCTGTGCCGTTAAATCCTTCTATTCCCAGTGCATATAATGGGTTGGTAACATAGTTGTGTTGGTGTAAATATTGCAGCAAGGCTTTGAAGCTTTTCTGTTGATCGTTCAAATCTTTTGTAAAGCCATAGAATAAATCAATAAACTCATTAAAATTAGTTGTCTGATCGAGTATGGTTTTAAATTGATCGGGCATATCATCGGGCAAAGGATTATCACCTATCGCTTGACGAAAACTCAGCGGGATTAATTTAAATACTTCTGTCATCAAATTAAATCCCGGTGAACCTTCATTCAGCAACTGCAAGGTTTGATTCCATTCAAAACGGTCAAAATACTCCCGGGGCGTTTCGTATTGAAATTTAACTTCGCCGTCAAAACTAAAACAGTGATCACCTGCTACCAGGGCGATCAAGTCCATGTCACTATATTTCTCATCAGTCTGATCCCAGCTTAGGTCATGTAGGTGTGCTTCTGAGAAACAATAAATATTTCGGTCTTGATCCGATTTTATAAATGATAGCAACCGTGCGCCGTCATCTTTTTTTAGATCCAGTATAACATTCAGGTCGAGGTAGATCAGCATATCCTAAATATAATTAAATGTATTTATGCGCCGGGAATATTATTTAGTTTTGATCATAAACCTTACAACATGTCTAAAATCACCCTAACACAAGTAATTGAGATTGAAGTCCGCGCAAGTGATCTTTTAAACCCATTTAATGATCTATTCGACAGGACAAACGTGACGGCTATTATAGATAACGCAATTAAAGATAAATACAAGGGGGAAGTAGAATATGATCAGAACGGAGGAAAGCTGGTTTCTGCGCTTCTGGAACTAAATAAAATTTATGGAGACCAGGTATCTGAGATATCTGAAATCCTTAAGCAAACCGGCCTGAATACGTCCGACCTTATCGAAAGGATAATTGCATCGGCCAATTACTATTATTTAACGGTAATTAAGGAGCAGCACAGCCAACAACAAAAAGATAGCGATGGTCGTATCGAGGATATAAATTCTCTGGCTAAAGGCAAATTCAAAAACATGAATGGAGCCAGTGTTGCAGCGACAGATGTTAGTGATTCCGTAAATGATGCTGCAAATGAAATTATCAGTTTGCTGTTAAAGCTCGATTTGAGTGTTCGGGAGCAAACGCCCATCATTGAAGCCAAGGTCACCAAACAACTTCAGCGAGCATTGCAAGTGGCATCTATTTTGAATGCTATGAAAACTAATTTTGATGAGTTCAAATTTGAAACAGCTTCTATCGAATTAGACTTAGATACCATAACTTTTAAAAAAACACCAGGAAATTATTTTGCAATCAAAGCCGCAAATAGAATGCGGCAAAGGAGTCTTATAACGGAGTTCTTTGTTACTGCAACTAAATTCCCCCGCAAACCTATTAATAAACCTTTCTACAAGTTAGATAAGGGTACTATTGAGTATAATAGTGGTACATCGAAAGACCAAACAGGTTTGGACATGCTGATCCAGTCAGATTTTTTGACTTTTCATTTTCATTTGCACCTGATTAAAATAGATTATTCCGATCATCTCCTCGTTAGTGACCTATTCAAGCTATTCGAACACGTCCGCGTGTATTTCTTTTCCTTTGATGTTGATGCTATAATCGATAGCGCAACGGCGAGCCAAAATTATCAGGATATTCCATTTAAAATAAATATTGTCCATTTAGTTTCCTTTCTGACTCAGGAAAGTGGTTTACCAGCCGAATTTGTTCAACGTTTTGTCGATGGGCTTTCTCAGCCCCTAAGTCAGTCGATGGACGTTTGGGCGAAACCGTTTATTAAAATAGGAGATGATTTTTTGTTCCTCGTTGCTACTGTGGGTGGGCATCTTGCGTACCAGTTTGACCGCATCATAGATGGTTTTATTTCTAAGGCCAATCAACTAAAGCATTTCAAAAATTTATTGGAATTAGAACTTAATACACTCGAAGAAAAGCATAAATACACTTTTAATCAGATAGACTTCAAAGAAATTAGTGACCAGTTAAATACCGACGGTTTGCTGATTTACCAATCTCTGAAACACTTAGTAGTGATGGAACTTTGTTTAATAAAGTTTCCTTTAGAAGCGGAAGCAACAGCTGAACAAATGGTTCACTTTTTTGAAAGGGGGAACGTACTCAGAAGCAACATCGGGATCGTACAACAAAATATTAAACAGCTAACCGGGCTGGATCAAATAAAAATAACGGGGATTCTGGTCACCAATCATCCGGTTTTCAGTGGCATGGTTTTAGACCAATTTCCGGTACTTGATGCTATACTCCTGCAAAATTACCTGGATACCGGGAAATATACCCGCGCGATTTTTGTTGCAGGCGCTGGAAAAGTTGACTCGGAGGCCTTATCATCTTATCCATATTATCATGACGATGAGACATTTGATGCTAACTTTTTGTCTTTCGCCTATCAACCTGCACCGGTGTACGAGTTACAGAAAAACATGCACATGGAGAATTTTAAAATATCTCCCGGTGATGCCACCCCCATTGTATTTTCACAACATCCTGAAATGCAATCGCTCAGAGACAGCATGAATAATTTGGTGTTTGAATTGGAAGACTGCTTAAAACAATTGTATTATTTTAATACGGATTACGAAAAAGATCCTGAAGGAAAAAGACTGATTACCCAAAGGATTGATTTTTTGACACCACTAACCTTCAGTTATTTCTCCGTTGATAAAACGAATAGGAATTCCCGCATGACGCTACTTTCAAACTTTAAGAAAGTTGGAATAGACGGGATGGTGCAGCTGGTAAACAACTTACTGAATTTAAGTAGGAAGGTTGCTAAAAAGGGATTTAAAGAAGATAAACCAGCTGGTTTGCCTCCGATTGATCATGAGAGAGCAACGAAACAATGGGACGAGGTTAATGAAAAATTGACTGCAGGTGGGCCGGTAAGCCCATCAACCTTTCAATTCACGCACGATCTTTCTGATGAAGACCGCGACAACCTGATAAGACATCTCTTTTCACTGGCAGCAGCTTTCGGGCCTGGTATTTATACGGAGGAACAAATTAACGATCTATACATATTAGTGACCATCATAAGTGGTTTAGCAGCAGGATTGGAACATTTTGAGAAGGAAGTGTACACACTGTTTTTAAATTTAATGGACTTGCTCAACTATAATGGGCATTATCAGAAAGCACGTGATTTTAGCGAGGAAGCGCTGGCATATTCATTCAACTACGAAAGAGTTCCCCTACTGGGCTGGCTCGTGCAATTTAAATGCTTTGCTAAACAAAAAAGTGTCCATGATGCTGCGTTCTATGGCGGCGCTTATTTCGCAGCTTTAAACGCCTTATCCGTTGTTAAAGAGCACCAGGTTTTCGACGGTTTTTATAATGCCATGTTATTTTTCCGAAACTTTGGATTTAACGATATGGCGGATAACTTTTTTCAAAGCCTCAATTCGATGCCGCTAAAATCATATCAGCGGCAGCAAATTACATTGAGTTACCTTAACTCAAAGCTCGAAGATATAGATGGCCTGCAAGGCTACATGCAACTGGCGGAAGACTTTTTAACGAACAATATCTTACAAATTACAGAGCATGGGCAACAGGGTGCGCTACCTTGGACCGCACTTATATACAACTTGGTAAACATAGAATCAAGAGGCCACATTACTATACCAGCGTCCTTAAAAGTTTTCTTAGCAGAATTTGAAAAGGTCATCGACCCTACAACCCTCAAAAACATGCAGGGACAGTTTTTTCCTAATGAGGAGACTTCTGTTGACTTATTAAAAGATTCTTTGAATAAGGCGTTAGAAACCCGAAGTACCGAAGATTATGCGGCAGAAATTACTGCGCTGCAACTGTTAGCAAATAACGTTGCAAGCCTTTCAGTTGATCCTTTGCACATTGATAATTTGTTACTGTGTGGATTAGTGATCAATGACCAGACACTTAATTTCCATCAAAAAGTAATCAGCGAAACACTGGAGTTTATTACCAAAGCAGATGGTAAATCATTCTCAGAGAACTACGGAACCGAATTAATAAAATCTATACCTATAAAATCGGGTCAGGTTATAACCTGGATTTTTGAGTTTGATAACAAAGTTTATGCATTATATATTGATGAAAATAAAGGATCAGCCATTGAAAAATTATCGAATTGGGACATCAAGGCGATGCGTGACTGGCTAAATAAGCTTCCTGACTATTATTTTGACGAAAAAAATGGCTATCCGATCAATCAGCAGGAAGGTGACTATATTGACGACCTGAAAGAACTGGAGTTTTCAAGGTTGAATTGCCCATTTCCATACGAGGAACTTTTAGTTTATTATAGTTTTGATTTAGCGGCTTACCCGCCAAATCTTTTAGAAATCCCAGTTGATCAAACAAAGCCTGAAAATATTGAACAACACGAAGTTCGGGTACAAGACCATATAAAAGAACAACCCTATGATTTTATTGGGTTTCATAAACCTGTTACTAATATTATATCATTAGAATATTTCTCGGCTCATAGCAGTCTTCTCACAAAAAAAGTGTCAGAATTAAGCGTCGCCTGCTGGGTGCCCATAGTTGATGAAGACATGGTTTTGTTTATTGCGGAAAATACCTTACGACCCGTTATCGAAGGCAAATATAATACGGCCATTCAAACTACTATTTATCCCAAACCCGCACTCAATGCCTTAATTAATGTATTTGTTGCCCATGGTGCAAAAACGGTAACAGGATTCAGGTCTGTACATACCAGGGGGCAAAACGCCGGACATGCACTCATCAATGAGTCGGGCGTGGCCAGAGTATTTGGTACTGGTTTTATTGCTGTTATTTTTATTTGCGATTCGGGCGCGATGACTAAAGATATATTCAATCAAAAGCTGATTTCCCTAGTTCATGAGATTTTATCTTTCGGCTATCAGGCGGTTGTAGCGCCCGCCTGGCGATTTAATCCCGCAATTACAGGGATTTGGCTCGATAGCTTTTTGGAAAGCTTGAAAAGCGGGAATAGGCTTGCATTCGCCGTTCAACAAGCTAATCAAATTTCAGCAAAAAAAGGTTTTGATGAATACTTTGGATTTTACTCGCCACGAGGTTGGGCTGCTATGCATTTGTACGGCAATCCTAATATAGTATTTGATGACGATGGGCATTGATCTAATTTAGAACCTGCATTTATTGTTGCTATTTAAAGCAGATGATCGGGCGGAAATAGTATGAAGATCAATTTTGCAATTATGCCTAATTTTACCGCACTAACCACCTTAACTTTAATCCATTCACAAAGCGCCAAATGTTAACCCAAGAAATCATTTATCAAAATTTAAGTCAAGGCAAATTTAGCGAGGTTATCAGGTTACTGTATGATCACGGGAATAAGCTGGATGAAGATCCCAGCATTGCACATGCGATCAGTATATTCATGGAACATTTTTTCCAATCAGTTAGCGGCGCTGATCAAGAAAAATTAGAAGACTTAAATCATGACCTGGATATCTTATTAATCGCCCACTGTCAAAACAAGTATCATCTAAAGGATGATCATTTGCTCAAACTGATACACATGGTGTACAAGCGGGCGCCAAAGGCCATGCTTTACGAAGTGGCAAAAGATCATCCACAGGACACCATCTGCAAAGAAATTATTGATTCGCATAAAAAATCAGTGGATAAAGCCTCACCTTTTACCGCTCGAACTGAATCAAACGAAATAGCTTTAGAGTCTTTGAATGTACCCGGACAAAAATTTGAAACTGAGATCAGATCTGGAGATGGGAAGGTCTGGTTGAAAGTATTTTTAAGATCCGGCGATCTACTTGATTCAATAGCCAAACACCTTGACAAATTACCTTCAGTAGGATTGGTCAATACTACGAAGGCGAAGAACGGCAAGTACAATTTAACGGTCTATAATCAAAAGCCTTTCGCGATTGAAGAAACCAAGGATGAAGTAAATCTCACATTAGAAAACTATTTTTCGAGAAGTCCGGCTGATCCCATCTTTAAAGAAGAAACCATTTCTGGGATCAGTAATGTTGCGTATTTTCAAATATTGGATTACATGCTTCAATTGGGTACCGGTTTGGAAGCCTATCGCAGTTTGGCTACCAAGATGGATGAAGAGCGCTATCGGGATTATTTCGTTAATTACTTAGATGCCATTTCAAATTCTCATACTGCCACGGGTGAAACCTTTCATGGATCTGGCAAAAGTGACATCTTGATCAGAAACAGCAATAAAGAAGTATTGTTAGTCGCAGAGTGTAAATTATGGGGAGGAAAAACACATCTAACGAAGGCGTTAGATCAGCTTTTTAAACGATATGTGATTTGGCGCGATGGTAAAGCTGCCCTCCTTATTTTTAATACAACAGCATCTGGTTTTACTAAAATAATGGAAACTGCTGTCGAAACAGTAAAATCTCACCCTCTATACCTCAAATTTGAAGGACAACGAAAAGAAACTTCGTATTCATATACTTTTCGGCATTTCAAGGATTCAGATAAAACAATCAAATTAGAGCTCATTTTATTCAATTTTATTTAATTGGCGCATAGCGCTTACCTGTACCACATTTAACGACGCCCCTCGCATTGACAAATACAACCACCTATCTGTTTATGTTCTTTCTAATTCCAAAATTTAACATCTCGATTCCAACACTCATATTATGAAATTGGTAAATTAGATTCCACAACCAAACGCTATGTCTGACAATCATTCTCCACTTAACGTCCAGA
The DNA here is from genome assembly GCF_007846095.1 of Mucilaginibacter achroorhodeus. GTDB lineage: Bacteria > Bacteroidota > Bacteroidia > Sphingobacteriales > Sphingobacteriaceae > Mucilaginibacter > Mucilaginibacter achroorhodeus. The sequence continues at coordinate 488,031 of NZ_VOEI01000002.1, forward strand.
TCCCTAATCAGGGATGGAAACAGTTTCTTACCGCAAGGGATGAAATGCTTGCTGCTTATGATAAGGCCCGCACGTTGAGCGCGAAAAAAGCTGTTCAAACTAGCCATGGCGTGGTAGCGGAAGCGGAGTTTAGACAATGGCTGATTAACTTTTTGCCAAAAAGATATGGCGTAACTTCTGGTTATATTATTTCTCAGGGGGTGCCGAACGCTCAGCACATGGTTCATTATGATGTGATTATCTACGATCAGTTGGAATCACCAATATTATGGGTTGATAATAGTTCGGACGCTTCTTCACAGGGAAGATCGCTGGCGGTGCCGGTGGAATATGTTAGAGGTGTAATTGAGGTAAAATCTGCCTTTAAGAAAAACTCTGTAGAGAAAGCTGTTGAACAGCTGGCTAAGCTAAAGCCTTTGATGTCCTACATAGATGCAGCTAATTCTCCTGTTAAATTATACCTACCCGGGAATTTCTTTTGCGCTACGGTTTTCTTTGAACTCCGGAAAGAAGATGAAACGGATTTTGCAGCACTGGATGCCCTGGTTGAAGCATCAATCTTACGGGGTTTTTACGGAGGGTATATCCTACGCATCGATACCCTCGATAAATACTACAGTGGAAAACTATCTTTGCTAAGGGACGCTGAAGATCGCAAATCCTCGAATAAATCATTATTCTTTTGGGCAACCTCCAAAAGCAAGAAAGTAAGCGAAGGTCTGTATTTTAAGACGCAACTCACCCACTCTGAAAGCTATTTTTCGGAGTTTGCATTTGATATAATCGCGTTGTTAAAAGGCACCTATCATCCGAATGTTTTATCCAGTTTTTATGGTATGGGAACTACGCAGTGGGAAGCAGGACATACGGCCGACATCAGATATTTCAAACCCGATGATGTCAAAAGATATCAAGAGGAAAATGAAAAATTTTTCAACCCTAAAACTGACTAGTAATAGTTGCTTATCAAGTATAAAAATTTGATTAGTTCTTGAAATAAATTCCGACTTTGGGTGGATAAAAAAGGTTTGGATAAATTTCCAAAACCATAGCTTAATTCGAAATCTAAATTACTTACATAAGCATTTCTCTAAAAGCTTAAAATGTGTAAAAATTTACTAACTATTTATAAAGCAATGGTCTATAAAAATGTAGTATCCCAAATCTTTTAAAAAATTGATCAACAAATTAGGAAACAGAAAAATTGAAACATCTTTTGAAATACTTGAAAATTAGCTATATTTGACTTAACGATTAGAGTAAACTTGCTAAATGCGTCATTCGTAGAGTAAGGAACTTTTTAAAATGTAAATTACTGATAATCAATATATAAGAGCCAAGGTTCTGAACCCTAGCTCTCCGCAAGAAATTAAAAAGCCTCTAAATCGTATGATTTAGAGGCTTTTTGTTTTAAAATAAAATTGAATTTTTAAATAGATCAGTTTCTTCTGATACATCAGCTACAAGAAAACAGAGTAGTTATACAACATCTCGAGCGTAATTTTACTATAGAACGAAAAACCGAAAGGCCTATTTTTAGTCCTGCTTACAGAATGAGTATGGAAAAACATCATGGGCAATTAGTAGAATATCGAATCAGACGGTGCGGTTACAGTATCAGTACACTGGCTTCAGAACTTAAGATAAACAGAAGATCGTTATATAATTTTTTTCAAAGGAGGGAGCTAAACAAAAGTCAGATCATTAAAATAGGCAATCTGATAAGGTGTGATTTCTCAAAAGACCTACCGGAATTATTCAGCACAGAGGATTTCAATTTCTCATCAGACTCAGTCAGATCATTTTCAGAGAATGATCATTCCTTTAACGAAAGCCGAGGATTCACCTGGAAAGATAAATACGTGGAATTACTGGAAAAGCACCACAACCTGCTAAAGCTTTATTGCAAACAGGCAAATGAGCAAAATGCTAAATAAAATTTGTTCCCAGAGTTTAAATGATAGCATTAAGCATGGCAAACCGTACAAGTGCAATAGTATTGCGAGTGCCGCTTTTGTCGATCATCGCCTGCCGCTGATTTTCAATAGTTCGTTTGCTGGTAAATAATTTATCTGCAATTTCCTGGTTAGTAAAACCCTCACCCAATAACGATATTATTTCAATTTCCCGGTTCGAAAAATCGATGTTCTGAACGTTTTTATGCGTTACAGGGTCAGGAAGTGCAAGCAATCTATTCAGGAACCGTCTTGAAAGATCTGAACAAATGTATTGCGTAAAGTGATGGGTGTGTTTGATCGCAAATACCAATTCGTCCGGACTGACGCTTTTTAACAGATACCCCTTAGCACCGGCTTTAAAAGCTTTTAATACGTACTTCTCGTTATCCATAGCACTTAAAATGATCACTTTTGCTTCAGGATAATTTGTTTTAAGCTTTTCAGCAAGCTCAATCCCACCTATTTGTGGCATATTCATATCTGCCAGAACAATATTTGCTTTAACGCCTCTCTCCAGTAAATTTAGCACGTCTTCGCCATTTGATGCTTCACCTGTAATTGAAAAGTTTTTTTCTTTTTCCAGCAGGGAACGTATCCCTCCCCTAACAATGTGGTGGTCTTCGGCCAATATAATATGTATCATATGCTATCTGCTTTATCAGTTCTCAAATAACTTAACGTCGCGGTCACTGATGTACCGCTGCCGGCGTTCGATTCAATTTTTAATGTACCATTATAAAGATTTACACGATTCCGAATGCTTGTAAGCCCTGCACCGGTTGGTACTTGCTGGGGGGCCGTACGGGGGAAACCTCTTCCGTTATCAGTAACATTGATCTCGATAAGTTTATTCTTATGTACGTCGATAGCAATTCTTGAGGCGCCTGAATGCTTCATAGCATTGTTTACCAATTCCTGTATAATACGAAAGATACATATTTCAATATCAAGTGAAAACCTTCTGGCAAAACCGCTGAGTTTGCCTGTTATGGTCATGTGCTCAGTAGACAGCCGCGTGCAAAGTTCTTCAAGAGTTGCTCCCAATCCAAAATCTGTGAGAATAGCGGGCGCCAGTTGAAAGGATAAATTCCTGGTTTCATCAATAACGGCGTCTAATAACGCATTAACCCCGTTCACCTCCGGTAAATTATCTTCAGTCTGTAAAGCCGACAGGCGGATACGAATGCCGTATAGCAACTGGCTTACCCCGTCGTGCAGGGCATCACTTATCCTTTTTCGCTCGTTTTCTTCGGCTGCCAATGTGGCCAGTGCAATAGCCGTTTGTTGATCATGTTTTAATTGGGCGGATTCTTGCTCGATGCGTCTTTTTTCCGTAATATCCATCATGATACCGATAAATCGGTCGGGCTGGTTCTCCTCGTGAATGATGTGGCCGCGAATACTTGCAAAACATTCGCTCCCGGCATAGTTTAAAAATCTGCAGACCACATCGATTTCGCTTTGCTGATTTAATGATTTCCGAAAGTGCTGATCAACCCTTGTACGGTCATCCGGGTGAACCATATTGATAAAGGTTTGATACTTATCGTCAAATTCCTTGTTTTCGATAGCAAATATTTGAAAGTTAGTATCATCCAGATGAAAGGTCATGGTATTCGGTTCCAGTTCCCATGTGCCAGAGGCAGAAGCTTCGAGCGCGAGTTCGAGCCGCTCTTTAGTTTTAATCAGGTTTTTGTCGGCATTTACGCGTTCAGTAACATCGATCATGGCTATGTCGCACTGAAGCGGCATGGCGTCCGCGGGAGATATAGCAATACCTTCTACCTGTACGTAAACTTCCGAAGCATTTTCTGTAAGTAATTTAAGCAGGCAACTTTGCTTAGTCTTGGTCCTGATTAGATCCCGAAAAAAAAAGTGGTAGCGATCAGCGTATTCCGGCGACAAAAATGAGTGCAGCCGCTTGTTCAGAATCCTGTGTTTGGTTGTCCCCAACATGTTCATGCCGGCATTGTTTACCTCATTTACTATTCCTTCAGGATCTAAAATAAAATATCCTATCGGGGCCAGGTCGTAGATACCTGCAAATTTCAACTGCTGCAGTTCCAACTGTTCGTTAGCTAACCTCAGTTCATCGTTCTGCATTTCCAGCTCAGCCTGGTGAAGTTGCAGTTGCTGGAGAAGGTAAACATCACCCGATGATTTATCCCCTTTATGGTTGGCTGATTGTTTCGTCATCGATCGTAAACAACATTAATGAAATGTCACTTTTGAGTTCAGCATCAAAAAGACGAGACCTGATAATTATTTCTTTGTCCCTCCCGGGTATCAAAATAGCCGCTTCTTGCGGCATTCCCGTCGATATGCATTTATTTAAGGTATCGGTAGCTGCATCTGTTTGCCAGCGCTGGCGAAGAAAAGCGGGCAGCGGTTTTCCAAGCACATCCGTCCTAAGCACTTCAAAAAAATTAAAAAATGCCCGGTTTGCGTATGTGACAGACAATGATCTGTCTAACCTGCACATTGCCTGGGTAAATTGTTCGGCCATCGCATCTGCATACTCTTTAAGTGTGTTTAGTTGCGACTGCATTAATTTAAAGTCTGTTATCAACGTAAAGGTGATCACAGCCCCTGAAATAAAATTATCAGACGTACGGTAAGGCATAATCCTGACACGGTACCATTCCTTGTCATATGTACTCATGTCTATTTCCTTGATCGTAAGCTTCTCAATTACTTCTCTGATATCATCTTCCTTAAGTGATTGTTCAAAATTATCTACCACATGCATAATAGGCCGCCCTACATCAGTTGAGATGAGGTTAAATAACTTTTTAACCTGTGGCGTATATCGAAGAATAATTAAGTTGTTGTCAAGGAAGATGGTGCCGATCTCGGTAACGTCGAGCAGGTTTTTCATGTCGTTGTTAAGCCGTGTAAGCTCTTCTGCCTTCGATTGATATTGCACATTTATCGTCATCAGCTCTTCATTTAACGATTGCATTTCCTCTTTCGTGGTCAACGATTCTTCATTAGTACTCTGCAATTCCTCATTTGTGCTCTGCAATTCTTCGTTTGTTGATTTAAGTTCTTCCATTGATGATTCCATTTGCTCAATGGTATTATTTAATCTTTGCCGTGTAAACAGGAGTTCACGTTCAAGCTCAGACACCCGGGAAGATTCGTCCGCAGTTGCAGCCTTTATCCGGGCGCCACGCTTTACAGGAGCCATCAATTTTTCAAAAATCAACAACACAGAATCTTGCATTCCTTCTTGTTCAACTCTAACAGCACGCAGGTTTATCAACTGATTAGATTTTTCACCTTTTAGCTTTACATCGCGCACAGCCACATTCTTTTCGTCAGCCAAAGTTTGACTTATGCAATAGTCTATCGGGTAGCGTAACTCTTCCCGTATCATTTTATGAATATTCATGGTTGCCTGGCCGCTTGGAAAGGATAATAATTCATCGGTTTTTCCATTTGTAAATAAAATGGTTCCTTTTCTATCTACCAATATTGCAGCAGGTGCAAGGTGTTCTATCAAAACTTGATTAAAAAAATCATTTGCCGACTTTACTGGGTTTAACATAGGAGCTTTTTTATCTATTTTATTTTCTGGCAATGGTACAGGAGCAACATTAAAAGGGAAATCGGCCAGTCTGGTTACCTGTACATTACCTTTAATCCGTTCAAATAATTTCCATTTATGGTCTACCGATAAGAACATATCAGTAAAGCCCCCGATCGTTTCGGCAGGCCCCATTAATAATAAACCACCTGGATTAAGTGCGTAATAGAACAGCGGAATAATCCTTTTTTGAAGTTCAGCGGTAAAATAGATCAGCATATTACGGCAGCAAACCAGATCAAGACGTATAAAAGGCGCATCCTTGATGATGTTTTGCTGAGCAAACACGATCATCTCCCGCATGTGCTTGTTCACAATGTATTCGTTTCCCCTTTTGGTAAAAAACCTCTTCAGCCGCTCTGGTGATACGTAAGCAGCAATATTACTGTGATAAACACCAGCCCGCGCATACTCCAAGGCATCCTGATCCAGGTCAGTAGCGTAGATCTGTATTTTACGCTGAATATGATTAGGTTCCTGGTCCTGGCATTCCATGATGATCATGGCAATAGAATAAGCTTCTTCCCCGGTGGAGCATCCTGCGATCCAAACACGTATTGGATCGTCTGCGCTTTTATTTTTCAGCAGGTTATATACTTTTAACTTTAACCTGTCAAAAGCTTCCTCATCTCTGAAAAACTTGGTAACCCCTATTAATAGTTCGTTAAAAAGTGTTTTTATTTCCTGGGGGTTCTCGTTAAGCAGATCTACGTAACTATCGTAATCTTTTAACTGATAATAAGCTATCCGCCTGTCAATTCTTCTGGTAATGGTGCTCATCTTATATTGAGCAAAATCATTACCGGTGTATGACCGTAGCAACATCAAAACTTTTTGCACGGCATTACCCGTTTGCATGGCAAACCGCTCCTGATCTGAATCCAGTGCGAGCGCAGGATGGTTCATGTAACGGATCAGGGTATTTGGCATCTCCTCCGGCGCAAGCACAAAATCAACCAGGCCCGTTCCAATGGCAGCCCTGGGCATGCTATCGTATTCTGCAGTCATGGGGTCCTGAACTAAAGTTACGCCAAGCTTTTCTTTAAGCATACGTATACCGGTTTCGCCATCAGAACCCATGCCTGAGAATATAACCCCCGCCCCTTTCCCCCATTGGTCGTCAGCAAGGCTTTGCAGAAAAAAATCTATTGGCTGGCGTACACCTTTATTTTTAGATGCGGGCATTAATAATAACCGCCGGTTATGAATACCCATATCTTTGTTACGGGGTATGAGGTACACTTTATTGGGTTCGATAACCACACCGTCAACGGCTTCAGATACCGGCATGCCAGTAAAACGCTGAAACACTTCATCAAGATGACTGCGGTAATTTGGATCAAGATGCATGATAACCACAAAAGACATCCCGCTATCTGTCGGCATTTTAGAAAAAAATTTTTCAAAAGACAGAAAAGAACCTGCCGATCCGCCAAGCCCTATTACAGGAAAAGATTCAGACGATGTATTCCTCGGGTCGGCTTCAACCGTTACTTCTTCTGCTTGTTCTGCAAATTCGTTCTTCTTGGGTGTCTCAGGCATCGGTTGCGCTTAATAGGTAGGTGATAAAAGTAACCATAAAATTAGACTTGTAATACGGTTAAAAAAAGTGAAGTATTTAACCGTGTAATTTGGTGTTATTTACCCGCATAGTAAAAATACATGATGGTATTTTTGTTATACATCAATAGTGCAAAACTGACCTATGACTTTCTATACTCAATTTTCAGGGTATCTAAATCAACTCTATTGTGCAGAATCGCATCTTGTAGAGCGATTATCTGAAATATGCACACATCCCGATTTTGAAGATTCCAGAAGCCTTATTGATAACTTTTACCAAAATGCAGAGGGACGGTGTTCAGTACTCGAATCAATTTACGCATTGACAGACTTGGATTATTCTTTTATGTGCTGTAAGGATCTGATCGGTTTTATGGAAAATGCCTTCGATAACATTTTGAATACCCGTGATAATATTATTGAGCGGAACCTTGCACTACTGTATTATCTCAATATAACAAATGCCGTGGCCGTTTCCTCACTCAAGAGCATCGAATTGTTAATGACCGGGTTGAATGACGATCGCATTATCAATTTATTAAATATCTATCAAAGCGAAAATAAAACAGACTTACATCTTTCGCTACTATGTGAGCAAATACGCTCGCATCAAGGTTTAGTTAGTGTAAAAACCACTTAGTGTACTTACCTAATCTGCCAAACGTGTCAATTGCTAATACGTAAAATCCAAAGTCTCAACTTTGAGTAAATCCGGCAATTCGAATTCGAACAGATAACTCAATAGTTTACCTATCATGCATATAAATACCGGAACCAATTCTGGCGTTTTATTATGCAAAAATTAACAACGTAGCCGAACAAGGCGAAATTAATTTACTGGATATAATTGAACAGATGCAAAACACAAAAGGCCAAACCAAATTTCTTGCAACTTTTCCTCAGATTTATCTGAATCAGAGATTGAAATTTAATTTTCCAGTATAATACGGCAACCTACCAGCCGCAATTGGATTTAAAAAAGTAAATATTATTGGGCTATTATCTACACTTAATAATGGATGTGTTTAACAGCAGCCCAATCTTTATTCACTAAATCTAAAATCAACACACCAAGTTTTACAGATTTTCACACTTAATTACAAATCGTTATACAGAATTTGAAATTAATATTAACACGCTTAGTTAATACTTAAATTTAGTCATTATTGCAATTCAACAATAAACAAAACGCTAAACTTTAACATTATGCTTGCTTCTAAATTACCGTTAGTTATAAAAAAAAATTTGATGCCGGCATCGAAAAACTGGATGGTTGTATACACTCGTTCCAACTGGGAAAAAAAAGCCGGTCAACTTTTAACTGACAATGATTTGGTTAGCTATTGCCCGATTATAAAGGTTAAAAAAAAGTGGGCAGATCGTTATAAAACAGTGGAAATACCCCTATTTAAGTCATACCTTTTTGTGCAAATTACGCCGTCAGAACAGAACAGAGTATTACAAGTACCGGGTATTATCAGCTTTGTAAAACATTGCGGTTTACCGGTGCAGATACGGCAAGATGAGATGGAAAGGGTAAAGAATATCATAACCGTGAACGACACCAATCTTGAAGTTATTAATTACAAACAATTTGGTGTGGGCGATAGGATTTATATCAACCACGGGCCTTTTATAAATCAGGAAGGCCACATAGCCGATATCAACGGTTCATCAATACTAATGGTACTTGAGCAACTGGGCTGCGCATTAGTTGTGAAGGTGAGCCAAAATCATATTACTCATATTTCGACGTGCCTTTCGTAGTAACAGCCAGACAAATCATCTGTGTTTTACCGCGGTCGCCTAAACATAATTTAGCAATGGATCATTTTGGTCAAATAGTAGAAAAAGTAATAAGGAGGGATGGGTATAGTATAAGCGAACTTGCCAAATTAACAAACGTTAATCGCAGATCGGTATATAACTGGTTCAAGCAAAAACGGCTAAAACCGGAAATTATTTACCGTATAGGCCTTGCACTTAATTATGATTTTTCAAAAGACTTTCCGTCGCTGTTTAGCGCAGATGATTTTCAACACATCCAAAACAAGGCTCGAACAAGTGATTGGTTGCCGGTTAAGGAAGAAAAAGACGAAAATTATTGGAAAGACCGATATATAACACTGTTGGAGAAATATAACGAGCTTTTAAGGAGCAGTGTGCAAGAGTTATCGCAAAGCGCTAAAATCAATGAAGGTTAAATTGATTATCAACAGGAAATCTAACAGCGGTCACTCACCCATATTTGAGACAAATCCATTTAAAAGATAACCCACTTCACGCAGAAATTTGAGTTGCGGGCGCAAACTTTCCAAGGTGAGCTTATCACTGCAATTATCGATAATGGTATCTGTAATAGTCTGCGTCATTATCTCAAACTCGTTGCCGCGTATGGCCATAAACGCCTCACAAGCGGTTAGAAAATCGGCTATATCGCTTGAATTTACGGTATAGGTATACCCAGCCACTTCTATGTTCATACTTTTTAAGATGCCTGGTTCAGAACTCATAACTGTACTCATATTGGTTAAAGAATTAGTGTATGCGGTCCATTTTCTTAAAGGGCAGCAGTACGTTAATTAACTCTTTTTGCACCTTGTTTATAGAACAAAGCGTAAGCTATATCAACTACACTCTTTTACGAAAAACCAATATAGGAAGTTTCATTTTTTAAGCAAAAAATTCAGTGTTTTTAATAGTAAAGATCAACCTATAAACTTTTATTGTACCAGGTAAAATCCTTGTGTTTTATCTCGTGTTCCGGCAAAGACTTAAAATAATTGTAAGTGATCTTCAAACCTTCCGCACGGGATACTTTTGGCTCCCAGCCTAAAATTGCTCTGGCTTTGGTAATATCCGGTCTGCGTTGCTTTGGATCATCGGTTGGCAAGGGCAGGCTTATCAACTCCTGGTTTGTGCCGGTAAGTTTAATGATCTCTTCCCCAAATTCCTTGATGGTTATCTCATCCGGGTTACCGATATTCATTGGCTGTGCGTAGTCGCTGAACAGCAATCGGTAGATACCCTCTATCAGGTCATCAACATAACAGAAAGAACGCGTTTGCGAACCATCGCCGAACATCGTTAACGGCTCGCCACGCAAAGCCTGGCCGATAAAGGCAGGTAGCACACGGCCATCATTAAGGCGCATACGCGGACCATAGGTATTAAAGATGCGCACAATTCGGGTTTCCAAACCATGGAAGGTGTGGTAAGCCATGGTGATGGATTCCTGGAAACGTTTTGCCTCATCATACACACCACGCGGACCAACCGTATTTACGTTACCCCAGTATTCTTCAGGCTGTGGGTTAACGGTAGGGTCGCCATAGATCTCTGATGTTGAAGCAATAAGCATACGTGCATTTTTAGCACGTGCCAAACCCAGCAGGTTATGCGTACCCAATGATCCTACCTTTAAAGTTTGGATGGGTATCTTCAAATAATCGATAGGGCTGGCCGGCGATGCAAAATGCAGGATGTAATGCAGTTCGCCCGGCACATGCACAAATTTGGAAACATCGTGGTTGTAGAACTCAAAGTTCTCGAGTTTGAACAGATGCTCAATGTTGCGCAAGTCGCCGGTTATCAAATTATCCATGCCAATAACATGGAAATTCTCTTTTATAAATCTATCGCAAAGATGCGAGCCGAGAAACCCGGCTGCACCTGTTATCAGTACTCTTTTACGCTCGGCTACTGCCATATTGAGGCGGTGAGATATGGAAAGTTTTGACATGCTTATACCTGTTTGCTTAATTCATGTTCAGATTTAAAATACGCGCGTTGTTCCGCTCTAAGTCTGTCAATTGTACGCCCCTCCGGTAGGATAACATCGTCATAGGTCAAAACTGTGTCTTTACTAACATCTCGTTTTAGGATGCAATCTTCGGCTACGCCTATTGGTAACAGGTTTTCCATTTCTGCGGTATCGGCATTTTCGCACAGGCCATAGGTCATGTAATGGCCAATTCCATCAATAACATCTCCTGCCTTAAGATCGATTTTGGCAGCGGCAACAACTTCAACATAAGGCTTGCCCAAAGGGGTTAATGCAGCATCGTGAAACAGAACCGCACGCGCAATGGTCATTGGTACTTCAAAATGGCACAAGTGATAAGGCGTATAAAAAAGATAAAGCGGCCCCTCTCCTAACTTATATAAATTAAGATAATGTTTTTGCCGAGGATGGTCATGCGTACCAATTACAAACACGCCGGGCCCTGGTTCAGCAGCCACCACATAATCAACAATACCAGGACCATTGTTGATCAATTCTTCTATGGGATATAGCGCAATGGCTTCTTTAAGCGGCGTACCGGGTGCTGCTGTTGGGCCAAGCATTCCCCGCTTTGCTACCTGCATACCGGTACCATTTGCAACAATAGCTTGCTCAAACGATATTTTGCTTCCGTCTGCAAATGAAGAGACCATTGCAGGCTTTTGTCCCCATTTTTTTGCAAACGCCTCTTGTGTGGTTGGATTACGATACGGGTCGTGGAGGCCTTTAATGTTGCCTATAAGCACCGGCTTTACCCCAAGCGCTTTTACAAAACGATACAAATTCATTTGAACGCCGGGTTGGTCACCATCAACATTGGTATACACTACACCCGCTTCATCGGCATAAGTTTTCAGTATCGGTCCAACCGTTCCATCAACTTCAGCGTTCATTAAAATGATGTGCTTTTGGTTTTCAATAGCTGCAAGTATAAGGTTAGCTCCAAATTCAACAGCGCCGGTAACCTCAACTATTGCGTCTATCCCATTGGCTTTACAAAGCAAAAAGGCATCATCAGTAACACTAACAACGCCTTTTTTAATGTTTATCTCCAGTTGGGCAACGGTATCAACCGTGCTTGCATCAAAAATATCTGCTTCGTTATAAGCAACTTTAGCATGTTCAATATTGCGGTTAGCAATTGCAACGAGCTCCATGCCCGGCACATAGTTACATATTTGTATGGCTATGCCTTTGGCCATAAAGCCGGCACCTACCATTGCAACCCTCACGGGGTTATTTTGAGCCGCGCGTTTGGCCAGTGCGGTATCAACTATGATCATTTTGTGTAAATTAAGAGTGAAGTATTAATAACTATTACGCCATGATATGCGGCTCAAATGGTGCGTGCGACCGGTCTTTGTCTGAAACTACAACTGGATCTACGGGCCATTTTATATCAAATGCAGGATCGTCCCACCTGTAGGCTTTTTCAGCTATAGGAACATACATTTGGGTTACCTGGTAGGTAACATCTGTATTATCCTGCATGGTAATAAAGCCGTGGGCAAAACCCTCTGGTACATAAAGCATCCGGTAAGTGGCAGCAGAAAGTGCTACACCTACCCATTGTGTATAAGTTTCTGACTTTGGCCTCAGATCAACTATAACATCATATATAGATCCACGGGTACAGCGTACCAGTTTGGTTTCTCCATAAGGCGCAATCTGCATATGCATGCCACGCAACGTCCCCTTTTTTTTGTTGAAACTCACATTAGACTGCATTACATTTATATTTAGTCCTTGTATATCAAACTCTTCCATACAGTATGAGCGGCCAAAAAAGCCGCGATCGTCCTCCAGGCGCTTTACATCAATGGTAAATGCTCCTTTTAATTTTGTTTCGGTAAATATCATGATGATGGATTATACGGTTTCAAAGGGAGATGAACGTTCGGCAATATATGCTACCTTATCCGTCCACTCCAGGTCGTCATTTATTAGGCCGGTATCCTGTAAGCCGGTTAAAACTTTTAAACGCATCATCTTAGAATTTCTAAAATCTGCATCAGTAAAGTTTACAGCGCTTAAACCTTCGGCAAGTTCTTTTATAGTTCCCTCAAGTGTGTAACGGGGCTGATGAGCTGGTGCCAGTTTGGCGAACAGATCAAAGTTTACACAGTAAGATCGTTTATCCGGCGGCGCATCTGTATTCAAGGTTATTTGTGTACCGGATATTTCTTTTGCAACGGCAGTTGCCAGTTGGTGTACCTGATAGTTCCAGGAGTTACTACCGGCGTTAACAGCCAAATACTGCCCTCCGTTTTTGCTATCGCGGTTCACAGCCCACTCAATGGCAAGCGCCATATCTTTAACATGAATAAGCGGACGCCATGGGCTGCCATCACTTAAGATACTGATATGACCGGCCGAAACCGCACACGCTACAAAATCATTTAATACAAGATCTAACCGCAAACGATCGCTCATGCCGCAAGCCGTTGCAAAACGCAGGCATGTGACGGTAAAATTTTCATCTGCAAGCGGTTTAATATCCGCCTCAGTGAAAACCTTTGATCGCGCATAGGCCGTAAGGGGATTCAGCGTAGAATCTTCAGTTTTAGGTGCCCCTTCTGCAGCCCCGTACATGCTGCAGCTTGAGGCAAATACAAATGATCTTACCCCTGCATCTTTTGCCATCTCAGCCAGTCTCACGCTCGATCGATAATTTACGTCAAGCGTAATATTTTCAAACCGGCTTCCCATCGGGTCGTTAGAAATGGCGGCCAAATGGACAACAGCATCAACACCCTGTAATAACTCTGCAGGCAGATTACGTATATCGCCAAATAATTGTACATCAAGTTTACGCTCCGGCAAAATAGCTGCATTGGTGAGGCACGATCCAAAATAAGCCATATCAAAACCAATAAGCTTAGCATCCGGCAGTGCGGCACGCAATTGCGCTACAACGCCCGGGCCAACATAGCCCATGTTTCCTGTGATTAAAATTTTCATGATATGATAAGTTATTTAGTGGTCAAGGTGCGGTAGTTGTGGCTTTAGGGTACCACGCAGCTTTCCCCGCCGCCCAAAGCTCTTCGAGGTACATTTTATCGCGTAGTGTATCCATAGGCTGCCAAAAGCCGGTGTGTTTGTAAGCAGAAAGTTCGCCTTGTTTGGCAAGGTACTCCATCGGCTCGCGCTCCCAGGTGGTCTCGTCGTCGGTTATGTAATCTAAAACTTCAGGTTCAAGCACAAAATATCCGCCATTTATCCACGGCATATCACCGCCCGATGGCTTTTCATGAAAATGGTTGATACGGGTGTCTTGTTCAGCTAAATTGAACGCTCCAAACCTTCCGGGTTGCTGTACAGCAGTAAGCGTTGCCAATGTACCTTGTGTGCGATGAAAACTAATTAAATCTGTGATGTTCACATCGCTTACACCATCACCGTAGGTCATGCAAAATGTTTCGGAGCCCAGGTATTCTTTTACGCGTTTTATTCGGCCGCCCGTCATCGTATTATAACCGGTATCAACCAGCGTAACCTTCCAGGGTTCGGCGTTTTGCTTGTGCACATCTATGCTATTAGTTGTCATATCAAACGTTACATCTGAATTGTTAAGACAGTAACGGGAGAAATATTCCTTTATAACGTAAGATTTATAGCCACAACAAATTACAAAATCGTTTATGCCGTATGATGAATAGTACTTCATGATATGCCAAAGAATAGGCTTACCGGCAATTTCAACCATTGGCTTAGGGCGTACCCCGCTTTCTTCACTAATACGCGTACCCAGCCCGCCGGCAAGTATTACTGCTTTCATTTGAACTATTTTAATGTGATGACCAATTATTAGGATGAAGAATATGCAGAGGGGATTGCGCTATATTTAATAAGCGATCAAAGCCTTTAGTGGCTGAATAAATACAACCCTGAAAACATACCTCGCATAAGGTATAACGTGCCTTGCCTTTAACGAAAAGGTAATTTCTGACTGAGTTTTGGGTAATCTGAAAATACTTTCAAGCAGATAGGTAAAGATGATTTCCGGAGCGAAAAAATTTTCCCAGGCCTGCCGGCTCAACGCAGCCCGTTCTTCCCATTCATGTTCAGCTTTTTCTAATATGAGGGGAATATTAAATACATCGCGTTCGGCTACAAAAAGTGCAAAATCTTTCCACACTGGGCCTTGAGGCGCAACCCAATCATCTGAGATAATAACCGGCACCCTGCCTGCCTGCATGGTTTCAAATATCCTGAAAGATGATGTACCGGCGCCACGTGGGCACAATACAAACTTACTTTGCCCAATTAGTTCAGCATAATCAATCTTATCACGCCTGTGATCTTTATCGCCAAACATATTTTTTAGGGATGCCTGCAATATCCCTCTCGGATGCTGAAGTCTTAATATCTTACGCCGCGGGGGCGAATTTGGGCTACCAACAAAAGTGAACAGATATTTTGGGGCGATGCATAACTCGTGTTTTATATATGGATTTATATTTTCGATATAGGGTGAGGCTGCTATGAAGTTTTTATCAAAGAAGCGTTTAGGCATTGATGCATACAAACCGGGCAGCACCAGCCAGGGCTTGTCATGAGGGTTATACATAAATACCTTTTGAGGATATTTTTTTACCAGGTGATGCTGTTTAAGTTTTTTGTAAAACCTATCTGCTACGTGCCTGGAGTTTTCTACAAATAGAATAATGTCCGCTATATCTGCATTTTTTACAACCTTATATTTCTTAAGCTTATCTAATGCCGCATATTTAAAAATAGAGGATATTGGCTCATCATCGGTATACGCTGATGTTATGAATACATTTATCCATGCCGAATCTGTTTGTTGGCTGATCATCATTAGGGGTATAGTATTGATCTTGCTTTGTAATTATTTTATATATTGAAGCTGCACATCCGTTCGCTCCATCAGGTTCACCTCTTTTAAAATCTGGTAGCACACGTCCTCATTTCCGTTTTTGTTTTGATTTGCCCGCTGTTTTCCTGCTGCAGTGATAGTGTTACGCATTTTGTGGTTTGCCAGTAATTGCTTGCAAACCAGTATGCATTCGTTGGCATCGCTCCAGAAAATTGCTTCAGCATATTCTTTGTAGAGTTCGGTATGCTCTGAAGTACGCTCGGCGCATAGCAAACCACCCGCGTAAGGCACTTCCATCGAGCGCTGTGTATGCAAATCCCGGTTACCTTTTGATAACAGACCGAGGCAAATCTTTGCACCTTGTATGGCAGCAACATAATCCCTTCCACTTAAACCTTTGCCCCGGTAGTAGTGCTTTAGGTCCTTAAAATACGGCGACTTTTCCCATCGCTCTCCATAAATAGCCAATGGCAAGCCGCTATTGATCAGTTTAAGAATAAACTCGTCCCTTTTTTCATGGCGCATCCATGTGCCTATAAACACAACCTCCGATCTGAACGCCTGAGGAATATCTGCTGGATCAATAAAAGGCTTATGAATGATCTCGTCATAAGACATCATTACGCGTAGCACTTTTTTTGCTCCTTTTTCTTTAAACTCTTCAACATTTACCTCGCGCATCACAACACATAGGTCATAAAAAGGCAGGGATGCCAGCAGTGAATTGAAGCGGCCGCCGTCTCTGCCGCCTGTTGGATCGTCGTTATTATACAATATAATCGGCACACCTCTTTTCTTAAATTCAGCCATGCATTCAGGGCCAAACTTATCGCCGCTGTTTACCCAGATGAGATCAGTCTCAGGGTTTTCTGCTACAACCCTACGGGCCCATTTAACAACTTTTGTTTGCAAAAAGCGGTAACCTGTACGAAAATGTATTGGTTCAAGAAATTTTGAAAACGCAAGCCGACAGGCCATTTCATCTACATCATAAATTTTTACGGTATGCCCTAACCGGCGTAACGCGTTAGCCCGGTGACATGATGTGGTTGACGGGTGGCTATTACCCAAATAAAGTATATTGGCCATAGATCGATACTAAAAATTTAAAGATATGGGCGGGTGAGTCTTACTGTTGTTGTCAATCATGTCCAACTTCCTTCGGGTCAACGCCTTTGGCTTTGGACTTAGGATATTAAAAACCTTAGTAAGGTGGTAAACAACAAGATAAAGCACCACCAATTGTAGAAAATCGCGTATTAAAAATGTAGCCGTGGCAGTTGCGCTTTCCGCTGGCAAAAACCGAAAAATAGAGTCGAGCAACAACATCCCGCATAAACTAAAACTCAGTTTAGTAGTTGATGAGCCTGGTATGCTCCCGGGAATGATCTGTTTAGTAAAAAGCAAGTCGAACAAGTAAAATACCGGCACTATACCTATACCTAAAATAGCCAGGTACCACCACCCAAATGTTGCCATACCGATACCTGCCATGCTGCCAGTACGATATCCGCCCAAAGAGGCTTTGGGCCCTCCAGCCCGATAGTATAAATAATCGCCTATGGAAACGCCGCGGAGCATTTTCTTATCCACATTTATCTTAAGTACATCAAGCAGCGGCTGAGGTAAAATAGACAACACATAATCGATATTGAACTTACGCATCAGCGGATCCTGCCGGCCTATTCGCTTTGCCTCTATGAGGCTGGCATCATTAAACTTAATATTTGAGAAACGCGCCAAAAAAATATTGTTCAAATAATTCTCGTCCCAATCCGGCTTGCCGGTTATATCAGATTGGCGGTACTGTTCAATGGTTCTTTTATCCTGATAAGCTTCAAAAGTAAGGCTGATCAATCTGTCATATGGTATATCCATACGCTGCCCGCGCACAAGCACCATCGCTGTTCCTATGTCTGCTATGGGGCCGGTAAATAATAAATAAGCCCCCAATGCTATTACCGCATTTTTTACAGTAAGAAATTTTGCTTTGTAAACACCCAGCAGTAATCCCATAAAATAAGAGAAACCTACCGACGTGAAACCTATCATAAAACCACCTCTGCTGTTACGCCCTATACTTACCAGGAACAATAACATGGTGAAGCCTACAAGATATGCGATAAGCATTTTGGGTAATGGCTGTTTACTACCATATAGCCCGGTAAAAGGTATAAAGAACGGTGCGTATGAAAACGGCATTAAAGATTGAATAGCCTTATCACTTGCAGAGCCGGTAACTTCCCACCCTATATTGGGCGAATACAAATACACGTAAAAAGTAGCACCTATGCCTAATAAACCCATTATCCATAGTTGTATATGGGTTGGCGGTGTATACAAACCAGCTTTGGCCAGCAATGATCGTTCTCGTTTGTGAAGCGTATATGGCAATTGCCTGTATAAATAGTGTGCAATTACCAAAACGGCGAACGTAAGCGTAGAGTGAAGAAATACCTGGTACGGCAGTACAAAGTTAAATACAACAGGCTTCCATTCAGCAAGGGTAAACAGCAGCGGGAAGTAAAACTGTGTTAAAGTAAAGCCTAAGATAAGGAAAGTTGAAAGCGGGTAATCTTTTATCATCCCTATTTTAAGGAACACCGTTTTGGTATAGTACCAGGTAGCCAGCACACAAACAACCGCAACAGCATTTGGCAGTGTGGTGAATACAAAAACTTGCAAAACCGAAGTGAGCACCAATACCCACCACGACCACTTTTGAAGGCTTTCAATAAAGCTATACTTGTCACCAGGAAGTGAGATACTGCCGCCCTGTGAGATATTTAAATTCATAAAATAAATGAAGTATCTGGTTTGAGAGATATGTTATTTCCTGAATGCCTGTATATTACTAAACATAGCCTTTGCGCGGTAACGAGCGAACGAAGGCATGCTTCTCCAGTAATCGTACCCGTTCAAAAGCATCATTGCAAGAATTATTGGCAACAGTATAAAACGGCTGCTTTCAAATAGAATGATGAGTGCCATGCCAACTCCTGCTATTAAAACTGCACGCGTAGCAATTACAGATGCCCGCTTTGGCCACATAAGGCCGTTGTATTTTAACCAGCTTTTAGCTGTGCTGATGTAGCCAACTGTTGTTGCAATTTCTGCAGCAAGCAATATCATGCCCGCACCGGTTAAACCTGCATAGGGCACCATCAATACCATACCTGCTACTACAATAACAGCGGCAACAGCAGATATTTTCAACTGCACTTTTAAAAGATTATTTCCTGTAACTATAGCGATGGCGGGTTGTGCAATGGCATATACCAGAACGCTTAATGATAAAATTGCAAACAACAAGGGATCGAAAATAACTTTGCCCCTTGTCCACATATTGAAGAGCGGTTTGATAAACGTTTGCAGCGCAACTACTGCCGGCGCCATCAGCGCAATTATTACCACCCATATAGTCCCCAGCGCAATTTCGCTGCGTTCCTGCTCGCGTTTGTTTAAAAAATGCATCAGCTCCGGCAACATAGGATTTGATATACTGTGCAAGCCCTGCATGGCAAAATTAGCTCCCGTGCGTATAGTTGAAAATGCCACAAGGTTTGCAGCACCAGTTAATGGGGCCAGTATTACCCTTACTCCTACATTTCTTAAATTCTCAAGCATATTTTTGGCTGATACATTTATGGAATGAATAAAATTTCGCCACCCTAATGGTATTGATCCTTTACTGAACACTACTTTTTGCCGATGAATAAGAATAAAGAGATCTATGTATTGAATGGTATAAATAACGCTGCCGGCAACAGTCATTGCTACTGCTGCCTGCCAAAAGCTTGCACCGTATAAAACAGCAACAGCCGGCGCAATTGCATTAACAGCCATTGTAGCTGCTGTCCACCAGGCTACGCGGGGGTAATAGCCAAATACCGGCAAAGCACGTGTTATAACCCCTAAGCCACTGTAAAAAACACACCAGGCAATGCTTTGCATAATAATTACTATGCCTGCCGTGTGTATAAGCGACGGACTAAGGCCTTTTATCTCATTAAGTATAAGGCCAAACAGGCTGGTTTTTATCAAGAGTATGATCAAAATTACTTCTAAAACACCTACACCCAACCCTACCCATACTCCAGACCATAAGTAAAGGCCTATCTTTTTGGGGTTTGCTTTACCAATACGCAGAAATTCAAAACTGAGGAAACTGTGATGACCGATATCAATAGTGGTGAGCAAGGTTGAAAGGGCCTGTATCGCTAACCATAAACCGTAGGTTTTAATATCCCAGGATGAGAGATAAACCGGTACTAAAAGCACCTGCGTAAATACAGTTATCAAAATCTGCGACCATGAGGCTAAACTTCCGTTAATTAAGCGCCTGGCTATAGACATATGTGTTTAATAAATACTGATGAGTAATAGATAGGGTGATACTTAAAACCTGGCGGCAAAATCTGTAAATACCGATTGTGGCTCTTCTTTGCTTTTTTTGTCGGCATAGTAATCCCAATCCATTGAGTATCCAAAACGCTCGTCCATTTCTACGCTGTTGAAAACTATCTGCATGTTCCTGAGCTTGTTTGACTGGTACACCTCTTCTATATATTCCAGCTCTGCTTTATTGGTGTAATTATGCCTTACAATGTACAGGCATACATCGCACAGCGGGGCCAGTATAGCTGTATCAGTCACAAGGCGCATTGGCGGCGAATCTATCAGGATGTTATCATAATCAAATTTCAATGTATTGATTATCAGCTCCATTCGTTCGCTTTCAAGCAGTTCTGATGGGTTATCTGGTATAGCACCTGATTTTATCAGCATCAGATCCGGATGGATACCTGATGGTTGTATAATTTCTTCAATTGAAGCTTTTCCTTGCAGGTATTCGCTCATGCCCGGGCGGGTGTTGCTGATATTGAATAACTTTGAGATCTTGGGCCTGCGCAGATCTAACTCTATCAGGATGGTACGTTTACCAGATACAGCAAGAGATGCGCCCGTGTTACTGGCCACAAAACTTTTACCCTCACCGGCCTTACTTGATGTAAAGAGTGTAACCCTGGCTTTTGCCGATGGGTTTGTTGCCTGCAGTAGGTTTGTACGCAGCAGCCTCAGCTGTTCGCCTATGGCATAATGTCCCTTGTTTAAAACCACCAAGTTACTTTTATCTCTTGATCTTAAAAGCTCGCAAATTATTGGTGCAGATGTTTTAAGCTCTATTTCATGTTTTGTAAGGATGCGGTTTTTGAACGCTTTGCGTGTAGAAATAAATGCAGCGGGCATAATTAAACCACATAGCAACGCTATAGCTACGGGGAACTTTGCAGAAGAAACCGGCAACTCGTAATAAGCGTCTTCAACTGTGCGTGCATCATTTAATGTTGATGCGTAACTCAAGGCAATTTCTTCGCGTTTCTGTAAAAGGTATACATACAGATTTTCCTTGATCCCCTGCTGGCGTTTAACGCTCACATACTGGCGCTCATGCCCTGGTATACTTTTTATTGACGATTCGAAATTTGAGTTATTGGACTCTAATTGACGCTTTGTGGCAATAAGCGAAGATTTGATACTGGAGATCTTATTTTTGATAGCTTCCCTTGTGCTTTTTATCTGGCTTACAACCGGGTCAAAAATCGGGTTCTCAGCAGGTGTGGTGGCCAGCATACGTGTCATCTTCAATTCCAGACCTGCTAATTGGTCTACCAAGCTAACAAGCCCGGGATCAGCAATGCCGATTGTAGCAGGTGCCGAAGTGTGCGATGCTGAATTGACAAACGCTTCTGTCTCGCGTATCACGTTAAGCTGAATGTTTACCTCGTTTAACTTAACATCATTAGACTGTATGTTGTTTAAATACAGCTGCGATTGTGATGATATATCTGTTAATCCGATACTGCTTTTATAATCTTCAACTGTTTTTTCGGCACCTGATAATTCATTGGTCAGTAATGATAGCCTGTCGTCAATAAACTTAAGCGTACGGGCGGTTTCCTGATTTTTAAAATCAATATTGGAATATTTGTAAGCACCGATAAGATGGTTCAGTATTAGTGTGCCTCTCGCAGCTACCTGGTCATTCATCTGAATATCAACCAGCGGGGCGTTCCTGTCTAATATTACATTTAAAGCTTTTTGATAACGGGTTATTGCGGCTTCGGTATCCTGTACATTTATACGCAGGGTTTTGCCTATGTAACCATTTAAATCAGCCCCACTGTTCAACTGCCAACGGCCAAACTTATTCACAAGCGGTTCATTGAACGGAAGCCTCACCGTTTTGCCACCATCTTGTTTTAGCTCAAAATATTTGTTATTTATAATGGTTAGGTCCAGCACTTTGGTCTTGTCGCCTAACTTTAGCGGGCTGTTAATTTTAAAAGTTACCGGGACTGTGTTATAAACATCGCGATAAGTAAGATGATAGGGCACCTGGTAATTAATTTCCAATTGCAGTTCATTAACTACTCTGCGTATCAAAGGTCTTGATTTTATAATAGCTACTTCGCTTTCAGCCAACTTGGGAGATTGCAAAATATCCAATTTTTCAAGCGCTGTTTTAGTCTCTGTCTGGTCTTTTCCGGCATCGTTAATGGCTATTTTTGCCATTATCAGATACTGCGGCACATTATTCTGGATATAAAAGTAAGCTCCTGTTAAACATAGCGCTACGCTTATCAAAAACAAGGGCCAATGGTAAGAGTAAGTACTCCAAATCCTTTTTACATTCTGCGAGTTGTTGTTGCTTGCAGATTCTTTATACAAATATTGTTGATCTTGCATTTTCATCTTCGTGGTTTTAATTTCTTAAAACATTAGCCAGTACTATTGCCACAATTGACAGGCCCGATAACAATAAGCTAAGTGTACGATATCCCCTGTCAACTTCGGCAAATTTTGTTTTATCGGGTTGTACATACAAAATATCGTTATTGCGCAGGTAATAACTATCTGCCCGTAAAGTGCTTGTTTTGGTGAGGTCGATATTGATGTAAGACCGCTTGCCCTCAACCTCTCTTATTAGTAATACATTGGTTCGCAGGGCGGTGATATTCAGATCGCCGGCAAGGCTGAGTGCATCTAATACGCTTACTTTGGAGTTGGCTATTTTGAACACATCAGGCCGTAAAACATCGCCCAATACCGATATTTTAAAATTGGTGATCTTAACGTTCACCGTTGGGTTTCTTAGATATTTGCTAAGTGATGTTTTAAGCTTTGTTTGAAGATCATCTGCCGTTGAGCCGGCCACCAAAACCTCGCCTAATAAAGGCAATTGTATAGTGCCACGCTGACTTACCTGGTATTCGGCTTTGCCGGTTGAGTCTTGCCAGGCGCTTGCGTTAGCACTGGTTACATTTACGCTGAGAATATCCTGCGGTTGAATAATAAGCGGCGAATAGTTTGTGATCTCTTCCTGCGGAGAAGGCGATCTTTTTACATCCTGAAAGTAAGGTACGTTTTTGTAAGAACTGCAGGACGATAACCAAACCATAACTGCTATGGCCTGAAAAAATAGACTTTTTTTCATTAGTAAGTGATTGATTAAATTTATTTGGATTAAGGCAACAGCAATAAACTATGCCGAGGAATGCGGATTGCAGGCGATTGGCCAAAGCTTCGCCATTTGTCTTACAACGCCGTTATTATGTTTATTAAATTCGCCCCTATCAGGAGATTAATTTTAATTTCCCTGGCGTTTAATACCTTAAATTTAATCACAAAAAAATGGTTTAAACAGTAGTTTTAGATTGTGGGTACTATATTGAGTAAAAGAGAGAAATACTGTGAACAGATTGCCTGGCAGGATTTTGAATTAGTTTCAACTTTTTGTTAGAACTTGTTTTTATCAATTAATTCATCTTAAATTAAACCTTGATCAAATCTTAAATAAGGCTTAATTTATACAGCCAGGAGGTTTTCATAGCGCACCAAAAAATCCAAATATGCTTTTTCTAACCCTTCGGTAAGGTCCGTTTTCGCTGTCCATCCCATTTGCGTTAATTTTGAAACATCAAGTACTTTACGTGGCGTACCATCAGGCTTAGAGAGGTCGTTCTCTATACCGCCTTCATAGCCGACAACGTTTTTAACCAAATGTGCAAGTTCTGCAATGCTTTCCTCCTTACCTGTTCCTATGTTTACTGCCTCAGCCCCATTGTAGTTTTGCATCAGAAAATAGCAGGCATCGGCCATATCATCCACGTATAAAAACTCGCGTTTAGGAGAGCCAGTACCCCACATGGTAATAAATGGCAACTGCTGCATTTTGGCTTCATGAAAACGGCGGATAAGGGCTGGCAACACATGAGAATTTTGCGGATGGTAGTTGTCATTGATGCCATACAAACTGGCAGGTAAAGCGCAAATAAAGTTACATTGGTATTGATGCCTGTAGGCCTGGCACATTCTTATCCCGGCAAGTTTGGCAATCGCATAAGGCTCATTAGTTGGTTCCAATGCCCCCGTAAGCAGGCTGTCCTCCTGTAAAGGTTGTGGTGCCATTTTTGGATAAATACAACTTGAACCCAGAAACAACAACTTGCTAACACCTGTTTTACAGGCATAGTGTATAAGGTTGTTCTGTATCTGTAAATTATGATACAAAAAATCGGCTTTATAAGTATTGTTGGCCATTATTCCCCCTACTTTGGCCGCCGCCACAAAAACGTATTCTATTTGTTGCTCTTCAAAAAAAAGGGCAACCTTTTGCTGATCTCTCAGATCGAGCTGTGCCGATGTGCGGACGACTATATTGGTATAACCTTCCTTATGCAGCTTCCGCAAAATTGCAGAGCCTACCATACCGGTATGGCCGGCCACATATATTTTTGAAGAATTTTCCATTTTAGTACTCGTTTTGGTGAATTATTATAAAACCAGACTCTTACAGTATTTTGTTAAATAGAAATAATTAAAGGTCACCCTTGCCTTTCTTAAGCCAGACTATCGTGTTGTTGCCGCGGTTACACCCACACTGCATAAGATAATACGGCTTGCATTTAGAAACTAGTGTCGAAGTTTTTGGCCACATGGATAGTTGAATAAAGGATATTGAAAAATAAAAGTCATACAAAGGTCATCTATCGCAACCTTAATAGGCCATCTGACGATTATTTTATGTTTTTATAAGTTAAAAGAATTCCAAAAATTTAATAATAGGTTAATTTTAAATAGTAGGATAAATTTCTACACAGGTAGTTATATAAATTCGGAGTAAAAACAAATTAACTCTTAATTACAAAAAATCCTTATTAGTATCTATAAGTCTTTCATTACTATCAATTTAAATAAAAACCGCGGTAAACAATTTATCGTAAAATCGATTATCTTTATTGTAAATACCCTAACCCGAATCACTGCTTAGCTGACCTTAAAGACAAAAGCCGAGCCTTCATCTTACAAATATGGAAATAGACGTACACTACGGTCAAATTGTAGAAAAAATTGTAAGGCGCAATAGTTATAGTATAACTGAACTTGCTGCCCTTACTAAAGTAAACCGCCGATCAGTCTATAACTGGTTTAATCAAAAACGTTTAAGCCCGGGAATCATCTACAAGATTGGGATAGCTTTAGATTACGATTTTTCGATAGAGATGCCAGAGCTTTTTTCTTCTGATGATTTTAAAAAGCGATCACACGATGATAAACCGCCGCCATTATTTTATAACGGGTTGGCAAACCGTGATGATGATATCATTTGGAAAAACAAGTACATTGATCTGTTAGAAGAGTTTCAGGCATTATTAGCATTACAGCTTAAAACTGCCCAGGAGGATAAGGATAGGAAAATGCAGACCATAGTAGAATAAAGCGTTGCCAGTCTACTTTTGAACCATACCTGCCTTATCATCCATCATATCTGAGCGGACACCCTTTACAAGGCGACCCACACCGCGCAGGTAAACACTCCATTTGGTTTTATTCAAATTCACCTGGTAAAATTTATTTTTAAGCGCTGCAATGCTGCCGCCATCAATAATAATTGTACCAATGGCTTTTCCTTCCCCCCCACCAAAAGCCCTTATCATTTTTTCGGTATAGGGGGTTTGATTACCAATATTGCAGCCATCGATTTTCAGAGAACAAGGCATATCCAAAAAAAACAAACAGCCGTTCATCAGGTCAGATGTTTCCGCTGGGTTGTAATTGCTTATTTCAATACTTCTGAAGATAATAGCCGGGGCAACGTTGCCGTTATGCACAACCAGCATGTGTTTGCCGAGTTCAAAACGGCCTCCGTTTATCAAATATGTTTGCGCGTTTGATATTTCAAACTCCAGGTTATTGTGTGATGTGCCGGTACCATAAAAATAAAATGCACCGTTACCCGTGTTCTTAGTGTCTGTTGATGTATTGCTAAAAAACTTGTCGAGATACGCGCCAAAACAAGTATTAAGAACATTATTTAGAGAATTTGGGCCTTCGTTATGCCAGCCAATTTGCCCATTTATTACTTTGCCATAGTTGCCATATACAGAACAGTTATTCCAATTTATTATACTGATATCAGCACCACCACTAGATACTGCACCTATGCGCCAGCCCCGCTGCCCTATACCCTTACCCAAGCTTACATGGCATGTTGTAAAATTAATATTTGAGGTAGAATGAGCAGTTCCATCAGTATCCAGATCAATACCTACAATGTTTGGAGCATTTAACAACTTTATTTTTACCCCTTTCCATGTGGAAAAACGAAGCCCTACGATACGCAGGCATGCGCCTGTTGAGCCACCGTATAAAAATACGTTATCCCCATTAGCCTCTACATCCAGCCTAAACTCATTAGAACCGGCTGGCGGCACAATGCTTATAGTTCTGGTGATCTTGTATGTTTTCGCAGGGATTACAACTTTTAGCTTTTTTAATGTCGCGCTGCTAAACATGCTTTGAATAGCACGTGTATCGTCTTTTATTCCATCTCCGGCAGCGCCATAATCTTCAGGTGAAACATATTGGGCAGCGGTTTTGGGGTTGTTTACGTTAACTGCCTTCACCTGTTGCACAAATCCCGTCAGCATAAATAACGTTGTTAACGCTTTTGCTAAAGACCCTAACATAAAAGCAGTTTTTTATAAACGGCAGCAAGTACCATGCAACCGTTTAATTCCTGAATTAAACTGATCATTATTTTTATAAAGAACTTGATACTCATTGTCAAAATACGTTCGCAGATCAAACGTTTATCATTTTTCCCATAATGGATAAGAGCAGCACACGATCTTCTTTCGCTTCATCAAAACTCTCGCGAAGCATAGCCCTTACCGCTTTTAACTTAAGCCTGGTTGCTATTAATTGCAAAACCTGAAACGCTGCTATTTCCATATTTTCGATACTTTGCATGTAAAAAAGAATATTCAGGTCCCTTATCTGTGTATCAATACTGTTTTTTTGAATCTTGTAAAATGCTTCCTCGGCCATATTAACAAATGCATCACATGCACCCATGTCGGGGTCACGTTCTATAATAATGTAGATAGCCTCAATTCGCATTATCTGGTTTCTGATATCGTACACATTCTCATCGATAGCAGCCTTTAAATCGTTAAAGTTTGCACTATCAGATACTTCTGAAAAACGCTCAACAAAGTGAGTTTTGGCCAGGTAAACTATATCGAGATAATCAACAAAAACCGACAGGAGTTTCTCCTGGCTTATACTGCTTAGGCGTGTTATCATATAATGTCAATTATGCACTTGTGTACAAACCGTTGTTCAACATTTCACCTTGTTTTTCAACAAGTTGGATCCGCTTAAAATTTGTAGGATTTACCTTGCCAATTATGGTTTTACCTACAATTTTTAAAGGATTACCATATGCAATGGAATTAGATGGAATTGACTTAGTTACTACAGTGCCTGCGCCAATGGTTACGTTGTTGCCTATTGATATGCCGCCTGTTATTACACAGTTTGCGCCAATATTAACGTGGTTACCAATTACGGGCGAATCATTTATATGGGCACTCTTATTACCTACAGTTGTACCCTGGCGGACCAATACATGGTTTCCTAACTTAGTTGCACCATTTATCACAACCTTGCTGCCATGTGCTAAATTAAAGCCGACACCAATTTCGGTTTCGCTGGGAATATCGATATCCCACAACCAAACTATTAATAACTGATATATTGCGAGCACCGGAAGGCCTAACAACCTCGCCAATAAAGATTTACGCGTTTTTACAGAATGAGCTACTCTAAACAGTACAACCGCTATTGTGGCTTTTCTGCTGCAACTATTTATTTTAATATCAAGCTTTATGGTGTCTAACAATCGCATAATCAATAATATTAAACTGTATAACCGTATTCTCTTATACACGGCAGCCAAAACTCACGATTGTGCTGTATCCAGCCATGAATACCAAATGGTAGTGTTGCACTTTTTTTATTGCTGAAAGGAAGTTCGCTTTCAATAAAATCCTCATATGCAGCACCAAACCAACGCGCCATTTCTAATGGTGCTATGGTAAATGACGGTGAAAGTTTAGGAAAATGCTGTGTAAAAAACAGATCGTCGTAAAAGGGATTCTTGCGAAGCTTTCGTATAAAATGATAGAGATCAATATATATTTTAAACTTAGAAGTGATGTTGTAATAGGTATTCACTTTTTTTAAACCGAAACCTCCGTTGCCAAAATACTCGGGCCGGGTAAAGCCCGTTAGTTTTCTGATGGTTGTGTTTTTAAAATTGAATACAGGGTTGTAAATAACAGAGCCTACATAATCGTAACCCTTGGCGCACCACTTCTCCAATTGATCGGTAAATACGAAGGCATCTAAATGGCATATAAGTATGAACTGAAAGGGTGAAAAACGCTTGTAAAAGACAGGGCTGCTTTGTAGAACACTAAATTGTTCGTACCCTTTCCAGGCAAACCTTTCAAATATTATCTTGCCTTTACCCGCGCAAAAATCTTCGTACCATTTAACATTAAGATCAACCGTTGTCATGAATGTTATAGGATATTTACCAAGAATTTTTAGCGTTTGTGCCAATGAAACTTGTTCAAGCGCTGTGGGCTTCTCCATATAAATTGGTATTACTACGGTTACCAGCTGCTTGATCATGATTAACGGATATTGATATGAAGATTAATGACTGTTTTGCACCAGGCTGTAGCGATATCGTCTTCCGTCCTTGATCGTGGCCAACAAATTTTTAGATTTCAGATCAGACAATACAGTAGAAAGATGTTTGATCAGCGGTTCTAATTGTAACTCGGGCTGTAGCAACATTAAATGGCTGGCTATTTCATCTTTAACGCCTGCATTTATCTTGCTAAGTACAAAAGCTATTTTTAAACTCAATGACAATTGCGGCCTGTAACTTTCCGGTATAACAAGTGGTTTATATCTTCCGGGAGTCTTTGCTACCTGCCTTTGATGCCCGATTGCAAGCAGTTCTGACGAAAGCCCCTCAAGCATACTGCTGGTTGCCTCCATACTTTCGAGATAGTTATCATTAATGGCAGATATTATTTCTTTTATGCGATGTATCTCGCGGACGTGATGTGTTATCTTGTTTTCTAAAAAACCGAGGACGTCTTTTTCCGTAACATGGGTCATACTTAATTGGATTAGCAATATTTAATGAGGGGGCATTATGAACTGTCATTTAAAGGATGCAACAGTTTTCAATCTATTTCATTCAGTATATATCTGCCAATTGCTAAAGATGACGTAGCCGCCGGCGACGGTGAGTTAAGAACGTGAATTATAGAGCCTTTATTTAAAATCTTAAAATCATCAACCAGGCTGCCATCCCTGTGGCAGGCTTGCGCGCGCACACCGGCCCCGCCTTTTACCATATCGGCCTCAGTAATTTCGGGCACTAAAACTTGCAGTGCTTTTGTGAAAGCTGATTTTGACAATGAACGATGTATCTCGCCAATACTTGTTTTACCATATTTGCCCATCACTTTCCAAAAGCCCGGCCAGCTTAGGGTTTCCCAAGAATCGCGTGCGTTAAAATCGCTGAACTTGTAGCCCTCGCGTTTAAAAGCTAAAACTGCATTTGGCCCTGCTTCAACCCCGCCACCTATCATACGAGTAAAGTGTACGCCCAAAAAAGGAAGATTGGGATCAGGCACCGGGTAAATAAGATTTTTAACTAAATATTGCTTTTCTTTTTTCAGTTCGTAATACTCGCCCCTAAAAGGAATGATCCTCAGATCATTTTCCGTCTCTGTATAATTAGCGATCCGGTCAGAAAACAACCCCGCGCAGCTTACCAACTTTTTAGTTGTATAACTACCGGCCGTTGTGACCACTTCATTGGTATCACTTTTCGATTCAACCTTTATAACACTTTCACCAAAGCGAGATTCTCCATCCAGTTTATGATAAAGATCAAGCAGGGTCAAAGCCATAGCAGGGTAATCAATAATACCTGTTTGCGGTACGTGTAATGCTTTTATGCCTGCGCAATGCGGTTCAATTTCTTTTATTTCTTCTTTTGAGATATACTTAACTCCTGTTAAACCATTCGCTATACCGCGCTCGTAAATGGAATGTAACCGATCAATTTCCTGCTCTTTGGTGGCTACGATGATTTTCCCGCATATGTCAAATGGGACACCGTATTCTTTGGCAAATTCTAAAAGACTTTTGTAACCCGCAATGCAGTTTTGCGCTTTTAAACTCCCGGGCTTATAATAGATGCCGCTATGGATAACACCACTGTTATGACCTGATTGATGCTGTGCTACTGTAGATTCTTTTTCGATGACAAGTACTTTAGCACTACGTTTTTTTAATTTAAGTTGATATGCAACCGATAAGCCCACCAAACCAGCGCCAATAATTATATAGTCGTATTTAACAGAGTTTACGATATTCATCTGGATAGAACTACTGGGTTTGCCCACAGCAGGATCGCACATTACGGGACGGACGCAAGTGCAATCGCTATGCTATGAACTTTGGGGTTATATATTGGTTGTTGGTTACGAAAATTAGTAAGCTTTACTTTCGCCTTTAAAAATATTGAAACAGGTTTTGTATATGATCTGCACATCAAGTTTGGTAGACCAGTTTTCGATATACCAGATGTCGTGTTCTACCCGTTGTTCCATCAGATCCAGCGTTTGGGTTTCGCCCCTAAATCCGTTTACCTGTGCCCAGCCTGTTATGCCTGGTTTTAAGTAATGCCTAACCATGTAGTTATTAATAAGCGCGCGGTACTCTTCTGTGTGTTTAAGCATATGGGGCCTTGGGCCAACAATGCTCATGTTACCAATCAAAACATTCCAAAACTGCGGCAACTCGTCAATACTGGTTTTGCGTAAAAATTTACCTATGGTAGTGATACGGCTATCGTTTTCGCGGGCTTGCAGAACATCGCCAAAGCTGTTTATCCGCATACTCCTGAACTTGTAACATTGAAATTGCTTTCCGTTCAAACCATTACGCATTTGCTTAAAGAACACATCACCCTTGCTTTCACAGATTATTAGCAAAGCAATTATGGGAAACAGCCAACTGAGAATAAATACTATAACCAACAAGCTAAAGACAATATCGAACAGGCGTTTTACCACTATGTTGTTGATATCCTCTAAAGGTTCTTTCCGAAGACTTAGAACTGGTATGTTACCTATATTTGTCAAAAATGGTGACTGAATGAACCTGTTATAATTATAGATCAGCTTTAGCCTTATACCATACCGATCTGCTTCTTTTTGTAACTGAGCAGTAATTTCGGCATTTACGGTTGGTAATGATACGTACACCTCACTTAACCCCTTTTCTGCTGATTCTTTAAAAAAGTGACGGTAAGCAGATGCTTCATTTTCGTTTTCCCAATCTTTATGTCCGTCAATGGTCACCGCCTCAAACTG
The DNA here is from genome assembly GCF_007846095.1 of Mucilaginibacter achroorhodeus. GTDB lineage: Bacteria > Bacteroidota > Bacteroidia > Sphingobacteriales > Sphingobacteriaceae > Mucilaginibacter > Mucilaginibacter achroorhodeus. The sequence goes on from NZ_VOEI01000002.1 coordinate 519,583, forward strand.
ATGATGCATGGCATAACTATTTAAGTAAGGTGCCAATTGCCTGTTTGATGAATAGAGCTCAAACAATGAAATCGTTTTTTTGGGCCCAAAAAACTTATTTACAAAAGGCTCGGTTATCATGAAGAGGTAGCGGCTTACAATAAACGCCGAAAATAAAACTGTGATAAAGATCAACAGGAAATACCAAATATGTTCGGTACCTACAAAATTGGCGTATGCAAGAAATATAAATATCTGCATAAGCGTGCTTTGCACGGTTGCCCATACAACTCCCTTGAAATTATTAATCGGGTTTAATTGATACAGTTTAAACACTGTTGAGGTCATAACCCAAATAAGTATGATAACAAAATATGAATACTTCCAGTCGTTAAAACTGTTGCCACGTTGAATATCCGCGATATTTGAAGCAGTAAAAAAAGCCAGATTAAGTGCGATACAATCAGACACAAACAAAGCCAAACGAAGAAAATACAGGTACTTGTTTTGCATAAATTTAGCTTTAAGAATTATTGGTAGCAGATTAATTTTATGCAGATATATCTGCTTTAGCAGGCAAGCGGTAACTTCTGTATTTTACCAGCCATTTAATAGTTTCTGTGGTACCTTCGGCACGGGTGTAAGGCCCGTCGCCGGTTATTGCATAAAGGTCTTTCAAAGAAAATATGTTATCTGTCATCATATTTTGAAGTCTGAAACTTGTAAGAGGAAAACTGATTTTAAGTTTTGATAAAGCATCACCAAACAATGCTGCTGCTTTTACGATAATAAAAGGGACTGATTTTACCCGGCCTTTACCAAGTTTTTCAGAGATCTCGTTTGCCCACTCTGATATTGGTGTTGGTTGCATGTCTCCCAGGTAAAATGTTTTGCTGTACACATCATCGGCGGCCATCAGTAACCGTATCTGGAAAACCGTATTACCTACGTAGCCGTAAGTTTTTGTGCATATTTTATTAAAATTTACAAATTTACCTTTGTAAACCACATCAAAAAAATCAATGTAAGGTATTTTAAACCATGGGCCCCATATGGATGTGGGCCTAATGATTACCCATTTGTAGTTAGCATCTTTAATTTCATTAACCAGGCGTTCCCCTTCTACCTTACTTTCGCCATACAATGTGTGAGGATTGAAGGTTTTATAATCTGCCGGTACATTACCGGGTTTACAAACGTACATTGAAGAGGCAAATACTATCTTTTTTAAGCGCGGTAATTTTTCAGCTACCTTGATCACATTTTGTGTGCCTTCAACATTAGTGTGGTAATAATTTGATGTTTTACCATTAAGATCAGTTACCGCCGCGAGATGTACAATAAAATGAGGATCAAATGCAAGAGCTGTTTTTTCCAACTCCTGATAATTTAAAATATCCAGCATTTCCCATTTAGATAAGTGATCATGATTTGCCGGTAGGGCAATATCAACACTAAGCACTTGAAAATTATCTTTGAGCAAATTGGTGATAAGGTTGGTGCCAATAAACCCCGAACCACCGGTTACTAATACCTTAAACATTCAACAGATCTTTAGCGTTATTAAATTCGTTTGATGGAACAGGTATGCGGTCTTTTACCGGGCGGGCCGGGCATCCCACACATACTTTATTTGATGGAAGACTATGCAGTACTGTACTACGCGCGCCAACAATGGTTCCCTTACCTATGGATATCCCCGATGCCACGAAAACATCATTAGTGATCCAGCATTCGTCTTCGATAATGATAGGTTCGCAGAAAATATCAAATGTTGGCTTTGTATAAATGTGGCCGCCGGTGTTTAAGTAAACACGGTGCGCTATGGCAACATTGTTACCTATGATGATCTCTCCTAATGTATAAAGCGTTGTATCATCGCCTATCCAGGTATTAGAACCAACGGTTAACTTCCAGGGATAAGTAATTTTAACCGATGGCCTGATAGAGGTATTATTGCCAATTTTGGCCCCAAATAGTCGCAGCAAAAACCGGCGCCAGCCAAAAAAAACCTGCGGTGATAATGCAAAAAAAGTACTCTGCACTAACCACCAAAGCTGTACTACTACCTTTGACCGACCGCGAAAATTTGACGGCACAGTAAATGAACTTAAATCTTGGTACTGCATGGTTTATATAAATAATTCTTGGTTAATTACAGGTTGAGATCGTTTGTGCAGCATGCGGTCATAAAATGCGGCATATAGGGGCATTAGGCTTTCCTGGTTAAATTTATTACCTACTGCAACTGGGTCTTTGTCTTCAATTTCTCTGCTTAAAAAAGCTTTATGTATCTCAATTATTTGTGCATAGATTGATTCTATTTGATGCTTGCATACCCATCCGCCATCAGGTACAATATCTTCCCATATGTAGACATTATCTGATATCAGCACCGGCAAACCAGATTGCAACGATTCTATAACCGCAATGCCGTAATTCTCATTCATAGATGGCAGCACAAAGCAATCTGCCCCTGCGTAGGCGTCAGCTTTATCCTGCCCGCTTAAAAACCCACCGAAAATCACGTATTTCTCGATCTGAAAATCTTTAACCAGAAATTTGATATAAGTTTCATAGCTTTCACTGCCTTTTCCGGCTATTAATATCCGCGTGTTATACGTCCATGATCGATCTATAAACATTTGTACGGCTTTTAGCAACAGGTCAAGTCCCTTCTTATAGTCAACCCTTGACAAGAACAGCAACACAAAGTCTTTCTTACCTATCTTATGGCGTTCTCTGAATGCCTGTCTGTTCCCTTTGCCTTCGTAATTAATGGGCAATGGCAGTGTGTAAATGTTACCATTGGGCTCGTTGTAAGTTTGCAATAAATTGCCTTCGAGTTTTGAAGTACAGCAAATAGCAGCTGCGTTGCATATTACGGACTTTACAAACTTGCTGGCGAGGTGCTTTTTCAGTAACCGTTTCTTTTGCAAATCAAACGGATCAAGCGAACCGTGCGGCCAAATCACATAGGGTATATTATTTCTATGTGCTTTATGAGCTGCTTTTATGGCTGTAGCTCCCCACACTTCATGTATTATAACCAGGCTAAAGCGGCTAATATTTTTTGTCATCCAGTTATCTGCCCGCAACGAGTTACTGAACATATAGGGAAAAGATGGCGGAAACAAGTGCACCAGTTCATCAAGTTCACTGTCATACTCCTGGCCGTTTGAAACAAGCGAAAGCACCTCATTATCAAAGCCCAAGGCTTTTTCAATCCTTATGATAGAAAGTATAGCGGAATAAGTGCCTCCGAGCTTTTTATCAAATGCCCCGATAACATGCAGTATTTTCATAAATATTAAATGGTTTTATTATAGGTCCTGATAAATCTTGTGGTAAGCTTTTGCAACGGCATCCTTAGAAAACCTCCGGACATTTATAAGGCCGCTTGATATCAGTTTTGCGGTTAATTGTTTATCGTTGGCAACCTGTTCAATACCGTTTCTTATTGATGCGATATCGTACGGATCAACGTAACAAGCACCATCCCCCGCTATTTCGGGCATTGATGAGCAGTTTGAACACACTACGGGGGTCCCGGTTGCCTGTGCTTCTAAAACGGGCATACCAAAACCTTCAAGGGTAGAGACATAACACAGTAAGTCGGCCTGCTGATATTCGAGATACAGATCATCAATACTCAGATCAGTTAAATTCCTGTATGTTATTTGTTTCTCTTTTAACTGTTTTTTCAGGTTATCAGTTAGTTTACCTATTATGGTTAATACACAATCAAGCCCCTCTAAAGCATCCAGCAAACGGCTTATGTTTTTATTAAAAGCAGTACCAATTTGCAGCAATTGAATGGTTGATAAATTACATTTTGGTTTAACAACAGGTTTGTAAATGGCATCAATAAAATTGCTTATTACCGTAACCTTTGAATTTTCTACATTGATGTACTTCAACAGATCTCGTTTAGTGTTTTCTGACACTACGGTAACCTGGTGCGAAAATTTTACCGGCAGGTAGATCCAAAAAAGCCAGTATGTGAATTTGGCCGCCGGGCCTTTATTTAACATAAAACCCAGATCGTGTATGGTAAGAATTCTTTTGCTAAACCAGGCGCCCAGTATCGTGTAATGCACATCACCGGTAACATGAATTATTTTTTTGTGATAATGCGTTATTGTGAACACGTTGCGCAAACGGTTAAGCAAACCCTTGCTGTAATGCGACAGCTGCCTGTTTATGATACTTACGTTTTGTTCTTTCAGATAAGAAGACAAGCTGTAAAATAAATACTCAATGCTTACCTGCCCTTCAAACGGTTTCCTGAAAACTAATACCACTTGTTTCATACCACTACCTTAGCTAAGTACCGGTTTAACCATAGAAGGATTCGCATCTGCGTTTACGGAATCGCCACTTACTGTTGCTAACAATGCTTTTAATATACTGGTACGGGCGAGATGCCGTTCCACATAAATACGGCCGTTCCTTTTTTGCGGGGTGAAGTCATCAGCACAACACCTTACTATTGCATCTTGTAAAGCTTTGTCGTCCTCCGCAGGTATCAGTACGCCGATATTGTGCTCGGTTACTACTTCATGTAAATTAGTGCCCGGGTCGGCAGTTATCAATGCAAGGCCGCCCACAGCATGTACGTTAGTTAGTTTAGAGGGCATCATTAAATCACCTGCTTTTCTTTTTTGAATGATGAGGTGCACATCGGCCATATTTAAGAAGCGATTAAAAACATCCATCTCCTGAAGCGGCAAAAAGACGATGTTATCCAGGTTCTTCTCTTCTGTCATTTGCATCAGGCGCTCTTTGTATGGCCCTGTGCCGCATATGGCAATTTTAATATGATGTTCATTTTTCAGGTTTTCAGCTACGGTTATAAGCGATTCGAGCCCCTGCTTTTCTCCTATCGCACCCGAGTAGAGGGCTATTTTATCGGTTTCTTTAAAGCCCCAATGCTGCTTTGCAGATGTGTCATTTTTAAGGGGCCAAAAGTTTTCAATAGCCACCCAATTGGCAAAATGTATAACGTTATGCCTGGTTTTAAGCTCAATTTTCTTTTTCATTCCCACGGCAACAGTGGTTACGTAATCGCTGCTATTTAGAATATATTTCTCTATTCTAAATAGAAATCTGAACAATGCGTCAGACTTCAGGATGTTTAAATCACGGGCTGCTTCTATCTGCATATCGTGGATGTGATAAACCAATTTACCGCCTTTAAAAAAACGGTAGAATAGGCCTAAAAAGCCAAGCAAAAAAGGTGGAGCCATACAAAAGACGATATCGTTTGATGGTTTAAAAAACAACCTCAGCAAAACAAAAAATGCGGTGAAGCAAAACGTTAGTTCATGTAAAATGCGCTTAATACCTGTTGGCGAAGCAGGTACATACAAAGGGCACCGGTAAACACACAAATTGCCATCTACCGATACTTCTTTTTTATACCATTTTCCCGTGTAAGGTTTCTGCATTTTCCATTGCGGATAGTACGGGAATGACGTTACCACAGTACAATCGAAACCGTTGCCGGCAAGCCATTCGGCCATTTCGCCGGTGTATTTTCCTATGCCAGTGAGCTCGGGAGAAAAATTAATCCCAAGCAGCAGCACGCGCTTTTTGCTCATAATAGACCGTATTGTTTAAGATTGATTATGCTTTTACAAAAAGAAAGACTGCGGCATTTTCGGGTTAAAGTATAGCTTCGCCATTTCGCTTACATAAAGCGCTTTCTTTTTAAAGAGAATATTTATGCGGATATCGAATAAATATTATGATGTTAAATTACACAAGCCAAGGCAAGAAAATGGCTGATTTAAGGGGTTGTATCACCAATCGTGAATTTTAGAGAAATGTGTGTACCAATAGTGGTGAATTACCAACTTAGCTGTGCAAAAGTTGCACAGCTTTAAACATTGCCAATATGAAAATGAGGTTTATTTAAGTCTGGATTTACCCAAATAAAAGAAGGTTATTCCGCGCATTGCCGGTTTAAAGTAGATTATTCTATAAAAATTTTCTTTACATCCGATCTGTTGGATCGGTATTTTTGGAATTTGATCACATGCTGATGGCTTAAAATTTTTCTCAGGGCATTATCGAAACTATGGGGCTTTATATCAATATTACAATAGTATATTTAGTCTTTCTTAATAGCTACTCATCAAAAAGCCGCGGCAAAAGGATGAATACACTAAAGCCATTACCAAATTGCCAAAATATCTCGTTTATATTGTAATATTTTCCGCAGCTTGTGTGACTATAGCTACTGTAACTCTGATGACAAGAAAACGACCTGAATTATCAAAATCAGGCAACAGTAAAGTTACGGCAAATGGTGGATCTGGCGTAGGAACAAGCACCTTACATCAAATAACTTCCAATACTTGGAGAGCACCGAAAGATGAAACTATACCTACCGGAAAAGAAGGCGAAATAATCAGATATGGCCGGGAGCTAATTGTTCATACGAGCAAATATTTAGGACCTAAGGGAACAATAGCAAAAATCACAAACGGCATGAACTGTCAAAATTGTCATTTAGATGCAGGCACTCGTCCATATGGCAATAATTTTAGCGGCTTTATCACCGCTTATCCTAAAATGAGCCGAAGAGCCGGAAAGATCGAATCGCCGGCTGAAAGGTTGGTGGAATGTTTTGAACGCAGTTTAAATGGAAAAGCGCCAGATACCTCTGGCCGCGAAATTCGATCTATATTAGCTTATATGCGTTGGGTCGGTAAGGATGGTAAACATGGCGTCAACCTGATCGGAGCAAGTACTGAGAAACTGCCTTATTTAAAATTCGCAGCAGATACTGCAAAAGGCAATGCCGTATACTCGCTTAAATGTCAAAATTGCCATGGGCAAAATGGCGAAGGAGTTCTGTCGCACGATGGTACCTCTTACACCTACCCGCCATTATGGGGCAATCATAGCTACAATGATGGAGCCGGGATGTACCGCCTTGGCAATCTCGCAGGCTTCGTGAAAAACAACATGCCACTTGGAGCCACTTACCAAAATCCGCAACTAACAAATGAGGAGGCCTGGGATGTAGCTGCATTTATAGAATCAAAGCCCCGTGCTCATCAAAACCAGCATAGCGATTGGAAAGATTTAAATAAAAAACCGATCGATTTTCCATTTGGACCATATCCAGACAGTTTTAGCGAAAAACAGCATAAGTATGGGCCGTTTGCGCCAATCAAAGCCGCACATAACGGCCGATCGATGAGTTCAGTTACTAACCTACAAAAATAAAAACTCATGAAAAAACTATTCCGATTACTGGTACTTGCCGCAGGCATTTTTGTTATGAAACCAGCGGTAGCCCAAACCAACGATCCTGCCGCCTTTACAGGTGCACAACCTAAACTAAATCATTATGATGCACTTTACATCATAAATTCAAGTGATGAAAAAAAGATAGGTGCTACGATCAGAAACATCAATAACGCCCTTGAAGACCCACGTTTAAAAAGCAAATTGAACATAGAGCTCATAGCTTTCGGCGATGGCGTAGCTACCTATCAAAAAAGCGGATCCTTTGAGCAAGCGCTAAAAGGTTTACAAGCCAAAGGAGTAATTTTGGCACAATGCAGCAACACAGTAAGAGAAAGACATATAGATAAAAATACACTCTTTGATTTTATCTCTTATGTGCCGAGTGGTAACGGCGAAATTATCCTGCGCCAATACGAAGGATGGGCAACCGTACATCCTTAGGAATATTTTTACGTTTTTACATGGTTTGTGTTATTCTGTTTCAGCATAAAAAATGACAGGATACACGTTAAAAACAAGACAACCCATATATGGTCATCCAGTGGAACTGGACAGGGACTGGTAAATGGCGTAGAAACAGTTGGGTAGTACGTTCCTGTTTGTATGATACCTTGTACTGTGCAGGTACCATTTGGGCTGCTTGTTGTTGCAACATAAGTATGCGGCCCACAGACACCCTGCCACAATACAAAGTTGCGGCCGTTACCTGCCAGAAACGTTCTTGCGCCGGTTGAGGTGGGTACGTTAAATACTTTATTATAAGGGTCGTAATTCGGGATTAAGCAACCCTGTGCATAAACTTTGTTGCTTACAAAAAAACACAGAATAGCTATAGCAATTGTAAAATATCTCATAACATCACATCATTGAGGAATTTCTCGAATGTGTGTGTGTTTAGGTAAAGCGGATTGATTTGTTAACAATTTCATGATTATGGGGGATAGACATGCTCACTGTGTCAATTATGTTTTCTCAAAGAGAAACATAATTAACGCTACTAACCCTTAAACGGGTAGCACAATCTTTTTGTTAACTTTAAGTACAATAAAAAATATTATTAATTAATAAAGCACTAAGAGTTAGCTATTTAAATTTCATCTTCGAAAATAGGTATAACGTAAAAAAGCAAGACAAGTAGCTCGCTTAGGGTTGATTGGGCACTTTAATGATCTTTAAATCTATATAATGAGCCCTCGTGGACTTAGTAACAGAAATATCAATTTATTTCGGTCAAGTTACACTCTACCGAAAGTTAAAACTCCCAGATAAAGCCAATGGTTGGCAGGGTGCCGGCCGAAGTATTTCTTAGCAAAAGAGGTACAGCGTTAGAGCCGTCCTGGCGTATAGGTTTGCCGTCGGTTGTTAAAAAGGCGGTGTTATCAGTTGTACGGGCAAACGTATAATCCGGATAAGCCGGGAAGATGGCACCATACCAATCAGTTACATCAATGTACAGATCAAAACTGGTTTTCCGGAAGTTCCAACGTTTATCTATCCTAATATCCGATGAGTTGAACGGTCCGAGCCTTAACGTATTTGCCTGGCTGTAATTATAAACGCCCGCCCCGGTGGTCAGATAATTGGCCCTTGAGGCAGCATCATCAAACGGCGTGTAGGGCACACCGCCTGCATACCTGAACTTTAGCCCGATCTCGTAATTTTTTGGCAATTTATATCCCAAAGTAAGCGATACCAATCTACGGCTGTCAAAAGCAGATGGCACATACTTGCCGTTAAGACCTGTAAACTTACTCCTGAAGACACTGGCAGACAGTACACCAAAAAACCGGCTTGTCAGTTTTTGCTGGGCAAAAAACTCGATACCATAAGCCTGCCCGCTGCCGATTGTTGCTACGGCTTCGTTGCCCACCACGTTGTAGTCGCCACCTTCGTTTGCCAGCGAAATACCATCGCGTACAGATACAGGATAGTTCCTGTATTGCTTGTTATAAACCTCGAGGGTAAAACGTGTTGACGCCCGCGGCAAAAACTCTACTCCCGCTACATAATGCGTGCTGCGCGTATAAATGGCAGATTTATTCAGGTAATTACCATTTGCGTCGGTAAAGCCTAAAATTGTATTTACAGGTAATTTATAGTAAATACCTGCAGATGCGTTCAGGTTCCATTGTTCGGCAAGTGCATATGTGAACGATATGCGAGGCGAAAGCGTGCGTCCGGCATTCATACCGTCTGAAGTAAAGGAGTTCATATCGGTGCGTACACCCAGGTTTACACCAAGCCTGCTATCTAAAAAACGTTTGCCTGCTTGTGCAAAGGCACCAAACTTGAAATAATTTAATGCCGCCTGCGATTGAAATATTTGTGCGGGCTGCGTCACATTGCCATTTTCATCATTTAATTGGGCGCGATAGCGCTGGTAATAATCATTGTTGGACTGAATGTATTGGGCAGTTGCGCCGTACGACCATTGCCAACCATCTTTACTAAAGTTAAAATCCGCACGTAACCTATTCCCTATCTCGCGCGAGCCGATATCCAATCTCAATTTAGAAGGATCGTTCTGATCGTTATCATCGTATTTTTCTATCCGGTTATTCAGCACGTCTCTACTCAATGCCAGGTTGAAAAAACCGTTCCTTAAAGATCTTTTAAGCGTAGCGCCAATGGTATAGTTATATTGATTGATACTGGGCGAATTGGCAAGACTATAAAGTTTTTCGGGTGTGGCGTTTTTGATTGTTCCGAATTTGAACTCATCTATAGCCCCTAACCCAATAAATGTAAGTGTTGTTTTTGGATTGAGCTTATGCGTTATCTTGGTTTGGAAATCATAGTAGTTTGGCCGTACAGGTATATCTAAAAGCGAAAAAAGCAATTGCAGGTATGAGCGCCTTACCGAGGCAAGGAACGTAGTTTTGGGTGAGATAGGCCCCTCAGTGGTCAATGCAAGCTCAGATGCGCTTAGCCTTACATTGCCCTGGTACCTGTCCGTATTGCCGTTCTTTTGGGTGAACTGTAAAACGGAACTCAATGCATTATCGTAACGTGCATCAAAGGCCGAACTGCTTAGCTTAACATCCTGTAAAAAAGATACGTTTAAAATGCCGGCCGGGCCGCCGCTGCTTCCCTGGGTTGAAAAGTGGTTGATCACCGGCATTTCTATCCCGTCCAGGTAAAAAACATTTTCGTTGGGTGCGCCGCCTCGTATAATGATATCGTTTCGAAAACTACCGCTGCTGCCATCTGTACCTGTAACGCCGGGCAGGGCTTGTATTACGCGTGACACGTCAAAATTACCGCCCGGATTGCTCCTGATCTCTTCGGCAGTGAGGCGCTGAACAGATAGGGGTGTCGCCAGTGTTGCTGCCGTTGCAGATCTTGCGGCAACAATTTTAACTTCATTGAGGGTATCAATCCTATCCAACTCTACGTTAAAGGTTTGCTCGTTGCCGGATGAGATGACAATGTTATAAACCGTTTCGCTTTTGTACCCTAAACGCGAAATACGAAAAGTATACGTCCCCACCGGTATGCCCTCTATCTTAAACCGCCCAAGCGAATCGCTAATGGCAGAGAAGCTACCAGACGGTGATACCACAATGTTAACATCAGCCAGCCCAAGTGAGGTTGTGCGGTCGGTAACAGAGCCGGTAAGGTTACCCTTGGATTGGGCATAGGATGTTAAACTTATAATTGCGAAAAAGAGAAATAGATAAAGGTTTTTTTGCATAGGTTTGATGGGCAAAGGTAGCAATGAATTTCAATAAGTGTAAGTTGCTATTTGCTGCAAACAAAATCTCTGTTTCAGAATTTACAGTTACATTTACGTCCAAACTTACAGTAATTGAATATCACACAGGTTAAAGATCCCCAGGGCCTGCTGGCAATCATCAAAAATTTGCCCGGTAATTACCTCGTGGTTTTGCCAAATTATCCAACCTTTACCATTGTAGAAATTACCGAGGCTTACAATGAAGCCACTTACACTACCCGCGATGAGATCATCGGTAAGGGTATATTTGAGGTATTTCCTAATGTACCGGGTGACGAGTTAGCCGACGGTGAACAAAACTTGACGGCATCTTTTCAAAGAGTGATTGCAACGCTCTGCAAGGATGAAATGCCGGTGCAGCGCTACCCTGTAAGACTTCCTGATGATGGTGAATTTGTAGAACGTTTCTGGGTACCGGTGAACACACCGGTTGTGCTTGATGGTAAACTTGAATACATCATCCATTCCATAACTGATGTTACTGAAAGTAAACTCCTCAAATCACGAGAGCGGTATTTTAAGGCTCTGGCAGATGAATCGCCGTACATGATATGGCGTTCTGCAGGTGTATCTTGTATTTATGTTAACGATGCCTGGATGAAACTTACAGGCACCTCTCACGATGAAAATTTAGGGGCAGGCACCTTCAAGGCCATCCATCCTGATGATACTGATGAACAACGCAAATTATTTCATGATGCCGTTAAGAACAGTGGCTCGTACGAGACCAAGTTCCGTGTTATAGATAAGGCAAATGGCTTACATTGGCTATCCATGAAGGTGGTGCCGCTGCATATAGACGGTTCTCTGGTTGAGTTTGTTGCCAGCATGATCGACATTACCGAACAGGAAATTGCTGATCAACGAATAAGACAAAGTGAGATGCTATTGCGGCAGATGGCTGATGCCATTATTCAAATGGTTTGGGTAACAGATGCCAATGGTATGCACGAATATTATAACCAGCGCTGGTACGATTTTACTGGGACATCTTACGAGGAAAGCGAAGGTGAGGGCTGGAACCAGGTTTTTCACCCGGACGACCAGCAACGCGCCTGGAATACCTGGAGGCATTCGTTACAAACCGGGACGCCTTACGAGATTGAGTACCGCTTAAGAAAATACACCGGCGAATATATTTGGGTTTTAGGCAGGGCAGCACCTTATTTTGATGAGCATGGCAAGATCATTAAATGGTTTGGCACATGTACCGACATTAACGACCAGAAATTGCTGCAACAACAAAAAGACGATTTTATAAATATTGCCAGCCACGAGCTGAAAACGCCGCTAACAAGTTTATCTGCAAACATACAGGTTATAGAACGTGCGCTGTTGAAGGGGCAGTCTGACAATAGTTCACTTATCAAACTGGTAAATTCCTGCTTTAAAAACGTAAAGAAACTAAATAAGATCATCGCCGACCTGCTGGAAGCTAACAGCATTGGATTAGGACAATTATCCATCAATGCCTCTACTTTTGATGTCGTGCAATTGATACATGAGACGGCAGGCAACTTAAACATAGCAAACACCAAGGTAAATATCACCGGCGAAAGTGCCGCAATTGTTTATGCTGATACCGGCAAAATAGAACAAGTGATGATAAACCTTATCAATAATGCGCTTAAATATGCCAGCGAATCAAAAATGCTTACCATTGATGTAAACCGATCATTAACCGAAATGATCAAAGTGAGCATCACTGACCAGGGCAAGGGCATAGAAGAAGAGAAACTCAAGTTTTTATTTGACCGCTACTACCGAGCAGATGTAAGGAGTGCGCAATACTCAGGCATGGGCTTGGGTTTATATGTTTGCGCCAAAATTATCCACGGCCATGGCGGTGAAATTGGAGTTGATAGTAAGGTTGGCAAAGGCAGTACCTTTTGGTTTACGCTTCCACCGGGCCAAAGCAAAGCATTAATAAACTAAACGTTCAGCCGTCAATTTGATATCCTCAGAAATTAAAGGTTTGCGATCAGCTACAAATTTACTTTTATTAGTTCGGTAACGGTCTGTAAACCGACTGCTTGGCCCGCTAAGTAAATAGATATGCAATTGCGATGCACTGGCACAATCGTCTGTAATACCGTTAAATCTTGTAACCGCGTCAGCATACGAAGAAACTATCTTCAAGTTCTCCTGCGAGATATAGATGATTCGTGGAGGCAACGTAATTGGCGACCACTGCGCAAAGCTGTTTGCATCGGCTACCAGAATTAAGGGCTTTTTACTGTAATAACAGATGGCACCTGCGGCGGCATAACTTTCTGTGTACACCACCGGAATACTTTCATGCCCGCCGCTCCGTCTTGCTGCTTTAATTACCTTAGTTGCCATATCCTGCCAGCTTAACATATCTGAAAAGTATTGCGGCAAAGGATGTATCCTACCATCCTCCCATACTAAGGGCTGGGTTATAGGGGTATAATTTTTCATCAAACCGATGTATTGTTTAGTCATTGGTAAAGGCAAGATCGGCAACACAACCGGTAAAGCTATCAAAGCAACAAGTGCCAGGCTACTTACCAATGAAATCTTTACAGCAGCTGCGGCTCTCACCAACATTTTTTCCCAACAAACCCCTCCTATCGCCATTAAGAAAGGGAACGCACCCATGATATAATAAAGTTTGCCATTAAGCAGATACAGCACAGGCAGCATAATTAAAAAACCATATCCCGCTACGCGATACTGTTTAATGCAATCTTTAGTAGTGAGCAGATACGCTACTCCGGCCAACCACACAGCCATTGCAGCGCCATGAAAAAATACCAGTTGGAAGATAAAATCGCCCAGGCTACTATAAATATGCCGATGTGTTACCACATTTAGATAATTAAATACCGGGAAGCCATGATTGATCTGCCAGGTAACATTTGGTAAAATGATAATGGTGATGATAGCTAAGCATACAAAAAAGTTTACCGGTTTTCTTAATTGTTTGATGCTTAAAATTAAAGGCAGAACAAAGAAGGCCAGATACAGCAATATTGAATACTTGTTTAACAAACCCAGGCCGGTACAAGCAGCAGCTAAATACAGGTACTTAGTATGTTTAGTTGCGTTGTAGCTTATAATGCAATAGGCAATAGCCGTCCAGAAAAACTGATCAAAAATGACAGGTTGCAGCAGATAAGTAGTTGCTGTGAAGGCTGGCGAACAAAGCACTGCCATACAGGCTGCTACAACTGCCGGCTTGCCGCCTCCAAGGCGTTCAGCCATTTTACCGGTTAGGATTAAAATTGCCGTGCCCGCCAGGCTCGGCAGTAATCGCCAGGCAAATAAGCTTTCGCCGAATAAGAAACCGGATAGCTTGACCATCCACACGATGAACGGACCGTTGTCGATGTATCCCCACTGCGGCTTGTTGCTGAGGGCCAGGTAATAAAGTTCATCAGCATGTAAGCCATAGTTACCGTTAGCCGCAAAATGCATTAACAGCTTCGCTAAGGCAAAGCAGATTATAACGAAGTTGATAGAATTGCGTTTGGTACCCATTACTTACAAATAAGTAACCAGCACAACATTTGATAGTTTTAAAGAACTTTTACTTAATCGTTAAAAATTTTGCATATATACCTTACCAGATCCTTACGCGGTCAGCAACCGGCTTGTAGTTTTTATCGCCCGGCTTTACATCAAAAGCTTTGTAAAACGGTTCAAAGTTCATCAGCGGACCATTTACACGCCACATGGCCGGGGAGTGTGGATTGGTATTAACGTAAGTGCGCAAGAAAGCATCCCTTGTTTTAACACGCCATATTCGGGCAATAGAGAGGAAAAAACGCTGATCTGGCGTAAAGCCGTCAATCTTTTCGTTACCCTTACCTTGCTCCGTCATTTTAAAGGCATCATAAGCTATGGCAACGCCGCCGTTATCCGCAGTATTTTCGCCCAAGGTTAGCAATCCTTTTACATGCACAGTATCTAACACGGTAAATGTGCTGTAAAGCTTGGCCAGTTGGCTGGTCTTCTCTTTAAATTTGCTTAGATCTTCTGCAGTCCACCAGTTCTTAACATTGCCATCTTTGTCATATTGGGCACCCTGATCATCAAAGGCGTGGGTCATTTCATGGCCTATAACCATCCCTATCCCGCCGTAATTAATGGCATCATCGGCAGCAAAATCAAAGTAAGGGTACTGTAGTATTCCTGCAGGGAAAACGATCTCATTAACCGGCGGATTGTAGTAAGCTGTAACCGTAGATGGCGTGGTTCCCCATTCGGTTTTATCAACAGGCTTGTTTAGCTTAGCCAATTCATATTGGTAATCGTTTTTGTTGAGCGACAGAAGATTTTCAAAAAACTTGTTCCTGCTGATCTGCACAGCATCATAATTGCGCCATTTATCAGGATAGCCTATCTTTTTTATAATAGTGTAAAGCTTCTCCTTGGCTTTTTGCTTGGTGCTGTCGCTCATCCAATCGAGATGATTAATGCGGTTCTCAAAAGATTTTTGGAGATTGTTAACCAGCGCCAGAACACGTTTTTTCGCGTCTTCGTTAAAATATCGCTTAACATACAATTGCCCTAATGCCATACCCAAATGGCCGTCAACGTATGAGGTCATGATCTGCCTGCGTGGCTTTTGCGTGTCCTCACCGGATAGTGCCTTATTAAATGCAAAGGAGGCATCAATAAAAGGTTGGCTCAGTCCATCGGCATAATTTTGTAAGGTAGACGATTTTAGGTAAAGCTTCCAATCAGCAAGGCTTATCGATTTAAGCTTTGCGTTCAGTTTATCGTAATAGCCAGGTTGGGCCACGTCAATTGAATCAACCTGAGAGCCTATGCTGCTTAGCATAGTTTTCCAGCCGATATTAGACTGTTTGCGGTCAATGTCGGCCACTGCCATTTTGTTAAAGTTGGCGTTAACATCCCTTAGCTCAATATTGGTTTTGCTGCCTGCAGCTAACTGTTTCTCAATACCATAAACGATATCCGCATTTTTTTGAGCTATTGCCTTGCTGCTGCCTGTAAGCTGGAATAAGTTGCTGATGTAATTTTTATAAGCGCGCTGCACTTGCAGAGTGGCCGAATCGGTTTTGTAATAGTACGTTTTCTCGGGCAAGCCTGTGCCTGCCTGGTAAACGTGTGCGATGTTAATGGAGCTGTTCTTGTTATCCGGCGATATGCCAAAACTTATAACCGATCTGTTGCCGTTGGTAAGTTCAGTAGCCAAAAATTTAAGCAAAGCTGAGGTGCTGTTAATGGCATTGATACGATTTAAAATAGGCTTCACCGGTTCATAACCTCTGCGGTTGATGGTAGCCATATCCATACCGGAAGCGTAAAAATCTCCCACTTTTTGCTCGATGCTTCCGGGTGTGTTCTTTGATTTTGATACGCTATCTAAAATATTCTGCAGTAAACGCTTCTGCGGAATATTCAGGAATGAATACGACCCTACCCCTGCCTGGTCTTTATCTATCTGAACGGTATCATACCATCGCCCATTTACATAGCGGAAAAAATTATCGCCCGGTTTAGTTGCAGGGTCTAATCCTGCCAGGTCAACATATTGCCTTTTTTGGGCATTGGTTAAGGTTGAGCAAGCTAAAAGCGATAGCGTGAAGCAAAGGGTATATAGTTTTTTCATAAAATGTAAGCGAATGCCTAAAGGTAGCAAATGCATAGGAACTGCAAAACACCATCGGGATTGCTTAGCTGATAAACTTAAAAGATGGTGACCGGCAGCACCAACTCTACCCTGTCCCGTCCGCTGCCGCCAAAGAAATCAGGATCGAGCAAACGGCTGTACCTGATACCAAATGATAGGGAACCCTGATTGAATATTTTGGTATCGAAGAACAACGCACCACCTAACGAACGGAAATTACCTTCAAATCCGGCACCGTTGGCAAATATATTGGCAGCACTGGCATGGGTATAATCAAAAAATACATTTCCGCGCAGACGCATCAGGTAAATAAGGTTACCAAAACCACCATCAGGATAAGCGATTGGGAAATGATAATTGACAGCCATGCGGTACATGTCATCAAGGCTCTCCGCAGAATAACCGTACGAGAAAGGAAAATCATTAGAAAAACCAACCGCATTATTTTGGCCTTTATGCTGGTAAGCGCCATTAAACACCAAGCTGTGATTTGTAGATATGCCGGGGAAATACAATGCGCCAACAGCAAGAAACTGTTTGGCATCCCTGCCAAAAACAGTCGTTTTATAATTAAGGTTGATGCTTTGCGCAAAGTGCGGATTTATTTGCTGCTTTGCCTGCTGTGTTTGGTTGCTAAAACCGATGCTGTTGCTTAGGTAAGTATAATAAGTGTCCTTAAACATGCTGCGAAATGCATCCTGAAAAGTGTTACGACTGTAATTAACGCTGCTACCTACAGATAAACGGGTAAAGTACTTGCCCTCGCTGAAATTGAATGGCAAAGTAAATCCTCCATTAAGCGAGGTTTCGTTGTAGTAAATGCTGTTGCCTTTATAAAACCCGCGCCTGTCAACCGTGTAACTTCCGCCTGCAGACAGGTATGGGAACAACCCACCGTAAGTAGCCTGGTAACCAAATTGCTTATAGCCCTCATCCCGGTTGTAATTAAACAGAATGCTTGATTGAAAAGTGTTAAGAATATTTTGCCCGGCCAATTCCAGCGAGTAATTAGGATCATTAAGCGTTGGAAATATGCTGTGAAAGTTGAAAAGGTTATGCGCTTTGCTGTACCTTTTCTCTTCGAACTGCTGCGTTTTGGCATTGTCAACGAAATGACTTGCGCTATCCTGTTCAAGCGCCGATATGCCCATATCAGATGGCTTGGTACTCAATTGTGCAGGCACAAGTTTAATGCTATCCAAGCCAACCTGCTTTAGCTGGTATCCGTTAGCCGTAAACGTAGTAAACGCGAGCTTAGAAGCAGATACATTAGGCTGATAATATCCTATCAAACCTTTCGACACACCGCTAATACTAAACGCTTGCCTGCTTTTAATATCAACGGCAAAAAGCTCGTCATTTTTACCGTTGGTTCTGCTAAAATAAACGGTATCGCCTTTTACCTGCGGAAATGCAATGGGCCCGTAGCTGAATGGTAAGAGATAGGTATTGCTGCCCGTTTTAGTATCTACCAGCGCCAGGCTCATTTCACCTTTGCTGTTTCGCACTGCAGCGATGAGTTGATCTGTGCTGTAAAATTTAGGATAAGTGTAAAATAAGCCATCAGGATTTGGAATAGCTGTCAATAACTTCCCGCTTTGCGCATCAAGTATATGCAGGCTGCTCAACCCGGTTGCAGGGACATCTACCGCAACTATGGATTTATTATCGAAGCTGAATGATGGCGCAAAGTATTTGGTTTTTCGTGTGAGTAAGCGCTCCCGGCCCGTTGCTATATCCAAAACGCGGAGCTCGCCATAATTTCGATAACCCCACCGCAGATCGGGCCGATAAGAGCTGTATATAATTTTACCGCCACTGTAATTGAAATAGCTATCATTGGTGACACTCTGTACAGCGATAGACCTTTCTTTACTACCCTCGCGGATCACGAATTTTGGCACATGGTTGTATGTATTACGCAGATAGATCAGCGTCGTATCGTTTACGTAAGCAGGATATTCCTCATCTGCAACAAAGTGTTTGCTTTTTAGCTTTACACGTGCGTCATCTTTAAACTCCTCTTTAAAATAATCCAGCGCGCTTTTGCGATACACCGTAAAATTTTGCCCCGAGTATTTTTTGATAGCTCCCTGCAAAGGATAAAAGACACCTTTAAAAGCTGCCGCATCATGCGTAACATTTTTCCAGAACACATCGTCATACTTTTCACGCCCATAAGCTACCATCATGTATCCTAAAGGATAATGGTTCGGCGTAAAATCCAGGTATGACCCATTGCGCAGCTTCATCCAGCTGTAATCCTTACCGGCGGCCCACAACGAACGGTAACCGTTAAAGAAATAAGGCAGCCTGCCCCGGCCCTGGTTGCTCACCAAGGTTTCGTTAAATACTGCATCGCCTTCAAAAAACCAGTCGGGCACGGTCATGGCATTACCTAGGGCCTGCCCACCTTCGCCAAATACAACCCGCAACACGCTCGAAAAGCCTACATTAAAATTATTGTATTGTTGCACGTGCCTAAATTCATGTATGGCCAGTTGCTGCCACCAGGGCAGGCTGCCCACATCAAAACTATTTTGCGATGGCGTTAAGTAAAACTCACTGCGGAAAGGCGCTAAACCAACATAAGCATTTGAAACAGTGGTTTGATTTTGCAGCACAATGTTTACCTGCCTTTGTTTAAACCCGATGCTTGGTTTAATAAGGTTGTTCATCTGCACAACCGTGGTCGCCACTTGCTGCGCAATGCTGTCCATACCCTGCGAAAATATAACCCGTGTAGTGGGTGTATTGATCTGTTTCCATTTGATTGATGGCGGGTTGCCGCCAAATTGCTGCGCTCTGGCAAACGTAGCAGTCAATATCAACAGGGGTATGAGCAAGCGCTTCATTGCCCTGAAAGTATGAAAATTGTTGGAATGGAAATTATCATAATAAAAAAGAATTAATAGAAATCTAATAGCCGCAATATATACACCCCTTTTATCACCGCCGATATCATGGCAATCCCATAAGCTTGGCCTCTAAGATTGCTTTGTTCCTCGTAATGACAATTTGAGTTTATTTATTCCTTAATTCTTTCAATTCGAGTTCAGACATCTTCAGACAATTAAATCTAAATGACACTCCTTGCCTTAAAACTAAGTACATTTGCCCAGTAAAATTTTACCATGGCTAAAGTTTCTATTAACCTGGCAACGGGTTCTATACAAAAAGAAGATATTATTGTAGGGATCGATCTGGGCACCACCAATTCGTTGGTGGCTTTTATTGATCCGGATAAAAACCCTCGCGTTATAAATGATGCCGGCAAGGGCGTGCTGGTACCATCGGTAGTCCATTTTGGCCCTACCGGTGATATAACTGTTGGCAACGAAGCCAAAGAGTTTTTGATCAGCGATCCGCAGAACACCATCTTCTCTGTTAAACGTTTACTTGGCCGCTCTTATGCCGATGTAAAGGACTACCAAAACTTTTTTAGCTACAAGGTTATTGATGATGATACCGAAAGCCTGGTAAAGATAAAGGTAGGTGATAAATTTTATACACCTATCGAGCTATCCGGCCTGATACTTAAAGAACTGAAAGAACGTGCCGAGCACGCACTTAAAACAAACGTTACACGCGCGGTAATTACCGTTCCTGCATACTTTAACGATTCGCAGCGACAGGCTACCCGCGACGCAGGTAAATTGGCCGGACTTGATGTATTACGTATTGTTAATGAACCTACTGCAGCAAGTTTAGCCTACGGTTTAGGCTTAAACCCCGAAGAAACTAAAACCATTGCCGTGTACGACCTTGGTGGCGGAACTTTCGATGTGTCTATCTTACAGATACAGAATGGAATCTTCGAGGTATTATCCACCAACGGTGATACTTTTTTGGGCGGTGATGACTTTGACCGCGCCATTGCCGACTACTGGATAGAGAAAAACAACATCGATAAAACTGAACTGGCAAACAACCGTGAATTAACACAGGCCCTTCGTTTAAAGGCAGAGGAAGCTAAAAAAGCGTTGTCGCACCAAAGCCTCTTTAACGAAAAGCTGTGCGAGATCTGGTGCACGCTTGACCGTGAAACTTTTGAGAAACTTATTTTGCCTAAAGTACAACAAACCATTGCCAGCTGCCAAAATGCGCTTAAAGATGCTAAACTCACCGTTGCCGATATTGACGAGGTGGTGATGGTAGGCGGCAGTACGCGTACGGATCTGGTAAAGAAAATGGTATCAGATTTTTTTGGTCGTGATGTGCATAATGAGTTAAATCCTGATGAAGTAGTTGCCCTTGGTGCAGCTGTACAGGCTGATGTTTTAGCAGGTAACCGCAGTGATATTTTGTTGCTGGATGTTACGCCACTTTCATTAGGAATTGAAACTATGGGCGGATTAATGGACACCATTATTCCGCGTAACTCAAAGATCCCGACAAAGGCGGGCCGCCAATATACCACATCAAAAGACGGCCAGGTAAACATGAAAATTGCCGTTTACCAGGGCGAGCGCGATCTGATCAAAGAGAACCGCAAACTTGCTGAGTTTGAATTGAAAGGTATCCCTGCCATGCCTGCGGGCTTCCCAAAGGTGGATATCAATTTTATCCTTAATGCCGATGGCATACTTAAAATACAGGCCATTGAACTGCGTAGTGGTGTAAAACAGGAAGTGGAAGTTAAACCGGCTTATGGTATTACTGACGATCTGGTTGAGCAAATGCTGATGGACAGCATTACAAATGCTAAAGATGATGTAAGCGCCCGTATGCTCATTGAAGCGAAAACCGAAGCGGAGCAAATGATCTACACCGTTGAACGTTTCCTGGAGAAGAACGGGCAGCTATTATCAGAGCAGGAAACTAACGATACCAAACAATATACGGAAACCCTTAAAGCTGCACTATCATCAGGTGATAAAGACCTTATCCACGCCAAAATTGATGAACTGAATAACCTTACCCGTCCATTTGCAGAGCGTGTTATGGATGTTGCTATTGCTACTGCTATGAAAGGAAAAAGCATTGAAGGTGGTACTGAGTAACAGTACAATTAAAGTAAAATTTAAGTCCTTAAAGTCATAAGGTCATTTCTTCGTGAGGAATGGTTATGCGAACTCGAATCGATAGTGGATGTAACTTTCTTTTCTGCTTTCGCTTCTTCTTTCAGGCAAGTATTATTATGCCCTTGACAATGCACAAGGCTGCTATATTCTGCTCGCTTTCGCCCGATGCTTTTTTGCTGACAGGAGGAAATAAAAGTAAGAAGTAGGGATATAAATATCGCAACGAACCTAACGTAACCGAACTCATGCGGCCTTCGCAAAAGGCGGTAAGCACAGGCATTGCTTTAGCAGAAACTTGAAAGCATTTTGCAGCAGCCGCGAGTTTTCTTTTTGGTACTTTTTCTTTTGCGGAAAAAGAAAAAGTACATCCACTGACAATCGATTAAGTGCTTCCATCACTAACGAAGAAGTAATTGAAAACGTTTTCTCATAAAGCTTAAACTCCTCAGATTAAAATGCTTTATTTGTAGCAATCTATAAACTAACACACTTGAAAAACACTTTAAAATTTGCTTTAGCGATATGCTGCGCATCATTATCCTTTACAGCATCAGCACAAACCACACAGCCTGATAGCACCCTAAAAGCTGCAAAACTCGACACCGCCCGTTATGATTCATTGATGATGCATTTGGCCAACGGCGATAAAACCGGTAAATGGCCTGTAAAGAACGCACCTTACCCTAAACCGGGGGCAATCCTGCCATTTTACAGGGTGATTGCTTACTACGGCAATATGTATTCTAAAAATATGGGAGTTTTGGGCCAGTATGAGCCATCGGTAATGCGTGACAAACTCAAAGCCGAGGTAAAGAACTGGGAAGCTGCCGATCCCGAAATTCCTGTTAAGCCAGCCCTTCACTATATATGTGTAACCGCCCAGGCTGATGCAGGATCAAACGGACTGCACAATTTACGCATGCCTTTTAGCCAAATAGATAAGGTTATTGAAATGGCTAAGCCGCTTAATGCTTTGGTTTTTTTGGATATACAGGTTGGATACAGCACCGTGCAAAAAGAACTGCCATTGTTAGAGAAGTATCTTAAAATGCCCAATGTACATTTCGGCATCGATCCTGAATTTTCAATGAAAGAGGGTAGCGTACCGGGTAAGCGAATAGGCACCTTTGATGCTAATGATATTAACTTTGTAAGCAAATACCTAAGCAAGCTTTGCGACAAGTACAATCTGCCACCTAAAATATTTGTAGTACACCGTTTCACTAAACGTATGGTAACCAACTATAAAGACATCAAATTGGACAAAAACATACAATTTGTAATGGATATGGATGGCTGGGGCGGCCCGGAGCTGAAGAAAGGGACTTACAAATATTACGTTGCAGGCGAACCTGTGCAGTTTACAGGCTTTAAGCTTTTCTATAAGAACGACATTAAGAAAGTCCCTAACAAGATGATGACTCCTAAAGAGGTGCTAAGCTTAAAGCCCTCTCCTATTTACATACAATACCAATAGATGGGTAAACAAAAAATCCCCCGCCGGTTGGCGGGGGATTTTTTATTATATCTGCTTTAACGCTTCTTGTTCTTTCAGCGCCGCGATATTATTTTTGTCGCTAAACTCATCTGTTTGGCTTGCAAAATCATCTAATATGCTTGCGATAGTATCAAGGTTGTCTGAAACACGCTGATGCATATCAGGCAGGTCTTTTTCAAGGCGTTTGTTACCAAGGTCTATATTATCCACCTCTATTTTGGTGATCTTTTGGATCAACGCCTGGTTACTGTTTTTAAGATCTTCTAACTCGTTAACGATCTTCTCCATCAACTCAAATTTTTTCAGCTTATCCATAAGTATCTTAATTTATATGGATTGTTATAGCCAAAACAGTGCCAGTTGAAAATAAATTTGGTTTCAATCTATATAACTAATAAATTAGTTATATGAAATACATCACCGGCCTATCACTTCTTTTATGCTTAAATATAAGCGTATTAGCACAATCTACCACAAAAGTAGACGATGCCCTACTTTTAGATTACTACCAAAATCAACGCTTCGCGGAAGCTGCCGATTACCTGAAACAAAATTATGGCGAGCCGGTGCAAAGTGTAAAGGCTTTAGGTCAGTTGGCGTACACTTCAAACATGGCAGGCAGGCTTGCTGATGCAGAAAAATACTACCAGCGCATTTACGATATTGATTCAACCAACACCGGCGTCTTGATCAGCCTGGGCAACATCAATCTTCGCCGAGGCAATAACACCAAAGCGGAGATCTATTACAAACGGATAGTGGCTCGTGATACAAGCAATTTTATGGCTTATAAGCAACTTGCAAAGCTAAGTGGCGACAGGAATGATATACCCGGCCAGATAGCCTACCTGCAAAGGGCAAACTTGCTCAACCCTACCGAACCCGATGTGGCATCAGACCTTACCGATCTTTATATAAGCCTGAAACTCCTCGCCCAGGCAGAGAAGGTATTGACCAAGGCTATCAGCGATGATCCTGAAAATATCATCCTGATGAACAGTTTACTTAAGCTACAGTATAACCAAAAGAAATGGCCTGACGTTATTGCAACGGCAAACAAACTGATAGGAAGTGGCGACAGCAGTGGGCCTGTGTTATCAAAAATGGGGGTTGCTTATTACAATACAAAAAATTACGAATGTGCTTTGTCTTCCCTCTTGTCAATAGATAAGATCTCACAAAACGAATCATCATATTACTTTACAGCCCTGGCTTACAAAGCTGTTAAAGACCAGCTAATGGCTATCAAATTCCTCGACCTGGCACTACAGGATGGCATCACCCCTAACGCAGGTGCATACTACGGAGAGATAGCAGATAGTAATGAGAAATTAAAGCATTACAAAAAGGCAGTGCTTGCATACCAGAAAAGCCTGCAATTTGCAGAAGAGCCAATGATATATTACTCTCTGGCGAACGTATATGACACTTATCTAAAAGACAAAAAAAGCGCTGTAAAATATTATCGAAAATACCTTGCCGGTAAGCCGCCGATAGCCAAACAGCAGGCTTACATCGATTACAGCAAAAGCAGAATCGCAACCTTAGGGCAATAATACTTAGCGCTGCATCAGCCTTGCCACATATTTGCCTATAATATCGAACTCAAGGTTTACCACAGAACCCTCGCGTACGTTGTGCAGGTTGGTATGCTCGTAAGTGTAAGGTATAATGGCAACAGAAAACTCGCGCGGGCCTGAATTAACTACCGTTAAACTAATTCCATTAACGCAGATAGATCCTTTTTCTACGGTCACATTGCCAACGCCGGGGTCATAGCTAAAGGTGTATTCCCAGCTACCATCTAATTCTGTGTAACGGGTACAAACAGCGGTTTGGTCAACGTGGCCTTGCACAATATGCCCATCCAAACGGGCATTCATTTGCATGCAGCGTTCAAGATTTATGGGTTCACCGACTTTTAGGTGAGAAAGATTGGTTTTATTTAAAGTCTCCTCTATGGCAGTAACCGTGTGGGTGCTATCGGTTAAAGCCACTACCGTTAAACAAACACCGTTGTGCGCAACAGATTGGTCTATCTTAAGCTCGTTGGCTATTGATGATTCAACTGTAATGTGCAGATTTCCGCCTTCGGTGCGTAGATCCGCAACCTTTCCTAAAGTCTCAATGATTCCGGTAAACATGTTTCAAAAGTAAAGAATTTGCATATTCCGTTTGTAAATCGTGGCTCATAAAAAAAGCGGACTTAGAGGTCCGCTTTTTTTAATTTTTATCAGAAATTCTTAGTTGATAGTGATATCGATGCTTTGGCCATTATAAGTAACCTTTGCTTTATGGTTACCAAGGTAAGTAATGGTACCTGCAAAGCTAAACTCGCGACCTGCATTGTTACCTTTAGATACATACTCAGCAACGCCGGCAGTGATATCAAACGGTTTTGATGTAGCATCGATAATCAACCCTTTAAGGTTATAAGTGTTGGTTTGTACCATCACCTCTCCATCTTTGCGGGTAGTAAAGTTATAAGTAGAATTTTGCGCACCATCTATTTGCATCTTGGTATATCCATCAGCTAATGACTTAAGGGTATAAAATTCTTTTACGGTGTTTTTGTAATTGCTTAAGTACGGACTAAACCCGCTGTTTACGTATTCGCCGGTGTAGGTGTAACCATTTGGTTGGTTGTTTTCGCAGCTGATCACAAATTTGTTTGAACCAACCATTACGTCCTTGATAGAATCACCTTTGGTGTAGGTGTTGTCAAATGGCTGCTCTATAAATTGGCCGCAAGTAAGATCATTTATTTTTTTGCCGTTAACTACGCTGTTGGTTTTTGGTAGGCCGGAATAGTTGTTGCCGCTGGCAACTGTGGCTGCTAAAGAGTTGGTAAGGTTAACAGCAATTTGGGTGGCAATAGCCTTGTTGTTGTCGCTGTCAGTTCTAGTGGTTGTCTCTTTAGTACAAGCTGAGTAAAGGAAAACCGTTAGGGCTGTGAAGGTTAAGGTTGCGAGCGATTTGAATTTCATATACTTTAAGTATTTAGGTTTCTTTAATTAATGCCACAAAAATAATTCATTTTTAAACATTTAGCTTATAAATTTTCACTTTACCGACACTAAATAATTATTGAAGAAAAAGCAAACCGAGTCTTTAATTTACATTAAAGCTATTTAAATTATCTTAATACTTAAATCAAAACTGAATAATAAACCAAGCGTTATCAAATTATAAATTCTGTAAATAAATGAAGCAAAGCGCCGGTCTGCTGCTTTATCGCACTGTTGAAAATAGAACGCAGGTTTTCCTGGTACACCCCGGCGGGCCATTCTTTGCCAAAAAAGATGATAGCTCGTGGTCAATACCTAAAGGGCAATTTGATGATGATGAAGATGCCCTTGCAGCAGCAAAGCGGGAATTTGTTGAAGAGATAGGTAAAACAATTGATGGCGATTTCATCAAGCTGCAACCCATTAGGCAAAAGAGTGGTAAAACGGTGTACGCCTGGGCCGTTGAAGCTGACATAGACCACACCAGCATCGTTAGCAACACTTTTGAAATAGAATGGCCACCCAGATCAGGTAAGCGCAAAAGCTTTCCTGAGATAGATCGCGCGGGATGGTTCACACTTCAGGAAGCAGAACAAAAACTCATACCTGCCCAAGTGAAGCTGGTGGAGGAATTGGCAACTATGCTATTGTTATAATGCCCTTCTGTTCTTTACCCAATTACTTTCAGGAACGCCCGCAGTTTCTGTAACGGCTACTTTTTTGCTATTGAGCAGGCGTTCCATTAGCAGCGCCGCGATCTCTGCTTCATCCGTATTTTCAGTGTCAAGTACTTCCGGGGTGAAAAACTTTTTAACGAAATGTGTATCAAAGTTACCCGAAGTAAATGCCTCATGTTGCATCACAAACTTACCAAATGGTAGCGTGGTAGTTATGCCTGTTATAATATACTCGTCAATAGCCCTTACCATACGGTCTATAGCTTCTTTACGGTCTTTACCGTAGGTAATGAGCTTGGCTATCATGGGGTCATAGTAGATGGGTATCTCCATGCCTTGTTCAAAGCCATCATCTACCCTTACACCGGGGCCCTGAGGCGTAACATAGGTTTGCAGGGTGCCAATATCAGGCAGGAAGTTATTTGCCGGGTCTTCGGCATATACGCGGAGTTCCATCGCGTGGCCTTTTATTTTTAGGTCTTCCTGTTTAAAGCTGATGGCATGACCGCGGGCAATGTTTATCTGTTCCTTCACCAGGTCGATGCCGGTAATCAACTCTGTAACAGGATGCTCTACCTGCAGGCGGGTATTCATCTCCAGGAAATAGAAATTGAGTTTATCATCCATAATGAACTCCACTGTGCCGGCGCCGGTGTAATTAACCGAGCGCGCCACGTCAACCGCACAGCGGCCCATAGCTTCGCGGATCTCCGGCGTCAACACCGATGACGGTGCTTCTTCCACTACCTTTTGATGGCGGCGTTGTACAGAGCAATCGCGCTCAAACAGGTGTACAATGTTACCGTGGTTATCCCCTAACACCTGTATCTCGATGTGGCGCGGAGAAGACACATAACGCTCTATGAAAACAGACCCATCGCCGAAGGCAGATGTCGCTTCTGAAACGGCGAGGTTCATTTGTTCTTCAAAATCAGCTGCACTTTCTACAATGCGCATGCCTTTACCGCCACCACCGGCAGCAGCTTTGATGAGGATGGGGAAACCTACCTCCACCGCACGTTGCTTGGCTTCGGCAATATCGGTTATGGCTTCCTCGGTGCCGGGTACCATGGGGATATTATATTTTAATGCAGCAGCCTTGGCTGACAGCTTGTTACCCATCACTTCCATAGCTTCCGGCGACGGGCCAATAAGCGTTAGCCCGGCTTCGCGTACAAGGCGTGCAAAGGCGGCATTTTCGCTCAGGAAACCGTAACCGGGATGTATGCCCTCCGCGCCGGTTTGCTTGCAGGCTTCGATGATCTTGGCTCCTACCAGGTAAGACTGGTTGGATGGCGGCGGACCGATAAAAACGGCCTCATCTGCGTAACGCACATGCAACGCATCACGGTCGGCTTCAGAATAAACAGCTACGGTTTTAATACCCATTTCACGGGCCGAACGCATTACCCGCAGCGCAATTTCGCCGCGGTTGGCTACCAATATCTTTTGCATACTTAACAAATGTAGTTAAAGTAAATGCAGATAGAAACCTACCTCGCGATTAAATCACTACCATATTACAATGGCTTACAATGCCCTTACTATGGGGTTGGTTTTAGAAAGAAATTTTTTGGTATCCAGCAACAAGTCGTCATTAATGGGTGTTCACGTTCACGCCATGAACATCTGTGAACACCGTGAACGCTTATGAACGCTGACAAGAAAATGTCAGTAAATTTAAATTGCCGCAGGGCCGGCTACAATATGTTCTTTCTGAATCTTCTTCTGCAGCTCCAGTATGGCGCCGATAAGTGCCTCGGGGCGGGGCGGGCAGCCTTGTACGTAAACATCCACGGGGATCACCTTATCTACGCCTTTTACCACATGGTAACCGTGCTGCCAGTATGGGCCGCCGCAGTTAGAGCATGATCCCATCGATATCACATACTTCGGATCGGGCATTTGCTCGTATAAGCGTTTGATACGCTCGGCCATTTTAAAAGTAACCGTACCGGCAATAATGATAACATCTGATTGCCGTGCTGATGGCCTCGGAAATACCCCAAACCGGTCAAGGTCATAGGTTGATGCCATGGCCCCCATCATTTCTATGGCGCAGCAGGCAATACCAAAACTCATGGGCCATAACGATGATAGCCTTGCCCAATTGAGCAGGTCATCCAGTTTAGTGACCATTATGCCACCGTTCTCGCTTGTGGTATCAGGCATCATTGGCCGGCTTTTTAAAAGTTGGTTTAAACATAGGTTTGCGTGGCTCAGCAGTTGCCGTGGCGGCTGCCGGTTTAGGCTCTGATGCAGTGACAGGCACAAGCTCAGCATTAAAATCACGTACCGTGAACTGGCCTTGCAGCGCATTAACCTGCTCGTATAAATTACGCGGTATTTTTGTTGTACTGCGCGGAACGTTTAGTTTCGGTTTTATCCAGTTAAGGTCGCCTTTAACCCACACGTAAGCCAGGCCAAGTATCAAAATGCCCAGGAAGATAAACATCTCTGTAAGCGAGATCCATCCCCAGCGGCTGTCGGCAGCAATCAGTTGCTTATCCCCAAAAACGGTTGCCCACGGGAAAACAAACACCATCTCTACATCAAACAACAGGAAAACCAGGGCAATAACATAAAAGCGGGAATTGAATGGCAGCCAGGCATTACCGGTCGGCTCCTCGCCACATTCATAGGTACTTAGCTTCTCGGTGTTGGGGTTACGCGGCGCTAATAAGCGGTTTACAAAAAATAAACCACCTATGGCAACGGTACCTGTAATTAAAAAGATAAGTATCTTTCCAAATTCTGATATTTGCGCAACACCACCCATGACGGCAAATTTAACAAAACAAACCCATTTTGATGCTATAATAATTGGCGGCGGCGCTTGCGGATTGATGTGTGCTGTGCAGGCCGGCTTTTTGGGCAAACGCACACTGGTACTTGAAAAGAACGACCGCGTAGGTGCGAAGATCCTCATTAGCGGTGGCGGCAGATGCAATTATACCAACTTGCACACCACGCATAAACAATTCATCTCGCAGAACGAGCATTTCAGCAGATCTGCGCTTGCACAATGGACGGTTGACGATACCATTTCATTTTTTGAAACCTATGGCATTGAGGGTAAGGAAAAAACATTAGGTCAATTATTCCCTGCTACCAATAAGGCTAAAGATATTGTTGAAATGTTTACCAGTTTATGTAACGACCTTGACCAGCAGATACAGTGCAATACCGAGGTTGTAGCAGTACGCCAAACATCAGAAGGTTTTGAGGTAGATACTTTGCATTACAATAGGCAGGAAACATTATTCGCCACTAAAGTGGTTATTGCCAGCGGCGGGCTGCCTATCCAGAAATTAGGCGCATCTGATTTTGGATTGCGCGTAGCGCGAAGTTTTGGCATGAGGGTTACAACAACCTCCCCTGCACTGGTACCGCTCACTATAACCGGCAAAGACCAGCCCTGGTATGAGCAACTATCCGGTAACAGTATATTTTGCCGGGTTTGGAACGATAGGGCAAGTTTTGAGGAAAACATCCTGTTTACCCATTGGGGCCTAAGCGGGCCTGCTATCCTGCAAATATCATCCTACTGGAAACCGGGCGAGTTGATATACGTTGATATGCTGCCCGGCCAAGACATTGCCGAACTAATTACGACCGAACGCGAGCAGAACGGCAAAAAAACCTTGCTGAATTACCTGGCAGGGCTGTTCACAAAAAAATTTGCTGATGCCTTAAGCGGGCATTTACCGGTAAACAAAAACCTGGCTTCGCTATCAAAAACCGACATGGAAAGCATCAGCAATTTGATACACGAGTTTAAGGTTAAACCGGCAGGAAGCAAGGGATACGACAAAGCCGAGGTAATGACTGGCGGCGTTGATACCGACGAGCTATCATCAAAAACGCTTGAGGCAAAAAAAATCCCCGGCCTTTTCTTTGGCGGGGAATGCGTTGACGTTACCGGCTGGCTGGGCGGCTACAATTTTCAATGGGCATGGGCAAGCGGGTTTGTTATCGCGCAGAGCATATAAAGGATCAGGTATCAGTCAATTCTTTCCGGTAGACGGGTGTTATCACTCAGTCAACTCACCCCGACATATCCGCCAGTTGGCGGATTATCGACCCTCTCTACGCAAGCGTAAAGAGGGTAAAAAAAATCTCACTTCTTACCCTCTTTGCTGCTTGCAGCAGAGAGGGTGGTCGAGCGTAGCGTAGACAAGCTTAGTTGACTCACCCCGACATTGCTTCGCTTGTCGACCCTCTCTACGCAAGCGTAAAGAGGGTATAAAAAAAATTCACTTCTTACCCTCTTTGCTGCTTGCAGCTGAGAGGGTGGTCGAGCGTAGCGTAGGCCGGGTGAGTCAATATTCCTATCAACCCAGATCTTCCCAAAGTTCAATGGCGTTGCCTTCTGGGTCAAGGATGTGTACAAACTTGCCGTAATCATAAGAAGCTATCTCGTCAACCACAGTAACGCCATCTTTCTTCAATTGCTCAACCAACGCTTCCAGGTTCTCTACCCGGTAGTTGATCATAAAATCTTTCTTTGATGGCTCAAAGTATTTCGTATCATCCTTAAACGGCGACCATACCGTTGTGCCTTCCTTTTCATGATCATCGGCATCGCGCCATTTAAACATGGTGCCGTACTGCTCTACTGGCAGGCCCAGGTTTTGGGCATACCATTCGTTCATCAATTTTGGGTCGCGGCATTTAAAAAAGATGCCGCCGATACCTGTTACTTTTTTCATGATATTTTAACTGTGATATTAATAAAAAAGCACCTGCAAATGCAGGTGCCCGGTTTATGCTTTTATTTATTTTCCACTTGCTGGTGCGCCCGCAGGTGGCGTTGGTGGCGGCGGCGGAGGTGTTCCTGTCGGTGCTTGGCCTTCGGGGCGTTGTGCCCGTGGCAGTTCTGATGCCCTGATGATCTCCGGGTGCGAAACACCACGGTGGCAACTGTAGCAATTTACATTGCTCTCTACCACCATACCTGTACTATCTTTTTTTGAGTGGAAATATTTTTTGTTGATGGCCTGCGTCATTTTATACATCTCGCGCGCCATTTGCTTTTCGGGCTTGGCATCGCTGGCAAAGTCCATCTTTTTGGTCTCCTCATTACGCTCATGGCAAAAACTGCAACGTGCGCCTAAGGCATGCTCCCACTCTTCCATGGTTTTGTGCATTTCCTCGCCGGTGATATTTTTTGGCAGTACCTTAAGATTTTTAAATTTTGGCTCGTCGGCTTTTTGGGTTGCAGGAGACATTGCCATAAACAATACGCCTGATGAAAGGCCAATTACAGCAAGCAGTTTTTTGTTCAAATTCATGGTTGTGGGTTTAAACGTCTAATTTAATCATTAAAATCACACTGACAATAGTGTGACAATCTTTTTACAACTTAAACCAAATGCGTGCCAACCATTTCCATGCTGATGTCCCATAGTTGTTGCCTGCCCTTTTCATCTACAGCTTTTGCAGATGGATTTACCGGTCGGCTGTCTTTAAAATACTGCCCGCTTTTTGAATCGATGCGCTGGGCTGTTGCCAGGTAGATAGTGGTTAAAGCACCTGTTTCGGCATTGATCATGAACGGCCTTGCAAGCCACAGCAAAAATTTACCAAAACCGCTTATACCAACACCAAATGAGGTGTTAACCAGGCCGGGGTGCAAAGCAAAAGAACTGATGCCCTTAGTGCCATATTTGGTAGCTAAAGAGCGGGTGAAGTATATGTTAAAAAGTTTTGCGTTACCGTAGGCCTTCCAGGGTGAGTAAGGGCGGCTGCGCCATTCCAGATCATTAAACTTCACATCTGTGTACCGATGGGCTTCTGAACTTACGTTGATGATACGTGCCTGCCCCCGTTCTAACAAAGGCATTAAACATTGTACCAACAGAAAATGCCCAAGGTGGTTTACGGCGAAGGTCATCTCGTGGCCATCGGCACTTTCCTCACGTGTACCGAAGATACCGCCGGCGTTGTTGATCAATATATTAATTCCCAGCAAACTGCTGCGTAAAACATCAGCAGCATTGCGTACGCTCTCTAAATTTGCCAGATCGCATTCAACTACGTAAATGTTTTTATTTTTTGATGCTGAAATAATTTCATTCTTTACCTCTTCACCTTTTTCGAGGTTGCGTACCAGCATGTAAATAGCGTGGTCTTTTTTTGCCAGTGCAAGAGCAGTTTCGCGGCCTATACCTGATGTGGCGCCGGTGATAACAGTGGTAATAAAAGGCATTTTTAATCAAATTAATTAGTAACCAAATATAAGTGTTTCGCTTACATAGGCAAACATAACTACCGCATAAATAAGGCAGTTACCTAAAAACCCTTTGTTAAATATTGTTAAAAAGATTTGCATTATTACGAAGTGGTCGTATATTTACGAAAAACTCGTAGAAATGGAAAAATTATCTCCCCAGGAAGAAGAAGCGATGCAGGCGATCTGGCAAATTGGCAAAGGCTTTATAAAAGATTTTTTAGAGCACATTAATGATCCCCGTCCGCCATACACAACATTAGCATCCACCGTAAAAAACCTGGAGCGTAAAGGCTTTGTAACCGGCGAAAAATTGGGTAACTCTTACCGCTACTCGCCTGCCATTGCAGAGGAAGAATATAAAAAGCGCTTTATGAATGGCTTTGTAAGCGATTACTTTAAAAACTCATATAAAGACCTGGTTACCTTTTTCGCTAAGGATAAAAAAATAAGTGCCAGCGACCTGCAGGAGATAATCAACCTGATTGAAAAACCAAAAAAATAAACCGCCATGCCTGCTTTAATAATATTTCTGTTTAAGGTTAACGTTGCGCTGATTTTGTTTTGCGCCGGTTATTATTTGGTATTGCGCCCGCTAACCTTTTATTCACTTAACCGTGCGTACCTGGTAGCCGCCATCATATTTGCTTCGGTTTATCCATACATTGATCTTACAGCATTTGCAGAACGCCACAGCAAATTAGCAAAACCTGTGCAGGTGGTAATTTATAACTGGCAAATGCCTGCCCGGGAAATTCTTGATAAGCCTGATTACTGGCAATGGGCTACCGTGCTGTTTTGGGTCGGCGTAGTTATTTTAGGTATACGGTTTATTATGCAGCTTTTTTCGCTGTACATGCTTTACCGCAATTCAATACCGCAGCGAATAAACAACCACGATGTAAGAGTGATCAGCGGCGAAGCTGCCCCCTTTTCGTTCTGGAAAAGCATTTACATCAACCCGGCCAATCACTCCGGCCAGGACCTTGATGCCATTTTGCAGCACGAGCAGATACACGTTAACGGCTGGCATACGATGGACATTTTACTGGCCGAAATAAGCTGTGTATTCTACTGGTTTAACCCCGGCATATGGCTGATGAAAAAGGCAGTACGCGAAAACATTGAATTTATAACCGACCGCAAAGTATTGAATGATGGTGCAGACAGCAAACGCTATCAGTACAGCCTGGTGAACGTAAGCTTTAATAATACCACGCCCGGCATTGTGAACCACTTTAATCTATCAACCATTAAAAAACGCATAATTATGATGAACGCAAAAAGATCTTCTAAAGCTAACCTTACCCGTTATGCATTTGTAATACCCGTGGTGGTTTGCTCGCTGCTGGTATTTACCATATCAAAAGCTGACGTAGCTAAACCGCTAACCATAAAGCTGACCAATGCCATTAAACCGATGACGACTGCTATAAAAGAGGCTGCGAAAGATGCGGGGATCACTTTTACTGATACAGTGCCTGCCAAAAAGTTTGTTACTAAACGTGACACAGGCAATCGTAAAGTAACGCAGGTTTACCTGATGAAAAGCGATACGGTAAAAAAAGCAGCATTTGTAATTAAAATGGATAAAGAGCACAGCCTCGATTCAATGAGAATTGTGGTAGATGGTAAAAGGATAAGCAAAGAAGAAATGGCTAAACTTGATCCTAATAAAATAGCGGGTGTAACGATTATGAAAGGTGATGCGGCTAAAGCAGAAGCGCAGACCGTATCTATCATCACAAAAGACTCCGAAGAAGGCAAAGCAGTGATGAAAAATTCGGCGATCGAAAATCCCATCACTAGAATTACTATCAATGGCGTTGCTAAAGACCCCGCAAAATTAACTGATAAAGAAAAAGAACTTATCGCCAGGATGCCACCAACAAAAGGTGTGGTTTCTAATATTGTTATCACGCAGGCAGGAAGCGCCACATTAGCTAATAAAGGAGATCAGGTCATTATCGATGGGAAACCTGCAAAAAATACGATAATGATAAGGTTAGATAGCGCTAAATACAAGGCGGAGGGTACTGCAAAAACAAGCGATGTCCTTATATTGAATGATAAACCATCAACTTTTGGCTTGCAAGGAGCCGTTGGTGTGCAAAATTATCCGGCAACTATCACCCTCCGTAATAGTTTTGATAAAATATCAGATAAGGTAATTGTGATAGATGATAAAGTTGCCAGCGAAAAGGAAATGAAAAAACTATCGGCTTATGATATTGACAGCATGAGCATATCACGCGGTAACTCTTCAGAAGCGATAGAGAAATATGGCGAAAAAGCGAAGAACGGCATCGTTTATATTACTACCAAGAAAGGTAAAAATTAATAGTAAGTTTAGTTAATAGTAACAAAAATGGGCGCCGCAAGGGTGCCCATTTTTTGTTAGAGGAAGGCTTTGTTTACTTTAAGCCATAAGAAAGGTAGCCGCCATCAGCCACTATCTCTGTGCCGCTGATAAAGCTTGCTGCATCAGATGAAAGGAACAACACTGTGTTCGCTATTTCATCAGCAGTGCCTAATCTTTGCAGTGCGGTTAGGGTCGCAATGTGGGCTTTAGCCTCTTCCGGTAGTACACCTTCTAAACCTGGTGTTTGTATAGGGCCAGGGCTAACGATGTTCACACGGATCTTTCTTTCGGCTAATTCGTTAGCAGCAATTTGCGCCACTTTGTTCAAAGCGCCTTTGGTTGAAGAATAGATACTGGTACCAATGTTAGATGCCGTTGCAACTACCGATGATGTGAACACTACAGAAGCACCATCCTTTAAATGCGGAATAAATTTTTGCAGCGTAAAGTATGGGCCTTTAACGTTGGTGTTAAACTGGTAATCAAATTGATCTTCTGTGGCTTGTTCAATCGGCGCAAAGTTGGCTACGCCTGCGTTCAGGAAAAGCACATCTAATTTTTGGCCGCTTTGTGCAAAAGCCTGCTCCAGCACAGTAATATCAGCTACTTTTGAAGTATCTGACAATACCGTTTTTAAATTGGGGCTGTTTATTTCTGCTGCTGCCTTTTCCAGGTTATCAGCTTTGCGGCCGGTGATCCAAACGTTGGCGCCTGCGTTTATAAATGCTTTTGCGGTGGCAAAACCTATTCCTGTGGTTCCGCCGGTTATTACTACATTTTTGTTTGCGAAATTCATTTTAGTAAATTTTAAATTAACACTGCAAACATATGGTTATTGAATTTATTTTAGTTACTTTGTAACCAAAAGTAACAGTAACATTTGAGTAACCAAGTAACTTATGACTAACGAAGCAATCACCAAAGAAGCAACAGTAATATCCTGCTGCCCTATCCAGGGCCAAAAGAATATCCGTGCCGTTCATGATGCTATGGATGTATTGAATGGCAAGTGGAAGATCTCCATCATATCTTCTATCTGCTATTTTAATAAACGCAGGTTCTCTGATATTTTAAATGATGTTGAAGGCATCTCCAATAAGATGTTAAGTAAAGAGCTGAAAGAGCTCGAGGCAAATAAACTCATCACAAGGGAAGTGCTTAACACGCAACCTATAACGGTTGAGTACAGCCTTACCAATTATGGTTTAAGCCTGCGCGACATCATCAATATGCTATCTGACTGGGGTGTAAAACACCGCGAAATGATTGTAGGAAAAAGGAAAAGCGCTTAACTCGCAACGGCCAGCTTTTCGTGCTCCAGCAGATCAAGCAGGGCTTTTTCGGCCAGGTTTAGTTCTGATGATTGGATGTCTTTGTTACCGTCCAGTTTATCGATGTATTTGAAGATGGTCTTTTCTTCATAACTTTTGATAACCGATGGGTGCACGTAGTATTTCTTACAAACAGTACGCGTGTTGCCCAGGTTAATGGCTACCTCATCAAGCACGCTAACGATCTTCTTTTTACACTCGCTTAGGGTGTTAAACTCACCCGCTTCTTTAAATGCATAAAGTGCGCTTACGCTACCTGCCCATGTACGGAAATCTTTGGCAGTAAAATCTTCGCCGGTTATTTTCTTCAGGTAATCGTTGATTTCACCTGAACCGATGGTGCAGCGCGAGCCGTCATCATTGTAGTATTGAAACAATTCTTTACCGGGTATATCACGGCACTGCTTTACCAACCTTGCAAGTTTTTTGCTCTGCAGCGATATTTTGTGCATCACCCCTTTTTTGCCCCTAAACTCAAACTTCATTTTTGAGCCTTCTATTTTCACATGCTTATCCATTAAAGTGGTTAAGCCGAAAGAGCCATAAAGTTTTTTATAAGATTCGTTACCTACGCGTATGCTGGTAAGCTCCATCAAGCGTACAACCAGCGCAACAACCTTTTCATGATCCAGGTTGCGGCGGTTAAGATCATGGTCTACCTGTTGGCGTATTGCTGGCAGGTGGGCCGCAAATGTTTGCAGACGATGATATTTAGATTGATTGCGGATCTGGTTCCAATGTGTATGATAGCGGTATTGCTTGCGCCCCGCAGCATCCGTGCCGGTAAATTGCAGGTGACTGTTATCATAGGGCGAGATCCACACGTCGGTATAAGCTGGTGGTATCACCAGGCTGTTGAAACGTTTTATTAGTTCCTTGTCCTTAACGGTTTTGCCTTCAGCATCGAGATAGGTCCACCCCTTGCCTGATTTTTTTCGGGTGTAGCCGGGCGTTGAGTCTGAAACGTAACGCAAACCCACGGCCTTGGCAGTGATCTTAGGATCACGGCCGATCTTCTCTAACTTTTGTATCAGGCGGTTCATTTGTTAGAGATAACATGCTTTTAAGTCGAAAGTTTTAAGTTGGGGGCCTTGACTTGTAAGAAACTTTATGAGTCAATATAAAATCATGTCATTGAGAGCGATAGCGTGGCAATCTCGTCGCTTGTAGATGAACTCGATGAGATTGCCGCGTCTCCCGAATTCATCGGGATCCTTGCAATGACATAGTTTTTGACTTTCGAACTTGTCGGACTTCAGACTTTTCGGACTGCAGGCTTCGAGTTAAATACTCTTCAAAACAGATATCACATACTCTACCTGGTCGGCATGCACATCCAGGTGGGTTACAAAACGGATGCGATGTTTGTCGGTACTTCCGGCTTTGATGCCTTTTGCAGCAAGCTTGGCTAAAACCGCATCTGCCGGTTCAATGGTATCGAACAGCACAATATTGGTTTCTACCGGGATAATGTTGCTCACCCAGGTGCAACCGGCCAGCTCATCAGCCAGGATACGAGCGTGCGCATGGTCGATGTGTAAGCGTTCTACATGATGATCCAGGGCAAAAATACCTGCAGCGGCTAAAAAGCCTGCCTGTCGCATTCCACCACCCAATACTTTGCGGATACGTCGTGCATATTTGATAGTTGCCTTGTCAGCAAGTAGTACCGAACCTACCGGCGCACCTAAGCCCTTCGACAAACAAACCGAAATACCATCAAAATAATTGCCATAGTTAACCGCCTTGTCGCCGGTATGGGCAAGCGCATTAAAAACGCGGGCACCATCCAGGTGTAGCTTTAATCCGCGCTCTTTACACAGTGCAGCAATAGGTGCTATCTGGTTGAGGGTGTAACATGCGCCCCCACCCTTATTTACCGTATTCTCTAATACTACCAAACTGGTATGCGGGTAGTGAATATTTTCCGCATTTATTTCGGGTTCTATCATTTCGGTGGTAAGGATGCCCCTGTAACCGTTCAATAACCTGGTAGATACTGCCGAGTTAAATGCAATTCCTCCACCCTCGTAACGGTACACATGCGCCGTTTGGTCGGCTATCAGTTCATCAAGTGGCTGCGTGAAACACTTAATGGCTATCTGGTTGGTCATGGTGCCCGATGGGCAAAATATGGCAGCTTCCATCCCGAACATCGCGGCAGCCTTTTCTTCAAGCGCGTTCACGGTCTCATCTTCGCCAAAAACATCGTCGCCTACTTTGGCGCTCCACATGGCCTCAAGCATCAAAGGGGTAGGTTTGGTAACCGTATCGCTGCGCAGATCAACATTCATCATGTCAGATAATATTTTATATTTGGTCTTCAAATCTAAACCATTATGCGAAAATTATTACTCCTGCTTTGTATCTTAAGTATTACAATCAGCACCAAGGCGCAACTATTCGGAAAACATTGGGATGAGGGCTCTTATTATGACCTGCAGGGCGTAAAACATCAGGGCCTTATATCGTGGACCGCACCACAAAAATCTCTTTTTAACGGTGACGGTGATGAAATCTTTTACAAAACACAGAAGGATGCGGATATGGTAAAAATCAAATCGAGCGAATTGAGATCGTTTATCATCGGTGTTGATAGCTTTGTGGTATCTAAAAACGAAATATTTAAGCGGAAGCCGTTTTTAAATGTGTTGGTAAATACAAATGATACTTTAAAGATCTATCGCTCTATGGAAAAACGTTCATCCCCGGGCATTGGTTTCGGTGTAGGTAGCATTGGTGCAGTTACCGCTATGGTAGGTGCAAGTTTTAACTACACTAAAAAAGCTTACTACTATGGTAAAAATCCTAATAATGTAATCAAAATTGATAATAAGAATTTTACAGAAGTTACAAGCAAGATATTAGCTAATATACCGTTAATTGTCAAGGAAATTGAAAGCAAGAGTTTACGTGATATGGAAGACGTGGAGGTTGCTTTACAACAATGGGCATATAGCCAAAAAAAAGCAGCGCAAGCTGCTGACAATCAAAAATAACGCAATGCGCAAAATCTTATTCGTTCTTTTCATTCTTATCTGTTCATTTACCGCTAATGCTCAAGCTCCTGCCCAACAGTGGGACGAAGGCACAGTATACCACACTACCGGAGAGGTTTTTACCGGACTGGTATCATGGGCACCACCCATGAAGGGACAATATCCTGATGGTGACCAGATATTTTTTAAAAACTCCGGCTCGCCTGATATTTTCCCGATACCCTATTTCAAGATCAAGGCCTTTACCATGGGGCGCGATAGCTTTGTGGTATCAACCAACATCAACCTAAAAAACAATCCTATTTTATTGGTTGAGGTTGATGGGCCGGTTTGCCTTTATGCTGCTAAAATATTTAAGCAAGGCTTTCCCCTGCTTATCGGCTCGGGCGGCGGTGGCGGCAATTTTGGGATGGGTTTAGAAGTAGGCACTGCCATTGGCCGGGGCGTAAAAACCAGCTATTATTTTGGTAAAACGCCAAACACCGCCACTAAACTTGATAAGAAAAATTTTGTTGAGACCATGAGCACTATCCTTGCCGATAAACCGGAGGTGGTAGCTAAAATTAAAGACAAAACTTTCCGTTATGGCGACATGGATGCCCTGCTCAAATATTACTACACCGGCAAACTTCCTGTTAACAATGAGCAACAATAGATCATTTAAAATCAGTCGTGTTTTAGTAGCTATCGTTTTTATGATGGCAGGCCAAAGTGCTTTTGCGCAAAAGTGGTTACCAGGCTATTTCATTGATGTAAAAGGCAATAAAACAGATGGTTTTATTTACCCTAACCCCGGCGGCAAGGGGCCGATACAGGGCGAGGGATTTATCAATTTTAAAGAGAGTGAAAAGGCCGAGCCTTACTCGCTTGCTACGAGTGACCTGCAATCTTTTGTTGCCGGTAAAGACAGTTTTGTTGTAGCACATGCGCCGGGTAACGAAACATGGAACAAACAGGAGTTTGATTTTGTACGCGTTGCGCTTAACGAAGAGATAAAGATATACGCTACCCGCGGCGCAGGCAGTGGCGGTGGCGGCGGTAAAAAAATACATGTATCGCCGGGTGTAGGTATTGGCGCAGGCACTTATGGTGCAGCCTATGGCGGTGGCCTGGGTATATCATTAGGCGATAGCGGCGGCGGCAACAGAACCAAACTTACCTATTATTACGGTGGCAACACGGCTACCATGCGCCACCTTACCGATGAAAACTTTAGGGACATTATGAGCGAAGCCATGGGTGATGAGCCTGAAGTAGTTGCACAGATACAGGCTGGCAAATACAATTTGCGGAGCATTGAGAAACTGATACAATACTTTAATAAAGTAAAGGCGGCTGATAAGCGCTAAACCGCATTGGTAAAATTCTTTTAAAACTTTTAAGTGTAAAAGATTGTCATTATGAGCAAAGGAACTGCACATAATGCCGCCAAAAGACCATCCCGAAAAACCACACGCAACTAAAGAGCTCACTTTTAACGAAAAAGTGTGGCATACCGTATCCATTGTAGCACTGTTAGTAGTGGCTATTTTGATTGCCCGTGTGGCCTTCAACGTATTGCTGATGATATTGGCTGGATCGCTCATTTCGGTTTATTTCCACGGGCTGGGCGATATGATTGAACGCAGCACCAAGTGGAACCGCAAAGTATGTATGACCATCTCTGTTGCGGGATCATTCCTGATATTACTTACCCTGCTTTGGTTTATGGGTACTACTATACAAAAGCAAGTTGCAGCCTTAAGCGA
Organism: Mucilaginibacter achroorhodeus; assembly: GCF_007846095.1. Taxonomy (GTDB): domain Bacteria; phylum Bacteroidota; class Bacteroidia; order Sphingobacteriales; family Sphingobacteriaceae; genus Mucilaginibacter; species Mucilaginibacter achroorhodeus. The sequence goes on from NZ_VOEI01000002.1 coordinate 561,066, forward strand.
TAGCCTGCCCGAAACCATCAATAACTTTAAAGCCAAATTAGGATCAACCCCGGTAGGTGCAAAAGTGCTGGAATACTTTACGCAGGGCGATAACAATGATAAAATGATGTCGACCGCGAAGAGTTTCTTCAACACAAGTTTCGGTGTGCTGGGCGATATTTATATCATCATGTTCCTAGGGATCTTCTTTTCAACACATCCTTCGTTGTATAAAGATGGCATCGTAAAGCTGTTCCCGTTGCAAAATAAACCCTTGGCCCGTAAAGTGATCGACCGCACCAGCCAGGCGCTTAAGGGCTGGTTAAAGGGTATGATGCTATCTATGGTGCTCATATTTGTAATGATAACCACCGGCTTATGGATCATAGGCATCCCCGTAGCCCTTGTGTTAGCTTTACTTACGGCACTTTTAAAATTGGTGCCAAACTTTGGTTCATTGGCTGCCATGATACCTGGTGTTTTACTGGCGCTTACCAAAGATCTCAATACAGCTATCATCACCGCGCTGCTTTACATGGTATCGCAAACCATCGTAAGCAATATTGTTACGCCGCTTATCCAAAAAAAGATGATCAACATCCCTCCGGCCCTAACCATTATTAGTCAGGTTATAATGGGTGTGGTATCAGGTGTTTTAGGGATCATACTTGCTGTACCGCTGCTCTCTATCATCATTATCCTGGTAGATGAGATCTATGTAAAGAAAATAAACCCCGATGAGCCGGATGATAACGAAGTTGGCATGTCTACCCCCAACTCCGATTAAGAATAATAATTGCCTTGTAAAACAATTTAAAGGTTTGTAAATTATCCTAATTATAAACCCATTATCTTGTTAAGAAAGTTACCCGTTTTAAAGGAAAGCGCTCGCCTGCGTTACTTTACGTTTTTGTACCTGTATATCATGCAGGGCATCCCGTCGGGCTTTGCCTTAACTGCAGTTGCTAACTATTTAACAGGTAAAGGGCTATCATCGCAAAGTGTGGGAACGTTTGTTGCCATTGTTGGCATCCCCTGGATCATACAGTTTATATGGGGACCAATTATAGATAGGTATCAGTTCTCTGTTATCGGGCATCGCAAGCAATGGATAGTGCTCACCCAGTTTATGGCTTTCATAGCCTCGTTAAGTTTGCTTTTTATACACGACCCGGTTAAGCAACTGGGCATGGTTTCGCTGGCATTTTTTATACACAGCAATTTTGCCAGCGTGCAGGATGCAAGTGTTGATGCCATGGCTATATCTATAGTGCCCGAAAGCGAGCGCGGGCGGGTAAATGCCTTTATGCGTGGCGGTTATCTACTGGGTATTGCGTTGGGCTCGGCAGGGCTCTCAACCATACTTTATCACAGCGGTTTCTTTTACGCGGCGTTAACACAGTCAGGCCTGCTGCTTGTATTTACTATTATAACCTACCTCATCAAGCTTGACCAGGCCGATAGCTATATCCCCGCTTTTAACATTCGTAATAAGGCAAGAGTTGTAAAGGAGAAACTTAATAATCCGCAACTAAAATGGCTTTTTAAGCAACTTTATATCGGCATCATAACACCAAAAAGCTTGCGGACGTTTGGGGTTATAGCACTGGTGTATACCTGTAATAGCGTTTTCATCAGGTCATACTCTTATCATCTCATCCATACGCTGCACTGGCAATACAACTCCGTATCGGTACTGCAGGGCGGCTGGGGAACTTTAGCTACGCTGCTGGTAACCCTTGGCGGTGGTGTATTGGCAGATAGAATAGGCGCGCCAAAGCTGCAGACCAAAGTGATGCTGGCCATTTGCCTTTTCCTCATCGTTTTCAATTGTATGGGTGGTTTGTGGCTGCACAAATCACTGAGTGTATCGGGCCTTATCTTATGGAATTTTGCCGACCCTATGTTCAGCGTAGCTGCAATGCCTGTGCTAATGGCCTTATGCCGCGACAAAGTTGAAGGTTCGCAGTTTACGGCCTACATGGCGCTGGTAAATTTCTGCGATGTAATGGGCGCCTACATCTCCGGCTGGGCCATGACGTACGTTGGTGCGCCGGTTATTGGTGCCACATGCGGCGCGTTGGTTCTGTTGGTTTTAATACTGCGTTACATCAATCGCCCAACGGTAGAACCTATGCTTTTGAAGCCGCAATTGGATGTTTGATGAAAACAAAAGGCCCATCTGAAACCAGACAGGCCCTTTTTGATTTTGAATTTTAACTTTTGACTTAACCGAAGGTTATTGTCCCTGCGCCAGGGTATAACCAATTTTTCCGTCAAATTTCATCAGGAACTCAACCGAACAGATCTTAAAATCTTCAGATAGTTCGCCGGCGATGTGAAGGATCTCTTTTTGTGAGATCTCTCCACCATCTTTTTTCTCAACGCGGATACGGTATTCGTTTACCAGCTCGGTGTAGATAGAGCCTGTCGGCCAAACCTGTGTTCCACGGTTTGATATCATTACAAGTTGGGTATTCTCGTTCAGTTTTTTCTGCGCTATTTCGGCAAGCTCGTTAGGTTGTTTGTTCGATTCAACAAATACGTCTACACCAACAATTTCTTCCTTGCTGTCTTTTTTAACAACGGTAAGCTTATTTTTTGTAGGATGATCGTGGTTAGCTTTCACCTCCATATCGGGCTGGGCAACAACGGCACCTTTAACAGGCACCTGGCCAAGGTTAGCGATAACGGCATCAGCAAAAGCTTCGGTATTTGCAGACGGAGTTGATTTGTCGCCAAAATCACCGGTATGTATGCCCTGCTCAAGCGTGTAAAGCAATGAGTTTTCAATAGCAGCAGCAGCAGTGGTGTATCCCAAATAACGCAGCATCAGGATACCCGATAACAATAATGCAGTTGGGTTAGCGATGCCCTTACCCTGGATATCAGGTGCGGTGCCGTGCACTGCTTCAAAAATGGAAATGTTATCACCAATATTGGCAGACGGCGCAAAACCTAAACCACCAACTAAACCGGCACAAAGGTCTGATACGATATCGCCTTGCAGGTTAGTTAACACAATTGCCTGAAAAATCTCCGGGCGCGATACCAGCTTCATACAAAGGTCATCAACAATAATGTCTGATGACTCAATATCCGGAAACTCCTTAGCAATTTCGTAAAAGGTCTCCAGGAACATACCATCGGTAAGTTTCATAATGTTAGCCTTGTGGCCGCAAGCCAGTTTGGTATAACCTTTACGGCGGGCCATTTCAAAAGCATAACGGATAACCTGGGCGCTGCCCGGGCGGGTAATGATACGGCGGCCAACTGCTACGTCGTTGGTAAGCAAGTGCTCTATACCACCGTAAGTATCTTCAATATTTTCGCGAACGATAGTTAAATTGATAGGGATACCGGCTTTTGAAAAAACGGTATCAACACCATTTAGCGAGCGGAAATCGCGCTGATTGGCGTAGGTATTCCAAACCTTGCGGGCAGTAACGTTTATACTTTTAACGCCTTTGCCTTTTGGGGTTTCCATTGGCCCCTTAAATAGCAGGCCTAAACGTTCAATGGTTTCTTTTGCGGCAGGTGTCATCCCGGTAGAGTGCCCTGCGTCAAAATAAGATTTCCCCATTTCAACGTATTCGTACTCGAGAGGAACATTAGCGGCTTCGAAAATGCGAAGGACGGCGGCCATAATTTCCGGCCCGATACCGTCACCTTTAGCTACAGCGATCTTTGTGCTCATAGTAGTGTGTATGTGGAGTAAAAACGCTGCAAAGGTATGCTTTTTAAGCCGTTTTTTAAGCGCATAATTAGTTTTAGTGTCTGCTTTTAAAAGATTTAGGTTAAATTTGCCGCTTAACTTATGAAAGCATTTTACGGCGATTTAAGATTAGGAATTTTAGGCGGCGGCCAGTTGGGACGCATGCTTATACAGCAATCCATCAACTACAACGTTACCGTTAAGGTACTCGACCCCGACCGCGAGGCACCTTGCCGCAGGCTGTGCAGCGAGTTTGTTGTAGGATCATTAAGCGATTACGAAACCGTTTACAACTTCGGTAAAAAGGTTGACCTGCTTACCATCGAAATAGAGAAGGTGAATGTTGATGCACTGGAACAACTGGAACGCGAAGGCGTAATGGTTTACCCGCAATCGCGCATCATCAGGTTAATACAGGATAAGGGCCTGCAGAAACAGTTCTTTAAAGAGAACGACATCCCTACTGCCGAATTTCAGATCATTGCAACGCCTGATCAATTGAAAAATAACAGCATCCCTTTCCCATATATTCAAAAGCTGCGACGCGATGGTTATGATGGCAAAGGCGTTTACAAGGTGATAGACGAAAGTTACCTCGCCAAAGCCTTTACCGAACCAAGCCTGATAGAGCGCTGGATAGATTTTGAAAAAGAGATAGCCGTTATAGTGGCCCGCAACGAGAACGGCGAGGTAAAAACCTTCCCTATGGTGGAGATGGAATTTAACCCTGAAGCCAACCTGGTTGAGTTTTTAATACAGCCCTCTACCCTGCCGTTCGAGATACACCAGGAAGCTGAGAATATTGCCAAAAAGATTGCCGACACGCTAAAGATAGTAGGTATACTGGCTGTTGAAATGTTCCTGACCAAAGACGGCAAAGTATTGGTTAACGAATTGGCACCGCGCCCGCACAACAGCGGCCATCAAAGTATTGAAGGCAACGTAGTGTCACAGTTTGAGCAGCACCTGCGTGCTATATTTAATCAGCCCTTAGGCGATACAACCTGTTTGAGCAACGCCATTATGGTGAATGTTTTAGGCGAAGCCGGTCACGAAGGCCCGGCAGTTTACGAAGGCATTGAAAAGATCTTAAAATGCGAAGGCGTTTATGTGCACCTTTACGGCAAGGCGTTGACAAAACCCTTCCGCAAGATGGGCCACGTAACCATTGTTGATGCAGATAGAGAAAAAGCGATTGAGAAAGCGCGATACGTACAGCAGACGTTGAAGGTGATAAGTTAGTTCATAGTTTCATAGTTCATAGTTTCATAGTTCATAGTTCATAGTTCATAGAAAAAAAACACAAACTATTGCAAATGGCTTTTAGATTTGAAGAACTTCAGGTGTGGCAGAAAGCTATGTTTATGAATGAAAAAATCAATGAACTTGCTAAGACGTTTCCGAAAGATGAAATATTCATCTTAACATCTCAAATAAAAAGAGCTGCAGATTCTGTGGTGTTGAATATTGCAGAAGGGTCAACGGGACAAACTAAGCCTGTTTTTAAAACCTTTTTAAGCTATTCGCTTAGATCTGCCATAGAAGTTGTAAGTTGCTTATTTATCGCCAAAAGCAGAGGTTATATACAGGACGATAACTTTGCAACATTATATACCGAGTACGAAGTATTGGTAAAGATGATTACATCGCTAAGAAATTCACTTTAATTACAGCCATGGACCATCACCTATGAACCATGAACTAAAAACTATGAACCCGAAAGAACCAAAAGTAGCCATTATAATGGGTAGCAAATCAGACCTGCATGTGATGCAGGATGCTGCCGACGTATTGAAAGAATTAGGTGTTGATTACGAAATAACCGTGGTATCAGCCCACCGCACTCCTGATAGGATGTTCAGCTATGCGCGTGCCGCGGCAGATCGTGGTATAAAGGTGATCATAGCCGGTGCAGGTGGTGCTGCGCATTTGCCGGGCATGGTGGCTTCATTGACACACTTGCCGGTTATCGGCGTCCCGGTAAAATCAAGCAACTCTATCGATGGGTGGGACTCTATCCTGTCTATCCTGCAGATGCCAAATGGCATCCCGGTGGCTACAGTTGCTTTAAATGCAGCCAAGAACGCTGGTATTTTAGCGGCGCAGATATTATCCACTGCAGATGAATACCTGACCCGCAACCTCATCGCATTCAAGGAAGATTTGAAGAAAAAGGTAGAAGATTCTGCCAGGGAAATGGAAAGTAATTAATTTGAGGTTTAAAAACCATGTAAGCTGATACTTCGTTTATCTAAAAAGTTATCAGTACATTTACATATAATCATTAAATAAAAAGTTATGGGTTTAGGTGCACCAGAGATCATTTTGATCATCATCGCGATATTATTACTGTTTGGCGGCAAAAAAATTCCTCAATTGATGCGTGGCCTTGGCCAGGGCATGAAAGAGTTTAAAACTGCCCAGGAAGATACTAAAACAGCAGTAAAAGAAGACTAAAAATAAAGGGCTCCCAAATTGGGAGCCCTTTATTTTTTATGAAGGTTTGCTGTTAGAAATTATAACCAACACGGAAACCTATTTGGCTGAAAGTACCGTTCTTAGACCATCCTTCATACCGAACGCCAAGATCAAAACCGCCATCAATGGTGTAGCCGATGCCTGGTGAGTAAGCAAACGCAGTACCGCCACCGCTTTCAGTGCTGATAGCAGCGCCTAACTGGCCTTCACCATAAAAACCGGCACCGTTAAAGTAATACTTGATACCAGCTTTCAACGGAACATAACCTAATGAACCACCACCGAAAACATCTTTTACTTTAAGTGAACTGTAACCGGCTGAAACTGTGAAGTAAGTTGCCGACGCTATTGGCTGCTCATATTTCAAGTTACCGCCTAATACCACACTGTAAACATCGCTTGAACTGCCTACCGGAAAGCCGCCATCAAAACCGATGCTAAAATGTCCTGATGAACTTGATTGTGCTGATGCCGTAAAGGCCGTACCGGCAATAATAGCCAGTACAAAAAATAATTTTTTCATAGAGTTTTTTGCTATAAGATTAATGTTGTTTGTGAATAATAACCACATAACAAAAAAATAACATCCCGGTTTTAAAAATGTACTGGGCTAAGCGCTATAGCTTAAGGCTTTATGAGATTTAACAGTTGTTATTTGAGCTGAGCAGCTACGGACAAAACGCAAATATCCTGTACGCTGATCGCTGGTTTTAGTTAACCCCCGCATCCAACGTTCAGGTTTGTAATATTAGATGGATGTTACTTAAGCGTTGGTGAGCTTGATAAAAATGCTTTCGAGCGAAGCGTTAGCATTTTTGTCCCTCAGATTAGCAAGGGTATCATTAGCTACGATATTACCTTTATTGATGATGATAACGTTGTTGCAAACAGCTTCAACTTCCTGCATGATATGGGTAGAAAGGATAACCGTTTTTGATCTGCCCAACTCACTGATCAATTGTCGTATCTCAATGAGCTGATTAGGATCAAGCCCGGATGTTGGCTCGTCGAGTATAAGCACCTGCGGGTCATGCAGGATAGCTTGTGCCAACCCTACTCTCTGGCGGTAACCTTTAGATAATTGTCCTATCTTTTTATGCTGCTCAGGCCCAAGTCCGGTTTGTTCTATCACTTCTGCTATACGTTTATTAGCATCATGCAATTGGTGTATGCCGGCGATAAAGTCCAGCGCCTCCTTAACATACATATCCGTATAAAGCGGGTTGCTCTCAGGCAGGTAGCCGATGCTGCGTTTCACCTCGAGCGGTTGTTTGATAATGTCGAACCCGTTTACCGTAGCAGTACCATCTGTAGGCGGTATGTAACCGGTAAGCATTTTCATGGTGGTACTTTTGCCGGCACCATTAGGGCCTAAAAAACCAAGCACTCCGGTTTTAGCCTCAAAGCTAATGGCGTTAACAGCCTTTTGTACTCCGTAAACTTTACTTAAAGCGGCTACCTGTATGCTCATGGGGCAAAGTTATTGGATAGATATGAGATTTGGGATAAGAGATTTCAGATTCGTTATGGAGTTACAAAGGAAAACTTCTCATCAAACAACTGCACCTTGTCTTTTTTTGAGTTGGTGCCGCTTAAGGCGAGAGCAATAATTCCTTGTTTGCCATTGGCGTATTTGTAGGTAAACTTAAAGGGAGCGTTGTTATCAGGTGTAAGCTTAACACCGGTTATGGTAACTTTTTTTTTATCTGATTTAAGCCAGACCTGTTTGTTTACAAAAGATTTTGCCTTTTCATAATCAGCAGCGGGTGCGAAGAACGACATGGTACCATCATCTCCGGGTTTAAAATACTGAAAATATATAACACCCCATTCAGCTGTAAACTTAGCGTGCGTATCTTCTACAATATTAGCAAGCACCATAACTTTTCCTTCATCTGTGGCAGGAGTAGCCTTCAATTCCTCACCATCTACCCATTTATGGAGGTAAAAATTGTAATTCATCTTACTGCTATCAGCGGGCAAAAGAACATATTTCTGACCGATGGTCTGCTCTATTTTGCGGGGTGCGTAAAATTTAGTAACTGGTTTTTGCTGGCTGTAGGCAGTTGAAGAAACAAACAAGCTAAATAATGCTATGAGAACTTTATTCATGCCAACAAGATAGTAAAGACTGATAATTGTTGCCATTTTAATTTGCAGACTTAGTAAGTTGCCGTAGGTATTAATTTATTCAAGGCACTCAGTACTCTTTATTCCGTATTAACACCTTTAATATTAGCCTCTAAAATATATCTTTGCCACATTATGAGTACGCAAACCGACGATCTTTTTAAAAACGTAATATCACACGCTAAGGAATACGGCTTCGTTTTCCAAAGCAGCGAGATCTATGATGGATTAAGCGCTGTTTACGATTACGGCCAAAATGGTTCTGAACTAAAGAACAACATTAAAACCTACTGGTGGAAAGCCATGGTGCAGATGAACGAGAACATTGTAGGTATCGACTCTGCCATTTTTATGCACCCTACCATCTGGAAAGCCAGCGGCCACGTTGATGGCTTCAGCGACCCGATGATTGATAACAAGGACAGCAAAAAACGCTATCGCGCGGATCAGTTACTGGAAGACCGCATTGCCCAGTTAGATGAGGAAGGCAAAACCAGCGAAGCCGAAGAATTGCAAATTGAGATGGATAACGCGCTTAAGGCAGAGAACCTGCCCCGACTGCGCGAACTGATCATCGAACAAAATATAAAATGCCCTGTAAGCGGCACTGCCAACTGGACGGATGTACGCCAGTTTAACCTGATGTTCAGCACTCAGGTTGGTGCCATTGCTGATGAGTCTGATACCATCTACCTCCGCCCGGAGACGGCCCAGGGTATATTTGTGAACTACCTGAACGTGCAAAAATCTGGCAGGATGAAAATCCCGTTCGGTATCGCCCAAATTGGTAAGGCTTTCCGTAATGAAGTGATTGCACGCCAATTCATCATCCGCATGCGCGAGTTTGAGCAAATGGAGATGCAATTCTTTGTTCGCCCGGGCACACAGCGCGAGTGGTTTGATAAATGGAAACAAACCCGTTTAAACTGGCACCTTGCATTGGGTACTGCACCGGAGAAATACCGTTACCACGAGCACACAAAACTGGCACATTATGCAGATGCCGCTTTTGATATTGAGTATAACTTTCCGTTCGGCTTTAAAGAAGTTGAGGGTATCCATAGCCGTACAGATTTTGACTTGAGTCAGCACGAGAAATTCTCACGCAAGAAGATGCAGTATTTTGACCCTGAGGTTGACCCTGAAACCGGCAAACCTTATGGCAACTATATCCCTTATGTAATTGAGACGTCTATAGGTTTAGACAGGATGTTCCTGCTTACGCTGATAAACGCTTACGAAGAGGAAGACCTAAGCACCGAAGAGAAACAGGATAGCCGCACCGTGTTACGCCTGCACCCTGCCCTTGCGCCGGTTAAAGCAGCAATTTTCCCGCTTACTAAAAAAGACGGTTTGCCGGAGAAAGCTCGTGAGATTATGGACAAACTGAAGCTAAACTTTAACCTGCAATACGAGGAGAAAGATGCTATTGGTAAACGCTATCGCCGCCAGGATGCTATTGGTACACCTTTCTGTATCACAGTAGATCATCAGTCATTAGAAGATAATACCGTAACCATACGCCACCGTGATACGATGGAGCAGGAACGTGTAAACGCAGATGACCTGGAACGCATTATAGGCGACCTGGTTAGCTGGAAAAATGTTTTGTAATCCGCAAACATTACAACAAACTTTAAGTTAATGATTTCGTAAAAGCCTGCTTAGTGCAGGCTTTCACATTTGCCAGCAAAACATTTGCTATATTTCACCTGACAATATCTGCCGCTTGAAAAATCTTTCACTGTTTATTGTGTTTTGTTTGATAAGCGGGCATTGCTTTGCCGGCAAGCACGACGGTGAAATAGATAGTTTGCGGTTATTATTGCGGCAGTCCACAAAACCGGCTGGGCTGTCAGATTCTGTTAACATAAATCGTACAATTGAACTGGCCGATGAGTTTTATGAGTCGGCACCTGATAGCAGCACCTTTTACGCTAAGGTAGCCTTGGCCAAGTCTCAAAAGATCAACTATATTAAAGGGATGGCAGCGGGTAACCGCGTACTTGGCTTGGTAAACTCCTTTAAAGGCAATTACAGCGTTGCGAAGCTTAACTATCAACAGTCATTAGCATATTATACGAAAGCTAAAGATGAACTTGGTGTTAGCGACGCATTGATAGGCTTGGGTCGTGTTGAAGACTTTTTAGGTAATTACGATAGCGCTATAAAATATTATAATCAGTCTCTTGCGATACGCAAAAAACTTAACAACCAGATAAAGATAGCTGATAGCTACGCCATGCTGGGCATCACTTACGATAATAAAGGTGACCTCACGAAAGCGCTTGAAAATTACTTTAAATCGTTAAGTATCGATCTTAAACTTGATAACCAACTCTCTGCTGCAGATAATTACTGCAACATTGGCGTGGTGATGCAGCATCTGGAACTTTACTCCAAAGCTTTAGAGTACTTTAACAAGGCTAACAAGCTTTGGCTGCGTTTAAATGATAAACAAGGCATCAGCACGGCCTACCAAAATATTGGTGAGGTGTTGCTGGCGCAGAAGAAATACACGGAGGCTTATCCGTATTTCGCAAAGGCATCGGCGTTGTACCATGAACTGGGCGACGAAGAAGGTATTGGCCTTATCTACTATAATATTGGCATTTATCACTATTACACCGGTAAGCCCGATTCTGCAGCTTTTTACCTTAACAAGTCTATTGTAGCATCAAAAAAAAGTGGGATCACCTACAACCTTGCCAACGCTTACATCGGCATGGCACTGGTGAAAAACCTGGAGAAGAATTTCGCTGATGCTTACAAATATTCCTTGCTTGCCAAACAAAGTGCTGACAAAATTAAAAGCCTTAACCTGCGCGCCGATGCTACCCTCCAGCTAAGCAACGCCTTAGCAGGCCTAAATAGATTTAAAGAAGCCTATGAGACGCATAGCAGTTACCTGATGATGCGCGATAGTCTTAAAAACGATGAAAGTGTGCAAAAGCTTGCCTCTTATAACCAGGCCATGCAATTTGAGGACAGTCAGCGTAAGATGGCACGTAAAGAAGCGATGCTGATAGATAAACTTTCGCAGCAGCAGCGCACCAATATTATCTATGGTATCATCATCGTGGTGATGACAACCGTGCTTGTGTTCTATTACAATGCCAAGCGCAAACAACTCAAAGCCAATGCGCTTTTAGCGGAGAAAAACAAAGAGGTACTTGAGCAGGCAGATAAACTGAATGATCTGAATCATCTTAAAGATAGGCTGATAGCTATATTGGCGCATGACCTGCGAGCGCCTTTAAGCACCTTACGATCAGCGTTTTCCTTACTCATCTCCAAAGATGTAAGTGATGAAGAATTTGTGCAGATGGTGCCGGTTGTTTTTAAAAAACTGGAGCACACGTCAGACTTTTTAGATACGCTGCTATTCTGGATAAACAGCCAGGTTGATGATATTAACGAAACTATTAGGAGTTTCTGCCTTTGCGAAGTGATTAAAGAAGAGCTTGAGCTACTGGATGATCAGTTCAGGAAAAAGAACATCACTTATTTAAATGCAGTAGATAAAGGTCATGTGGTGTTAGCAGATCCAAAATCTATCCGTATAGTTGTGCATAACCTGCTTACTAACGCCATCAAGTTCTCTCATCCCGATAGCGCTATAGAGATCAACGCCAAGCAGGTTCCTGATTGTATTGAGCTAATTATCAAGGACCACGGTGTTGGCATGAGTACCGAGCAGCTGAACAGACTTTTTGCCGGCAAGGTAAGCAGCCAGGCAGGCACCCTAAACGAAGTTGGCACCGGCATGGGGCTCATATTCTGTAAAGACCTGGTAGAAAAATATCGCGGATCTATAAAAGCCACCAGCATTGCCGGCCAGGGCAGTGAGTTTAGCTTTACATTACCTAAAGACAACGAGATAAAGCTACAAGCCTAATTCAACGTTGGGTTCTCCGGGAAATTAGCGATGTGTGCATAACGCTGGCCAAGGCCTATAACCACCTCCCGCCAAAGGTTTTGTTCGTTGTTACTAAATACGTTATCCACCTCAAAGTTGTCGGTAACTATCCATGAATCTTCGCGGAGCTCCTGGTCTAACTGATCGGGGGTCCAGCCGCTATAGCCGGTGAAAAATTTGATCTCGTCTTCAGTTAGCTGGTAATTGGTTATCAGTTCCTTTATCTGTTCAAAATCTCCACCCCAGTAGATCCCGCTGGCTATTTCAATACCATTTTCAATTTTCTCAGGTACGCGATGTATGTAGTGCAATGTGTTTGCCGCTACAGGCCCGCCGGCGTAAACAGGTATTTCGGAATAAGACAGATCAGGCAGTATATCGCCCAGCATATATTCCGTTTGGTGGTTAAGTACAAAACCCATTGCACCGCCCTCAGAATATTCCGTAAGCACAATAACCGACCGCTTAAAATTAGGGTCGGCCATAAAAGGTTCAGATATCAGTAAACGGCCTGCAGCAGGTGCAATAGTACTTAGCATAAGGTTAACATTTTATAAATTAACGCCAAATGTAAAAATATGTTCATTACCGGTTAAAAAGCAACGGTTGCTTAACATACGGCTCAATTAATTTGTAAGTTTGCAATGATGGAGCAAAAAGATATAGAAAATTTAAGGCAGGATTACGCAGCCGCTTCGCTTAGCGAAAAAGATGTAGATGCCAACCCGGTAAGGCAGTTTGATAAGTGGTTTAACGAGGCTATAAACGCTAAAGTTTACGAACCAAACGCCATGACACTGGCTACCGCCACACCGGATGGCCGCCCATCTGCAAGAGTAGTGTTGTTAAAAGGCTTTAGCGATGACGGGTTTAAATTTTACACAAACTACTTAAGCCGCAAAGGCCGCGAGTTGGCTAAAAATCCAAACGCTGCCTTGGTATTTCTTTGGGGCGATATGGAGCGCCAGATACGCATTGAGGGCACCATCGAAAAACTGGATAAGTGGTATTCAGAAAAATATTTTCACTCGCGCCCCAAAAAGAGCCAGATAGGTGCTGTTGCCTCGCCGCAAAGCCAGGAAATAGATGGCCGCGAGCAACTTGAGGCCCGCATGCAGGAATTGGAAGCACAATATGCAGACAGTGAAGTACCAAAACCTGCTCATTGGGGTGGTTATATTTTAAAACCGCGAATGATAGAGTTTTGGCAGGGACGCCGCAGCCGACTGCACGATAGGATAGTTTATAAAAAAACAGATAATAAAAACTGGAAAATAGTACGCCTGGCTCCATGAGTTTTGATGATATTAAAGACCTGTTGACAGCCAAATTTGGCAACGAAGTAATTGTTGGCGAAGAGCGTACAGGCCTGCAGCCTGCCCTGCTTATACAGCCTAACCGCATTGCCGACGTTTGCCTGGAGCTGCGCGACAATCCTAAAACCTACTTTGATCTGCTTAATTGTTTAAGCGGCGTAGATTACGGTGTTGCAGCCAACCGTTTTGGCGTTGTTTATCAGCTTACATCTATTCCATACAACCTGCACATTAACCTCAAAGTAAGTGTAGAGAACGACAGGAACGAATATCAGTTACCCACCTTTCCTACCCTTTCGCATGTTTACGCTACGGCCGACTGGCACGAACGTGAGGCATACGACCTGGTAGGTATTTTTTTTGAGGGACATCCCGATCTGAGGCGCATTTTGTTACCTGATGATTGGGAAGGCTACCCTTTGCGTAAGGATTACGTAGCTACCGAATACTACAAGGGCATTCCAATAGAATACCCGGTACAGGCAAAGGATACTGTAGAAAAGGTAAGCTATAAAGTTGCTGAAGATAAAAATCCTAAATACCAGGAAGCTCTAAAACGCTATGAGCAAAAAATAGTCGATGCTTCGGTTGAGGACATGATCCTGAACATGGGTCCGCAGCACCCATCTACACACGGTGTTTTGCGTTTGGAGTTGATAACCGATGGGGAGATTGTAAAAGAGGTTATCCCGCATGTGGGTTACCTGCACCGTTGCTTTGAAAAACATGCAGAATCGCTCACCTACCAGCAAACCATCCCTTTTACCGACAGGATGGATTACCTGGCATCTATGAACAATGCCCATGCCTGGGTAATGGGTGCCGAACGCATGCTGGGTATAGATAAAGATATCCCGAAACGCATAGAATACATCCGCGTGCTGGTTTGCGAATTGAACCGTATTGCATCACATTTGATAGCCATAGGCACCTACGGTATCGATATAGGCGCATTTACGCCTTTCCTGTGGTGTTTCCGCGACAGGGAACACATAATGGGGATGCTGGAATGGGCTTCGGGCTCACGAATGCTGTATAATTACATTTGGGTTGGCGGTTTATTTTACGACCTGCCGGTAGGCTTTGAGGAGCGTTGCCGCGAGTTTGTAGATTATTTTAAGCCCAAAATGGTTGAGTTGAACCAACTGTTAACCGATAACCAGATATTCATTAGCCGTACCGCCAACGTAGGGATACTACCGCTTGATGTCGCCATAAACTATGGCTGCACAGGCCCTGTTTTACGAGGATCGGGCTTGCGGTATGATCTGCGCCGCGTAGATGGATATTCGGTTTATCCTGAGCTTGATTTTGAAGTACCGATAGGTACCGGCAAAATGGGCACCACAGGCGATTGCTGGGACCGCTACAAGGTGCGTGTTGACGAGATAGACCAGTCGCTGAGAATTATTGAACAATGCCTGGACAGATTACAAAAAGAGCTTAAGCGCACGCCGGATTTTGACCCGCGGGCAAAACTGCCCCGCAAACTTACCCCTAAAGCGCAGGACTTTTATTTGCGTGCTGAAGGTGCAAAAGGCGAATTAGGTTTTTATTTTATCCACGATAACGAACGCTCTGAAATACCTTTTCGCGTTAAAGCCCGCGGACCAAGCTATAACAACTTATCAGTTGTGCCGGTTATAAGCAAAAATGTAATGATAGCAGACGTAATTGCCATCATCGGTTCTATAGATTTTGTGTTAGGAGAAGTAGATAGATAACACCAAACATGCTCGTAAATAAAAAACGCCTGATAGTATCGTTAATATTATCAGGCGTTTAAGCTTTTTATAAGTGCAGGTTAGTAATCTATCACCTGTTCTTCAATCTCAGCAGGCATATCTCTCCAATCATATTTTTGCGTGCGTAATTGCGGTTCAAAGCCGGCTTCACGGATAGAGTCCTGGATACCTTTGGCTGTAAAGCGGTGAGGTGCGCCAGCAGCAGATACCACGTTTTCCTCGATCATTATCGACCCAAAATCATTTGCACCTGCGTGTAAACATATTTGTGCAACCTGCTTACCTACCGTTAACCACGATGCCTGTATATTTTTAACGTTTGGCAGCATGATGCGGCTTAAAGCTATCATGCGGATATACTCATCGCCGGTTACGTTATTGGTAATGCCGCGTACTTTTCTAAGTAGTGTACCATCGTCCTGGAACGGCCATGGGATAAAGGCGATAAAGCCGTGGTTACCTTCAGGTTTTTCTGATTGTACCTCGCGGATCCAAACCAGGTGCTCAAAACGTTCTTCAATGGTTTCAATGTGGCCAAACATCATGGTGGCCGATGTTGGCAAATTTATCTGATGCGCTGCGCGCATTACATCTAACCATTCTTTACCTCCGCATTTACCTTTTGATATCAGGCGGCGTACGCGGTCGTTCAATATCTCGGCACCTGCACCGGGTAGGGAATCTAAACCCGCTTCTTTCATAGCGCTGAGCACATCAATATGGCTCATACCTTCCAGTTTCGCCACGTGCGCAATCTCCGGTGGGCCTAAAGAGTGCAGTTTCAGTTTAGGATACAGCTCTTTTAACTGGCGGAATAGCGTAGTATAAAATTCCAGGCCAAGATCAGGATGGTGGCCGCCCTGCAATAGTAACTGGTCGCCGCCGTAGCGAAAGGTTTCTTCTATCTTGCGTTTGTAGGTTTCAATATCCGTAATGTAGCTATCCTCGTGCCCCGGGCGACGGAAGAAATTACAGAACTTACAATTGGCAATACATACGTTGGTGGTATTAACGTTACGATCTATTTGCCAGGTAACCTTACCATGCGGCACCTGTATCTTACGTAGTTGGTTGGCCACGTTCATCAGGTCGGCAGTTGGGGCATTATGATAAAGGTAAACACCTTCCTCAATGCTCAAAAAATCAAATGCTAAGGCACGCTGCAACAGATCCGCTGTATTCATATTACAAATATACGCTGTGCGAGGTGAAAGGCGAAAGGTAGAGGGTGAAAGGTTACATTACGGTGTCGGAATCAGAATTTTCAAAAGAAAAGAATTCTCAGAATTTTTCTTAGTAACATAAAGGTTTTAAGATGCACTTTTTATTATGTTAATTCTAAAATCCTTAAAATCCTGATCTCAGACAACTCTCCCCCTATCTAACTTCAAAACCTTGTTCACGCTATCAGGAATCTCATGCTGATAATGCGTTACGTAAATGAGCGTGACATTGCTATTGTCGCAAATAGCGTCTACCACCGCTTTAAAATGCCTTTGCTGATGCTCGTCTAAACCCTGGCAGGGTTCATCGAAGATCAAAAGTGCAGGGTTCTTTATAAGCGCCCGGGCCAGCAGGCAAAGGCGTTGTGCGCTGGCCGGTATATTCTTTAGCAGGCTTCGGCTATATTTTTCTATCTCCAGCGCTTTCATCCATTCAAGCGCCAGGTCAGCGCGCGATTTGATGCTGGGCCTGAATAATCCCAGCGTATCATAAAAGCCACTCTCTATTACCTGCAGGCACGAACTGTCTGCAGGGAAATATTGGTAAAGCTCGGGCGATACAAATCCTATCTTGCTTTTTATATCCCATATACTTTCCCCGGTTCCCCGTTTACGGTCAAAAAGCACAATGTCATTAGCGTAAGCCTGGGGGTTATCGCCGTTTATTAAACTCAACAGCGTAGATTTCCCAGCTCCGTTAGCCCCGAGTAGTGCCCAGCGATCAGCGGTGTTGATCTGCCAGTTGATTTTATCTAATATTACTTTATCGCCATAACTGATATGTATATTTTTTATATCGACCACCTTATCATATTGATGGATGTCCTTAAAAAGACTGATAAGATCAGTAAGCGCTTTGGTTTTAACCTCAGGTTCGGGTTCAACTTCGATATATTCTTCTTCAAACGCCTTTTTTGTCATTTGCTGTTCTGCAATCCCATCGGCCATTATCAGCACGTTGGTGATAACAGATGGGATCTCTTTTGGCGAGGTAGCCATTATCAAATGAATGCCGGAAGCTACTATTTCTTCGAATAAACGGTTAAAATACGCCCGGGTATCAACGTCTAAACCTGTTAACGGATTATCAAGCAATAATATTAGCGGGTTCTTCACCAAGGCTGCAGCGATCATCAGGCGTTTGGTTTCGCCATTAGATAGTTTAATGATCTCCTTATCGGCCAGGTGGTTTAAATTAAGTGCATGGATAGTTTTATCGATATCCCAGTAAGTTGGTTTATGATCGTTCACCTTAATGGCCTGCAAGTACTTCCTGGCAGTTAGCGTATCTTCAGAATCAGACGAATTATACCGCTGCTGATAATAAAGGTCATTGGTGTTTGATAAATTTTTGAAGTGATGTTTGGCACCAGCAAAAGCAATAAACTGCTGCGGATTTGTATAACGATCTTCAGCGGGTAGAAACTTTAAAAAAACATAATCAATGCTGCCGCTGCTTAAGCCGATGTTGCCTGCAAGCGTTTGTAATAAAACGCTCTTACCAGAACCACTTTTCCCTACAATGGCCCAGTGCTGGGCGTTATCTAATGTAAAATTGAGTCCGTTGAAAAGCCTGTTGCCTGCTAATGTTAGCGAAATGTTGCGGGCACTCAACAAAGTGTTTTCCATGCCGCCCAAATTACTATTAACTTTTATAGCTACATTAAAAACTTTGATATGAGTGAATCAGGCAATGATTTTTTCACTTCATCCACTTTTTTAAAAAGTTATCAACATTTCTTGTTATTTAACTTAAACTATTAATAGATTAGTAAATCTCTATGATCTACTGCCAATTTGAGAGGTTAACCAATTAAATATTAGTTTTGTAATTAACCCCCCTAAATTATTTTTGCTATGGAACTTTTGTTATCAGCTTTAGAAGTACTTGTTCCGATGAGCCTGGCTGCCATTGCGGTTGTATTAATTGCCGTACAATTTTTACCGGTTGAACGTGCAGAGATTGAAGATTAACCTAACCTGAACCATTTTTGCTGCATGGTCTGATTATTGTATTGTTGGATTATCATAAATCTTTACAATCCTCTACCATGAAAAAGTTAAATTTATTAGCGCTTGCCCTATTGGTTTTTGCCTTTAGCGGATGCGAGGTTATTGGCGGAATTTTCAAAGCCGGCGCTGCAGTGGGCATCATTGCGGTCATCGTAGTAATAGTTATCATCATCTGGATCATTTCGGCATTCAGAGGAAGATCATAAATATTACATAAAAAAGCCTCTTAATTTGTTAAGAGGCTTTTTTGTATACTATCGTGCAGGTTTTCCATCTATCGTAATTGCTTTAACAAGCCAGCTTCGGCTATCTGCCCAGTCCCCGCCCTGGTAAGACATATTAGTTTCCCAATCCATCTTTACGGTTTTACCACTGCTGTCTTGCGTATCCACGGTTGAGTGAATAGTATAGGTATTTTTAGCAGTATCAATATTTGAGGTAAAATCACTTTTAGGGAAAACGGATGTTTGCGGCAGTAATAGCTTGCCGTTAACAATACGTTTAGCCGCTTCATAGGCCTCTTTATCATTTGGTTTGCGATTTACATGCACCCGCTTATTCTGGAAAACTCGTAACATAAATAAAGCAAATATCAGCGCCCCAACTATGCTAAAAATGGTTGCTGTGCGTATATGCGGGTGTTTGCGCCAATGGATTGCTTTTTTTTCTTCATCAGTAAGTTTTTTCCAGTCGGCGTATCTCATAATCTCAAGCTTAAGCAATAAACAATTCTACAAGCCATTGTTTTAAAAATAGAGACATAAAAAAAGCCCCCTGGCAAACCAAGGAGCTTTTTTGTTTTGCTAAAAGCGATATTACATTTTTTTAGTAGTATCTTTTTTAGTAGTGTCCATCTTAGTGGTATCCATTTTAGTGGTGTCCATTTTAGCTGTAGTGTCCATTTTGGTAGTATCAGCAGCAGAATCAGCTGAAGATGATGAACCAGAACCTTTACAAGCAGCTGCAGAAACAGCGATAGCTAATGCTAAGAAAGCAACTTTGAATGAATTTTTCATTGTTTTGTTTTTTAAGTGATTTAACAGTTTTTCAAGTGTTAATACCCAAAAACAAAAAAGGTAACCCATAAGAGTTACCTTTTTTTAAAACTTAAAAACTTAAAAATTAACAATGTAATTTTTAGGTATTTAACCTACCGGTTAAATTATTTTTTAGTTGTGTCTTTCTTAGTTGTATCAACTTTAGCAGTAGTATCAACTTTAACGGTAGAATCAACTTTAACAGTTGAGTCAACTTTAACTACTGTATCAGCAGTTGAGTCAGCTTTTGAACCTGAACCAGAACCTTTACAAGCAGCAGCAGAAACAGCGATAGTAAGAGCTAAAAAAGCAACTTTGAATGAATTTTTCATTTTAATGTTTTTAATTAATTGTGAAGTATCTTATTCTTTGTAAGGCTTAATACCGCCAACTGAAAAAGGTAACCCAACAAATAATTATTTTTTTACTGAATCTTTTTTGGTGGTATCTGTCATGCCCGAATCAACCTTTGCAGCGCTATCTCTTTTTGCAGAATCGGCCACAGTGGTAGAATCAACAGAGTCGCCTGAAGTTTTCTTAGCCGGGTCGCATGCAACAGCGGTAAGGGCTATACTTGCAGCCACAAACGCTAATTTTAATGTCTTTTTCATTTTAGTTTTGTTTTGTTGTTTAGCATTAATGGCCGGATGCTGAAAAAGGTAACCCAATCAGGAAGTAAAAAGTTAAAAATAGAAAGTCGTCAGAAAACAAAAAAGCCGGAGGCATGGGTTCCGGCTTTCCGTTGATATTTTACATTTTCTTTTTTGTTGTATCAGTGGCCTTTACAGTATCTGTTCCGCCTGAGCCGCTGTTATCTGCACTGCTATCTATCCCGGATCCGGATCCGTTCCGGCCAACGGTTTTGCCTACGGCGGCGGTATCATCTGTTCGGGTACTATCCGGTACGTGGGTTGAATTGTTACCTTTGCAGGCGGCAAATGAAATTGCTATCGCAGTTGCAAGGAGGCCTGTCCTCAAAAAAATTTTCATAAGTTAAAGTTTTAGTTTAGCAGGAAGCGTTCAAAATTGATGCCGTTTAAGGGTTCCGGGAGCCGAAACTAACAATGGCATAAAAGCGTTAGCCCATAGCCGTAATTATTTTTGATTTTATTGGGTTACTATTCAATATAAAAAGTATTAAAGAGTGAATAATCAGTTAAATGTGGAAATACCGTCAGACAGTGAAGTGATCATCGGGATACTGAACAACTCTGATAGTGTTTTAAAAAAGCTTTACCTGGCCTATTTTCCAATGGTTTTGCAACTTATCGTCAACAACAACGGCGATGAGGATGAGGCCAAGGATATTTACCAGGAAGCCATTATAGTTCTTTACAATAAAATAAAGCGTGGCGATTTTGAACTGAGCAGCAAGCTTAAAACGTATATCTATTCGGTATGCAGGCGTTTATGGCTTAAGCGGCTTAAACAAATGAACCGTTACGCCGGTGGCGACATCAAAGACTTTGAAGAGTTTTTACCTGTTGAGGAAGAAGTTGAACGCCATGAGGAACGCGACTTACAGATCAGCAAAATGGGCGAAGCCCTTAAATTATTGGGCGAACCTTGTAAAACTATAATGGAAGATTTTTATATGCACAACCGCAGCATGCAGGATATATGCGAAAGGTTTGGCTATACTAATGCTGATAATGCAAAAACGCAGAAATATAAATGTCTGCAAAGGCTGAAAAAACTGTTTTTTCAGCAATAAAATAAGTGATGACCATGAGGGATAATCAACTTTTAGAAATGATTGAACGTTACCTTGGGGGAGAAATGACCCTGCAGGAGCGTGAAGAATTTGAGGCGCTGCGTAAAAAAGACGCTTCCATCGATGTTAAGATGGCCGAGCATAAAGATTTTACGTCGCTGATAAAACAATACAATGAGCGTAAAAAACTGGAGACACGCCTGAACGCCATCCACCAGGAGATAGATGTGCACACACTGAAAGAAGACCTGATGGCACATCCATCATGGATAGTTCAAATGTGGCGTAACCACCATTCAAAAATATCTGTAGCAGCGTCGGTAGCTATCCTGGCTATCCTCCTTACACTGTTCATCACCGGTGACCTGAGTAATAAAGATCCGCGTTATATTCAACTAAAGCGTGAGGTTGATAAGATTAAAGGCCGCACAGAGCAGCTTAACACTAAAACCGATAAGATCATTAAAGATGGTAAAGCCAACGGCCCTACTATTAATGCTAAGTTTAAAGGCACCGGTTTCGCTATAACCGGCAATGGTTATATCGTAACCAACTTCCACGTGGTTAATGGCGGCGACAGTGTTTATGTACAAAACGATGCAGGCGAATCATTCCACACTAAAGTGATCTATACCGATCCGAATAACGATCTTGCATTTTTACAGATTACCGATCCTAACTTCAAAAACTTAGGCCCTATCCCATACACCTTCAAAAAATCTAAAAGCGATTTAGGTGAAGATGTTTATACTTTGGGCTACCCTGCTAACGATGTTAAACTTTCGCCTGGTGCTGTAACCGGTGCTACAGGCTTCAAGGGCGACAGCACAGAGTACGAACTTTATATCCCGATAAACCCAGGCAACAGCGGCGGCCCGTTATTGGATAGCAAAGGCAATATCATAGGTGTAATTAACGGTAAACAGACCGAAACAACCGGCGTAGGCTTTGCTAAAAAATCAAACTATCTGCTTAAAGCTATTGAAAGTATCCCCGGCGATTCACTTTCAAAAGCGCTTAGCCTTAACACCAAAAATACAATGGCTAATTTGAGCCGTACACAGCAAATTAAAAAGCTGCGTAACTATGTGTTTATGGTGAAAGTATACAACCAGTAAAAATCAACAATCATCTATATTAAGGGTGATGCATTAATTTGCGTCACCCTTTTTTGTTTCTGCCGAACCATTCCCATTGGATAAGCCGTTAATTAATGATGTTTTATTATTTTCGAACCTTAGTTTAACTCAGTGGATAACATAGAACAATATATAGAGGCTTTAATATTTGCATCAGAACAGGGTATCCGCACAGAGGAGATCATGTACTGCCTGCAAGCCAGCTTTGAGCGCGATTTCAGCAGTGATGAAATTGAAGCAAGTGTTGCAGCTATTGCCAAAAAATATGGTAGTAACGATTTTGCCATTGAGGTTGCGAAGATCAACAATGGCTATCAATTCCTTACCAAAAAAAGCTACCATACCGTTGTGAGCCTATTGCAGATACAGCGCTCAAAGAAAAAACTAAGCCAGGCTGCTTTAGAGACCCTGGCAATAATTGCCTACAAGCAACCGGTTACCAAAACAGATGTAGAACAGATACGCGGCGTTAACTGCGATTATTCTATACAAAAACTATTGGAAAAGGAGTTAATTGCAATTACGGGCAAGTCTGATGCTATTGGTAAACCTATTTTATACGGTACCAGCAACATGTTTATGGATTATTTCGGCATTAACAACATCAGCGAACTACCTCAACTTAAAGATGTTAGCTCAGAAGAATCAAGTATTGGGGAGCAAGCAGAATAAATTGAAAAATGATTTTTATTAAATCGGTTTTTACTTATTTTTACTCCTGTAAACGCTGCGGGTTGGCAGCTTTTTAGCAAAACAATAAACAACAGATCAATTTAAAAAAGTTTTAAAACGTAAAACATTTTAAGATGGCAACTCCGAAAAAACCTTCTACAAAAAAAATTAGCGACGAGGATGATGATGACTTTGATGATGAGCCAGCATCAGGTAAAAAAGCTGTCGATGAGGACGACGACTTTGATGAGGATACGCCATTAGACGATGATCTGGGTGGTTTTGATTCTTATGACCCTTATGATGACGAAGACGACGATTAATTATCGTTGCCATCTTATAAGCGAAGCACTTTGAAATTCTCAGGGTGCTTTTTTTGTATCTTACCATCCAGTTCCTATGAACATTACCGAAGTAAAAAGTAAAGCCGATAAAACGGCATTTTTAAACGTTGCACGCATTATTTACAAGGATGATCCAAATTGGGTTTGCCCCTTGGACAACGATGTTGAGGCCGTATTTGATCCGCAGCGAAATAACTTTCATAGCCATGGATGCGCTACCCGGTGGGTACTGCGTAATAATAAAGGTGATCTGATAGGACGCATTGCGGCATTTGTTAATAACGAGAAAGCCTATAAAAACGAGCAACCAACCGGTGGCTGCGGTTTTTTTGAATGCATTGATGATCAGGACGCTGCTTTTTTGCTATTTAATACCGCAAAAGCCTGGTTACAGCAACAGGGCATGCAAGCCATGGATGGACCCATCAACTTTGGCGAGAACGATAATTTTTGGGGACTGTTGGTTGAAGGGTTTATCCCTCCTTCTTACGGGATGAACTACCATCTCCCGTATTATAACGCCTTATTTAAGGCTTATGGCTTTAATACTTTATACGAACAGATCACTAACCATTTAGATGTTCATAAGCCATTTTCAGAAAGGTTTACTAAAATTGCTAACTGGGTAATGGCCAAACCAGGCTATACATTTGAGCATTTTAAATTATCCCAACTTGAAAAATTTGCTGCCGACTTTATAGAGATATACAATGATGGCTGGCAAGACTTTGATGGTTTTGTGCCTATAACACATCAAACCATTATGGAAAGCCTTAAGCAGATGAAGCCCATAATGGACGAAAAGCTGATCTGGTTTGCTTATGTAGACGGTGAACCGGCTTCGTTCATCGTGATACTGCCTGATGCCAATCAAATGATAAAGCCATTGAATGGCAAGCTTAACCTTTGGGGCAAGCTAATATTTGTTTACCGCAAATGGCGCGGTGTAACGCGGATGCGGGCAATAGTTATGGGCACAAAGCAAAAGTTCCAGAAACATGGGCTGGAATCGTGCCTGTTTATTAAGCTTAAAGAATACGTTTTGCCGCTGAAGCAGTATGACGAACTTGAGCTATCATGGGTGGGCGACTTTAATGATAAGATGATCGCTATTCACCAGGCGGTGGGCGCAACCTTCGCAAAAAAGCACTTAACCATGCGGTATAAATTTTAACCGCCCCGGGGAAAGGGGCATTAAAACTTATGCAGTAACTTTCTTGTGCCTTAATTCTTCAAAAAGTTCGATAACTTTCTTTTGCAGATCAATAACTTCGGTTTCGCGATCCATCAACTTCTTGTTAACACTTTCTAACTCGCTGGCCATTTTTTGATCTTGCTCTGTTTCGTTGTAAGTAAGCAACTGCACAACAGACATTTCGAACAATACTGCTATCTGCTCTAAACGAGATAGATTAATATCAGTTATACCAGTTTCAATTTTTGAAAAGGCAGGGATAGAAATGTCTAAACGTTTAGCTACTTCTTCCTGGCTCCAGCCTTTTTGGTGGCGCAATAAGCGAATTTTTTTTCCGAGTGTCTTCATATAAAGTTAATTAGGTAAGGTTTCTCAATAGTTAATAAAGTTACAATTTTTTTATTAACAAACTAATAATCAATAAATTTATAATAGATTATTTTTTAACAATAATAAATCAATACCACCAAAATTACCACTACTCATCATCAATAAGTTAGCATTATTAATATCTAACTGTTGTAAATGATACAGCAGATCTGATGGGTTATTAAAAAATAATAAGTTATTATTTGCAAAGGCATTCTTAACCGTTTCTGCCGGGTAAGGTTCCATTTTCTTTTGTTCAAATGTTTTGCGGTCTATGAAAACAATAGCTTCATCGGCCTTATCCAATGTACCTGCATATTCATTTAAAAAATCCTTGTTTAAGCTGCTAAAGGTGTGCAGTTCGATACAGGCGATCAGTTTCCGATCAGGAAACTGCTTTTTTACCGCATCAATAGTAGCCGTAAGCTTAGATGGAGAATGTGCAAAATCCTTAAAAATAGTGCTGTTGTTGTTACTGCCAATAACCTCTAACCTGCGCGCTGCTCCTTTAAAGGAACTAATGTGCGTGTAAAACTCATCTGGATTGATATCCAATGCCTCGCATACTAAGCGGGCAGCCTGCATATTTAACAGGTTATGCTCGCCAAATACCTGCAACGCATAGCTTTTGCCATTAACGTTTACACTTGTAACACCGTTGCTTATAGAATAATCGGGCAGGTTATAAGGTAGCTTCTCAGCTCCATTTGTTAAGCTGCCAACCATTTTATTTAGCACACCATCCGCCTGGCAATAAATAAGTTTGCCATTTGGCTCTATGGTATCGGCAAATATCCTGAATTGATCTATGTAATTCTCAAATGTTGGGAATACGTTGATATGATCCCAGGCAATACCGCTGATAACACCAATGTTAGCTTTATAAATATGAAACTTGGGCCTCCTGTCAATCGGCGAAGCAAGGTACTCATCACCTTCTATCACCATCACAGGTGCATCGTGGCTTAAGCCAACCATGGTTTCAAAACCTTCTAACTGTGCGCCAACCAGGTAGTCAAACTTTTTACCAGCCTGCTGCAGCACATGTAATATCATGCTGGTGATAGTAGTTTTACCATGGCTGCCGCCAATAACTACACGCAGCTTATCTTTAGATTGCTCGTAAATGTAATCAGGGTAAGAGTAAATTTTGAGGCCTAATTCCTGCGCCTTTAGCAGTTCAGGATTATCTGCACGGGCATGCATCCCTAAGATAACGGCATCCAGATCATTGGTGATCTTTTCGGGATCCCAGCCTTCCTGTGCAGGCAGTATATCATATTTTTTTAAGCGTGAGGCCGATGGCTCAAACAAAACGTCATCAGACCCGGTAACAATAAAGCCCTTTTTATGAAGGGCAATTGCCAAATTGTGCATGGCACTGCCACCAATAGCTATAAAGTGTACTCTCATTTGTAATAAGGCTGCAAATAAACACAAAAAGGTTTATCATAGCAATTAAATTTATTAACCCGTTAAGCTATTTTAATAACAATACCGGCACCGGTGAACTGGAGGCCAATTGTTGCGATATACTACTGTGGATAATTGACCTGAAGAAGCTGTATTTGTGCGGTAATGCTATCACAATTTCGGCATGTTTTTCTTCTGCAAAGTTTAGCAAACCCTTTATCACATCCGGCGAGTTTACAAAGTGGTAAGTAGGCTTGTAAGTTTGCAGCATACCCTTTAATGTAGTCTCTTCGGCCAATTGTTCGGCATCGTTACTGTCATGCTTATTATCAGCATCAATGTTCACTACCAGCAACTCGAAATTTTGCTTACCCAATAACTTATGCAGCACATCAACCGGTACGTTCTCCTTAACCTTTTTGAAATCACAGGCAATAATGGCGCGCTCAACCTTGCGGTATTTAAATGCAGGCGGTATAACCATAACAGGCACCGGACTGGCTTTTGATATGCCTATAACATGGCTTCCTAAACCTTCCCCTTCTGCACTACTGTTACCTACGCTGCCAATGATAACCAGATCGGCATTATAAGCCTCTACCCTATCAACCACCGCGCGCACCAAATGCGAACGATTTACCCACACATCTATCTGCACGCCTGCCCTTACTAACTTTTCTAACTTGTGCTTAAGCTTGTTAAGGTTAGCGTGGCGCTCATCCAGGCTCTCCAATATCTCCTGCTCGCGCAGCATTACCATATCAGCATTAGGTAATAGCTCTTCGTAAGGCGAGATATAATAAGCATTTAGCAAAATGATACGTTCCACGTTAGTTTGGTTACTTAACCTGGCAGCAAAGTCGGCGGCATTGAAAGCGGCCTCAGAAAAATCAACTGGTACGAGGTAGGTTTTCATAATGGAATATTTAGCGCCGGTTCTTGCAACCGGCAGTCAATGTGTCAAACATACGCTTTGTAACATCAAGGTTTGTCAAAACGATTTCATAAAATATAACGCATAAATTTAGCTATTGCTTTTTCAATTTAACACACTACATTTGTACTGTAATAATTTTTATTACACATAAAAATGAACGGACGATTTTCCATAGCTATTCATATCATGACACTGCTTTGCGCGGATGATAACCTGCAATCGTCTGATTATTTGGCAGGCAGTATCAATATAAACCCGGTGCTGGTTCGTAAGGAGCTTAGCAACTTGCTTAAACATGGGCTTATCAACAGTCAGTTAGGTAAAAATGGTGGTTACAGCCTGGCTAAGCCTGCTAAGGAAATTACCATAGCAAGCA
The DNA here is from genome assembly GCF_007846095.1 of Mucilaginibacter achroorhodeus. Lineage (GTDB taxonomy): Bacteria > Bacteroidota > Bacteroidia > Sphingobacteriales > Sphingobacteriaceae > Mucilaginibacter > Mucilaginibacter achroorhodeus. Next base: position 588,780 of record NZ_VOEI01000002.1, read on the forward strand.
TTTATAAAGCGGTTAAGCCCAATGCTATTTTGGGGCAGGCCAAAAATGAGCCTAACCCGGCTTGCCCTATCGGCAAACAGATCAACAGCCATTTAAAGGCTTTAGATGCCGATATTGAGCAGGTGATGGTTAACAAGCTGGGCAACACTACCCTTGCCGAATTTTATAAAAGATTCGATTAAAAAAATTTAAAACAATATGTAACAAAATAAATTACAATTAAAACAACAAACATGAAAGTAGTAATTATTGGGGCCACTGGCTTTGTAGGCCCGGAGTTAGTAAAAGAAGGTATTTTACGTGGATACGAGGTAACTGCCATTGCCCGCAATACCGATAAAGTTGAGAAACAGGCCGGCGTAACCGCTGTATCGGCAGATGTTAATGATGTAGATGCATTGGCTTCTGCATTATCCGGCCATGATGCAGTGATCAATTCCTTTAACGCAGGCTGGACCAACCCTAACCTTTATAACGATTTTCTGCAAGGTTCAAAAAACATACAGCAGGCGGTTAAAAAAGCAGGCATTAAGCGTTTTATAACCATTGGTGGTGCCGGTAGTTTATTTATAGATGGCAAGCAATTGGTAGATTCTCCGGAGTTCCCGAAAGAATATTATCCCGGGGCTTCTGCTGCCCGCGATTACCTTACCGAACTGCGCAACGAACAGGAGTTGGACTGGACCTTCCTAAGCCCCGCTATCAACCTGCACCCAGGTAAACGTACCGCTGAGTTTCGCATAGGCACCGAAAGCCCTGTGTTTAATGCTGAAGGCAAATCGGATATATCAACTGCCGACCTTGCCGTTGCCATATTTAACGAGCTGGAAAATAACCAGTTTATAAAACAGCGTTTTACCGTAGGATATTAATAAAATCGTCATGCTGAATTTATTTCAGCATCTCATCAGCCGAGCAGATATGAATGTCAACTTAGCAAGTGAGATGCCGAAATAAATCCGGCATGACGCATGTAGTTATTTCTAAAGTACAAACTTTGCTGCCACCCAGTCTTTGTCTTTTTTGTGGGTGATGTACTTAAGGTCGTATTTACGGGCTTCTTCGGTGATGATGTCCAGATCTGGCGACTCATAAAAACCGCTGAAGTAGATCTCGCCGCCTGGCTTTAATACCCGTGCATAGCTATCCATTTGATCAAGCAGGATGTTGCGGTTAATATTGGCCAGTATAATATCGTATTGTTCGGCAGGGATAACTTCCTTTGAACCACAAATTGCCTTGATATTGTTTACGTGGTTTAGCGCCGCGTTTTCAATGGTGCTTTCATAACAAACCGGATCGTAATCGATAGCTGTAAGATCCGCTGCGCCTAATTTTGCGGCCAGGATAGCCAATATGCCGGTTCCGCAGCCCATATCCAACACCTTTTTGCCAGCAAAATCGTTCTCCAGCATCAGCTGCATCACCATGGCAGTAGTTTGATGATGCCCGGTACCAAACGCCATCTTAGGGTCGATGACTATCTCGTATGGAAACTCGGGCTTAGCTTCATGAAAGGTAGCGCGCACAAATACCTGGTCGCCTATTTGTATGGGTTCAAAATTGCTTTCCCACACCTCGTTCCAATTTTTTTGAGGAATCAGGGTAACCTCGTAACTAAAGGTGAACATCTCACGATAAGGCTCCAATGCCTCATCTAATACCTGCTGGTCAAAATCATCCACAGGAATGTAAGCCTTAAAACCCAGGTCGAGTTCCTCAAAAGTATCAAAACCTATTTCCCCCAAGGCAGCTATCAGCAGATCTTGCTGATAATCCTCAGTAGTAATGGTTGTGAAAAGCAGTTCGTAGTAATTCATGTTTTAAAGATTAGAGGTGGGAGATTAGAGATTAGGCTAAAAAGAAAGTGACCAGAGATTAGTCAAGATAACTAATCTCTGATCACAAATCTCTGATCTCTAAAGCTTAATTAAAAGCTTTTACGATATCGGTAAAGTCGCGTGATTTAAGTGAGGCGCCACCGATAAGGCCGCCATCAATATCCGGCTGAGCGAAAAGTTCAGGGGCGTTTTTTGCATTACAGCTACCACCGTACAGTATTGTGGTATCATCAGCAACCTGCTGACCGTATTTTGCAGCCAGTTCCTGGCGAATAAAGGCATGGATCTCCTGCGCTTGTTCTGATGTTGCAGTAACACCGGTACCAATAGCCCAAACCGGCTCATAAGCTAAAACTAACTGAGCAAATTTGTCGGCATCTAAATGATAAACACCTTCTTCAAGCTGTGTTTTGATAATATTGAAGTGTTGGCCGGCTTCGCGCTCCTGCAAGGTTTCGCCGATACAGAAGATTGGCTTTAAGCCGTTAGCTAACGCTGTATCAGTTTTTTGAGCAAGCAACTGGTTGGTTTCGCCAAAGTATTGGCGGCGCTCCGAGTGGCCCAGGATCACATAAGTTGCACCTACCGATTTGATCTGTTTTGCAGATACTTCGCCGGTGTAAGCGCCGCTCTCAGCCTGGTGGGCATTTTGTGCGCCTATTGACACACGGCCATTACCCTTTGCCAATTGCGCAAGGCTATGTAAATGAATAAACGGACTGCAAACCACCACTTCCTGAGCACCGGTTGCTTCGTCTTTAACCATATTTAGCACTTCAGAAAAAAGCGATAAACCTTCGTTATAATCAAGGTTCATTTTCCAGTTTCCGGCTACAATGTTTTTTCTCATGTTGTTTTTAGTTCATAGACTATGGTTGATAGTTCATAGCCTTTAGTTAATAAATATTTAGGTAGCTACGTTAATTATTAACGCAACCGTTTAGTTCTCTAAGTTCTTTGGTCAGGTTAAAAACCTCGGTAAGTATTTGCTTCTCAGCATCGTTAAAAGCACGATGTTCTCTGCGAGCAAAAACTCTTTCCGTAGTTTCCATCATTTTATTGTAGGCATACTCCTCTAAACCTTCGGCACCACCCCATGAAAAATCAGGGATAAAGTTTGGCGGATATCCACCACCAAAAACGTTGCTGCCTACGCCCACCACCGTACCGGTGTTAAACATGGTATTAATACCGCATTTAGCATGATCGCCCATTATCAGGCCGCAAAACTGCAAACCGGTTTTACGCATGCTTTGCGATGCATAATCCCACAGCTTTACTTCTGCATAATTATTTTTAAGATTAGAGTTGTTGGTATCTGCACCTATGTTACACCACTCGCCCACTACAGAATTACCGAGGTAGCCTTCATGGCCTTTGTTTGAGTACCCCCATAGCACAGCGTTATTAACCTCGCCGCCCACACGGCAATATGGGCCAACGGTGGTAGCGCCGTATATTTTAGTACCCATTTTGATCTGCGAATTTTCGCACAATGCAAACGGGCCACGGATGTTGGTACCTTCCCAAACCTCTGTTTTAGCAGAAAGATAAATAGGGCCGTTGTGGGTGCTGAATGTGCAACATTCGGCAATGGCACCTTCTTCGGCAAAAAAATCATTACCTATAATGGTATTGGTACTGCTCATAACCGCGCTTGTACGGCCTTTGGTAAGCAGGGTAAAATCTTTACGTAGCTCTATATCGTTCTTCTTGAAAATATCCTCAGGAAACTTTATCGTAACCGGGATACGCTCATGAATAATTGGATCCGGATAAACCTGTTGCGCTCCAAACCCTTTGGCATCATCAGCATTTAAGCGTACTGCTACCAGCTGATTACGGTAAGTTATGGATTGGCCAGTCTCTAATTTGCTCACCTCTTCAATCAAAGCTTCATCAGGGCAGTATGATCCGTTTATAAACAGGTTGTCATCGGTTATTGTAACCGGAAATTTGGCCTGTAAATATTCTTCGGTAAGGAATGAGGATGTCTGATCAAGATGTTTTTCCCACTTTTCGGCTATAGTTAATATACCAATGCGCAGATCGGCAACCGGGCGGGTGTATGTTAAAGGTAAAAGTGTGTTGCGGGCGTTATCGTCAAAAAGAATAATGGCCATGGGTCAAAAATAAAAAAAGTCCCCTGCTTTTGGCGGGGGACCATTGAATATTTTGTTAAGATACCAATTACTTTTTGTTGTAACGGCTGCGGAATTTGTCGATACGACCCGCAGTGTCAACCAACTTCATTTTACCAGTATAGAACGGGTGTGAAGTGTGTGATATCTCTAATTTTACCAAAGGGTATTCGTTACCATCTTCCCATGTAGTTGATTCACGGGTATCGATGCATGATTTAGTGATGAAAGAATAGTCGTTAGACATATCTTTAAATACAACTAATCTATAGTTTGATGGATGCAGATCTTTTTTCATGTTCTTATATTCTTTCCTCTCAAAAGAGGCGCAAATGTAATCAAAAATATTTAATGTAAAAAGCTGTTAGCAAAAAATTATCAACATTTGCATTCAGTTACATCCACAATCTTACTTAAAGGTAGTTGCACCAATATCAAAAGCACCGGCAATTGTGCGCTTAACACCGTAGTAATCATACGCTACGCCATAGGTATAAGCGTTTGCACCAGCCTTTGATAATGGCGAGCCAGCCTGTAAATGGTAATTACCGCCTGCGAAGTTTACAAATTTGCAGGTATTTACATCGTCATTAACGTAATTATTGGATGCGGTAAGCTTTACATCGCTATTCATGCGATGGATGGCCTGCCCCGATCCGGGCCTTATAATTACATTGTTCACCACCACGTTCATCGGGATAGTTGTAGAGTTTAACTTAACACCATCGCCTTTAGGTTGAACAATTGTATTATTTAAAAACCTGAAGTAAGGCCCCGGCGTGTATCTCGAATCGGCAAATATGCCATGTTCACCGGCATTGATGATGTAATTGTTATATACGGTATTATCGCCCAAGCCCAAAACGATGATACCATTACCCGGTGCATCTTTAACCAAATTATTAAAACATTTACCGCCGGTGCCCTCGCCTATTTGTATGCCGTTGTTTTGCCCGCTTGCAAAAGGCGACCTGCCCGGAGAAAGGACAGTATTATAGTACACCTCACATCCCGAGGTTGCACTGCCTATCTGTATCCCCTCACACCCTGAAGATATGATCGTGTTTTTATACACTTTCAAATTTTTAACATCGTGCGGCATTACCTTGCCGCAAGACGTAGACACACCATCCTGGTAGAACGAGTTGCCTATGTAGATCCCTTCACCCCCGGTATCATGGATGTAATTGTGATGGATTTTAACGTTGGCCATTGTAAAATTACCGCGCCAGGTTGCCTTATCACAAGATGGGTCTGTTTTAGCCATGATGCCTGCAAAACCGCTATTTTTCACTTCTATGTTCGATATCTCGAAATCAGATGAGAGATCATCCATAGTTACGCTGATATTGCCACCATCCATTACAAAGCCATAATAAGTGCTGCTTACACCTGTACCAAGCACCTTGAAATTTTTACAATTTTGGGTCTTGAAAACATAAGAAGCTGTCTTGGATGCAGAAAACCTCACCTGCCCACCTTTATTTACGATGATCACCGGCTGAGACGCCGTCCCTTTGATGTTCTTAAGCAGCAACGCACCGCGTGTACCGGCTGGTATATAAATAATAGCTCCGGCAGGTAAAGTAGAACCATCTATCATCCATTGCGATGGCTGTACGGTTATGGTAGTGGTTATGGCATTTATGGCACGCAGGCCGGCGGTTGTATCGGGCAGGTCGAGATCTGTAGAAGGGTCAATAACTGCTTCACCAGCGCCGGGGGCAGTAGTATCTGCTTTAGTAGTACCTTCTTGTACTACGCTTAGTGGTTTATCAACTTTAATGTTGGGTTTAGCGCACATCATTAACGAAAAGGCCAGCAACGGTGCAGCCAGTGCGGTTAACATTTTCTCAGGAAGTTTCATCGCTCAAGTAGATTAATAGGGGATTTTATAATCTGTTCCAGTCCACAAGACCTTATACGTAACGGTTTATTAGATAGTTGCTTTATTTAGTACTTTTAGGAATGAAGTAAAATTCTTTGCAAAAACCTCTAAAAAACCCAGCAATATTTAGGTGTTTTTTCGGATTGCCTTAATTAAATTTAACATGCCTATACAGCAATTTATTTAATGTCGCACACGCGATTGACAAAGTATCCCACTTGCATACACCAGAGTATTCGCCGGTCAGGCGGTAGCTTCCTGGAGATTTATACGCTCCGTAATCGATCATCAAAACGATTGAACCAACATAATCTGTACACCCACTGATACGCTGCTGTGGATTAGTAATTATTGCCTTTGCCAGTTTGTAAATGCTGTCTCTTTCAACGGGCGTAAATTTTATTTTGATAGTATCTATAAAATTTTTGTGTGAATGGGAAAAAGGCCCTGCCCCTTTGCGGTGCATCACAGTGGTCGAGTCGTCATCGTTGTAAATATTAAAGACTACATTGTGGTTGTCAACAACGGTTAGGTTGTTCCATGCCTCAGTGTTTTTAGATTTATTATGCGGACATCTACAAGCATGGATAAAACTGCAAATAATTGCACCTGCAATTATTTGCTTATATGGATAAATTTGCGTTTTCATTGTACTTCTTGGCAAAGTTCTACCAGCACACCGTTTGCGCTTTTGGGATGCACAAAACAAACCAGTTTATTGTCAGCACCTGGTTTGGGTTCTTCATTCAATAGAATGAATCCTTCCGCTTTCAGGCGTTCCATTTCGGCTTTGATATCGGTGACATCAAAGGCAATGTGATGGATGCCCTCACCTTTTTTGGCAATGAATTTTGCAATTGGGCTATCCGCGTTGGTAGCTTCAAGCAGCTCTATCTTGTTGGGGCCGCTTTGCAAAAAAGCTGTTTTAACGCCTTCGCTTATAACTTCCTCAATCTTGTAAACACCTGTATTCAATAGTTTAGCATAAACGTCGCCGGCAACCTCAATACTGTTTACGGCTATGCCGATGTGCTCTATCCTGTTCATTTTATCGAAGGGCGATTTAGTGAATTATTGAGTGTGTGAATGGTTTTTTAATGTTTAGCTTTATGCTTTTGGCTTTAGCCTTTCACCTCTTGTACTGCCATGTCCAAATATTGTAAATAAATGGCATCTTAAAGCAATTTATAGCTGGCAAAAGATGCAAAAGTAAAACTTTGCGTATATTTGTATTGTTTAAAAACTACTGCATGAACATCCCAATTTATTTAGATAACAACGCAACTACGCCAATGGACCCAAGGGTTCTTGATGCTATGCTGCCTTACTTTACCAACAAATTTGGTAATGCTGCAAGCCGTAACCACCATTTTGGATGGGTGGCCGAAGAAGGCGTTGATTATGCTCGCGAGCAGGTTGCAAAGTTGATAGGTGCAAGCGAAAAAGAGATCATCTTTACTTCGGGCGCTACCGAATCTGATAACCTTGCCATCAAAGGCGTGTTTGAAATGTATAAAGACAAAGGCAACCACATCATAACAGCGGTTACCGAACATAAGGCTGTTTTGGATGCCTGCAAACACGTAGAGAAATTGGGCGGCAGAGTTACTTACCTGCCTGTTAAGGAAGATGGTTTAGTTGACCTTGCCGTGCTTGAAGCTGCCATGACACCTGAGACCATTCTGGTATCTATTATGTATGGTAACAACGAGATCGGTGTTATACAACCGGTTAAAGAAATTGCCGCAATTGCCCACAGACATGGTGCTTTGTTCATGACAGATGCTACCCAGGCAGTTGGCAAAATACCAGTTGATGTAAACGCAGATGGCATCGACCTTTTAGCTTTATCAGCACATAAAATGTATGGCCCTAAAGGTGTAGGTGCTTTATACGTACGCCGTAAAGGACCACGTGTTAAAGTTACCGCACAAATGGACGGTGGTGGCCACGAGCGCGGTATGCGTTCCGGTACCCTAAACGTTCCGGGTATTGTTGGTTTGGGCAAAGCATGTGAAATTGCCGGCCAGGAAATGGAATCAGAGGCAAAACGCCTTTCAGGCTTGCGCGATAAATTGCAAAATGCATTAACCGTGCTGGAAGAAAGTTATGTTAACGGTAACGTTGACCACCGTTTACCACATGTAGCCAACATATCATTCAAATATGTTGAGGGCGAAGGTTTGATGATGGCCATGAAAGACCTTGCAGTATCATCGGGTTCTGCCTGTACTTCGGCTTCTTTAGAACCATCATACGTGTTAAAAAGCCTGGGCTTAAGCGATGATCTGGCACACTCTTCAATCCGTTTCGGTTTAGGCCGTTTCACAACTGAAGAAGAAGTTGACTACGCCATTGAGGTAACTAAAAAAGCGGTTACCCACCTGCGCGAACTTTCACCACTTTGGGAAATGTTTAAAGAAGGCATTGACCTTAACTCAATTGAGTGGGCAGAACACTAAAAAATTTGAAGATGTGGTAATTTGAAGATTTGAAAATTACAGGCATCAGAAAAATATTATAACGATGATCGGATATCATTTTCAAATCATCAAATTTTCAAATTTATAAATTAATAAAGCTATGGCTTATTCAGATAAAGTAATTGATCATTACACTAACCCGCGTAACGTGGGTACGTTAGATAAAAGCAGCCACAAGGTTGGTACCGGCCTTGTAGGTGCGCCTGAGTGTGGCGACGTAATGCGCCTGCAAATTCAGGTTGATGATAACAACATCATCACCGATGCAAAATTTAAAACCTTTGGTTGCGGTTCGGCTATCGCTTCTTCATCTTTAGCTACCGAGTGGCTTAAAGGTAAAAGCGTTGACGATGCAATGAAAATAGACAATATGGATATTGTTGAAGAGCTTGCATTGCCACCGGTTAAAATTCACTGCTCTGTTTTGGCAGAAGACGCCATCAAAGCTGCCATTAATGACTTCCGCGTTAAAAATGGCATGGAACCGATTGAATTAGAAAAATCACATCACTAATTAATCTTAGTGATTAGAGATTGGTTGATCAGAGATTAGTTTTTAAATCTGGTTAACCAATCATATTGATAACATTATTCAGAGAAAGATTTAATCTGAAAACTAATCTCTAATCTCTGGTTAACTAATCAACTAAAATGGTAACTGTAACTGATAAAGCAAAGTCAAAAATTGAACACCTGATGCAGGATAGCGGGCTTGATGCCTCCTATTTTCTGCGTGTGAGTGTACAGGGTGGCGGCTGCTCGGGCTTGTCATACAATTTGGATTTTGACAACGAAGAGAAAAAGGGCGACCAGTTTTTTGAAGACAAAGGCGTTCGCATGGCTTTAGATATGAAGTCTTTTTTATACCTGGCCGGCACTGAACTTGATTTTAGCGATGGCCTTAACGGTAAAGGCTTTAACTTCCATAACCCCAATGCTACCCGTACATGCGGTTGCGGGGAGAGTTTTTCTGTTTAAGCCTCATCCCAACCCCCTCCACCGAAGAAGGAGGAAGTATAAAGCGTTAAATTTTAACGGTTTATTAATAAATATTTCGAAAAAGGTTGACTATATTTAGATAGTCAACCTTTTTTGTTTGCTATGGAAACCAAACCCCTCGTTATACTGGGCAGCAACCGTAAAAACAGCCTTACCGAATCTATCACCCGTAAAGCATTAGGTGATGCGGATTTCGACCTGATAGACCTGCTTGACCATACCATTGTCCATTATAATTACGATGGCAACTACCCGGCTGCCGATGAGTTTGATAATATCATCAACAGCATACTCCCGTACGATAAAATTATTTTTGCAACGCCGGTATATTGGTATAGTATGAGCGGCGTGATGAAAGTTTTCTTTGACCGTCTTACGGATCTTATCACCATAAAAAAAGAGCTTGGCCGCAGCCTTAAAGGTAAGCATGCATCTATGATAGCCGTTGGCGCCGATCCTACCATCCCGGATGGTTTTGAAGTTCCATTTAAACACACCGCCGCTTATTTAGGCATTCAGTATGACGGTTGCATTTACTATGCAACTGAGCCGAAAACGGTTTAAGGTTTACTATTAACCTTTCAATTTAATATTGTTACGTTAACAGCTTACATATTCATTCCGAATTATTTAGATTTGTTATTACGAATAACCAATTTTAAACTGAATGAGTAGCGTAGCTGAGCAATCAACTATACCCGGCCTTATCCGAAATATAGTAGCTAATATCCACCCCGAAACGCAAACTTTCCTGATATATAAGGTAAAAGATGCCTGGGTTGAGATCTCCTATAAGGAAGCATTTGAAAAAATAGATGCTATATCAGCGTGGTTCTTAAGCATTGGCATCAATAAAGGCGACCGCCTGGCACTTATCATAGAGAACGGCCCTGATTATGTTTATTACGATCAGGCTTTGCAGCAAGTGGGTGCCATCAACACGTCCATCTACCCTACGTTATCTGAAGCAGAGATAAAATATATATTAAACGATTCGGAAGCTAAAACCATTATCACTGGCAACCCATTCCTATGCCGTAAAGTGCTTAAGATCGCTAACAATTGCCCGGCCTTACAGTATATCCTACCTGCGTTTGATGATTATCAAAAATTCACGGATAAGCTAGAATTAAAAGCAAAGGTTGTTGGTTTTAAGGAAGTAATTGACCAGGGTAAAGCGTTGATCAGTAATTACGACCAGGCTATCAAAGATGCCAGAGCTGCCGTTCTTCCGGAAGATCTTTCCTGTCTCATTTATACATCGGGTACCACGGGTACACCAAAGGGTGTTATGCTAAGCCATTTTAACCTGGTGGAGAACTGCCGCACCAGCTTAATTCAGTTGCCTATAATTGAAAGTACAGACATGTTCCTGTCCTTCCTGCCGTTATCGCATGTGTTTGAGCGTACAGCAACGTATTACATTTGCTTAACCATGGGCTGCCAGATAGCATTTGCCCAAAGTCTTGATCTGTTGGCTCGCAACATGGCCGAAGTGAGGCCTACGGTAATGTGCTGTGTACCGCGTCTTTTAGAGCGGATACATGACCGCGCCATGAAGAACGGTTTATCTGCCGGAGGTGTAAAAACAAAGATATTTAAATGGGCATTATCAACGGGCCGCAAACGCCGCTTGCTAAGCGAGGCCAACAAAAAACCCGGACTGCTGTTAGGCCTGCAACTAAAGCTGGCCGAAAAGTTAGTTTTCAGCAAGATCAAAGAAAAAACCGGTGGCCGGTTAAAAGTATTGTTATCCGGCGGTGGCGCTTTACCTAAAAACATTGGCGAGTTCTTTGGCGATATTGGCATCAAGCTGCTTGAGGGTTTCGGCTTAACCGAAACCTCACCTGTGATGGCGGTAACGGAAAATGACCGTATTATTTACGGTACTGTTGGCCGCATTATACCGGGTATTGAGGTGGCTATACAACACGTAGATACCAAAGAGATCTACACTATACAAACACATGATAACTTTAATCCTGATTTTACCAGTGAGGAGGGCGAGATCATCGTGCGCGGCCATTGCGTAATGCAGGGCTACTGGAAAAAGCCTGAGGAAACTGCCAATGTGATAGATCCTGACGGTTGGTTTCACACAGGTGATATCGGTCGCTTCTTCCGCGGTAACCTGCAGATCACCGACAGGCTTAAAAATATGCTGGTGAACGCTTACGGTAAAAACGTATACCCTACACCCGTAGAAAACAATTATTTAAAAAGCCCTAAAATAGAGCAGATATTTTTGATTGGCGATAAACGTGAATACATTACCGCTATTGTAGTTCCATCGCGTGAAGCGCTGCAGGAAACCTTTAAGATGAAGGATGATTACTTTGAGAAACCAGAGTTATTCATTGACGAAAAAGAAATAAACGATTGGATAGGCCAGGACATCAAACGCCTATCCACAGACCTGGCTAAATTTGAGCGTATCAAAAACTTCAAGGTGAAGCGCACACCTTTCAGCATGGACGCAGGTGAGATTACTCCTACTCTAAAAGCAAAACGCAAAGTGATTGAAAAGAAATACGCCGATGCAATAGACGAGCTTTATCTGCAGGAAACGGAGGAAGATTAATATGAAAGCCCCGCAGTAGTGGGGCTTTCATATTATAAGCACTATGCGTTAAGCAACTCCTGAAATAACGCTACAAAATCTCCAACATGTTTACCATCAACTAAACCATGGTGCACAGTGACTGAAACAGGCATGGTTTTGATACCATCTTTTTCGGTCATTTTGCCGTAGGATACTTTGGGCATACTATCTTCAAACTGGAATCCGCGGGCATGGGTTAGTCCAGTGAAATTAAGCCATGGTATGGCCGAGATATGCATCACGTTAGTCACCGGGCGCAGCTCAATACCAGTGCCTGCAGCAACTCTTTCCATTTCTTTTTTAGCATGTTTGGCAAACTCGTTTAGGTCGGGATAATAATCTATGTATGAAAATCCGAAAGTATCATTCGGCCGGCCAACAGTTGCCGAAGCACCTATGATATCGTATAAATAAACATCTCCGTTTTCAACCCGGTACCGGAAATGCTTTAATTTGTTTGCCGCTGTTAATGTGCAGTGCAGGTAATACAAAAAGAAGGAAATACCCAGCTCTTTAGCCTTAGCATAAGCTTTCGTGCAATCAACATTTACCGTTGCGCCAAAAAACGATTCCTCAAAGCTGTTGAAGAATTTAAAATGGTCGGTACGCTCCCAGGTAGCAAAATCAATTTTCGTTTTCATTACAGGTAGTTCAATATTTCGGTGATACGCTCAACGCTGCGGAAACGTTCGTTATCGATGCTTTCTTCAATTTGCTCGTGTGCCCAAGTAATGTGGTAAGGCACATGCACACCGTGCCCGCCAATGTTGAGCACAGGCAAAATATCACTTTTTAACGAGTTGCCAATCATCAGGAATTCTTCCGGTTTGATGTCCAGATGCTTTAACAATTTAAGGTAGTTGGCATCATCCTTTTCGCTCATGATCTCTATGTGGTGAAAATAGTCACCCAAACCAGAACGTTTTAGTTTACGCTCCTGGTCAAGCAGGTCGCCTTTGGTAGCAACAACAATACGGTATTTATCTTTTAAAGCTTGCAAAACCTGTTCAACACCATCCAATATCTCAATAGGCTGATTCAACATCTGCTTGCCCAGTTCCGTGATCTTCTCAATAATATCCGGACTAATAGTATTACCGCTTACTTTAAGGGCCGTCTCTATCATCGATAGCACGAAACCTTTTATACCATAACCATAAAGCGCAAGGTTCTCTATTTCTATCTTAAATAATTCTCGTTCCAGTTCTTGTAGCGATGCATACTCGCCCAATAGCTCACAAAACCGCTCTTCCGACGCACGAAAATAAGGTTCATTTACCCAAAGCGTATCGTCAGCGTCAAAAGCAATTACTTTGATATTCATGAGGGCAAAGTTATTTATTTATGCGAATGAGGAGAATAGTAGATTTATCGCTTACAAAATTACTCACCCCTGCCCCTCTCTGCTGCGCAAAGAGGGGAACCTTGTCTTTTGTTTCTTCACCCTCTTTTCGCGCAGCGAAGAGAGGGTCGACCAGCGATAGCGTAGTCGGGGTGAGTAAAATAGCATAGCAAAGAAGCTGACTCACCCCCTTCCCCTCTCTGCTACGCAAAGAGGGGAATTTAATTCCATCCTCCTTTCTCACCCTCTTTTCGCGCAGCGAAGAGAGGGTCGACCAGCGATAGCATAGTCGGGGTGAGTAGATAGCGCGCTGACATTCTCACATCCAACACCCTATTTCTCCCCAAAAAAACCTATTTTTGCACCCTTATTTAATACGTTTTTTACAATGAGTATTGCGCTATCCGAACAGGAAATTTTTCGTCGTAAATCGTTAAGTGATCTGCGCGATTTGGGCATCAACCCGTACCCTGCCGAAGCTTACCCGGTAAACGCCTGGGCTAAGGAAATTACTGAAAATTTTGAAGCTGAACCGGAGAAGTATAAGCAGGTAGTTGTTGCCGGCCGCATCATGACGCGCCGCATTATGGGCAGTGCATCTTTCTTTGAGTTACAAGATAGCACCGGCCGCATACAGATCTACATTAAACGCGATGATATCTGTCCGGACGAAGACAAAACGCTTTACAATACCGTATTTAAAAAGCTTTTAGATATTGGCGATTATGTGGGTATTAAAGGTTACGCCTTTGTTACTCAAACCGGCGAATTATCTATCCATACACAGGAACTAACTATCCTTTCTAAATCGCTAAAACCGCTACCGGTGGTGAAACGCGAGGATGATGGCACCGTGCACGATGGTTTTACTGATCCCGAACTACGTTACCGCCAGCGTTATGTTGACCTGACCGTAAATCCTGATTTTAAGCAGATCTTCATCAACCGTTCAAAGGTAATTACAGCTATGCGTAATTACTTTAACGCACAGGGCTGGATGGAGGTGGAAACCCCTATTCTTCAGTCTATACATGGTGGTGCGGCGGCGCGTCCGTTTACTACGCACCACAATACGCTGGATATGCCTTTGTTCCTGCGTATTGCTAATGAACTTTACCTGAAACGCTTGATAGTTGCTGGTTTTGATGGCGTATACGAGTTTGGCAAGATGTTCCGTAACGAGGGTATGGACCGCACCCATAACCCGGAGTATACAGCCATGGAGATCTACGTAGCCTACAAGGACTATGTGTGGATGATGGCCATGGTTGAGGAATGTTTAGAAACCGTTGCCCGCGCCGTACACGGCGTACCTGTGGTACAGGTTGGCCAAAACGAGATAAATTTTGCAGGACCGTACGAGAAATTGTCTATGTATGAGTCGATACAAAAATATACCGGTATTGATGTTTCAGCTATGGATGAGGCCGGCTTACGCAAAACTTGCGGCGAGCTGGGCATTGAGGTGGATGACAGCATGGGTAAAGGCAAACTGGTGGATGAGATCTTCAGCGCTAAAGTTGAGGCTAACCTTATCCAGCCCACCTATATTACCGACTACCCTATTGAGATGACGCCGCTTGCCAAAAAGCACCGCAGCAAAGAAGGTTTGGTAGAGCGTTTCGAGTTATTTGTGAACGGTAAAGAGATAGGTAATGCCTACTCCGAGCTGAACGACCCGATTGATCAGCGCGAACGTTTTGAGGAGCAATTGGTACTGGCCGGCCGTGGCGACGAAGAAGCGATGGCTATGGACGACGACTTCCTGCGTGCATTAGAATATGGTATGCCGCCTACATCGGGCCTTGGTATCGGTATAGACCGTTTGGTTATGCTGATGACTAACCAGAGCACTATACAGGAAGTACTGTTCTTCCCGCAGATGCGCCCGGAGAAAAAGGTAAAAGCACCAACCATTGAAGATTTTACCGCAATCGGCATCCCTGCAGAATGGGTACCAGTGCTAAATAAAATGGGCTTTAATAGTGTTGAAGAACTTAAAGCAGGCAACCCAAACAAGGTATTTAACGATCTTGGCGGTATGCGCAAAAAGCTGAAGCTTGAAATTGCCATGCCTGCTAAAGATGACGTAATAGCCTGGTTTGCATAAGCACATCGATTAACAAATATTAAAGGACGTTATAGCAATATAACGTCCTTTTTTTGTTTAAAAATAATCTGTCTTAAAATCAGCCGGTAAAATCTAATTTGCTTCGCGAGGCCTTAATTAATGCCCGAATCATAGTATTTTAGCGATGGATTATGGCGTATAAGTTTATTGACAATTACCGCGAGCAAGGGGCACGAAAACGACTGGTTGAGCTGTTACGAAAAAAAGGCATCGAAGACGAAAAAGTTTTAACCGCCATTGGTAAGGTGCCACGCCATTATTTCTTCGACGAAACTTTCTGGAACCAGGCATACAAAGACATTGCCTTCCCCATAGGTGAAGGGCAAACCATTTCCCAACCCTATACTGTTGCCTATCAAACGGAGTTGCTGCACATCAGCAAGGGCGATAAGGTGCTGGAAATAGGTACCGGCTGCGGTTACCAAACCTGCATTTTATTAGAGCTTGGCGCAAAGGTATTTACCATTGAGCGCCAGGAGAAGCTCTACGAACGCACCATCCAGGTATTACCGTACATGGGCTATAAACCAAAATTCTTTTTAGGTGATGGCTCAATAGGTATTGCATCAGATGCACCATATGATAAGATCATTGTTACGGCAGGTGCCCCAACCGTACCCGAAATTCTATTGAAACAACTCAAAATTGGAGGTATTCTTGTGATTCCGGTAGGCGACGAAAAATCACAAAAGATGGTAACGATCCTAAAAACCAGCGACAATGACTACGAACGCCATGTGTTAGATACCTTCAGGTTTGTGCCGTTGGTGGGTGATAGGGCATGGTGAATTCAGTTGGCAGTATCGAGTTTGCGGTAGGCAGTCTCACTTACTAGACCGTTAATTTATTATACTGCAAACTGCCGACTAAAAACTTCAAACTACCTTTTCATCGCCCTATCTATCTCTAGCTTGGTATCGCGCTCTTTCAGGGTTTCGCGTTTGTCGTAGGTTTTTTTACCTTGAGCAAGGCCTATTTCCAGTTTGGCAAAACCACGTTCGCTGATGAATAAAGCCAAGGGAACAATGGTTAAGCCCTTTTCTTCGCCACGGGTTTGCAGCTTTTTCAACTCTTTTTTGTGGAGCAACAGCACGCGGTCGCGCTTGGCCTCGTGATTGTAGAATGATCCGTAAGAGTATTCAGAGATATGCAGGTTACGAACGTATAGCTGGCCATCTATAAAGGTGCAGAAAGCATCGTTAATGTTTGCCTTGCCGTTACGAATAGATTTGATCTCAGTACCCAAAAGCTGGATGCCTGCCACATACTTATCCAGTATGCTGTACTCAAAGTAGGCTTTTTTATTTTTGATATATACGTTCTGCTCCATGCTTAACTTTCTGGGATTGCAAATATGCGATTATTTAAGTTAATCAAGATTAAAAGAGAGGCAGGAATCAGGATATCGGACTTAAGTGATTCAGGAATTAGGATATCAAGAGACAAGAGTTTTTAGATTTCTGCTTCATAATTGTTATTTTCCTGAATGCCCTTTCTTTCCTGCCTCCTGAATCTAATAATCCTGCTTCACTTCTTCTGTGGTTTTACTACCAGCACCGGCACATTTACCTTATGCCTTACAGCATCAACCGTTGTGCCAAATATCAGATCTTTTAAAACCTTGTGCCCGTGAGAACCCATCACCAGGAAATCTATCTTCATTTCTTTGGTGATCTGCGAGATTGCACCGGCCGCCCCACCGAAACCAATTTTTGCTTCAGCCTTGTAACCCAGCTCGGTAAGTGTTTTCACATACTTGTCAAGGTTATCTACATCGCTTTGGGTCTCGCTGTCCATTACCTGTTTACCATAATAGCGTGCACCTGCGGTTTCTACCACGTGAATAAGAATGTAGTGCGCCCGTTTGCCGCCCTGCATTAAAGCATGGCGAATGGTGTCCTGGTCGTTCTTAGAAAAATCTATCGTAATACCTATCTGCTTGTAATGCACAGCCTCAAGGTTATCAAGCGTTGAGGCCAAACCGTGCGGCACTTTTATGGGCTCGTTGGCATGTTTGTATAGCAACGGCCTCAGGAAAACGTACAACATTAATACGCCTATACCAACAGCTATCGGGCTTATCACAAAATGAACCAGGTTTGCAGCACCGGGCCCTTCAGAAGCCCAGGTATCAATTTCCTGTATCACCAAACGTACGTTAAGCCCAACAATAATTACGGCAAAGACCCAGGCCGCAATTTTCATGGGTACGCTGTTGGCAAACTCGCCCATGCGCTTTTTGTCTGATGTAAAGTGTATCAGCGGAATAACCGCGAAACCCAACTGCAAGCTCAACACTACCTGGCTTAATATCAAAAGCTTCCCTAAACCTTCATCACCTGCATGCAAAATGGTGAAGAAAGCCGGTATAATAGCGAGTAACCTGGTGAGCAAACGGCGCAGCCATGGAGCAATCCGCAGGTTAAGATGTCCCTCCATGATGATCTGTCCGGCCAAAGTGCCCGTCACCGTTGAGCTTTGCCCGGCAGCTATTAAAGCTATAGCAAACAATGCCGGTGCCAATTTGCCGAAAATATTGGTGAGCAATTTGTGCGCATCCTGTATCTCCGCCACTTCATGAAAACCGCGGTAATAAAAGGCAGCTGCAGCCAATATCAGGATCGCCGCATTCACAAAGAAAGCCAAATTCAAGGCAATAGTAGTATCCCAAAAATTATAAGTGATGGCTTTTTTAATACCATCCGCCGAGCGATCAATCTTGCGTGTTTGCACCAATGATGAATGCAGGTATAAATTATGCGGCATTACGGTAGCACCGATGATTCCTATAGCAATATATAAAGCCTGGCTGTTTAGCTGTGTAGGGATAAAACCTTTGGC
This sequence comes from Mucilaginibacter achroorhodeus, assembly GCF_007846095.1. Taxonomy (GTDB): domain Bacteria; phylum Bacteroidota; class Bacteroidia; order Sphingobacteriales; family Sphingobacteriaceae; genus Mucilaginibacter; species Mucilaginibacter achroorhodeus. Next base: position 607,048 of record NZ_VOEI01000002.1, read on the forward strand.
AACATCCATCATGTGCGGTTTTACAATAAACATCTGCGCCAAAAAGGCCACGCCTACTATGAATATCAGGGAAATAATGAAACCTTCCAGCTTACGCATGCCCTTGTTTAGCAGCAACAAAAGCAGCAATGTATCAAGTAAAGTGATAGATACTCCCCATATCAGCGGCAAACCGAATAGCAAGTTCAATCCTATTGCCATACCAATGATCTCGGCAAGGTCGCAGGCTATAATGGCTATTTGTGCCATTACGTAAAGGCAAAAGTTAACGAATGGCGGATAACTGTTTTTAGAAGCCTGCGCTAAGTCTAACCCTCGGACGATACCCAACCTTACGCAAAGGTTTTGCAGTAGCAAGGCAATTAGATTAGATAGCAGCAATACCCATATCAACTTATATCCAAACTGACTACCGGCTGCCAGGTCAGTGGCCCAGTTGCCCGGGTCCATGTAGCCCACGCTAACCAGGTAAGCCGGGCCGAGAAATGATAACACCTTACGCCAGCCGGTTTTATTTTCGGTAGTAACGGTGTTATGTACATTACCTAACGAATGCGAGTCGTGCTGCGTCATATTGCTATTAATATATTGTTGGCCACATCGCGGCTTATATGTAATTGTTTATTATCCATTTCCAGTATTACGGTGTTATCATAACCGATGATCTCTTTTACCATTACCCGTTTCCCTATTGTAAGCTTTTGCTGTTCCAGGTATTGTAAAAACGGAGTCGAGTGGTCGCCCACGCCTGAGATTACACCAGATGTATTAGCCTTCACTGCCGACACAGGCTTTAAAGCCGAAGCTTTTATATTACCATCACAATCCGGTATAGGGTCGCCGTGAGGGTCACGGGTAGGGTATCCCATAAAGGCGTCGAGGCGGTTTATTAATTCGGTTGATGAAATATGCTCCATCTCCTCGGCCATATCGTGCACTTCATCCCACTTAAAATGTAGCTTCTCAACCAAAAAATACTCCCACAGCCTATGCCTTCTAACAATATTCAGGGCAATCTTTTCTCCTGTATGTGTTAAACTTACACCCTGATAACGAGCATAATTTACCAGTGCTTTATCGGCCAGTTTGCGTACCATATCCGTAACAGATGATGCCTTGGTAGCCAATTCTGTTGCAATTTGGTTGGTGCTTACATTGCCCTCCGCACACGATAACTTGTAAATAGCTTTTAAATAGTTCTCCTCGGCTAACGTATTCATTTAAGTAAATCTAATTATTTTTTTAGACTTGCCTAAAAATTACAATTACCAAGTAGAATTGTTTTGTTGTGAGATATTTAAAAAAAATTATATTTTGTGAGATTGAGAATAGTATATATTTGCATTTACCATGGCGTCAGAATTAGATAAAATAGACCTACAGATACTCAAGATATTACAGGAAAACGGCCGCATCACCAACTTGCAGTTGTCCAATGAAATTGGGTTATCTCCGGCCCCTACCCTTGAGCGGGTGCGGAAACTGGAAAATGCACAGTTCATAAAAAGCTACCATGCGTTGGTGGATGAAGAAAAGCTGGGCCTTGGTATCAAAACTTTTATACAGATATCGCTGGACTTTCACCAGAAAAATACCATTCAGACGTTTTTAGATGAGATAAAAACCATTAAGGAAGTAACAGAATGCCACCACGTTACTGGTCAGTGTGATTTCCTGCTGAAGGTTTACGTGCGTGATATCAAATCATACGAACAATTGATCATGGAGAAGATAAGCCGTATCTCGGTTGTTAAAACCTTCCAAACCATGATGATCATGAGCACCAGCAAAAAAGAACCAATCGTGCCGTTGGAATACTAACAAGAGAGCCAATACTTTTGGAATCAAGAGCCAAGACTCGCTTCAAATGGAAAAGCCCTTTAGTTACACAAAAGGGCTTTTCCATTTTTTTATTATCTTACTTCCTGACTCTTACTGTCTTGCCTCTCTTTTATATCTGCCAATCGATCGGCTTTTTCCCTTGCTTCTCTAAAAAATCGTTTGCTTTTGAAAACGGCTTTGAACCGAAGAACCCGCCATGGCTTACTGCTAATGGCGATGGATGGGTTGATTTAATGATTAAGTGGTTATTGTTCGGATTGATCAAAGGCGCTTTTGATTGCGCGTACGCACCCCATAGGATGAATACGAGGCCTTGCTTCTCGTCAGACAGTGTTTTGATAGCCGCATCCGTAAATTTTTCCCAGCCTTTTTTTTGGTGTGAGCCTGCAGTTGCCGCACGTACGGTTAAGGTTGCATTTAAAAGCAATACACCTTGTTGCGCCCATTTGGTGAGGTCGCCGGTGTTGGGTGTCACAAATCCCGAAATATCAGTAGATAGCTCCTTGTAAATATTCTTTAATGAGGGTGGAACAGCCACACCCCTTTGTACCGAAAATGATAGGCCGTGCGCCTGGCCCGGCCCGTGATAAGGATCTTGCCCTAAGATCACCACCTTTACATCATCAAAGGGTGTAATATTAAAGGCATTGAAAATATCGGCGTTGCGGGGATAAATTGTATAGCCTGCGTCCTTCTCCTCCTTTAAAAAAGTTCTGAGCTGCTGCATGTATGGTTTATCAAATTCCGCACTTAAATGCTGCTTCCACGAAGGGTCTAATTCTCCTGCCATAAATATTAAATACTGATGTTTAATTAGCGTACAAATAACGATATTTGCCCACTGTTTTTATAGTAATACAAATTATGTCGAATATAGTTAGGTTAGTTATTGCCTGTGTTATAATGGGTGCCGGTGTAACGCTTTGTGCCTTTGGTTTTTGGGGCTGGGGAATAACCGTTTTTTTATTAGGTGGCATAACGCTGCTTACCTTCTTCTTTAACGAAAACATGATATTAGCGCAGTTTTATCTGCGTAAAGAAAATACTACTAAAGCTGAACAATTCTTATACCGTATTAAAAACTACGAGAAAGAGTTGAATAAAAATCAGTGGGGTTATTACAATATGCTTATCGGCTTGATAGAATCGCGCACTGCGCCTTTAAAGGCCGAAAAATATTTTAAGAAAGCATTGCAGTTAGGTATGAGCATGTCGCACAACAACGCGTTAGCGAAACTTAGCCTGGCGGGTATCTCAATGGCTAAACGCAATAAGCGCGAGGCAGAAATGTATATCAAAGAGGCTGCTAAGGACGACAAGAACAAGTTACTTGCCGACCAGATAAAAATGATGAAGGGACAAATGGCGCAGATGGACAAACAACAGGTTGTTCGCAACTACCGCCCTAAGTTCTAAAAAAAAAATAAAGACTATTTCTCGTCGAGCTTGCTGAAATAATCAGGCTCGGCAGAATTGTTCTGGTTTGGCTCAATGTGCCTGTCAACCAAGGGCGCCGGTGCAAAAGAAAAGCTTTCAAAACTCTCCTCTTTAACCTCCTTTTCGGCTTTTACCGGTTCAGATACCTCAACCATTTTCAGCAGGCTGCGAATAAATGAAAGATCAAAACTTCTTCTGTTTAATTTGATCAGATATTCGTTTTCGTTTATTTCAAGAATAGAGTTTGTCATAACGATTTATCTATAGTATGTCGATATAAAAATCAACAACGTACATTAAATGAAAGTTTTACACACTTTATCTTTTTGTTAAGAATTGTTGATTTTTAGCGCGGTGGTTATCAGATCGTTGTTAAAAACTTTTTGCGGAAGCTAAAACACACTTTAACGATCTTTTTAGTACGGATCAACATCTGCCTGTACAATGCTGCCTTTACTTAATTTGGTGGTTTGAAACTGGGTGATAGTCTCCCTGATAATAGCTTTTGCCTTTACAATAGAAATGCTGTCGCGCTCAAATTTGAGCATAATAGATTTGATGTAATAATTCCTTATCCGGTTGATCAGAGGAGGTTCCGGACCGATCACTCTATCGCCAAAGTGTTTACGTAGTTCCCCTGCCAGGTATTCGGCCTGGTTGTACAGCACTTCAGGGTCTTTATGCTTTACATCCAGGTTAATGATGCGGTAATATGGCGGGTACTTAAAGCTTTTACGCTCCTCCATTTCGGTGAAATACAGGTCGCTGTAATCATTAGCAATTACTTGCCGTATTACGCGGTGGTTTGGGTCATATGTTTGTATCACAACTTTACCCTGTTTATCGCGCCTGCCTGCGCGGCCGCTTACCTGGGCCAGCATCTGGTAACTGCGTTCGTTAGCACGATAATCAGGGTACTTAAGCAGGCTATCAGCATTGATGATGCCTATAACGGTTACATCTGCAAAATCTAAACCCTTGGCAACCATTTGGGTACCTATCAATACGTCAATCTTTTTTTCTTCGAGGCTGTTTAGGATATTCTGTAAGGAGTTTCTTGACCGTGTGGTATCCAGATCCATGCGGGCCAGCCGCACTTCGGGCATCAGCACCGATAGCTCATCCTCTACTTTCTCTGTTCCAAAGCCTTTGTATTCTAAATGCGTTGAGCCGCATGCCGGGCATACGGATGGCGAATCCTCCTTATAGCCGCAATAATGGCAATGCAGTTTATGTGTGTGCTTGTGGTAGGTTAAACTTACATCACAGTTTATACATTTTGGTGTGTAGGCGCATACCTTGCACATCAGCACCGGCGCATATCCCCTGCGGTTTTGGAACAGTATTACCTGCTCTTTGGCATCAAGCGCCTGGTAAATATCCTGCACCAATACGCTGCTAAAGTGCGACTGCATGGTTTTGCGCTTGGTTTCTTCTGTAATGCTTACTACCTGTATCAACGGTAACTGAACACCTCCGTATCTTTCGGAGAGTTCTACCAGACCGTACTTGCCGGTACGTGCGTTGTAGTAAGATTCAAAAGACGGCGTGGCCGAACCAAGCAATACCTTACTACCGAACATATTGCCAAGGTAAATGGCAGCATCTCGGGCGTTGTAACGCGGGGCAGGGTCAAACTGCTTGTATGAAGTTTCATGCTCCTCATCAACTATAATAAGTCCAAGATCATTAAACGGTAGAAAAACAGATGAACGGGCACCTAAAACCACCTTATACTCGCCGTTTAAAACCTTCTGCCAAACCTCTACCCTTTCATTATCATTAAAGCGGGAATGGTAAACGCCTATGGCGTTTCCGAAGTAGATACGCAGGCGTTCTATCACATGGGTTGTTAAAGCTATTTCGGGCAACAGGTATAACACCTGTTTACCTGCAGCCATAACACGCTCTATCTCCTTAATGTATATCTGCGTTTTGCCTGATGAGGTTACCCCGTGTAACAACACCACATCTTTTTCAGTGAAATGCTGCCTTATCTCATTTAGTGCCGCTTGCTGAGCGTCGCTTAAAACGAAATTGATTATTTCGTCCTCGTCTTCGTTATAGCCAAGCCGCGATACGTTTTTTTCCTCAACAAAGAACACTTCTTTTTCTACAAGCGATTTAATGCTCGATTCGCCGGCACCGCTTGCCTCAAGTAATTCAGTTTTTGAGACAACTTTTTGTTGCCGCGACAATTTGATATAAGCCAGCACCGCATCCGCCTGTTTAGGCGCCCTCTTCTCCAGGATAATAAATAATTCCTGCAGGTTGTCCTGGTTGTGGTAAGCCGGGTTTAATGTTAAGAAAGCCCGTTTGCGGGGCTTGTAACGCTCGGCAACTTCCTCAGAGATATTGATAATGTTTTTCTCAAACAATGATTTTAAGATCGGCATCACCGTTTTTTGGCCCAGCAGTTTGGCTATGTCGCTTATCGTAAGTTCGGGTTGGATGTCAAGCGCCTCAGTGATCAAATACTCCTTATCATTAAGAGCGGCCTTATCATACTCGAAACCCTTGTTGAGCATTACCTTGGTTTCACTGGCGAGCTTAAGGGCTGTTGGCAGGGCGGCATTCATCACCTCGCCTTCGTTACACATATAATAGTCGGCGAGCCAGCGCCAGAATTGTAGTTGTCTGGTGGTAACAACCGGTTGCTCGTCTAAAATATCGAGTATGTATTTTGCTTCATATTTCCCGGGCGCTGTTTCTGTTATCGCGCTCACTATTGCTGTATAAAGTTTGCTTTTACCGAACTGCACCACAACGCGTTTGCCTGTAGTAACGGCATCATTAAGCTCAAACGGCACGCGGTAAGTGTAATTAATGCTGATGGCTAAAGGCAATATCACTTCAACAAAAAGCGTTTTGCGGTTAGTTGCAGCACCTTCGGCAAACTCTAACATTATTTTTATTTATTGCGGAAAGCAGCTATTGCTAAAACTATCCATCCTATAATAAACAACAGGCCACCTAAAGGCGTTACGGGGCCAAGGGCTATAAGGCCGGGCGCATGTAACAGATCTCGGCACGATAGCAAATAAAGCGAACCTGAAAAAAACAAAATACCCAGTGTAAATATATAATAGGCAACACTGATAAGCTTGTTCTTAAAACGCCCAAAGGTGGATAAAAACAATAGGGCAAACACGTGGTAAAAATTATACTGAACTGCTGTGTGCCAGGTATCTAACTGTTTAGCCGTAAGCACATCTTTTAAAGCGTGTGCGCCAAAAGCCCCGGCAATAACAGCTACGGCACCAAAAAATGAAGCCGTTACGATGATTTGTTTATTCATGCAGATAAAAAGGCTAAGTTAACCAAATGAAAGTATTACTTTATTGTGGTACAGTAAAATTCTAAATTGCAACCGTAACACCGTAAATGAAGAGACTGATAGCCATTACCTTAATTTTGATTGCCGCAGTTGCGTGGGTAACCGTTAAATATTTTAACAGCTTAGGCACGGCCGGTATGCATGCAGGTAATGTTATCCGCACCATACCCGATAACGCTGCACTGGTGTTTGAGTTTACCAACGAGAACAGCCTGTACGATATTTATAAAGGCAACACGCTATTGGGCAACCTGGTTGGCGAAGAAAAACTGATTGACCTGGATACTATTAAAAACCGGCTCATCAATAACCCGGCTCTTAACAAAGCTTTTGATAATAGAAATATATTCATCTCCATACATCCGGCTAAAGATGGCGAAGTAAGGATGCTGCTAACCACGTCTGTTAAGGATGTACCCTTAAGGGCGTTTGAGGAGTTAGCTAAGCAACGCAATACCGGGATGTTGATAACTCCGCTTAGGATAGGCGAAAAAAGTGGTTATAATATCTATTTTCAATCGCTTAAGAAACGTTTATACCTGCTTTACAGCGGTAACAACGTATTCTCGGCAAGTTTTTCAAAAGAGCTGATAAATGATGCAGCCAATTACAAACCGCAACGCGAGCAGCATGTTTTTATGCTGTTACCTGATCAGCAAAACGCTAACTCCCTCATCAATCTCTACGTAAACTACCAACATCTTGACCCATTGTTTGGTCAATTATTTAAGGAAAACACCGACATCTTCAAACCATTCCGGATGTTACCTGCCTTGGCTGCGCTGAACATCAACTTTAAAAATAATGCGGTAATGTTTGCAGGTTACACCAATATTGAGACTAATAAGCCGGGGAGCTATCTTAATATTTTTGCCAACCAGCAACCAATTGTCAATAATCTCAAGGACATCTATCCATCTACTACGGCTTATGCGATAGATATGGCCATATCAAATAGTCCGCAGTTCTTTGCCGATCTATCTACTTTTCAGCAAAAGGCGGGTTTACAAAAAGAAAAAAATGCCTTGTTGGCTAAAGTAAAACAGGAAACGGGCATCAACATAAAACCTGAGTTTGAAAAATTGGTAAGTAATGAGTTTGGGGTTGTTATCACACGTTTTCAGGAAAGGTTTGCAATAATAACTGTGAAGAACGGATCGCTGTTGCGGCCATTCATGACCAATATCAGCACAATGGTGACAGACGATATTGGCCAGTTCAAATTTCAAAAATTACCCTACTTCTTATTGGGGGATGCATTTAGTGCTTTCAGAAGACCATACTTCCGAATTATTGATAACTACCTGATATTAGCCAACAGCCAAACGGAACTGACCAGCTATGCCGACACTTATCTTAACAGGAAGTTTCTAAGCAAAACAAACAGCTACCTTCCTTTTGATGATCTGCTTGCCGAACGAAGCAATATTTCGTTCTTTTTACACTTTAAGAATGCGCAACAAATTTTAAAACAAAGTTTAAAAGACGATTTTTATCTTTCTTATAAAGACAACGATTTATCATGGCGAAATTTCTACGCTGCTTCTTTTCAGTTTGGCGCAACTGATAAAAATTTCTACACTAATTTTTGCTTATTAAAAAATACGCCTGATAGTACCGCTTCTCCAAAAAATGATTAGAACCTTTAAAAAACGCAACCCAAGGCCTTTTTTATACGTTTAAATAGCTGATATTAGTCGCGAATTTATGGTAATTACCCGCGAACATTACACAGCTATATGAATCGTTTTTTACTGGTTGTATGTTTCTTATTTGTTTCTGCTACAACATTTGGCCAGCAATTTTCTCAGTATAACACCGGCACTTTATTTGACTCGTTCGAGAATCCGGCACAAACCAACTTTACGCCTGATAGCAGCCGATACGTGTCATTCAACTTTTTTATACCAAATTTTGGTGCAAACATCTTCCTTACCGGGAACGGACAAATTCCGTTAAAAACACGTGCTTTTACCGGCAGGTACGTTAACACAAACCTTACCCTTGATCCTAACAGATATAGCCGCGCAAATGCTGATGCAAATACCTACCTGCTGATGCTGCGCATATTTAAAAGCCTTGATGGCGACCAGGAGATAGGTTTTTCATGGCAAACGCGTTCAGAAGGCAAAGGCATATTTACAGACCAAACGCTGATGCTGCTCAACGGGGCAAGAGAATTTCAGGACGGTGTTACTTACACCGGGCTAAATAACAATTATCGCTATCAGGGCTATCATCAGATAAGCTTTGCTTACAGGGAAAAGTTCAGTAAAAAGTTTTCCTTCGGGGTGAAGTTGAGCGCGCTTTTGGGAATCCAATATCAGCGGTTAAATATCAATCAATCTTCATTGCAATTTGATAATGCAAATAACACCGCGTTGCTTGGTTTACAGGGCGATTACCGAATAAGCTATACATCCGGAAAATTTAACCGGGGCGATCTTATCCCAAACTTCAGAAATCCGGGAGCTTCAATAAGTATAGGTACAAGGTTGCAAACACGCGATAACTTTATTATACAAGCCAACATCAAAGACCTTGGTTTTATACACTGGTACGGAAAATCTGCACAGAACGTGTTTAATAATGTAGCAAGCCCTGATACAGTACCTAATGTTAACGGAACAAGACTTGAAGACAGACTTTATGCAACAGCATATCAAATTGTACGCTCTAACGGCCAGCAAACGGGCTTTACAACACCTACCAATGCCAAATTTGAGCTGAGTGCTAACAAATCCTACTGGCTGGATAACGCGATGCAATACAAGTATTCTCCTACACTTATCTTGCAGAAGGAACTATTTTACGAAGGTTATACAGCCGCTTTATCAAATCCGTTTCAGTATAAAAATTACACCGGTACTATCGTAGCTGCTATCAATAATTATAAAGTAATCAACGCCGGGCTTCAGTTTATGGTAAAATCAACCAACGCTGAGTTTTTCATCGGTAGCGATAGGTTATTGCAAACCGTAAGTTTAGCGCAGGCATCAAGAAAAAGCGAAAGCCAGATCAATAGCTCGGGCTTTTACAGCGGTGCCGACGTGTTTATGGGGTTCTCTCTTAAATTCGGCCATGTAATAGAGCATCCACTTAACGCCAATCTGATCCCGATAGGCGAACGCCCGGGACTTCTAAAACGCCTGTGGAATGGTATATGGGGTAAAGATAACGGCGATTAAACGTTTGCCTTTTTACCAGCTATAAAATCTTTAAGATAATATGGCTCAAAGTAAGCCACATCCTCAAATTCCTTATCAGCAAATTTCTGTTGTGCCAAAGCGGTAAGATCACGTGCTGAATTTGAGAAATCAGTATCAAATAACGCGTTAGGATTTTGTCCCAGTACATCAATACATTTAGCAGCGCCATCTCCAAAAAATAACACTTTATTGTTTGAAAGCAGATCGGCAAAGCTTTCATCTGTAATAATCTCAGCGGCAGTCGGTTTTACTAACGTACCATCAGCTTTGTAAACAGCAGTATAAACTTCCATGCGGCGGGCATCGATCATGGGGCAAAGTAAAGTATCGGTGCTCAAGTCTATCCGTTGCGCTACGCCTTTAGCCATTGCTTCAAGTGTATTTACAGCTATCAGTGGCTTGTCCAAGGCAAAACATAATCCTTTTGCGGTAGAAACGCCTATACGCAAACCTGTGTAAGACCCGGGTCCACAGCTAACTGCTATGGCATCAATGTTATCATACGTGGCGTTTTGCTGCTTTATCAGGTCGTTTATATAAACGGTGACAACCTCGGCATGTATATTACGTTCGTTGATCTCCTTAAAAGAAATAAGCTCGCCATCGGCAGCCAATGCCACAGAACAGGTTGTAGTTGCAGTTTCTATCTGTAAAATCATTTTCTGAAGTCAAAAGTAAAAATTCAAAATTCAAAATTGCTCATCGATCTGTGTTTTTGACTTTTTAATTTTGAATTTTGGCTCAACAAAGGAGCAAACTTAAGCTCCTCCCCAACCCAAAGGAAATTTCTTTTGAATTTTACCTTTTGAATTTGACTTACAATCAAGGTACCGGATCATGCCCGTGCCCGCCCCAGGGGTTGCACCGGGCAATACGTTTTAATGCTAACCAGCCACCTTTAAAGGGTCCGTATTTTTTTATAGCTTCTGCCCCATATTGCGAACAAGTGGGCGTATAACGGCATGAGTTAGGTAGTATAGGAGAAATAAGGTATTGATAAAGCTTTATCAGCAGCAAAAAAAAAGCGCTGAATATGGCTTTTATTCCATTCCAAAGCGCATTCATTTGGTAGCCTCCGCTGCAAGTTGCGTTAACAGCTTAGCCATTTTTTTTTCAAAAAAATCGTAGGGAGCAATCTCTTTGCCTATATAGCTTATAAATAACAACAACTTTTTTTCGCTATTATTTAACGCATCGTAAAGAAGAGATTGTTTATTGAGGCGATAAGCCTCGCGCATGCGGCGCTTTACGGTATTGCGGTCTACAGCGTGTTTATATCGCTTTTTACCTACCGCAAAAACCACCTGCACGGGATATTGCTGCATAGCATCGGCAGGCATCCAAGATACCTTGAAGGGATAACATAAAAAAAAAGAACCGTTATGAAAAAGGCCATCAATAAGCCTTTTGTTACATAACCGTTCTTCTTTTTTGAAAGTATACATAGTTGTTAATGCCGAACCGCAGCTATCAAACACAAAAACGGTTAGCCCCTCTGCTTAGCAGAAGATACAACCATTATTATGCTTTGTGCGTGCGTTCGTCAGATACAGTTAATCTTTTTCTGCCTTTAGCTCTTCTTGCAGCAAGTATTCTTCTGCCGTTTGCAGATGACATGCGCTCACGGAAACCGTGCTTATTTTTTCTTTTCCTTACTGAAGGTTGGAACGTTCTTTTCATGGCTATACTTTATTCTATTCGTATTCTAATCTTTTTGCTTTTAAAAACAAGAGTGCAAATGTAGCGTAATTTTTAGTTTTTTCAAATACTAATGCAGTTATTTGGCTAATTTTATTAACATTGAAATCAACATCAATTTAATGAGAAAGATTATTGCCTTTTTGCTGCTGTTAGCCCCTGTTGCCACCGTTGCGCAAGATACCATGCTATCTCATTATAAAATATATAACACAGCTAAAAAAGCCCCGGCTACGGTTGATGATATCATAAACAGCATGGATAAGGCTGATGTGATTTTCTTTGGCGAGGAACACAATGATTCTACCGGCCATTACCTGGAAGCTTTATTATTTAAAAAGCTTACACAGAAATATCCGGGCAGATCAGCTTTATCATTGGAGATGTTCCAGACCGATTGCCAGATTGTTTTAAACGAATACCTGGCAGGCCTCATCCGCGAGAAGAACCTAATTACCGAAGGCCGCGCCTGGAATAACTATAAAGACTATCGCCCCATGATAGAGCAGGCAAAACAAACCCACACACCTGTAATTGCTGCCAATGCCCCCACTCGCTACACCAACATGGTTACCCGTGGCGGTTTAGCCAGTTTAAACCAGCTTAGTCCACAAGCAAAAGCCTGGCTGGCACCATTGCCTATCGATACAGCAACCGGCCCTTATTATGAAAAGTTTGTAAATATTATGGGTGGCCACAGCGCCATGGGTGATATGAAGATCTACCAATCGCAAAATGTATGGGATGCAACCATGGGCTACAATATTGCCCAATTCCTTAAAACGCATAAAGATTTTAAAGTAATGCAGGTTAATGGTGGTTTCCACACCGAGGAGAAACTGGGCACGGCTGCTCAGCTAAAGAAATACTCACCTAAAGCGCGTATCATAAACATTGCAGCCTACGCCGATGACAGTTTTGATAACCCCGACTGGACCAAATTTGAAAAAATGGGCGACTTTATTATCCTCACCGATCCTAAGTTGCCGAAAACTTTTTGATCATTGGGTCATTGGGTCATTAATGAAAAGCTTGTTTTTAGCGGACGGCTTTAATCTTCCTCAAAAGTTATTTGGGCGGCGAGGTGTTTGGGTGCGATGCCGCAGTAGGCTGTTTTTAATATCCCGGTGAGCATATTTGCTTGCACTAATAACAGGTTGATATGCGTCCAGCCTTGTTTGCCCCACTTATTGGGTATTGGATGTATTACCTCATTATTAAAAGTGCAGAAGATATCCTGCTCTTCCGGGGTAAGTTTAACAGTGGCGCGGTTTTGCTCCGCCACCACTGTTGCAAAGATCTTTTTATTTATCCTGAAGGATATTTTATCAAAGTGAGGTTCTTCGGTGACTTCAGGAAGCGAGCAAGCTATCTCGCGAAGCATTTTTGAATTGTCCATCATCAATATTTTAACCACCAAAGCGGGCGGGCTAATTCAGGATCATTAGGCAGGCAAACCATTGTTACGGTATCATTCACATTATAATTAGGACGGTAAGCAATATCCTGAAGGTATGTTTTATCGCCATAAACGTATTGCACAATAGCCCATTTGCTTGAAGAGCCACGGCTGTATGCACTCCCTTTGCTAATGATAATGGCTGTTACTTTCACGCCGTGCGCTTTAAGTACCCTGGTTTCTCGCTGCCCTTTAAACGTAAGAAGGGTTGCAAAAAGCCCAACTCCTATCAACAGATAAACTACCCACGAGGCAATTTCTAAAACCCGGTGCAGGTTGCCGCGTAAACTAAACCAATTTAAACCCAGCCCTGTAAAGCCTATAGCCATGGCAACGCACGCCCCTGTTGCAAATAAACTATTGCTTTTATATGAGTAGAAATAAAACATAAAAGCCCCTGCCGTAAGTATAACAAACAGCAAGAGCATATTGCTAAATCGGCCCAAAATGCTTAGCCTTTCCTTGCCAACAGGTCGCGTATTTCTGTCAATAATATTTCTTCTTTTGTTGGTACAGGCTCAACTGTAGGTGCAGCGGCTTCTTTCTTTTTAAAGCTGTTAAGGCCTTTAATAATCAGGAACAACGCTAACGCAATAATGATAAAGGAAATAACCTGAGATATAAAGTTACCATACTTAATGGCCGTACCGGGTATCACCAGTTCGCTAAGGTTGCTTAGGTGTGCGGCTTTAAGTGCCGGGGTAAGTATTGCGGGGGTAATGATATCATCAACCAATGATTTTACGATGCTGCCAAAGGCCGCACCAATAACAACCGCAACTGCCAGATCTAATACATTGCCCTTAACGGCAAACTCTTTAAATTCTTTTACAAATCCCATATCCTTATTATTTGTTGTGTTATTAAAGTTATCAATAAAAAGTTGACTGCTCCAAACAAAACCTGCTTAAAAACATTTTAGGATTATTATTACAGCAACAAAACCATTTTAAAACATAAGCTAATTGCTGTACTTTTGACCTCGCGTCTTACACTATGTTAAAACAGAATCTCCAGCAAAAGCTCCTACAGAAACTTTCGCCTCAGCAAATTCAATTTATAAAATTGCTGCAGGTGCCTACCGTGTCGCTCGATACCCGTATCAAAGAAGAACTGGAGGAAAACCCTGCGCTTGAAGATATGAGTTTGACCAATATCAATGAGCCTGAAGAACAGTACCCTGACCGCGACCCCGACGATAATTACGATAGTGATAATGAGGGTGGCGAAATGGATGAGTTTAACATAGACGATTACCTGCAAGACGATAGCGTGAGTGATTACGGAAGCCGCTACGATAATAACGGTGATGATGAAGATGACCGCAAGGAAATTCCAATTGCCGTACAAAGCTCTTTCTTTGAAAACCTGCAGGCACAATTAGATCTGCTGCCACTATCTGACCACGATTTTGCCATTGGCCGTCAGATTATAGGCAGTTTGGACGATGATGGCTACCTGCGCCGCCCCATCATGTCCTTAACCGACGACCTTGCTTTTTCGCAGAATGTAATGGCCGAGGATGAAGAGGTTGAGGATATGCTTAAGGTTATCCAATCCTTTGACCCACCGGGCGTTGGTGCCCGCACTTTACAAGAATGTTTGTTGATACAGCTTCGCCGTAAAGATGGGAACGACCCGATTGTAAAGAAAGCTATCCTGGTGGTAGAAAACTATCTTGAGGAGTTTACCCGCAAACACTATGATAAGTTAGAAAAATCGCTAAGCATGAACTCGAACGAGTTGCGTGCAGTGGTTGGTGAGATATTGAAGCTTAACCCAAAACCGGGTGATAGCAACGAGGTTAGTACCAAGCAAATGCAGGTGATACCTGATTTTCACATCAAGAACAATGATGGTGTACTATTATTAACTCTTAACTCTAAGAATGCCCCGGAACTAAAGGTAAGCCGCTCTTACCAGGAGATGTTTCAGCATTACGATAAGGCATCACAAAAAGATAAAAAGCTGAAAGAGGCCGTTCAGTTTGTAAAACAAAAGCTCGATTCTGCTAAGTGGTTCATCGATGCTATTAAACAGCGCCAGCAAACGCTGCTTAAAACCATGAACGCCATTATGCAGTATCAATACGATTTCTTCCTTACCGGAGACGATAAGAACCTTAAGCCAATGATCCTGAAAGATATTGCCGACCGCATCGGTATGGACATATCTACGGTATCGCGCGTAGCCAACTCGAAATACGTACAAACCGAGCATGGTACCTACCTGCTAAAATCATTCTTTAGTGAGGCTATCCAAACTGAAAGCGGCGAGGAAGTGTCAAATAAGGAAGTGAAAAAAATATTGGAAGAAAATATCGGCAAAGAAGATAAACGCCATCCGCTTGCCGATGAGAAATTGACTGAAATATTAAAAGAGGCCGGCTATAATATTGCCCGCCGCACAGTTGCCAAGTACCGCGAACAAATGAACATCCCGGTGGCAAGGCTCAGGAAAGAGCTATAAAGAGGATCAAGACTTTTAGAGTCAGGAATCAAGACAAAAGAAAGCCCTTAAATTTTTAAGGGCTTTCTTTTTTTACACAATCACGCGGTCTTGATTCTTGGCTCTTGATTCTTGTTTCCTCTGTGAAATTACCATCCATGTTGAGGAGCCGTTAGTCTGTATTTGTTATTGAGCAAGATGCCGATCACCAACTCGTGTGATCCATTGCTTACCGTATTTAACGGAGAAGTGGTAATGTCATAAGCATAGCTAACGTTGATAAGCGAATTGAGATTAAAGCCCGCAAGCACACCAAATGAATCATTACGGCGATAGGAGCCACCAAACCAAAACCTATCGCGGAAGGACAGCTTCATATTGATATCGAAACTTGTTGGCGTGGGTTCTATAAATTTAAGCAGCGCAGATGGTAAAAGCATCACATCGTCTGACAGGTAGAACTTAACTCCTGCTGTGGCAAAAAAATGTGGCACAGTACGATTCAGAGATGAATTAGCCGTTCTGGTTGAGATGTATTGTACCTGCGGTAAGATTTGCTGAGCAGATACGCCGAAGTAATAATTTGCAGCATAGCCCCAAATACCAACCCCTAAATCAGGCTTCCATTTATTATTCTCAATCCCCTGCAAAACCGGATCGTCAGGGTTTTCAAATGCAAGTTCTGACGTAGCCAGATGCAAATGATTTGCTCCTGCAGATACACCTACTGAAAGATTAAAATTACTGGTGATACCCAAATGGTAAGCATAAGAAGCGGCAACGTTAGTTTGATCGAGCGGGCCAGCCTTGTCCGTCACCACCATAAAACCTATACCATGGTGCGGGGCCGATGCACGGTAATCAGAAGTGTACATCCGGCTGTAAGGGCTTTCGCCATCATAAGGCAGAAAGCCGGCGGCATCACCTTGTGTAAATTCAGAACCTAAAGGAGCAGTGATGCTTGCATAAGCTGTTACCGGTGCACCCTCAATGCCTCTCCATTGGCTGCGATAACCTAACTTAACATCGGTATAATTTTCTATGCCGGATACCGCGGGATTTAATAAAAGGTTGTTGAATATATACTGCGTGTACTGTGGCTTTTGCTGTGCTGAAGCAATTGTCCCAATAAAGCAAATTGTGATAATAATTGGTAATGCTTTTTTAAGCATTTAATTGGTTTTAGAAAAATTTGTCAGGATTGGGAACCAAGTTAAGAAATTTCTCAAACTTTTCTTCATAATGCGACTGATCCAACTGATAGTAAAAAGCTCCCTTTTTTGATGACTGTTTATCCTTCTCATTTTGCTTCACAAGCAAACCGGTGGATAGTAATTTGCGGCTAAAGTTCCTGTCATCGAACCTGGTTTGATAAACCCCCTCGTAAAGTGCCTGCAATTGCGGGATGGTAAATTTACCGGGTAACAACTGGAATAATATGGGATGCAAAGCCGCCTTGTAGCGTAACTCTTTTAAAGCGAGTTTAACCATTTCGGCATGGTCAAATATCAGATCAGGCATATCGGTAAGCAGGAACCACTCGGGGTGATTATCGCTTACTAACTGTTGCTGGTATTGTTGTATATCTATCAACGCAAAGTAGGCAATTGAAAGTGTGCGCTCAACCGGATCGCGGTCTGGCTTACCAAACACCCTAAACTGCTCCATGTATACGTTGTTGAGGCCTGTGCGTAGCTGTAACACACGATTGGCCGCATCTTCCGGACTTTCGTTGGGGCGCATAAAACCGCCCATCAGGCTCCACTTACCTTTATCAGGCGCAAGGTCGCGCTCTACCAGTAGTATTTTGATATCTGATCCGTCGAATCCAAAAATGATACAGTCAACGGCAACTAAAATTCGCGTTTGGCCGGTATACTCGCCCATAAGTTAAAGGTTATCAGCTACAAGGTTAATAAATCTTGCTGATTTAAAAAATTATTTAAGCGTTGGCCAAAGCACGGTCTAAATGCACGTATCCACCGTCAACATAAACGATCTGTCCGGTAGTATGGCTTGATCTGCCGGACAGCAAGAATACAACAGCATCACCTATTTCAGCGGTAGTGGTCATCCGGTTGCCAAGGGGTATTTTGGCCTCAATTTCTTTTCGTTTACCATCAGGGTCGGGCAGTGTTTTTATCCAGCTTTCGTAAAGGGGTGTCCAGCATTCGGCAACTACCACGGCGTTAACACGTATGCCGTATTTAAGAAGTTCTACAGCCCATTCGCGTGTAAGCGCGTTGCGCCCGCCATTTGAGGCAGCGTAGGCAGACGTGTTACCCTGCCCGGTTTCGGCAGTTTTTGAGGTGATGTTTACGATAGCCCCTTTTGATTCCTTCAAGTATGGCAAGGCATGATGCGCCATTAGGTAATAATGCACCATATTTTTATGCAGAGAAGCCATAAATCGCTCGTAGTCGCCATGTTCTAAACCTACGCCATCGTTCGCACCGGCATTGTTCACGAGGCCATCAATGCGGCCGTATTTCTCTGCAACTGCCTTTACCGCTGCAACACATTGTGCAGGGTCGCTAAGTTCAGCCTCTACCTGGAAACTTTGAACGCCTTTAGCCTCAAGCCCATTAACCACTTTAAGGTTATCTTGCTCACTACGGCCAATAATAACCGGGATGGCACCTTCTGCCGCAAGCGACATAACAATACCCTCACCTATACCTTTTGCACCACCAGTAACGATGATCACTTTATCTTTTAAATTCAGATCCATAAAATTTTCAATTAATGCCCGCCCACAACATCAAGGTTTTTCACTTTGAGGTTTTGCAGCGCAAACCAAAGTATTACTGCAAAGCTCACCCCCGGTACAACATAAGCTATTTGTATGTTAAACATATCTGATAGCTGGCCCATTATCGGTGGCATAATTGCGCCGCCAACAATGCCCATTATCACTAATGATGAACCTAACTTGGTTTGCGGCCCCAGGCCCCTTATACTTAACGAAAAGATAGTTGGGAACATGATAGACATAAAGAACAGCACCGCCATCAACACATAAACTACAAACGGCCCATGTAAGGTTACTGCAGCTGCTATTAGACAAATATTGATGATCGCATAGGTTACAAGCAGTTTTACAGGGTTAAAAACCAGCATTAACGCAGTGCCGGATAAGCGGCCAAGCATAAATAACAGCAAACCGATACTCAACAATTTTGCAGCGCTATGTTCGCCAAAGCCGGCTACGTGTTCACTGTATCGAATAAAGAAACTGGTTACGCACGCCTGCCCTCCTACGTAAAAAAACTCTGCCACTACGCCCTTCATCAAATGTTTGTTTTTGGTAAGGGCTATTATCCTGCCCAGGAGCGGTTTATTTTCTATCGCTTTTGTTTCGGCAGATTCTTCTTTAATGGCCGGGAAAGCAGTACGCCAAACAAAGATGGCCACCAGTAAAACCGCAATGCTGATTACCAGGTAAGGGATCTGTACTGAGGATGCCTCATGATTTAGATACGCCTCCAACTGTTGCGACGACATTGCCTTTTCCTGGGCATCTGTTAAAACAGTGCCTGAGAGTATGAAGGTGCCACCAATAAACGGCGCCAAAGCAGCCGCCATACCGTTAAATGATTGCGCAAAATTAATACGTTGGGTAGCACTTGCAGGGTCGCCTATTAAGGTGATCAACGGATTGGCAGCGGTTTCCAGGAAAGCCATGCCTGAGAAAACCACAAACAATGCACCTAAAAAAAATGCATAGTTACGTACAGCAGCAGCCGGATAAAACAGCGCGGCCCCAACAGAGAACAGCAGAAGGCCGAGTATGATACCGCCTTTGTAGCTGTAGCGCTTCATAAACTGTGCTGCTGGTATAGGTAACAGAAAATAGGCTACGTATGATGCTGAATCTATTAATGATGATTGAAAATCTGTTAATTGGCAGGCCTTTTTCAAGTGTGGGATAAGTATTGGGTTAAGGTTTAATGCAAACCCCCACAAAAAAAACAAGGATGTAATGAGCGCAACCGCGGCCAGGCTTTTGTCTTTAGACATTAATGTGTGTATTTAACAATTAATAATTGGAGGGCTCAATATAATTATTTAAAGGCAGCTAACAACAGTTTTAATTAACTTCCAGTTCATCTTTTGTTGGCAGTTTAGGGAATGCGCCATGCGGACCTTGCTGATACCAGAACACGGTTGATGCCAGATCGTCCTGCAAGGGCAGGTAGCGGCCGTCGCCACGCCAGCCAAGGTCCTGCAGGGTTACCTCAAGGCTTTTTTCAAAACGGATAGGGTCTGCGATGTGCCAGCGATATAAGCCAAAGCGTTGCGCTACGTTGTACAACCCATCCCCTTTTATCACTTGCGCCAAACCTGTGTAAGGGCCCGAGAATTCGGTGTAATTACGGGTTTCTCGTCCCTGCTCGTCTCGTTTGCGGGTCTCAAAATTGTATGATCCGCAGAAATAATCTTCAGTACCGGTGCCGATGATGGTTGGATACTTGGTGTCTCCGTCCATGTAAAATTTAATCTCCCCTTCGCCCCACCAGCCATTTTTGTTTGAGCCATAGGCAAGGTAAGTACCTACATACTGGCCTTTGCCTTTAATGCTATCTACCAGTACAAAGTCCTTTTTATGAGGCAAGGGGTTTACCCGCCTGAACTGCGCGTGGAAATAACCCGCATCCTCGGGCACCTTGGTCAGGGTATAATCTACCTGGTAATAAAGCACCATATCGTTATCGTCGATGTTCTCCATGGTAATACGGCACTTTTTGCGGAACGGCATCGGCCAGTAACAGTTAAAGGCACTACCAGGGTTGACGGTTACCGCCAATGAATTAACAGGCGCATATTTCCCCCAGCCCATGCAAAAGAAATCGCCAACAGGTGCCTCTACAGATGGTGTGGTCTCATCGTCCCAATACATCCTGATAATAGAATAACGCCAGTTACCTGTAGGGGTCATCCATATGTGTTGGATGGCACCTTCGCCATTTATCTCGGCCACGGTGAACGTTGTGTGTTTTTTTATGATCACACTGGGGCTCACCTTCCAACCCTGGCCCAGGTCGCGTGCAGCAGCCTTACCTGTACCCTCTGTCGCCATCCCTCCTTTGCCTTTTTCCCCTGTAAAATTCTCCGGACTAATAGAACGGCTAACCGCATCTGACGTGCGGAAGATGGTACCCATATTATTGTCTAATCCGTTAAATTTTTGCTGAGCGTGGGCGCTTAGGCCGAAGATGCCCAGCATCCAGGCAAATAAAAAAAGCTTTCTCATGGTTTTTCAGGTTAGTAAAACTAAATGTAGCAAATATCTTTATATGGGTCATTTCAAAATGCTGCCTTAAAATAGCTATCATCAGCGGCAAATATTTATTAGTTATCTTTGCAGCTTTTAAAGTTGATATGGCCTGGGCAGAAAAATTTAAGCTGAACAAACAGCTGGTACGATCATTAACGGAAGCGGGATTTGATAATCCTAAAGAGTTACAGCAAAAAACCTTAAGCCGTATCAATGGCGGGCAGGATGTGATTGCTATTGCGCCAGAGGGCGGTGGTAAAACCACTACCTTAGTACTTGCTACGCTTAACCGTTTTAAACATAGTGCCGATAATGTACCTGCCGCGCTTATTCTATCGCCAGACCAGGAAGGTGTTGAAGCTATTAACGAACGCTTTAATCTGCTTAACCGTAATAAAACTATCCGCATAGTTTTATTACATGCCGGTATCGGTGTTGACCAGCAAATGGACGACCTTGCCGAAGGTGCTGATATTGTAATTGCCACGCCTGACAGGGCCCGCGCCATTTACCTAAAGCTGGGCTTAAACCTTAATAAGGTTGAGTTATTGGTGATAGATGATGCACATGCCATTGTCAAAAAAGGTTTGCAGCTGCCAACCACGGAGCTATCAACAAGCATAGGCAAAGCGCAACGCCTTGTGTTTACCGAAGTAATGCACGATAAGCTTGCCAAAATGATAGATCCGCTTATGCATCTGCCATCTACCGTTGAGGTTGAGGAAATGAGCGAAACTCAATTGGGTATGCTCCCGCAGATGTTATACCACGTACCTAACTTTGGCACCAAGATAAATTTGCTAAACCTGTTTTTACAGGATGTTGAGGTGTTTACTAAAACGGTTGTATTCACCAATACCAGGCTTACTGCTGAAACCATCTACAAAAGCCTGCTTAGGAAAGCACGATTATCGAGCGCTTTTATTAAACCATTATCATACGAATATCCAGTTGCAGATAACGTTGCTGATTTTTTACGTAACGATAAACTAAGGGTATTGCTGATAGCTAACGAACTGGATGAGCAGGTTGATCTTACTGGTGTACCGTTTATCATTAATTTTGATCTCCCGGCCGATAAAGAAGTTTACATTAAACACGTTGAAATCCAAGCCAGTGACGAGGAAAGCGAAACCATCGCTTTAACTTTTGCCACAGATCTTGAGCTGGATCAGGTAAGGCGAATTGAGCAGGCCACCGGCCAAAAAATGCAAACTGCAGACCTGCCCGACGACCTGGTGATAGAAAAAGACCGCAAGGAAAAAGAAGCTGAGAAAGCCGCCCGCCCAAAGCAGGTACATAAAGCAGAAGATAAATACACACCCGGCCCGGCGTTCCACGAGAAAAAGCCTGAGAATGCCAAAACCTATAACATCAGTTCATCTAAAAAAGCAAAGATGAACAAGGCTAAAAAGCATTAAGGGTTTAACTCTTTGTAGTATTCCACGTATAGGTCTTCCACCTTTTGGCGTGCCCATGGTGTTTTGCGCAGGAACTTTAAACTCGAGTTGATGCTGGGGGTATCCAGGAAGCAATTTATGCGGATGCGATAGCCCATCTCGGGCCAGCCTAAATGAGCAACTAATGCTTCAAGTATAGCCTGTAAAGTTTTACCATGCAATGGGTTATTGGGTTGTTGCTGCATTATTTATAAAATTAAAAAGTCCCGCAAATATGCAGGACTTTATGCTATCGTTCCAAGTCAGGATCAGATTATTTAACCACCAAAACGCCATCAGCCATAATGCCTATATCGCGCTTTGGCTCTTTTATAGCAGCTATCTCTTCTTTGCTTTTGCCCGCGTCTGCGGCATAGTGCCTCAGGCGCTCAACTGAAGTTTCTTTAACTTTAGCCTTACCCTCAACCACTACTGTTTTACCCACAATATTCTGCGGCATAAAGTAAGCGTAATCTGTAAACTGAACCATTATAGGTGTGCCATTAGCCTGTTCCAGTTTCATAAAGCAACCCTTCTTCTTGCAAACTTCCACAACCGTACCGGTGATCTTGCCGTTGTAAACAGAATCTGTTGAAAGCGTTTTATTGAGATCAGCAGTGGTAACAGCATTATCAGCAGTAACGGATTTGCCGTAAGTAACACCCGCTTCTGCAGGTCTTATGCTTGTTTGCGCAAAAGCAATGGTGGTAAAACCTAAGCATATCGCAAAGAGAATAATCTTTTTCATTTGGTTTATTATTTGATTGACAAACAAATATAGCGGATTATTTTAAATCCTTTAAAGCCTGCCGGTACGCTTGCTCCAGCTCATAATCAGGGGAAGATTGCATTTTTGCAGCACTGATCTTTATTTCCTTATCAAGTTTAACGCCCTGCCCCTGCTTAAAACTATCGTTAGGTCCAACAACTTTAACTGCAGTGTAAGCGGCAGCTATTCCGCCTGGGTAATCGGTAAAAAACATATTACCGGTTGCTCCTGCCGTTTGCCTGCCCATTACAATAGTGTTTGGACGGCATCTTAGCGCCGCTGCAACGCTTTCGGCAAGGCTTTGGGTAAACTCGTTCACAAGTACAATCAAGCGCCCTTTATAGTGCGGCAAATTCAAAGTGTCCGTAGCCATATCGCCAACCTCTTTGTGAGCCTTATACATCCCTGGATAAAATAGTTCGGCATTATAATTCACTTCCTCGCTCGTTTGGTTTCCAAATAGACCGGGGCGATAGATCTGCGTTGTAGGGAAGTATGGATAATCGCGCATCTCCCATATTACTGTTTTAGCATTTTGGATAGCCATATACATTTGTTTCAATTGGTTGCTATCGGTTATTTTACAGAAACGTACGTAGAATACACCGTCCCCCATATCTTCCCAAAGTTTTGGTTGGTGCTTAATGCGGTATTGGTAAAGCTCACTGTAAGAATAGAGTTTCAATTGTTGAGTAATGAGTTTTCCGTTGCGTAATATGGTAATCTGAACGCTTTTGGCGGTATCCATTCTAAAGAGGTTTCTGCCAATCTCTCTATGCAGCGTTGCTTCATTACTACCTGTACAATATTGCTTTATATAATCCTCACAAGCCCTTGTATTTTTGTTGTTTATCGAAACTATTTCATCACCTGCTTTAATATCTTGTTTGTTTAAAAGCTCAGGATATTGGTCGTTCCCAACAAAGTATTTACCGCCAGAGTAATACAAAAGGAAAGGCGCGTTTTGCAGGCGTTTATTGTAAAAGTCATTCTGCCTGAAAAAAGAATGACTGTCTTTTATCTGAGCCGTAAGCTTTAAAAATACCAGCCGATATTCTTCTTTATTGGCTGCATTGATAAATTGTGGAATAAAATCGGTAAGCACCTTGTCCCAGTGCGGAGCAAACTCCCGCTTATAAGGATACCAGTAATTAATGATATTCCAGTACCTTACCAAAGCCAGTAACCGGTGCGCTTCATCAGGATAGTCGGGCTTTGGATATTCCTCCTCTTTGAAATAAACATAATCGAGCGTAACACCGGGCTTATAGAGATTATCGACGTAGCGATTAGAATCCGGCTGGTGGTGAAGGTAAAGGTCACTGAACTCTGCTTTCATCTGAGCAGGAATTTTGAAATCCCTCAAGTCATTTTTGTCAAATACACGAAAAACAGAGTCACCGTTTGGTGGCATCAAACTATAATCAATTTTTTGTTTAGGTAAACTATTATAAAAGCTGATTATAAAATTTTTATATTCATTTAATGAACCAATTTTCTTTATAGTTAACACCGAATTTAGCCATTTTTTATCCCAATTGGCAGTGCCTTTAGCTACCGCAGGATGATAGTATTTTAAAAATCCCCACACCTTAGCAAAAGTAGCGAGATGATCAACCTGCCTGCGGTTTTGCGCTTGCGTAACACCTACGGTAAAGGTTAAAATTATGATGAGAGTTAAGGGTAGCTTTTTCATACCTCAAACATGCAAATGACTCCAGCAAGCATTCAATATTTTCGATTAACTGCCCCAACAACTCGTTGAATCATCGCTTTTAAAATTCAACGAGCAAAACAAGCCATTCATCTAAAAACTCATTATCTTAATGTGTGTAAACTTACCTTTGTTCTATGCCCTACCCCACCACCCCGCTCACTTATAAACAAAAAAGCCTCATTGCCGAGCTTTCGTATCTTGTGTTTGTGAGCGTGATAAGCCCGTTTGCGGTGGGCTATCAAATTTGGGGTAACCTATCGTTCACGTTTAGTTTGGTGCTCCTAAACATAATGGATATACTCGTGATAGTATTGTATTACCGAGCATACCTACCGCTAACAGTAGGTCGCAAGAAATACTGGTTGTTTGTATTGCTTTTACCGGTCTACATCATGGTTTATGAAATTTGGGGGCGCCTTACAACCATTGCAATGATACATATGCCGTTTGTGCCGAAGGCCTACAAAGACAATCTTCAATCAGCCCATCCGGAAGATTTCTCTCACGGATATTTTAATCAAACGCTCGGTTATACCAGCCTTGTTCTGCTGGCTGCAACATCTATCTATGTGATACGCCTGCTATTTAAAAACCAGGAGAATTTGAGCACGTTAGAAACCGCTAAACTTCGCCTGGAGTTAGACCATCTAAAACAGCAGGTGCAACCTCACTTTTTCTTTAATACACTGAATAATATGTACGCACTAAGTGTGCAGGCTTCGCCCAAAACTCCGCAAATGATTGCAGACCTATCAGCCATCATGCGCTATGTTTTGTACAACAGCCGGCATGAAAAGGTGAGCCTTGAAAGGGAAATTGATTTCATTAAAAGTTACATTCATCTCGAAAACGTGAGGCATGATAAGCCTGAAGCGATAGAGTTAATGATACAAGGCGATATCAGCCACATTGAGATTGAACCCCTCCTGTTTTTACCTTTGATAGAAAACACCTTTAAGCACTCGTTACAGAAAAACATTTCAGACAAGTGGGTGAAGATAGTGCTGGCGATTGATGATGATGAACTGATATTCCAAACTGCAAACCCGGTTGCGTGGACTGCCGAAGATGATATTGAAGGGGGTATCGGCCTTCATAACGTAAGAAAAAGGCTTGAACTACTTTACCCAGGTAAACACACCTTGCTTATGCACCAGTCCGATGGCATTTATACCGTAACTTTAACGATTCAATTACCTCAATGATCAATTGCCTTGTTGTAGATGATGAACCGCTTGCCCGCCATTTGCTGGAGGGTTATATAAGCCAATTGCAGGGATTTAATTGCCTTGCCACTTGCCAAAGCGCTGTTGAGGCTTTCGGTTTGTTGCACCAGTATAAGGTTGATGTAATATTCCTTGACATACAAATGCCAGGCATTACAGGGATCAATTTCATCAAGTCTTTAAAAGATTCGCCAAAGGTGATATTTACCACTGCTTACAGTGAATATGCCGTTGACGCCTTTGAATTGGAAGCGGTAGATTACCTGCTAAAGCCCATTACCTTTGAGCGATTCTTAAAAGCTATCCAGAAGATCAGGACTACCAATGACGTTGCTACCGATAGGTTAGTAAGCACTTTGCAGCCGGATAACCCTGCTCATATATTTTTAAAGGTCGACAGACGCCTGGTTAAGATAGATCTTGCCGATATTATTTATATAGAGGCCTATGGCGATTACCTGAAAGTGCATACTACTACCCAAACCTATGTGACCTACATGACCTTCGCCAGGATGGAGAAATTGTTGCCTGCATCAGGGTTTATCCGCATCCATCGCTCAACCATGGTAAATACTACATGTATTCGCTTTATTGAAGGTAATTTTTTGCGCGTGGGTGAGCGTGATCTGGCTATAGGACAATCATACAAGGAGAGGTTGATAGCGAGTTTAAATCAAAAAGAGATGTAACTTGCAGCCCCTACCCTATCACCCTAAAAGTTAAATTTATCCTTTCCTTTACTGCTTTGGTTGATTTGGGTACCCGGTGCTCCCAATTGTGTTGCAGGTCGCCTTTCATAATGAGGAGTGAGCCGTTCTCCAGTTCTACCGAGTGGCGCAACTTGTGGTCTTCCTTGTGGCGGATATCAAACCGCCGTGCCTGACCAAAACTTACTGAAGCAATGATCGGGTTGCGTCCAAGCTCCGGCTCATCGTCGGCGTGCCAGGCTACAGAATCGTTACCGTTGCGATAGTAATTTAACAACACGCTATTGAAGCGAATACCTGACGCTTCGTCTACACGCTGTTTTATTTTTAATAATTCGGGCGTCCACGGCATAGGGAAGTATTTGTTACCGCTGTAGGCGTACGTCTTTTCGTTATCGCCGTACCAGGCGGTGAGGCGGGGCGTATTCAATAGCTTACCGTACATCTGGATGGTCTCCTGCTTCCAGTCTATATCCGTTTTAAGCTTCTCCATAAAGCCCTTGCCCTCACCGGCAGTAAAGAAGTTTGAGCGATAATCAAGCAGATGAAGCGGCAGGTGCCTTGTACTTTGCAGGCCGCCATCAAAAAAGCTAAGCTGTTCCATCTTATTTATAACAAGGTTTCGGCACGAATAGTGTTATATCTAAACTTTAAATATACTATTATGAGTTCAGCATTTGTTAAAGAGGGCGATAGCCAGTGGTTGCACGAGATAGGGCCGTCCATGAACGCCCTTATGGTTTTTTTGCAACGAGAAAACAATGGCATCAGGATTTATGAAAGGCGAAATTATTACAGCAGTAATGAAGGCCGGGATGTCCACCAAATGAGCGACGGATTAAGTTATGCCAAAAACGATGATGGGAAATGGTACGTGGTATGGGATTAAGCCGCTAAGCAAGTTGCTTTTTAATGGTGAAGGTAAAAACAGAACCTTCTCCAAGAGTTGATTCAACCCTGATATCTCCCTCCAATTTATTTACAAGTGATTTAACGGTATACAATCCTAAACCTTTACCGGGCTTGTTGAATCTATCAACCTTGTTAAGGGTTACCGACCGGTCAAAAATACGATCAATGTTTTTAGCGGCTATGCCTATGCCGTTATCTTTTATGGTGAAGCTGTGATGTTCACCTTCGTCGGTGTAACTTATTTTAATATCTCCTGCTTCCTTATCATTATACCTAACGGCGTTATTAAGCAGGTTCATAAAAATCTGCTCAAGCGCCACGGCTGATGTACGCACAATGCATTCGTGCTGTGGTAAACTAATATTAACGTTGTTTGGAAGATCGCTATGGTCCACAATGCTTTTTAGCAACGTGGGCAGGCAAACATCTTGTTGTTTCAGCACTAAAGCAGATGGCTCTTTGGAATAATCGAGCATCTCGTTAAGGAGATTTATAAGGCGTTTGGCAGCTTTATAAACCATTACAGCCAACCCCATGCTTTTTTCGTCACCAACGGCTTTTAACCTTGCCTCAAGCGCCTGTGCCGTTAACATGATGCTGCTCATTGGGTTTTTAATGTCATGCGCGGCCATGTGCGCAAACTTCTGGATAAAGATATTGGCTTCTGTTAACGCCTTATTGATATCTTCCAGTTGAGCGATCTTCCTGCGCAGTTCCATTTGTGTAAGCACCTGTTTGGCAAGCGTACCTAAAGCTTTTATCTGCGAATCGCTCAGTTGCTTAGGTTCATGGTCAATAACGCAAAGTGACCCTAAGGCAAAACCATCCTCGTTAACCAACGGGATACCCGCATAAAAAACAACTTGTGTATCACCGGTTACCAGCGGATTATTCTTAAACCTGTCATCACGCCGCGCATCCTGAACAATCATCGGTTGCGACTGATCCATTATGGTATGTGAACAAAAGGCGTGTTCTCTGGGAGATTGTTTAAGTTCTGTTCCGTGCGCCGATTTGAACCATTGGCGGCTACCATCCAATAACGTTACCAGCGCAATGGGTGTTTGTGCTATTTCTGAAGCAAGCGCAGTAAGTTCGTCAAAAGCGGTATCTGCTTCGGTATCCATCATATCGTAAGCAAAAAGCGACTTTAGCCGGCCGTCTTCATTTTCAGGAACAGGAAAGGTATCGTTCAAATTAAGATCTTAAAGGTGATTTAAAGTTAATCTATTTTATGGGCAATGTAAACCAAAAAGTGCTGCCCTTTCCTAACGAGCTATTAACACCTATTTGTCCGTGATGTTTCTTAATGATCTCAGCACTGATAAATAACCCCAAGCCTAAGCCGGAATTATTGTATCCAGATGGATCTGTCTGGTAATACCTATCAAATAAACGGGCTTGCTTATCAGCAGGTATACCCGGCCCATTGTCTACAACCGACACCTTTACCCGGCCATCGGTTTTATCAACGTTCAGCGTTATCTCTTTAGAGTTAGGTGCATATTTAACGGCATTGTTAACCAAATTGACCACTACCTGATCTATCCGGTGTTCGTCTGCAAAAACTTCGAGATAATTTTCTCCTGTTTGCAAAATTACATGTTTACCAGTTGCTCGCACATGGCTGCAGCAATCGTCAATCAATTTAACAATATCAAACGTTGTTTTGCTTAGCTGCAACTGTCCTTCGTTCATACGGCTCAGGTTAAGCAGGTCTTCTATCAGGCTGCTTATCTTATCCATACTTCGGTTGCTTTGCTCTATGAGGCGCGCCATCATGCCGGGAGATGGATTATCTTTCATCCTATCCAACAATTGCAGGGCGGCCTTTAGGCTGGTTACAGGCGTTTTAAGTTCATGGCTGGCAATACTTATAAAATCATCTTTCTGCTGGTCGTGCGCCTTGCTTTCGGTGATATCCAGCATGGTACCTGCAATACTCAACGCTTTACCGCTGTCGTTATAATAAGCTTGTCCGGTAGAACGCAGCCAACGTGGGCTGCTGCCATCCATCGGAGTTATCCTGTACTCAACCTCAAAACTCTCGTGCGTATCTATGCTGCGTTGTATGCTATCCTGAACGGGAATAACATACTCCGGTAATATAAGCCTGTATGATTCATCCAATGTGATGTTTGCATCGACAGGGATAGATTGCAAGCGCAAAGCCTGGTCTGAAAAAGTAAGTTTACCGGTTTCCAGATCAGCCGACCAGGTGCCAATATCAGCCGACTCTATTGCCAGCTTTAGTGTATCGCGGGCTTGCTGCAATTCCCTGCGGGAGCTTACCCTTTCGGTGATGTCCATTACCGTTGCCATAATAGCCTCTACGTTGCCTTCCATATCAAACAATGGATCGTATGAAAAATCAACTATATAGTTAACCATCCCCATAGCAGTAGAGACATCTACCGAAATTTCTGGCAAAGCAAACTTTTTACCTGTATCAAATACCCCCTTCAGCATATCGGGAAAGGGCTGCCCTATCAGTTCAGGAAAAACATCCAGCAATTTTTTATTGATAACCTGGCCCGGCGTACGCCCCCATATCTCAAACATGTGTTGGTTTGCCAATTCTACTACCAGGTCGCGGCCCTTTAACACCGTCATAGCAACCGGCGCAGTCATTACCATACTGGCAAGCCGGTTTTTGCTTTCCTGAAGTCGTTTACGGGAGTTAACTTGTTCGGTAACCTCCGTAGCTATCATCAATATAGCATATACCACGCCATCACTGTTTTTAAGCGGATGGTAGATAAAATCGTAATAACCGTGGTAAAGCTGCCCATCGTGCATAGTATTGGTAACCGCCTCAGAACCATAATATTCTTTACCCGTGTTAAAGGTATCGTTGAGCAATTGCAAAAAGTCCTGGCCTTGTAATTCGGGTAAGGCATCAGCTATTGGCATACCTATGATATCATCCGTTCGCCCCCAAATATTAAGTACGCGTTCATTAGCTGCCTCAATCACGAGATTCGCACCGGTAAACATGGCTATAGCCACAGGTGCTTGCGTGATCATGTTCCTGAACCTTGATTCGCTTTCGCCTAAGTTGTAGTTGGCCTCGTTAAGCTCCTCGTTGGTACTAAGCAATTCCTCATTGCTGGCAGCCATCTCCTCGTTACTTGCAGCAAGTTCTTCATTAGCCGCAGCGAGTTCCTCATTGGTACTAATTAATTCTTCGTTTATAGCCTTTAACTCAGTTTGTAAATTAGATTCGCGCTGATGCGCAAGAACTTGCTCGGTAACATCTTTTGCTGTATGCAATATGCAACGGGTGCTACCATCCGGGTTTAAAACAGCCCTGTATTCAAAATCATAATAAAACTGCTGTAGTTTCCCGTCGCGGGTTAAAAACGCAGGCGTTTCCTCTCCCATATAGGTTTGCCCGGTACGCCAAACGTTGCGAAGAATATTTATAAATTCCTGATCTTTTAAAATAGGTACAGCTTCCTCAAGCGGTTTACCAATAACCTCCCGGCCAACATCCCAAAAACGGAGCATGGCATCGGTTGCTGTTTCAATAATAATATCTTTTCCGGTGTATACGGCTATAGCTTTATTGGCTAAAGAAATAATTTCAAGGAGTTCTTCGCTGCTTAAACGGGTTGTATCGGTATCCATCAAGTAATTATGCTGCTGCTAAACTAATAAACTTAATACAAACCTTAACCTTTTGGGGTTTCTTATTTGAACTTTTAAGCGCCAAAGCAACAGCCTTAAGTGGTAAAAACATTACTCTGTTCCTGCATTTCCTGATAAGTATAGAACCCGGCAACAGGCAGGCTGGTGTTGTAACAGATACTTACCCGTAAAGCCTTTAATCCCGATACGCCTTGCAGGTCTTCAACCTCCAGCATTTCTACTTCATCTTCTAACAACTTCTTTGCCTGCAGAAAGCGGATATAGTTAAGATACTCTACCTCTTCTTCGTGGTTAGAGTACACTATCGTCATCTTGCCTATGGCCGTGATCCTTTGCTGTGTTCCCTTAATAAATGCCTTGTCTATGCGTTTTTTTACGATCTCGAACCGGGCGTTATAACTACCATCCACATCAAAGCGTTTTTCATCCATGCGGAAACGGATAGACATTTCATGACTGTATACCAATATCAGCGAAGTTACATCCAGCGGGTAAGGCAATTTACTTTTCAGGAAACGTTGTTCCAGTTCCATCTGGCACATCACCTGCAATTGCCATAAGCGCAGGTTGTAAAGCTTGGTAACATCGTAGATCTTAGCCGGGCTGATGGAAGCACCTATATACATGTTATGCTCTACCCCATCAGTTTTAAAACGCTCGTAATAGTGCGGATAGGCTGCCTGTGCACCAACCTGGGCCATGTCAATAATTGATGCCATCTTTTGGTTGATCAGCGCTACCGTATCCTCATACTTGCGGCGATTGTTATGAAACTTACCGCTCTTTTCGGTCTGCGTAAAATAATCATCAATGGCGTTACGCTGGGCAACAGTAAGGTTGCGGGCAGATCGTAATATAGGGTGTATATGTGTTTCTAAATAATTCTGTATAAATTGTTCGGTATCAGCCTTTAATGTGCTCTGCACATCCATTACAAGCTCCTGCAGGTTTTTGATGTTTTGTTTAAGGTCAGGATCCTTTGAACCCTGGTGCAAATCTTCAAATAAAGGTATCAGATCAGTCAACTGCGTCTGCAAATCAAGCTGTACGCTGCGGTTGCGGGTATCTGATGAACCTTTAATATCTATTTGCCCGTAAAGCGGCACAACATCAGGGAAGGTCACCTCTCTCAGATTATACTCTTTCTTCTCAGCGCGGGCTTTAAGTGCCTTTTGTGCTTCTTTTCTAAATTTCCAGTAAACGCTTGGGTGTATGGTGGTGTATTCATTCTGAATAAGGGCCTGTACCTGGTTTTGCATAAAGCTGTACTGCCTGTCAATAGTGTCCGTAATGTACGGCATTACGATCTCTAACTGGTTGGCATTAACGCTATTCAATTCGCCAACATTTTCTGATGCCACCTCAATAATACCCAGCAAATGACCATTCTTTACAACCGGTGCAAGTATTATGCTTTGTACGCCCTGGTCTAATAGCCGCTGCGCCATCACGTTGCCCGGCTCCTGCTGCAGAAAACGGTAAACGTTTGCGATAGCAAAATACTTTTGTTCCTGAACCAACTGCTGCATTGATTTTACGCAGATAGCCTCAAAACACTCTTCGTCATCACCATCCTTTAACAAAAAACTTTTTAGTTTAGAGTTGAAGGTAGCCTGGCTGAATTTGTTCTCTGCCTCATTAAATGAAGTAAAACCAAGCTTAAGATCAGGTATCTTGAAAATAGAGCGAAACACCTCCAGTACCTTCTCCCGCAGGTCGTTACCCTGAGATCCTCCAAGCAAGGTGCCTTTAAGCGCCGATACAGCGTTTTCAACCGTTGCATCATACATGTTCAAAATGGCAAAGCCCTTTAATATCCAGCTGCCGATTGGGAAATACTTTTTCCAAAGCGCCAGATCTTCAAAATTATCACGAAGCAACTCAATGTCTTCAGGCGTTATATCTACAGCTTTATCTGTAGGTATAAGGTCCATAAAGTCGGCATTGTATAATATCCGATAATGTTTCATGATACCCTGCGCGTTAGGTATATCATAAAATAACGGGCGGGAGAAATTGAAGTTAGTGCCGTAATGCTCATTTAAAATAAGGCAGCAGGTACTTACATATATCTGGTGATCGTTAAAATCTCGTATAGAGATATCAAAAGCAGGACCCGCTTCCGCTAAAATATTCTGTAACCTTTTGGTTGGATTTAGCAACACATCCTGGAAAGGCACAGTTATGGCCTTTATCTCGTTTTTTGTGAGGATAGCCGGGAAAAGATCAGCCAAAAGCTCTTTGATCAGTTCGATATGTTTTTCAATCAACTCAATATCATCTGTCCCTTCCCTTAGCTCCGGGAATGGTTCAACGCGTTCAAGTAAATGTTTTGCCCGTTCCGCATCCAATCCCAGGCCGGTTGCAGCAACTTCTTCAAGGTGCTCAATCAGCGCATGGAAAGAGATACAATTCTCTAACGGGCTATCAATATATCTTTTTAAATTCATTAGTAACAAAGTGGGCTAAAAGCTTAGCGCCAACAAATTATAATACAAAATTATACAATATCATATACGATATTATTGCAAAGCCGATTTTATGACTTTAATAAGAAGAACGATTGAGGCAACATAATCTTTTAAAATAAGTATCAAGAAGCTATTTTATTCGTCCAGAACTGTTCCTGTTCGGTGGGTGTCTCACTGTCTACTCAAGTGCATTAGCTTCTCACCCTCTTTTCGCGAAGCGAACGAGAGGGTTGTCCAGCGTAACGCAGACCGGGTGAGTCAGAGCTTCTTTAAGGGCTGCAGCAGTAATGCTGTGCCTGTACCTAAAATAGCACCGGTAGTAACATCAGTAGGATAATGTACCCCCAGGTACATCCGTGAATAGGCAACAGAACCCGCCCATAAGAACGATGGCGCTATAACATACCATTTTGGATAAGCATTTGACAGCGCCATAGCGGTTGAAAACGTGCTGGTAGCATGGCCCGATGGAAACGATGTGCTGCTTGCACGGTAAACCGGCACAATGTTAATGTTTTGCACAAAAGGTCTTGGCCGTTTGGTGAGGTGCTTTATAAGCAGCATGGCACCGTAAGATATTGCCGTGCTGCTGGCTATGTACATAGCGTTCTGGCGCATTTGCTTATCATTGCTAATGATGCCGCCTACCAGCAAACCGGCAGGAACACCAACATCAACATATTTGTAGCTTTTTGACAAAAAAAGCATTACTTCGGTTTGCCCGGGGGTTCGGCTGGCCGCCAGATCAAGCATTATCCTGTCATCAAATTGTTGAATTTGCGATTGTGCAAATGAAGTAACAGCGGTAAATAGCACGAGAAAGGACTGTATTACAGCTATAATCCACAATTGATATGTTCCCTTAACGTGCTTCATTAACTTTTGGGTGATATTTATTTTTATTTTTACCAAAGTAAAAAATATTTACACGTTTAAAAGGTCAGTTGCGGGTAATAAAGCAAATGGGCCGCATCTACTTATTCAAAAGCTCATGAGTTATACAGGCCTGCTTCACAAGGTTAAAGATTATGCCCTGCTTTATTATAAAACACACGCCGATGACCGGCTGGTTTATCACAATATTGAGCACACCGAAAACATGCTTACGGCCGCAACCCAGATCGGCAACCACTACCAGTTAGATGAGCGAAAATTTTTTATCATACATGCTGCTGCCTGGTTTCATGACCTGGGCTACATGGTTGATATGCAGCGCCATGAAGAAGAGGGTGCTAAACTGGCTGCCAACTTTTTAAAACAGTATGACGTTGACCCGCAGATTATTGGTGAAATAGAAGGCTGTATTATAGCTACCCAAATGCCACAAAGCCCCAAAACAGAACTCGAGAAAATAGTTTGCGATGCCGACCTGTTCCATTTAGGTACCGATGATTTTTTTAAGACAGATAAACAACTGCTTAAAGAGCTTTCTACTGTACACGGCATCGAAATGAGCAAGAACGAGTGGCGCAAAAAGAGCATCAGGTTTTTAGAGGCTCATCAGTATCATACTGATTATTGCAACGTACTGCTCAACAGCGGCAAACAAAAAAACATTCAAATATTAAAAGATAAGTTAGCAGCTTACGAAGCCAAGCATAAACTTTCACCTGGCACACTTGCCCCCCAACCTCAAACACATCACGAAGTGGAAATAGAAGAACCCAAAAAGAAGAAAAAGGAAGACCGCCCGGACAAGGGTATCGAAACCATGTTCAGGATAAGCAGCGGCAACCATCAACGCCTTAGCGATATGGCCGACAACAAAGCCCATATCATGATCACGGTTAACTCCATCATCCTATCAGCTATAATCAGTTTGCTGTTGCGTAAACTTACCGAGTATGAATATCTCATTATTCCTACTTTTATATTGCTGGCAGTAAGTTTACTGGCCATGACGTTTTCTATCCTATCCACCCGCCCGTCAATACCAAAGGGCACCTTTCAGCGCGATGATGTGGACCAGAAAAGAGTTAACCTGCTGTTCTTCGGCAATTTCTACAAAATGTCGTTAGATGATTATACCTACGGTATGGTAAAGATGATGGAAGATAAAGACTTTCTATATGGTAGCCTCATCCGCGATGTTTACGCACAAGGTGTGGTACTTGGTAAGAAATACCGCTTGCTGCGAAATGCCTATAATATCTTTATGTTCGGATTAATTATTGCTGTGCTGGCGTTTGTTATTGCCGCAACCGTAAATAATGCCAAAGACAAACATTAGCATGCTGAAGCCTAAATATTTTAACCGCGATATTAGTTGGATAACCTTTAACGGCCGTGTGCTTGAAGAGGCCGCCAAGCCCGAAGTACCCCTGATAGAGCGGATAAAGTTCCTATCCATTTACTCATCTAACCTGGATGAGTTTTACCGCGTGCGTTTTCCGGTGCTGCAGGCTTTAAAAAAGATAAGCAAAAAAAGCGACGAACTGGATACCGATGAGCAAACCAACGTTTTGCAGCAAGCCAGTGAAATGGTTATGGCACAACAACAGCACTTTGGGCAAATATTAACCAAACAGCTTTTGCCTGCTTTAAAACAGAACGATATTTCGCTGATATACAATGAGCCGTTACCCGACTTTTTAAAAAAGGAGACAACAGATTATTTCCAGTCGGACATACTGGCTTTTTTACAGCCGGTATTTATCAATGCCGATACCACCTACTTCCCGGAGAATAATAAGCTTTACTTTTTGGTACAGTTGTACGATGGCGTTAAGGCGGAAAAGCTGGTGCTCATCAACATACCATCAGATAGCTTACCTCGCTTTTACAGCAGC
This sequence comes from Mucilaginibacter achroorhodeus, assembly GCF_007846095.1. Taxonomy (GTDB): domain Bacteria; phylum Bacteroidota; class Bacteroidia; order Sphingobacteriales; family Sphingobacteriaceae; genus Mucilaginibacter; species Mucilaginibacter achroorhodeus. The sequence goes on from NZ_VOEI01000002.1 coordinate 643,437, forward strand.
AAAGCAGGCAATGAGCAACACATCTGTTTTATTGACGACATTCTTCGCGATAATCTACCTGCGTTATTTAAGGCTTACACCGTTGGCGGCTGCTACAGCATTAAAGTAACCCGTGATGCAGAGCTCGACCTGAAAGACGAGTACCCCGGCGAGTTATCAGACCAGATAGAGCGACAACTTCAAAAGCGCGACCAGGGATTTGCCACCCGTTTTCTTTATCAGGCAGATACACCGTTTCGGATCGTACAAATGTTAACCGAACATCTCGGTTTGGAAAAGGCCAATGCAGTAGAAGGCGGCAGGTATCATAACCTTAAAGACCTGATGGCTTTCCCTGCAAGCAAACCGGAACTGGTTTACGACAAATGGCCTTCGCTTTCACTTAACATACCAACAGACGAACCGCTGGCTGATACTATTGCCAAAGGTGATTTTCTTATTAACACGCCTTATCAATCATACAATACGGTGCTTCGTTTTTTTAACGAGGCGGCCATCAACCCTGATGTAGAGGAGATCAACGTAACACTTTACCGCGTTGCCAGCGATTCACGAATTGTGAATGCACTGATCAGCGCTGCCAGGAATGGCAAAAAAGTTAACGTTGTAGTGGAGTTAAAGGCCCGTTTTGATGAGGCCAATAACCTCAAGTGGGCTAAAAAGATGAAGAACGCCGGCGTGCAGATCATCTACAGCGTTACCGCGCTTAAGGTGCATGCCAAGATTGCGCTGGTGAAAACCCGCAAAGGCGACCGCATTACCTACACTGGTTTGCTGGCTACCGGCAACTTCAACGAGGGCACCGCAAAGTTTTATACGGATCATATCCTGTTTACAGGTAACCACAAGATCCTACGCGAGGTTGAGTTGCTGTTTATATTTTTGGCGAAGCGAGAAAAACCCAGTGCAGACAACCAGATAGATTTTAAGAACTTGTTGGTGGCAGGTTTCAACCTTCAGCGCCGTTTTATGAATCTGATTGATCGCGAGATTGAATTTGCAAAGCAGGGCAAAGCCGCAGCTATCACCATTAAGCTTAACAACCTGGAAGAACAGGTGCTTATCAATAAATTATACGAGGCATCGCAGGCCGGGGTTAAAGTGCAGTTGATAGTGCGCAGCATCTGCTGCCTGGTGCCCGGCGTTAAAGGCCTTAGCGAAAATATAACTATCAAACGCATTATCGACCGCTACCTTGAGCATGGCCGTGTTTTTATCTTTAACAACGATGGCGAGCGGGAGGTTTACATGGGATCGGCTGATTGGATGAACAGAAACATTTACCACCGTATTGAGGTTTGTTTCCCGGTTTATGACGAAGCCATTAAACAACAAATAGAAAAATTGATAGAACTGCAGTTGAATGATACCGCACAAGCTGTAATTTTAAACGAGCATTTGGAGCAGCTAAAGCCTGAAACAGACGGTGAACTATTAGCTTCGCAAAAGGCAATCTATCAGCATCTGAAAACATCACTATGAAAAAACTAAGCTACCTCATAACCATACTTTTTATTGGTGTTACAACCGTTTCATGCGGACAAGGTAAAAGCGCATCGGGGAATCTGCCGGGATACGATCTTAACCACCCGGTTAAATATGATATGCCTGCCGATCTGCTGGAAATATCAGGCATAGCCTTTAACAACGGCGATGCAAGCACCATTTATGCCGAGCAGGATGAGGACGGGAAACTTTTCTGGTTTAAGCCGGGTGGTAAAAACATCAGTCACACCAAATTCGGCAAGCATGGTGATTATGAGGACGTAGCTATTATGAATAACTACGCCATACTGATGCGCAGCGACGCAAATTTTTATACCTTCCCGCTAAGCGGCATCCACACCAAAGATGCAAGCGGCGTGCAGGAATTTAAACAGCTATTGCCCGCCGGCGAATACGAAGGCATGCATGCCTACGGCGGTAAACTTTACGTGCTATGCAAAATTGGTAAAGGTGTGGATCATAACAAGATCTGCAATGGCTACGTCGTAAGCCTGGCATCAAACGGGTCGCTGAACAAAACAGGTAATTTCAGTATCGATGTTAAAAAAATAGCGGCACTGGCAGGTGCAAAAAAAATGAAGTTCCATCCTTCGGCATTGGCTAAAAATCCGTTAACCAGGCAATGGTACATCCTGTCGTCAGTAAACAAGATGATCGTTGTTACCGACGCCAACTGGAACGTGCAACAGATATACCCGATAGACCCCAATATGTTTTTACAGCCGGAAGGTATGGCTTTTGACAACCAAGGCAACCTCTACATATCTAACGAAGGCAGCAAAACACAACCCGGCAATATTTTGCTCTTTAAATACAAACGATAACTGTAAACCCTAAGCACTTATCAAACATGAAACCAGCAAAACACATTATAACGCTTTTGTTAGTCACGGCAACGGTATCAGCCTTTGCACAAAAAAAAGCTAAAGATATTGAACCTGATTACCGCTTTCGCGATAGCGTAGTGGTTAGGGTGCACCCACGCTATAACCAACGTGGTAAGGTACACCGCTGGCTTTTTGGCGAGAACTATCGTAAGGAATGGGCTACCGCCGTTAAGCTACCGGTTATTCGCATATCCGAAATAATGGGCGGACTTGAGCCCGAAAAAGAAGGTGGAGGCATGCAGTCAAAATCTTTGCGCCTAAAGGACAAAGATGGCAAAGAGTGGGTTATCCGCAGCGTAGAGAAAACGCCGGATAAATTGCTGCCCCCTACCTTGCGCCAAACATTTGTAATAGATTGGCTGGACGATGCTTTGAGCGGTCAGCACCCATTCTCGGCGCTGGTAGTGCCGCCTATGGCAAAAGCTGCCGGCGTTCCGCATTCGCATCCGGTTATTGGTGTGATTGCTGAGGATAAGGCGCTGGGCGAATACAACGCAAAGTTTAAAAATATGGTTTGCCTGCTGGAGGAACGCGAACCCATTGGCGACTCAGATAACAGCGAGAAATTGCTGGATAAGCTAATGGATGATAACGATAATCATTTCGACGGCGATGAATTCCTGAAAGCCCGTATGCTGGACCTGCTAATAGGCGACTGGGACCGCCACGAAGACCAATGGCGCTGGGCCGATGTGAAAAAAGGCAAAGGCAAAATGTACTTGGCCGTTCCGCGCGACCGCGACCAGGTATTTCACCTGGAAGAAGGGGTATTCCCTACCATAGCGGCTTTGCCATATATTAGTCCGCTGCTTGGCGATTTTAGTTACAACATTCCCAAGGTAAAATACAACCTGGCCAAAACCCGCTTTCTTAACCCTTATCCTGATTTCCAGATGTCGCACGAGCATTGGATGAAAGTTGTAAATGATTTTATAGCTACACAAACCGATGTGGTTTTTGAAGAAGCGCTTAAACAGTTGCCGGGCGATACTTATAAAATGGGGCACGATGTATTGCTGGCGAAATTAAAATCGCGCAGGGCGGCTTTACCTGATGCTATGGACAGGTATTACCGCTTTATATACCGCATTGTTGATGTGAGGTTGAGCGATAAGAACGAAAAAGTAGTGATAACCGGCCAGCCGGACAGCAGCTTACTGGTACAGGTAAACAAGATCAATAAAGAAGGTGAAGTTAAAGACACGCTGATGTCAATGATATATCAACCACGATACACTAATGAGCTTCGCTTTTATACATCAAAGGGCGACGACCAGGTAACAGTTGATAATAAAACCTCTCCTATCCATATCAGACTTATAGGTGATAAGGGCGATAAGGTTTATAATATTGTAAACTCGGAAAGTACACTGCAGGTTTATTCCCGCAAGGATGCCAAATTTGAGGGGCAAGAAAACAGGGCCAGCAAACATCTATCAAATGACAGCCTCAACACACGCTTTTTGCAAACCAACCTCTACAACGTTTGGATGCCGCTTGCCACCGCCGGTTTAAATGCCGATGACGGTGTGCTAATTGGCGCAGGCGTTAAGTACATCAAAAAGGATGGTTTCAGGAAAGAACCTTACACAAGTTCGCAGCAAATTATGATCACACACGCATTTGCTACTGATGCATTCCGCGTGAAGTATAATGGCGAGTGGATAAAGGCGATAGGCAATGCCGACATTTTATTGCAGGGTTATGCACAAGCACCAGACAATACCGCAAACTTCTTCGGTTTAGGAAATGGCACACCAATAAATAAGAACCAGCCCCGCTATCGCAGGTTTTACCGAACCAGGTTTGATAACTACCAGGTTGACGCCGCATTGCGCTGGAATGTCGGCAAGAACAGCACCTTTACGGCAGGCCCATCTTTTGAGTTTTACCACCTCGACCTGAAAGATAATGAGGGCCGTTTTATCACCAACACATCCAAAATAGGATCTTATGACAGTGCCTTTGTAGACAAGGATAAAGCGCATTTGGGCATTACCCTAAATTTCAATAGCAACCAGCGTAAAGGTGGTGTGCTGCCTGTTGGTGGCTATTATTTTAATCTGAATGTGCAAGGTTATGACGGCTTAAACAGCTACTCAAAAGCTTACCTGCAAATACGGCCCGAGTTTACTTTTTATCAAAAGATCACCGGCAATGGTTCTGTGGTGATTTCAGATCGTATTGGCGGAGGCGTCAGCTTCGGTCAGCCTGCTTTTTACCAGTCGATGTTTTTGGGCGGGCAGGGTAATTTGTTAGGTTACCTGCAATACCGTTTTGCAGGCAGGCACATGGCTTACAACAATTTGCAGGCAAGGGTAAAACTCTTTAATGTAAATAGCTACATCGTTCCGGGTCAGTTAGGGATAACGGGTTTTTACGATGCCGGCCGCGTTTGGGCACCAAGCGAGATATCAGATAAGATTCACCAGGGAGTTGGCGGCGGTGTGTACTTCTCTCCAGCCGGATTAACTATTTTGCAAGTGCTTGTAGGGCACTCTGAAGAAGGCTGGTATCCTTATGTGTCTATGAATTTTAGGATATAGTGATGCTCAATCGCCGCGGAGGGCTGTTACTTTGTCTTGATACAAAGTAACCAAAGATCAAGTCAGCAAAGAGGCTTCTTTTGCCGCACAGGGCCTTTACCCTGCAAGCAGTCAGAACCACGGGCTGCAAAATCTTGCCACCACTTCGTTCGCTTTTAGCCATCGCTTCAGGCAAGTATTGCTATGCCCTTGCCAACACACAAGGCCACTATTGTTCTGCCCCCTTTCTTCCGAAGCGTTTTTGCTGACAAGGATGAAAGAAAAGTAGAATATAAATGCCGTGATGAACCTAACGTAACCGAACAAAGGCTGCATAGCGTAACGTGCGGTCGCACAGGTATTGCAGCAGCAGAAACTTTGTAGCGCGTTACCGTAGCAGCGAGTTTTCTTTTTGGTACTTTTTCTTTAGCGGAAAAAGAAAAAGTACATCCACAGGCTTGTCAAAACATCACTGCCCTTCCTAACGAAGAAGCAAAATTACAAGGCTATACTTGGGAAACCGCCCCTATCTAAGTGTCCATTTAACACACCTTTAACATTTCAATTGTCATCCAATTTTCCATCCGCCTGACTTTTGTCAGCCAAAAGTTAAAAACTGTTAAAAATGGTAAATTCAGTTGACGAATATAGTCAACTCGGTTTACATTTGTGCCATTAATAACGGGCACTCATGAAAGCGTTTACTTTACCTTATTCAAACTCAGTTCCTTTCCAGGTTAAGGAGCAAACGGCCGATCAGTTCCGCACTGATAGGACCGACGCTAAACTTAAACAACAGCTTACTCCCGCACAATATGTGATCGGTGTTCTTAGCGAAGGTTTAAAGCAAAACCTATTGGGTGCCGATATCGACATGGAATTTTTAACGCTAACCGTGCGCAGCTATGCATCTGAATCTGTAAAAGCAGTGCGAAGGTTTATAAGCAAAACCGGTAAACATCAGCCAAACCTCTATCTAACATCTCAACACAAATAATGAAATTGTCCTTTACCCTATTTAATAAATTATTTTTAACCTGTTTGGTATTGCTATCGTCGGTTGCGGCGTTTGCGCAAACAAAGGTTAGCGGCGTGGTTACCGATGCCAAAACCAAACAACCCATGCCTTATGTTACGGTGACCTTTGCAGGCACAACCATTGGCGCCGGCACCAATGCCGACGGCCGTTACACCATAACCACTACGCAGGATGTAAAGCAGATACAGGTATCCTTTGTTGGTTTCCGTACTGCCGTAAGAAACATAACCCCCAACCAGGAACAAACCATAAACGTTGCCCTTTCAGAAGATAACCGCAGGTTAAGCGAAGTGATGGTAAGGTCCGGCAAGAAAAAGAAGTACAGCAATAAAAATAACCCTGCTGTGGAGCTGATACGCAAAGTAATTGCCCACAAAGCACAAAACCAGGTTGAGAATTACGATTACGCCCAATACAAACAGTACGAGCGTATGAACGTATCGTTAAGTAACCTAAGCGAAAAGTTTAAGAACAAAAAGATCTTTAAGAACTACCAGTTCCTTTTCCGTGAACAGGCAGATTCTACCGCAATGGGCGGCAAGATCCTGTTACCTGTTTACCAGGAAGAAAAGCTTTCTGAAAACTATTATCGTAAAGTGCCTTACGCTAAAAAGCAGGTGATCACTGCAAGCAAACAGGTTAAATATGATGAGAACTTTGTAGATAACAATGGTCTTAAATCATACTTCGACCGGATGTACCAGGACATTAATATCTATGATAACAATGTATCCTTACTCAGCAATCAGTTACTTAGTCCTATTGCAGATAATTCACCATCGTTTTATAAATTCTTTATCACTGATACCCTTAAGGATGTTACGCCGCAACTGATAGAGTTGAGCTTTACGCCGCGCAACACCAACAATATGTTGTTTGAGGGCCGCATCTACATTACCATGGATGGTAACTATGCCGTGCAGAATGCCTTTTTAACTGTCAACAAAAACATCAATCTTAACTTTGTGCGCCAGATGCAGGCCAATCTTTCTTTCGAGAAAAATCCTGACGGCCGTTACCATCTGAGCCAAAGCGACCTGAAGATAGAGTTTGCTCTTAATAAGGAAAAAGGCGGCGGCATGTATGGCGAGCGCCTGGTGAACATTAGCAACTTTGAGCTGAATAAACCTGCAGACAAGAAAACTTACGAAGGCCCGTCGCAGGTGATTGCGCTTAACGCCGAAGAACAAAACGATGCCTACTGGGAACAGGCACGCCCGGATACGCTTGATGCTGCATCGGCCAGTATCTATAAGAATATTGATAGCCTGCAAACTATCCCATCGTTCAAAAAAACCATGGACATTGCAACGCTGGTTTTAGCTGGATACAAAAACTTCGGTAAGTTTGAGTTGGGCCCCGCCAACACTTTTTACAGCTTTAACCCGGTAGAAGGTTTCCGCTTGCGTATAGGTGGCCGTACCACACCAGAGCTGAGCAAAAGATACTACTTTGAAACTTACGGCGCTTATGGTTTCCGCGATGAACGCTTTAAATACTTTTTAAGCAGTACCTACTCGCTTAATAATAAGTCTATCTATTCGTTCCCGCAGAATTACATCCGCGCCAGCTTCCAGCACGATACCAAAATACCGGGCCAGGAACTGCAGTTTGTGCAGGAGAGCAACTTCCTGCTATCATTTAAGCGCGGGGTGAACGATATATGGTTGTATAACGATATTTTCCGGTTGGATTATGTAAAAGAGTACAGCAACCACTTTTCCTACTCATTAGGTTTTAAAACCTGGGCACAAAGCCCTGCCGGTGCGCTGGTTTACCAAAACCTGCTGCCAAACGGCACGCTAAATAACGTTAACCAGCTAAAAACCACTGAATTTTCTGCACAAATACGCTGGGCACCGCATGAGCGCTTTTACCAGGGCAAGCTTTACCGCGTACCAATCCCTGATAAATACCCAATATTTACTTTGAACTATACACAGGGTGTGTCAGGTTTATTTGGCAGCCAGTATAATTACCAGAATGTTATCGGTAACATCAGCAAACGTTTCTACTTTTCGCAATTAGGTTACACCGATGTTACTACCGAGGGTGGCTACCTGTTTGGCAAAGTGCCTTTCCCGCTATTGGATATTCATCATGCTAACCAAACCTATGCGTTTCAGTTACAGTCGTACAATCTGATGAACTTCCAGGAGTTTGTGAGCGACCATTATGCCAGCATCTTTGTAGACCATAACTTTAATGGTTTCTTCTTTAATAAGGTGCCCCTGCTTAAGAAACTGAAGCTGCGCGAGATCATAGATGTGAAAGCATTATGGGGCGGTGTACGTGCAGAAAACAACCCAAGTAACGATCCTTCGTTACTGCGATTCCCTACTAATATAGGCGCGGGCGGCGTGGGTACTTACACATTAGGCAGCACCCCTTATGTTGAGGGTAGCTTTGGTGTTGGTAACATATTTAAAATATTACGTGTTGATCTTGTTAAACGCTTTACTTACTTAGACCATCCCGGCGCACCAGAATGGGGCGTGAGGTTCTTTGTTAAGTTTGACTTTTAATGGTAAATTCGTAAACCAAGTTGACCTATTTTCAGTTTAAAAGATATTATGGCGAACCCAAGTTTAATTACTGAAGAAAATAAAAAGGTTGCTCCTAAGCTGGTTTATCTGCTTAAGCGCCTTTTGGACGAGTGGATGGGGAAAAAACTTTGCCGCATTAATGAGCCTGGTTTTAACAGCGCACACCTGCCCCTGTTTATGACCATCGGTAAAAGCGGTATCTCAAACAACGAGCTTGCTGCTAAAATGAATGTTACTAAACAGGCCACAAGCAAAATAGTAAAAGAGCTTGAAGCCATTAATATGCTTAAAAGCGAAAAAAGCCCCGATGATGCGCGCGTTGTAATGTTGCACTACACCACCCAGGGCGAAACCTTTTACCATCACCTTAAAAATCAGGTATTAGACCTTGAGGCCCAATACAAAAAAGTAGTAGGCTCTAAAAATTACGACATTGCCATTGATGTAATGTTAAAACTGGTACAATTTCACGAAGAACATAACTGCATCGAAAAAAATTAAAAATTACGATGCAAATGACAATTAAATGAAACGGTGTTTAATTTAACGTTGTACATTTGCTTAACACTGTTAAATAATCTAATAGGAGTAGAAAAATTAAGGCATGGCCAGCAAGGAAAGAATTGCGAGACTAAAAGAAGATACCAGGATAAACATCCTGAAGGCTGCCTTTGATATTGTAAAAACAGAAGGCTGGCAGGCATTAAGTATGCGTAAGATAGCTGATGCCATTGAATATACAGCCCCTATTATATATGAGTACTTTGCAAATAAAGAGGCTATAATATTGGAGCTTACCCGCCAGGGGTATTTAAAGTTATCCAAACAACTGCAGGAAGTAAAAGACAAACACACATCTCCGGCCAAGCAATTAGAGGATATGTGGCTTACCTACTGGAACTTTGCATTCGCTAATAAAGAGCTCTACCAGATCATGTTTGGTATTAACGCAAGCTGCAGCTGTGAAATGGTTAACAAACTACCTGAAGCCGGTTGCCCATGGGACATTATAGCCGACTCAATAGGCAAACTCATGAAAATTGAAGACATGGAGTCTGAGGTGATCTGTACCAAGTATTACACCTTTTGGTCGGTAGTACATGGTTTGGTTTCAATTAACCTGGTAGATCGCGGTAATTCTGACGAGGTAAATAAACAGGTTTTAAGAGATGCCATCACTGGCATCATAAGGTCTATCACTCCTTAAAAAATTTAAGCTTTTTTAAACACTGTTAAACAACTTAACGGTGTTAAATTAAAACTCAAAAACTTTATAAGACATGAAAACATCATCAGCAACTTTTAATATGTACTTAACACTGTTAAATAATCTATCAATGTTAACAACTTTTGCACTCCGCCATTATTAGCCCCGGTGATATTTTTAGTGAAACTTTAACATCTATCAGCACCCAACCTATTTAGCGCCATGTACTACAACAATACAAAAACAACCGACACACTATATATCAGCAGCTTTAGGGCTGCACTCACATCAAGTAAATCATCATCAAAACTCATCATCATGAAAATTATCTTAGCTGCTATAATAGCAATATCATTATTCAGCTGCTCAAGCGGGCCACAAACGCCGCAGGCCCCGCCCCCGCCAGTACTACCGGTGAGCAGCGTTGAAACCGGCAATGCCACAACCTATCAGGAATACCCTGCATCTATAGAGGGTACCGTTAACGTTGAGGTTAGGCCACAAGTAAGCGGCGCTTTAGACAAAGTATTTGTTGACGAAGGTGCTTTTGTACAAGCAGGCCAGCCAATATTTAAGATCAACGATCAGCCTTACCGCGCTGCCTTAAACAATGCATTGGCTGCACAACACGCTGCCGAAGCTGCTTATGCCAACTCAACTTTAGAGGTAGAAAAACTTACCCCGCTTGTACAAAACAAAGTGGTATCAGACTTTCAACTTAAATCAGCCAAAGCATCACAACAGGTAGCCAAAGCAAATATCGAGTCGGCTAAGGCAAACGTTTCAACCGCGCAGATCAACTTAGGTTACACGCTGATAAAAGCGCCTGTTAGTGGTTACATTGGCCGCTTGCTTAAAAAACAAGGTAGCCTTGTTGCCCCGCAGGATGTTGATGCGTTAACCCAACTATCTGATGTGCATAATGTACACGTATATTTCTCTTTAGGCGAAAAGGATTTCGTAGCCTTTAAAGAACAATATGCAGGTGCCAGCATCCAGGACAAATTGAAACACCTGCCTGCCGTTGGTTTATTATTGGCTGATAATACCGAATATGCAAAACAGGGCCATATAGATATGATAGACGGACAGTTTGATAAAACTACCGGCGCTATCAGTGTAAGGGCGAGCTTCCCTAACCCGCAAGGCTTGTTGCGCTCAGGCAATACAGGTAAAGTGAGGTTAAGCCTCTCACACCCAAATGCACTGATCATTCCGCAGGATGCTACTGTTGAAATGCAGGATAAGGTGTTTGTTTACGCCCTTGCCGATAGCAATAAAGTAAAGAAACTGCCTATCACCATCATTGGCACAAGCGGCAACAATTACCTGGTGAAAGACGGTGTTAAAGCCGGCGACCAGATAGTGACCAGCGGTGTTGACAAGTTACAGGAAGGTATGGTTATAAAACCACAACCACAGGGTAACAAAGTAGCAAGCAGATAAGCAACCCACAGCTCAGAGTCAAGAAAACAAGAGACAAGAATCAGGAAAAAGAAGCAAGCAGGAAAGAAAGAGATCCGGGAATATGAGAATCAGTAAGCAAGATAAAAAATCTTTTCTCCTGACATCCTGACTCTTGATTCCATTCGACCATAGACGTAAAAACAGCGTCTCTCAGCCACTGCTTTGCTCAAAAAGTTCCGTAATAATTAATAAAATGTTTAAGAAATTTATAGAAAGGCCGGTACTGTCAACCGTTATCTCTATCCTGTTGGTGATAGTAGGTATCCTCGGCCTCACCAAATTACCCTTAGAGCGTTTCCCCAATATTGCCCCTCCGGCAGTATTGGTATCCGCTGTTTACCCGGGCGCTAACGCCGAAACCATTTTACGTTCGGTAACACCTTCTCTGGAAGAAGCCATCAACGGTGTTGAGAACATGACCTACATGACCTCTACTGCCAGTAATGATGGTACTTTGGGTATCACTGTTTATTTTAAACAAGGCACCGACCCTGACCAGGCGGCGGTGAACGTGCAAAACCGCGTATCACAGGCTACCAGCCAGTTACCTGCCGAGGTAGTGCAATATGGTATTACCACCACCAAACAGCAAAACAGCTTTATAGGTGCTATGGCCATATACACCGAAGACCCTAAAAAGTATGATGCAACCTTTGTTGCCAACTATGCGCAGATCAACATTATCCCCGAGATAAAACGGATCCCCGGCGTAGGTTCTGCACAGGTATTTGGTGGTGTTAAGGATTACAGCATGCGTGTGTGGTTAAACCCAGCACAAATGGCTGCCTACAAGATAACTCCAGCCGAAGTAATGGCTGCCATACAGGATAAAAACGTTGAAGCTGCCCCGGGCCGTTTCGGCGAGCGCAGCGATAAGGCTTTTGAGTATGTAATTAAATATAAGGGTAAACTTACTAAGCCGGAAGAATATCAGAATATTGCTATCCGTGCCAATGCAGATGGTTCTGTGCTACACCTTAAAGACGTGGCACGTGTTGAACTGGGTGCTTACTCATACAACAGCTATAGTAATCTGAATGGCAAGGATGGTGTGATCATCGGTATCATCCAGTTATCAGGATCGAACGCCAACGAGATACAAATAGCTATTGATAAACTGATGGAGAAAGCATCTAAAAGCTTCCCTGTTGGTATCAAATACAACCAGTTCTATCGTACCAAAACCGATTTGGACGAATCTATCAACCAGGTAGAGCATACACTGATAGAAGCATTCGTGCTGGTATTTATCGTTGTGTTCCTGTTCCTGCAAGATTTTAGGTCTACGCTTATTCCGGCAATTGCGGTACCGGTGGCCATTGTAGGTACGTTCTTCTTTATGAGCCTGTTTGGCTTCTCGGTGAACTTACTTACGCTGTTCGCACTCGTCCTCGCGATAGGTATTGTTGTGGATGACGCCATTGTGGTGGTTGAGGCCGTGCACGCCAAAATGGAGCACGACCCAAGCCTTTCGCCTAAGCAGGCAACTACCGAAGCAATGCATGAGATCACGGGTGCTATCATATCCATTACACTGGTAATGGCAGCGGTGTTCCTGCCGGTGAGTTTCATGACGGGCTCTACTGGTATCTTCTACCGCCAGTTTGCCTTAACTATGGCTATCGCGATCATTATATCTGCAGTAAACGCGCTAACGCTAAGTCCGGCCCTGGCTGCATTGTTCCTTAAAAACAATCACACCGGTGGCCATAACGCACCAAAACAAGGCTTTGTGCAAAGGTTTTATGCAGGCTTTAATGGCAGCTTTAATTATATGACCAATAAATATGTTGGCGGTATCAAAGTACTTATCAAAAATAAATGGATAAGTGTTGCCGGCCTTGTACTGCTTACTGCTATTACAGTATTCCTGGTGAATAGAACCAAAACCGGCTTTATACCTACGGAAGACCAGGGATTTGTGGCCATTGCGGTTTCAACTCCATCAGGTACATCACTTGCCGGCACCAACAAGATCTTCAAAGATGCCGAAGACCAGTTAAAAACATTGCCATCAGCAAGGTTCGTTACGGCGCTATCGGGTTTTAACTTCTTAACCCAATCAAGCAGCCCTTCAGCGGGCGTTATATTCCTGCTGTTGAAGCCAACAGAAGAGCGTGGCGAAGTGAAGAACATTGATGAGATCCAAAACATCGTTCGCGGCAAACTGGGTTCAGTAACAGGTGGTACATTCTTCGTGTTTAGTTTCCCTACCGTACCTGGTTTCAGTAACGTGGAAGCACTTGACGTGATGCTGCAAGACCGTACCAACGGTAAACTGGATAAGTTTAGCGGTGTAGCAAACAACTTTATTGCTAAACTGATGCAGAAACCTGCCGTGGCTTACGCCTTTACATCATACAAAGCAGATTATCCTCAGTTACAATTAGAGATCGACGACGAGAAAGCTAATCAGTTGGGTGTAAATGTGAAAGACATCCTGTCTACCATGCAGGCTTACTTTGGTACTGCGCAGGCATCAGACTTTAACCGCTTCGGTAAATATTACCGTGTGGTTGTACAAGCTGATGTTGCCGACCGTACCGACCCTACAACTATCGACCGTGTGTTTGTGAAAAACAAAGCAGGCGAAGCCGTGCCTATCAACACCCTGGTAAAACTAACCCGTGTGTATGGTTCAGAGACCGCCTCTCGTTACAATCTGTTCAACTCTATCGAGGTGAACGCTATACCTAAACCCGGCTACAGCTCCGGTGACGCCATCAAGGCCATTGAGGAAACTGCTAAAGAGCAACTACCTGCTGGTTATGCCTACGAGTTCTCGGGCCAAACCCGCGAGGAGATCTCATCAGGCGGTCAGTCAGCGGTGGTATTCCTGCTGTGTCTGGTGTTTGTCTACTTCCTACTATCAGCGCAGTACGAAAGTTACATACTGCCATTGGCGGTTATCCTGTCGATCCCTACAGGTATCTTCGGTACGTTTGCTGTACTGGGCTTAACAGGTATCGAGAATAACATCTACGTGCAGGTAGCACTCATCATGCTTATCGGCTTGCTGGCCAAGAACGCTATTTTGATAGTAGAGTTTGCGGTGCAGAAGCGCCGCCAGAGTATGAGCCTGGTTACCGCTGCCATAGAAGCTGCAAGATTAAGGATCCGCCCTATCGTGATGACCTCGCTTGCCTTCGTGTTCGGTTTGTTCCCGATGAGTATTGCAACCGGCCCATCTGCACAGGGTAACCACTCTATCAGTATTGGTGCTGCTGGCGGTATGGTGAGCGGTGTAGTGTTAGGTTTGTTCATCATCCCGGTACTGTTTGTCATCTTCCAGCATCTGCAGGAAAAAATCAGCGGTACGCCGATAGAAAAACACCTGGATGGTACCAACCAGGACCAACACGCAAAACAATTGGAACCGGAATTATCATAAATCAACTCACCCCGACCACGCTACGCTGGTCGACCCTCTCTGTTCCGTAAAGAGGGTTATAAAAGGCTAAACCCTCTTTCCGCAAAGCGGAGAGAGGGTGGTCAAGCGGTAGCGATGACCGGGTGAGTCCTCAACACAACAACAAAATGAAAAAGATATTAAGCGGGCTATTTGTATTATCACTGATAATAAGCGCCTGTAACGTTTCAAAAGACGTTAAAACACCAAAGCCTGAATTGCCTGTGGCTTTCAGGAATACAGTAACTACTGCTGATACCAGCAGCATTGCAGATATCCAATGGAAAAACTTTTTTGCTGATGCAACCTTGCAAAAGCTGATAGATGATGCCATCCGCAATAATTATGATCTGCAGATCGCGTTGAAGAACATTGAATCTTCACGGTTATTATTTAATCAGATCAAGTTCAACTACACCCCGCAGGTAAACCTAAACGTTACCGCCAACACCACCCGCCCAAGCGATAACAGCCTTAACGGCTTAAGCTTAGGCCAGTTTTTAGGTGCTAAACACATTGAAGATTACAACGCTAACCTTGGCCTGTCATGGGAAGCAGATATCTGGGGTAAGATCCGTAACCAAAGCAGGGCCGCCCTGGCACAGTACCTGCAAACTGCAGAAGCACGCAAGGCTATCCAAACCAACATCGTTGCTTCAGTTTCGCAAGGTTATTACAACCTGCTGATGCTGGATGAGCAGTTGCAGATTGCCAAGCGTAACGTAAACCTTACAGATAGCACGCTGCGTATTTTAAACCTGCAATTCAATTCAGGACAAGTTACTTCGTTGGCCGTTCAGCAGGCCGAAGCACAGCGCCTGGCAGCTGCACAATTGGTACCCGAGTTTGAGCAAAATATCACCATACAGGAAAATGCCTTACGCATACTTGCAGGTGCATTGCCTTCTGCAATCGAGCGCAATACCCGTTTAGATCAGCTGCCTGTTGCGGAAAACGTACCCACAGGTTTGCCATCAGCCATTGTAAGCCGCAGGCCGGATGTGCGTAGCGCCGAACTGGAACTTAACGTTGCCAATGCTAACGTGGGTATAGCTGCTGCTAATATGTACCCATCGCTTACCATTACTGCGCAGGGTGGTGTAAACTCGTTCAGGGCCAGCAACTGGTTCAGCTTACCGGCCTCGCTGTTTGGTACGGTGGCAGGGG
The DNA here is from genome assembly GCF_007846095.1 of Mucilaginibacter achroorhodeus. GTDB lineage: Bacteria > Bacteroidota > Bacteroidia > Sphingobacteriales > Sphingobacteriaceae > Mucilaginibacter > Mucilaginibacter achroorhodeus. The sequence continues at coordinate 659,190 of NZ_VOEI01000002.1, forward strand.
GCATTACACAGCCGCTGTTTAACCGCAAAAGGCTGAAAACTCAATACGAGGTGGCCAAAGTTGAGCGCGAGAAAACCGTGTTGCAGTTCCGCCAGTCGGTGTTGAATGCTGTTGGTGAGGTATCTGATGCCTTGGTAAAAATAGAAAAACTAAAAGCACAGCAAACCATTGCTGCCAACAGGGTAAGCACCCTGCAACAGGCAACCGGCAACGCCAACCTGCTGTTTAAGAACGGCATGGCGAATTACCTTGAGGTGATCACCGCCCAAAGTAATGTATTGCAAAGCGAACTGGAACTGGCATCCATTAAACGCCAGCAGCTAAGCGCCGTAGCCGAGCTTTACCGCTCGCTTGGTGGTGGCTGGAAATGATCTCTTGTTGATGAGTGATCTGAGGAAGCCGCATCCCGACTTAGGTTGGGGGCGGCTTTTTTGTTGATGGCTTCGTCCTGTGTCATGGTGCGCTCGTAGTGCACTACAATGTACTTAGTTAGGCCTTACTTTGGCTTACTTTTTCTAATCATTACCTGCAATCCACCCCTTACCACAAGCGTTCATGTTCACGCCATGAACACTCGTGAACGCCGTGAACGCCGTGAACGCTGACAGGATCTTGGCAGTGGTGCTTAAGCATACCCGGTATGCGCGCAAGCTGTTTAAAAAACCAATCTAATTCTGAAAGCACGGCAATTCTGACCCTGACAATTTCTTTACACCGTCCCTTCCGAATCTTCGTTAATGGCCTGTATCTGTACATCGTAGCCATTTATTGCCAGTTGCAGTTCTTCTTTGATACGCTTGCGTAAACTGCGGGGGCCAAGCACCCTTAACCTCGAACCAAACCCGAGCAGTTCGCGCTCCAATTCAAAATTTGGTATCACCCTTATGCTGAATATCTTGCCGTCCATTTCATCCGTCAGAAACTTTTGCGTGTGGTGTATCGGCTTCGTTATCACATAAGGCGCGTTACTGTCATCTACCCAGAAAACAACTTCGCATGCCCTTTGATTAGGGGTTTTAGTTACACCCAAAACATCATCGTAATAGGTACTCAGGTCTATCTGCCGGTTAGGTATGTACTCATCCGGATGTTCTTCAATGGTCTCTGTCCTATCCAGCGCCAGGTTAAGTAAGGGTTTATTGCGCGCATGTGATACCCCTAAAACAAACCAGCGGTTACGATACTCCTTAAGCAGGTACGGACTAAAACAAAAGGTACTGGCCTGCCTTGCCTTAAATGATCTGTAAGTTACGCAGATAGCCTTGCGCGCAACGATGGCTTTACGAATGGTCTCAAGCCATTCAAGCCCCTTCAGGTTTTCGTTCTTTTCAAAATCAATAACTGCCGGGCTGTTGGTTTTTTGCGTGTAGATCTTATCCTCCAGCTTGCTCACCATCTCGTTAAGATCGGCAAAGTGATTAAAGCCCTTAAACTGTTTCAGCAGGTTTGATACTTCGGTAAGTACCTGCATATCCTGGTGATTAAGCGGGATGTTGGTAATGCTGTAATCCTTATCGCTATAGGTATAATACTTTTTATCAACCACAACAATAGGTGCTTCATAACCCAGTTTGTTGCTGCGCATCATCTCAATATCTGCCTGGATGGTGCGTCGACTCACACCTTTGTCTATACCCTGAAACTCGTACAAGGCATCTGATACAGCATCTATCAAGGCCTCAAGCGTCCATTTCTTAAAACGGTTGCGCAGGCAGTTATCGATAGTGCGATAGCGGATAAGGGCGTTGCGGTTAACAGGCATAGTTGAGCAATTGAATTTATTGTCTGAGTCTCAGCAGAAGTACGATCACGATAATAATTAACACAAGTGGTACCAGTGCTATCGCATTCCTTTTCTTTTTGGTGTCAATTGATAATTTATAAGACGTTGAAATACCATACCTCTCCCCTATAAGGCTGACAAGTTTTTCACAAGCATCATAAGCGCGGGTTTTGTTAGATAAAACAAACTCTTCGTTTACGATGAAATGAAAAAATTCTTTAGGGTCAGGATCATTTTTTAGAATTACATAAACAGAAGGCTGCGGCAAAGAAGATGAACCGCGCCTTGGGTGATCTCCAATCTCAAATTGGATTTCTTTGACATCGGCAACGTTAAAAAAGGTTTTTACGTTGTCATTGATATAGCAAAAAGTTTCGCTTTGTAACGTTATCTGCCAGCGTTCTTTTCCAAACGATGCGTCATAATTACCGTAGATAGTATCTTTATCAGTCTGTATCCAACAGCCGCCATACCTTAGAATCGTTTCCACTTTAAGATTAGTGATAGGTGTTTCGCAATAATAATTAATTTTTATTGAAAATATTTTTTACTGCGCAAAAACACTGCGCACTTGGTATTTTACTTTGTATCATAATCAAGAAAAGAAAAATAAAAAACGTCTCCGCCTAACACGGGGCGGAGACAAAAAAGAGGTTATGGAAAAGGAAAAAATATCAAACGGAGAAATAAGTGCTTTAGGCATTAACGACCTGGAACTGCTGGTTGCATTTAGCCGTGTGGCTAATGGCTTGCTTAAGAACCAGGTGATGGATAAGCCGCAAATACTGGCCAACCTTGAATCGTTGATTGACGACCCGATGCCGTATGCACTAAAAAAGGGTGGCAAGTTTAAGAACATTGCCGAAAAGGTTATCGACCTGAGAAAAGAAGGCAAGTTTGTTAAACAAGCGCGCAGCGTGCATGAGCTTAAAAAAGAGATAGCGGAATTCCCGGTTTACGGGATAGAACATATTGAGGCCGGGGCGCTGGCACAGATGAGGACGGCTATACAATTGCCAATAGCCGTTGCCGGCGCCCTTATGCCCGATGCACACCAGGGTTATGGCCTACCCATTGGCGGCGTGCTGGCCACTACGGCCAATACCATTATCCCCTACGCTGTGGGTGTGGATATTGCCTGCAGAATGTGCTTAAGCATTTTTGAGTTGCCTGCTACAACCATTGATACTAAACAGGATAACCTGAAAAGCTTACTGTTAAAAAACACGCATTTTGGTATCGGTAGCGAAAGTGGTGCCCATTATGATGATAGCTTGTTTGACCGTGCCGACTGGAGTGCAACCAAACAGATACGTTTGTTAAAGAACAAAGCTTACAGGCAATTAGGAACATCAGGCACAGGTAACCATTTTGTGGAGTGGGGCGAGCTAAGCATAGCCGATGGCGCTTTAGAGGGCATACCAGGCGGTAATTACCTGGCCTTGCTATCGCACTCCGGCTCACGTGGTTTTGGCGGAAGCATTGCCAATTACTACTCAGATATTGCCATGAAGAAAACCAAGCTGCCGCATGAGGCCAAGCATTTGGCATGGTTGGATCTGGATACCGAAGAGGGCCATGAATACTGGCTGGCTATGAATTTGGCCGGTGATTACGCAAGCGCCAATCACCACGAGATACATAACAAGATAGCTAAAGAAATGATGCTTGAGCCTTTGGCACGAATAGAGAACCACCACAACTTTGCCTGGAAAGAGCAGCTGCCCGATGGAACCGAAGTAATGGTACACCGTAAAGGTGCAACGCCAGCCGGCGAGGGTGTACTGGGTATCATTCCGGGAAGTATGAGCACACCGGGCTTTTTGGTGCGTGGTAAAGGTGAAGCTACTTCTATCAATTCGGCGAGCCATGGTGCAGGGCGGCTAATGAGCCGTAGCGCGGCCTTTAAAACCATTAAACGCGACCTGGTAGTGGCCGAACTGCTGGATAAGAAGATAACCCTGTTGGGTAGCGACATTGACGAGGCGCCGATGGTGTACAAAGACATACACACCGTAATAGCTGCACAGCATGACCTGGTTGATGTACTGGCTAAATTTCAACCGAGAATAGTCCGCATGGCTGACCCTAAGGAAAGGCCGGAGGATTGATAACAACCAAACGGCAATCTTTATTAGATTGCCGTTTTAATTTTTTAAACATGGATGCTTCGCTATCAGATTATAAATTACTTCTGCAGGCATATAGGTTAGGATTACGCATAGGTTTGATAACAAAGGCCGATGTTGTAGCGTGGGCAGACGAGATCATCATGCACACTGATGAACCGGATTATACGTTTATAGCCTTATCTATGAGCCGGGATGACAATGAGTTGATAGGGGTAATAAATCAAACCGTTCCTGAATCTGACGATCTCGTAATTACAAGAGCTTTACTTTCTGAAGTTTGGCGTAGGTTTCACAACCAGACTATCAATGTTGCCGAAGCCGTATTCTATATCGAATCTTTGCCCCGCTATAAATTAACTGATTATGAAAGCCTGCAGGCTTATGACTTAGAAGACTATGAGTTTTTGTACGGCCATGTGAACGAACCAAATTTAAGGTTCAATGTAATAAGGTTCCTTAGTATTTATCAGAGATTCAATTTTGATAATTATCCAGAATGGAATCAGCTTAGCGACGAACTAACAGCAGAGATAGAAATCAAAAAAACCCTGGAATGTAGACATGATCTGTATATATATCCACAACCGCGCATAATACCTGCTGCACACAAAAAGGTGAGCATAAATTTTTTTGCGTTGCTGGCAATCTTACCGCTTGCAAGTATCGGTTTTCTACTGCTTACCGGCTACGTCAAAAGCGGTAAAGGTGAGTCACTATCTATATTGGGAATAATTTGCATAGTTATGGCCGTAGTAACCTTTCGAAATTCAAGGCAAACTTAAATATCGTACAAAAACAAAGCCCTCTCATTTGGAGAGGGCTTCTGTATTTGTCTGTTACAATACCTTATACACCTGCCCGGTTTGTGCGCCGAGGACGCTTTTAACGTAGGCCTGCGCCACGCGGTGCATATTTACCGGGATGTGACCCTTAAAGTATGGGAAATAGGCAGGAGATTCCTCTACTACACCCGGCGCTACCGTGTTGATGCGGACACCATTCACCAGTTCGATGGCCGCGCCCCTGGCAAATGAATCTAACGCGCCGTTTGCGGTACCTGCGGCTGCTGCCATTGGCACAGGGTCGTCGGCTAAACTGCCGGAGGTAAGGGTGAACGAGCCTTTTGGGTTAATGTAGTGCTGACCAATGAGTACCAGGTTCACCTGCCCCATCAGCTTGCTATCGATACCTACGCGCATGTTGGCTTCGGTCATGTCTTTGAATGGGCCGAAGTAAGCATCACCGGTGGTGCTCACCAGGGCATCGAACGGACCAACCTGTTCAAACAGGTTTTTGATGGAAGCCGCGTCTGCAATATTTACCTGGTAATCGCCGGATTTTGAGCCTACCTTGATGATCTCGTTACCTTCTGCCAATGCGTTCACTACGTGTTTACCAATGGTGCCCGATGCACCTATCACTATAATTTTCATATGATTATTCCTTTTGTTTTTTGACAAATGTATCCCAATACTATACTTTTGTCAAGTAGTTACCTTTTTGTCTACTAATAACAATTTGGTAGTATTTGTTTGTACGTAAAGCTATGGCTGAAAATAATTTACAAAAATATCACGGAGCCGAAGAATGCCCCATCACCGCTACCATAGATGTGATAGGCGGCAAGTGGAAACCACCCATTTTGTGGCTGCTGATGCGAGGCCCATTACGTTTTGGCGAACTGCATAAGATAATCCCCGGCATGGCGCTTAAGGTACTTTCGCGCACGTTGAAGGAACTGGAAGCCGACGACATCATTATCCGCAAGGCCTACCCCGAGGTACCGCCAAGGGTGGAGTACTCGCTAAGCCCAAAGGGCGAAACACTGCGCCCTATCCTAACGCAGCTATCCAACTGGAGCCGCCAACATATCATGAACCTGCCGATGGTGGAGGAAAATTAAGGTGATTGCGTTTATGGCGTGAACACCGGTCAACGCAAAAAAATTTAATGCCAGTTGTACTTGCAGAAACGGCATTGTTTGGCATAAGGTGTTCTTGCCAGCCTTTGGCAATTTGGGCAGAGGTTAAAAAACACTTTATCAGGATTATCCCTTACTATACGGTTTGCACAGTTAAGCGTAAATTTCACATAACCCTCACGCAGGTAACTTAAAATAACCGGATCATCTGTAAGCCAGCCCGTGCGCATGTAAACACGCTTTAGCCTTTCAGCGTCTGGGCCTTCAATTTTAACTTCAGACTTGTAATGCCGCAAAGCCCTTTGCTCAGGTAAATTAAGCAGGCTGCTGTAATGCGCCATTACATAATCTGCTTGTTCTTCAGTTAGGGTTTGCATTACTTTTTATATAATTGTTATTAAAGAAAAGGCCGCAACGCAGCTATTTCCTATTAACTATTCCTTTTCGGTAGCTTCTGACATAATAGATCTACGATTAAATGTGTCATGTGCTTACATTAACATGAGCATATTGCGCACGTATGCGTCTGCAAATCTGTGCAGCATTTTAAAAATTTATTTTGAATTTTCGAGGACTTCAAGATCACCTTTGTATTCTAAAATAATTTTGTCTTTATTTTTAGTATCAGGTTTAATTTTTAAATAGTCCAACTCCTTATAATCAGCCACTTCCAAAGTACAAAAACCACACTTAAAGGCTTTTGTTTCAAGCCCTGTTTGTACCATCTCATTTTTGTAACTATCGAATTCCATCAATGGTGCTGTATAAACAACCCCATAATTTTTACAACTCGGACATTCCGCAGGATATGCAAATACCTTTTTTAATAATTCTGCAGTTCTCGCCTCACCCACTTTTCGATCAAATGTTGAACTTCCTTTCAGTGTAGCCCAATGAGCAGATGCACTTTCCATTTTCAATTTTATTTGCTTTTCAACGTCGTTCTGAAGAGTACTACTTTTTCGGGCAAGCTTAGAATGTAGATTGCTAAAAAAATTATTTTGTCCTCCCAAATTATGCTCGGCAGATATGGCCGATAAAAGAGGATAAAAATCACGCTCTAATAATATTTTCAATTCCTCGATTTCTAAATTCTTATAATTGTGATGTACGATAATGTCTCGCGCATTTTTTAATTTCATTAATGTGTTTTTATTATCGAGTATCGCCTTTGAGAATGTAGCGGCTCGTAAAACACTTGAGTGAAAGGCAATCACGTCTCCATTCGGACTTTTTGTAATTTCCGTCTTATCATTTATTAACGATCCATAATATAGCGGCACTGAATTTTTGAAATCTGGGCTTTCCAATATGTATAATGGATTGACGTCATAGATTATCCCTTTTAACAATTTTTCTATTCCAATTGCAAAAAAAAGAGCGTTTTCAATGATATTATCATCGTCAGTCAATTCTGAATCAACAATTTTTTTTGATATTTTTTTAAATATTCGAAAAGAATCAGAATAGAAATTATTCTTTTTAGCCATGTTGTAATAAGATTTAGACAGGCAATTTAATGTTTTCTATTGTCTTTTCAAACTCCGATTATGGAGATTGGAGTGAACAATATCTAACAAAGCTAATCCGATTAACAAAGTTTCGTGCGCCCCACATCTACCCCTTGAATCTCCACCTCTCCCTAAACCAAAAAGCCAGTTTCACCAGGCCTATTAACGCAGGCACTTCTACCAGCGGACCAACTACGCCTGTAAAGGCTTCGCCGGAGTTAATGCCGAATACGCCTATGGCGACGGCTATGGCCAATTCAAAGTTATTGTCGGTTGCGGTAAAGGCTATCGCTGCCGAGCGCGAGTAATCGGCCCCGAACCATTTGCCTATAAAAAAGCTGCATACAAACATCACCGCAAAATAGATAACCAGCGGTATGCTTATCCGCAACACATCCAGCGGGATCTTCAGGATCAGTTCGCCCTTTAAGGTGAACATCAGCACAATGGTAAACAACAGGGCAATCAATGTAACCGGCGAAACCATGGGCACAAAGCTATCTGTAAACCAGGCTTTGCCTTTGGCTTTAATTAAAATAAACCGGCTTACTACCGCAGCTAAAAACGGTATGCCCAGGTAAATGCCAACACTTTTGGCGATATCTTTTATGGTAACGTTGATGCTGAATCCCTTAAGCCCAAACATGGGCGGCAGCACCGTGATAAACAGGTAAGCCAATACGCTGTAAAGTAAGATCTGGAAGATGCTGTTAAGGGTGATCAGTCCGGCGGCATACTCGCGGTTCCCTTCGGCCAATTCGTTCCATACCACCACCATGGCAATGCACCGGGCCAAACCAATTAAAATAAGCCCCACCATATAGTGCGGATGATCGTGCAAAAACACAATAGCCAGCAAAAACATCAGCACCGGGCCGATGATCCAGTTTAAAACAAGGGATACGCTTAATACTTTCAAGTCTTTGAAAACCTCCCCTATTTTGGTATAGTCTACCTTTACCAGCGGCGGGTACATCATCAGTATCAAACCAACGGCTAAAGGAATATTGGTGGTCCCGTTTGAAAATGAACTTACAAAACCAGATGACGATGGTACAAAGTAACCGATACCCAGGCCAATAACCATAGCGCTAAAGATCCAAACGGTTAAATACCTATCCAAAAAACTTAGTTTTTTGCGCTCTGCAGCCGGCGCACAATGATCTGGCATTAGCTTAAATACTTTTCGGTAAACGTTTTACAATAATCCTTAATCATCCCGCGCACCTTGCGGAACTCTGCCATTATCTCCTCTTCTGTGCCTTGCGCTTTAGCAGGGTCGGGGAAGTTGTGGTGCAGTTTGACGGCCTCGGTCGGGAAGTACGGGCAGTTCTCTTTGGCGTTATCGCAAACGGTTATCACGTAATCAAAGGGCACGTTGGCATACTCGTCTACATTATTTGAGGTATGGGCGGAGATATCGATACCGTCCTCCTGCATGGTAGCAATGGCACGCGGGTTTACGCCATGTGTTTCGATACCGGCGCTGTAAATGTTGGCTTTCCCTTCGCTAAAATAGCGCAGATAACCCTCGGCTATCTGGCTGCGGCAACTGTTGCCGGTGCAAAGCACTAATATATTTTTCATGTGTGTTGTTCTTTGATTAGCAGCATCCCGGCGGGCAGCAAGCCGCGTCCGAAGGTTTTTCGGCATAAACGGTAACGCTGAAAATGCCTGTACTGCCGGCTTTAAAACTTTCAAGTTCGGCAGTGCCCAGGTATTTGTTCAGGATATCATCAGGCACTACAATAACCTTCTCTTTTTGTACGGTGATGTTGGTAAAGCCATTGCTTTTTATCAGGCTTAGGTACACATTCTTTTGGATAGCCCCGGCTACACAGCCTGCGTACATCTCTGCATCCTTACGGAGTGCATCGGGCAGGTTGCCAACCAACACCACATCAGATATACTGAAGTGCCCGCCGGGTTTCAGTACCCTGTAAATATCCCTGATAACGGCATCCTTATCGGGCACCAGGTTGAGTACGCAGTTGCTCACAATAACATCGGCAATGTTGGCGGTAACCGGCATGTGCTCAATATCGCCCTGCCTAAACTCTACGTTGTTAAAACCAAGCTTTTCGGCATTGGCGCGGGCCTTATTAATCATGGCCGGGGTAAAATCAATACCTATCACCTTGCCGGTTTCGCCGGTTTCAGCACGGGCTATAAAGCAATCGTTACCGGCACCGCTGCCCAGGTCTATCACCACATCGCCTTTCCTAATTTTGGCAAATTGCGTAGGCAGGCCGCAGCCCAGGCCAAGGTCGGCATCGGCATTGTAGCCTTCCATCTCGGTGTAATCATCACTCATGATGTTATAGATCTCGGTTGAGCAGCCGGTAGCGCCACAGCATGATGATGCGTTAACATCCTTATCCTGCAAGGCTATCTCGCTGTACTTTTGCCTTACAATTTCCTTTAGTTGGTCGTTAGTTTCCATCGTAATATTGCGATTAATTGTTTCAAATTTTTTTAACAGCAGTTATTATTGTCTTTATAAGAAGTAAATAGCTGGTTTAACTCTGCCTGCAGACTTTTCCATGCTTTGGGTTCGATACAATAGCAAACACTAACACCCTCGATGGTGCCTTGTATCAAGCCGGCGTTCTTAAGTTCCTTTAAGTGTTGTGAGATGGTTGCCTGTGCCAGGCCGAGTTCGGTAACCAAGTCGCCGCAGATGCAGGCATTGGCTTTGATGAGTTCCTGCAGAATGGCAATACGTGCAGGATGCGCAATAGCCTTCAATTGCATAGCCAGCTTGTTCTGCTCCTCCGTATATATCTCTGATTTAGTAACTCCCATATCAATCGCAATATTACGATTAATATGGAAATTGCAAAATATTTTTAGCGAAGTTTTAAGATCCTGTCCGCATTGCCATGTGCAAACTTTTCAAGGTCATCTTTTGGCAGCTCTACCTGATTTAGAAAATCCGCACCCATTTCATTGGTGCTAAACGGATAATCTATGGAAAACATCATATTATCTATGCCGAAGGTGTCCAGGGCAATTTGCAGGGGCGGCTGCGTAAAAAAACCACTGGTGGTAATATACACCTGTTCACGAAAGGTTTCCTGCAGGCCACGCTGATTTTGACCGCCTGCACCCGGCTGAAACCCGCGTTGCGAGCGCACCCACATCATGGGCAGCATTTCGCCCATATGGCCTATGATTACCTTAAGCTTTGGGAATTGATCAAACGTACCGGCGGCCAGCAGCCTTAGCACATGTATAGCGGTCTCAGAATGCCAGCCCCAACCCCAGCAGGCTAATGAATTTAACGGACCGGCAACACCGCCAACATTGCTGTAGTATGCATCCATTACCGGCTGTGGCGGTATCCCGGGATGAATGTAAATGGGCACATTCAACTTTTGTGCACGCTCAAATATCGGTGCAAACTTGGAGTTGTCTAAAAATTCGCCGTTGGTATGGCCCCTTATCATTGCCCCTTTAAAGCCGTATTGGGTAACGGTACGCTCTAACTCATCGGCAGCGGCGGCAGGGGCCGTCATTGGCAGATGCGCAAAGGCAGCAAAACGATCTGGGTGATGGCTTATTTTTTGCGCTATCAGATCATTGTAGTGCGATGCAAAACCCGGTGCCTGTTTGCTATCCAGCAAGTTCACATCGGTATTTTCTACAGAAAGCACCTGCACCGTTATGCCGTTCTTATCCATCGAGGCAAGCCTATCGCCGCTTATATCTGCCAACTTGGGCATCATTTGCGCGGCTGGGCCGGATGTATCCTTAGCCGCAACAATAGCTGCCGGCAGCAACTCATTCATTTCGGGGAAAGAGATATGCTCTTCTAGGGTTACTATTCTCATTTGTGTTATATGTTATTATGAAGATTGTGCGGCACCGTAGCTCCTGTCATCAGCCGAAGGGCCGTATATCGACGGCACATCAATATTATTGAGGCGCATGTAAACGGTAAGCTGACCGCGATGATGCACCATGTGGTTAATGGTACTCTCTATCTGCTCGCGCTTGGTAGACTGCAGCAATATCTCACCGCTTCTTTTTAAATAAAACGGCTGTTCCAGCAAGCCGTCCTCAACATTGTTAAGCGCATTTTTAGCTTTAGCTATATTATCATTAAAATGATCTACTATTTGCTGCGTGGTTTTAGCTTCGCGATGCTGATAGGTGGCGAAATCGATTTCGCCCTGTTCAATTATCAAGGCTATCCACAAGGGTATCTCGGCAACCAACAAGGTAAGGTAACCCATTTCCATTGATCGCTCGTGCGGTTTGTAGCTATACAACTCCGGCGGAATACGCTCCAGGCATTTAAGGGTTGATGTGGTTTCCATGTCAAGCTCGTGGGCAAATTGCTGTGCAAATACTTTGTCGTTCATGGCGTTAGCGTTTTCAATGAATAACAAACAGCTTTTGCGAAAGTTTAAAGCAATTGATTAAGAGTGGGTCACATCAGGTGGATTCAGTATAAATGTTGGGAATAAAAAACAAATCGCCCGGGAGGGAAAAATTATTGTCAGCCTGAGCTTGTCGAAGGCCTATAAAGCGAAAAGTGGTTCGAAGGGCTCACCATGACATCTACCCCCGCCGCCCCAATCAAAGGCAGAATATAATAAAGATTTTTCTTTATTAAAAAACACACCATCCCCTACCCATCTGTAGATGATTTTAACTTTAATATTGCAGATAAAAAACCATGTTTTCCTGCATGGACTCGAACCACGATCTTCTGAACCAAAATCAGACGTGCTACCATTGCACCACAGGAAAATAGAACAAGTGGAAATAGAAGGACTTGAACCTTCAACCGGTACCGTATAAGGGCACTGCTCTAACCATTAAGGTATATTTCCTTATAAATCAGTAGGGTAACCCGGACTCGAACCGGGAGCCTCCGCATCCCAAATGCGGTAATCTAACCAATTGATATACTACCCTGAAATGGCCTGAAAACAAAAAATCCCCTTAGAAAATGTCTAAGAGGATCTCAAGTATTCAGTTATTTTTTACAATACATACCCAATCACCTCCGACTAATCGGTTGCGGCAATTGTATTTGTATTGTTGTTGTTTTCATGATGCAATTATAAGTATTATTTTTTGAAATCAAGATATTTCTGAATTATTTTTTTTCTTCTTCCACGTCCGCTAATTCATTTAGCGGTTTATCTGCTGTTTCGCTTGCAACCCATGCTGTATTTTCATTTGCCGGTGCAGGCTCCGGTACAAATACAGGCTCTTCCTTTTTACGTCCTTTAAATAACTTGCGGAAGAAACTCCCTACCGCAACAAATGCCAGCATGATCAATTTCCAAAATTTGAGCAACAGGGCAAAGAAACCTACCTTAGCCAGTATTTTACCGGCTACAAGTCCGCCTATCGTCCAGGCAGCTACCTTATCTACGCCAGAATCGAAGTCAGTGTATTTGTAGCCATCTGCAAAGTTTACAACATTTAAAACATGCGGCACACCTGCTTTAACGGCATTTACCTCTTGCATTGTTGCTATAGCATTAAGCACCAACACTCCTTTACGGCCAAGCACACGTACGTTATAGTTAAGTGTATTTACACTATCGGCACCAAATTTAACCTCTTTTGCCCAGTGCAGGATATGGCGGTTAGCATCGTAATAAGGCTTGGCAGCCCAGCCAACCACTTCAATAGGTTGGTAACCTTCTTTGGTGCGTTCGTCATTTTCGTCAGCCGTTTCTTTCTTTAGGTTGGTTAGTAGTTCATCGTAATTGATATCATTAGCATCATCATCCTTTACATAACCGATAGCATCATACTGGATATTGAACACATAACCGCCGGTGGTTAAAATGCCCTGCTTTTCGGGCAGAATAAACCCAAGCGTCATGTTTTCTGTTTTCGGATTATTCCATAAAACGGTAAGCACTTTAAGTGCCTGTACAGAGTCGAGATATTTAAAGCCTGGTGGAACTGTAATTGAACCTACACCGTTACCAAGCTTGATGGTACCATGTTGATAGGTGAATTTTTTTTCAAGCGAATCAATCTGGAGTTGCGCATTGTCTTGGGCTTTAGATAGCTTACAAGCAAAAATCCCAATAATTAGAATTGTGTAAAGTTTTTTCATGCAATAAGGTTTTTTTTGTTAACACGAATATAATGTATCAGGTTTATAATCAAAATACTAATATGCATTCACTTTAATTGGACAAGGGCATTCGCGATTACAAAGCCTTAGGTTTACACCATTATCTTACCTTTGTTTACTAACCATATGAACTACCACTACACCATCAAACATTTTAACGAGCTTACCACGCATGAACTTTACGCCCTGCTGCGTTTGCGTGCGGAGGTTTTTGTAGTTGAGCAAAACTGTCCCTACCTTGACCCGGATAACAAGGACCAGCAAAGCCATCACCTGCTGTATTACGCCGGCGATCAGCTTGCAGCCTACACGCGTTTGCTGCCTGCGGGGTTATCTTTTGATGAAGTGTCTATAGGAAGAGTTATCACCTCCCCTGCCCACCGCGGAACCGGTGTAGGAAAGAAATTGATAGAAGCTTCCATACAGGGTTGCTATGAGCTATTTGGCCGCGAACCTATACGCATTGGCGCACAGTTGTATTTGCTTAAATTTTATCAGTCATTTGGCTTTGTGGAGCAGGGTGATGTTTACGATGAAGATGGCATCCCGCACGTGGAGATGGTGAAAGGTGTCTGAACTAAAAGTTTATGTGGTTCGACAGGCTCACCATGACAAGGCCAGATAATACATTCTTCTATCATTTCAGCAAGTGTCAGTCTGAGCTTGTCGAAGACCGTGCGCGCGATTCGTGGTTCAACAGCCTAACCATGACAGACATAGATGACACACTCCGACCCCTCTCGAGAGATGAATGGAAGCTGCCGACTGCAAACTTGCAACCGCAAACTGAATAACTACCCCTTAAAATGCCCGATATGCCACAGCACGCCTGATGGGTCGTGTACAAAGCATTCGTCGCCCCAGGTATCCACACGTACCGGCGACACGCGGGCGCCGGGATATTTTGATGGCAGATCAAGCGCTTTCAGTTCTTCGTAGTAGCGCTGCGCGTTATCTACTTCCATAAACAGCATGGTATTATCTACCCAATCCTGGTTATAGTATTTTTGCAGGTAAAAAGCCATATCGCCCAATTTAAAAACCGACATATCGGGTGAGATAACAAATTCCTCGAAACCCCATGCGCTGTAAAACGCGCGCGACAGATCGTAGTCCTTGGCGCCTATAAACGGCCTGATGCCTTTTGCGTTGTGCTGCATAATATTTATCAATTGGTAGTAAAGTAAAGCTACGTCAATAATCTTTTAAAGCAAAAGGCCCGTTGAAAAATCAACAGGCCCTTGATGCTATAAATTAAATTTGACCGTGTATTAATTATTGCAGTACGGCATTAATACCGTTCACTACGCCGGTGCCGCCTTTAAGGTCGTACAGTACAACCTGGGCGCTTTTGCCTGCTGCAGTTGTCAATTGGAGTTTTTTATCGGCAGTTACAGAAAGGGTTAGCGTTTGGCCGTCAAGTGTGGTTACGGTAGCTTTACCTTTACCAGCACTTAAGGCTTTAATTAATCCGGCTTTATCATAAGTGCCATTTACCACGTGTCCTTTTAATATAGTAGCCAATTTTGCCGGGTCTTTTTTCAAGGCATCAATCGTACCTGCAGGCAGTGCGTTAAATGCATTGTTAGTTGGTGCAAAAATGGTATAAGGGCCACCTACTGTTAAAGCAGAATCGAGCTTTGCTTCTTTTACCAGCTCAAAAGCGGTTGAGTAATCCGAGTTGCTTTGCAGGGCCTGTACAACGTTTGCTGCATCAGACTGGGCAGGTGCAGGAGTTGTGGTGGTTGTAGTAGTTTTCTTGGCGGTATCGGGCGTGGTTTGTGCCGATGCATTGTTAGCAGCAACACCTATAAATAATACAACACCCAAAGCTAAAATTGATCTTTTCGCGTAATTCATAAACTAATTCAATGTTTGGTTAATGTGTATTATTTTTTTCTATAGGCTCTACGTTTGTTCTGTTTTAACAACTGTTTAAACGCAAAAAATGTTTGTAAGATTGCCCTGCAAAGGCTTTTTAATCAAAAAACAAGTATTTAAAAACTGGTTCCCAGCAATTTACAAATGAAGTTTTTTACACTTCTCACCGCTTTTTATATCTTTCAGCAATGAGAAAGCACCTTATCCTCGTCGTACTATTTATTATCGGCCTTGCCACATCTGCCATTAAACCCCATGATTATTTCACCTGGTTGCTGGAGGTCTTTCCGGCGATAATTGGATCTGTTATATTGATACTGACCTATCAAAAATTCAGGTTTACCAGCCTTACCTATTGGTTTATTCTTTTGCACTGCTACATCTTATTCGTTGGCGGCCATTACACCTATGCAGAGGTGCCCGCTTTTAATTGGCTGCGCGATGTCTTACATCAGTCGAGAAACAATTATGATAAGATCGGCCATTTTGCGCAGGGCTTTGTCCCTGCAATGATTGTTAGGGAGCTATTTGTACGCAAGAAAATAATTAACGGAAAACGCTGGCTGGCTTTTTTAACGGTATGCGTTTGTATGAGTATCAGCGTTACTTACGAATTTATCGAGTGGCTGGTGTCGGTTCTCTCAGGTTCATCAGGCGATTCCTTTTTGGGTACGCAAGGGTATGTTTGGGATACGCAATCTGATATGCTGTTTGCCACTATCGGCGCCATTACTATGGTTGTTTTGATGAGCAGCTTACAGGATAAAGCTATCAACAGACTCAAACATCAATAGAAAAAATTGCATATCCTGCCAGGCCTCGCGCCGGGGTTATTTGGATATGCAATTTCAAACAATAAACTAAGCACTCACTACACCCATCCTTTTTAACAATTTACGGTTTTCGCGACGGTGTATCAGGCGATATACCATAGCATATATCACCGGTAATATTAAGAGGGTAAGTATAGTAGAAGTTATTAAACCACCTATCACCACAATGGCAAGGGGTTTTTGGGTTTCGCTGCCAATACCGGTTGATATTGCAGCAGGCATTAAACCAATGGCAGCCATCAGGGCGGTCATCACCACAGGGCGCACGCGTGATATCACACCTTCAAGTATCGCCTCGTTCAGCGGCATTTTTTCTTCAAGGTTCTTTTTGAATACCGATATCAGGATCACCCCGTTCTGGATACATACCCCAAACAAGGCTATGAAACCAATACCCGCAGATATACTGAAGTTGATCTGCGTGATATGCAAAGCCAATATGCCCCCTATCAGTGCAAACGGCACATTAAGGATCACCAGTATGGCATCTTTAGCGTTACCAAAGGTTACATAAAGTATCAGGAAGATAACCAGCAAACAAATAGGTACCACGCGCGATAAGGTGTTAGATGCGCGGATCTGGTTCTCAAATTCACCGTTCCAAGTAAAGGTGTAACCTTTATCGAGCTTAACGGCTTTGCCAACTTTCTGCTGCGCTTCGGCGATGGTGCTACCCAAGTCGCGGCCACGTACAGAGAATTTTACCGCTATATAACGGGTGTTGTTATCCCGGTAAATAAATGCAGGGCCGGTAAGCTGTTTAATGGTCGAGATCTCTTTGATGGATATTTTAGAGCCGTTTAAAGTTGGCACCATCAGGTTCTCGATCTTTTCCTCGGTATCGCGAAAATCTTTTTGATAGCGGATACGAACATCAAACTTGCGCTCGCCTTCGTAAAGCTCAGTTGCCGCCTTACCACCTATGGCCATCTCTATCACAGAGTTTGCATCGGCAGTAGCTACGCCATAGCGCGCCATTTTTTGCTGATCCAGCTCTATCCTAAACTCAGGCTGGCCCAAATTGCGCAGTACACCCAGGTCTTCAACACCTTTTATTTGTTTCAGTACAGCCATTACGCTGTTAGCTTTTTGGTCTAACGTTTTAAAATCAGGACCAAATATCTTCACCGCCATGGATGCAGGCACACCTGCCACAGCTTCGGCCACGTTATCAATGATAGGCTGTGAGTAGTTGAACACGATACCGGGGAACTGACTGAGCTTTTTATCCATTTCGGCTATCAGCTCTTCCTGTGTTATGTGGCGTTTCCATTCCTTCTTCGGTAAAAGGTCAACCTGTATCTGTACGTTAAAGAAACCTTTAGGATCGGTACCGTCATTGGTACGGCCCACTTGCGACATGGTTTGCCTAACCTCGGGGAAAGATCCCAGGATCTGCCGCATTTTATTGGTTACGTTAACAGATGCATCAAGCGAGGTACTCATGGGTAACTGCGCGGTTACCCAAAGGGCACCCTCGTTAAGTTGCGGAAGGAACTCCGTACCTAAAAATTTGGCTGATATAAATGTTAACGCCATAAAACCTGTTGCGCAAAGCAGGCTTAGCTTTTGGTTCTTATACGTAAAATTGAACATCTTTCGTATACCGTTCTCAAAGAACAGTACAACCGGGTTGTGTTTCTCTTTTACATTCTTTTTAAGCAGGATGCTTGATAATGCCGGCACCAGCGTCAATGTAAATATCAAGGCACCTAATAATGCAAACGCCAGCGTGTAAGCCAAAGGCGAAAACATCTTACCCTCAACCTTCTGGAAAGCGAAGATCGGGATCAAACAGGTGATGATGATCAGTTTAGAGAAGAAGATAGCCTTACCCATTTCGGCACCCACGTTTTTGAACAGGCCAAGCTTAGCTATCTTGTTGAATTTCTCCATGCCGAGCTCTTTAGCACGATGGTCTAAGGCAACAAATATCCCCTCTACCATCACCACGGCACCGTCTATGATAATACCAAAGTCAATAGCGCCCATTGAGAGCAGGTTGGCCGTCATGCCCTTTATGCGCATACATATAAATGCGAACAGCAGTGCAAGCGGGATAATAATGGCCACAGTAAGCGTTGTACGCCAGTCGGCCATAAACAAGAACACGATTACCGTAACCAGTACAATACCTTCTAACAGGTTATGGATCACCGTTTCGGTACAAAAATCCATCAGGGTTGTACGGTCGTAAAAAGTATCTATTTTGACGCCTTTTGGCAGGATGTTATCGTTAAGATCTACAACTTTGGCGCGGATGCGCTGCAGTACGTCGGCTGGGTTTTCGCCCTTACGCATTACCACAATGCCTTCAAGCACATCGTTGTTCTTGTCGCGCCCTACCTGGCCTAAGCGCGGTAAACCGCTTTCTTTAACGTCGGCAACGTTTTTAACCAGGATAGGTACATTGTTAACATTCTTAACGATGATGTTCTCTATCTCGCCAATGTTATTGATCAAACCTATACCGCGCACCACAAAGGCCTGGTTATTCTTCTCAATCACATCGCCACCAACATTAATGTTGCTGCGGTTAACCGCATTGTAGATATCAAGCGAGGTAAGTTCATATTTACGAAGCAACGCCGGGTTAACGCTTACCTCATAAGTTTTTTCTTCACCACCAAAGCTGTTCACATCGGCAACGCCGGGGATAGCTTTAAACTGGCGGTCTAACACCCAATCCTGTATGGCAGTAAGCTCGTGCAGGGATGCGGTTTTACTTTTAAGCGTGTAGCGATAGATCTCGCCTGTTGGGCCATAAGGTGGTTCAATTTCCGGTTTAACACCATCCGGCAGTTCCACGTTCATGATGCGGCTCATTACCTGCTGCCGGGCAAAAGCATCATCAACATCATCATCAAAAATGATACGCACGTATGACAGACCGAATGATGAAGTAGTGCGCAGGTTAGCTTTCTTTTGCACCGAGTTTAAAACGGTCTCCATCGGGATGGTCACCATTTTCTCTATCTCTTCGGCACTGCGGCCCGGCCATTGCGCTATGATGATGATCTGCGTGTTGGTAACGTCAGGGAAGGTTTCAATAGGGGTATTTAAATAACTCCAGACGCCTAATACAGCCAGCACACCGGTCATGAAGAATACCATCGCCCTGTGCCTCAGCGAAAAGTATATGATATTTTTGATAAGCTTGTTCATGTTGAAATTTTAAGAGAAGCAGGATGTCAAGAGGCAAGAATCAGAAGAAGCACTATGCTTTCCTACTTGTATCTTGGATCTTGTAATCCTGATCCTATTCTTTATATCTAATTTCTTCTATCCTGAATCTTGATTCTTGACATCTTGCTTCCCTATTCCTGCGTTAGCGCGTTGTAAAGCAGCAACTGGCTTTTAGATACAACCATTTCGCCGGGTTTAACGCCTGATGAAATGTAAGTTACATTGTCCACGGTTTTAATGGTATCTACCGCACGCACCTGCAGATCGCACTTGCTTTTGTATACCACTACAAAGAACTTGCTGTTATCAAATATTACTGCCGATGCTGGTACTGCCACAGATGTAGCCGATTCTTTATTGGTAACCACCACATTGGTAAACATCTCCGGTTTAAGCAACAGATCGGGATTGCTGAGCGCTATGCGCACTTTCATCACCTTATTATCAGGGTCAAGTACCGAACTTACTTCGTCTATCTTACCGTTGAATACTTTATCGGGATAAGCAAGGGTAGTGATCTTAGCATCGTAGCCCTTTTTCACTTTGGCAATGTCGGTCTCAAAAACGTTTGCCCATATCCATACATCTTTCATATCTGATATGGTAAAAAGGCTGCTGCTGTTATCCGGGCGTATAAAGTTACCCGCAGCTATATTTTTTTCTACAACATAACCGCTGCCCGGCGCCTTGATCACCAAAGTACCGCTGGCGCTGGTGTTGCCGCCGCCGTTTATGGCAATTTGCTGCTTTACCTTTGAGTTGGCTGCAACCGCTTTATTGTAATTCTCTTTCGCTTCGGTGTAATCGCGCTCGCTTGAGATACCGTTTTTAAACAGGTATTCTGCCTGGTCTAACTGGCGTTTTGCGATTGAAAGGTCTGATTTAGTTGATGACAGGTCTGTATAATTGCCGGCAACATCAGCACTCCGTAAAACGGCAAGCGTTTGGCCTTTAGTTACTTTATCGCCCAGGGAAACCTTTACTTCCATTACCTGGCCGCTGGTTACCGGGAAAACCTTAACCACTTTATTCTCGTCAAATGATACCTCGCCCGATAACGGAAGCTCATCTGCCATTTGGGTGCTTTTTGCGGTGTCAATTTCAACCATTTTAGCTAACGAATCGCTGATGCAAACCTGTTTGGTTTCCATGGTACCCGTTTTCTTTTCCTGGCAGGCGGTGAGGCCCAGCAAACCGAGGCCTAAGTATATGAATTGCTTTTTCATCAATGTTTATGCGGGGGTTGTTATTCTTATTTTTATGTTTTGTTTAGCCCCTCTAAATCTCCCCCAAAAGGGGAAACTTTTAGCCACTCTCCCCCGGAGAGGGGATTGGGGAGAGGCTTACTTCTTACTTATAAAGGTGCTACCACCGTTGCGCCAACGGCAAAGTTTAATTCGGCAATGGCCTTTTGCAAGTTCAGTTTCTGATTAAGTATTTTCAACTTGGTGTCGCGGTACGAGTCAAAAAAGTCTACAAACTCTTGCAGGCTTATCTGCTTTATCTGGTAAGCTTTGGCCATACCACGGTACAACTGATCGTACTTATCGTAAAAATCATCTTCCTGCTTACCAAGCAACTGCTGGCTTAAACCATACTGCTTTACTGCCGAATACACATCGTTATTTAACCCTACTTCGGCGTTTTTAAGGGTATACTCCTGGCTTTGCGCCGTAAGCCTGGCGTTTTTAATGTTACCCTGGTTGCGGTTCCATAAAGGAAGCGGCAGGCTTATTTGCAATCCCACATAATTACGGGCATAGCTGCTATTCTGGTCAAAGGCACTTCCAACGGTAACATCGGGCACAGCAATTGCCTTTTGTAAAGCAAGGTTGTGCTGGTTTTGGTTTAACTGGTAAACGTTAGATAAGTAGTCACCACGGTTTGCCTTAGCCTGTTCAATCAATGATGGTACATCTAATGCTACCTGGTTATTTGTAAATGTTATTTGAGGGGCAATAAATTTTGATGGATCTGTAACCAGCAGCGTTTTCAATTCAGCTTCCAGATCATTTATCTGGCGATCTATTTCCACCAGGTCATTCTGTAAACCAAATAGCAAGGCCTTTAAACGGATAAGATCTTTTAGCGAGTTATTACCGTTTTGGTAAGATTTATCGATAGCGTTAACCATAGCACTTGCCGAAGTGATCTCAGTCTGGTAAACCTTGCGTTGTTCCATCAGGTTATTAACCTGCGTAAAATCAAGTAAAAGGTTGTAGCGAAGGTTACGCATCAGATCATTAAACTCTGCTTGTTGTATCTGCACCCCATCCCGGGCTATTTGCACTTGCTTACCACGTTTGCCGGCTGTTGTAAATACCTGGCTTAACTGAACAAAAATTTGCCCGCGGCCGTTGCTATGGTCAAAAAATTTCTTGTTGGCGTCAGTGATGTTTTGATCAGTGCTAAGCACAGGGTTGTCCCATAGTTTGGCTTGTTTAATAAGCGCCTGGGATGCATCAACATTATACTTCTGCGCTATAAGTTGCAGGTTATTAGTGAGAAAGAGTTTCTCTGCATCCTGAAAAGTTAAGCGGAGTGTATCGGTTTGTGCCGATGCTCGCTGACCAATTAAAAGTGCAGAAAATAAACATGCGGATATCTTTAAATATCTGAGTAACATTAGTGCGATTGTTTGATGAAACAAAGCTATCACACCAAAATTAAAGCTACATTAAAGGTGCATTAGAAAGTAATTAGAATTAATGTAAGGCTTATTTTGTGTCCTGATAAATAAATAGTTAACGATTAATTAATACCTTAAATCACAACAAAATTTCCTCCGGCTTGGTAAGTTCCACAATGAAGGTGCTGCCGTTTTGCCCATCAGATTCAACGCGAATAGTGCCATTGAACAGCTCAATGATTTTAACGGTTATATACAATCCTATCCCACTGCCGGCCACCATAGTATCTTTATTTACCCGCACAAAAGGCCGGAAGATACGATCGATATTTTCTTTGCTTATTCCGGGCCCTTCATCAGTAACGGAGATACGTATCCATGCTTCTGTGGCTTCAAATGCAAGTATAACGGGCCTGGCATTTGAATATTTAAATGCGTTATCGATAATATTATTTAAGGCGATATAAAGCATTTGCTTGTTGGCCGGAATGGTTAACAAAGCTTCGTCTTCGGGCAGGTCTGCTAATTTTATACGCAGCATGCCGGCTCCCTTGCGGATGGTCCACTGCTCGTCCAGTTCCCATATCAATTCATCTACCCTAACCGGCGAAAGTTTTGCGCGGGTATAATTAAGATCAACCTGGGCAAGCTCCATCAGGCTGGTAATGGTTTCCTGCAGTCGTGCGCCGTCCATTACTATCGATGATAAAATTCGCTGATATTCCTTGGGTTCGCGGTCTTTCTCCAATGCAACCTCCACCTCGCCCATGATACTGGTAAGTGGCGTGCGCAACTCGTGCGATGCGTTGGCTACAAAGGTTTGCTGCAATTCAAATGCATTTTGCAGATGGGCAAGCAAGCGGTTAAAATTATCTATCAGTACTGCTATCTCATCCTTGTTTTTTACCTGGTTAACCCGCATGTGTAGGTTGCTTGATCTGATAAGCCTTATTTGCGCTATTATGCTATCAACAGGCGATAAAGCGCGCTGAGCGAACCACCGCCCCACAAAAAACAGCAATACACCGAAAATAATGAACAGCGAACCGGCGATCTCTCCCAAAACCAGCATACGCCTTGGCGTATTGTTGTCTACAGCGGAGGCCAGTATCACAAAATCGCCCTGGTTATCATGGAAAAACTTACCAACTACCTTGCGGGTACCTTCCTCGTATTCAACAAGGCCTTCCCGGCGCACCTGTTCAATAATACTTTTTGTCCAGTAAATATTATGGTTAACCTTAAAGGCCGACATGTCATCCTTGTCGTATACGCGTATCACCTCATCGGGCAGCTTCTCCAGATATTCATCCTGTACCTGCATCAATGAATCTGCAGCAAGCTCGTCGGCTTTCAGGTAAACCTGCGAGGCCAAGTTAACACGGTCGCCGAGGCGGTTGTAAAAATCAGCAACAAAAAACGAATACACCGCAATGTAAAGCGCAACCAATACCAGCAACAACGCCCCCGAGCTGAGGAGCGTAAAGTTGAGCGAAAGGCGGGTTTTTATTTTCACGTTGGTGGAATATTGATTTAACGCATAATGTCATTTCGAACGAGGTACGAGGAGAAATCTTCCACAAGCGGGAAATTGCAAAGCAGAAGATGTATTTTTTTGAGCTTAACTCGCTCCGGCTTCCTCACTCCCGCTACTTCTAAATAGATACTTATTTCTAATCCTTCAAAATATAGCCCATACCTATAACGGTATGTATCAGCTTCTTTTCAAACCCCTTCTGTATTTTGTTGCGCAAGTAATTTACGTAAACATCAACCATGTTAGTGCCGGTATCAAAGTTAATTCCCCATACGCGTTCCATAATCTGCTCGCGGGAAAGCAGCTTATTCGGGTTTTTGATGAACAACTCCAGCAGGCTATATTCTTTTGCAGTAAGGTTTATCTGCTTACCATCGCGCTCGGCGGTTTTGTCCCAGGTGTTCAGGCGCAGGTCGGCAAAGCTTAGCACGTGGCTATCGCTGTCGGCCAGTTTACGGCGGCGCAGCATGGCCTCTATACGGGCCAGCAATTCATTAAAATGGAAAGGCTTAACCAGGTAATCATCCGCACCGGAGTGCAAACCGCTAACCTTATCATCTATAGTACCTAAGGCGCTCAGCATTAAAACGGGTATCTGCGGCTCGTCCATTCGCAACTGGTGGCATACTTCAATACCTGTCATATCGGGCAGCATCACATCAAGTATCACCAGATCATAATCATTGCTGTCAAATAACTTTAAAGCAGCTTCTCCAGTGGCGGCAACGTCTACCTCATAATTGTGTTCGGCAAGTCCCTTTTTTATAAACGACGATACTTTTTCTTCGTCTTCAACAACGCAAATTTTGGCCATTGTGATGTGCTTTTGTCAGTTAACTCTCACAAATATACGTGTTACAAGCAGATTAGTTTGTGCAGGGTTTGACCGCAACCCTCAATTATTTACGTTTGCACCACAAATGAGCTCAACTGCTACCCAAAACACGCCCCAATTACACCCCGCAGTAATACCAGTTATGGCAGTTGCGGCCGGTGTAACCGTTGCCAATATCTATTATAATCAGCCCATTCTTAAGGACATAGGGCAATCGGTACAAGCTACCGGTGCCGAAATAGGAAAGGTATCGATGTTTGCGCAATTGGGTTACGGCCTGGGTATGTTTTTTTTGATCCCTCTTGGCGATAAAGTAAATCGCAAAAACCTCATATTGCTTTTAAGCTCGCTGCTTATTGTTGCTTTAACCGGTTTTAGCTTTGCCACCAAAATATACCAGGTTTATGCGCTTAGCTTACTGGTAGGCCTGCTGGCAACATCGGCACAGATACTGATGCCTATGGCAGCTACGCTGGATAGCGTTAACCGCGGCAAAACCGTAGGCAAGGTTTTTAGCGGTATATTGGTTGGTATTTTAGGCGCACGCGTAATAAGCGGCTTAATTGCCGACTGGCTGGGCTGGCGCTGGGTTTATGGCATATCTGCCATAATGGTTTTTATGGTAGCCATTATGCTTAAATTTTACCTGCCCAACGTACCCGCTAAGTTCAAGGGCAATTATGGTAGCCTGCTAAAATCCGCCCTGTCGCTGATACCCGAATTTAAGATATTAAGACAAGCTGCTCTTTTGGGTTTCTTTACCTTCGGGATATTCTGCTCGTTCTGGACAACATTAACTTTTCACCTTAGTTCAGACCCGCTGAATTACGCTACCGGTACCATCGGTCTGTTTGGGTTGATAGCTATAGGCGGCGCAATGGTTGCACCATGGTTTGGTAAACTGGCCGATAAAGGTGACACCCATCGCTCTTTGTTGATATCCGTTGGGATGATCATTGCAAGTGTGTTGCTGATAAAAGTATTACCCTATTCGCTTGTGGCGCTCATCGTTGCTATCTTCTTCCTTGACATAGGTGTGCAGGCTGCGCAGATAACCAACTTTGCACGTATCTACAGCCTTGACGAACATGCGCACAGCCGCTTAAATACCATTTACATGACCACTTATTTTATTGGTGGTTCTGCAGGTACTTACTTTGGCCTGCTATCATGGAAGCTGGGCGGCTGGGACATGAGCACCTGGCAAATGCTGCTTTGGGGCGTAATTGCTATCGTTATTGTAATGGCAAGCAAGTCGCCAAAGTCTGCCAAAGGAAAAGCGTAAACCGCTTAGTTTTTTACCGTTTCCTTCTTCATGCCGGCGAGGCCCTTTTCCTTTACCAATTCAGTATAATTGGTGAGCACAAACTTCTTGTTCACTAAAGCTTTAAACTCGGGCGATAGCATCATGTTCAATTCGGTTTGGCGGTGCAGGCTGGTAAGTGGTTTGCCATCTTTGCCGTTCATCATGTTACTGTTCATATCAAACAGCGCGTTCATTTCGGGCTGCATTAAGCCAACATGTATTACTACCAGGTTTGGCCTTGCAGCACTCAATTTTGTGCTTACATAATTTAAGAAAGCCGATTTCTTGGTTGCTACGGGTTCGCCCCACATTTCGTGGTAGGTTTCGCCAAAGTACACCACATCACTGAGGGTTGATATAGCCAGTTTATATTTATGCGCCAGTTTTTCAGTAAGGGCACGCAGCTCCGGCGTAGACAACGCTATGCCCATGTGCGGGTCTATGTAGGTTATTTTTAATCCCGATGCCTGCGCACGCTCAATCTGGGCCGAAAGCTCTTTCTCTACGTCATCAAGTTTATAACCGCTTTTAGCGAAGGCATCGGTTGATTGATGGAAGTAACCATCTTTATCAACTAAACTTGGCACAGCTTCGCGGCCAGTTACCGGTCCCCAGCGGTAATAGCGCCATTCTGATGTAAGCGTTAGGTGCACGCCTACGCTTATCTGGGGGTTTTTCTTTAAAATAGCAACAGCCTCCTGGTACCACGGGCAGGCAAATTGCACCGAGGCCGAGAACGGCATTTTAGTGTCGGCCATTTTTTGCATGGCCATGTTTACGGCGTGGCACATGCCTATATCATCCAGGCGGAGCATTAACTTCGGCAGTTTTTGCTGCGCGGATAGGTTACCGGTGATCAACAAAACAGCTAAGCCTAACAGGCAAATAGTTTTTCTCATATGAGTTATACTTTAAGAAATGCTTTTTTACGATATAGAAAATACAGCATGGCCCATTTTACCATTACAAAGCAAATAGCCATTACCACAATGTTCCAGGGGTCGCCAACTAACTGGCCCAGCCAGCCAAAGAAACCGGCCGTGGCATAATTCCAGTTGATAAATTTGCTGGAGATATAAATGAGAATGGAATTCATGCCGATCACCTTAAAATAGAAAGCCCAGCTTTTATAGCCCAGCACATCTATAATGTAATAGAACAAGGCAAGCAGTAACAAGCTAAGCCCACCTACATGCATCACGAACGAACTTGTCCACAGGTTTTTATTGATAGGGAAATCAAGGTTCCATATCTGAGCTACTATCAGGAATATCACACCTACTGCAGCAAGGATAAATGCTTTCCGCCCTTTATGCTGATGACCCGTTTTGAGCAGTGTGCCTGCCAGGATACCTAACAAGCCTGTACTGATTGCCGGGATGGTTGAGAACAAACCTTCCGGGTCGTGGATCTTCAAATACAGCCTGCCGGGCAATATCAGCCTGTCCATATAGGAGGCAAAGTTGCCGTCCATGGTAAGATCGCCAGGTTTAAAACCGGGTGCCGATGTAAATTTGAGTAACAGCCAATAACCGATGATAAAAATCCAAAACCAGGCAAATTGCCACTTGCGATTGGCAAAAAGATAAATAAGATTCGCAAACATGTACGCAATACCTATGCGGCCCAATACCGATGCAAAACGGATCTCCTCGAAAGGTTTTAACTCCTTCAGGCTGTTATTGACCAACAGACCCAGTAAAATAAGAATGATAGCACGCCTAACAACCCGCCAAACCAGTTGGCCTTTTGTAGCGCCCTTTTCCAATTCTCGGCCAACAGAATAAGGCGTTGCCACCCCTGCCAGGAACAAGAAAAGCGGGAAGATAAGATCGTAAACGTGAAAGCCATTCCAATCCGGGTGGGTGAACTGTGTAGACAAAGCCTTCCAAAACGGCGAACCTGTAACCTTAGCCATCGTATGAAAGATCTCTTCGCCGCCGATGATCCAAAACATATCAAACCCGCGCAGCGCATCTAATGAATATAGCCGCTCATAAGTGAAAGGTGAGGTATTTACATCTGATGATGGAGGGATATCAGGTTCAGTTGCAGCCATTATGATCAATGTTAATTGTTCCCGGAAATTGGTTTAGCTAAATATAGTGTACTTTTTAAATTATTTAAGAAAGTTTGATGGAAATATCTTTGTTACAATGATTTGTGCTGGATAATTCAATTGCCCCGTGAAAGTTTGTTTTACAAATAGGATGAAAAAGAATAAATGAATCAACTGGGTGATGGACCAACTGTTAACGTATTTATGTGGCCTTCGCAAGAGGCGGTAAGCACTCCACTGGTCGAAGTTTTTAACTTCGATCTGAAGTATTGCAAGCATCCTGCTTGCGTGTTAAGCTGCAAGGTTAACACATTTCGGGTCGGAAGTTACGCTGCGCTAAACTTCGACCAGTGAATGATAACAGCTTTAAACAAAAGAGACCTCAAATGAGGGCTCTTTCTAATTTATTTTTTCGGCATCCAGACATTATCAGCCGGGGTTGCATCCATAAATATGCCGTTATCCAGCGTTATGGATTTTAAGCTTTTGCCGCGTTCATTTTTGAAGGTAACCGGCGTTTCTTTCTGGTTCTTTTCCCAAACTGCAGGGGTTTGGTGGATAGTTTTCTTTGTACCATCGGTGTACTCGGTAACCACATCAAACGGAATAGCGAAACCGCCAATGTTGGCAACCGTAAAGGTGTAACCATCTTTACCGGTAACTACATTTTTAATAGCCAGGTCATCATAACCATTGGTGAAGAACCAGTTGTTAAAGAACCAGTTTAAGTTACGGCCCGATACATTGCTCATCGAGTTAAAGTAATCCCAGGGAATAGGGTGTTTACCATGCCATCTGTCCATATAGCCGTGCAGGGCTTTTTTAAACAGCTCATCGCCAAGCATATCTTTAAGGGCAAGGTAACTTAATGATGGTTTACCGTAAGCATTGTTACCGTAGCCGGTGGTAAGTTCGCTGGTTTGGGTAATGGTAGGAATATCCTGGTTGCTCGATTTATTGTTGATCCAGCCGTTGA
Organism: Mucilaginibacter achroorhodeus; assembly: GCF_007846095.1. Lineage (GTDB taxonomy): Bacteria > Bacteroidota > Bacteroidia > Sphingobacteriales > Sphingobacteriaceae > Mucilaginibacter > Mucilaginibacter achroorhodeus. The sequence goes on from NZ_VOEI01000002.1 coordinate 687,891, forward strand.
TACGGAATTGTTTATAGAAGGCATCAGCTTTCTCTTTGCCTTTTTCGGCAGTGCCTATCAGGTACTCAAGTGTAGTAGCCCAACCCTCGTCCATAAAGGCATAGCGGGTTTCATTGATACCCATGTAAAAAGGGAACCAGGTGTGTGCTATCTCGTGATCCTGCACCAGTTGAGCAAAACCCGGATCGCCCATTTGGCTGTCGTTCACCATCATTGGGTATTCCATATCGGCAAAACCCTGGAAAGCTGTCATCTTAGGGAACGGGTAAGGTACGCCCGGCCAGTTACTGCTGAACCAGCTTAGTGCGTTGCGACCAAATTGTACCGATTGTTTGAAATCAGTTCCCTGTACAGAGTACGCAGCCTGCATACTTGAACGGCGACCGGTAGCCTTATCAACCACAACACTGCCGGCATCCCATATATAATGGTTACTGATACCCACAGCCATATCACTGATGTTGTTGGCAGTCCAGGTCCAGGTGTTGGTCTCGTTTTGGGCAGTTACTTTGCCTGCGGTCATTTCATCGGCGGTAGCTACATGTATGGTGCTGTCGCTGGTGAATGATCTTTGCAGGCGCTCGTTAATATCTTTCTGTAATACCTTAGTTGGGTTCTGCAGCGTACCGGTAGCCCAAACAACATAGTTTTTAGGTACTGTTACGTTTAAGGTATAGTCGTTAAAATCGTTATAAAACTCCTGTGCATCTACAAATGCTACGCGGTCCCAGCCATTGTAATCATCATAAACAGATACACGCGGGTAGAAGTAAGCAAGGTAGAAACTTGTCTGATCTATCATACCCTCACGGCCGCTTTGTTTTGATACATCAAAGTGCCAGGTGATATCCAGCTTAACAGAATCATGTGGCATCAAGGGCTTTGGCAGAGCGATCATCTCGTTGGTAGATGATCTTTGGTCGTTATTCCATTTGCTGGTTTGGCCGCCAACTTTAAAGTCATCTACCTGTACACCTTGCGTTAAATAATCAGGGCTGGTGTTACCCATCCTTGCAGCACCGGGGCGGTGAATGTTCAGGATGAGTTTCATGTTCAGCCTTTTCAAAGTATCGGGGCTGTTATTAACGTAGGTAATGGTCTCGACACCTTTTACAAGCGAAGTCGGAGGAGCTGTAGTTATTGAGATCTCGTAACGGGCACGGTTTTGCCAGTACTTTGATCCGGGCTTTCCATCCATGCTACGGGTACCCTTGGCGTAAGCTGCCTTGATATCCCTTGGCTGGTAAAGCGTTTGAGCTTGCAATTGTAACAGCGCCGTGCCGAACAATGCGGTAACAAATAATTTTTTAAACATTGTTTTATTGATAAATAGTGGGTTCAGTGCAGCAAATGTAGGGTTTCTGGCCCGTATTAAAGTTTTCTTTAAAGGTAAACGAATTGTTACAAAGGCCCTATTGTATGCTGCCCTGTTATTCCTTTACTTTGTGATAAGTTATTTTAGTAGGGGTATTAAATAACTATACAGAGCCGGACGCTTTTAGTCCGGCTTTGTTTTTTTATGCGGTTTTGTCCTTAGTGATATATTCCCTGGCTATGAGTGTAAACAACTTGTCGTTGTCTGCAGAATCATCTAAATTTTCAGTTAATATTTGCGTAACCTCGCTGTAATGCAGTTGCTTTGCAAGCATCATTAACATACGGTATGAGGTGATATTGATATGTTCCAGTATCTGCACGTATAGCATCAGGTCAAGATCATTCAGTACCGGCAGGTCCTGGTTATCGTCCATGCAAAAGTCATCATTAACCATATTGCTGATGGGGTTGCATTGTTCTGCCGACGGACTTGCGTTAACCAGCGTATAAATTTCTTCCATACGCTTAATTTGCTTTACCACATCGCCGGCAAATTCCTGCAGGGCTAACTTCAAGCCTTTAAAGGATGCTTGCTCTATCAGGCTGTCTGCATGCTTGCGCAAAATGCATTTGCCACTATAAATACGGTCAAGATGATGCAAAAAAATGCGCTTAAGCGTAGCGGCGTTGGTGTTGTGAGAGGTAGTCATTATTAATGTAGATAGGTAAGGCAAATGTATGAAACAAACATATTTGCAACCAAAACTGACGGTTAAATGTTGATTAGAAAAGCCATGTTTAACTTATACTTGTGCCATGAAATATAAATTAGGTGATTTTGTGCGATTTGTTGACGAGAAGATGGAAGGCTACGTAACGCGCATTATTGATGAGCAAATGATCGGTGTTACCGGAGACGATGATTTTGAGATACCGGTGCTTTCCAATAAAGTAACTTTTGTACATGGCCGTGGCGAAGACAGCCATAACGAAGAGATCGTACAGGAAGTTAAAGCCCCTGCCGGTGAATTTAAAAGCAGCGGTGTACATGTGGCTGTGATAGCAGATGCGCACGCTAATTCATTAGTGCATTTTTACCTGGTTAACGAAACATCATACCAGCTTTTGCTAACGCTAACTTCAGAGCAGAACAAGCAGTACAAAGGCGAATTTGCAGGCATGGTTGAGCCTCAAGGGGTTGCCAAAATTTATTCTGCAAAATTATCTGATCTGCAGCTTTGGCCAAAATTTACGTTCCGCGCGTTGTTTTTTACCAAGCAGAACCAGCCGGCATTAAGTCCGCTTGATGTAAACGAGCAGTTTAAGGCCAAGGATTTTGCAGGAGCCAAGAAGACCATCCCCTTTATTAAGCAGCAAGGTTGGATGATACGGTTGGACGAACCCGAACTGATTATTGATGCTGAAAAACTAAAGGAAAGCTTTTTTAAACCGGCTGAAGAAAAGCAGGAAGTGCAAAAACCTGCTTCAGAGATAGACCTGCATATAGAAAAACTGCGTGATGACCATCATTTTTTAGGTAGCTCTGAGATATTGAATATTCAGGTAGACCGATTTAAGAAAGCGCTTGAGGCGGCCATTGTACACCAGATGCATGAGATAACTTTTATACACGGTGCAGGCAATGGAATTTTAAGGCACGAATTGCATAAGCTATTAGCTAAAAACCAAAAAGTGCAAACTTTTATGGACGCTCAAAAGGAAAAGTTTGGCTACGGGGCAACCAAGGTGATCATTAAGTAGAACGTGCGACTTTAAGCGCAAAACCAATAAAATATGTAAATTATTATCCTTTGGCATGGTAAATGTTATTCTTTAGTTAAGAATATAAACCATTAATAACATACTACTATGAAAAAGATGAGTGCAATAATGGCGACAGCGATCGCAGCGATCGGTTTAAATTATGCAATGGCAAAAAACCACACCAGCAATGTAATTAGCAAGGCAACTTTTGATAATAAGGCATTAACTGCTAATCAGGACACTGTTCCAAAAAAACAAAAGACCAGGACAACAAGGCCTATAGTACCAAATACGCCAACAAACCCTACAACGCCTGCTATGCCTACAACGCCTAACACGCCAACAAATCCTACAAACCCAAGTTACCCAACTACACCTACAAACCCTACAATGCCAACTACGCCAACATCACCAACCATGCCGGCACCAACAACTCCGGGTGTACCAAGTACCACACCATCAACCATGCCTGGTACAACACCGGCTACACCAACACCAATGCCGTCAACTTCGCCAACAGCGCCAAGTACAACGCCGGTGGGTGCGCCAACAGTGCCACGCAGCACAGGCAACTAATTTCAAATTGCTCGTTTTATATAATCGAAAGAGCTCCGGACTTCCGGGGCTCTTTTTATGTAATATATTACCTGTTTTACATATGGTCTAAACCATTGCAGATGCCGACTGTTATACTTTAATATATACCTGTTATGGCCGACATTGCTAAACGATTTCCGCAAAACCCACTGCTTTCTCCCAAAGATCTTAAACCCAGTACCGATGGCCTGCTCATTGCCTGCCTGTTAAACCCGGGGGTGTTCAGGTACGAAGGGAAGACCTGGTTACTTGTACGTGTTGCCGAGCGGCCGCAGCAGAATGAGGTACACGTATCCTTTCCGATACTTACCGAAACCGGGGAAACCAAGATAATGGAAATTGCGCTTAACGATGCCGACCTGATTGCTACGGATGCGCGTGTTGTGCGTTACAAAGGTGTGGATTACCTCACCACCCTATCGCACCTGCGCTTGCTTTGCAGCGATGACGGTATTAAGTTTTATGAACCCGAAGGTTATCCAAAACTGTTTGGTAAAGGGCCATTGCAAACCTTTGGTATAGAAGATTGCCGGGTTATCGAACTGGAAGATAAATTCTATCTCACCTTTACTGCCGTTAGTGATAGCGGCGTAGGTGTGGGTATGCGCACCACCGCTGATTGGAAAACGTTTACAGAGCACGGCATGATATTGCCGCCGCACAACAAAGACGTAGCTATTTTTGAGGAAAAGATAAACGGTAAATATTACGCTTTGCACCGCCCCAGCAGTGTTGATATAGGCGGCAACTTTATTTGGATTGCCGAATCGCCTGATGGCGAACATTGGGGTAACCACAAATGCATACTTAAAACCCGCGAAGGAATGTGGGACAGCGGCCGGGTTGGTGCAGGCGCCGCACCCATCAAAACAGAAAAGGGCTGGCTGGAGATTTACCATGGTGCCACCCGTGAACACCGCTACTGTCTGGGCGCAGTTTTGCTTGATCTAAACGACCCTTCAAAAGTATTGGCACGCTCCGTTGAACCTATCATGGAGCCTATTGCACCATACGAGATAACCGGTTTTTTCGGGCATGTGGTGTTTACCAACGGCCATGTACTGCAGGATGATGGTGATACGCTCACCATTTACTACGGTGCGGCTGATGAACATGTTTGTGGAGCTAACTTTTCCATTAAAGAGATATTTGCCAATTTGGGCGTGTGATTAATAAGGAGTTGCATGCGTAATAAGTTACTCCCCCAGCTGCACTTCGTGCGCAACCCTCTCTGCTGCAAGCAGCAAAGAGGGTAAGAAATAATTTTTCTGCTTACCCTCTTTTCGCGTAGCGAAGAGAGGGTCGACGAGCGAAAGCGATGTCGGTGTGAGTTAACTATCCGATAAATCAAATTTCAAGTTTTTGGACTTCGGACTTTTGAATTTTAACTTAATACAATACATTGCCTTATTATTAGCCTTGTATGAAAAGCTTTTTAGATGATGACTTTCTGCTGCACTCTGATACCGCCCGTCGCCTGTATCATGATTATGCGAAAGACATGCCTATTATAGATTACCACTGTCACCTGCCGCCTAATCAGATAGCCGGCAATATCAACTTTAACAACCTTACCCAGGCCTGGCTCTACGGCGACCATTACAAGTGGCGCGCCATGCGGGCAAACGGTATCAGTGAAGAATATATAACCGGCGGAAAATCAGACTTTGAAAAGTTTGAAAAATGGGCGGAAACTGTGCCCTATACACTACGAAACCCTTTATACCAATGGACACATCTGGAGTTACGCAGGTATTTCAATATCGATTCGAGGTTAATGGCCGGCACTGCAGATTATATTTATGAGGATGCCTCAGCCAAATTACAACAACCCGACTTTTCTGTGCAGCAGTTGCTTAAAAAAATGAACGTTGAGGTGGTTTGCACTACCGATGATCCGCTGGATGATCTGTCCCATCACGAGAAATTGAAAAAAGAAGGCGGTACCGTTAAGATGTTTCCTTCTTTTAGGCCGGATAAGGCCATGTACATAGAGGACGTAGCCGCGTTGAATACCTACATTACCCGGTTAGAGGAAGTGGCTAATACGCCAATCGTTAATTTTGATGATTACCTCTACGCACTCAAAAATCGCCATCATTACTTTGCGGCCAACGGCTGCATGGTGGCCGATCATGGGTTGGAGCACATTTACGCCGAAGACTATACCGACGAGGAGATAAGAACCATATTTGAAAAGGTGCGATCAGAAAAGCCTGTTACCAATGCAGAAAAGGTAAAATTTAAATCGGCTATGCTTTTTAACCTGGCACTGTGGCATCACGAAAAAGGCTGGGTGCAGCAGTATCATTTGGGTGCTTTAAGAAACAACAACAGCCGTTTGTTAAGCAAATTAGGCCCGGATACCGGCTTTGATTCTATTGGCGATTTTAGTCAGGCGCGTGCCTTATCCCGTTTTCTGAACAGGTTGGATAAAGATGACAGGCTGGCCAAAACCATCATCTACAATCTCAATCCCGCCGACAATGAAGTAATGGCTGCCATGACCGGTAATTTTAACGATGGGTCGATGGCCGGTAAAGTACAGTTCGGCTCGGCTTGGTGGTTTTTAGACCAAAAGGACGGTATGACCAAACAGATCAACGCGCTATCAAACATGGGCTTGCTAAGCAGGTTTGTAGGCATGCTTACAGACTCGCGTAGCTTTCTGTCATTTCCACGGCACGAGTATTTCCGCAGGTTACTGTGTAATTTATTCGGCGAGGATATAGAGAACGGGGAATTACCTAATGATATAGAATGGACAGGAAAAGTGATCGCTGATATTTGTTATCATAATGCAAAGGATTATTTTGTGTTTAAGATGTGAGCCGTTAAATGACAGGTCGATTGCGTCTATAAAATAAGGTGTCACTGCCAAGAACTACAGTGCGGTAACCGAATAAGCAGTTCTCAATTGGGAACGGCAGTAAATTATCAAAGTCAGTGGATGTACTTTTTCTTTTTCCGCAAAAGAAAAAGTACCAAAAAGAAAACTCGCGGCTGCCGCAAAATGCTTTAAAGTTTCTGCTAAAGCAATGCCTGTGGCTATCGCCTTTTGCGAAGGCCGCATGAATTCGGTTATCTTAGGTCCATCACTGTACTTATAATTTACCTTCTTACTTTTATTTCCTTCTTGGCAGCAAAAAAGCTTCGGGCAGAATGACGGTTTTGCCATAGCTTAAAATTATTTGCAATTTTACGGTGATATATCCCTCTCCTACCGCACATCATTATAAAAGCAAGGATATGGTAAGCACAACAAGCAGAGAGCAATTACTAACGGAGCTTTATAAAAGCATGTTCCCGGTAGTGGCGAAGTATGTGGCCAGGATGGGCGGCACTTTTGATGACGCCAAAGATATTTTCCATGATGCGTTAGTTGTGTACTATGAAAAGGTTATCGCCGGCGATTTTGAGGTTTCAAATAATAAAGCTTATCTCACCGGCATTGCAAAGCATCTTTGGTTCAAGAAATTTAATCAGCAAACTGAGTTAAAATCCATAGACGATAATTCGTTTGATATAGCTGATGAAGCCGACGAACAGCCATCGACCAAAAAAATACTGCATTACCTGCAAACAGCCGGCAAGCGCTGTATGGATCTGTTAAGTGCGTTTTATTACGACAAGCTTGCCATGCGTGATGTGGCAGAAAAATTTGGCTATGCCGGTGAACGGTCGGTTACTGTGCAAAAGTATAAATGCCTTGAGAAAGTGAGAGAAACGGTTAAGCAACAATCCTTAGAATATGCGGACTTCGTTGAATAATACCAAAATAACAGACGACTATGTAAATGGTGTGCTTCCCACCAGTGATGCATTATTGATGGAGGCACGGCTAATCCTTAATCCGGATTTAGGTACGGAAGTAAACTTGCATAAGCGGACGCTTAACATAGTTCGCCAATATGGCCGTGAATCACTTCGTGCACAGATCGAGGATATTCATAAGCAACTGTTTATCCAACCACAACATCAAAGTTTTAAAGATCTTGTCCTTAGCTTCTTTAAACGTTAACCCTTAAAATTTAAGAAATGAACACAAATGAGTTCCGCAAGTACGCGGTGAGGCATCGCCATGTCCAAAGTTTGCACGTAGACCGTTTTATTGCGCGGGTAAACAACGCTAATATCACAGCCTCACTCACCCCTGCCATTATGGAAGAGCGACAGATGAATATCACACAAATGGACGTGTTCTCGCGCCTGATGATGGACCGTATCATTTTCCTCGGTACTGCCATTGACGACCAGGTAGCTAACATTATACAGGCCCAACTACTGTTCCTGCAGTCTACGGATGCCAAGCGCGATATACAGATCTACATCAATTCACCCGGTGGATCGGTATATGCAGGGTTCGGAATTTATGATACCATGCAATTCATCAATCCTGACGTTGCAACCATATGTACAGGTATGGCAGCATCTATGTCGGCTGTTATTTTATGTGCAGGTGCCGCGGGGAAAAGAGCCGCATTGCCGCACTCAAGAGTAATGCTGCACCAGCCTTCAGGCGGCGCACAAGGTACCGCCTCTGATGTGGAGATAGCAGCAAAACAGATTGCCATCATCAAACAGCAGCTCTATGAAACCATTGCCAAACACAGTGGACAAACCTACGAACGCGTTCATCAGGTGTCAGACCGTGACCACTGGATGATAGGCGCCGAAGCAAAGGAGTTTGGTATTGTTGATGAAGTACTGGGAAAGGAGATGTAAATTCAATTTGAGAGAGGGTCTCCGTTAGGAACGGTAGTGAGCAGCATGACCATTCACTGGTCGAAGTTTAGCGCAGTGTAACTTCCGACCCGAAATGTGTTAAGCTTACAGCTTAACACGCAAGCAGAATGCTTGCAATACTTTAGGTCGACGTTAAAAACTTCGACCAGTGGAGAAACACATCTCTTTATTCTTCATCTGCCAATCAAACATATCATCATGCAAAAATCCTTTAATCAACCTTCAAAAAATATCACTTAATTTGGAGAACTACATTCTCCTGACCATGAAGAAACTGCTAACCGCTGTATTACTGCTTACTACAACGTTCTATTGCTCAGCTCAAACTAAAACAGATCTTTCTACGCTTCAACAGCGCTTTGTCGACCTTAAATTTGGGATGTTCATACATTTTAATATGCCTACCTACTGGGATGCAGACTGGCCTGATCCTGAAGCTTCGCCGGCGATGTTCAACCCAAAAAAGCTTAACGCCGACCAATGGGCTAAAGCTGCTAAAAGCGCTAACATGACCTACGGTTGCCTTACCACAAAGCATCACAGCGGTTTCTGTATCTGGGATACCAAAACTACCGACTACAACGTGATGAACAGTCCGTTAAAGCGCGATGTGGTGAAGGAATATGTTGATGCTTTCCGTAAGAATGGGTTGAAGGTAATGCTGTACTATTCTATTTTGGATACGCATCATAAGCTACGTCCTAACTCTATCACCCCAAAACATTTTGAGATGGTGAAAGCACAATTGACTGAGCTTTTAACAAAATATGGAAAAATAGAAGCGCTGATAATTGACGGCTGGGATGCACCATGGAGCCGTATCAGCTATGACGATATCCCGTTTGAGGATGTATACCGTTTGATAAAGTCGTTACAACCGGATTGTGTGGTGATGGACCTGAATGGTGCAAAATATCCTGCCGAGGGTTTGTTTTACAGCGATATCAAAACCTATGAAATGGGTGCCGGCCAGCGTTTGGATAAAGGCAACAACATTATGCCATCGTTGGCTTGTTTGCCTTTACAATCAAGCTGGTTCTGGAAAACCAACTTCCCAACCACCGCTGTTAAAGACCCGGCTAAGATGGTTAACGAACTAACCACGCTAAACAATGCGGGTTGTAATTACATCCTGAATGTGGCACCAAATCGCGACGGCTTATTTGACGATAATGCCATCGCTGCGTTAAAAGAAATAGGTAAGCAATGGAAAGGCAATGCAGCTGCACCTAAACTTGCGCCAACCGGCGAGCCTATCATATCTACCAATTTGGCAAAACGTAAACCAACCAACAGCAGCTGGAGCGATGATATGAACATTATGGACTTTGCCAACGATGACGATTTTACCACCTCATGGACCTCAAATAGCACCGTAAAAACCCCATGGTGGGAAGTTGACCTTGGCCGCGATACTGAATTTAACGCCGTAGGACTTACCGAACCTAAAAGCAACATCAGCAATTACCATATAGAGTACCTGCAAAACGGTGTTTGGAAACCGCTGGCCACCGGTGACATTGCCAAACGTGTAAAGGTACACCGCTTCAATACCGTTTGGGGCAACAAAGTGCGCGTTACAATAGATAAGGCCGAGAGCCAGCCCAGCATTGCAGAATTTGGCATTTACAACGAGAAAAAATAGGCCTTAGATGATGAAATGAGTGATTATTGTATTTCCTCTGCACTCGCTCATTCCATCATTCACTAATTCCGGTCATTCACATTAAGCCCTATCGTAACATTTACAATATTGTTACTTACAGGTAAAACACTGCGGATAGATTTGCGGTTGTTATCGCAATATAGCTACTGCAATGTTAACGTTTCGCGCCATTCGGGTTTATGTGTTTTCGGTGCTTTTAATTTGCCTGGCAAGCAGGCAGGCTAAAGCCTATTCGGTGTTGGCGCATGAGGCCATCATTGATGCATCATGGAAGCCTGTGCTGTACCCAATGATCAAAGAAAAATACCCCAATGCTACCCGCGAGGAAATGATAAAGGCCCACTCCTACGCTTATGGCGGCAGCATAGTTGCCGATATGGGTTACATGCCTTTAGGCAACGCATTCTTTACCGATCTGCTGCATTACGTGCGTAGCGGAGATTTTATCATTAATTTGATAAATGATGCCCAAAATATCAACGAATACGCCTTTGCACTTGGTGCTTTGTCACACTATATGGCAGACAAATACGGCCATTCCATGTCTACAAACCTCAACGTGCCGCTTGTTTACCCTAAACTGCAAAAGAAATTTGGCAACGTGGTTACTTACGAGGAGAACCATATGTCGCACAGTCGCATGGAATTTGCCTATGATGTTTTGCAAATTGGGCAGGGCGGCTATACATCAGAAGGTTATCATGATTTTATAGGTTTCAATATCTCCGTGCCGGTTTTAGAACGTGCCTTTTACAAGACCTATGGGCGCAACCTGAATACTATTTTCGGTAATATCGATGCCGATATAAACACCATGCGCTGGGGCGTACGCAATCTTTTTCCAAAATTGACCAAGGCTGCTTACGAATCAAACAAAGATCAGATATCAAAACTTAACCCGGGTATTACAGCCAAAGAGTTTCAATATAAAATGACCAGGCGGGCATTTAATCTTGAGTTTGGTAAACAACGGCAGGAACCTAAGTTTTGGGCTAAAGCCGCAGTTTTCCTGATAGGGATATTGCCAAAGGTTGGCCCCTTAAAGGCTTTAAAGTTTAAATCTCCCGGCGAAGAGGGGCAAAAATTATTTGCGCAAAGCTTTGATGCTATATTGAAGAACTATCACGCAGCACTTGCGGAGGTGCAAACCAATTCACTTGTATTACCCGATATTAACTTTGATACCGGTGAGCCAACCCAGTTAGGCAATTATCACCTGGCTGATAACACCTATGCCAAGCTGTTAGAAAAATTACAAGAGCAGGGTTATAAAACAGTATCGCCCGACTTACAGAAAAACATTGTTGAGTATTTTGCCAAGGCAGATACAAGTCGCATCAACAATTTAAAAAATAGCGACAAGAAAAAGTGGCTGCAAACAGCAGAGAGGGTAAGCGAAATAAGCAACCTTAAAACAATGCCAAGGGATAGCGTCCGCTCTTTAGCTACCGAAAATTAACGACGAAACTTTTAAGTTCCCATTCGCCGGCCATTGCTACTGCACATAAGTAATTATTGCTAAGTACCAGGCTTTGTAATTTCCAGTTATTAGCATTGCCACTCAACGCGTCAGCAAGTTCATGCGCGCCATCAAGCGCTGGCGTAATTATAAGATGTTCACCAAGCCCCTGCCCTGTCGCTTTTAAAAAAGCCTCTTTGCGTGTCCAAAGCAGATAAAATCTTTGTGTGCTTTCGTTTAATTTTATGAAATCGATCTCAGTTTCGCTAAAATGGTCGGGCAGGATATCATCAAACGGAAATTCAGGATCAATAAATTCAACGTCTGCGCCTACCGGCGATGATGCTATTGCAAGTGCTATCCAATCGCCGGAGTGTGATACATTATAATGAACAGCCGTTCCGTCATCCTTAAGCAGATAGGGCTTTTTATTATCGCCTAAAACAAATCGTAAAGCTTCGGGATCTTGATCGAGATATTTCCCCAATATCATTCGCTGCAGTGCCCTGCTTACCACAAACCGCTGCCTGTCTTTAAGCTGATGATACTTTTCCGCGCGCTGCAATTCATCAGGTTGCAAAATTGCCCGCAGTTCATTCAACCGGTACAGATTTTCCGGAATGTTTATCCGCCAAAGATGGGCTTCCCGGCTGCCGGGCAATTTAAAATCAGCTTGGCTGAGCCATATTACCTGTTCAATAAAAATATTTGTGAGCTGTCCCAAACCGCCTTAATAATTGATCTTATCAAGGCAATCCTGCAATACACGGGCAAATATTTTATCGTTTGGCTCTTTAAACATGGTAGTATGTTCACCCGGAACGCTATGGATGTTGATACCTTTTAAAGCATAAGGTCTCCATCCCATATATTCATAGTCATCGAGATAGTAAGAACGGGTCTCCGCGCGGAAAAGCTCGATTTCCAGATCTGATGGAGCGATAAGATAATACTTCTGCGCCAAGTTATTAGCCTCATCAATACGGTTAGAGTAACCGAAAAAACCTACCTGATCTTGCTTCTCGCCGTGCCTCAATTTCCAGAATAACCTTACCAAACTTCTCTTAATGGCCTCACTGCGCTTGCGAATGGTTTTAAGGAAACCATCTTTAAAGGTAACGCTATGCCAAACTTTACGCCCTAAATATAGCCCGCGTTTCACTTGTTTGGTCGCCCATGGATCGTAATGCGGTGTACGGTAAGCATAGGTGTCAAACATAGCCAGCATGCGTACATCTTTATTAAGCGCTTTCATTTGGCGCGCCATTTCAAAGGCTATTAATCCGCCGAACGAGAAACCCGCCAAAGCATAAGGACCATCCGGATTTTGTGCAAGGATGGAAGAAACGTAATGGGCCGCCATATCCTCCATCCTGTTTAAAGGCTCATCTACACCGTTAAGGCCCTTTGCCTGTAAGCCATATACAGGCTGCTCATCATCAACATTGTTGGCCAGCGTGTTAAACAGCAAAACGTTTAACCCTGCTCCGTGGACAATATAAATTGGCACTTTGCTACCGGTCGGCTTTATTGGCACCAAAGAATCCCATGATACTGCAGACACATCGCTATCCATAACGGCGGCAAGCTTTTCGATGGTAGAGTTTTCAAACAGGATGGCAAGCGGTAAGCGTTCGCCTGTTTCCTGTTCTATACGTGCCATAACTTTTACCGCAATAAGCGAGTGGCCGCCCAACTCAAAAAAGTTATCATTGATACCCACCTGCTCAATGCCTAATAGCTCTTTCCAGATAGTTGACAACAACCTTTCGGTATCGGTGGTTGGTGCTACGTATTTAACCGTTTCTGCAGCATCAATATCGCTGGCTGCCAGCACCTTTTTATCCACCTTGCCGTTAGGCGTCATCGGCATTTCATCAATAATGGCAAAGTTATCCGGCAGCATATAGTCAGGCACCGAGTTTCTCAGATCAGTGCGCCATTTCTGGATCAGATCAGTGGGGTTTTCAATGCCTTTAAAGTTATCGTTCAGCAACACATAGGCCACCAGTTTGGCCACGCCGTTCTTATCATTACGGGCAACCACTACGGCCTGTTTAATAGCCTCTTCCTTCCCAAGATTGAATTCGATCTCGCCCGTTTCAATGCGGTAACCCCGTATTTTAACTTGCGCATCTATCCGTGATATGTACATCAGGTCTCCATCGGCAGTAAAAGTACCGAGGTCGCCGGTGCGGTACATGACGGGGTTAGGCGTTATGGTATCAAATGGATCATGAACAAATTTCTCTTCTGTTAACGCAGGTTGGTTAAGATAGCCTTTGGCAACACCTTCGCCCGCTATGTAGATCTCGCCTGCAGCACCCGGCCCTAACGGGTTTTGAAACTTATCTAAAATATAGATGTAAGTGTTATCTATCGGTCTACCAATGCTGATAAAACCGTCTGATGCTTTGATCTCTTTAAGGGTAGACCAGATAGTGGTCTCCGTTGGCCCGTAAACGTTCCATAAAGATGAGGCGCGCTCCAGTATGCGCTGTGCCAGGTCCATCGGCAAGGCCTCTCCACCACAAATTACCTTCACCTGCTCTGCACCCCAGCCAGCTTCAAGCATAATACGCCAGGTGTAAGGCGTAGCCTGCATAACGGTTATCTGCTCGTTACGGATGGTTTGTAATAACTCCTGGCCATCCTTAGCCATAATGGCATCTGCAAGCACAATTTGTGCACCGGTTATTAATGGCAGCCAAAGCTCCAGCCCGGCAATATCAAAGCTAATGGTAGTTACAGCAAGCAATTTATCAGCAGCGGTTAGCCCCGGCTGCTTTTGCATACTGTATAAAAAATTAACTGCGTTATGATGCTTTATCTGCACGCCCTTGGGCTGCCCGGTAGAACCGGATGTATACAGGATATAAAGCAGGTCTTCGCCTTGCACAACTACGGCCGGGTCACTATCAGCATAATTGCCAAGCTTAGGCATGATATCATCCAGCAACAGCTCTTTAGCGTTGGAAATGTATTTACCGCTATATTTTTTCGTAGTAACCAATACAACAGCAGCCGAATCTTCCAGCATGTAGTTGATACGGTTGATGGGGAATATCGGATCGAGCGGAATGTAGGTTGCTCCGGCCTTCATAATACCCAGAAGCGCAATAACCAGGTCGGCATCGCGGTCAACAGAAATAGCAACCTTATCGGCTACCTTTACCCCATTCTCTATCAATACCGCGGCAAACTGATTTGATTTGTCATTCAGCTTTGCATAGGTGTATTCTTCTTTACCAAACTTTAATGCCACCTTATCAGGATACTGCATTGCCGTTTCACTGATGATCTTATTCAATGGCTTATCGCGCGGATAATTAACACGGGTATTATTCCAGCGGTTAAGCTGCTCGCGCACCTGTTCTGCGTTCATCAAAGGCAGTTTGCCTATCAGTACGTCGGGTGTTTTGACCACGTAACGCAGCAGGTGCTCAAACTCCTGCATAAAACGGGTAATGGTAGCTGCCTGGAAAAGCTGTGTATTGTATGACCACTCAAAAGTAAGTGTACCCTTATTATCCGTAACGTTGAGGAATATCTCGAACGTTTCATATTCCCTCGGATTGTTGATGTAGCGATGTTTGAGGTTATGGAAACCTATCCCTTCATCCATACCGATATCGATATTGAACATTATTGGCACAAGCGGCAAGCGGGAAGGATCGCGCGGGATGGCCAGTTTCTTCAGTAAGCTGCCAAAGGTGTATTGTTGGTTATCGTAAGCATCTAAAATGGTGCTTTTACGGTCTTTTAAATAATTGGCAAACGTTTGTGCACCATGCGGAAAACTGCGCAGTGGTAATAAATTAACACAATGCCCTACTAAACCAAAATTACCGGTTGCTGCTTGGCCGGCGGCAGGTAAACCTACAATCACTTCGTCCTGCCCGGTCAATTGGTGTAAAAACACCTCGAACGATGCCAAAATAGCTGTTACCAAACTGGTACCGGTTTTACGGGCGAGGTTCCTCAGGTCGGCAACCAATTGGGTATCCAAACCGTAGTCTGCACGGGTACTTTTAAAAGTACGTGGCGTTGGGCGCGGATTATCGGTAGGTATATCAAGCAAATGATCGCTGCCTTTAAACTGCTCTACCCAATATTGCTCGGTAGCAAGGTGTTCAGCACTGTTCTTAGCATTCGCCTCTTCCACGGCAAAAACGCTGAAATGCGGTGCCGATGGCAGGTTTGGCTCAACGCCCTGTGCAAAGGCGTTGTAAAGCTTACCCAGGTCCTGCATGATCAACCCCATCGACCAGCCATCGCAGATAATGTGGTGGGTAAGTAAGATTACCTGGTGCTCAGTATCATTTAATTTGATCAGTGCTATCTTAAACAGCGGGCCGTTCTTAAGATCTAAAGCAGTGATGGCTAACTGCCTGCAATAGTTTTTTACAAAATCACGGTTTTGTTCATCATCCTGATCGGATATATCGTGATAATCTACTAAAACATCAAGGTGTTTGTAAATAATGATATGTGCGCCATCTGCACTAAAAACACTGCGCAGCGCTTCGTGCCTGTCGCTTAAAGCTTGTGCAGCCTTCAGCATAGCTTCTTTATCAAAAGCTTCGCCGGAGAGTACTATAGTAGCAAAATCGTTATATGCACAGCTGGCATCGTTACCACCTATGAGGCACGACGTCCAGATCTCCATCTGCGGTTCGGTCGCCGGTGCAATCAAGGCTATTTCCGGCCCTGCAAACGGATTAAAGTCTTCTACCCTAACCCGGGGATTA
Source organism: Mucilaginibacter achroorhodeus (assembly GCF_007846095.1). Lineage (GTDB taxonomy): Bacteria > Bacteroidota > Bacteroidia > Sphingobacteriales > Sphingobacteriaceae > Mucilaginibacter > Mucilaginibacter achroorhodeus. The sequence continues at coordinate 704,191 of NZ_VOEI01000002.1, forward strand.
TCAGTAAGGGTTTGGTTTAGCATTAGTTATTATTAATGTTATACTGCACGTATTTAGTTGGGTCTGCTTCATCTTTTACAAACCATGCCGGGTTACCTTCGTTATCGCGGCCGAGCTTCGCGCCTTCTACTGGCGGGGTGTTCATCGCTTCTAAATTTACATTGCTTGCCGTGCCGTTTGTATTTACGGTGCCGTTGGCAACGAGTTGTACATGGTTTTCTGCCGATGTAAATTTAAAGAAACCTACATCAACCATTTCATGTATGCTCTGCCTAAACTGCTCTATCATGAAATCCACGTCCTGTTCGGTATGGGCATCAGTCATAAAGCATGGGAAACCATCCAGGATATGCACCCCGCGCAAACGCATTAAGGTGAATAACAACTCGTTGTATGGTACATCTTCCAAAAACTTAATGCGCCACAACGAACCGTAACCCACGGTTGTAACAGGAATATTTGCATCGCTGCAAACTTTTGCAAAACCATCGCGCAGGCGGGTTGCCATTGCCGTAAGTTTTTCCTGTAGTGACGGGCCCTGCTCTTTCATGTATTCGAGCGAAGCTTTGGTAGCCGCAAGCGCTAAGGGATGGCGAACAAATGTACCTGCGAAATAGGTTACGCCTACTTCTGGCACCGAGCTATCGCCAAAGTCCCAGAAACCTCCGTCAAGAGCGTCCATGTATTCTTTTTTGCCGCAGATAGCACCTACGGGCATACCGCCTCCTATCACCTTACCGTAGGTACCCAGGTCGGCTTTGATGCCAAAAATAGCCTGTGTACCACCGGGATGGAAACGGAAACCGCTGATCACTTCGTCAAACACCAGGCAAATATCCTCGTCTGCGGTAAGCGTGCGCAATTGCTTCAAAAATTCTATTGGCTGAAAATCAGGCCGGCGGCTTTGCACCGGCTCTACCAGTACGGCGGCAATTTCATCCGCACGTTCTTTAATGATGCGCAATGCCTCATCGGTACCGTAATCCAGTATCAGCATATTCTGCACATTATCCATCAGGATACCGGATGCAGCCGGGAACGTCTTTAATTTTTTGGTACCACGAACAATAACTTCATCCATAATACCATGGTATGAACCACTGAAAGCCACGATAAGTGAGCGACCTGTTACTGTACGTGCAACACGCATTGCACCTAATACAGCCTCAGAACCGGTGTTACAAAGGGCAGCACGGTCATGACCGGTAAATTCGCACAACAGCTTACAAACCGGACCTGCCAGCTCATGCTGCGGGCCAATTTCGTAACCTTTATCTATTTGTTCTATAATAGCCTTCTTCAAAACATCCGGCTGGTAACCCAGCATGTTTGAGCCGAAACCGTTTAACGCATCGATGTATTCATTGCCATCAACATCCCACAATCGGTTGCCTTTTGAGCGGTTGATCACAACCGGATAAACCAGTTCCTTGGTAAGCGGGCGAAACCCACTTACTACGCGTGGATCAGCCATGTAGGCACGATGTTCCTGCGTTTGCTCTTTACTTTTGCGGGTTTTATCGTTGTAGCGTTTGGTAAGATCTTCTAACCACTGTAATTGCTTTTCATCAAGTTCCTGCACTTTGCGCTCTATGCGTGCAGTGGCGCCAAATGGTTTTTTTATCTCCACCATTTCTTCGGCTGTTACTTCCGGCTCGGGTTCTAACACCGGCGGCGCTACAGGTTCGCCTTTCAGTTCGTTAGCCAGGGGCGGTGGCTGCAGCGTAACGGTTTTTGTTTTAACCTCGCCGCCTTGTAAGTGCGCGATTTGCGTAGCCAGCAGCTGCAACTGCTGACTGATCATATTTAAAGCCATCTCGCTACCGGCACCAGTTACAGGAGCTGTTGCTGCCTGCGGATAAAATGCTACCGGTTGCGGTGTAGCGGCCTGCGCATAAACCGGCTGAGATTGCGGTGCAGCGGCGGCTTTTTTAGCTGAGGCCGGTGGCCCAAACTGGTCTGTCGGTAGTGTTTTATCCAGGAAGTCGGCCAGCAGGTTGATCGAATTATAATCCTCAAACAGTTTCCTGAACGTGATATTTACATTAAAGGTTTTTTTAAGATTGGTGGCTATCTGGGTTAGCAAAAGCGAATCGAACCCAATTTCAGGGAAACTTACATCGGCAGAGGCGTTGTCAATATCAATACCTGCGGCATCCGTAAAAATGCCCTGAAGTTTTTCGGCCAGAAAATCTTTTCTCGTTATCATGCTTGGTGTAGTATCTTCTTCAATTTTAGCGGGTGGCGTATCTGGTACTATTTCCTCCGGCTGGTAATTTACCATGCCTGCGGGGTTTATTGTAGCAGGTTCCACCCAATATATTTTCCGGTCAAAAGCATAAGCAGGTAATCGCAACCGCTTACGCTGACCAATGTAAAACTCATTCCAATTTGGTTCGATGCCGTTTAACCATAACTGCCCAACGGCCTTTAATACGGATTGATATTCCGATTGGTTATTGCTGTTATCCATCCCCCCGATAGTGACTACCGGCTTATCTGCTGTTTGCTGTGCTGCCAGTGTAGCCAGCGTTCGGCCCGGACCAACTTCAAGATAAACACGTCCTTTATCTTCTGCAAGTTTTTCAATCGCATTTGCAAAACGTACGGTTTTACGCAAATGATCAGCCCAGTAAGCCGGATCACAAGCCTCTGCTTCTGTTAACCAATTGCCTGTAACAGTAGACATGATAGGCTTAACCAGCGAATTTATCTTTACCGACCTTACAATCTGCTCAAAAGGTTTAACGATGTCATCCATCATGGCTGAATGGAAGGCATGGCTGGTTTGCAATAACCTGCCCGATGTACCTCGTTCGTCCAATACTTTTGCAAAGGCAGCAACGGCCTCCTTTTTGCCTGCCACTACGGTTAGTTTTTTACTATTGATGGCAGCTACAGAAAGATCTTGTGGCAAGATAGCTTCCAGTTCTTGCGCCGTTAACCGTACCGAGAGCATATCCCCTTCCGGAGCTTCACTCACTAATCGGGCACGCTCTGTGATAAGTTTCAAAGCATCGGCCAGGCTAAATACGCCGGCAAAATGAGCGGCAACAAATTCACCAATACTATGGCCCACAAATATTGTTGGCTCAACGCCCCAGCTCATCCACAGCTTGGCCATAGCGTATGATGTAATGAAAATAGCTGGCTGGGTGTAAAAAGTATTCTTTAATTTTTCTGTTGCCTCCGGCGATCCCGGTGCATATATCACATCAGCGATATCGGCCTGGCCGGTGCCTTGCAATAAGGCTACGCATTCATTTACTGCATCAGCAAAAACAGGTTCGCCTACGTAAAGCTCGCGGCCCATGTTCAGGTACTGCGCGCCCTGGCCGGGAAACATAAACACTACTTCAGTAGCGCTTTGGCTAATTACTTTTGAATTGGTGATATCGAGCTTAAAGTTGGTCAGCTTTTCCAGCAGATCATCATTATCAGCAGCTAAGATAAAATTACGCTCCTTGAAATTATTTCGCGTGGTATGCAGTGTATAGGCAATATCTGCTAATGGAGCTTCCGGATTATTTTTAACGTAATGATACAGTCGGTCTGCAAATTTCGAGGCACTTGTAGCCGTTTTTGCCGACCAGCTTATCAATTGCAGCGGCCTGCTCTCGCCTGATGATCGCACTTCGTTATCATACTCTTCCAGGATAACGTGTACGTTGGTACCGCCTACCCCAAATGAGCTTACCCCGGCAATGCGTTTACCATTTGTTTCCCACTCGCGAAGCTGCGTGTTCACAAAGAACGGACTGTCGCTGAAATCGATATTTGGGTTAGGTTTGGTAAAATATAACGAAGCCGGTAGCTGCTTGTAAAACAGCGCCAGCGTTGTTTTAATGAAACCCGCCACACCTGCTGCGGCTACCAAATGCCCCATGTTACTTTTAATGGAGCCGATAGCGCAGTACTGGTTCTTTTCCTGTTTGCCAAAGGCAAGGTTAAGTCCTTCAATTTCAATAGGATCGCCCAATGCAGTTGCTGTACCGTGAGCCTCTACGTAGGAGATATCAGCCGGCTTAACTTCTGCATCGGCGATAGCCATTGCAATAGCACCTGCCTGCCCGGCTGCACTTGGTGCTGTAAAACTGCCTTTGCCACCGCCATCGTTGTTAACGCCAACGCCTTTTAAAACGGCGTAAACACGATCGCCATCGCGTTCGGCTTCCTGTAAACTTTTGAGCACCACAACGCCGGCACCATCACTAAACACGGTGCCATCGCTTTCGGCATCAAACGGGCGGCAATGGCCATCGGCACTTAGCATGGTTCCCTGCTGATAAAGATGCCCGCTTTTAATAGGCGCACTTATAGAAGAGCCGCCAGCCAGCGCCACGTTACATTGCCCATTACGGATGCTATCCGCAGCCTGCGCTATCGCCAGCAAAGAGGTTGAACAGGCTGCGTGTACGCTTACCGCAGGGCCGGTAAGATTTAACTCATACGCGGTGCGGGTAGCTATGTAATCTTTTTCGTTAATAGTTGCCGTTAAAAAGCGTCCGATATTCTCGATCTTATCGGTATTGGATAGTACATTATTGGTGTAGTAAGTATTGTTGCCCACCCCTGCAAAAACCCCTACCGGGCCGTCATATTTACCGGGCAGGTGACCGCTGGTCTCTAAAGCTTCCCATGCCAACTCCAGGAACACTCGCTGCTGCGGATCCATCAGTTCGGCTACCTTTGGGTTTATACCGAAAAAAGCAGCATCAAAGCTTTGGGCGTTCTCTACTATACCTCGAGCCTTAACATAGTTGGCTGCATTGCGGATGTGCTGCGGGATGCTTGCATCCAGTTCATCATCAGTAAAAAATGATGTGGTTTCGCGGCCTTCTGTCAGTAAATTCCACAGATCGTAGATCGTGTTGGCGCCGGGAAAACGTACGGCCATACCGATAACGGCAACATCGTTGTTGCTTTTATCGCGCTTGCTCTTAACAGCGGTAACCTTTGCTACATTTTTGTTGCCATCAATATATGAGGCTATGCCGTTAACCGTTGGGTACTGGTAAAGCTTTGTTATCGGTAGCGTATAACCGAATTGCTTTTTAAGCGCAGCTACGGTTTTTAAAGCCAGGATGGAGTTACCGCCTAACTCAAAAAAGTTATCGTAAACGCCAACTTTATCTAATTGCAGTAAGTCTGCCCAATAACCTGCAATATTCTTTTCGACATTGTTGGACGGTGCCTTATAAAGCACCGAAAGCTCGGGGCGCTGCATATCAGGCGCGGGCAGCCTGTTTCGGTCTATTTTACCGCTTGTAGTTTTTATAAAATCATCTACCCATACAAATGCAGCCGGCATCATGTAATCGGGCAGCTTCTGTTCTATGTTTTCTCGCAGAAATGATATTTCGTTCTTATTGCCGCTGGCGATCAGGTAAGCTACCAGTCGTTTTTGGCCGGGTACATCTTCCCTGGCTACCACAACGGCCTGCTGTATGCCAGGCAATTGATTTAGAACCACTTCTATCTCGCCAAGCTCTACCCGGTTACCTCTTATCTTTACCTGCGTATCTTTGCGGCCAAGATATTCTATGTTTCCATCGGGCAGGTAGAAGCCCAGATCGCCGCTTCTGTATATTTTGAAGATTTTTCCGTTGGCATCCGTCCAATCAACAAATTTTTCTGCAGTAAGGTCGGGGCGGTTTAGGTAACCGTAGGCAAGGCAAATGCCGCTTATGCAAAGCTCACCCTGTTCGCCCTGAGGAACCTCTTTCAGTTCATCATTAAGGATGTGTACGCTTACATTATCTAACGGCTTACCTATGTTCGGCAGCAATGGCCAGCTCTCGGCCGGGCCATCTAATTTCAATCCTGTGGTACAAACGCTGGCCTCTGTTGGGCCATACATATTGTAAAACACGCAATTTGGCAAAGCCTTAAAAAAACTTAATACCTGCGGCGTTATCTTAAGTTGTTCACCCGCGCTTATTACCTCTTGTAAAGATGCCGGGAAATATTGCTCAGCATCGGCGGCCTCAGTTAAGTACTGCAGCGCCACAAACGGAACGTTGATCCTGTTGATCTGCTGATCATTTATATAGCGCAGCAATCTGGTTGGATCTATCCGTGTTGCCTCATCTACCAATACCAGCGTACCGCCTACGCTTAACGTGCAAAAGATCTCCATTACGGATGCATCGAATATCAGCGGCGAAAACTGCAGCATTTTGTGCCCGGCAGAAAGGTACGGGGATATCTTGTAATGCCATTTGATCAGATTGACAACACCCGCATGGCCAACACAAACACCTTTAGGTTTACCCGTTGAGCCTGATGTGTAAATGATGTACGCAACTTTGTTTTTTGCAACCTTTTCAGGCTGATGAACAGCGGGTAAAGGCTCGTCAGAAACCAAAACGTTCTTAACGATCTGTCTGAATACTTCGGCGTCGCTTGCCGGCGACAAGCAGGTATCCATGCCGCAATCGGCTATGATATCCTCTAAACGATCTGCAGGAAAGCTTGGATCGAGCGGCAGATAAGCCTTGCCGGCCTTTAAAATAGCAAATAAGCTTATGATAGTTGTAACAGAACGCGTTGCGCTGATACCGATAACCGAAGCTTCAGGCGAGGTGGCACTTATAACACGGGCCAACTTATCAGCCCTACCGTTAAGCTCGGCATAGGTAATGCTGTCATTCCCAAATTGAACCGCAATAAGTTCGGGATGTTCAGTAACACGTTGTTCAAACACATGATGTATCAACACTTCGTTACCAGGCTCGCCGAAATATATATTATCAGTAAGAATACTCATTAAGTTTATTATACATGGTTAAATAAATAACCACTGGGTAATAAATTGTGACGGTTTAAGATGGGTTCAAGTTATAAAATTTAAAGCATCTGTAAATGATACATTTAAACTTTTTCATCCAAATTTCATCATAAGAAACTCTGCTTCATCCTTATTTACTTTAACTCAATTTGCTTTGGTTCCGTGGCAACAATTTCGGGCCTGTCCTTATGTAAGGCAAAAACACCGGTAACACAAATATTTTTGCCTTCAAGGCTTGGCCAATCCATTTTTATCTTATCGCCTTTTACGGCAATGGTATATTTCTGATCAGGGTAGGCACCACCCATATTTATCAACGTTAGCGTATCGCTAAATGTTCTAACCGATGCAACAACATCGCACAAGGTTTTGGTTTTGCCTAAATTGGCTTTAAAATCATCGGCAGAAAATGTTTGAGCCGAGGCCTTGGAATAAAAGGCGCCAAAAATAAGCAGGCAGTATATTAATTTTCTCATCAATTTTAAATTAGCCTAAATATGGTGATAAAGCGACAAATCTTATTACATGAGCTACTGAAATTTTATCATTTAAAAGGTTCTTCATTAATGATCGTCATTTAATCTAACAGGGTTTTTAGTTTATAATAAGAAAATCACCAATGACATCCATAAAAAATAAGAACATAGCTATTATAGGTGGTGGGCCAGGAGGGCTTACCCTTGCACGCCTGTTACAAATGCGCGGATTAAATATTAAGGTTTATGAACGAGACGTACACCGCACTGTAAGAGTACAGGGTGCCACTTTAGATCTCCATTACGAATCAGGCTTGAAAGCGTTAAACGCCACCGGTTTGATGGGTGAGTTTGAAAAACATTATCGCCCTGGTGCCGACTTGATGACTATCACCGACAAACATGCCAAACCCCTGCTGCGAGATACGGAAAGCCGCGAAGGTGCAGATGCGCGCCCGGAAATTGACCGCGGCCCGTTACGAGACATACTAATCGATTCATTGGAGCCAGGCACAATTGTGTGGAACAAACGGTTTCAGTCTATGCAACGGAATGAAAATAAATGGCTTATTGCTTTCAACGATGAGTATGCTACTGAGGCCGACATAGTGATTGGTGCTGATGGTGCAAACTCTAAAATACGCCCGTACCTCACCACACTCAAAGCATTTTTTGTTGACATCACCGTTATAGAAGGTGCTGTTTACAATGCCATTGAAAAAGCACCAAGGATTATGAAACTCCTAAACGGCGGCAAAATATTTACTCTTGGCGATTCTTGTACACTAATTGTAAGTTCAAAAGGCGATGGCAGCATAGCTTTTTACGTTGGCTTTAAGAGTGAAGAGGACTGGGCCGTTACCTCAGGGATTGATTTCACCAAACCGCAAGAGGTAGCAAACTGGTTCAAAACCAAGTTTGCAGGATGGAGCGACATCTGGCTTGAGCTATTCGAAAACGCCGAGTCGCCGATTATTCCGAGACCGCAATACTGTATGCCACTTGATCAGGACTGGCAGGCACAAGCTGATTTAACTATTATTGGTGATGCTGCACATTTGATGCCACCGTACGCAGGCGAGGGTGTTAACATGGCCATGCTGGATGCCCTTGAATTAGCCGAAGCCTTAACCGGCCCTCTCTTTAATGATTCCTTGGCTGCTATTGCCAATTACGAAACCAGCATGCGTAAGCGCGCCGCTGAAACAGCAGCGGTTACGTTACAGCAGACGGAATTGATGCACTCGCCCAACGGCCTGGAAGAAATGCTTGCATTTTTTAAATCCTGATTAAAAACATGATCGCCTTAACATTGGTAATCACCAAGAGGATCCTAAAATTTAAATTTAAAGTCTTTTGTAAATAAAACCGAACCAACCTGGCGTTACGTAGTTATACTTTGACATGAAAAGTTGGTAATCATGCGATCGGGAGCGTTAAAAATTGCGATCTTATACGTCATCGCGGGGATAATATGGATAACCCTGAGCGATAAGCTGTTGCTTGCCCTACGCGATCATGTTGACCTTGAATTGATGCTTTTTTTGAGCAGCGTAAAAGGCATTGCTTATGTTTTAATTACCGGCATCTTTCTCTATTACCTCATCCGCTCAAACACTGCCACCATTGCCGAAAGCGAAAAGCGATACCATGGCTATTTTGAAGAAAACCCCCACCCTATGTGGATTACCGACGCACGCACCATGGCTTTTACCGATGTTAACGAAGCTGCGTTAAGTTTTTATGGATACAACCGCGAAGAGTTTTTAAGGATGAACCTGCTTGATATCAGCCCCCCTGAACACAAAATAGAAACTTATAGCACTCTCCGCGCATTGACTCACGGCATCAATAAATGTGTTTCATTTGCATTCAAGACAAAAAACGGCAACATCATCACCGTTACCACTTCATGCCATTTAATCAGCACAAAAAAAGGCGGTAATTTAATGTGTATGGTCGAGAATTGATGACATCTTGCAACCCGCCTAAATTACTTTGAAAGAAAATAATTATCGCCAATAATCGTTATTGAGTTCATACGATTATGATCAGAAGCCGTTTGGGTGTTTATTTTTTTGTATTGCTATTGATTGCAATTACGGGTTGCAGGTTATTTAAATCAGTTGGCAGAAACCCAAACAAAGCCGCCGTTACCAAACTGGAAGAGCAGCCCAACTACAAGAACGGTTCTTTTGAAAACCTGGCCGAACAGGCTGATACGACAAAAAAGCGCAGCCTTCTTTTTCTGCGTACCCATAAGCCAAAAACGGTAAGGCCATCGCGGCCAATGCCCTGGGTAAAAACAGATCTTAACGCTTTAACGCCCACAGCGCCTACCGTGGTTTGGTTCGGACACTCTTCGTTGCTGATAAAGACTTTGCAGGGCAACATCCTTATTGATCCCATACTTAATAACCACGCAGGGCCTATTCCGGGTGTAATGCGCGCTTTTGCAGGAACGGGGCATTACCACGCTGACGATATGCCAACTATTGATGTATTGCTGATATCACACGACCATTATGATCACCTGGATTACCAAACCGTAAAAAAATTGAAAAGCCGTGTAAAATTAGCTGTAGTGCCTTTGGGAGTAGGTTCAAACCTCATATACTGGGGTTTTAACCCTAAGAAAATCATCGAACTAAACTGGGACCAATCTACAACCTTGCCGGGCGGGTTGCAAATCACAGCTACCAAAGCGCAGCATAAAAGTAACCGCACTTACTCCAGCAGAAACAAGACCTTGTGGGCATCCTATGTGATACAAAGCGCTCAATACAAAATTTTTTACAGCGGCGATAGCGGCTACGGCCCCCACTTTAAAGAGATAGGCGAAAAATATGGGCCCTTTGATCTGGCGCTTTTGGAATGCGGACAATACAGCCCTAATTATCCATGGACGCATTTATGGATAGGCCAGGCCGCACAAGCTGCTGTAGATCTGAATGCAAAAATGTTGGAGCCGGTGCATTGGGGTAAGTTTGTTGAGGCCTCACATCCCTGGAATGAGGCCGTTGAAAAGTTAGTACCAGCTGCCGGGAAAGTGAATATGCCTTTGAACATCCCCAAAATTGGAGAACCTTACACCATCGGTGACCCACCTAAAACAGCTGTTTGGTGGAATTTTAGATGATTATTTAAGCGCCAACCATAGCTGGCCTGCGCCTGCCGATAGGTGTTTTTTTATGTTTTTTTATGTTTTTTTTGCCGCTTATTGTACCATATCATAAAACCGGTTACAGGCAATGATGCACAAACCAGCGATGCCAAAAAAGCCAGCATTTTGGTTGGTAAACCTGCATAAGCGCCGGTGTGCAGATCGTAATTAAGGCTTCTTATTTTTTCACCACCCTTAACATCGGCATTGCTGTAATGCAGCAGTTGCAGGCCGGTGTTTCGGTCAAAATAGTACCACTCAAACTCATGCGTTCTGTTGGCGGCAAGCCTTACCTGTATATTAAATGGATCGGTAGGTTTATCGCGCAGGCGGATAGCAAAAACATCGGCCGTATTATGTTTCTGCAGCAGGGCATTTATAGCGCTATCGATAGCGATTGTTTTGTATGCTTTTGCAGGGGATGATTTTGGGATAGTTCGCTTCTTAACTGTTTGCCCGCCATCAGCAATAAACTTAACGGCATTATCTGCCCAATCAAAGGCGAAGACGAGCCCCGTCATAGTAATAATCATAGCAGGAATTAAAGTATAAAAGCCAAACGCGTTATGCACATCATAATTTAAGCGCTTTGGTCCTGCATTTCGTTTGATCTGTAGCTTTCCTTTAAAGCCCTTGATCGTTAAACGTTTTGGCCACCAGACGATAAGCCCGCTTACCAAGATCACGAAGAAACAGGCTACAGATACACCGGTAATAGGTTTGCCTACCTGATCGCCGAGCAGTAGGTTCAGGTGGAGGCTCAACATCAACTGGAAGAATTCGTTTTTGGTATCTTCTATAAATACAACCTTGCCGGTATAAGGGTTAACATAAACGCGGTAGTAGTATTTATAATAATTCCAATGACCAAAACCCTTAGGGTTAGTTTTACTTGCCCTGAAAACCCAATTGCGATTGGCCGCAGGGTAAACTTCGCACCGCGATAATTTGTACTTTTTACCCAACGACTGTTGCGCATTGTCAAGCAACGTACTGAAATTTAAGCGCTCCGCAGGTTGCGGTACAGATTGGTTAAAGTACCTGTCGTGATAAAAATATTCCTTTAGTTCGTCTGCAAACACATTGATGCAGCCCGTTATGCTTACAATAATAACCACTATGCCAGTTACCAAGCCCAGCCATCGGTGCAACCAAAGAAATATCTTTTTTATCATCGTTTTTAGAAGCTATAGTATAAGTTGAGGTTGGCAGTAGTGCCCACGCCCATGGCGTAGTCTGCATCCATGGCACGGTACTGGGCCACCACCGGGTAGTATGCTTTGTTAAATAAATTCTCGATACCCAAACCAGCCGAAAACTTTGTGTTGAACTTATAGTTAGCACCCAGGTTAAACAGGTTTATGGACTTAACCGGGCCTTCGCTATTGGCGTACAAGCCGTTTGAGCGTACAGCAAACCTGTCGCGGTTACCGGTATAGATCCAGTAAAGCTTAACGTCAAATTTATTATCAGAGCGGAAGCCTAAATAACCGGTAGCCTTTGGCGGTGCTATGCGTAAACCATTAAGGTATACCTGTGCCCCGTTAGGCTGCTTAGACTTACCCTCAACATAGGCGTAGCTGCCCCCTACCGACCATTGCTGACTTAAATTCACATCAGCAGTAAGCTCGTAGCCATGTACGTTCTCCGGTTCGCGCTGGGCAACCAATACACCGTTACCATTGTCAACCAGGTTGGCACCCAGGTTTGACGTGCTGATATAATAAGCCGCCGTTAAATTAACGATGCCCAACCTGCTGCTAAAACCAGCCTCGTAATTGTTGGTGATAACCGGTTTGGTATTGATGGTTTCAATAGTGTTGCTTGTTGCACTCCTTAAGATCCGTCCCAGTTCGGTAATGGCAAAACCTTGGGAGAAACTCACAAAGGGGTTAAATAGATCATACTTGTTGTAGCGTAAACCTGCGTTAAAGGTTGTAGCATTGTAAGGTATTTTACCGCCTGTAACCGGTATGCTGCCCTGGTTGTTAGGGCCTTTGGCAATAGTGCTGTAATCCTTAACTGTCACAGTTGCATTCTCGTAACGGATACCAGCCTTAAATACCAGGTTGGTTAATATATCCAGTTTCATTTGTGCGTATGGCGCCAGGTTAACCATGTTCATATCAGGTATGTAAACGCGGCCATCGGTCAGGATCTGGTTGGTGCGGTCGTTCAGCAGGTCGAGGCCGTAGGTGACGTTGCCATCGCCCCAGTTACCCAGCTTCCAGGGTGTATTTAAGGTAAGGCGCACACCTTTTTTGTACGATTGTATCTTGGTTTGACCGGGGCCATACCATGCAGAACCCTGCGCTACATAGCGGTTCATGGATTGGAAACCGTTGTAGTATGCAGATAGATCAACTGATGAGTTGAGCGGTAATGCACGGTTTTGATAGGTTAGCAACACGTTGTGATTGTAAGGCGTGCCTGCAGATTCGCCGGGGTCATCTCCCTTTTGCCCAACCGAAGGCTTTACGCCGTACTTGCCAATCACGTTAACGTAATCGCTTTTTTGCGTGCTGGTGTAAAGGTTATAGGATGCAGTTACGTCGCTGTTATCATTTATTTTATAGTTGGATTTTACAAATGCGTTATACGTTCTGCTTTGGCCCAAACCATCCGGCTGTGCATTCACATTTCCCTTAGCATCTTTTTGTACGCCGGTATAGTTCACCGTACCGCTAACCACGTAAGAGAAACGATTTATATTACCCGAGAACATCTGCGAGAAACGGTAACCCAAAGTATTAGCCGGATGTACCACATTGCCGCTGATGCCCACGCTGGTAAGGCCTGTAAAGCTTTTGCCCGCTACCGGTTTTTTAGTTATAAAGTTGATGATACCACCTGCAGAACCATTTCCATAAATGGAGGTGGCGCCTTTAATTACTTCTACACGCTCGATCACTGCAGGATCGATCGTACGTATATCACGACTGCCATTCATCAATGGTGTTGATTGCGGTATACCGTCAATAAGCACTAAAACCTGCCTGCCGCGAAGAGTTTGGCCGGCGTTATTAGCCTTATTGGTTGCAACGCCCAGGCCCGGAATAGTATTGCCTAATATGGCCGCAACAGATGGGTTAATATTCATTTGTTCTTTAACCTGGCGCTCATTGAGGATGCTAACCGATGAAGGTACTTCTTTAATACTTTCTGCTTTTCGGCCTGCGGTAACAACTACTTCTGATAATGAGTTTCCGGGTTGGAGGGTAAAGACTACGTCTAAACTCTGGCCGACGGCTACATCCACATTTTTGCTTGCCGTTTGGTAACCTACCATGCTGGCTGTGATGGTGTATTTTCCAGGTTTAATATTGTTAGCTATAAATTTACCCTGTTCATCAGTATGGCCGCTTTTACCACCGGTAATAGTAATGGTTGCATAGCTTAACGGTGCGCCATCAAGGGTGGTGACAGTTATAGCCAGATCTGCTTTTGTATTTTCCTGCCCCAGAAGGCGGGCAGGTATCATCATAGACACAATAAGCAATATTGATACGAGTAACAGATTTTTTAACGGAGTAGTATTAGTTTTTTGTTCGGCAGTGATATAAAGCATGGGCTTAGTACAAATATTTCTGCGGCAAAAATAGTTTATTTAGACTAATTCCAAACAAAGAAATAAAAATAGGGTTATAGCCTGAGATAAACCCCTGATCAAAAATGATAAAATATTAATTATAAGCTATTTAACCAGCTGCGATATGATGCAGCATACCTTTAAAAATAAAGAAATGGAAAGGCAGCATGGCGTACCAATACAACCTGCCGGCAAGCCCCAGGGGCCTAAAGGTAGCCGTTTGTACTACGCAATTTTTATCATTTATCTTAAATTCGAGCCAGGCTTCGCCGGGTAGTTTCATTTCAGCGTAAAGCAGCAGGCGTTTTTCCTCTTTACTTACCAGTATCACCCGCCAAAAATCAAGCGCCTCCCCTACTGATGTTTCAGAAGCATTTTTACGACCACGCCTTAAGCCAACTCCTCCGAACAACTTATCAATAAAGCCCCTGAACTCCCATAGCCAGTTGGCGTAATACCAGCCGTTACGGCCACCAATAGCAAAGATCCTTTTTAGTGCGTCGTCGGTATTTTTCGTTTTTTCGGTCTGTTTGTTTTTAAACACACCAAACTTTGGTACCTCTATATGCTTTGACAAACCTTTGCGGAAGATCTGGCTGTTTCCCGCATCATTCCAACTGGAGAGAACGAGATTCTGCTCTATTTTTTCAAACGCCATTTTTATGGCTTCCTCGTAAGGTATCAAATGAACGTGCAGTTTTTCAGGTAGTTCATTAGCCCCTCCTATCACATCAACCTTCATGCTGTCTACCAGGTTTTTAGCCAATGGGTAAGCCGTTGAGGTAACAAAGTACAACCAGTAAGATGATAAGCGGGGCGTAAATACCGGCACAGTAATAATCTTGCGTTTCAACTTACGTACTTTGGCAAAACGCTCAAGCATTTGTTTGTAAGTAAGCGTATCCGGCCCGTAAATGTCAAAGTGTTTGTCGTAAGTGAAATCCTTACCCAGTACGCCGCTTAAGAACTGTATAACATTGCGTATAGCTATAGGCTGGCACTTTGTTTTTATCCATTTTGGAGCGATCATAAACGGCAGCTTTTCCACCAGATCACGAATGATCTCGAACGATGCGCTTCCTGAGCCTACAATAATGCCAGCCCTTAAGGCTGTTACCGGCACTTTGCTTTTACGCAACTCGTCTTCCACAGCTTTGCGGCTGGCCAGGTGCTTACTCAGATGCTCTTCATTAACTATACCGCCTAAGTAGATGATCTGCTTAGCTTTAGTTTTATCCAGTAATGCCACAAAATTTTGGGCAGATTTACGTTCCTCTTTACTAAAATCGCCCCCGCTCATATTCATGGAGTGTACAAGATAGTATGCGGCGTCGATGTCTTTAGGGCAGTCGTCAAAACTTTTAGGTTTCATCAGGTCTCCCTCAAATACGGTCACCGAGCCGGGCTTGTACCTTTTGGTATCAAAGCGATACTTATCACGCACCACGCAAATAACATGATGACCTTCATCTATCAACGCCGGTAAAAGCCTGCGGCCTATGTAACCGGTTGCACCTGTGAGCAGTATCTTCATATTTCACTAACAGCGCGCAGGTTTAAATGTTCGATGGGAAGACTTAGCCGGTTGCCATTTGCAGATCAATATTAGAACTTTCAAGTGTCTAAGTATGCTGCATCATATGTGGCGCAGCTAATACTCCCTTACGGAATAACATTTTCTGTATATGCAAATACGGTTTAACACTATGCAAATTTGCATCAATATTAATTGTAGGTTATTCCCTAAAATTGAATTAAACCTATGTGACTAAATTTTTCCCTTCAGGCAATAGATATTAGAGACTGATTAGAGAAAGATAAAATATGAATGCTTAAGCACTAAAAGCATTAAATATTAAACCAATTTTTAACTTATAATAAACCATTATGAAAAAAATGTACCCACTGCAGTTGGCGGCTTTTGGCTGCCTGCTGATGTTCAATGCTGCTTGCAGAAAAGATAAAACTTTAAGCAACCTATCACCAGGTAAATCTGCTGAAGATATGGGAGCTAATGCTAAATTTTCGCGGTTATCAACGCAGGCTTTACCAGCTGCGGGGCAAAACAAAGTTGCTTATTATGCATTTGACGTAACGCCTGCAAAACAGGGCGTTTTACCCTTAACTACCTTTACCGATAAAGCCAACGTTGTAGTGATTTTTGAAGGTACATTATGGGAACTGGCAGATACCGTACATTACAATTCGGGATGGATGCAAAACGCTTACTACAAGAACAAAAGGCAGATTTTACAGGATATTCAAACGCTCCGGTCAAGGGGTGTAAAGGTATTGATGAATGTTGATGATGCTTCTTCATGGAGCACAGCAACCCCGTTTACCACGTATAACGGAACAGCTTATAATTACACTCAATTTGCATCTTTTGTAAATGATTGCGTAAATACTGTAGGGCTTGATGGTATTTCGCTGGATGTTGAGCATAACGCTACAGATAATACTAATTACCGCAACCTGATCAAAGAATTAGGTAAGTACTTTGGGCCGCTTTCAACCAACAGCACAACAAAAATGTATTTAGGTGCCTTTTATGACGGTGGTGCTCCTGGCCCTATTTTCCGCGAAACTGCCTTAAGCCAGTACCTTAATTTTGTAATGGATATGGGTTACTTTGAAGATAACACTTCAAGGTTTAATTACTGGGCAAACACACTTGGCAATGCCAAGCTAATGCTTGGCATGTCCTATGATGACAATAGCCAATCGAGCGCTGTCGCGCAGGCCCAATGGCACCCAAGCCCGGATAAGGCAGGCATAATGGTATTTGCAGCCAACAAAAATAAAACCTACAGTGATGCCATATTTACCGCCCTGGATGGTGGCACAACTACTACAACCGCCCCTTCGGGCGCAGATCTGACCGATTACTCAGGCACGCTAAGCGCACAGTATCAAACCGGGTCGCCGTCAGGTGAAGAGTATACCATGCTTATCGATAATAATACTGCCACTAAATACTTAACGCAGCATGCTTCTGGCTGGGTGCAATTTAAACCAAATGTAGCTGCAACGGTGGTTAAATATACCATTACCTCGGCTAATGACGTTCCGGCCCGCGATCCGAAGAATTGGACGTTACAAGGATCTAACAACGGAACCACCTGGACCACGCTTGACACAAAGACAAATCAATCCTTTGCATCGCGCTTCCTGAAACAAACCTATACCATAAGCAATACAACCAGCTACGCGTATTACCGGCTTAATGTTACTTCAGTACAATCAGGTTCTATCCTACAATTCTCCGAGTGGGAATTATTCCGCAATTGATTTACCTTGATCTGATAGGTCAATATTTAAAAGCCGCTTTAAAATTGATTAAAGCGGCTTTTATGTGTTGTTTTAATCCATTTGGATTATGACAGCGTTTTGGATAAGACAACAATTTAGATAATACAACAATGGCTTTATCACTAAGGCGCCAAGTTAATTTATGACCCATAGTGTAGAAGAGCATACGTGTAAAAGAAAAGCTACAATTTAAGCCTGTAGCCTTTCATTATGTCACCCCGAGTGAGTTTCTCAAAATGCGGCGCAATAATTTTTGTTTTAAAAGACCTAAAACAGTTGATCATTAAAAACCCTCTAAATAAGCTATTTAGAGAGTTTTTTGTATATCTTGAGGGTAACATTAAGTGATCCCGTTTGGATTCGAACCAAAGACCTACTGCTTAGAAGGCAGTTGCTCTATCCAACTGAGCTACGGGACCATCGCAAAATTTTTCGCGGTGCAAATATGCAAAAACAGGTTGGATTAGGCAATAGCCTGGTTCATAATAAGCAATTATTTATCGCAGGTGAAGAAAGTCTCCACAAGTTCTGCCACCCGCCTATCAATATTCACAGGTAGACAGATCTGGTGTGGCTGCACATAGCCCTGTATATTTTTTAATCCATCCGGACCATTTGTTTTAAAAGACATCGTCCACGTATCAAATTGGCGCTCTGTAATCGGCTGCTCTGCAAGCTTTATAACTGCTGTATTATTAGTGTCGTTTTCTATATTGTCAAATAGTTTTGTAACATATTGCCTGTTCCCCTCTATAACACCCATAAAAACACCATTATTATATAATAATAAACCGGTTATACCAAAATCTGAATTGCGTAACTGGCTTTTTACAAGCAGGTCTTTGAGTTCATTTGTGGTTAAAAGGGTGGCAGCGGCACTTATATAAACTGTATACAGCATAGATAACTTTTCATGAAAATTTGCATTGGGGCGCCAAAATTATAAATTGACATACGTATTCAAAAATAAAGCCAAGGCTTTAAACAAGTTAAATCAGATGACAGGTTTAAGAGGTGGGATTCGCTGTTTTTAGCAGCGGGTAACATTGGCAAATACGGTATGAAGATAACTAACGTAAAAAAATATCGCAAATAAATTATTATCAAAATATTGTATATAATTGTAACCTGTAACAAGCTTGCATTTTTTGCAAAATTGATATTATAACCAAAAATTTGTTGAGAGGAGAATTTTCTTGGTACAAGGCATTCGCCAGGTACTTATCAGCATCAAAAATATTTCATTTTGAGCTTCAAACAAAAGTTTATTCACTGTGTATCAGATTTTTACTTTTTTAAATAATTTAGTGTTTTATTTACAATAAGTTAATCATACTTTTAGCCAATTTTAAAAACTTATTTTATGATCATAATTGCTGACGGTGGCTCTACCAAAACCAATTGGTGTTTAGTTACCGAAGATGGTAAAAAGGTGTATTTCAATACCGAAGGATATAATCCGTACTTCTCAAACACAGAATACATTATCCAGTCTTTAAAAGAAAGCCTGCCTACAGACCTGAACAAAGGAGAAATCACAGAAGTTAATTACTACGGCGCCGGTTGCTCAACACCCGAGATGCGTAAGGTTGTTGAAGATGCCATGCAAGTGGTTTTCGATAAATCTAAAGTAAACATTGGACACGATCTGCTTGCTGCTGCACGCGCTTTGCTTGGCAATGAAGAAGGTTTTGCCGCCATATTAGGCACAGGTACAAACACCTGCCTGTACAATGGCCGCGAAATTACCCATAATATTGACTCAGGTGCTTACATCCTTGGTGATGAAGGAAGCGGCTGTTACATCGGCAAAAAATTATTAATCGATTACCTGCGCGGCTACATGCCTGAGGCGGTACGCAAAATTTTCTGGGAAGAGTTTAAACTTACCCCTGATGATATTAACGAGATAGTTTACACCCAACCGCGTGCAAACCGTTTCTGCGCAAGCTTTAGCAAATTTGTTTACGATAACAACGTAAACATTGAGTATTCGCGTAACCTTGTACGTACGTCTTTTGTTGATTTCTTTAACAACCTGGTTAAACATTACCCGGATTATCAACGCTATACGTTTAACTGTATAGGTTCTGTTGGTTACAATTTCCGTAACGTACTTGAAGAGGTTTGTGTTGAAAACGGCATGACCGTTGGCAGCATCATCCGCTCTCCTATAGATAATTTGGTTAAATACCACCTGCAAGCTGCCTCTACTAAAGCGTAGTTTGATCAGAATCCGGATGTCTTGATTCAAGAGAAAAGACATCCGGATGTTTAATAATATAAAAGCCGCCTGTTTTAAACAGGCGGCTTTCTTTTTCTTACTATCTTCTTGATCCCTGACTCTTGACCTCTTGGAGCTCTTTAGCTATCCAGGTTCAATTCGTTCTGGAATATCTTGGTGTATTTACGGCGGTCAAACTTGTAAAGTTTCGCAGCGCGATATGATACGCCTTTTTGCTTTTCGTCCAGCTCTTTCAGGAAACCATAGCTCAGCATCTTTTTACGGAAGTTGCGTTTATCCAACTTTTTGTTAAGCACGGCCTCATAAAGGGATTGCAGTTGGGTAAGTGTAAACTTCTCGGGCAGCAACTCAAACGCAATAGGCTGATAATTTAAACGGCGACGCAGTTTATTAAACCCTGTCTGGAAGATCTCGGTATGGTCAAACGCCAATTTTGGCAATTCATTAACGGGATGCCAGAAAGCGCTTTTAGCATATTGTGTAATGGGCTTCAGTTCTTTTTGCCCGTTAATACGTATTAATGCATAGTAGGCTACAGTGATCACACGACCTTGGGGGTGGCGGTTCACTTCGCCGAAGGTGTGGAACTGCTGCATGTGCAGGTCGCGCAGGCCGGTAAGTTCATACAATATCCGCTCGGCAGCATTATCAATACTTTCGTCCTGCTCCACAATATAGCCGGGCAATGCAAGCCAGTCTTTGTAAGGCTCCTCATTTCGCTCAATAAGCAATATTTTCAACTCCCCCGCTTCAAATCCAAATATGACACAGTCTATCGAGAATACGGAGTTAAACGTAGGTAACTTAACTTCCAATGTTGGTTTAATTTTAGGTTTATTGGTCTAAGATAATTGTTAAATCTTATTGTAAAAATAAAAAATAAATTTAATGGTGTAAATCTGACACCTTATATTCGCACTACAATTTACTTGAGTAAAGAGAAGATGCAGAAAATTTCGAAGATCGCAGTCCTTACATCAGGTGGTGATGCCCCGGGCATGAATCCATGCATCAGGGCTGTTGTACGTACCGCTATATATAACGGCTTGCACGTAGCCGGTGTTCGCCAGGGCTACCAGGGGCTTATCGACAATAATATGTATGACATGGACCCACGCTCGGTTAGTAATATACTTAACCTTGGGGGTACCATTCTTAAAACCGCAAGATGCTTACCATTCCGTACTGATGAAGGTATGGAAACCGCATATAAAAACTTAAAAGCTAACGGCATTGACGGCCTTGTTGTAATTGGTGGCGACGGTACATTTACCGGTGCGCTGCGTTTTTCAAAAAAGTACCCTGATATAGCTGTTATAGGTGTACCCGGTACTATAGATAACGACCTGTACGGATCAACCTACACACTGGGTTTTGATACCGCTACCAATACCGTAATCGAAGCTATTGACAAGATACGCGATACCGCAGATGCACACGACCGCCTTTTCTTTATAGAGGTTATGGGCCGCGACTCTGGTGCTATTGCCCTGCGTGCAGGAATATCCTGCGGAGCAGAGGCTATTTTATTACCCGAGCGCGATACGGCTATTGAGCATCTTATAGAGAATCTTAAGGCTGGGCAGTACAATAAAAAGTCATCAAGTATTGTTATAGTTGCAGAGGGTGATAAACGCGGTGCTTATGACCTTGCCGAAGAAGTTAGGAAACAGGTTAAGTTTTACGATATAAAAGTTACTATCTTAGGCCACTTACAACGCGGTGGCAGTCCGTCGGCATTTGACCGGATACTGGGTAGCCGCCTTGGTTTTGCTGCCGTAAATGCCTTAATAAAAGGCGAAACACAAAAGATGGTTGGTTTGGAGGCCAATCATATCAAATTAACCGACCTCGAAGAGGCCTTAACCCAACATCAGTTTAAACTGGAAGAGGATCTGATGGAAATGTCAGATATATTATCGATATAAATGGTTGCAGTTGTATATAGTGGATCTAACAATGCCGGCTGGCGATTAGCCGATAAGACGAGAACCGTCGCATCATTCAATACCGCCGCCATAAATCCCTATTTTAGCGATGAAAAGTACATCGTACAACTTTTTAACAAGAACATCAACCTTATCCACCATGCCGAAGAAATAAAGCGCATTTATTTTTATGGTGCAGGTTCATCAACGCCCGAGCTGCAGCGCATTGTGCATGCCGCCTTTTCAACTTTTTTTAAGTTCGCCAAGGTGCATATAGGGCACGATATTGAAGGTGCAGCCATAGCTTGTTGCCGTAACATGCCGGGCATCATCAGTATTTGTGGCAGCGGAAGCAATGCCGCCTGGTACGATGGTAAAAGGGTAATTAGTAATAATTACGGCCTGGGATACGTGCTGGCAGATGAAGGTTCCGGCAACTGGCTTGGCCGGCAGTTGATAAAGGGTTTTATGAATGAGACCCTACCGGCTAACATTAAAAAGAAATTTGTACAACGCTACGATGCCGACCGTAAAACGTTGCTCGAGAAGGTTTACCGCCAAAAGCAGCCTGCGCTGTTCTTAAGCTCTTTCAGTGATTTTTACCTGGAAAACAAACAGGATGCCTACATCCAAAATGTGATAACTACCGGGTTTAAAAAACTGATGGATACTTACATAGTACCACTACAAAAAAAGCATCCCGATACCCCTGTGCATTTTGCCGGTAGTGTGGCCTCAAACTTTCAGGAGTACCTGCACGAGGCTGCAAAGCAAAGCGGCGTGGTTGTAAATGATATTATTAAAGAACCTATAAACCACTTATTGACTTATTATACAAGCAAAAATTAAAAATCATGAAAATAGGAATCAACGGCTTTGGCCGTATCGGCCGCTTGGCTTTCAGAGCAGCTATTGAAAGACCAGATGTTGAAGTAGTAGGTATCAACGACCTTGTTGAGCCTGATTACATGGCTTACATGTTAAAATACGATTCAACTCACGGCCAGTTTAAAGGTACCATCGCTGTAGAAGGCGGTCACCTTGTGGTTAACGGTAAAACTATCCGTGTAACTGCTGAAAAAGATCCTGCAAACCTTAAATGGAATGAAGTTGGTGCTGAAGTGATCATCGAATCAACAGGTTTATTCCTTACCCAGGAAACCGCTCAAAAACATATCGACGCCGGTGCTAAAAAAGTAGTAATGAGCGCGCCTGCTAAAGATGATACCCCTACCTTTGTTATGGGTGTTAATCACAAACAATTAAAGGCAGATCAAAACATCGTTTCAAACGCATCATGTACTACCAACTGTTTAGCGCCTATCGCTAAAGTATTGGATGATAAATTTGGTATCGAAGAAGGTTTAATGAGCACTATCCACGCAGTAACTGCAACTCAAAAAACAGTTGACGGCCCATCGGCTAAAGACTGGAGAGGTGGCCGTGGTGCTTACCAGAACATCATCCCTTCATCAACAGGTGCTGCTAAAGCTGTAGGCTTGGTATTACCTCAGTTAAAAGGCAAATTAACAGGTATGTCATTCCGCGTTCCGGTTGCAGACGTATCTGTAGTTGACTTAACTGCACGCTTAAAAACTCCTGCTACTTACGAGCAAGTTAAAGCTGCTATGAAAGAAGCGTCAGAAGGTGAGCTTAAGGGCATCTTAGGTTATACTGAAGACGAAGTAGTATCAGAAGACTTTAAAGGTGATGCACGCACATCTATCTTTGATGCTAAAGCTGGTATTGCACTTAGCGACACTTTTGTTAAAGTTGTATCTTGGTACGATAACGAGTGGGGTTACTCAAACAAACTGATTGACCTTGTTCAGGAAATTGGTAAACTGTAAGTTTTAGCCACTTATAAGAAAGAGCCTCGCAATTGCGGGGCTTTTTTTTGCCCACACTTTTTTTCACAAGGTGTCATTGTGAGGCACGAAGCTATCTGCAAACTTAAAAGTGCCACTCACTGGTCGAAGGTTATACCTTCGATCCAAAACAAAGCAAGAATCCTTCTTGCGAACAAACAAAAACATTCTGCCCTCTCCCCTGCTTAATACTACCATGAAAGATCTGATCAAACGTTTTAAAGTTGCCGATACCAAGAAGTTCTCGCTGGATGATTACAGTACGGATGACACTTTGAATTTTAAAAAGGAAGAAGCCGAAGACCTGTTAGCCGAACTGATCGAGGAAACTGCAAAGCTGCAGAATCGCTTATATGCAGCAAACTCCAAGTCGTTGCTTATCATTTTTCAGGCGATGGATGCAGCAGGGAAAGATAGTGCCATCGCACATACCATGTCGGGCTTAAACCCGCAGGGCTGCCAGGTGTACAGTTTTAAACAACCAAGTGCCGAGGACTATGAACATGATTTTTTGTGGCGACATTATAAATCACTTCCCGAGCGTGGACGCATTGGTATACATAACCGATCGCATTATGAGAATGTACTGGTAACTAAAGTACACCCGGAATTTATCTTAAAGGAAAATATCCCCGGCATAAAAAAGGTGGACGACATTGATAAAAAGTTTTGGCAGCAACGTTACGAGAGTATCCGCAACTTTGAAAGCCATTTAGCCGAAAACGGAACAGTGATCATTAAATTCTTTCTGTACCTGTCTAAAGACGAACAAAAAGAACGCTTTTTAAAACGCATAGAAGACCCGGAGAAAAACTGGAAATTTAGCGCTGCAGATATCAAAGAGCGTGAACGCTGGAAGGATTACATGCAAGCTTATGAAACAGCAATTAAAGAAACCAGCACAAAAGAATGTCCATGGTATGTGTTGCCTGCAGATAAAAAATGGTTTACCAGGATAGCTATTTCTACCATTGTACTGCATACGCTAAAAGAGATGAAACCAGAGTACCCTGAACTACCTAAAGATGAAAAGAATGGGTTAGAAGAAACGCGGAGATTGCTGGATGAAGAGAAATAAAAAACATGTCATTGCGATCCGCCGGCTGGCGGAGAAGCAACCTCATAGGACAAGCATACTGAACTGCCTATGAGATTACCACGTCTCTCGATATTCATTTGGATCCTCGCAATGACATCTTTTATTTAACCTTACCAGGGCGTAACACCGTAATCACTAAAGTAACCGCCGGTTGGGCCATCCTTATCTATCATGGCATATTTAACAATCGGAGCAGCACCGTCCTCAACGGTTTTGTAGCCCTGGTTGTTGTTAAAGTCGGTTTTAGTATAGCCGGGGTTAACTGCATTTATCCTGAAATTTTTAAGCTCATAAGCCAAAGCAATAGTGTACCCGTTAAGTGCGCTTTTTGAAGGACCATAGGCAGCAGTTTTTACCTCATAATGTCTCCATGTTGGGTCTGTATGCAAGCCAAGCGATCCCAGGTCTGACGTAACGTTAACTATCCGCGGGTTTGGCGAATTCTGCATTAGCGGCACAAAGGTTTTTGTTACGCGAGCCACTCCGAAAACGTTCACTTCATATACCTTGCGGTAAGTTTCGATAGGTGTATTTAACACCGGCTGCGGGATGCTTCCCGGGATACCTGCATTATTGATCAGTACATCCAGGTGATCTATTTTTGCAGATAAAGTTTCGTAAGCACGCTGTACGGACTCATCGTCGATAACATCTATCAACAATAGCTCAACATTAGTTAAACCCTCGCTATGCAATTGCTCAACGGCTTCGTTACCGCGTACTTCATCGCGGCAGCCCAGGTAGATGTGGTAGCCGGCAACAGCCAGCTGGCGGGCGGTTTCCAGGCCAATACCTTTATTGGCACCGGTTATTAAAACAGTTTGTTTTTCCATAATGCAAAGCTAATGCAGCACAGGTTTACGGCCGCTGTACATTGCAAGGCATTAATTGTACATTTCACGGATTTGTTGCCGGAAAGCCATTGGGGTAGTATTAGTAAGGCGTTTAAAGAAACGGTTAAAATAAGCGGCATCTTCAAAACCTAACTGGTCGGCCACCTCCTTAACAGATAGCGCAGTATGCAGCAGGCTGCGTTTTGCCTCAACCAATAGCCGGTCGTGTATATGGCCGATGGCTGTTTTGCCGCTGTGCTGTTTAACACTATCGTTTAAATGGCCCGGCGTAATATTTAATAAGTCGGCATAAGAAGCTACATCATGAGTAGTGGCGTAGTGCTCCCCTATCAGTTCCTGAAATTTCCTGAATAAACTTAAGCAATAATTCTGATTTACTTTATGTTCCCCAAACTGCTCGTTGTAGAGCCTGCTTAGATAGATTAGTGCTACCCTCAGCCACGATGCAAGCATCTGATTTTGCCAAACGCCACCTGCGTTATATTCGTTGGTTAATTTGCTTAGCACATCCTGTAAATAAGCGTAATCATCGTCGCTTAAAATCAGTTCATGCATGCTTAAAGGATTGGTAATAATTGGCAGGTTACGCAAAGTTCGGTTTTCCTCCAGCATCAAAAACGCTTCGGTAAAGCTAAGCACATAGCCTTTCATTGGTTTGCTCTCTTCTTTAAGATGTACTTGCTGAGGAACAGTAAAATAGAAATGCCCGGGTTTAATTGTGTAGGGCAAAAAATCTATCCAATGCCTGCTATCTCCCTGCTCAACCAGCGCCATAAAAAAGTAATCCTTACGGTGTGGTTTCAAAAAAGCAGCATCGATAACGATATCAACGCCATTGGCTGCGTAAACCGTTATAT
Source organism: Mucilaginibacter achroorhodeus (assembly GCF_007846095.1). Taxonomy (GTDB): domain Bacteria; phylum Bacteroidota; class Bacteroidia; order Sphingobacteriales; family Sphingobacteriaceae; genus Mucilaginibacter; species Mucilaginibacter achroorhodeus. Next base: position 730,372 of record NZ_VOEI01000002.1, read on the forward strand.
CTGTACGGTTGCCGGCCAAGTTAGCTAAAGGGTATGCAATTATCTTTTCAGGTGCTGTTAATACCGACATTGTACAAAAGTAACTTGATCATTTCCATCGCTCTGTCAAAAACGCATTATCACATTAATTCGCCGTCCTTTTTTACATGGTAGGTTTTATAAGCCATGTAATATAACAAAAGCGTTGGGATGATATAGAACAACGCACCGCCGTAACTCACTTCCGGAAACGTTGATATGATGCTGTACGCCAGCAATGCTAAGGCTACCGTACCACCTATCAGATACAGGTAAAAGAATTTGCCGCGCCCATCACTCATGCCTTATCTCCTTTCGCTTTAGCCGAAGATGCGTCGTTACGTTTAAATACAACAGCTGCTAAAGGCGGTATAGTGATAGTGATGGAATCAGGGCGACCGCTCCATTCTTCTTTTTCAGACGCGAGTGGTTCAAAATTGCCTACGCCACCACCCCAGTACTCTTTCTTATCAGAGTTAAACACCTCCTGCCAGTTACCTGCAGCAGGTACCCCTATCCTGTAATTATGATGAACCGCCGGTGTCATATTCAAAACCACTAACAGGTCATTTGCGCGATCAATACCTTTGCGGATGAACACCAGTATAGACTGCTCATAGTTACCTGCATCTATCCACTCGAAGCCTGTCCAGTCGAACGCTTTCTCATACAGCGCTGGCTCTGATCTGTAAAGCTGGTTAAGTGCCTTAACGGTTTCTTTTATTCCGAAGTGACTATCATACTCCAGCAAATGCCAGTCTAATGAATACTGGAAGTTCCATTCTTCGCTTTGTGCAAACTCGCCGCCCATAAACAGCAGTTTGGTACCGGGATGTGTAAACATAAAGCTGTATAGCACACGCAGGTTAGCAAAGCGCTGCCAGTCGTCGCCGGGCATTTTGCCTATCATGGATCCTTTGCCGTAAACTACCTCATCATGCGAGAACGGCAGCATAAAGTTTTCAGTGAAAGCATAGACCAAACTGAAGGTCAGCTGATCCTGGTGGTATTTACGGTAGATAGGGTCGCGGGCAAAATACTTAAGGGTATCGTGCATCCAGCCCATCATCCATTTCATACCAAAGCCCAGGCCACCGGTGAATACCGGCCTGCTTACCCCGCTGAAGGATGTAGATTCTTCGGCAATGGTTTGCACATCGGGGAAGTTGCTGTAAACGGTTGAGTTAAACTCTTTGAGGAAATCAATGGCTTCAAGATTTTCATTACCACCGAAAATATTTGGTTCCCACTCGCCGTGGTTGCGGGAGTAATCCAAATATAGCATGGATGCCACAGCATCAACACGCAGGCCATCGATATGGTACCTGTCTAACCAAAACAATGCGTTACTGATGAGGAAAGCCTTAACCTCGTTGCGACCATAATTGAATATATAGGATTTCCAATCCGGGTGGAAACCTTTACGCACATCTTCATGCTCGTATACATGTGTACCGTCAAACCGGTATAAACCATGTGCATCGCCGGGAAAATGCGAAGGTACCCAATCGAAAATTACCCCGATGCCCGCTTTGTGCAGTTCTTCAACCAGATACATCAGATCCTGCGGCGTTCCATAACGCGATGAAGCGGCAAAGAAACCCGTGATCTGGTAACCCCAGCTTGGATAATAAGGGTGCTCCATCAAAGGCATAAACTCTACATGTGTAAAGCCCATTTCGGTAATGTAGGGTACCAGTTTTTCTGCTACCTGGCGATAATTTAAAAATTCGTCAGGACTCTCCGAACTGCGCGCCCATGAACCCAAATGCATTTCGTAAACAGAATATGGTTTATCCAGCGCATTATGCTTGTAACGGTTTGCCATCCAGTCCTGGTCTTTCCACTCGTAAAAAGTATCAGCAACAATGGAAGCCGTATGCGGAGGAATCTCCCAACGCAAAGCGAAAGGATCACTTTTCTCCAGCGTTTCACCGCTTGATGATTTAATGAAGTATTTATAAGTTTCGCCGACGCCTACATGAGGGATAAAACCTTCCCAAATGCCTGATGCATCCCAACGAGGGTTAAGCGAATGCGAACCACTGTTCCAGCCGTTAAAATTACCTATAACCGATACATATTGCGCATTCGGTGCCCAAACGGCAAAATACGTACCTACCACACCATGATGCTCTACCACGTGCGAACCAAACTTTTCGTAAAGTTTGTAATGCTTACCACCCTTAAACAGGTCTATATCAAAATCGGTAAAGCGGCTATATGGCTCAACAGGTTTTAACCCCGTTGTACTTTGCACCACCTCAAGCTTTTTAGCTTTTGCCTTTGAAGGCTTTTGATCAGCAACAGGTGCCGTTTCATCAGTTTTTGCCTTAACAGCACGTTTGGCCGCAGGCTTTTTAACCGCTACTTGTTCACTTACAGAAGGGGCTGTTTCAACAGTTTTTGTCGCTGCTTTTTTGCTGGTTTTAACGGGTTTGCTCTCGGTAAGTTTATCGGTTGGTTTGGAAGTTTGTTTTGCCATAGTGAGTGCGGGTGCTTAAGCCCAACGGTAAATCGGTTACAGTAAATGTAACTAAATATATCACTATAGAACAGACTTTAGAAGGAGATGTTTCTTTAAAAAGAAAAACGCCTGAGAAAGCCTCTCCCCAACCCCTCTACAGGGAAGGGGATTTATTAAAGCTTTTGTCATTCTGAGCGACAGCGAAGAATCTAAACGCTGGCAATGAACGCAGGCAGATGCTTCGTTTCTCAGCATGACAAAAACTTATAAGTTGTAATTGCGAGCGATAGCGCGGCGATCTCTTAACAGGTATTTCAAACGCGATGAGATTGCCACGTCGCTACGCTTCTCGCAATTGACATGATTTTATAAACAAACAGCCCCAACAATGTTAGGGCTGTTTGTTTTCTTACCCTCTTTCCGCAAGCGGAAAGAGGGTCGCGCATCCCGATAGCTATCGGGACAGGGTGAGTCTACCCAAATATCTCTATAAACTTAAAGTTCTTAGTAAATTTAAACTCGTAGGTTTTATCGGCATTTACGCTGATGCTGCCTATCTCTTTACCATCAGCTATAATTTTTGATGGCACGAAAGGCAAGCCGTTTATTTTAAAGTGATATCCTTCGTAACGCGGGGTGTACAAACCTTCCATGCTTTGTTTGATGGTTAGTTTGTTGGCATCACCGTTCACAACAAATTTCTTCTCCAGATAAATATCCTGCTCGTATGCGAAGGTTTCACCGTAGTCCTCGAAAAGGAAGGAATTGACCTCGTAGTTAGTGTAGAAGATGTTAAGTTTCACCTCCTCAATTTCTTTTTCGCCCGTATATTGCATCACCGGATATTCAGGAATAACAGAGCCTGCCTTTACGAAAACCGGCATCACGTCTAAAGGTGTTGGTACAGTTATTTCGCTACCTCCCTCAACTGCATCCAGGCTCCAGAAATCGTACCAGGTACCTTTTGGCAAATACACGTTACGGCTCTTTTGTCCCGGCTCCAGAACAGGGCATATCAATATTTTATCCCCGTAAGTAAATTCATCCTGGCGGAAATGGTTAGACAGTACTTCCTGCTCGTGCATCAGCACCGGTCTCAGAATAGGAAAACCATAGCGATGGTGCTCCCAAAATGTTGAGTACAGGTAAGGGATAAGCCTGTAACGTAACTCTATAAATTTACGGTTAATAGATGTAAACGGCTCGCCGAAGCTCCAGGGCTCACGCTCTTTGGTATCACCGGCAGAGTGAGCGCGCATGAACGGAGAGAATGTTCCCATCTGGATCCATCGGGTAAACAATTCGCCGTCAGGTTCGCCGCTAAAGCCACCTATGTCGGTACCGCAAAATGAGATACCTGATACTGATAAGCGCTGCAACTGGATATTCCCTAACTTCAGGTGTTCCCATGATGCCACGTTATCACCGGTCCAAACAGACGAGTAGCGTTGCACGCCCGAATAACCGGCACGCGTGATGGTGAATGGACGTTTATTTTTCATTTGCTTGCGCAAACCTTCATAAGTTGCGCGCACCATCTGCATACCATAAACGTTGTGTGCCTTACGGTGCGATCCACGGTAACCATCGTACTGGTGGCGCACATCATCCGGGAAGGTACCCGAACCAAATACAGCCGGCTCGTTCATATCATTCCAAACACCTGCAACACCTGTTTCCACCAAACCTTCGAACAGGTCACCCCACCAGGCGCGTACCTCGGGGTGGGTAAAATCAGGGAACTGGCAACGGCCCGGCCAAACGTGGCCTTCCATAAAGTAGTCATCGCAACGGCGACAGAAATATTTTTTCTCCTTCCCTTCCTTAAATACCCAGTAATTATCATCCACGCGGATACCGGGATCAATGATCACCACCGTTTTAAAGCCGCTTTCGGCCAAATCAGCGATCATCTTCTTGGGGTTAGGAAAATATTTAGGGCTCCAAGTAAAGCAACGGTAGCCATCCATATAATCGATATCCAGGTAGATACCGTCGCAAGGGATGCGGTTCTTGCGGAAACCATTTGCTATTACACGTACCTTATTTTCGGGATAGTAGCTCCATCGGCATTGATGATAACCCAGCGCCCATAGCGGCGGCATAGGGTGCGTACCGGTAAGCAGATGGTAGTTTTTCACCACATCCATCATGTGCGGGCCGTGGATATAATAATACTGCATCTCGCCACCATCAGCCCAGAAACTGGTTTTGGTGCGGTCTTCAGATCCAAAATCAAAGTGTGCTTTGAAAGTATTGTCAAAGAAAATACCGTGAGCAATGCCTTCATTTAAACTGATGTAGAACGGGATGGCACGGTAAAGCGGATCCTGGTTGAACCCGAATGAGTAAGCATCGGTATTCCAGTTCTTCAAACGCTTGCCACGCAGGTTAAACTCTGTGGCCTTATCGCCTAATCCAAAAAAGCTTTCCTGCTCTTGGGTGGTTTTAGTGCAATACACGTAGTAACCACCAAACTGGGTATTCTCTTCCCAGTGCATGGGTACGGCATCAGCATCAGTGATATGATCATCCTTATCAGAGAACGATATAAAGAAATCTGCCTTACGGATATGACAGTTTACCTCAGAAGTTGAAACACGGTATTCCAGTTCATTTTCAAGCAAAGTAAAATCTACATGCTTTTGGGGCAGTTTTTCAACCGCATAAGAAAACTCTTCTAAGAAAACGCTGTGAGGCGCTAAACGCACACGGATGATCTCGTTGGTGACCACCACGATCTCCACTTTGGCATCGCCATCACTAAAGAATATTCTGTTACCCACTTTCTCGGCATGGTTGGGTGTGCCAAGATATTTTTTTACAATGGGTTTTATGCTTTCTGCCGGGTTGTTAAGATGGTGAAACTCTTCCTCATCAACCGCAATTTCTTCCACCTGCAGCAACTTCGCCGTTATCAATTCAGGATTTGGGTCAGGTACATTTTCTGCCATATTCTTTCAAAAAAATCAATATGCCCTGTTTTTAATTTATCATTACAGCGCATGATATTACTATCAATTTAATTATTGGTAACAGCTAATATCTGTTTAATTATTGACTTTATATGCCATTATTACGCCAAAAATATGCTTTTAAGACAGGGCTGCATTTTTAAGAATATAATAATACCTTAGGGGGTACGGTTTAAATATTTTAACGTGAACAATTATTTTATCACCAAGCCACCTTATGCCTCGGCACCGGGTAAGTTAGCGCCTTTAATTAAGTTTATTAATAAAGGCTTAAGGTATTTAGATACGGGCTACCAGATACAAGAGCTGGACAACCAAGTTGACATGAACACCGTTGAGCAGCGCATCAATTATTACCACCTGTTAACAAATGTAATAAACACCGGGGTTGAAGGTGATGTTGTGGAGCTGGGCACGTTTACAGGCCAATGTGCTGCGTTATTTGGTAAAGTTATAACAGATAGCGGTTCAAAGGTGCAATTGCACGTTTACGATAGTTTTGGCGTATCTTTTAAATTTAAAGGTGATATAGAAAACAAGCTGAAAGAAAATTTCACAAGCGCGGGGCTTCCGTTGCCGTTAATACACAAGGGGAATTTTTTCGACACCTTGCCTATCGAATTACCCGAAAAGCTGTGTTTTGTTCACATTGATTGTGGTTTTGGCGGCAATGCTGAAGAACATAAAGAAGTAATGCTGCATTGCCTTAACAGCGTTTATCCGCGCATGTCGCCGGGCGCTTTGTGTGTACTGATGGATTACAACGACCCCGCCGAAAACGGGATCATGCCCAATATTGCACCTGGCGTAAAAATGGCCTGCGATGAGTTTTTAACAAACAAGCCGGAAACCATCACCGCCTTGTACGGCAATAGCTACCTGCATGCCTACTTCCGCAAAGTTTAATCGGCTTTTACTGCAAGTAATAGACCGTCCATCGCGTTTATTTCAATTTGCAAACCGTTGCTGATATTATCGGTGTTAAACGTTTTTCCTGTTAACAGATCGGTAAATGTTTTGGCACCTTGCAAAGCAAGCTTTGATATAAGATCATCAGATATCTGCACAGTTAAGCTGCGTTCTTCGCGATTAAAGTTTACGATAACCAGTACTTTTTCATCAGCCGTGTAACGTGCATATATGTAAAGCTTTGTATCAAACCCCGGCTGCTGCTCATTGGCCATCATCAGCTCGTAAAATTCGCCGTTGCTTAAGGCATCATTCTTAGCGGTCACATTAAGTAGCTTGCCGTAAAACTCGCGCAGTTGTTTCTGCTGCGGAGATAACAAACCACCGTTAAACGCGCCGTTGTTTGTCCACTTTTGTAGTTCCGGCATACACCAATAATCAAATATGGTGGTGCGGCCGTCATCGCCGCTGAAGCCTTGCGCACCAACGGCCGGTTCGCCAACTTCCTGCCCGGCGTATATCATAACCGGACCAGTGTTCAATGTAGCGCTTACGATCATCCCGGGAACGGCCAGCATAGCATCGCCTGCGAAAAACCCGCTGGCAATGCGCTGTTCATCATGGTTCTCCATAAAGCGCAGCATGTGCTCATCAATGCCGGCGGTATGGTGGTTCCACACAGCGTTTATTTCCCAGGTACTGGCACCATCATCATTACAGGTAAGCCTGCGGATAGCATCGTATAAGCCAACCTTATCGTACAAGTAATCAAAGCCGCCGTTATGAATATAATTACCGTATTGGTTTTTATCGTAAGCTTCGCCGATGAAGATAAGGCCGGGATAAGCCTGTTTCATTTGCGGAGTTAGCCATGCCCAAAACTCAACGGGTACCATCTCTATCATATCGCAGCGAAAGCCATCAACACCCATATCGGCCCAGTAACTGAGGATATGGCGCATTTTGTTCCATAACGGCGGTATCTCCTGCAACTCATTTCTTTGTCCGTCCGGGCGGTAAACGCCGTAGTTAAGTTTGATGGTCTCAAACCAATCGTTGATAGATGGCGCTGCGTTGAAAACATCGTTACCGGTTGCTTTGGCAGGGAACTCGTCAAACTTGCCGTCTTTTAGCGGTGAGCTAAACTCATCCCCCCCCGGATTGTAACCTTGCGGTACCTGGAAATGCTGGCCAGCGATATAGTAAAAATCGTTATGCTGGCTGTAACCGGATGTATCATCGTCTGCACCAAGATCGCGCACTCCATCGGGCTTTACATCAGAGCCGTAGGTACGGGCCACGTGGTTAGGCACAAAATCAATGATTACCTTCATGCCCGCCTTGTGCGTGCGACCGACCAGTTCTTTAAACTCTGAGATGCGAAACTCAGGGTCAACCGCAAAATCGGTGGCTATATCGTAATAATCTTTTATAGCATAAGGCGAACCGGCACGACCTTTCACCACATCGGGATCATCAGGAGTGATACCCAAGGCAGAATGATCTGTCATGGTAGCGTGTTCTATTACCCCGGTATACCAAACATGGGTAAAGCCCATGGCTTTTATCTCAGCCAGGGCCTTTGTGCTAATGTCTTTAAGCTTGCCAACGCCGTTCTCTTCTACCGAGCCATAGAATTTGTTAGTGGTATTTTGGTTACCGAACAAGCGCGGTAATAGTTGGTAGATGATGAGTTTGTTGGTTGGCATACTTAATTCTATTTGTCATTCTGAGCGCAGCGAAAAACTAAACGCGTCCTTTTCCGCACTGTTATTTCGAACGAGCGACCGCGAGGAGAAATCTTCTTCACGCACTTACGCGTGCTTTTCGCTCGCAGAAGATTTCTCGTCGCCCTAAAGCACAATCCCGCTCTTCCGCTCGCTCGAAATGACAGGATCTTCTTGATATTGTGTTATCTTTCTAAATCCAAAGAAGCCTCACTGCTCACGCTGACCTCCGATCCATTCACTTTGAGCCTGATGGCTTCTTCTGAATCGGTTTTGATAACAACGCTTTGCTTGCTTATCTCAACGTTTAGTAACGCCCCTCTGAAGCCTACTTTAAATGAAAGTGCTTTCCATTCCGCGGGCAGCATCGGATCAAAGGACAACATCCCATCTTTAACACGCATACCGCCAAAACCTTCTACAACACTCATCCAGGTGCCGGCCATTGATGTGATGTGGCAACCGTCTTCTGTGTCGTTGTTATAATCGTCAATATCCAGCCTCGACGTGCGCAGGTAAAATTGGTAAGCTCTTTCAATATCGCCCAGCTTGGCCGCTATGATAGAGTGCACGCAAGGTGATAGTGAAGACTCATGCACTGTACGCGGCTCATAAAAATCATAATTGCGGCGAATGGTATCGATGTCGTATTCATCCTCAAAAAAATACAAGCCCTGTAATACATCAGCCTGTTTAATGAACGGCGAACGCAATATCCTGTCCCAGCTCCATTTTTGCACTAACGGACGGTCTGAAGCGGAAAGGTCTTTAACCAGGGTCTGCTCTTTATCCAAGTAATTATCCTGCTGTAAAAATATCTTTAGGTTATCATCGTAAGGATAGTACATCTTCTCGATGATATCGCGGAAATGTGCCGTCTCGGCTTCTTCCTTAAAACCTATCCGGTATTTAAGTTCGCTGTATTTGGCAAGATCTGCAGACTTTACTTTACCTATTACATCGAGCGTATAGCGCATACACCAAACGGCTATGGTGTTGGTGTACCAGTTGTTGTTAACGTTGTTCTCATACTCGTTAGGGCCGGTTACGCCCAGCATCACATATTTTTGGCGCTGTGCCGACCAGTTAACCCGTTGTGCCCAGAAACGCGAGATAGCGATCAATACTTCTAAGCCATAATCTGCCAGGTATTGCTCATCGCCGGTGTAGCGAACGTAATTGAAAATAGCGAAGGCAATAGCGCCGTTGCGGTGTATCTCCTCAAAGGTTATCTCCCACTCGTTGTGGCATTCGGTACCATCCATAGTTACCATCGGGTAAAGGGCAGCACCATCTTTAAAGCCTAAAAGCTTGGCATTTTCAATAGCCTTGCCTAACTGCTTGTAGCGGTAAAGCAGCAAGTTACGCGATACCTTTTGGGGCGCAGTAGCGAGGTAAAACGGAACGCAGTAAGCTTCGGTATCCCAATAAGTTGAGCCACCGTATTTTTCTCCAGTGAAGCCTTTAGGGCCAATGTTAAGGCGGTCATCCTCGCCGGTGTAAGTTTGGTTCAGTTGGAAGATATTGAAGCGAATACCCTGCTGCGCTGCTGCATCGCCCTCTATGATGATATCATTCTGTTTCCATTTTTCGACCCAGGCAGCTGCCTGTTCTGCCAGCATGGCATCAAAACCTTTGTGGCATATACGCTCTAAAAACTCCTGCGTAAGGCCCATCATCTCATCAGCCGGATGATTTTGTGATGAAAGGTTAGCGGCATATTTACACAAGGTAACGCGTTGCCCTTGCTTTATCTCCATCCTTATCTCGGTACCGATGTACTTTTCACGTGTTACCGGTTCGGCTTCAATGTGTTCAGGTTCGCCATCGACCGATACATGATACTTCATCCCGGTAGCCACTTCAAAACCTGTTTTCTTGGTGCGCATTTGCAACACACCCCCATCGTTCCAGGTGTGTTTAGATACCTCCTCCCAAAACTTTTCGTCGTAGTTGGCATCTTTGTTAACCACATCGCCATCTATAGATGGGGTAAGTTTGATGTAACCACCAAAATTTACCGGTTTAATAGAATAGCTGATGGCGCCGGCCTCGTCATCGGCAAGGCTGTTTATGCGGATGCTCTCTACTTCAACCTCTTTACCGGTAGCTGTCACCGCCCTGAAATTTCGCTTCAGGTAACCTTCCTTCATGTTCAGCTCGCGCCTAAAGTTTAGCACCTTACATTTAGCAAGATCAAGCTGTTCACCGTTCAAAGAAACATCGATACCTATCCAGTTAGCGGCATTAAGCACTTTTGCGAAATACTCGGGATAACCGTTCTTCCACCAGCCCACACGGGTTTTGTCGGGATAATAAACACCTGCAACGTAATTCCCCTGCAACGTTTCGCCGCTGTAAGCTTCCTCAAAATTGGCACGGCCACCCATGCGGCCATTCCCTAAACTAAAAACACTTTCTGCAACTTTATTGAAATGAGGATTAAAGCCCTCTTCTATAATTCTCCACTCATCAACCTTAAAATACTGTTTCATTTGGCGATAACATTTTGGCGCTAAATTAACATAAAACCCGAAGAGAGGATTAAGTAATATTTTCGGATTAATTAGCGAGTTTGTTTAGATAGTTGACTCATCCCCTGCCCCTCTCTGCTTCGCAAAGAGGGAGTGATCCTTTCTTTACCCTTTTTGCGCATAGCATCGTGCTGAAGCGCTTCGCTTTTGCATGTTACAACTATTAGTTTTACCTTGCAAAACCTATCTATGAAAAATACAGTCCTGATTGTTGGCGCCGGTGCTGCCGGGCTAATGGCTGCGCATTTGCTGGCCAAGGCCGGTAAAAAAGTGACCGTTTTAGAAGCCCGTAACCGTACAGGTGGCCGTGTTTACACCGTTAACAACGAATCATTTTTTAAGGAGACCGAGCTTGGTGCCGAATTTATACACGGTAACTTACCTGTAACCCTTAACTTACTTAGAGAAGCCGGTATAAAACACCGGAGCGCAGATGCTGAAATGTGGCGTTATCGAAACGGTAAGTTCGAGGAAAATGAGATGGTAATTGCCGACTGGGACCTGCTCACTAAGCACCTGAACGAGGTTGAGCAGGATATACCGGTTTGGGATTTTATGCAACAGCATTTTAGCGGCGATAAATACGCAGAAATGCGCAGCTCAGTATGGTCTTTTGTTTCGGGCTACGACACTGCAGACCCGCGCGATGCCAGCACCTTTGCTTTGCGCAATGAGTGGGAGCATGAGGATTATGAAGCGCAAAGCCGGATAGATGGCGGTTACTGCAGCCTGATAAATTATCTGGCTAAAAGCTGCCGCAGTAATGGCGGGCAAATCTTTCTCAACGCTGTTGTTCGTCAAATCAACTGGCAACAAAGGCATGTTTCAGCCATGCTCAATGATGGTACTGTTTACGAGGCAGAGCAACTGCTCATAGCCGTTCCGTTAGGTGTACTCAAAGCCAACGCCGGAGAAACAGGAGCTATTAAATTTGAGCCATCCCTAACTGAACATGAAGTTGCCATAGGGCAGATGGGATTTGGCACAGTTATCAAGCTGCTATTTGCTTTTGACGATGCTTTTTGGCTGGATGATACCACACGTAGCCTAACAGGAGACAGTGTTGAGCAAATGGGTTATCTGTTCAGCGAGGAGGCGATACCTACCTGGTGGACACAGGCGCCCGACCGATCTAAAGTACTTACCGGCTGGATAGGTGGCCCGGGGGCACTGGAAAAAGCCAACATGAGTGATAATGAGCTGCGAGATGAAGGCTTGCAATCTTTAGCCTTGATATTTAAAAGGGATGTGAACGAACTTAAAGGCAAACTAACTGCCTGCAGGATCATGAACTGGATAGCCGATCCCTTCACGAGGGGTTCTTACGCTTATGATAAGGTTAATACAGCTGCTGGGCGCGTTACCTTAAGTAAAGCTGTTGAGGATACCATTTTCTTTGCCGGAGAATATCTGTACGATGGTACTGCCATGGGAACCGTTGAAGCAGCATTAAGCAGCGGACAAGCAGCAGCTAAAAATATCCTAAATAAAGCTACTAATGTATAGCCGATCTTAAATTAAATTTTGAGTAATCTGACAAGATCGGGGCAATTAAAAAAGCTAAAATCACCCTTTTTAAGGTTATATTTAACCAAAAATTAAAGATAGCTATTGGATAACTTAGTTTATTATTAGTAAATTAGCTTAATAACCTAATCCAAATCTAATGGCTCCATTTATAGAAACCGTCCCTGTAACAAATCTCCCCAATAGTATGCCCGAGGGCTTTACCGGCATATCCCTTAAAAGTAATGATGATTTTGGTAACCCACCGGAAACCCAGGTAATACGATGGGCCGACCATAGTTACTGGATGTTTGAGTTTGCTGATAACCGTGCTACAGCTGTTGTTGCCTACAACTGGAGCGGCAAACTTGTAAAAAAATGGAACATGCGTAACATCCGCTATATATGGGATGTAAAGCTGAACCTGGCTGAGCAAACAGTTACCTTTTGGGGCCAGGGCAATGAACAAGAAACCTTACCACTGAAAGAACTTTGTCTGTCTGTTCACCAGGATGAAGGCTTAATCAAGGGAATTTGTTAATACATTATACCTGCTGACCTGCAAGTAAGTAAAGCACGGCCATACGAATTGCCACGCCATTCTCTACCTGGTCTAAGATGATAGATTGTTTGCTATCGGCCACGTCGCTGGTTATTTCCACACCACGGTTTATGGGGCCGGGATGCATCACTGTTATCTCTTTATCGAGACTGTCCAGTATCTGTTTGTTAAGACCAAACATCATGGTGTACTCACGTAGCGATGGGAAATATTTAATGTCCTGGCGCTCTAACTGTATACGCAGCATGTTGGCTACATCGCACCAGTTAAGGGCTTTTCTCAGATCATGCTCAACTTTGACACCTAAAGAGCCAATATATTTAGGAATAAGCGTTGTAGGCCCGCAAACCATTACTTCTGCACCCAATTGCTTTAAGCATAAAATGTTTGACAAGGCCACACGCGAGTGCAGTATATCCCCTACAATCACCACCTTTTTGCCTTCAACATCACCGTAGCGCTCGCGGATAGAGAAAGCATCAAGCAATGCTTGCGTAGGATGTTCGTGAGCCCCGTCGCCGGCGTTTACTATTTGTGCATTTACGTGTTTAGACAGGAAAATGCCGGCACCTGCGTATGGATGGCGCATTACCACCATATCCACTTTCATCGCCAGGATGTTATTAACGGTATCTATCAGAGTCTCGCCTTTGCTTACCGATGATGAAGATGCAGCAAAGTTCACCACATCGGCAGATAGCCTTTTCTCGGCCAGTTCAAATGATAAACGGGTACGGGTTGAGTTTTCGAAGAAAATATTGGCAATGGTAACATCGCGAAGCGATGGTACTTTTTTGATAGGTCGGTTAAGCACCGTTTTAAAATTATCGGCCGTTTCAAATATCTTCTCGATATCATTACGGTTCAGATCTTTAATTCCTAAAAGGTGACGTGTGCTTAGTCCTGCCATTTGTTTTTATCAACTTTTAAACCATGTCATTGCGAGCGATAGCGTGGCAATCTCCCCGCAGGACCGGCGTATATGTATTGCTATGAGATTGCCGCGTCTCCCGATATTCATCGGGAATCCTCGCAATGACATATCCTATATTTAATCTTCTTTAACCTCAGATACCAAAACAATCCTGTCTTCGCCATCGGTTTCTTTCCAGCTTACCACAACCTTTTGAGATGCTATTGAATCAACCTCTATACCAACGTAATCTGCAGAAACCGGTATATGGCGCGAATATCGTCGATCTACCAGGGCAAGTAACTCAACCTTTTCGGGCCTGCCAAAAGCCTGTAAGGCATCCATAGCTGCGCGGATAGTGCGGCCTGTCCATAATACATCATCCATCATAATTACCCTTTTACCTTCAATAATAAAATCAATGCGTGTTTGGTTGGGCACCAATGGTGCTCCCTGCCTGCGGAAATCATCGCGGTAAAAAGTAATATCCAGGTCGCCCTGTTCAATGGTACTGTGTGGTAATATCTTGCGTAGTTCTTCAGCTACGCGTTTGGCAAGGTAAATGCCGCGCGGTTGCACGCCAATTAAAACTGAGTTTGAGAAATCGTTATGATTTTCAATTAACTGACGACATAAACGCTGAATAGTGATCTGAAATTTTTGTCCGTCGAGCAGCGTCAGGTTTTGCATCGTTTGGTTGGATTTGGGCAAAGGTAAAATTTTTTGGTGATTATAGGAATTATGATTTGGCTTAGAATGCTCTAAAATCTATTTCCAGCGCAATAAAAAAGCCCTCCCGATTACTCGGAAGGGCTTTGTGTATAAACTTTAAAAGATTAAACTTCTTCAGTCTCTTCTTCAGTAGCTGCGTCAGCTTCTGGTTCTGCTTTCTTAGCAGCAGGAGCAGCCGGTTTTTTAGCCGCTTTGCTTTCTGCGCCTTCCATTTGCTCTTTTAATTGAGCAAGAACGCTAAGATCGCCTAAAGTTGATTTTTCTACTGATTCTTTCACTTTCTTAACAGCATTGCTGGCAGTTTTTGCCTCTTTTTTGCGGTTTTCGAAATCCTGTACACGAGCATCAGCACGAGCTTCTTCCCATATACGTGAGTGTGAAATTACAATACGCTTGTTCTCTTTGTTGAACTCGATGATTTTGAACTCAGCAGTTTCTTCAGCTTTGATAGATTTACCGTCTTCTTTAACCAGGTGTTTGGTTGGGCAGAAGCCTTCAACACCGTAAGGTAAAGCTACGATAGCACCTTTATCAGTTACTTTGATAACAGTACCTTCATGGATAGAATCGATGGTGAATACAGTTTCGAAAGTATCCCAAGGGTTTTCTTCAAGCTGTTTGTGGCCTAAGCTCAGTTTACGGTTCTCGATATCAAGCTCTAATACTACCACGTCTAATTTTTCACCAACTTTAGTGAATTCGTTAGGGTGGTTAATTTTCTTAGACCATGAAAGATCAGAGATGTGGATCAAACCATCGATACCATCTTCAAGCTCAACAAACACACCAAAGTTGGTCATGTTTTTAACGGTAGCAACATGCTGAGTACCTACAGCATATTTCTCACCTGCATTTTGCCATGGATCTGGAGTTAATTGTTTGATACCAAGGCTCATTTTGCGCTCGTCGCGGTCTAAAGTTAAAACTTGTGCTTCAACTTCGTCACCAACTTTCAAAAACTCTTGTGGGTTACGCAGGTTTTGAGACCATGACATTTCTGATACGTGGATCAAACCTTCAACACCAGGGATGATCTCTAAGAATGCACCGTAATCTGCAACGGTAACAATTTTGCCTTTTACCTTAGAGCCAATTTGGATGTTCTCATCCAATGACTGCCAAGGGTGTGGAGTAAGTTGTTTTAAACCAAGGGCGATACGTTTTTTCTCGTCATCAAAGTCAAGAACAACAACGTTAATCTTTTGATCCAATGCAAGAACTTCGCGTGGATGCTCGATACGGCCCCAAGATATATCTGTAATGTGAAGTAAACCGTCAACACCACCAAGGTCAATGAATACACCAAAGTCAGTAATGTTTTTAACGGTACCTTCCAATACCTGGCCTTTTTCAAGTTTGGCCACAATTTCAGTTTTTTGGTTTTCAAGATCGTCTTCGATAAGCACTTTGTGCGATACCACAACGTTTTTAAACTCGTGGTTTATCTTAACAACTTTGAATTCCATTGTTTTACCAACGTACACATCGTAATCACGTATAGGTTTGATATCGATCTGTGAACCTGGTAAGAAGGCTTCAACGCCCATGATATCAACAATTAAACCACCTTTTGTACGGCTTTTTACAAAACCGGTGATGATCTCATCGTTATCTAAAGCTGAATTAATGCGCTCCCATGATTTTTGTGTTTTAGCACGTTTACGTGAAAGTACCAACTGACCGTTAGCATCTTCCTGCGACTCAACAAATACTTCAACAACATCGCCTACTTTAAGCTCAGGCATGTCACGGAATTCAGAAACTGATACTAAACCATCAGATTTAAAGCCAATGTTTAATACCACATCTTTGTTATTGATGCTTACAACTGTACCAGAGATGATCTCGCCTTTGTTGATAGAGCTGAAAGTGCCATCATACAAAGCTTCAAGTTTCTCACGGTCGCTATCGCTGTAGTTACCAAATTTTTTGTCATCAGCATCCCAGTCAAAATCCTGGTCTGGTGTAACATTGATCTGAGACTTGATGTCTTCGATCGAAATTGAATCTGCTTCCGATTCAACAGTTTCTTTTTGAGCACCAGATACTGTCTCCAGTTCTGCCTGCTTCGCTTTTAATTCTTTTTCTGCTTCTTGTTTTTTTGCCATTAAAAATTTATTCTCCTTTTTCCCAATACAATTGGGACTGCAAAGGTACAGATATATTTTTGGTATATAAAAGAAAAATAAATGTTAAATATTGGTTTTTAAGCACTTTTGATGAGTAAGTTATTCACAAAAGTGAGTACCGCCGCCGTAAACATCATGCTGATGCAGGCAATTTTTCAAATTTGAGCGGGGGAAATCAGCTTGGCGGATATGTTATTGAATACATCCATAAAGCTACTCATTAAACCAAGCCGGTACCCCAATAGTATAGCTGTCATATCAGCCTCTTGCTGGATGGTAAAAGGATTGCGCCAAACACGCATGCAAATACGTTTTAAGGCATAGGTTATCTGGTCTACATTAATATAGGTGTGCAGGTAGCGGCTTTGCCTAAACTCGCGGTAAAACCGCAGAAATTTATTTGGGTCTTTCATTTCCGCAAAACTTAAAAACTCCGCTATGGTATCTTCCTGGCAGCTATCTAAATGATCATAAAATTCGTTGATACCTATTTCACCGGTGGTAATAAGCAGGTTGTCCAATATCAGTTCGATAGCGATATGCCCTAAAAAGAATGGCTTTACCGGCGAACCAATAATAGCCGGCGCAAGTTCCTTTTTTAAATTATGCGAATGGGTAACGAAAAAGTCATCACTGTGAAAATACTTATCAACCTCCAGGTGTTTGTTCCAGCCGGCAATAATAGTGTTCACATTTTTATCAGGATGTTTTAACTTCTCGGGATGCAGTATAATGGTTTTATCAGCATTCTTTAAAAGATCGGGCAATACGGTACCTAATACAAAGTAGCAGTTGGCGGTATCACGGTCAAAATAATAATGCGAAAGAAAATTCATATAGGTATATAACGAAAAGTAAGCAAAATTGTGAGGAAAACCAAATGTGCAGATATGAGGATGTGCAGATCTCAGATATGCAGATGCGGGGAGATGATGTGCAGATTACAAATGCGCATACCTGCTGATTAGAATATGTGTTTGAAAGTTTTACCTTTTTAATCTGCACATCTGAAAATTGCACATTTAGAATCCGACATCTATTTTTAGCTTTGCACCTCGCATATTTGCTCATTTTATTATAGTTATGAATTTTGTTGAAGAACTACGCTGGAGAGGCATGCTGCATGATATTATGCCCGGAACCGAGGAACTACTTAATAAAGGTATGGCATCCGGCTATATCGGTTTCGACCCTACGGCTGATTCGCTGCATGTTGGCCACCTTACGCAGATTATGACGCTGATACATTTTCAGCGCGCGGGCCACAAGCCATATGCTTTGGTGGGCGGCGCTACCGGCATGGTAGGCGATCCATCCGGTAAATCTGACGAGCGCAACCTGCTTTCTGAGGATGTATTGCAACATAATCTCAATTGCGTTAGAGAGCAACTTAAAAGCTTTTTAGATTTTAACAGCGGCGCCAATAGCGCCGAGATGGTTAACAACTACGATTGGTTTAAAAACTTTACTTTTCTTGATTTTATCCGCGACGTAGGTAAACACATTACGGTAAACTACATGATGGCCAAAGACTCGGTTAAGAAACGCCTTGAAGGTGATACCGGCATGTCTTTTACAGAGTTTACTTACCAGTTAGTACAGGGATACGATTTTTACTACCTGTGGAAGAATAAAAACTGTGTGCTGCAAATGGGCGGCAGCGACCAGTGGGGTAACATTGTTACCGGCACCGAGTTTATCCGCCGTAAAGATGCGGGCGAGGCTTACGCCTTAACTACCCAACTGATCAAAAAAGCTGATGGTACCAAATTCGGTAAAACAGAGAGCGGTGCCGTTTGGTTGGATCCTGCGCGTACATCGCCATACCAGTTCTACCAGTTTTGGTTAAATACTACTGATACTGATGCAAAATTATACATCAGGATATTTACCCTGCACACCCTTGAAACCATTGAGGCGATGGAGGCAGAACATGATGCCGCCCCTCACCTGCGCGTTTTACAAAAAGCGTTAGCGAAAGATATAACCATACGCGTACATGGTGAGGCTGAGTTTTTAAAAGCGATAAAATCATCTGAATTTTTATTTGGCAATGCGGGTATTGAGTTTTTAAACGAATTGAACGATGGCGAGGTATTAGACCTGTTCAATGGCGTACCAAACTTTACCGTTGCTAAAAGCGAATTTGAAACAGGTATAAACGCAACCGAACTATTGGCGGCTCAATCAACTGTATTCCCATCAAAAGGCGAAGCTAAGAAGATGATACAAGGCGGCGGTGTATCCGTTAACCGTGTAAAAATAAATACTCCTGAGGATGTTTATACAAACGGGCAGTTGATAAACGGCAAATTCCTGATAGTACAAAAAGGTAAGAAGAATTACTTTTTAATTGTGGCCGAATAATTTGCAATTACGACATTTTGTATTTATTTTTGGATAAATGTCGTACAAAACAAAACATACAGCAAAAAACGAGGTTAATGAACCAATGGCAATTTATATTACCCAAAGTTCAGTAACCCCGTTTTATGATCTGCTAAGCACTAAGCCTGCAAGGTCATCTTCAGAGTTTGATATTATCAAACTTGCAAGGCAGGGTTTTCCTAAAAAAACGCTGTTGGCACTTGCCAAAAAAATATCATTAAGCATACAAGAGTTAGCCAACATACTGCACATATCAGAGCGCACCCTGCAACGTTATGAGGATGATGCCATCATCAAAACTGAGTATGCTGAAAAAGCCGTTGAGCTGGCACGCCTTTATGCCCGCGGCGAGGAAGTGTTTGGCTCTATGGATAAGTTTAAGATTTGGATTAAAACCCCAAGCCTGGTATTTAATGGCGAAGCACCTGTTACCATATTAGATACCTCTGCAGGTTTTGATATGGTTTTTAAAGAGCTTGGCCGTATCGAGTACGGTATTTTTGCTTAATGATACTCTATCGCATTAGCAACTGCCGCTACATTAATGACCTTACCGGTACGGGTGCCCGTTTGTACGGCGGGCGCTGGAACAGTGAAGGCAGATCAATGGTTTACCTTGCATCGAGCAGGGCGCTTGCCATGCTGGAGGTGCTGGTACACATGCAGCCGTTAATTACGCCCTCAAACTTTTGCATAGCCGAGATTAAGGTTCCTGAGCATAGCATATTAAAGTTAGATGCTTCTACCCTGCCCACCAACTGGCAGGATGCATCATCACCGGCGGAATTAAAACAGATAGGTAACCAGTTTATCCAGGAAACCAAATACCTGATGATGAAGGTGCCATCAGCCATTGTACCGCAGGAATACAATTACCTCATTAATCCCTGGCACCCCGACATAAAAAAGGTGAGTATTTTAAATACTCACCCATTTAGCTTTGATGATAGGTTAATTTAGTGATTAGAGATTAGTTAATTAGATATAACGAAAAACTCAACTAATCTCTAATCTTCTATCACTAATCTCCAACATCAAAAATCACTAAGCAACTCTAATTTTTTCTGGTTATATTCTTCCTGAGAGATCAATCCGCTTTCAAACAATGTTTTTAGGCGTTTTAACTTTTCGGTTAGTTCGTCTTTTTTAGGTTCTTCAAAAACAGGTGCAGGCGAAGGTGGCTCTACCGGTGCTGGCGCCGGTGCGGGTGGTTGCTGTACAACCGGTGCAGACGGTTGGAAAACTGCCTGTGCCGGATGATCTACCTGGATAGAACCAGATTCGGCACGTTTTTCTTCCAACTCACGCTGGCGGCGCAGCTCACGTTCGGCCTCTTTACGCTCCTGCGCATATTGATATAGTTTACGGGCTTGTACTTTCGGCAGGTAATCAACACCCATTTCGCCACCGCCAACAGTTTTGATGCTGAACACTGCACCTATAATTTCCTCTTTGGTGTAAACATCAACCACATCCTTCCAAACAAAATCAACAAACTTGATAGAAAGGCCAAGGTTAGCCGGCGTAAAGAATAAGATACGTTTGTTGGTTATAGCAATACAATCAGGAAACAGGTTTACCAACGGCTTTTTTTGCACCGCAATGTAAATGATCTCCTCACCGGTATTAAGCAAGTCTACCAGACGGGTATAAACCTTTTCAACCGCCTTTGGGTCCTGCTCTTCGTTTAAGAATTTATCTATCATAATCTTGATATAATGATGCGGGCAAAAATAGCAATATTTTTGCCTCACCCAAACCCTCTCCAAAGGAGAGGAATTTTATTAAATTTTATTGCTACTCTTTCTTGTATGTTACTGGGGAGGCCTTAGCTAACCAGCAAATTACACCCGCGAATATCCGAATTATCAAAACGGCCCAATATTTCAAATGAGCCATCCGGATAGATCTTACCAAGATCCTGCGTGGCAATGAACGAACACGAGTTGATATTTGCGAGGTCGATGATATTAACGCCACCGGTTTTGCCCGTGCCTATAAGCGTTAGCGGATCATTGGTATCACGCGTTAAGATGCGCATCCAGGGCGGAGAGTTAAATATCCCATCGCCTTTTGAGTAAGCTTGTGAAAGTAACTCCGTCATTCCATATTCAGAATGGATGTGCTTTACGCCGAAGCCGGCACAAAGTGTTTGGTGCAATTCCTCGCGTATCATTTCCTTGCGACGGCCCTTCATACCTCCGGTTTCCATTACGATCAGTTCAGGAAAGTCGAGTTTGTAGTTTTCAACAAAATCCAACAACGCAAAGGTTACTCCTATCAACAAGGTTGGTTTAGCATTGGCTTGCTGCCTTAGCAGAGTTTGGTAAAGGTCTTGATGATTATACAGGTAAAAGCCACTATCCGCGTTGCCGGATTGGTTGATCATATCCTGCGCCATATAGATCAGTGATGAGCCTTCGCGTTCCAGGTAAGCGGGCAGTAATGCCAGCACAGTGTATTGTTTAATAGCTCCGTAGAATATTTCAAACGCTTTGCGAAAACTTTCTTCGTACCAACTTACATCGCTTACATGATGACTGCTGGTGATCATACCGGTAGTGCCCGAACTTGTAAAGGTGATCTGAGGCTTCCCGGTAGTAGCCACAACATTGTGTGCCTTAAAAAATTCGACCGGTAAAAAAGGGATTCTATCGATAGAACTTACATCTTCGGGACGAACGCTTAAACCATCCACAAACTGTTTGTACAATCCATTATGCTCAGCCTGATAGCGGAAAACCTGCAATGCAGTTTCGCTGAACGCTGTTTGGCTACCTATAGAAAATACCTGTTGTTTATCCGGCTTTACCATCAAGTGGCAAAGATATATAAATGTGCGGTCCCGATAGCTATCGTGATCAAATAGGCAGATGTGCAGATTTAAAATATGTATGTAAACTTTATTTTTTTTGACTTTTTAATTTTGAATTTTGACTTAATCCCCGCAACAAATACTCCCGTTCGGAGTTATAATTTCACAATAAAATACATCGATATGAAAAATTTTAAATTTTTAGGCCTACCCCTACTGTTAAGTGCGTTTATCGTTCTTACATCGGCCACTGCAATACAAGAAAAGGGGATCAAAAAAATAAATGAAGCCACCGCTGTACTGAAGGATTTTAGCAAGATGAAGGAAACCATTCCGCATCAGTTAATTGAAGAGTATGAAGGTATTGTGATCATCCCGAAACTGATCAATGCCGGTTTTGGTATAGGCGGCAAACGCGGACAAGGCCTTGCCATGGTTAAACTTGCCGATGGTAAATGGAGCGACCCTGTATTTGTTACGCTTACAGGTGGCAGCATCGGTTTCCAGATCGGTGTGCAATCTGTTGATATGGTTTTGGTGTTCCACCACAAAGGCGTACTTACCGAAGTTAAGGACGGCGATTTCACTATTGGTGGCGACATCTCTGCAGCGGCAGGTCCGGTTGGCCGTAGCTCAACCGCCAGCACAGATTATAAGTTGGAAGCAGAAGTTTACAGCTACTCGCGCAGCAAAGGCTTATTTGCCGGTATCAGCGTAAATGGTTCAAACCTGGCCATCAACAAATCTGCAAATGCTGAATTTTATGGCGATAGCGTAACTTCTGGTGAGATATTTAACCGCGCTACCAGTACCAACGCTGCAGTAGTTAAGTTGAAAGCTACTTTGGATAGTTTTAAATAAGAAATAGTTTATCTAAATTGAATGCCCGGATCTGATGGTTCGGGCATTTTTGCGTTAAGCTGAAAGCTTAATTTATTTTAGGATCAAAGTTGAAAACTTCGACCATTGGTGGGAATTGATTTTTATTTCGCCAGTATTTATTAAAATTGGGCAGCAAAATCTAAGCGCAAGAATAACTTGAGATTAATTGATTTATTCTTAATTAATATTACAAAATGGTATGAAGATCACCACAGTAAACGTAATTGGAGTTCTCCATTGGAAAGGGCCCTGTATGCGTTGTCATTTTCCCTGCTTTTTTGGTCAATCTCGTTATTTCAAATAGCAAATTTTAGGCTTAAAGTAATTGAATTTACTTCAATTCCGACGCCTGTAGGGGCGGGTTTAGGTTTATCATACTATTTTTTATTAAGGTTTATTTATATTAATAAAAAAAGGCATGAGTCGTTAATACAAGATCAGAATAGTGTTTTGGTGACAAAAAAGCATCAATATCTATGCATAGGGTTTTGTTTCCTTTCTGTGATCATTGCTTTTATATTGATGATTGCGCTTTCTTAATTAGCATAAGAGAAAGTGCTATAAACTTTTAATTATAAGCAACACTACTTCTCAAACACCTTCCTCACCAACAGTCCAGATAAGGCCGAAAAACCGCCTGCTATCCCACCTATTAAAACAGCTATGGCTAACATGGCCCACCAGTATTTAAGATGGAACACTTGTGCTACGCGGGTTGCTAATAAATGATTGTTGGGGATGCTCTTTAATAAAGCCAGCGCTGCCCAGGCAATGGCCAAACCACCAAAGCCCGACCAGAATGCCTGCTTTGATGTTCTGCCGAAGATGATGGCAGCAATAAACGCCAATGCACATGCCGCCCACCACGGGATAAGGTAGCCGCAAACAAATGCCAATAAAAGTATAATGCCGAATAACATATTTCTATTTGCTAATGGTTAAGGTTGTTTTAATGCGTGGCGACTTCTCTGTTGCCGAATGCAGATATAGTAATTGATTAAGCCGGCCTTGCTGCCAGGTTTTAAGCATATCATCGTAATAGAAACTGCCGGGGTTTCCGGACTGCCCGCCGGGTAGTATACCGTAGCCTTGCGGCTGCGGCCCCAACTGTACCACCATTCGCCATGATGGACCATGTCCATCAATAAGGGCATTAACGGTGGACCCTGAGCCGCCGGATTCAAATTTACCGGAGCCAAGGCCCGGCACATTACCAAGATGTGCAACCTCAAAGCTTTTCACCTTTCCCCAAGCCCAATCAGGGCCTATTTTCCCGTAGTTGCGCATCAGCTCGTCAACCGTGGCAGTGAATGATGCCATTACCACATCGTTAGCGGTTTCCATTGCTGGCGTGCGTTTGTTATCAAACCAAACGGACTTTGGCTCTTTCATCAACAAAGCTTCGGTGCGGTCCATTGTGGGGTAATAGTACACTGTGTCTTTACTGCCAAAATTATCCCGCCAGGTAAACTCATAAAGCTTATGCCACCAGTTTTGAAAAATGCTCGCGCCTACCGAGCTGGCTTTAAAAAACTTGTTCCAACGCTTCACAGAATCCAAAGCGGCCAGTTGGTAATCATCCAGTTTGGTAGCATCCATGTATCTGAGCATGGTTGGTAAAATATCCTGCGCGCGGATGCTGTAATCATCCATCTGCAACAGGCGCAGGCTATCGACAGTAGCTTTTTTCATGGTACCCAGCCTATCATTTATCCGCTTACCGCGTTCGTAACCCTCAAACTTCCAGTTGATGTAGTACGGATATGTTTGGTCTGTTGATGATTGATTGGCGGAGCTTACAAAACCACGCGTCGGGTTTTTAACGGTTGGATTTTGGTCGGCCGGGATCCAACCTTGCCAGTTGTTAGCTGTGTTGCTGCCATCGAGGATAAACTTGCCCTGGTCTTTATACTTGAGCGGTAATTTACCGTTGGGCGTAATAGCGATATCATTATCAACAGATGCAAATACAAAATTTTGCGCGGGGGCGGTATAGTAAGTCAGGGCCTTGCGGTAATCTGCATAACTGCCTGCGCGGTTTAGCAGATAAAACGTTTTAAACTCGTCGCTTTCGTCATGGGCTATCCAGCGCAGGGCATTACCTACAGGCACGTTTGAGCGGCCTTTCTCCTGCATAGCTGCGTTATCATAAACCACGGGCCCATGGTGCGTGTACAGAACGGTATCTATAACGTCGGCCTGGCCGCGAACTTTTATCTTTTCTATCTTGCGCTCAACCTTATTCCACTTATTGTTATACCAGTACTGGGTGCGGGTGCTATCCTTAAATTTTACCTGATACCAGTCCAGCACATCGGCATCTACGTTGGTTACGCCCCAACTCACTTTTTGGTTGTAGCCAATTACCACACAAGGCGCGCCGGGCAAAGTAACGCCATAAACATTTGCATCCGGGCCAACCATTTGCATCTGGTACCATATGGATGGAAAAGTAAGGTTCAAATGCGGATCGTTAGCCAGTATAGGGAAACCGGTTGCGGTTTTTGAGCCACTTACCGCCCAGTTGTTGCTACCGATGCCTTCAATCTTTTCCTTGTTTTGCATAGCGGCCATCAGTTGCGCCTTAAAAGCTGCGGGAGGCTGTGGAATTGTTAACGGTTTAAAATCCCATTTTGTACCTGCAGGGATAACCGGATCTTCATGCATGGGGTAATCCGGAAAAAGATCATTGGTGATCTTAGCGCCGTATTTATTCAGCACGTTGGTAAGGCCTAATTCGTTTGAACCACCTGCCAGCGTTTCAGACATCAATTTAAGCAGGTATGCAGAGTTGATAGGTTTCCATTCTTCGGGTTTATAGCCAAGCAATTTAAACTCCAGGGGATAACCACCGGGTTTAAGGTGCTTGATGTAAGCATTAACCCCATCACTATAAGCTTGTATCACTTTACTCATTACAGGGTCTTTCATGATGCCGGCAAGTGTATGCTCGGCACCCAATGTCATGCCCATGCGGCGGTGATAACGATCAAGTTGTAAAGCCTTCGGACCAACAACTTCTGACAAACGCCCCGCCGCACTACGCGTTTGGATATCCATTTGCCAAAGGCGGGCCTGGGCAGTTAGGTAACCTTGCACATAATAAAGGTCGTGGTTGTTTTTAGCAAAGATGTGTGGTATACGGTTATCATCAAACTGCACCGTCACCTCGTCCTGCAGACCGCTTAATTTCAATTTTTCGGAAGCGCGGATGTTCTTACTTTCAGCATTTTGCCAAAAACCGGTTGAGGGGTTCAGGAAATCTCCCAGGGGCGGTATGTCGCCAAATTTGGTTTGCGATGCCCAAATGAGCACGCCTGTAAACGCCAGGCAGATGACAGCTTTAAATACTTTCATTTTTGAGTGTGAGGTATTTGCAAGCAAGATAAGTAATGTGCCGCGTTTTAAAAAGCAACCGTATCCAGGTGCTTGCGGCGGCGTTTCCTGTGCGTCCGCTTTTTCTTTGGCTTATCTTGTTTGTTTTCCACGCGGTTTTCGCGTTCTCCTTTCCTAAAATTCCAGGGCGGTGTAGGGTTGGCATCCTGCCACAGCCCGAGCCGGCTTTGGCGGGCCTGCTGCTCCAGCATGGCCATTTCCATACTTTTTGAATAGGCGCGGTATTGCCAGGCATAACCGTTTTTTACCAGTTGCTTATTTACGCTGGTACCGTCTTCCAGTTCAACCCAGCCCACAGTGCGGCCATAACGGTCATTATTGTTAACGATGAGTTTCACCATTTTACCGAAGCAAAGATCTGATGTAAACTGCTTCGCAGCCTGCCCAAATGCCTGACTTTTCTCCGGGCAATCCACCTCTGCCAGCCTCACAGTAACCTGCTGGTATTGCGGCGATAATAATACCATAGTATCACCGTCTTTTACCCCAACAACTTTGTAAAGGTCGGTTTTGCGATTACAGGCTACTGTTAGACAAAGGAGGAACAGACAAAGGAGAAAGGACTTTTTAGGCATATTTATGATCTAAACACAAAGCGACTAAGATAATGAACAGTGATGCTAAGTTTTGTCTTATAATAAAAAAGCAGCACCGATTGGTACTGCTTTTTGTTTTTGAATGTTAAGGAAGATATTTAAACTTCTGATTCTTTATTAACACTCAATTATATTCATTCGGCTATTAAATGCCTTCTGTACCCGGCTCGTGGCCTACCATACGGCCGGTTGTGCGGCCAAGGTCGCGGCTGGCGAAGTCTGTTTTTGTTGCCACGCCTTCTGATGGAAACTCATGTTTCTCTGGCGGGGTTACATCTATTTGCTCGCTGTATGATGTATCTGCACCTTCACGTGGCTGATTTTGCTCATTCGTTTGTGAGTAGCCTGTACCCTCATTGTCTGATTCGCCTTCTTCAGGTATCTCATTCGGATCATCGACAGACGAATTAATGTTACCTGTGTAACCTGCATTTGTACCTTCTAAGTCGGTATCTTCTGTCAAGTCTGCATCATCATAATCTTCGTCCAACTGTTGGTCGTCCAAATCGTCTTCGTCGACGGTATTGCCACCACCCTCGGTATCATCAAGGCGGTTATCGTCTATATTATCGTTAGAATTTGTGTAGCCCTGGTTTTGGTTCTCATCATTATTCCAGTTGTTTTCGTTGTTAGTTATCATAGGTTTTGTTTTTAAATTGATACACTAACATTAGCAATAGCCCTGCCAATTTTCTAAATAAGAAAATTATTTAATCGAATAACTGATTTATCATTGAGGTAAAAGGGGTAGCTCCTTCGGAGCAAGAAGAAGCTTTCAAACCTCGCCTACAAAGCGGTGGCTCCTAACGGGGCGTTGTGGAACTCGAACAGTGTATATAACCCCTCCCAGCCATCGCTCAAGGGCGTCGCAGCCCGCTCCAAGTAGGAATAGATCGAGTTATAAACAAAAAAGACGCACCGAAGGCGCGTCTTTTTTGTTTAATTTATAAGCGATTATGCGCTTACCAAGCAGAGTTCTTTTAATTTAGCGACAGTGTAGTCTACTTCGTCTTTAGTGTTGTATTTTGAGAACGAAAAACGCACAGATGGCCTATCCGGATTGGCGCCTATAGCGGTTAACACGTGTGAACCAATGTCGGTACCAGAGCTGCAGGCACTACCGCCCGATGCAGATATACCGGCAATGTCCAGATTAAACAGCAGCATGTCAGCCATTTCCATTTCAGGGAAGGATACGTTTAATACGGTATAAAGGCTGTTAGCCGGATCTGTTTCGCCGTTAAATTTAACGCCGCTGATATCCTGCTCCAGTTTTGCCTTCATGTATGACTTCAGATCCTGGATATAGGCCTGGTGACTGTCCATTTCGGCATACGCAATTTCCAGTGCTTTGGCCAAACCTGCAATACCGTAAACATTTTCGGTGCCGCCACGCATATTGCGCTCCTGCGAACCACCGTAAATCATCGGGTTTATCTTAACCTTATGGTTGATGTGCAAAAAGCCGACACCTTTTGGTCCGTGAAGTTTATGTGCAGCGCAAACCATAAACTGCAACTTCAATTTGCTCAGATCGTGTTTGTAATGACCTACCGTTTGTACGGTGTCACTATGAAAAAGGGCATTATACGCTTCGCAGATATCGCCAACGCGTTCAAGGTCGGTAAGTGTACCTAACTCATTGTTAGCGTGCATCAGTGATACAAAGCTGCGTTCGTTATTTTGCAACAGTTTCTCAAGCTGATCATAATCAACGCTTCCTTTATCATCAACATCAAGATAGCTTAACTTAATTGCACCGGCTTTTTCCATGGCTTGCAGCGTGTGCAAAACGGCATGGTGTTCAAGCTTAGTGGTAATAGCATGCGTAAGCTTATGATCAATAATACCGCAACGGATGGCAGTGTTATCAGCTTCGGTACCGCCACTGGTGAAAAATATCTCCGCGGGCGATGTATGCAGCAGGTTGGCTATGGTTTTGCGCGATCTCTCTATCAACGTTCGCACCTCGCGCCCGTGGGCATGGATAGATGATGGGTTGCCAAACTGGCCCTCCATCACTTTGTACATCTCCTTTAACACTTCAGGGTCAAGCGCGGTAGTAGCGGCGTTGTCGAAATAAACTCGCATCGTTTTTTTAATAAATATAAGTCAGTAAAAAATAGAAACATTATCCGCAGGGTTCTCCAATCCGGCGAACAGTATTTCTATTCGTTCAAGTTCAAAATCTCTTTTATATCAGCAATTATCTTGTTGGCCAAGCCATCAGCACCTGTTTCAGAATCTCCCTCTGAATAAATGCGGATGATAGGCTCCGTATTTGATTTGCGCAGGTGTACCCATTGCTTATCAAATTCTATCTTTAAGCCATCAATAGTACTGTGCGGCTGTTTCTTGTATTTCTCCTCGACCTTTAAAAGCAGGCTGTCAATATCCATCTCCGGCGTTAAAGTGATCTTATTTTTAGAGATGAAATATCCCGGATAAGATTTCCTTAATACTGATACCGGCTTGCCGTAATTAGCCAGGTGCGTTAAAAATAAAGCTATACCCACCAGTGCATCGCGACCGTAATGCGATTCAGGGTAGATCACCCCACCGTTACCTTCGCCACCGATTATGGCGTTCACTTCTTTCATCTTGTTCACTACATTCACCTCACCTACCGCGGCACCAAAGTATTCGTTGCCATGGTTCTCGGTAACATCGCGCAGCGCGCGGGTTGATGAAAGATTTGATACCGTATTGCCTTTAGTATGTTTCAGCACAAAATCAGCAACGGCCACCAAAGTATATTCCTCGCCAAACATGCTGCCGTCTTCACAAACAAAGCAAAGGCGGTCAACATCAGGGTCAACGGCAATACCCAGGTCAGCGTTTTTGCTTGTTACCTCTTTTGAAAGCGCCACCAGGTTCTCGGGCAGCGGTTCCGGGTTGTGCGGGAAGTGACCATCAGGCTCACAATACAGTTCATGAATAGTTTGTACACCTAAAGCTTTTAACAAAGCCGGAATAAAAATGCCACCGGTAGAATTAACGCAATCAATGGCAACTTTAAAATTGGCTTTTTTTATTGCTTCAACATCAACCAAAGGCAATGCTAAAACCTTATCAATATGTTTTTGCAGGTAGCTATCATCATGGATATGCTTACCCAGATCATTAACATCAGCATAAATAAAATCGCTGCGTTCTGCAATATCCAATACCTCTTTGCCATCGGTATCGCTGATGAACTCACCTTTCTCGTTAAGCAATTTAAGGGCGTTCCATTGTTTTGGGTTATGGCTGGCAGTAAGAATAATGCCACCTGCAGCCTTCTCATCAGGCACGGCAACCTCAACGGTTGGCGTTGTTGAAAGGCCCAGATCAATCACATCAATACCTAAGCCCTGCAGCGTACCAATTACCAGGTTGTTAACCATGCTGCCTGATATACGTGCATCACGGCCAACCACTATCTTTTTTACACCTGAGCGTTTTACAGCCCAGCTGCCGTAAGCAGAAGTAAATTTAACAATGTCTAACGGGGTTAGGCCTTCACCTGCAGCGCCACCTATGGTGCCCCTAATGCCTGAAATTGATTTTATGAGTGTCAAAACGTATATAGATGTTAAGCCGCAAAAATAGCAATAATTAAACTATGGCAGCGTAAAATTCACATATATTTGGGCCGGTATCATTAACGTATAAAGCATTCAAACAAACCACAATGCCCGATTTTTTGCTCGACCTGGACAGGCATTTATTTTACATCATAAACCATGAGTGGGCTAACCCATTTTTTGATACTGTGCTGCCGGTTATGCGTAATGCAAAATTTTGGATACCGCTGTATGTTTTCATTATCGGTTTCAGCATTTGGCGGTATAAGAAACAAGGTGCAGTGTTGGTACTTTTCCTGGTCTTATCTGCAGGCTTTGCCGATTTTACCAGCGCCAGCATTATCAAACCTGCGGTGCACCGACTGAGACCTTGCCGCGACCCTTATACCAGTGCCGCCGTGATCAGCCGCGTGCCATGTGGTACGGGCTACAGTTTCCCATCCACGCATGCTACGGACCACTTTGCAATAGCCATTTTCCTGGGAATCATCTTCTATAAACGCCATAAATGGATAATGCCATTAGCTATTTTGTGGGCCGCTACAATAAGCTTTGCGCAGGTTTACGTAGGCGTGCACTTTCCGGTAGATGTTGTGCTTGGCGCTTTGTATGGTAGTTTGGTTGGGTGGTTATTTGCGTTTGGTTTTACGTGGTATCAGAGAAATACTTTTTGAAGGAGAGCACTCGAAGAATATGAGTGTCTACTCACCCCGACGACGCCTTCGGCTGGTCGACCCTCTCTGCTGCGCAAAGAGGGCGATAACTTAGAAATTATTTTATTTCGAGCGAGAAATGAAGCGTAGAAGATTTCTCCTCGCTGTCGCTCGTTCGAAATGACAGGGTGGTTTGAGCGCGATGAGATTGCCACGTCGCTGTCGCTCCCCGCGATGACATATTTAATCATCTTCGCTCCCGCTCTGGTAGATTTTGATTTTTGACTTTTAAATTTTGACTTTTTACTTTCTCCTACCCTCTCATCTTATCCAGCAGATCGCTTAGCTGGCCCGCTTCTTCTTCGGTGAGGTTTTGTTTGAAGAGATCTTTTGTTTTGAAGTCGACATCCATTTTCTTGAGGATGGCGAGGCCTTCATCGCTGATGCGGATATCTACAGCGCGGCGGTCGCTTGAGTTGGTGCAGCGCGATACCAGTCCTTTTTGCACCAGGCGATCAACAATGCGTGAGGCATCAGACATTTTATCTATCATTCGCTCTTTAAGCATATTCACAGTGGCCGGTTTTGGGTGCTGACCACGTAAAATACGCAGGATATTAAACTGCTGCTGAGTTAAGTTGTGTTTCTCAAAAGCCGGGCGCATGTAATTATTTATCCAGCCCGACGTGTAGCCGAGGTTGATAACCATTTTATGGTAATTGTCCTCAAAATTGGTGCTTTTGATATCTTCTTCTATTCCCATAATAACCGAAAATTGAACCGCAAATATAACCTATTTATTTTTAGGTTGTTCGCCCGGCTTGGGCCTGCCGTAGTGCCAGGGGCAATGCAAACACTTGTTTTTGCAGCAATATCCGCGTTTTAAATGGTATTCTTTTGTAAAAACGAAGTTACCATCCGCATTGATATAGTAGTCGACATTCTCCTGCAGCATTATCCAATGATTTTGACAAAAATATCGTTTTTAAAATATTCCTTTAATTGTCGCCCATCACCATGCAAGGTCCATATTTGCTGAGGTTGAACCTGCTTTACGGCCTCAAGGATATCGTTCCAATCCACATGGTCTGATATAAAAAGGGTATCCTGCGCGTTGGCCTGCAGGTTCTTCCAGCCTGATGCAAATAGCCGCTTAACACCCGTAGCCCTTATGTAGCTATCGAATGTAAAGGGTGGCACAATGTAAACGTACTCCTTCTGCTCTTTCATCAGCTTGCGGTTATACACTTGGTGTGCGCCAATATCATAGCCCAGCTTTTTATAAACCGCGTTTATCGGCATTATGCGATGATGTACCAGCACAGTTTTGTGAGGGGCATATTTATTGATCATGCTGACGAGGCGCTGGCTTTTGCCTAAACTATATGCGCCCAACAGGATATTTATCTTGATGTCATTTAGCTTTTGGATCTCTTTTACTGGGTCGGGGTGTTGAGTTGATGGGTCGGCAAAAGTTGTTTCGGTGATCAGCACATCGGCTTTTACCCATTCAATGGGTTCACAGGTATCGTCGGGCTGCAGTTTATAATCGCCGGTATACAGGTAACTAACGCCCTTGTATTCCATTAATATCTGTGCAGAGCCGGGCATGTGGCCCGCCGGGATAAAGGTGAGTTGAACCTCTCCTATTTTAAAGGGTGTATGATAAGGTACCGTGTAACTTACTTTGGCCTTCTTGTTACCATAACGCAATTCCATAAAAGCCAGGGTAGCTTCCGTAGCGTAAACGTTATGGTTCCCGGCAATGGCGTGATCTGCATGAGCATGTGAGATTACCGCGTTATCTACCGGCTGCGGCGGGTCGAGGTAAAAATCAGCATAACGGCAATAAAGGCCATTGATGTTGTAAGCAATAAAATCGTCTAAGATCATTTGTTATTAGCGAGCGACAAGTACAATTCGTGCAGCTTTAGCATCTGCGGGATTACCAGTTCGCTATCATCATTGATGATAATGTCATCCGCCAGTTCCATTTTTTTTTCCTGCGGATATTGGCGTGCTTCCCGGCTTTTTACTTCATCAGCGGTAACCCCATCGCGCTTCATTACCCGGTCAATGCGGATATCCAGCGGTGCGGCAACTAAAATACTACGGTCGCATTTTTTGTATGAGCCGCTCTCAAATAAAATTGCGGCTTCTTTTAAAACGTAAGGAGCATCCGCTTGCTCCTCTACCCAAACATCAAAAGCCCTGAACACGGCGGGATGCACCAGGGCATTAAGTTCTTCCAATCGCTGTTTATCGTTAAAAACAATCCCGCCAATGTGTTTACGATTAAGTGAGCCATCTTCGTAATAGGCCTCGTTACCAAAAGCAGCTTTGATAGCATCGATAAGCACGTCATCTTCTATCATTACCTTTTTGGCAGCTTCGTCAGCATAAAACACCGGGATACCCAGCACTTCAAATACCTTGCAACCGGTGGTTTTGCCACTGCCGATGTTACCTGTTATCCCTACTTTAAGCATTATTTTTTTATGATAAAATCAATTACCTGCGGCTCTATCTTGGTGACTTTGCTATAAGATGGCATGCGCGTAACTTTCACAGGCAAAGTGCTGTAACCGTTATGGCGCCAAAGGTCAAGATCGGCAACTGCTTCAAAATCGTCCTCGTTCATTTCGGGGTAATCCGTAAGCGATGTTGTAAACGTAACCTTTACCTTTTGCGGAAAAACCTTAACATCATAATACCGCTGGTTATTGATCACCTTTACCGGTATCTCCAATGTTTTTTCGGTGTACTCATCAACCGGGATGGTCAAAGTCACCGCTCTCGGGATGACTGCCAGGTTTCCCTCTTTAGGTTTTTGCAATGCTATCCTGCCAATAAAATCTTCATTCGCATTTTGAAGTTTAACCGTATCCGTCTTCCAGCTTGTTATTTTTGCCAGCACTTCTGCCGGGCCGCTGATGGTTACATACCGCGGCTTTATCATGAGGTCGTTTGATTGCGAAAACTGCTTTTGGTAC
This sequence comes from Mucilaginibacter achroorhodeus, assembly GCF_007846095.1. Lineage (GTDB taxonomy): Bacteria > Bacteroidota > Bacteroidia > Sphingobacteriales > Sphingobacteriaceae > Mucilaginibacter > Mucilaginibacter achroorhodeus. Next base: position 764,133 of record NZ_VOEI01000002.1, read on the forward strand.
TGTATGTCACTAACCACCTCAACAGGCACCCGCTTGATGATCCGGTTACTAAAATCAAAGAAAAGCGTATCGGGGTTTACCGCTATGATCTCGTGATTAAGATCTTTCTTAGCGTTTATCTGCTTCAATTGCTGACTGATAACAATAAAGTTTTTGGTCTCTAACGTGTGCAGATCAACATTGATGGGTTTATTGTTGTAATCAACCTTCGAGAAAAGCATTTGCCAGCCTGTGCCCTGCACAATGGCGCTGACAGTATCTGCCTGAAGCGGATAAAAGGCCCTTTTTTGAGGCAGATTTTTATAATTAATAATTTGCCGTATGGTAAATTTATAAGTATTAGAAAGCGCAGTAAACAACCAGGCAAACACAGCAAAAACAAGGCAGGTTACAAAAACCGATAACCGCCGCCGTTCTATTGCTGATAGTTTGATAATGGCCATTTCTTCTTTGAGTAAAAGGTTAAAGGCGAAAGGTTAAACGCTAAAGGTTAAAGGTTAAAGGTACACTTTGTGGATAAAAGGCGAAAGGTAATTTTACAGCACATAAACAAAAAGGCGAAAGAGAAACCTTTCGCCCTTTACCTTTAGCCTTTTACCTCAGCAAAGCCTTACTTAACAGTAGCCGGTGTGTTCAGCGCTTTCGATGCATCAAGCGATATAGCTGATTTATCAAAACGAATGCGTGCGCCATTCTCAACCTCAACAACAAAGGTAGTTTCTGCAACCTCGTAAATGCGGCCGTGTATGCCTGCTGTAGTAATAACCCTGTCGCCTTTTTTAAGTTCTTCGGTATATTTTTTTTGATCTTTTTGCTTTTTAACCTGCGGACGGATCATAAAGAAATAGAACACTACTGCAATTAAACCAAACATGATCAACTGCTGAACTCCCATGCCGCCGCCGGCTTGTAATAAAATTGTACTTATCATCTAAATTAATTATTAAATTATTGATTTAATGACTTACTGAATTAACAATAACCCATTTAGCTTTTTGTGTTATTTGGCAGTTACTTCGCCAATTAAGTGCATCATTGTTTGTGCAGGGTTAGTATTGGCTGTAACCGTTATCTGTTTATCCTGTAAGCCTACTTTACCCGCACTATTAAAGGTTACTTTGATTTCGCCTGCGGCACCGGGCTGTACGGGTGCCTTTGGCCACTCCGGTGTGGTACAACCACATGTTGCAACAGCATCTTTTATGATCAATGGCGACTTACCGCTGTTTACAAATTTAAAGGCATAAGTTACTTTTTCGCCTTCTTTTATTTTACCAAAGTCATGCGTGTCTTTATCCAGTTTAATAACAGGTGCATTTGCCACATCTGCGGCAGCTGGCGCTGCGCTTGCAGTGGTATCTGCAGCGGTAGATGCGTCATGTTTTGCGCCCTGGTTACAGGCGGTTAACATTAAACCGGCTGCTGCTATGCATAAAAAAAACTTTTTCATATTTAACTGTAATAATGGTTATTCAATTAATCCCCTGCCAGATTTGCGCACCTTGTTACCGGCTTTTAATTCTGCTAAAATTTTATCTAAAATACCGTTTATAAACGAATTACTCTTCGGCGTACTAAACTCCTTTGAGATCTCCAAGTACTCATTAATGGTTACTTTAACCGGGATAGATGTAAAGTTAATAAACTCTACAATAGCCATCTTCATCAGCAAAGTATCCATCATAGCAATACGGTCGGGCTCCCAGTTCTGGGTCTTTTCGGCTATTAAAGCCTGGTATTCTACGTCGTGCCTGATAGTTTGCTCAAACAGGTTTACCACAAATTCGCGGTCTTCTGTCCAGTTACCACTAATTTCTGCAAGTTTATTCTCTGCAAAGTTTTCTGAAGCAAAGTTCTTAAAGGTTTTGGCGATCAGTGCCTGCAAAACCTCTTTATCAGTAGGCCAGTAAATAAATTTATCTTCAAAAACCTGCTCCGCTAACGACGATTTTAAGATCACCTTTTTAAAGATGAACTTGATAATGTCTTTATCGCTTTGAATGGTATCGTCAGTTTTTGCCAGGTATTCGGCGTATTCCGGTGAATTTTTAAGGCTTGTAAAAAGTGATTTGGCCAGCTCCGGGTCAAAGCTCCAATCTATTTTGTATTTGCGGATACCATTTAGGTAATCCTTGTTATCCAATACCGAAAGGTAAAAGCGGTTAGTTAAGATCTTTTGGTTAACGTTAAGGTCTTCGGCAGTTGGGCGGTGTTTGTTTGCCCTCTCTTCCGCGTCGCGGGATACGTACTCGATAGTCTCGTTAATAAGCGATAACATCCAGATGTACATTTCAAAAACCTGGTCGATACCGTTTAGCAGGTTTTTTTCAGAAAGTTTAATGTCTTTGGTATCCGACTGATGATACGCGTAAAGCGATTGTAACACTTTTACCCTAAGGTGTCTTCTGTTTAGCATTTTTGTAAGAACGATTATGGCCTGTTTATCCTCTTAAATTGGCCGTATGATAATTTCTAATAGGTTGATTTTACTTTTCTAATGTCTGCAATACGTTTTTCAGCAATTTTGTTTGCCGCTTCAATGGTAGAAATGTTTTCTGCCTTAGAAAGTTTTAAAACGTTGCGGGTAGCTTCATAAATATTTTCGGTAAGCTGCATGGTGCGTCGTTTGCTAAATCCCTGCAATTCCGAATAGCAATTTATAATACCACCTGCGTTAATAACGTAATCCGGCGCAAATAGTATACCTTTATCTAAAAGCATTTTGCCGTGTTCATCCTCATCCTGTAACTGATTATTGGCAGAGCCTGCAATAATGCCCACTTTAAGCTTGCTGATGGTTTGCGTATTGATAGTTGCACCCAACGCACATGGCGAATAGATGTCAGCATCAATATCAAATATCGAGTTATTTGATACTGCTTCGGCACCGTATTTTTTTGATACCTGCCTAACCCTGTCCTCGTTAATATCGCTTACATAAACCTTGGCATTTTCTTCGCGAAGCAGCTTCACCAATGTTTCGCCAACATGGCCTATACCTTGCACAATTACGGAGCGACCGGTAATAGTGTCGTTACCATACATTTCACGTACAGCCGCCTTAATGCCCATCAACACGCCTTTTGCTGCTACCGGTGCAGGGTCGCCGCTCCCGCCTAAACTCTCAGGGATACCGGTAACATGCTCTGTCTCCATGCGGATATATTCCATATCACGCGGACTGGTGCCTACATCTTCTGACGTTATAAATTCACCATTAAGGTTCTTGATATAACGGCCAAATTTGCGCATCATCGCTTCAGACTTGTCACGTCGCGAGTCGCCTATGATCACAGAATAGCCGCCGCCCATGTTTAAACCGGCAATGGCGCACTTGTAGGTCATGCTTTTTGAAAGGCGCAAAACATCATACAATGCTTCGGCCTCGGTACGATAAGTCCACATGCGGGTACTGCCAAAAGCAGGGCCCAAAGTGGTATCATGTATGGCAATGATAGCTTTTAAGCCAGTGTGAGGGTCGCTGCAAAACACAACCTTTTGGTGGCCATAAGCCTCAAGTTGGCTAAATATGCTATCGGTTGTTTGTTGTGCAGACATGTATCAGCAATTATTAATCAGCACTGCAAAAGTAGCGGTTTTTTTTGTTGTGACAAGTTTAGTTAGCTATACGGGTCATTAAAGGTTGATTAAAATTTGAGATTGATGCGCGTTACCTGCGGCACACGCCATGCACCAATAACCCGGCAGGCATTAGGCTGAAGGCCGGTATTACCCATATCGTCAGCTCATAATTAATTTCCATCAAAACAAATAGTGCTATTCACGATAGCAACAAAGGTTCACATATATTCACACAGAGGTATACAATTGCAAAAACCTGTAAAACAAATAGTTGCAGGAACCCATTATTCTGTTGAATCTTGTTTTACACTCCAAATTAGTTAGTTATGAAAAATATGATCGCAGCCTTTACAGCTATTTTATTGCTTGTAAGTGTTAATGCCATTGCAGTAAATAAACATATGAAAATGTCGCCCGATGCCGTGCGCCGTTACAAGGCAGGGCTTTCTGTGGCGGCTATGACCAAAAACCTGCAATTTGATTTCGCAAAAGCTAATCTGCGACCTATTTACAATGAGAGGCTTACGCAATTAGCTAAACTGCTTGTAGAAGGTAACTACCCTATTATACTGCGTGGCCACGCCGATGCCGTAGGGAGCCGTGTACCCAATTGGCAGCTTTCGCAAAAACGCGCTGACGCAATAAAGGACTTCTTGGTAAGCAAGGGCGTTTCTGCTGCAAAAATTGTCACCACACCTTTTGGCAGCACCATACCGGTTGCCAGCAACCGCACTGCAGAAGGCCGCCAACGAAACAGAAGAGTGGAAATTAGGCTAAGTTAATATTGAAGTCAAACGGTGTAAATTGTGTTTTGATGACTTCTGCAACGACAGAATAGCTGGGAGCGAAAGGATAATTATTGAGCGTTACATTTATTGATCTGAGAATGCTTTTAATACAAGCATCAAAAGGATGACTTAAGCATGGTTGCTTTATAATATAGCATACCGTACTTTTGGTTATCTAATGAAAGACCTCGCTTACCTAAATAAATTCTTTTACAAATATCGCTGGCGCCTTATCCCGGGTGTATTATTTGTGGTGATATCAAACATTTTTGGGGTGCTGCCTGCGCAGGTTATCCGTGTAGCGTTTGACCTGGTTACTGATAATATCGGCGTTTATCAATTATTCTCGGGTTTTAACCGCCAGGAAATGATCTACGATATTTTTGGATCGAGCCTGTTACTCTTCGGCATGCTGGTTTTGATTCTGGCGTTGTTGCGGGGTTTGTTCCTGTTCTTTATGCGGCAGACTATTATCCTGATGTCGCGCCACATTGAATATGACCTTAAAAATGAGATCTACGCGCACTACCAGGTGCTATCGCTGGCGTTTTACCGTCGTCACAATACTGGCGACCTGATGAACCGCGTTACTGAAGACGTAAGCCGCGTGCGCATGTACCTTGGCCCGGGCATCATGTACAGCATCAACACGGTGGTATTGTTTGCGCTGGTTATTTATGCCATGCTTATTGTGAACGTCAGGCTGGCTATATTTTCTATTCTGCCCCTACCTATCCTCGCAGTGGTTATCTTCCACGTAAACACCATTATTGAAACGCGTAGCGAAAAGATACAGCAAAGGTTATCAGGCTTATCAAGTTTTGTGCAGGAGAATTTTTCGGGCATCAGGGTGATACGTTCTTATGTGCGCGAGAATTTTGTGAGGCAGCGCTTTGCTGCCGAAAGTGAGGACTATAAAACCCAGAGCATGGCTTTGGCAAGGGTACAGGCCATTTTCTTCCCTTCTATGTTATTACTGATAGGGTTAAGCAATGTGATAACCATGTACATTGGCGGGGTTGAAGTAATGAAGGGTAACATCACATCAGGCAACATTGCCGAGTTTATTGTTTACCTCAATATGTTGGCCTTCCCGGTAATTTCTCTGGGATGGGTAACCTCTTTGATAAAACGGGCTGCTGCTTCACAAAAACGTATCAACGAATTTTTGCACCAAAAACCGGAGATCATTTCGCCCATTGCGGCATTGCATAAGGTTGCAGGTAAGATAGAATTTGATAACGTAACCTTTAATTACCCCGATACAGGTATCACCGCCCTAAAAAATGTGTCTTTTACAGTAAATCCAGGTGAAATGGTGGCCATCATCGGGCGCACAGGGTCGGGGAAATCAACCATTGCCAACCTCATCATGCGGATGTATGATGTTAGCAGCGGACAGATCGTTATCGACGGCAAAACTATCAACAGCCTTAACCTGAACAACTATCGTTCGCAAATAGGTTTTGTGCCACAAGAAGTTTTTCTGTTCTCTGATAAAATATCACATAATATTGCCTTCAGCGCTGATGTGTTAGATATGCCCGCAGTTGAACAGGCCGCAAAAGATGCTGCTGTTTATGGCAACATCATGGAACTGGAGCAAGGATTTGATACCCTGATAGGCGAACGCGGTGTAACCCTTTCAGGCGGCCAAAAGCAACGCGTGAGTATTGCGCGCGCTATTGTAAAGCAGCCGCAGGTTTTAATATTTGACGATTGCTTATCTGCCGTTGATACCCGTACCGAAGAGGAGATCTTGAGCAACCTTGGCCGAATTATGCAGGGTAAAACAAGTATTATAATAGCCCACCGCATATCTACCATAAAAAACGCTGATAACATTCTGGTACTTGATGATGGCAGGATCATAGAGCAAGGCACCCACGATGCTCTCATGGAGCTTAAAGGTGCTTACTTTGAGCTTTATGAAAAACAATTGCTCGAAGAGGAGGAAGAAGCGTAACTCTATACAGCAAAACAGCGTAAAAGTTTTTATAAAAATTTAATATTTGTGAATAAATACTTGCAATTGCAACACTTTTATATATTTTTATAGCACCAAAACTATTACACTAAGCACAAATATGGGAGATTTTGACAACAGAGAGCGCGAAGAGGTTTATTCAAAAAAGGTAAGAGCCGGTAAAAGGACATATTTTTTTGATGTTAAGGCAACAAGGTCTAACGATTATTACGTAACCATTACCGAGAGCAAAAAACGCCTTGAGGATGGTGTTTTTATCAAACATAAGATATTCCTGTACAAAGAGGACTTTGAAAAATTTGCTGAAGGCCTTAAAGACACGGTAGAATACATCAAAGCTCATCAGGATGTAACCGAAAAACGTTACGAGTTTAGCGAAAGCCCTGAAGCCGCTCCTGCCGATGAAGATTTCTCATTCTAACAAGTAAGATTTTCAACCCCTTAATTAATAAAAAGACCCCGCCCTTATTAAAGGTGCGGGGTTTTCTTTTATGATTAATTCTTTAACCCCTCATGGCAGAGGCTGCACCGATACCTGCTATAATGCTGCCGGCAAATATTAATATCATGAGAGAAATATATACGATGGTAATTATACCCCATAGCTTAAAAAACGACTTTAGTTTTCCTAAGGCATTGGTTAATTCATCGGTATTATAAGTTGCTGCTGCACTTTTAATACGGTTACCAAACTGGTACAGGTACAGCGCGAAAAAGAAACTTACCGCCGCTATTAAAAGGTAAATACCGGTTATTAATCCACCCATGCCTGCTACAGCCCCCATCATTGGGTTTATTGTAGCCATTGTTGTCATAATTGTCCCAACAAAAAGCGCAGCTAATGCGATAAAGGCGGTAGCGATAAAACCAACTATCCCCAGGAAATAGGCCCAATCGCCGGCTTTTTTAAGGTAGTAGATCGCATTTTCTGTTAAAATTAATTGAGGTTGAGCAGATGGCTGTACCGGCGTAATGTTTTCGTTAAATTCCATTGTGTTTAAGGTGTGATTATTTATCTTAAAGATATGATTAAATACCTAAACCTTAACATGTTTAACGTTACTAAATAAAACCTCTACGCTATTTATTTATTCCGGGCATGAATAATACCGCTATTGAAAAATATATGATGAGGCCGGTCACATCTACTAATGTAGCAACAAAAGGCGCTGAAGACGTTGCAGGGTCGGCACCCAACTTTTTCAGAATTAGCGGAAGCATTGATCCAGCTAAAGAGCCCCATAGCACCACGCCAACCAAAGCGCATGACACTATACCAGCTACAGTCATCCAGTCGTTTCCGTAAATATTGCTAAAAAATGTCCACACGAATATTCTTAAAAAACCAATAATACCCAATGTTGCTCCTAACAGTAAACCTGAGAGAATTTCACGACGCATCACTCTCCACCAATCAGAAAGGGTCACCTCTCCTAAAGCCATTGCTTGTATTATTAGCGTTGAGGCCTGCGAACCGCTGTTACCTCCACTCGAAATAATAAGCGGTACAAATAATGCTAAAACAACAGCCTCACCTATGGCATGCTCGTAATGTCCCATAGCTGTCGCTGTAAGCATTTCGCCGAGAAAAAGAACAATAAGCCAGCTAACCCTTTTTTTAACCAATCTGAATAGGTTTATGTCCAGGTAAGGCTCATCCAAAGCTTCGGTACCACCAATTTTCTGGATGTCTTCGGTATATTCTTCGTTAGCGATCCAAAGGATGTCATCCACGGTAACAATACCCAGAAGAATATTCTCGGCATCTACCACCGGCAAAGCAGTGCGGTTATTCATCCTGAAAACATTGATGGCTTCTTCCTGCGGGTCGTTGGCACTAAGGGAAATAGATCGCCCGTCCATCAATTCACTTACTTTCGTTTCAGGATCAACCAATAAAATATCGCGGATGCGAATGTCATCAAGCAGTACACCACCGCTATCTATCACATAGATCACGTCGATAGTTTCGGAGTTTTTTCCATACCGGCGTATGTGCGATAAAACTCGGTTCACATCCCAGCTTTTTCTCACGGCCACATAATCTGGCGTCATTAAACGGCCAACACTGTCTTCCTCATAACCAAGCAAACTCAAAGCCTCTTTACGGTCGGCGGGTGAAAGGTGCAGGATAAGCGTTTTAACTGCATCGCCGTGCAGCTCTGCAAAAAGCGAAGTACGGTCGTCCGGAGGCAACTCGTTTATCAGCTCTGCTATCTTATTACCCGGAAGTTTCTTAATGATACGCTCCTGCGTAGGGAAATCTAAAATGCGGAATACGTTTACCGCACGGTTAATATTGAGGGTCTCAATAAATTTAGCACCGTGCTCAGGTAATTCATCAATCAGGCTTTCAACGTCAGAGATATTTAAGTTGTTCAAATATTCCTGCAACTGATTTTTATCATCTTGTTCCAGCAGTAATTCTATCTGTTCAACCATCTCTTCCATAAACCTAAAATTTTACATGTTAATACCTTATTACCTGTGGATTTTCCGCCCGCAAAAGTCGTTTATTTTTTCAAATTTCAAGGCATTTTTTCTGTTATCTTTGCGCTTTTAAAAGAGGCAGGAAAACAAGAATCAGGAAACAAGATTCTTTTCTTGATTCCTGGCTCTTGAAATCTTGATTCAAAAAATAAATAATGGGTTTACAATGTGGTATAGTGGGTTTGCCAAACGTGGGTAAGTCTACACTTTTTAACTGTTTATCAAATGCAAAGGCGCAGGCGGCTAACTTTCCGTTCTGTACCATTGAACCAAACGTAGGTGTTATCACCGTTCCGGATGAGCGCCTTACAAAGCTTGTTGAGATCGTAAATCCGAAGAGCATTGTACCTAACGTTATTGAAATTGTGGATATTGCCGGCCTTGTTAAAGGTGCCAGCAAAGGCGAAGGTTTGGGTAACCAGTTCCTGGGCAACATCCGCGCTACCAACGCTATTATACACGTTTTACGCTGCTTTGATAACGATAACGTGATACATGTTGATGGTTCTGTTGATCCCATCCGTGATAAAGAGATCATAGATACCGAGCTACAACTTAAGGACCTTGAATCTATCGAGAAAAAGATTCAGAAGGTTGAAAAAATGGCAAAAACCGGTGGCGATAAAGAAGCCAAAAAGGCTTATGAAATTGCGCTGGTTTACCGCGAGCACCTGTTGGCTGGTAAATCTGCCCGTACTGCACCTGTTGCCGAAGAAGATAAAGAATACATTGAAGACCTGCACCTGCTTACCGCCAAACCAGTTTTATACGTTTGTAACGTTGACGAAACTGCTGTAAACACAGGCAACGCTTATGTTGACAAAGTACGCGAAGCTGTTAAAGACGAAAACGCCGAGGTATTAATTATATCTGCCCAAATAGAGTCTGAAATTTCTCAGCTGGATACTTTTGAAGAGCGCCAGATGTTTTTGGATGACCTTGGTTTAACTGAATCGGGCGTGAATAAGCTGATCAAAGCGGCATATAAACTGCTTAACCTGGCTACTTACTTTACCGCCGGTGTACAAGAAGTACGTGCATGGACCATCACACAAGGCTTTACGGCTCCGCAAGCGGCCGGTGTTATCCATACCGACTTTGAGAAAGGCTTTATCCGCGCTGAGGTGATCAAATACGAAGATTTTGTAAAACACAACGGCTCTGAAGCGGCTATTAAAGAAGCCGGCAAAATGGGCATTGAAGGCAAAACCTATATTGTGCAGGATGGTGACGTTATGCACTTTAGGTTTAACGTGTAAGCCACCAGCCTCGGCCGGCTGGTGGAGGAGCAAAAGATAAAAGCAATTGTCATTTCGAACGAGCGACAGCGAGGAGAAATCTTCTAAATCGTAAGTATCGCGCGTAGAAGATTTCTCACTGTCGTTCGTAATGACAACGCGGTTGTTATAAAAAGCAAAAGCCCCTATTCGGGGCTTTTCTTTTTATCGCTCGTTTTCAGGAAAATCTGCTCCCAGGGTGAGCTCTTTATAGGCTTCAAAGTTTTGCTTCAGCATGTCCAGCTTTTCGTTAGCCATATCAAAGGCCATCTTACCCAATAGCAAGCGCAATTTGGTATCGCCATCTTCAACAGCATCAATAATTGCCTGAGAACCACGAACAGGGTCGCCTACTTGCTTGCCGCTGCCTTCCAAACTGGCCGCCATACGTTTGCCTACAGTATCTTTGTAATCGTCGAGCTTAGTTTCAGTGCGTTCTGTTGACCTTCCTGCCCAATCAGTACGGAATGGCCCAGGCTCCACCAGTAACACTTTAATGCCAAGCGCCCCTACTTCCTGCGACAATGATTCAGACAAGCCCTCTACCGCAAATTTTGTAGCATGATAAAATCCTGTAGAAGTGAACGCCCTCAGACCACCTATCGATGAAAAGTTAACAATATGGCCTTTGCGCTGATCGCGCATATGTGGCAATACCGCTTGCGTCATGTTCACTAAACCAAAGAAATTGGTCTCGAACTGGTTGCGGATCTTATCTTCCTCTCCTTCTTCAATACTGGTGAAATATCCGTAACCTGCATTATTAACCAAAACGTCTATCTTTCCAAACTTGTCAATAGTTTGTTTAACTGCGTCGGTTATTTGTGCCTTATCGGTAACATCAAGTTTCAATACAAGACTGTTCTCATTGTGCCCATCGGCGATATCCTTGATTTTGTCAGGATTTCGTGCAGTAATAACCGTATTGTAGCCTTTATCTAAAAGCAGTTTTGCCAGTTCGCGACCAAAGCCGGTAGAACAACCGGTTATAAACCACACAGGTGCATTATTATTTTCCATAGTTTAGTTTTTATGTACTATTTACAACTTGCAGGTGCGTTAAGAGTTTGCATGGTTGTGAGCTTGTTTTGTCAGCGTGATATCATAAACAAGTTAATGGCTTAATTTGTAAATTCGTACAGGTCAAAATCTCGTTTATAATAATAAACCAAGAATACAGCCACCATGTTAAAAAAATCAGCATTATTTATCTGTACTATATTGTTCGCTGCAACGGCTTTTGCAGGCAGCAAGCCTGCTGCTAAGTATACAGCTGCAAAGCTGGATACGGCGACCTTCGCAACCGGATGTTTCTGGTGTACCGAAGCAAAGTTTCAGCAACTTAAAGGTGTAAAAAGCGTCACGTCCGGCTTTACCGGCGGCAAGGTGCCCAATCCATCTTACAAATTAGTTTGTACCGGTACAACCGGCCATGCCGAAGCTTGTAATATTGTATATGACCCATCAGTGATCAGCTATGACGAATTATTAGAGGCTTTCTTTGTAGCCCATGATCCAACACAGCTTAACCGCCAGGGTAATGATGTGGGTACGCAATACCGCTCGGCCATTTTTTACCACAATGCCGCCCAAAAGCAAAAGGCAGACTATTACATTAAAAAACTAAACGCCGAAAAAGTATACAAGAGCAATATCGTTACCCAGGTAGCGCCTTTTAAAGTGTTCTACAAAGCCGAGGATTATCACCAGAACTACTTTAACCAAAATGGCAGCCAGCCCTATTGTAAGTATGTGATACAGCCCGAACTGGAAAAATTTAAAAAAGTATTTAAAAACAAGCTTAAAAGCTAATGAAGCAATTAATGATAGCCCTGGCTATATGCATGGGCGTAACTGCCGCAGCATCGGCACAAAACTTAAAGAGTAGCAAGGGACACGCAAATAATCCTTATTATTCTAACACAGACACCAGGCATTTAAACGTGAGTAATGCCGAGTGGAAGAAGATACTACCCCCGGCCCTCTATGCCACAGCTCGCGAAGCTGCAACGGAACGTGCCTTTACTGGTAAATTCTGGAATGCCAATGCAAAAGGCACTTACTATTGTGCAGTTTGCGGCAACAAGCTTTTCCGCTCTGATGCTAAATTTGCCAGCGATTGCGGTTGGCCAAGTTTCTTTGAGCCATCGCGCAAGGATGCCGTTATATACAAAGAAGACCACACTTACGGAATGGATCGCACTGAAGTGCTGTGTGCGCGTTGCGACTCACACCTGGGCCACATTTTTGACGACGGACCAAAACCAACCGGAAAACGATTTTGTATGAACTCGGTTTCGCTTGATTTCCAACCGGACGGGTTTGGAAAGTAAAGTTTCTTAAATAGAACTTTTTGATTAAAGTCCTCTCCTGTTGGAGGGGACTTTTTTGTTGAATAGTTGACTCACCCCGACATCGCCTTCGGCTCGTCGACCCTCTCTGCTTCGCAAAGAGGGTGAAGAATTTCATTTCCTTGCTCCTAACCCTCTTTGCGCGCAGCGAAGAGAGGGTGGTCAAGCGGAGCGATGACCGGGTGAGTTAAATCCTGAATTTTCACTCACCCCGACATTGCCTTCGGCTCGTCGACTCTCTCTGCTTCGCAAAAAGAGTGAAAAATTCTTTTCTTGCTTATACCCTCTTTTCGCAAAGCGAAGAGAGGGTGGTCGAGCGGAGCGATGACCGGGTGAGTCAACTCATGAACTTTACTCACCATATAACGCAAAAGCGCCCGCAACTTTTGGTTGCGGGCGTTTTGATTAAATTAATATAAAGAACGCGTGAAAAAAGAATTTCCGTTAGAAGGCGTACCGCAAGCCAAACTGCATCTGCCAGCGTGAAGCGAACAGGTCAACAGAGTAAGGCAATCCCGGGTCGGCAAACGTATATTTTGGATACGTTGTCGGCACGTTAGCAAATGTTGGTGTAGCAGCCTTAATAGGAGTTAAACCAACGCTCGCGGTAGAGTTAAAGGTGTTAGCAGAGAAATAGTATTGTCCCCATTTCTTGTTTAACAGATTGGTAAGGTTTACGATGTCATAGGTAAAAGTGATCACTTGTTTACGTTTACCGTTACCTATTTTGAAATCCTGCGCAAAGCGGAAATCAAGTTGGTTGTTCCATGGCGTAAAGGCAGCATTACGTTGTGTAAAGTTACCACGGCGCGATGACAGGTATTTGCTGTTGTCGATGAACGCATCGAATGCGGCTGCCTGTTGTGCTGCGGTAGCACCACCTGTTATATTATTAAAGAAGTTGACTGTTTCTCCTTTTTTAGGGATGTAGGCCAAGCTAACTTGCTGACCTGTGCCATCGATAGCGCTTGGGTAGAAACCGTAAGTATAAGGGTTACCAGATTGTGCGCTAAAGAAGAAGCTGAAGTTAGCGGTTAATCTTTGAGCGGCATCCCAATCATGTTTAAAGTTAACTGTAGATACGATACGGTTACGGATATCAAAGTTTGAATTAGCTAAACCCGGATTATTAGGGTTTAATGCCTGGTTCAACTGCCAGTTTGATTCCATTGAGTTACGGATACCGTTGGTTACATCTTTTGAATGACCGTAGGTGTAAGCAACCATAAAGTTCAATGAAGACATTGGGTTAAACTGGGTATTCTTAGACACCTGTGCTGTTGCACTATAACGGTAGCCCTGGCTGGTATTTGATAGCAGGTAAGCGTTTGTGTAAAGCGGGTTTATTTTCTGGTTAACAAAGATAGGCTGTTGTTGCTGTGTATCGTATGGATAATAAGCAACTTTATCAGTTACGTTAACCTGTTGAAACTTTAGGTCATGAATAACTTTGGTGTAAATACCTTCTATGGTAAATCTCCACTGGTCGGTTGTGGTATAGTCAAGCGCTAAGCTGCTTCTCCAAACCTGCGGCATCTTAAAATTATTGTCAATAAGGTCAACCTGGGTTGCACCAGCCGCGTTGGTGATGTTAACACCTCTGTCTTGTGCTGCTTGTGCACCACCATTAGCAGGGGCCTTAACAATAGTTGGGCCGGCTGCGGGCGGGTTACCATCGTAAGCACCGTAGGTTTTACCGTTGTTGTAGAATGCGTAACCAAACCAGGCAAACGGTACACGACCAGTGAACAAGCCGCTACCACCGCGTAAAATAACGCTTTGGTCGCCGTTGACATCATAGTTGAATGATACGCGCGGGTTAAACTCAAAGTTATTTAAGTAGTTCTGTTTAATATCCTTTGGCTTGGTATAAGTAAAGGTGTTGCCGTAGTTGGCATCAACCGGGGCGTTTGTAGTTTTATCGCTTAACGGTTGCTTGTTAGGCACATCTGCATAATCAACGCGCAACGCTGCAGTCAACTTAAAGTTATCAGTCAATTGTATCTCGTCCTGGCCGTATAAGCTCAGTAAGTTTACTTTAAACTGTGCAGATGGGTTATTTAAAATATAATCGCGTGTGTTGTTTGTGTAATTGTAATTAGCACGTACACGTGATGGGTTATCAGCTAAGAAATCAGCAACGCTTTTGAATGCATCACGGCCGTTCCAGGAGTTTACAAAGTTGTAGGTGATGTTGTAAAACTCGTTGTGAGTACCAAAGGTAAAGTTATGTTTGCCTTTAGTCCATGTAAGGTTGTCGGTAAACTCAGCAGTCTTCTGGTGCATATCAAATATAGCAGCCTCGCGGTCGGTACCCAGGAAGATGGTAGTACCAGGCGTTTTGCCAGTTATCTCTATCTGCGGTAAAGCAGGATTTGAGTTAGGGTCGCGATAATCATGTACGTTTGAATAACCTAATACCAAACTGTTGTTAACAGTATTAGATAACCTTGATTTTAACTCCGCAACGGTTGAAGTTGAGTTATTATGCGAAGTATAATCTATACCACCAAAGCGGAAGTTTTGCTGATCGCGCTCAAGGTTGGTAGCGGTTGATGTAATGGTATTATTACGGATAGTTAACTGGTTATTATCGTTGATATTCCAATCTAAGCGGTTAAAGAATTTGTTTGAGTTTGAGTAGATGCTGGTATTCCCATAAGTGCCTGCATCAAAACCTGCAGCAGCAAATTTAGCTGATATAGCCTGTGCGTCTGCCAATGACAGGATCTGTGTAGAACCGGTACCATCTGCACCACGGATAACAGGATCCTGACGGCGGGCGATCTCCTCGTTGGTAAAGAAGAACAATTTATTTTTGATGATAGGGAAACCTAAGCGGATACCTGTTTGATAATCATGGAATGAGCTTGGCAGTTTAGAACCGTCGCCACCGGCAGCAGCCGAAGCATTGTTTGGGCCTACCAGGAAGGCGCCACGGCCAAAACCATAAATTGAACCTGTAAAATCATTTGTACCGCTGCGGGTTACAGCGTTTATACTACCACCTAACACGTTACCAATCTTGATATCGTAAGGGGCCACCAAAACCTGAATGTCCTGTATTGCATCTAATGACACCGGGCTGGTGCGGGTACTGCTACCTACCTGGCCAGATGCATTGCTTTGGCCACCTAATGATGGGCTGAAGCCGATAGCATCGTTATTAATAGCACCATCAAGCGTTACGTTGTTATAGCGGAAGTTGGTACCCTGGAAAGAGTTATTGTTGCTTTGGGGAGTAGTACGTGTAAGATCCTGTAAGCTACGGTTGATGGTAGGCATATTACGGATCTGGCTTTGATTGATGCGTGTACTGGCCCCGGTTTTAGATGGGCCTGCAACAACCCTAACTTCTTTAAGTGCTGTTGTTTCATCAACAAGCTGGAAGTTAAAAGTAGCGTTACCTAAAGAAAGGTTAACATCAGTACGTTCGTCTTTTTTAGAACCAACAAAAGTGGCAGATATTGTATAAGGGCCACCTGGGTTAATGTTAGGAATAGTGTAACGGCCATCGCTGTTGGTTTGTGAGCCGTAGCGTGTGCCGGTACTATTGTTTAAAACGGATACGGTAACACCGGGCATAGATTGGCCGCGCTGGTCAACCACTTTACCACTGATGGTGGAGGTGGTGATCTGAGCGTTAGCCGCTGCTGCCAAGAACAGGGTAACAATGATCAGGTAAAATTTCTTCATTTTGGGGTACATTATTTACCCACAAAAGTCTCCCGTGCAGATTACCCATTTGTTAAGCGTTCATTAGAACGGCATTAGAATTGAATTGGAACTATATATTAACTAATTAATAATCAGCAATTTGAAATACAACGCTACATTAAGCCAATGTTAACAAGTGCCATAAAACGCAAAAGCGGCGCTTAATCAGCGCCGCCTTTGACAAAAAAGTTCAATTATTTGGAGGCTGAAACCTGCATAGGATTAAGCCCGCTTGACTGGCCACGCACCGGACCATTCATTTTTTGTTTGAATAACTGGAATTTAGACTTCTCCGGTGCCTTACCCCAATAGTTGTTGGTCTCATCAATATCGGCAGTTTCGCGCATCGGGTCGAGTTTTATAGATGCCACTTCTTTATCCAGGATGTAGAACTTTGAAGCATGCTTCTCGTTCAGGCGCCAGATCTGCACGGGTATACGATCAACCCATTTGCTGCCATCTTTATAGGTGAACTCAACAATCACCGGCATTACTAAACCACCTTTATTGCTAACGTTGATCTCGTAGAAATACTTATCATCGTATTTGGCTTTGTCCGCATCGTTCAATGGTTCCACAAAAGGCTCCGGAGCCGGCATCGCCTTAACCATCTTTTCAAACTTAGCGGTATCAACCTTTACCAAACTACGATCATATTTCCAGTAGAAATCCTGCGTGGCGGTATCACGGTCGGTTTGGAATTTGATGTTTTTATCTGTACGGTTGCGCACTTTTGATATATCCTCAAAAGCATTTACCTGCGGCGGCGTAACTTTAGGCGCGTTACGCGGCCTCATATCAGGCACTTTAGCATTAACATCTGCCTTAGCATATTTAACCGAGTCTAAAGAGATATCTACCGGATCCGTTCCATAGAACCAGCCTCTCCAGAACCAGTCAAGATCTTCACCACTGGCATCTTCCATGGTACGGAACAGATCAGCAGGTGTTGGGTGCTTAAATGCCCAGCGGCGTGCATATTCTTTAAAGGCATAATCAAACAGCTTGCGGCCCATGATGCTTTCACGCAGGATGTTCAGCGCGGTAGCAGGTTTTGAATAAGCATTTGGGCCAAACCTTACAATGTTCTCTGAGTTAGTCATTACCGGTTCCAGTTCATCTTTAGGCAGCTTCATGTAATCAACAATGGTGTAGGCTGCGCCTTTTTTACTCGGGAATTTGTTATCCCAAAGCTCTTCGGTCAAATATTCAACAAAAGAATTAAGGCCTTCGTCCATCCAGGTCCATTGGCGCTCGTCGCTGTTTACGATCATCGGGAAAAAGTTGTGACCAACCTCGTGGATGATCACCCCTATCATACCGTTCTTAGTGCTTTCGCTGTAAGTGCCGTCTTTTTCGGTACGGCCATAGTTAAAGCATATCATCGGGTACTCCATACCGTTTGATGCCTCTACAGACTGGGCAACCGGATATGGGTAAGGGATAGAAAAATCAGAATAAGTTTTAATAGTGTGAGCTACCAAACGGGTTGAGTATTTGCTGTAAAGGTTGTAAGCCTCTTTACCATAATAACTCATGGCCATTACGTTGCGGCCACCAACCTTAGTGCCCATAGCGTCCCAAACAAACTTACGTGATGATCCCCAGGCAAAGTCGCGAACGTTATTAGCCTGGAAAACCCAAGTTTTCTTTGCTGTTGAAGGTGCTTTCTCCGCCGCTTTAGCTTCAGCCAGGGTAACAACTTCTATAGGAGTTGCTGATGTTTTAGCTTTGTTATAGCGTGCAAGCTTGGCAGGGCTTAATACAGCAGCATAGTTGATACACTCGCCGGTACCACCAATTACGTGGTCTGCCGGAACGGTCATTTGCACGCGGAAATTACCAAAGGTTAGCGCAAACTCGCCACGGCCGGTAAACTGGTGGTTTTGCCATCCTTGGAAATCGCTGTAAACGCAAAGGCGTGGGTACCACTGTGTCATGGTGAACAGGTAGTTGCCATCCTCAGGGAAATACTCGTAACCACCACGGCCGCCAACCGTCATACGGTCTGATATTTTATAGTTCCAATCAACAGTGAAAACAAACTGAGCACCCGGCTTTAATGGCGCAGGCAGGTCAACACGCATCATAGTTTTATTGATGGTGTAGTTCAGTTTTTTGCCTGTTGCATCAACCAGACGGGTAATCACATCACCAAGGCCGTTATCATAATCGCCGGCACGCACTTCTGTTTTATCAACGTTTTGTGTAGTAGTTGCACGCGGCATGGTAGAGCTGGTTTGGTAACCGCTATTACGCAGGCTGCTGTGCTCGTTCTCATCCAATTGTAACCAGATGTAGGTTAGCGGATCAGGCGAGTTGTTGAAATAGGTAATGGTTTCAGTACCGGTAAGTTTCAGGTTCTTCTCATCAAGTTCGCACTTAATGTTGTAGTCTGCCCGTTGCTGCCAGTACTTGGCACCGGGGGCACCACTGGCAGTTCTTTGCTCATTAGGCGTACTTAAGATGGTACCTAACTGCTCAAACTTGTTACCGTGATTGCTGCCCGGGTTGTTTTGTATATCCTGTGCAATTGCTGCACCGGCTATACTTACCGTAAGTAGAAAGCTGGTAAATATTCGCTTCATGTGTTATGTGGGTTAAAGAATCAAATTTAAATTAAATAGGCAATCTTTCAAACGCCATCTGTACGGATAATGCAAAAACCCCGGCTGAGATAAAAAACACCCAGTCGCGCCTTGCAACGCGCAAAAAGCCGATGAATAAGGCAGCTAATGACAGAATAACTGCCACTACAACTATCTGCCCCGCCTCTAAGCCAAGATTAAAGCCGAACAGGCCCCATCCAATACTTTCATCTTTAGCCAGCATAATGCGGATGGTATTTGCGAACCCCATACCATGTATCAGCCCAAAAAATAGAGCTAACCAGTAATTGGTGTTAACACCGCCATTTTTTTGGTTTACCCGCCAAAGGTTATTGATAGCCGTAAGGAAAATGGTGCATGGGATCAAAAACTCTACCCATTTGCCGGGGAAACGTATCACATCTAAAACGCTTAACGCTAACGTTAGCGAATGGCCTATTGTAAATGCGGTAACCAGTATCAGTACTTGTTTTATATTGCCAAAAGTGTAAACGGCAGCCAAAGCCAATATAAATAGTTGGTGGTCTAAGGCATCGGTGCTGATAATGTGTTTCCATCCCAGTCCAAAATAAAAACCAATATCAGACATATTAAATTTTGAATGAAACCGTAAATTTAGCAGCTTTTGATTATAAATGAACTCCGGCACCGCTATGACCTCGTTTTTAGGCAAATCTCTTCTATATTGTTACATATCATTCCTTCCGTTATTGGGCAAGGCGCCTGCAAAGGCAAACTTTCACCCACTGCACGTTAGCACCAGCGACATAAGTTTTAACGGCAACGATAAACAAATGGAGGTGATATGCACCATTTTTACCGATGATTTTGAGCTGGCGCTGGAGAAGCAGTTTCATACCAAAGCAGACCTCAGTCGCGAAGACATGCATAAAGCAATGGACGCTTTGGTTAAAAATTACATCAACAGCCACCTGCAGCTCAAGGCTAATTCAGCCGTACTGCCTTTGAACTATTTGGGTTTCGAGATTAATCGAGAGGCTGTGAACGTTTACCTGGAATCGAACAAGATAAACAGCACTCCAAAAACCATTGATGCGCAGGTTACTTTACTACAAAGCCTTTATAACGATCAGTTAAATATTGTACACATGACCGTGAATGGCAACCGTAAAAGTACAAGGTTGGATGCACCGGCGAAGGTGGTGACACAGACGTTTTAAAAGTGATCATATCTTCATGCGTCATTGCGGTTCAAGCAATCGCCTTTTTAGCACATCATAAGGAATGCCAGTGAGTAATATGAATCGTCGGTGGATGTTACTTTCTTTTTTTCCGCTAAAAAGAAAGTAACCATAGAAAAAACTCGCGAATTGGTAACGCGCTCAATGTTTCTGGTTTATCGATGCCTGTGGTTGCCGCACGTTACGCTATGTCGCATTTTTTCGGTGATCTCGGGTTTGTCACTATAGTTATTTGATCCTTTATGTTTTTTTCTACCTGTCAGCAAAAAAAGCTTCGGGCGAAAGCGGGAAGACGACGTTGGCCTGTGTGGTGGGAAGGGCATAGCAATACTTGCCTGAAGCGATAGCCTTGCGCGAACGAAGTGGGGGCAAGATGTTGCAGCCCGTGGTTCTGACCGGTTTGCAGGGTTAAGGCCTCGTGCGGCAAAGAAGCCTCTTTGCTGACTTGAATTTTTGCTTCTTTTGTTTCAAGACAAAAGAAGTAGCCTTCCGCGGCAATGAGCGGGCCTACGTTAATTAAAGCACAAGCTTGTCTTAAAGAGATTGCTTCGTTCCTCGCAATAACGGGGTTAAAGTCCTCTCCATTGTAGAGGATATAGGTGAGGCTCTACTTCCCTTTCGGCATTGTTATCGGAAAGCTCGTTTCCCGTTTGGCTTCTTTTAATACGAAGGTACTTTGTACCGAACCCAGGGGCACTACATTGAAAAGCTTCTTCATCAAGAAATCATGGTAGGTATCGAGATCCTTAACGGCAACACGAAGGAAGAAATCAAACCCGCCCGACATCTGGTAACACTCCAGCACTTCTTCAAAGGTGATCACTTCTTCTACAAAGTGGTTCAGGTTTTCTGCAGAGTGGTCGCGAAGTTGTACCTGGGTAAAAGCCATCAAACCACGGTCTATCTTTTTATGATCAAGGATAGCAACGTACCCTTTTATGTAACCTTGCTCCTGCAGTTTTTTAATGCGTTCATATATAGGTGTGGGCGTTTTATTCAACCGTTCGCCGATTTCTTTGTTAGTTAAACGCGCGTTTTCTTGCAAAAGCTGCAATATTCTGATATCGGTACTATCAAGCGAATTAAGCATCGTTAAAATATTATTCTAAAATTGGATGAATGGCTACCGTTGGCGCGGAATAATTTTCCATCAAGATAACCATTTAAAGATTAAACAACCAAATAAATAAAATATTATAGAACACATCGCTTTTAGTGACACCTTTGTATCACTCAAACGGATGGGAGTAGTTAACCCAATGGCCCGCAAGAGTTGATTAAGCATTATGCTTAAAATATTAGTTAGTTTAGTTAGTAAATAGTTTAGTTAGTAAGACAAAGGGCTGCCACGAAAAAACGTGACAGCCCTTTTCTTTATACCCTACTGCAAAAACAAAAGGCTGCCGCAACCACGCAGCAACCTTTCTCAGTGTATAGTTAGATCAGTTGGTTTTTAAAAGAATAGCGCCATTTTGCGCGATGCAAGTTCGGCGAGTTTGCTCATGCCGGAGTTTTTCAATTGCCTCACCCGTTCTGATGAGATACCGAAATTTAAAGCTATGTCTATAGGTGTTAAGCTGTAGTCGCCTTTAAGGCCGAAGCTAAGCTCTATAACGGCACGCTCCTTCTGGCTCAGTTGCGACATCAGTTTTTCTACGTAGTAACTTCTTGATTTAGTATCTATCTCACAAAAATCAGCCTCTTCCCAGTCGGTTAAACGGTCTGATAGGGTAAAATCGCTATCCTCACCACCAACCGGCATATCCATACTAACGGTACGCCCGCTGTGCATAACAGAATCCTTTACTTTGTAAGCAGGTACCTGCATACTTTCTGCCAGTTCTTCGGCACGTGGGTCGCGCTGCAACTTCTGCTCAAGTGTGCTTTCGTATTTACGCATTTTGGTAAGCATGTTGATATGGTTATCCGGCAAACGTACAGTACGGGTTTGCTGCGATATGGCATCCATTATAGCCTGGCGAATGTACCACACGGCAAACGAGATGAACTTGAAGCCCTTGCTTTCGTCAAAGCGATGCGCAGCCATAATGAGGCCTGTATTACCTTCGCTTATCAGATCTGCAAGTGGTAAACCCTGGTGCTGATATTTTTTTGCTACGGATACCACAAAGCGCAGGTTAGCCTTTACCAAACGTTCCATAGCGGCCTTATCACCCTGCTTTATTTTGCGGGCAAGCAATACTTCCTCCTCTACGTTTATCAAGTCCACCTTGGCTATATCCTTAAGGTAACTCTCCACTACTTGCGACGAACGATCGGTGATCGTTTGGGTAATCTCCAGGTTTCTCATAAAGTATTCTATTTAATGCCGCTGATATTTATGCGGCTGTGATCAAATAGCAATATGTGCTTGGTTAAAATCAAATGTCAGCAACCACAGATACACATGCTACTATTACAATAAACTTTAGAGAATTACCCTGTTTATTTAAAATTTTCAGATTAAAATTCTAAAACGCTAAAAAAGCAGCAGGATAAAGAGAAAAAAAGTCTGAATGACGCGGATAATAGTGTATTTTTTACAATAGGATAAATACACTAAGCAGGCAGTTAAAAAAGCGAATTTATAATGAAATTTCATGCTTAAAACAACTGTTTTAACGACATTTACATTAATCCTTAGCAGGACGTGATACGGCTGTATAAAATACACTAAGCCGGTATCGGTTTTATCCAATGCCGGCCGTGTAAACTAACAAACTGAAACAATTATCAGGCGCTCTCACCAACGCCTTTTAAACACAAAAAAAACACGTTAATTACTCAAATCTTATTTGAGTGCAAGTACCACTACCGAAATAGCTGGTAGCGTCACTTCTACCTTATTGCCTTTAACTACGACGCCTTTAAAAACAGCCTCTTTAACTTTGTCTGGCGAAGCGAAAGTATTGCAATCGCCGGTTTTAGCTGATGTAAGGATAGTACCGCTTACGTTTTTGAAGCTCTGACCATCTAAATTAAGCGTGATGGTTTGCTTTTTAGCAGGATCGATATTGGTTAAAGAAACATGCACTACCCCATCCTTATCTTTTGAAGCCGATGCTGATACGGCCGGCAACTTGTCTTTACCGAAACTATAATCGGTGTTGCTTACACGTGTTGGCAGCATGGTAGCATCCTGATGCACATTGTACATTTCCATTACGTAATATGTAGGGGTAAGTATCATTTTGCTCTCTTTGGTAAGGATAACCGCCTGCAGTACATTAATACATTGCGCAAGGTTAGCCATACGTACCCTATCGGCGTGGTTGTTAAAGATGTTTAGC
Organism: Mucilaginibacter achroorhodeus; assembly: GCF_007846095.1. Lineage (GTDB taxonomy): Bacteria > Bacteroidota > Bacteroidia > Sphingobacteriales > Sphingobacteriaceae > Mucilaginibacter > Mucilaginibacter achroorhodeus. The sequence goes on from NZ_VOEI01000002.1 coordinate 787,426, forward strand.
GTTGTTCCGGCTATCATAGCATCGCGCATTGTATTTTGCTGGTAAAGGAAACCCGGGTTGGTACCTTTCTCCACATCATACCATCCACCCCATTCATCAACTACAAGCGCGATCTTTTTCTTTGGATCGTATTTATCCATAATACGGGCATGCTTGGTAACCAGCGAGTCCATTTGCAGGGTGCGCTGCATGGTGGTAAAGTACTGCTCGTCGCTAAAGCCTGTTGCAGGGCCTTTATGGTTCCACTCGATAACAGCATAATGATGCACGGCCACACCTTCTATGAGGTGTTGCGGGATGTTCTTCATCAAGGTCTCTGTCCAGTTGTAATCATCATCGCTGGCGCCTGATGCAACACGGAATATCTTGGTTTTCCCTTCTGAACTGCCCATGAAGGTTGAGTACTTACGAAACTCGTTAGCATAATACTCCGGCGTCATGTTACCACCGCATCCCCAGGCCTCGTTACCAACGCCCCAGAATTTCACGTTCCAGGGCTTATCCCTGCCGTTAGCTTTGCGCAGGTCAGACATCGGGTTTTTATTATCAGAGCCTGTATATTGTACCCAATCTGCCAGTTCCTGCACAGTGCCGCTTCCAACGTTACCGGCAACGTACGGCTCAGCACCCAATAACTCGCAGAGGTTAAGAAAATCATGTGTACCAAAGCTGTTATCCTCTACAACGCCGCCCCACCATTTATTAACAATAGCCGGACGCTTGTCTTTAGGGCCTACGCCATCTTTCCAATGGTAAGTATCTGCAAAGCAGCCACCCGGCCAGCGCAGCGATGGGATTTTCATTTTTTTTAGCGCTGCTACAACATCGTTACGCACACCATTGGTATTAGGTATCTTAGAGGTATCGCCCACGTAAAAACCATCGTAAATCCCTCGGCCCAAATGCTCGGCAAAATGGCTGTAGATATACTTGCTGATAACTGGATCTGCTGCCGTATTTTTCAGATCGATATCAACAGTGGTTTGCGCCCGTGCAATAGCTACAGAAAATAACAAAGCACCAAAGCATGTAAAAAAGTGCAATTTCATTATGTGTATTTAATGATGTGATCAAGCAAGAACAAGGCTGGTTAGGCCGTAAGCAACTCTAACTTTGAGAGGCTGTTTTATAACTGGTATTTAGCTACGAGCTAAACGTTAGCACAAGATAAAAATTAATTGTATAAAAAACACTTTATTTTTAAATTTTATAATTTGCTCTACAGTCAAGTATATGGGATAGTTGCATCAACTTTAATTAATTTATAAACAACACTTTATGGTTATAAGATTTTTAGATCATGATAATTTGAGCTGACTCAATAAGCCGGCAAATTGATGTTTTATATACACTTGTTTTAACATGTGTTGACCAGCATGAAAATTTATCGTTATAAATGATATTTTTACAAAGAAATTTTAACACAATTATAAATGACCGGCTATAACAATGAAGCCCGTATTGTACAAGCTATTGACTGCCTGGTATTTGGATTTGACGGTGAAACGTTAAAGATACTGCTGATAAAAAGAGGCTTTCAGCCCGAAAAGGGAAAATGGAGCCTGATGGGCGGTTTCGCCAAGATGACCGAAAGCCTTGAGCAAGCATCCAACAGGGTTTTAAAGCAGCTTACCGGTCTTGATGGCATGTACCTTGAACAGTTGCATACCTTTAGCGAACCAAACCGCGATCCCGTTGAGCGCACCATTTCTACCGCATATTTCGCCCTTATAGATATCAACAAGTACAAACAGCAACTTAATGATGATTATCATGCCGAGTGGTTCCCGTTAAAAAAGATGCCCAAATTGATATTTGACCAGCAGGAGATGGTTGAACTGGCGCTTAAACGCATCCGTTACAAAGCTGCCCTGCACCCTATTTTATTTGAATTGCTACCGGGCAGATTTACGATACCACAGCTACAAATACTTTACGAAAGTGTTTACAATACCAAGATCGATAAACGTAATTTTAGTAAAAGGGTGCTCTCTACTGGACTATTGGTTAAGCAGGAAGAAAAAGACAAGTCGGGCTCAAAAAGAGGTGCGTTTTATTACCAGCTTAATATGCAGAAGTACTACGCCAAGTTCCAGGCGTTCCTTAATTTTATACCTAATCCTACCAATCTTATCAGTTAAGTAATTCTTTAAAAATATGAATGTAAAAAGGCAGGGCTTACCACCCTGCCTTTTGCATTGATCAATATTCGATATTACCAGAATAAGGTATAAATAGCTACCAAAATACCTGCAACGATTACTGCGCCTGCGGTAAAGGCCCTCGACATTTTGAACATGCTTGAATCTATTTCAAGGCCATTTGCTTTAACGCCTTTTGCGGTTTCAATTTTAGAAATTATGTACATACCGCCAACACAGATCAGGAATACAAAACCCATACGATCAAGGAATGGGATCTCATAAACTTTGTCGGCGTTGAGCTTAGAGAAGCCGTAAGGCGACAGGAACTTAAGATTGGCAAAATGCGGCAGGAACTTAAAGAATACCGAGAATACAAAACCGCCGATCGTAGAGAATAAAGCGGCGTTTGATGTAGCCTTTTTCCAAAAGAAGCCCAACAGGAACATGGCCAAAATACCTGGGGATACAAAGCCTGTATATTCCTGTATGTATTGGAAGCCCTGTTTGCCTTCGCCCATCAATTGCTCACCAATTACCAAAGACATCAGTACGCCCAAAAGCATAGCTACTACCACTGATATCTTACCCAGGTTAACCAGCTGGCGGTCATTAGCAGCAGGATTGATTGCCTTTTTATAAATATCGAGCGTAAAGATAGTGGCGATGCTGTTTGCCTTACCCGCCAGTGATGCTACAATAGCCGCTGTTAAAGCTGCAAACGATAGCCCCTTTAACCCGGATGGCAGGAGATTAAGCAGTGATGGGTAAGCCTTGTTAACATCAAGCGTGCCTTTTGAACTTAACATTTCCTGGTGGAACATCCCCTTTTGATAAAGCACAAAGGCAGCTATGCCAGGGATAACCACGATAACCGGCATCAGGATCTTTAAGAACGCCCCGAATAATAAGCCACCACGCGCCGTTTTCAAATTTGCGCCAAGGGCACGCTGTGTAATGTATTGGTTACAACCCCAGTAATTAAGATTTACGATCCACATACCGCCTATCAATACAGAAAGGCCGGGCAGATCAAGGTAATTAGGATTATCCTTTTTGAAAACCATGTGGAAGTGATCGCCGGCCTCGCGCTTCATGATGGTTAATCCGTTCAGGATACCGGTTGTGCCTGATTTTTCGCTTAACAAATTCAAAGCGATGTAGCTGGCTACCAAACCACCCAATACCAGGAAGAACACCTGGATAACATCAGTATAACCAATCACCTTCATACCGCCCAGGGTGATGATGATGGCAAACACAGCAAGGAAAGCAATACATATATTGATACCGATGCCCGAAATACCGCTAACGGCCAATGCACCCAGGTAAAGGATAGACATCAGGTTCACCACAATGTAAAGCAACAGCCAGAACACCGCCATGATCATGGCTACCGTTCCGTTGTACCGCTCATGCAGAAACTGCGGCATAGTAAAGATCTTATTGCGCAGGTAAACCGGAATAAAAAATATGCCCACTATCACCAGCGTTAAGCCGCCCATCAGCTCGTACGTTGATATAGCCAGCCCCATTTTAAAGCCCGAGCCGCTCATGCCTATCATCTGCTCGGCAGAGATATTTGATGCAATTAGCGATGCACCAATGGCCCACCAGGTCAATGAACCTTCGGCCAAAAAGTAATCTTTTGATGTCGCATCCGCATTGTGCTTGCGCTTGTACACCCAAAAGCCATACAGTGAAACAATAACAAAATACACCAAAAAAACGGCGTAGTCTGCTCTGGTTAGTTCATTCATTTTAGGTTCTCCTCAATAATTTAATCGGTGGTAATTGGTTTAATTAGGTATAGAACATTTAATTGGTTTTATAGTAATTGTCGTTCCATCTCAGCTGGTTAAGCAGATCAGGCAATTTAGTATCTTTTCCGATACGGATAAACTCGAGGCCGGCCATATCCGCGAAATCCTGCATGTGCTCTGCAGTGAGGTTTTGGCTGTACGCGGTATGGTGAGCACCACCTGCGTATATCCACGCTGCGCAACCGGTTTTCATATCCGGCAGTGGTTTCCATAACACCCTTGCTATCGGCAATTTAGGCAGGTCTTCTATTGGGTCAATAGCTTCCACCTCATTCACAATCAACCTAAAACGGTTACCCATATCAACCAAAGAAGCATTGAATGCCGGTCCTGCAGCCACGTTAAAAACCAAACGCGCAGGATCTGCCTTACCGCCAATACCTAACGGATGCACTTCGAGCCTGGCCTTGCCATTGCTTAATGATGCATCTATCTCCAGCATGTGCGAACCTAAAACCAGTGCGTTATTAGGGTCAAAATGATAGGTGTAATCTTCCATAAAGGCGTTACCACCTGCTAAACCCGAACCCATTACTTTGCAGGCACGCACCAAAGCAGCGGTTTTCCAGTCGCCTTCACCGGCAAAGCCAAAGCCGTCGGCCATCAGGCGTTGTGCAGCTATACCCGGTAATTGCAGCATTCCGTGCAGGTCTTCAAACGTATCGGTAAAGCCTTTAAAGCCACCGTTTGTTAAAAATTTGCGCAGACCAAGCTCTATCCTTGCTGCCTCATAAACAGAAGAATGCTTATCGCCGCCTTTTTGCAGCGAAGCATCCATGGTATAAGTAGCCTCGTATTCTTTGATCAGTGTGTCAATCTCTGATTCATTTACGCTATTGATCACCGCTACCAGGTCGCCTACACCGTAAGTATTAACGGAGTACCCAAACTTTAATTCGGCCTCTACTTTATCACCTTCAGTTACCGCAACATAGCGCATATTATCGCCTATACGCGCAAATTTAGCGCCCTGCCAATCGTGCCAACCGGCAGCGGCGCGGCACCAGGTATCAATTTGGCCCAACACTTCCGGGTCTTGCCAGTGGCCAACAACTACTTTACGGTTCTTGCGCATGCGCGATACAATAAAACCGAACTCGCGGTCGCCGTGGGCGCTTTGGTTAAGGTTCATGAAGTCCATATCTATCGAACTCCATGGTATATCGCGGTTATATTGCGTATGCAGATGCAGCATTGGTTTTTGCAGGATGCTAAGACCTCTTATCCACATTTTGGCCGGCGAAAAAGTGTGCATCCAGGTGATGATACCGATACAGTTCTCGGCAACGTTTGCTGCAGAAAGCGTTGCATATATTTCTTCCGGACTTTTAACAACCGGTTTGTAAACCACAGTTACAGGGATGTTTTTAGCTTCATTTAAACCGCTGGCTATGTGTTGCGAGTGCTCTGCAACCAAACGCAGGGTTTCTTCTCCGTACAAATGCTGACTACCGGTTATAAACCAAACTTCAAAGCTTTTAAGATCTATCATGTTTTATGTTTTGTTATTTATTGATAGGCGACAACCTTAGCAGGGCTGCACCATGTTTTTTAATTTTTTGCTGATATGTATTTTGATGAGTGCCGGCGTTTTGCCTCTCCCAAAGGTTACGAATAGCTATCTTTCCAACCATCCCAAGTTTATTAAGATCGAGGGCCACCTCACCGTCTTTCTCCTGCAGGTTAAAAACGGCTGCATAAATATCTTTTGAGGCAGGTACCTTTGAATACCACACCATGCTTTCGTTGTTGTGGTAAAGTTCTTTAGGATCCTCGCCTTTTTGGTTAACGGCCAATACCTCAGGGTTATTCAACAATTTCAGATCAAATGGGCGGTTCTCTGGCATGTTGCCACCCATCATCAACGGCGAACGGAAAATACACCAGAAGGTCATGTGGGTAAGTAATTCATCATCGGTAAACCTACTGTAACGTTCGGGGCCTACCGGGCCGCGTTTTGATAGCTTGCCAATCTGCAGCATATCACAATCTGGCCAGTGGCCAGGGCCGCCAATGCCCTGCCAGTTGCGGGCATAGTTAAACATGTTCATCAACTCCTTCCAGCTATCCCAAAAATCATCGGCCATACGCCATTGGTTGGCATACTGTTTTACATGGTTGGCTTCTTTTACTGGAGTTTCACCCGGGGAAATGCTCAGCACCATCGGCCTTTTGCTGTGTTTTATAGCTTTGGCGTAACCTTCAATTTCGGCGGCATGGTATGGGCGGGATATATCATCCACCTTAATAAAATCAACACCCCATGAGGCATACAGGTCAAGGATGGAATTGAGATATTCCTGCGCACCGGGCTTGTTCATATCCAGGCCGTACATATGGTTCATCCACTCGCATTTGGATGTGGTATCGGCGATCATATCTGCTGTGATACCCTTTGCACCCAGTACAGGTGTTTTTGACCAAACGGCCTGCCGCGGGATGCCTCTCATTACGTGTATGCCAAATTTTAAACCCAGGCTATGCACATAATCGCCAAGTGGTTTAAACCCTTTACCCCCAAAGGCCGACGGAAACTTTGTAGGCTGCGGCAGCAACCGCCCCCACTTGTCCATAGTTAGCCAGGGTATAAAAGAGCCATCATATAAATTTTGCTGAAATGGATTGCCGATCTTACTTCCCGGAGGGTTATCGTATGACCAAAGAAAATCGACCACTATATATTGCCAGCCATAGGGCTTTAAGTATTTGGCAAGATAGGCAGCATTGGCTTTCACCTCACTTTCGTGCACTGCCGAGCCAAAACAGTTATAGCTGTTCCAGCCCATTGGCGGCGTTAGCGCAACGCTTTGTGCTTTCGCGAGGTTATCGCTAAGCATTATGGCAATGAGCGCTATAACAATACTCCTTAACATTACCCTATTGGCCATAATATGAATCCGGACCGTGTTTGCGCTGATAGTGCTTATTTATGAGTGCGTCTTTAAGGCGTGGTGCATTGGCGTTGATCTGCTCTGTAAGATAGGCCATTTGCGCAACCGACTCCAGCACGGCGCTGTTATAAACGGCTTTCTCAGCTGTTTTGCCCCAGGTAAAAGGAGCGTGGTTACCTACCAATACCATCTCAACTTTTTTAGGGTCTAACCCTTTCTCTTTGAAATGATCCAGTATTTGAAAACCGGTTTGGTATTCATAATTACCTTGTATCAGTTCATCGCTCATTGGTGGCGCGCAGGGTATGTCTGTTGTTAAATGGTCGGCATGCGTTGTACCGAAAATGGGTATACACCGTTGCGATTGCGCCCATGCGGTAGCGTAGGTAGAGTGAGTATGTACTATACCATTGATACCTTCCCAATGCTTATATAAAACCGCGTGGGTTAAAGTATCTGATGATGGGCGCAGGTCACCCTCGATAGTGTTACCGTCAAAATCAACGATCACCATCTTCTCCGGCGTTAGCTGGCTGTATGGAACACCACTTGGCTTAATGGCAAACACACCCAGATCACGGTCTGCTGCACTTACATTACCAAAGGTAAACAGCACCAGCCCGAGCTGTGGTAACTGCATATTGGCTTCGTAAGCCGTTTGTTTGATATGTTGATACTTGCTCATCATTATAAAGTTTCGCCGGCCTCCACCTCATGCTTTTTAGATACCTGCGTGGCAATAAAATCACCTAAGGCCCCGTATTGCTGATAACGCTGGTTATAGACCTCGTGATTTGCTGCGTTAGGTTCATAAGACACATCAAACCCACCGCCCATTGCGTCCATTGCTTGTTCTACCGTTTCATAAACGCCTGCCACAACCGCAGCAAACATAGCGGCCCCCAAAGCGCAGGTGTGTTTGTGCTGGTGGATGCGAATAGGCATGCCCAATACGTCGGCCATGGTTTGCATTACAAATTCTGATTTTTTGGCAACACCACCAATGCCGATGATGCCCTTAACCGGGATACCCTCGCGGATAAAACGGTCGACAATACTTTTAGCACCAAAACAGGTTGCCTCTACCAGTGCACGGAAAACACGCGGCGCATCAGACCCCAACCCTAAGCCTGTAATGGCGCCACTAAGCAGTTGATTAGCATCGGGGGTGCGGCGACCGTTAAACCAGTCTATAGCCAGTTCATTCACCTCATCTATTGGCAAGGCGGCTGCTTGTTTACTTAATTCAGGAATGATCTTATCCAGCATCTCGGCTTTCAATGCCTCTGCCACTTCAGGAGTGATCAATTTTGTTTGATCGAGAAGATTGTTAAGTGGCCATGACAATAGGTTTTTAAACCATGCATATGTATCGCCAAACGCTGACTGACCAGCCTCTAAGCCAATCATACCCGGTATAACCGATCCGTTTACTTGCCCGCAGATACCTTTTACCAGGTTACCCTCAATTTCATTAGCTGGTGCAACCAAAATATCACAGGTTGATGTACCCATTACCTTGCTGAGGTGATAGGGTTCTATCTGCCCGCCAACGGCCCCCATGTGTGCATCAAAAGCACCAACGCCAATTTTCACGTCGGCTGGCAGGCCCAATCTGTCCGCCCATTCCTGGCTTATTGTACCGGCAGCAACATCAGATGTGTAAGTATCCTTAAATAACCTGCCCGTAAATCCTGCCAACAGCGGGTCAAGCGACGAAAAGAAATCATCTGGCGGCAAGCCACCAAATTCTTCGGCCCATAGCGCTTTGTGCCCTGCAGCGCAACGGCTGCGTTTTATTTCTGCGGCATTATTGCCACCAGTTAATAAAAATGGCACCCAATCGCAATGCTCTACCCACGAATGACATGCCGACCTAACTTGTTCGTCAACACGTAATATGTGAAGCAGCTTTGCCCAAAACCACTCCGAAGAGTAAATACCACCTACGTATTGCAAATAGTTGGTATCAAACTTTGTGGCGTGTTCATTGATCTCTGCAGCTTCTTTGGTAGAGGTATGGTCTTTCCAAAGTACAAACATGGCGTTCGGATTGCTCTCGAACTCTGGTAGTAAAGCCAGGGGCGTACCTGCTTCATCTACCGCAACAGGCGATGAGCCTGTAGTATCAACAGATATACCTTTTACCTGAGCCGCAATTTTATCGCCACCGGCAAGCTTGATACATTCTTTAATAGTTTGCTCCAGCCCGTCAATATAATCGAGCGGATGTTGCCTGAACTGGTTAGCAGCAGGTTTGCAGTATAGCCCTTTTTTCCAGCGCTGATATTCGTGTACGGCAGATGCAAGCTCCTGCCCGTTTGAAGCATCGACCAAAACAGAACGCACAGAGTCCGTCCCGTAATCGACACCAATAACATATTGGTTCAAATCCATTTTTATTGTTAAAATAACACTTATTAAATTCAGAATTTAAGATCCGCGCCTAAAAGCAGTAGATCAACTATATTGCTGATTGTTTATAATTGGTTCTGTCCTAATGCCATCAACAGGAATAGGAAATTTTGATCTCGTGACTACTTTGGCTTCGCGCCGGTATTACAATATCAAATATAAAAGATTAACAATATAAATGTATAAAAAACACTTAAATTTTACAAAAGAAAATTGTTGTTAACCACGCTTTATTAAAAAACAGTCATCACGCCTTTAAACGGGGTGATGACTGTGGCTTAACATCAAACAAATGCCACCCTAATTGGCTGCCATCTCATTCACATTACGGGCAGGAGGTTCGGCATGCAGTAGGTGTTTTACAAAGAAGTCCTTCTTCTTTTTTCGGCCGTATGGCCCGCCATCGCTGTGGCCCATGCCCGGCACCATCAGAAAATCGAACATCTTATTGCTTTTGATCAGCGCATCTGCAAAACGGTAGGTTGATTCGGGCGGCACGTTATTATCAGCTTCGCCCACGATCAGCATCAGATCGCCCTGTAATTTACCGGCATTGGTAATATTTGACTGTTGCTCATAATGCGGGCCAACCGGGTAACCCATCCATTGCTCGTTCCACCATTGTTTATCAATACGGTTATCATGGCAGCCACATGCAGATACAGCGGCTTTGTAAAACTCAGGATGGAACAGCAACGCGCCCGATGAATTTTGCCCGCCGGCAGACGTGCCGTACACACCCACCCGGCTGATATCAACCTGTGGGTATTTGGCAGCAAGCGCCTTCATCCACAAAATACGATCAGGGAAACCTGCATCGGCGAGGTTTTGCCAACAAATATCATGGAAAGCTTTTGAGCGGTTTGCCGTACCCATTCCATCAATCTGCACCACAATAAAACCTAACTGCGCAATGCTCTGCATCTCGTTAACCACCGAAAAACTTTTGGGTACAAATGAATCCTGCGGACCAGCGTAAATATTCTCTATTACCGGGTAGCTCTTTTGCGGATCCATATTAGCCGGGCGATAAATTACGCCCCAAATATCCGTTTTACCATCCCTGGCTTTTGCAACAAAAACTTCGGGCAGTTTAACACCGGTAGCAAGGAGTTGGTTAACATCACCATGTTCCAATTCAGCCACAGTTTTAAGGGTGGCCGTGTTTTTAAGCACCACCTTAGGGGCTACATTTACCTGCGAATAGGTGTCAACAAAATATTTCCTATCAGGAGAGAAAACAATGTTGTGGTTCCCCCTCTCCGGTGTTAGGTCTACCAGGTTACCGCCATCGTAATTGATGCGGTAAAAATACATCAGGTAAGGGTCTTCTCCTGCATTTCTGCCACTGCCCCTAAACCAGATCTGTTTTTTGCTAACGTCAACACTGTCCACATCGCGTACTACCCAGTTGCCCTTGGTTACCAGCTTTTGGGCTCCGGTTAATTCATCAACCATGTAAACATGGCGCCAGCCGTCTTTTTCCGTCACCCAAACTATTTTGTGGGATTTGGCATCATAAAAAGTGAATATCCTCTGCTCGTAAATAAAGGTTTTTGTTTTTTCATCGATGATGTTGCGGGTTTTGCCGGTGTTAACATCAACCTCAATCACCCTAAAACGCTGGTGACCCCTATCGGCTTTTTCGTAAGTAAAATAGCGGCTATTGCCGTTACGCCAGTGCAGCCTTGGGGCGCCAAAGAAATCTATCTTCTCCGCATCTGTTTTAATGCCGGTTTTTGTATCGATGTTAAACAGGTACTGCTCATAGGTGGTAAATTCATCACCCGGCTGCTCATAATCATGTGATTTTAAAACAGCACGTGTAGTACCAGGAACAGAACTAAGCAGGTAATAAACCTTTTTTGCCTCACGCGGATCAATGCGATAACCAACCAAGTGCCTGCTGTCCGGCGACCAGGCCAGTTCGCCGTAAGGCTTTTCTGCATTGCCGTCAGTTGTCAATTTAATTTCTGTTTGCTTATCCGCAGATCTTACAACAATGTTACCGCCCTTTACAGCCACTATCCATTTTTTATCGGGAGAAATAGAATCGGTATTGGCGCCTTCCCAACGGAAATGCCTTTCCTGTAAAGGCTTGTCGTTATCATACCGGCGGTGGATGGAATCTTTGGTAAGTTCAATTTTTTTTGTTGCGAGGTCATATTTAAGCCATGCACCCAGAGTTTTAAAAGTTGCCTGCTTTTTATCCGGACTAAAAAACATTTCTTCAACCCTGAAAACACCGTCCTTTACAGGCTTCCCTGTTAAACGGCTAACATTGCTGCTAAGTTGGCCTGTTTCGAAAAGTGTGGCTCTTGTACCTTTATCAGCATCCACCAAAATGTATGCTGTTTGATTGTTAGCTGTTTTTTTACCGTACCAAAACTCATTGCTTCCCTGCTCCCAATTGGGCCTGATGCCTGTTAAATAAGGCACTTTCTTAAGCGCCGAATCAAGCGCATCAGCGGCCTTGTAATTTTGCAACACCTCTGCGTGTGTTGGCAGATACGGCGTTGCAGTTTTTTGCTGCGCGCTGGCCGCAGTGCATATGGTTAGGATAAAGATTGCGGAGAATAATGATCGGTATTGATTTGCCATAACTTTAGTAATGGCTAAAAATAGCGATTAGTGCAGCAAGCAAATGGCTGTAAATTAACACATCATAGCAGGCATTTAACAAAGCAGCCCGCATTAATAAGATGCAGGCTGCTTTGATATTATCTGTAAGATCCGGCGTTACGCTCTCAGCGCTTCTATCTCCTGCCTTGTTTTAGGCAGGTATTTGCCTAATAACTGGCTGCCGGTATCAGTGATCAGGAAGTTATCTTCAACACGGATACCTCCAAAATCGCGGTAGGTAATCAACACCTCATAATTGATAAATTCCTGGTATTTCTTTTCGGCCTGCCAGCGGTCTATTAGTTCAGGGATGATATAAATACCCGGCTCAACTGTAAGTACGTAACCGGCCTCTAACTCGCGGCCTAATCGCAATGATTTTAAGCCGAAAATTTCTGTTTCCTTCTTAAGCACATCAGAGTAACCTACATAGTGCTCGCCAAGGTCTTCCATATCGTGCGTATCCATGCCCAGCATGTGGCCTAAACCACATTGAAAGAACATGGTATGCGCACCGGCTGCAACGGCTTCTTCTGCGTCACCTTTCATCAGGTTTACGGTTTTCAACCCCTCAACAAGTTTCTGGCAGGCTTGCAGGTGGATATCCTTGTACCTTACGCCCGGTTTAAGCATGCTGATTGCATGATCCATTGACTGAACCACAACATCATACAACTCGCCCTGGCGGGTATCAAATTGCTTACCTACCGGAAAAGTACGGGTAAGATCGCCGCCATAGTGCATGGCATTTTCGGCGCCAATGTCGGCAAGTACCATATCGTCATCAGACAGCACGTTGCCGTAATAATGGGTGTGCAGCGTTTGCCCGTGTTTGGTAATGATGGCAGGGTAACCCAAGCGCGAATCGTTTGCAATGGCAAGCTCATGGGCTTTAGCCACCAGTTCGTACTCGCGCATACCCGCGCGTGCCGATCTGATCACTGCAAGCTCCATATCAACGCTGGTGTTAACCGCTTTCTCAATTTCGGCAACTTCAAGCGGTGTTTTTATTACCCGCTGGCTGATAACCGCTTTGATCAGTTCAACAGAAACATAATTTTTAAGACCATCCAAGTCAATTTGTAACCAGGATGCAAGTTTTATTTTATTTTCCGGGCGATAAGGCGGTAACAAATGGACCTGTCTGCCGGCCGACGTTGCTTTGCCGATATACGCTGCAATTTGCGGATAAGCTTGGGTTTTAGATACGCCTACCAATGCAGCCATTTCGCTAACCGATGGCAACGTACCCGTCCACACGATGTCGTCAATAGTAAGGTCATTACCAAAAATGATCTCATCGCCGCTATTGGTATCAATTACGGCAGCCAAACCCGCCACATCAAGCCCAAAGTAGTACAAGAAACTACTATCCTGCCTAAAGGGGAAGGTATTGTCTTTATAATTCATACTGCTTTCATCGTTTCCCATTAAAACGATGATGCCTTTACCGCTCATTTTTTGTTTTAAAACGCTGCGGCGTTGTTCATAAACCTGTTTATCGAAAAGTTGAAGCTTCATGGTATAAAATTAAGCATGCCGGTTATTTGAGTAACCGGCATGCAAATATCAAATAAATTAATGGCTTATTTTTTCCATTCGCCGTTAAACAAGCGCCAGATGTTGGTTGGGTTGGCTTGTTGCAAGGCCATTGGCAGCAAAGTATCAGGACAGTTTTGGAAACACACCGGGCGCACCCATCTTTTAGCTGCGTTGATACCTACCGCAGTAAAACGGCTATCAGTAGTTGCCGGAAAAGGGCCGCCGTGCACCATACTGGCACATACCTCAACGCCTGTTGGTACACCGTTGAACAACACCCTGCCGGTTAATGATGGCAGCATTTGTATTAATTTAGGATGCGCTGTAAAATCAGCATCGGTACCCATAACCGTGGTAGTAAGCTGGCCAGATACCGTTTTTAAAACCTGCATCAATTGTTGCTCATCTTTGCATTTCACCAGTAACGAGAAGGGACCAAATACTTCTTCACGCAGCAGATGATTTTTCAGGAAAGTATCTGCATCTACGGTAGCTACCGTTGGTTCTGCCTGTATATCTGTAGCGCTTGTTGTAGTTTTGGCAACATCAGTTACGCCTTCCTGCTCAAGGGCAGCACTGCTTTTCTTTTCATAAGCCTCATGGATACCTGCGTGCAACATATTGGCCGGTTTAACCTGTTCAATCTGTTGACCAAGGTGTTTGTAAAACTCGTTCAATCCTTCGCCCTCTACCGCCAGCATCAGGCCCGGGTTGGTACAAAACTGTCCCATACCCAAAGTGATGGATCCTGCATATTGTGCAGCCAGGTCGGCGGCGTTTTGCTTAAGGGTATCGGGTAAAAACACAACAGGGTTTATGCTGCCCATTTCAGAGAATACCGGGATAGGTTTTTTTCTTTCTGATGCATACTTCACTAAAGCCAAACCGCCCACGGTTGAGCCGGTAAAGCCTACTGCTGCTGTTTCATCAGCCTGTACCAAAGTCTTGCCCGACTCAAACGATGTACCGTGTACATGCTGGAAAACATCTTCCGGCATGTTGGTGCGTGCAATAGCTTTTTTAATTGCCTGGTAAACCATTTCTGATGTTTCCGCATGGGCAGGGTGAGCTTTTACTACTACCGAACAACCCGCACCCAGTGCACTTGCGGTATCACCACCTGCTGTTGAATAGGCAAACGGAAAGTTGCTGGCACCAAATACCACCACCGGACCAAGAGGTATAAGCATTTTACGGATGTCAGCGCGTGGTAATGGTGTCCTGTCTGGCAGGGCAGTATCAACACTTGCCTCAACCCAGCTGCCCTCGCGCAGCATTTCTGCAAACATACGCAGCTGGCCGGTAGTGCGGCCGCGTTCGCCGGTTAGGCGCGGCAAAGGCAAGTTGGTCTCTTCCGAAGCTTTTTGCAACAAGTTATCGCCTAAGGCCTCAATCTCTTCGGCAATGGCGTCTAAAAACTTTGCCTTTTCTTCGGCACTTACTAATTGATATGCTTCAAATGCAGCTTGTGAGCGCTGCATGATCGATTTTATTTCCTCTACACTTACGTCTTTAAAGTTGTTAGCCATGGCAGATCTGTTTTTATAATATAACGGCATTATGCCACAACAAAAATATTAAGCTTTTGCCACGTATCACCAAAATTCCTAACCAATTATAGCATTATTTTATCCTGTTGGATTACACCAAACATCGATAAAAGTCAAAAAGCGGTTAATAGCTACGGCATTTATTGATCTGCTATCTGTTTCTTGCCACCTATTAAATAGTATACAGGGATACCTGTAAGGGTGATGATCAATCCGGGATACGTATAAGCAGGTTTATATTTGATCAATAATATGCAGAACGCCAAGCCCATAATGATATAGATGATTGGCAGTACAGGATAACCGAATGCTTTGTAAGGCCGCTCGGCATTGGGTTGCTTTTTACGCAGGATGAATATGCCGATGATGGTAAGTACATAGAATATAACCACCACGAATGAGATCATATCTAACAGGTCACCATACTTACCACTGAGGCTCCAGAGGCAGGCAAAAACGCACTGCAGCCATAAGCCTATTCCCGGTACCGAGTTTTTATTTAACGTGCCAACACTTTTAAAGAACAGTCCGTCTTTAGCCATGGAGTAATACACCCGCGCGCCAGACATGATCAATCCGTTATTACACCCAAAGGTTGATACCATGATCAATAGCGCAATGATAACTGTACCCGCGCTGCCAAATATATGGCGCGATGCTTCTACACCCACCCTGTCCCTGTCAGCAGCGGCAATTTCATGTAAAGACAGCACACCGGTATACATCACGTTAATGAGCAAGTAAATGATTGTTACAATGAGCGTACCCAAAGCCAAACTTAAACCGATGTTGCGTTTTGGGTTTTTGATCTCGCCGGCAATAAAGGTTACATTATTCCACGAGTCGCTGCTGAAGATAGAACCCACCATGGCAGATGCGATGGCGCCAAGCGCTGCAATAGTGGTGTACTGCGCTACTGAGCCATCGGCATTAAGGCGGTGCATATCCCAAGGATTTTGCCAGTTCTTGTCCCAAACAGATGTTTTTAAAGCAAATAGTCCAAAAACAATCAACCCTAACAAGCTGAGCAGCTTGGCGATGGTAAAAACGGTTTGTACTATTTTACCGCTCTTAACCCCATGCATATTTATCCAGGTTAAGAAAACAATGACCACGATAGACAGCAACTGCGCCGGTGATACGGTTACAAAGCCGGCATCGAAAATTACGCGTGTCTCGCTTACCTGCGGTACCAGGTATGCTGTAAACTTAGCGAAGGCCACACCTACTGCGGCAATGGTAGCAGTTTGTATCACGGTAAAAAAACTCCAGCCGTATAGAAAGCCCACAATGGGTCGGTATCCTTCTTTGAGGTAAACATACTGCCCACCCGCACGCGGGAACATAGCGCTCAACTCACCGTAGCTGAGCGCGGCGGTTAACGTCATAAAACCGGTGATAAGCCACACAAACATCAGCCAGCCGGCGCTGCCAACATTACGGGTAATATCTGCGCTTACGATAAATATACCCGACCCTATCATACTGCCTGCCACCAGCATGGTAGCGTCCATCAATTTTAGTGAAGGCTTAAAGGTTGTATTGTTCTCCATAATTGTTGCCAAACGGCGGGCTTTGGTGTATCTGTTTAATTATTTACTGAAGTTGTAAAACTTCCAGCTGGTGGTAAAATCTTTGGTAAGCGGCTGATTGGTTAGCGTAGCCCGCAGCATTTCAATCGGGATCAGGTTTTCTTTCATCGCCGCATCATGAAATTGCTTAAAGGTCATTTTGCCGCTATCAACCAGTTCCTTTCTTAATTCTGTAAGTTGCAGGCCACCCACCAGGTAAGCTACCTGGTAAAGCGGACTGTAGCCGCCTTCGAACGACCGCCTTACTTCACCTTCGGCGTTAGCTCTTTCATGTCCAACGCGGTCAACCAGGAAGTCGATACATTGCTGCGGTGTCCAGTTACCTAAATGATAGTTAAGCGAGAATATGATACGTGCACAGCGGTGCATGCGCCAGAACAGCATTCCTACACGCTCTTCGGGTGTTTTGGCAAAGCCTTTATCATATAGCAATAACTCCCAGTATAAAGCCCATCCCTCAACTGAAAACGGTGTACCAAAATCCTGGCGGTAGGCTTTGTAACGGCTGTTCATAAAATATTGCAGGTTATGGCCGGGAATCAACTCGTGCTGTACAGTTCCTCTCGAGAAATAAGGATTATTGCCACGCATGCTCATCAGCCTGTCCTGGTAATTCATGCTGTTGGTTGGGTACGAGATACTGATCTCCTTCCCCCCTGTAAAGAACGGATTAACCAACTGCCTTTGCGGCGACATCATGACCATGCCCCAGGTTTCTTCGGCAAGGGGCGGTATGGTTATCAGGTCGCGTTGTTTGATAAAATCTATCGCATCGTTATATAATTTAACGATCAGCTCCGGCTGGTGCCCAACAGGCACATAGCTATTCTTTACTTTCTCTAAAGCTTTTTTCCAATCGTTGCCAAAGCCCATTTCCTGTGATGCCTTTAGCATTTCCTTATCGCACCAGGCAAACTCCTGGTTAGCAAGTTTTATCAGTTCTTCCGGCGTGTAAGGTATCAGTTCGGCTTGCAGTTGGTTTATCAGATCCTGCCTGCCAATGGGTACGCCCTTAATACCACTGTTATCCGGCTTTTGTGTGGTATTTAGTTTTCCCTTTGTTAAAGCCAGCTTACTGTATTTATCAAGCGCTTCATCCAGTTGTTTGTAAGGCTGCGGAACCCACCAGGTAAATCCCGGGTCATATGTGTTATAAAAGCTGTAAAAACTTTTTAACCTCCCCTTTAGTCCGCGCAATTCTGCTTGCAGGGTTTTGGCTACCGGCATATCAACTGATTGCAATTTGCCGCAATTTATGGTATCTGCTTTTAACTGCTGCGAGATCGTATTCAGTTCAGCGGCGACCTTCTCACCATCCAGGTACTGGCCACGACGACGTTTCTGTTCAAGGGCGTATATTCCGTCGGCAAAAGAAATGTACTTGGCTGCCTGATTATATAAGTCGCCTTCTTTATTCAGATCTTTAAGATCGGCGTTGATACGTTTCTTCAGCAAGATATAATCTACCTTACCGTAGATGCTCATGCTGTTAAAATCAACAGCAGCCATTTGTTTAAGGTAATCATTATCAATCTCGGTTAAACGCTTGCGCTGCTCCGGCGAGTTGATCACATCCTGCCGCCACTGATCTTCGCCCCTGTCATTATAAGAATAAGGCGAATAAAAGTCGCGAATGGCGTTCATGTCCTGCCCATATTTGATAATGGTGCCGGCCATTTCGCTGGTTTGTTCGTAAAGGTTTGTGTTTATCGGGGTTTGGGCAGCGGCGCTAAACGCGCAAAATGCCAGCGCGTGAAAGGAAAATCCTTTCACAAAAGTTTTAAGGGTTAGCACAATAGTTTTAGTTAAGCGTAAATGTAAAGCGGCAATTAACCTGCAGCCCGGTTAAGGCTTATCATGTTGTTGTTATAAGAATCGAGATAGCCGCGTGGCGAATTACCTATAACACTCCTGAAAACCCTGTTAAAGTTGGTGATGCTTTTAAAGCCGCATTTGTAAGCAACAGTGTTGATGCTTTCAAATTTGTGGGATATCAGTTTTTTACAAGCTTCATTGATACGGATATCATTTAAGAACGAAACGAAGGTGTGGCCGGTATGCTTTTTAAAATAACGGCAAAAAGATTCCGGAGTCATGTAAGCAACTTTAGCAACATCCTCAAGGGTAATTGATTCTGAATAGTGCTGCATAATATAGTTGTAGATATTACCTATCCGTATCCCCTCGTTCTCTGTTATGCCGGGCAGGTTGCCGTAAGTTGATAATGGTGAAAGCTTGGTTTTAATGCTGGTAAGCGTTTTGAGCAATTGAAAAAACTGCACCAACTGATCCGGACCACCGGATTTTTGTAAGGCTATCATGATTTGAGATAGCTTGTCGATCACATCATGTGGTATCTTAACTCCCTGCTGATACTGCTGGATGAACATCAGGGATGGTTTTAACTCCGGCAAATTAAACAGCGGAGCCAGCACATCCTGCGGATCAAAAAAGATAGTTAATGCTTCTATATGTTTGTTGGTATTAGGCGCAAAATACTCCGGATTACTTTTGAAAACGTGCGGCAGATTGGCCCCGATCAGAAACATATCACCCGCAGAATAATCGTGCATATTATTGCCGGCAATCAACGTACCTTCACCTTGCTGGATCCAGGTAAGCTGTACCTCTTTGTGACGGTGCAGGTACGGATAGTGGTAAGGCAACAAAACCTTTTCTGCGATAACGCTCTTATCGTGCGGTACCGGGATGGTAAATTGTAATACTTTCATGATGCTGCTCTGATTTCACCGTTAATTTACCATTACTTAACATATTTTGCTAAATAAATTATGAATTAGGTTAAAATACGGGCAACAATAGGTAATTTTTTAACATATATTAATTCTTACTTATGAAAACTAAAATATAAGTTGTTGAAAATTAGGCCAATAAAATATTATATATTACAAAACAAAAGCCCGCTACATCTGTGCGATGAGCGGGCTTAACTTTATATACAAGTTGAACGTAGGGGCATTAAATAAAATCAGTTCCTATCCGGCGCAAAATCTGCTACTTTGATGGTAGTTGTTTTGCCCGAGATGATCTCGCTGGTTAATAAACCGGTGGCAGCACCAAGGCTAAGGCCCATCATGCCGTGGCCGGTAGCCAGCGTTAAGTTTCCATAGTTTTTTGTCCTGCCTATATAAGGCAAGCCATCCGCAGAAGACGGGCGGAAGCCAAACCAAATATCTTTCTGTTCGGGAACCGCAGGTTTCAGGTCAGGGAAATATTTAGGTACCGATTCTACGATACCTTTTACCCTATTCATGTTGATACGGGTGTTAATTGCATCCAGTTCCATGGTACCACCGTAGCGCAGGCCGCCGTTCATTGGTGTAATGGCAACCCTCGCCTCTGCAAGCAACGCCGGAATGTGCATGGTGCCGCTCTCGTCGGGCACATTAAAAGAATAACCTTTACCCGGCATCAGCAATACATTTACCTTCAACATTTTGGCAATTGCCGGCGACCATGAGCCACCTGCTATCACATATTCATCAGCCGTAAATTTCTGGCTACCGGCAATTACGGCAGTAACCTTACCGTTATCGCTTTCAATTTTTGTAACCTCTGTATTGCTCAGCAATTTTGCGCCCGATGCCTTTAAATATTTTATTAAAGCAGTCATCAGTTTGTTGGGCGACAGGTGCGCATCGCAACGGTAATGCACGGCGCCCAATACATCAAGCTTTAAGTTAGGCTGCAGTTGCTTACATTCTTCAACGTTCAATACTGCCATATCAAGGCCTAACTCGCGGCCTTTTTCTGCCAGGTGCGCTTCTTCTTCGGCAGCTTTTTCTGATTTGTAGAACATCAGGATGCCTTTTTCAACCAGGTCAAAATCAAAACCCGGTTCGGCATTAAGGTCTTCGTACAATTTTTTGCTCAGCAAAGAAAGTTCTGTAAGCGGAACAGCAGAACGTTCTACGTGATCGGCCGTAGCCTTTTTCATGAATTTAAGTCCCCATTTGATCAGATCGGGGTTTAAAGACGGCTTCACATAAAACGGACTTTTGCTGTTAAACATCCATTTGATACCTTGCGATAACATGCCGGGCGTTGCCAGCGGAATAAAATGGCTAGGAACAATCATGCCCGCATTACCGTATGAGCAGCTGTCAAGCATATCGCCCTTATCCAAAACAGTAACATCATGCCCGGCCTTTTGTAAATAGTAAGCCGTGCTGAGTCCTATAATACCACCACCAATTATGAGCACATTTGCCATCTGTATTCAGCTATAAATCCCCCGGCAGGGCCGGAGGATATGAAGTTCTAAATTAATTTAAAAGGAAATTACGATTTGATGCCATGTATCAGATCACCTGGAAACCATGTGCATAAGGGTCGTCATCATCAATTTTGATGGTGTTGTAACCATAAACCCTGGCCCAGCCTTCTACGCTTGGTATAATGGCATCGATGTCGTTAATTTTAACCACATCTTCAACCTTACCAATAAATTTACTGCCGATGATACTCTCGTGTACAAACGGCTGGCCTACCTTAAGCTTACCTTTGGCAAACCATTGTGCCATACGCGCGGATGTGCCGGTACCACAAGGCGAGCGGTCAATAGCTTTATCGCCATAAAACACTGCGTTACGTGCAGTAGCATCTTCAGATAAGGTTGCACCTGCCCAAAGGATGTGCGAACAGCCGTTAATTGTTGGATCCTGCGGATGTACAAACTGGTATTTTTCGTTAATGCGTTTGCGTAATACCTGGCTCCAGGCAATTAACTGCCCTGCGGTGTAATTCTCCAGTCCCTTAAAGTTTGGCTGCGGGTCAACAATGGCATAGTAATTACCACCGTAACTTACATCAACCTTAAGCATACCCAGATCAGGACATTCAACTTCCAGATCAGTTGCAGCAAGGTAAGAAGCTACATTTCTCAGTTTAACTGAGGTTACTTTTTTACCTTCCTGTTTGTACTCTATAAGTACCAAACCGGCCGGGGCTTCCATACGTACAACGCCGGGAACCTTTGGCTGCAGTAAACCTTCCTCAATGGCGATGGTTATGGTACCGATAGTACCGTGGCCGCACATCGGCAGGCAGCCGCTGGTTTCAATAAACAGCACGGCAACATCGTTCTGCGGATCATGAGGCGGATACAGGATACTTCCCGACATCATATCATGGCCACGCGGCTCAAACATCAGCCCGGTGCGTATCCAGTCGTAGTCTTTTAAAAAGTGCTGGCGTTTCTGGCTCATATTGTCGCCCTGTAAAGTAGGGCCACCACCTGCAACCAACCTTACCGGGTTACCGCAGGTATGAGCATCAACGCAGAAAAAAGTTTTACTTGCCATATATATTAAACAGCCATCTCGGTTACAGCACCCCAGCTTCCTACAGGCAATTGAGGCCTTTTAGCAAGCGCATCGTTGATAACTTTAAGTACACGCTCACGCTCAGTACCAATTAATGGTAAACGAGGTGCACGTACGTTTTCGGTACCTATACCGGTGGCAACTTCTGCCAATTTAATATATTGTACCAGTTTAGCGTGAATATCAAGCTCTAATACAGGCAAGAACCAACGGTAAATTTCCAATGCTTCAGCAATTCTGTTGGCTTTTACCAAACGGTAAATAGCAACGGTCTCTTTAGGGAAGGCATCAACCAAACCTGCAACCCAACCATCAGCACCCATTACAAGGCTTTCCATTGCTAAAGGATCAACACCGGTAAAGATCTTGAACCTGTCGCCAAAACGGTTGATCATACGGGTTACATTTGATACATCGCGGGTTGATTCTTTAACCGCCTGGATATTATCGTAAGCAGCAAGTTCTTCAAACATATCCAAAGTAACTTCGATCTTGTAATCAACAGGGTTGTTGTAGATCATGATGGGTAACTTGGTGCTTTTTGCAATAGCAGCAAGATAAGCTACAGTTTCGCGTGGGTCGCTGTTGTAACGCATGGGAGGTAATACCATCAAACCATCAGCACCATTGTCATATGCTTTTTGTGCATAAGCCACAGCCGCTTTTGTGGTTTGCTCGGCAATATTCAACAATACCGGTACTTTACCCTGTACATATTCAACCGTATGTCTAAGCAGCGCAAATTTTTCATCATCAGACAAAACGCTGGCTTCTCCTAACGATCCGCCTAAAATAAAACCCTCGGCACCGGCTTCAAGCTGGGCATCAAGGTTAATATCAAAAGCATTAAAATCTAACTCGTCGTTATCAGTGAATTTGGTGGTTACAGCAGGGAACACGCCCTTCCATTCGAAGTTTATCATTATTAAAAATTTTTACAAAACTAATTTACTTTAAAAAACATATGACATAACAATTTAGCAGACAATGACCGTATTTTAACCACTTAATCTAAAAAATATATCATTGCCTGCTAATTAATGCTTATTGCGCGTCCCACCAAACCCTGTCAGTAAGCTTTGCGCTCTGCTGAGGTTGCGGATTTACTGTGATCTCTGATTGAGGATATAACACCCTGCGAGGTATGTCTGACAAGCCGTTTTTAACTTTTGTTAAAGCAGGATAACCAGTACGTCTCCAATCTGTATAATTCTCCATAGAAAGGAAATTAGCTACATTCTTTTCTTCTATTATTAACCTTAACGCATTGGCGGTGGTTAAAGTGCCGCGCGATGCAAGGTAGTTGGCTACATCTGTTGTGGCAATACCTAATTTAGACATGTGCGATTGCACTGCTGCCAGGTAAACCGGCTGTGCGGCTGTTACTCCAGATACGATAAGCGTAGCTTCGGCTTTCAAGAATAATGCTTCTGAATAGTTAAGAATGTAGTTATTTGAGCTGGTACTGGCGTAGAAGGCCCCCCCTAATGAGTATGACTGTAAGCTACCAATACCATCGGTACCTATCACGCGGCCATTGTACAACCCGGTCTCAATTGCCGGTGCAACCATTTTGGTTAAACGCGGATCATTACGGGTTTTAAAACCGTCAACAACGGTTGAGGCTAATACTAATGTAGATGCCGGTAAGAAATTTTGCTGCCATGGATTTTCTGCCCCTGCTGCCCCGCTGAACGGCATTTTCATATCATCATCATTACTTGCCATACCGTTTGCCAAAGCCGCCAGGGCAAGCTGCGCCTGCGCAGCAGCGGTGCGGCCCGGCGCTTTTGTTAAGTGCATGTAATAGCGCGCCTTAAGCGTATAGGCAACTTTTTTCCATTTGGTCATGTCGCCATTGAAGTAATAATCATCACCTGCAGGCACAACAGTGCTTCCTTTGCCAATATCAGCAATAGCGTTATCTAATAACGTTTGGATCTGGTTATAAATTGATTCCTGGCTATCGTAAGTAACATTAAGGCCATCTATACCTTTAAATGCATTTGAGAAAGGCACATCGCCCCAGGCATCTGTAGCTGAACCTAAACTATAAGCAAGTAATATTTTAGATATACCGGCATAATTGTTACTACCGTTTGCTTCTGCCTTTTTATTAAGCAGTACCAGGTTATTCATTACCTGCACGTAGTAGTTATACCAATCGCCATCCATATCCTGGTGGTACATCAGGTAAGTATCAAGGTTGGGGGGTACCTGGTTTAGAGCAATTACCTGCATGTACTCCTGCATTACAATGGGCAGGTTACCACCGGCAACAATGTTTTGTGAAATTGCAGCCTCAACAGGTGCTAACATAAGCGACTCCTTAACGTCTACAGGGCGGTTTGGGTCCTTGTTTACGTCTATGTATTTTTTACAGCCGGTTAAGGCAGTAAATACACATGTTATCAATATGATATATTTATATTTCATGACGATCTCTTTAATAGATGTTAAATTATAGTGTAACCTTCAGCGTAAAATCAACAGATCTTGAGGTTGGTACAGAGAATGAATAAATACCCTGAGCACCATTTGATGAGCCGAATGAACTTACCTCAGGGTCGCCGCCGGTAAAGTGAGGGGCATGTATCCAAAGGTTTCTGCCGGTTACGCTCAATGTTGCTGATTTGAACGGACTTTTTGCCAGCCATGATGGTTTTACTGTGTAGCCCAAGCTAACGTTACGAAGCTTTACATAGCTGCCATCCTGTATAACCGATTCTAAAACACCATTGGCGCGTTGGTAATACGCCTGGCCGTTCACAGAAACCGTATTTGGTTGCCCTGTAGTAGCGTTAACACCATCAACAACACGTGGGCCACGGTCTTCGGTAACTTTAGGGGTACCGTAGAAATAGCCATAACCGTCTACGTTGTTTTGGATATCGCCACCCTTCTTAAAGTCGAAGAAGAAGCTCAAGTTAAATTGTTTGTATCTGAAGTTGTTGTTGATACCACCTATCCAATCCGGATTGATGTTACCGATGATACCTTGCTCATCAGCAGCAAACGGAAGTCCGTTATCGTCAATTAACAATTTACCTTGTGCATTACGTGCCCATTTGGTACCATAAATAACGCCGTAAGGCTGGCCAACTATAATGTTAGTAAAGCCATTACCTAATTGCTGCTGGTCTTTGTAGATAGATAATATCTTATTACGGTTGCGTGTGTAATTAAGCGTCATATCCCAGCTAAAGCTTTGTGTTTTAACAGGGTTGATATTTAATAAAACCTCTATACCCCTATTACGCATAATTGCTGAGTTTACACTTGTTGCTGCATAACCGGATGACGGCGTAATTGATACAGAAGGTATGATACCATCAATAGTTTTTTTGCTGTAATAAGATGCCTCAAGGCTGATCCTGTTGTTGAAGAAACCTGCCTCAAAACCAGCTTCAAATTCATTGATACGCTCGTTCTTTAAAGTTGCGTTACCCAACACATCCGATACAAGGAAACCGGATTGGCCTCCATAAGGGAAAGCCAGATTGCGGATAGTAACGCTATTGTAAGGTGTAAGTAAGCTGTATGGACCAATGCTGCCATCATTACCTACTGTACCATAAGAAACCCTTAACTTACCAAGGTTCATGACCTGCGAAAGCTCCGGGCTAAAAAACTCAGAGAAGATGAAACTGGTTGCTGCAGATCCGTACGGATAGAAGTTATGATCTGTTGACAGTACCGAGTTACCATCATATCTACCGGTTAGCGATAATACCAGGAAGCGTTTGTAATCGATATTTGATTGCAGATAAAAACCGATTTTGCGTTGTAAATAAGACGCCTCGCTGTATTTTACTGTAGAAGCAGAAGCCATATTATACAGGCCCGGGATGGTTAAACCAACGCCGTTTGCGTAAGTATTTTCTGAGTAGGTTGATAAGATGTTATTACCCAATAACACATCCACATTAAAATCGCCAAAGGTTTTGTTGGCACTAACTATGAAATCGTTATTGTATTGCCTGAATGTGGTATTGTTATCAACCAACCTGCCATTAGGGTTTGATACCGATTGGGTAGACTCATGATACCTGTCCATCTCGGTATAAACATCAGCACCAAAACGCTCGGTTACCGTTAACCACGAAAGCGGTTTGTAATCTGCAGTAAAGGTTGGTAAAAACCGGTTTACCCCTGCATGGTTCTTGATATTATCCAACACCCAGTACGGGTTGTTACGCGAGAAGCGATATAAACGCTGGGTACCATCCGCATTTAGGTATGGCTGCAGGTTATATGACACCGGCGCGGTAAATATCGTCCAAACGGGGCTTTCAAGGGCATAGCCCTCAGGCAGCCTGTCGTTTTGCGAATTGCTGTAGTTTAATTGAAAGGTGGTGTTCAGGTTTTTTAATACCTGTGCACTGTACTTGGCAAAGAAGGTATTGCGTAAAAACTGCGTGGTAGGCACGGTGCCCTGCTGGTTTAAATTTGAATAAGATATAAGGTACGTTGACGCGGCACCACCACCACCAATGCTAACTGTATTGTTGTAAGTATGGCCGGTTCTAAAAAACAGGTCGGACTGGTTGTAAACTTTGGCTGGTTGACCGTTTATCTTCAATGTATCCATCCTTGCGCCCCATGATTGACTGGTTTTTTGTTTTTCGCCATCATAGTATACGCCGTTAGTACCCTGCGAGTACTTGTTCTGCAATTGAGGTAGCAAAGGTTTTTCAAAAGATACACCTGACGAGAAATTAATTACCGGCTTTTTATTTAAGCCGCCATTTTTGGTGGTGATGATAATAACGCCGTTAGCACCACGCGAGCCGTAAAGCGCGGTTGCGGCAGCACCTTTAAGTATATTTACGTTGGCAATAATAGATGGATCGATATCCGCGATGCGGTTTGTACCCGGGCCCGAGTTTAAGTTGCCGGTTTCTGAGTTATCTACAGGAACACCGTCTATTACCATCAGCGCCTGGTTATCGCCAAAAAAAGACGAGCCGCCACGTATCACTATACGCGATGAGCTACCCGGAGAGCCAGATGAACTGGTTACCTGCACGCCAGAAGCCCGGCCGGCAATGGCATTAACCAGGTTGGGCTCTTTAGATTGGGCAAGAACATCCCCTTTAATCTCCTGCGTGCTGTAGGTAAGGATCTTTTTATCGCGCTTTATGCCAAGCGCGGTTACTACAACTTCATTTAAAACTTTGTTGTCTTCGGGCAATGCAATAGTTAGCTGCGATTGTCCGGTTAGGCTTACCTCACGGGTTGTGTAGCCGATGGCTGAAACGGCCAGATTTGGCCTGCCTGAATAACTGATTGTAAAATTACCTTCTGCGGATGCAGTGGTACCGCTACCGGTATTTTTCAGTTTTACCGAAGCGCCCGCTATTGGCAGGCCCTTCTCATCTGTTACCTTTCCTTTTAAGGTAATGGTTTGTGCGTTTGCGTTAAGGCAAACCGCAAACACAGTTACCAAAGGCAAAATAATCCTCTTAAGTAAAAGTTTAAGCATCATAAATTTAATTGGGGTTAATAACTATGTAACAATTATTGTGTATTGAACACGTAAAATTACCTTTACACGTTACTTATTTTATTTATGAATTTTGCCACTTGTGCCCGTATCTTAACTCGCTGTGTATATTCGCTTTAATATTAGCTATATTTATTAAACCGATATTTTTAAGAGGCATAACAGTATCTTATCTCTGTTTAAAGCAGTAAACCACTCATAATATTTAATTGAGATAAAATACTGCTATAAACTGCAAGATTGTTACGAAATTAATTGTAAAATCAACACTAATTTAGGATTTTGATTTCCTAAATATTACGTACAGTATGATCATTAATAAAACTCTTAGGTTTAGTTTATCCGTTTTGGCCATTTTAACAGCTGGGCAAATGGCGAAAGCGCAGTCTTACGTACCCGAATGGAACGATAAGCGTATGAAGGTGGCACCTGTTGTGCCGGTTAAAGCTTACTCTTTTAACCTTACCGATGTTAAGCTACTACCAAGTCCATTTAAAACAGCAATGGATGCTGATGTTGCCTACCTGTTAAAAGTTGAGCCTGATAGACTATTGTCGTCTTTTCGCACGCACTCAGGACTAAAAGCAAAAGGTAAGTTGTATGAGGGTTGGGAATCTTCGGGTCTTGCGGGGCATACGCTGGGGCATTACCTATCGGCAGTGTCCATGCACTACGCATCTACCGGTGATAAAGAATTTCTTAAACGTGCCAACTATCTTGTAAGTGAACTTAACGAATGCCAGGTTGCCCGTAAAACGGGTTACATAGGTGCTATTCCTAAGGAAGATACCATTTGGGCCGAAGTTAGCAAAGGAGACATCCGCTCGCGCGGTTTTGATCTTAACGGCGGGTGGTCGCCATGGTACACCGTACACAAGGTAATGGCCGGCCTGCTTGATGCTTACCTGTATTGTAATAATAAACAGGCTTTAACGATTTGCGAAAAGATGGCCGACTGGACCGGTGAGACCATCAAAAATCTTGACGATAAAAAACTGCAGGAAATGCTGCTATGCGAGTACGGTGGCATGGCCGAAACCCTCACTAACCTATACGCCATAAATGGCAACAAAAAATACCTGGAGCTATCTTACAAATTTTACGACAAAAAAATCCTCGATCCGCTGGCAGAGCGTAAAGACATTTTGCCGGGCAAACACTCCAACACGCAGATCCCTAAGATAATTGCGAGCGCACGCCGTTACGAGATCACCAACGATAAAAAGGATAAAGCCATTGCCGACTTCTTTTGGGAAACCATTGTTAACCACCACTCCTACGCCACCGGAGGTAACAGTAATTACGAGTACCTGAGCGAGCCGGACAAGTTAAACGACAAACTCACCGATAATACTACTGAAACCTGCAACACCTACAATATGCTTAAACTTACAAGGCATTTGTTTGCGGTTGATCCGTCGGCGAGATTGATGGATTTTTATGAGAAAGGCTTATATAACCACATCCTGGCATCTCAGAACCATGCTGATGGTATGATGTGTTACTTTGTACCGCTGCGCATGGGTGGAAACAAACATTTTAGTACGCCTTTTAATGACTTTACCTGCTGCGTTGGCTCTGGCATGGAAAACCACGTGAAATACAATGAGAGCATTTATTTCCGCGGTGCGGATGGCAGTTTGTACGTAAACCTCTTTATACCATCGGTTTTAAACTGGCAGGCAAAAGGTCTTACCTTAACGCAGCAAAGCAGTTTCCCTAATGAGGGCCAAAGCACTTTTATTGTGAATACTAAAAAGCCGCTTGCTATGGCTATCCGTATCCGCAAGCCTAAATGGGCAACCAATACAAGCGTTGCAGTAAATGGCGTAGCACAAAAGCTTACACCTGATAACCAGGGTTATTTTGTGATCAACCGTAAATGGCGCAACAATGATAAAATAGCTTTCACTGCCACCGAAAACCTGTACACCGAAGCTATGCCTGATAATCCAAACAGGCGGGCAGTATTTTATGGCCCGGTATTACTTGCCGGGAACTTGGGCACCACAGAACCCGATCCGCTTGACGGCATACCGGTTTTTGTAACCACCGATACCGACCCTAACCAGTGGCTGCAAATGGTTGATAAAAAACAATTAACCTTCCGCACTATCAACACCTCAAAACCGAAAGAGGTTACGCTGATGCCGTTCAATCAAACGCAGGACCAGTTTTATTCGGTTTATTGGGATGTTTTTACACCGCAGACCTGGGCAGTGCAGCAGAAGGCTTATGAAGAGCAAAAGAAAAAGCAGCAGGAATTGGAAGCCCGCACTATGGACCTGCTTCGTTTTGGCGAAATGCAGCCCGAACGCGACCATGACTTTACCGGCGAGAATGCTACAACCGGTGAGGAGCACCAGCGTAAATGGAGATCTACCGAAAACGGTGGCTACCTGCAATTTAACATGAAGGTTGATGCCAACGCTCAAAACACATTAATAAACAGCTATTGGGGTATGGATAACCGTGGCAGAACGTTCGATATCCTTATCGATGGTATAAAACTGGCTACCGAAGACCTTAACCAATACAAGGAAAGCCGCTTTTATGATATTAGCTATATTATCCCTATTGAACTAACCAAAGGCAAGCATATAGTAACCATCAAATTGGTGCCTAAAAAAGATAACAGCGCAGGCCCTGTTTACGGCAGCCGCATGGTTAAAAACTAATTGAAACTATTGATAATGACAAATAATAAAAAAGCCTTCGGTTTGCTTGTAGTAATACTTGCAGCCAGCTTTACCCCTGCCCTGGCGCAACAGAACGATTACCCTATACAGCCCGTTCCGTTTACCAGCGTGCACGTGAATGATAACTTTTGGGAGCCAAAAATGGAGGTCAACGCCGAAGTGACCATACCGTACGTGCTGGCGCAATGCAAAGCAAACGGCCGCATGGATAACTTTTTGCGCGCAGCCAAAAAATTGGATGGCGACAAGCTAAGCGAGTTTCCGTTTGATGATACCGATGTATATAAAGCCATTGAAGGCGCTTCTTACTCCATCCAAAATAAAAAGAACCCGCAGTTAGAACGGTATGTTGATACCCTTATCAATATCATCGGCGCTGCGCAGGAGCCTGATGGTTACCTTTATACCTTTAGAACGGTTAACGCCAAAAAACCACATGAGTGGATAGGTGCCAAACGCTGGGAAAAGGAAGAAGAGTTAAGTCACGAATTGTACAATGCGGGTCACCTGTACGAGGCGGCCGTTGCCCATTATCAGGCAACGGGCAAACGTAGTTTATTGAACATTGCCATAAAAAATGCCGATCTGCTGGTCCGTACGTTTGGGCCGGGAAAATTGCAGGAATATCCGGGGCACCAGATCGTAGAAATTGGCTTATCTAAGATGTACCGGGTAACCGGCAACAAGCAATATCTTGACCTGGCTAAGTTTTTCCTGGATGTACGTGGCCCCAAAGGTGACCCATACAACCAGGCCGACAAAAAAGTGGTTGACCAGCATGAGGCCGAAGGCCACGCGGTAAGGGCTGCTTACATGTACACTGGCATGGCAGATATTGCAGCCTTAACCGGCAACAAAACTTACCTGGCTGCCATTGATGATATATGGGGGGATGTGGTCAACAAAAAGCTTTACATAACCGGTGGCATAGGTGCCACAGGAGCCGGCGAAGCTTTTGGCGAGGCTTACCAATTGCCAAACATGTCGGCTTACGCGGAAACCTGTGCTTCTATTGGTAATGTTTATTGGAACAGCCGTATGTTCATGCTCCATGGCGATTCTAAATACATCGACGTACTGGAAAGAACGCTCTATAACGGCTTACTATCCGGCGTATCGCTTAGCGGTAACAGGTTCTTCTACCCTAACCCGCTGGCATCAATGTATCAGCATCAACGCAGCGCCTGGATAAGCTGCGCCTGCTGTATCAGCAACATGACACGCTTTTTGCCATCGTTGCCGGGCTATGTTTACGCCAAAAATAATAATGATCTTTACATCAATCTGTTCATGAGCAACTCCAGCAACATCAAGTTAAAGGAAGGTAATGTGAATATTGTTCAGCAAACAGAGTATCCTTGGAAAGGTAAGGTTGATATTACTGTTAACCCTGACAAAGCAGGCGACTTTACGCTTCGCATACGCATACCGGGATGGGCTAAACAACAACCGGTACCGGGCGATCTGTATTCGTACGCGGATCAGAAATCGGCCCCTGTAACTTTAGCTATAAACGGTGCTGTACAATCTTATACAACTGAAAAAGGATACGCAGTACTAAAACGCAAATGGAAAAAAGGTGACAAGGTAACGCTTAACCTACCGATGGAGATCGAAAAGGTACTGGCTAACCAACAGGTAAAAGACGATCGCGGACGTTTTGCCTTTGAGCGCGGACCAATTGTTTACTGCCTTGAGGGGCCTGATAACAAGGACAGCCTGATACAAAACCTGATGGTTGATAAAAACGCAATTGCAAACGCAACTTACCAGGCCGGTTTATTAAATGGCGTTGATGTAATAACGACTGAAGGTGTTGGTGCTGCAAGGCAATTAAAAAGCGACAACATTACCCAAACCAACCAAACGGTAAAGGCTATACCATACTTTGCATGGGCTAACCGCGGCCCAAGCGAAATGACGGTATGGATACCTTACGAGGCATCGGCCGTGAGGCCAAAGCCGGCACCAACCATTGCGAGCACAAGTACGGTAACGGCATCTTTAAAGAACAAACGCATGTTTGCGGCCATTAAGGACCAATACGATCCGGCAGATTCAAAAGATACCAATTTCCCTTACATGCACTGGTGGCCTGCAAAAAACACTACCGAGTTTGTAGAATACACTTTTGACAAAGAGCACACAGTTAGTCAATCTAAAGTTTATTGGTATGATGATGGCCCGTGGGGAGGTTGCCGCATACCAAAATCATACAGGATATTGTACAAAAAAGATGGCCAATGGGTGCCGGTAAAAAACAAAGAGCCTTACAATGTTAGTAAGGATGCTTTTAACACGCTTGATTTTGAACCGGTTAACACTACCGCCCTGCGTATGGAAATTGACCTGCCGGTTGATAATTCGACAGGCATACATGAATGGGCCGTTAAATAAATCAAGACAATTAAACTCATTTCATATTTTTAAAGGTTTCGAAATAGTCTATCTTTGCACGCAACCGCACCCGTAGTTCAATGGATAGAATGTCAGATTCCGGTTCTGATGATATGAGTTCGAATCTCGTCGGGTGCACAAAAAATAAACAGGGCAATATCGCAGTTGATATTGCCCTGTTTGTTTTTATCTTTACTGCTTTAACATAAACCCTTATACATGAAACCAACCTTACAAACTATTTTATTTGTCTCAATTTTTAGTTTTACTGCCTGTCAATCCCCAAGCAACAACAGTAAAAACACTGATTCGCTATCAGCAGACACTGCTAAAGTTGACACAACCTCAAATGCTGCCGGGCACGTTGAAAAGAAACCCACTGCAACAGACTCAGCAAAATGGAAGTATCACGAGGAAGAAGACAAAATGACTTCCAAAAAAACTTATTTCGCATCAATCGAAGCTAATCAGCAACTTCAATTTGATTTCCCGTACGATGGTGGTGTAACTGCCAGCATTCTTGTAAGAAAAAAAGGCGGCGAAAATGAAGTAATGCTTAATGTTAGTAAGGGGCAATTTAATATGGGAATTGATGGTGGTTCACTAAAAGCCAGGTTTGATTCAGATAAGGCAAAAACTTACTCAACGTCAGGCCCATCAGACCAGAGCGGAAACGTTATGTTCATAAGCTCAGCGGGCGGTTTCATAAAAAACCTTAAGACACACAAAAAACTGTTGATAGAAACAGAATTTTACAACGAAGGTAGCAGGCAAATGGAATTTGATATTGCCGACTTTAAATGGGATCACTAAAAGCAAAAGGCCTTTAACAATGTTAAAGGCCTTTGCATTTTATTCGTTTTCCATATCCGGCGTATACTCGCCGCGGCGTGCTATGTTGTTTAACCGCGCCCTGTTTACCAAAAGCTTTTGTGCTTCGGCAACGTTGGCATCGTTACCGGCCCATTTATCAAGTGCTGGCTGTTGTATAGCCCTCGAGAACGAAAAGGTAAGCGCCCAGGGCATAACATTATCGTATTGCTGGTGCATTGCGTTAAGGCGCTCAGTTGCCAGCTCAGCTTCCTGTCCGCCGGATAGGAACGCTATGCCAGGCACAGCAGCAGGCACTGTGCGTAAAAAACAGTTTACCGTAGCATCAGCAATTTCCTTGGCGTTGCTTTGGTCAGCGGCTTTTAGGCCCGGCAAAACCATGTTTGGTTTCAGTATCATCCCTTCAAAGGCTACTTTCTGCTCGTACAAAGCGTTGAACACAGCATGCAGAACTTCGGTTGTTACCTCAAGGCAACGCTGTAAAGAATGGTCGCCATCCATTAATACTTCGGGTTCAACAATAGGCACTATACCTGCCTGCTGGCAAAGCGCAGCATAGCGCGCTAACGTAAACGCGTTAGCTTTGATGGCCGCGGTTGTTGGCGTTTTATCAGTTATAGATATAACCCCGCGCCATTTTGCAAACAGCAAACCTTGTTGGTGGTAAGCTTTTAAGCGTTCGCTTAACTTATCAAGCCCTTCGGTAATAGTTTCACCCGGGAAGCCGTCAAAAGGCACCGTACCCTCATCCACCTTTATACCGGGGATGATACCTTGCTCTTTCAATACATCTAAAAACAAGCGGCCATCATCTGTTTTCTGATGAACGGTCTCGTCAAATAAGATGGCACCGCTAATGTACTCACCAAGTCCCGGCGCGGTGACGATCAACTGGCGGTACTTGCGGCGGTATTCTTCTGTTAGTGGAATGCCAAGCGGCTCAAAACGTTTGTTGGCTGTAGGTATACTCTCATCCATAGCAAGCAAACCTTTGTCTGGAGCCATCAAACGGCTTGCGGTATTTTTAAGTTCGGCTAAATTCATTTGGGTTGATGATTAAACTAATAGCTTAAACCATGATGCAGCCACCTTGTTTGTCGGTTTAAAACTGAATGGAGTTTTCTTACAAATAACAGACGCTTTGTTTTAACTGTCTGTTTGACTATTATTGTATGGTCGAGTTCTTAAAACCTATTTTATGAGAATAAAGTTAACCCTAACGCTGGCATTGGCTGCGTGCACGCTATGCTCATCTGCGCAAGTGAAAAGTATGCCTACACAATATACCATGGCAAAAGCTCCGTTAAGGCAAAGCCCTTACATCGAGCTTCCGCTGGGTGCCATAAAGCCGCAGGGTTGGCTGCGCGAAATGCTGGTACGAGCAAAAAATGGCGCTACGGGTAATCTTGATAAGCTATACCCGCTTGTGATGGGCAAACGCAACGGCTGGCTCGGCGGCGACGGCGACATGTGGGAACGAGGCCCTTATTGGATAGACGGATTGCTACCGTTGGCTTATATACTACAGGACAAAGCGTTAATTGCTAAGGTACAGCCGTGGATAGAATGGAGCATTAAAACCCAGCGCCCCGACGGCTATTTTGGCCCTGAACATGACCTTGGCCCCGAGCGTGGCATACAGCGTGATAATGCGCAGGACTGGTGGCCAAAAATGGTGATGCTGAAAGTGATGCAGCAATATTATTCTGCCACGGGCGATAATAGAGTAATAAACCTGATGACCAAATACTTTAAATATCAATTAAAGGAACTGCCATCGAAACCATTGGACCACTGGACGTTTTGGGCGCGTTACCGTGGCGGCGATAACCTGGCAATGGTTTACTGGCTATACAACATTACCGGAGATAAATTTCTGCTTGATCTGGGCGACCTGATTCACAAGCAAACGTTTGACTATACCAATGCCTTCCTGAACACCGACCTACTATCAACCGATTACAGCATCCACGGTGTTAACCTTGCCGAAGGCATGAAAGAGCCGATAATTTACTACCAGCACCACCCTGAAGCGCGATACACTGATGCCATGGTTAAAGCCTTTAAGGACCTTCGCAAATTTGACGAGTCGGTACCGGGGCTGTTTGGCGCTGATGAATCTCTCCACGGCAACAATCCCACGCAGGGATCAGAACTCTGTACCGCTGTAGAGATGATGTACACGCTTGAAAACGGCCTTGCCATTACCGGCGACCTTAACTATGCCGACCACCTGGAGCGCATTGCTTTTAACGCCTTGCCTACCCAGATCAGCGCCGATTACAACACGCACCAATATTTTCAGCAGGCTAACCAGGTAATGCTTACCCGCCAAACCCGCAACTTTGACGTTAACCACGATGGTACCGACGTTTGCTACGGCTTACTAACAGGCTACCCTTGCTGCACATCAAACATGCACCAGGGATGGCCAAAATTTGTGCAAAATCTATGGTATGCCACGCCGGATAAAGGCATTGCCGCCCTGGTATATTCTGCCAGCAAAGTAGACGCAGTTGTAGCGGGTAATACCAAAGTAAACATCAAGGAAGAGACCAATTATCCATTTGATGAGGCCATTAAATTCACCATCAGTTTTGATAAAAAAGAAACCACGGTGGCGTTTCCGTTTGAATTGAGGGTGCCGAAATGGTGCACCCTTGCCAACGTTAAAGTAAATGGCAGCGAAGTACAGCAGGCAAAAGCCGGGGAGACTGTAAAACTGAACCGTACATGGAAAAGCGGAGACGTGGTAGAGCTAACCCTGCCGATGCATATTTTCAAAAATACCTGGTATGAAAATTCAATGTCGGTAGAGCGCGGCCCGATAGTTTACGCATTAAAAATAGGTGAGCAGGAAAAGCAAGTGCAAAACACCAAAGACCCGCAGGAATATGGTAGCACTTATTTAGAAGTGTTGCCTACCACACCCTGGAACTACGGTTTGATACGTGTGGATGATAATAAACTGGCCGAAGCTTACAAAGTTGAGAACGTTAAGCCGGCAGGCAGCTACCCATGGACGCAAGCCGCGGCCCCTATCCAACTCAAAACCAAGGGCAGGCGAATCCCTACCTGGCAGTTGTATAATGAAACGGCCGGCCCCCAGCCCTACGGTAACATCTGGAACTTTGTAACAGATAAGAACGAGGAAGAACTCACACTGATACCTTATGGTTGTACAAGGCTGCGTATTTCGCTGTTCCCGGTGATCGATAAACGTTAGCAGATAAATGCAAAAGCCACATAGTTAAGCTATGTGGCTTTTCAACAATAACGTACCGGCTCAAATTACTTTTGCAAGGCAGGCTGCATGTGCGTGCTGATGGCGATGCGGTTCCAGCTGTTGATTGCAATAACGGCCACCAATACTTGCGCCACGTACTTTTCGCCTAATACTTCGGCGGCATTGGCATAGGTGGCTTCAGACACACCTCCTTTGCTTATCAGTGTAACTTCCTCCACAAAGGCAAGGATGGCTTGCTCTTTCTCATCGAAAAATGGCGTATCCCTCCAGGCGCTAATGGTGTAAAGGCGTTGCTCGGTTTCGCCCAGTTTGCGTGCATCACGGTTATGCATATCCAGGCAAAAGGCACAGCCATTAAGCTGAGATGCACGTATTTTTATCAGTTCTTTGTGTATAGGTGTTAGCTCTGTGCTGTTCACATAGTTCTCAAGCGAAAGAAACGTTTTGTAAGCCTCGGGAAGGGTCTTAAATAGATCTACTCTTTTCATGGTGTAGTTTGTTTTGATTTGTAAACCAAAATTGCGAACAAACAACCCCTCAAAAAATGAACTGAGGTTAAGAAAGAGAACCAAGACGACAAGAATCAGGAATCAAGATACAAGGTTCTTTGTCTTGATTCTTGATTCTTACTTTCCTGTCTCTCTTTTAGCTCTTATCCTGCTCAGAAATTGCGGCGTAAAACCTAAGTAAGATGCCAGCATGTATTGCGGTACACGCTGCACAAAATCGGGGAATAGGCCGATGAAGTAGCGATATCGTTCTTCATCCGTTTGATTGAACAGGAAGCCTATGCGGCGTTGCGAAGCCACAAATGCGCGCTGCATCATCAGCCTGAAATACTTTTGCAAAGCAGGTATTTCGGCAAGTAATCGTTCTTTGTCTTTGGCAGGCAGTAACAATATCTCGGAGGCTTCAATTGTTTGGATATAAGTTGTGGCCGGCAGATTATTCACCAGGCTGTCATGGTCGGCAATCCACCAGTTCTCCAGCGCAAACTGTACTATTTGCTCATTAAGTTTAGCATTAACATAGTACTGGCGTAGCAGCCCGCTCAAAACATAGTATTCGCCTTTGCAATGTTTGCCCGGCTCAAGGATGATCTGTTTCTTTTTTACGCTAAGCAACTGCATACTATCGCACAATAGAACCTCCTCATCAGGCGTAAGCGATACGTGGCGGTTGATATGAGCAATAAGCTGCGGGTATACCATTTATGGCAATTTGAATTGAAAGCTAAAATTAACATTGGTACCGGATTGCGTTTGATCTGTAACAACCTCACCGTCAACCTTCACCATGGTGCGCACGCTCAACTCCGGCGTTGTTTTGGGTAATTTGGCATCAACGGTGAACTTTATAGCCTTGCCCGATTTGATGGTGTAAGTTTTATCAAATTTGCCGATGTATTCTTCTTCATAGTATTGCACGTTTTTGGCACCTATGTAATACATTTTGGCTTTCGCACCTGCAGGTATATCTGTAATATACTCTACCTGGTAGGTGTCTTTCTTAGCAATCTTCAGCTCGCCGCGGTTCATATCGTAAATGGCTTTATGACAACCACTGGCTGCGATCATCAAAAGGAAAAGGTAAAGGAGTTTTTTCATGGAGACTAAGATAAAACAAAAAGGCCATGTTGGTATGTACAACATGGCAAATAGAAGTGTAATGCAGAGCTTGTGGAACCATCGCTAATCAGAAGGTCTTATACAAGTTCACATTGACATACTAATTTACGCTAACGCGGCAGCGGCATAGGCACGGCATTTTTTCACTTCGGCAACAGCATCAGAGCCATCTGGTATTTTGTACTCAAGCTCTATAGTAGCCGGGAATTTGTATTTGTTTTTCTTCATCAATTGCAGCACCTCTTTTATTGGTGTATCGCCTTCGCCCCATGGCGCATTTGGGCCGTCATGAAATTTGCGGTCTTTAATGTGCATACTGGTAATGCGATCATGATATTTCTCGATGAACGGTACCGGGCTGCTGCTTGTACCGGATGCATAGTGACCAATATCCAGGTTAATGCCGTTGTATTTTGATTGGCTTAAAGCGGTATCCCACAAAGTAGGTGTTGCCTGCGTGTGTGCGTGGTAACCTACCATCATTTTGTGCTTGGCAGCCAGGTCGCCAAGGCGTTTGGTTTGCGCTTCGTCCGGCAGCTCAACGGTTACATGTGTGCAACCCAAGGCTTTGCCCGCGTTAAAAGCGTAATCAATCTCAGCATCGGTATTTTTGGCACCCAGGGCATTAGGTTTCCAGGCGTAGATGGTTACGCCGGCATCATTGTACATCTTGCGCAGCTCTTTGAACTTGTCCATTGGTACCGATGCACGCCACTCGGCCATTTTTGGGGCAAAATCCTGCCAGCTTTGGGCGGCATCACGCTTGGGTGCGCCAGCGTACTCTTCGGCGGCGTCGCCCATTAATTCAATGGCGTTAATGTTGCAGTCGAGGCAATACTTAAGCAGATCCTGGACCGTGCCCGGCATGCTGCGGAACGAATAGGTAATAACACCTATCTGCACACCATTGATCATTGAATTTGGCTTAGCCCATGCACCGGCGAAACCGGCGGCTTTGCCAGCTTTTGAGGCCAGTAACAATCCGCCTGCGGCAAACGCACCCGTGGCGATAAAACGGCGCCTGCTTAAATGTTGCTTTTCCATTAAATAAGTTTTTGGTTTGATAATGTGGTTTAAACCAAAGTTATCAAATAAAAGCAAGCAGCAAAACGTGTATTAAAAAGGTTACTTGCTAACTGTTTGAGGCAATAATATCTCAAAACTTGCGCCTTTGCCCTGCTCCGAATAAATACGCATGTTGCCCTTTAATGATTCTACCAGGTGTTTTACCAAAGCCAGACCAAAGCCGTAACCGTGCTCCCCGCCGGTACCATCGGTTGATTTTGCGTTACCGCTCAATATCTTTTCTATTGCATCTTTACTTAGCCCTACACCGGTATCGGTTACGTTAACCTGTAAAATATTTTCAGTTTCGCCCTGTTTTAGGCTTAGATCGACCCCTATCCTTCCATCCTTAGGCGTAAACTTCATGGCATTGGAGATCAGGTTACCAATGATCTGCAGCAACTTATTGCGCGAGAACGGTATGGTTGCCGCATTCACCGAAGTGTTGATAGTGAAATTGATACCCTTGGTACGCGCTTGCGGCATGTAAAGCTGTTCCAGTTTTTCCTTCAATACAACTAAATTGAATTCGTCACTTTTAAGCTCACGGGTAGGTGCCTCCACGGTAAGTATCTCGTCTGCCAGCTCTAACAGTGAGCGACCACTACGTTGTATGAGGTTGATAAATTCCAATACTTCGTCAATTTCATTCTCGTGCCCCTGCTCGCTGATTACTTGCGCTAAGCCAATTATACCGCCCAAAGGGCCGCGAATATCGTGGGCCACCTTCTTTTTGGTCTCATTAGCTTCCTTGAGTTTGCCTCTAAGCGCAACAATTACCTTATGTGCCCTTAAGCGGTTAACTATCTCATTAGCGATGATCTTAAGAAGTTCAACCTTTTCAGGCGAAAGTGTTTTCACGTCCTGGTCAAGCACACAAAGTGCGCCTATGTTACGGCCTTCCTCTGTGGTAAGCGGAACACCAAAGTAATATTTAACGTTAGGATTACCCGTTACATAAAAACGATCTTTAAACCTGTCATCGGCTGTAAGGTCCTTAATTTCAAATGAGCTATCACCCATAATGGTGT
The DNA here is from genome assembly GCF_007846095.1 of Mucilaginibacter achroorhodeus. Lineage (GTDB taxonomy): Bacteria > Bacteroidota > Bacteroidia > Sphingobacteriales > Sphingobacteriaceae > Mucilaginibacter > Mucilaginibacter achroorhodeus. The sequence continues at coordinate 827,751 of NZ_VOEI01000002.1, forward strand.
ACTGGCACACCGATTCTTCCCTCGGCATCTGTTCAATATCCAAGCCGTGGTTGGTAATACTCCACTGGGTAAATGAATCTATCAGGTTTACCAGTGATATATTAGTGCCTGCCACCTTTGCTGCAAGCTTGGCAAGATCTTTAAAAGAGTCTTGAAAGCTGGTGTAATCAAGATCGTAATCGGAAAGTTCTAAAACCCTTTCCATTTCATTCTGCGGTACTGGTGGTTGCTGCATCGTTACAAATTAGGTTCGCTAAGTTCCGTTATTCAATCAAATTTCAAACAACTTAATTAAAATACGTACCATTTAGGGTTAAAGTTTAAGACATGTTATAACCATAAGTTGTGAAAGCTTAAATAATTTAGGTAAAACAAGCTTTCGGTTTAAAATAAAAAAGCCCCTTTCGGGGCTACGCAATCTACACTATTCTACTTATCGGCTAATAAAAATTCTGATCAATCTGTAACTATCACCTTTGCGTTCACCATGCTCGAGTGGAACGTGCAGTGATAGGTATATGTGCCCGTTGCATCAAATGATTTGCTGTACTTTGCGCCGGTAGCCAGGCTGCCACTGTCAAAAGCATTCGCATCTTCAGTCGCTGTGTGCGGGGCGGAGTCTTCGTTTGTCCAGGTAACGCTTTGCCCTTTTTTAATGGTGATACTTGCCGGTGAGAAGGCAAAGTTTTTAATACTTACCGCATTGGTGGTACCACCGCCCGGCGTTGTTGGCGTTGTTGGCGACGAAGGCGTTGGGTTGCTATTTGACTTTGAGCATGCTGCAACGGCAATTACAATTACAGCAAACATCAACGAAATACCTAAAATGTACTTTTTCATATCAAAATGTATTTGGTGGTTTTTATAGTGATTACGCTTAGTATAATGCCCCGGGTTGCCTGGGTAATGAAAAATAGTTTACTCACCCCCTGCCCTCTTTCTGCTGCGCAAAGAGGGGAGATTACTTTTCATAATGGAGGAATGCGTAAATAACTCCAACTTTATATTGAGATAACTACTCCTTAATATTGATGCCTTTTTTTAACTTTGCGCTCTTTTAATTTATACAGTGGCACCGAAACATAAGAGGACTATTAAGGAAGCATGGGTATCTGCTTTGCAATCGCCCAAAAAACGCGATAAGCTGCTTATAGGTTCATCTATCGTGGCAGTTATGCTGCTTGGGATGCCGTTCTTCTTTAACTATATCCAAAACAGAAAAGGTACTGAACTTAACGACTGGGTGCTTGATCATATCCCGGCCCATGATGTCTCCATCATTATCTTTACTTTGATATGGGGAATGGGTTTGCTTATCCTGATCAGGGCATTGTATAACCCGGTTATTTACATCAATTACGTATGGTCGTTGATATTTGTTAACCTGGCCAGGATGCTTACCATCTTGTTTGTCTCCTTAGATCCCCCAAAAGGCCTTATCCATTTAATTGACCCCTTGACCGGTTTCTTTTACGGCAACACCGTCATCACCCGCGATCTGTTCTTCTCGGGCCATACCTCTACCATGGTGCTTATCTACCTGTGTTTAGAAAAGCGTAATGATAAGATAGTGGCCTTTATTTCAGCAGCTATCCTGATGGTGCTGTTACTGGTACAACACATCCATTACACCATTGATGTTGTGGCGGCGCCAATATGTGTATACATCATCTTCAGGCTGGTGCGCCGTTTACTGAAGATCGATCAGTTGAAAAACGACGAAGACTAAACACCATTTATTTATAGTTTAACTTGCATAAACAGCCAATACGCGTATTTTTGGATTAATACCATTTATACCTGTTTATGAACAACTCCCGCAGAGGCTTCTTAAAGTCGGCCGCCATTGCAACTGCTGCAGCCACTACCGCATCAACCGCTAAAGGTTTTACCATACTGCATAAAGATAAACCTGCTGACGGTCAGCTTATCGGCCATAATGGATTCACCTACAAGGTTGACAAAGGCTGGGCTAAAATAAGCGTAAACAATACGCCGCTTGCCAACTGCCACGAAATGGTACAGGACAGCAAGGGACGTTTAATTATGCTGGGCGACCATACGCATAACAATGTGCTCATTTTTGATAAATCGGGCAAGTTGCTTGATTACTGGGGCACCTCGCTACCCGGCGGGCACGGCCTCACCATCAGCAAAGAAGGCGGTGAAGATTTTCTTTTGCTTACCGATTGCGGCTGGGCATTAGACCGCACCGGCGGCACTTACGGGCAAGCCGGCCAGGTTTTAAAAACCACTACCGATGGCAAACTGATATTTTCTATTGGTCACCCGCGCACCATCGGTATCTATAAAGATGATGAGCCCTTTAAACCTACCGAAACGGCAGTAGCGCCCAACGGCGATATTTATGTGGCCGATGGTTATGGATCTGATTATATCATCCAATATAACGCTAAAGGGCAATACATTCATCATTTCGGCGGGCATCACAACACCAATCCGGACCATAACCTGCGGAATGCACACGGTATTACGGTGGACACACGGGATAAAAACAACCCTGTGCTCATTTGCACTTCGCGCGAGGAAAACTGCTTTAAAGTATTCACCATGGATGGCAAATTCATTAAACGGATCGATCTGCCCGGTATGTATGTTTGCCGCGCTGTAATCAACGACGACAATATCTACGCTGGCGTGTGCTGGTCTAAAAACGCGCAGGGCAAGCAGTTCGATGGATCGGGCTTTGTTACCATTTTAGATAAGGATAATAAAGTAGTTTCTAACCCCGGCGGCATGGCCCCGGTGTATAAAAATGGTTTGTTGCAGCAAACCTTACAGGCTAAAAATGCAACCTTTATGCATGGCCATGATGTATGCATTGATGAGGATAAAAGCGTTTACGTTTGCCAGTGGAATGCCAACCACACCGCACCAGTGAAACTTACGAGAGTTTGATGAGCTAAAACATTTTGTGCCTGGAATTGCTATCTCATAGCCTTAACGTTATAACGGAGACCTATGGATACTGCCCTTGGCATATTTACCTGCTTATTATTTACTTTTACGCTGCTGCCCCTCGTACGCCATGATTATTGGATATTTAGGGTGTTTGATTACCCTCGACTGCAAAAACTCCTGCTAAATATATTGGCGGTGATTTTGCTGCTTGCCCTTTATAATGGCGCTCCTACCTTCAAATATCTGCAAGTATTGCTATTAGGCATTAACATTATTTACCTGGCGTGGCTTATCATCCCTTTTACTCCATTGGGTAAAAAACAGGTTCTTAAGGCCACCGACACCAACAGTGAAAAAAGCCTGAGCATCATGATAGCCAATGTATTGCAAACCAACACCAACACGCAAGGCTGTTTAAAGGAGATAGCAAAAGCCGACCCCGATGTGGTGATCCTATTGGAAGCGAACAACAGGTGGGATGCGGAAACAAATAGTTTATCTGGAAAGTATGCTTTTTCAAAGAAAGTGCCGTTGGAGAATATGTATGGCTTATTGCTCTACTCAAAATTGGAACTGGTGGATACGGCGGTACATTACCTTGTTGAGGAAGATATCCCGTCTATACATACCAAGATAAAATTGCGCAACGGCCAGTTGGTTCAGTTTTATGCAGTGCACCCTACGCCACCCGCACCTGGTGAAAATCTAAGATCGACCGAAAGGGATAAGGAATTGCTTTTAGTGGCTGATCTCGCTAAGGCAAGCAATATACCTGTTATTGTAGCCGGCGACCTTAACGATGTAGCCTGGAGCCATACCACCGACCTTTTCCTGAAGATGAGTGGCCTGCTTGATCCACGCCGTGGCCGAGGGTTCTTTAATTCATTTAACGCGCATCACTTTTTTATGCGTTTCCCCTTAGATCATGCGTTTATCTCCCGGCATTTTAAATTAAGGAGCCTTAAGCGATTAAACAATTATGATTCGGACCACTTCCCCATATTTTTGCAAATACAATTGGATGAAAACGCTTATGCGCAGCAACAACCGTTAATTGCAGATAGCGATGATGTTGAGGAAGCAGAGGAGAAGAAAGAGAAGATTTAGATATACCGCAAGCTGAAAGCTTGCTTGATTTGGGGTCTAAGGTGAAACCTTAGACCAGTGCCTGCAACCTTAGACCAGTGCCTGTAAGATTTAAATCTCTATGCACTGGTCTAAGTTTCCAACTTAGACCTAAAATATGTTAAGCTTTCAGCTTAACTGTAACACCGGCACCAGCCCAGGTTCATCTGTATAATAATCTTTTGCGCTGCTATACAGATAATCTGGAGGAAATGATACGCTACCGCTTTCAACCGGGTTATTATGTATGTAATCCAAGCGTTGCTGCATCATTTCATTTGTAGAAGCTGCACAGGATGATTATTCTGTTGCCAAAACTGATACGTTTCATTATTAGGATTTCGTTCGCCTGCTCGCTTAAACATCCAAAGCATCCAATCACGCCTACTTTCCTGCAAATTTTCTTCTATCTCCTTAAGAATAGCTTTAGCAGTATGGCGTTTGAGATCGCGCATGATATCTGATAGATTTCCTTCTTCTGTACTGATGATCAAATGAACGTGGCTCGACATAATGCACCAGGCATAAACCTCAAGACTTTTATGAGTGATGCAATAGCGCAAGCTATCAACTATAATTTCACAATAAACTCTACGCACAAAAACATCTACCCAGTTTACTGTGGCGAAACTTACAAAGTAAATATCATGATGAGTATGGAATTTATATTTTCTTCCCATTGAAAGATTTGTCTTTATGCAAGCTGAAAACTTGCTCGATTTTAGGTCTAAGGTGCAACCTTAGACCAGTGCCTGCAAGATTTAAATCTCACCTCACAGGCTTAGGAAATACAGGTATACTTTCGTGCCCATCTGCATCAACAGCCTGCACAGCAAACAGGTAATTATCTTTGGAGTAGCCAATCTCAGCAGAAGTTCCGGTTACAAATATTTTCTTTTCCCAAAAAGGACTGATGGTTTCGCGCATTAAAACATAGTAACCTGCGGGTGCTTTGCCGCCTTTGGGTGCTTCCCATTTTAGCTGCGTTTTGTTAGTTAAGCCGCTGGTAACAATGCCGACATTTTGCGGCCTGCCGGGCGCGAATGCCAGGTTAGCTAATACGGATAGATTCATCCTCGCTACCTTTTGGGTGTAATCTTAATCGGCAAAATCGGGCAGATCACCATAATCAACGCCTTTTTCTTTACGGACATCCTGGTGCTGGCGGTTAAAATCTTCGTTCATCTCAGTGATACGGACCGCGGTAAAACCTTGTTGAGAGAACGGCGTATGGTCGCCACCACGCAGGTACCGGTCGCGGCGATAGATCAATTTCACATCCAGTTGCTCAACATAACGTTCTGCAACTTCCTTAATATAACGGGCCAGTTCGCGTGCCGGACTATCATTTTCCCCTCCCACAGAATTACGAATAGCAGCTTCTTTCTCAGTTTCTGCAGCAGGCACGCCCTCGCTAAAAACACGAACACTGCGGTTATCCTTCAAACCGGTTTCCATACCGTAGGTATTACCTACAATGTCGTTATTCAGCATGGCATCTATCTGCCAGCCCTCAGCTTTAGCGCGTTTGGCTACGTTGGCAGAACCATACAGCCCCTGCTCCTCGCCCACTACAGCCATAAATATGATGGTAGCCGGGAATTTTTGTTTTGCCATAACTCTTGCCAATTCCATCGAAACGGCCGTTCCGGATGCGTCATCAACCGCACCGGGAGCAAAAGATTTTGCATCCATTACATCCGTAGCCCTTGAATCATAATGCCCCGAAACAATGTACACACGTTTATCAGCAGTATCAGTTCCTTTTAAAACAGCCAGAACGTTTTTCATAGGCGTTGGCTTGTCTATACGGCTACCCTTTGGCTGTGTAAATTCATCAAACATCACCGTCATACGGCCGCCGGATGCTTTTGCGTATCGCTCGTATTCGGCTTTGACCCAATTACGGGCAGCACCTATACCCTCTGTTTTACTTATGGTATCGCTTAATGTGTGTCGTGTTTTAAAACTTACCAGTTTACGCACAATGGCCTCAATGTTTTTTGCTGAAATCTCGTTCACCATCCCGGCAATATTGGCATCCTGCTTAATAGTGGTTTGTGCTGATGCAGATAATGATAATAGCAAGGTGATAAGCAAGCAGATACGTTTCATATAGGCAATTTAGAAAAATACCGTTGCCAAAAGAAAAAATGAATTTGCGATTTACTATTTACCGCTTACTTATTTTGTTCAAAGTTATCTGCCTTTGAAGGTTACATTTGAACCTGTCTGTTCCATCAACCTGTAATTTTGAATGTTTGGTGCGCCGGCTTTGCACCCTGGCCCGCCACATTTTAAAGCTGCTGAGTTTCATTTGTCTCCGCATCAGGTCTATCACATTTTTTTCCGTTAAACCAAACTGCGCTTTAATGGCATCAAAGGGCGTACGGTCTTCCCATGCCATTTCTATTACCCGGTCGGTATCAATTACTGAAAGGCCGGTTATGATAGCTGCTTTACTCATCCTTATTTAACTATTTTAAGCACAATTTGTTAGTATTTACGACTAAAATAGACCTGATGCTTCACTGATATATCACAAACTGACAAAATTTTGTCAGCGTTCACGGGCGTTCACGGTGTTCATGCCGTGAACGTGAACACCATTATTTCACCGTATAAGTTTTCTTCTCTATTCCTACACCGGTTATTTTAAGCGATTTCCAGTTCGGAGGAAGTGCGCTCCTGATCTGAGTGATACCGGTTGATGTAATGTCCAGACCTCCGAAACCCATTAGCATAGCCTGGATGATACCGCCTGCACCGGTTGCAAAATATGGGTTGGTGCCGCCCTTTGTTTCTGCAATTACCCGGAAAGGTGGATTGAGGTTAGGCTCATAGGCATCCTTAAACCAGTGGTAAGCTTTTTGCCCGTTGCCAAGGCGTGCGTAAAGCAGTGCAAACACACCCTGCGTCATGGCTGGGGTACCTTCATTAGGAACGCGGGTTTCATAATATTCCAGATCTTTTTTGATCTGCGCAGGATCAGTGATGGTTTTAAGCGGATAGGCCAGCAGGTTTACATCAGCTTGTTTGATCCCTTCGCCTTTGTATTGGGCATGTTCCTGCGTAACGCCGTTGCTCATTTTCAGGATCGGGATGTTGTTGGCCACATTTACCCAATCGGTGTCAGCCTGGATACCTAAAACTTGTGCCGCGGCTGCAGCGTTCATCAGGTTAGCTTTTGCAGCGGCGTTGGTAAAGGCATTGTTATCGATATTCTCGGCCCATTCATCTGCAGCCACCACATTTTTAATATCGTAATGCCCCGGGCCATTGCGTTCTACCCGGCTTGCCCAAAAATCTGCAGTGGCAGAAAGTAGCGGCCAGCCTGTTTCGCGCAGCCATTGTTTGTCCTGCGTTACGCAATAGTAAAGCCACGCTGCGTTACCTACATCGGCGCTTATATGATGTTCAAACGGACCACTTAGTGCCCAAACCGGTGTCTCCTCTACCCCACTATCCGCACTCTCCCATGGGAACATAGCGCCTTTATATCCATGCGAAAAAGCGTTCTTCCTTGCATTCTCCAAGCGTTCAAAACGGTACTCAACCATAGACTTCGCGATCTCCGGGTGTAGTACCAGCATAGCAGGATACATCCAAAGATCAGTATCCCAAAAAACGTGACCATTATAGCCTAATCCTGATAAACCCATTGGCGACGGTGATAATGCCGTGCCCGCACGCGAGAACGAGTACAGGTGATACAGCATACTGTGTACATCCTGCTGCGCCTGCGCATCGCCTTCTATCTGAATATCGCTTTTCCAAAGCTCGTCCCAGGCTTTGTTGTGAAACTGGATAAGCCTGTCTTTTCCCTCCAGCTTGGCGAAGATGGTTAGGCGTTCAGCCTCGTTGAGCGGGTCGGCGTGGTGGGCGGATGTGATGGAAGAACCTGTAACGCCGTACTTGTAAGTTTGCCCGACGCTGATGGCTTTACTGAATTTCATCAGGTGCATGTTGTTATCCCACATCTCGTGGATAACGCGGGGCTCTTTGCCGTGCTCCTCGTTAAATAAAAACGAGGTTGAAGCACACAGTTGCAATTTGCCGGTCGGCGATTTTGCTGTGGACGTTAAGAGGCTGATGGTTACATGCGGCCTGTCTATCTCGTTATAATAATTTTGAACTTCCTTTAAAGCGTCAGGGGCTTCCATTACACTGGCAGCGGTAATGTTGATAGCCTTTTTTGCCGTGATGCTTACATCTGTTAATACAGTGAATGGCAACTGGCGCAAAGAGTAATAAGTATATTTGATAGTTGCCTTATCGCCGTAATCAAATGTTGTGGTCATGGCGGCGTGCTGTATATCCAGTTCCTGGCGGTAGTTGCTCACCATTTTGCCGTCAAGCCGTTTGCCGTCTACTTCCAGGTACATGTTCAGCAGATTGAAGCTGTTCAAGAAATTACTTACCCTGCCACGGCCGTAAAGGTCATACGCACCTGCCAGCACAACGTTTTTAACCTTAAAAGGCTCGGGCGATGATACGATACCGATCATACCGTTTGCTACAGTGATACCGTAATAGTTGTTAGGGTCTATTTTATCGGCTTTGATAACCCAGGGGTTAACGCTTTGGGCCAACGCACCAGCGGTGACGGCCAGGCCGGTAAGTAAAGCAAAAATCTTTCTCATGTATAGCGATTGGTTTACTTGATCTTCATTTGTAATTTTTGGTTCACCAGATCGCCTATTTTGATACCGGTCTGGGTGCCGATGTCGCAAGCTATTTTGTAGTGGATACCACCATACACACGCGACATAGATGCTTCCCGTGCAGCATCCCTAAATGACTTGAATGAACGGGGCGGTATGCCAAACTCAGATTCAGAAGCATCGGTGTAAGCTTTTTTATCACCAAAACTATCAGTCAAAGTCTCTGCAGCTGCAGCTGATATTACTGCATGCCCGCTGATATATTCAGGAAACGGGGGTGTTTGGATATGTGGTTTCCAGTCAGGATCGATGAGTTTGTTGATCACCGTTTCGGGGCGTACACTATTTGATTGATATTTAATGTACCAGCAATTAATAAAGGCATCAAACACCGCGATAGAAGCCTTTGTGTAAGCCGCTACGGTGGTGTTAAAATCAGCATTGGTCATTTTTGAACCAATACCCGCAATGTTCATCCAATGCCCTGCCGGTCCAAATTTTTTGGTGGCGAAAGAGGCATGGCCTATAACGTTCAGTTTAAAAGCGTTATCATCCCAAAAATCAACCATGTGGGTTTGGTCTGTTGTAAGGCTATCTACTTTTCCTTTAACATCCATTACGCTCTTATAAAACACGCTGTTCTTGTCCGCCATGTTGTAGGGCGGTGGCTCGGGTGCAGGTATCTGCGATGCCGAATCTAATACCATCGGCCTTATCTCTCCCCAGTGAGGCTCAAGCGCCTGAGCGTACATTGGCGGAGTAGGTATCCAGCGACCGTCTTTACGTACTACAGTGTATTTGCTGGCCGAACGTGTTTGCGCATAATTATCTTTCTTACTCCAACGCATAATTGCTTTGGCTAAAGAATCTGAATATGTTACAGAATTTTCAAAAACATCAGATGGCATACCTGCATCTTTTGCTTTTTGCTTCAATTCATCAACATAAGTAAACATACTTCCCTCCGGGAAGGTAACAGCGTTACCCACATAGCAAAAGGATAGCAATGAAGCAAATTGGAAATCTATATCCTTGCCTTTTTCGGGCTTAGGCGTGGCGGGCATATGTTTGATCTGCCCTGCCAGAGAGCGGTAATGCTTAGGGTCGCCGGCAGCAATTACTTCATATGCGGCAATGTTTGCGTATACGTAATTACGTGAGGCGATTACGGGCGGAAAGTTATTTTCTAATACGATATCATTAAGCTTTTTGACGGTAATACGATAAAGTTCGGGGTTATGAGTAACCTTTTGGTAGTCGGCTTTTTTGCATGACGAAACCGAGGCCGCAATACAGGCAATCAGTAATAAAAAACGCTTCATAGCTTAAAAAACAGGTATATACAAAGCTGCAACCGCGGTACAACTTCAAATTGGTGTTTGTATTTAAAAGATAAATATAAAGCTTTTGTGGCTATAACGAAGCATTTTTGAGGTTGATTTTTACCACTTTAAATAGCTAATTTTAGCCCCTTGCCAATAAGCGCTATTGGTGCCAATTTGCTGTGTAAATTATGAAGAAACCGGCTCTACTAATCACCGCCCTGCTTTTTCTTTTTGTTGTAAGTATCTACTTTATCATACCACAATATATAAAGGTAACCAGCAACGTAGAGGTTGATGCTAATGATTTAAACGTAGCCCGATTTTTAGTAAACAAAGCACCCTGGCAAAAATGGTGGCCGGGTAAAATTAAAACTAACGATAGCGTAAATTACACTTTCCAAGACATTGATGTTAAGCTGCACCATAGCACCTATGGCAGTGTAATGGCCAAATTAAAAAAGGGAGATTTAGATGCGGATAGCAAACTCAGCTACAACAGTACTGAAGAAATTGCATGTAACGTTCAATGGAACGCCGAAATACAAAGCTCCTTAAATCCGATCACACGCGTTAAACAATATTTTGCAATGAGAAAGCTGCGTGATGATATGCAGCAGATACTGGTAAGCTTTAAAAAGTTTATGCAGACAGATAGTAACATTTATGGATTTAAATTCAGAGTTGAAAAGATAATGACTGAGTTTATGCTGGTTACCACTACAAACTTAAAGGAATACCCTCAAAGCAATTTGGTATATCAATTTGTAGATAAGCTTAAACTTTACGCCAAGCAACAAAATATAAAACAAACAGGTGTTCCCATGCTTAACGTGCATCAAACAGACGACCACGCCTACCAAGTGATGGTTGCCTTGCCTGTTGATAAACCTGTTACCGGCAACAAAGATATCTTTGTTAATAAAATGGTTTTGGGCGGCAATACCTTACAAACCACCATTACCGGCGGACCACAAACCGTTAAAAACGCTTTCAGGAAATTGAAACAATATCAAAAAGACCATCATCTTACTTCACCCGCCATGCCGTATGAACTATTGGTAACCGATAGGATGTTTCAGCCTGATACGGCTAAGTGGGTCACAGTACTTTCGTCGCCTATCTTTTAGCTATCTGGTTACTAAAACCAGTTTACCATCATAAGTTGTAGCTATGAAACTGCTGCCTGTAACGGTTTTATAAGGATAAAAATGCGTTAACTCCTGCGAATTGATAAGTGCATTTACCCAATATTGCGGCTTGCTGAATTGCTTTGTGTTCTTGTCATAATGCGTTGAGACAAGACCCAGCGCATCGTATTTCCCTTCGTAAGGTACAACACCCCAAAAATTGCCATTGATCAAGATATCGTTCTCTTCATTATTGAGAGATACGATTTTTTTTACAGGCGCCTGCTGATAAAGATATGGGAGGGCAACTCCGTCTTTACTGTTCATCATGTTGCTAAAGAACATGGTGTTAAATTGATTAGCTTCTAATCGGCTATTGTTATCCAACTGATCTTTAAATATTTCTTCGGTAGTTTTATCTGCCATCTTCTGGAAGCTTAAGAATTCCTTTTTCAGGAAAGGCAATTCCTGCTCCAGATCATTTTTGGGGCGAAAAGGATAGTATTTGCTTTCGTAGTAATAAGATACTATGAGGTCGTTTTTGCCATCATTATCAACATCGCTGTTGTAAGCGTAAAGCGGTTGCTCGGGCGTAACATTGTATTTGTTATTCAGCCCCCAATTGCCACCAAGTATATCAGCTTTGCCATCGCCATCAATATCTGTTACCAACGCTGTTTGCCACCAACCTTTAGCTTTATCAAGCCCTGGAATCGCCTGTCTGCTTATTTTTTTATTTTTGTTGATAAACACCTGCAGCGGTTGCCACTCAGCGCTCACAACAATATCCTTTACACCATCGCCGTTTACGTCGGTCGCGCTTATATCTGTCACGAATTTTAAACTGGTAAGTTCCTTGTAGGCACTTTTGGGTGCAACAATAAAATCTCCATTTCTGTTGTTAAGCAACACCACTGATTCCGACTCCATGGTGTAATTACGGAACGGCACAGCGCTTACCAGCATCATATCCTGCAAACCATCTCCGTTAAAATCATAGGTGAATACCTGCGATGGCTGGGCAGCTATCTTTGGTAATTCTTTAGCCTCAAACTTAAGATTACCCTTATTGATAAACAACCGTGGCTGATTACGTTTTTCAACCTCAGCAAACGGATGACTGGCACTTAACACCACCAGGTCCTTTAAGCCATCGCCGTTGACATCCATCCATTCCGCATCAACGTCGGCCATATCTTTAAAGGCACCAAACGCTTCCACAGCAATTTTGTTAAACTTCCCATCCTTATTGCCGGCTAAAATGTATTTATCTTCCCCGGCTATACCGCCAACATAAATGTCTTCTATTCCATCATTGTTGGCATCAGCTACTGCAATGGCGGGAATATGTGGCAGGTAGCTATGGGGTAGTAAATTGTAGTAGTTAAAATCTGGTGTTTCAAAGGGTGCAACATTGGCTAAAACAGTTGCCTTTACATCAACATAACTAAACTGCTGTTCACCTTTGATAAAATCATTAATTGTTGTGCTGATATCTGCAGATGATTGGGTATTTTCTTTTTTGTAATTTATAACCGTTTTCTTACCCATTGCGAAATCCTTTATCAACTGGTAAGAATTGTCCGGCCAAACCACCATCATTTCTAACGGCTTATCATTTGCAGCAAACGTAAACAGCAAGTTACTACCTTGTGTGCTTGCGTATGCGGTACTGGTTTGTATCTCCTGGTGATCTACTTGTTGCTGCGACCTTACAAAAAACTTAGCACCTATTGCATCCGGATTTTGCGGGGTGTATTTAGCACTTAATTTGATAAATGATGGTTTTACGTCCCTGGCATTTTCCATCGTTAAATTTTGATAGATAAAAGCCGGTTCGTCCATGTTGTTGGTTACCAATTCAAGGTCGCCATCGTTATCAAGGTCCACGGCAACGGCACCTGCCGAGATGGAATTTTGAACCATGTCGTTACCTGCAGATATATCACTGAATTTCAATTCGTCGCCACCTTTGTAGAGATAATTATGCACCTGCCCATCAGGCATCAGGTTAATTTTTTCCCTATCGAAGAAACGACTTGTTTTAAAGTCTTTTATAACGTTAGGATCGCCCAGGTATTTAAGGTAATCCATATCATTTAAACGTTTTTTGATGCCGTTTGAAAAGAACATATCCTTGCGGCCGTCCATATCATAATCATACACCAGTGGCGACCACGTCCAATCTGTTGCGGACATGCCTGAGTACAGGGCAATATCTACAAACTTTTTCCCGTTGCCTACATTTAATTGCAGGCTATTTTTTGAATACTGATAATAATACCCGGCATTAACTTCCTGATTGTAAATATCCAGCGGCTCATCGTTGATGGTTGATTTAAGGGCCTTCATTTCGCCGGGCAGCATATCGGTGCTTATCACATCCAGGTGGCCGTCCTTGTTTACATCGGCAAGAGTGTTTCCCATGGAGAATAAACTGGTATGCCCAAAGGCGCTTTTCAGTTCTTCTTTAAATTTGCCGTTACGCTGGTTCAGATAATAATAATCCTGCTCAAAAAAGTCGTTACTTACATAAATATCATCCCAGCCATCGTTGTTAAGGTCGCCTACGCTTACACCAAGGCCGTAACCAATTGGCGCGGAGTAGATGCCTGATCCTTCAGTAACATCGGTAAAGTGGCCGTTATCATTGCGGAAAAGATGATCGCCTGCATCATGGCTTACTTTAAACCGCTGGGTGCTGTCGCCATAGGTATCGTTGCTATGTACAGATGATGTAAGCAAAAACATATCCAGGTCGCCATCTTTGTCGTAGTCAAAGAAAGATGCCTGTGTAGAAAAGCCCGAAAAAGCCAGGCCGTATTTAGCAGCAGATTCGGTAAATGTAAGGTCTCCGTTATTTATGTAGAGTTGGTTTTTACCTTTGAAGGTTTTAAAATTAGACACCACGCTTACGTAAATATCTTTGTAACCATCGCCATTTATATCTACTACCGTAACACCGGTTTTCCAGCTACCTGTACCTGCAACACCGGCTTTAGCAGTGATATCTTCAAATTTCAGATTTCCTTTGTTGAGGTACAGCTTATTGCTTTCCTGGTTTGATACAAAATAAATATCCTCTAAGCCATCGTTATTAAAATCGGCTGTAGCAACACCGGCTCCGTTGTAGAAATACAGGTAATCCAGGATGTTTACAGAATCTGTAGCTATGTTACGGTTAACAAAACTGATGTTAGTTTTATCTGCACTAAGCGATTTAAAAATGCCGCTGCCTTCTTTTTGGGTTTTACAAGAACTGTAAATAGCAAGGCCGGCGCCTATAAGGCTGCACAGTATCATCAGCTTTTTGTAAATCGTTTTCCGCTCTTCCCGCTTCCGTTGCTTTGCTTTTGGCATATTGCTTAACGTAGTTTGTAAGCCCTTAGCTTATCATCATTAAACCCAAACAGATAATATTTTTTGCCGGCAGCACTTTTTATAACCAGCGATGAGCGCACCTGCCCACCAAGTTTAATGCCGCTCTCTTTAGGCGCAAAATACTCAAAACCATTATCCGTGTATCTGTATACCTGCCCGTAACTGGCATCAAGCCTTCCAACTTCGGGCTTAAAGCCATAGAAGTTGCCGCCAAGTATAACAGCAGGCGTTTTTCCGCCGTCAATATTATCGCATAAAATGGTGTTAACACTTGATAGCTGGGCATTGTAAGGCATCAACACAGGCTTAAATTCACTGCCATTGTTCATAAAAATGGTAGATGCCATGTGGGTTATTTCATGCTCTTCTGACCCTTTTAGCATCTCATTAGTAAACACTTCGCTAAAGGTTTTTCCGGCGTAATCATTATACCGCAAATATTGTTTCTTTAAAACAGGCATTTGCCCTACCAGATCTGGCTTCATATGAAACACATATGGCTGGTGTTCGCGATAGATAGATGCAACGCATTCTTTTGTGCCGTTACCATCAAAATCTTTAACAAAAAGCTGCATAGGTTCTTGCGGGGTGGCTTTAAACTTGCTGTTTAAGCCAAGGTTTCCCGCCAGTATATCGGGCTTACCGTCGCCGTTAACATCGGCAATTGAAAGACTGCTCCACCATCCTTTGTATTTTTCCAATTGCTTATCCTGGGTGAAACTTCTGCCGTTATTACGATAAATATTTACACCCATCCAATTGCCGGCGATAACCAGGTCTGGATAGCCATTCCCATCAAGATCAGCCCAGGCGGCACCTGTTACCATCCCCGGTTTATCAGTGCCTAAAACCTGTTTAGTAACATCAGTAAATCGGCCGGTGCCGTCATTATGCATAACGTAAGAATTTGGCGATTCGCCATAGGTGCCGGGTACGCTTCTGCCACCGATAAAAAGATCTGGGTGCCCATCCTTATCATAATCGCAGGCCACTATTACCGAAGTATTTACTGCTACCGGTATCGCCTTTTGCGCATTGCGGTGAAAATTACCCTTTCCGTCGTTTTCATAAAAACGGGGATAGTAAATATTTGTACCGGCCTCTTCTTCATTACCCCCAACCCCGATGATCAGGTCCTGATCACCATCGCCATCAAAGTCGCCAAAGGCAGCGCCCGCATTCTCAAGGTACACCTGTTTTTCAAAATCAGGCACGTTAGCCTTTTTAAAGCCTCCGTTGCGCTGTTGTATGTAAATAGCTGGGGCATTTTCTTTAGAATTACCGAAATAAAAATCTTCCAGGCCATCGTTGTTTACATCTCCCTTGGCCATGTAAGGGTTCTCGGTAGATAACATTTGCAACATTAAGCGCTCGTTATCAAAGTCTATAAAATTATCCTCTGTATGCTTTGGAATCGAATCAAACAGGGTGGTCTCGGTTTCAACAAACATTGCTTTTACAGCAGGCTTTACGTAGTTATACTTACTTTTTGCATCAGTTACCTTGTAAGTATAAATCTTGTTGGCGTTTACATTTTTGACGGTTTGGTATAAACCACCCGGCCAAATGATCTGTAAAGAGTCGAGCCTATTGATCTTACCCAAACCCATGGTAAGTAAATTTGGTGATGTACTGCTCTGGAAACCACGGGTTGGCTGGTGGTAGTAAGTAAGCGCGGTTTTGCCGGCAAATGCCTTAACCGTTACACCCACACCAAAACGGTTCAAAGATGTGCCCTGTAGCTTTATTTGTATAAAATTATTTTTGAGTTTTTCAGCGTTGCTTTTGTAGATAAACAACGGCATGTTAACGTTATTAACTATTAAGTCGTTGTCGCCATCGTTATCCAGATCGCCGTATGCAGCACCGTTGCTGAAAGAAGGTTTATCAAGACCAAAATCTATAGCCTTATTACTAAATGTAAGATCCTTATTGTTGTGATATGCATAGTTGACAAGCGGCGTAGAAACCATTTTCTCGGTAAAATCCTTGTAGTCAAATTTCTTTTTCTCGGCTATCTTGTCCATATTCTCACGGTTACCCAAAAACTCTACATAATCCTGGTCCGTAAGGTCTTTATATATGCCGTTTGATACGAAAATGTCTTTCCAACCATCGTTATCCATATCAAAAAAAAGCGCCCCCCAGCTCCAGTCGGTAGCAGGTACACCTGCGCTAAAGGCTATTTCAGAGAATGTGCCATCACCATTGTTCAGTTGAAGGCAATTCTGCATAAACTGATTAAAGTAACCGTCGTGCTGTTTTAATTTGATCACATCGAAAGATTCGAACGATGTCATTTTCTTCAACCTTTTGTCCCCTTCGGGTAGCATCTCGGTAGTGAAAATATCAAGGTTACCATCGTTGTTGATATCGGCAATGTCTGATCCCATGGATGCAAGGCTCAGATGCCCCATCTGGTTCTGGATATCCTCTTTAAAGGTTCCGTTATGCTGGTTGATGTATAGGTAATCGCGTTCAAAAAAGTCGTTTGAAACGTAGATATCCGGGTAACCGTCATCATTTACATCGGCTACAGAAACGCCCAGGCCAAAGCCAATATCGCTGGAATAGACACCTGCTTGCTGGGTAATGTTTTTAAAGTGCCCGCCATCGTTAAGATAAAGCCTTGCGCCGCCAAGCGGATCAACTACTGCGCGCAGGTTTTGGCTAAAATCGAAAGAACCGATAGGCCTGAAAGAATTGTTGAGGATAAAACAGTCGAGGTCGCCGTCGTTATCCATATCAAAGAATATCGCCTGGGTTGAAAGTCCGTTATCTACAAGACCGTATTTCGCAGCTTCCTCTTTAAAAGTTCCGTTATGCTGATTGATGAAAAGCTCATTACCCTTTCGGTCAATGATGTTACCGCTGTGGCAAACATAAATATCTAACCAGCCGTCACCGTTTATATCTACCATGGTAACCCCGGTGCTCCAGTATTTGGTTCCCTTAACGCCGGCTTTATCGGTTATGTCATCAAACTTCCAATTACCTTTATTCAGATAAAGCTTGTTGCCCCCTTGGTTTGATGTAAGGTACACATCGTTTAACCCATCATTGTTGATGTCGCCTATTGCAACCCCGCCCCCATTGTAGTAATTTCGGAACGAGAATACGTTGGTACGGTCCTGAACATCAAGATTATTTGCAAAATCGATCCCTACGCTGCTATTATCCTGCAACGAAAAAAGTGTATCGCTCACACTGCTATTATGGCAGGAGGCAAAACTAAAAAGAATAAAAATCAGGGGTAAGAAACTGTTATTCTTAAGCATTACAAATCGCTCTCAAAAAACGAACGTAGCAAATTTCTTTGCTACGTTCTGTTAAAATCAAATATAATTAATTAGAAAGCTCGTTTCAATTAATTTATTAATAACCCGGGTTTTGTTTCAGGTTAGGATTGGTATCAACCGCACGCTGAGGAATTGGGTATAAAGTACGTGTTTTGTCTGATGCGTTAGGGCGCTGGTCAACCGGATCGTTGAACTTGCCGAAACGGATCTGGTCGTTTCTTCTCCAACCTTCCCAGTAAAGCTCGCGGCCGCGTTCAGCAAGTATGTCTGCTTCCGCTACCGAAGTATAAGTTTTACCACCACGAGGCGTGCTGATCATGTTCATGATACCCAAAGCAGTTTGGCCGTTAGGATCGGTACCACCACGGAAGATAGCTTCAGCTTTCTCTAACATTACATCGGCGTAACGTAAGATAACGTAATCGTTTGATGAGTTATCATCGTTAACGGTATTGTTGGCTGATGGTTGCGGGAAGTATTTGAATACACGGATACCTTGTGCCTCAGTAGAGAAGTTAAGGTTTACATCAGGTGTAAAGATAAGTGGCTTACCGCTACGCTGAGTTAAAGCTTTACCACCTGGGCCGTATTGCTGACCCACTGCAAAACCTGCCCTTAAACCAACTTTATCAGTTAAGCCAGGATATGCCACACCACGGCGCTCATCTGTTGATTGGAAAGAGTTGTAGAAGTCTGCAAGAGTTGTAAAACCGTTCCAGCCATCGGGTGTCTGGTTGTAGTGCAAGCCCATTCTCCAGCGATTTTTTGCTGATGCAGGTGCACTGGTAGTGGTGTTGTAAAAACCAAATATGTTACCACGAGATTGCTCTGAGTTATCCCAGGCAAAATCCTGGAAGTATTTACCGGCAGGCTCTAACTGGTAGCCGGCAGCGGTTACTTTATTAGCATAAGTGATAACTTTATCCATATCATCTTTTGCAAAAGTGAATGGACCACCAACAGTTGTTGCAGTGTAAACAGCTTTGTTAAGGTACACTTTAGCAAGCAGCGCGTCTGCTGCTGCTTTGTTAGCTACACCGATATTGGCTGATGTTGCAGCAAGGTTTGCTTCAGCAAATTCAAGATCTTTGATGATGAATGCTGTAGCTTCCGGGCGGCTCATAACAGTTGGAATAGATGACACCGGCGCGTTTGGATCACGGAAAGGTGCCTGGCCATATAGGTCAACAATTTGGAACATAAAATAAGCGCGAAGGAAACTTGCCTGTGCCTTGATGTTATTATCAGAAGCTGTAGAAATAACCTGTGTTGCACGGAACACACCAATATTTAACTGATCCCAGGTATCGTTCACCTGGTTGTGTGTCGGTGTCCAGGTGTGTGTATGCAATTTACGCCATGTACCAAAGTCGCCCCAGTCTGTACCGCGGGTTGGGCCCATCATTTCGTCAGTTGGGTGCTCTTGTAAAGCGTAGGTGTTTGCCTGATCTGTTTGACCAAATAATTGCGAGTACACACCGTTCAGGTCGGCAGCCCCGGCTTTAGCGTTTGGATCGTCAAAAGACTTTGATCCGTAAAGTTTCTCATCCAGTTTTGCACAACCGGTAACAGCCAGCACCACTAAACCGCAAATGGCTGCACGTGAGATTATATTTTTCTTTGTCATGTTATTAAAAACTTGCGTTTAAACCTAATGTGAAGATACGTGCTTTGGGGTAAGCCGTGTAGTCAATACCTCTTGAAGCTACGTCATTTCTTTGTTTATCGGTATTGATCTCAGGATCTAAACCACTGTATTTGGTGATCAAGAACAGATTTTGACCGGTTAAAGAAAGACGGAATGATTTGAAAACGCTCTGGTTAAGATTGAAGGTATAGCCCAAAGTAGCGTTGCTTAATCTTAAGAAATCACCTTTTTCTAAGAAGCGCGTTGATACCTCACCAGAGTTGAGCGGATTTTCGTTTGTAGCAGCTACTGCTTTGGTTACGTTACGACCGCTAACCAGGTTACCTTTGTAGAAGAACGCATTAGCAGTGTTGTTGTAGATCTGGAAACCGGTTGCTGCGTTAAGGAAGAAGCTGAAAGTCCAGTTTCTGTAGCCGAAGCTGTTGGTTAAACCAGCAGTGAATTTAGGATTAGGACTGCCTTGCAGGGTTAGTACGTCAATACCTTGAGGATAGATACCGAAACCGTTTGCATCTAAACCTGCATAATTAGGTACATTGAATGTAAACAATGGGTAACCATCAACAATTGCTTGTGAATAGGCACCAGATAAACCTTGGCCATCGATATTACCGGTCACGATCTGCCTGCCTTTAAAGTTACTAACTGTACTTTTGATAAAGCTCATGTTGTAAGCGATATCCCAGGTAAATTCTTTAGACTGAACAGCAGCAACGTTTACGTTGAACTCCACACCTTTATTCTCAACTTTTGCAGGAAGGTTTACGTATACCCTTGTAGAGAACGAAGGTTGTGCAATATCCTGTAAGAACAGCAGGTCGTTAACAGATTTATTAAAGTAATCTACCGAACCCGATACCCTGCCTTTTAAGAAAGTGAAATCTAAACCTGCACCATAAGTGATGTTTGATTGCCACTTAAGGTCATCATTACCCTGGTACAAACGGGCTACAGAGTTTCCGCCGAAATCCTGTAATTGTTTTACAGTTTTTGACAAGTATGGAGGGAACTCCTGGTTACCGGTTTTACCCCAGTTTACTCTTAAGGCTAAATCATCGAAGAAACCGCCTTTAGGCATAAAATCTTCGTTACTGATACGCCATTTAACAGCGGCAGCGGGGAAGTTACCGTATTTGTGGTTGGTACCAAATTTACTTGAACCGTCACGACGGATAGTACCGGTAATAATGTAGCGGTCTTTATAGCTGTAGTTTACACGTGCAAAGTACGATTGTAAACGGTAAGTTGCAGTATCACCAACCGGGTACGGCGTATGTTGTTGAAAATCGTTAATGTCCTTAACTAATTTGCCGGCAGTACCGGTTTTGAAACCAAACTCGTTATAATTCTCTCTTCTGAATGTTTGGTAAGAATAACCGGCCAATACTGTTAAAGAGCTGTTATCTTTCCACTTTTTGTCATAATTCAAAGTGTGCTCCGTTGTCCAGTTGGTAGTTTGACCGTATTGGTAAATAGCAGTACCATTACCTGTTGGAGAAGGATAATTTACTTGTCTGATGCCAATTGCGTCAGTATAACCGATAACGTTTGGATCGTAGAAAGTTTTTCTTAAACCGCGTGATATATCTGCACCGATATTTCCTTTGTATGATAAACCTTCAAACAGTTTAACTGTCATGCTAAGGTTATTTAAATAGCGGTTTACGTTATCGCGGTCATCAATTTGATTTAACAATGATACTGGGTTACGGAAGGTATTACCTTTTGGAAAACCGGCTTCGTAACCATTAAGGTTAAAATAGCGACCCTGATCATCAAATACCGGTACCGTAGGGTTTAGCTGTATAGCTGCACCAATTAAGCTACCATTAAAGCCGGCGTTATCAGATATAGGAGCAAACTGGTCTTTTACGTTTGAAAAAGTTGATTGTAATTCAAACTTAAGCCTGTCGTTAAAGAAAGACTGGCCACCGTTAAAACGGGCATTTAAACGCTTTAAAGCCGAGTTTTTAACAACACCCTGTTGATCGTCATAACCAACAGACGCGCGATAATTACCTGTATTATTGCCACCGCCAAAGCTCACGTTGTAGTTTTGAGAAATAGCTGTGCGGAATATTTGCTTTTGCCAGTCTGTGTTACCTCCATAATCAATACCGCCTTCAGATGCCGGCGCTGCATTTGAACCTACAGCGGCAACCGCTTTAAGGAACTCATCGCGACCAAGCAGATCATAACGGCTTGCAGTGTTAGCCAAGCTGGTGCTTGCTGAGAACTGAACGCCCTGGCCTTTGCGGCCCTTTTTAGTTGTTATCAAAATTACACCGTTAGCACCACGTGATCCGTAAATAGCAGCTGATGATGCATCTTTCAATACCGAAATGTTTTCAATATCATTAGGGTTTAAAAACGCTAATGGGTTACGTGCGGTAGAGCTACCTGCACCAACGCCATAACCACCTGCAGTAGCACCAGAGTTATCCAATGGAATACCGTCAACAACATATAATGGACCATCACCAGCACGGATTGAACCCGCACCACGAATATTAATGGTTGAAGCTGCGCCGGGCTCACCACTTGACGGAGTTACCTGCACGCCTGAGATACGGCCTTGAAGCAACTGGTCTGGCGTAGCAATAACACCTTTGTTAAAATCTTTAGGACTTAATGAAGCCACAGAACCTGTAGCATCTTTAACACGTTGCGTACCGTAACCGATAACTACAACCTCGCTTAAGTTGGTGCTTGCCGACTCAAGGCTTACGTTTAATGAAGTTTGACCGTTAATTGCAACTGTAAGCGGCTTGAAACCGATGTAGCTGAAATTTAGGCTTGTTACGCCTGCAGGGACAGATAGTTTGAAACTACCATCAACACCGGTTAGGGTGCCTACCCCACCCGGGGCGCCTACCGATACGCCAATCAATGGCGAGTTGTCTTTCTTGTCGGTAACTTTACCCGTAATGGTTTTGTTCTGGGCCATGGCCGGCTGAACAAACAGGCAAGTTATAGCAAGAAAACAAAATGCGAGTAAGTGTTTAAATTGCATAGTTTGTGGTTTAATTAATAATTGGTTATATAAAGATCTTTATACAAGCGCGTGTTTTTAACGGTTACATCAAGCACCGCACCTATGCGGTAAAACCGCCCGGTACGTTTCGCCGCAATTCGGCCTGATAAATTAATTTTACTAAATAATTGGTCTATAATTGAAGCGATTGGTCGCTTTAATGAAAACACGTTTTAAGAATACTTATTAAAACACCTTTTCTATATACAAATATGTAGCTCCTTTTCCTGATAAACTATAGCCAACCCTTCTTTGAAAAAAAATATAACTTTTTTGTTACTTAATATACTGATTTTTAAATACTTAATATTTATAAACACATGAAAAATATAAGCGTTTATGAACCAAAAAAGGCTTTTTTTAAAGAAAAATGAGGCTTAAATAGTTATTAAAGTAACAGAAATGCTACAATTTTGAATGCGTTATTCAATGCTATCTACTGCTTTGATATCCATTATCCGTTGTTCAAATAATTCCGGATTTTTTGCTTTGGCTTTAATGCGCATTTTATAAACGTAGATGGTGTTTACCGAGTATTCGAGTATTTTGGCTATTGTTTCGTTATCGCTGATGCCCATGCGGATGAGTGCAAATATCCTTAGGTCGGTATTCAATACCTCGTGCTCATGCGGCCATATCTGATCTTTCTCTTCAAACTGAGAATTAAAAACGGCAACAAAATTTGGGAAGATCTTAAGGAATATATGGTCGAAGCTGTGGTATAATGCTTCGCGCTCTTTTTTAATATTTACACCGTTGATAATTGCACGTATCTCGTCATATTTTTTGATGGAAAGCTTGGTTTCTACCGATACCTTAAGTTTTTCTATGTTAAGTATATAACCGGATATGATCTTAAAAAACTGCCCTATGTATTCTTCTTTTATCCTCGTATCCTCAACCAATTGATTATTTACACTTTTCAGGAGTTCATTCTTCTCTTCGATTATACGCTCTTTTTGCTTTAGCTTCTTTAACTGGCTGTATATCATCAACAGGAAAATGATAACCATCGATGCAAGCGCCGCTATCGCCCCCAAATAAGCAAGTATTGTTCTTTTCTCACTTTCGGTATTATTTAACTCCTCGGCAGCAACTACTGGCAGTATGGCACCTATTTGTATTTTACGTTGCCTTGCACCGTAATAGTCGGCATCGGCTTTGGCTAACTGTATAAACTCATAAGCATCTTTTACGTTGCCTGCCTTATAAAGCTGTTCGGCAAGCGTGAAAAGCGCTACCGTCTCTTTAGTAGAAGACCGCACATCTGCGATTGCCGATCGCAAAAGCATCTCCAAACCTTTCTCCTTTTCGCCATTGCTAACATATATTAAACCCAGCGAACAAGTTATCATGGCCCTAAAATGCATGGATATGGGGACGTTAGGTGCAACCAGCTTCCCTAATTCAGCAGAACCCTTTGCATTATCGTTATTGCCAATATGTTTTAACCCTTTGTAGTAAATATTTTCTGCCGAACCGGGCGCAGTTAAATTTATGGCGGAATCTATGTAGGCGTTGGCCGCTTTAATGTAGTCTGGAGTAAAATACTTATCACTATTATACTTGGCCAGATCGCTGTTACAGCGGTACATGATAAAATAATACTCCTTACGCATGCTATCACTAAGCAAACCGGAGTTTATCATTCGCATACTATCAAAGGTCTCTTTGAACATGCCTGATGAAAGCAGGATAAACCCAAGCTTTATTTGGCTGTAGTAAGCCCTGGACATATCATTAATGGAGGTACTGATGTCCCTTAACTTGTTTACGTAAACGTATGCCGAATCATACTGGTAAGATTTGTACTCCTCATATAAAGCCAACGCCAGGTTATATTGCTTAAGATGGTCGGTTATCGAGGTCTGTTCATATTGCTTTCTTAGTTTTTCGATCCGGGCTTCTTTAGCGTCGTCATACGCTTTCTTTTTGCCCAGTTCATTTTTAAGTACTTTAAGCAAACTATCTGCATGCTGGCAGTATGCCATTACAGGAGTAACAAGAGATGCAACAAGTAATAACCTGAAAAACAGTTTCATATATATAATTGGCGGCGGAAAGTAATATCTGCGTTTAAATGGTTGCAAACGGCATTTCCCAATCGTAATAATAACAAATCTGCCCCGAATTAATTCACAACAAAACGTTTTTATTAAAAAGTAAATAAAAAGGCCTGTGCCTTTCAAATTAGGCACAGGCCACTATCATGGTTGTTAAGATTATAGTAATTTCAATTGCCAGGCTTAGCGATTAGTAATCCGCAAGTATGATTATGTCATCACTTATCGGTTCAATCTTTTCGCGGCCTTTTAAAAAGCTTAAACCTACTACAAAGCTAAAACCGGCCACCTCGCCACCCATTTCTTTAATAAGTTCGCTGGTTGCGGTAACGGTGCCACCGGTGGCCAGCAGGTCGTCATGTATCAGTATCCTATCACCTTTTTGAAAAGCATCGGTATGTATCTCAATGGTAGCCGTGCCGTACTCTAACTCATAAACTTTTTGGTTTACCGAATACGGCAGTTTACCCGCCTTGCGCACCGGAATAAACGGTACACCCAGCTTTGTTGCCAACGATAAACCAAACAAGAAACCACGGCTTTCTACACCGGCAACGGCATCAATGCCCATATCTTTCACCTTCTCTGTAAACGCGCTATTAATATTTTCACAAAGCACCGGGTCCTTAAGTATTGGGGTTATGTCTTTAAAAATTATTCCCGGCTTCGGAAAATCAGGTATGTCGCGGATAGCTGCCTTTATCTGTTGTTCTATCATTTAAAAACTAAATAAGGTTCAATTTTACGCAAAATTTGGGCATCTATAATGGCAATATTGCTTAAATCATCCATCCCGCTGTAATTCCCATGCTGGGTTCGATATTCGATAATGGCATTAACTTGTTTGTAGTTAAGGTATGGCATCAATCTTAATTGATCAAAGGTTATAGTGTTAATATTGATCTTGCGTACCTTCTTCGGTTCAACCTTTACCTGGTTTTTTATCTCCGCGTACTTCAGCTCATCAAGCCCATACACCTCTTTCAACTGCTCTTCGTTTACAAAGCCTCCTAAGCGCTGCCTGTAATTGATAATGCGCTTGGCAAAGGCGGGACCAATGCCCTCTAAATTTGTAAGTCTGGCAGAGTCTGCTGAATTAAGTTCAACTATGCCTGCGGGCTTGGCTGTTTCTTTATCTATGATAATAAACGGGGCCAGTCGGGCGTAATCAACCTTGGTTAAACCATAGATCTTTTGCAGGTCCTCCGCCTTACGGAAGTGACCGCCTTTAGTGGTGTAGTTTTTGAGGATCTGCGCCTGTTTTGCAGTTAAGCCAAGTTTTTGCCAATCGGCATAAGTGGCACTATTGGGGTCAAATTTAAATAAGGCTGTGGGTGTGGCAGCTTTCTTTTTTTGAGGATTTGCCTTTTCAAGTTCGGCCACAGCGGCTGCAAAGGCCTTTTCATTAATTGTAGTATCTTTGTGGAAGCCTTGATAAATGTATGGCGCTGCTAAGACCAACGCTATTATTATCAGCAATATCAACAAACCGTTCCATTCTTTTTTTGTGATGGAAAATTGCTCCTTAAGCTGCGGTTTCATGTATTGTATAAGGTTAATAAGCCGTTAAAATAGTAATTTTAAGATATTTTTAAGCGTTACCCCTAACAAATGAAAATAATAACCACCGAAGAGTTTGCTAAAGCCACTAAACTGGATAAACTGAAAATGCCCGGGCTGGCAGCGCTGTTGATGGAAGTGATGAAGATAAACCAGGTTAATGAGCTTTTTGCTCAGGCACAACCTAAACAAGGCCCCGAATTTGTGGATGCCATTTTAAAAGGTTGCGGTATCACCATTGATTTTGATGAAAGCGAATTAAAACACCTGCCCAAAGAAGGTGCCTTTATAGCCATTGCCAATCACCCTTATGGTGGTATCGAAGGTATGGTATTGCTTAAAATATTAACCATGGCACGCAGTGATGCTAAGTTAATGGCTAACTTTATCCTTAAAAAGATACCCAACCTGGCTGATTATTTTGTGGCCGTAAACCCCTTTGAGAATGTAGAACATTCATCAAGCATCAGCGGATTAAAGACCACTTTAGAGCTGTTGAACAACGGCACACCTATCGGTATTTTTCCTGCCGGTGAGGTTTCTACATTTAAGGTAGAGAAACGTGAGGTTACAGACAGGTTGTGGCACCCGGTTGTTGGCAAGATCATCGCTAAAGCAAAAGTACCCGTTGTGCCTATTTACTTTCATGGCAACAATGGCCTGCTGTTTAACCTGCTGAGCATGATACACCCTACCCTGCGTACGGCTAAGCTACCATCAGAGTTATTTAACAAACAGGGCCATACCATTAAGCTGCGTATTGGCAAGCCTATAAAGTTTAATGACATACCTGATAACAACAACAGTGGCAAGATATTAAACTACCTGCGCGCCAAAACTTACGCCCTTGGTGCCGGTTTGGAAGAGGAAAAAAAGATCTTTAACCCTCGTAATCTTTTTAAGATTAAGAAACTGCCCGAGGCGATAGTCCCTGAAACACCGGCTGAAAAACTGGAAAAGGAAGTAGAGCCACTGCGCGAGAATTACCGCGTTTGGGTTGAAAAAAACTACGAGGTTTTTATTGTACCTACGTCAGAGATACCCTGCATCATACGTGAGATAGGCCGTTTACGTGAGATCACCTTCCGGGAGGTTGGAGAAGGCACCAACAAAGCTACCGACCTGGATGAGTATGATATTTATTATCACCACCTGTTTATTTGGGATACCGAAGGTAAAGCCATTGTAGGCGCATACCGTATAGGCCTTGGCGACGAGATTTTCTACAGCGTTGGTAAAAAGGGATTTTATATCAACGAGCTGTTTAAACTGAAGGAGCAATTTACTCCTGTATTAAAAAAGAGCCTTGAGCTTGGTCGTTCATGGATTCGTAAGGAATACCAGCAAAAGCCGTTGCCATTGTTCCTGCTTTGGAAAGGCATTTTAAAATATTTGATAGATAACCCACGCTACCGTTATCTGATAGGGCCGGTAAGTATCAGTAATAATTTTTCTGCGTTCAGTAAATCGCTGATAGTGGATTACATTAACCGCAACCACTTTGACCATGATATGGCGCAACTGGTTAAGCCCCGTAAAAAATTCAAGGTTAATTTTGAGAACGTAGATACCGATGCACTTATGGCAGCCAGCGATTCATTCAAAGGCCTTGATGCACTAATATCCGAGGTGGAAACACACAGCATGAAGATACCGGTGTTGCTTCGCCAATATATTGGCCTTAACGCCAAGATCATCAGCTTTAACATCGACCCCAAATTTGCCGATTGCCTGGATGGCTTCCTGGTTTTAGACCTGCAAAAAGTACCGCAGGACATGTTGGAGAAGTTAGGTAAGAATTTATAAAACAAGAGAGGCGGTGCAAAATGCATCGCCTCTCTTGTTTTACATTCATGCGAGCGTAGCGTGGCAATCTCCAAGGACCAGCATCGGGTCTGCCTATGAGATTGCCGCGTCGCTGCCGCTCCTCGCAATGACATTGTCGGTAAGATAAGTCTTATTATACCCTTATATAGATCTTCTTCTCATCCAATATCTTACCTACACACCAGCATATCAGCATATAGCATACAGCGAACAGCAATGAGCCTATTGCGCCGGGGGCTATCTTTTGGAAGAAAACATTGTTTACCCACCCTACTGCATTAGTGTCGCCAACTTTTATCATCCACAAAGAGATGATCAAGACCTCAGATAAAATATAGATAGCCAGTGGGTTTTTACCTACCGTAGTAAAGAACGATGTCCACTTGCCCCTGCTTGCCCGTACTTCTACCAGGTAGATGAGCGCTGAAATGATAACCATATCTAACCCGGTTGTAAGCAGTGTGAAAGGGCTTGTCCAAAGTTTTTTACCGATCGGGAAAACCATGCCCCAGCAAAGCGCCAGGAATATGAATAATGCGCCCATTAAAGTTAAACGGGCAATGGTTTCGTAACTTTTACCTTTTTCCTGGATAAATTTACCTGCGTAGTACCCTACAATAACATTAACAATTGCCGGTAAAGTGCTTAATATCCCTTCAGGATCAAAAGGAACACCTTCCCCGTGATAAAGGTGATCATCACCCATTACAAACTTATCCAGGTAAGTACCTGCGTTTGTCAGCATACCGAAAGGTGCCGATGGATCGCCGTAAATAAGCAGCAATACCCAATAGCCAACCAGTAAAAACGCGCTGATGATAAATATGGAAGTGCGGTTCTTTACAAAGTAGATAATTAACGACGCAAAAATGTAACATAAGCCGATGCGCTGCAGTACACCTAAAATACGTGTATGGCTTATCGGCCTAAAAACCCATCCTTCAGGGGTATGGTTAAAGAACGGGAACCATGACATCAGATAGCCGATAAGGCATATTAATAGCCCTCGCTTTAATATCCGGTAGATAACATCACCGGTGCTCAGGTTGTCAAACTTTTTCATGGTAAAGCTCATGGCATTACCTACCGCAAACAAGAACGACGGGAAAACCAGGTCGGTAGGTGTAAAACCAAACCAGGCGGCGTGCTCAAGCGGTGAAAAAGGCGTTGCCCCGCTACCGGGCGTATTAACAATGATCATGAAACAAATGGTCATTCCGCGGAATACATCCAGCGCGAGAAACCGTTCGGGCTTGTGGGTCATAGTGGGTACAATAATTTATAACAGGGTAAGCAATTGGTATCACAATATATGATTTAATCCTGCTGACTGCAACTTACTTTATAAACTTTTTTAAGAAGTTTATAAACCCTATCTCTCGGCAAATGTTACTATTTTTGAACGATGCTCACCATGACCAACCATACGCTTGAGAAATTGGAGCTACTGCTGAAAAGCAGCGGTTACAAGGTGAGGTATGAAAAGGGCAATTTTAAAACCAACGCCTGCCTGCTGCAGAACAGCAAGGTGGTAATGGTGAACAAATTTGCCAACCTGGAAAGTAAAATTGCTGCGGTGGCAGAGCTTGCCCGCACGCTGGAGATAGATTACAACTTGCTCGACGATAAACAAGCTGCATTTTTACACCAACTTAAACAAACCCAACTGCAGCTGTGATAATCACTTTTTTAGGAACCGGAACCTCGCAGGGTGTACCCGTTATAGCCTGCACTTGCGACGTATGCCTGTCTGCAGACAAGCACGACAAGCGCCTGCGCACCTCTATTATGATAGAAGCCGAGGATAAAACGATCGTAATAGATTCCGGACCAGATTTCAGATACCAGATGTTGCGTGAGCATGTAATGACGTTGGATGCTATTGTATTTACCCATGAACATAAAGACCATGTGGCAGGCATGGATGATATACGCGCGTTTAATTATAAACAGCAAAAGGCTATTGATATTTACGCTACCGAGCGTGTGCAGCAAGGCCTAAGGCGGGAGTTTTCGTACATCTTTGATAGTTTTAAATACCCCGGCATCCCGCAGGTAGAAATGCACACTATAGATAAGGAGACATTCAACATCGGCAGCGTGCATTTTACCCCAATAGAGGTGATGCATTACAAATTGCCGGTTTTGGGCTTCAGGATAAAGGATTTTACCTACATCACTGATGCAAAAACGGTATCAGATACTGA
This sequence comes from Mucilaginibacter achroorhodeus, assembly GCF_007846095.1. Taxonomy (GTDB): domain Bacteria; phylum Bacteroidota; class Bacteroidia; order Sphingobacteriales; family Sphingobacteriaceae; genus Mucilaginibacter; species Mucilaginibacter achroorhodeus. Next base: position 857,933 of record NZ_VOEI01000002.1, read on the forward strand.
AAAGGAGAAAATAAAAGGCAGTAAAATACTGGTAATAAATGCGCTGCAGAAAGAAAATCACATCTCGCATTTTACCCTTGATGAAGCGATAGCCTTTGCAAAAGAAATAGGCGCTGAAAAAACCTATTTCACCCACATCAGCCATCGCCTGGGAAAACATGCCAACGTAAACCCACTATTACCTGCCGGCATTGAACTGGCTTACGACGGACTTAAAATCGAAATTTAATCAACATTATTTTCATCTAAACCGCGGCCGGTTTTGTGCTGCAGTTCTTCAATCCGTTTTGATGCATCTGCCTTGCTCAGCGTTTCGTCAAACTCCTCGCCTGCTTCATCAGACAAAGTTTTAAGGTAAGAGTGCTGTGCGCCGGTCATCGGTTCGTGCCCGGTTGTCCACTCATCAGGGTCTTTAACTGTATTTGATCCCTTTATGCCATTATCAAATTCTTCGTTGGTGTTATTTTTATCGGTAGCCATAACAAATCGTTTTTATTAAATAACCTGTTCCTTAGCTAATTGTTTTAGCAATCTTACTTCAACGCTATGTAAACAATATCATTTAAAATGGCAACGTAGGGGTTGCTGCCCGATGCTTTTCGTAATTGCAACCTGCCACGAACGGCCATGCGGCTGCCGTTGATGGTTATAAACTGCCCGTCGCTGGCTTCAAAGAAACCTTTATGCGTTTGACTGTTATATAAGGGACAATCCGGAGAGAAATTTATCCAGAACGCGTGTTTAGCGGCCTTATCAGAAAAGGTGCTGTCGTTTACAATAGCCGACAGGTTTTTCCCTTGCTGATATGTGCCTTCTACCTCTACAAATTTACCGTTGTAATATTTAAGACTATCCATTAAATGGCGGTAAGTAGGTTTGCTGCAATTGATATCAGTGATGCAATCGCTGGTAAAAACCTGTGGCTTTTGCTTGCTGCATCCCACAGCCATCAGTACAAAAAATGCAGGTATAAGAATTTTCCAACTGCGCATAGTTAAATGTAAGTGTTTTAATCAGTTAAACACGCACGGTAACAACGGTTTTACGTGTGTAGCAATTTTGTAACAAATTGCTCATTAAACATTATCTTAACCTGCTTTAGATAATTTTGCCCAATCATATACGGAGATGAAATTTTATAGCTTATTACTGCTGGCAATGCTGGCATTCTTCACTTGTTCGGCACAAAAGGTTGTAGATACCGTTCAAAAAGTTATTCCCGGCAGGGAAAACAGCAAAGCACAGGAAAAAAAACCTTACGTGATTCTGATCTCTGCTGATGGCTTCAGGTATGATTTTGCCAAACGCTACCATGCCGATAACCTGCTGCGCCTGGCCGGTGAAGGCGTAAGCGCATCGTCAATGATACCATCTTACCCTTCGGTAACCTTCCCTAACCACTACGCCATTGTAAGCGGCCTTTATCCATCGCATTCCGGTTTGGTAAATAACGTTTTTTATGATCGTAAGCGCGATGATCGTTACTCCATGAACAACAAAGACAAAGTGGCTGATGGCTCATGGTACGGCGGTTCGCCATTATGGGTGCGCGCAGAGCAGCAAAAAATGCTTTCTGCAAGTTTTTACTGGGTAGCATCAGAGGCAAAGATAAAAGGCATACAACCAACCTACTATTACGTTTACAACGATAAAATAAACATCCACAACCGTATACAGGCAGTTGTAGACTGGCTTAAGCTGCCGGCCAACAAACGCCCGCATTTTATTAGTTTTTACTTTCCGCAGGTTGACCATGCCGCACACTTGCACGGCCCGGAATCACCGGAGACTGAGCATGAAGTGCATTTTATAGATTCAGCCGTAAACGAGCTGCAAAAAGCTGTGAAAACCACCGGGCTTAAGGATGTGAACTACATTTTTGTATCAGACCACGGCATGACCAGGGTTGATGATAAAAATCCGCTCAGCATCCCGGCATCTATCGATACCTCAAAATATGTTATCTCAGGCGATGGGATCCTGGTTGAGCTTTATGCTAAAAATAAAGGCGACGTTTCAGCAGCGTATAATGCGCTTAAAAAAGAAGCTAAGGATTACGATGTTTACCTTAAAACCAATACGCCTGCCCATTTACACTACAGCGCTGCCGACGACTGGCAAAACCGCATAGGTGATATATTGCTGATACCACGCTGGCCCAGGGTTTTTAACATTTGGCACAGTGGAAGAGAGATCCACCCCGGCTGGCACGGTTACGACCCGGCTTTAGTAAAAGACATGCACGCTACGTTTTTTGCCTGGGGGCCGGCATTTAAAAAACATTTAAATATTGTACCTTTCCAAAATGTATCTGTATTTAACCTGGTGAGTAACATCCTTGGGATAACACATACCGATAAGATAGATGGCACTGATGACCTATCGAATAAGGTGCTTTTAAAACCAACTAAACAATAAATGAGATTTTACTTAAAACTATTGGTATTGCTTGTATTGCCTGCGGCAACTATGGCACAAAACCCTGCAGTGGTTAAAAAACATGCCCAAACAGTTGCCAACGCGCTAATCAAAGGCGATTACCAGACCGTAGTAGCACATACCTATCCCAAAGCCATTGATATTGCGGGTGGCAAAACCAAAATGCTGCAAATGCTATCAACCGGTTTATCGCAAATGAAACAGCAGGGCTTTAGCTTTGAAAAAATAAATATAGGCGAACCCGGCAAGTTCTATAAAGCCGGCAAAGAGATCCACTGCCTTGTACCGGAAACTATTGTGATGAAAACCAAGCAGGGCCGTTTCCAGGGTACCAGCAACCTGCTGGCCGTAAGCGGAGACCAGGGCAAAAGCTGGACTTTTCTTGACCTAAACCAAGGATCTATAAAGGCGGTGGACCAGATCTTCCCGAATTTTAATCATAGCCTTACTATTCCACAGCCACAGCAGCCAATTAAACTGTAAAGCTATGCAAAAGTACCATATTGCGTATTTGCTTGCCCGCCTGCCAATTGCTTTCAGCATGTTTGGCCATGGCCTGGTGCGCATTCCAAAACTGGAAAAGTTTAGCGCAGGTATGGTTAAATCTTTCGCAGATACAATGCTGCCGGCAGCGCTGGTACAACCGTTTAGTTATGTATTGCCGTTTCTTGAATTGATAACGGGGTTACTGCTTATTGCCGGCTTGTTTACCCGTTTTGCTAACATATTAGGCGTGGCCATTATGCTGGCGCTGATATTCGGATCGTGCATGCAGGAACAATGGAACAGCGTTTTTACGCAGATAATTTACGGCGCTTATTTTGCGTTGTTGTATTTATTTGCAGATCATAATAAATTTTCGCTCGATAACTTATTCAATACCCATAAAACTTCAATTGCCGGATGATCAGGCTGCTTTGCCTTTGTGTTGTACTTTTTTGTTCTGTTACCACTTATGCGCAAGACACCGTATTGGTAAAACGCCTGGCAGATAAGTTTGCTAAGGCTACCTTTAACAGTGACTTTAAAACGGTGTTAAGCCTGAGCTACCCGCCGCTGGTAAAATTATCGGGAGGCCGCGATACCATGGAAAAGATAATGCAGGAACGTACTGCAGAACTAAAAGGCCGCGGTGTGATGCAGTTTGATGGTTGGGTGAATGCACCCGGCCCGTTTTACAAAACAGGCGATAATGTTCATGTGCTTTTCCCCGAGACAGTGGTAATGAAAATGATCAATGGGCGGTACATCAGTCACTCTTACCTCTTAGGTATATCCGAAGATAAAGGCAAAACCTGGACGTTTATGGACGTTGGCAATATGCCGGCTAACGTACTGCAGCACCTGCTGCCTGATCTGAGTAGTGAGATGCAGATACCACCGCCAACTAAACCAACGTTTTTCCCGAGCCAGATCCAGTAGCATAAAACTTGGACTTTTTACCTTGTAAATGACAGTTGTTTGGGTGATAATTGTTTAATTTGTTTAAAACCAACAATAGCGGCATGCCCACTCCTATCCCAAAGAAGATCTTCAGCCGCCGGCACGAGATATTTGCCGATTTCATGCGCGAGTTGGATAAGCATCTTGATGATATTTTGAGTGAGCGCACAACCGAGATGTTTGAGATACGCGACCTTGCCGAGATCTTACACATCCACCCTACTCATTTAACAAATACCATTAAGCAACTTACCGGTAAATCGCCGTGCTGGTATTTTGAGGATAAGCTGATGAGCATTGCCAAAGAGATGTTGCAGCAAAATATCCCGGTAAAAGAGATAGCTTTTAAACTTACGTTTGATGCATCTAACTTTACCAAATTCTTTAAACGCTTTGAAGGCATCACACCCAAAGAATATAAAGAGCGGTTGATGCTGCAAGCAGAAGTAGTTGAAGGCTGAGCATCACTTTGCGGTTAAATTTACAAACCCGCAAAATCCGTTTATCTTTGATTTTCATTAAAAATTATGGCTACAGAAGTTAAGTGCCCAAGCTGCGGACATGGCTTCCCGATTGAGGAAGTAATGGCCGAGGAATATAAACAGCAGCTAAGGCTGAAGATGCAGGATTACACCCGCCAGAAAGAAGAAGAGTTTAGAAAAAAAGAGGAGCAGTTTAGTAACCAGGCACGCCAGCAGCAGGAGCAATTTGAACAGCGCCTTGCCGGCGAGAAAAAACAGTTGCAGCAGGCCCTTGAAGAAAACCTGCGCAAAAGTATATCTGCAGATTTTGAAACGCAGTTAACCATGCTGCAAAACTCTGTAAATGCCAGTGCTGAAAAACTGAAAGAATCGCGCCAGAAAGAATTGGAGTACCTGCAACGCGAACAGGCACTTAAACAAAAAGAGGAAGAGATGGAAGTTGCCCTGCACCGTAAATTGCAGGAGCAGCGCGCTGATATTGCTGAACAGATACGCAAACAGGAAGCCGAAAAGCATAACCTTAAGGATACCGAATACCAGTTGAAGGTTAAAGAACTTGAAAAGCAACTGGAAGACCAGAAACGCCTGGCCGATGAAATGAAACGCCGGGCCGAACAAGGCTCAATGCAGTTACAGGGCGAAGCGCAGGAACTGATACTGGAAGAACAACTACGCAACTACTTCCCGTTTGATATGATTAGCGAGGTTGGCAAGGGCGTACGCGGTGCGGATTGTGTGCAAACGGTACGTAACCAATTTGGGCAGGAATGCGGCCGCATCATCTACGAAAGTAAACGCACTACCGCGTTCTCTAATGAGTGGATAGAGAAATTAAAGAAAGATATGCGTGCCATGGGGGTTGATGTGGCCGTTATTGTTACGCAATGCTACCCCAAAGGCATGGATTGCTTTGGCGAACGTGATGGCGTTTGGATCTGCAGTTTTGACGAAGTAAAAGCTGTTTCCTATATTTTGCGTGATGGCGTTATAAAGCTGGCCAATATGGCCAAAGCGCAGGAAAACAAAGGCGACAAAATGCACCTGCTTTACGATTACCTCACCAGTAGCGAATTTTCTGAGCAATGGAAGGCCATAAGGGAAGGGTACATGAGCATGCGCCTCTCTATCCAAAAAGAACGCGATGCCATGGAGAAAATGTGGAAGGCACGCGAAAAGCAATTGGAAAAAGTTTTACTGAATGCCGCACACATCAAAGGATCTATTGAAGGTATAGCCGGTAATGACATGATCCAGCTAAGTTTGGGCGATGAAGATGATACTTTGCTTTTAGATTAGTTATTGAAATTTTGTTCTAATTAAATTTTAGAAATTAATTTTCTTAGAAATAAAAATCTTCATTAATTTTACGCATCCGATGGTATTTTAACTATCGGGGTCACTAAATTATGTCTACAACTACAGGAGTTAATAAAGTCATTTTATTGGGAGAAGTCTCTTCGCTTCCCGTTACCAAAAACGCTAATCATAATACGGGCTACTGGGCCTTTACTGTTGCTACGCTGGAAATGGTTAAAAAAGGCCGCGATAAGACGGTGCACACCGAAAATCATCAGATAAAAGTTACTGCAGATATCTCCCAATATGTTATTGAAAGACTGCAGCCGGGTAATAAGATCTACATCGAGGGCCGAATAGAGACATCTTCTTTTGTTGATAACAAAGGCATTAAACGTTATGATACTTGCATTATAGCAACCAAAATCGAGTTTCCTGAAATGGCTATTGCCAGCTAACGCTTGTCGCTTTACATTTTCATAACATGGCTGTTTTGCTGAGGTTGAACAAAAACCGTAATTTTGCCGTTCATTGTAAGGAGAATTCCTTAGCGTTTTATGTCAGATATTACCACGTTGTCGCAGCAAGCCCTGCAATTATTGCAGCAGCTTATCTCAACACAGTCATTTAGTAAAGAAGAAGATCGCACTGCCGATCTGATAGAGCAAACCCTAAAAACCCACGGTGTAGGAACGCATCGTAAGCTCAACAACATCTGGGCCTGGAACAAGCATTTTGATGCGAGCAAGCCAACTATTTTGCTTAATTCGCATCATGATACGGTTAAGCCCAATAGCGGTTACACACGCGACCCTTATGACGCCAAAATAGAAGATGGCAAACTTTACGGCTTAGGCAGCAATGATGCCGGTGGTTGCCTGGTATCACTTATCCACGTTTTCCTTTACTATTACAATCGCACCGATCTTAAGTACAACTTTTGCCTGGCTACCACTGCCGAAGAAGAAATCTCAGGTGTAAATGGCCTCGAATTGATCATCCCCGAATTAGGCGAATTGAGCTTCGGCATTGTAGGCGAACCAACGCTGATGGAACTTGCCATTGCCGAGCGTGGTTTAATGGTATTGGATTGTACTTCATTTGGTATAGCAGGCCATGCCGCCCGTGAAGAAGGCGATAATGCCATCTACAAAGCATTAAAAGATATCGAATGGTTCCGCAATTTCCGTTTCCCTAAAGAATCGGAAGTTTTTGGGCCGATAAAAATGTCGGTGACTATTATCAACGCCGGCTCGCAGCATAATGTGGTACCTGCTACTTGCACCTTTACCGTTGATGTTAGGGTAACCGATGCTTATCGTAATGAGGAAGTATTAGAGATCATCCGCCAACACGTTAACTGTGAGGTTCGCCCGCGCAGCATTCGTTTAAAACCGTCATCGATAGATAAAAATCATCCGTTTGTACAAGCTGGTGTAGCATTAGGCCGTAAAACTTATGGTTCTCCAACAACTTCGGACCAGTCTTTATTGGATATCCCAAGTATTAAAGTTGGCCCAGGAGATTCAGCGCGTTCACACTCTGCCGATGAATTTATTTATGTGGATGAGATAGGCCACGGCATTAAGCTGTACATCAAAATGCTTGATGGGATAGTTTAACTACAGATCAATAGCTCTTGTACGTTTGCGTTTTACGTAGTTGCGAATATCTAAAACGATGCCGGCGAAGAAGTAAAATACCAGCGGGAAGCCCACCGCCAAAAACGATGAGTAAATAAAAAACAACCTTATTTTGGCGATAGATATATTTAAACGCTCGCCAATGTAAGTGCATACCCCAAAAGAGTAGCGCTCAAAAAAGGTGATTATCCGTTGTAGCATATCAATTTGGCTTTAAAATTTTAATACCAACGCCGCATTGCAGGCATTTCTTGTAATTGCAGTAGCTATTTTTCAGTTCGATCACCGCTTGCGAATCAAATGCCGAGTTGATCTTGATCCCTAAGTTAACAAAATCATCTGTGATATTGTTCTGTTCAGCCGGTATATTTTCGAGCATTTTTAAAGCGCGGCTTACATAATATTGCAACTTCATGTGCTTGCCATAGCTGAAAAGAAAAAGCACAACCGTGTTCAATATTAGCGTATCGACAGAAGCAGCACCCAGGCTTTTTGATGATGCGTTACTTTCCTTACCAAAGCGATAGTGAGTTTCCCAGTATTCATTCACGCTGATATTTCTGAACAACTCGCGCATTTCCTTTACTTCCTTTATCTCTAAAACTTTCGAAAACAAGTGGTTGGACTGCAATACCAATGCGGCAAACTGCGCCAGCCGCACCGTTGGGAAATTCTGCGGTCGCATTCGTAAGAATTTCCAAAGGTGGTTCTCAACCGGTATTAAGTTGTATTTTTTGCGGAGGAAGTTGTACTCACTCTGCAAAGCTTTGGGGTAAGCTTCTTCCAATTCTCCGTCCAGAAATCCTGCCTGCCCGAAGATCAAAGCTTCTACCTGCAGGGCGTTGTTCTTGTGCTTGGCCAGTATATTTTGCGGCAACGATTTGGCCAGCAATTCAAAAGGCAAGGCGTTTACCTTGAAACCGAAATTACCTGCCAAAAATTGGTAAAATGTCTCTTCCCAATCGCCACGGTTTTGTTCGAGCGAGGCAATAACCGCTTCCGACCGCTTTTCCAATCGCTCTACCAGTATCCGCGTTAACCAGTTTTGCATGGTGATACCATCAACTGTGCTGATGCTGCCCTCGCAGGGAATAATACTTTGGTTACCAAAAACCAGGTTGTGATAGCGGTGGTGCAGTTCTGCAGGTATTCGATCTTTAAGTTCAAGCGTAGGCACACGTTTACCGTCAGCACGCATTAAAGGCGTATCGTCAGTGTAAACCACGTGCAGTATCACATTATCGTACGCACCATCAGTGGTATGTCCGTGCCGCTGCCAGTCAGATGATGACAAATGCAATTCAGCATTGCCCGCCCAGGTAGTTTCCCCTATCCTGATACGCGCGTTTTGAAAATCAGGACCGGCATTTTTATTGTGCAAACCCACGGATTGTATCTCCAGCTCTTCACCCTCAGTAGTGCGCAGGTTAATGCGGTTAAACAGCCTGAACTGCCACACATAATGCAAAAAATCTTCGGTGAAAAGCATGAGGGAAGATAAGGAAAATGGAATCAGAATTTACAGAATTTTAGAATTTACAAGATAAAAAACACCTCACCAAAGCTTTCCTGACAGGAAACAAGAAAAGTTATAGCCATAAACCCAACGATATCGAAAAATGCGACATAGTATAACGTGCGGATTGCAGAGGCAGTGCTACGGCACAACCATTGCAGCGCGTTACCAAGTCGCGACTTTTCTTTTGAGAAAAAGAAAGTACGTCCACTAACCTTCACAAGCTCCTTGACATTCCTAACGAAGCACTAATCAATCAGCAAACTAATTAACTATCTTCGTCAAAAACCAATAAACACTTATGCCAACCAACCCACCAACAACCCAAAGCCGCATCCGCTCTATTATTGGCGGCTCTTTAGGTAACCTGGTTGAGTGGTATGATTGGTACGTGTATTCGGCTTTCTCGCTTTACTTTGCGGGTGCCTTTTTCCCAAAGGGAAGCCAAACTGCGCAGTTGCTAAATACTGCCGGTATTTTTGCGCTCGGATTTTTAATGCGCCCCATAGGCGGCTGGCTGATGGGAACATTTGCCGATAAACACGGCCGTAAAAAAGCGCTTACGTTTTCTGTTTTGATGATGAGCGCCGGATCTTTAGTGATAGCCTTAACACCTACCTATAACCAAATTAACGTGGCAGCGCCGATATTATTGGTGCTTGCCCGCATGCTGCAGGGCATTAGCGTGGGTGGCGAATATGGCACCAGCGCCACTTACCTAAGCGAAATGGCCGACAAGAAAAACCGCGGCTTTTATTCCAGCTTCCAATATGTCACCCTCATTATGGGGCAACTGCTGGCATTGGGCGTATTGGTGCTATTGCAGCGCGTTTTCTTGACCGAAGCACAGCTACACAGCTGGGGCTGGCGCATACCCTTTGCAATTGGTGCCGCATTGGCCATTATTGTTATGTACCTCCGCAGAAGCCTGCAGGAATCTGCAACTTTTGAAGGCGAAACTAAAAAGCCCGAATTACGCGGCACGCTAAAAGCACTCAGCCAGCATCCGCGTGAGGTTTTAACCGTGATAGGTTTAACACTTGGCGGCACTGTAGCCTTTTATACCTTTACCACTTACATGCAAAAATTCCTGGTAAACACCAGCGGTTTTGATAAGGGCGATGCAACACTCATTTCTACCCTAACACTCATTGTGTTTATGCTGTTGCAACCGTTGTATGGCTATGTTTCAGACAGGATAGGCCGCAAGCCCATGCTTAAAGCTTTTGGCATATTGGGCGTTTTAACCACCATTCCTATACTCACTTTTTTGAGCAATACCATTAATTTTTGGCTCGCTTTTGGGCTTATCACCTTCGCGTTGATGGTTGTGAGTAATTATACGTCCATTAACGCTGTGGTAAAAGCAGAGTTATTTCCGGCGCATATCCGTGCTTTAGGCGTAGGCTTCCCATATGCTATTGCAGTTTCCATTTTCGGGGGTACTGCAGAATACATCGGCTTACTTTTTAAGAATAACCATCACGAGGAGTGGTTTTACTGGTATGTTACGTTCTGCATCGGTATTTCGTTAGCTGTTTACTGGCTGATGAATGATACGAAGACACACTCTAAGATTGAAGGGGAATAAAAAAATAATGGCTATGCGATTCGCCGGATGGCGAAGTAACAATCTCATCGGAATAGCATAAAGAAGCACCTATGAGATTGCCGCGTCGCTGACGCTCCTCGCAATGACATAAAGAGAAAAGTGCTAATAGCGGTCTTACTTAGATACCAATCCCGATATGACATTAATACTCAAAGCCACTATGGCAGTGTTAAATGCAAAGGATATAAGCCCATGCATCCAGGCCAGGCGGCGGATGCGGCGGGACGAGATCTCAACGTCGGAAACCTGGAACGTCATGCCGATCACGAAGGAAAAGTAAACGAAGTCGAGATAGTCGGGATCTTTCATATCGCCGGGGAAATCGAGTCCGCCAGCTTCTTTACCAGCGCTATCCTTATTGTAATACAAGTGGGCATATCTCATGGTAAATATGGTATGAACCAACCACCAGGATATTACCACTGCTACCATGGCTAATATAATGTACGCTGCCGTTGTTTCCTCCGGGACGTCTTTAGATGATCTTAACAACAAATAAATAGCCACTAAACTAACTAACGACGAGGCGAGCACCACCAAAAAAATCAGTGTGCGACTGGAATCTTCCAGACTGGCAATTTTCCTGATCTCGCGCGGGTGAGCCCCCAAAATAATCACCCAATCCAGTATAATAATGCTGGTTGCAATGCCTATCCAGGTAATTAAGGTGATCTCTGGAACCGACTTGAGATGCCTCGATAAGAAAAACGCGACCACACCTACCGCTAAGGAAATAATTAAGCGATAATGCGCATCTACACGGAAAATGATCTGTTTGTTGGGCTTGGTGCGGGTTACCATCTGGCTGATATGTGGCCTAATTTAATCTTCTTCAACGATATTGGCAACACGGCCAACCTGCCCATCTTCTAAACGTACCTTTATACCGCGCGAGTGATACGTTGCACTGGTAAGCAGGTCTTTCACCACGCCGCGGGTAATCTTGCCGCTGCGCTGGTCTTTTTTAAGGATGATGTCAACCTCCAGTCCGGGATATATGTCTGCTCTGTTGCGTCCGTGCATTTGCTGTGGGATTACACTGATTTTTATGATGATTTCACCGTTTTTCTAACCTAAGACTTCCTGATTCAGGCTCTTGACTTAACGAACCAACCAACTTATCGCATCCTCAACTTTTTTAAAGTCGAAGCTGTTGATCACTTTATCCATGGCTGCACTTATCTGCTCATTCTGCAGGTTGCCAATGCTGCCTTCGTGTGTGTGTGCAACGGTTTTCTCAGGATTAAACTTTCCCTGCTCTATATCCAAACCTATCTGCTTGTATGCATCTCTGAAAGGTGTACCATTCAACACTGCCTTATTAACCTCTTCCACGCTGAACAGGTAAGCATATTTGGAATCATCCAAAATATTTTTATTGACTGTGATATTTTGGAGCATGAAGTTAGCCATTTGCAGGCAATCCATCAGATCTGTAAACGCGGGGAAAAGCAACTCTTTGAGCAATTGCAATTCGCGGTGATAGCCTGACGGCAGGTTGGTTGTCATCATAGCTACATCGTTTGGCAGGGCTTGCAGGCGGTTACATTTACCGCGCATAATTTCCCAAACGTCCGGGTTCTTTTTATGCGGCATAATGCTGCTGCCGGTGGTCAAATGCTCGGGGTAACTTACAAAAGCAAAGTTCTGGCTTAAATACAAGCATTGATCCATTGCCATTTTTGCCAAAGTAGCTGCTATTGAAGACAGTGCCTGCGCAATTATCCGCTCTGTTTTACCACGCCCCATTTGGGCATATACTACATTGTGCGCCATACTGTCGAAACCGAGCAACTCGGTGGTCATGGTGCGGTTTAGCGGGAACGATGAACCGTAACCTGCAGCGGATCCCAAAGGATTTTTATTGGTGATCTTCCAGGCGGCTAAAACCATCTCCAAATCATCAACCAAACTCTCAGCATAAGCCCCAAACCACAGCCCAAACGATGATGGCATGGCCACCTGCAAATGTGTATAGCCGGGCAGCAGTACGTCTTTATGTTCTTCGCTTAACTGTATCAGTAATCTAAATAAACTATCCGTTTCGTTAACAACCTGCTGTAGCTGATGGCGAAAAAACAGTTTAAGATCCACCAGAACCTGGTCGTTACGTGAGCGGCCGCTGTGTATCTTTTTGCCGGCCTCGCCAATGCGGCGGGTAAGCATCAATTCTACCTGTGAGTGTACGTCCTCTACGTCATCTTCGATCGCAAAATCTCCTTCCTGTACCTCGTTGTAGATCACCTTAAGTTCGCGTTGTACAAGGGCAAGATCATCATTGTTAAGCAACCCGATCGATGCCAGCATACGGGTGTGAGCCAATGAGCCTAAAGCGTCAAAAGCCGCCATCTGGTTATCCAGTTCACGGTCTCGGCCTACGGTAAAGTTCTCAACTAATTTATCAACGTTGGTGGTTTTTTGCCAAAGTTTGCTCATGCTGCAAATATAGAATTAAATGCGGTTACCATAATTGCGAATCTAAGCAACGTAGAGGTTCTTTCGGCGATAGTAGCTATCAGCCAATTAGTTCTTCGTTAGCAATGGGAGTGAGTTGTATTTATCCCAGTGGATGTTACTTTCCTTTTTACGCAAAAAAGAAAGTAACCAAAGAAAACCGAGCCCAAGCGAGCTCATTGATACCAATCTAATAAACAAAATATCAATAAAACTCGCAGCTACGGTAACGCGCTACAATGTTTGTGCTGTAGCAATGCCTGTACTATCCGCACGTTACACTATACAGCATTTTGTTCGGCGGCGTTTTGTCTGTGCTTTTGTTATTCCAAATCTGTCATGCTGAACGCATGTGAAGCATCTGATCTGCGACTTGTATAAAGTTTAGCAAATTCTTCATTATCACTCAGAATAATGGTGTTTTTTGTTGTAAACATAACCCTTTGAATTTCAACCAAACAAGCCCTTATCAATAAATTTAGGCCTTGGGATGTTTACATTAAGACGTTCGTTCATTTTCTTTATTACGTAATCAGCCAGTTCGGGCGAGTAGCGTTCATCGTGCTGATGCATAAAAAACCACACGGATTGCAAGCCTTGTTCTTTCCATTGAGCTATGCGGTCTATCCATTCATCGCAACGGCTATAATCTGTTGTATGTAAACTGTTACCAACAAAACGAATGAACGCATGAGGGGTTGAAAGCATCATGTGTACGCAATCGCGGCGTCCGCTGGCGTCCGTAATAATGGAGCCGATATTCAACCTCCTGAACAGGTTAAAAACCGCCTCCCGGTTTTCGGGCACAGCATACCAGTCTTTATGCCGAAGCTCTACATAAACTGGCACGTCGGTAGGCAAATGCTCCAGGTAAGCTGTTAATTCCGGCAGGCTTTTAGGACTAAAGTTATCGCTCAGTTGCAGAAACATAGGCCCAAGCTTTTCCTCAAAAGCCATAACGCCCTCGTAGTAGGCGGTGGTAATATCATCTGCATTTTTTAACCTGCGGATGTGGCTGATGCTTTGCGAAAATTTTGGGCAAAACTTAAAATCGGGATTTGAATCTGCCTTGTTTTTCCACTTAGAGATGGTATCGGGCCCGTAGGTTTGATAAAAGGTAGCGTTCAGTTCAATGCAGTTGAAATGCTTAACATATTCATCTAAAAAATTGGCATCCTTTGTTTTGGGCGGATAGATCTGGCCCACCCATTCTTTACGGCCCCATTTGGCGCAGCCTACATGCACTTGCAAAGGCTGTGAGCTATCGGCGCGGGCGAGTGTTTCGGTAGTAAACGCCGGATCGGGAGGTAAAGAGAAATCGATATTCGCCAGTTCGTGCTCGGGTACGCGGCCAAATTCCATATCCAAATATTTAGGCCGAAAGATAGTAAACAAAAAAGAGATGGCTCGTAGTTGAACCATCTCTTTTATTTTCCAGCGTCTTCCTCACCCCTCTCCAAAAGAGAGTGGCTTAAATATTACTTGTCATGCTGAACGTAGTGAAGTCCTAATCGCCGCCTAATGTATAATGGATTCTTCGCTCTGCTCAGAATGACAAATTCTGAGAAGGGGCCCTTACAAAAACATCCCTCCCGATGCTTCGATGCGCTGCGCGTTTATCCAGCGGGCATCCTCGGTACATAAAAACGCAATTACGCCGCCAATATCGTCTGGTACCCCGGGGCGACCTAAGGCCGTGATAGACGAAATAAATTCGTGCATTTGCGGGTGGCTATCAAAAGCTTTTTTGGTAAAGTCGGTTTCAACGATACCCGGTGCTACCATATTTGCAGCTATGCCGCGGCTACCCAACTCTTTAGCCAGATATTTAGTGAACACCTCTATAGCACCTTTCATAGATGCGTAGGCAGCGTAACCGGGCGTTGCAAAGCGCGTTAAACCGGTTGATAGGTTAATGATACGGCCACCGTCGGCTATGTTATTCAGCAAAGTTTGAGTAAGGAAGTAAACCCCTTTAAAGTGCACATTGAAAAGATTATCAAAATCTTCTTCAGTAGTTTGTGCAAAAGGTGATGCCGCATCTATACCGGCGTTGTTCACCAGGAAATCGAAACTATCACGTCCCCAGGTATCATGCAGGGTTTTTACCAATTGATCTTTGAAGCCGGCAAATGGAGATGCTTTACCTGTGTCCAATTGAAGCGCAGCGGCTGTTTGGCCTGCGGCCTGTATCTGGTTTACAACTTCTTCTGCTTCTTCTTTTTTGCTACGGTAGGTAATGATAACATCAATACCTTTTGACGCTACTTTAAGTGCAGCGTTTTTACCAAGGCCCCTGCTTCCGCCTGTTATTAATGCAATTTTGTTTGTGCTCATGTTTGTTATGTGTTTTAATACAATACAAAAGTGAGCACAAATCGTTGCTAAGAAATGGTGACAGGTACAGATAAAATGGTGAGCACTACAGTATTTTATTACCGGATAGCCCTTGTCAAACTAGATTAAAAATCGTGATACAGGTTTCTGAAGCTGCTTTTAATACCAAAAGTAAGCATGGTGGTCTTTTTATCTGTTTGCACATTTTTCTCCTGGCGGTACAAAGCGCCTAATTCAAAACGTAGGTTGTACTTAGGGTTTAACAAATAGGAGACTGTTCCTTCAGCATAGTATAAGTTAGTATTTAGTCCTTGGCCGATATTAGTGCTGTTTACGGTAGGTACAAGTGGTTTGGTAACATCGCGTCCGGCATTGTCAGCGGCAGTGGCATCCAGGCCGTATTTGGCGTACATCAACTGGCCCTGAAAATCAAAGCGTTTATAAGTATAGTTCATCAAGCCTACAACCTCACGGAAGTTTGCGCTAAGCGGATCACCAAGCGGTTGGCTATAGAAAGTATATGCACTGATCACCTGCGGGCTGGAGTAAGTATAAGGCTTAACCGCATCGTACTCCACAAGATAGTTTAAATCCTTTACGCCGAATATATCAGCACCTCTTACACCCAGCTGCACTCCACCTGTGTTCTTAACATTATTGTTTGCAGCATCTACGGCTTTTGTACGATCGAACAGCAACTGGCCATACACTGCATGTTTATCAAATATCTTGTATTTGCCCGTAAAGCCAACCAACGCATTGCCGGGTTGTGATGATGGCCCAAGGCTGCTTGAGAATAAAATCGGGTTAACGAAGTTTACATCAAACCCGCGGCGGTTACCCTGGTCATCCGCTTCGGGGGCTATGTACGCGTTAAAGAAACCAAATGACAGGCTATTATTAACATTGTAATCTAAATAATGGAAAACACCCCATTTGCGGCGGTTGCTGCCAAAGGTATCAAACTTCGGCAGGGTAAGATCCTGCAGATAGGTCCACATCATCATATACTGAAATTTGCCCACGTTGGCGGTTAAACGCAACAGAGGATAATTGGCGGCGAAATCTGATAACAATATTGAGCGATAACCATCACCTATAAAGGTTTTATCCTGCCCTAAAGTGATGTTTAACTGCTGTATTGGTGTATAGGAGATAATTGCCGTTGCGTAAGAAAAATCGCGGTATGATTTTGATAGATTACGATCATATGCCTGGCCGGGTACAAAACCTTTCTTACTCACATACTCAGTATAGTAAGCCGGAAAAGCTGCCTGATTCTCATATCCACTGGTGTAAAAAGAAAACTTTTTACCAACCGTACCACCTAATTGAAAACCACGTGTATTAGTACCTATGCGAGATGTAAAACCGAACCCAAGAGGCTTAAATAGTATAGGCTGCTTGTTGGTTTCAGAAAAATCGTGACCAATTGTATTGTCCTGCAAATAATCGGCATAGAATGTCCAATCTTTGTTTCTGATATCCAGTAGATGTTCGTTAAAGACTTTTCTTAAGAACCAACTTTTACGGCTGCTATCCACACCCATTTGCATCAGCTGATTGTAGCGGTTGCTAATGGTGCTGTCTATCAAAAACGGCCTTAGCGATGTATGCATGCTACTGCTTTTTGAATAGATATCCGCATTAAATTTTTGATAGAACTGATATGACTGCGGCAGATATACCGATTGTGCCTTGCCTGTTAAGGCAGTAAACATAATACCTGCGCAAAATGCTATGCTTTTACCTGCAAGCTTTAAGTAGTTGTTTTGCATACGCAACAAATTAAGCGTTATTTATTGTAACATTAAAATTTATACTCGTAGAGAGCCACGATATTTCCGGATTATAGAAACCACAAACAACATCTACATGGTTAAATTCTGTTAAAATTGTTAAACCATGTTAGCATTAAGTTAAAACAAGGCATTATTTATTGATATTTGCCGCAGCTAAACTTTACTGTGGCGCATGCAATACACAAAACTTAACAACTTACTTGGCTGGCTATGCTTTTTAATAGCTACCACCACCTTTATCCTTACTTTAGAACCGTCCGTAAGCTTTTGGGACTGCGGAGAATTTATATCATGCGCTTACCGTTTGCAGGTATCGCACCAGCCGGGCTATCCGTTATTTGCCATGCTGGGCAAAGTATTTTCGCTGCTATCCATGGGCGATAATACCAAGGTGCCATTTTACACCAACTCCATGGCTGCCATTGCCAGCGGTGCTACCGTAATGTTCCTGTTCTGGACCGTTACCGCACTTGCCAAAAAACTGCTGGTTGGCCGCGAAAAGGATTTTGGTAATGCACAAACCACGGTGATAATGGGCGCTGGTTTGGTAGGCGCTTTGGCTTTTACCTTTACCGATACCTTTTGGTTCTCAGCAGTAGAGACCATCGTATTTGCGCTATCTATACTTTGTATCGCAGTCGTTTTTTGGGCGATATTGAAATGGGATGCCCACGCTGATGAGCCCGGTGCCGATAAATGGCTGGTTTTTATTGCCTATGTAATGGGTTTATCCATCGGTATACACCTTCTTAACCTGTTAACCATACCGGCAATTGCATTGGTATATTACTTTAGGCGATATAAAAACATTACGGCATGGAGCGCTTTCCTGGCGTTTTTAACGGGTATTGTAATACTTGGCTTCGTACAATACGGCATCAGAGGTTATACTATCAAATTTGCAGCTTTTTTTGATCTGTATTTTGTGAACTCGCTTGGAATGGGCTTTGGCAGCGGGGCTATCGTATTCTTCCTTTTATTGATAGGTGTTATCGTGTTCGGCATTGTTTACAGCATCCGCAAAAATAAACCGGTGTTAAACCTGGCATTTTTGTGCGTTGCGTTCATCTATCTTGGTTATGGCTCTTTCGCCTATATCCCTATCAGGGCTACAGCAAATACTAATTTGAATAACTCGCATCCCGATAATGCTTTTACATTGTATGGCTACCTTAACCGCATCCAGTATGGCGAAAACCCACTACTTTACGGGCAGTACTTTGATGCGCAGGTAACAGACCAGGTAGAAGGCAGTACCATCTACCAAAAAGGCGAAAAAAAATACGAAGTAGCCGGAAAAACTTTAGGCTACAAGTATGACCATAATACCATACTCCCGCGGATGTACAGCACAGACCCCGGCGATCAGGGATTTTACCGTGGCTGGGGACAGATACCCGAAGGACAAGCACCTACTTTTGCAGATAACATGAAATGGATGTTTAGCTGGCAGATATACCAAATGTATTTCCGCTATTTCCTGTGGAATTATGCAGGTCGTTACAGCGATGTTGACGGGCAGCAAAGCACCGAAAGCATTGATGGCAACTGGACTACCGGTATTTTTGACAGCGGTAAACATCTTCCACAAAATGTAACCAGCAACCCGTCGTACACACCGTTGTACGGCATCCCTTTGATACTGGGTTTAATAGGTTTGGTTTACCATGTTGAACGCCGCAAACGCGATGCGCTGGTTGTGGTTTTGCTTTGGTTTTTTACCGGGCTGGCCGTTGTATTTTACGTAAACCAGCCCTCGGTGCAGCCGCGCGAACGCGATTATTCTTATGTAGGGTCATTCTACGCATTTGCAATATGGATAGGCCTATCAGTAATTGCGCTTACGGATGGCATCCGTAAAAAGGTAGATGCTAAAAAAGCCGCTTACATTGCTACCGCAGTTTGCTTGCTTATTGCACCTGTATTAATGGCTAAGCAAGAGTGGCGCGGGCATGACCGCTCTACCAAAATGACGGCGCACGATATGGCTTATAACTATCTTATATCCTGCCCGCCAAATGCCATTTTGTTCACCTATGGCGATAACGATACTTACTCGTTATGGTACGACCAGGAAGTTGAGGGCATAAGGCCGGATGTACGTATTGTAAATCTAAGCCTGTTTAGCGGTGCATGGTACATTCGCCAGATGCAGCGGCCCATGAACGCCTCTGCTCCGCTGCCCATTACCATGCCATATAATAAATATAAGGATGGCGTGCGCGATGTGATCTATTACAACGATGGCGGTATCAAGGGCGCTGTGGAATTAAGGGAGATATTTGATTTTATCACATCTGACGATAAAAGCATGCAGGGCCAGAGCCAGGGCGGCGAATATGTGAACTACCTGCCAACCAAAGACTTTAAACTTACCATTAATGCCGATGATGTAATTAAAAACAAAGTGATATCTCCAGCGCAAAAAGCTCAACTGGCTGATACACTCGAGTGGAAATACACATCAAACTACATTACCAAGGATGATCTCGCGGTAATAGACATCCTGGCGCACAACAACTGGAAACGCCCTATTTGCTTTGCAACTACCGTAGGCACAAACAATTTGATGGGCTTGCAGCAATACCTGTATAAAGAAGGCTTTACCTACCGGTTATTGCCTTTAAAAGCTGATACCGCTAATCACGATCAGTTAAGCAAGGTAAATGCCGATGTGATGTATGATAATGTGATGAACAAATTTAAGTTCGGCAAGTTTAAGACCGCGCGATACCTTGATCCCGAATCTACAAGTATGTTCTACCCTGTGCTTACGACTACCTTTCTTGATTTGGCTACTACACTTTATAACAACGGCCAAAATGATAAAGCGCTTAAAGTGCTGCATAAGTTTGACAATGAGTTGCCTGATGACCTTTATCCGTTTATAGATATGGCGGGCCGTAAAATGTACCTGGCGCAGATGGCCTATAACCTTGGTGATAACAAGCTGGGTAACAAAATGGCTGTAAACATTGATAAATACCTGATGGACCAGTTCGGTTATTTTTACCACCTGTTACAAAGTGATGCGCAACGTGTGCCTTTGCGCGATGTACAGATAGGTATGCAAGTGCTTAATCATTTGGTTGAAAACACCGAGAAAGCACATCAAACCGATCTGCACAATAAACTAAATGCACAGCTACAGGATTACAGCAAGAAGTTTGCGCCTTTAATGGGTGCAGGCCAATAACAGTTTATAAAAATCTGCGATCAGTTCAGACTGAGAATATAACTTTAGTCATGGTGAGCTTGTCGAACCACCTGTCATTGCAAAAGGTCTTCGACAAGCTCCTTTAGATTTGCATAATTATTTTAGTAGGATAAAAGATCGCGAGGAGGCAGGGTGAACTATGACTTAGGCTCTGAGCTAATGGCTCATAATCTGAAGAAGACCCT